>NZ_CP120211.1:0-2390000 GCF_005144435.2 Agrobacterium leguminum
ATGCAATTGAATTTGGCGATGGGTGCGGTGGCTGATGGGGACCGCGCACCAAAGACGCGTGATGCAGCTTGCTCAGATGCGGCAGGGGACAAATCGGCAATGACGCACGATGCGCTGTTTGAACGTTTTAGCGCGCGGCTCAAGGCACAGGTTGGTCCGGAGGTCTATGCAAGCTGGTTTGCACGGCTCAAACTCCATTCCGTTTCGAAAAGCGTCGTCCGTTTTACCGTTCCGACGACCTTTCTGAAGTCCTGGATCAACAACCGTTATATGGATCTGATCACGAACCTCGTCCAGAGCGAGGATCCGGATGTGCTGAAGGTGGAGATTCTGGTCCGCTCGGCCAGCCGCCCGGTCCGTCCGGCTCAGACCGAGGAAAGGGCGCAGCCCGTTCCGGAAGTCGGCGCGGTTCAGCGTAACAAGTCCTTCATTCCGTCGCAGCCCGCGACGCCTGCCGCACAGCCTGCGGCTTCGCAGGCGACCCTGCGTCAGGGCGGTTCCGGGCCGTTGTTCGGTTCGCCGCTCGACACACGTTTCACCTTCGATACCTTTGTCGAAGGCTCGTCCAACCGCGTCGCGCTTGCGGCGGCAAAGACGATCGCCGAAGCCGGTGCCGGCGCCGTGCGCTTCAACCCGCTCTTCATCCATGCGGGTGTCGGCCTCGGCAAGACGCATCTTCTGCAGGCAATCGCCAATGCCGCCATCGACAGCCCGCGCAATCCGCGCGTCGTCTATCTGACGGCCGAATATTTCATGTGGCGTTTCGCAACCGCGATCCGCGACAATGACGCGCTGACGCTGAAGGACACGCTGCGCAATATCGACCTGCTCGTCATCGATGACATGCAGTTCCTGCAGGGCAAGATGATCCAGCACGAATTCTGCCACCTGCTCAACATGCTGCTCGACAGCGCCAAGCAGGTCGTGGTTGCGGCTGACCGTGCGCCGTGGGAGCTGGAATCGCTCGATCCGCGTGTCCGTTCCCGTCTTCAGGGCGGCATGGCCATCGAGATCGAAGGTCCCGACTACGACATGCGCTATGAAATGCTCAACCGCCGTCTCGGCTCGGCACGTCAGGACGATCCGTCCTTCGAGATTTCGGATGAAATCCTGACCCATGTGGCCAAGAGCGTGACGGCAAGCGGACGCGAACTGGAAGGCGCCTTCAACCAGCTGATGTTCCGTCGCTCCTTCGAGCCGAACCTCTCGGTTGATCGTGTCGATGAGCTGCTGTCGCATCTCGTCGGGACGGGTGAGGCCAAGCGTGTACGCATCGAGGATATTCAGCGCATCGTCGCCAAGCACTATAATGTGTCGCGACAGGAGCTGGTGTCCAACCGCCGCACCCGCGTCATCGTCAAGCCGCGCCAGATCGCCATGTATCTGGCAAAGATGCTGACGCCGCGTTCCTTCCCCGAGATCGGTCGCCGTTTCGGCGGTCGCGATCACACCACGGTTCTGCATGCCGTGCGCAAGATCGAGGAACTGATTTCCGGCGACACCAAGCTCGGCCATGAGGTTGAGCTGTTGAAACGCCTGATCAACGAAAACAACGCATGAAAAAAGCGGCCTTCGGGCCGCTTTTTTTGTCGTCTTGTTTATTGGGCTAAAGCTGGGGTGGAGGCCGGCGTCAGCAGGCGAGATCGGCCACCACCGCGTCCAGAATAAGCATGCCGGACGGCGTGCAGCGCAGGCGGGAATTGCCGAGCCTCTCCACGAAACCGTGCTGGAGGAGGAATTCCTCCTTCTCCGGGTCGAGATCGCGGCCGGAAAGGTCGCTCCAGCGGGCGAGATCGATGCCTTCGCGCAGGCGAAGTCCCATCAGCAGCAATTCATCGGCCTGTTCATCGACGCCAAGCAGTTCCTGATCGACCATGCCGTGGCCTTCCCGCTCAACGGTTTCGAGCCAGTTTTCCGGGTGGCGCTCGGTGGCGGTTGCGAGCTTGGAAGCGCCTCTCGTCAGGCGTCCATGCGCGCCGGGGCCGATGCCGGCATAATCGCCATAACGCCAGTAGGTCAGGTTGTGGCGGCTTTCAGCGCCGGGCCGGGCATGGTTGGAAACCTCATAGGCCGGCATGCCGTAACGCTCGGTGATTTCCTGCGTCGCCTCATAAAGCACGGCCGAATGTTCGCCATCCGGCACGATCAGCTTGCCGGCCTTGTGCAGCCCGTAGAAGGGCGTGCCTTCCTCGATGGTCAGCTGATAGAGCGACAGATGGTCGACAGCGTAGGAGACAGCCTCTTTCAGCTCGGCGTCCCATTCGGCCACCGTCTGGTTCGGGCGGGCATAGATGAGATCGAAGGACATGCGCGGAAAAATCTCCCGCGCCAGCCGGATGGCTTTCAAGGCATCGGCAACATCATGCAGGCGGCCGAGGAACTTCAGGTCGCGGTCGTTCAGCGCCTGCACGCCGAGCGAGACGCGGTTGACGCCCGCAGCCCGGTAACCGCGAAAACGCTCTGCCTCGACGCTGGAAGGATTGGCTTCCATGGTGATCTCGATACCATCTGGCACATGCCAGAAGCGCGAGACGCCATCGAGAAGTGCCGCGACCGTCTGCGGGTCCATTAGCGATGGCGTGCCGCCGCCCATGAAGATGCTGGTTACGACACGCGGGCCGCTCAGCGTCCGCATATGCTCCATTTCACGGAGAAAGGCCGCCGTAAACCGTTCCTGATCCACCGGCCGGTGGCGGACATGGCTATTGAAATCGCAATAGGGACATTTGGCCGCACAGAAGGGCCAATGCAGATAGATCCCGAAACCGGGATCGCCCGTATCCGGCAGAAGCGACGCGCCGGGGGCAGAAAGTTGATGCTCCCCGACCATCGGGTTCATGCCTCCAGGCAGGTTTCTACGAATTTTTTAAACGCCCGGGCACGGTGCGAAAGCGCGAAGGCGTCGCCATGTTTCCAGCCGTGTTTTTCATCCGCGCTCATCTCGCCGAATGTGGTGTCGTATCCTTCCGGTTTGAAGACCGGATCGTAACCGAAACCGCTCGTTCCGCGCGGCGGCCACACCACCGTGCCTTCCACCTCGCCGCGGAAATATTCGAGATGCCCATCCGGCCAGGCCAGGCACAGCACGCTGACGAAGCGGCCGGTGCGGTCTTCCGGCTTCGATGCGCCACGCTCGGCCAGCGCATCCTCGACCTTCTGCATTGCCATGGCGAAGTCGCGCGTGCCATCGGCCGTTTCCGCCCAATTGGCGGTATAGACGCCCGGCGCACCATCCAGCGCATCGATGACCAGACCGGAATCGTCGGACAAAGCCGGAAGGCCGGATGCCTTCGCGGAGGCAAGCGCCTTGATGGCGGCATTTTCCTCGAAGGTCGCACCCGTCTCATCCGGCTCTTCGAAATTCAGCTCCGCCGCCGATTTGGCGGAAAAGCCGAAAGGCCCGATCAGATCGGCGATTTCGGCGATCTTGCCCTTGTTATGGCTGGCGACGACGATCGTTCTGGTATCGAGCTTGCGCATGGTGCTTTCCTGTCGGCTCAGGCGATCGCCTGTTTCTGAAGGGCGACCAGTTCGCTGCAACCGGCCTTGGCGAGACCGAGCAGCGTCAGGAATTCTTCCTCGGAGAAGGGCGCGCCTTCCGCCGTGCCCTGAACCTCGACGATGCCGCCGGAGCCGGTGATGACGAAATTTGCATCGGTCTCGGCGGAGGAATCTTCGAGATAATCGAGATCGATCACCGGCTGGTTTGCGAAGATGCCGCAGGAGATCGCGGCGATATGGTCCTTCAGAACCTTCTCGACCTTGATCATGTTGCGGGTTTCCATCCATTTCAGGCAGTCATGCAGGGCAATCCATGCGCCGGTGATGGAGGCGGTGCGGGTGCCACCATCAGCCTGGATCACGTCGCAGTCGATGCTGATCTGGCGCTCGCCGAGCGCCTGCAAATCGACGACGGCGCGCAGCGAACGGCCGATGAGGCGCTGGATTTCCTGCGTGCGGCCGCCCTGCTTGCCGGAAGCGGCCTCGCGCTTCATGCGCTCATGGGTGGAGCGCGGCAGCATGCCATATTCGGCGGTGACCCAGCCCTTGCCGCTGTTGCGCAGCCACGGCGGCGTCTTTTCTTCAAGGCTTGCGGTGACGAGCACATGCGTGTCGCCGAATTTCACGAGACAGGAACCTTCGGCATGTTTCGAGAAATTGCGCTCGAAGGAAACCTTGCGCATCTGGTCGGTTTTTCTGCCTGAAGGCCGCATATGATCCACTCTCCATGTTGGTCCCTGCCTTCTAAGGCGAGGCCCGGGCTTTTGCAAAGCCAATTTCCATTTTGCCGCGGCGTTGCAACGCATTATATTGATGCGAGCTGGTTTGAACGACAAAGAACGGACGAAATGGGTTTTTCCGCACCGCTATCAAAAGATCAGGCATCGCTGCTGGATGAACGGTCTCGGGAAATTTTCCGGCGCATCGTCGAAGGTTATCTCGATACGGGCGAGCCGCTCGGATCGCGCAGCCTGTCGCGGCTGTTGCCGATGTCGCTTTCACCCGCCTCCGTTCGCAACGTCATGAGCGATCTCGAAGAGCTCGGCCTCATCTATTCGCCGCATATCAGCGCCGGTCGCCTGCCGACCCAGACGGGGCTGCGCTTCTTTGTTGACGCCTTCATGCAGGTGGGTGATCTGCCCGCCGAGGAAAGGGCGACTATCGACCGTCAGATCGGGCCGGTCGCCGGCCACGAGCAATCGCTGGAAGGCCTGTTGACGGAGGCTAGCCGCATGTTGTCCGGCATGTCGCGCGGCGCGGGCCTCGTATTGACGGCGAAGAACGACGTCATCCTCAAGCATGTCGAATTCATAAGGCTGGAGCCCACCAAGGCGCTCGCCGTGCTGGTGGGCGACCACAATCAGGTCGAAAACCGCATCATCGAATTGCCGGCTGGCATCTCTTCGTCGCAATTGACCGAAGCGGCGAATTTCATCAATGCCCATCTCTCCGGTCAGACGCTGCATGAGTTGCGCGGTCAGTTTCAGACGCAGCGGGCGGAGCTGCAATCGGAACTCGGCATATTGGCGCAGGACCTCGTGGAGCGCGGTCTGGCGGTATGGGCGGGAGACAATGAGGAGGGCAAGCTCGGCCGTCTCATCGTTCGCGGTCGCTCCAACCTGCTTGAAGGTCTCGCCGGTGAGGAAGATATCGATCGGGTGCGCCTGCTGTTCGACGACCTGGAGCGCAAGGAAAATCTCATCGAGATCCTCAATCTCGCGGAAAGCGGCTCGGGGGTCAGGATTTTCATCGGCTCGGAAAACAAGCTGTTTTCGCTGTCCGGTTCGTCGCTGATCGTCGCGCCCTATCGCGATGAGGACAATCGTGTCGTGGGTGCGGTCGGCGTCATTGGCCCGACCCGGCTGAACTACGCCCGTATCGTGCCGATGGTGGACTATACGGCGCAGATCATGGCTCGCCTTTCCCGCAAGCAGAGATAGGACAGACCGGCAAGGTCAGGGAATGCGGCAAGCTTTTCGCCGCAAGCCTTGATTTTTGCCCGTCAAAGCTCGATATCGGGCGCAACCAACATATTCAAATCTGGAGAACGTCATGACCGACGATACAAAAAAGCCCGGACCTGACGCGGACGTCGCCGAAGAGTTTGTCGAACCCGCGCTCGCCGGGGAAGAGCCGATTGACGCTGCCGAACCCGATCCGGTCGAGCTGCTGAAGGCTGAAAATGCCGACCTGCGTGACAAGTTCCTGCGCCTTGCGGCCGAAATGGACAATCTTCGCCGTCGCACGGAGCGCGATGTCAAGGATGCGAAAGCCTATTCGCTCGCTGGTTTCGCGCGCGATATGCTCGCCGTTTCCGATAATCTTCGCCGCGCGCTTGAAGCCATTCCCGATGAACTCAAGACCAATGGCGAAGCCGGTCTCAACGGCTTGATCGAAGGCGTCGAGATGACGGAACGTTCGATGCTGTCGACGCTGGAACGCCACGGCGTGAAGAAGATCGATGCCGAGGGCCAAAAGTTCGACCCGAATTTCCATCAGGCCATGTTCGAAATTCCGAATCCGGCGGTTCCGAACAATACCGTGCTGCAGGTGGTTCAGGCCGGTTTCACCATCGGCGACCGCGTCCTGCGCCCGGCAATGGTCGGCGTCGCCAAGGGCGGCCCGAAGGCGGAAGTTGCCGCATCGGCCGAGCCGGGCACCTCGTCTCTCAATGAAAAAGACGCGTAAGGCATCTATCCTTACGTCATAAAAAACGCGCCTTCAGGGCGCGTTTTTTATTGCCGCTAAACTGAGAGAGTTAGCCCGCGATCAGGCCGCGGTCGCCTGCTCCTGATTGAGAAAAGCGTAGATTGCAGTGTCGGAATCGGTGGCGCGCAGCTTGGCGACCAGTTCAGGGTCGCGCAGGGCGCGTGCAATTCTGGACAATGCCTTCAGGTGATCCGCGCCGGCGCCCTCGGGCGCGAGCAGCAGGAAAACCAGATCGACCGGCTGGTCGTCCAGCGCTTCGAAATCGACCGGTGTTTCAAGGCGTGCGAAGACGCCGGTGATCTGATGGATGCTGTTGAGCTTGCCATGCGGAATGGCGATGCCGTGGCCCACACCGGTGGAGCCGAGTTTCTCACGCTGGAGGATGACGTCGAAAACTTCCCGTTCCGAGACTCCGGTAATTCTGGCTGCCTTTGCGGCCAGCTCCTGAAGCAACTGCTTTTTGGAATTCACCTTGAGGGCGGGAATAATCGCATCTTGTTGCAGCAAATCTGCCAACGCCATTCTCTTTTTCCTTCATGCCATCGAGACGATGCAGGAGGCAGATGCACTTTCACGCTCTGCCTCCCACGTCTTGTCAGACTGTTCAGCTCTTGATCGTTTCCGCGTCGATCCAGCCAATATTGCCGTCATGACGCCGGTAAACGATGTTGAGATATTCCTTGCCCGGGCTGCGGAACAGCAGAACCGGTTCGTCCGTCATGTCGAGCGCCATCACGGCGCTGGCGACGGACATTGTCTTAATCTGTTTCGAACTCTCCGCTACGATGGTGGGTGCGTAATCTTCAGGAACCTCGTGGTCCTCATCGGGAATAGCATCCATCACCGTATAGGCGATTTCCTGCGACACGCCATTCGCACCATTGTGGTGGTCCTTAAGCTTGCGCTTGTAGCGGCGCAGGCGCTTCTCGATCCGCTCTGCGGCGGCATCGAAGCTCGCCTGCGGATCATTTGCCTGACCCGCCGCATGCAATACAACGCCGGTATCGAGATGCAGCTTGCAGTCCGCGGCAAAACGCGATCCGGACTTCTCCACGGTCACCTGGCCTGAATACCCCCCATCGAAGTATTTGGTAACCGCCAGACCTATATTGTCCTCGATCCGCTGACGGAAAGATTCACCGATCTCCATATGTTTACCAGATACACGCACACTCATGGAAATTTTCCTTTTTGTAGTGATTTGCGAGTACCAGCTTACGTCAAGCCGCGCGCGCATCCAAGCGTTTCGAAGACCTTAAAAAGCCCTCATTCGAATTTTACGCCCATGGACGGTGGAGATGAATCCGTTACAAACGACCTTGCTTACGTGTGCGGCGGGCTTCTAGCCCTTGCCGTGGCAAGAGTCAATGGTGCGGCAAAAAACCGCCATAAACGTGATCGCGGCCGCCCCTCAGAAGGCGGACAGCTTGGCCATCGCCTTCTTTTCCCGGCGCCTTTGCACGGAGGAGGGGATGTTCATCGCCTCGCGATATTTGGCGACGGTGCGGCGGGCGATATCGATGCCGCTCTTTTTCAGATTGTCGACGATATCATCGTCTGAAAGAACCGCCTCGGCGGCCTCCTGCGCGATCATGGCCTTGATGCGGTGGCGCACCGCTTCCGCCGAATGGCTGTCTCCGCCTTCCACGGCGCTGATCGACACGCTGAAGAAATATTTCAGTTCGAACAGACCGCGCGGCGTCAGCATGTATTTTTTCGATGTCACCCGGCTGACGGTGGATTCGTGCATCTTGATGGCGTCGGCCACCGTCTTGAGGTTCAGCGGGCGCAGATGATCTACGCCATTGACGAGAAAGGCGTCCTGCTGGCGCACGATTTCCGTCGCCACCTTCATGATTGTCCGGGCGCGCTGATCGAGGCTGCGGGTCAGCCAATGCGCCGTCTGCATGCACTCAGTCAGAAAATCCTGATCCTCGCCTGCACGCGCCTTATGTTTCGACACCTCGGCGAAATAACTCTGGTTGATAAGCACGCGCGGCAGCGTCTCGGGATTGATTTCCACCAGCCAGCCGCCGGTGGAGGAGGGGCGAACGATAATGTCGGGAACGATGGTCTCCGAAACCATCGAATCGTAACCCGCGCCGGGGCGGGGATTGAGCGTGCGGATTTCCGCCAGCATGTCGAGGAGGTCTTCCTCATCGACGCCGCAGATTTTTTTAAGGGAGGCGAAGTCGCGTTTCGCCAGAAGTTCCAGATTGTCGACGAAAGCCCGCATGGCCGGGTCGAGCCGATCCTTCTGGGCAAGCTGGATTGCGAGACATTCGCTTAAGGAGCGGGAAAATACACCCGGTGGGTCGAAGCCCTGAAGCGTCTTCAGAACGTGCTCGACCGCCGACGGGGCCGCGCCCAGCCGTTCGGCGACGTCGTCGACGGCATCCGCCGCAATATAGCCGGTCTCGTCAAGCTGGCCGATCAGCGCATCGGCGATCATCCGGTCCTCGGCGGCGGATATGGCGAGCGGCAGTTGCTGATTGAGATGGTCGCTGAGGCTCTGTCTGGCCGCGACGAAATCGTCGAGATCGTAACTTTCCCCCGACTCCTGGCCGGGCATGGATTTCCATTGGCCGGCCAGTTCGGGCGCATCGGCTTTTCTGGGCTCGGCATCGTCGGGAAAGACATTTTCGAAGCTGGTGTCCAGTTGCTCGCCGAGATTTGCGGCGCGGTCGCCATACCAGTCGTCGCTGTCGGGCGTCACCGTGGCGGATCTCTCCGAGCCTTCGCCGTCTGCGTCACCGAAACTCTCGGTCTCTGCCGGGGCATCGCTGCTCAAATCGCCATCGTTTGCCGCAATTTCCAGCAGTGGATTGCGCTCCACCTCCTGCGCGATGAACTGCGTCAGCTCGAAATGAGTCATCTGAAGCAGCTGGATGGACTGCATCAGTTGCGGTGTCATCACGAGAGACTGGTTTTGACGCAGCAAAAGGCTGGCAGACAATGCCATGGCGGACGCGAAACTCCCCTTACAGCTTCTCCGTCGCCTGATTTTCCAGAAATTTTACTGAGACGACGGAACTTGGCCCAAAAATTGCTTTTTTATCTTGTTTGGTCAAGCGTCAGGGCGGGGCGGGATGAAGAATCTTTCGCGTGCCGATCATGATGATTTTAGGCCGAAACTACCTGAAATCTTAAATCACGATCTAGATCATATAATTAGAGCGGGATTTCAAGCGAAAACCGCACACACTTTTCGCTATCCCGCTCCAGGTCTCAAAGGCTGAAATTATTGCCGAGATAGAGGCGGCGTACATCCGGATTGTTGACGATATCGTCCGGACGTCCATGCGTCAGAACCTCGCCGGCATGGATGATGTATGCGCGGTCGATAAGACCGAGCGTTTCACGGACATTGTGGTCGGTCACGAGAACGCCGATGCCGCGCGCAGTCAGGTGTCTCACCAGATTCTGAATATCGCTGACCGAAATCGGATCGACGCCCGCGAAAGGCTCGTCGAGCAGCATGAAGGTCGGATCGGTCGCGAGTGCGCGCGCGATTTCCAGACGCCGCCGCTCACCACCTGAAAGCGCCACGGCAGGCGACTTTCGCAGTTGGGCGATATGAAACTCTTCCAGCAGCTCATCGAGCTTGCGGTTGCGCTTGGCAGCGTCCGGCTCATGCACTTCCAGCACGGCGCGGATGTTTTCCTCAACCGTCAATCCCCGGAAGATCGATGCTTCCTGCGGCAGATAACCGACGCCGAGACGTGCGCGTCGATACATCGGCATGGTGGTGACATCGTTGCCGTTGATGGCGATCTTGCCGGTATCCACGGGCACCAGGCCCGTGATCATGTAAAAACAGGTGGTTTTGCCTGCACCGTTCGGGCCGAGCAGTCCCACGGCCTCGCCTCGGCGCACGACCAGCGAAACCCCGTTGACGACACGGCGCGTATTATAGGTCTTCGTCAGGCCATGCGCGATCAGCGTGCCCTGATAGGGGGTCTTGTCCGCCGGCGAGGCCGCGTCCGCGGATCGGCTGCGCCCGCCGCCGAATATCTTTGAGATCGAGGGTATCTTCACGAGGAAAGACTACTGTTTTTTCTGCGATTTCGGATCGAGCATGATCCGGACAGGGCCGCCGCAGCTTTCCAGCTTGGCCTGTCCCGTATTCATCAGAACGGTGAGCTTGCAGCCGGTGAACACATTCGTGCCTTCGGACAGCACGACCTGCTTGCCGGTCAGAATGAAGGTCTGCGCCGCCATGTCGAATTCGCCGTGATCGGCCGTCGCCTTCTGGGTCTCGGACGTCAGATAGACATTATTGTCGACGAAGATTTTTTCGATATTGGCGTCGCCGCTGGTGAGCGAAGAACCCTCGCCCTTGTAATTCACGGTCATCTTGCCGGCCTGAAGGGTGGTCGTTCCCTGCACCACTTTCACATTGCCGGTGAAATAGGCCTTGCGCTCCTGATCGCGAATCTCGAGCTGATCGCTTTCAATCGCGATAGGCTGGTCGCCGGAGAGCTTGACGCCCTGCATGTTGCTGGTGGTGTTCTGGGCGAAAGCCACAGTTGCAAGACACGAAAAAACAAGACCTGCGGCTGCAAGGCCGGCGGATTTGCCAAGGGAAACGGGACGGGAAATTTGCATCATCTGGACCGGGCTCTCACTTGCCTTCATTCTTGATATTGGATGCAGCGATACGTGCCCGTACCTGCCCCGAAAATGTAATTGTCTTGCCATTATCGGCGATGTCAATCGATTGCGCAACAATCGAGCCGTCGTTTGTTTTGATCGAAACCGGCTCCTGGCTGCTCATTTTCCCAGCCTTCAGATCGACATCCGCAGACTGGAACTTCGCTTGTATGCCATTGCTGAGATTGATGTCAAAAGGGGCGGTCATCTTCAGCTTGTTGGTCGCCCGGTCGAAAATGCCTTCCTGGGCGATCACCTGCGCGACGCTGTCGTTTACCGGCACTGCCGCCAGAACCTTCTCAAGCGTCATGAGATTGGGGTTGGCGATGTCCTGCAACGCACGGTCGGCGTTCATGGAATAATCGATCCCCTTCTCGTTGCGGCCGGCAACAGCGGGTTTTTCCATCACGATCTTGCCGTCTTCAATTCGTGCGCTCTCAAGAGAGACCTCGTCGGGCGCCCAGGTTCGGATAACCGAAACGGCGATGAAGGCGAGCGAAATGATTGCCGCGCCGAGCGGCAGAATGATTTTCAGCCGCTTTACGCGCGCAGAATGCCGCAGCGCGGTGTCATAGGCGCCGTTCTGGTCATTGGGCAGCGAAAATGCTGGCGCGGGTTCGCGGAGTCTTTCGAGCATAAGAGTGGGTCCGGAATACTTCTAGGGCGCCATTCTGGCGCACAATCGAAGCTTGTGTCTCTATCTAAATGTCTTTGGCATGAGTGCTTTGTCCTGCCAATATGGTTTTTGTCTGGAGAGGTGCAAGGGAAATGCGAATTTTATCGTAATTCTGGTTTCCTTATTGTTTCCTTGCGGCTTCGCGTTAGAAGAACCATATGGCCTGAAGCGCAAAAGCGGATGACAGAGGTTTTTATGGACAATATGGCGATAGCGGATCGCAGGCGGTTGCGCCGCAAGCTGACTTTCTGGCGGATTGCCGCCGTTCTCCTGCTTGTCGCCGGTGCTTTCGGTCTTTACCGGTTTTTATGGGATGGACCGCAGCAAAGTGCGAAGCCCCATATTGCCCGCGTCGAGGTCTCCGGCCTGATCACCGACAATACCGAACTTCTCGAGCGGCTCGACAAGATCGCCAAGAGCGAGAATGTCAAAGGGCTGATCGTGTCAATTTCCTCGCCGGGCGGCACCACCTATGGCGGTGAGCGCATCTTCAAGGCCATTCGAGGCGTGGCGGAAAAGAAGCCGGTTGTCTCGGATGTGCGCACGCTCGCCGCTTCTGCAGGTTATATGATCGCATCGGCAGGCGATGTCATCGTCGCTGGCGAGACCTCGATCACCGGCTCGATCGGCGTGATCTTCCAGTACCCCCAGCTTGGCCAGTTGATGGAAAAGCTCGGCGTTTCGCTGCAGGAAATCAAGTCGTCGCCGATGAAGGCGGAGCCTTCGCCGTTCCACGAGGCGCCGGAGGAGGCGAAGACGATGATCCGCGCCATGGTGATGGACAGCTATGGCTGGTTTGTCGACCTTGTGGCCGATCGCCGCAAGCTGCCGCGCGAAGACGTGCTGAAACTGGCGGATGGATCGATTTTCACCGGCAGGCAGGCGCTCGCCAACAAGCTGGTCGATACGCTGGGCGGCGAAAAGGAAATTCGCAGCTATTTCGAAACACGCGGTGTTGCCAAGGATTTGCCGATCGTCGAATGGCGCGCCCCGTCATCCCGCTCGCCTTTTGCGCTTTTCAGTGTTGCGCAAATAGCGAAGTTTCTGGGATATGACGATTTAATTCCCTTCGCAGGCCCCGGCCAGCTCGGTACGGACAAGTTGTTTCTTGACGGTCTTGTTTCCGTTTGGCAGGTTGAGCCGCGTTAAAAATCCAATTCTTTCAGGGGGCAACCGTGATCAAGTCTGAACTGGTGCAGATCGTTGCTGCGCGTAACCCGCACCTTTATCACCGTGACGTGGAAAACATCGTCAATGCGGTGCTGGATGAAATCACCGACGCCCTGGCGGCAGGAAATCGTGTCGAGCTTCGTGGTTTCGGCGCATTTTCGGTGAAAAACCGTCCGTCGCGTTCCGGTCGGAACCCGCGCACGGGTGAGTCGGTTTTCGTCGAGGAAAAATGGGTGCCTTTCTTCAAGACGGGCAAGGAACTGCGCGAGCGCCTGAACCCCGGCATGGGTGACGAAGAGGACGATTGATCGTCCTCAGCCCGCGCCGGAAACGGAGCTAGCGGAGCCCCGCAGCGATGGAGTATTCTCGGATGTCGAAAAAAATCATCAACCTCATCATCCTGCTTCCGCTGGCGATTATTCTCGTCATCCTGTGCGTTGCCAATCGTCAGGCCGTGACGCTGGCGTTAAATCCGTTCCGACCGGAAGATGGCGTTCTGTCCTTCACCGCGCCGTTTTTCGTATTCCTGTTTCTGGCAGTCATTTTCGGTGTGCTGCTGGGATCGGCGGCTACATGGTTCGCCCAGGGCAAACATCGCAAACGCGCCCGTATCGAGGCGAAGGAAGCCGTTCGCTGGCATGATGAGGCGAACCGGCAGAAAGCCGCTGCGACAGGTCACCTTCCAAATGCCGGACAACTCCCGGCAAAGTGATGTAGCCGACATTCGTTCCGGCTCTAGGCGAGCGGCGCATGGAATGCTATTTGCTGCGCCATAAGACGCGGGCAGAAGCGGAAAGATTTCCATTGAAGAAAAAAGACAGCCGGCCGGGCAATCGTGCACGTGCCGGGAGCGAGAAAAAACAGGTTCATGCCGCAAAGCCGGCACGGCGGGCGGAAGTGGCACCGAAAAAGCGCGAGCCGGACGCTGTCCGCAGCGCGCCAAAACCTGCGCCGAGGGAAAAGGTTACTCCGGCGACAGCCGTTGAGCAGGTGCCTGCGCGACCGCTCAAGCCCCGCACCGGCGACCGTCCCGCTGAACAGGTTCCGGTTATTCTGGAATCGAGCGGTGCTGGCGATTTTCACCTGATCGACAGCGGTAACGGCCTGAAGCTCGAACAATACGGCGAATATCGCGTCGTCCGTCCCGAGGCGCAGGCGCTGTGGCAACCGTCGGTTCCCGACCGCGTATGGCAGAATGCCGACGCCATTTTCACCGGCGATACAGATGAGGACGGCATGGGCCGCTGGCGTTTTCCAAAGGCGGCGCTTGGCGAAACCTGGCCATTATCCCTGCTCGGGGTCGACTTTCTTGGCCGTTTCACCGCTTTCCGCCACGTTGGTGTCTTTCCGGAACAGATCGTCCATTGGGAATGGCTGAAAAACGCCGTCGAGACCGCCGACCGGCCGCTGAAAGTGCTGAACCTGTTCGGTTATACCGGCGTCGCTTCGCTGGTCGCGGCGGCTGCGGGCGCCGAAGTTACCCATGTCGATGCTTCCAAGAAAGCGATCGGCTGGGCAAAGGAGAACCAGGCGCTTGCCGGGCTCGAACAGGCACCGATCCGCTGGATTTGTGAAGACGCGATGAAGTTCATCCAGCGTGAGGAGCGCCGCGGCAATAGCTACGATATCATCCTCACCGATCCGCCGAAATTCGGCCGTGGCACGCATGGCGAGGTCTGGCAATTATTCGATCATCTGCCGCTGATGCTGGATATCTGCCGGGAAATCCTGTCGCCCAAGGCGCTCGGCCTTGTGCTGACGGCCTATTCCATCAGGGCCAGCTTCTATTCGATGCATGAGCTGATGCGTGAAACCATGCGCGGCACCGGTGGCGTTGTCGCGTCCGGCGAACTCGTCATTCGCGAGGCCGGGCTTGACGGCAAGACGCCGGGCCGTGTGCTTTCCACATCGCTATTCAGCCGCTGGGAGCCGAAATGATGAAAGATATGCGCGAAAACACCACGCGCCGGGTTGGCCAGGTCAAGGAAGTGACCAGCCTTGCCAATCCCATCATCAAGGATATCAAGGCGCTCACACAGAAAAAGGGCAGGGAAGAGACCGGCACCTTCATGGCGGAAGGCCTGAAGCTGGTCATCGACGCGCTCGAACTGGGCTGGACGATCAAGACGCTGGTTTATGCCAAGGCCGCCAAGGGCAAGCCGCTGGTGGAGCAGGCGGCGGTGAAGACGGTCGCATCGGGCGGTCTGGTGCTCGAAGTCAGCGAAAAGATTATCGCCTCGATCACCCGCCGCGACAATCCGCAGATGGTCGTCGGCATTTTCGAACAGAAATGGAAGCCGCTGAAGGATATCTGCCCGGAAAAGGGTGAGACCTATATCGCGCTCGACCGGGTTCGTGATCCCGGCAATCTCGGCACCATCATCCGCACGGCTGATGCGGCGGGTGCTTCGGGCGTCATTCTTGTCGGCGACTGCACCGATCCGTTTTCGCTGGAAACGGTGCGTGCCACCATGGGGTCGGTCTTCGCCACGCCCGTCGCCCGCGCTTCGGTCGAGGAATTCCTGTCCTGGAAAAAATCGGCGCAGGTCAGCGTCGTCGCCACCCATCTCGCCGGCTCGGTGGATTATCGAAAGATCGACTATGCCGGAAAGCCGGTCGTGCTCTTGATGGGCAATGAGCAATCCGGCCTGCCGCCGGAACTCGCCGGCAAGGCCGACCAGCTGGCGCGCATTCCCCAGCAGGGCCGCGCCGACAGCCTTAATCTCGCCATCGCAACTGCCGTCATGCTGTTTGAGGCGCGGCGACATCTCCTCGAACTCGCACCGGTGACGTAATGGCCAAAGCGGCTTTGTTCTCGAAATTCGGCCCTGCCTTTGCGCTGATCGTCGCCGCACTGGTGCTGGACCAGATCGTCAAGCAGCTGGTCGAAGCCTATCTGCCGCTGCAGGAGATGGTTCCCGTTGCCCCGTTCCTGGCGCTTTATCGCACCTACAATCTCGGCGTGGCCTTTTCGATGCTGGAGGATATGCACGGCTGGTTCATCGTCAGCATGCGGCTCGTCATCGTGGTCTTCGTCTTGTGGCTGTGGCGCAAGACGGCGGCGGACCGCACCTTTGCCCATCTCGGTTTCGCCTTCATCATCGCGGGTGCTGCCGGCAATCTGCTCGACCGTTTTTTTTATGGACATGTCATCGACTATATCCTGTTTCATACGCAGACATGGTCCTTCGCGGTCTTCAATCTGGCTGACAGTTTCATAACCATCGGCGCAGCCTGCGTCATTCTCGACGAGTTTTTGCACGCCCGGACGGCTAAAAAGTAAAATTTTAGGGTTTCAGCCAAACATATCAAAACCGCTGCCGTGGTAGCGGTTGCCTATGAGCGAACTGGCAAGACTTCGGCAAAAAGTTTCAGATGAGCTGGGCCTGGCCACCACGGCGGCGCAGCCGGCGGATCGTGTCGAGGCAACAACGCGCCATGCGGATGAAGAACATGCGACCGATACCAGGTCGATTGCGCTCTATGTCGCCGCGTCGTTATCGGTCGGGGCTTTTTCCGCAGCCCTGATCGCGCTTGCTGTGCCTTATGCGGTTACAGTTGCGCTGGCGACCTTCTTTGGCGCCGTGCTCGTCGGTGTCCTGCTCTATGCGCTCTTTGATGAATCTTTCCATCAGCCCACTGCGCGGGCTGCGGATTCCGATCTTAGGCTGCGGCAAACGCAAAACCGCTCGCTGATTGCCGAGATGCAGGAATTCATGGGCGATATCGTCGTGATCCGCGACATGAACCGGCGCATTGTCGAAGCGAACCGGGTCTTTCGCGAAATGACCGGCTGTGCGGCGCCCGAAGGGCTGAGCTGCGAGGAAATCGGCATCGCTTTCCGTCCGGGCGACAAGGTCCATGCCTATGATGTGGAGATCGCGACCCCGTTCGGTCAGCGCATCTTTTCCTGGCATGATGTCGTGACCCGCGATCTGGCAAGCAGCCGTCTTCTCATCAGTAGCATCGCCAGAGACGTGACCGAGGAGCGGCTTGCGCTCGGCGAGCGCGAGGACGCCCGCCTGCGTGCCGAAAAGGCCGATGCCGAAAAGGCGAGGCTGCTTGCCACCGTAAGTCATGAAATCCGCCTGCCGCTTTCCGGCATGCTCGGCATGAACCATCTTCTGTCGCAGACGAGGCTCAACGAGGAGCAGCGAAATTATCTCGATGGCATGCGGCAATCTGGCCAGTCGCTGGTGCAGCTTGTCGAGGATCTGCTGGATTATTCGACCATGGAGGCCGGCCGCTTCAGGCTCAACCCGCGCGCGGAAAACCTGCGCCGGTTGATCGAGAGCATCGTCGAGATGCTGGCCCATCGCGCCCATGAAAAAGGCATAGAAATCACCTCCTTCGTTGCGCCGAATGTGCCCGATCATCTCGATTTCGACCCGGCGAGGCTACGTCAGGTCCTCTTCAATCTCCTCGGCAATGCCGTGAAATTCACGCAGGAAGGCGGCGTCGTCATCCGGGCGCGCATGGCCGACGACGAATTGCACATTGCCGTCGAGGATACCGGCCCGGGCATGAGCCGGGCGGAACAGGCCCGTATTTTCGGGGAATTCGAGCAGGCGGGCCCGTTGTCGCAGCGAAGCGCCGGCACGGGCCTTGGACTTGCGATTTCCGCCCGTATCGTGCGGGAATTCGGCGGCCGCCTCACGGTTTCCAGCCGCAAGGGCAAGGGCAGCACTTTCAAACTGGCGTTTCGCCCGGCGGGCGCCCCTGCCGAAATGGCGGATCCGGCAAGGCGTCATTGCCTGCGGCATACAAATGTCCTGCTCATCGCACCGAAGGGCGTGGCAGCGGCGGTGACGATGGAGGCGATCGAGGCTTTCGGCGGTCAATGCACTCTCATCCATCAGCCTGAGGATCTGGAAAAGCTGAGGAAGGGTTCTGCCACGCGAGCGGCCGACCTCACCGACATCATCGTCGACCGGCGCATTTCGCCGCTGTTCAGGGAAGCCCTGAAGGATTGGCCGCAACAGAATGTCCGCCGCACGCTGCTGGTCAGCCCCGAAGAGCGGCCGTCGACCATGCATGTGGCCTTCGACGCCTGGTTGATCCGGCCATTGCGGGAAAAATCCCTGATCGACGTCCTGTGCGGTCGTCTGCGCGGCATTGAGAGGCGCGACGCCATCAACGACAACCACCCGGATGTGGGATTTTCCTCACGGGTGGCGGAAGGGGCGAGCGGTATCGAGATACTCGTGGCCGAAGACGATGCCGTCAATCAGCGCATCATCCGCGCCGTTCTGGAAAAAAGCGGCTATATCGTCCGCGCTGTCGAGGATTTTGAGGCGTTGCGGCAATCTGTGGAGCCGGGCGCATCCCGCTTGCCTGACCTCATCGTCTCCGATCTCAACATGCCAGGCGGCGAGGGGCTCAATGTGCTTCCCGACCTTCTCCATACGCTGAAGGGCGAAAGAAATATTCCCGTCATCGTGCTCAGCGCAGATGCGAGTGACGCGACCGCCGAAATCCTGCTTGGGGCCGGTGTCGGTGCGGTTTTGACCAAGCCTGCCGACCCGCGACGGCTGGTTGAGGAAATTCGCCGTCTGCTGGAGGCGAAACGCCTGTCGCTATCATAACTTGACAGACTCGCGCTGGCGGCATTTTGTCACTATTCTGTCGTCAATTAGTGATTTATGACAGGAAAATTCTTTGGTGGCGGAGCGATTCCCCATGGTTGCCGAAATCCTCAATCACGACATTTGTGAAAACAATGTTGTCATTAATCCTCGTCCCGATGCAGCTCAGGACAGTGAGGGTCTTTTCGGCCGTATCGGCACACTGGAAACACGGCTCGCCAGAAATGAACGCGAGATCGATGCCGCGCAATCCGTGCGTTACCGGGTTTTCGTCGAGGAAATGAAGGCGCGGCTTCCCGCGGAAGCCATGCGTCGCAAGCGCGACATCGATGCCTGGGACAGCGTCTGCGACCATCTGCTCGTGCTCGACAAGGCGATCGAAGGCGACAGCGAAGACCAGATCGTCGGCACCTATCGCCTGCTGCGGCAGGAAATCGCGCTTGCCAATAACGGTTTTTATTCCGCCAGCGAATTCGACATCGCCGGTCTCGTTGCGCGCCATCCGGGCAAGCGCTTCATGGAGCTTGGCCGTTCCTGCGTGCTGCCCGAATATCGCACCAAGCGCACCGTCGAGCTTCTGTGGCAGGGCAACTGGGCCTATGCCGTGAAACACCGCATGGATGCCATGATCGGCTGCGCCTCCTTCCCCGGCGTGCAGCCGGAAGCCCACGCGCTTGCCCTGTCTTTCCTGCATCATAATTGCGTGGCCAAGGGCGAGTGGGAAGCCTCCGCTCTTCCCGAGCTTTATCATGAGATGGACCTCGTTCCGGCAGAGGCGCTCAACGCCCGCAAGGCGCTGAACGCCATGCCGCCGCTGATCAAGGGCTATATGCGCCTTGGCGCCATGTTTGGCTCCGGCGCGGTCGTGGACCATGCCTTCAATACCACAGACGTCCTCGTAGTCCTGCCGGTTTCGTCCATCGCCGGTCGTTACATCAGCTACTATGGCGGCGAGGCCGAGCGCATCAACGGCTGACCGGGTTTTGGCGCAGCCGGGCGGGATGTTCTTGTGGGCAGCGTCCCCGCGCGTGTTGTGTTGAGGTGGAGATTGCCGCTAGTGTCGGCGCTCCTTTTCCGCAACACGATATGACATCGGCAGGCCATTGACGGACGTTCTGACAACCGCTTCCCTGATCTCGGAAGAGAGCCGCGCGACGGCCACTCCGATGATGGAGCAATATATCGAGATCAAGGCGAACAATCCCGGTTCGCTGCTGTTCTACCGCATGGGCGATTTTTACGAATTGTTCTTCGACGATGCGGTCGAAGCCTCCCGCGCTTTGGGCATTACGCTGACGAAACGCGGCCAGCATATGGGGCACGATATCCCCATGTGCGGCGTTCCCGTCCACGCGGCGGATGATTATCTGCAGAAACTCATCCTGCGCGGTTATCGCGTCGCCGTCTGCGAGCAGGTGGAAGATCCGGCGGAAGCCAAGAAGCGCGGATCGAAATCCGTGGTCAAGCGTGATGTGGTGCGGCTCGTTACCCCCGGCACGCTGACCGAAGAAAAACTGCTGTCGCCGACGGAATCCAACTATCTGATGGCGCTTGCCCGTATTCGCGGCAGTGCCGAGGCGCAGTTTGCGCTCGCCTGGATCGATATTTCCACCGGCGTTTTCCGTCTGGCGGAAACCACGCTGACACGGCTTCTGGCCGATATCTGGCGCATCGATCCGCGCGAGCTGATCGTTGCCGACAGCCTGTTCCATGACGAGGAACTGCGGCCGGTATTCGATGTGCTTGGCCGCGTAGCAGTGCCGCAGCCGGCGATCCTCTTCGACAGCGCCACGGCGGAAGGGCGCATCGCCCGTTACTTCAATGTTTCGACACTGGATGGTTTCGGCACCTTTTCGCGGGTGGAAATGGCGGCCGCCGCCGCTGCCGTCGCCTATGTCGAAAAGACCCAGATCGCCGAGCGCCCGCCGCTTGGTGCGCCGGAGCGCGAAAGCGCCGCTTCGACCGTTTTCATCGATCCCGCCACCCGCGCCAATCTGGAGCTGGTGAAGACGCTATCAGGCGAAAGGGACGGATCGCTGCTGCACGCCTTGAACCGCACGGTAACAGGCGGCGGTGCACGGCTTCTGGCCGAGCGGCTGATGTCGCCCTTGACCGACCCGGAAAGGATCAACGCCCGCCTCGATGCCGTGGCTTATCTCATCGATGACGTCTCGCTGTGCGACGGCCTGCGCGATGCGCTGAAACATGTCGCCGATATGCCGCGCGCGCTTTCGCGTCTGGCGCTGGAGCGCGGTGGGCCACGCGATCTCGGTGCCATCCGGCTGGGATTGGTCTCCGCCGAAAAAATAGCGGCCATTCTCGATGACGGGTTGTTGCCGGATGAGCTGGCGGCGGCGCTCGCGGATTTGAAAGCCCTGCCGAGCGGTCTCGAAGCCATGCTCGGCTCGATGCTTGCCGACGATCTGCCGCTTCTGAAACGTGACGGCGGTTTCCTGCGTGAAGGCGCCAATCCCGAACTCGATGAGGTGCGGGCGCTGCGCGACCAGTCGCGCCGGGTGATTGCGGGTCTGCAACTGAAATATGCCGATGAGACCGGCATCAAGTCGCTCAAGATCAAGCACAACAATGTGCTGGGTTATTTCATCGAGGTGACGGCGGGCAATGCCGATGTGATGACAGCGACGGACGAGGCCAAGGCGCGCTTTATCCATCGCCAGACCATGGCGGGCGCCATGCGCTTCACCACCACCGAGCTTGCCGATCTCGAAAGCCGCATCGCCAATGCCGCTGCGCAGGCTTTGACCATGGAACTGGAAGCTTTCGAGCGCATGGTCAAGGCCGTGGTGCAGCAGGCGGAAGCGATCAAGGCCGGCGCACTGGCGCTTGCGGTGATCGATGTCGCCTCGAGCCTTGCCTATCTCGCCACCGAACAGGCCTATTGCCGGCCGATCGTCGATGCTTCCATGACCTTTGCGATCAAGGGCGGGCGGCATCCGGTGGTGGAGCAGGCGTTGCGGCGGCAGTCTGCCGGGCCCTTCATCGCCAATAATTGCGATCTGTCGGCCGTCAACGACGGCAAGAACGGCGCGATATGGCTGCTCACCGGCCCGAATATGGGTGGCAAGTCGACCTTCCTGCGTCAGAATGCGCTGATCGCCATCCTCGCGCAGATCGGTTCCTTCGTTCCGGCGGAAGCCGCCCATATCGGCGTCGTCGACCGGCTGTTTTCCCGCGTTGGCGCTTCCGACGATCTGGCGCGCGGCCGCTCGACCTTCATGGTGGAAATGGTGGAAACCGCCGCCATCCTCAATCAGGCGACGGATCGTTCGCTGGTCATTCTGGACGAGATCGGCCGTGGCACCGCGACTTTTGACGGTCTTTCCATCGCCTGGGCGGCGGTGGAGCATCTGCACGAGGTCAATCGCTGCCGTGGTCTCTTCGCCACCCATTTCCACGAATTGACCGTGCTGTCGGAAAAACTCGGCCGCCTTTCCAATGCCACGATGCGGGTGAAGGAGTGGGAAGGTGACGTCATCTTCCTGCACGAGGTCGGACCGGGCGCTGCGGATCGTTCGTATGGCATTCAGGTGGCCCGGCTTGCGGGGCTGCCTGCCTCGGTGGTGGAGCGCGCCCGTGAGGTGCTGACGAAGCTCGAAGATGCCGACCGCAAGAACCCGGCCAGCCAGTTGATCGACGATCTGCCGCTGTTCCAGATCGCGGTTCGCCGCGAGGAAACCCGCAAGGCCGGACCATCGAAGCTGGAGGAAGCTCTGAAAGGCTTCAACCCCGACGAAATGACGCCGCGTGAGGCATTGGACGCGCTCTATGCGTTGAAGAAAGAACTTGGCAAGGCTTGAAGGGATAGATTGCCTGTCCATCGCCTTTAAAACTCGCTATAGGACACTCCCATCGCAAGTGGTGGGATTTCCCACAGGACATGGATACCGGCATAGATGGCCATCAAGGACCTGGATTTTTCCGACATTCTCGATGTATCGGCGCTGAAGCGCGAATGCGACATCATCTTCAAGGAAGACGGCAAACGCATTGCCGATATTCGCTCCGATCTGCTGCCGATCTTTCGAAAGGCCAGCACGGAAGGCCGGGAAAAGGCCAGGGAACTACTGAAAGCCGATGGTAGCGGCATCGATTGCGCCAGACGCATCTCCTGGCTTCAGGATCGGCTGATCGAAATCCTCTATGATCTCGCCTGCCAATATGTCTATCCGAAAGATACGCCGCAGATCGCGGTTGCCGCAGTCGGCGGTTATGGTCGCGGTACGTTGGCGCCGGGATCGGATATCGACCTTCTGTTCCTGCTGCCGGCCAAGAACACGCCTGACATGCACAAGGCCGTGGAGTTCGTGCTCTATCTCCTCTGGGACCTCGGTTTCAAGGTCGGCCACGCCACACGCACGGTGGATGAATGCATCCGCCTGTCCAAATCCGATATGACGATCCGCACCGCCATTCTGGAAGTGCGGGCGATCTGCGGTAAAAAATCCCTGACCGACGATCTCGAAAAACGCTTCGAGTCGGAAGTAGTCACCGGCACCGGTCCGGAATTCATCGCCGCAAAGCTCGCCGAGCGCGACCAGCGCCACCGCAAGGCGGGCGATACGCGTTATCTGGTGGAGCCGAACGTCAAGGAAGGCAAGGGCGGGTTGCGCGACCTGCACACGCTTTTCTGGATCGCCAAATATTATTATCACGTCCGCGATACGGCCGATCTGGTGAAGCTCGGCGTCCTGTCGCGGCGCGAACTCAGGCTGTTCGAAAAGGCTGATGATTTTCTCTGGGCCGTCCGTTGCCAGATGCATTTCATCACCAACAAGGCGGAAGAGCGCCTTTCCTTCGACATTCAGCGCGAAATCGCCGATGCGCTCGGTTATCAGCCGCGCCCCGGCCTTTCCGCCGTCGAACGCTTCATGAAGCATTATTTCCTCGTGGCGAAGGATGTCGGCGATCTGACCCGCATCGTCTGCGCAGCACTGGAAGACCGGCAGGCGAAGGATGTGCCGGGTCTTTCCGGCGTTCTCAGCCGCTTCGCCCACCGTGTACGCAAGATTCCCGGCTCGGTGGAATTCGTCGAGGATCGCGGCCGCATTGCGCTCGCCAAGCCTGATGTCTTCAAGAACGATCCGGTCAATCTGATCCGGCTGTTCCACATTGCCGATATCAACAATCTGGAACTGCATCCCGATGCGCTGCGTGTCGTCACACGTTCGCTGTCGCTCATCAATGACGAGCTGCGGGAAAACGAAGAGGCAAACCGGCTTTTCCTGTCGATCCTGACGTCGCGGCGCGATCCGGCCCTGACGCTGCGCCGCATGAACGAGGCCGGCGTGCTCGGCAAGTTCATCCCCGAATTCGGCAAGATCGTCGCGATGATGCAGTTCAACATGTATCACCACTATACGGTGGATGAGCATCTGATCCGCTCCGTCGGCGTTCTGTCGGAAGTGGACAAGGGAACGGCCGTCGATGCCCACCCGCTCGCCAACCAGCTGATGCCGAGCGTCGAGGAACGCGAGGCGCTTTATGTCGCCGTTCTGTTGCACGATGTGGCAAAGGGCCGGCAGGAGGATCACTCGATTGCCGGCGCGCGTGTCGCCCGCAAGCTCTGCCAGCGTTTTCGCCTCACCGGCAAGCAGACCGAAACGGTGGTCTGGCTGATCGAGCAGCATCTGCTGATGTCCATGGTCGCCCAGACGCGCGATCTGCATGACCGCAAGACCATCACCGATTTTGCCGACAAGGTGCAGTCCATGGAGCGGCTGAAGATGCTGCTCATCCTGACGGTCTGCGATATCCGCGCCGTTGGTCCGGGTGTCTGGAACGGGTGGAAGGGGCAGCTGCTGCGTTCGCTTTATTACGAGACCGAACTGCTGCTGTCAGGCGGCTTCTCGGAGGTCTCCCGCAAGGAGCGCGCGCAGATCGCCCGGCAGGCGCTCTACGACGCGCTCGAAGACTGGGGCCAGAAGGCGCGGCGCAAATATACCAAGCTGCATTATGAGCCCTATCTGCTGACGGTGGCGCTTGAAGACCAGATACGCCATACCCGCTTCATCCGTGAAGCCGACAAGCAGGAAAAAGCGCTGTCGACCATGGTGCGCACCCATTCCTTCCATGCCATCACCGAAATTACCGTGCTGGCGCCGGACCATCCGCGTCTGCTGTCCATCATCACCGGCGCCTGTGCGGCGGCCGGCGCCAATATCGCCGATGCGCAAATCTTCACGACGTCCGATGGGCGGGCGCTGGATACGATCCTCATCAACCGCGAATTTCCGATCGATGAGGACGAGACGCGGCGCGGCAACAATGTCGGCAAGCTCATCGAGGAGGTTCTGTCCGGCAAGCAGCGCCTGCCGGAAATGATTGCCACCCGCACCAAAAGCCGCAAGAAGAAAAGCGCCTTCACCATTCCCCCTTCCGTCACCATCTCGAATGGTTTGTCCAACAAGTTCACCGTTATCGAAGTCGAATGCCTCGACCGGCCCGGACTTCTGGCTGACATGACGGCTGTGATCGCCGACCTGTCGCTCGATATTCATTCCGCCCGCATCACCACCTTCGGCGAAAAGGTCATCGATACCTTCTATGTGACTGATCTCTTCGGCCAGAAGGTGACGAACGACAACCGGCAGGCCAGCATCGCCACGCGCCTGAAGGCGGTGATGAGCGAGCAGGAAGACGAATTGCGAGACCGTATGCCGAACGGCATCATCGCCCACCCAGACGTGGCGGCCCTGCCGGCCGCGCGCACGGCAAAGGCTTGAGATCATGAGCCTGATCGGTAAGTTCGCCACCGTCGGCACCGCCACGCTCGGCAGCCGCATTTTCGGCTTCCTGCGAGAAACCCTGATGGCAGCCGCCGTCGGCACCGGCCCGGTGGCGGATGCCTTCAATGCCGCTTTCCGTTTCCCCAATACCTTCCGGCGGCTGTTTGCCGAAGGCGCGTTCAACTCGGCTTTCGTGCCGCTTTTCGCCAAGGAAATCGAGGCGAACGGCATGGAGGGCGCAAGGCGCTTTTCCGAGGAAGTCTTCGGCGTCCTGTTCACCGTGCTTCTGGCCTTGACGATCCTGATGGAACTGTCGATGCCGTTCATCGTGCGCACGGTGATCGCGCCGGGCTTTCTGGAAGACCCGGTGAAATTCGACAACACCGTCCATCTCGCCACCATCATGTTCCCCTATCTCGCCTGCATGTCTCTGGCGGCAATGATGGGCGGCATGCTGAACTCGCTGCATCGTTATTTCGCAGCCGCAATTGCTCCCGTTTTCCTCAACATCATCCTCATCGGCGTACTCGCTTTGGCCTGGTGGAAAAATTACGATCCGCTTCAGGTAGGTTACGCGCTCTCCTGGGGCGTGATGGCGGCCGGTCTGGTGCAGCTTGCCATCGTCTGGATCGCCGTGCGTAATGCCGGCATGCGGATCGGTTTCCGCAGGCCCCGGCTGACGAAGAATGTGCAGCGCCTTCTGGTTCTTGCCCTGCCGGCAGCGATTACCGGCGGCATCACCCAGATCAATCTGCTGATCAACACCAATATCGCCTCTGCCGGCGAAGGCGTGATCTCGTCGCTTGCCTATGCGGACCGGATTTACCAGCTGCCGCTCGGCGTGGTCGGCATCGCGGTGGCCACCGTGCTTCTGCCGGAATTGGCGCGGGCGTTGCGCGGCGGGCATATGGTGGAGGCCGGGAGCCTGCAGAACCGCTCGGTCGAGTTCGTGCTGTTCCTGACATTGCCGGCTGCCGCAGCACTTCTCGTCATGGCGGAGCCTATCGTTCGTTTTCTTTATGAACGTGGCAACTTCTCGCCTTCGGCCACCGTCACCGTCGCGCAAATCCTTGGCATTTATGGTCTAGGCCTGCCGGCTTTTGTGTTGATCAAGGCATTCATTCCCGGCTTTTTCGCCCGCGAGGATACCCGCACGCCAATGATCTTCGCGGCGATTTCCGTCGTCGTGAACGTCTCCCTGGCGCTGACACTGTTTCCGCGTCTTGGGGGCCCGGGCATCGCCATTGCCGAAATCACCGCCGGCTGGGTCAATGCTGCCCTGCTGTTCGGCATGCTTTTATGGCGCGGTGACTGGCAGGTGGATATTCCGCTGCTCACCCGCATTCCGCGTTTGCTGCTGGCTGCGGCGTTGATGGCCGGTTTCGTGCACTATGCGCTGACCTGGTTGACTTTCGAACTGTCTTCCGCCTCGTCCATTTTCGTGCGTGCGGGCACCATCATGGCTCTCGTCTTCGCGGCCATGCTGGTTTATTTCGTGCTCGCTTTCGTTTCCGGCGGTGCCGATATCGGCATGGTCAAGCGAGCCATCCGCAAGCGCGGCAAGAAGAACGTCGAAACGGAGGCGGGCTGATGTCCTTTGCCGAAAACCGCCGCATCGCGCTCGTCACGCTTGTCGTGGACGATTACGATCGGGCGAGGGCGTTTTATTGCGACATTCTCGGGTTCGAATGCCTTTCCGATCAGCCACTTGGCGACGGCAAGCGGTGGCTGGTGGTGAAGCCGCAAGGCACCGAGGGCGGCGCCCTGCTGCTTGCCCAGGCGGATGGTGAACCGCAGAGGCTTGCCATCGGCAACCAGACGGGCGGCCGTGTCGGATTTTTCCTGCATACTGACAATTTCCAACGCGATTATGAGACGATGCTGGCCCGCGGCGTGCGCTTTCTGGAAGAACCGCGTCACGAGGTTTACGGCTCCGTTGCGGTCTTTGCCGATCCCTATGGAAATCGCTGGGATCTTCTGGAACCGCGCGGCTGACATGCCCTGAAACCGCTTGATTGCTGGGGGCTGCGGGTGCATAAGCGCGCGTGCAATTCCAACCATGGGGCGGGGCCCTCCACAAGCCTTTTCGAGGACGACAATGAACGCATTCAAGCCGCTGGTTTTCTCGGGCGTCCAGCCGACCGGCAATCTGCATCTCGGCAATTATCTCGGCGCGATCCGCAAATTCGTGGCGCTGCAGGAAGATAACGACTGCATCTATTGCGTCGTCGACATGCATGCCATCACCGCCCAGCTCGTTCACTCGGACCTGAAGGCGCAGACCCGCTCGATTGCGGCCGCCTTCATCGCCGCGGGCATCGATCCCGTGAAACATATCGTCTTCAACCAGTCGGCCGTGCCGCAGCATGCGGAACTCGCATGGGTGTTCAACTGCGTGGCGCGCATCGGCTGGATGGAACGCATGACGCAGTTCAAGGACAAGTCCGGCAAGAATGCCGAGCAGGTGTCGCTCGGCCTGCTTGCCTATCCGAGCCTGATGGCTGCCGACATTCTCGTCTATCGCGCCACGCATGTTCCTGTTGGAGACGACCAGAAACAGCATCTGGAACTTGCCCGCGATATCGCCCAGAAATTCAATATCGATTTCGGCGACCATATCCGCAAGGCGGGTCTCGGGCTCGATATCACAGTCGGCGATGAGCCGGTGCATGCCTATTTCCCGATGGTGGAGCCGTTGATCGGCGGCCCGGCGCCGCGCGTGATGTCGTTGAAGGACGGCACCAAGAAGATGTCGAAGTCCGACCCTTCCGATCTGTCGCGCATCAACCTGATGGATGATGTCGACGCGATCTCGAAGAAGATCAAGAAGGCAAAGACAGACCCGGACGCGCTGCCGAGCGAAGTGGAAGGCCTGAAGGGTCGCCCCGAGGCCGAAAACCTCGTCGGCATCTATGCCGCGCTGTCCGACAGGACCAAGGCTGATGTTCTTTCCGAATTCGGTGGACAGCAGTTCTCGGCCTTCAAGCCGGCCCTCGTCGAGCTTGCCGTCAATGTTCTTGCCCCCGTCAACAACGAGATGCGCCGCCTTCTCGATGACCCGACCCATATCGACGCCATTCTCAGTCAGGGCGGCGAGCGGGCTCGCGCGATCGCTGAGAAGACGATGAACGAGGTGCGCGATATCATCGGCTTCCTGCGCTGAGCACAGGCCGCCTGCGAACGACGGCAGGCGGTTTGCGCCTGCCGTGATTTGATATAATCTCCGCCCGAACCGTCGGGCGGTTTTTCGGATCACGGCGGACTTAGGGAGTGCGGAATGGTTTCAAAACGGCTGTCGCGTCTGGAAGGGCATCGTCGCAAATTTCTCGCCGTTATCGATGACACACCGGAATGCGAAAGGGCCGTGCACTATGCCGGCCGTCGCGCCAAGAACTCCAATGGCGGACTGGTCCTGCTTTACATGATCCCGGAAGGGGATTTCCAGCAATGGCTGGGTGTCGAACAGATCATGCGGGCCGAGGCGCGTGAGGAGGCGGAAGCCACGCTTGCCAAGATCGCCCAGAAGGTGCGCGAGACCATCGGTATCGAGCCGGAGTCGGTCATTCGCGAAGGCAGCGCCACCGAGCAGATCCATGGGCTGGTCGAGGAAGACCGCGATATCGCCATTCTCGTTCTGGCAGCAGGCTCCACGAAGGAAGGGCCGGGACCGCTGGTGTCCTCCATCGCCGGACGCGGTGCAGCCTTTCCCATTCCGGTCACCGTGCTGCCGGATACGCTGTCGGACGAGGAAATCGACGCGCTCTGCTGATCCGGGTCCCGGACAAGATTTAGGGGCTGACGATTTCTTGAATGTAATTATCATGTCAGGGCTTGAAGTGCAGCTTCGCCGGGCGTATTTTTTGGAAGAATTCTAAAGCATGTCTCCCAAAAGTGGGAACCGGTTTTGGGATAAAGACATGCGTAGCAAAAAATTTAAAGCGCGTGGTCGTGAAGGCGACGCGCTTTAAATTACGGGGCGTGAACGGCGACCTCGAAGGAGACAGACGATGTTCATTCAGACGGAAGCCACGCCGAACCCCACGACGTTGAAGTTCCTGCCGGGCAAGGTGGTGCTGGAAAGCGGCACGGCAGAGTTTCTCAACCCGTCGCAGGCGCAGGCTTCGCCGCTGGCGGAGCGCCTCTTCACCATTCCGGGTGTGACCGGCGTTTATTTCGGTTTCGATTTCATCACCGTCACCAAGGACGGCGCGGAATGGCAGCACCTGAAGCCTGCTATTCTGGGCTCGATCATGGAACACTTCATGTCCGGCCGCCCGATCATGGGTACGGCCGTTGCGGCCGAAGTGTCGGATGAGGAGGGCGAGTTCTTCGAAGAGGGTGACGAAACCATCGTCGCCACCATCAAGGAGTTGCTGGATACCCGCGTCCGTCCCGCCGTGGCGCAGGACGGTGGCGACATCACCTTCCGCGGTTTCCGCGATGGTACCGTGTTCCTCAACATGAAGGGCGCCTGCTCGGGTTGCCCGTCCTCCACCGCCACGCTGAAGCATGGCGTTCAGAATTTGCTTCGCCATTTCGTGCCGGAAGTGCGCGAAGTCGAAGCGGTATGACATTGTAAGCCAGGCCACGCGATGATTGTTCTAGCACTCGACACGTCAGGTGTGGATTGTTCCGCCTGCGTTTATGACAGCGCCTCCGACAGGGTACTCGGCGAAGTGTGCGAAACAATCGGCAAGGGCCATGCCGAAAGGCTGATGGCCGTCATCGATGGTGCTCTGGAGCAGGCGCAACTGCCGCTCCAGAATGTCGAACGCATTGCCGTGACCATCGGGCCGGGGTCTTTCACCGGTATCCGCGTCGGGGTTGCCGCCGCGCGCGGCTTTGCCCTGTCGCTCGGCGTCGAGGCCGTGGGCGTCACCACGCTTGAAACGCTAGCGCTTCATCATCTGCTTGCAAATCCCGGCCGGCCCGTGGCCGTCGGGCTGGATGCCAAGCGCGGCGAAGCCTATCTCCAGACATTCGGTGCGGATGGATCGCCGCTGCGCGATGCTGCGCTTCTGTCTCTGGACGACGCCAAAACGGTCACTACCGGTTTCGACGGCGCCGTTATCGGTTCAGCCGCGCCGCTTTTGGCGGGGCTGGAGGCGGGTTCGGGACCGGATCACTTCCCGATCACCTCGGTCGCGCGTGCTGCTGCGCGCAAGCCGGCTGGCCAACCGAAACCCGCGCCGCTTTATCTGCGTGGGCCGGATGCCCGGCCGCAAACCGGTTTTGCGCTGGCACGTCAGGGCGTTGCCTGATAGGGCATTCGTCAGCCTGTGCGAATGATTCCTGTGATGCCCGATTCTTGCTATGTTTGACGAATACCTGAGCTGGAAGCCCTATTTCGAGATCGTGCCGATGCAGCATGAGGATTGCGCTGCGGTGGCGGAGTTGCATGCGCTGCGCTTTCCGCGCCCTTGGAACGACGGGGAGTTTTCCGGGCTGCTGACGCAAGGGGCTGTTTTCGGTGCTGTCGCTCGCCAGACCAACGCTTTTTTCAGCAAGCCGCTCGGCGGTTTCGTGCTGGCGCGGGAAGTGGCGGGCGAAGCGGAAATCCTGACCGTTGCCGTGGCCGACAAGTTCGCACGCGCCGGTCTCGGCTGGCGTCTGATGCAGTCGGCCATCCGCGAGGCGATGATGCGCGGCGCCGAAACCATGTTCCTTGAGGTGGATAATAATAATGCCTCCGCGCTGGGGCTTTACAGGAAGCTAGGCTTCAAAACCGTCGCGGAACGCAAGGCCTATTACACCGCAAAGGATGGAACGAAGTCGACGGCGCTTGTCATGCGCCGCGATCTTCGCTAGTTCCCTGCGACAGGCATTTTTTCGGCGCAAGCCGCAAACCGGAATTCTCAAAAGGCCAGAAGACGTGACAGACCTTTCGAAAACGCTGGAGGAGCTTTGTGCCGAACGCGGCATGCGGATGACGGATCAACGCCGTGTCATCGCCCGCGTCCTTCAGGAGTCAGCCGACCATCCCGATGTCGAGGAGCTTTACCGCCGTTCCTCCGCCGTGGATCCGCGCATCTCGATTTCCACCGTCTACAGAACGGTGAAGCTGTTCGAGGATGCCGGCATCATCGAGCGTCACGATTTTCGTGACGGCCGTTCGCGCTACGAGACCGTGCCCGAGGAACATCACGATCACCTGATCGACCTGAAGAACGGCGTGGTCATCGAATTTCATTCGGCCGAGATCGAGGCCCTTCAGGAAAAGATCGCCCGGGAACACGGCTTCAAGCTCGTGGATCACCGGCTGGAACTTTACGGCGTGCCGTTGAAGCCCGGCGAACACTGAGACGCCGGTGAACAAGCGGGCGTTTTTCTCATGATGTGGCTGCGGACAGCCTATATTGCGGTCGTTCTGCTGATCGTCACGCTCGTCTTGCTGCCGCTTCAACTGCTGGGCCTTGCCTTCGACTGGCGGCTTCGCCGTCGCATTCCGCGCCTCTGGCACCGCATCGCCTGCCATGTTCTCGGCATCCGTGTGCATGTGCATGGCGATGTGGAGCGCGCAAAGCCGCTGATGCTGGCGGTCAATCACGCCTCGTGGAAGGACATCCTCGTTTTGGGCAGCATTGCCGACGTGGTGTTCATCGCCAAGACGGAGGTGAGGGACTGGCCGGTGTTCGGCTGGCTTGCCCGGCTGCAGAAAAGCATCTTCGTGCAGCGTGAGCAGAAACGCAGCACCGGCGCGCAGGTGAGCGAGATCGCCAGCCGCATGGCCGATGGCGAGATCGTCGTTTTGTTTCCGGAAGGCACCACTTCGGACGGCAACCGCATGCTTGCCGTCAAATCCTCGCTGTTCGGTGCGGCCTCCACCGCCGCTGAACAGGTGCCGGGCAAGCTGGTTTATGTGCAGCCGGTCGCCATCGCCTATACTAGGGTGCAGGGCATGGCCATGGGGCGTTACCATCGCGTCATCGCCGCCTGGCCGGGCAGCATCACGCTCGTGCCGCATCTGCTCGGCATCATCAGGGCCGGCGCCATCGATGTCGACGTGACATTCGGTGACAGCGTTCCGTTTCACAGCACGGATAACCGCAAGCGCCTGGCGACCGATATCGCCGCCTCCATCCGCTCCATGCTGGCCTTCAGCCTGCGCGGCGGCTGGCGGAATTAGCGAGATCGTAGCTTTTCCGGCATTTTTCTGTTTAATCTGGCCGTGAAAAACACTAGATAGCCGCCATGACCCAGGAAACGCTTGGCCTCGACGCCCCACCCATGATCGCCCGCGAGGGCTCTAACAGCCGGAAGGTCTTCATCAAGACCTACGGCTGTCAGATGAACGTCTACGATTCCGTCCGTATGAGCGATGCGCTGGCGAAGGACGGCTATGTTCAGACGGAGGATATGGGCGAGGCGGATCTGGTTCTGCTGAACACCTGTCATATCCGCGAAAAGGCGGCTGAAAAGGTCTATTCGGCGCTCGGCCGCCTGCGCGATATGAAAAAATCGCGCGAAGAACAGGGCCGCGAATTCATGATTGGCGTTGCCGGATGCGTTGCGCAGGCGGAAGGCGAGGAAATCCTTCGCCGTGCGCCCGCAGTCGATGTCGTCATCGGCCCGCAGACCTATCATCGCCTGCCGGATGCCCTGAAGCGGGTGCGTGGCGGCGAGCGTGTCATCGAAACCGAATATGCGGTCGAAGACAAGTTCGAGCATCTGCCGGTGGCCGAAAAATCCACGCTGAGGACGCGCGGCGTTACCGCGTTTCTGACGGTGCAGGAAGGTTGCGACAAGTTCTGTACCTTCTGTGTCGTGCCCTATACGCGCGGTTCGGAAGTCTCCCGCCCCGTGCGCCAGATCGTCGATGAGGCGATGAAGCTCGTCGATGCAGGCGTGCGCGAAATCACACTGCTCGGCCAGAATGTGAATGCCTGGCAGGGCGAAGGCCCGAGGGGCGAGAAATGGGGTCTGGCCGAACTGCTTTACCGGCTGGCGGAAATTCCGGGCCTTGCACGGCTTCGCTACACCACCAGCCATCCGCGCGACATGGACGAGCGCCTGATCGGCGCGCATCGCGATCTGCGCCTCCTGATGCCCTATCTGCATCTGCCGGTGCAATCCGGTTCGGACCGCATTCTGAAAGCGATGAACCGTCGCCATACGGGGGAGGAATATATCCAGCTTATCGAAAAAATCCGCGCCGCCCGCCCTGATATTGCCATGTCGGGAGACTTTATTGTCGGTTTCCCCGGTGAGACGGATCGCGATTTCGAAGATACGATGGCGATGGTCGAGACGGTGAAATATGCGCAGGCCTTCTCGTTCAAATATTCCACCCGTCCCGGCACGCCGGGAGCCGATCTCACCGATCAGGTTGCGGAAGAGGTGAAGGCCGAGCGGCTGGAAAGATTGCAGGCCCTGTTGCTGCGGCAGCAGAAGGAATTTGCGGAATCGCTGGTCGGAAAAACCATGGATGTGCTGCTGGAAAAGCCCGGCCGCATGCCTGAGCAGTTGATAGGTCGCTCTCCATGGCTGCAATCCGTGAATCTTGATGCAAAGACTTTGAAAATCGGTGACATTGTTAATGTACGAATCACCGCAACGGGTCCAAACAGCTTGTTTGCCGAGGTGGCAGGGAGTTAGAGTGAGGAGCCGACACTGATTGGGACAGGAGCCTGACCGCTTGAACGCACACGAATTGGTATCAAATTCATCGCGCCAGCCACGCCAAGCCGCGACCGACGCCAATCATTTCGTCCTCACGTTCGAGAATAACAGGATAGCGGGAGAGCTATTCGGTCAGTTCGATCAGAACCTGAAGCTTCTGGAACAGCGCCTCAATATCGACGCTCGCCCGCGCGGCAATTCCGTCGCCATCACCGGCGATGTCGTTGCCACCAATCAGGCTCGTCGGGCGCTGGATTTCCTTTATGAACGGCTGCTCAAGGGCGGAACCGCCGAGGTTTCCGACGTGGAGGGCGCGATCCGCATGGCCATGGCCGCAGACGACCAGCTGACCTTGCCGACGATGGAACGCAAGGCAAAGATTTCCATGGCGCAGATTTCCACCCGCAAGAAGACCATCGCTGCCCGCACGCCGACGCAGGACGTCTACATGCGGGCACTGGAGCAATCTGAACTGGTTTTCGGTGTCGGCCCCGCCGGTACCGGCAAGACCTATCTTGCCGTCGCTCATGCGGCGCAGCTTCTGGAGCGCGGCGCGGTTGACCGCATCATCCTGTCGCGCCCCGCCGTCGAAGCGGGTGAGCGCCTGGGCTTCCTGCCGGGCGACATGAAGGAAAAGGTCGATCCTTATCTGCGTCCGCTTTATGACGCGCTTTATGACATGATGCCGGGCGACAAGGTGGAGCGCGCCATTCAGGCGGGCGTCATCGAAATCGCGCCACTGGCCTTCATGCGTGGCCGCACGCTGGCCAACGCCGCCGTCATTCTGGACGAAGCCCAGAATACCACGACCATGCAGATGAAGATGTTCCTGACCCGCCTTGGCGAGAACGGCCGCATGATCGTGACGGGTGACCCGAGCCAGGTGGATTTGCCCCGCGGCGTGAAATCCGGTCTTGTCGAGGCCCTGCAAATCCTTGGCGATGTGGAAGGCGTGTCCGTCGTGCGCTTCAAGGATGTCGATGTCGTGCGTCATCCGATGGTGGCGCGCATCGTCCGGGCCTATGAGTCCCACACGGCCGTGCCGGATGAAAGCCTCGTGAAGGGCAACTGACGTAAAGCAATGACAGCTCTGGATATTCAAATCAGCGTCGAGGCCGAAGGCTGGTCCTGGGAAGAGGACTTGGCTGCCTTTGCCACCAGGGTGCTGGATACAGCGGTCGATTTCCTGAAGCGGGAAGAGGACCAACCTTTCCCGAAAATGCCGGTGGAACTGTCGCTGGTCTTCACCGACGACGAAAATATTCGCGAAATCAACGCTGAGTGGCGCGACAAGGACAAGGCAACCAATGTCCTGTCTTTCCCCGCTTTTCCGCTGGAGCCGGGCGGAATGCCGGGCCCCATGCTGGGCGATATCGTCATCGCGCGCGAGACGGTTGAACGCGAGGCCCTTGAACTTGAGAAGAGTTTCGGGGATCATCTGACCCATCTGCTCGTTCATGGGTTCCTGCATTTGTTCGGTTACGACCACATGGACGAGGAAGAAGCGGAAGAAATGGAGTCGCTTGAGACTCGCATTTTGGCGGTGCTTGGCCTATCTGATCCTTACGCGGGTCAGGAACCGCTTTAAATATTGTCTGGAGCCATGAACGAACATTCTGCACGACCTGCCAATGAGGGCAGAGAAAACGGCGAGCAGTCCTCTTCGGAGGAGGGCAGTAGTCACTTACGTCAAGACTTCACTGCAAAGCCGAGATCGACGATCTGGTCGCGCATCGCGCGGTTGCTGAAACCGTCACAGGGCGAGCGCCTGCGCGAGGATTTGACCGACGCGCTGATGGACGACACCGAAATCGGTGCGGCCTTTTCGCCCGAAGAACGGGCGATGCTGAACAATATCCTGCGTTTCCGCGAGGTTCGGGTCGAAGATATCATGATCCCGCGTGTGGACATCGACGGTCTCGATGAGAATATGACGATCGGCGATGCGCTGATCCTCTTCGAGGAAACCGGGCGTTCCCGCATGCCGGTCTATGACGAGACGCTGGATAATCCGAAGGGCATGATCCACATTCGCGATCTGCTGGCCTATGTCGCCAAGCAGGCCCGCAACAAGCGCCGGGCCGGTTCGCGAAGCGTCGCTTACGGTGAGGTGAAGGCGCCGCGTTCACCGCGGCCGAATTTCGACCTGGCACGTGTCGATCTGGAGCAGACGGTCGCCGCTGCCGGGCTGGTGCGCAAAATTCTTTTCGCACCGCCCTCCATGCTGGCCTCCGACCTCTTGAAGACGATGCAGGCTCAGAGAACCCAGCTTGCGCTGGTGATCGATGAATATGGCGGCACCGACGGTCTCGTCAGCCACGAGGATATCGTCGAGATGGTCGTGGGTGACATCGATGACGAGCACGACAAGGACGAGGCGATGTTCTCCCGTCTTTCCGCCGATGTGCTTGTCGCGGATGCACGCGCGGAACTCACCGAACTCGCCGAGGCGATCGGGCCGGAATTCGATGTTCGTGAACATCTGGAGGAAATCGATACGCTCGGCGGTCTCATCTTCTTCGCGCTAGGTCGCATTCCGGCCAAGGGCGAGGTGGTCCGGGCCGTGCCCGGTTTCGAGTTCCAGATCCTCGATGCCGATAGCAGGCGTATCAAGGGCGTTCGTATCGTCCGTGATCACGGCTCTGAAGGTGAGGACGATCGCGCTCCGGGCGAAGCGGGCGCCAATGAGGTGATTGCGCTGCCTGCGCCGGATATCCGCCTTATCACGCACCAGCAGAACGCCGATTAGGGAAGGTCGACGGGGTTTTCCCCGTGGCTTCCACCTTTCGACATATCAATCCGACAGATATGAATGCCCGTGTTCGGCGTCGAAAAGAACACATGGCGCCTCGGTCGCCATGCCTCCTGTGGACTGCGAATCTTTTTTCCTTTACGTCGGGTCTGAGGGGAAATTCCGTGGCGCGGCCTTGTCGGCGGCGGGCTTTTCCGGACGCGCATAAACGGAGATGGCATGGAGCGTCTTGCAGGCAGGGTAATGCTGGCCGGCGGCATGAGCCGCGCAGTTATGGCGATTGCCGCAGGTGCGGTCGGGGCGCTCGCTTTGCCTCCATGCGGCTTTTTCGCGGCGCTGTTTTTGTCTTTCACCCTGCTTGTCTGGCTCGTGGATGGCTGCACCGGAAAACCGGGCGGCGGCCTCTTCAGCCGCATTCTGCCGGCCTTCGGCATCGGCTGGTGTTTCGGGCTCGGTTACTTCGTCGCGGGCCTGTGGTGGCTTGGCAATGCTCTCCTGCTGGAGGCCGATGAATTCGCCTGGGCGCTGCCGCTCGCCATTCTTGGCCTTCCCGCTTTTCTGGCGTTGTTTTACGGTTTTGCGGTTGCCGCAGCCAATCTCCTCTGGTCGGAGGGCCTCGGCCGTATCGCTGCACTTGCTGCCGCATTCGGCTTTTCAGAATGGCTGCGCAGCTTCCTGGCCACCGGCTTTCCCTGGAATGCCATCGGCTACGGCATCATGCCCATCCCGATCATGATGCAGTCGGCACATCTGCTTGGTCTTTTCAGCATAACGACGCTTGCGGTTTTCATCTTCGCCTCGCCCGCGCTGATAGGCACGAAAAAAGGCATGTGGTCGGGTCTCGCCGTGGCGGGGCTGCTGCTGGCCGGCCATTTCGGTTATGGCTTCTACCGTCTCCAGACGCCGGCGGAGGTGCCTGCAGACGCGCTGACCGTTCGGATCGTGCAGCCTTCCATCGATCAGTCACGCAAGATGTTGAACGCAGACAGGGCGGAGATTTTTGGCGAGCATCTACGGCTCTCTGCTCTGCCGCCCGGCGAAGGGAAAAAGCGCCCTGATATCATCGTCTGGCCGGAAACCTCCGTGCCGTTCATTCTGACGCAAAACCCGGATGCTCTGGCGGAAATCGCCAAAACGCTCGAGGATGGACAGGTACTGTTCACCGGCGCCGTCAGAATGGAAGATCAGGGGGCAGGCCGCCCGCAGCGTTATTACAATTCGGTCTATGCGATCGACAGCCAGGGCGAGATCATCGGTGCGACCGACAAGGTGCATCTGACCCCCTTTGGCGAATATGTTCCCTTTGAAGGCATCCTGCGGGAATTCGGCATCGACAATGTCATCGCCCTGCCGGGGGGCTTTTCCGCCGCTTCCTCGCGCACGCCGCTCACGCTTCCTTCGGGCAAAACCTTCTATCCTCTCATCTGTTACGAGATCATTTTCCCGGGTGAGATGACGCCGGGGCTGGCCGGCTCGGCCGCCATCCTGAATGTGACCAATGATGGCTGGTTCGGCGACACGCCCGGCCCCTATCAGCATTTTCTGCAGGCGAGAGTCCGGGCCGTTGAGACAGGCGTGCCGGTGATTCGCGGTGCCAATACCGGAATTTCCGCCGTCATAGATCCCTATGGCCGCATTATTGCAGGGCTCGATTACGGTCGGGTGGGAATTGTTGACGCCACTTTGAGTGGTGGGTTAAACGACGCATTTACTTACGACACACATCGGACGTATTTCTGGTTGATTTTTTCTATCTTGATGATCGTTGCGGTATTTCCCGCCTTGAGTTTCGCTCGGCGCCAGAATTGACCGGGAACCCCTGTAATTGCATAGTGAATACGTCAGTCGTAAAACAAGTTTAGACGCTGTCGAATTGCCGACTCATTTCTTCGAATAGTAATGAAGCGAGATATCAACCCTTTCCGAGTGTCAGGACCGCATGATGACCGAGAATAAGAAAAAGCCTAACCCCATCGACATTCATGTCGGAAGCCGAATTCGCCTTCGCAGAACCATGCTCGGAATGAGCCAGGAGAAGCTGGGTGAAAGTCTCGGAATTACCTTTCAGCAAATCCAGAAATATGAAAAAGGCACGAACCGCGTTGGCGCCAGTCGCCTCCAGAATATTTCCGCGATCCTCAATGTGCCCGTTTCCTTTTTTTTCGAAGATGCACCCGGCGATCAGGCTGGCGGCACACCCGGTATGGCGGAGGCGTCGAGCTCAAATTACGTGGTCGACTTTCTGTCCTCGGCTGAAGGTCTGCAGCTGAACCGCGCCTTCGTGAAGATCGCCGATCCGAAGGTTCGCCGCCGTCTCGTCGATCTCGTCAAGGCGCTCGCCGCCGAGGGTGACGCCGAGTAAGCGCAGCCCGCGCGACGCAGAAAATTTCCGGCACGGGATGCCGGGCACTCAACGGTCCGCAAGGACCGTTTTTTTGTGCCCGGTTAGAAAGGAATTCTCACATAAAGATATATTTATGTGGTTGTGTCCTTGTTTTTCGTGGCCGAAATGACTAACAAACTCCAAGACCGTTCTTTGAGGGGAATCCCGCATGCGTGCCAATTATCTGTTCACCAGCGAGTCCGTGGCCGAGGGTCATCCGGACAAGGTTTGTGATCGTATTTCCGATGAAATCGTGGATCTCATCTATCGTGAAGCGTCCAAGACGGGCGTTGATCCCTGGACCGTGCGCATCGCATGCGAAACGCTTGCGACGACCAACCGCGTTGTTATCGCCGGTGAGGTTCGGGTTCCCGATACGCTTCTGAAGAAGGACAAGGACGGCAAGGTCCTCAAGGACGCCGCTGGCCATCCGGTCATCAACCCGTCGAAGTTCAAGTCCGCCGCCCGCAAGGCGATCCGCGACATCGGCTACGAGCAGGATGGTTTCCACTGGAAGACCGCCAAGATCGACGTTCTCCTGCATCCGCAGTCGGCTGACATCGCGCAGGGCGTGGACAACGCCTCCGACAAGCAGGGCGACGAGGGCGCCGGCGACCAGGGCATCATGTTCGGTTACGCCTGCAAGGAAACGCCGGACCTCATGCCGGCTCCGATCTATTATTCCCACCGTATCCTGCAGCTCCTCGCCACCGCCCGTAAAAGCGGTGAAGGCGAAGCGGCAAAGCTCGGCCCCGACGCCAAGAGCCAGGTCACGGTTCGTTACGTCGACGGCAAGGCGGCGGAAGCCGTATCCATCGTTCTGTCCACGCAGCATCTCGATGCAAGCTGGGATTCGAAGAAGGTTCGCGCTGTTGTCGAGCCCTATATCCGCGAAGCTCTGGGCGACCTGAAGATCGCTGACGATTGCCAGTGGTATATCAACCCGACCGGCAAGTTCGTCATCGGCGGTCCCGATGGTGACGCCGGCCTGACGGGCCGCAAGATCATTGTCGACACCTATGGCGGCGCTGCGCCCCATGGCGGCGGTGCATTCTCCGGCAAGGACACGACCAAGGTCGACCGTTCCGCCGCCTATGCCGCCCGTTATCTCGCCAAGAACGTCGTGGCTGCCGGCCTTGCCGAACGCTGCACGATCCAGATTTCCTACGCAATCGGCATCGCCCAGCCGCTGTCGATCTATGTCGATCTGCATGGCACCGGCAAGGTCAGCGAAGACCAGGTCGAGGCCGCGATCCGCAAGGTCATGGACCTTTCGCCGTCGGGCATTCGCCGTCATCTCGATCTCAACAAGCCGATCTACGCCAAGACGTCTTCCTACGGTCATTTTGGCCGCAAGGCCGGCCGTGACGGCTCCTTCTCCTGGGAGAAGCTCGATCTGGTGAAGCCGCTCAAGGAAGCTTTGAGCGCTTGAAGCATTTCCAGTAAAATTGCGTAGCGGTTTTACGTCCGGAAAATGCGTCAACTGGATATCGCGCTTGTTATTTGACGGCGATTGAGAGATACCGTCTGCACCTTTTGTAACCCGCACAGTGCCTCATGTGGCGCTGTGCGGGTTAAGTCTATTTGTTCTTGAGAGTATGAGATGACGGAAGAACGGCGTTCGCGCGCGACGGAAGCGTTTTTTGGCAGACGCAAGGGCAAGCCCCTGCGCAATCAGCAGGTCGATACAATCGAGAACCTGCTGCCTTTGCTGAAAATCGATCTGGAAAGCGCCCCGCCGCAAAATCTCGCCGCTCTTTTCCCCGCGGATGTGCGGTCGATCCGTCTGGAGATCGGTTTTGGCGGCGGCGAGCATCTCGCCCACCGCGCGGTTGAAAACCCGGAGACGGGTTTCATCGGCGTGGAACCCTTCGTCAATTCCATGGCCAAGCTGCTCGCCGCCGTGCGCGAACGCGAGTTGATGAATACCCGCCTTTACGACGATGATGCGACGCAATTGCTGGACTGGCTGCCCGAGGGATCGATCGATCATATCGACCTTCTCTATCCTGACCCGTGGCCGAAGAAGAAGCACTGGAAGCGTCGTTTCGTTTCAGACGTCAACCTTGCCCGCTTCCATCGTGTGCTGAAACCCGGCGGAAAGTTCTGCTTCGCTTCCGATATCGATACCTACGTCAACTGGACGCTGCAGCATTGCGCCCGCCATGGCGGTTTCGAATGGACAGCGACGAGCGCTGATGACTGGCGCACGCCCTACGCCAACTGGCCGGGCACGCGTTATGAGAACAAAGCGAAAAGAGAAGGCCGCAGCTCGGCCTATCTCACCTTCATTCGTCGTTGAGCGGCTGATCCCTTAGAGTGCCGCATCCACTTCCGCGGCAAGCGGAATGGAAGGCTGGGCGCCGGCGCGGGTGCAGGCGAGCGAACCTGCCACGGCGGCGCGCTTCAGCGCCCTTTCGAAATCCATACCCTGATCGAGGCTCGCGGCGAGATAACCGCAGAAGGTGTCGCCGGCACCGACCGTATCGACCGGTTCGATCTTGAGGCCGGAAGCCCGGAAAACCTTGCTGTTGCGCATGGCGATCACGCCATCGGCACCAAGCGTCACGATCAATGTCTGGTCGGTCCTGTCATGCAGGGCTTTCAGTTCGGTTTCCCGCTCAGAACCGGAAAGGCCGCTCTTTCCGATCAACAATTCGAACTCGGTTTCGTTGGCGATGACGATATCGGCAAGGCCCGCAAGGCGGGGCCCATCGGCGGTCAGTGGCGCAGTATTGATGACGGTGGTGACGCGCTTTGCCTTCGCAGCCGTCAGCGCCGCTTCGATAGCGGACGCGGGTATCTCGAACTGTAGCATCAAAATATCGCCCGCCGACATTTCCGCCAGGGCTTTCGCGGCGTCGGATGCGGAAACTTCACCGTTGGCGGCGGGAATGACCGAGATCATGTTTTCCCCGCCTTCGCCGATAAGGATCACTGCCGTCCCCGTAGGGCCGGGCGTGGTCTTCACCAGTGAGAGATCGGTGCCGGCGTCGCGCAACAATGTCAGCGCCGGCGCGGCAAAGGTGTCATCGCCCGCAGCCCCTGCCATCTTGACCGTGGCGCCCGCACGCCGTGCGGCCAACGCCTGGTTGGCTCCCTTGCCGCCGGCGGCCGTGGAGAAGGTCTCGCCCGTCACGGTTTCACCTGGCTTCGGCAGGCGTTTGGCGGTGGCGACGAGGTCCATGTTGATGGAGCCGAAAACAGTAATCATGGAGGGCGTATCCGTATAGAATTCAAGCAAGGTGGCGACTTTGCCCGAGCGGATCACTCGTCGTCAACCACCCGCAACTTTGCCGTTCCCGCCCTGTTCTCGGCAAAGCGTCGAGCCTGCTCGATTTCCCCATGCGAAGTCTCTTTTTCCGTCGGTGAAAAATCGAGACCTTCGATTTTCTGGCCGCGCGCCAGCACCTTGTCGGAGGAGATCAGCATCATGTCGATATCTTTTTGGGCCAATCCAAAATGGGCCTGCAGCTTGCGCGTCCGGTCGTCCAGCCGCCGCACATCGTCCATGAGCAATGCAACTTCACCCTGAATGAGATGTGCCTGCTCGCGCATGCGCTGATCCTTGAGTACGGACTGGATGACCTGTACCGACAGCATCAGCAGCGATGGCGAAACGATGACGACACGGGCGCGGTGGGCGCGTTGCACCAGATATTCGAAATGCTGGTGGATATCGGCGAAGATCGATTCGGACGGCACGAAGATGAAGGCCGTATCCTGCGTCTCGCCGCGGATGAGGTATTTCTCGGCCACATCGCGAATATGCACTTCCATATCGCGGCGGAACTGCTGCACGGCGGCGCGTTTGGTTTCGGGTGTTTCGTCCGCCTTGATGGCGTTCCATGCCTCCAGCGGAAACTTGGCGTCAATGACGAGCGGCGGAGCATTGTTGGGCATCTTGATGGTGCAGTCCGGCCGATAACCGTTCGAAAGCGTCGGCTGCAACTGGAAGGCCCCGGCCGGAAGCGCATCGGCAATCAGCGTCTCCATGCGGGCCTGTCCGAAGGCGCCGCGCGTCTGCTTGTTGGAAAGGATGGCCTGCAGCCCGACGACGTCCTTGGCTAGATCCTGAATATTGCCCTGCGCGGCGTCGATGACCGCGAGGCGCTCCTGCAGGCGGCTCAGATTCTCATGCGTCGACCGGGTCTGCTCCGTCAGTGTTTCGCCAAGGCGCTGCGACATGCCGTCGAGGCGCTGGTTCAGCGTCTGGCTCATCTCGGTCTGGCGGGTGCCGAGCGTTTCCGCCATGGCGGCAATGCGGCCATGCAGTTCGGACTGTGTTTTGAGGAGATCGGAGATTTCGCCGTCGGCTCCCGCTTTTTTCCCACGGCTCGCCGTCACCAGCCAGGTGGTGACCAGACCGAAAACCAGGGCCGCGAGCAGCGCGCCGAAGCTGATGTCGACGGAGCCGGCCCGTAGCGCGGGATCGAGGAGAACGGAGAAATCGATGCTCATGATTAAATCTAGCAGATTTCTTGTGATTCGGAAGATCAAAACAAGAACATTCCTGCGGCGGAAATGAGTCGGGCGGGGCGGATGCCGGAGGCGGTTTGAACCTCGTGTTTTTTATTTCCTCCGCGCAAGAGATACGTTATGGGAAGCCATGACCATCAAACCGCTTATCATTTTGCCAGATCCCGTGCTGCGCCAGCAATCGAAGCCCATCGAAAAGGTGGATGCCGAGGTGCTGCGTCTTGCCGACGACATGCTGGAAACCATGTATGATGCGCCGGGTATCGGCCTCGCCGCCATTCAGATCGGCGTGGCGCGCCGCATGCTGGTGATCGACGTTGCGCGTGAAGGCGAGGAAAAGACCCCGATCGTCTTCATCAATCCGGAAATCCTCAAAGTGTCGGACGATGTCTCGACCTATGAGGAGGGCTGCCTCTCCATCCCCGATTATTACGCCGAGGTCGAGCGTCCCGCGTCGCTCACGGTGCAATATGTCGGCCGTGACGGCAAGCAGCAGACGGTCGAGGCGGATGGCCTGCTCGCCACCTGCCTGCAGCATGAGATCGATCACCTGAACGGCGTTCTCTTCATCGACCATATTTCGCGGCTGAAGCGCGACATGGTCATCAAGAAATTCACGAAAGCGGCCCGCGCAAAGATCTGATCGGTCCTCTCTGGACCGGAATGGACGACAGGGCAGGGGGCGACGATGGCTCTTCGCATCATTTTTATGGGTACGCCGGATTTTTCCGTTCCCACCCTGCGTGCACTGGTGGAGGCCGGCCACGAGATCGTTGCGGTCTATACCCAACCGCCGCGCCCCGGCGGCCGTCGTGGCCTCGATCTGCAGAAGTCACCGGTGCATCAGGCCGCCGAATTGTTGGGCCTGCCTGTGCTGACGCCGGTGAACTTCAAGGCAGAGGAGGACCGCCAGCAGTTGCGGGATTTCAATGCCGATGTCGCGGTTGTGGTGGCTTACGGTCTGCTGCTGCCGGAAGCGATCCTCAGCGGCACGCGCCTTGGCTGTTATAACGGCCATGCCTCGCTGCTGCCGCGCTGGCGCGGCGCTGCCCCCATTCAGCGGGCGATCATGGCCGGCGATGCCGAGACCGGCATGATGGTCATGAAAATGGAAAAGGGGCTCGATACCGGCCCCGTCGCGCTGACCGCCAAGGTCGCGATCGATGAGAACATGACCGCGGGAGAATTGCACGACAGCCTGATGCTGGCCGGCGCGCGGCTGATGCGGCAGGCTATGGACAAGCTGGAATCCGGCGACCTGCCGCTCGTCACGCAGGCGGAAGAAGGCGTGCTCTATGCCGCGAAGATCGACAAGGGCGAGACCCGCATCGATTTTTCGAGGCCGGCGCAGGATGTGCATAATCACATTCGCGGCCTTTCGCCGTTTCCCGGCGCATGGCTGGAAATGGACATCGGCGGCAAGGCGGAACGCGTGAAGGTTCTGGCCTCCGAACTGGCAAGCGGCATGGGAGAAGCGGGCGCGGCGCTCGATGACGCCCTTACCATTGCCTGCGGCAGCGGCGCCGTGCGGCTCACCCGTCTGCAGAAGGCGGGCGGTAAGCCGATGTCGGCGGCCGATTTCGTGCGCGGCACACCGGTTCCGACCACAACGAGGCTCGGCTGATGCCACGTTTCCGCATGACCGTCGAATATGACGGCACGCCTTATTATGGCTGGCAGAGACAGGATAACGGCCCCTCGGTTCAGGGTGCGCTGGAGGCTGCGGTTCGCTCGTTGACGGGAGAGAGCGTCTCCATTCGCGGCGCCGGCCGCACCGATTCCGGCGTGCATGCCGTCGGGCAGGTCGTCCACGTCGATCTTTCCCGAGACTGGGAGCCATACAAGCTTCGCAACGCTCTCAATGCGCATCTCGCCATGGCGGGCGAAGCCGTGGCCGTCCTCGATACCGCCTCCGTGACCGAGGATTTCGACGCCCGGTTTTCCGCCCTTCGTCGGCACTATCTCTACCGCATCATCTGCCGCAAGGCCCGGCTGGCGCTGGAGCACAAGCGGGCATGGTGGGTGTCGAAGGACATGGACCATGAGCGCATGCATGAAGCCGCCCAGATGCTTGTCGGCCGGCATGATTTCACGACCTTCCGCTCCGTGCATTGTCAGGCGAACAGCCCGGTGCGCACGCTCGACCGGCTGGATGTGACGCGCACCGGCGATCTCATCGAGATACGTGCGACCGCGCAGAGCTTCTTGCATAACCAGATTCGCTCTTTCGCGGGCACGCTGAAACTGGCGGGCGAAGGCACGATGACGCCCGAGGATGTGCGCGCCGCACTGGAGGCGCGGGATCGCAAGGCCTGCGGCCCGGTCGCACCGCCGGACGGTCTCTATTTCATGCAGGTCGATTATCCCGACGTCATTCCGCCGCGTCGCAGGTACCCTGAAGCCGATATGGCTGAGGACGCAGACTGACCGCTAAAACCCAGGCCGGTTCTCAGGCCGGATAAACGCCGAGAAAACGCTGCAGCGCTTCCGATAGAAGCATGCCGGGCACCAGCAGCGTCATGACGATGGCCGAGACGAGTAGCGACTGGTCGCGGATGAAGAACCGCACAATTCGCGAGAAGGCGAAGACCAGCGACAGAAGCAGCGCCAACCAGAGAATGGCGATCAACCCCTGCAAGGGCGGCAGGAAGAATGCGATCAGGATCAGAACCGCATAGGCGTAGGAAAATGGCAGGGACAGCCAGTTCATCGTGGTGACGAGCGGCGCGAATTTTTCCCGTGCGCCGAAGGCAAAGAGCAGCATGCCGATCAACAGCAGCGGCACGATCCAGCAGATGGCCTCGACCATCGCCAGACGGAAGAAGAAGATGAAGCCCGTTCCGGTGCCCGGCGGATAGCTGGCGAGGAAGGCGGCGCGCAGCCACAGCCAGGAAACCAACATGGCCGGCAGGCACCAGAGGGCGGAATAGAAGGATCGCCACATGCCGCGCTCGGAGAGGTCCAGATAACGCGCGCCATTATGGTCGCCGAGCAGCAGAAGCCACAGGCCCGTCAGATAAAGCCTTATTTCACTTGCCGTCGGCATGGGCGAACCAGCGTTCGATAAAGGTCTCGTAAATGCGCGTCAGCGTCTCGAGATCGGCAACCGCCACACGCTCATCGACCATATGCATGGTCTGCCCGACGAGGCCGAATTCCACCACCGGGCAATAATCCTTGATGAAGCGCGCATCCGAGGTGCCGCCGGTGGTCGAAAGCTTGGGTTCCTTGCCCGTCACGGCTTCCACCGCGCCGGAAAGCGACGAGATGAGGGCATTGTTCCGGGTAAGAAAGACATGGGCCGGGCGGTCGGCCCAGACGATATCGTATTTCACCGGCGCACGGTCGGGGCGAAGCTCGCCTTCTGCTGCGGCGGCATCGAGGCGGCGGACGATTTCCGCGCGCAGGCTCTCTGCAGTCCACGTATCGTTGAAACGGATGTTGAAGGAGGCCGTCGCCCGCGCCGGGATTACATTGGTGGCGGCATTGCCGGTATCGACTGTCGTTACTTCCAGATTGGAGGGCTGGAAATTGTCGGTGCCATGATCGAAGGGCGGATGCATCAGCGCATGGGTGAGTTGCAGCAGACCGCGAATGGGATTGTCGGCGAGATGCGGATAGGCGGCATGTCCCTGCACGCCATGGACCGTGATGCGGCCCGAAAGCGATCCCCGGCGGCCGATCTTGATCATGTCGCCAAGCTGGTCGGGATTGGTCGGCTCGCCCACCACGCAGGCGTCCCATGTCTCGCCCTTGGCGGCCGCCCATTCCAGCAGCTTGGAGGTACCGTTGATCGACGGGCCTTCCTCATCGCCTGTAATCAGGAAAGAAACGGAGCCCTGCGGTTTGCCGTGTTTTTCGATATGGCGGGCAATGGCGGCAACGAAACAGGCGATGCCGCCCTTCATGTCCACCGCACCGCGACCGAACATTTCGCCGCCTGCGATTTCGGCCGCAAAGGGCGGATGGCTCCATGCGGCCTCGTCGCCCACCGGAACGACATCCGTATGGCCCGCAAACATCAGATGCGGACCTTCGGTGCCGAGCCGGGCGTAAAGGTTCTCCACGTCAGGCGTTCCCGCCTCGCTCGCCACCATCCTGTCCACCTGGAAACCAAGCGGCGAAAGCAGGGTGTCGAGCAGGGAAAGCGCGCCGCCTTCCGCAGGCGTCACCGAAGGGCAACGGATGAGGGCGGCGAGATTGGCAACGGGATCGGTCGTGGTCATGGCAGTCGCTTTATATCAGTCGCGCAGAAGCTCGTTGATGCCGGTCTTGGAGCGGGTCTTTTCATCGACGCGCTTGACGATGACGGCGCAATAGAGGCTCGGGCCCGGCTCGCCGTTCGGGAAAGGCTTGCCCGGCATGGTGCCGGCAACGACGACGGAATAGGGCGGCACTTCGCCATAGGTGATCTCGCCGGTGGCGCGGTCGACGATCTTGGTGGACTTGCCGATGAAGACGCCCATGCCGAGAACCGCACCTTCACGCACGATGCAGCCTTCGACGACTTCCGAACGGGCGCCGATGAAGCAATTGTCCTCGATGATTGTTGGGCCCGCCTGCAAGGGCTCCAGAACGCCGCCGATGCCGACGCCGCCGGAGAGGTGCACATTCTTGCCGATCTGCGCGCAGGAGCCGACGGTTGCCCAGGTGTCGACCATCGTGCCTTCATCGACATAGGCGCCGAGATTGACGAAGGAGGGCATCAGCACCACGTTCTTGGCGACATAGGCGGAGCGGCGCACGACGGCGTTTGGCACGGCGCGGAAACCGGCGGCGCGGAACTGGTTTTCACCCCAGTTTTCGAACTTCGACGGCACCTTGTCCCACCAGGTGGATTCGCCCGGTCCGCCGGTGACGATTTCCATGTCGTTCAGGCGGAAGGAGAGAAGAACGGCCTTTTTCAGCCACTGGTTCACCTTCCAGTTTCCGTCAGCCTGCTTTTCGGCCACGCGTGCCTTGCCGCTATCGAGAAGTTGAAGAGATGTGTCCACGGCGTCGCGAACCTCGCCCTTCGTCGATACGTTCACACCATCGCGGTTGTCGAAGGCGGTTTCGATGATGGTTTCGAGGGAGGTGAGATCCGTAAGGCTCATGGAAAATTCCTTAAAGTCGCGTGGTGTTCGTGGTCACGGATGGTCCCGCGCCGCTGGAAGGCTTTGGTCATTTGATCTAAGGGAGTGTTGGAAAGGCGTCAATGTGATTTGGGTGATTTGGCGCGTCAGACGAAAGGCATGGAAATGACACGACTGAAAAACGGCAAGTTGCGGCGCAAGGACGGGGTATGGGACCCGTTGAAGCGCAGTGCCGTGGACAAGCAGCAGGCCGAGGTCGTTCAAAAAACACCGCAGTCGGATTCCCCGTCCTATCGCCTCGCCTATGTGGACATGGATTTTCTCTGCCGCGAGGAATTGCGCCCCGTCAGGCTTCAATTGGAACTGCTGAAGACGGAAATGGCGCTGACCGAGCGCGGCATCAAATCCACTGTCGTCATGTTCGGCGGCGCCCGCATTCCCGAACCCGGCGGCGAGGCCTGGGCGGCGCGCAACGAGACGCAGAAGCGCAATCTGGAACAATCCTCGGTCTATTACGAGGAGGCGCGTAAATTTGCCCGCCTCTGCACCGACTATGCCGCGAAATCCGACCACCTCGAATATGTCGTGGTCACCGGCGGCGGTCCCGGTGTCATGGAAGCGGGCAATCGCGGCGCTGCCGATGCCGGCGGCCCGTCCATCGGCCTCAACATCGTCCTGCCGCACGAGCAGGCGCCGAACCCCTATGTGACGCCGGAGCTGAGCTTCAACTTCCACTATTTCGCCATTCGCAAGATGCATTTCCTGATGCGGGCGAAGGCGGTGGTGATCTTCCCCGGCGGTTTCGGCACGCTGGACGAACTTTTCGAGGCCTTGACGCTCATCCAGACGAAACGCATGGAGCCCATTCCGCTCATCCTGTTCGGTGAGAAATTCTGGCGATCGGTGATCAATTTCGAATTCCTGGCGGATTTCGGTACCATCGCACCTGAAGATATGAATCTTCTTCATTTTGCCGAAACAGCCGACGATGCATGGAAAATCATCTCGGCCCACTACGAACACTGATTATGCTTGGCGTGACGAAGTAATTTTAGGGCTTAATTAGCAATCTTCTTCTAATTTTGCCCCGTCGCGCTGCAGCGCACTGTCCCCTGAGGACGGGCCTCCATGACGGAGATTTATCATCCGTTGACGTCAGCCTTTTCGGGCGGGCGATTTGATCGAGGCCAAAATGTTCAATTTCCAAGTGAAGTCGCTTGCGACCAAGCTGATCCTCGTAACCGGCTGCGCCATCACCACGGTTCTCGTTGCATCGAATTCCTTCCTCATTTCCCAGACGAGTGAGCGCGTGCACGCGCTGACCATGGATCAGGCCAATACCGAAGCGCGCGCCATCGCCAATGTCATCGCCGCCGATGTCGGTGAACTCGGCAGCGCCGCGCGCTCCATGGCCGGCGTCATCGGCCGTGCGCATCAGGCGAAATCGATGGATCGCCCCGGTATCGTCAACATCCTCAAGGCCAATGTCGAGCAGAACACCTTCGCTTTCGGAAGCTGGTTCTGCGAGCAGCTTGGCCTTTTCGACGGACAGAGCAAGGAGATCGCCGACAGGCTCGATCTCGGCACCAATGAAAACGGCGCCTTCGCACCCTACTGGTCGAAGACCCAGAAGGGCGACATCCAGTTCTCGACCTTCAAGAACGACTATGCGGCGGAATGGTATGCGCTCGCCTCCAAATCCGGCAAGGGCGCCATTACCCAGCCCTATCTCGCCGAAGGCACGGAAGTACCCACAACCATGACCTCGCTTGCCTATCCGGTCATGTCGGACGGCAAGATGATCGGTGTGGCGGGTGTCGATATCTCACTGGCCTCGCTGTCGCAGAAGCTGCAGGCGCTGCATCCGTTCGAGACCGGCCGCGTGACGCTCGTTTCGCAGGGCGGCCAGTGGCTGGTGCCGCCGACACCCGCGCAGAACATGAAAGCCTATGATGGAGACGGTGCAAGCACCGTTCAGGCGGCAATCACCTCCGGCAAGCAGGACCTCATCGAAAATCTCGGCCTCGATACCGACGCGCCCTATAACCGTCTCGTTTATCCCTTCGCCGTTCCCGGCCTCAACGCGACCTGGGTGGTGCTGGTGGATATTCCCCATCAGGCCTTGAACGCACCGGTTCAGGAACAGACCTACATGATGATCATCGGCGCGATCGTCATTCTCGCCGCCGTCATCACCGCGCTTTATTTCGCCGTGCGTTATTTCGTCCGCAATCCGCTTGCCTCGCTGGTTTCCGACGTCAGGACGCTGAGCGACGGTCGCTACGATGTGCCGGTTTCCGGACAGGAACGCCGGGATGAGACGGGTGCCGTGGCTACTGCGCTTGAAGGTTTCCGCGCGAAGCTTGCCGGCATCCGCGAGATGGAGGCCGAAGCCGAGGCCCAGCGTGGTCACGCGGAAACGGCGCGCCAGCGCTCGGAATCCGAGCGTATTGAAAACAGCCGGATGCAGCAGCACATTGTCGGCGTGCTGGGTGCTGGCCTCAATGCGCTTTCGCAGGGCAATCTCACCTACCGTATCGAGGACGAGTTCCCCGGCGAATATGCGAAGCTGCGCGAGGACTTCAACTCGGCGCTTGCGAGCCTCGAGGAAACCGTTTCCACCGTCAACGCAACCGTCGTCAGCATCGGCAACGGCACGGGCGAGATCACCCGCGCCGCCAGCGATCTTTCGCATCGCACGGAGCAGCAGGCCGCAAGCCTGGAAGAAACCGCTGCCGCTCTCAATGAGCTGACCGCGCAGGTTAATTCCAGCGCGGAAAACGCCGCCGAGGCGGCCGGAGCCGTCAGCCATGCCTGCGACGATGCGGGCAAGTCGGGTGAGGTCGTACAACAGGCCGTGAATTCCATGGAAGGAATCGCGCAATCCTCGGCCGAAATCTCGCGCATTATCGGGGTTATCGACGAGATCGCCTTCCAGACCAACCTTCTGGCGCTGAATGCGGGCGTGGAAGCCGCCCGCGCCGGTGATGCCGGCAAGGGCTTTGCCGTCGTCGCACAGGAAGTGCGCGAACTGGCGCAGCGGTCCGCCACCGCCGCCAAGGAGATCAAGGGTCTCATCAACACCTCGGCCATGCAGGTGGGCGAGGGCGTCCAGCTGGTTGGCAAAGCCGGTGAGACGATGAAAAAGATCGCCGATCAGGTTCTGCAGATCAACCAGCTGATACGGCAGATTTCCGCTTCCGCCAGCGAGCAGGCAGTCGGTCTGAAGGAGATCAATTCCGCCGTCACCCAGATGGATCAGGTTACCCAGCAGAATGCGGCGATGGTGGAAGAAACTACCGCTGCGAGCGTAACACTGAACAGCGAGGCCGAAACGCTGAAGTCGCTCGTTGCCGGTTTCTCCGTTTCCGGCGGCCATTCCAGCCAGCAGTTGCGCGCCACGGCGGCGGCAATGCGCGCATCCGCCGCTCCGGCGCAGGCATCGGGTCGCCCGGCCGCGCCCCGCGCCCGTCCGAGAACCAGCGGCGCAAACGCTTTGGCGCAGGATGACTGGACGGAGTTCTGACAAGCCTTTCCGGCTTCAAATAAAAAGGGCCGCTGGTGATACCAGCGGCCCTTTTTCGTGTTCGTACTCCGTCACAGACGGGCGAAACGTTCCGTCAGCAATTCGAAGAAGCCGTCGGCATCCACATTGCGCATCACGCGGGCATTGGAGGGCCGTTCGGTAACATTCCACCAGTCCACCACGGTCATGCCCATGGTGAGTTCCGAATGGACCTCGATTTCGACGTTGCACTCGCGACCCTGAAACAGTTCGGGTTTGACGAGATAGGCAATGACGGTCGGATCATGCAGCGGGCCGCCGTCCGAGCCGTATTTTTCGATGTCGAAACGCTCGAAGAATTCCAGCATTTCCGCCATGGCGATGGCCGGCCGCGTGCCAATGTCGCGAATGCGGCTGACCCGAGCCTTGGTCGTCAGCAACTGATGGGTCACATCGAGCGGCATCATGACGATCGGCATACCGGAGCGGAAGACGATATCGGCGGCCTGCGGGTCGACATAGATGTTGAATTCCGCCGCCGGGGTGATGTTGCCGCCCTCGAAGAAGCCGCCGCCCATCATCACCAGTTCCTTGACGCGGTCGGCGATCTCAGGCGCCTTCAGGAGCGCCAGCGCCACATTGGTCAGCGCGCCGAGCGTGCAGAGCGTTACGGTGCCGGCGGGTTCCCGCATCAGCGTTTCGATGATGAAATCGACCGCATGCTGCTTTTGCGCTTCCATGGTCGGCTCATCGAGAACCGGGCCGTCGAGGCCGGTGCTGCCGTGAACGTGCTCGGCGGTGATGGGCTTGCGCACCAGCGGCTTCTCGGCGCCCTCATAGACGGGGATATCGGTGCGGCCGCACAATTCGCTGATGATGCGGATGTTGCGACTGGTCAGCTTCAGCGGAACGTTGCCGGCGACGGCGCACAATCCGAGAATGTCGATTTCCTCCGGGCTTGCGAAGGCGAGCATGATTGCCGCCGCGTCGTCCTGGCCCGGATCGGTGTCGATAATGATTTTTCTGCGTTCTGCCATGTCTTGCCCGCCGTTGAGATGAGCGCTTTTTTCGAGCGGCGGGTGCTCACTTGTCAAGCCTCATTCCCCGGTGTCCCCTTTGCTCGTCGCCGCGTCTTGCGTATTGCGGTTGTGCTTCCCATATTGCAGGGGCCGGTGTGATTGACCGGCGAGGTTGCCGGAAGCGGGACCGCGAAACGTCGCTTGGTTGCAAGGACAAAAGAGACATGAGCCGCATGACGCCATTCACCCACCCGCTTTTGCTGGGTTTTGATGCCATGGAAAAAACGCTGGAGCGCATGGCGAAGGCCAATGACGGCTATCCTCCCTATAATATCGAGCGCCTGCCGGGCAGTGACGATGTGCCGGAACGTCTGCGCATCACCATCGCAGTTGCCGGTTTTTCGCAGGACGATCTGGATGTGACAACGGCCGATAACCAGCTCGTCATTCGCGGACGCCAGCAGGAACAGGAGAAACGCGATTTTCTCTATCGCGGCATCGCGGCGCGCCAGTTCCAGCGGGTTTTCGTGCTTGCCGATGGCATGCAGGTCAGGGAAGCGCGCCTGCGCAACGGCCTTCTTTCCATCGATCTGGTCCGGCCGGAAATTTCAAACGTGGTGAAGAAAATTAATATTTCCGTCTCAGAGTAGAACGTGAACGCCGGAATCCGACACGAATCGCTCGGCGTGAAGAAGGAGGCTGAAATATGCTGTTGAAAGAAGCGCATGCGCGTCTCACCCAATCCCAGCTCGCCCATATCGGCGAAGGAGAAGTGGGATATATCCGCAAAATCCGCGCGGAAGACGTCAGCCGCTGTTTCCCGGAAGCGCCCGATCTCGATCCGCAATTGGACCTTTGGGCGCTGTTCGGTGCAGATGGTACGCCGATCCTCCTGACGGACAACCGGTCCAGTACGTTTTTCAAGGCTGCCGAAGACGATCTCCAGACCGTCAGCCTGCATTGAAGAAAAAAGCCCGCTTTTGAGCGGGCTTTTTCTTTAGCGGGTTAAAGGAACGGGCGGTCCGGCATGTCGTCGATGGAAATGACGCCGTCCTTGTTCTTGTCCAGCCGTTCGAACATCTTTTCGCCGGCGGCGGTGAATTCGGCCTTGCTGACCTGACCGTTCTCGTCGGTATCGGCCCAGCGGATCAGCGCGAAACCTGCGCCCTTGCCGCCATGCTTGCCCCAGCCCTGATGGCCGAAACGGCCGCCATGTTCGCGCTCGGCATGTCTTTCGGCGCGCTTGCCCTCGGGGCCTTTGCCGTCTTCGGCTTTGGCGTCCTCACGCTCGGGGCGCGGATTGGCGGCGCGGAAAGCTTCCATCTTCGCCTGGCGATACTCACGCATTTCCTTCGGCGTGATCGAGCCGTCTTTGTCCTTGTCGATCTCGGTGAAGAGCGCGTCCTGACGGGCGGCGAATTCCTCCTTGGAAATCTTGCCGTCCTTGTTGCTGTCAGCCACCTTCAGCAGGTGAACGAAGGCCGCTTCTTGGCGGATCGGCATGCGCTCGCCATGGCCTTTGCCCGGAGCGGGCGGGGCGGCAAAGCTTGCCGTTGCGGCCGTGCCGATCAAAAGGGCTGCGCCAAGAGCAGACAGGGCGATTTTTCGTGTGGTCATCGTCATTACCTTTCTTTGGTGTCCCTGAAGAGAAGATAGTGACGTCCAATGCGCCTCACCACTTAAACATCCGTAAGGTGCATGAAGCTTCGGTAATGTTCGCTGCTCAGCCTGCGATGGTTTTCGTCAGGAAACCGGTTAGGTCGTCGGTGATGTAGTCGATATGCGCATCCGTAACGGCGGGGATTTCCCAGCGTTCCATGATGATGCCCTCAAGATTGGCGGGGACGAGCAGAACGGTCTTCATGCCGAGCGCCTTGGGCGCCGCGAGATTGCGGGGTAAATCCTCGAACATGGCGGCTTTTTGCGTGTCGAGTTTCGCAAGCGCCGCGAACTTCTCATAGGTCGCGCTGGCCGGTTTCGGCAGATAGCCCGCGGCGACGATATCGAAAATATCCTCGAAGTGATCGAGAATGCCGAGCGCACCGGCCGCCGCCTGCGCATGTTTGACGCTGCCATTGGTAAGGATGAATTTGCGGCCCGGCAAAGCCTTGATTGCCTCGCCGAGTTCCGGATGCGGCTTCAGCGCCGAATAATCGATGGCATGGGCGCGTTCCAGAAACTCGTCCGGGCTGATGCCGTAGTGGATCATCAGGCCCTGAAGCGTCGTGCCGTGGTCGTGATAATAGCGTTTCTGCAGCGCCCGGGCCTCGTCGGGATCGAGCTTCAGAAGCTCCGCCACATAGGCCGTCATGTTACGGTCGATCTGCGAAAACAGATTGATGTGATGCGGATAGAGCGTGTTGTCGAGATCGAAGACCCATTCGCTCACATGGTCGAAATCGGCGGCTTCGGGCAGGTTTTTCGGCTTTGTGTCCATGGGCTGCTTTATGCCCGTTTCGAAGGCCGAAGAAAATCGAAAAGACGACGATTGATCAGAAAATCGGGCTTGGCTGGGGCCTCCGGTGCATGATACCGCCAAAGCCATGGAACTCTGGATAGGCATCACTTTCGCAAGCGCGTTCTTGCAGAACCTGCGCTCGACCCTGCAGAAGCACCTCAAGGGCATGATGGGCACCACGGGCGCGACCTTCGTGCGCTTCGTGTTCGGCATGCCTTTCGCTCTCGCCTATCTTGCTTTCCTGCATTTCGGGCTCGGTCGCCCTCTGCCGGTGCCCAACACGTCCTTTGCCGTGTGGGCGACGGTCGGCGCCATGGCGCAGATTGCCGCCACCTTCCTGCTGGTGCACCTGTTCTCCTTCCGCAACTTCGCGGTTGGAACGGCCTATTCCCGCACAGAACCGGCGCAGGCAGCGCTGTTCGCGCTTATTTTCATCGGGGAAAGCGTCAATGGCGGCACATTGGCGGCCATCGCCATCTCGGTCGCCGGCGTCATGCTGATTTCGGTGGCACGCACGGAAGTCACGCCCGCTTCCTTCTTCACGTCGATCTTCAGCCGGACGGCGGGTATCGGCCTTGCCTCAGGCGCATTCTTCGGCCTGTCATCGGTTGCTTACCGATCGGCCTCGCTTGCGCTTGCGCCGAGCCTTCCCGCTCCGGACGCGATGATGCAGGCAGGCTTTACCCTCGTTGTCGTCATCGTCATGCAGACGGTGTCGATGTTCCTGTGGATCGTCTGGCGCGAGCGGGAAGAGTTGCGGCGCATCGCCAGGGTGTGGAAACCGTCACTTGCGGTCGGTTTCGTGGGCGCTACGGCCTCGTTCGGCTGGTTTACGGCGATGACCCTGCAGCAGGCCGCCGTGGTGAAGGCGTTGGCGCAGGTGGAGATGCTTTTCGCCTTTGCCTCGACCGTGCTTTTCTTCAAGGAAAAGATCAACCGGCTCGAACTGTCCGGCTGCCTGCTGATTGTCGTGGGCGTGCTGTCGCTTCTGGCATTCGGCTGAATGCCAGTTGTTGTGGCGGACAGGCTTGCCGTCCGCCACCTGAAACCTATCAGGGCACGATGAGCGTGCCGGCGCCTTCCGTGAAGATTTCCAGAAGCACGGAATGCGGCGTCTTGCCGTTGAGGATCACCACGCCCTGAACACCGGCCTTGATGGCGTCGATGCAGGTCTCGACCTTCGGGATCATACCGCCGGAAATCGTGCCGTCCTTGATGAGCGCACGCGCCTGCGAGACGGTGAGTTCCTTGATAAGTTCCTTGTTCTTGTCGAGAACGCCGGGAACGTCGGTGAGAAATAGCAGACGCGAGGCGTGAAGCGCACCCGCAATCGCGCCGGCGAAGGTGTCGGCGTTGATATTGTACGTGGCACCATCGCGGCCAGGCGCGACCGGGGCGATGACCGGGATCATTTCCGACTTGGCGAGCAGGTCGAGCAGGGTGCGGTCGACTTCCGTGACTTCGCCGACGAAGCCGAGATCGAGCACACGTTCGATATTGCTGTCAGGATCGATGACGGTCTTTTTCGCCTTTTCGGCGAAGACCATGTTGCCGTCCTTGCCGCACAGGCCGATCGCCCATTCGCCCGTCTGGTTGATGAGGGCGACGATTTCCTTGTTGATCGAGCCGGCCAGAACCATTTCGACGATCTCGACCGTCTTGGCGTCGGTGACGCGCAGGCCGCCCTCGAATTTCGATTCGATGCCCATCTTGGTCAGCATCGCGCCGATCTGCGGGCCGCCGCCATGTACGACGATGGGGTTAATGCCCGATTGCTTCAAAAGGGCGATGTCTTCCGCGAAAGCCTTGCCGAGCGTGGAATCCCCCATGGCGTGACCGCCATATTTCACCACGATGGTCTTGTTCTCGTATTTCTGCATGAAAGGCAGAGCCTGTGCGAGCAGCCGCGCCTGAGTTTCGCTTTCGGAAGACGTCATCTAAAAACCTCGGTCTGTGGTTGCGGCCGTTGAAAGCCTGTCACCGCTCTAAAGCAAGTCTTTGACGGATGAAATAACCTCCTGGCCTTATTGTGTCGGCAGCGGTCAAATTTCTTTTTTTTGGCTGTCCCGGCCCCGTAATGAGATTGACATAAAGGCCCAATGGGACCAGCCTTGCAGGGGAAAGGGGAGGGGTTAATTCAGGGCGACATGGGATGTCGCGCGCCGCGGGAGCGATGCTGACCTGAACGACCGAGGAGCGAGAGACCACATGACGGCACCCGATCGAGACAAGCAAAGCGGTTTGCGGGATGAAGTCCTTGCGGGCGAATATGTGCTGGGTGCCCTGCCGCCGGAAAGCATGGCGGAACTTGCCAAGCGCGTCAAACGCGACCGCCAGTTCGCGGCCATGGTCAGGCGCTGGCGGGACAATCTGGCGGAAACCGAATATCGCGAAAACGCGACCGTCGCCGCGCTGCTTGAACGGGACCCAAGCCGCTCCGGCCTGCCATTCAGGGGCCAGCCGCTGCGGGGTGGCAGCATGTTCGCAGCCATGCTTTCGGAGGTCTGGCATTCCGTGCGCTTCTGGCGCCTTCTGGCGTTGACGGCGACGCTCTGGACCGCCGTTCTGCTTTTCACCATCGCCTGAGAGGCGTGCCTCTCAAAGAGAGATCGTTCTGACGATCTCGGCCCGCAGGCTATCCAGCCCGAATGATTTTTCCGAGGATGTGGCGAGAACTTCCGGATAGGCGGCGGGACGCTTGCGGATTTTCTCCAGCGTTTCGCCGATCAGACGCGGAACGCCGGCATCCTTGATCTTGTCCGTTTTCGTCAGCACGATCTGATAGGAAACGGCCGCCTTGTCGAGCAGGGTCAGAACTTCCTCGTCGTTCTTTTTCACGCCGTGGCGAGAATCGATCAGCACGTAAACGCGCTTCAGCGTCGCACGGCCGCGCAGATAATCGAAGACGAGCTTCGTCCAGGCATCGACCTGATCCTTCGGGGCCTGCGCATAACCGTAACCGGGCATGTCGACCAGCGCCATCGGCGGCAGATCGCCCGCTTCGCCGGAATAACCATCCGGAACGAAATAGTTCAGTTCCTGCGTGCGTCCGGGCGTATTGGACGTGCGGGCAAGCCCCTTGTGGCCCACCAGCGCATTGATAAGCGAGGACTTGCCGACATTCGAGCGGCCGGCGAAGGCAATCTCCGGCGGGCCTTCGGGCGGCAGGAATTTCATCGCGGGAACGCCGCGAATGAAAATCCAGGGTCGCCCGAACAGGGGCTTTTCGGTTGCCGTGCCGGTCTCACTCATTTCGATTGCACCGGCTTTCGCTTGAACAGCCCCTTGATGTTGTCGAACAGCTCGATCTTGGCGCCCTGGCGCTTCATGATGACGGCCTGCTGGGTGATGGAGAGCGTATTGTTCCATGCCCAGTAGATGACCAGACCTGCCGGGAAGGAGGCCAGCATGAAGGTGAAGATCAGCGGCATCCAGTTGAAGATCATCGCCTGCGTCGGATCGGGCGGCGTCGGGTTCATGCGCATCTGCAGGAACATGGTGATGCCCATGACAAGCGGCCAGACACCGATCATCAGGAAGTGCGGAACATCATAGGGCAGAAGGCCGAAGAGGTTGAACAGCGACGTCGGATCCGGCGCGGAAAGGTCGTGAATCCAGCCGAAGAACGGCGCATGCCGCATTTCGATGGTGACGTAGATGACCTTGTAGAGCGCGAAGAAGACCGGGATCTGCAAAAGCATCGGCCAGCAGCCGGCAACAGGATTGATCTTCTCTTCCTTGTAGAGCTGCATCATCGCCTGCTGCATGGCCATGCGGTCATCGCCATGCTTGGCCTTCAACTCTTCCATCTTCGGCTGCACGCGCTTCATGTTCGCCATGGAAGCATATTGCTTGCTGGCGAGCGGGAAGAAGAGAGCCTTGACGACGATGGTGGTGAGCAGGATCGCCACGCCGAAATTGCCAAAATAACGGAAGAAGAAATCCATCAGTTTGAACATCGGCTTGGTGATGAAGTAGAACCAGCCCCAGTCGATCAGAAGGTCGAACTTCGGAATGGCGTAGGTCGTCTCGTAACGGTCGACCAGCGGCACTTCCTTGGCGCCAGCGAAAACGAGGCTCTTCAGCTCGATCGACTGGCCGGGCTCGACCGTCAGCGGGTCGCTCTTGAAATCGGCCTGATAGCTCGGCTGATTGCCAGTGATGTGCGAATAACGGGTTTCGAACGGCGTCGTCTGCGGCGGAACGATGGCCGCGGCCCAATATTTGTCGGTGATGCCGAGCCAGCCGCCGGTCGCCTTGGCAACCGTTACCGGTGCTTCTTCGACGTCCTTGTACTTTTCTTCCGTCAGGCTGCCGTCTTTGCCCGAGACGCCGAGGAAACCTTCATGGATGACGAAGACCGGGGGAACTGCGGGCTTGTTGTTGCGCGTCACACGGCCATAGGTGGCAAAGGAGATCGCCGCCTGTCCGGGGTTTTCCACCTTGTCGGCGACCGAGATCATGTAATGCTCGTCGATCGAAACCGTGCGGGAGAAAATCACGCCCTTGGAATTGGTGTAGGTGAGGGTGACCGGGGTGGTTTCCGTCAGCTTGTCGCCGCTTGCCAGCGTCCAGACAGTGGTCGGGCCGGGAACGCCGCCGACTTCCTGTGCTGCAACGTAACCGAGTTCGGTGAAATAGCCATCCTTGGTGTCGGAGGGCGAGAACAGCGTGATGATCGGGCTCGAGTCATCGACGGTCTCATGGTAGTCCTTGAGCCGGATGTCATCGAAGCGGGCGCCGGTCAGGTTGATCGAGCCGGCGATGGCGTTGGTCTCGATGGCCACGCGCTGGGTTCTTGCAATCGACTCTTCGCGGGTCGCTGTGGCGGCAGTCTGCGGTGAGGAGGCGGGCGGTGCGCCTTCAACGGCAGCACCTGGTGCGGCGCCCGGCGCCGGCTGCTGTTGCTGCGTCGTCTGCTGCTGCTGCGCCTGGCGGGCCTCTTCGGCGCGGCGCTGCTGCTCGATACGCGGATTCATGTAAAGGAATTGCCAGGCGAGGACGATGACAACCGAAAGGGCTATCGCGATGAAGTAATTACGGTTCTTTTCCATCATTCTTTCCTGGAGCGGGTCTCCTGGGACCGTTTCGGTTTCGCCGTTCCTTCAATTCGCTCGTTAAGGAGAGACTGAAGTTTCGGGAAGGCCGTATCGAGCACGTCCCTGCGGGCGACAATCACATAGTCATGACCGGGCTTCATTGCGAATCCGGCAGAAAGCCTGACGGCTTCCTTGAGACGGCGGCGCATGCGATTTCGCTCGACCGCGTTGCCTTGTCTTTTCGTTACGGTAAAACCGACGCGAGGCTCGGTTTCCGGGGCTTTCCGGTCAAGCACTTCCAGAAGAAAGGTGCCTCCCCGCCGTTTTTCTCCTGCCTGAACGGCAAGGAAATCCGACCGGTTTTTAAGCCGGCCGGGCAGTTTTCCTGTCTTACTCATGTGCCCGCGACTTTCACCGGGTCACAGAGGCGGCAATTAAGCCGAAAGACGAGCGCGGCCGCGCGCACGGCGGGCTGCGAGAACCTTGCGGCCGCCGGCGGTAGCCATACGGGCGCGGAAGCCATGGCGACGCTTGCGGACAAGCTTGGACGGTTGGTAAGTACGCTTCGACATTTATTTAATACCGCGGTGTGCGGCCCTTCTTGAATTTGCAATAATTTGCAAGAGCGTTTCGTTTTTTGCACGGCTAACCCCGCCTGGGCGAGCTTTCAATGGCCGAGCGTGCGCGGCTTATAAGGGCATAGGCCGAGCAAAGTCAATTGCCGAAGGGGTTTTCGCGCTTCACCTTTTGCGGAAAACGCACCGCCATCTCCTTCGCCGACTGCCGATAGAGGCCGATTCCGGCGCGCAATCGATAAAATCTGAAATTCTTTCTTAACGCAGCATTGATAAATCTTGTGACGCGAAAAGTTATGCCAGCTTCCCATTTTCATCGCGCGGCTGGTTTTTGTTGGGGGAACGAAGTTGAGAATTCGCGGTCGTATCAATCTACTTGTCGGGCTGATGAGCCTTGTGGCCTGTACCATTGGCGGGCTGTCCATCTATGCGATCAACGAATTCCGGGTTCGGTCGCATCATTTCGAGGAAACCGCCGAGAGGGCTTACAAGGGCGAGGCGCTCAACCGTCTGGTAACGGCAGTCGTCATGGAGGCACGCGGTGTCTACGCGGCAGCCGATGTGGCGGCAGCCACCCCCTTTGCCGACGGCATGGTCAAAAACCTCGACGCCATGGAAAAGCTCATTGCCAGCTGGGCGCCGCTCGTGCCGGCGGAACAGCAGGCGAGCTTCGACAAGCTTGTCGGCCGGTCCAAGGAATTCCGTACTTTCCGTCTGGAAACCGTGCGACTGGCGAAGGAAAACGGGCCGCAGGCGGCCAGCCAGCAGGGCAATAACGAGGCGAACCGCGCCAACCGCAAGGCCTATCAGGCGGAGATCGATGGTGTCGTGAAAAACGACCTTGCCGAGCTCGAAGTCGTGAAGGCGGGAGTCGATTCTTTCAGCACCGCCATATTCTGGGTGATCGTCGCGGTGACGGTTGCAGGTGTCGGCGCGGGAGCCGCCTTCGGCCTCTACATCGGAACGCGGCAGCTCAGCGCGCCGATCCGCAGGGTTTCGCAGGTGATGAATGCCGTGGCCGATGGAAATCTCGACGCGGACGTCCCCTATCTCGGCCGCAACGACGAAATCGGCGAAATGGCTGCGGCCGTCGAGGTCTTCAAGAAGAACGGCAGCGAAGTGCGCCGCATGAATGCGCAGGAAGCCGCCATGCGCGCCAAGAGCGACGATCTGCAGGCCGGCATGGCCATCGTCGTCGACGCTGCGGCCCAGGGCGATTTCAGTCGCCGCATCAACAAGGACTATGGCGACGACAACCTCAATCGTTTCGCCGCGACGATCAATTCGCTCCTCACCGGCGTCCATAATGGCGTATCCGAGACCAGCCGCGTCATCGAAGGCCTTGCGCGGGGCGATCTGACGGAGAGAATGGATGGCGAGTTCCGCGGCGTCTTTGCCGAACTCCAGGGGAACGTCAACCAGACGCTGACCAAGCTGCGCGAGACGATGCGCGAAGTGCGTGGCAGCACGGAAGGCATCAGCGGCAACGCGAACGAATTGCGCTCGGCGGCCGATGACCTGTCGAAGCGGACGGAACAGCAGGCGGCGGCGCTGGAGGAAACCTCCGCCGCTCTGGATGAGATTACCGCCGTTGTTCGCAACTCGACCGACCGTGCGCAGGAAGCCAGCGCCATGGTTGCCGAAACGAAGCAGAAGACGGAAGAGTCCGCCAATGTCGTGCGCGATGCCGTGTCCGCCATGGATCGCATCGAGCACGCCTCGCGCGAAATCAGCCAGATCATCAATGTCATCGATGAAATCGCCTTCCAGACCAACCTGCTGGCGCTGAATGCCGGCGTGGAAGCCGCCCGTGCGGGTGAAGCGGGCAAGGGCTTTGCCGTCGTCGCTCAGGAAGTGCGAGAACTTGCGCAACGATCCGCAACGGCCGCGAAGGACATCAAGGCGCTGATCACCAAATCCGGCGAGGAGGTCGGGCGTGGCGTATCGCTGGTGCAGAGAACCGGCGGCGCACTGAGCGAGATCGAGACACGCGTTCTGGCAATCAACGAGCACATCCATTCGATCGCCACGGCCGCCAGGGAACAGTCCACCGGCCTGCATGAGGTGAATACCGCCATCAACCAGATGGATCAGGTAACGCAGCGCAACGCCGCCATGGTGGAGGAGACCTCGGCCGCAACCCACAAGCTGAGCAGCGAGGCGGACCATCTCGTGACGCTCGTGGCGCGCTTCAACGTCGGCGCGGAGAATGTGCAGCGCAGCCCCCGCATCGAGCAGCCCGCGAGGCCGATGACGGTCTCCGCCGGACCGGTGGCGGTCTCCGGCAGGACGCCGGCGGTGGCGTCTCCGGCCCGCAAGTTGATGAACAGCGTCAGCCGCGCCCTCAATGCCCAGCCTGCGGCGGCACCCGCGCATGGTGACTGGCAGGAGTTCTAGGCGACCAGCGGTTCGCTTCAAAACCGGCTTACCTTCGAACGCCGCCCCTGCCGGGCGGCGTTTGTTTTTCCGGCGATGAAAACCTTTATTTTGCAGCGCATTGGAAAAATATCCATTAGGTCCTATTATCATCGCTGCATATAAACCGAGCCGTTCCACGCAAGCAGCGGCGCGCATACAGGATCATGGCCCGGTGTTTTCTAAAGGCGTAGACAGCTTGGACCGCACGCAAGACGATCCGGTGCATTGCATGCCGGGATTGACCGCCGGTCTTTCGGGACGGCTGCTGCTGCTCACGGTCATCTTCGTGATGATCGCCGAAGTGCTGATCTTCGTGCCTTCCGTCGCCAATATGCGTCTTTCATGGTTGCGCGACCGTCTGAACACGGCTGCGGCCGCCGGCGCTGTCATCGACGGCCTGCAGGCCGAACTGCCGCGAAGCGTGCAGAACGACACGCTGATGGCGACAGGGGCGAAGCTTATCGCGCTGCGCAAGGACGGCACCTCACGCCTGCTCGCCGTGGCGGAAACGCCGCCTGGCGTCGATGAGCAATATGACCTTTCCGACGTTTCGCAGGTGGCGGCGGTGCGGGACGCCTTTTCCACCCTGCTGTTCGGCGGCAACCGCGTCATCCGCGTCTTCGATGTCGTCGGCGACAGCGACACGATCATCGAACTGGTGCTCGGCGAAAACAAGCTGCGGGCGGCAATGCTTGCCTATGCCCGCAACGTTTTCCTGATTTCCATCGTCCTGTCGCTGATCACCGCAGGCCTGATCTTCATCTCCATCAACCGCATCATGATCCGGCCCATACGCCGGCTGACGCTCGGCATGCAGAACTTCTCGGAGGATCCGGGCAATCCCGAGCGGATTTTCGTCCCCGAGCAGGGGGCAGACGAACTGGCGGTTGCGGGCCGCCACCTCGCCGATATGCAGACCGAACTGCAGAAAACCCTGCGCCAGCAGAAGAACCTCGTAGATCTCGGCCTCGCGGTCTCCAAGATCAATCACGACATGCGCAACATCCTGTCTTCCGCGCAACTCATGTCGGACCGTCTGGTGGATGCCAAGGATCCGATGGTCAGGAGCTTCGCGCCGAAACTGCTGCGCACCATCGACCGCGCCGTGGCCTATACCGGCGAAGTTCTGGCCTATGGCCAGGCGACCGAAGGCGCACCGAAACGCAAGATGGTGCAGTTGAGCCTTCTGGTGCGGGATGTGCGCGATATTCTGGCGCTCGATCCGGATAGCGGCATCGAGTTTCAGGACAGCGTGCCATCCGACCTCACGGTCGATGCGGATTCCGAGCAGCTTTTCCGGGTCATCCACAATCTCTGTCGCAATGCCGTTCAGGCCCTGCAATCGGATACCGCGAATGCCGCGCTTCGGCATCTCTCCATCTCGGCCCAGAGGTCCGGCAGCGTCGTCAGCATCGTCATCGACGACAATGGACCGGGCATGCCGCGCAAGGCCAAGGAGAACCTGTTTTCCGCTTTCAGGGGTTCGGCCCGCTCCGGCGGCACGGGCCTCGGGCTGGTCATTGCCCGCGAACTTGTGCTTGCCCATGGAGGCACGATCGCGCTCGTCGAAAAGCCCGGTCCCGGCACGCAGTTCCGTATCGAGATCGCCGACCGCGCCGCCTCCGTACAGGCGGCCAGAACCGCCTGAAAAAGCTGCTTTGCAGCCGGCTCGCGCAATCATTCTCCTCGCCCAAACGGACATGGTATCTGGCCCGTGGAAAATGATCCGCATGGAATTTCCAATATAATCAACGAGATAAATGAATTGCTGCGGAAAAATGACAATTTCGAAGCGAAATCGCTTGCATTCGGAATGAGGACGTTTTAGAGGATCGCCACGCCACCGGAAACGACCGGAACGGCACGCACCCGTAGCTCAGCTGGATAGAGCACCAGACTACGAATCTGGGGGTCAGGAGTTCGAATCTCTTCGGGTGCGCCATTTCTCTTTCCATAAAATGAAGTCCTGAAACAATCGCCTTCACGCGCGATATGGCTGGTATCGGCAAGTCCGTTCAGGCGCATGCTTCGACGCTCCGCAGGACCGCGTGAATTCCGAACGTCCCGAATATGTGCTAAAGTCACCCCGTCATCAGATGTCCCCGGGGTGGAAGCCATGTTGGAAGCGGACAAGGTGTTTGCGGGTTCGATTCCGGAAAATTACGACCGCTATATGGTGCCGCTGATTTTTGCGCCATTCGCCGCCGATCTGGCGCGTCGGGCGGCGGCCTTGATGCCGATTGATATTCTGGAAATCGCCGCAGGCACCGGCGCCGTCACGCGCGAATTGGCTTCCCGATTATTGCCCGCGGCAAACTATGTGGTAACCGACCTCAACCAGCCGATGCTCGATTTTGCGGCGTCGCAACAGGCGCCGGATCGCCGCATAAAATGGCAGCAGGTGGATGCCCAGACGCTGCCTTTTGAAAACGCTGTGTTCGATCTCGTTTTCTGCCAGTTCGGCGCGATGTTCTTTAATGACCGCTTGTCGGCTTATCGCGAGGCAAAGCGGGTATTGAAGCCCGGCGGACATTATTTATTCAATGTATGGGATCGCATCGAGGAAAATCACTTCGCGGATGACGTGACGAACGCCCTGGCGCGCCTGTTCCCCGACGATCCGCCGCGCTTCATGGCCCGTACCCCGCACGGTTATCATGACACGGCACTCATTCGCCGCGAGCTGGAGGAGGCCGGTTTTTCCCGCGTAACGATTGAAACGGTGACCGCGCAGAGCCGCGCCTCTTCACCGCGCATTCCGGCCATGGCTTATTGTCAGGGAACCGTGCTTCGGACGGAAATTGAGGCGAGAGCACCGGGAGGGCTCGACACCGCGACAGATTGCGCCGCCGCTGCCATTGAAGCGCGGCATGGCGGTGGCGCGGTTGCCGCGAAAACTCAGGCGCATGTGATTCTCGCCGCCGTTTAAACCGGCGCCGCCGACCCGGTTCTCAGTCTATAAATGCCTGCGGGGAATATTTGAGCAATACCCCCTAAATATTAGTGGTTTTGGGTGGAGGCCTATACCAACGGGTTTTCCGATAGTCCGAGATTATCGGGCTTTCGAGTGTCATCGAACTTTCCGCAAACCTTCGTCATATTGTCATACAATATAAGCATATGCGCTCCAGAAAAGGAGCGCAGAATGACGCCACAATCACTTGAACTTTCGGGCATCGGCAAAGGCTTCGGGGCTGACGATGTTCTGAAAGAGATCGATCTCTCCATCCGTCCCGGAGAGTTTTTGTCTCTCGTCGGCATGTCGGGCTGCGGCAAGTCCACGCTTCTGCGTATCATTGCGGGTCTGGAAACACCGGATCGCGGTTCGGTCTCCATCGGCGATCAGGATGTGACTGAGGTTGATCCGAGCGATCGCAATCTGGCGATGGTTTTCCAGTCCTATGCCCTTTATCCGCATATGAGCGTGCGCCAGAACATTGCCACGCCGCTCAGGATGCGGCGTCTGCCCTTTGCCGCGCGCCTGCCGCTGGTCGGACGGTTTGCGGCCCCGGCGGAAACGCTGAGCCAGATCGACGCCGCTGTCGAACAGGCGGCCGAGACGCTACAGATCGCGCATCTGCTGGATCGCAAGCCGGCGCAGCTTTCCGGCGGCCAGCGCCAGCGCGTGGCGCTGGCCCGGGCGCTGGTGCGTTCGCCCGCCGCCTTCCTGATGGACGAGCCGCTCTCCAACCTCGATGCGAAGCTTCGCGCCCATATGCGTGAGGAACTGGCCGGACTGCACCGTCGGCTGGGGGCGACCTTCATCTATGTCACCCATGACCAGATCGAAGCCATGACCATGTCCGACCGCATCGCATTGATGTCGGAAGGCCGCATTGAGCAGCTTGGTACGCCGGACGAGCTTTACCGCAAGCCCGCGACGCTGACGGTCGCGCGTTTCATCGGCACGCCATCGATCAACCTGCTGCCGGTCGAAATCGACGCGCAGGGTAAAGTCACGGCCTTTGGGCGCGATCTCGGAATCGAGGGTGTGGGCCGCGATGCCGGCCCGGCGACGCTCGGCCTTCGTGCAGAAGATTTGCGCCCGGGCGAAGAAGGTTTTGCCGTGCGCGTGGTGCGTAGCGAAACCCACGGCGCCGACCGCTTCGTGAGCTGCCGCCTGCTGAGCGACGAGACGGTCGCCATCACACTGCGTCAGGGCGCCGGCGATGCCGTGGGCGCGGATATGAATGGCGTGATGAATCTCGGCTTTGCGCCGGAACGCGCGCATCTTTTCGCGGCCGATGGCCTGCGTCGCAAGGTGACGGTGCGTGAACGGGTGCCGGCATGACGGCGGTCGATTTTTCCACGGCCGCGCGCGCGAAGGCTCGCCCGCGGCTGTCAAAGGCGGACCGGCGGATGATCTGGCGCGGCCTGATGTTCGCTGCCCCCGCAAGCCTGCTGCTTCTGGCGATCTATATCGTTCCGATGCTCGTTCTGGCCGGTTTTTCCGTCACCGATTACCAACTCGGTTCGCTCTCCACCCGCTTTGTCGGCCTTGGAAACTTCGTCAAGGCGTTTCAGGATCCTGTCTTCCTGCGCTCTCTGGCCAATACCGCCATCTATGCGCTCATCGTCATTCCCTTCGGTGTGTTTCTGGCGCTCGGCGTGGCTTTGCTCGTTTATAACCGCAAGCGCAGCCGGGCTTTCTGGGAGGTGGCTTATTTCCTCCCCGTCACCGCAACCCTTGTCGCCATGGCGACCGTGTGGCAGTTCCTGCTGCATCCCTCGCTCGGTCCGGTGAATGCGGCGATCAAATGGCTGGGCTTTGAGCCGGTCGCCTTCCTCTCCAATCCCGTCCTCCTCATTCCCACCATGGCGCTGATGGGCGTCTGGCAGATCCTGGGTTTCAACATGGTGCTGTTCCTCGCGGGCCTCACCGCCATTTCGAAGGATCTGCACGAGGCGGCGCGGCTGGATGGCGCCAAGAACCCGATCGACCGCTTCCTGACCGTGACTTGGCCGATGCTTGGGCCGACGACCATGTTCGTGGTGGTCACCACCTCCATCTCGGCCTTCAAGGTGTTCGAGACGGTGGCTGTGCTCACCAAGGGCCGCTTCGGATCGGAAACCCTGCTGTTCGATCTCTATCTCGAAGGTTTCGAATATTCGAACACCGGTTACGCCGCCGCGTTGACGATTATCTTCCTCGCGATCGTGCTGGTCCTGTCTATCGGCCAGACGCTGCACATGGACCGGAAGGTGCACTACTGATGGCCGCACTCCGCAAATATCTCCCACATCTCGTGCTTGCCCTTGGCGCTTTCGTGATGCTCCTGCCGTTCTACTGGATGGTGTTGACCTCGATCCGCTCACCGGCAGAGATTTTCGATGTCTCGCTTTGGCCGATCCCGCAGAAATTCGACGCTGTGGATAATTATGCCCGGGCGGCGGGTCAGGTGCCGATGGCGCGTTTCATGCTCAACGGCGTCATCGTCTGCGTCGGCATTCTCGTCGTGCAGATCCTGACGTCGGTTCCGGCTGCCTATGCGCTGGCAAAGCTCCGGTTCCCGGGCCGCAAGCTGCTGCTGGGCCTCGTCATTGCGGCGCTCTGCGTTCCCATTCAGGCGCTCGCCCTCCCGCTCTTTGTCGGTCTCGCCAAGACGGAGCTTCTGAATACCTATTTCGCGATGATGATGCCGTTCTTCCTTTCGGTCTTCGCCATCTTCCTGTTCAATCAGTCCTTCCGCAGCTATCCGAATGAAATCATCGAGGCTGCCCGCATGGACGGGTTCTCGGAAATGGAGATTTGCTGGGGACTGGTCCTTCGCGGATCGCTGCCTTCGCTCGCCGCTTTCTCGATCTTTTCGCTCGTTGCCCACTGGAACGACCTTTATTGGCCGATGATCGTGGTCTCCGACACCAATCTCGCCCCGCCGCCGCTTGGCATGATGCTCTTCGCCGATGTCGAATCCGGCGCGAATTACGGTGCGCTGATGGCGGGCGCCACACTGATTACCGCGCCGATGGTGCTGTGCTTCCTCCTCGCACGGCGGCACTTCATCGCCGGTATTACCATGACCGGCGTCAAGTGACGCCGTTCAGATTTCCTCCTCCCAACCTCTCTGGAGACTGACATGAAACTCAACCGACGCGCTGTGATGGGCGGTCTGGCTCTCGGCATGGCTTTTGCGGGCCTCGCTCAGCCGGTTCTGGCCAATGAAATCACGCTCAACGTTCTCTACAACCTGCCGGGCTTCACCAAGTTCCATCAGCCGCTGGCCGATGAATTCATGAAGAAGAACCCGGATGTGAAGATCAACTTCCTCGCTCCGGCCGCCGGTTATAATGAAGGCCAGCAGCAGGTTCTGCGCTCCGCCGTAACGGGCAATCTGCCGGATGTTTATTTCTCGGGTTACAACCTGACGGCGGAACTCGTTCACACGCTTGCACCGCGCAACCAGATCACCGATCTCGGCCCGTTCATTCAGGCTGAAGGCGGTCAGGCCTTCCTCGACAAGAACTACAGCCCGAAGATGGCTGCACTCGGCCAGATCGACGGCAAGCAGTATGGCCTGCCGGTCAACGCCTCCTCGCCGATCATCTACATCAACTCCGACCTCGTCACCAAGGCTGGCGGCGATCCGGACAAAATGCCGACGACCTTTGCGGAACTCATTGCTCTCGCAAAGAAGATCAAGGCTCTCGACCCCAAGTTCGCCGGCATGAGCTACGACATCAACGGCTGGCCGGATGACTGGTTGTGGCAGGCGCTCATCGTCGAACAGGGCGGCAAGCTCGTTGACGAGAAGGCCAAGACCGTTGGCTTCGACAACGAGATCGGCCTCAACGCCCTGAAGATGACCCGTCAGTTCGTCACCGAAGGCGGCCAGAACCTGCTCGACTGGGATCAGTCGCGCCAGCAGTTCGGTGCAGGCCTCACCGGTTTCATCTTCTCGACGCCTGCCCATGTTCAGACGATCCAGGGTCTGGTCGGCGACCGCTTCAAGCTGAAGACCGCGACCTTCCCGCTCGACAACAAGGAAAAGGGCGGCGTTCCGACCGGCGGCAACTCGGCAGTTATCCTGACCCAGGAAAAGGCCAAGCAGGACGCCGCCTGGAAGTACCTGAAGTGGATCACCGGTCCGGAAGCGCAGAACACCATCGTTCGCATCACCGGTTACCTGCCGACCAACAAGCTGGCCACCGGCCCGGACTTCCTCGCTCCTTATTATGTCGAGAACCCGAATGTGAAGACCGCTTCGCTTCAGGCTGACCGTTCTCTGCCCTGGGCCGGTTATCCGGGTGGCGATTCCGTCCGCATCTGGCGCACCCAGCGCGACATCATCGGCACCGTCATGCGCGGTGAGGTGACGCCGGAAGCCGGTCTCAAGCAGATCGTCGAGCAGACCAACGCCCTGCTGAAATAAGCAAAACCATCGAAAAGGCTGCGGGGAAATCCGTTCCCGCAGCCATTTTGCGCAGAAAGACCTGTTATGAAGATCATCCAGATCACCGACACCCATCTCGTACCCCCCGGCATTGCTGTAAACGGCGTCGACCCGGAAAAGCAGCTGCGCGCGGCGGTGGCCGATATTGTCGAAAAACACGCCGACGCCGATCTTCTTGTGATGACGGGTGATCTTTGCAATTACGGCGAGCCGGAAGCCTATGAGCTGCTGCGCGATATTCTCGCGCCCGTCTCGATCCCCGTTCAGTTGATGCTCGGCAATCACGACCGCCGCCCGGAATTCGTCGCGGCTTTTCCGGAGCAGCCGCGTGACGATAACGGCTATATCCAGTCCTTCATCGATACCGAATTCGGCCGGCTGCTGTTTCTCGACAGCCATGAGGCCGATGTGATCGGCGGCATATATGGTGCGGATCGTCTGGCATGGCTGGAGAGTGCGCTGGAAAGCGCGGGCGACCTGCCGGTGACGGTGTTCATTCATCACCCGCCGATGGATTGCGGCATCCGCCATTTCGAACATATCGGCATGCATGATGACGGTGCTGTCATGCGCCGTCTCGCCGCTCATCCGGCCGGTATACGTCATATCATTTTTGGCCATATCCATGTGCCGATGGCAGGTACGACCGCCGAAGGCATCGCCTACAGTTCCGGTCAGGCCTGCGCGCACCGTTTCATCACCGATATCGATGTTGTCGATCCGCTGTGGACGGGCGGCAATCCCTGCTACCGGGTCATAAGCCTGGGCGCATTCGGTCTGCGTGCCTATGATGCGGAAGTGGGGCAGGTCGTGCTCGGTCAGGCGCCTGTCTGCGAAGGTCCCTGACACCGGACGTTTCCGTGTTGCACGGAGATGACCTTCGCCTCGTCGCCTGTTGGCGGTGGTGAGGGAGAGGTTTTGACGATTGCAAGCCTACGGTGGTGAGAAGACACCCGTGGCCTGTCGCGGGGATGCGCCACTTCTGGTTTGTTGAACGGGATGTGATGCGTCGAAACCATGGTTCCGTGCGCACCCTTGATCTATGTCAGTTTCATCGATGAAACTGCAGGCCATAGTCGCCGAAAGGTGGCCAGCCGAATGCCGTGCCATCGTGATGACAGATCATGGAGAATTGCATGCTTGAAAAGCGTATCCGCAACGCGTCCCTCTTGAACAGGATCGTCAGCGCCGAAGAGGCTGCCAGTCTCATTCAGGACGGCATGACGGTGGGCATGAGCGGCTTTACGCGCGCCGGCGAAGCGAAGGCGGTGCCGCTGGCGCTGGCCGAGCGCGCCAAGACGAACCCCATGAAAATCACCCTGATGACCGGCGCCTCGCTCGGCAACGATCTCGACAAGACCATGGTGGAGGCGGGCATGCTGGCGCGCCGCATGCCGTTCCAGTCCGATCCGGCTTTGCGCAGGGCGATCAATGACGGCAAGGTGATGTTCATCGATCAGCACCTTTCCGAAACGGTCGAGCAATTGCGCGGCGGTCAGATCCACGGGGTCGATATCGCCATTGTCGAGGCTGTGGCGATCACGGCGGAAGGCGGCATCGTGCCAACCACTTCCGTCGGCAATTCCGCAAGCTTCGCCATTCTGGCCGACAAGGTGATCGTTGAAATCAACCTGTCGCAGCCCGAGGTGCTGGAGGGGTTGCACGACATCTTCATTCCCGCCAGACGCCCGACTCGCATGCCCATTCCGGTGGTGGCGACGGATAGCCGTGTCGGTCTGCCGTTCATTCCGGTGCCGCCGGAAAAGATCGCCGCCATTGTGTTGAGTGACAAGAGCGACAGTTTTTCGACGGTGTTGCCGCCGGATGACGAGACCAAGGCCATTGCCGGCCATCTCACCGAGTTCCTGTTGAACGAGGTGCGTCGCGGCCGCATGACCCATGAGCTCCAGCCGCTTCAGGCCGGCATCGGCACCATTGCCAATGCCGTGATGCACGGTTTCATCGATACGCCGTTTCACGATCTCAAAATGTATTCGGAGGTCCTGCAGGATTCGACTTTCGAACTGTTTGATGCGGGCAAGCTCACCTTCGCCTCCGGTTCATCGATCACGCTGTCTTCCGCCATGAACGAGCAGGTGATGCCGCGACTGGCGGAATATAAGAGCAGGCTTATCCTGCGGCCACAGGAGGTCAGCAACCACCCGGAAGTCATCCGCCGCCTCGGCATTATCGGCATCAACACGGCGCTGGAATTCGATATCTACGGAAACGTCAATTCCACCCATGTCGGCGGAACGCACATGATGAACGGCATCGGCGGTTCGGGGGATTTCGCCCGCAACGCCTACATGTCCATCTTCGTCACCAAATCGATCGCCAAGGGCGGTGCCATTTCAAGCGTCGTGCCCATGGTCAGCCATGTCGATCATACCGAACATGATGTCGATATTCTCGTCACCGAAATCGGGCTTGCCGATCTGCGTGGGCTGGCGCCTCGCGAGCGCGCGGCGGTCATCATCGCGAACTGCGTGCATCCTGATTATCGCGATGCGCTGATGGACTATTACCGGCGGGCAGTGGCGCGGGGCGGGCATACGCCGCATCTCATCGAAGAAGCGCTCTCCTGGCATGCGGCTCTGCGGGAAAGGGGCACGATGCTGCCGCAGAAATAGGCCTGCATTTTAGAAGGCGCCCCGTTGCCGGTGTGAAAGCCGCGCAATTGGGTCCGTTTGGACACACAGGAGCGGAAATTGTCCGCTCCTGTGCTGTGGTTGCTGGCGCGTCTGTTCCGCCTCCGGTAGAAAATCCTCTCCCCCGGCTGCTGTCCGGCTACCTCTGGGTTGTAGGAGAGTAACGTGATGCCCATTCGCTTCGTGGCCATGATCGCCATTGTCGCCCTGCTCGCCGGCTGCGGGGGGCGTCCGATTGGGGTCATGACGCCGACGGGGCAGACCGTGGCGGGAACCACACCGGTCAATCTTCTGGTCGCCACCACCCGCGCGCCATCGGAAAACGCCGCCGTGCTTTTTGGCGGCGAGCGTGGAACGGGTCTGAAGGTGGATGCGGTGACGGTTTCCATTCCGCCCAATGCCAACCGCAAGGTCGGGCAGGTGCAATGGCCGAAGAAACTGCCGCCGAACCCGCTGAAGGATTTTACAACGGTGGCGGTGGAGCCCATTCGCTCCGAAGCCGAGACACGAAGCTGGATCGGCAAACATATCCAGAAGGACCGCCGCGTGCTGGTCTTCGTGCATGGTTTCAATAACCGTTACGAAGAATCCGTCTATCGTTTCGCCCAGATCGTTCATGATTCCGGCACGGATGTCGTGCCGGTGGTCTTCACCTGGCCGTCGCGGGCGAGCATTTTCGACTATAATTACGACAAGGAAAGCACCAACTACTCGCGCGATGCGCTGGAAGAGATGCTGACCCGCCTCGCGAAGGACAAGTCCATCGGCGAGGTCACCGTCATGGCCCACTCCATGGGCACCTGGCTTGCGGTGGAGGCGCTGCGCCAGATGGCCATCCGCAATGGCCGCGTCGACCCGAAGATCAGCAATGTCATTCTGGCCGCACCCGATCTCGATGTCGACGTGTTCAGCCGGCAGTTCGCAAGCCTCGGCAAAACCCCGCCGAAATTCACTTTGTTCGTTTCGCAGGATGATAGGGCTCTCAGCCTGTCGCGCCGCATTTCCGGCAATGTCGATCGTCTCGGCCAGATCGACCCATCGGTCGAGCCCTATCGCAGCGAGCTTGAAAAAGCCGGCATCACCGTTCTGGATTTGACCAAGCTGCAATCCGGCGACCGCCTGAACCATGGAAAATTTGCCGAAAGCCCCGAGGTTGTCCGGCTTATCGGCGACCGCCTTATCGCCGGGCAGACGGTGACGGATTCCGATGTCGGTCTGGGTGAGGCGCTGGGTGCCGTCAGCATCGGCGCTGCGCAAACCGTTGGGACGGCGGCCAGCGTCGTGGTCAGCGCGCCGATTGCGGTCTTCGATCCGCGCACGCGTGAAAATTACGGCAGGCAGGTGGAACGGCTCGGCCGTTCCGTGGAAAATACCGTCGGATCGGTGGGCGATACGGCCGGTTCCGTGGTGGACGATCAGGCTGTTCAGTCATCGAGAGTGAATTGCGAGGCGGCCGCCAATCGAAACCGGGCAGAGTGCCGTAACCGATAGATCAAAGATCAAGAGCGAGATGGTGAAACCGTAAGCGATTTTCACCATCTCGCCTTCGCAGATTTGTATACAGCTTGTATTTTTATCTATATGGTCCGGTCAGCAGCTTAACTTCCGGAGTAGACCCCATGCGTTGGAAACGCACCCTCCAGCTTCTCGATGTTCATTGCGAAGGCGAAATCGGCCGTGTCGTCACCGGCGGCGCGCCGAAAATTCCCGGCAACACGGTGGCCGAACAGCTTCACTGGATGAATACCGATCCGCAGGGTGAGGCGCTTCGCCGCTTTCTGACGCTGGAGCCACGCGGCACGCCGATGGGGTCGGTCAATCTTCTCCTGCCGCCGAAGCACCCGGATGCGCACGCCGCTTTCGTCATTCTTCAGCCGGATCAGGCGCATGCCAGCTCCGGGTCCAATTCCATCTGCGCGACGACGGCGCTTCTGGAAAGCGGCATGGTGGAAATGCAGGAGCCGGAAACCGTCATCATCCTCGAAACGGCGGCCGGTCTGGTCAAGGCCACGGCCACCTGCCGCGACGGCCGTTGCGAAAAGGTCAAGCTGACCATGGTGCCGTCCTTCGTGCATGAGCTGGATGTCAGCATCGACACGCCCGAATGGGGCAGGGTGACGATGGATATTTCCTATGGCGGCATCTTTTATGCGCTTGTCGATGTCCGCCAGATCGGCCTGACGATCGAAAAGGCCAATGCGGCAAAACTGGTCTCAGCGGGCATGATCCTGAAAGATCTGGTCAACCGTGAAATGACCGTCGTTCATCCGGAAATCCCGGCCATTTCCGGCGTTGCCTATGTCATGTTCCGCGATGTGGATGCGGATGGTTCCATCCGCACCTGCACCACCATGTGGCCGGGCCGGGCGGATCGCTCCCCCTGCGGCACCGGCAACTCCGCCAATCTCGCCACGCTTTATGCGCGCGGCAAGGTGAAGGTGGGAGACGAGTATAAATCCCGCTCGATCATCGGTTCGGAATTCGATGTCGGCCTTTCCGCCGTCACCGAGGTGGCAGGCCGCCCGGCTGTCATCCCCACCATTGCCGGGCGCGGCTTCACCTTCGGGCTGCATCAGGTGGGTCTCGATCCGTTTGATCCGCTGGCAGATGGTTTCGCCATGACCGATGTCTGGGGGCCGGAAGCGGGCAACATCTGAGGCATGTTTTAAAAAAATGACATTTACAGCCGCCCGATGAACTTTGGCGGCTGTTTTCCCGCGGCAAAAGATGCTAAGCGGGCGCCAATTCCGTCATGCTCCGAGGTATCCCGATGAAGTCGCTCACCCTGCGCCGCCCTGATGACTGGCACCTGCACCTGCGTGATGGGGCAATGCTGGAAGGGGTGATCGGGGATACGAGCCGCCATTTCGCCCGCGCCATCATCATGCCGAACCTGGTGCCGCCGGTCGTCACCACGGCCGATGCCCGCGCCTACCGCGAACGCATCGTCAAGGCAATTCCGGCGGGTGACCGTTTCGAGCCGCTGATGACCCTCTATCTGACCGAGGACACGCAGGCCGACGATGTGGAAGAGGGCAAAAAAAGCGGCCTCATCACCGCCGTAAAGCTCTACCCGGCGGGTGCGACCACCAATTCCCATGGCGGTGTGCGCGATTTCAACAAGGCCATGCCGGTTCTGGAGCGCATGGCGAAGATCGGCCTGCCGCTCTGCGTGCATGGTGAGGTGACGACGCCGGAAGTCGATATTTTCGACCGTGAGAAGGTGTTCATCGATACGGTTCTGGAGCCTCTGCGCCAGCGCCTGCCGGAACTCAAGGTGACGATGGAGCACATCACCACCCGCGATGGCGTGGATTACATCAAGTCGTCCAAGGCCAACATCGCCGGCTCCATCACCACCCATCACCTCATCATCAACCGCAACGCCATTCTCGTCGGCGGTATCAAGCCGCATTATTATTGCCTGCCCGTCGCCAAGCGCGAGGAGCACCGGCTGGCGCTGCGGGCTGCCGCGACATCGGGCGATGCACGCTTCTTCCTCGGCACGGATTCCGCTCCGCATGTGGACCCGCTGAAGGAATGCGCCTGCGGCTGCGCCGGCATCTATACCTCGATCAACACCATGAGCTGTCTCGCCCATGTCTTCGAGGATGAAAACGCCCTCGACAGGCTGGAAGCCTTCGCTTCGCTCAACGGCCCGGCCTGGTACGGGCTGGCCCCAAACGAAGAGACCATCACGCTGGTCAAGCGCGAGGAAGCGGTGACCTTTCCTGAAAAAATCGAGACGGGCGCCGGGCCGGTCACCGTGTTCGATCCGATGTTCCCGCTCCATTGGGATGTGAGTTGATTTTTTAGTAACCGCCGGCACTGCCGGCGGTTTTGTTATGGTCCCCAGGCATTCGCCCTTCTGTGCCGCCTGCGGATACCTGCAATGCTGAACCGAGATGTTGTGCTTTCCGAAAACCGATCCGGGTTTTCGGAGCGATAAACCAAGGCCGAAAAAGGAGAACGCCTATGAACCATTTCACATTCACTGACCGCGCCGTCGTTGCGGAACTGGTTGCGAAGATGTTGTGGGAAATCAAGGCGGTCCACTTCAATTCCGAAAGCCCCTACACCTTCGCTTCGGGCATGAAGAGCCCGGTTTACATCGATATGCGCAAGCTCATCTCCTTCCCGCGCATCCGCTCGGCAGCGATGGATTTTGCGGCGGCAGCGGTGATGCGCGAGGCCGGTTTCGAGAAGTTCGACTGTGTGGCAGGCGGTGAAACGGCGGGCATTCCCTTTGCCGCTTTCCTTGCCGAGCGCCTCGGCTTGCCGATGATCTATTGCCGCAAGAAACCGAAAGGTCATGGCCGCAACGCCCAGATCGAAGGCCATATGCCGGAAGGCGCCCGCGTTCTCGTCATCGAGGATCTGACGACGGCCGGCGGCTCGATGTTCACCTTCATCGACGCCATCCGTGCGGCGGGCGGCATCGTCGATCACGGTATCGCGCTGTTTTATTACGGCATCTTCGAAGAGGCTGAAGCGCGCTTCGCCAACGGCAATGTCAAGCTGCATTACCTGACCACCTGGCGCGATGTTCTGGCGGTTGCCCGGGCTGAAAAACTGTTCGACGAAAAGACCCTCTCCGAGGTCGAAGCCTTCCTCGATAACCCGCTGCCATGGTCGGCAAAACGCGGCGGTGTCAGCGAATTGCCGCAATCTTAATTTCGGATGCGGCCAGCCCGGTTTTGCGGCTGGCCTTCCGATCGATCTTCGTCTAAATCGATTTAAGTCCATTTGATTTGCTGTTTTGAGGAGGACCGTAATGATCCTGTGTTGTGGTGAAGCCCTGATCGACATGCTGCCCCGGCAGACGACGCTGGGTGAGGCGGGTTTTGCCCCCTATGCAGGCGGAGCGGTCTTCAACACGGCGATTGCGCTGGGGCGTCTCGGTGTTCCATCCGCCTTCTTCACGGGTCTTTCCGATGACATGATGGGCGATATCCTGCGCGAAACCCTGCGCGCCAGCAACGTCGACTTCAGCTATTGCGCCACCCTTTCGCGGCCGACCACCATCGCCTTCGTGAAGCTGGTGGATGGCCATGCGACCTATGCCTTCTACGACGAAAACACCGCCGGCCGGATGATTACCGAGGCGGAGCTTCCGGCGCTGGGCGCCGATTGCGAGGCGCTGCATTTCGGCGCGATCAGCCTCATCCCGGAGCCCTGCGGCAGCACCTATGAGGCGCTGATGACGCGCGAGCATGAAAGCCGCGTCATCTCGCTCGATCCGAATATCCGCCCCGGCTTCATCAAGGACAAGCAGTCCCACATGGCCCGCATTCGCCGCATGGCGGCCATGTCGGATATCGTGAAATTCTCGGATGAGGACCTTGCCTGGTTCGGTCTGGAAGGCGATGAGGACACGCTTGCCCGCCACTGGCTGCACCATGGTGCGAAACTGGTCGTCGTCACCCGTGGCGCCAAGGGCGCGGTGGGGTATAGCGCCAATCTGAAGGTTGAAGTGGCCTCCGAGCGGGTGGAAGTGGTCGACACTGTCGGCGCAGGCGATACCTTCGATGCCGGCATTCTCGCCTCACTGAAAATGCAGGGCCTTCTGACCAAGGCGCAGGTTGCCTCGTTGACGGAAGAGCAGATCAGGAAGGCTCTGGCGCTGGGCGCGAAAGCTGCTGCTGTGACGGTTTCGCGGGCGGGCGCGAATCCGCCCTTTGCGCATGAAATCGGTTTGTGATGAGCGCGGTTGAACCATTTTGAAAAGGTGGTTCAACACTCTTCCCGGCTTTAGAACCGTAAAAAACCGTTATTTCGATATTATGAAGCTTGTGTCCGCTGTTTTTTCACGAAACAAGCATCGCATGAGCGTTCCCAAGTCCCATCCTTTCGATTTCGACCCGACCTATGGCATGCAGCGCGAGCAGCTGCTGGCCATTACCCCGCCCGAAGCGCCGCCGGGCTTCGATGATTTCTGGAAAAAGCGCTATCGCCGCGCGCTCGCCACGGATCCCCGGCCGGTGCTGCGAAAAAGCAGGCTCAGCGACCCGCGCTGGCATGTTCTCGATATGACCTACACCTCCACCGGCGGTTTTCGCATCGGCGGGTGGCTGCTTTTACCGCGCGAAGGGCAGGTGCGTCGCGGCCTCGTAGTCGGCCATGGCTATGGCGGGCGAGGGGAACCCGATTTCGACGTACCGGTGGAAGAAACGGCCGTGCTGTTTCCCTGTTTTCGCGGGCTTTCGTTGAGCGCCTGTCCGCCGATCTCGTCCGACCCGGCGCTCCATGTTCTCTATAACATCGACAGGAAAGACGATTACATCATCGGCGGCTGCGTCGACGATCTGTGGGTTGCCGTTTCCACGCTCATCAGCCTCTATCCATGGCTGGAAGGGCAGGTGGGTTACAGTGGCATCAGTTTCGGCGGCGGCATCGGTGCCCTGGCCATCCCTTTCGACGAGCGCATAGACCGCGGCCATCTCGTCGTACCGACATTCGGACACCGGCCGTTCTGGCTGACGTTGCCGACCGTCGGCAGCGCGGATGCGGTTCAGACCTATCAGAAGACCCATGCCAACCTGCTTGAGACGCTGCGCCTGTTCGATGCCGCCTGTGCCGCCACCCGCATAAAAGTGCCGATGCTGGTCGCACCCGCGCTTTTCGACCCGGCGGTGGCGCCGCCCTGTCAGTTCGCGGTGGCCAATGCGCTGCCAAAATCAAAATTTAATGAAATATTCATCCTCGACGCCGGGCATTTCGATTACCCTGACAGCGCATCGCAAGATGCGGTCCATAAGGACAAGGTCAGACGGTTTTTCAAGGTGCCATGAAACGCGAATATCTCCGCTGGTATAGTCAAAGGCTCCATCGCGACATGGAGCTGTTAATATTCGGACATTCCGGCGCCAAGGTGCTGATGTTTCCCACCCGCGACGGGCGTTTCTTCGAATATGAGGAACTGGGTCTTGTCGGCAGTCTGGCCGACAAGCTGGAGGCGGGGCACCTTCAGCTCTATTGCATAGAGGGGCTGGCCAGAGAGACCTTCTACGCGGCCGGGCATCATCCCGCCGATCGCATTCGCCGCCATGCCGCCTTCGAAGACTATATTCTGAACGAAGTGCTGCCGCTGATGGCCGAGAAAAACCCGAATAGCGATACGATCGTGCAGGGTTGCAGTCTGGGTGCGTTTCAGGCCGCCAGTCTCGTTTTTCGCCACCCGCATCTTTTTCGCAAACTCGTCGCCTTTTCCGGCCGTTATGACCTGACGATGAAGGTGGAATCCTTCGGCGATCTGTTCGATGGCTATTACGACGACGACATCTATTTCCACATGCCGAGCCATTTCCTGCCGGGCCTCGCCTGCCCGTGGCGGCTGGATAGCCTGCGCCGCATCGACATGGTCTTCACCATCGGCGATGCCGACCCGTTCCTGGACAACAACCATCATCTGAGCCGGGTTCTATCGGAGAAGCATGTGGGGCATCGCATGCATGTCTGGGATGGCCGCGCCCACCGGGCGGGCGCGTGGCGCAAGATGGCGGCGCTTTATATTTGAGACCTGGGCCGGGTTTCAGGCGAGAAGAAACTCCATCAGGGCATTCTGGGCATGCAGAAGAAATGCCTTCGCTGCCCGGCTCTGGCAGGCGGGGTGCGCCATGGCGTCCGCCGTCACCTCGTGACCACGCGCGACTGGCGGGCAGGGCAAAAAGATCGCATCGGGCCGCATCCTGTCGAGAAGGGATGCGGATATGCGATAATAATCCATCAGATGATGATCCGCGCCGGTGGGCCAGGAATCGGTAATGACCACATCCGCGTCCAGCAACTCTGCCATGTCCGGGCTTGCCCGGAAGTTCGGATTGACGAGCGCGGCATCAGTGACATGCCATTGATCGGGGTAAACCTGCGTGACCTGAACGGGCAGGGAAATCGAGGCTTCGACCCATGAGCGTAAAATGTTGGCATCCGGTGCCACACCGAGGATTTTGAGGCCATCTATTCGGCCTCTTACGCTTCTCACATAGGCCAAATCGCCAAGCGTTTCACATGGATGATTGGACTTCGTCCTCGCATTGATGACTGGCGCGCGCATCTCGGCTGCAAGCGCCCGGAGTGTCGAGAGTTCTTTCGTGCGGACGATCAGCAGATCGAACCAGTTGTCGAGATAACCCGCCAGATCGGCAATGTCTTCGCGGCCGTTAAAGCTGATCGGAACGGCAATGCAAATGCCGCCCATCGTCTGAATACCAAGATCGAAGGCTGCGGTATTGCGCCAGCCGGTGTCATCAACGATCAGCCCGACGCGTTTTCCCTTGAGCGTCTGTGGCATCGTGGCCTTTGACCAGTCCTCGGTCAGAGCGCCCGCGCGGTCGATGATCGAGAAGATCGCGTCCGCACTCAGGTCGTGAAACTCCAGAAAGTCTTTACCCTGCCGGAACGGCATATACGCCTCCAAAACGACATTCGATTAACGCTGCATTGAAAAAAGCCGGAAGTCACCTTCCGGCTTTCGTAAATTGCGGCGTGTGGGGTTTATCCCGCCAGTCCCGACAGCGCCTTCACCAGCCCCTGCGTCGAGCTGTCATGGCCGGCTGCACTTTCCTTGCCTTCAACGACGGGAAGCAGGCCGGTCGCCAGTTCCTTGCCAAGCTCCACGCCCCACTGGTCGAAGGAGTTGATGCGGAACAGCACGCCTTCGACGAAAACGCGGTGCTCGTAGAGCGCGATCAGACGGCCAAGCGCGAACGGCGTCAGCTTGTCGTAGACGAAGGTGATGGAGGGGCGGTTGCCGGTGAAGACGCGATGCGGCGCGATGAAATCGGCGAGTTTGTCTTCCATGCCCTTGGAGGTGAGCTGGGCTTTCGCTTCGGCGAGCGTGCGGCCCTTCATCAGCGCTTCCGATTGCGCCAGGCAATTGGCGATGAGAAGCTGGTGCTGGTGGCGCAGTTCGGGCTCAAAACCGTTGGCGGCGATCATGAATTCGGCCGGAATGACGCTCGTGCCCTGGTGGATGAGCTGGTAGAAGGCGTGCTGGCCGTTGGTGCCGGGTTCGCCCCAGACGACCGGGCCGGACTGGCCTTCGACGGGCGTGCCGTCGATGGTCACACCCTTGCCGTTCGACTCCATGTCAAGCTGCTGCAGATAGGCCGGGAAACGTGAGAGCCGCTGGTCGTAGGGCAGGATCGCGCGGGTCGGATAATTCAGCACGTTGCGGTTATAAAAGCCGATGAGGCCGAGCAGCATCGGCAGGTTTTCACGGATAGGCGCTTCGCGGAAGTGCCTGTCCATGGCATGTGCACCATCCAGGAACTTGCCGAAATTATCCGGCCCGATGGCGATCATCAGCGGCAGGCCGATGGCCGACCAGATCGAATAACGTCCGCCAACCCAGTCCCAGAAACCGAAGATGCGGTCGCTTTCGATGCCGAAGGCGGCAACCTTTTCCAGTGCGGTGGAAACGGCGGCGAAGTGATGCTTGACGGCGCTTTCACCCAGCTTTTCGGCGATGAAGCGGCGCGCGGTGGCGGCATTCGTCATGGTCTCGATTGTGGTGAAGGTCTTCGACGCGACGATGAACAGCGAGGTTTCCGGGTCGACGAGCTTCAGCGTGTCGGCGATATGAGCGCCATCGATGTTCGAGACGAAATGCGCACGCGGGCCGTCATGGAAAGGCGCAAGCGCCAGCGTCGCCATGACAGGGCCGAGATCGGAACCGCCAATGCCGATATTGATGACGTCGGTGATCTTCTTGCCGGTCGCACCCTTCAGCGAACCGGAACGGATCGCATCGGCAAACTTGCCCATGGCGGTAAGAACGGCGTTTACGTCAGGCATCACGTCCTTGCCGTCCACGAGAACCGGCGTATTGGAACGGTTGCGCAGCGCAGTATGCAGCACGGCGCGGTCTTCGGTGAAGTTGATTGCCTTGCCGGAGAACATCTCCTCGCGCTTGGCCTCGACGCCGCCTTCGCGTGCGAGCTGTTCGAGAAGCGTGACGATCTCTTCGTTCACGGCGCATTTGGAATAGTCCATCAGCAGGTCATCGAATTTCGCGCTGAAACGGCTGAATCTCTTGTCGTCGGCCGCAAAGGCGGCGCGAAGATCGGTTGCGGCTGTGCTGCTCGCCGTTGCTTTCAGTTTTTCGATGGTGGCCTGCATCTTGTGCTCCTCGGCTTCCGTGGAAGGATGAGGAAACTATTCTTTTTCAGGCGGCCAAATCAAGGCGACTTTGATAAAAGAAAAGGGCCGGGGCGAAAGAAAGAGCCGGTCGCCCGGCTCTCCCCATTGCGCGAGACAATCAGTTCAGATTGCGCAATTCGCGCCGCAAGATTTTGCCGACATTCGATTTCGGCAACTCGGTGCGGAACTCGATGATTTTCGGCCTTTTGTAGTTCGTCAGGTTCTTGGCGCAGAAGGCCTTGAGCTCCGCTTCCGTGAGCGACTGGTCCTTCTTGACCACGAAAAGCTTGACGGTTTCGCCGGAATGTTCATCCGGAACACCGATTGCGGCGCATTCCAGCACGCCCGGATGGCTGGCGGCCACTTCCTCTACTTCGTTCGGATAGACGTTGAAACCGGAAACGAGGATCATGTCCTTCTTGCGGTCGACGATCTTGGTGTAACCGCGCTCGTCCATGAAACCCATGTCGCCGGAACGGAAGAAGCCGTCGGCGGTCATGGCTTTTGCGGTTTCATCCGGCCGCTGCCAATAGCCGGCCATGACCTGCGGCCCGCGAATGCAGATCTCGCCGACTTCGCCTGTTGGCAGACTGTTGCCGTCCTCGTCGCGAATATCGATTTCCGTCGAGGAAATCGGCAGACCGATGGTGCCGCTGAATTCCGTCGAATCGAGACGATTGACCGTTGCAACGGGCGATGTCTCGGAAAGACCGTAACCTTCGGCAATCGGGCAGCCGACGATCGAAAGCCAGCGCTCCGCAACGGGCCTTTGCACCGCCATGCCGCCACCGAGAACCAGAATAAGCGACGACAGATCGAGCTTGCGGAAATCCTCATTATTCATCAGCGCGTTGAAAAGTGTGTTGATGCCGGGGAAAATATGCGGCTGATAATGCGTCAGCTCCTTCACGAAGCCGGGAATATCACGCGGATTGGCGATGAGCAGATTATGACCGCCGAGCGCAATGCCCATCAGCGAATTCACCGTCAATGCGAAGATGTGGCAGAGCGGCAGCGCGCAGATGAAGTTGAGAACTTCCGGACGGTCCTTTCGGCCGTTGAAGGCGGCGTCCAGCCACAGGCTGATCTGAAGCTTGTTGGCCAGAAGATTGGCATGGGTGAGAACCGCACCCTTGGATACGCCGGTTGTGCCGCCGGTATATTGCAGGAAGGCGATGTCCTGCGCCGTGAGGCTGACCGGCTTCAGCGAAAATCCCTGACCTTCCTTCAGCATCGCCTTGAAGCTGATGGAACCGGGAATGGCGTAGGCGGGCACCAGTTTCTTGACCTTGCGAACCACCAGATTGACGATATGTCCCTTCAGGCCGAGGAGATCGCCCATCGCCGCGACGACCACATGCCGCACCGCGGTTTTCGGCACCGCCTGCTGGGCCACATGGGCGAAGTTTTCCAGAACGAAGATCGCCTTTGCGCCGGAATCCTTGAGCTGATGTTCCAGCTCGCGCGGGGTGTAGAGCGGATTGACATTGACCACGATCATGCCCGCCCGCAGGATCCCGTATACGGCGACGGGATTTTGCAGGATATTCGGCATCATCACGGCAACCCGGTCGCCTTTTTCCAGCCCTCTGGATTGCAGCCAGGCAGCGACCGCGCGGGTTTCAGCGTCCAGTTCCCGATAGCTCAGGGACTTTCCCATGCTGGAAAAGGCCTTGCGTTCGGCAAATTGCGCACAGCTCTTTTCGAGAAGTTCGACAAGGGAGGCATGGGCGGATGCGGGAATTTCGGAAGGTACGCCCGGCGGATAGGATGCCAGCCAGCGCTTCTCTGCGCTGACGTTTTCCGGGTGTCCCAGGGACAGTTCACTCATGCTTCTCCTCCCAGAGTCTTTGTCGCGCCGCGCATTCCTTGAAACGCGTGAAAGGCGCTTTCGGCTGCCTGATGTTCACGAAGCTCCCGCATTCAGCCGGCTCAATTGGCCGGGTTGAGGGAACTCCCTGTGGCGTCACCGGATCGACCGCTCCTCTCGCTCCCCGGTGACGAATGATAGACGCGTAATCCCTTGACGTCCATCTCGTCGGCAAAGCCTATTTAACTCTAACGTAAACGTCAATATTGCTGCCGCACATCTCGCCAACTCGTGAAGGGAAAAGCATTTTGCCCGGCTTTTTTGACTTTAATCCTGATTTGAGCGATCAACATAATTCGCAAAGCAGGGCAGGATTGGAAATGGCAGGCAGGGCAGCGCTTGAACTGAAATCGGTCGGGAAAAGATTCGGCGATACGGAAGTGCTGTCCGATATCGATCTTTCCGTCGAACGCGGCGAAATCATTTGTCTGGTGGGACGCTCCGGCTGTGGAAAATCGACCTTGCTACGCATCGTGGCGGGTGTGGAGACACCGGACCATGGCAGCGTTTCCCTGAACGGCGCTGTCGTTGCCGGCCCCGCTGTTTTCGTCGAGCCGGAAAAGCGCAATATCGGTTTTGTCTTTCAGGATTATGCGCTGTTTCCGCATCTGACCGTCGAGCAGAATGTCATGTTCGGTCTTCGGTCTTTGCCTAAGGTGGAAGCCCGCCGCCGCGCTGCCGAGATGATCGAACATGTTCACCTGCAGGAACTGGCGAAACGTTATCCGCATACGCTTTCGGGCGGCGAGCAGCAGCGTGTGGCGCTCGCCCGCGCGCTTGCCCCACAGCCCGGCCTGCTCCTGATGGACGAACCATTTTCCAATCTGGACAGGGGATTGCGCGACAGCGTGCGCGAGGAAACGCTCGGCCTGTTGCGGCAACTGGGCACGACGGCGATCATGGTGACGCATGATCCGGAAGAGGCGCTTTCCGCAGGCGACCGTGTGGTTCTGATGCAGCGTGGGCGCATCGTGCAGAGCGGCACGGGTTACGAAATCCACGATCATCCCAAAACCCGTTATGCCGCCGATTTTTTCTGCGCCTTCAACAAGATCGAAGGCCGGGTAAGACAGGGTCGCGTCGAAACGCCGCTCGGGCTTCTGGGCGACGCGTCCGATCTGCCTGACGGTCTCGCCGCCATTGCCTATGTTCGCCCAAATGCGATTTCGATCATCGAGGACGGTGCGGCGAAAGAAGGAATTGCCGGCGAAATATCGAGCCGTGTGTTCCTCGGGGAGATCGAGCAGCTTGGCATAGCCGTGCCCGGATTGTCGGCCGATCTGCGTGTCAGGACGATGCAGCGCACACCCGCCCGGACGACGGCGGTGCGCTTCGGTATCGATCCCAAGGGAGTGCTGATATTTACTGCAAGTTGAGTGAGTGGATTTGTATGTTTGTTTCCGCTCCATTTTCAACTCTTGGTGATCGAATCCGCCCGAAAAACAGAGAAATAAAACTTGATTTGGGTCATCAGGTATGATGTCTGCTCCCTCTATATTGCCGCTATCGGAGAGGGAGACAAAACATGACGAAATTTACCAGATTTGCCCTGCTTGCCAGCACGGTTGCCTTTGCAGCCGGAACGGCCAGCGCTGCGGAACTCAACATCTACACCACCCGCGAACCGGGCCTGATCCAGCCGCTTCTGGAATCCTTCACCGCCTCAAGCGGCGTCAAGGTCAACACCGTGTTCCTGAAGGACGGTCTTGCCGAGCGCGTTCTGAGCGAGGGCGCAAGCTCGCCTGCCGACGTTCTGATGACGGTGGATGCCGGCAACCTCGTCGATCTCGCTGAAAAGGGCGTCACCCAGGCGGTCGAATCCGAAACCTTGACCAAGGCTATCCCGGCTGAACTTCGCGACGCCAAGGGTCATTGGTTCGCGCTCTCCATGCGCGCCCGCGTTCTTTATGCGGCGAAGGATGTCGATCTCGCCTCCTTCAACTATGAAGATCTGGCGGATGCGAAGTGGAAGGGCAAGGTCTGCATTCGCGCCGGCCAGCACCCCTATAACACGGCGCTCTTTGCCGATTACATCGCCCATTACGGCGCGGCGGACACCGAGAAGTGGCTTGCCGGCGTCAAGGAAAACCTGGCCCGCAAGGCAGGCGGCGGCGACCGCGACGTTGCCAAGGACATCCTCGGCGGCATTTGCGATATCGGCATCGCCAACTCCTATTATGTCGGCCTGATGCGCTCGGGCAAGGGCGGCGAGGAGCAGGTGAAGTGGGGCGACGCCATCAAGGTCGTTCTTCCGACCTTCAAGAATGGCGGCACGCAGGTCAATATCAGTGGCGCGGCTGTGGCCAAGAATGCTCCGAACAAGACGGAAGCCGTCAAGCTGCTGGAATATCTCGTCTCCGACGAAGCCCAGAAGATCTATGCTGAAGCCAACTACGAATATCCGGTCAAGCAGGGTGCGGCTCTCAACGAGATCATCGCTTCCTTCGGCACGCTGAAGATCGATAACAAGCCGCTGACGGAAATCGTCTCGCATCGCAAGCAGGCGAGCGAGCTGGTCGACAAGGTCGGTTTCGACAAGTAAAGGCCAATCAGCGATAACATGGTGGAAGGCGTTCGCATCTGCGGGCGCCTTTCCGCGTATTTTCTGAAAGCACATGAATCCAGACGCCATCCAGCCACTGACACCTCGTGCCCGAGCCAGGTTTTCATCCTCCTTCTGGTGGCTGTGCCTCTCCGTGCTGGCGGTTTGCGGCGCCATGGTGCCGGTTCTGGCGCTTGTCTCGCAGGCGTTGCAGGGTTCCGAAGGCCTGTGGGTGCATCTCGGCTCGACCGTGCTCTGGACGGCGCTTCCGGATACGGCGATCCTTCTCGCCGGTGTCGGGCTGCTGGCCGGTGTCGTCGGAACCTATGCCGCCTGGCTGGTCACCGCCTATGATTTTCCCGGCCGCAAAATATTGGAATGGGCGCTGCTGCTGCCGCTGGCCATGCCCACCTATATCGTCGCTTACGCCTATCTGGATATTCTGCATCCGATCGGACCGGTACAGGGTGCGATCCGCTGGCTGCTCGGTTATTCCAGCCCGCGCGAATTTCGTCTGTCGGACATAAGGTCCATGACGGGCTGCATCGTCCTTCTCGGCTTCGTGCTGTTTCCCTATGTCTATATTCCCGTGCGCGCCATGTTCCTGACGCAGGCGGGCAACCTGCTGGAAGCGGCGCGCACGCTCGGCGTTTCCAGACGCGCAGCTTTTTTCAAGGTCGCGGTGCCGCTGGCGAGGCCGGCGATTGCGGTCGGCATCAGCCTTGCCCTGATGGAAGCGCTCAACGATATAGGCGCATCGGAATTCCTCGGCGTCCGCACGCTCACCGTTTCCGTCTACACCACCTGGGTTACGAAATCCGACCTGCCGGGTGCGGCGCAGATCGCGCTCTCCATGCTGTTCATCGTTGTCGCCCTCGTGGCGCTTGAGCGCTGGGCGCGGCGCAAGCAGCGTTATGCGGTTTCGGCGCAGAAAAGCAGGGAACTGGAGCCGCTGCGACTCAACGGCCTGAAGGGCTGGGCCGCTTTCGTACTCGGCGGCCTGCCGGTCCTGATCGGCTTTGTGGCGCCGGCCAGCTATCTCGTCATCGAGGCATGGAAACGGTTCCGTTTCAGCGGCCTCTCCGCCCGCTTTGCCGATGAAGCTCTGAACACCATCGTCTTTGCCGGACTGGCGACGGTTATCACCCTTATCCTCGGCCTTGCGGTTGCTTACGCCATGCGCCTTGCACCGGGGCGTCTATCGCTCTGGTCCTACCGGCTTTCGACGGTCGGATATGCGGCCCCCGGCACGGTCATCGCCATCGGCGTGCTGATCGCGCTTGGCGGCTTCGACCGGTTTGTCGACCAGACCATGCGTGACTGGTTCGGCATCTCTACCGGCCTCATCTTCATCGGCAGCGGTGCCGCGCTGATCTATGCCTATTCGGCGCGTTTCCTCACCATTGCGGCGGGCGGTGTGGATGCCGGCCTCAGCCGCATACCGCAATCCTTCGATCACGCCTCGCGAACGCTCGGGCGATCCGCGACGCAGACATTCCGCCAGATTCATCTGCCGCTATCCAAGGCGTCGCTTGCGGCGGCGGCGCTGCTGATCTTCGTCGATTGCGTCAAGGAGCTTCCCGCCACGCTTCTGTTGAGGCCGCTGAATTTCGAAACCTTCGCTACCCATCTTTATGGCGAAGCGGCGCGCGGCACCTATGAGGAAGCGGCAATCGCAGCGCTGGCAATCGTCGTCATCGGCATGCTTCCGGTCATGCAGCTTGCAAGGATCGGCCGGCGCAAGGGCTGATATCGAAGCCCTGTCCGATAAATGACGGGCGTAAAACTGTGCGAGAGGCCAATAAGCTTCAAATCCCGCCAGAAAACGACAAGCATCCTGCCTTAATCCTGATGTAAATACTCAGCTTAATTGAGGTGCCGCGGCCTGTCGGATTTGGACATCGGCCGCGATCTGTTTCGGGGCATATCTTGAAAAATTTGCATGGGATGTTTTTGAGCCGTCTGGCTTTGGGCACGGCCGCCGTTGTTTTGCTGGCGCCAGCGATGGGCCACGCGCAGGACACGACCGTTCTGCAGCAGATTACCGTTGAAGGGCAGGGCGCGGAAAACGCGACAGGTCCGGTCCGGGGTTATGTCGCGAAGAAAAGCGCGACCGGTTCGAAAACCGAGACGGAAACCAGGGATATTCCGCAATCCGTATCGGTCGTCGGCCGCCAGGAAATGGATGACCGTGGCGCGGTGACGAAAATCGACGAGGTGCTGCGTTACACCCCCGGTGTGACGGCGGAGCCCTTCGGCACGGACCCGGATACGGACTGGATTTATATTCGCGGTTTTCAGGCCACCCAGACCGGCGTGTTTCTGGATGGTCTGAACCTGTTCAGCTACGGTTTCGGCGGTTTCCAGATGGATGCCTACGGTCTGGAGCGCGTGGAAGTTCTGAAAGGCCCCGCCTCGGTGCTTTATGGTGGCGCCAATCCCGGCGGTATCGTGCAAATGGTCCGCAAGCGCACGCAGGATGAGCCGGTGCGTGAAACGGAAATCGGCATCAATAATTTCGGCAATGCCTTCTTCGGCTTCGATCTCGGCGACAAGGTCGATGGTGAAGGCGTGTGGAAATACCGCGTCACCGGCAAGGTCTCCGGCGGCGACAATTACACCGATTATTCCGAGGATTTGCGCGGTTTCATCATGCCGCAGATCACCTTCGAGCCGGACGCGCAGACAAGCGCCACGCTCTACGGCTATTTCTCGGCGCTCGATCAGGTTCATATCGGCAACGGTTTCCTGCCCTATGTCGGCACGGTGGTCGACGCGCCCTTCGGTAAGCTCGACCGCAAGGCCTTTTATGGCGAGCCGGATATCGACAATGGTCGCGTCTACCAGTCCATGGTGGGTTACGAGGTCAGCCATGAATTCGACAATGGCTGGAAGATCAGCCAGAACGCCCGTTATGGTCACCTCTACAAGCACGAAACCGGACCCTATGCCGGCGGCTGGGCCAATACAGATGCAAACGGCCAGCCGATCCTCGATGCCACCACCAACGACTATATGTTGACCCGCTTCGGTTACGATGGCGTGTCGAAAGTCGACAGTTTCGGCGTGGACAACCGGGTCGAAGGCCAGTTCGATACCGGCGCGGTCAACCATTCGCTGCTCTTCGGTCTCGACTATAAATATTACCGGCTGGACCAGGTGCAGGCCTGCTGCGGATCGAATGCAATCGGTGCGCTCAACCCGGTCTATGGCTCGACGCAGGGAACGAATTTCGTTTATGCCGACAATATCGTGACCCAGCAGCAGATCGGCATCTACGCGCAGGACCAGTTGCGCTTCGGCGATGGCTGGCTGGTCACGCTGAATGGCCGTTACGACTATGTCGATACGGAACTGAACAACAGGCTGCCTGCGGGCCTCTCCCGCCGCTCGAATGACGATGCGTTGAGCGGCCGCGCCGGTCTCGCCTATGAATTCGACAATGGGCTGACACCCTATGTCTCGGCCGCCACTTTCTTCAATCCGCTCATCGATACGCTTGCGGATGGCACTCCCGCTTCGCCGGAAGAGGGACACCAGTTCGAGGCCGGTATCAAATATGAGCCGACCTTCTTCGATGGCAGCATCACGGCTTCCGTCTTCAAGCTGGTCAAGGACAATGCCATCGTTTCCTATACGGCCGGCGGGGTCACCACGAGCGGTCAGTTCGGGCAGGTGGAATCCACCGGCTTCGAGCTGGAGGCCAAGGCCAATCTCAGCGAGAACTGGAAGGCGCTCGCCTCCTATTCCTATACGGATCTGGAGATTACCCGCGACGCCAATCCGAACCTTATCGGCAAATCGCCATGGATCGTGCCCGCCCACACCGCCTCGCTGTGGCTGGACTATGCCTTTACCACAGACGCGCTGGAAGGCCTGAGCCTCGGCGGCGGCGTGCGGTATCAGGGCAAATCCTGGGCGGATGCGGCAAATACGCTGCGCGTGCCGGATGCCGCCGTCTTCGACGCCGCAATCCGCTACGAGAAGAACGACTGGACCGCATCGATCAACGTCGCCAATGTCTTCGACAAGGAATATGTGAAGAGCTGCGCCGGCGTCTCCGTCTGCGGCTGGGGCGATAGCCGCACCGTCACCTTCAAGCTTTCCAAGAAGTGGTAAGGCTTGGCCGAAGGCCGGCAGTTGCGGGGAAAGCAGTTTGCCACTATAAACATGAATAGATTTATCATGTTTATAGTGGCGCCATGGCGCCCTGCGGGATCGAGAGGCCATGGCTTTCCGCGTGCGGATGGAAAATGAGATCGAGGGTTTTGCCGTCATCGGCGGGCCGCGCTCGCGGGTCTGGAACGGCATCGTCGCCGATCTCTGGGATGTGCGTTGCGCCCCGAAGGCGGGCGGCCGTTATGTCGGCAAGGATCCGCGCTTCGTTTTCCTGCTGGATATGGACGGGACGGATGACGGGCGGTTCATGATGAACCGCTGCCGCCGCGACAATTACGGTTCGTCAAAGGCGAACCGGATTTCCTTCGTGCCCGCCGATCTGGATGTGCATGCCGAACTGAGCAACGTCTCCTTCGTACGCCACCTCGATCTGCATTTCGATGCGGGATTGCTGGGTGCCCGGCTGGTGCAGGGCTTCGATCCGCACAGCCTGCTCGATCCGCATCTGATGTTCGAGGATGAGCGCCTGCTGGCGCTGGCGCGACTGATTGCCGCCGAATGCGATAATCCCGATCCGCTGCATGACCTTTATGGCGAAAGCCTCGTGCTGGCGCTATTGACGGATTTCCTGAAAGTGAAACGGGAGCCGGTCAAAAAACGCAGCAAGCTCGCCGCCTGGCAGTTGAGGGCGGCGACGGACTACATCCGCGAACATTGCCTGCGGTCGATCCGGCTGGAGGAGCTGGCGGAACTCACCAACCTGTCGCAATCGCATTTCAGCCACGCCTTCAAGGCCTCCACCGGCGTGCCGCCCCACCAATGGCAGATGCAGGCGCGCATCGATCGCGTCAAGGAACTGATGATGCGGACCGACATGGCGCTGACCGACATCGCCATTGCTGCCGGGTTTTCGGATCAGGCGCATTTCTCCCGCGTCTTTCGCAAGATGGTCGGTGTTTCTCCCTCCGTCTGGCAGAAAATCCGCCAATAAAGACGCGTTTTCGTTCCATTCTCCTTCAAAAAAATTCCCGCCGAAGCGCCTGGAACGCCGCGGAACGAATTGTCCGTCGAGGGGTTTACCGGACGTGACACAAACGAGGAAAATCAAGGAGGAAAGGCACATGATGCATCAGGAACCCCGCGCCGGACAGGACCCCTATGTCAAGGATACGCCGAGCCTGATCGCCAGCGACAAGGTGGAAGGCACGCGCGTCTACGGCGCCGACAGCAAGCATATCGGCTCGATCCAGCGCATCATTCTGGAAAAGCGCGGCGGGCGCGTGGCCTATGCGGTCTTGAGCTTTGGCGGCTTCCTCGGCATCGGTGACGACTATTATCCGCTGCCTTGGGAAAAGCTGCATTATGACGAAGAACTCGACGGCTACCGCATCGATCTCACCAAGGAAGAGATCGAAAATGCGCCGCACTTCGCCAATCTCGATGATAACGACCTACTGAACGCCAAGGACAGCAAGGTCTATGATTATTATGGGGTCGCACCCTATTGGATGTAAGGCCCAGAGAAAAAGCGCTTCCGGCTGTTTGATCACCGAAAGCGTCGCAAATAAAAGAACGGCTCCTTTTCAGGAGCCGTTTTCTTTTGGGTGCGTCAATGCGGGTTTTTCTGCATCTCGGAAACCGCGTCGGTGAAGCACTTTCGTGCTTCTTCGGGCGATTTACGTCCGTCAAGGGCGGCACGGCAGGCGCTTCTCGCTCTCACGAAGCTCAATCCGCCAATTTTGGGCCAGCCTTCGGTCAATAATGTCAACGCTTCGAAGGGGCCGGCGATGACACTCTTGCCATTCGCCTCGAGATTGACCTCGACAGGCTCTGTCCATCTCTCGTTCTTCATCGTGCACCTCCCAGAGCAACGCGATCCCGAAATACACCCGACAGCGAAGCAACCCATGAACGCAGCCGTGTGTCACTGCTGCTTAGGATATGCGCAAGCGATCGAATTGACAACGGGGATCAGCGGAAGCCGAAAAACGACAGGATCGCCAGAACGATGACGACGAGGCCGACGATGTAGATGATCTGGTTCATGATTTTCTCCTTGGCTGGTGTCATCACCATAACGTGAGGGAGAAGACGAGGTTCCAGCAGCCAATGAGAATTTAATAACGTACTAAAATGTTGCGGACGTCCCATCGCCGGTGAGAGTGGATGTCACCTCCGCAGGATCACCCAGATCGCGTGGATAATGCCGGGAACATAACCGCACAGCGTCAGGAGAATATTCAGCCAGAAATGCAGGCCGAACCCAACCTGAAGAAACACGCCGACGGGCGGAAGGATGATGGCGATCAGGATACGAATGACGTCCACGATGACAGGCTTTCCAGTTATTTATGACCTGCCGGAGAACGTGTGGTGGGCGGTTTGGTTTCAAGTGACCGTCTTTTACGGTGACTAACAGGCGCCGGGTTTAATTTTCGGAGGTCGCAAAAGCCTGGGCGGTGAGTTCGCCGTAGCCGCAAAAACACCGCCGCCTTGATAATACAAGGGAAAACACAGACTATCAAAATCTATGATAGGGCTGAGAAAGCCAATCGCTTCGGTCAGTCCGGATAAATTGCCCGACCATTTGGCAATATGACCGGTGCGTTGCGTACATCGCGGCGACCTCCGCTGCTAGGCTCCGTCCGGGGCTGTGGCGGCTGTGGCCGATTGCGCCATTCGCTTACGCTCCGGTCCTGGCCCCGGTCCCTGTCGCGTCGATCCCGCCACTCTCTTCGTTCTCCCCAGTAACGGCGGTCGTAATCCCGGTAGTAACGGTCGCGGTCATAGGATCGATAGTACACACCGGTCGTATAGTAGCCCCCCGTGCGATAGCCGGGATCATCGACGCATCCGGTCAGAACGCCTAGCGACACCAGACAAATTGCTGCGCTCAATAGCTTCATGATTTCTGCTCCCAATAACGGACTCAAACGCGTGATGAAGTCCGCGGTTCCATTGGCGAATACCCTGAGGCAAGCGCTCTTAACCGGACCTGAACAAGCAACCGGCGGTTCAATTCAGCGGCAAGATGGAGATGTCATATCGAGGGCCATCACGTTGCGACGACGCTCCATGTTGCGCAGCTCAGGGCAAAGCCGCCCAAAGCAATGACTGGCAATTTTGGAGTTGATTGGGATTTGGGAAAATGGTGCCGCTTACGTGACTCGAACACGTGACCCCGTCATTACGAATGACGTGCTCTACCAACTGAGCTAAAGCGGCCCGATTGTGACCCGTTTGTTGCGGATCAGCTTCATGGCGGGCTGATACAGGCAATGCTGACGGATTTCAAGCCTTGAATGTGCTGGTTTTGAAATTTCCGCAAAAAGCTTTGCCTGTCCATTGTTTACCGGAGCCTTCAGCCTTTCCCGCAGATGCGCTTTTTGGCCGTTTCATATTCATTTGCCAGACGATCGACGAGCGCCGCCACCGGTTCCACCGCCTTGACGGCGCCGATGCCTTGCCCTGCACCCCATATGTCTTTCCAGGCCTTGGCGCCGCCGGAGACCGTTTCGAAGTCCATTTTCGAAGGATCGGCTTCGGGCAGATTGTCGGGATCCATGCCGGAGGCGACGATCGAGCTTTTCAGGTAGTTGCCGTGTACGCCCGTGAAGTAGTTCGAATAGACGATATCCTTGGCCTGCGCTTCGACAATCGCCTGCTTGTAGCCTTCGGAAGCGCGCGCCTCCTCGGTGGCGATGAAGGGGGAGCCGATATAGGCCATGTCCGCGCCCATGGCCTGCGCCGCGAGAATGGAGCCGCCATTGGCGATGGCGCCGGCCAGCAGCAGCGGGCCGTCGAACCATTCGCGGATTTCCTGCACGAGGGCGAAGGGCGAAAGCGTGCCCGCATGTCCGCCCGCACCCGTCGCCACCGCGATAAGCCCATCCGCGCCCTTGCGAATGGCGGAGCGGGCATGGCGGTCGTTGATGACGTCATGCAGCACGATGCCGCCATAGGAATGCACGGCCGCATTGACCTCGGGCACCGCGCCAAGCGAAGAAATCACCACCGGCACCTTGTATTTCACGCAAAGGCCGAGATCGTGCTCCAGCCGCCGGTTGGACATGTGCACGATCTGGTTGACCGCGAAGGGCGCCGCCGGGTGTTCGGGATTGGCCTGGTTGTGAGCGTCAAGCTCCTCGGTGATCATTGCCAGCCATTCGTCGAGCTGGCTTTCGGGCCGCGCATTGAGCGCCGGGAAAGCGCCGATGACGCCGGCCTTGCACTGCGCCAGCGTCAGTTGCGGATGTGAAATGATGAATAGCGGTGATGCTATGACCGGAAGACGCAGATTGTCTTTCAGCACGGACGGTAGCATGTCTCCTCCCACGAATTACGTTTACGCGCACGTAAGTCAATATCGTGTTCAGCAGCAGATTGAAAGCGAAAACAGCGTGGCATTCGCCTCTCGAATCTGCGTTCGTAGCGCCACAATGAATTGATTTTCCCCAAGGCAATCCGGTCTTTATCACAAACGATGCTTGCGGAGGGGCGGTATAGCCGTTACCGAATCGTGAACCCATGGCGCAGCGCCGCATATTTTTTGCAAAGCGCAATAGAACAAGGATCGGTCGTGAGCGGACTGGAAACGGCAATCAGAAATGCTCTGGAAAAATCGGACAGATCGAACGCCGAAGTTCGTGCACGGATTTACCAATCCTCCCGCCAGGCACTGGAAGCGGGCCTGCGCAAGCAGGGCATAGACGATCCGCAGGTTGTCTCCCAGCAGCGCCAGCGGCTTGAAGGCCTGATCCACCAGATCGAGAATGAAGAGCGCAACCGGCTTCTGGACAGGGTGGAGCAGCAATTGCGCCCGCCCGCACCGGAAAGTCCGGCGCAGGACGATCACTCCGTCGATCCCGTTTCGCAGCCGCCCCATCACGGCGATATGGGTGTTGAGCCGGAGTTGCGTGGTGAAACGCGCGATGTGCGGCCCGGCGGCGCCGCTGCTCCGGCGCCGCTGAGTGCGGGGCAGCGCAATGGCAAGCCGCCGAAGAGAAGCTCCCGCGCGGGCGATGCTTCGCTTGCCTTCCGGCCGGAAGGCGCGGTTGGCCGCCGCAAGCGCCGCGGGCTTTTCGCCCGGCTTTTCATCTACGTGACGCTTCTGGCCTTTATCGGTTTTGGTGCCTGGTGGGTCTATTCCTCCGGCCTCCTGCTGTCGCCGGAGCAGCGCGATACCAGCGTGCCCAATCCGCCGGCGCAGGTGCAGGCGGAGGATTTCAACGGGACTGAGCCCGCGCCGAGCCTTTCCGCCGGCCGTGGTTTTTCCGATGACTGGGTGGAAGTCTTCAATGCGGAGCGTGGCAGTTCCGGTGTTTCGGCCGGCCCGCGCGCCAATGTCGAAAACATCGCCACACCCGCCGGCAAGGCGATAAAGGTGACCTCGAGAAGTGTCTCGCAGGATGGCGCCGTCAGCGTCGAGGTTCCGGTGGAGGTGATGCGGGATATGGCGGGCAAGTCTTCCACCATTTCGATCACGCTGCAATCCTCCAGCGACCGGCAGACCCAGGTGTCCGTCGCCTGCGATTTCGCGACATTGGGCGATTGCTCCCGCCACCGCTTCACCGCCACGGCGGAGCGCGCGGACATGCTGCTGAACACGACATTCGAACGATCTCTCGCTCCCAATGCGCCGGGCAGGATCTTCATCAACAGCGACATCGATGGCAGCGGCCGCCCGGTCAATCTTTATTCCGTGCGCATTCTGCCGGGCCAGTAAGGGAAAACAGGCGTCTCGAATGGAGGCGCCTGTCAGCGTCTTCCGGTTCTATTTGAGAAAATCCGGCCCCGATCCCAAAATCTTGTCGTCGATTTCGCCGATTGCCTTTTTGTCCTTGCCCTCATAGTCGAGCGCAAGAAGAATGTGGCGGATGAGGTTCACCCGCGCGCGGCGCTTGTCGTTGGCGCGCACCACCGTCCAGGGGGCGGCGTCGGTGTGGGTCTTTTCCAGCATTTCGTCGCGTTTTTGCGTGTAGTCGTCCCATTTCGTCAGCGCCGCTATGTCCATATCCGAAAGCTTCCAGCATTTCAGCGGGCTGTGGCGGCGGTCATGGAAGCGTTCGATCTGCGTTTCGCGGCCGATGTCGAGCCAGAATTTGAACAGATGAACGTCCTCATGGACCAGCATCTTTTCCAGACGCGGCGTTTCCTTGAGGAAGCGCTTGTGTTCCTCCGGCGTGCAGAAACCCATGACCGGCTCTACCCCGGCGCGGTTATACCACGAGCGGTCGAAGAGAACGAATTCGCCGGCGGTCGGAAAATGCGAGATGTAGCGCTGGAAATACCATTGGCCGCGTTCGGTTTCCGTTGGTTTGGTCAGCGCCACCACGCGGGCATAGCGGGGGTTGAGATAGGCGCGGGTCGCGAAGATCGCGCCGCCCTTGCCGGCCGCATCGCGGCCCTCGAAAACCGCCATGACCCTTTTGCCGGTAGCCTGCAGCCAGAACTGCACCTTGACCAGCTCCACCTGCAGCGCCTCGAGGGCGCTGTCGTAGTCCTCCCGCTTCATCTTCTTGTCATAGGGAAAATCGCCTGCGGAAAGTTTCTTTTCCTCAACCCAGTCAGGAAGAACCGGATCGTCGATGTCGAAGCTGCGCAGTTTGCCGCCTATGGTGATATCGACCGTCCGCTTCTTCGTTTCTTCGCCCATGGTTTCCTCCGGCTGTTGTTGTGTAAAGGCAACTCGACGCCAATGAGTTCACATCCATTGCCAGAATTCAAGTGAAACAGGACCGCTTGACCGGGGTGCGGCGGCGGCAGCGATTGCGGCGTCGATTTTGCGCATATACGTTGTGGAAAATGCGCGATGATGAATCTCTGTCATGAAGCTGGCCTATGAGATTTCGATGCGCTGTCAGATGAAAGTGGAAAGAGCAGGCTGAAATGGCAGTCATGGAAGGCGATGGTGGATTAAGGCGTTTGGGAAGGAAGCTCGGCCGAAATTGGTTGCCCGTTCTCATCGTCAGCATGCTCGCCATCGTGGCCGTTGCGGAGCTCAACACGCCCTATATGCCCGCCGCCCTGTGGCTTTGCGCCGTCATTGCCATCCTCGCCGCTCGGGAGGGGCCGGCGGCGGCTTCAGCAAAAGACGGGAGCCCGGTTGCGGAGGCAGATGAGCAAGAAGTGCCCGGCGAAAGCGTCATTTCCGGCGTAAGGGCGAGCCTCGCGGTTCTGGATACCCCCGTTTTCATTCTCGACAGGAACGCCAGCGTGCTGTTTCAGAACGGCGCGGCCGAGCGCGCCTTCGGCCAGTTGCCCGCCGGGGCGCATATTTCCGCTCGGCTGCGCTCCCCCGGCCTCTTGGATGTCATTCGCGAAACCATCACCACCGGCCAGCCCAACCAGGTCGAACATTCGGAGCGCTTCCCTTCCGAACGGGTCTTCATCGTCCGCATCGCCCGTGCGGATGTGGGAGAGGGGGCAGGCCCGCCATTCTACATCCTGTCGTTCCGCGACGTCTCGGAGCTTCGCCGCATCGACCGCATGCGCAGCGACTTCGTCGCCAATGCCAGCCATGAATTGCGTACACCGCTCGCTTCGCTCCGCGGTTTCATCGAAACCATGCAGGGGCCGGCGCGCAACGACCCGAAGGCGCAGGAACGTTTCCTTGCCATCATGCTGGATCAGGCAACCCGCATGAGCAGGCTGGTGGACGATCTCATGTCCCTGTCGCGGCTGGAATTGCGGGCCAACATCGCGCCCGACCAGAAGGTCGATCTCGTTCCCGTCATCGGCCATGTGCGCGATACTCTGCTGCCGCTTGCCGACGAGCTGGATGTGACCATCACGCTGCATCTGCCCGACCGGCCGGCAGAGGTGCAGGGGGACCGCGACGAGCTGGTGCAGGTATTCCAGAACCTTGTTGAAAATGCTTGCAAATACGGCCAGGAAGGCAAGGTCGTGGATGTCTGGCTGCGGGCCGAACCCGGCAAGCCGGTGGAGGTGAGCGTCATCGACAAGGGGCCGGGCATTCCCGCCGAACATGTGCCGCGCCTGACGGAGCGTTTTTATCGTGTCAGCGTCGCCGACAGCCGCTCGAAAAAGGGCACGGGTCTCGGGCTTGCCATCGTCAAGCACATCCTCACCCGCCACCGCGCCCGCCTCATCATTAAATCGGAATTGGGCAGCGGCACGGACTTCACCGTGAGATTCTGACATAAAATATGCATCTGCTTTTAATGTCGTGGATATTTCTAAATAAAATCAATATCTTAGATTGTCACAAATCTTTCGTCAAAGTGACATAAAAGGATGGGGCTACGGTGGTTAAGAAAAGGTCGCCGAGCGCAAGCTAAGAGCGAGTGTCGCTATCGGCTGCGTCCACAACAAAGCCCACGACGGGAGAGACAAATGAACATCGTTAAATTTTCCGCAGCAGCTCTGGTGGCTTCTGTCGCCTTCGCTGGCGCCGCCGCTGCTCGCGACCAGATCCAGGTTGCCGGTTCCTCCACGGTTCTGCCCTACGCCAAGATCGTTGCCGAGACCTTTGCCGAAACCTTCCCGAACTTCAAGGCTCCGGTTGTTGAGTCCGGCGGCACGGGTGGCGGTCTGAAGGCGTTCTGCTCGGGCGTCGGCGAAGGCACCATCGACATTGCCAACGCTTCGCGCAAGATCAAGAGCGACGAACTGGCCGCCTGTAAGGCTGCTGGCGTTGCCGACGTTCAGGAAGTGAAGATCGGCTACGACGGTATCGTCTTTGCGATGGACTCGTCCAACAAGGACATCAAGCTCGAGCCGAAGGACCTTTACCTCGCTCTCGCCGCTGAAATCGTCAAGGACGGCAAGCTCGTTGCCAACCCCTACAAGAAGTGGTCGGAAATCAACAAGGAACTGCCGGACGTCGCTATCGCCGCTTACATCCCGGGCTCCAAGCACGGCACGCGCGAAGTCTTCGAAGAGAAGATCATGGCTGACGGCTGCAAGGAAGCCGGCGCCACCGACGCCATCAAGAAGATCGTCACCGACGCCAAGCAGGCTGCTGCCAAGTGCGTTGCAGTCCGCAAGGACGGCGCTGCAGTCGACATCGACGGCGACTACACCGAAACGCTCGCCCGTATCGACGCCAACAAGACCGGCCTCGGCGTTTTCGGCCTCGCTTTCTATGAAAACAACGCTGACCGTCTGAAGGTCGCGACCGTTTCGGGCGTCGTTCCGTCCACCGAAACCGTTGCCAGCGGCAAGTACCCGGTTTCCCGCCCGCTGTTCTTCTACGTGAAGAAGGCTCACCTGGGCGTTATCCCGGGCCTTAAGGAATATGTCGAGTTCTTCGTTTCCGACGAGATGATCGGCCCGGATTCCCCGCTCGCCAACTACGGCCTGGTTGCTGCTCCGGACGCAGAGCGCGAAGAAATCCGCTCGAAGTTCTCGGCTGGCTCCACGATGTAATGAAGAAAGAGGGGTGCGGCTTTGCCGTGCCCCTCATTCGGCTTCGCTTGGGCGGTCGTCCGCGGTTGACAGTTCCTAACCATCGCCATCCACATGATTGTCGATGGATTACAGATGGATAGGATGTATCAACCTTGACGCTTGCCGGACTTTGATACAGTCAGGCGGCAGGCATCATGGGATGGTCCAGCGGTCTCGTTTTGATGACTTTTTGATTTGCCCGATATCGCACCGTGCTCTTGAGGCACGCCGAGGGAACTCTAATGAACACATCGATCCTTTTGCTGATACTGGCGCTCATCGGCATCGGCAGCTATCTGCTCGGCAGCCGCCGTGCCGTTGCCTTGTCTGGCGGTCGCCCCTCCAGCATGCATTCCCGTGCCGGTTATCACGGTTCCTACGCGGTCGTCTGGGCGGTGCTGCCCGCGGCGTTCATTCTCTGTGCCTGGCTCATTGTCAGCCCATTGCTCGTCACCTCGGCGGTGCGCGGTAGTTTCCCCGAGGATGTCCGGGCGCAATCCGAAGCGCAGCAGAGCCTGACCTACGGTATGGTGACCTCCATCGCCCGTGGCCTCCAGCGGCTGACGCCGGAGGAAACCGCGCAGGTCGAGGCGGACACGGCTGCGGTCCGGCCGCTTCTGGCATCGAAGGGTGTTGCAATCGCCGGCGATCCCGAGCGGTTCATGGTCGATGCCGCCCACACGCTCAACAGCATGACCTCCACCAGCCGTATCGCGATGATCGCCGTCGTGCTGCTGGCTGCGCTCGGCGGCGGCGCCTATGCGCTGCGCGCGATCGCGCCGCGTTTCCGGGCGCGCAACCAGGTCGAGAAAGTCATTCTCGCGGCCCTGCTCGTCGCCTCGTCCATCGCCATCCTCACGACCATCGGCATCGTCCTGTCGATGCTGACCGAGGCGATCCAGTTCTTCACCATGGTCCCGGCGCACCAGTTCTTCTTCGGAACGGTCTGGGATCCGCGTTTTGCGGCGGCAGGCGCCACCGACTCCTCCGGCCAGTTCGGCCTGATCCCGCTGCTCGCCGGCACGCTTTATATCGGCCTGGTCGCCATGCTGGTTGCGGTTCCGGTCGGCCTCTTCTCGGCGATCTACATGGCGGAATATGCCTCGCCGCGCTTCCGCTCCATGGCAAAGCCGCTGCTTGAAGTGCTCGCCGGCATTCCCACCATCGTTTACGGCTTCTTCGCGCTCACGACGGTCGGTCCTTTCCTCAGAGACATTTCCACGCAGATCAACGGTCTGGCGACGGGCAACTACGCCAACTTCATCCAGGCGCAGAGCGTCATCACCGCCGGCTTCGTCATGGGCATCATGCTGATCCCCTATGTGTCGTCGCTGTCGGATGACATCATCACCGCTGTGCCGCGCTCGCTGCGTGACGGTTCGCTCGGCCTTGGCGCCACGCGTTCCGAGACGATCAAGAGGGTCATTATTCCGGCCGCTCTTCCCGGTATCGTCGGCGCCGTGCTGATGACGGCGTCGCGCGCCATCGGCGAAACCATGATCGTGGTTCTTGCGGCCGGTGTTGCCGCCCGTCTGCAGCTCAATCCCTTCGAACCCATGACCACGGTGACGGTCAAGATCGTCAGCCAGCTTACCGGCGACCTTGAATTCACCTCGCCGCAGACGCTGGTTGCCTTTGCACTCGGCATCACGCTTTTCGCCATCACGCTTTGCCTGAATATCTACGCGCTTTACATCGTGCGCAAATACCGGGAGCAATATGAATGACCGACATCGTCTCTCCGGCAGCCGGCGCGAGCGCCGTCAACAAGGCCACGCGCCGTGATATCGGCATCAAGCGCCGCTATGCCGCCGAACGCCGCTTCCGTGCCTACGGCATGGCAGCGATTTCCTTCGGCCTTATCTTTCTCTTCCTGCTGCTTTTCTCGGTGGTTTCCAAGGGTTACACCGCCTTCCAGCAGACGATGATCACCGTTCCGGTCGAGTTCTCCGAACAGATCATCGATCCGAAAAATGAGCGCGCCACCAATCCGGCGAAGTTGATGACGGCCAATTATCCCGTCATCGCCCGCAATGCGGTCGCCAAGGTCCTTGGCGTTGCACCGACGGACCGCGCCGGCCTTCGCGCCGTCAACCTCCTGATTTCCGACAGCGTGCGCACGCAGCTTCGCGACATCGTCGTCGCTGATCCCGCCGTCATCGGCACCACGCGCACCGTCACGCTGCTGGCGTCGGGCGATGTCGACAGCGCCTTCAAGGGCCAGGTCGACCTGAAGGCGGATGAAGCCAATCGCCGTATCTCGAACCAGCAGCTCGGCTGGATGAACCAGCTCGCCGAAAGCGGCCAGCTCGGCAAACATTTCAATACCGGCATCTTCGTCAACGGCGCGTCAAGCCGTCCGGAAGCGGCAGGTGTGGGTGTGGCGTTGATCGGCTCCTTCTACATGATGCTGATCGTGCTGGTGCTGTCATTGCCGATTGGCGTCGCGGCCTCCATCTATCTCGAGGAATTCGCCCCGAAGAACCGTCTGACGGATCTTATCGAGGTGAATATCAACAATCTCGCGGCCGTTCCTTCGATTGTTTACGGTCTGCTCGGCCTCTCGGTCTTCATTAACTTCATGGGCTTTCCGCGCTCGGCCTCGCTGGTCGGCGGCCTCGTCCTGACGCTGATGACCCTGCCGACGATCATCATCGCGACGCGCGCTGCCCTGAAGGCCGTGCCGCCGTCTATCCGCGCCGCAGCCCTCGGCCTCGGCGCTTCCAAGATGCAGACGATCTTCCACCATGTGCTGCCGCTCGCTATGCCCGGCATTCTGACCGGCACCATCATCGGTCTCGCCCACGCGCTGGGCGAAACGGCGCCGCTGCTTTTGATCGGCATGGTGGCATTCGTTGCGAATTACCCGACAACGCCGATGGATCCGTCCACGGCCCTGCCGGTGCAGATTTACATGTGGGCGAACGAAGCCGAGCGCGCCTTTGTCGAAAGGACATCCGGCGCTATCATCATCCTGCTTCTGTTCCTCATCGTCATGAATGTTGGCGCAATCCTGTTGCGTCGCCGCTTCGAACGGCGCTGGTAGAGGGAGCTTGAGCAATGAACATGTTGTCGGAAGCAGCAGTTGAAAAGGCGCTGGACAAGAAAATGAATGAAGTCTCATACAAGATGATCGGCAAGGACGTTTCGGTTTATTACGGCGAAAAGCGCGCGCTTTACGACGTGAACCTCAACGTTCGGGAAAATACGGTGACCGCGCTTATCGGCCCGTCCGGTTGCGGCAAATCCACCTTCCTGCGTACCCTGAACCGTATGAACGACACGATCGACGGTTGCCGGGTCACCGGCAAGATCACGCTCGACACCGACGATATCTACGACCAGGCGATTGACGTCGTGGAATTGCGCGCTCGCGTCGGCATGGTGTTCCAGAAGCCGAACCCCTTCCCGAAGTCGATCTACGAAAACATTTCCTACGGTCCGCGCATCCATGGTCTCGCCCGCAACAAGGCGGATATGGACCAGATCGTCGAGCAGAGCCTGCAGAAGGCGGGTCTCTGGAACGAGGTGAAGGATCGTCTGCACGAATCCGGCACCGGTCTTTCCGGCGGTCAGCAGCAGCGTCTGTGCATCGCACGCGCAGTTGCCGTCAGCCCGGAAGTGATCCTGATGGACGAGCCCTGCTCGGCTCTCGACCCGATCGCGACCGCAAAGGTCGAGGAACTGATCCACGAGCTGCGCACCAATTACACCATCGTCATCGTCACGCACTCCATGCAGCAGGCGGCGCGTGTTTCCCAGCGCACGGCCATGTTCCATCTTGGTCATCTTGTCGAGGAAAACGAAACCGACAAGATGTTCACCAATCCGGACGACCAGCGCACGCAGGATTACATCATGGGCCGCTTCGGCTGATCCCGGCCGGCGCTTTATCGAAACCGAACAAGACTGGTGCTTCTGCCGTGCCCGCTTCCGGGTACGCGCATGCAGGCCAAGCCGGAGGACTAGACCATGACACAGACAACGACCCATTCGCACATCGTTTCCGTTTATGACGATGAATTGAAGTTTCTGACGCGCCGCATCGCTGAAATGGGCGGTCTTGCGGAGCAGATGTGCGCCGATGCCGTGCGTGCGCTCGTCAATTCCGATGCTGCGCTCGCCCAGAAGGTCATTTCCGACGATGCGATCCTCGACCACGCCGAGCGTGAGATCGGCGACAAGGCCATCGTCACCATCGCCAAACGCCAGCCGATGGCGGCCGACCTTCGCGAGATCATCGGCACCCTGCGTATTGCAGCTGACCTCGAGCGCGTCGGCGACCTTGGCAAGAACACCGCCAAGCGCGTCATCGCGGTAGCCGGCACCGGCGTGCCGCGCAAGCTCGCCCGCGGCATCGAGCATCTGTCGGAACTGGCGCTGGTACAGCTCAAGGAAGTGCTGGACGTCTACTCCACGCGTTCCGCCGAGAAGGCCAATGCCATTCGCGAGCGCGACGAGGAAATCGACGCCATGTACACGTCGCTCTTCCGTGAGCTTTTGACCTACATGATGGAAGATCCGCGCAATATCACCACCTGCACGCATCTTCTGTTCTGCGCCAAGAACATCGAGCGTATCGGCGACCACGCCACCAATATCGCCGAGACGATCTACTACATGACCACCGGCAGCCAGCCGGAAGGTGAGCGTCCGAAGGACGACAGTTCCAACACCCTCGGTTCGGTGACCGAGTAACAGACAGGCAGCGGCTTGCGGAGTTAGTATATGGTGCCCAAGATTGCAGTTGTGGAAGACGAGGAAGCGCTGAGCGTCCTGCTTCGTTACAATCTCGAGGCTGAGGGATATGACGTCGACACGATACCCCGTGGAGACGAAGCAGAAATCAGGCTGCAGGAACGTATTCCGGACCTTCTTATCCTGGATTGGATGCTTCCCGGCGTTTCCGGTATCGAACTGTGCCGTCGGCTCAGGATGCGGCCGGAAACCGAGCGCCTGCCCATCATCATGCTGACGGCGCGCGGCGAGGAAAGCGAAAGGGTTCGCGGCCTCGCCACCGGCGCTGACGACTATGTCGTCAAGCCGTTCTCGACACCGGAACTCATGGCCCGCGTCAAGGCAATGCTGCGCCGGGCCCGCCCCGAGGTTTTGTCTTCGGTGCTGAAATGCGGCGATATCGAACTGGATCGCGAGACCCATCGCGTTCACCGCAAGAGCCGCGAAGTGCGCCTCGGCCCGACGGAGTTCCGCCTGCTGGAATTCCTGATGACCTCTCCCGGCCGGGTGTTTTCCCGCTCGCAATTGCTGGATGGCGTCTGGGGTCACGATATCTATGTGGATGAGCGCACCGTCGACGTGCATGTCGGACGCCTGCGCAAAGCGCTCAATTTTTCGCATATGCAGGATGTCATCCGCACCGTGCGCGGCGCCGGATATTCAATGGAAGCCTGAGAAAACCGAAACCGATGGTTTCACTCGGGATAAATTCCCCAAAAATTAGAAGGCCCGAGACCGGAACGGTGTCGGGCCTTTCGATTTTGAACCTTCCGCTAACGCGTATCCTTGTTCTTTTGAAGATGACAGACGGTCTGCTGAAAGCCGGATTGCGCCGTGAAACCTGACAGGAGGAAGGGCGCGGCGCGTCGCCGACGAATTCAGAGCATTTGCCGCAAGGGCGCATCGCGGTTTTACATCCGGAGAATGCGCGAGAACAGGGATTGGGAGCGCCTCTTAGACAGCGTGCGCTCTATTCCGGAACCACCTTGAGTTTTGCATAAAAAAACGGGCCCGAAGGCCCGTAGTTTTTGAGTGTCGAATGCGTGCCGCAACACTCAAGCCTTGCGACGCTCGCTTACCGGCTGGTAGGCGAGCTTTGCATGGAACTTGCAATAGGGCGAAGATTCCAGTGCTTCACAACCGCAGAAATGAAAATCATCCTTCAGCGGATCGCCGACCGGCCACTTGCAGGTGCGCTCCGTCAGTTCCGTCAGCGTCAGGCGGCGGGAAATCGGTGTCACGACATTTTTGGAGGGAACGTAATCGAGAACTTCGGCGGTCTCGATATCGATCTCCTCGTGCAGCGCCGTTGCCGCGCTCGAGCGGTTCAAGGCGCGTGCAGGTGCTGCGCTGACGCGGGTCGCGAAATTCGTCGCGCGCGGGGCAGGGGCGGCGGTGCGCTTGGGCGCGGAACGCGCCGACGTGACCGGGCCGCCGGCCTTCACGCGTCCCGGCAGGTTGAGGCGATGGACCTTGCCGATGACGGCATTGCGGCTTACACCGCCCAGCTGTGCTGCTATCTGGCTGGCGCTAAGCCCCTCGGACCACAATTTCTTGAGTTTTTCGACCCGTTCGTCTGTCCAGTTCATGCCGCTTCTCCGCTTGTCGCGTATAATGTCGGCAGAATCCCTCTCCGCCTCGCGGGCGTGCCGCGAGCGTGGTTTCTGCCTGATTTTTGGTGACTAGTTCCGCCGCAATGCAGTCTAGTAATTAGCGATTAACCTAGTGCCACGCAGACTCCGTGGCAAGAGTCGCGGGAATCATCTCGAATCGATTTTCCGGTTTTCCCCAACTTGCTGGCGAGTTGAGTCTGAAAGGCAACACCTTGGGCCTCGTCCGCCGCCACCTACTAGGGCTTGAGAAGCCCGGGAAACGCGGACTTTTGTTGACATCGGCAGGCGAAGTGACAATAGTGCCCCTGCCGCCGCGAGGCGGCATTTTTGATTTTCAGGCAAGGGATAACCCCGGAAGCCTATTGACAACCGTCTGACAGCGCATCCGCGCAAGGAGTGATACAGCCATGGCCGAAGCCGCCGCGCCATTGTTCGATACGTTTGCAAGAGCCCCCCTGCGCTTCGAGCGAGGCGAGGGCGTCTGGCTGTTCACGGAAAGCGGCGAACGATATCTGGATTTTGCAGCCGGCGTCGCGGTCAACTCGCTGGGCCATGCCCATCCGCACCTCGTGGAGGCGATCAAGACCCAGGCCGAGAAGGTCTGGCACGTCTCGAACCTTTATGAAGTGCCGGGCCAGGAAAAGCTTGCAAAGCGCCTGACGGAAGCGACATTCGCAGACAAGGTCTTCTTCACCAATTCCGGCGCGGAAGCGCTGGAATGCGCGATCAAGACCGCGCGTCGTTATCATTATTCCAAGGGGCATCCGGAAAAATTCCGGATTATCACTTTCGAAGGTGCCTTCCATGGCCGCACGCTGGCGACGATTGCCGCCGGCGGCCAGCAGAAATATCTCGAAGGTTTCGGTCCCAAGGTCGAAGGTTTCGACCAGGTGCCCTTCGGTGACGTCGATGCGCTGAAAGCCGCGATCACGGCCGAGACGGCCGCGCTTCTGATCGAGCCCATTCAGGGTGAGGGCGGCATCCGTGCGCCAGCCAAGGAATTCCTGCAGCTGCTGCGGTCGCTCTGCGATGAGCATGGCATGCTACTGATTTTCGACGAGGTCCAGACCGGCGTTGGCCGTACGGGCAAGCTCTTTGCCTATGAGCAGACGGGCGTTGCACCGGATATCATGGCGGTTGCCAAGGGTATCGGCGGCGGTTTCCCGCTCGGTGCCTGCCTTGCGACGGCGGATGCCGCTTCCGGCATGACGGCGGGCGTGCATGGCACCACCTATGGCGGCAACCCGCTGGCCATGGCTGTTGGCAATGCCGTGCTCGATGTCGTCCTCTCCGAGGGCTTTCTGGAAAAGGTCCGTGATGTCGCGCTGGTCTTCCGCCAGGGCCTTGCTTCGCTGAAGGATCGTTATCCTGATGTTATCGAGGAAATCCGTGGCGAAGGCCTGCTTCTCGGCATCAAGGCCAAGGTTCCATCGGGCGAGCTGTTGCAGGCCATGCGCGCCGAGCATCTGCTGGGCGTGCCGGCGGGCGACAACGTCATCCGTCTCCTGCCGCCGCTCGTCACCACCGCGGAAGAGGCCCGTGAGGGTCTGTCACGCGTGGAAGCGGCCGCCGCTTCCCTGACAGCGAAACAGGCAAAAATCGCCTGAGGAAACAATAAAGGGCGGGCCTCTTCCCCGAGGCTCGCGAGCATGGGACAGTTTGAAATGGCTTCACCTAAACATTTTCTCGACCTGTCGGCCGTCAGCTCGCAGGACCTGCGGGCAATTCTCGACGATGCCCGCGCACGCAAGGCCGCCACCAAGGCCGGAACGGCGGAAAAGCCGCTTGCCGGCAAGATGCTGGCTATGATCTTCGAAAAGCCTTCCACCCGCACCCGCGTCTCCTTCGATGTCGGCATGCGCCAGCTCGGCGGCGAGACGCTTTTCCTCTCCGGTACGGAAATGCAGCTCGGTCGCGCCGAAACGATCGGCGATACGGCCAAGGTGCTGTCACGTTACGTCGATGCCATCATGATCCGCACGACGGATCATTCGCGCCTGCTGGAGCTTGCCGAACACGCGACCGTGCCGGTCATCAACGCCCTGACGGATGATACGCATCCCTGCCAGATCATGGCGGATATCATGACCTTCGAGGAACATCGCGGCCCGGTCAAAGGCAAGACCATTGCCTGGACGGGTGACGGCAATAACGTCCTGCATTCCTTCGTCGAAGGCTCGGCGCGCTTCGGTTACCGCATGACGATGGCCGTGCCGATGGGCTCCGAACCGCATGACAAGTTCCTGAACTGGGCGCGCAACAATGGCGGCGAGATCATGCTGTGCCACGACGCCGACAAGGCCGTTGCGGGTGCTGATTGCGTCGTCACCGATACCTGGGTGTCCATGAACCAGGAACACAAGGCGCGCGGCCACAACATCTTTCAGCCCTATCAGGTGAATGAAGCCCTGATGGCCAAGGCGGAAAAAGACGCGCTGTTCATGCATTGCCTGCCAGCGCATCGCGGTGAGGAAGTGACGGATGCCGTGATCGACGGTCCGCAATCCGTCGTCTTCGACGAGGCGGAAAACCGCCTCCACGCGCAGAAGTCCATCATCGCATGGTGCATGGGCGTCATCTGATGAGCAATCGCCCGGCCTGACACGCGTCACGCCGGGTGCTTGAACTTGCGCGCATAGATTACCATCTGTGGGACTTCGAAGAGGCTCGTCGGTTTTGCTGGCGGGCCATCATCACGATTTGCACGTTTTTCCCCGGAAGCGGTTTCTCTTCCCGGGTCTCTGTGCGACAAGCGAAAAAAGCACATTTTAAAAGCCGGACTTTTGGACGGTAGCGGCGCCACGGCTGCGCCAGGGAGTATGACATGGCAGATGTAACGGTTGAACTGGACGATCTCGATTTTGCTGGCGACGACAAGGTTGTGCCCTTTCAGGTCGAAGGTCTGGATGTGCGCGGCCGCGCCGTGCAGGTGGGTCCGCTGCTGAATGCCATTCTCGAACGGCACGACTATCCCCCGGCGGTCGCCCGCCTGCTGGCGGAAGCGACCGTTCTGACGGCGCTGATCGGCACGTCGCTCAAGTTTTCCGGCAAGCTGACCGTCCAGACGAAGGGTGACGGCCCGGTCGACCTGCTGGTTGCGGATTTCACCGCGCCGGAAAGCATGCGCGCTTATGCCCGTTTCGATGAGGAGCGGCTGGCGGAGGCGATTGCGGCCGGGGCGACGTCGCCGGAGCAATTGCTCGGCAACGGCATTCTGGCCTTCACGATCGATCAGGGTGCGGGCATGCAGCCTTATCAGGGTATCGTGCCGCTCGATGGCTCCTCGCTGGAAGACATTGCCGGGGTTTATTTCCGCCAGTCGGAACAGCTGCCCACCCGCGTGCGGCTGGGCGTTGCCGAGTTCTTCGACCGTGATGGCGAAGGCAAGCCGCGTCATGGCTGGCGTGCGGGCGGCGTTATCGCGCAGTTCCTGCCGCAGGCGCCTGAGCGGCTGCGCATGCGCGACCTGCATGGCGGCGATGGAGACGAGGGCGGTCACGAGGTGCTGGAAGACGATGCCTGGACCGAAGCGGTAACGCTGCTGAACACGGTGGATACCGACGAGCTGACCGATCCGCAGGTGCCGGTGGAACGTCTTCTCTTCCGGCTTTTCCATGAGAGCGGTGTGCGCATCTATGATCCGCAGGCGGTTTTCGACCGTTGCAGTTGCTCGCGGGACAAGATCAAGGGCGTGCTGTCCGGCTTCACCGCCGAGGAGATCGAGGCAAGCGAGGAAGACGGCGCCATTGCCGTGACCTGCGAGTTCTGCTCCACCACCTATCGCTACGATGTCAGCGAATTTGAGAATGCCTGAATGAAAGCCGCGTCCTGAAGGGCGCGGCTTTTTCATTGCCGGGTGAATGTCAGTTCAGAACCCGCATCAGGCCGGGTGAATCCAGCGAAAAGGCGGGTATGGTGACGTTGAACACCTCGCCATTTTCCGTTTCCATTTCATAATGGCCGAACATCAGGCCGGAAGGTGTGTCCAGCGGGCAGCCGGAAGAATATTCGTAGCTGTCGCCCGGTTTCAGATGCGGCTTCTCACCCACGACGCCCGGTCCATAGACCTCATCCACCTGTCCGTTCTGGTCGGTGATGTGCCAATAGCGATTGACGAGGGTAACCGGGATATCGGAATTGTTCGCGATCACGACTTTGTAGCCCCAGACGTAACGATCGTCATCCGGGTCGGATTGTTCCTCGAGATAATACGGATCGACCGTTACCTCGATATCCCTTGTCAGAGCACGATACATACGCGCCACACCTCGATATTATGCCTGCCGCCGCATCCTACACTATAGGCTCTGGCTATCGTCAAGAAAATGAATGACTTGACGGGCAGGAGGCGTCTCCTGTTGCGCTGTTTTCCACCGTTAGGGATAACGGGAAAGGTAAATATTGGTTGCCTGATGCGGTCTTTTTAGACCGTGCAGGCGAACCATGGCCCGACACGCAGTCAGGCCATGGCGCTTTGCGGATTGAATTTTCAGGCCGAAACGGCCGCCAGACCCTTTGCCAGATCCTCCAGCAGATCGTCGGTATCCTCGATGCCGCAGGAAAGGCGCAGGGTGCCGCCGGAAATGCCGAGTTCGGCACGCGCCTCGTCGGTGAGGTTCTTGTGCGTCGTCGTGCCGGGATGGGTGATGAGGCTCTTGGCGTCACCGAGATTGTTGGAAATCTTGACGATCTGAAGCGCGTTCTGCAGCTTGAAGGCCGCTTCCTTGCCGCCCTTCAGCTCGAAAGCCACAAGCGTCGAGCCGCCGGACATCTGCCGCGCGATGATATCGGCCTGCGGGTGATCGGCGCGGCCGGGATAGATGACCTTGGCGACCTTGCCGCTATCGGCGAGAAAATCGGCGATTTTGCCGGCATTGGCCGTTTGCTGTTTGACGCGCAGCGGCAGGGTCTCGATGCCTTTCAGAAGCGTCCAGGCATTGAAAGGCGACATGGCCGGGCCGGTATGGCGGAAATAATCCTGCAGCTCTTCCTCGATCCACTTCTTGTCGGAAAGGATCACGCCGCCAAGGCAGCGGCCCTGGCCGTCAATATGTTTGGTGGCCGAATAAACGACGATATGGGCGCCGAGTTCGAGTGGCTTCTGGAAAAGCGGTGTGGCGAAGACGTTGTCGACCACCACCTTGGCACCGATCTGGTTGGCGAGCTTTGCCACGCCGGCAATATCGATGATTTCAAGCGTCGGATTGGTCGGGCTTTCGAGGAAGAACAGCTTGGTGTTCGGCTGGATCGCCTTTTCCCAGTTTCCGAGATCGCGACCGTCGATCAGCGTGCATTCGATCCCGTATTTCGGCGCAAGCGTTTCGACCACCCAGCGGCAGGAGCCGAAGAGGGCGCGGGCCGCAACGATATGGTCGCCGGCGCGCAGTTGGCACATGATGGCGGCGGTGACGGCGGCCATGCCCGACGCAAGTGCGCGGGCGTCTTCAGCGCCTTCCAGCAGGCACATGCGTTTTTCGAACATGTCGTTGGTGGGGCTCGCATAGCGGGCGTAGATGAACCCATCCGTTTCACCCTTGAAGCGCGCTTCGGCGGCTTCGGAGTTTTCATAGACGAAACCCTGGGTCAGATAGATCGCTTCCGACGTTTCACCGTAAGGGGAGCGTAGCGTACCGCCGTGAACGAGCTGGGTTGCCGGGCGCCATTTATTGCTCATGTGATCACCTTCAAAACAAAAAAACCGGCCGCAAAAGCAGACCGGTTCCTAGCACCCGGTCTTTTTAGCCACTTGTTTAACGTGGCTGCAAGCCGACCGGCCAAATCACCACGGGATAAGCTTGCCATACTGCCGTTACCGGCTTGCGTCAATGCTTTCCTTTTGGTTTTGTCGCCGTAAAAAGGAATGATGACCATGACGAGAACCACGGGCATTTTGGCGGATGGCGCAATCAAGGCGCTGTTTGCCGGCGGCAAGCTGAAGAGCGAGGCCGATCTCGATGCTGATCAGGTGCAGCCCGCCAGCCTCGATCTCAGGCTCGGCTCGAAGGCCTATCGTGTGCGCGCCAGTTTCATGCCCGGCCCCGGAAACCGCGTCATCGACAAGCTCAATCGTCTCAGCCTGCACGAGATCGACCTTACCCAGGGCGCGGTGCTGGAAACCGGTTGTGTCTATATCGTTCCCTTGATGGAGAGCCTTGCGCTGCCGGCGGACATGTCGGCCTCGGCCAATCCGAAAAGCTCGACCGGCCGTCTCGATATTTTCACCCGCGTCATGACTGATAGCGCGCAGGAATTCGACAAGATACCGGCCGGTTATGCCGGCCCGCTCTATCTGGAAATCAGCCCGCGCACCTTCCCAATCGTGGTACGACGCGGCTCGCGCCTGTCGCAGATCCGCTTCCGCATCGGCCATTCGCTGCTCAACGAAAGTGAACTGCTGAAGCTGCACGAGACGGAAACGCTGGTTGCCAGCGACACGCCCAACGTGACCGGCGGCGGCATCGCACTCTCGATCGACCTCAAGGGTTTCGGTGAAAACGGACTGATCGGTTATCGCGGCAAACATCATACGGCGGTGGTGGATGTCGACAAGAAGGCCCAGCATGACGTTCTCGATTTCTGGGAGCCACTCTACGCGCGCGGCCGCGCGGAACTGATCCTCGACCCGGATGAATTCTATATTCTCGTCTCGCGCGAAGCAGTCCACGTTCCGCCGCTCTATGCGGCTGAAATGACACCCTTCGACCCATTGGTGGGCGAATTCCGCGTGCACTACGCCGGCTTCTTCGATCCCGGCTTCGGCCATGCGCAGGCGGGCGGCACCGGCAGCCGCGCCGTGCTCGAAGTCCGCAGCCACGAGGTTCCCTTCATCCTCGAACACGGCCAGATCGTCGGCCGGCTGGTTTACGAGCACATGTTGCAGAAACCGGAAGGCCTCTATGGCACCGGCCTCGGCTCCAATTATCAGGCGCAGGGGCTGAAGCTCTCCAAGCATTTTCGAGCCGAATAACCAACCCGGCGGGTGCTTGACACCCGCTGCGAACTATCCGATGTCTTATGCGCGGCGCGGGTGTAGCTCAATGGTAGAGCAGCAGCTTCCCAAGCTGAATACGAGGGTTCGATTCCCTTCACCCGCTCCAGTTTTTCAAGGCGTCTGAAACTCTTCCTGTGCCACGTTTAGCCACCATCGTCTCGGTCGTTGCGCGAATATGCAATTTAGCTTGACTACGATTAAATTGCACGTAATAGTTGATGCAGTCGTAACATAGGGGAAGTGTTATGAGTCGCAAACTTCTTTCGGAATTTCTGGGAACCTTTTGGCTCGTGTTCGGAGGGTGCGGCAGTGCGGTTTTTGCCGCTGGCTTTCCTGAACTCGGCATTGGCTTCCTTGGTGTCGCTTTCGCTTTTGGTCTGACGGTTCTGACCATGGCCTATGCGGTTGGCGGCATTTCGGGCGGTCATTTCAATCCGGCCGTTTCAGTCGGCCTCACCGTTGCCGGTAAATTCCCGGCGTCAAACCTCGTGCCTTACATAGTGGCGCAGGTTCTGGGGGCGATCGTCGCGGCTGCGGCGCTTTATGTCATCCTCACCGGCAAGGCGGGGGCTGAAATCGGCGGTTTTGCCGCCAATGGTTATGGTGAACATTCGCCGGGCGGATATTCTCTCGTATCGGCGCTGCTGATCGAAGTCATCCTGACGGCGTTTTTCCTGATCGTCATTCTGGGCTCAACGCACGGCAGGGTTCCTGCCGGCTTCGCGCCGATCGCCATCGGTCTTGCCCTTACCCTTATTCATCTGATTTCCATTCCAGTCACCAACACATCCGTCAATCCGGCCCGCTCCACGGGACAGGCATTGTTCGTTGGCGGATGGGCGCTGCAGCAGCTCTGGCTGTTCTGGCTCGCTCCGATCCTCGGCGGCGCCATCGGGGCCGTGATCTGGAAAATCTTCGGCGAGGAAGAGAAGGCCGGCCATGCCGGTTCGGTTCAACCGGCGCAGACATGAATAAGAGGCTTTGTTTCCTCGAATGGTCGGGGAAACGACTGAGGAGGATGACATGGATCTTGCTTCGATATTGGCCCAGATCGTCGGCGGTGCGGTAGGCGGCACGGCAGGCGGAAAGATAGTGAAGGACTCCGATCTTGGTTCGCTCGGCAATCTGATCGCCGGCGCCATCGGTGGTCTCGGCGGCGGAACCGTGCTCGGTTCGCTGCTCGGCGCGGCGGGCGATGCGGCAGCCGGCGGCGTGGATATAGGCGCTCTCGCCGGCCAGCTCGTTGGCGGCGGCGTCGGCGGTCTGATCGTGCAGATCATCGTCGGCCTGATCAAGAACAAGCTCGTTACCAAGTAGAGCGGTTCGGTCGCCTTCAGGATGAAATGACGGACCTTGCCGAAGGAGGAGCTTCGTTCGGCAAGGCACTGGCTCCTGTTATCGATGACGGCGGTAGTGGAAAGTGTGAAGTGGCTTTGCTGGCAGCAGCAATGTGACTGAAGCTATGAGCCGCTGCCGCGGCTGGTCGAAAGAAGTATCAGGACTGTTTTGGCTCTGCCGAAGATGCCGGATCATGAGGTATTTTTGGCGACCGGCGCGTGTGGCGTCTTGTTCCATTCGAAGGGTTTGGTTTTGAGTTCCACCACGGCCCGCCAGGCCGCGATTGACAGCATCAGCCAATATGCGGGCATCGCCAGCCACCGCCTTCCGACATGCCTTCTTTCATAGGCGATCATTCTGCTGCGGCCCATCAGCACGAAGATCGTGTAGCTTCCGACGATATTCAGCACATCGATAAAAAACAGAAGACCCTGCCAGGTGAGCAGCAGGTCCGCGCCATTTTCCCGGAGGGCGATGGTCATGAATGCGAGCGAAACGAAGAGCAGGGGGTGCGCCAGCGACGACAGAAGCATGCCGCCGATCAGCAGTTGAAAGACCACATAGGCAAGCCATCCCATGTCACGCGCGGTCGCAAAGGGCGCGCGGGTCATCACCAGCCAGCTTTGCAGCCAGCCCTTGTACCAGCGTGTTCGCTGGTTCAGCCACACGGGTAGTGAGGTCGGCGCATCCTCCAGCGTCTGTCGCCGGATGACGCCGCAACGATAACCCAGCCGATGCAGCCGGAGGCCGAGATCGGCATCCTCAGTTACATTATAGGGGTCCCAGGCGCCGGCCTTCCGCAGCACGGCGGTCCGGAAATGATTGGAGGTGCCGCCAAGCGGCAACGGCAAGCCGTGTGCGGCGAGGGCAGGTAACATGCAGCGGAAGAGGCCGGAATATTCCAGTGCGAAACAGGCGCTGAGCCAGGAGGAAGAGGCATTGCTGATGATAAGCGGCGCCTGCAGGCAGGCCACCTCGTCCGGCTCGTTGCGGAAGGTGGCATAGGCTTCGCGCAATTGCTGCGGATGGGGCCGGTCCTCGGCATCATAGACCACAACGAATGCGCCACGCGCGCCGGAAAGCGCGTAAGTGAGGGCCTTTGGTTTGGTGCGCGGCAGGGAAGGCGGCACCCTGACGACCTCCATATGCGGACCGGGATTCATCCGCTGGATCGCCTCGATCGTCGCGCCGTCGTCTGCCTCGCAGACAAGCTTGATGTCCAGCCGGGATTTGGGCCAGTCCAGACGTTCCAATGCGCCGATGAGCTGCCCGATGACGGCCTCCTCCCGGTAAAGCGCCACCAGAACGGTATAGACAGGCAATTCGTTTTCCTGCCGAAGAGGCAAGGTGGTGTCCTTTTCCAAGGGTAGATGGACGAGCGCGAACAGCCTGAAAAGCAGGGTCAAAAGGTAAAGCATCGTCAGGGTGACATGCAGATACGTAAATGCCGCTTCCGTATAAAACAGCAGCGACAAAATGAGCAGGGTAAGGAGAACGCCGCTGCAAAAACCCTGCTGGCCGTGAAGCGTGATCCTGGCAGAATGGTGCGGCGCCGTGTTGAAAAGCCGCTGCTGGGTTTCCGCCGAGCGGCGGGCCTCGCCCGCTTTCCAGATTGCGCTGCGCATGGCCTGCGGTGTTGTCACGGCAAATTCGTCGAGAAGACGCGGACGTTGATCCAGCATGTTTTTCAGCGACGCCATCCGCGCCAGTTCCGGCACGATCAGCAGCGTCGGTGTGCCGTTCAATGGTGTCAGCCGCAGGAACCTCGGCTCGGAGAGCTGAGTGTCCAGTCTGTTCAAGTCCATCACCCGGTCCGGCCCGATTTCCGGGAGAAACGGCAACCGCAGGAATCTGGCGAAAGCACCGAAATAGGCATCCGTCGTGACGAGACCGCTTGCCAGCAATTCGTCCTCCAAAGTCGAGCCATTTTCCAGAGCCCGTTGTTCGAATGCCTCGATATAGGGCCTGCCCAATCCCAGCGAAGAGAGAAAGCGGGCCTGTCCGGCCTGGTCCCGTTCGGGAACGGTTGAAAGAGGATTTTCACTGGCGTGGGAAAATGTAATTTTTCGTGTCGCCGGCGTCGTGCAAAACGAATCTCGTGTATATTGCCTAAAATAATCCATGCATCGCCGCCGCCGTCATGGTAACGCCCCACTTCCTGTCACGGATAGTATAGATGAGAATGACGAATGTAACGCGGAATATAAGTCTCGGATTTACTTTAGCTTTCGCTTTACAATTTACTGGTTTTTTTAGCGATGTACGTGCGGAAGGCCTGTCGGACGGGAACCGGATGCCGGTGCTGTTCGATGCGCAGGAGCGGTTTCCGGGCGGCGATCTTTCTTCCGTTCCCCGCATCAGATTTCTGATGTCGGTCGATTTCCCGCCCTTCAATTTTACCGATCAGGAAGGCCGGCTTGCGGGTTTCCATGTCGATCTGGTGCGTGAAATCTGCGCCCAGCTGAAGGTCGAAAGCAAATGCCAGGTGCAGGCGCTGCCGTTTGACGAGCTGGAGGCTGCTCTGGAAATGGGCGAGGGCGAAGCGGTGATTTCCGGCCTCGCCACCACTGCCGACCTGCGCAAGAGTTTTACCTTCTCGCGGCCCTATCTCCTGATGCCCGCCCGTCTTGCGGTGAACAAGGCGGCGAAATTCACCGGCTCCGGTGCCGATGCGCTTTCGGGAAAGAAGGTGGGTGTGGTTGCCGGCTCGCGGCACGAACAGATGCTGAAGGCGTTCTTTCCAAAGGCCGCGGCCGAGGGCTTCGATGGCTACGAGCCGATGTATGACGCGCTGAAGAAAGGCAAGGTGGATGCCATCTTCGCCGATGGTCTGCGCCTGCCTTTCTGGGTTTCGGGAAGCGCTTCCGAAGGCTGCTGCGCACTCTTCGGCGGTCCCTATATGTCCGACAGGTTTCTCGGTGAAGGCCTGTCGATCATGACCGTCGATCCCGACAACGTGCTTGTTCCGGCTTTCGATCAGGCGCTGGCGGCCCTTTCCCGCAACGGCCGGCTGGAAGAAATCTACCGGCGTTATTTCCCTTATGGGCTCTATTAGGGAGAGCCGGCCACCGGATCGGTTCCTGCGCCAGCTCCTATTTTGCTGGCGCGAAAACCTCTTCATTGCGGCGCAGGCGCAGCAGCGCGATCCATACGGCGGCGGCGATGGCGGTTTCCACCATGAAATAGCTGCCGATCGTTCCCGAAATGCTGAATGACCAGGTGAAGAAAGCGACGACGACGGAGCCGATGAGGTTGCCGCTGTTCCAGATCTTCGCGCGAATATCCTGCCGTCCGGATGCGCCGAGCGCCTCGAGCGCGGTGGCGGCAACGGCCATGGGCAGAACCGCCCAGCAAAGCACGCGGGTAATGATGGGCAGCGAAACATATTCATCGCCGAACAAGATCGGCAGGAAGGGCGCGATGATGAAAATGACGAGCGCACTGCCGGTCGCGATGAAAAGTGCGGCCTTCAGCACGTTATAGGCGCGTTCTATGGTCTTGCTGATGCCCTGCAGAGCGGCGGAAGCCGAACCCGGATAGATCAGCCGGTTGAGGGCCTCGACGGAGAGATAGGAGCTGTCGAGAATGCGCCGGGCGATGGAATAGCTGCCCAGCACCTCGGCGCTGGCAATGGCGCCGAGAACGAGAATATCGGCATTGCCGCGCACGGCCTTGAACAGGAACTGGGTGGAAAACAGGACGCCGATGCGGATTTCCTCACGCACGATGCGGAACACCGGGCTGCCGAGTCTCGCTATCGCCTTGACTGAGATCATGGCTGCAATGGTGTGGGCCGCAAGGTTCCACAACGCCCAGGCCTCTACGGTTTCCACCTTGAAGATGAGGCAGGCGACCACCGCGGCAATGGTGCGGGCGACGGCAAACATCACTTCCAGCTTGTTGGCGGAGGCGAAGTCGGAATGGGCGATGAAGCTCTGCGTGGAAAGCGAGATGACTTTCAGAAGAACGAGGTTCGTGAACAGGATCAGGAAGGTGGTGATCAGCGTGTGCAGCAATGTTTCCGAGGTCGGGAAAAATACCGGGATCGTCACCATGCCGATGATGGTCAGCACCACGCCTGTCGCGGCGCTCAAGAGATAGCTGTGGCCTAGCATGACGGGAAACATGCTGCGATCCTGCGCGACACGGCGGATCAGCGATTCCTGCGAACCGATGCCGCAGATCTGGACGCCAAGATTGGTGACGGCCGTGATGGAGGCGTAAAGCGCGAATTGTTCGACACCGAGATGGCGGGCAAGCAGCGCGAAGGTCAGAAGCTGGGCGGCGCTGGACATGAGGAGCGCTCCGCCGGATGCCATGTAGGTCAATCCCAGTCTGACTAGATGGCCGAGCCGCGGCGTATTGAACGACACCTCATTCTCCATGTTTTCCGGCATTGCCGGGCGAATTCAAAAATGACTGCGCTGCTTTTTAAAATCTGGCGAACTGAAAAAGCCGCAACCGTCCAATAAAGTGAAAGTCCGCGACCCGAATGAATGGCAGTTTATCCTGTCTTATCCCTCTTGAGGTAAGAGAGGGTTAAAGCAATTGCATAATAATGATGATAATGACTGTTTATGGTTATTTGGACATGGCCCTGTTTCAGAAGGGTTTCGTTGTTCGTCACAAGGCAGGCCAATGATCCGACTATCCATTTTCGATGCAGGCGAACATGCCGCGTTTGGCTGATACGCAGCCCGTCTCTGCGCAAGGCAGCGCCATATCCCTTGCCGGCAGCCGGCGCGACGCGTTTTTTTTCGTCGCCACCATGCTCTATATCTGGATTTCCGTCGCGCCTTTCGAAAATCTCGCAGCACCGCCGGTGCCGCACGCCGCCGCAAACCAGCTGACCGGCCTCGTGATCGCATTGATCCTCGGCGTTTTTGCGCTGCGCCACCGGCTGACGGGGCTTCTGCTGCGGCCGCGGCTGCCCATTCTGCTGCTGTTCTTCTGGCTGGCGATATGCTCGGTGGTTGGAACCCAGCCCGGCACGTCGCTGCAACGTCTGATCTTCACGGCGCTTCTGTGCTTCATCACCAGCGTCCTTGTCGTCATGCCGCGCGACCGGCGGCAGTTCGACCGGATGATGGCCATCTTCGCCATCATTCTCTTGGCGCTGTGTTATCTGGGGGTGATCTTCCTTAGCTCGCGCTCGATCCATCAGCCCTATGATCTCGATGAAAAAGCGCTGGCGGGTGACTGGCGCGGTATCTTCAATCACAAGAACGCCGCCGCTCCGGCGATGATCATTCTCTTCATGATCGGGCTTTACCTGCGCAACGCCTGGTCGACGCTGGGCGGCATCGCCATCACGCTGCTGGCAGGGTTCTTCCTCTGGAAGACCAACGGAAAAACCGCGGCCATGCTGCTGCCCGTCACCGTGGCGCTGATCTGGATCATGGAAAGGCATGCTCACCGCACCCTGCTGATGATTGGCGGTCTTCTGGCCTTCATCAACATATCCGCGGTCGGCTCCACCTATTTTCCGAGTATACAGAACTTCGTCGAAGGCCTGGGCATCGATTCCACCTTCACCGGGCGGACGGACATATGGCGGCTATCCTTCGACACTTTCGCGCAATCGCCGATCTTCGGGCAGGGGTTCCAGGCATTCTGGACGAGCGACCGGCTTCTGTCACAGGCCGATATTGCCGGCACCTGGGCGGTAACGGCCTTCCATGCCCATAATGGCTATATTGAAAGTCTGCTGAACGGCGGCCTGCCGGCCTTCATTCTCACCGTCATCTGGCTGGTCATCATACCCGCGAATGATTTCCGCACGGCGGTGGATAAGGGCACGGATCCGGGCCTGACCCGACTTTTTGCGAGAATTTGGGTGTATGCGTTACTTTCTTCGTGTTTAGAGAGTAATTTCTTTACCGGAACCGGGCCTATCTGGTCTTCTCTTCTAATCGCAATCTATTGTTTGAGGCATCAGGCTTACGACATACTCGAAGAGGGACAGTAATTTGCAGACAGGCCGGGGGGCTTTGTATGACGCAAAAAATCGGGACTTTTACCGACCGGATCAATAACCGGCTGGTGCGCTATTTCCCGGGACCGGCGGTGCGGATCGAAACATCCGAACCGATCGTGTCCTTCACATTCGACGATGTGCCGGCAAGCGCCTGGACGGCGGGTGCGCGCATTCTGGAAAGCGAGGGTGTTTGCGGCACGTTTTACATCGCCGGCGTGTTTATCGACCAAGACGATGAACAGCAGCAGATGATTTCCGCGAAAGGCTGCTCGGAACTGGCGGCGGCCGGCCATGAGCTTGCCTGCCACACCTTTTCCCATCGCAAACTCTCGAGCTTTTCCCGACGGGGGCTGGAGGAGGATCTCGATCGCAATGACCGCGTGCTCGGCTCGTTCGATACAAGCCGCCACGGGCGCAATTTCTCCGTTCCCTTCGGCATGGCTTCACCGGTCATGCAGCCGCTGCTGCGACGCCGGTTCAGGACGGCGCGCGGCATCATGCCGGGGATCAACCGTGGCAGTGTCGACCCGCATAATCTTGCCGCAGTCGAGTTGCGTTCGGATCAAAACTACCTCGACGCCGCCGATGGCTGGCTGGAGGATGTTCTGCAAAAAGGCGGCTGGCTCATCATCTTCACCCATGATGTTTCGCAGACGCCGAGCTTTTACGGTTGTCCGGAAGGCAGATTTCAGGGTCTCGTCCGCAGGGCGGTGTCGGGCGGTGCGAAGATCATGACGGTCGATGCCGCCGCAAGGACACTCGGTCTTTAAAGGAATATTCTCAGCGCGCGTACCCGGTCGATACCGCGGAAAACGCAGTTGCGGGTTATTGGCTGGCCCAGATGATGCGGGCGATCCATTCCACATCGGCCATGTCGAAGCTGCGGTTCGGATGTTCCGGGTTGAGCGAAAGAAGCTCGATGTTTTTCGGGCTTTGCCGCGCCAGCACCTTGGCCATCACTTCGCCGTCGCGGCTTTTCAGCACCACACGGTCGCCGCGCCGCACCTGTGCGCCGGGCTCAACGATGAGAATGTCGCCGTCACGGTATAGCGGCATCATGCTCTCGCCCTGCACCTCCAGCGCATAGACGCCCTGCCTGCGCTCGGGAGAGGAGGGGAACTCCACCACATCCCAGCCCTGACCCGCCGGAAAACCGCCATCGTCGAAAAAACCGCCGGAGCCCGCCTGCGCGAAACCGAGCAGGGGAATGGCGTTGTCGGCGCCGGAAGGCTGCATGGTCTGCGCCCTGCCGAAAGCATAACCGAAAAACTGGTCGACGCTTGCCCCCGTCGCCTCCAGCACCTTGGAGACGGATTCCGTCGAAGGCCAGCGTTTGCGGCCATCCGGCCCGAAACGTTTCGATTTATTGAACGAGGTGGGATCGAGGCCGGCGCGCTTCGCCAATGCCGAAGGCGTTAGCTGGTGGCGTTCGGCAAGCGTATCGATGGCGCTCCAGATCGTCTCGTGTGACAGCATGATAGAAAGCCCGCAAGTGGAGCCGATAGCGGAAAAGCTCCTGTCGTTTACTGACCGGAATCTAGACCATATCCGGTCAGGAGTAAAGCAAGGAAAGGAATAAAATCCTTTTCTACGCCACCATGGCCGATGTATTTATCTTGGCGAGCTGGATCACCGCCTGGGTGCGGCTGTCGACCTTGAGCTTCAGCAGGATCGCGGAGACATGCGCCTTGATGGTGGCTTCGGAAACATTGAGCTCATAGGCGATCTGCTTGTTCAGCAGCCCTTCGGCCAGCATGCCCAGAACCCGGCTTTGCTGCGGCGTCAGCGTTCTGAGCCTGCCGATGAGATCCGCCACGTCAGGATCCTGTTCCTTGTCGCCCTGATGACCCGCCGGTATCCAGACATCGCCTTCCAGAACCGCGCGGATGCCGTCCCTGATATCGTCGATACCGGAGGATTTGGAAATGAAACCGGAAGCACCGAGTTCGATGGAGCGGCGCACGGTGGTCGCATCGTCCGTTGCCGAAACGATGACGATCGGCAGGCTGGAGAATTCAGCTCGGAGCGCCATCAGGCCTGAAAATCCGCTGACCCCCGGCATTGCGAGGTCGAGAAGCATGAGATCGGCGTCGTTGCGCGCTGCGGCTGCACTTCGGGCGGCCTCGAAATCCCCGGCTTCAATAATGCTCTGTTGCCCGTCGAGGCCGGATACGGCCTGTTTCAGGGCGCCGCGAAAAAGCGGGTGGTCATCTGCTATGATAATGACAAGTTCCGACATTCTGGCCCCCTCCCAAGGGCGTTATGCGGTTCTTTTTCTGATACTGGCTCACTCCCATTTGCCGGTGGTCGAAACACGTCCGGCCCCTCCGCGAAAGGTTGCGCCAATCGGTCCCGCATTACAAGGAAAAGCTTGTGGACAGGCGGTCTTTCAGGCTCTCCGCAATAAAAATGCCGTGGAAACTGTGGACAATCTTCGAGCTTTGCGGCAAATCCCGCTGAGTGGAAAGCCTTGGAGAGCCCTATGCAGGAAACGCCCGCGATCATCTATAAAATCGTGCCGGAGACGTTATGGAGCGCGGCAAAGGCGAAGGGCGTCTTCGAAGGTGCGGCCATCGACCTGACTGACGGCTTCATTCATTTTTCAACGGCAAAACAGGCGGCGGAGACCGCCGCACGGCATTTTTCCGGCCAGGTCGATCTGCTTCTGATCGCGGTCGACGGCGCGGCCCTCGGCGACAAGCTGGTTTATGAACCCTCCAGAGGCGGCGATCTTTTCCCGCATCTTTATGCGCCTCTTCCCTTGACCGCCGTGCTTTGGGAAACGCCGCTTTCGCTCGGCCACGATGGCCAGCACCAGTTCCCGGAGATTTTGTGATGAGCGGATTATTTTCCTCGATTGGCCGCAAGGGCCTGTTTCTGGTCGATCCGGAAAAGGCGCATGGCCTGTCCATTGCGGCGCTGAAAAGCGGCTTCCTGCCCACCTGCATGGTGCCGCATGATCCGCTTCTGCAACAGACGGTGGCTGGCCTCGTTTTCCCCAATCCGCTCGGCATGGCGGCGGGTTACGACAAGAATGCGGAAGTGCCGGGGCCGCTTCTGAGGCTCGGTTTCGGCTTTACCGAAATCGGCACCGTCACGCCCAAGGCGCAATCCGGCAATCCCAGGCCGCGTATCTTCCGTCTGGTCGAGGATGAGGGTGTCATCAATCGCCTCGGCTTCAACAATGAAGGCCATGCGGCTGCGCTGGAGCGTCTGAAGCAGGCAAAGCTGCGCGGTATCGTCGGTGTCAATATCGGCGCCAACAAGGATAGCGAAGACCGCATCGCCGACTATGTGCAAGGCATCGAGGCTTTTTATTCGGTCGCATCCTATTTCACCGTCAATATTTCCTCGCCCAACACGCCCGGCCTGCGCGATCTTCAGGCACGCGAAAGCCTTGCCGCCCTTCTCGCCGCCGTGCTGGAACGCCGGAAAGTGGAAGCCGAACGCTTCGGCAAACGCATCCCGGTCTTTCTCAAGATCGCGCCCGATCTGACCGAAGAGGGGCTGGACGATGTTGCGGAAGAGGCGCTCGCCCATGATCTCGATGGCCTGATCGTTTCGAACACCACGCTTTCCCGCGAAGGCCTGAGGCCGGGCCCGCACAAGGGCGAGGCAGGCGGTCTCTCGGGCAAGCCGCTCTTCGAGCTTTCCACCACGGCTCTCGCCAAGATGCGCCGCCGCGTCGGCGGCAACCTGCCGATCATCGGCGTCGGCGGTGTGTCATCCGCAGAGACCGCTTTGGAAAAGATAAGGGCAGGGGCCGATCTCGTGCAGCTCTATTCCTGCATGGTCTATGAAGGCCCCGGCCTGCCCTCGGCCATCGTCAAGGGCCTGTCGAAGCTGGTCGCCCGCGAGGGCGTACAGTCCATTCGCGACCTGCGCGACAGCGCGGTGGACCGCTGGGCGGATCGCAAGCTCGGCTGAGCGCAGACCTTGGACGGTCGGCAGCGCGTCCTCAGGGGCTCTCCTTCCTCATCCCTGTGCTTGTCACAGGGATCCAGCCAGCCCAAGTCCTTGGGCTGAGAAGAGTCCTCTCGCCGCGCAGACGCGCGTCGGCTGGATTCCTGTGACAAGCACAGGAATGAGGGTCGCGAGGGTGGCCCTAGTCCGCAACCACTCTCAGGCGCAGAGCACCATCGCCCAATAGGGCCGGTTGCGGCTGGCCGCGTCATAGGCGACCGCGACGCCGAGGCCGTTATAGGGCCCGAGCATGTTTTCGAGGTGATGTTGTGAGCCGATCCAGGCCTTCACCACCCGCTCGACGCTGTCCTGCCCGGCAGCCACGTTTTCCGCTGCCGGAAGCGGCACATTACCGTCTTTCATGCGGATCAGGAAACTGTCGGTCAGGCCGATAAGATGCGCCATCTTCTGCGCCTTGACCATGCGGCCGGCCTGATAGGCGGCAGCACCGCTTGCCGCGCCATTGATGGCAAGCGGCGAAAGCCCCTTGGAGCGGCGCAGATCGTTGACCATGGGAAGCGCCGCCGCCGTCTCGTCGCGGGTGCCGGAGGGCATGCCCTTGTTGGTGGGCATGGAAACGCAGGCGGAAAGAACGGAGCCGGCGGAAAGCAACACGAAGCCGCGCCGTGAAAGCGTTTGAAACGTGGAGTGGGTCATGTCAGCGGCGGTAGCTCAGGAGGCGCAGGATGATGAAAACCGGAATGACGATCGTTGCCCCGAGGATCAGATAGTCACCGATTGCGCCCAGCGCATGGAAACCGCTGCGCCACAGGTCGACCACGAAATCGCGCGCGCCGTAGATGATGTTCCATGGCGTCAATCCGAAGATCGCCATCAGAAAGCCGACGAGCAATGAAACCACCAGCAGCTTCACCACGGTACGGGCCACCGTGTCACCCAGCATTTTGTTGACCTCACCGGCCATCAGCACGTCTCCTGTTTTGTCCTGACATATGAAGCACGACGCTTCGATGCAAGTTTCGCCGCACTATATCGCGTCAAATTCGCCAATTCCACGAGGCCGCCATGAAATAGGACTTGAGTTTTTTTATGGCTTGATAAATGACAGCCGACATCTTCTCAGGAATCTTGAATGGCCCCAAACCAGTTTTCTTCCGGTGACGTCATTGCCGACCGCCGGGCGGACTATGCCCGCATGCTGGCGGAGAGCGGTGACTTTCCCGCCGCCGCCGAACTCATGGAACAGGCGCTGGAGCTTGCGCCGCGGTGGACGGCGGGCTGGTTTCGCTTCGGGGAATATCACGAAAAAGCGGGCGAAACTGAAAAAGCCGTGGCGGCCTACGGGAAAGTCGCCGAGCTGGACACCGAAGGACTGTTTGCAGCCGAGCTGAAACTCGCGGTTCTCGGCGCCGCCGAAACGCCTGAGCAACCGCCGAGCCGCTATGTGGAAGGGCTCTTCGACGATTATGCCGACCGTTTCGAAACCTCGCTCGTGGAAAAGCTGGATTACAGCGTGCCGCAAAAGCTGGCCGAACTGATCGGCAAGGCGGCGAAAGGCAGCGTCTTCGACACCATTGTCGATATTGGCTGCGGCACCGGTCTCCTTGGCGTTGAAATCCGCACCTTCGCAAACCGGCTGGAAGGTTTCGATATTTCCCAGAACATGCTGGCCAAGGCGGAGGAAAAGGGGCTTTACGATCATCTGGATCAGGCCGATCTTTCGCTGGAGCCGGAGGCCTCGGGGCTCTTCACCTCCACGCTTGCGCAGCACCGCGCCGGCCTTGTGGCCGCCGCCGATGTGATGATGTATCTCGGCAGTCTCGAAACCGTCATGCCGCTCGTTTCCGCCCTGCTTGCGCCTTCAGGCTTTTTTGCCTTTTCGGTGGAGGATGCGGGGGAGGAAGACGGTTTCGTGCTGCGGGAATCCCTTCGTTACGCCCATTCGAAGAGCTACGTGACCGAGCTTCTTGAGCGGACGGGCTTTTCCCTCATCGAAATCCGCAAAACCACCATTCGCAAGGATGCCGGAAAACCCCTTTCCGGCATTCTTTTTCTTGCCCGTGCCAAAGCCTGAACATTCCGTTTCTTGCCATTTTCGCGATAGGTCAGGCTTCCTTACGTATCCATCTTGCTCAGATGTTTTTTGCAGTGCAAAATATGCCTGAAGCTGAGGAAAAAAGCGTGAGCAGAACGAGAAGCGTTTACGGCATGTGGAGTTCCGATCCGGCCAAGCATGCGCCGGTGGAAGACGTGCAGGGCATCGTCACCGGCGCCATCGTCTCGGCGCTCGGCTTTTATCTTCTGAACAAGGTCGGCCTTCTGACCGGCGGCACCGCCGGCGTCGCCTTCCTGCTTCATTATGCCTTCGGTATCAGCTTCGGCCTCCTGTTCTTCCTCGTCAATCTGCCGTTTTATTACCTGTCCTTCCGACGCCTCGGTCTTGCCTTCTCCTTCAAGACCTTCATCGCCATCGGCCTTGTTTCTGTGTTGACGGAAGTGGAAGCGCGCTGGATGGTGATCGACAGCATCAACCCGCTCTGGGCGGCGCTGCTTGGCGGTCTGCTTCTGGGTTACGGCTTGCTGGCGCTCTATCGTCACCGCGCCAGCCTCGGCGGTATCGGCATTCTCGCCATCTATATTCAGGATCGCTTTGGCGTCCGCGCTGGTCTCATCCAGCTCGCCTTCGATGCCTTCGTGATGCTCTGCGCCTTCCTCGTCATCGATCCGGCGACCGTTGTTTATTCGATTGTCGGCGCTTTCGTGCTCAACATGTTTCTGGCCATCAATCACCGTTCGGACAGATATATCGTCGTGCGCTGAGCGACAGCGGTTGAAATCTGTCGCGCTTCGGCGCAATAGCTCGGCAGGGGCCGAAAGACAGGGGAATGGGGTATGGACGATACGACTGCGCGCAGGCGCTTGAATATCTGGGCTTCTGCGCCCGATCGTCATTCGCTGCTGGAGGATGCTCAGGGCGTTCTGGCCGGCAGCATGCTCGTCTCGCTCGGTGTGACACTGCTTTCCGCCGCGGGCCTGCTCACCGGTGGCACCGTCGGCCTTGCCTTTCTGGCGCATTATTCCACCGGCTTCAGCTTCGGCGCGGTGTTCTTCCTCGTCAATCTGCCGTTTTATTATCTCGCCTTCCGTCGCCTCGGCCTTGCCTTCACGGTCAAGACCTTCTGCGCCATCGCCATGACGGCGCTGCTGTCGGAATATATGCCCGGCTTTTTCGCCTTTCAGAGCATCAATCCGGTTGCTGCGGCTCTCTTTGGCGGATTGACCGTCGCGGCCGGCATGCTGGCGCTGTTCCGTCATCGCACCAGTCTCGGCGGTTTTGGTATCCTCGCGCTTTATCTTCAGGATCGTTTCGGCTGGCGCGCGGGCCTCGTGCAGCTCGCCTTTGACGGCATGGTGCTGGCCTGCTCGTTCTTCGTGGCCACACCTTTCGTCATCATCTGCTCCATCCTCGGCGCGCTGGTCATGAACCTCACGCTCGCCATCAATCACAGGAACGACCGCTACATCGCCATGTAGCGGCCGCCCGTTTCGGGTTTAAGAGGTCACGCCGCCTTCGCAGCCGCATCGACCGGATGCTGCGAGCGGAAACCGACGGCGATGCGGTTCCAGGTGTTGATCGCGCCGATGGCGACGGTGATCTTCACGATCTCCTCATCGGAAAAATGCGCCTTCAGCGCCTCGAAGGCGTCATCCGGGGCGCCGGTTTCGGCAATCTTCGTCACCGCGTCCACCCAGCCGAGCAGCGCCCGTTCCTGCTGGGTATAAACGGGGGATTCCCGCCACACGCTCATCAGGTTGATCCATTGCTCGGAAAGCCCGTCATGGCGGCTTTCCTTCACATGCATATCCACACAGAAAGCGCAGCCGTTGATGATCGAGGCGCGCAGCTTGATGAGGTGAACGAAACGGCGCTCAAGCCCGCTGCCCTGGACATAATTCTCCAGAGCCATGACTGCCTTGAAGGCTTCGGGCGATGCTTTGGCATAGTTGATACGGGTTTTCATGGGTCTCTCCATTGGTTGGGTCTGTTTGAAGTCATGCGTTATCGATCCGGAAAGCTGTCGGGCTGACCGGCATTGGGTTGGTTAAGGTGTGGCTGTATCAGCGCGTCGCTGTTTTACGCTCGTTCAGCTCCAGAAAGGCGCAGCCTCGCGCAGCAATCCCGCCATCGTCATTGGCGGCGAGGTCGCCCAGAATGTCGGCGATGGTGGTCTTGGCGAGTTCGGCCCGATAGGCCTTTTCCGCTTTCAGCATCGCGGCATTGATGCCGCAGGGCTTGGTGAAATAACGCCCCGGCAAGGGGTTCGGCCCACGCTGGCGGATTTCCGCGCAGCGGAAGGCAGGCTGCGGGCCTTCGACAGCCAGCACGATATCCAGCAGCGTGATCCTGTCGGTCGCCCGGGCCAGACGATAACCACCCTTCGGCCCCGGCACGGTGGCGACAATCCCGGCATTGGACAGCGACTGGAGATGCTTCAGCAGATAGCTCGTGGAAACGCCGTGAAATTCCGCCAGCGCCGCTGCCGACAGCACGCCGCCTTCGGAAAGTCCCGCCAGCATGCCCACGCTGTGAATGGCCTGTTCCACGCCGTCGCCGAGTTTCATCCGACTTGTCCCTGTGCGGTTTGCTTCAGCATCATGGATAAAATTTATCCGCGATTATGCTTTCTGTCAAGCGGTCCCGTTCCGCCCTTCTTTTTTGCAGGTTTTTCACTACCTTGAAGACGTGAAACACACCGAGTCTCCCATTTCCGGCACGCATGTCGGCGCTTTGCCCCTTCCATTCCAGAAATGGTTTGCCGAAAAGGGGTGGTCTCCGCGCGCGCATCAATTGGAGCTGATGGCGCGCGCACGCGGCGGTGAAAACATGCTGCTGATCGCGCCGACAGGCGCCGGCAAGACGCTGGGCGGCTTCATGGCCTCGCTCACCGCTCTGGCGGAACGCGGCAAGGTGCAGGCAGGCTCGGGCTTCGTCGGCGTGCACACGCTCTATATCTCGCCGCTCAAGGCGCTGGCGGTGGATATCGAACGCAACCTCACCAGACCCGTCTCCGAAATGGGCCTGCCGATTTCCATTGAGACCCGCACCGGCGATACGCCGCAGGGCAAACGCCAGCGCCAGAAGGTGAAGCCGCCGGATATTCTGCTGACGACGCCGGAACAGGTCTCGCTGCTGCTCGCCAACAAGGAAGCCGAGCGCTTTTTCCGCGATCTGAAATATGTGGTGCTCGACGAGCTGCATTCGCTCGTCACCTCCAAACGCGGCCATCTGCTGTCGCTGGCGCTGGCCCGGGTGCGCCGGCACGCACCCGATGTGCGCTTCATTGGCCTTTCTGCCACGGTGGCGGAGCCGATGGATTTGCGCCGTTACCTCGCGCCGCAGGGACAGGCTGAGCCGCCCGCCGGCCTGATCACCGTCGAAGGCGGGGCAAAGCCGGATATCTCCATCCTGAGCACGGAAGAGCGCATCCCATGGTCCGGCCATTCGGCGCGTTACGCCATGAAGGATCTATATGCCGCGCTGAAGGACCATCAGACGACGCTGATCTTCGTCAACACCCGCTCGCAGGCGGAGCTGATCTTCCAGGAACTCTGGACCATCAATGACGACAATCTGCCGATTGCGCTGCATCACGGCTCGCTGGATGCCGGCCAGCGCCGCAGGGTGGAAGCGGCCATGGCGGAAAACAAATTGCGCGCCGTCGTCGCCACCTCCACGCTCGATCTCGGCATAGACTGGGGCGATGTCGATCTCGTCGTGCATGTCGGCGCGCCGAAGGGCGCAAGTCGTCTGGCTCAGCGCATTGGCCGCGCCAATCACCGCATGGATGAGCCGTCAAAGGCGATCCTCGTTCCCGCCAACCGTTTCGAGGTGATGGAGTGCCGCGCCGCGCTGGATGCCAACTACATCGGCGCGCAGGACACGCCGCCGATTGCCGAGGGCGCGCTTGATGTTCTCGCCCAGCATGTGCTCGGCATGGCCTGCGCCGAGCCCTTCGATGCGGATGATCTCTATCGCGAAGTAACCAGCGCCTCGCCCTATGCCGACCTGCCGCGGACTACCTTCGATAGGGTGGTGGATTTCACCGCCACCGGCGGTTACGCGCTGCGCACCTATGAGCGTTACGCCCGCATCCGGCAGATGAAGGACGGTCGCTGGCGCGTCTCCAATCCGGCGGTCGCGCAGCAATATCGCCTGAACCTCGGCACCATCGTCGAGGCGGCGGAACTCAATGTCCGCATGGTCAAGCGCAATGCCAAGGGCACGGTCGGGCGCGGCGGCATGTCGCTCGGCAAGGTCGAGGAATATTTCCTCGAGCAGCTGGTGCAGGGCGATACCTTCCTCTTCGCGGGCAAGGTGCTGCGCTTCGAGGGTATCAGGGAGAATGAATGCCTGGTCTCCCAGGCCTTCTCCATGGACCCGAAGATACCCTCCTATGCCGGCGGCAAGTTTCCGCTCTCCACCTACCTCGCGGATCAGGTGCGCTCCATGCTGGCAGACCCGGCGCGCTGGCATGCCCTCCCGGATCAGGTGCGCGACTGGCTGGCGATCCAGAAGGAAAAGTCGATCATTCCCAAGCGCGACGAGCTGCTGGTCGAGACCTTCCCCTTCCGCAAGCGCTTCTTCATGGTCATGTATCCCTTCGAGGGGCGCTTGGCGCACCAGACGCTCGGCATGCTTTTGACGCGCCGGCTGGAGCGGGCGGGCGCAAAGCCCATGGGCTTTGTCGCCACCGACTATTCGCTCGCCATCTGGGCCATGGAGGATATCGGCAGGCGGCTGAAATCCCGCCGCCTGTCGCTTGCAGACCTGCTGGACGAGGACATGCTGGGCGACGATCTGGAGGCGTGGCTGGACGAATCCTTCATGCTGAAGCGCACCTTCCGCAATTGCGCCGTCATTTCCGGGCTGATCGAACGCCGCCATCCCGGCAAGGAAAAGACTGGTCGTCAGGTCACGGTCTCCGCCGATCTTATTTATGACGTTCTTCGCAGCCATGAACCGGATCATATCCTGATGGAAGCGACGCGGCGCGATGCCGCGGCGGGACTTTTGGACATTGGCCGTCTTGGCGATATGCTGAAGCGAATCAAGGGCCACACCACCCACCGCGCGCTGGAACATGTCTCGCCGCTTGCCGTTCCCGTCATGCTGGAAATCGGCCGTGAGACGGTGGCGGGTGAGGCGATGGACGATGTGCTGGCCGAGGCCGCCGACGAGCTGATCGCCGAGGCCATGTCCTGAAATATCTGAGCGGAATGAAGGAACAAAGGCAAAAGTGCTGAGCCGGCTGACATTGAGCGACAGGTTTTCCAATGGCTTCGAATGCCTCGGCAGCGAAACCGCCATCAATGGCGTCGCCGCCTGGTGCGATCCTTTGGGCGGGCTTTACCTGCCGGACCTGTCGCTGCTCGTCGTCTCCGATCTGCATCTGGAAAAGGGCGCGGCTTTTGCAAGGCGCGGGCGCATGCTGCCGCCATACGACACCATCGCCACGCTTAAAATTCTGTCCTCCCTCGTCAGCCGTTACGATCCGAAGATCGTGGTCAGCCTTGGCGATAATTTCCATGATCGCGTCGGTTCCGAGCATCTGCCACTGCCGTTGCGCGAGCTCATCCGCGACATGGCCCGTGGCCGCGAATGGATATGGATCAACGGCAATCACGATCCCGACGGCACGGTCGATCTGCCGGGCTCTTCGGTGGACGAGATGTTTTACGGTACTCTCGTCTTCCGCCACGAGCCGAAACCGGGCGATGCCGCCGGCGAAATCGCCGGGCATCTGCATCCCTCCGCCACGGTTCGCCGCCGCGAAAAGACGGTGCGGCGGCCCTGTTTCGCCACCGACGGTTCGCGTCTGTTGATGCCGGCTTTCGGGGTGATGAGCGGCGGGCTGGATTTGCGGCACAAGGCCATGCGCGGCCTGTTCGATCATGCCGCTCTCGTCGCGCATCTGATGGGGAGGGACCGCATCTATTCGGTGCGGTTTTCAAATCTTCTCGGCTGAGCGTATTTTCCGGACGTAAAACCGCTTACGCAGCATTTACTGGAAATGCTCTATTGCCGGTAGACCAGCACCGGTATCTTCGAATTCTTCAGCACCTTGGCCGTGACGCTGCCGAGCAGCATTTCCACGAAGCTCCTGCGCCGGTGCGAGGCCATGGCGATGAGGTCGCAGCCGCTCCTGTTGGCGGCTTCGATGATCGCCTCGTCGGGCCTTCCCGCCCGCGCCAGCAGCGCTTCGCAATCCAGCCCCATGGAAGTGGCCTGCGCCTGCGTATCCCTCAGCAGATGTTCCGCTTCCTCGCAGCGGTGGAATTCTTCTTCGGCAATGGCGGCAATGTCCTCGACATCGCTGGCAATCACATGAAAGGGTTCCGATACCGTCACGACGGTCACCTTTGCGCCTGCCTCCTTGGCGAGAGCGAACCCTTGGTCGATTGCGATCTGCGCCAGCGGCGAGCCATCGGTGGGAATGAGAATGTGCTTGAACATGACATTTCTCCTTTTCATCCCGGTCACAACCGCACATGCCGCCTTGAGCTGCATGCATGATTGTAACGCCTTGAATTTTACTGCAAACCGATGGCGGAAGCGAATGCTATCTTTGCCGACAGGGGGCGGCAGACGCTCTCTTTTGCGGGATGAAAACCGATCAGTCCTTGCGGAAGATGATGCTGGCGCCCCAGCCGGTCACGACGGCAAGCAGAACGCAGAGCGCGCCATAGGCAAGCGGCGTCTGATGCGCGGCGTCGGTGATCGCCTGTTCCATGCCGGTCTTGACGACGCGCAGTTTCAGTTCGCGCTGGGCGATGAATTTGCCGCTCTTGAAGAGATAGGCGCGGGCGGTGTGCACACCGTTCGGCACGTTGGCCGGCAGGCGCAGGGTCGCCCAGAACAGGCCGGTGCGTTCCAGCCGCACCCCGGTCGTGTCATTACGATAGATGCCGCTGGAAAGCTTCAGACGCCGATAGGCTTCCTGAAAATCGAAGACATTGTCGGGCACGCCGGAAAAGACCGCGCTTTTCAGTGACAGATGGTCGACGCCAAGCCCCATGGCGCGAAGCGTTCCGGGCGAAGCGACATCGCTGATATTGCGCGTGCTGGCCATGGAATAGGATTCCGGCAGCGGTGTGAAGGTGATGGCGCTGGTATTGATCCAGATGCCTGCAACGCGTTCCTTCTTGCGCACGGTCATATAGTCGCTCGGTCCCTCGAGCGTCACGACGATGTCGTATTGCCCGATGGCGAGCAGCAACTGGTCGGTATTGTTCAGCGCGCCGAAAAGCGTGAAATCCGCACCGCGAAAATCGGAAGCAATGGGAATTTCGGTCGTCGATGCGCCGATTTCGATATTTTCCAGCAGGGATCGCTGCTGCGGGCCGGGCGGCAGGGCAAGCGGCGGTGTCTGGGCCGAAGCGGTCTGCCCGAAGGTGAGACATGAGGCCAGCGCAAGGGCGGCAAGCAGCAAATGGCGGGTCAATAACCTAACCCCCCGACGGCCACCGAAAACAGGTCTTCCGGGCGCACCACCAGCGATACGGCAAGGCGAAGCGCAACAGCGAGAACGAGAAGCGCCAGCAGGGCGCGCAGCTGTTCGCCGCGCAGTTTCTGGCCGACGCGCACGCCATATTGCGCGCCGATGACGCCCGCCACCATCAGGATGAAGGCCAGCACCACATCGACGGAATAGTTGGTCGCCGCCTGAACCACGGTCGTATAGGCGGTTACGAAAATGATCTGGAACAGCGAGGTGCCGACAACCACGCTGGTGGGGATGCGTAAGAGATAGATCATCGCCGGTACCATGATGAAGCCGCCGCCCACACCCATGATCGAGGTGAGGATGCCGATGCCGAAACCCAGCGTGACGATGGGAATGATGCTGAGATAGATCTTCGATTTCTTGAACCGCATTTTCAGCGGCAGGCGGTGCACCCAGTTGTGATGGCCCGGCCGGCGCAGCGTCACGGTTTCGTTGCGGGCGGCGCGGCGGAGCGCCGAAATGCTTTCCTTCAGCATCAGCCCGCCGACGGTGCCGAGCAGGATGACATAGAGCAGCGAGACGATGAGATCGAGCTGGCCGATGCTGCGCAGGAAGGAGAATATCCACACGCCGACCGTCGCCCCCACCAGACCGCCCACAAGCAGCACGCTACCGAGCTTGACGTCGAGCGTACCGCGCCGGAAATGCGTGATCGAGCCTGACACGGAGGAGGCGACCACCTGGTTTGCACCCGTCGCCACGGCCACCACAGGCGGAATATTGTAGAAGATCAGAAGCGGGGTAATCAGAAAGCCGCCGCCCACGCCGAACATGCCGGAAAGAAAACCGACGGCCGCGCCCATGCCGAGAATGATGAAAATATTCACCGACAGTTCTGCGATCGGCAGATAGACAGTCACGGCTCGGACCTCGGGCAAATGGTTCCGGGCGGCAGGGCTTATCCGGGTGAGGGGGCCGCGCCGCGATTTACACTTTCTGTCTGAAAAGACCGGGCATGCCCAGCCTTCATCCGTCATGCCCGCGAGGGCCTGACCTGTCAACATTCAACGGTAAATACGTTGATAATTTGGAAAGATAGCGGCCGTGTGTCGGCAGCCGGCCACATTCCTGCGCCGGGCTGAGCGAAAGCGGCCAAGGGCCGCTTAGTCGGTTCTCGAATGTTTATTTGTTGCGGGCGAGAAGCGCGGTCACCAGCTCGTTGGTAATGCGGCCGTCCGGCGTCTGGCCCACGGACTTCTGGAAGTCCTTGATGGCCGTCACGGTGTTCTTGCCGAGCTTGCCGTCAGGCTGGCCGGCATCGAAACCGTTCTTGTTCAGGATCGCCTGAATGTTGCGGATCGCCTTTTCCATGTCCACGGAAGCAGTTTTCACGCCTTCCTTGCCGGCCCATTCCTCGGGCGGGTTGACGCTGTTTGCATCTTCCGAAAGCGGCTTGACCTTCCAGGCGTCCACCTTGGCCTTTGCGCTCTGAAGCTGCTGCGGGTTCAAGGCCCCTGCCACTTCGTCGCGCTTCTGGGCGGCGTCGGCGTCGCCATCCCTGGCGGCGATGGCGAACCACTTGTAGGATTCCTCGATGTCCTGCTTCACGCCGCTGCCGCGCGCATAGAGAATGGCGAGGTTGAACTGGCTGTCACGAACGCCGAGGTCGGAAGCCTTGATGAACCATTGCGCGGCGGCGGCGAAATCCGGCTGACCGGCCGCATCGGAAGCAAGCAGGACGGCGAGATTGTGCATGGCGCCAGCATTGCCCTGTTCCGCGGCCAGCGTGTAATAGCGCTTGGCTTCGGGAAGGTTGCGTTCGACGCCGTTCGCCTTCTCGTAGAGATTGGCGAGACGATATTGCGCGGGTGCAAGGCCACGATCAGCGGCGAGCTTGTACCATTTTGCCGCCTCGGTGCGGTCGGCGGCCACGCCGCGGCCATCGGTGTAGCGCGCTGCGATCTCGAACAGCGCCTGCGTGTCGCCCTTGGCGGCCGCTTCGGCAAGCGATGCCGGCTCGGTGCCGGCGGGAACGGCGATGGCGTCCTGGGCGGGAGCAGCCGTGGCTGCGACCTGCGCCGGAGCCGAAGGTTCGTTCTGCGCAACGGTGCCGGAATTTGCCGCATCCACGGCAGGAACGTCGGCAACCGGCGGCTCGTCAGGCAGCGGTGCGCCGCCGACGGTGCGGGGATCGATGGTGTTTTCCGCCGGTGCGGTGTTTTCGATGCTGTCGGCGGATGCGGCCTGTTCCGGATCGATGGCGAGATCGGACGGAATGGTCACGGCCTTGTCGCCCGCTTCGGGAAGCGCGGAGACCGGGCCATTGTCCTGCTTCTGCTCGATGACCGGAGCCGGGGCTTCCGCGCCGCCGATCAGCGTCTTGACGAGCGGCATGGCCATCATCGCCAGAAGAATGGCGCCGATGCCGAGCAGCAGCGGGCGGCGATAGCGCGAGAGCCCCGATGCCTCTGCCTTGCGGCCCTTCTTGCCGGTATCGAGCTTCTCCGGCGATGTTTCCATGGCGGCGGCCTGCGCCGCACGACGGGCGGCGGCAATGAAATCCGTCCGTCCTTCGGCGTCTGCGGCCTTGCCGCTGGCGGCCACCTGGCTGGCGCGCACGCGCTCGAGGATTTTCTTGATATCGGGCGCACCCGAACCCGGCTCCAGAAGTTCGTTCTCCTGACCCGCCGGCAGAACGTCGATCGGATCGAGCGACGGGGCGGGCTCGACCTGCGTGCGGGCGGAGGAGGAGGCCGATACGGGTTCTTCTGCGGCTTTGACGGTCTTTGCCGTACCCGTCTTGAAACGCTTCGTCAGGCCGGCAAGCAGGCTCTTTTTTTCCGCCTTCGCGGGCTTCGCCGCAGCGGGAGGCACGATGGCATCCCCATCTTGCCCGTCGGCGTCGAGAATGGCCTGTTCTTCGGCGATATAACCCTCTTCCGGGAAGATGGCGGCCGGCATGGGCACATCTTCGTGCGCGGGGGCCGACACAGGCTTCGTGACGTTGCGGGGCGCGGCCTCTTCGCGGTAGACGGGAGCATTGTCGAGGTTATCCAGCCGGCCGGCGATCTGCACCAGCGTCTCATGCAGCGCTTCGAATGTGCGGTGCGTGCGTTCTTCGGTGTTGCGGCTCAAGGCTTCGAGATTGCGCAGATCGGTCGCAAGATCGGTCAGCATCGTCATGTCGGCGAGGTTTGCGCCGGCCGAGAGATTGTTACGGGTATAGGCGTCGAGAACGGCCTCGGCCGCCTGCCGGGCTGCTTCGATGATATATTCGTCGTTGGACGCCATGTAGTCTTCGATGGCCGCCATGCGGGCATCGAGTTCAGGCGGCATGCCCGCGGCCTGCATCTGCACCGGCTGGCTGATCAGCGTCGAGAGATGGGCGATCTGGTTTTCGAGGCTTGCCAGCGCGTGGCTGTCGGCGGGCGCGGCATGGGCGGTCTCGTCGAGACGGGCGGCAATATTGCCGAGCCGCTCTTCCAGACGCGAGAAGGCGCTTTCGCTGAGGCCCGATGCCGGCTGGCTGTAACGATAATCGAGGTCCTCGATGCGGCGCGAGAGCGTATCGAGCCGCTCTGCCAGACCGTCATTGACGGCGCCGTGATCCAGCGCATCGATCTTGCGGGAAATATCGCTGAGGAAAGACGTCAGCTCCGCCTGTTGCGAGGGGCGTTGCGAACGCTCCAGAAGCAGGGAAAGCTGGTCCAGCCGCTCATGCAACTGGGCGGCGTCACGGGCGGTGCTGAGTTCGTCGATCTTGCCGGCCAGCGCTTCAAGGCGGGCGGTGAGGTCCAGCGCCGGTTCAGGTTTTGCGGCGGCAAGGCGGTTGATGTCGCCGAGCTGTTCGGCAAGGCCGTTCAGCCGGTTCTCCAGACGCTGCGCCAGCGCATTGTCTGTTGCCTGCGCATTGGCGCGCGTGCCGGTTGCGGCAATGGCGCGGCTGATTTCGTCCAGCCGCTGGTCGAGACCGGAAAACTGTTCGGTAAAGGCCGCTTCGTTCGGCTGCATGTGCTTGCCGAGCTGCTCCACGGCGCTGGCAATCGCGATCAGCTTGTCTTCGAGCACGCGCACGGCCGGATTGTTGCTCATGCCGCCGAGCTGGGTCTTGATGTCATCGAGACGATAGGCGAGCGAAACGATCTCATCCTGCAACGCGCCGGCGTCGAAACCGCGCAGCGTGTCTTCCACATTGTTCCAGCGGCTTTCGATCCGGTGCACGCTGTCTTCGCGCGCAAGCTGGTCGATGGTGAGACGCAGGTCCTCGAATTCGTTGCGCAGCCCGTAGGCATCGGGAGATGCCAGATTGCCGAGCTGGTCGATGCTGCCGGCCAGCCGTGCGATATCGTCGCGCAGATCGCCGATGAACTGCTGGTCTTCCGCTACCGCGCGAATATTGCGGATTTCGGTGCGCAGTCCCTGCGCTTCGCGGGCAACGCCCTCGACAATGTCGTGCTTCAGCTCATGCCGCAGATTGACGAGCGCCTGGGCGATTTCCTGCAGGGCCGCGTCATTGCGCTGCGGTTCCTGATAGGGCGGGATGGAACGCGCGCGGGGTGCGGGAGCGGCCGCTGCCTGCTGCGCGTCCCTCGGCCGGTATTCCGGTGCAAGCGGTCTGGTAATCGTCCGTTCCGGGCGGGCGACGGGTTCCTGCGGGCGCTGGAAGCTCGCCTCGAGGAGACGCTGGCGCTGGCGGATTTCGTTGACGGGATCGAGCTGCGGCGGCGTGACGGCGGCGCGCGCGGCATAAGCCTCGCTTTTCGCTTCGGGCTGAGCGCTCGCGGCCCGGGGGTCGCGCGGGAACTTCTGGCTCATCAGCCCTTCGATACGGGCTTCAAGGCCTTCAATGGTGCGATTGAGCGCATCAAGAGACGATCTGTCGCTTGGCTGTTGGGTTTTCGATCGCAATCCGTTCATCTTTTCGCTCGCTTCGCTTCCGCCCGCCGTGCCCGGTTATCTGTCGCGACGTTGCCTGCCTGGACACGCCGTCGCCGCAACATGCAGCAATCCTAGAGCCGGTATTCGCCCCCATTGAGGAAAATGCGCCGGAGTACGAAGCAGTTACCTCTGTCGGGAGAATTCACGAAACGTGGTAAAGAAGTGGTTAACTATGGTCGGAATTTTTTAACTTTTGCGGCACGCGGCAGCCCTGCGCCGGGCCGGACGTCCATTCCGCGAAAAAGGAGAAGGGATATTCCGCTGAAATTTATTTGACGTTTACGCGCACGTCAAATATTGTCATCCCATATCGGCCGGATTATCGCCGGCGCCCACGATGCGGAGGAACATCGGTAATGCCTGTTTACAAGGCCCCAGTTAAAGACACGCTTTTTATCCTGAACGACGTTCTCGGCCTGGAGCGGTATAACAACCTGCCCGGCTTCGAGGATGCAACCCCTGACATGATCGAGGCCATTACCGGTGAAGCCGCAAAGCTTGCCGAAGAGCGGCTTTTCCCGCTCAACCTTTCCGGCGACCAACAGGGTTGCAAGCGCGCCGATGACGGTTCGGTTTCCGTGCCGGATGGTTTCAAGGATGCCTATGACGCCTATTGCGAGGGCGGCTGGATCGGTCTTGCCGTTCCGCCGGAATTCGGCGGGCAGGGGTTGCCCTATACGCTGCACGCCGCCATCGGCGAATATATGTCGTCGGCCAACCTGTCGCTGATGATGTATCCGGGTCTGACGCAGGGTGCGATTGCCGCCATTCTGGTTCATGGCACGCAGGAGCAGAAGGACACCTATCTGCCGAAGATGGTGGAAGGCACATGGTCCGGCACCATGAACCTCACCGAACCCCATTGCGGCACCGATCTCGGCATGCTGCGCACCAAGGCTGTGCCGCAGGCTGACGGCAGCTACAAAATTTCCGGCCAGAAGATTTTCATCTCCGCCGGCGAACATTCCATGACGAACAATATCGTCCATCTGGTGATCGCCCGCATCGAAGGCGCGCCGGAAGGCACCAAGGGCATTTCGCTCTTCATCGTGCCGAAGTTCCTGGTGAAGGAAGACGGCACGCCGGGCGAGCGAAACGGCGTCACCTGCGGCGCCATTGAACACAAGATGGGCATTCACGGCAACGCCACCTGCGTCATGAACTACGATGATGCGACCGGTTATCTGCTGGGCGCTGAGAACAAGGGCCTTTCGGCCATGTTCGTGATGATGAACGAAGCCCGCCTCGGCGTCGGCCTTCAGGGTCTTTCCGTCGGCGAGATCGCCTATCAGAACGCGGTTGAATATGCCCGTGAGCGCATTCAGGGCCGCTCACTCTCCGGCGCCAAGTTCCCGGACAGGAAGGCGGATCCGATCATCGTGCATCCCGATATCCGCCGCACGCTGATGACCATCAAGGCATATAACGAGGCCGGCCGCGCCTTCCTTCTGTGGACCGCGCTGCAATCCGACATTGCCCACCGCGCCGCCGATGAAAAGCAGCGCCAGGCGGCGGACGACCTGCTTGGCCTCGTCACCCCGATCCTGAAAGGTGTCCTGACCGACAAGGGCTTCGACCATGCCGTGATGGCGCAGCAGGTCTTCGGCGGCCACGGCTACATCGAGGAACATGGCATGAGCCAATATGTCCGCGATGCGCGTATCACCATGATCTATGAGGGCGCCAACGGCATTCAGGCGCTCGATCTGGTGGGCCGCAAGCTCGGCATGAATGGCGGCCGCGCCGTGATGGCGCTGTTTAAGGAAATCGGCGATTTCTGCGAGGAAAACCGCGCCGATGAAAAGCTGAGCCTCTACACCAAGGGCCTGAAGAAGGGCTTGAACGACCTGCAGGCCGCAACCATGTGGTTCATGCAGAACGCCATGGCGAAACCCGACAATGCCGGTGCCGGCTCGACCGACTATATGCATCTCTTCGGTATCGTGGTGCTGGGTTACATGCAGGCGCGCATGGCGAAAGCCGCCAGCGAAGCGCTTGCAGCCGGCAGCGCTTCGGACGAGGATTACCTCAAGACCAAGCTTGTCACGGCGAAGTTTTACATGGAGCGCATCATGCCGGAAACGGCGCTGCGCAAGGCCCGCATCGAAACCGGCGCGGACACCATGATGGAACTGGCTGCGGAAGCATTCTGATGAGGCTGGCGTTTCTGACGCCGCAGGGAGAGAAACAATGACCGACGTATTTATCTACGACCATGTCCGCACCCCGCGCGGACGCGGCAAGAAGGATGGCAGCCTGCATGAGGTGCCTTCCGTTCGCCTTGCCGCCAAAACGCTGGAAGCCATCCGCGACCGCAACGGGCTCGACACTTCTGCTGTCGATGACATCATCATGGGCTGTGTCGATCCCGTCATGGATGCCGGTGCGGTGATCCCGAAGGCCGCCGCTTTCGAGGCCGGTTATTCGAACAGGGCGCCAGGCATGCAAATCTCACGCTTCTGCGCCTCGGGTCTCGATGCCATCAATTTCGCGGCCGGCAAGGTCAAAGCGGGATCTGACGACATCGTCATCGCCGGCGGCGTCGAAAGCATGTCGCGCGTCGGCATGGGCATGTCGGGCGGCGCCTGGTACATGGACCCTTCGGTCAACTTCCCGGCCTTCTTCATGCCGCAGGGCGTGTCGGCCGATCTCATCGCCACAAAGTATGGTTTCTCTCGTGACGATGTCGACGCCTATGCCGTCGAAAGCCAGAAGCGCGCGGCGCATGCCTGGGAAAAAGGCTATTTCAACAAGTCGGTTATTCCGGTGAAGGACTCAAACGGCCTGACGATCCTCGACCGTGACGAGCACATGCGCCCCGGCACGGACATGCAGGCGCTCGCCTCGCTCAACCCGTCCTTCCAGATGCCGGGTGAAATGGGCGGCTTCGAAGCCGTCGGCATCATGGCGCATCCGGAAGTGGAGCGGATCAATTACGTCCATCACGCCGGCAATTCGTCCGGCATCGTTGATGGCGCTGCGGCGGTGCTGGTTGGCTCGAAGGCGGGCGGCGAGGCGATGGGCATTAAGCCCCGCGCCCGCATCAAGGCCTTCGCCAATATCGGCTCCGACCCGGCGCTGATGCTGACCGGCCCGGTGGATGTGACCGAGAAGCTCCTGAAAAAGACCGGCATGCAGCTTGCCGATATCGATCTTTTCGAACTCAACGAGGCCTTCGCCGCCGTGGTCCTGCGTTACATGCAGGCCTTCGATATCGACCACGACCGGATGAACGTCAATGGCGGCGCGATCGCCATGGGCCATCCGCTGGGTGCAACCGGCGCGATGATCCTCGGCACGGTGCTGGATGAGCTGGAGCGGCGCGATCTGAACACCGCGCTCGTCACGCTCTGCATCGGCGCAGGCATGGGCACGGCGACGGTTATCGAGCGGGTTTAAGGCTGGTCATGAGGCGCGAGGTTTACGAGCGGCCCAAGAATGAGATCGAACAGCAGCTGGCTCGGCACAATCTGGAAAAGGATATGGCACAGGATCATGGGGCGTCCATCCGCCCCGTTTCCCCTGTCCACATCCGGCGGCTCCGGGCAGAGCGCTGGGGTTTGATTGTGTTTCTCGTTCTTGTGGTCGGTTGTGTCGACCTCGCACTCGGACTGTCGTAACCGCAGGGAAATTTGAGGGAAGAGGAATCCCAAATGAGCACTTATACCAATTTCACCATCGAGACGGACGCAGACGGCATTGCCCTCGTCACCTGGGATATGCCGGAAAAATCCATGAACGTCTTCACGTCAGAGGTGATGGACGAGCTGAACGCCATTGTTGACGCGACTGTCGCCGACAGCGCCGTCAAGGGTGTCGTTTTCACGTCAGGCAAGAGCACCTTTTCCGGCGGCGCCGATCTTTCCATGATCAAGTCGATGTTCTCCTTCTACAATGATGAGAAGACGAAGAACCCGGATCAGGCGGCGGCAAAGCTGTTCGAATTGGTCGGCCGCATGACGGGCCTGTTCCGCAAGATCGAGACCAACGGCAAGCCCTGGGTTTCCGCCATCAACGGCACCTGCATGGGCGGCGCGTTTGAGCTGTCGCTTGCCTGCCACGGCCGGGTCGCCTCCAGCGCCAAGAACCTCAAGATCGCCCTGCCGGAAGTCAAGGTCGGCATCTTCCCCGGCGCAGGCGGCACCCAGCGCGTGCCGCGCCTGACGGATGCGCAATCGGCGCTGCAGATGATGACCACCGGCCAGTCGCTGACCGGCGCCCGCGCCAAGGCCGTGGGTCTGGTGCATCAGGTGGTCGAGCCGGATCAGCTGGTTGCAACCGCAAAGCAGATGATCAAGGACGGCCTGAAACCGGTCGCACCCTGGGATGAAAAGGGCTTCAAGGCCCCCGGCGGCGGTATCTGGACGCCCGCCGCAGCCCAGCTCTGGCCCGCAGCACCGGCCATTCTGCGCCGCGAAAGCGCCGGCAATTATCCGGCCGCCCTCGCCATCCTCAAATGCGTCTATGAAGGCCTGCAATTGCCCTTCGATACCGCATTGAAGGTGGAGCAGCGTTATTTCACCGAAATCCTTCGCTCGAAGGAAGCCTTCGGCATGATCCGCTCGCTGTTCATTTCCATGCAGGAACTGGGCAAGGGTGCGCGCCGCCCGGCCGACCAGCCGAAGACCGAGTTCAGGAAGGTTGGCGTCGTCGGCGCGGGCTTCATGGGCGCTGCCGTCGCTTATGTCACCGCAGCCGCCGGCATCCCCGTTGTGCTGGTGGATCGCGATCAGGAAGCCGCCGACAAGGGCAAGGGCCATTGCGAGGAAAGCGTCAAGGCCGCCATCGGCAAGGGCAGGCTGACGCAGGATGAGGGCACGGCCCTGCTAGACCTCGTCACCCCGACGGCGGATTACAAGGCGCTCTCCGATGCCGATCTCGTCATCGAGGCCGTCTTCGAAGACCGCGACGTGAAGAAAGCCGTCATCGAGGCCGTGGAAGCCGTGTTGCCTGAAGGCGCGATCTTCGCCTCCAACACCTCCACTTTGCCGATCACCGGGCTTGCGAAGAACTCGAAGCGGCCGGCGGATTTCATCGGCATCCACTTCTTCTCGCCGGTCGAGAAGATGATGCTGACGGAAGTGATCCTCGGCAAGGAAACCGGCGACAAGGCGCTCGCCGTTGCGCTGGACTATGTGGCGAAGATCAAGAAGACCCCGATTGTGGTCAATGATACGCGCGGCTTCTTCGTCAATCGCTGCGTGCTGCGCTACATGGCGGAAAGCTACGATATGCTGATCGAAGGCGTACCCGCCGCCATGATCGAAAATGCCGCGAAATTCGCCGGCATGCCGGTCGGCCCGCTGGCGCTGAATGATGAGGTGGCCATCGATCTTTCCTACAAGATCCTGAAAGCCACCGTCGCCGATCTCGGCGAAAAGGCTGTCGATCCGCGCCATATGGAGCTGGTGAAGAAGCTGGTGGAAGGCGAGGGCCGCTTCGGCCGCAAGAACGCCAAGGGCTTTTACGACTATCCGCAAAAGCCCGCCAAGAAATCCCTCTGGCCCGGCCTGAAGGACCTCTATCCGCAGCAGAAGCCTGAAGACGTGGATATGGAGGTGCTGAAACAGCGCTTCCTCGTCACCGTGGCGCTGGAAGCCGCCCGCACGGTGGAAGAAGGCATCGTCACCGATCCGCGTGAGGCGGATGTCGGCTCCATCCTCGGTTTCGGCTTTGCGCCCTATACCGGCGGCGCGCTGTCCTATATCGACGGCATGGGCGTGAAGAACTTCGTGGCGCTCGCCGAGAAGCTCAGTGAGACCTATGGCCCGCGCTTCAAGCCGACGCCGCTGCTGAAGGACATGGCCGCCAAGGGCGAAACCTTCTACGGTCGCTTCGATCCCTATGCCAGCGCCGCCAAGGCGGCCTGAGGCTTCAGGTGAGACATTGAACAGGCCCTTCGGGGCCTGTTTTATTATGCCTGTCTCCCTGCTTTCCGTGCATCCTTTGCCGGGCTGAGGCGTTGAAAAGGCTGACCGGGCAAAAGCGCCCGCCGCCGCAATTCAGCACGCCTCAGGAGACAGCGATGAAAGCACCACTGCGATCCCACGGTTTCGACAAGCCCTCGGACCTTGATGACCATCTGGCCGAACTGGACGAAGAGGCCGTGGAGAAGAAGGCTGCAAAACCCGCTGCTGCCCGAAGGGTGCGGGCCGCCGCCCCGCCGGAATCATCCTTGCGGGCGGAGCTGGATGATCTGCGCAAACAGCTCGAAAAAATTCGCCGCGACGTCAAACGGCTGGAAGCCGCCGCCAACCCGTCGCATCATGAAACCGCCAACGCCCGGCATGAGCGCGACCGTGAGAATTCGCGCCTGATGACGGTGGTGCGCTCCGTTGCCGTCACCTCGCTGGCGAGCCGCATCTTCGCCTCCTCGCCCGTCATGGCGGCGCTGGTGGCCGTTGTGCCCATCGCGCTTGGTCTTGCCGCACGGCGCAGTGAGGGGGCGTAAGCCGTCCCCTGCCGCGCCGCCGCCCGCTGGCCGGCGGATGCCCGCGAGCGGGTTTTCCGCCGCAATCCTGCCTTCGCCGGGCAGACTTTCAAGCCATCCACAGGCGCCGTGAAAAAACTGTCAAAAAACTTCGCGATGGCGCTTGCCATGTCCGAACAAGATGTTATAACCCCGCTCACTTTCGGGGCACCAAACAGCCCCGCCCGCCAAAAGCGGAGGTTCTTCAAGGACCTGAAGTGCCCGGATAGCTCAGTTGGTAGAGCAGCGGATTGAAAATCCGCGTGTCGGTGGTTCAAATCCGCCTCCGGGCACCATTTCTCTCAATTGCATTGCTGATGAATTGTGTGCATGGACGGCTTGTCCATTTGCAGGCAAATTTCGATGAGTAGCTACCGCCATCATATGCTTTTGACAGGCCCGGTATAACCATAGGCCAACCCTGTCTGTTGCAGGCAGTTGGAGAGCAGCCCACAAATGGATCGTGTCACAAGCCCACCTCTTCTACCGCCTGGCATTGTCTATTTTGACGGCTTTCTCTCTCCAGAGGAGGAGGCCGCCGTCGCCCACAGACTGGACGCGGGTGTGTGGAGCACGGAGCTGAAGCGCCGCGTGCAGCATTTCGGTTATCGGTACGACTATAAGGCGCGCGCTATTACCGCGGAAGCGTATCTCGGGCCGTTGCCGCCATGGCTTGGCGTGTTCGCGGAGCGGTTAGTTACCACAGGTTATTGTCGGGATTTGCCCGATCAGGTTATCGCGAACGAATATATTCCGGGGCAGGGCATCAGTGCGCATGTCGATTGTGTGCCCTGTTTTGACGATGGGATCGTATCGATAAGCCTTTTATCCACATGCGAGATGGTTTTCCGCGAATTGCGTGGGTCAGCCATATGCGGCGTCTTGCTTCAACCTCGCTCAGGCGTCTTGCTGAGAGACGCGGGCCGCTACGGCTGGACCCATGAAATTCCGGCGCGAAAATCGGATATCGTGAATGGAGTTAAGACAGCCCGAGGCAGACGAATTTCCCTCACTTTTCGCAAGGTCATTGCTCCGAAACAGTCTTGATCAGAGAGGAACGCCCTGTTCCTCCATTCTTGTGAGCAACAGTTGAAGAAGCGCGGTTGGGTCTTGATCCATTGCGGCCGACAATTTTGCAAATTCAACGACGTCTATTCGTCTTTCAGAGCCTTCGGCCTTTGCGACATAGGACTGTGGCTTGCCCAACCGATCTGCGACCTGCTGTTGTGTGAGGCCCGCTTTTCGCCGCGTGTCGGTCAGTATCTCAACAAGAAGCTGGTACTCGGGTGTATGTGTAGACTTCGTCACGAGCTCCAGAACCCTGAAATTTTAGGAGCTCACGGATTAATCCTGATTTGGAATTATCCCATTATGGGATAAAGTCTTGCGGAATAGCCATGGAGTGCAGTCATGGAACTATCCGTATCGAGCTGGTTTTCAATCGTGGTGATTGGAGCGTGTGGATTTTCCGCTTTTATGTATGTCATTTGGCAGCAAGCTGTGCGGCCCATGCTTGTCCCGCGCGCCGAGATAACGCGCATCGCCGATGTCTTAAGCAAGACATATGGGAATGCTGCCGAGGAATTCGTGGTCATCGAGGAAGATCGCGCTTGGCGATATTCCCAAAATTTCGAACAAGGCAAATGGCGACGAGTGCGCGCAGAACTTCGCCGCCGAAAAGAGCTTTAGCCTAAAGATGCTCCCGATTATCCGTATTCTGCTCCGCCCGGTCCCGATAAAGCGCGGCCCGCCCGAGCAACATCAGGGAAACCGGGGTCGTCACCGTCATGAAGATGCCGATGAAGATTTCGTGGAAGGCGAAGCGGTCGCCGGAGACGGAGAAATAGATGATCGAGGCCATGACGATGCCGCCGGTGCCCCAGCTGGTGCCGAGTGTGGGTGCGTGCAGGCGTTCATAGAAGCTGTTGAGCCTGGCAAAGCCGATGGTGCCGATCAGCGTCAGCGAGGCGCCCAGCAGCACGAAGAAAGCCACGGCAATGGCGGCCCAGAGGGGAAATTCGTACGCCTCGCTCATTCGATCACCTCGCCGCGCATCAGGAATTTGGAAAGGGCGACGGTGGAGACGAAGCCGAGGATGGCGATCAGCAGCGATGCCTCGAAATAGATGTCGTTGCCGGTGCGCAGGCCGAAGGTCAGGAGAAGCAGCATGGCGTTGACATAGAGCGTATCCATGCCCAGCACGCGGTCCTGCGCGCGCGGGCCGATGGCGATGCGATAGACCGAGATCGCCATGGCGATGGCGAGCATGAACTGCGCCAGCGAAAAGGACCAGAAAAGGATAATCGAACTCATTCGAATATCTCCATCAGCAGTTTTTCATAACGGTTCTTGATGAGGCTTATCCAGGCCGCCTCATCCACATCGTCGAGAACGTGAAGCAGCAGCGTGCCCTGGCTGGAATTATATTCGAGCCATGCGCTTCCCGGCGTCGAGGTCAGGATCGTCGCCAGAACCGCAAGCGCCATCGGATCGCGAATATCGAGCGGCACGGCCAGGAAGCCGGATTTGCGGTCTCTCTCGCGCTTGAACAGGATGATCTTCACGACCGAGAGATTGGACCTGACGATATCGTAAAGCACGATCAGGATGAGCTGCACCAGCCTGTGCCAGTTGCGGATGCGCGGCTTGGCCGGCCTGAGCGACGCCATCGCCCACGAGGCGACAAGCGCAACCCCGGTGCCGAGCAGCAGATGCCCCGGCGAAAAGCTGTTGATCGTCATCCAGAAGAAGATCAGCGAGATCGTCAGCAGCGGGTAGGGCAGGACACGGCTTATCATGGCTCTGCCTCCGGGTTGCTTCCCGCTCGGGGTGCGGAAATGACGCCCTGAATATAGCTTGCCGGCAGGTCGAGAATACGCGCCGTTTCCTGCATGTATCGCATCACCGGTCCTGCCTGCACGGTCATGGCGAGCGTCAGGCCGAGCAGCAGCATCACGGGGGCGATTTCGATGACGAGTACGCGTGGCACGGTGCCTTCGATGGAAGCCCAGAAGGTGCGGATACCAGCGCGCGTCATCGAGATCAGCGAGGCGAAACCGGCAAAGACGATCAGGAAAACCAGCCACCAGGAGAGTGTGGAAACGCTGTCATTGGCGCCGAGCCCGGAAGGATTGAGGATGGCGGTCAGCATCGAGAATTTGGCGATGAAGCCCGAAAGCGGTGGCAGGCCGGCCAGAAGAATGCCGCAGGCGGCAAAACACGCGCCAAGCACCGCCATGGTGGCGGGCATCGTCACGCCGACTTCCTCCTCCTCCTCTTCCTCGTCGCCCTCGCCATAGGCCTCCATGGTCACGGCAAGAACGTTCGCGCCGGCATCCTGTCCGCGTTCCACCAGCTCGATCAACATGAAGAACGCGCTGATGGTGAGGGTGGAACTGACCATGTAATAAAGCGCGCCGGCCGCAACCGTGGGATTGCCGGTGCCCATGGCGGCAAGCAGCGTTCCCGACGAGACGAGAACCGAAAAGCCGGCAAGCCGCCCCAGCGCCTGCGACGCCAGAACGCCGATGGCGCCGAAGATGATGGTAGCGATGCCGCCAACCAGCAGCGCATCATGGCCGAAACCGGCCGATTCCCCGGCCGTCTGCCCGAAAAGCAGGAAGGACAGGCGGGCGATGACATAAATCCCAACTTTGCTCATGATGGCGAAGAGCCCGCCCACCGGGGCCGATGCCGCGCCATAAGCGGAAGGCAGCCAGAAATTCAGCGGCCACATGCCGGCCTTGACCAGAAAGGCGATGCCGAGGATGGCAGAGCCGGTTTCCAAGAGCATGCGCTGATCGGGGTTGAGCCCCTCGATGCGATGGGCGAGATCGCCCATGTTCAGCGTGCCGGTAACGCCGTAGATGAGGCTGACGCCGATCAGGAAGAACAGGGCCGCGACGAGGTTGATGGCGATATAATGCAGCCCGGCCTTGACGCGTTGCTGGCCGGAACCGTGCAGCAGCAGACCGTAGGACGCGGCGAGCATCACTTCGAAGAAGACGAAGAGATTGAAGAGGTCGCCGGTGAGGAATGCGCCGTTGACGCCCATCAGCATCATCTGGAACAGCGAATGGAAATGCGCGCCAGACCTGTGCCACTTCGCCATCGAATAGATCAGGGACGGAATGGCAAGCAGCGCCGTCAACAGCACCATCAGGCCCGAAAGACGGTCGGCGACGAGCACGATGCCGAAGGGCGCCGGCCAGTTGCCGAGCAGATAGACACCGCTCGACACCACGGCGGCGATCTCGGTATTGACCGTCGAGTTCACCTCGCGGAACAGCAATATGGCGACCACCAGCAACAGCACGGTCGAGGTGAGGCTGATGGCGGCTTTCGCCACGCGCTGGCGCTCATCGAAGAACAGCAGAAGGGCGGCGGTAATCAGCGGCAGCAGGATAGGCGCTATGACGATGTGGAAGGGGAAAGACATCATTTCGTCTCCCTCCCGTCCACATGGTCGGTGCCGGTGAGGCCGCGGGCGGCAAGCAGCACGACAAGAAACAATGCGGTGGTGGCAAAGCCGATGACGATGGCCGTCAGCACCAGCGCCTGCGGCACGGGGTCGGCGAGCGTGGAGCTGTCGACGCCGTTGACCAGCACCGGCGGCGCATTGGTCTTGATGCCGCCGACGCCAAAGATGAAGAGGTTGACGGCGTAAGACAGCAGCGAAAGCCCGACGATGACCTGATAGGTGCGCGGGCGCAGCACCAGCCAAACGCCGGAGCCGGTCATGATGCCGATACCGATGGCGAGAATGAGTTCCATTACACGTCCTCCGCTTTTGCGGCTTCAGGCGTGCGAACGCGGTAGTTACGCAACGATTGGTGTGCCAGTGCTATCAGGATAAGAACAACGGAGCCGACGACCAGCGAGAAGACGCCGAGATCGAACAGCAGGGCGGACGCCGTCGGCATTTTGCCGATATAGGGTATCTCCGTATACTGGAAATAGGAGGTCAGGAACGGGTAGCCGAAGTACCAGGAGCCGATACCCGTCGCCGCCGCCATCAAAAGGCCGAAACCCATCCAGCGCAGTGGCAGGATGCGGATGCGGTCCTCCGCCCAGCGCGCCCCGCCGGCGAGATATTGCAGCAGGAAGCCGATGGCCATGGTGATGCCGGCGGCAAAGCCGCCGCCCGGCAGGTCGTGGCCGCGCATGAACAGGAAGATCGAGAAGGTGATGATGACGGGGAACATCCACTGCATCACGATCGATGGCACATAGAGATAATCGCGAACCGTATCGCCATTGCTGCGGTCCGGCCGTTCGGCATCGAAGGCGTTCTGCATCTGCTGCTGTTCCGGCACCCCGATGCTTTCATGCGCGGGGCGGAAACGGCGAAGCAGCGCAAAGACGGTGAGCGCCACGATGGCCAGCACCGCGATTTCCCCGAAGGTGTCGAAGCCGCGGAAATCGACGAGGATGACGTTGACGACATTGGTGCCGCCGCCTTCGGTATAGGCGCGTTCGAGGAAATAGGTCGCAATCGCGTTCGGCACCGGCAGCGTCATCACGGCATAGGCGATGACGGACATGCCGATACCGCTGCCTGCGGCGAGCAGGAAGTCGCGGGCGCGGCGAAGCTGCGCCGGCAGCTCATCGCTGCTGTCGACCTTCTCGACGCGTTTCGGCAGCCATCTGAGGCCGAGCAGGATGAGAACCGTGGTGACGATTTCCACCAGCAGCTGGGTGATGGCCAGATCCGGCGCGGAAAGCCAGACGAAGGTGAGGCAGGTGACGAGGCCCGAGACGCCCAGCATGACGAGGGCGGCGAGGCGATGATATTTCGCCTGCCAGGCCGCACCCATGGCCGCGATCATGCCGATCAGCCAAAGAATGGCGAAGATCGGATCGAAGGTCGTCACACGCGGCAGCGACAGGGAGAATTCCGAAAGGAACAGGGGCGAAAAACCGGCAAGAAGCGCCACGAGGATAAGAAGCCTCAGCTGCGGCTGCAGACGCCGGGTGCCGAGCGTGCTTTCCAGCCACCGCGCCCACTTCCAGGACACGGTGACGAGAATCCGCTCGAAGATGCGCTGTCCCCGCAAATGCCGGAAGACCGGCGGGCCATCGTCGCAGCGCGAGAAATAACCGCCGAGCAGGGCATAGATCGTAACCCCGCCGATCAGCGCCGCGATACTCATGATCAGCGGCAGGTTGAAACCGTGCCAGATCGACAGGCTATATACCGGCGTTTGCGCACCCAGAACCGAAAGCACGGCCGAATGCAGGAACGGGCCGATGGAGAGGCTCGGAACGATGCCGACGATCAGGCAGGCGAAGACGAGGAATTCGATGGGGAAACGCATCCAGCGCGGCGGCTCGTGCGGATGCAGGTTCGGCAGATCGACGGGCTTGGGGCCGAAGAAGACCGTATGGATGAAGCGCAGCGAATAGGCGACGGCAAATGCGCCCGATAGCGTCGCGACATAGGGCAGCGCCCGGTCCAGCAGCGAGTCGGCATGGGTTTCGACGGCCTCGGCAAAGAACATTTCCTTGGAAAGGAAGCCGTTGAACAGGGGCACCCCGGCCATGGCCGCACTCGCCGCCATGGCGAGCGTCGCGGTCGCCGGCATATAGGTGTAAAGCCCGCTTAAGCGCCGCATGTCGCGCGTGCCGGTTTCATGGTCGATGATGCCGGCCGCCATGAAGAGCGAGGCCTTGAAGGTGGCGTGGTTGACCATGTGGAAAATGGCCGCCACCGCCGCAAGCGGGCTGCCGAGGCTGAGAAGCGTGGTGATGAGGCCGAGATGGCTGATGGTGGAATAGGCGAGCAGACCCTTGAGGTCCTGCTGGAACATGGCGAAATAGGCGCCGAGCAGCAGGGTTATGATGCCGGCCGCGCCCACCAGCCAGAACCATTCCGGCGTGCCCGCCAGCACCGGCCAGAACCGCGCCAGCAGGAAAACCCCGGCCTTCACCATGGTGGCCGAATGCAGATAGGCGGAAACGGGTGTGGGCGCCGCCATGGCGTTGGGCAGCCAGAAATGGAACGGAAACTGCGCGCTCTTGGTCAGCGCGCCGCCGAGAATAAGGATGAGCGCCGGTACATAGAGGGAATGGGCGCGGATGGCCGCACCGGCCTCGATGATCTTGTCGAGGTCATAGCTTCCCGCCATATGGCCGAGGATCAGCAGGCCAGCCAGCAGGCTGAAGCCGCCGATGCCGGTCACGGTCAGCGCCATGCGGGCGCCGTCGCGCGCACCGGCGTTCTGATGCCAGTAGCCGATCAGCAGGAACGAAAAGATGCTGGTCATTTCCCAGAAGATCGACAGCAGGATGACGTTGCCGGAGAGCACCACGCCAAGCATCGAGCCCATGAAGGCGAGCAGGAAGGCGAAGAAACGCGGGATCGGGTCTTCGGCCGACATATAATAACGCGCGTAGAGCACCACCAGCAGGCCAATGCCGGTAATGAGCATCGTGAAAATCCAGGCGAATCCGTCCAGCCGCAGGGTAAAGTTCAGGCCGAGCTGGGGCAGCCATTCCACATCATACTTAAGAACCGCGCCGCCGCTGACGCTCGTATAAAGAAAAATGCTGCTGACAAGGCCGAAAAGGGCGACTCCGCCCGCAACGGAGGCGGGACCGGCGGCCGCACCCTCGCGCGGCATGAAGGCCGTCAGAAGCGCGCCAACGAAGGGCAATGCGACAATGAATGGAAGAATGGTTGCAAGTGTCATATGCGGCGGCGGTTTTCTCTCTGGAATGGGAGCCTACGGCGGGTTTCCGACGACTCCGATCCCTCAAGGTTCGCAATGAACCGAATGATGAGGACCGCCGGAATGACTAATACATAATATGCGGAGGCGCGCGTGGAACCACGCTGGCAAAGTCTCGGAAAGCTTGTGGCACGATGGCAACAGCGACGAGCGAGACGTCGGCATTATCCCTGAGGCTCGGGGCGGGTGACGCAAACGCGTCCAGGCGAAAGCCTGAGCCGGCATCGCCGGTCCTGCAGCCGAAATCATTACCGCTATCGCAATCCTTTTCGTGAAGAGAAAGGGAACGGCCGGGATCGACGCTCTGCAATCGTTCGAGGCGGCTGGTTTTGGAAAGGGGCTTGACGCCGGCCGGCGCCTGAAAGCCGATCATGACCAGCAGGCTCGCGACCACGAGACCGATCAACACTTGCGGATGGCGCCTTGAACTGCGGCCTTTCTCCATCCATGGCAAGTTGGCATCTCCTTGATCGTAAAGGTCTCTTTAAAGCATCACCGTTGAGCGAATATCCTGTTGATTTGTTTTAGGGGAAGCCGGACATGCTTGTCCAGCGCGCATGCGGGAAAAACCGCCCGCACCGTCCGATTCCTTTTCGTTTTTGCCCGTTTGCGGCAAAGTGAGGGCGGCATTGGCTAAAAGCTTTTACAAATTTTACCGTTTGACGCCGACGCCTGTGTTTCTTAACTTTCAAGCAAGGAATTAACCATAAAGATTGATGGTATTTCCACGGCGGAATGGGGTTCTCTCCCCTTCCAGGCATGACGCCGCACTGCCGTACCGGTGCCGATCCGGTATTTTCGTTTCTTGGTTCAAGAAGGTCTGGCAGGCGTCGATGCCGCATCGTCCGCGATGGGTATGTTCGTTCAAAAATCCCCTTAGGGTGCTGGCGTTCTGAACCTTGGCCAATTTGGCCGGGTTTTACCGGCCGTCATGTTGTTGGGGACGTCGGTTGGGGCAGGATTTGCCATCAGATCAAGCGCGCAGATCGGCAGGCGGAAGCCTGGCGGGACGGTTGCGTTTTGCCGGCCTCGACGAGACGCAATCCGATTTCCTGCGCAGCTATCGCAGCATGCTCGAGCCTTACGTCAAGGCCGGCCTGCGGGACGTGATGACCCGTTTCCAGTCCATGCCGGACTGTTCTCCGTCTTTCGAAAGCGAAAACCAGCTCGACCGCCTGCACGATCTGCAATCCTCGCACTGGAGCGTTCTGACCGATGCGCGTTTCGACGCGCTTTATGCCGAGCGGGTAAAGGTTCTTTCCGACAATGCCAGCCGCATGGGTCTCGATCCGCGCTGGCAGATCGCCAGCCACGCGGTGGTTCTGGAACATCTCGTCGGCGGGCTGGTGGCCGAACATGCGCCGCGCTCCATCCTGCCCGGCAACCGCAAGAAAACCCGTGAACTGGCGGAAGCCGTCAAGAATGTCGTCCGTCTGGTGATGGTCGATACCGAAATCGCCGTTTCGCTGCGCTTCAACGAATTGCGCCTGCGCCATGGCCGCGAACTGGCGGAACAGCGCGACAATGACCGATCCGAAGCGGCGAAGTTGCTGGGCACGGCGCTGACGGCCTTTGCCGCAGGCGATTTGCAGGCCCGCATCGGCGGCGATGTGCCGGAAGCCTATCGCGATGTTGCAGCGTCCTTCAATGCGGCTCTGGAAACGATCGGCGCATCGCTGATCGCGGCGCAAAACAGCATCGGCGAGGCTGAGGCGCTCGGCGCGCGCTTTGCCGATATGGGACGCTCCATGGCCGAGCGCTCCCGCCAGCAGGCCGAAGCCCTTGCCGAAACCTCCCGCGCCATCCAGACGATGATCGGGAACGTTGCTGAAAACGGCGCCCGCATATCGGCCACGGAAACGGCTGTTTCCCGCGCCCGCGAGGCGGCGGTCGAAAGCGGCAAGGCTATCGGCGAGGCGATTGACGCCATGTCGGACATCGAACAATCCGCCGAACAGATCGGCAGGATCATCGGCACGATTGACGAGATCGCTTTTCAGACCAACCTTCTCGCCCTCAATGCCGGCATCGAAGCGGCGCGCGCGGGTGAAAGCGGACGTGGTTTCGCGGTCGTCGCGCAGGAGGTTCGGGCGCTCGCCCAGCGTTCCGCCGATGCTGCAAGGGAGATCAAGAGCCTTGTCGGCACCACCAAGACGCAGGTCGAGGGCGGTGTGCGCATGGTCAACCGCACGCAGGACGCAATCGGCGGTGTCGTCCGGCAGGTCTCGGGCATCAACGACATGATCGCGGAAGTCTCCCGGCATACGGCCGAGCAGGCCGGCGAACTGCAATCGGTTGCCGCCGATATCGGCGAGCAGCAAAGGCAGGCCGGCCGGAACGCCGTCGATATCAGCGCGAGCGCCTCCGAGGCTGACGCGCTTCAAACCGTCATTCTCGAACTCGGCCGCACCATCCGCGAATTCCGCATTGCCCGTCAGGTACAGGCGAGAGCGGCGTCCGGTGCGGACCGGCAGGACACTTCATTTATGGCCCGTGCGGATAGTCGCACGGATTACGGCCAGGATTACCAACAATTCAGACGTCAGGGAGTCATGTAATGGCAGCCAGAAAAGCAGCTGAGGCGACGCTGAAACTGTCACCGGTGCTGGATCTCAACGAAGCATCGGCCCTGCACGGCAAGCTGATGACGCTGAGAGGAGCACCTTTGTCGGTCGATGCGTCAGAGGTTGAGCGTATCGGCGCACTTTGCGCCCAGGTTCTGATGGCCGGCGCGAAATCCTGGGAAGAGGACGGCAAGCGGTTCGGTTTTGCCAAAGTGTCCGATGCATTTGACAAGACGATGAAACTGATAGGCGTCGATATTGACCATTTGCTCCCCAAGGAGATGCAAAAGTGAAGAAAAAAGTTCTTACCGTGGATGATTCCCGGACGATCAGGAACATGCTCCTGGTCACCCTTAACAATGCCGGTTTCGAAACCATTCAGGCCGAAGACGGCATCGAGGGCCTCGAAGTGCTCGAACAGAGCAACCCCGATGTTATCGTGACGGACATCAACATGCCTCGTCTCGACGGTTTCGGCTTCATCGAGGGTGTACGGCGCAACGAAAAGTATCGTGCGATCCCGATCCTCGTCCTGACGACCGAAAGCGACGCAGAAAAGAAGAACCGCGCCCGTCAGGCCGGTGCGACAGGCTGGATTGTCAAGCCGTTCGACCCTGCGAAACTCATCGATGCCATTGAACGCGTAACCGCCTGATACGGGACATTTCACGATGGATATGAACGAAATCAAGGAAATCTTTTTCCAGGAATGCGAGGAGCAGCTCGCGGAACTGGAATCGGGGCTTCTTAAATTGAATGACGGCGACCGCGATCCGGAAACCGTCAACGCCGTTTTCCGTGCCGTTCATTCCATCAAGGGCGGGGCGGGTGCCTTCGGTCTCGATGATCTCGTGGCCTTCGCCCACGTTTTTGAAACGACCCTCGACTGCGTCCGCTCCAACAAGCTGGAGCCGACACAGGATGTTCTGAAAGTCATGCTGCGCTCCGCCGATGTGCTGGCAGACCTGACCAATGCGGCAAGAGACGGAGGCAGCGTCGATGAAAGCCGCACCCGTGGCCTCGTCAAGGAACTGGAAGCGCTGGCAAACGGCGAAACCGTACAGGTTTCCGCGCCGGTGGCAGCGCCGGCCGCCGTCAAGGCGCCGCAACCCGTCGCACCCAAGCCGACGGATGAGAGCGGCTTCGAGCCGATCCCGTTCTCCTTCACGGACTTTGCCGACGAAACCACGCCGCTGATGGAAGCGCCGTCCTTCCAGATCACCTTCAAGCCGCATGCGTCGCTTTATTCGAAGGGCAACGAAGCGGCACTTCTCCTGCGCGATCTTTCACGCATCGGAGATATGAGCATCAATTGCGACATGTCGGAGCTGCCTTCGCTCGACAAGCTCGATCCTGAAGCATCCTATCTTTCCTGGACGGTTTCGATCGCGACCGACAAGGGTGAAGAGGGTATCCGCAGCGTCTTCGAATTCGCCGAATGGGATTGCGATCTGGAAATCGTGCCGGTTGTTTCGGATGCCGCAGACGACGCGGAAGAGCTTCCGATGATCCCGGTGCCGTTCGATCTTTCGGCCCTCGATAGCGGAGCGGAAGAGCAGCCCGCTGTTGAAATCGCCACGGCTGAAGCGTCCTACGTTGCCGCAGCCGTCGAAACGGCCGTCGCGACGACGCAGATCGCCCAGAGCGTCAATGCGGCAATCGAAAAGCGTGAAGCGGCGGCAGCGCCTGCTGCGGCCCAGGCGAATGCCAATGCCGCGGCCAATGCCAGCGCCGGCCAGACCATCCGTGTGGACCTCGACCGTGTCGACCGCCTGATCAACCTCGTCGGCGAGCTCGTCATCAATCAGGCGATGCTGTCGCAGAGCGTCATCGAAAACGATGCGAGCGGCACGTCTGCCGTCAATATGGGTCTGGACGAACTGCAGCAGCTGACGCGCGAAATCCAGGACAGCGTCATGGCGATCCGCGCGCAGCCGGTGAAGCCGGTGTTCCAGCGCATGTCGCGTATCGTCCGCGAAGTCGCCGATATGATCGGCAAGCAGATCCGCCTCGTCACCGAAGGCGAGAACACGGAAGTCGACAAGACGGTCATCGACAAGCTGGCCGAACCCCTGACGCATATGATCCGCAATGCCGTCGACCACGGCATCGAAACGCCGGAAAAACGCGAAGCGGCGGGCAAGAACCCGGAAGGCACCATCAAGCTTTCGGCCAAGCACCGTTCGGGCCGCATCCTGATCGAGCTTCAGGACGATGGCGCGGGCATCAACCGCGAGCGCGTTCGCCAGAAGGCAATCGACAACGACCTCATCGCCGCCGATGCGAACCTGACCGATGAAGAGATCGACAATCTGATCTTCGCGCCGGGCTTCTCCACGGCGGACAAGATTTCCGACATTTCCGGCCGTGGCGTCGGCATGGATGTGGTCAAGCGTTCCATTCAGGCGCTTGGCGGCCGCATCAGCATCTCCTCGCGCCCCGGCCATGGTTCGACCTTCACCATGAGCCTGCCGCTGACGCTTGCCGTTCTCGACGGCATGGTGGTGACCGTTGCCGGCCAGACGCTGGTGGTACCGCTGACGGCAATCGTCGAAACCCTGCAGCCGGAAGCGAAGAACATTCATTCCTTCGGTGCGAACCAGCGGCTGATCTCCATCCGCAACTCCTTCTGCCCGCTGGTCGATGTCGGCCGCGTGCTGAACTTCCGTCCGACTCAGGCCGATCCGGTCGAAGGTGTCGCCCTTCTGGTGGAATCGGAAGGCGGCGGCCAGCGCGCCCTGATGGTCGACGCGATCCAGGGCCAGCGTCAGGTTGTCATCAAGTCGTTGGAAGCCAACTATACCCATGTTCCGGGCATTGCCGCCGCCACCATCCTCGGTGACGGCCGCGTTGCGCTCATCCTGGATGTCGATGCCATCGTCAGCGCCTCGCGCGGACAGCCCCTGAAGCAGGAAATGTCGCTTGCGGCGACGGGTTGAAAGCGGATCATCCATGGCAGCACTTAATTTCAGCGATCAGCGCCAGTCTCCCGACGAGGTTCTTGCCAGCGGCGAATACCCGCTGACACGGCGTGACCTGTCGGAAATCGCGGCGATGATCTATGCCGATGCGGGCATCTACCTCAACGACACCAAGGCGTCGCTGGTCTATTCCCGCCTGTCGAAGCATATCCGCAATCTCGGCCTGTCGGGTTTCCGCGAATATTGCGCATTGGTGTCCTCGCCGGATGGCGCGCAGGCGCGGCGCGAAATGCTGTCGCATCTGACGACGAATTTCACCCGCTTCTTCCGCGAGAACCACCATTTCGAACATCTGCGTGACGAGGTCCTGCCGGGCCTCATCGCCCGGGCGAAGAGCGGCGGTCGTGTCCGCATCTGGTCGGCCGCCTGTTCGGATGGGCAGGAGCCCTATTCCATCGCGCTTACCGTGCTCGCCATGTTCCCGAATGCGGCGGATTACGATTTCAAAATCCTGGCGACGGATATCGACCCGAAGATTTTGGCGCAGGCCCGGGCAGGGGTCTATGACGACAATGCGCTCGAAACCGTGTCTCCCGCCATGCGCAAGCAATGGTTCACGGAAGTCGATGCCGGCGGTCGCCGCAAGTTCCGCATCGACGACAAGGTCAAGCGTCTCATCACCTTCAACGAATTGAACCTGATGACGCAATGGCCCTTCAAGGGCAATTTCGACGTGATCTTCTGCCGCAACGTCGTCATCTATTTCGACGAGCCGACGCAGATGCGCATCTGGTCGCGTTTTGCCGGGCTGCTGCCGGAAGGCGGTCATCTTTATATCGGGCATTCCGAACGCGTCTCCGGTGACGCCAAGAACCTGTTCGACAATACGGGCATCACCACCTACCGCTTCACTGGCCACGCTTCGGGGAGGAAGGCATGAGCGCACTCGCACGGGTACTCGTCGTCGATGATAGCCCCACCATGCGCGGCCTGATTTCGGCTGTCCTCAAGGCCGATCCGGAAGTCGAGGTGGTCGGGCAGGCCGGCAACGCCATGGAAGCACGCGCGGCCATCAAGCAGCTCAATCCCGATGTCGTGACGCTCGATATCGAGATGCCGGAAATGAACGGGCTGGAATTTCTCGAAAAGATCATGCGCCTGCGGCCCATGCCGGTCATCATGGTCTCGTCGCTGACCCATCGCGGCGCGGATGCTTCGCTGGCCGCGCTTGAAATCGGCGCCTTCGACTGTGTCGGCAAGCCGGCGCCGGGCGATGCGCGCCCCTTCGGCGATTTGGCCGACAAGGTGAAGGCCGCCGCCCGCTCGCAACACGCCGCCTACCGTGCAGCGCGCCCGGAAGCCGCAGCCGCGCCGCAGCCGGTCCCGGTCAGTGAATATCGGGCGGGGCGCAAGGTCGTGGCCATCGGTTCCTCCACGGGCGGTGTCGAAGCGTTGATCGCCGTGCTGCAGAAATTTCCGGCCAATTGCCCGCCGACCGTCATCACCCAGCACATGCCGCCGACCTTCACCAAGAGTTTCGCCGAACGGCTGAACCGCATTTGCGCGCCCGTGGTGGAAGAGGCGACGGACGGTGCGCGTCTGCAGACCGGCAAGATCTATCTTGCGCCGGGCGGCGAGCGCCATTTGCAGATCGCCAACAGGTCCGCACCCTGCTGCCGGCTTGTCGAACGCGATCCCGTCAACGGCCATCGCCCCTCCGTCGATGTGCTGTTCGATTCGGTGGCCGAGCTTGCCGGCCGTAACGCCGTCGGCGTCATTCTCACCGGCATGGGCCGCGATGGCGCAGCCGGGCTGTTGAAAATGCGTCATGCCGGTGCGCGCACCGTCGGACAGAACGAAAAAACATGTGTCGTCTACGGCATGCCCCGCGTGGCCTATGAACTTGGCGCCGTGGAACAGCAACTCCCGCTGGCCTCCATCGGCGAAGAAATCCTGAAACTAACCACTGCCCGCAAAGAAGGTGCTGACTAATGTCTCTCGCAGAAAAGATCAAAGTTCTGATCGTCGACGATCAGGTGACCAGCCGGCTGCTCCTCAGCGATGCGCTGACACAGCTCGGCTTCAAGCAGATCACCGCCGCCGGTGACGGCGAGCAGGGAATGAAGATCATGGAGCAGCAGCCCCATCATCTCGTCATTTCCGACTTCAACATGCCGAAGATGGACGGTCTCGGTTTCCTGCACGCCGTCAGGGCCAACCCGACCACCAAGAAGGCCGCCTTCATCATCCTCACCGCGCAGGGCGACCGCGCGCTGGTGCAGAAGGCAGCCCAGCTCGGCGCCAACAACGTGCTGGCCAAGCCCTTCACGATCGACAAGATGCGCGCTGCCATCGAGGCGGTTTTCGGATCGCTGAAATGATTGAAGCTGCGGCCAAGCGCGTACATATCATTCAGGGCGAGTATAAGGTCGTCAGCGATCCCGATGTGGTGCTGACGACGATACTCGGTTCGTGCGTGGCTGCCTGTCTGAGAGACCCCGTTGCCGGCTTGGGAGGCATGAATCACTTCCTGCTGCCGGGAACGGGAAATGTGACCGGCGGAGATGCCACGCGTTACGGCGTGCATCTCATGGAGCTCCTGATCAACGGCCTCCTGAAGCAGGGGGCGCGGCGCGACCGGTTGGAAGCCAAGGTTTTCGGCGGCGCAAAGACGATTGCCAGCTTCTCCAACGTCGGCGAGCAGAATGCCATCTTCGCCATGCAGTTTCTCAAGGATGAAGGTATTCCGGTCTTAAGCTCCTCCACGGGTGGGGACCACGGCCGAAAGATCGAATTCTGGCCGGTCTCCGGGCGCGCGCGTCAGCATCCGCTCAGCGGCGCGGAAACCCAGAAGACGGTTGCCATGGAAACGCGTCCGGTGCCGGCCCCCAAGCCAGTCGCCAACGACATCGAATTTTTCTAGTCACGGAGTTTCCAATGCAGCTTGCAGAGCACACCGCCGCCACTCCGTTCGAAGAAGCCCTGCCGGACGTTCTGATGCGCGTGGTATCGGAACTGCACGACGTCGCCTATCTCATCGAGCGCATCGAGCCGCAATTGCTTGAAGTGACCAGCGGTCAATTGTCCAGTGAAGGCGTCAAGCTGCTGCAGGGCATCGACCTTGCCGTCCAGAAAACCCGCGGCCTTGCGGAATTCATCGATACCATCACCGGTTCCATCCCGGGAGACTGGATCGTGGATGTTTCCACCGCCCTCAGCCTGGTCAAGCTGGCCGAAATGCAGAAGGCGCTCGGCGCGGCCTTCCGCCATGGCCATTCCCAGCCGCTCGACAAGGCCTCGGGCGACTTCGACCTCTTCTAGAACTATTTCGGCCAGCGTTGCCGTCCTTCGCGGAATGCGGAGAAAGGCAACGCTCGCGCAAGCTTCGCACCCTATTGTCACGACGGGGCCAAAAGGTCTCGGACTCTATGAATGACGGTGCGGAACAGAATGAATCTGTTAAATCAAATCCCTCAGGTCTTGAAGAATGTCGCGGCGCTGGGGCAGACACGGCTGCTGATGCTGGGCGGCGTGGGCGTTGTGTCCATGGCCATCATCCTTGCCGCAGCTCTTTACGTGAACCGTCCCGCTTACGAGACCCTCTATGTGGGGCTTGAAAAAAGCGACCTTAACAAGATCAGCATTGCGCTCGCCGAATCGGGTCTGGACTTTCAGGTGGGGACCGATGGTTCCAGCCTTCAGGTTCCCGTCGGCCTCACCAGCAAGGCACGACTGCTTCTGGCCGAGCGCGGCCTGCCCGACAGCGCCAATGCCGGTTATGAGCTTTTCGACAATGTCGGCTCTCTCGGCCTGACCTCCTTCATGCAGGAAGTAACGCGCGTTCGCGCCCTTGAAGGCGAGATCGGCCGCTCCATCCAGCAGATTGACGGCATTGCGGCCGCACGCGTCCATATCGTCATGCCTGACGTCGGCAATTTCCGCCGTGGCGAACAGAAGCCCACCGCATCGGTCATGATCCGCGCCAGTGCTTCGGCCGGCCGCAAGGCGTCCGCCTCCATCCGTCACCTCGTCGCCTCGGCTGTTCCCGGCCTCGAAGTCGACGATGTGACCCTGCTTGATTCGACCGGCCAGCTTCTCGCTTCCGGCGACGATGTCACCAATGCCGCCATGAACCGCTCGCTGACGCTGGCGCAGAACGTGCAGCAGGAAATCGAAACCAATATCGACAAGGCGCTGGCGCCTTTCCTCGGCATGGACAATTTCCGCTCCAGCGTCACGGCGCAGCTCAATACTGACAGCCGCCAGATCCAGGAAACCGTCTACGATCCGGAATCGCGCGTCGAGCGCTCCGTGCGCACGGTAAAGGAAGACCAGAAGTCCCAGGAAACGCAGCCGGATACGGCCGCGACCGTGGAGCAGAACGTACCGCAGGCCGCACCCCAGGGCGGTGGCGGCGGTCCGCAGTCCTCCGACCAGTCTGCCAAGAAGGAAGAGCAGACCAATTACGAGATCAATTCCAAGACGGTAGCCACGGTCAAGAACGGCTACACCGTCGAGAAGATTTCGGTCGCGGTCGTCGTCAACAAGGGCCGGATCGCCAAGATGGTCGGCGAGCCCGCCGATCAGGCGAAGATCGATGCTTATCTTGCCGAAATGCAGAAGATCGTCACCTCGGCGGCGGGCATTTCCTCCGACCGTGGCGACATCGTCTCGCTGACGGCGATGGACTTCCTCGAAACGCAATTGCTGGATGAGGCCGCAACCGGACCGGGCATCATGGAAGTGCTGAGCCGCAATTCCGCCGGCATCATCAACTCGCTCGCCTTTGTCGCGGTCGCCTTCCTTGTCGTCTGGCTCGGTGTACGCCCTCTGGTTCGCACGGTGACCGGCAACGGTGCCGCCGCAGGTCAGCTCAGCCAAGAGGCCGCGGGTCTCGAACTGCCGGATTTCTCTCCCGGCATGGATGCGGGCGCAGGCGGTCTCATGGAAGGTTTCGGGGCGGATTTCGGCTTCGACAGCACCGACGACCTTCTGGCGGGTGGCGATGGCGAGGGCACATTCAACCGCCGGGTTCGCGAAGGACCGGAACGCAGGCTCTCCCGCATGGTGGAAATCAGCGAGGAAAGAGCCGCCAAGATCCTGCGCAAATGGGCGGTGGAAAAAGCAGCATAATATCGAAAAGGCCGGTTTTACCCGGCCTTTTTTCCGTTTTTGGGCTTTTTGCTATGCTTGGCGGGCGAGCCGTGGCAATCTCGTTTCAGGACAGTGTTTACAAAAAATTCAGCAACGATACAGTTTGCTGGGAATTGGCTGAGAATGCCGTTTATGGATTGAACAGCTTTTCAGTATGTTTTTTTAGTAATAGACGAGCAGGGAAATACGTGGAAAGGCTGGTGTCAGGTAATGGCAAATCCCAGTCCGTTCCATAAAATGAAGTGATTCGGTCTCCGGGGGCTTGCCGTCCCATTTTGGTAAGCTTCTCGAATGGAATGATTCCATCCCGAGGTATAATCTCCCACTGGGAGCAAGAGGGCGTAGGCGATTGAAAGTCGATGTTGATATCCGCAGGCTGTCTGCCAAGCCTATGGAGGGCATGGGTAAGCCCTTGCCGCGCGATCAGCTTGCTAAAAACGTCGCAGCCACGGCTGCTGCCGGTAACGTTGCAGGCGCACTGGATCTGCTCGTAACCTACGCTGGCGCCTCGCATTATCTGCTGGCGCGGGATGATCTTCTCGAAGAAACCGGACTGAAATTCATCGTCACCTCCGACTGGCCTTTCGATCTGGTCCGCAGGCTTGGTATCGAACTGGCCAACAGCCAGAACAGATCGAGCGAAATGGAGAAATGCCTTTCGCTTCTGCAGCCGCGGCTGCTCTTCCTTCCCGACGATGTTTCGGTTCCCTACGGCATAGATCGGCAATATTCGGCGCTGTCTTTCTGTGTGGGACGCATCCGGCTTTCGCTGCTGCTGCTGTTTCCCGAAGAAGCCGTGCCTTCGCCGGAAAGGCTGCGCGAAATCGCCCTGCTGACGGGCTATTGCGTCAGCTTCGGCATTGCCAGCGAAGCAAAGACCGTGCGCGATATCGATCTTACGGAGCGCGAGCTCGAATGCCTGTTCTGGATCGCGGAAGGCAAGACGAGCGATGAAATTGCGATGATCCTTGGCATTTCACGCAATACGATCAATAATTACATTACAAGCGTGATGCGTAAAACCGCGACGAAAACCCGCTCGGAGGCAATTGCCTATGCCGTGCGCAACAACCTCGTATAATGGTCGGACGGATGGTACAGACGAAAGACAATGAGGGTTCAGGTCAGACGGGCATGTTTTACCGCAGCCCTGTCGTGACGAGCCGGTCGGATCTTTTTCCGAAGCTCGTCGCCATGCAGAAGCTGGTCGGCGCGCGCAATTTCGTGGTGACGAAGGCTGCCGCTTCCGGTTTCCCTAACAAAAAGAAGCTGACCTGCGAGCTGGAAAACTGGGGCATGAATGCCGCAGAGCAGAGCGCGCAGTTCATCCGCGCGGTCGGCGACATTCTTCTCGATCATATCGAGACATCGCTCCTGCCGGTCATCTGGCGCAACAAGAATGCCGGTGGCTTTGCCGATCTTCCCGATGTGCCCGCACTTCTGCGCCGCATCGAGAACGACACATTGCCCTATGCGGGGCTGGCGCTTCCGGTGCGGCTCGGCACCATCGGCAACGGTTATATCGTCTTCTGCGGCACCAACCTCGTTCTCGACAATGAGGTCGTGATCGAACAGCACATCAAGTGCTGCGAGATCATGGTGGACATGCTGGCGCTGGACGAGCGCAAGGCGGCGCCTTCAGAGGCGCTGAGCGAGAGGGAAATCGCCTGCCTGCAACTGGCGGGGGACGGCCGTATCAGCGAAGAAATCGCGGTCAAGCTCGGGCTTTCCGTGCACACCGTCAACGCCTATCTCGGTTCGGCGACGATCAAGCTCGATTCCGTCAACCGCATCCAGGCGATCGCCAAGGCCATCCGGCTCGGCTATATCCACTGATGGCGGACGGGTTTTCCCGTCCTTCATAAGCCGGCAGGCACCGGCCCGGCTTGTGCCCCGCTAAAAGGCGCTATCGACACTTCGCGTTTTTTTAACAGTTGCCTACTAGAACTTTTATAAGTTTGGCTTTGGGGAACTGTTTCATGCACAACCGGCTCTTTAAGTCCGTTGCCGGCAAGGTCGTCGCCTTGACGATCGGCCTGATCACGCTCAGCGTGGCGGCAGTTGGTTTTTCGACCTACATTCGCTTGAAGGACAACATCATCACTACCGCGCTGCGTGATACGCACAGCGCAATGCGCGGCATGGCCATCCTCTATGAGATGAAGGTCGGCGGCGTTGCCCTCGAAATGGTGGATGGCGAGTTGAAGAGCGTCGGTCGCGCCAGCATCGGAACGATGCGTGACAATGATCTCGTCGATCGCACGGCAGCCGGCAACGGCGGTATCTCTACTGTTTTTGAAGCCAAGGCCGGCGAGTTCATTCGCCTGACCACCAATCTGAAGAACGAAAAGGGTGAGAGAGCAGCAGGCACCAAGCTTGCTACCGATCATCCCGCTTTCCCGAAAGTTTCCAAGGGAGAGGCCTATTTTGGTACCGCCACGCTGTTCGGCACCAGCTACATGACCGGTTATATGCCGGTTACGAACAAGACCGGCGCAACCGTCGGCATCCTGTTCGTGGGCGTTCCCATGGATGTCTACGATGCGCAGATATACAGCCTGCGCGACATGATGCTGATCTGCGGCGCGCTCGCCATGCTTGGCGTCGGATTGCTGGCCTATTTCGTCATCAAGCGCACGCTTCAGCCGCTTGGCAAGCTGACCGATGCGGTGAAGTCCCTTTCGGACGGCAATCTCGACACGCCGATCCCCTACGCCACCAACACCAATGAATTCGGCAATATTGCCCGCGCGCTGGTGATTTTCCGTGAGAATGCGATCGAGAAACTGGCGATTGAGGGCAAAAGCGCTGAGGAACGCTCCGCAGCCGAGTCCGAACGTCACCGCAACGACGCCGAAAAACAGGAGCTCGACGGGCAGATCGAATTTGCGGTCGGCGAGATTGCTTCCGGCCTCGGCAGGCTCTCGCGCGGCGATCTGAGCCGCACCATCGAGACGCCTTTCGCTGGTCGTCTTGATCGTCTGCGCACGGATTTCAACGAATCCCTTCTCAATCTGCGCGATGCGCTGGGGCAGATCCGCGAGCGCACGCTCATCATCCAGCATAGCGGCTTTGAAATCGAGCAGTCGTCGGTCGATCTGTCGAAGCGCACCGAAAATCAGGCCGCCTCGCTGGAAGAAACCGCCGCCGCCGTGGACGAAATCACGGTTACTGTCAGATCGTCGGCTGAGCGGGCGCGGGAGGCCAATGAGGCCGTGCGCATCACCAAGCAGAGCGCCGACAGCTCCGGTTCGGTCGTCAGCAACGCCGTCGACGCCATGGGCCGCATCGAAGACGCCTCGCGCAAGATCGAGCAGATCATCGAGGTCATCGACGACATCGCCTTCCAGACCAATCTTCTTGCGCTCAATGCCGGCATCGAGGCGGCGCGTGCGGGTGAGGCGGGCAAGGGTTTTGCCGTGGTGGCGCAGGAAGTGCGCGAGCTTGCCCAGCGCTCCGCCGACGCGGCCCGCGAGATCAAGCAGCTCATTAACCAGTCGACGCATGAGGTCAGCTCCGGTTCGAAGCTGGTGCAGGAGGCGGGCACGGTTCTTTCCGCCATCAGCCAGCAGATCGTTACCGTCAGCCAGCATGTCGAAACCATCGCGACGGCGACGCAGGACCAGTCCTCCGCGCTTCATAACGTCAACAGCTCCGTCAACCAGATGGACCAGATGACGCAGCAGAATGCGGCGCTTGCCGAACAGTCGAGCGCGGCCAGCCGGGTACTGTCAGGCGAGGTGGAAGCGCTGCTCGATCTGGTGCAGCGGTTCCAGATGGAGCAGGGTTCGGCGACCGGCAGGGATCGCTACAATCAGGCGGCCTGATACGTCTGTTTTTTGAAGGTCAAAACCGCTCCCGGATCGCAAGGTCCGGGAGTTTTTATTCGGCCGCTGCCCGCACAGTACTGGATATCTGGTTGATATAGGCCCGCAGCGCTGCCGGTTTGACCGGTTTGTGTTGAACCGAAATCCCGTATTTTTCGGCATCGCTGCGCACTTCCGGGCTGCGATCCGCCGTCACCAGCAGGGCAGGGATCGTCTTGCCGTAAAATGTCCTGATGAGACGGATGGCGCTGATGCCGTCGCCATCGTCCAGATGGTAATCGGCGACGATGACGTCGGGAGCTTCGGTCAAAGTGAGGAAGGGCTCCTCAAGCGTCGCCACGGAACCTGCGGGTAAAACCTCACAGCCCCATCCCGTCAAGAGCAGCGTCATGCCCTCGAGGATTTTCGGCTCGTTGTCGATGCACAGGACCCGGACGCCCTGAAGGCGATCGCTGGCTGTGGGACTGATTGTCCCGCCATCGACTTTGGCCGGTTCGAGGCGATCCGCCTCGCGCGGCAGGTGGATGCGGAAGGTTGTGCCTTTTCCGGGGGTGGAAATCAGCCGGACCGGATGGTGCAGCATGCGCGACAGCCGGTCGACGATGGAAAGACCGAGCCCGAGGCCGGACGCCGTTCTCGCACCCTCGTCCAGCCGGGCGAATTCCTTGAAGACAGTGCGAAACTTGGATGAGGGAATGCCGATACCGGAATCCGTCACCTGAATGACCACTTCGCCGCCCCGACGGCGCGCACCGACGACCACCTTGCCCTTCAGCGTGTATTTGATGGCGTTGGAAACGAGATTCTGTATCAGACGCCGCAGGAGGTTGGGGTCGGAGCGGACTGTGAGCGAGGTCGGGATGACCACGAGGTCGAGGTTCTTTTCCTGCGCCATCGGCGCGAAATCGGTTTCGATGCGTTTCAGCAGTTCATTCAGCGGCACGGAAGTCATGCGCGCCTTCATCGAGCCGGTGTCGAGACGGGAAATATCGAGAACCGCGCCGAGAATGGTTTCGACCGATTCCAGCGCCGAATCGATATTGTGGACGAGATCGCTTTCTCCCGATGCGCCAAGCCGTTCGACCAGCGAGGAGGAATAGAGGCGGGCGGCATTCAGCGGCTGGAGAATATCGTGGCCGGCGGCGGCGAAAAACCGCGTCTTGCCGATATTCGCCTCGTCGGCGGATGCCCTCGCTTCCGCCAGTTCGCGGTTGACGCGGGTAAGCTCCACTGTTCGCTCCGCCACGCGCTGCTCCAGCGTCTCGTTTGCCTGTTTCAGCGCCTGATCGCTCGCCACACGCTGGGTGATATCGGTGAAGGTGGCGACGATGCCCTTGTCCGGCATGGTGTTGGAGCGCACTTCGATGATGCGCTCGCCGCCCGCCAGCACCAGCGAGAAGGGCAGGTCCATGGTCAGGAAGCTGGTAATCAGCTCATTCGTGTCGCCGTCAGGCATGTCGCCGCGTTCCTGCAGCATCGAAACGATATCCGTGAGCGGTACGCCGACCTGCCCGAATTGCTCGGGCAAATCCAGCAGCGTGCGGAAGCGCCGGTTCCAGATGGTCAGCTGCTGCGAACTGTCGAAAACCGCAATGCCCTGATCCATCTGGGCGAGCGCGGTCTGCAGCATGTCCTGATTATATTGCAGGGCCTCGCTTGCCTGATCGAGCAGCCATGCCGTGTCCGCGCTGGTATCTTCCGCCTTCTGAAGAATGATGGAAAGCACCAGACGGGCGGAGGAGGAGCCGATGGCGCTGCCCAGCAACTGTTCGGAGAAATGGATCAGCGCCATGTCCGCCGGCTGATCGTCATTGAGCTTCCTGCCCGCTGTCTTTTCATAGGTCGCGAGTGACCGCAACATGCGCTCCTCGCCGAGATAACGGGCGACCGCGCTTTTGAGGTCGCCGACGCTGACACGGGTTTTCCAGCCGCGCGTCGCAAATTGCGATTTCGAGTGGCGCTTGACGAAGATGCCGGACTGGATGCGCTCCACCGGCCTCGGATTGCGCGAAAGCGAGCCGAGCACGAAGGCAAGGCTGTTGACCAGCAGGCTGAGAATGACCGCATTCACGAACGGGTCGGCTTCAGGCCCATTGAACACCGTGCTGCCGGAGAACAGGAAGCCGAGAATATTCGCCGCGACCTCGGAATTATCCGGCCCGCCGAAGCTCGGCAGGAACAGCAGATAGGCCCAGACGAAAAAGCCGGAACTCAGCCCGGCGATTGCGCCGCGCGCATTGGCGCGCCGCCAGAACAGCCCGCCGAACAAAGCAGGGGCCATCTGGGCGATGGCGGCGAATGCGAGAAGGCCGATGGAGGCGAGGCCCGTAGCGCTGTCGGCGGCGCGATAATAGCCATAGCCCAGAAGCAGCACCGCAAAGATTGCCGTTCTGCGGATGTTGAGCAGCGTCTTGGCGAAGTCGTCCCGGTGCGGAGAACGGTTCAGCAGCTTCTGCCGCAGGAAGATCGGCATGACGATATCGTTGGAAATCATGATCGATAGCGCGACCGAAGCGACGATCACCATCGCGGTCGCCGCCGAAAATCCGCCGATGAAGGTGATCAGCGACACGACCGGCATTTGGTGATTGAGCGGCAATTGCAGCACGTAGAGGTCGGCATCGCCATTGGCGCCGAGCGTCAGAATGCCGGCCAGCGCAATCGGCAGCACGAAGATGTTGATCGCGATGAGATAAAGCGGCAGCAGGAACCCCGCCATGCGCAGCTCTTGTGGCGTGCGGTTTTCAACCACGGTGACGTGGAACTGGCGCGGCAGCAGGATGATGGCGAAGCAGGAAAGCAGCGTCATCACGATCCAGCGGCTGACGGGCGTGTGATAGGATATGGCCCGCATGGCCTGTTCGTTCTCGGAGGCGAGCTGCCATAGGTGCACGGGACCGTCGAAGAGCACGAAGAGCACATAAAAGCCGACGGTGCACATGGCGACGAGCTTGACCAGCGATTCCATCGAGATCGCCAGAATGAGCCCGTCCTGATGTTCGGTGGCATCGGTGTGCCGGGTGCCGAACATGACGGCAAACCCCGCCATGACGATGGTGACGACCAGCGGCAGATCGAGGAAATAAAGATTGCCGCTGCCAATGCCGTAATCGCCGGGATCGACCATCGTCGCCACCGAGCTGGAAACGGCTTTCAGCTGCAGCGCGATATAGGGAATGGCGCCGACGAGAGCGATGATGGCGACGATCATCGCCACGGTGGAGTTCTTGCCGTAACGGGCGGCAATGAAATCCGCAACGGACGTCAGCTTTTCCGTTTTCGCCAGTTCGACGATGCGGCGGATGATCGGCATGCCGATGGTGAAGGCAAGGATCGGGCCGGTATAGATGCCGAGAAATTCCAGCCCCCTGTCTGCCGCAAGCCCCACACCGCCGAAATAGGTCCAGGAGGTGCAATAGATCGCCAGGCTGAGCGCATAGACGAACGGACGCCCCTTGTTCGGAGCGTTTCTTTTGCGGCTCTTCCTGTCCCCATAGCTTGCAACCGCAAACAGCAGCAGGACATAAGCGAAGGCCGAACCGAATATGATCCACCCAGGAAGCACGCATCCTCCCCATGCAAGAATTCCCTGATATCAAGCATAGGCGAATTCCGCGCCGTTGAGAATGAGCGCGGTCTGAGCATAAAGTTCAAGGTGAGCGTGCAAAAAAGCTAATAAATGCAATCCCGCGGATTCCAAATGAAGCCCGGACCCTATATGGTTCGACCCGTAGGGACAGTCACATAGCTTCAGCTCGCGAAGCAGGAGAGAGGGACAATCTGAATGCTTAACGAATTTAAAACCTTCATTGCCCGCGGCAATGTCATGGATCTGGCCGTGGGTGTTATTATCGGTGCGGCTTTCAGCAAGATCGTCGACTCCGTCGTCAACGATCTCATCATGCCGATTGTCGGCGCCATCTTCGGCGGGTTCGATTTTTCGAACTACTTCCTGCCGCTGAGCTCCAGCGTCAACGCCACGTCGCTCGCCGCCGCACGCGATCAGGGCGCCGTCTTCGCCTACGGCAATTTTCTGACGGTTCTCATCAACTTCCTTATCCTGGCCTGGATCATTTTCCTGATGGTCAAGGGCGTCAACAAGCTTCGTGATTCCGTTGAGCGCAAGAAGGTCGAGGAAAAGCCGGAAGCAGCACCGCCGCCGGAAGACGTCAAGCTCCTCACCGAAATCCGCGATCTGCTGAAGACGCGTTGATTGCCGCCATCGTCCCCGGCCTGATGTGCCGGCCCATGTGGCCGGCGACCTCCTGCCGGGGATGACCCATAAAGAAAATCCATGATCGCCTCACGGAATATCATGCACATGGCTGGTTCGATGCGATAAGAAGGCACCAAACGGAGTGTCTTTAATGTCCATTTTGAACAGTCTGAGTGCGCGCTCTCTGGCGGCTCCCGAGAGCGGCATTGTTGAAGTCGTGAATTATGCCCGGGGGCGGGACAATCTCCTGCCGCTGTGGGTCGGCGAAGGCGATCTGCCGAGCCCGGACTTCATCAATCAGGCCGCCATCGATGGGCTGAACAACGGCGAAACCTTCTATACCTGGCAGCGCGGCATTCCCGAATTGCGCCAGGCGCTGAGCCGCTATTATCAACGTCATTTCGCAGCGTCGCTGCCGCCGGAGCATTTTTATGCGACCGGTTCCGGCATGCAGGCCATCGTGCTTGCCGTGCAGGCGCTGACCTCGCCGGGCGACGAAATGGTCTATCTGTCTCCGACATGGCCGAATATCGTGGCCGCCATCGGCGTAGCGGGTGCGAAGGCGGTTCCGGTCGGTATCGATTTCCGCGACGGCCGTTGGGATCTGGATATCAACAGGCTGGAAAGCGCGATCACCGGCAAGACGAAGGCGCTTTTCATCAATACGCCCTCCAACCCGACCGGCTGGACGGCGACGCTCGACAATCTCCGCGACGTTCTGGCTCTCGCCCGCAAACACGATCTGTGGATCGTCGCCGACGAGATTTATGCGCTTTATCACTATTCCGGCAGCCGTGCGCCGTCCTTCCTCGACGTCATGGAGCCGGACGACAAGATCGTCTTCGCCAATTCCTTCTCGAAGAACTGGTCCATGACCGGCTGGCGCGTCGGCTGGCTTGTCGCCCCGCCGGCTATCGGTCAGGTGATCGAGAATCTCATTCAATATTCCACCTCAGGCGTGGCGCAATTCATGCAGCGCGGCGCGGTCGCCGCCCTCGATCACGGCGATGGTTTCGTCCGCGAAAATTACGAACGTGCTTTGACATCCCGCGATATTCTCTGCGATGCGCTCATCGCGACGAACCGTGTGGAAACCCTGAAGCCCGACGGCGCCCTTTACGCCTTTCTCAAGATTGACGGCGTGACGGACAGCCGGGCGACGGCGCTCGATATCGTCGACAAGACCGGGGTTGGTCTTGCGCCCGGCACGGCCTTTGGCCCGGGAGGGGAACTGTTTCTTCGCGCCTGTTTCCTGCGCAACCCCAGGCAGATAGAAGACGCGGCCGAACGGCTGGCATCCTATATCCTCGGCAGGTAAGCGTCGGCTTTCCGTGCAATGGTTTCCCCTGCCGCTCCGGGATCGCGCTGCGGTAGGAAAATCGACAACAAAATCACAGCGAAGACCTAAAACTGCAACCCCACGGCGCAACCATCGACGTGGGGCATTTTCTGTGATATGCGCTCCTTGTTCCATTTATGAGAACATTTTCACTAATAGATAAAAAGCACTTCATTGCGCTAACCAATCGTAAGCCACCTTTTTAATGGGGCGGTGGATTGGTCGCGTATTCGCTGTGCAAGTAATCAATGATGAAGAATTATTGGCTTTGATGAGCTCAAGAAAAGCAAACAGGGAAGTAGTGTCATGGCTGTTCTGGTCACGGGTGGGGCCGGTTATATAGGAAGCCACATGGTGTGGGCTTTGCTCGATGCCGGGGAAGAGGTCGTTGTTGTCGACCGGCTTTCGACGGGGTCGCGCTGGGCTGTTGCGCCGGCGGCGCGTTTTTATCTGGGCGATGCGGCGGACCGCGCCCTGCTGGACCAGATTTTCGAAGAAAACCAGATCGAGACCATTTTCCACTTCGCGGGCTCTGTCAGCGTTCCTGAATCGATCAGCCAGCCGCTCGAATATTACGAAAACAATACGGGCACGACCCGCGCCCTCGTCGCTGCGGCGGTCGCCCATGGCATCCGCAATTTCATCTTCTCCTCGACAGCCGCCGTCTATGGAAACCAGCCCTTTGATGGCCCGGTTCCTGAAACCGCGATCCTCAGCCCGGAAAACCCCTACGGCCTGTCGAAACTCGCCTCTGAAATCATGCTGCGCGATGTCGTGCAGGCGCATGATTTCAACTATGTGGCGCTGCGTTATTTCAACGTCGCCGGAGCCGACCCGCAGGGCCGCGCCGGGCCTTCGCCCACGGGCGTGGCAAATCTCATCAAAGTCGCCTGCGAAGCCGCAACCGGTCGCCGCGACCAAGTGGAAGTTTACGGAACGGACTACCCTACCGCCGATGGCACCGGCGTCCGCGACTATATTCACGTCAGCGACCTGATCGACGCACATATGCTCGCCATGGCGCATCTGCGCGCCGGTGGCGGCACCCGCACGCTCAATTGCGGTTATGGCGTCGGTTATTCGGTTCTGGACGTCCTGCAGGCGGTGCAGCGGGAATCGGAACGCGATTTTCCGATCATCCATTGTCCGCGCCGCGCGGGCGATATTGCGACGATGGTGGCGGATTCGTCGCGTATCCAGTCGGAACTGGGCTGGCGTCCCCGCTTCAACGATCTGACGACAATCGTTCGCACCGCGCTTCAGTGGGAGGCCAAACGTCAGGCCCAGCAAAGCGACAGGATTCCGCCGGTGCGGCGCAAGCTGGCTGCAATAGGCTGAGCGGCCTTCGCCTCACCGGACACGGTCTTTCTTGACGGACGCATAGAGCGCCGGCCGATCCGGTGGAGCGGCTGGGCTAAGCCAGCGATCCCGGTCAAAGAAACTGCGTGTCAGCTTCAATCCCGGCGATTGTTCGTTTGCGAGCAAAATCACGTTCAGGCGATGCGGCGCCGTCGGTTCCGGTTTTATGGAAACCGAAATACCGAAATGTTGTGCCTGATAGGGCTGCATCCGGCGTGCCGGCTCAAGCATGTCCGCCAGATCGGCCCAGCGTGTCTGTCCGATGATCATGGCGAGCGCTTCATCGAGCTTCGTCAGAACAGCCGCTCCGTCCGGTGTCTTGGGCGCAACGGCCTTCATCCGGACGGAGCGAATTTCTCCCGAGGCTTCCCCCCTGATTTCAAGAAAGAGTGATGCCCGCTCGGCCGGGTCCGATGCGTTTCCTGCCGCAAGATCGGCCATGCATTCGAAATTGCGGATGTTGACCGGGCTCGCGTGCCAGCCCTGCGGGTTGGAGAAACCAGCGGCAGTAAAACGGTCGCAGAGCTCCTTGCCGGAAACAACGAAATCGCGGGCGAAAGATGCTCTGTCGCCCACTTGCTCGAACTTCAGCAGATGCGGCGGCAGAGAGACTTTTTGGACGGCGAGTTTCTGTCGTTTGACGGGCTTCATCTTCGGTGGCGTGGCGGACTGCATGGCGGGCGCCAGATTGAGATAGGCCAGCAGGCTTTTAAGGTGCTTCTTGTCATTGGCCAGCAGCACCGTCGCGCCTATGGCAAGGCAAACGGCCAGCACCGCAAACAGCAGCGCGCCATGGCTCACTCTCTTTTGCAAGCCTGCGTCCATCGCAAGACCTTAAGGGGCTGGCGGAAAAAGGCGTCAGCCGGTTCTGATATGGTTTTTCGGGCTGTCGGCAACCCGGTGAATATGTGGTGTGAGCGGTGGCTCTGAAAATCTTATGCAATTCACCGCCGAAGTTTCCGGCGGTGCAGGTTCTCATTCGGCGTTATTTTTACCGCCGTCCTGTCCGCCGGCGCTGCTTTCATCGTCCGCAACCGGAATGGCGTAGGAGCCGTTCAGCCAGCGGGCGAGATCGAGCGAGCGGCAGCGATCCGAACAGAAAGGATAGTCTTCGCGCGTCGAGGGCCGCCCGCATTCCGGGCATGGCTGGGATTTGCGAAGCGGGGTGACGTTTCCAGCGCCTTCGGTGGGGGACTTTGCCATGGCCTATCCTTCGAGCCAGCCCGAAGTCACCTCAAATCCTTCTCCGGAAAGAAGCGACATGGTTTCATAAAGCGGCAGGCCGACGACATTGGTATAGGAGCCGGTCAGTTTCTGCACGAAGGCGCCGGCAATGCCCTGGATGCCATAGGCTCCCGCTTTGCCGCGCCACTGGCCAGACGCGATGTAAGCCTCGATCTCCCGCGTGGAGAGGCGCTTGAAGCGCACCTTGGTCTCCGCCACCTTCTGCCGAATCTTGCCGCCGGGGGTCACGAGGCAGATGCCGGTATAGACCCAATGGCTGCGTCCCGAGAGAAGATGCAGCGCCGCCGAGGCCTCTTCCGTATATTCGGCCTTGCCGACGATGCGGCGACCGACGGCGACCACCGTATCGGATCCCAGAACATAGGCGTCTTTCCACGCCTGTTCGTTCTTCAGCGCCGCCTGCGCGGCTTCCGCCTTCTGCAATGACAGACGGCGGCAGAGCGTGCGCGGATGCTCGAGCTTGGCCGGCGTCTCGTCGATATCCATCGGCATCAGACGTGCCGGTTCGATACCGATCTGATGCAGCAGCTCCAGACGCCGCGGCGAGCCGGATGCCAGAACGAGCTTTTGTTTTGAATTGGTCATTGCGCTGCCCGGGCGTCCGATGCGGAAGGTGGATTACTTGAAGCGATAGGTGATGCGGCCCTTGGTGAGGTCGTAAGGCGTCATTTCGACCAGCACCTTGTCGCCGGCCAGAACGCGGATACGGTTCTTGCGCATGCGGCCCGCCGTGTGGGCGATGATTTCGTGGTCGTTCTCAAGCTTCACGCGGAATGTTGCGTTCGGCAGCAATTCGGTTACGATGCCCGGGAATTCAAGGACTTCTTCTTTTGTCATGTAAGGGTTTTCTTCCTGTTGATAGTGCCGGACATATCGAGTCCGGGAAAATTGCGCGGAAACTACACAATCCCGGCACATTTGTGAACCTCTAAAGCATCGGCTTGAAAATCGCGATTGATTTTAACAGGCCGAGGCAGTTTTCAGTCTTTTGAAAGCGTATCCGCCACCGGCTGCTGCCGCCTCGGCAGTCGTTCCGAGATCAGCTTTGCCAGATGGTCCCGCACCTCGCGATAGGCGTCGAGAATCTGCTCGCGCGTGCCTGTGATCACCGTCGGGTCCATGGTCGGCCAATAGACCACGTCGAGCGAATTCGAGCGCGTCAGTTCCAGTGCGGCGTGATGGGCTTCCGGCGTCAATGTAATGATCAGATCGAAAAAATCATCCTCGATCTCGTCCAGAGTGCGCGGTTTGTGCTTGCCGAGCGAAAAACCCTGTTCTTCCAGCACCGCATCTACGAATGGATCGCGCTCGCCGGCCCGCACGCCGGCGGACTGTATATAGATGCCGGGCGCCACCAGCCGTTTGGCGATGACCTCCGCCATGGGGGAACGGATGGAGTTCATGCCGCACATGAAGAGGACCGATTTCGGCGCTCGTCCCTCGTTTGGCGCTGCGGCAGGATCGATCATCTCTAACCCCGCCAATAAAGCACGCAGACAAGGGTGAAGAGGCGGCGCGCCGTGTCGAAATCTATCCTGATCTTGCCGGAAAGCCGGTCCATCAGGGTCTGCGAGCCATCATTGTGGATGCCGCGCCGGCCCATGTCGATCGCCTCGATCTGGCTCGGCGTAGAGGAGCGGATCGCTTCGTAATAGCTTTCGCAGATCAGGAAATAATCCTTGATGATGCGGCGGAACGGCGTCAGCGACAGAATATGGGTCGCGACATCCTTCTCGTCTTCGGTGCGGATCGAAAAAACCAGCTTGGCATCGACCAGCGATATATGCAGCCGATAGGGGCCGCCATCATGGCCGAAGGGTTCGAAGCTGTTTTCTTCGATCAGGTCGAAAATGGCGACGGCGCGTTCATGCTCCACGTCGGGCGTGGACCGGCCGATGCTGTCGTCCAGTACCACGTCGCAAAGCCGGAAATCGCCTGAAGCCATCGCTTAACTTTCCGGATTGAGGCGAATGGAGACGGAACGCGCATGCGCGTCCAGTCCCTCGGACCGGGCAAGGGTGATGGCCGCGGGCGCAAGCTGTCGCAACTGCTCCGGTCCAAGCCGCAGGATCGAGGTGCGCTTGACGAAATCCAGCACCGAAAGCCCGGAGGAGAAGCGCGCCGACCGCGCCGTCGGAAGCACGTGGTTGGAGCCGCCGACATAATCGCCGATCACTTCCGGCGTATGGCGTCCGACGAAGATCGCACCCGCATTGCGGATATGCGCCATCAGCGCATCCGGGTCATCGACGGCAAGTTCCAGATGCTCGGCGGCGATGCGGTTGGCGAGCGGGATGGCGTCGGTGAGCTTTTTGACCAGAATGACCGCGCCGAAATCGGCCCAGCTTGCCGCCGCCGTCTCGGAGCGTGACAGGCGCTTCAATTGCCGCTCGACAGCGGCTTCAACGGCCTTGCCGAGTTCGGCATCGTCGGTGATCAGGATGGATTGCGCGCCGCGATCATGCTCCGCCTGCGCCAGAAGATCGGCGGCAAGCCAGTCGGGATCATTGTCCCTGTCGGCAATGACAAGCACTTCGGAGGGACCGGCGATCATGTCGATGCCGACGGTACCGAAGACCTGGCGTTTTGCGGCCGCGACATATGCATTGCCGGGACCGACGATCTTGGCGACCGGCGCGATGGTTTCCGTGCCATAGGCAAGTGCGGCGACGGCCTGTGCGCCGCCGATGCGATAGATTTCCTCGACACCCGCAATACGCGCCGCAGCCAGCACCGCCGGATTGACCGCGCCGCCATTGGCCGGCACGACCATGACGATGCGCTCCACACCGGCAACCCTGGCAGGCACGGCGTTCATCAGCACCGAGCTTGGATAGCTGGCCGTGCCGCCGGGCACATAAAGGCCCACGGCCTCGATGGCGGTCCAGCGCGAGCCGAGACCCACGCCGATATCGTCCTCATAAATATCATCCTTCGGCATCTGCCGCGCATGGTGTTTTTCGATACGCCGGGCAGCGAGTTCAAGCGCCTCGATGACGCTCCCGTCGACGGCGGCAAAGGCCGCATCGATCTCATCCGCCGTGACACGCATCGAAACCTTGGTGAAATCGATACCGTCGAATTTCTGGGAATAATGGGCAAGGGCCGCATCGCCGCGATGTCGGACATCGTTGATGATCTCGCGAACGGTTGCGTTGACGTCTTCGGAAACTTCTCTCTTGGTTGTCAGGAAGGCCGCGAATTTCTGTTCGAAATCCGCCGACGCCTGCTCCAGCCAGATTGCCACGCCATTACCCTTTCATTGTCCCCGCGGGCGATCCCGCGAGGTGCACGAACTTACCGCAGAAAAATTGCGGCTCTGGTATGTGGCATAAATCGAAACGGTGACGAAAGGCAACCGTTGCAATGGCGCGGTGTGCTTATTCGCTGTCTGGATGGTGCGGTTTGGCCGCCGTTTCCCAGGCGCCGCTCACATCGGTCAATTGCGCCTCGATGCATTCGACATCGAGCGCGATGGCGCCGCCGCCCGAAAGCGTCAATTCCACGGCTCCATCAGGTCCTTCGCCGTTCTGCACGAAGCGGATGGCAAGAAGCGACAGCACCTGTTCCCTGTCGGCGCGGTTGATGCCGTGCGAGCGGACGGCCGAGACGCGTTTCAGGAAAACGACGCTGCGGCAGCGTTCCGGCGGCAGGTTCTTTTTGTCAGTGCTTTCCCAGACGAAACGGTTGGCGGAAAGCGTGAACTGACCGTGCTTCGGCTCGAAGGCAACATCCTTCAGCTTGAAGACACTGTCCTGCATATGCGTCGAGATGACGGAGAGATCTTCAGTATCCAGCGCGAGCAATTTCAGGCCGCTCATCTTTTTCTTCCTTCTTCTGCGGTGCGGACCGCTATTTCCATGACTTACATTGGAAATAGGCAGTCCGGGCCCACTCTGCAACGGGTAGAAAACGGATGAGCGGCAAAGACAGGATCAATCGCTGACGCGTTCGACCAGCGCACCGCAGCGGGTGAGCTTTTCCTCGAGGCGTTCGAAGCCGCGATCGAGGTGGTAGACGCGCGAAACCATGGTCTCGCCTTCCGCCACGAGGCCGGCAATGACCAGCGACACGGAAGCGCGCAGGTCGGTCGCCATGACAGGCGCGCCCTTCAGGCGGGAGACGCCCTCGATGCGGGCCATCTGGCCGGAAAGCGAAATCTTCGCACCGAGACGGGCGAGTTCCTGCACATGCATGAAGCGGTTTTCAAAGATGGTTTCGGTGATATGCGAAACACCCTGCGAACGGGTCATCAGCGCCATGAACTGCGCCTGCAGGTCGGTGGGGAAGCCGGGGAAGGGCTCGGTGACGATATCGACCGGCTGGATGCCGTTGCCGTTGCGCACGACGCGAAGGCCTGTCTCCGTCTCACTGATCGTCGCGCCCGCAAGTCTGAGCGTGTCGAGCGCGTTGTCGAGCAGCGCTGCGCGCGTGCCTTCCAGCACCACATCGCCGCCGGTCATTGCCACCGCCATGGCATAGGTGCCGGTCTCGATACGATCCGGCAGAACGCGGTGGCGCGCGCCGGAAAGCGAGGTGACGCCTTCGATGGTGATGGTGGAGGTGCCGGCGCCTTCGATCTTCGCGCCCATGGCGATCAGGCATTGCGCCAGATCCACCACTTCCGGTTCGCGGGCGGCATTGTGGATGACGGTGGTGCCGCGGGCAAGGCTTGCGGCCATCAGCATCACATGCGTCGCGCCGACGGAAACTTTCGGGAAGGTGTAAACCGCGCCGATCAGGCCGCCCTTGGGCGCTGTGGCGTTGATGTAGCCGCCATCGATCTCCATCGTTGCGCCGAGCGCCTCGAGGCCCTCGATGAACAGGTCGACCGGGCGCGTGCCGATGGCGCAGCCGCCGGGCAGGGAAACGCGGGCGCGGCCCTCACGCGCCAGAAGCGGACCGATGACCCAGAAGCTTGCGCGCATCTTGGAAACCAGCTCGTAAGGTGCGGTGGTATCGACAATGGTGCGGCAGGTGAAGTGCACGGTGCGGGAATAGGCTTCGCCCTGGCTTTCGCGGCGACCGTTGACGGAAATATCGACGCCGTGATTGCCGAGAATGCGGATGAGCTGCTCCACGTCCGCCAGATGCGGCACGTTTTCGAGCGTCAGCGTGTCGCTGGTCAGAAGCGATGCGATCATCAACGGCAAGGCGGCGTTTTTGGCGCCGGAGATGGGAATGATGCCGTTTAGCTTGTTGCCACCCGTAATTCTGATGCGATCCATGCGTCCCTACGGGCCTGTGCCCGCCTTTCTTTATCGTGCCTTGCGGAAAGGCGCGTCCTTAGACGAATTTCCGCGGCGTTTCAATTTATGCTTGGTGAATTCTCTATGAGGATGATTCGTCCGTTTTTGCGGCAGGCAGGCCAATCGTCTCGTCCTCTTCGCCGGCACGGCGCGCACGAACCTGCTGTTTGCGCTTTAAAAGATTTTCACGAAGCTTCTTGGCCGCCCGCGCCTTGCGTTCCGCCTCGCGCTGTCGCGCCTTTTCGCCGGGCCCCGCCTGCGGCTTGCCATCGGCCACCGAGGCGGATGCTTCCGCGGAAGCGCCGGCGGAAACCGCTGCCTTTGCCTGTTTGTCATGATGTTCGTTCATAGATTCAGCAATATCTGAAAAATGTATTTTTCAACAGGGGGCACGCTTTTTTGCCCCGCTTGATGAAGAATATCGTTTTGCGACTTGCGCTCGTCAAAAACCTATGGCAATAGGCCGCCACGCTTGATGCTGAAGCAAACGCTTCGGCACCGGATGCTGCTATAGCTCAGGGGTAGAGCACTCCCTTGGTAAGGGAGAGGCCGAGAGTTCAAATCTCTCTAGCAGCACCATTTCTCTCCAAAATTTCAAATGCTTACGCGGTTGTTGAACCGATCGCCTGTGGCGTTTGATGCATGCGCGCGCCACGCAGTTAGCGGCAAATGGAAAACCGCGCCCCTTGCGAAGCGCGGTTTCCATATCCGAATATTCTGTTGCTGCCAGAGCGGGACGAAACCGCCCGTAGCCATCGGGCGCCGCTTACTGACGGAATAGCGACAGGATATTTTCGGAACTGGTATTGGCGATGGAAAGCGACTGGATGCCCAGCTGCTGCTGTGTCTGCAATGCCTTGAGGCGTGTTGATTCTTCGTTCATGTCCGCATCCACCAGGCGGCCGATGCCGCTGTCGATGGAGTCGGTGAGCTTGGAGATGAAGTCTTCCTGCAGGCCGATGCGCATCTTGATGGAGCCGAGGGCGGAAGATGCGCTGCTGAGCGACTGAAACGCGGTTTCGACATCGGTGAGAAGATTGCCGATCGTGTAGGTCGGGGGCGTTGCACTATCGAAAAGTTTGAGATCGATGTCCCATACGGAAATGCCCGAGGCTACGCCGGCCTCTCCGATGATGCCTTTTGTGGTGTCGAGCGTTGCGGGCGTGCCGGTCAGTCCAAAAATCACATTGGGTGTTTCTGTCGCGGTCGTCGTATCGATAAGCGTATAGTCGGTTTTCGTAACGTTGACGGAACCACTGCCGTCACGGACAAAGCCGGAAACGACGGTCTTTGCGCCGGTGCCCAGCAACCAGTTTTCACCGCTGAAAGATGCGCCCTGCGCAATCGATTCCAGCTGCTTTTTCAGCTGGTCGATTTCTTCCTGGATCTTCGTCTTGTCGACGCCCTCTTCGGTTGCCGCGACGATTTTCGATTTGATTTCTTTCACGACTTCGACGGCGCTTTCCATTGCGGAATAAGCGACATCGATCTTCGCGGCACCCAGTCCCAGTGCATCCTGAACCGCGGAAAGGGCCATGTTGTCCGAACGCATGGTGGTCGCGATCGACCAGTAAGCGGCATTGTCGGAAGCCGTTTTAACGCGCAGCCCGGAAGAAACTCTGGATTGGGTGTCTTCGAGCTGGCCGCTGATCGCACGCAGGGTCTGAAGCGCCGACATGGCGGCGGTGTTTGTCAGAATACTTGTCATAATTGCCCCTCTGAGCTGGCTAAATGGGAAGGGACATTCCGGGATCGCCGGAAACGACAACGCGGCGTGATGCCTGTTAACCTCTTTTTCGTCTTGGTTAACGAGTCGTTTCGATGGCTTGATTTAGCGGTGATTTGGTTAATGAAGTCTTAATCAAGAAATTTATGAATTTTGCAGTCAATTGCACAAACAAAAACCGCGCCTTTCGGCGCGGTTGATTTTTTCGCTTTCGGTCTTCGATTAACGGAAGAGCGACAGGATGCTTTCGGAGTTGCTGTTGGCGATCGAGAGAGCCTGAACGCCGAGCTGCTGCTGGGTCTGCAGGGCCTTGAGGCGGGTGGACTCTTCGTTCATGTCAGCGTCCACGAGGCGGCCGATGCCCTTGTCGATGGAGTCGGACAGCTTGGAAGCGAAGTCTTCCTGCAGGCCGATACGCATGGAGAGCGAGCCGAGCTTGGCTGCGGCGCTGGTCATTGCCTTCAGGGAGTTTTCAACCAGCGTCAGTGCTTCGGCCATGTTGGTGGCGCGGTCTGCGGCTGCATACTGGGTGATGTCCAGTGTGTAGACGGACTGGGCGGCGACGGTCGTGAACGTTCCGGTCGTGCCGAGGATGCCGGTCGTATCGGGGACGCCTGCGGAGTCAACCGAACCGAAAAGAGTGTTGCCGGTAGCGGTGCTGTCGAGGGCGTATTTCGTGGTCGTGACGTTAACGGCACCGCCGGTGGAGCGAACGAAGCCAGCAACGACCGACTTGTCCGGGTCCGTGCCGGGCGTGGTAGCGCCGAGGGTCGACGCGCCTACGAGCCAGTTTTCGCCGTAGAAGGATGCGCCCTGTGCGATCGATACGAGCTGGTTCTGCAGCTGATCGATTTCTTCCTGAACCTTGGTGCGGTCGACGCCTTCTTCAGTTGCCGTGACCAGCTTTGCCTTGATTTCCTTAACGACTTCGATTGCCGATTCCATGCCGGCAGAAGCGGTGTCTACCTTGGCGGCGCCGAGGCCGAGAGCGTCGGAAACCGAGGAAAGCGCCATGTTGTCGGAGCGCATGGTGGTCGCGATCGACCAGTAGGCAGCATTGTCAGCAGCTTCGCCAACGCGGAGGCCGGAGGAAACGCGTGCCTGGGTGGATTCCATGTTCTGGCCGATGGTGCGCAGAGTCTGGAGCGCAGACATTGCTGCGACATTGGTAATAATGCTCGTCATAGTAGTGTGCCCCTTGAATGGCTGATTAAAGAAGGGACATTCCGGTTTCACCGGGAACGGCGCACAGCATCATGCCTGCTAACTGGCTGATTTTTAACGTTAGCTCGCCGTTTCGATGAGCTTAGGTAACGCCAGTTTGGTTAATGAATTGATAAGCGGGAAAAGAAAATCAGCATTATGAAAATTCAAAATTACAACTCTCGCGCGTGCGCGCGCGTATCCCGAAATATTTAAAAAAAAGATAAGGCCGCATCCTTATTCGGGATGCGGCCTGTCTGGTGCATTCGGTTCGATTCAGCCTATCGAACCTTTATGCTTTCTGCCCGGATATGCATTTGGTCAGCCCCCGAATGCATGTGGGAAGAAAATGGGTCCCCCAGCCCCGAAGGGCTATGAGAAGTTCAGCTCTTAGCGGAAGAGCGACAGGATGTTCTGCGAGTCGCTGTTGGCGATCGACAGAGCCTGAATTGCCAGCTGCTGCTGCGTCTGCAGAGCCTTCAGCTTGGTGGACTCTTCGTTCATGTCGGCGTCGACGAGGCGGCCAACACCCTTTTCGATGGAGTCGGACAGCTTGTCGGCGAAGTCGGTCTGCAGGTCGATACGTGCAGACAGCGAGCCGAGCTTGGCGCCGGCGCTGGTCATCTTCGTCAGGGCCGTTTCAACGGAGTAAAGAGCGTTGTCCAGGTCATCGGTGCCGACGTTGAGGTCGAGAACGGAAATCTGGGTGTAGGTCTTGGCGCCGACGGTGGTGGTTGCACCGGTAGCGTTCAGGATACCGGAGTTGGCATCGATCGTGCCCGGCGTCGCTTCGGTATAGAGCATGGACGATGCATCCAGCGCGTAGTCCGTCGTCTTGACGCTGACATTGCCGTTGTCGTCACGGACGAAGCCGGATACGACCGTCTTGGTGGCGTTGGCGGTGGAAACGAGCCAGTTTTCACCGTTGAACGAAGCGCCCGTGCCGATCGACTTCAGCTGATCGAGAAGCTGGGTAACTTCTTCCTGAATCTTGGTCTTGTCGACGCCTTCTTCCTTTGCGGCAACGACCTTGGCCTTGATCTGGGTGACAACATCGATAGCGGCTTCCATACCGGCAGATGCGGTGTCAACCTTGGCAGCGCCCATGCCCAGTGCGTCAGATACTGCGCCGAGAGCCTTGTTGTCGGAACGCATGGTGGTCGCGATCGACCAGTAAGCAGCGTTGTCCGAAGCCGAACCAACCTTCAGGCCGGAAGAAATGCGGTCCTGCGTGGTCGACAGGTCGGAAGCGATGGAACGCAGGGTCGAGAGAGCGGCCATTGCGTTGGTGTTGGTGAGAATGCTTGCCATAATAAATGTGTCCCTTGTTTTTACGAGATACTGGAGTGGGGACATACCGGGTTTGGTATTACCGGTCGCAACGTTTCGGCTTCATGCCACTCGGTTCGGAAATGCTTAGTTTCAGAAACCAAACCCGCTGCGTGTAGAAAGAAATTCGCAGCGAAAAATTGCCCAATTATTAATTTGGCGGCCAAGAAATATTGGAAAATACTTATGGTTACTTTTTGATTTAGTTAAATGGTAATTTTTTTATTTAAAAAGATAGTTACCAAGTCGCCAGAAAAACTGGTAACCAAAGCGTAAAAACGCGCAAAACCCGCGTGTCTGGGCACGCGGGGTTAAAAAACAGAGTTAACGGGTGTCAATCAGGCACAGAGGCCGTCAGTTGAACGATCTGACGAGACTGCCGACCAGCAGGTTCCAGCCGTCGATCAGCACGAAGAACAGGATCTTGAACGGTAGGGAAATCGAGGTCGGCGGCAGCATCATCATGCCCATCGCCATGGTGATGGTGGCGACAATCAGATCGATGACTAGAAACGGCAGGATGATCAGGAAACCGATCTCGAAACCGCGCCGGATTTCCGACAGCATGAAGGCCGGAACGAGCACGCGGTAATCGACGACATTGTCGGTCATCACTTCCTGGCCGCGCTCGCGGGCGATATCCACGAAAAGCTTCAGATCCTTGTCACGCGTATTGGCGTTCATGAAGGTGCGGAAGGGTTCCGCGATGCGCTGCACGGCCTGCTGTTCGTTGATCTGGTTCTGCAAAAGCGGCTGGACGCCGTCGGTCCAGGCTTTGTCGAAGGTGGGCGACATGACGTAGAAGGTCATGAACATCGCCATCGACAGCAGGATCATGTTGGACGGGGTAGAGGCCAGTCCCATGCCGGAGCGCAGGATCGAAAAGGCGATCACGAAGCGCGGAAAGCTCGTGACCATGATCAGGATGCCCGGCGCGACCGAGAGAACCGTCAACAGGCCGAAGGTGCGGATGATCCATGCCGCGACGGAGCCGTCTATCTGCGTGTTGAACAGATCGGACGGAAATTGCTGGGCATTGGCAAGGCCCGGCAAGGCAAGGAGGACGGCGATGGTTACAAGAAATCGAATCATTCGATGACAAAGGTCCGGAACATGACCTTGGATACGCGCCCTTGAGAGCGCAGGTCAACTCGTTCCTGAATGTCATCCTTAAGATATTGAAAGCCGCGCGGCCCTTCCAGCTGCTGAAGGGAAACGGTGCGGACATAGGCCATGATGTCCTGGTGGATATCTTCCGCCAGACCCACCTCGACCGGCCCCTTGAACATCAGCGCCACTTCCAGCCGCACCCAGTTCGTCGAGGGATAGGCGAGGTTGGTGGTAATGGGATCGAGCTGGACGATGCCGTTCGCCTCGGCCGAGATTTTCTCGATCCCCTCTTCCTTTTTCTCGCCATGTCCGCCGGCGGCAGTCGGGGCATGCGCCTCCGCGCCGGCGATCTTCGGCGCGATCATGTCGCCCACCAGCCAGCCGCCGCCCGCGCCGAGCAGGGTGAGGATCGCAACGCCTGCGATGGTCATGACCAGAGGGGAGGATTTTTTCTTGCCCTCAGCCTGTTCGTTTTCCATGGGTCAGTCCCGTTCCCGTGTGCCGAGGTCAGAGCGGCGAGAACAGGTCGACGACCTGTTGCCCGACCGGGGGCTGCTGCACTTCCGTCAGACGTCCGCGACCGCCATAGGAGATGCGCGCTTCTGCGATGCGCTCGTAGGAGATCATGTTCTGTGCATCCACATCCTGCGGCCTGACGATACCGCCGACATTGAGGATGCGGATTTCGTGGTTCACGCGCACTTCCTGCGAACCGCTGATGATGAGGTTGCCGTTTTCCAGAATGCCGGTCACCACGGCGGCCACCAGCAGCGTCAGCTTTTCAGACCGCTTGGTCTTGCCCTTTGCCTGGGTGTCGGTGTCTGAACCGTAATTGATGCTGGAATCGGCCTTCGGGTTCCAGCCGAACACCTGCGCATCCGCCTTCCAGTTCAAACCGCTGGAATTGGTGCGGTTGCGCTCGGTCTCGTTGTCGAAATCGGCCTTGTCGTTGATCTGGATGTTGACGGTCAGGATGTCGCCGATGTTGAGGGCGCGCAGATCCTTGAACAGGGCGCCCTGGCTGTCGCTCCACAGCGAATAGCCGCTCGCCATGTGCTTCGGCTGCTTCGGATACATGCCCATTTGCGGCGTCTGGCTGAATTGCAGGCCGCTGCCGATCGGGCTCATCGCGGGTGCGTTGCCGATTTCCTTCAGGGTCTGGTTGTTCTGGCAGCCGGCAAGCAAGGCGAGCGGCAGGAGGAGGGCCGGAAGACGACGCGTGCTCATGAAGGATCCTTCGAAGTGTTTTTATCGGTTGCCTGCGACATGATGCCGGCGACGACAGCGGCCTTCTGCGCATCCATCTCGCTAAGGATGAGGCCCGACTGGCGCGGGGGCAGCTGCATGATGATGGCGGCCGCTATTTCCACATGCATCTTTTCGAGCTGGGGTGCGGCGGCATCGGCCTTCATCGTCTTGTAGATATCGACGAGATTGCTTTTCGCCTGATTGAGGAAGTGTTCGCGGCGGGCCAGCCAATCCTCATATTCCGCCTTGCGGTCTTCCAGCACGGCAATGCGCTCGTTGACGTCGGACTGCAGCTTTTCCAGCTCCTGCTTTTGCAGCAGATAGCGCTGGTCGCGGGCCGCATCGGCGATGTTGGTGCAGAATTTCTGGATTTCATCCTGCGTGCTGAGTTCCGAAACCACGTTCTGCTGGCTTTCGGCGCCAGCAGCGGGAAGCAGGAAAAGCAGCGAGGCGACGGCCGCGAAGCGGACAAGACCATTCGGGAAAGCGTTGTTCTTCCGGGTTTCCATCATTGCAGCACAAGCTCCGCCTGAAGGGCGCCGGCGGATTTGATGCCTTGCAGAATGGCGATGATACCGTCCGCCTTGAGCCCGATGCTGTTGAGACCGGCAACCAGCGTGCGAAGGTCAGGCCCTTCGACGATGGCGACCTTGCTGCCTTCCTGCAATGCCATGATATCCGTCTGCGGCTGCACGGCCGTCTGGCCGCGCGAGAATGGCGCCGGCTGGATGACCTGCGGCGATTCCGTCACCTGCACGGTCAGCGTTCCGTAGCTGACGGCGACGCGGGAAATGCGCACATCCGCGCCGATGACGATCGTGCCGGTGCGCTCGTTAATGACGACCTTGGCCGGCGTATCCGTTTCCACGGTCAGGTTTTCGATTTCCGCCATCAGCCGGGTGAGATCCGCGACACGGGGCTTCTGCACCGCAATTTCCTGCGAATCGCGCGGTTCGGCGATGGGATCGCCATAACGGGCGCGCGCAAAGGCGTTGACGACATCGGCGACGCGCACCGCCGTCGAAAAATCGGGATTGCGCAGCTGAAGGACCAGATTGACCGAATCCTTGAACTTGGACGGCAGCTCCCGCTCGATGATCGCGCCGTTCGGCACGCGGGCGGAGGTGGTGACGCCCTGCGTCAGCGTCGCGGCATCGCCCTGCGCCGAAAAGCCGTTGACGATCAGCGCACCCTGGGCGACCGCGTAAATCTGCCCGTCAGCGCCGGAAAGCGAGGTCATGATGAGCGTGCCGCCGCGCAGCGAAGAGGCGTCGCCCAGCGAGCTGACCGTCACGTCGACACGGCTGCCGGGGCTGGCGAAGGGCGGCAGATTGGTCGTCACCATCACGGCGGCGATGTTCTTGGCGTTCGACTGGCCGCCCTGCGTGGTGATGCCGAGATTCTGCAGCATCGCGCGCATGGATTGTTCGGTAAACGGCGAGGAGCGCAGACTGTCGCCCGTGCCCTGCAGGCCGACCACGAGACCGTAACCGATCAGCTGGTTGTCACGCCCCGCCTGCAGCGATGCGATATCCTTGATGCGGGATGTGTCCGCGTGCACTGCCGGAACGGAAAGGAAGGGCTGGGCCGAAAACAGAATGGCCGCGGCCAGGATACGAAGCACTCTCATTTCGCCATCACCTGAATGGTTCCGTCCTTCATGACCGTGCCGTTGACGATGACGCCGGAATCGATGTTGCGCACCCGCACGATTTCGCCGAGCGAGCCGTCGGTCATCGGCGTTCCCGAAGCCATCAGCGTCATGTTGCCGATGGTGAAGACGAGTTTGACGCTGGTGCCGCGCACCACAAGCGAGGGTTCGCGCAGGGCGGCAACGGGGATCGTGCGTCCGGGAAGCAGGGTCTGCTTGGAGATCATGCCTTCCACTTCGCTGATATCGCTCGCATAACCCGAGGAAATATTGGGATTGGTCACTTCCACCGGCTTCACCTGTTCGGGCGTGATCGTCTCGCCCGGATAGATCGTGCGGGTGGGAACCAGCGCCATCGGCGCCTGGGCAAGAGCGGGCGTCAGGGCGCCCAGTGAAAAGGCAGACGCAAGGCATATACGGACGAGCGCCGTTCTGCTGCTGCTATGTTTCCGGCCAAACCTCATGTTCGCCTGCCTTTCCGCTCTTACTTCAGGTTCTTGCTGACAATCGAAGCCATTTCGTCAGCAGTGGTGATGACCTTGGAATTCATCTCGTAGGCGCGCTGCGCCGTGATCAGGTCGGTGATTTCCTTGACGGCGTCGACGTTCGAGCCTTCGAGATAGGACTGCTTGATGTAGCCGTAGCTCGGATCGTCAGGCACGCCGATCACCGCGTCGCCGGAGGCCGGCGTCTGGGCGAAAAGGTTGTCGCCAAGTGGCTTCAGGCCGGCTTCGTTGGCGAAGTTGGCGATGGTGAGCTGGCCGAGTTCGGTGAATTCCGTGGCATTGCCGATACGGGCGGTCACCTGTCCCGTGCGGGTAACGGTGATGTCCTGCGCGTCGGTCGGGATATTGATGTTCGGAATGACGTTATAGCCATCGATCGTCACCAGATTGCCGTCGGCATTCTTGTTGAAGGCGCCGGCGCGGCTGTAGAGCGTCGAACCGTCCGCCGCCTCGATCTGGAACCAGCCCTGGCCGATAATCGCGACATCCAGCTTGTTGCCCGTCTCGATCAGGTTGCCCTGGGTGTGGATGTTGCGCACGGCCGAGGTCTGCACGCCGAGGCCGATATTTGCGCCTTCGGGCACGATCGCCTGGTTAGCGCGGTTCGGCACGCCCTGCATGCGCTCGGTCTGGTAAAGAAGATCGGTGAACTCCGCACGCGCGCGCTTGTAACCGGTGGTGTTGATATTGGCGATGTTGTTGGCGATGACTTCCAGATTGGTCTGCTGGGCGTCCATACCGGTGGCAGCGATGGCAAGAGCTCTCATGTCAATATTCCTGCTGGGCTAGATCTGCATCTTGGTAATGTCGAGATAGGCCGACACGATCTTGTCTCGGAGCGCGATGGCGGTCTGCAGCGACTGTTCGGCCGAAAGCATGGCATCGACCACTTCACGCGTATTCGCCTTGCCCTGAATGCCTTCGAAGGAAGCGACTTCCGCCTTCTTAAGATTGTTCATCGCATCCACCGAGATATTGCCGAGAACGCTGGCGAAGCTTGCGCCCGTCTGCTGGGCGGGCGTCGTCTGCTCGCTGCCGAAAACGCTTTCCGTCAGTGAGGAAATGCCGCTTGCGCCGCGGGTGAGCGAAAGGGAACTGACTTGCTTGATACCGTCGATCATTGCGATGCCTTCAGAAGGTCGATTGTGGAGGCGACGAGGTCGCGTGTCTGGCGGATGACCTGAAGATTGGCGTCGTAGCTGCGGTTTGCTTCGCGCATGTCCGCCATTTCGATCAGGATGTTGACGTTCGGCATCTTCACCATGCCGTTGCTGTCGGCGGCCGGGTTGCCGGGATCGTACTCGTTGACGAAATCGCCACGGTCGACGCCGAGCTTCTTCACCGTTACGCGCTCCACGCCGCTGACGCGGTCGAGCTCGGAACCGAAAGTGATGGTCTTGCGGCGATAGGGGTCGGCGCCGGGGGTGTCGCCGGTCGATCTGGCGTTGGCGATGTTTTCGGAGACGATGCGCAGTCGTGTGGACTGCACTTCCAGGCCGCTGCCGGCAATCTTGCTCGCCGCACTCAAGGGATCCATGGCTTACCTCTTAACCGTCATCAGCATCATGCGATGGAAGGATTTGACGAGATTGGCGTTCAGCTCATACTGCCGCTTGATCTCGCCGGTCTTGGTCATTTCTTCCGCAAGCGCGACCGAATTGCCCGATTCCTGCATGCCGATCTCGTTATTGACCGGGTTGTCGCGCACCGCGATATTGTCGCTGAGGGTGCTCTCGCCGAAGTGGGCAGGGTTGGTCCTCGCCATGCCGACCTGCTGGCTGGTGGCCTGCATGACCGCTTCGAAAGGGCTGACATCCTTGGCGCGGAACTTGGGTGTGTTGGCGTTGGCGATGTTGGTCGCCACGACTTCCTGCCGCACGCTCAGCCATTCCGCTTGGCGGGATGCCAGATCGAACAGTTGAATCGGTTGCATAGACTTCTCCATCTCGTATGGCCCGAACCTACGGGGCTAATCTTGCGTCAGACTTGCGGAGAGGGGAGAAGGCGCGGAACGACGCAAGACGCGGATATGGATGCGGCCTGCCCAAAACAAAAAAGGCGCGCCGGCAGATGCGGCGCGCCTTTTGAACCAGAGAAAGATCTTCTATTTTTCAGGGCGATAGGTTTTCCCGGAAGACGTCTCTATCAGCCATTCGCCATTGCGCTGCTCGATCTTCGTCAGCAACGCATTGTCCGGCAGGGTAGAGCCGACCCTCACCATATACATGCCCGAACCGTCCTCGATCAGGGCGCGCCCGTTGGAAACATGCAGCAGACGGAAGGAGGTCTGGCCGGGGAAAGGCTGATCCTCGATCCCGGCTGCCAGATTGTTCTGTTTTTCCTTGCCGCCTGCGTTCACGGTCGCCGTCGTCAACATGTCGGGCAGCTCCGCCGGCGGCGGGGTGTCTTCCTTGTTGCGGTTGGTCATGGCCATTGGCGAAACGCTGAAGACTTCCCGTGGGCCGGTATGGGGCAGATCGCGGGTGCGGTCGCCGCCCGCCACCTTCATGCCGAATTTTTCTTCGTTGAAAAACACGTACCAGGGGAAAAAGGCCGCTGCAGCGGCAAGCCCGATGCCCGTCCATGCGAGAATACGGTCAGGCGTAAAGAAAACGGGCCTGGGCAGCACGTCTTCATCGTGGCTAGTGTCGTTCCGCTTCTTGTTCACGGGTCAGCCTCTCATTCTCGGGTTTACCTGGGGCTGGCCATTCTGTGCTCCACCGCGCAATGCGGTCGCCAGATCGGCATAGGCATCCGGCGCCGCCGGTTCGCTCGGCAGCTGTTTCAGCGTTTCATAGATGATCGGAACCTGCTTCACCGCCATGTCGAGATCAGGATCGGTGCCGGGCCGATAACCGCCGATGAGGCGAAGATCGCGCGTTTCCTCGAAGCGATGCACCAGCGCCTTGAGGCGCGACACCAGCTTTTCCTGATCCGGTGTCCAGGCCTTCTTGGCGAGACGCGAGATCGAGGCGAGCGGATTGATCGGCGGGTAACGACCTTCTTCGGCAAGGCTGCGGTCGAGCACGATATGGCCATCGAGAATACCGCGGGTCGAATCGGCAATCGGATCGTTGTGATTGTCGCCATCCACCAGAATGGAGACGATGGCGGTGATGGTGCCGGTGCCTTCCGCACCCGGTCCCGCCCGCTCCAGAAGGCGCGGCAGTTCGGTGAATACCGAGGCGGGATAGCCGCGCGCCACCGGAGGCTCTCCCGAAGCGACCGCCACTTCGCGGATCGCGTGGGCAAAGCGCGTCACGCTGTCGATGATGAGAAGGACATTGTCGCCCTGATCGCGAAAATGTTCGGCGATGGTGACGGCGGAAAGCGGCGCCATCTTGCGCAGCATCGGGCTTTCATCGCTTGTCGCAACGACGGCGATGGACTTGCTCATATTCTCGCCCATCGTGTCTTCGATGAATTCGCGCACTTCACGGCCGCGTTCGCCGACAAGCGCAATCACCACCTTGTCGAAGGCGTCTGCCTTGGCGAGCATCGACAGCAGCGTGGATTTGCCCACACCGGAACCGGCAAAAATGCCGAGGCGCTGGCCGAGGCAAAGCGGCGAGAAGATATCGATTGCCCGCACACCGGTCTTGAAAGGCGTTTCCACCCGCTTGCGCGTCATCGAGGGCGGCGCATTGTTGGAAATCGAACGGCGCTCGATGCCGGAGGCCAGCGGCCCCTGGCCGTCGATAGGTTCGCCGAGCGCATTGATGGTGCGTCCGCACCAGCTGTCGTCGGGCGAGACGCGGAAAGCGCCCTTGCGGATGACGGTGTCGTGAATGCCGATCGGCTCGCCGGGCTCGATGGGGCAGACATAGCAGATGTCCGGTTCCACACGCACCACTTCGCCGAGATGAATGCCGGTCGCGCTGCGATGGGCGACGAATTCTCCGAGCCGCACATGCCGTGACAGGCCTGAAACCGTATAGTGCCCGGCGGCGATGGTGCGGACATGCCCGCCATGCGCCACCGAAAACTCCGGATCGGCATAATGCCCGGCAAGGCTGGCGAGCTGTGCGAGCTTCGGTGAAATGGCGTCAGCCGAGAGCATGGATTCCGGCATTGTCATTACTCAGTTCCTCAACGCGCGCCGCCAAGCGTCTTGATGCCTTCGCCGAAGGTCGATTCGGTATCGCGCATCAGCGAGGAGATGCTTTCAAAGGCGCGGTTGACCTGGATGAGCTGGGTCATCTGGGAAATGCCGTTGACGTTCGACTGTTCGAGATAGCCCTGAACGACGCCGACTTCATGATTGTTGACCACCGGAACCGGCTGGGCCACCGGCTTCACGCCGCTATTGGGATGACGCAGGAACCCTTGCGAGAAATCCGCCTGGAAGATACCGAGGGTAGCGACGATGTTTTCGTTCTGCCGGATGGCGCCGTCGAGACCGACGGTGATCGGGCCGCCATTCGGATTGAGCTGGATCGGACCGCCGCCGGCATCGAGAACGGGATAACCGTTCGAGGAGATGAGCGCGCCGTCCGGACGCATGGTGAAACGGCCGTCGCGGGTCAGAATCTGGCCGTCGGGCGTATCCAGCGAAAACCAGGCGTCGCCCTTGATGGCGAAATCGAAGGAATTGCCGGTCTGCTCGAAAGCGCCCTGACGGGTGGAAAGATAGTCGTTGCCCTGCGAAACGAAGGCCACCCGGGCATTCATGTCATTGTGGTTCTTGGCGACCATTTCGTCGAATTTCACTTCGGAGCCGCGGAAGCCGACCGTGTTCACATTCGCCATATTGTCGGAAATGGTGGTGAGACGGCGCTCCAGCGCGATCTGCGAGGACAGGGCGACGTATAGTCCGGATTGCATATCATTTGCCTCCGAGTTTCAGGGAGTTGATGGAGATCAGCAGGTCGGGGGAAATGCCGTAGCCGCTGGAGGAGCCGAAAACGGCGAGAGGATCATAGGTCGTCGAGGGGTTTTGCATTTCCCACATGATGGTGAAACGCTCGAGCAGCTTTCCGACCTTTTCGGGATCCTGCAGATCCTTGATATCGATGGTTTTTTCGATGAGCGCCGCCTGTTTGTCGACATCGGCGGCGGCAAACTCGTCGGGAAGGTTGTAGGCCGTGCGAAACACCTGCGCGAGCGCATCGTCGGCCAGAAAGTCGAGGCCGGATGTGATGGTTGACGCTTTGCGTTCGAAATAAAGGGCGAGCCGGACGCCGTTATTGTCGTCGCCCGCTTCCTGTTCCAGCGTCTGGCGGGTGTATTTGCCGATGACGCCCGATTTGGCGGCCTCGGTGGCGGTCGCCGCCGCACCGAGGCTGGCAAAATCCAGCGACTTCGCAAAATCCGCATAGCGGCTGTCGGAAAGCTTGTTGGCGAAGGCGTCCTTGTCCGAGGTGCCTTCCGTCAGCACCTTGCGGATGAAGGCCTTGGCATAGGCCATGTCCTCGAGCCCGTGGGCCTTCAGCGCGTAATTGTAAAGGCGCGTATCGGCCATGAAGTCGTCGATGGATTTCACATCGCCGATCTTCGCGCGGTAATATTCGGTCTCGCGCGCCACGTCGGGCTGCTCCGACACCCGCTCAAGCGATTTGCCGATATCCTGACTGATCAGTCTGTAGCTGGTGTAGGTGGAAGTCACTGAACCGCCGCTCTCGTTTGATCCCGATCTCAAGGCGCACGTCCGCCTTTGCCGGCATAGTGCCGTGGCTTGCTTGTGCGAAACTGGCTGGAGGCGGGAGCGCGGGAGAGGCTTTGCGGACAGGTTCACGCAAGCCACATTTTTTAGACATGGCGGCATGGAACACTGTTCGGGCGTGGTCGATCAATGAATATTGTAATTGGACTTATAATCACCTTCGGCTGCATCATCGGCGGCTATATGGCGATGGGCGGTCATCTGGACGTGCTGATTCAGCCGTTCGAATTGATGATCATTGGCGGCGCCGGTCTCGGCGGCTTCATCATGGCGAACCCCATGAAGGTCGTGAAGGATTCGGGCAAGGCGCTCGGCGAGGCCTTCAAGCATTCGGTCCCGAAGGAGCGAAACTATCTCGACGTGCTCGGCGTGCTTTATTCGCTGATGCGCGATCTGCGCACGAAATCGCGCAACGAGATCGAGGCCCATATCGACAATCCGGAAGAATCCTCGATCTTCCAGAGCGCGCCCTCGGTTCTGAAAAACAAGGAACTGACCTCGTTCATCTGTGACTACGTCCGCCTCATCATTATCGGCAACGCCCGCAGCCACGAAATCGAGGCGCTGATGGATGAGGAAATCGAGACCATCCTGAACGACAAGCTGAAGCCCTATCACGCGATCACCACCATGGGCGATTCTTTCCCCGCCATCGGTATCGTCGCGGCGGTTCTCGGCGTCATCAAGGCCATGGGCAAGATCAACGAATCGCCGGAAGTGCTGGGCGGCCTGATCGGCGCCGCACTCGTCGGCACCATGCTCGGTATCATCCTGTCCTATTCGATCTGCAACCCGCTGGCGTCGCAGGTCAAGATCGTCCGCACCAAGCAGCATCGCCTCTACATCATCGTCAAGCAGACGCTGATCGCCTACATGAACGGCTCGGTGCCGCAGGTCGCGCTCGAATACGGCCGCAAAACCATCTCCAACTACGAGCGGCCGTCGATTGACGCCGTCGAGCAGGAGATGATGAACCCCGGCGGCGAAAACAAGGCGGCATGACGATGGCAAAAGCTGCAGCGCAACAAGCACCCGCCATCGACACCGCCCTTCTCGCAAAATTGACGGGTGGGTTGTCCGACCGCAAGACGATTGCCAAGATCGGTTCCGATATCGGCCATCTCTACAGCGAATTCCTGCCTGATATCTTCCACAGCGAAACCGGCATCGCGATCGACGTGGAATATGTCGGCTCCGAATCGGGACTGATGACCGACCTCATCGCCAATGTCGGGCGCAATGTCGCGGTTGCCGATTGTTCCCTGCGCAACTGGTGCCCCAATTTCATGATGACGGTCGGCAACGGCTTCGTCATCGCGCTCATGGAGCGCATGCTGGGCGCGTCGCCGGACATGATCGGCGAACCGGACGAGCGCAGCCTGTCCCATATCGAACTCGACCTCGCGGCCATGGTTCTTGGCCGCATCGCGGGTGTCCTGCGCTCCGGTGTCAACGCGCCGGGCGGTTTTGAGGCGGCCATCGATCCGCCCTTCAATTCCAACGGTAAAAGCGCCTTCGACGAGATGATCGCCGGCCTTTACGGTGTGACCATCCGCCTGAAGATCGATATCGGCAAGGTATCGTCGGAATTCTCGCTGATCGTGCCGCAGCGACCCCTGCTCAAGACCTCCATCGTTGCCCCAAAGGCTTCAGCCCAGGCGCTGAAGAAACAGGAGGAATGGATGGAGATGATTTCGGAGCAGGTGAAGCGATCGCAGGTCACGCTCGAGGCGCGCATCAAGCTCGAAACGCTGACGCTGCGGACGATCTCGAAGCTGGTGGCCGGCGATGTCATTCCGTTCCAGTCTCTGAAGCAGGACGATATCGGCGTCGAGGTCAGCGCCAACGGTTCCAAGCTCTATAATTGCGAATTCGGCAAGTCCGGCGACCGCTACATGGTTCGGGTGAAGAACAATGTCAGCACGGACGACGAGATCTTACGACATTTGATGGGTTAAAATCCTGCCCGGCCTTCGGGGATTTGGGCAGGTTGACGCAAGTTTCAAAGGGAATAATCAGCGCATGGCTACGAAGAAAACACCTGTGACCGATGATGCGGCGCTGCCGTCGTTTGAAGACGGCGGCGACCTCGACCAGGCTATCGGCGATCTGCGTGGCGTCCTCAAGACGGATGCGGAAGGTTCGCTCTCCGATTTCGGCGACTTCGGCGATTTCGGAAGCACGGACGAGGTTTCGACGGATACCGACCTTTCCGCTTTCGGTGGCGGAACGGCCGATTTTGGGATGGATGATTTTGTCGCCGCCCCGCAGGTTGCGGGCGTGAAGGCGCCGCTTGGCAGCGGATTGTCCGAAAACATGGAAATGATCATGGACATCCCGATCGATGTCCAGATCGTTCTCGGCACCAGCAGAATGCTCGTTTCGGGGCTGATGAGCCTTGAAGAAGGAGCGACGATCGCACTCGACCGCAAGATCGGGGAGCCGGTCGAAATCATGGTGAATGGCCGCCGTATTGCGCGCGGTGAAATAACGGTTCTGGAAGACGACGATACGCGCTTCGGCGTAAAATTGATTGAAGTACTGAGTACGCGAAAAGCCTGATCCCTGTGGGGACGGAGAGGAAAGACCATGATGGACTTCGAGGATTTCGGTAACCCCCTGGCAGGGAAGCCGTTGTCTCAGGCCGACAAGGCGGCCGCGGTGCTTCTTGCCATGGGCAAGGGCGTCGCCGGCAAGCTGCTCAAATTTTTCACGCAGCACGAATTGCAGATGATCATTTCCTCGGCCCAGACCCTGCGCGTCATTCCTCCCGATGAGCTTGCCCAGATCGTAGCCGAGTTCGAGGACCTGTTCACCGAAGGAACGGGTCTGATGGACAATGCCAAGGCAATCGAGAGCATTCTCGAAGAAGGCCTGACCCCTGAAGAGGTGGACAGCCTTCTCGGACGCCGCGCCGCCTTCCAGGCCTATGAAGCATCGATCTGGGACCGCCTGCAGGAAGCCGAGCCGGAATTCGTCGGTAAGTTCCTGCTGCGCGAACATCCGCAGACCATCGCTTATATTCTCTCCATGCTGCCCTCGTCCTTCGGTGCGAAGGTTCTCCTGACCATTCCGGAAGAGCAGCGCGCCGATATCATGAACCGCACCGTCAACATGAAGGAAGTCAGCCCCACGGCTGCCCAGATCATCGAGAAGCGTGTGGTCAACCTCATCAACGAAATCGAAGCCGAGCGCAATGCCGGCGGTTCCACGAAGGTTGCCGATCTGATGAACGAACTGGACAAGCCGCAGGTCGATACGCTGCTCAGCTCGCTCGAGACGCTCAGCAAGGAAGCCGCCAACAAGGTCAAGCCGAAGATCTTCCTCTTCGACGACCTCATGTTCATGCCGCAGCGCAGCCGCGTCCTGCTGCTCAACGATGTTTCGGCCGATGTTCTGACGATGGCGCTGCGCGGCGCCACGATGGAAATCAAGGAATGCGTGCTCTCCAGCATCAGCCCGCGCCAGCGCCGCATGATCGAATCGGACCTTGCGGTGCCGCAGGCCTCGATCAACACCCGCGAAGTGGCGATTGCACGCCGCGCCGTCGCGCAGGAAGCGATCCGGCTGGCCAATTCCGGCCAGATCCAGCTGAAGGAAGCCTCCGCGGAGGAACAACCGGCCGCCGCTTGAGCGGAAGCCGGTTGATAACCCGTCCTTACGGCGAAAGCGGCCATTGCGATGGCCGGTCACGGACGCTAGTTTCGGGAATGACGGCCTGCCGTGATCGGCGGGCCTTTTTTTGATCCCGGGGACGTGCCTTGGCAGACGATCAGGACAAGGACAGTAAAACAGAAGCCCCGACGGAGAAAAAACTCCGCGATGCGGCGGAAAAGGGCAATCTTCCCTTTTCCCGCGAAGTGCCGATCTTTGCCTCGTCGCTTGCCTTTTACTGTTACCTGGTTTTCTTCCTGCCCGATGGCGCCGGTCGTCTTGGCGTCACATTGAAGGACCTGTTCGGCCAGCCCGAACAGTGGGACCTCAGCACCCGGCCGGATGCCCTGTCGCTATTGTATTTTCTCGGCACCTCGATGGCCTATCTGCTCATGCCGGCGATGATCATGTTCATCGTCTTCGGGCTTGCTTCGTCGTTTTTCCAGAACCTGCCGTCGCCGGTGCTTGAGCGGGTGCGTCCGCAATGGTCGCGCGTCTCGCCGGCGAAGGGCTTCACGCGCATCTACAGCAAGCAGGGTTTCGTTGAATTCGGCAAATCCGTATTCAAGATCATGATCGTCTCGGTCATCATGTTCCTTGCCCTGCGTGGCGATTTTTACAGCCTCATCGATCTGATGTTCTCCGATCCGCAGGTGATTTTCGTCCGGGTGGTCGAGATCGTCAAAAAGATGATGGTCGTGATTCTGCTTTCGACCGCGCTGCTTGCCGCCGTCGACGTTTTGTGGACGCGCCACCACTGGTTCAGCCAGCTGAAGATGACGAAGCATGAGGTGAAGGAAGAATACAAACAGTCGCAGGGCGACCCCGTGGTCAAATCCCGCCAGCGCTCCATCGCCCGCGACCGCGCCCGCCGCCGCATGATCAACAACGTGCCGCGCGCCACACTCGTCATCGCCAACCCGACACACTTTGCGGTGGCGCTGCGTTATGTTCGCGAAGAAGGCGACGCACCTGTTGTTGTCGCCAAGGGTCAGGACCTTATCGCATTGAAAATCCGCGAGATTGCGGAAGAAAACAATATCCCCGTTTTTGAAGACCCGCCGCTTGCACGCTCCATGTTTGCGCAAGTCTCGGTAGATAGTGTGATTCCACCAGTCTTTTACAAGGCTGTGGCTGAGCTCGTTCACCGGGTTTACGCCATGAAGTCATCGAAAATACGGGTTCAATAAAACCAATGAAAAAATCCGCCTATTCCGAACAGCGGGAAATGATCGTCGCAGAGGCGATCAACCCGATCGCCACCGAACTTCGATTGTTAGACCCGGCCGACCTGATTTCGCTGCTCCGATTCGAGTGCTACGGCAGTATCGCCGACCTCGTTTCATCGGCTGCGGAGCTTTATTATCATCCCGGTACGATCAATTTCGGCGCCGGCGGCGAATATAAGCTCGAATGGGAAGGCGCGCCGGAGATCGTCCTCGATCTCGAACTGAAGCCGAAGGGCGCCACGGTCTATGCGCGATTGACGCTCGCCAACGAACATGCGGCGATTGAGATCAATCACGTCTCGTTTCAGAACCCTTCCGAAAATCCGGACGAGAACACCGAGTTTCTTCGTCAAAGCCTGACGGCTGCCCGATTCGTGCCCACCCGTCAGGGCGAAGCGGCTTAACCGGATTACCCGCTCCCTATTTCCGTCATGTCCGTTGCGCGCGCCGAAATCGCGGGCGCAACGGCCTCGTTCCGGTGCGTTTTAACCCGAGCTTGCCTGAAGCCTGCCGGTTTATGCGAAACCCGGCTGCGAAAGCGAGGAACGCCTTGCAAATCAGTCTCGTTGTTTGTTACCTATCGCATTAACGATTTGTTAACGAACGGCAGGTCGCGGTGGTCGGTTCAGGCCATTGCCGATGCGCATGATGCCCCTGCTCGTTGTCGGCACAGCGCCGGATTTTTTCTTAAATTTTGAGTTGGGTGGACCCCATGACCAGCATTTTGACCAATGCGGCGGCAATGGCCGCGCTGCAAACCCTGCGGATGATCGACAAGAATCTGGAAACGACGCAGGCGCGCGTGTCCTCCGGCTATCGTGTCGAGACTGCGGCGGACAACGCGGCCTACTGGTCCATTGCAACGACGATGCGCTCCGACAATAATGCGCTTTCGGCCGTGCAGGATGCTTTGGGTCTGGGCGCCGCCAAGGTCGACACCGCCTATGACGCGCTTGAAAGCACGATCGAGGTCGTCAAGCAGATCAAGGCCAAGCTCGTTGCCGCCTATGGCGTGGGCGCCGACCGCAGCAAGATTCAGGATGAAATCAAGCAGCTTCAGGAACAGCTGAAGAGCATCTCCGAATCGGCCTCCTTCTCGGGTGAAAACTGGCTGCAGGCCAGTATCAGCAACGGTGGCACGCCGCCGGTTGAAGAATCGATCACCAAAAAGGTCGTTGCATCCTTCACCCGCACAGGCTCGGGCAATGTCGGGGTCACGACCGTTGACTACACGCTCGACAGCAGCACCGTGCTTTTCGACCTCAGTGGCGGAAAGCTCGGTATTCTCGACAAAAACGCCGTTTTCGTCAGCAAGACGGAATATGAAGTCACCCAGACGTCGACGACCGCCGGCACGGCGACGGAGGCGGGTTTTGTCGTGCCGAAGCTAACCGATGCAGAAATCGGCGCGCTGAATGCCGCGACGACGGATACGAATACGGATCCGAATGTCTATAGCGACGGCACCGCCAATTATCTCCGCCTTGCCGAAAATGTATGGGTCAAGGTGACGGGGACGGATCCGTCGAGCGGCGGCATCACCGTTTCTCCCGCCTATCGCGACACCAGCAGCAACGACTGGTTTTACGATACCAGCAGCGGAGCGGCTTCCGCCGATCGTTCCCTCGGCTTTTCCGTCTCCACCCTCGATCTCGGCAATCTCGATATCGTTGCCGCGGCCATGGGCGGTTTTGCCGGCGGCGGCACGACCTATACCGACGCAGACGCCATCGACATGATGATGTCCTTCGTCGACGGGCAGCTTGAGGCGATGACCAGCACGGCTTCCAGCCTGGGTTCGCTGCAGAGCCGCATCAGCATGCAGGATAACTTCGTTTCCAGCCTGATGGATGTGATCGACAAGGGCATCGGCCGTCTCGTCGATGCCGACATGAACGAGGAATCGACCAGGCTGAAGGCGCTGCAAACGCAGCAGCAGCTCGGCATCCAGGCGCTCTCCATCGCCAACGCCAATGCGGAAAATATCCTCCAGCTCTTCAAGTAACGGGTCTGGCCGGCGTGGGCGCGCGGGGATGAAAGGGCGCAGGCTTCCTGATCGAGCCCGCCTTCATCCTCGCACAAGTTTGAACACCTAACGTCGGGTCAATATGGGGCGGATCGCATGGCGTGATCCGGCCGGGAAACGTGGAAGAGACGGGCAGGGTAGCAAGGATGACGGTGGTGCCGCCAAACGGCTTAGAGCATTTCCAGGAAAAGTGGATCCCGGTTTTCCGTCCGGAAATGCGGCGAGGCTTTTGCGATTCGCGCGGGCAACGAAACATGTCTGGCCCCTTTTTCCTGTTTTGCCGGGGGCAGGCATGAGCGCGTCCATTGCACGGTTTCTCAAGGACTTCGGTGAAGCGCAACCGCAACCGGCGGCGCAGGCCTTCGGCGACCCGTTGGCCGATACAGATTTCTTGTCCGGTTTTGCCGATGGCGCTTCCGGTTTCGACGAATTTGCTCCCGTCGATGTGGAGAGCGAGAAAAAGGCGGCCTATGACCGCGGCCGCGAAGATGCTACCCGCGAGATCACCGAGAAGATGCAGGCGGAGCGGGAAGAGCTGATCGCTGCCCATGCGGCCGAGCTGGAGGCCCTGCGTTCGGGGCACCTCGAAGAAATCGCGGCCTCCCTGTCCCATGGTCTGCGCGAGGGTATCGACGCGATTGCGGCCAATCTCAGCGAACAGACCGCCAATATCCTTGCTCCGGTCCTGACGGAAAAGCTGTCGCTCAAGGCGGTCTCGGCGCTGGCGGATGTGGTGCGTAGCGCGATGCCGGACGGAGAAGGGGTCACGCTTGTCGTGAAAGGCCCGAAAGATTTGTTCGAGCGGCTGAAGACGCAGCCGGGCTTTGAAGAAGAAACGATGAAATTTACCGAGACCACCGATATCGATCTTTCCGTCGAGTTGGGTGAAAGCGTGTTCGTGACGCGCATGTCCGCCTGGGCGTCCAGTCTTCGCAAGGTGATGAAATGAGTGAAGGCGAAAATCACCACCACGGTAAAAACGAGATCATCATCGTCAAGCGCCACAAGGGCGGTCATGACGGCGCCCATGGCGGTGCGTGGAAAATCGCCTATGCCGACTTCATGACGGCGATGATGGCGTTCTTCCTCGTCATGTGGCTGGTCAATGCCGCCAATGAGGAAACCAAGGCCTCGGTCGCCAGCTATTTCAACCCGATCAAGCTGTCCGATGAGAAACCCTCGTCCAAGGGGCTGGAAAAGCCGGTGGACAAGGAAGAGGGCGTCCAGAAGAAGGACCAGTCCAACATCCAGGCGGAAAAGGTCACCAAAGGCTCGGCCGCGGCGACAGGCGAAGACCTGACCTCGCAGACCGGTGAACAGTCGAACTTTTCCGAAGCGGACTTTTTCGAAAATCCCTATTCCGTGCTGGCGGAAATCGCCCAGCAGGTGGGCCAGCAGGCCAATGTCAGCGCCAAGGGCGAGGGCGGCGCCGCCGATTCCGGCCCGGCGACGGGCGCAAGCGGCGGTGAAGCCTATCGCGATCCGTTCGATCCCGATTTCTGGACCCAGCAGGTGAAAATCACCCGCGCCGATCAGCCGCAGAAACCGGTTGAACAGCAGCAACTCGCCGAGAACAAGCAGGAGGATGCGGCCGAAAACGCTCAGGCGGTCGCGCTCAAGGCGTCCGAGACACCGGCCGACAAGGCGGAAGACGGAAAACCGATGGAAGTCGCCGCCGTTGTGCCGCAGCAGCGCCCGGATGCCGCCGAGCAGGCAGCGCTCGCGCAGCCAAAGCCGGACGAGCCGCGCCAGGCGAGCGATGCAGAGCAAAAGGCCAGCGACGCCGACTGGGAAAAGGCCGACACGCTGCGCGAGAAGATCGAGAAGCAGATATCCGGCATTACCGGCAAGCTTTCCGAAGGTCTGGTGGTGACGCCGGCCGAAGGCGGATTGCTGCTCACCATTTCCGACCAGACGGAAACGCCGATGTTCAACATCGGATCGGCCGTTCCCCGGCGTGAAATGGTTCTGGCCATGGAGAAAATCGGCAAACTGCTTCAGGAGCGCGGCGGCAGCGTGGTGATACGCGGCCATACCGACGGGCGGCAGTTCAAGGGCGAGGCCAATGACAACTGGCGGCTTTCCATGGATCGCGCTCACAGCGCCTATTACATGCTGGTGCGCGGCGGCCTGTCGGAAGAGCGGGTAAAGCAGGTCTCGGGTTTTGCGGACCGCAGATTGCAGGTGCCGGCGGACCCTTTGGCGGACGCCAACCGCCGCATCGAAATTCTGCTTGAGGCCGATCGGGGGTGAGTGTGACGAAAACCTCGAAACGCTGGCTTCTTCTTGCGGCAACGCTTTGCGGGCTCGGCTCCGAGCCGGGCAGGGCGTTTTCGCAGTCGCAAGACAATCTCATGCCCTATGCCATGCTGCGCTCCCTGCAATTCGTGCAGGATTCGGTCGCCATGGGCGACCATTCCGCTTCGGAAATGCAGCGGTTTCTACTCCAGACCATCGATGAGCGGCTGAAGAGCGCGCCTTCGGCGATCTTCAAGGATCCGCGCAATGTCGATGCGGCGCTTATCTATGCGATGAGCGGCGGCAATCCGGCCACGCTGGAACTGCTGGTCGCGCGCGATGTGGATGGCAATTTCGACAGCCGCGTTGCCGATATCCTGCGCAAATACCTCTCCGGCAAGGGAACGCTGGTCGCGCAGAGCATTGCGGCCATGGTGCCGGAATATCGCGGCAAGCGGATCGGCGCTTATCTGGCGCTGATCGGCGGCAATGTGACGATCCCGCGCGATCCGTTGGCGGCGCTTGGTTTTTACGATATCGCCCGGCTCGAAGCGCCGGGCACCATCGTCGAGGAAGCCGCATTGCGCCGTTCGCTCGCCATCGCGGTCGAGGATGGCGATGCGGCACGCGGCGTCGATTATGCGCAGCGTTATGCGCGGCGTTTCCTGCATTCGCCCTATGCCAGCCAGTTTGCGGACCTTCTGGTCTCGCTGGTGGTCAAGCGCGCCGATTCCATCGGCGAGGAGGCGATACAGGAAACCTTCGCCATGATGGATACCGAGAGGCAGAAGGAAGCCTATCTGCGGCTTTCCCGCCTCGCGGCGATCAGCGGCAAGGATTCGCTGGCGCGCATGGCGGCTTTGAGGGCGAAGGCGCTGTCTCCTGCGCTGCCGGGTGAGCCGGAAGTACAGGCAAATCTCTATGAAAGCCTTTCCAACATCGGCACGCCCGATGTGGTGAGCGCAATCGAGACAATAGGGCAGATTCCCGAAGCGCAGCTTTCGGATAGGGACAGGGCCTTGCGGGACGCGGCAAGAGCGATTGCCGAGCAGGTGGTTCGTCCTCCTTCCCCGCAGTCCGGCGTCGAGGCCGACACTGCGGCCACGAAGGACACCGGGCGGAATGCGCCCGAAAACGAAGCGAACGCTGCCGATGCAAGGAGCATATGGCGGGTCGAAACCCAGAAGGCTGACGATGAGGGCGACAACGTGCGGCAACTCGTGACGAGCGGTCGCAGCAAGCTCGATGAAATCGACAGCCTGTTGAAGAAAGGCGAGGGGGCACCATGATCGACGCAACCATCAACGCGATAGTGAATGCGCCGCCATCCGATCCGCGCGCCGGCAGCGCCAATGCCAGGGACGACGCCAAGGGCGGCAGTTTCGGCGATGCGCTTTCCACGGTTCGGGACGAGCGCCCGCCGCAGGCGCTGCATTCGCGGCATCAGCAGGACGAGAACCCGGCTGAAGAACAGCAGGCGCAGCCCGATGGCGAGGCGGAAAAGATGGATGTCCCGGTCAAGCGGCCCGCAACATTTCTCAATGTGATCGTCAACGAGCATGCCGGCGAAGGTCGTGCCCAGGAGACGGTGGCCGAGTTTCAAAACGCCGTGAAAACGGCCCGCACAACGCCGGAAAACGGCAAGCCCGGCAAGAAGCTCAAGGACGACGCCGACAAGGACGCCGAGGTGACGGACGATACGATCGATCCGAAGCTGGCGGAACTGCAGCTCGTGACGGCCAATGCCGCCGATATGGCGACGGCCAAGACACCGCTTGAGGAAATTGCCCAGGCGATTGCCGGCAAGGCCGACACGGTGAAATCAGACCGTGCTGAGCCTGTCCGGGGTAAGGTCGAACATTCGGTCAAGGACATGCCGACAGGGATCGCACCGGCCGGTAACGAGGCGGGTTCTGCTTCGGAAAACGAGGGCGATGCCTCGGCATTCCGTTTTTCGTCTCCGCGCTCAGGCGTGGCCCGGGCTCTGGATATGAGCACCGTTCAGCGTGAAGGCCGTGTCGAGTTCGATGCACGCGAAAGCACCGGCAAGGCGGCCGATACCATAACGGTTCTCGATTCGCGGCGGTTCATCGGCCTGGCGCCCTCGACCAACGCGTCGGCCCTGACCGGCCTGATCGTCAACGATCCGGAATGGGTGAGCGCCATGCAGCCCGGTTCGTCGCTCTCCAATGCGGCGGCCCAGAGCAGCACCGGCAAGGTCGTCCATACGCTGAAGCTGCACATGACGCCGATCGAGCTTGGATCGGTGACAATGTCGCTGCGTCTTGCCGGTGACGAGCTTGCCGTTCACATGACGGTGGAGAGTGTTGCGGCCTATAAAAAGCTCCAGGAAGACAGCAAGAGCATCCTCGATGGCCTCAAGGCGCAGGGTCTGACGGTCGATAACATCACCATCAGCATCGCTTCTTCCGACAAGAGTGACCAAACGGGCACACAAGGCAACAATCAGCAAAATCAGCAGGCGCAGCAGCAGGGCCAGCAGGCCGCCGCCGGGCGCAACCGTGACGAGTCCGGAGCACGGGGCGACCGGCAAGGCAATGGTGATAATTTGGGGGTGCATAATGAAGGCATGGATGGCGCTCTTGGCTCTGCCCGCTCTTCTGCTGACAATGGCGTCTACCTCTGAAAACGCGTCCGCTTCGGCAACGTCAGGTGTCTGTGAAAGAGAGATCCAGTCGGCGGCCCGCAAATATGGCGTGCCGGAGGGAATTCTCTATTCGGTGGGGCTGACCGAAACGGGCCGCAAGGGGCGTCTCGACCCCAACGCCATGAATATCGAGGGAAAACCGGTATTTGCCTCCTCCACAGAGGAGGCTTTGACCACTTTTGAGGCGGCGAAGCGCAACGGCGCCAAGCTGATCGACCTCGGATGCATGCAGATAAATCATTATTTCCATGGCGAAAACTTCGCATCCGCGCGGGAAATGTTCGATCCGCGCCGCAATGTGGAATATGCCGCCATGTTCCTGCGCAACCTTCACAACAGGCATGAAACCTGGACCATGGCGGTCGCCCGCTATCATGCCGGCCCCAACAATGATCCGGCGCAGAAGAAATATGTCTGCCGTGTCATCGCCAATCTGGTGGCGACGGGCTACGGGAAATGGACCGCCAACGCGAAAAATTTCTGCGACGGTTGACAACCTGAAATTGTTTTCAGGCGCCGCAGGACTCGTATTTCGAAATGTGGCGATAGATTGATCGAAAAAAGGCATTTCAAGCGGTTTTTTCGGAATTTTGAAATTTCTACACAAAAATTTTGTGCCATGTATGGTTAATGCCCACTATATATAGATCAAATCGGCACAAAATGGTTAATCAATTATTAATATCTATCGATGATTTCCTACAGTTGTCCCTGAATCGCCCGATTCGTACCAATGCCACATTGGAAAACACCACACTGATTCGGAGGCGGACGAATGATCGTAGTGGTTGATGAGCGCGAGCTCGTTAAAGACGGCTATACATCTCTATTTGGGCGTGAGGGCATTCCCTCGACCGGCTTCGATCCGGTCGAATTCGGGGAGTGGGTCTCGACGGCGGCGGAAAGCGATCTTGCGGCTGTAGAAGCCTTCCTGATCGGCCAGGGCGACCGGAGCTTTTCTTTGCCGAAGGCGATCAGGGATCGCACGACGGCCCCGGTGATCGCGGTCAGCGACCAGCCCTCGCTGGAATCGACGCTGGCGCTTTTCGACAGCGGCGTAGACGACGTCGTGCGCAAGCCGGTACACCCCCGTGAAATTCTTGCACGTGCGGCGGCGATCCGTCGCCGATTGCAGGTCATCTCGAATTTCACCGATGCTGGACCGATCCGGGTTTTCTCCGATGGCCGCGACCCGGAAGTGGGTGGTGAAGTGTTCCCCTTGCCGCGCCGTGAGCGCCGCATCCTCGAATATTTGATCGCCAATCGCGGACGCCGCGTTTCCAAGGCGCAGATTTTCAATGCCATCTACGGCATCTTCGATGACGACGTCGAAGAAAACGTCGTCGAAAGCCACATCAGCAAGCTGCGCAAGAAGCTGCGCAAGAAGCTTGGCTACGATCCGGTCGATTCCAAACGTTTCCTCGGCTACAGCATTGATTGGCAATGATTTTCATTGACCCGCGTGGTCTTTTTCAAACGCGGTATTTCCGACAGCTTCACGCAAGCCAAACGCTTTACCTTCTCCCTGAAAGATGACCACGAGGGTTTTTGAATGAGTATTTTCGGCACTATGCGAACCGGTGTGTCCGGCATGAATGCACAGGCGAACAAGCTGGGGACCGTGGGCGACAACATCGCCAACGCAAGCACCACCGGCTACAAGCGCGCATCGACGTCGTTCTCCTCGCTCGTTCTGCCCTCCTCGTCGGGCAGCTATGCGTCCGGCGGCGTGCAGTCCAACGTTCGCTACAGCATTTCGGAGCAGGGCAACCTCTCCTACACCACCTCGAGCACCGACCTTGCCATTCAGGGCAACGGCTTCTTCGTGGTTCAGGACGGTGCAGGCACGCCCTACCTCACCCGCGCCGGCTCTTTCGTGAAGAACTCGGAAGGGTATCTGGAAAACGCGGCTGGCTTCCAGCTGATGGGTTATCCCTACGGTTCCAACCCGCCGGCGGCTGTCGTCAACGGCTTCACGGGTCTTGAAGCCATCAACGTCAATAATTTCGGCCTGACGGCATCGCCCTCCACGCAGGGCAGCTTCCCGGCCAATCTTAACCGTGACGATACGGCTGTGGCGGCGGCATCGCTTCCAAGCACCAACTCCGCAACTGCGACGTTCGGTAATAAGACCTCGCTTACGGCATTCGATAGCGGTGGCGCTAAGGTGCTTTACGATTTCTACTATACCAAGACCGGCGACAATACCTGGGAAGTAGCGGTTTATCGTCAGGATCAGTCGACGAATGGCGGTTTCCCCTATACGGCTACGCCAGCATCGGACCTTGTTCAGGAAAGTGTCACGCTGACATTCGATCCTGCGACCAACAAGCTCACCACCACTTCGGATAATTCGATTACGATCAATGATCAGGTCAGCGGCGTGGCGCAGGCGATCAACATCGACCTCTCTGAAATGACGCAGTTCTCGACCAAGTTTACGCCTGGCACTGCAGTTCTGGACGGCAATGGCCCGAGCCAGATCAAGGATGTGGAAATCGGCAAGGATGGCGTGGTAACGGCGGTCTATCAGGATGGCGGTCGCCGCAACATTTACCAGCTGGCGCTGGCCACGGTGCCGAGCGTCGACAATCTCAGCCCGCAGAACGGTAACGTCTATCTGCCGAGCAACGAGTCGGGTGTCGTCACCATCGGCTTCCCGCAGTCGGGCAGCTTCGGTTACATCCAGAAGGGCGCGCTGGAAGGCTCGAACGTCGATATCGCCAGCGAACTCACCGACATGATTGAATCCCAGCGTATCTACACAGCGAATTCGAAAGTCTTCCAGACTGGATCGGATTTGATGGACGTCCTGATCAATCTGAAGAGATAATACTTCTCACGAGGACAGATGAATGTCGCTCACGTCAGCAATGAATACTGCGCAGTCGATTTTCAATAATACAGGTAAGCAGACGGACGTTACCTCCAAGAACATTGCCAATGTCGGCAATGCTAACTACGTCAAGCGAACCGCCATTCTCGGCACGACCATGGCTGGAGCGAGTATCGTCTCCAACGGCCGTGCCCAGAATGAAAGTCTTCTCAGGCAGACGATTTCCAGCTCTTCTCTCGCTTCCGGCCAGAGCACGGTTCTGACCGGTCTTGAGGAAATGAAGAGCATTTTCGGCGGCAACGATTATGAGAGTTCGCCGGCCACCTATATGAAGGAACTGCTGAAGAGCCTGGACGCTTACGCCGCCAAGCCGAGCGATGCCGCTCTGGCCGCCACGGCCGTCACCTCGGCCACCGATGTCGCCAGTTCCCTGAACAAGGCCTCGAGCGAATTGCAGGCGATGCGTCTGCGCGCCGACAAGGAAATCGCCCTTCAGGTCGACAAGCTGAACGGGCTGCTTGCGAAGTTCGAGGAAGCCAATAACGAGGTCAAGGCGCAGACGGCGATCGGCGGCGATCCAAGCGACGCTCTCGATCAGCGCGAGACGCTTCTGAAGGATATTTCCTCCATCATCGGCATCAATGTCGTCAATCGTCCCAACAACGATGTGGCGCTTTATACGACGGATGGCGCGACGCTGTTCGAAATCGTGCCGCGCAGCGTCACCTTCAAGACGCAGCCGGGCTTTGATGCGACGACCACGGGCAACGCAATCTATGTCGATGGCGTAGCGCTGAAGGCAGGAAGCGGCAGCAACACGACGTCTGAGGGCTCGCTTCAGGGCCTGATGCAGATTCGTGACGATCTGGCGCCGACGATGCAGAGCCAGCTCGACGAAATCGCCCGCGGCCTCATCACCATGTTTGCGGAAAAGCCGGCCGACGCGACCAGCGGCCTGCCGGATATGCCGGGTCTCTTCACCTACGGCTCGCCGGCGGCGACGACCATTCCGGCAGACGGGATTGTCTCTCCCGGGCTCGCGGCCAGCATTACCGTCAACCCGGCGTTAATTATTTCCAAAGGTGGCAATCCGGAATTGTTGCGTGACGGCGGTATCAACGGTACCGATTACGTGATCAATACCGCAGCGTCGGGGGGAACCGGTTTCTCCGAGCTGATCCGCAGCTATGTTACTGCTTTCGACGCGCCCATGAATTTTGCCGCGTCGACACGTATCGATACGAATACCAGCATCCTGAAATACGGCACCAACTCGATGGGGTGGCTCGAACAGGAACGTTCCGGCGCGACTTCTGCCAACGAAGCGAAAAGCGCGCTTTATGAGCGCTCCGCCACGTCCTATTCGAACAATACGGCGGTCAGCCTGGACGAGGAACTGTCGCTGCTCATGGATATCGAGCAATCCTACAAGGCCGCGACCAAACTGGTGACGACCGTTGACGAAATGCTCAAGTCCCTGATGGACATGGTGAGGTAAACGATGAAAACGTCATTCATTTCATCGCTGGCGATGCAGAACAGCATGCGCAGCACCATCCTCAAGGCTCAGCTCGAGATGACCAATCTCAATACCGAGCTGACGACGGGCAAGCATGCCGATCTCGGCGTGACGCTGGGCGCCAACACCGCCCGCAGCCTCGATCTCAATCGCGATATCGACCGCATTACCTCGCTGGTCAGCGTCAATTCGATTGCAACGCAACGCCTCAAATCCTCGCAGACGGCGCTGGACGGCATGGCGCAGGCCGCACAGGAAATTCAGAAGGTTCTTGTCCCCAACACCAGCAGCGAAGCGCCGACGCTGACGACGGTCGCCAAAACCATCTCGAATGCCTTCAACAATTTCACCAGCTTCGCCAATACGGCGGTCAACGGCGAGTTTCTGTTCTCCGGCATCAATACGGATGTGAAGCCCGTCGATGACTATTTCGCTGAAGGGTCTACCCTGAAGGAAGCCTATGAGACCGAGCTGAACGCATTCATGGCGGCGCAGACGCCGGCGGTTGGCGATATCACCGGCCTGTCCAAGACCCAGGCCGAAGCCTTCATGACCCATATCGAAGGTGTGTTCAACGGCACCACGACGGTAACGAACCCGCCCCATAGCAGCCTGACGGCCGGCCAGAACTACGATTTCTGGACGACCTTCGGCTCCAAGGCGAGCGACACCAACATGACGAGCCGCATCAGCCAGAACGAGGTCGTGGAAACCTCCAGCAACAGCAATTCGCAGGGCATGCGTTATTTTGCACTGACGGCGATGACGGCGATGACCTTCCTCGACGAAAAGGTGGATAGCGGCGTTCGCGAAATGGTGGCGACCAAGTCGGTGACCAATATCGGCACCGCCATCAGTGGCCTGAACCAGCAGCAAAGCCAACTCGGCCTTTCCGAAAGCCGCGTTTCGAAGGCCAATGATTCGCTGGCAGCCCAGAAGAAGATCATCGAAACGCATCTGCTGGATATTGAGGGGATCGATACCTACGAGGCGAAGACCCGCCTCGATCTGCTGCAGCAGCAGATTGAAATCGCATACAGCCTCACGTCGCGTCTGCAAAAAATGAGTCTGGTGAACTACCTCTGATGAACAGGGGTGGCGGCAGATAAAGGATACATGAATGTACCAGTTTTCCTACGCCGAAATCATGGAGGATGGTGTCGCCAACGCGAAGGATCGCGAGCGGCAGGCGTTGACAAAATCGATCGACCTTCTGGTGGAGGCAAGGGATTCCTCTTCGCAGCGCCACACGATCGAAGCGCTTTTTTACACTCGACGGGTCTGGATCCGCTTCATTGAAGATCTCAAGCAACCCGACAACCAGCTTGCCATGGAGCTCAGGGCCAATCTGATTTCCATCGCGATCTGGATATTGAAAGAGTGCGAACTGATCCGGAAACGTCAGTCGACGAATTTCCAGGGCATAATTGACGTGACAACCATCATCAGGGATGGACTGAAATGAAAAGTACACTTCGGATTTCGCTGAAATCGGGCGAAAAGATTTTTATCAACGGCGCGGTTCTGCGTGTGGATCGCAAGGTGGCGCTCGAATTCCTGAACGATGTCACGTTCCTGCTTGAAAACCACGTTCTGCAGCCCGATCAGGCGACGACGCCGCTGAGGCAGCTTTATTTCATCGCGCAGATGATCCTCATCAACCCGGAAGGGCGCGAACAGTCCACCAACATGTTCCGCAAGTCGGTCAGCATGCTGCTGAACTGCTTCCAGCATGACGAGGTTCTGGCGGAACTCAAGCGGATCGACGGGCTGGTTGCCTCGGGCAAGGCTTTCGAAGCGCTGAAGGCCATTCGCGGTCTCTATCCGATCGAGGAGAAAATCCTCAACAATCAGGAAATGACCCCCGCAACGATCGAACAGATTCGCAAGGAGATCGCACCATGGCGGTAGATGCAGTCACTTCGGCAGCGTCAAATCCCTGGGCCAATGCCGGGGCGAGCAGCTCCGACAGCAGCGCGGCGTCGCTGAACTACGACAGCTTCCTGAAGCTCCTCATCGCCCAGATGAAGAACCAGGATCCGACCAGCCCGATGGATGCCGGCGAGCAGATGTCGCAGCTCGCAAGCTTCTCGCAGGTCGAGCAGACCATCAAGACCAACACCCATCTGAAGAGCATGCTGCAGGCGGAAGCCCTGACGCGCGCCTCCGATCTGGTCGGCAAGACGGTCAAGAGCGCCGACGACACCGTCACCGGCGTGGTGAAGGAAGTCGAGGTCTATTCGGACGGCGTTGTCGCCATCACCGAAGCTGGTGACAAGGTGCTGCTGCAGGCCGGCGTGACCTTCTCCAACGGCCCGATTACGAGTACATCTGATAACGGAACCGATTCGGATAGCGCGACCGGTTCCTGACATTGAAGAGGCGGCATGACGCCGCCTTTCCGGATTGAGGATGCGACGATGAACGAGGCCGATGCGCTTGACATCATGCAGGCGGCTGTCTGGACGGTTCTCGTCGCGGCCGGTCCCGCGGTTCTCGCCGCCATGATCGTCGGTGTCGTCATCGCCTTCATTCAGGCCCTGACCCAGGTTCAGGAAATGACGCTGACCTTCGTTCCCAAGATCGTCACGATCATGCTCGTGCTCGGCGTCGCCGCCCCCTTCGTGGGCGCGCAGATATCGCTCTTTTCCAATCTCGTCTTTTCCCGCATCCAGTCCGGCTTCTGACGCCGTCCGCTGCAGATGCCACCTTCGCGCAAGCTTCAGCCGCTAGGGATAGGCGGAAAGCATCGGGCCGAATTGCGTGCGCTTTTCGAAAACCGTTGCTACGGAACCGTGCGACGGCTTTTCCGTCGCCCTTCTCATGAAGAGACAGGACGAATTTATGGCGCAACCACCAGTCATCTCCCTGCCCAAGGTCAGTCCGAGCACGCGTGACATCGGTTTCGCACTGGGCATCGTGGCGATCCTCTGCGTTCTCTTCCTGCCCATTCCGGTCATGCTGGTGGATATCGGGCTGGCCTTTTCGATTGCGCTTTCGGTCCTCATCCTCATGGTGGCGCTCTGGATTCAGCGACCGCTGGATTTCTCGTCCTTCCCGACCGTGCTGCTGATCGCGACGATGATCCGCCTGTCGCTGAACATCGCGACGACACGCGTTATCCTTTCCCACGGCAATGAAGGGCCGACGGCGGCGGGCGGCGTGATTGCGGGCTTCTCCAGCCTCGTCATGTCCGGCGATTTCGTGATCGGTCTGATCGTCTTCCTGATCCTGATTACCGTCAACTTCATCGTCATCACCAAGGGTGCGACGCGTATCGCCGAAGTCGGCGCGCGTTTCACGCTGGACGCCATTCCCGGCAAGCAGATGTCGATCGATGCGGATTTGTCCGCCGGCATCATCGACGAAAAGGAAGCGCAGCGCCGCCGCCGTGAGCTGGAAGAGGAAAGCTCCTTCTTCGGTTCGATGGACGGCGCCTCGAAATTCGTGCGTGGCGACGCCATTGCCGGCCTCATCATCACCGCGATCAATATTTTCGGCGGCATCATCATCGGTTATTTCCGCCACGGCATGCCCATCGGCGAAGCGGCCGACGTTTTCGTCAAGCTTTCGGTCGGTGACGGTATCGTCTCGCAGATCCCGGCCCTGATCGTATCGCTGGCAGCCGGCCTTCTGGTCTCGCGCGGCGGCACCGCCGGCTCGACGGACCAGGCGGTCGTCAATCAGCTCAGCGGTTATCCGCGCGCGCTGATGGTCTCGGCCATGCTGATGGGACTGCTCGCCATCATTCCGGGCCTTCCCTTCCTGCCCTTCATCTTCCTCGGCGGCATCATGGCCTTCGGCAGCTGGTATATTCCGCGCCAGGCGGAGGCCGAAAGCGCGCTGCGGCGTCAGGAAGAGGAGAACAAGGTTCTCCAGACCACCGAGGCGGAAAAGGATTCGGTCAAGCAGGTGCTGAAGACGGCCGAGATCGAACTGGCGCTCGGCAAGCAGGTTTCCACCCGCCTTCTCGGGGCGCATCAGGAACTGGCCTTCCGTGTCGGCAAGATGCGCAAGAAATTCGCGACCCAATACGGTTTCGTCGTACCCGAGATCAAGGTTTCCGACGACATCATGATCCCGGAAAAGGCCTATCAGATCCGCGTTCACGGCACGACCATCGCGTCCAGCAACCTGCGCGTCGGCGACGTTCTTGTCGTGACCGGGGCAGGGCGCAAGCCGAGCATTCCCGGCGACGAAATCCGCGAACCCGCTTTCGGCATGCCCGCCGTCTCGATTCTCGAAACCTTCACCGAGGATCTGAAGCGCGAAGGCTTCCATCCGATCGACAATGTCTCCGTGGTGCTGACGCATCTGAGCGAAGTCATCCGCAACAACCTGCCGCAGCTCCTGTCCTACAAGGACGTCAAAATCCTCATCGACAGGCTCGATCCCGAATACAAGAAGCTGGCCGACGAGATTTGCTCGTCGCACATGTCCTATTCCGGCCTGCAGGCGGTGCTGAAACTGCTGCTCGCCGAACGCGTATCGATCCGCAACCTGCATCTCATTCTCGAAGCGGTCGCCGAACTTGCGCCGCATGTGCGCAAGACGGAACAGATTGTCGAACATGTGCGGGTACGCATGTCGCAGCAGCTCTGCGGCGATCTTGCCGACAATGGCGTGTTGCGCGTCCTGCGCCTCGGCAACAAGTGGGACATGGTCTTCCACCAGGCGCTGAAGCGCGACCAGAAGGGCGAAATCGTCGAATTCGACATCGATCCCCGCCATCTCGAGGAGTTTTCCGAGCAGGCATCCAAAGTTATCCGTGAATTCATGGATCGCGGGCTACCCTTTGTCCTTGTAACCTCGCCGGAAACGCGGTCCTATGTGCGCATGATTATCGAGCGACTCTTTGCGACCCTGCCGGTTCTTTCGCATGTGGAACTGGCCAAGGGTCTCGAGATCAAGATTCTGGGCGCCATTTCATGATAACCGACCCGCAGGGGACAATCATTGCATTGTTCCTTGCCATCTGCCGTATCGGCGCATGCTTCATGACCATGCCAGGCTTTTCAAGCTCGCGCATTTCGCCGCAGATTCGCATGCTTCTGTGCGTCGCGGTGTCCATGGCGCTTCTGCCCGTGCTGTGGGACACGATCTATCCGAAAGTTTCCGGCGCGAGCCAGGGCACGGTCGTCGGTCTCATCTTTACCGAGGTCGTCATCGGTTCGATGTATGGCCTGATCGCGCGGTTCTACACCCTCGGTTTCCAGTTCACCGGTGCGCTCATCGGCGCTTCCATCGGTCTCAGTGCGCCGGGCGGTGCCGATGTCATAGAAGACGTGCAGGAAAACCAGATATCCAACTTCATCACCTTCGGCGGCCTGCTGGTGCTGTTCATATTCGATTTCCACCATATCGTCCTCAAGGCGCTGGTGGATTCCTACACCGCCACGCCGGTCGGCGCGCTGATCAGCGGCCAGAAGATGCTGATTACGCTGACCGACACGCTCAGGGCCTCTTTTTCGATCATGCTGCGTCTTGCCAGCCCCTTCGTGATTTACGGCTTGATGTTCAACGTCGCGGTCGGTCTCATCAACAAGCTCGCGCCGCAGATTCCGGTCTTCTTTATCTCGACACCCTTCGTTCTCGCGGGTGGTCTTTTCATGCTCTATTTGTCGATTGCGGCCCTCATCCGCCAATTCGTGGATGGTTTCGGGCCGGTCTTCATCGGCTTTTGATCGGGGGAAATGCGATGGCTTCGGACAAGCGCTCGGCCAAACTCAAGCGTCTGGTGACAGTCCAGCGGCACATGGAAAAAATGGCCGAGGTGGAACTGGCTGATACCACCCGCACACGGGCGGAAGTTGCGCAATCCATGGAGAACGTGCTGGAAGCCATGAGTTCCATGGAACCGGTGCATCAGACATTCTCCCGGCACTATTCGGACCGCTACGGCCGTCTCGTCGTCCAGGACCGCCAGCTTGAAGGCGTTCAGCAATTTCAGGAAAACAAGGTGCTGAAGGAAAAGACCAAGGCTGACCGGCTGGAGGACAGGATGCACCTTGCGCGCGATCTTGAGGACCGCGAGGCCGACGATAATGCAATCTATGATTTGTTAGAAATTACGAATGTTTCCCACACACCAGCCTCCAGCAAGGTTGGCGATCCATAGTCTGTCCCATTGTTGCATCGCGGGCGTTTTTGAGGACGTCTCCGGCGATGTTTCTTGATTGAGCGGATGCGCCGGCTTTCTGTGCCGCCCATTCGTCAGCTCGGGAGATCTGGACGTGGCGATATCGGTGATAAGTGATCTGGTGATGGATGTGGTTCGCGCTGCGGACCCCCAGGAAGTTCAGGTCGCCCAGGAAAAACTCAAGGCGAACAAGGCGGCTTTTGCCGCAACCAGCCTTGCCGATGCCGGCAAGGGCTTTGGCGCCGCGGTCGAGATGCTGGATGGCGCCTCCTCGAAGGCTGGTCTCGGCGACACCAATATTCGCGCGGCCCGCACCGAAATCCCGGAAACATACCGCAAATATGAAGCCTCGGTGCTCCAGACCTTCGTGGCCAACATGCTGCCGAAAGACAGCGAGGAAGTCTACGGCAAGGGCAATGCCGGCGAGATCTGGAAGAGCATGATGGCCGAACAGTTTGCCGACACGATTTCCAGAAATGGCGGCGTCGGCATCGCGGAACAGGCTTACAAGGATGCGCTTCGGAAGGCTGAAAGCAAAGGCATTACCGACGTATCGATGAATGAAAAAGACAATAATGCTGCAATTCGGATGGTGGCGGAGTTCGAGCGGCAGGTCCTCGGCGTTTCCAATGAGAAAACGGACGAGGCTTGAGAATGAAAAACCCTAACGAGGAGACAAGCATGGACCTTATGTCGAACGACCACCGTATCCAATCCGTTCTCGGCCGCCTTGAGATGATCATCGACAACGAGAACGACAATATCGGTAAGGACCCCCAGTTCGACTTCAAGGTCTCCAACGCCCACAAGAGCCGTTGCCTCTATGAGCTGACGATGCTGTTCCGCGATACCCCGCGCGAGGAAATCGCTGCCGGTTACATGGAGCAGGTCAAGGGCATCAAGTCCAAGCTCGCCACCAATGCCAGCCGCGTCGAGGCGCATCTGAATGCGGTCCGCGCGGTCGCGGACCTCTTGAAGAACGCGATCCAGGAAGCCGATACGGACGGCACCTATTCGCAGGAACAGTTCATGTACGGCGCAGCCTCCTGATGTTGAAGCTTCTTCTCACCGGCGTCTGGGTTTGCGCCGTCACGCTCGGCGCGGTGTATTTCTCCGTCCAGTTGGCGACGGCGCCCGCGCCGGATGAGGCGGGGGCAAAAAAGGCCAATCTGCAACTGGTCAAGGGCGAAAGCATCACGATCCCCGTCATCAATGATGGCGGGGTGAACGGCTATTTCCTCAGCCGTATTTCGCTGCGCGTCGACAAGACCAAGATGGCGAAGATCGAGCTGCCGGCAACGCAGCTGATGACCGATGAACTGTTCACGCTGCTTGCGGGTTCTTCCATGGTCAATATATCCAATATTTCCACCTTCGATCCCGAAGCCTTCAAGCAGCGCATCCGCGAGGGGCTGAACAAGAGGCTCGATGACGAGGTGGTCGAGGACGTGCTGATCGAACAGCTCGATTATCTGTCGAAAGCCGACATCCGCGAGCAGAACGGCAATGGCACGCCCCGCTCGGTCAAGCTCGTCGAGGGCGAGAAGGCTGAAGCCGGGAAAGAAGCGGCGCCAAGCCACTGACGACCAGCTGGCGAGGGGCGTCGGCCGGATAGGGGATGCGGAGATCCTTCTGGTTAATTGTCTCTTGCCGTATCCCCAGGCATTCTAGAGATTGCTTTCAAGCTAAATTCAACCTGCACCTGTATAACAAGCCCATGAACCACCATCCCGCAGGCCATGTCTCGGATCGGTGGCGATGGGTTTGGCATTTGGGGGTTGGTAATGAGTTTCGCGTCAGGTTTCGCGCGGCCGGAATCGCAACGGAATATCCACGGACTGCGCGTCTGTGATCTCGACTGGAATGGGGCGCTGGAATTGGTCAGCGGCAGGGCGTCTGCCTGTGAAGGGCACACGATGCTGTCCTTTCTCACCATCGAGAAGGCGAAGCTTTCGCTCAAGGACAACGCCTACCGGCAAATTCTGGAAAGCTGCCTGCTTCTGCCGCAGGGCAAGGCAATGAGGACCGCCGCGCGCAGCGATAATGGTGAGCCTCTGCCTGCGCCCATCGATGGCGTCGCCTTTGTGATGGCGCTTCTCACCTATATGGCCGTGCCGAAGCGCATCGGTGTGGCGGGAGATGATGCCGCGCAGATCGGTGAGGTTCTTGCCAGGTTGCGGGCGCATGCGCCCTGGCACGATTTCGTCATGCTGAACCGCGATGCATCGGGCGTTAAGGTGGATGTTCTGCTGGCGGGAATGTTGAAGGAAAACCAGGAGACATGGCTGCACCGCACCGTCAGCCGCGAGAATGCGCGGGTCACCATCGCGGTTGGCCCGCTGTTCAAGGTCCTGTCGTCGGAAGTGGCCGGCATGCCTGAAATTTTCCGCAAGCTTCACATGAGCTGGCTCTACAGCCTCTGCGCCGAACCCTGGCACATCGCGCTCGGCAAGAGCTGAGGCCGTTCTCGCAGGCGTTGCGTTAACCATTTGTTTGCCACGATCCTTTAACCTCTCGTAAGGTTTTGACAGTCGCCCGTTACGGGCGGCACCGAGGGCGGCAGACGGCTTCAGATGGTTGATGACAATCCGGACATGATGGCGATCCGCCCTGACGAGGATGATGTCGCTGCGCCCGTATCGCAATGGCGCAGACATTGTCGGCGTCTCCTGACGTCCGGCTGCATCGCCGCCGCCACCGTTGCCGGGGCTGCCCTTCCGCTTCTGCTCGTCGATTCGGGCTTTCGCGGTTATGTTTCGCAGGCCCGGATCGAGGTCTCCCAGACCGCTTACGATGCCCCCGATGCTGCCCGTTTTCTCGCGATGGCGCGTCGTACCCTGCTTTCACCCTCCGGGCTCGACCGTATAACCGCCGATCTCAAGCTGAAGTCCGCCGATATGGTCGGGGTTCGCAATCAGGGCGAGCTTGGCCTGCTTTTCGACCTTCTGACCGGCGCGGATGCGCGTCCGCTGTCCGAGCGTGAGGCGCTGAACGGTGCGGTGGGCGAAGCGATCCGGCTGGAACTGACCCCGGATGAAAATACGCTGATCGTGACCGGCAAGGCCGCAACGCCGGAAACCGCCATGCGGCTGACCGATTATCTTTCGATGCGCGTGATCGCCGATGGCAAGGCCGGCACCATGACGCCCGCCATGCGCGAGACGGAGAGGGCGCGGACAAGGCTCGATGAGGCGGAAGCCGCGCTGAACGGTTTCCAGATGCGCCACGGTGACGCCGTGATGGCCGAGGCGCAGCAACTCGAACAGCAGCTGCGCGACGTAAACGACAGTCTGGCGCGAACCACCCGGCAGCAATTGTCCATTCAGGCCGATATGACGGCGGCTTCGGCGCTGAAGCCCAATGATGTCTTTGCGAAGCCTTTGCCGGCCGGCGTGGGTTTTTCGGCGCTTGAGGATATCAGGCAGAAGCATTCGACCGCCAGCATGGCGCTTGCCGCGGTTTCGGTCGATTACGGCCCGAAACACCCCCGCCGCATCGCCGCCCAGAATGCGGTGGATGCCGCACAGGCGCTTGCCGCCCCCGCATTGCGGCAATTGCTGGAAGGCCTGCGGGCGGATGAAAAGCGTATCTCTCAGGAGATCGCGACCGCCAATGGCGAGCAAAAGAAGTATCTCGGCCGCCTGAACGAACTCGGTGTCGCCCCCGGCGAATTCTCCAGATTGCAGGGTGAACTGGAAACGGCGCGAAATGTCTATCTGGAGGCAAGCGAACGCCGCGACCTCTCCGCATCCGCCACGCCCGCGGTCGAAACCCGTTTGGCGAAGAAGGCCGCACCCGGCGAGTTGACCCGCGATCTGACGCAGGCCGCCATGCTGGCGGGCGGCGGCGCATTGATCGGCCTGCTGGGCAGTCTCTATCTCCTGAGCTACCGTCGCCATGACGAGGAAGAGGAGGGCGCATTGCTCATCGAAGAGGGTGCGCAACTTCCATCCTCCGTCGAGCCGTCGGTCGAGTCTCTGCAGATTTCCGAATTCGAACCGATCGAGCCGGCTGTGTTCGACGATCTGCAGGATCTTGCCGCAGAGGACAACATCGAGCCGGAGGAAGACGGCTTTGCCGATTATTACGGCGAGGCCGTCAATGACGACGACGACATGCCGCTGGACGAGCGCGTGCGGCAGGTCCTGATGGGCAACCGCACGGTCAGGAGTGCTGATCCGGCCTCTTCCGGACTTCCACCGCTTCTGGCCGAAGCCCTTGCCGGGGACTTCGACCATGCCCAGGCCGAAGCTGAGGAACTGATGGAATTGCGACGCGAACTGGCGTTCCTGAGAGAGCGTCTTGCCGATTACGCCGATCGCCGCGAAGACTACCGCAAAACAGCCTGAAAACGCCGCATTTTCGCTTGCATTCCTGCGAAGGGGGCACCATACGGAGCCTACGTAACCCAGCAGGAGCAGGACGCATGGCAGTTGTGATTGACGGGAAGGCGAAGGCGGCTTCGGTAACGGAGGCGGTCCGCAAATCGGCAGAAGCGCTTGAGGCGGAAAAGGGCGTGAAGCCCGGTCTCGCGGTTGTCATCGTCGGAAACGATCCGGCCAGCCACGCTTACGTGAACTCCAAGAGCAAGATGGCCAAGCAATGCGGTTTCAACTCCATCCAGCACACGCTGCCGGAGGAAACCACGCAGGTCGCACTCCTCAAGCTGGTCGGCGAATTGAACGCCGACGCTTCCATTCACGGCATTCTCGTGCAGCTTCCCCTGCCGAAACACTTCAATTCCGATGAGATCATCCAGTCGATCCTGCCCGAGAAGGATGTGGATGGCTTGAGCGTGCTGAATGCCGGTAAGCTCGCGACCGGCGATCTCGCCACCGGTCTCATTTCCTGCACGCCTGCCGGCGCCATGCTTCTGGTACGCGGCATTCATGGCGAAGACCTTTCCGGCCTCAACGCCGTGGTCATCGGCCGCTCGAACCTGTTCGGCAAGCCCATGGGCCAGCTTCTGCTGAATGCCAATGCCACGGTGACCATGGCGCATTCACGCACCAAGGATCTGGCCGGCATCTGCAAGACGGCGGATATTCTCGTCGCGGCGGTCGGTCGCGCCGCAATGGTGAAGGGCGACTGGGTGAAATCGGGCGCGACCGTCATCGATGTCGGCATCAACCGCATCCCCGCGCCGGAAAAAGGTGAAGGCAAGTCGAAGCTGGTGGGCGATGTCGCCTATGAGGAGGCGAGCGCCGTTGCCGCCGCCATCACGCCCGTACCCGGCGGTGTCGGCCCGATGACGATCGCCATGCTGATGGCCAACACCGTCATCGCCGCCCATCGCGCGCAGGGACAGGCCGCGCCGAAGTTTTAAGCCTGTCGCGTTCAATCGAACTACACGGCACAGCGATTTTTGTGCGCTGCGCCCTAACTTCCGTCATTCCGGCCTTGAGCCGGAATCCAGCCGACGCGCGTCTGCGCGGCGAGACGACTCTTTTCAGCCCAAGGACTTGGGCTGGCTGGATACCGGCTCAAGGCCGGTATGATGGCCGGGGGATGGAGGCCAGCCTCTACGTTTTCGGAGCCGGCCCCGTCGAAGCGCGCACCACAAGTTCCGCCTTCCAGAGTTCCTGATGGGGTTCCGTTTGGTTGAATTTGATCCGGTTGATCAGGCGCTGGCCCACGCGCACCCCCGCCGCCCGGAGCGACGAGCGGGTGGTGGTGAGCGGCACGGAAAAATTATCGGGCTTCAAAAGCGGCAGCACGTCGTCATGGGCGATCAGCGAAATGTCCTTGCCGGGTTTCAAGCCGCGCTGGTTGAGCGAACGGATCGCGCCGAGCGCAAGCGCGGTACTGGCGCAGAGAATGGCGGTCGGTTTTTCCGGGCGTGACAGCAACGCTTCCATGCCGAGATAACCTTCCTCGTCGGTCATGCTGCTGTGTCGCTTGTTGTTCGCATGCAATGTCAGGCCATTTGCCGAAAGCGCCTTTTCCACCCCGAGACAGCGTCGATAGGTGAAATCATAACCCTCCGGGCCGTTCAGAAGTCCGATCCGCGTGTGGCCAAGCTGGAGGAGAAGCTGGGTCGCATCACGGAACGCGCCCTCGTTGTCCACGTCGAGATAGGGATAATCCTCTTCCACGCCGACGGAGCGGCCATGCACGAGGAAGGGCAGGGAGAGCGACTGCATCATGGCGATGCGCGGGTCGTTCTTCTTCATATAGGCGAGATAGATGCCATCGACGCTGCCGCTTGCGGCAAGCCCCCGCAGGGCTTCGCGCTCCTTTTCCGGCTCGGTCGGCATGATCACGAGATGAAAGCCGCTGCGCGATGCTTCCTCACCGAGACCGCTCAGGAATTCGCCGAAATGCACGTCGGAACGATGGTGTTCGCCAATCGGCATGACAAGCCCGATGGAGCCGACTTTGCCTGTCGCCAGCCGTTGCGCTGCCGCATTCGGGCGGTATCCCGTCTTTTCAGCAGCCTCCATGACGCGGCGGCGCGTTTCGGCGCTGACTTCCGGATAGCCGTTGAGCGCCCTGCTGATGGTCGTCTGCGAAATGCCAAGCAGTTGCGACAACTGTTTCAGGTTCATGTCTCTCATTTCCTCCATGCGCGCGCCCGAGAATACGGCAAAGCCTCTCCTCAATTCCCAAAGCGCTTTAGATTTTTACCAGCCTCCACCGCATTTCTCAATCGAAAAGGATAGCCGCCTTCCGAATTAAATATGACTATTCATAAGGCGCTGCAACGTTTCCGCAGAAAGAGCCTCTTGACTCCGTCTTGATGACAATGAGATGAATAGGCAGCCAAAGCGCTTTGATTGGAGAGGACGCTTTGAGCCTTTTATGTGATGGGAGGTAAATCACATGCAGAAGACTCTTTTGGCGACGGCTGCCGTCATGGCTTTGCTGTCCGGTGCGGCCTTTGCCGCCGACCTGAAGTTTGCACCCGGCGGCGACGCCAAGTTCAACTGGAAAAGCTACGAGGACTTCAAGGCGGCTCATGCCGATCTGAAAGGCCAGACGCTGACGATTTTCGGCCCGTGGCGCGGTGAAGACGAGGCCCTGTTCCAGTCGGTGCTCGCCTATTTCGCCGATGCGACCGGCGTGAATGTCCGTTATTCCTCGTCGGAAAACTACGAGCAGCAAATCGTCATCGACACGCAGGCGGGCTCGCCACCCAATATCGCCATCCTGCCGCAGCCCGGCCTTCTCGCCGATCTGGCCGCCAAGGGCTTCCTCGTGCCGCTCGGCGACAAGACCGCCGACTGGGTCAAGGAGAACTACGGCGCGGGCCAGTCCTGGGTCGATCTCGGCAGCTACAAGGGCAAGGACGGCAACAAGGCCTATTTCGCCTTCCCCTTCAAGGCGGACGTGAAGTCGCTCGTCTGGTACGTGCCTGAGAACTTCGAGGAAGCGGGCTACAAGGTGCCCGAGAGCATGGAAGACCTGTTCAAGCTGACGGACCAGATCGTTGCCGATGGCGGCACACCGTGGTGCATCGGCCTCGGTTCCGGCGGGGCAACCGGCTGGCCGGCGACGGACTGGGTGGAAGACCTGATGCTGCGCACGCAGCCGCTCGACGTCTACCAGAAATGGACGACCAACGAGGTCAAATTCACCGATCCGGCCGTGGTCGAAGCGATCAACGAATTCGGGAAATTCGCCAAGAACGAAAAATATGTGAGCGGCGGCGTCGCGGCCGTGGCCTCCACCGATTTCCGCGACAGCCCCAAGGGCCTCTTCGACATTCCGCCGAAGTGCTACCTGCACCATCAGGCGTCGTTCATTCCGTCCTTCTTCCCGGAAGGCACCAAAGTGGGCACGGATGCGGATTTCTTCTACATGCCGACTTACGCGTCCAAGCCTGACCTCGGCAAGCCGGTTCTCGGCGCCGGCACGCTGGTCACCATCACCAAGGAAGCGCCGGCTGCCAAGGCTTTCGTCGAATTCCTGCAAACGCCGATCGCCCATGAAGTCTGGATGGCTCAGTCCAGCTTCCTGACCCCTTATAAGGGTGTGAATGTCGATGCCTATGCCAATGAGCAGATGAAGCGACAGGGCGAAATCCTGACGACCGCGACAAGCTTCGGCTTCGATGGTTCCGACCTCATGCCCGGCAAGATCGGTGCCGGCGCATTCTGGACCGGCATGATCGATTTCGTCGGTGGCAAGTCCGCCGATCAGGTCGCGAGCGATATCCAGAAGGCCTGGGACGGCCTGAAGTAAAGATATCGGATCAGGCCCGGCGGTTTGCTGCCGGGCCCTTACCAACGGCGCTGCCCCGACGACCGCATAAATCAGCGCGGCGCGGAGAGGATCAAGGGAGGGAACATGGCTCAACAACTCGTTTCGGCCATCGGCGTGATGGTGGCGGGGGTCTTTGCCTGCGCTGCCTATTACTGGCTATCCGACAAGGTGCTTCAGGCGATCTTTCCGGTCCGCTCGGGAGACGTGCTGCAGGCATCCCGCAACCTCAATCGCCGCGCGGCGGTCCGGCCCTGGCTGTTCATCGGCCCGGCTTTGATCCTCCTGCTGGTCTATCTGGTCTACCCCGTCATCGCCACGCTGATCCTGTCTTTCTATGACAGGACCGGCAGCGAATTCGTCGGCCTCGCCAATTATCGCTGGGCGTTTTTCGATGCCGGTTTCCGCCAGTCGATCTTCAACAATATCCTCTGGCTCGCCGTCGTGCCGGCCGCCTGCACCTTCTTCGGCCTCGTCATCGCCGTCATGACCGACCGCATCTGGTGGGGCAACATCGCCAAATCCATCGTCTTCATGCCGATGGCGATCTCCTTCGTCGGCGCCTCCGTCATCTGGAAATTCATCTATGAATACCGCGCCGAAGGGCAGGTGCAGATCGGCCTCTTGAACGCCATCGTCGAGTTTTTCGGCGGCAATCCCGAGGTCTGGATTTCCATGCCCTTCTGGAACAATTTCTTCCTGATGATCATCCTCATCTGGATCCAGACCGGTTTTGCCATGGTCATCCTGTCGGCGGCGCTGCGCGGCATTCCGGAAGAAACCATCGAGGCGGCCGTCATCGACGGGGCCAACGGCTGGCAGATCTTCTGGAAGATCATGGTTCCGCAAATCTGGGGCACCATCGCCGTCGTCTGGACGACGATCACCATTCTCGTGCTCAAGGTCTTCGATATCGTGCTGACCATGACCAACGGCCAATGGAACACCATGGTTCTCGCCAATCTCATGTTCGACTGGATGTTCCGCGGTGGCGGCGACAGCGGCCGAAGTGCGGTCATCGCGCTCATCATCATGGCGGCCGTCACCCCCATCATGGTCTGGAACATCCGCCAGGCGAACCGCGAGATGGAGGGCCGCTGAGATGAATATTTTCAAACGCCTCCGCCGCGTCGGCCTGCCGCGCCTCATCGTCCATGCCAGCGTTCTGGTCGTCGTGTTGCTCTGGCTCCTGCCAACGCTCGGTATTCTCGTCAGCTCGCTGCGTGACAAGGACCAGATCACGGTCTCCGGCTGGTGGACGGCCTTCTCCAGTTCCGAACAGACCTCGGCGGTTCGCCTCGCCGATGCTTCGGTGCAGAAGCAGGACGGCAGCCGCTACGTGATATCAGGCAATGTTTTCGAAAGCGGACAGGGCGGCAAGGTCGCAGCCTTCGGCGTTCGCGTACAGGAGCCCACGGCGTTCAAAGCCGGCGAGGCGGCCGATATCGGTGACGGCGAAACGCTGCTCGTCAATACGGACGGCAGCTACGAATATAGCAAGGCCGCGAGCTTTGAAGGCTCTCGCGGCAAGCGCGTCTATATTTCCGTCGCGACGCCGCCCGTCTTCACGCTCGACAACTATCGCACGGTTCTGACCTCGGAAGGTATCGGCCAGTCCTTCGTTAACTCGCTGACCGTCGCCGTGCCGGCAACCGTCATCCCGATCCTGATTGCCGCCTTCGCCGCCTATGCGCTGTCATGGATGAGCTTTTCTGGCCGCAATCTGCTGATTGCCATGGTGGTGGGCCTGATCGTCGTGCCGCTGCAGATGTCGCTGATCCCGCTTCTCAGGCTCTATAATGAAATCGGCACCATCTTCGGCGTTCCGTCCAAGACCTATGCCGGCATCTGGCTGGCGCACACCGCCTTCGGCCTGCCGCTCGCCATCTATCTGCTGCGCAACTATATTTCCGGCCTGCCGAAAGAGATCATCGAAAGCGCCCGTGTGGATGGTGCGAGCGATTTTGAAATCTTCGTCAAGATCATCCTGCCACTCTCCTTCCCGGCGCTCGCCTCCTTCGCCATCTTCCAGTTTCTGTGGACCTGGAACGACCTGCTCGTCGCCATGGTCTTCCTCGGCACGCAGAAGGACGAGCTGGTGCTGACCGGCGCCTTGAACGCGCTGCTTGGTTCGCGCGGCGGCAACTGGGAAATCCTCACCGCCTCGGCCTTCGTCACCATCGTCGTGCCGCTCTGCGTTTTCTTCGCCCTTCAACGTTATCTCGTGCGTGGCCTGCTCGCAGGCTCCGTCAAGGGAGGCTGATCATTCCATGAACGCCCATACCAGACAGGACACTTCCATGACCGCTTCGGTGACTTCCGCTTTGACGCCCAACAAGGACTGGTGGCGCGGCGCTGTTATCTATCAGATTTACCCGCGCTCCTATCAGGACTCCAATGGCGACGGCATCGGCGACCTCAAGGGCATTACCGACCGTCTGGCGCATATCGCCGGCCTCGGCGCCGATGCCATCTGGATTTCGCCCTTCTTCACCTCGCCGATGAAGGATTTCGGTTACGACGTCTCGAATTATGTCGATGTCGATCCGATGTTCGGTACGCTTGCCGATTTCGACGGCCTGATCGCCGAGGCCCATCGCCTTGGCATCCGCGTCATGATCGACCTTGTGATGTCGCATACCTCGGACCAGCACCCATGGTTCGTGGAAAGCCGCGCCAGCCGCAGCAATCCGAAATCGAACTGGTATGTCTGGTCGGATAGCAAGCCGGATGGCACGCCGCCCAATAACTGGCTGTCGATCTTCGGCGGTTCCGCCTGGCAGTGGGATCCGACCCGCATGCAATATTACATGCACAACTTCCTGACCTCGCAGCCGGACCTCAACCTGCATAATCCGGAAGTTCAGGAAGAGCTGCTAAACATCACCCGTTTCTGGCTGAAGCGCGGCGTCGATGGTTTCCGCCTCGACACCATCAACTTCTATTTCCACGACCTCGAGCTGCGCGACAACCCGGCGCTCGCGCCGGAGCGCCGCAACGCCTCCACGGCTCCGGCGGTCAATCCCTATAACTTCCAGGAGCATCTCTACGACAAGAACCGCCCGGAAAACATCGCCTTCCTGAAGCGCTTCCGCGCGGTGCTGGACGAGTTCCCGGATATCGCCGCCGTCGGCGAAGTCGGTGACAGCCAGCGCGGCCTCGAAATCGTCGGTGAATATACCTCCGGCGATGACAAGATGCAGATGTGCTACGCCTTCGAATTCCTCGCCCCCGATGCGCTCACTCCGCAGCGCGTCGCCGATGTGCAGGCGGATTTTGCCAAAGCCGCACCGGAAGGCTGGGCCTGCTGGGCCTTCTCCAACCACGATGTCGTGCGCCACGTCAGCCGCTGGGGCGAGCATGTCGAAGACAAGGACGCCTTCGCCAAGGTGCTTTCGGCGCTCTTGATGACGCAGCGTGGCTCCGTCTGCATTTATGAGGGTGAAGAACTCGGCCTCACCGAAGCGGATATTGCTTTCGAAGATTTGCAGGATCCCTACGGCATCCAGTTCTGGCCGGAATTCAAGGGCCGCGACGGTTGCCGCACGCCGATGGTGTGGGATGCCGGTCATGCACAGGCGGGCTTCTCGACGTCGGAAAAGACGTGGCTGCCCATTCCGGCCGATCACAAGAAGCGCGCCGTCAGCGCCCAGCAGGGCAACGAGGCCTCGGTGCTGGAACATTATCGCCGCTTCCTGAGCTTCCGCAAAAAGCACCCCGCTTTTGCCAAAGGCGGCATCGAATTCCAGCCAGTTGAGGGTGAAGTGCTGAGCTACACCCGCACGCTCGGCAATGAAACCGTTCTGTGCCTCTTCAATCTGTCCGCAACGCCGGCAAAGGCCACGCTGCCGGAAGGGAACTGGGAGGTTCTCGAAGGCCACGGCTTTGCAGGCGGTCTTGAAGGCAGAAGCGTAGAACTTCCGGCATGGGGCGCATTCTTCGCCCGTTACGCCTGACAGATGAGGGAGGAACACCCATGACAAGTCTCGTTCTCAAGGATATCCGCAAATCATACGGGCAGGTGAAGGTGCTGCACGGCATCGATCTTCAGATCGAACAGGGCGAATTCATCGTTTTCGTAGGCCCCTCGGGCTGCGGAAAATCGACGCTGCTGCGCATGATCGCCGGTCTGGAGGAAATCACCGGTGGCGAGATGTATATTGACGGCCAGCTCGTCAACGAAATCCCGCCCTCGCGGCGGGGTATCGCCATGGTGTTCCAGTCCTATGCGCTTTATCCGCATATGACGGTTTACGATAACATGGCCTTCGGCATGAAGATCGCGAAAGAGAACAAACAGGAGATCGACCGCCGCGTTCGCGCCGCCGCCGAAATCCTGCAACTGACGCAATATCTGGAGCGACTGCCCAAGGCGCTCTCCGGCGGCCAGCGCCAGCGCGTCGCCATCGGCCGCGCCATCTGCCGCAATCCGAAAGTCTTCCTGTTCGATGAGCCCTTGTCGAACCTCGATGCGGCGCTGCGTGTCGCCACCCGCATCGAGATCGCCAAGCTCAACGAGCAGATGGCCGATACGACGATGATCTACGTCACCCACGACCAGGTGGAGGCGATGACGCTGGCGGACCGTATCGTCGTTCTGAATGCCGGTCGTGTGGAGCAGGTGGGTGCGCCGCTCGAACTTTACGAAAGGCCGGCCAATCTTTTCGTGGCGCGCTTCATCGGCTCGCCGGCCATGAACATCATCGCTGCAAAAATCACCGGAACGGGTGAGCGGACCTCCATCGAACTTGCCGGCGGCAAGGCGCTCGCCGTTTATGTTCCCACGCCCGCAACAGAAAAGGGCAAGGCGGCGAGCTTCGGTGTGCGGCCGGAAGATCTGAGCATCGTCACCGGGGACGATTATCTTTTCGAGGGAAAAGTCGCGATCGTCGAGGCGCTCGGCGAAGTGACGCTGCTTTATCTCGAAGCGCCCAAGGGGCAGGAGCCGATCATCGTCAAGGTGCCGGGCATCGTTTCCGTCGGCAAGGGCGAAACCCTGCGTTTTGCCGCGCCGCAGGAAAAGCTTCATCTCTTCGACGCCGAGGGCAAGACCTATCGCAGCTAATCGCCGTCGATGCCGAACGATGCCCCGGAACCTTCTCGTTCCGGGGTTTTTGCTGACCTTTTTACCGCTGTGGAAAAATGTCGGAAATGTCCCGCTTCCGGTCTGTTTAAGCCTGCGCTGATATGAATTGTTAAAGACTATGACCTAGTCTCAATCCATTGATCGAGCATGGGAGTCAGGGCGTGCAGAGCGGTACGGGTGTCATCAGGAACCATTACCTGAGCAAGGAAGAATCCTTCATGTATGACCGCGAAAGCCGGTTTCGCATGGAAGATACCATGAACGCCGCACGTATCGAATATACCGAAAAGGCCGTGATGCACATGGCGGCGCGCCGCTGCGATGTCATCCGCATCTCCCAGACCGAAGCGGTGCTGGCGCTGCTGACGAAATATAACCTGCCGAACCAGTTCTATCTCGATATTCCCGACGCCCGCATCACCAAGATCGGCTGCGTGATGTTGCGCGTCAACGCCAACAACACCATCCACGTCCGCTTCCTGCGCATGCTGACGCAGAAGGAACTGGACCGCATTTTCGTGTTCAGCACGCATCCGGCGCATAGAGACCGGAAGCTCGATATCCGGTCGTTCTGAAGTCCTCTCGACCATTGGCGAAAATGGTCTGACCGGTGTTTTAACGGCTTGCGTTGTTGTGGCCGTCTCCTGTCGTTGCTAACTATTATCATCGGATGGTATAGGTGGAGGCAGAAGGGATATCGGCATGGCAAGCAGTGCAAATCTCGGCCGTCACCTTGAAGGCTATGTTTCCGATCTTGTGAAGTCGGGACGCTACAACTCACGCAGTGAAGTACTGCGGGAGGGCGTTCGGCTGGTTGAAGAGCGTGAAAAGAGGCTGGCGGCTCTCGATTTAGCGATTGCGCGCGGTATCGCCGATGCAGATGCCGGACGGACTACACCAATAGACGATGTTGCCTCTCAACTCAGCGCCAAATACCGGAAGATGGCGGAAGAACGCGGACTGTGATCGTTGTTCTGACCAACGAAGCCAAGGCAGACCTGGAGCGTATCGGCGATTTTATCGCGGCCGATAATCCGCGACGGGCGGAAACATTCATCGCCGAACTGCTGGACCGCTGTTTGAGACTGGCGGAAATGCCGCAAGCCTATCCCCTGGTACCCCGTTATGAGCAAAGCGGCATTCGCCGTCGTCCCTATGAAAACTATCTTGTTTTCTATCGCGTCACCCAAATGCGTGTGGAGATATTGCACATTCTGAATGGTGCTCAGGACTACGAATCCATTCTCTTCCCGCAGTCCTAATTCGTGCCGTACCCTCAAATCGTGGCATAACCGCACGCGGCAATGAATCAGTCGTCTGTGGAACAGTGAGGAGCACTGTCACCGCCTGCGGCATATGCGACCTTAAGAAAACCCAGCCAGAACCGTCTGCTTTAGCTTCACATCCGGGACCTCGGTGAACGCAAGGTCGCTGCGGCCGAAATAGGATTTCTGATTGGTGGCGGACCAGTCGTTGCAGACCAGCTTGTAGCGCTCTTTGTTTTCCGGCTTCTCCGGCATGGCGTAAAGATAGTCGCCGGTGCGCGCGGCGAGCGGAATGTCGCCATCCTGATTGCAGCGCTTGAGGATTTGGGCGAGAGCCTCGCCATCGACTTCCGCCACCATCAGCTTGCCGTCGAAACGCAGCGAGGCGTTGAAATCGTAGCGGCGAATATCGCCCTCGGGCAGGCCGGCGCCGAAGGAGGTGTGGCCAATGAAGCCGACATCCGCACCGGTTTTTGCGACGATGAGTTGCGCCACGCGGCGGCCGGCTTCGTCGACGGTCATTGCCTTCGCGGATTTGCCGACGATTGCCCGTTCCTCTGCGGTCAGGTGCTTTTCGAGTGTCTGTTCGATCAGCGTCCTGAGAGCCGGGGAGGCGGGAGCGCTGCGATCGATCATGACGGTCTCGATGGCAGCAGCCTTGCCGGGAGCCGTAATCGTCGCGACCGTCATGGAGGTGCACCATGAGCCGGTATGGACATAGCGGGTAGCGCCCTGTTCATGCACGAAGTTCAGATGGTCATGGCCGCCGACCAAGAGGGTGCCGTCCGGCAGGAGTGGCAGTATATCGCGATCAGCGACGACGCCGGCGTGGCTGAGAACGATGTTGATCGTATCCGGTTTGACGATCTCAGGCAGATTGGCCTTCGCCCATTCGATCGGCTGCGGAATGTCCAGCATCTCGCGTGTGGCCTTCGGATAGGTGTTGATCGCATTGGTGGCGAGACCAGCCACAACGACCTTCCCTCCGCCGACGCTTACTTCGGCGCTGGCCGCCGCATAGGGTTTTCCGTTGCGCTTGTCGATGATGTTGGAAAGCACGGTGATGCCGAGGGCCTGCGCGCGGGTGACGAAATTGGCGAGATCATTGTCGATATCGGGCTCATGATTGCCGATATTGATAACGGTGGGGGCGAGCTTTGCGAGCGCCGCCAGGAAGGTCCATTCGATTTCGCCGGCCGAACGTGCGGCCACCGCGTTGCCGATCTCGAACAGGTCGCCGTTCAGCAAGATGATATGGGGCGCCTTGTCGGCGGCGATGCGCGTTTCAACGGCCGCGAGAAGCTGGCCGATGCGCTCATAGGCCGAATGCAGGTCGGAGATGACGATTGCACGCAGCGCCACGTCCTGCGCCATAGCCGGCGTTGCCGCCACCATCAGTGGCAGCAGGGCGGTGCCCGCCATAAGCTTCAGCACATCGCGGCGTTTGCTTGAGAATATCGTCATGTCAGGCCCCATCATCCGAACTGCGCCGCCGTCCCGCGGCCGGCTGAGAAGGCCCTAAAGGGCGATCATCACAGCCGCATGACAAGTCTGACGTTTAAGACATGGGAAATAAAGCGGTTTCTGCGTCAGCTCTCGGCGATGAGAGGTGCATTCAGGCGATGCCGCAAAGTGGGGTTGAAAGGCGAAAGCCGCATCCGGCCTTCGCCCATCAAAAATCAATGAAACAGGACGCTGGCGCCCTGATCGGCAGGACCGGCATTGCGGCGGAAGGGGGCGAAAAGCTCGCGGCCCATGCCCCATTCATTGCCGGAAAGATCGGCGCGCGCCGGTTCGCGTTTCGCGAGTTCGGCGGCGGAAACGAGTACTTCCAGCGTGCCTGAGATTGCGTCGAGACGGATGATGTCGCCATCGCGGATAAGCGAGATCGGGCCGCAATCGGAAGCTTCCGGCGTGACATGGATGGCGGCCGGCACCTTGCCGGAAGCGCCGGACATGCGCCCGTCCGTCACCAGGGCCACCTTGAAGCCGCGATCCTGCAGCACGCCGAGCGGCGGTGTCAGACGGTGCAGCTCAGGCATGCCATTGGCCTTCGGTCCCTGGAAGCGGACAACGGCGATGAAGTCGCGGTCGAGCTTGCCGTTCTTGAACGCGTCCTGAAGCTCCTGCTGGTCGTGGAACACGATTGCCGGCGCTTCGATGATGTGGCGTTCCGGCTTGACGGCGGAAATCTTGATGACCGATTTGCCGAGATTGCCGGTCAGCATCTTCAGACCGCCGGTCGGCTGGAACGGGGTCTCGATGCTGGAAAGCACCTTCGGGTCGTGGCTCTGCTCGGGGGAGGGCTGGCGTACAACCGCGCCCTTCTCGTCAAGCATGGCATCCACGGTATAAGCCTCGAGGCCCTGTCCGAAGACAGTGCGCACATCGTCATGCACGAAGCCCTGTTTCAAAAGCTGCTTGATGAGGAAACCCATGCCGCCGGCGGCGTGGAAATGGTTCACATCCGCAAGACCGTTGGGGTAAACGCGGGCGAGCAGCGGCACGATGTCGGAAAGATCGGAAATATCCTGCCAGGTGAGGATGATACCGGCGGCGCGCGCCATGGCGATCAGATGCATGGTGTGGTTGGTGGAACCGCCCGTCGCATGCAGGCCGACGACGCCGTTGACCACGGATCTTTCATCGATCATCTCGCCTGCCGGCGTGAACTCGTTGCCCTGCGCGGTAATCGCCAGCGCCCGCTTCGTTGCCTCGCGCGTCAGCGCATCGCGCAGCGGCGTGCCGGGATTGATGAAGGAGGAACCGGGCATGTGGAAACCCATGATTTCCATCAGCATCTGGTTGGAATTGGCGGTGCCGTAGAAGGTGCAGGTGCCGGGGCCGTGATAGGATTTCGATTCCGCTTCCAGAAGCTCGGCGCGGCCGACCTTGCCTTCGGCATAAAGCTGACGGATGCGGGATTTCTCGTCATTCGGCAGGCCGGATGTCATCGGGCCGGCGGGAACGAAGACGGCGGGCAGATGGCCGAAGGCGAGGGCTGCGATGACGAGGCCGGGCACGATCTTGTCACAGACGCCGAGATAGACGGCGGCGTCGAACATGTTGTGCGACAGGCCGATGCCGGCCGCCATGGCGATGGCGTCGCGGGAAAACAGCGAAAGCTCCATGCCCGGCTGGCCTTGCGTCACGCCATCGCACATGGCGGGAACCGCGCCTGCCACCTGCGCTATACCGCCCGCTTCTTTTGCCGCATCGCGGATGATCGCCGGAAAAGTCTCATAGGGCTGGTGCGCCGAGAGCATGTCGTTATAGGCGGTGATGATGCCGAGATTGGGGACCCGGTCGCCGGCAAGGATGTCCTTGTCGGCGGGGGAACAGACCGCAAATCCATGCGCGAGATTGCCGCAGGAAAGCACGGAGCGGTGAACACCCTTTGAGACCTGCAGCCGCAGCCGCTCGAGATAGGTCTCGCGATAGGGCTTGGAACGTTCGACGATGCGGGCGGTGATGGCCTGAATGCGGGAATCGGCGGACATGGGCGTTCATCCTGTTCGTTGGTCGGCAACCGGCGTTCCGGGAGGTGAACGGCCGGTTGTCGTGTTTCAGTCTTCATGTCTTCGGGGCGCTTTTCGCGGGCCGCAGAGGCTGCAACCGCGTTGGCTTATGGCGCCCAGTATATATCCACGGGCGTTTCAGCGCGATTCAGCACGGCGCGGATCGGCATTTCATCCTCATCCTCGCCCGACTGCGCTTTTTCCAGCGTCGCCTTCTTGGCAGCACCTTCGATATGCAGCACCAGAAACTCGGCATCGTGCAGGCTGGAGAAGTTGAAGGTCAACCGCTCCTCTCCCGCATTCTCCGCCGCCATGGTCAAAACGCCGCGCGGTTCATCGAGGTCCAGCGCTTCGTAGAGATTGTCTCCACCGGGGAAAAACGATGCCGTGTGGCCATCCGTTCCCATGCCGAGAATGACGACATCGAAGGGATCGCAGATCGCCTCGGTCTTGACGGTCGCAAGCGTCGCGGCATCTTCCGGCGAGGCCGCCGGCTGGAACAACGGCACGAAATAAGCCGACTTCGCCTTGTCCTGCAAAAGGTTCTCGGCAACGAGGCGGTGGTTCGAACGGTCGCTTTCCGGCGGCACGAACCGCTCGTCCACCAGCGTCACGCTGATATTGGGCCAGTCGAGATCGTGCTTGGAAAGCGCCTGAAAGAACAGCTTGGGCGTCGAACCGCCGGAGACAGCAATGCTTGCCGCACCGCGATCCTTCGTTGCCGCATCAAGGCGCTTGGCAACCTCCGCCGAAAGAGCGGTTGCCAGTTCGGCGGCGGTGTCGAAGACGTGGATCGTTTCGCTCATCGCCGGGCCCTCAATCGGCATCGTGCCAGGTGCGGCCGTCGCGCTCGATCAGCGCGATGGAACCGCTCGGGCCCCAGGTTCCGGCAGTGTAACCCTGCACGCCCTGTGCCAGATCTTCCCAGCTCTTGAGAATGGGATCGACCCAATCCCACGCCGCTTCCACTTCGTCGCGGCGCATGAACAGCGTCTGGTTGGAGCGGATCGTGTCCATCAAAAGCCGCTCATAGGCATCCGGGCTGCGCACGTTGAAAGCTTCGGCGAAGCTCATGTCCAGCGAGACCTGACGCAGGCGCATGCCGCCCGGGCCGGGGTCCTTGATGAGCAGAGACTGCTTGACGCCTTCATCCGGCTGCAGGCGAATGACCAGCTTGTTGGCTTCGATCTTGCCGGCCGCATCGTCGAAGATCGAATGCGGGATCTGCTTGAAGGTGACGACGATTTCCGAAACGCGCGTCGCGAGGCGTTTTCCCGTGCGGATGTAGAAAGGAACGCCGGCCCAGCGCCAGTTGGCGATTTCAGCCTTGATGGCGACGAAGGTTTCGGTGTTGGAAACGCCGCCTTCCAGCTCTTCCAGATAACCCTTGACCGGGCCACCGGCGGAAGCGCCGGCGCGGTACTGGCCGCGAACCGTCTGCTTCTCGACATTGCTGGTGTCGATGGGCTTCAGCGAGCGCAGAACCTTGAGCTTTTCGTCACGCACGGCTTCCGCATTCATGGATGCGGGCGGCTCCATGGCGACAAGGCAAAGCAGCTGAAGGATATGGTTCTGAACCATGTCACGCAGCGCACCGGCCTTGTCGTAATAACCGGCGCGGCCTTCAAGGCCGACCGCTTCGGCAACGGTGATCTGAACGTGGTCGATATGGGCGGAATTCCACAGCGGCTCATAAAGCGCATTGGCGAAACGCAGCGCCATCAGGTTCTGCACCGTCTCCTTGCCGAGATAGTGGTCGATGCGGAAGATCTGCTCTTCCTTGAAGACGTGGCCGATGGTGTCGTTCAGTTCCTGCGCGGAAGCCAGATCGCGGCCAATCGGCTTTTCAACGACGATGCGGGTCGAGCGGGTGATGAGCTTGTGCTCGCGGATCTTGTCGGCAATATCGCCGAAAATGCCGGGTGCAACAGCCAGATAGAAGGCGCGCACACGCTCCTTGCCCTCGTCCAGCAGCTTCTTCAGCACGTCCCAGCCATTATTGCCCTTGGCATCGACTGGCACGTAGAAAAGCCTGTTCAGGAAGATGGCGACCTGCGCGTCGTCATATTCGCCGGCCTTCAGGTGCTCCTTCAGTGCGTCCTGCGCGAATTTGCGATATTCCTCGTGGGTCATGACCGAGCGCGACGCGCCGATGATGCGGGTCGGCTCCGTGAACTGGCCTTCGACCTGCCGGTGATAAAGGGCCGGCAGAAGCTTGCGCTCGGCAAGATCGCCCGTGCCGCCGAAAACGACACAATCAAAAGGTTCAACAGGAATGATCTGACTGCTCATATCGATTCTCTCGATCTTCAAAGGTTGGGGCATCAATAATCTAATCGATTTAAAAATGCCAGACTCAGTTATGTGAAATTATGAATTTTGCTTCCGGCAACTCGTCCGCCGCCGGCAACAGTCTGTAAACATTGGCCTAAAACCTGTCTCGCAACGCGTACCAGGAGAGTGCGAGGAAAAGCAGCGGCGCGCGCATCGACGCCCCGCCGGGGAAAGAGGGCACCTTCAGCTGCGCGAAGGGCGCCAGCATGTCCTTTTTGCCGAGAACGAGATCGGCATAGAGCTTGCCGCAATAGTTCGACAGCATCACCCCATGGCCGGAATAACCGCCGATGGAGGTGACGCCGGGCATGACCTCGCGCACGAAGACTTTGCGCGGCAGGGTAATGCCGACGGAGCCGCCCCAGGAATGGCTAATCTCTATATCTTTCAGCGCAGGATAGATTTCTGCGATCTGCCGGCGGATGTGGCTGGAAATATCGCGCGGCGTATCGGCCGTATAGGCTTCGCGGCCGCCGAACAGCAGCCGGTTATCGGCCGTCTTGCGGAAATAGCGCACCACGAACCGCGAATCCGCCACCGCCTCCCGGTCGGGAATGATGTCGGGAAACGCATCCAGCGGCACGGTGGCGCCGATGAAGGAACGGATCGGCATGATATGGGCGGCGGTCACCGGTTCCAGATTGCCAATATAGGCATTGGTGGCGGTCAGCACCCGCGGCGCAGTGATCGTGCCGAAAGGCGTGTCGATGATGGTCTTGCCGCCCGTCTGGCGGATGGATTTCGCCGGCGTCATTTCATAAATGCCGGCACCCGCCGCTTTCGCCGCCTTCGCCAGCCCGACCAGCAGCTTCAACGGGTGGATATGGCCGGTGCCGGTATCGCGCGTGCCGCCGAAATAATGGGTGGAGCCGACACGTTTGCGTGCTTCTGCGCGTTCCATATAGGAAATATGCGGATAGCCATAACGGTTGTTCATCGCATCGACGCTTCGGCGATAGTCGTCCTCGTAAGCGGCCTTGTGCGCCACATAGAGCTGCCCGGGAAGATATTCCATGTCGATGCCGCGGCTGACGGCGAAGCCGCGCAGGTAGTTTTTGGCGTCCTCGGCAATGTCGAACAGCAGCTTCGATTGCTCGAAACCGATCTCTTCTTCCATCTCGTCGGGGAAGGAACGCTGGCCGGTACCGAATTGCCCGCCATTGCGGCCGGAAGCGCCATCGCCGAAGCGATGTGCTTCGATGAGGGCGACGGAGACGCCGTTTTCGGCGAGGTTACAGGCAGCCTGAAGGCCGGTATAACCGCCGCCGATAATCGCGACGTCCACCTCTTTCGACCCGTCGAGAGCAGGATAGTCCGGCCGCTCGCCAACGGTTGCCTGATACCAGGAAATTCCCGGCGCAATCGGGCTTTGCCATGTCATGCTCGGGGTTCCTCACACGTTGAGAAGCAGGAATTCCCGCTCCCAGGGGCTGATGACCTGCATGAAGGTCTCGAACTCCCCGCGTTTCAGACCGGCATAGAGGCCCACGAATTCATGGCCGAACACCCGGTCGAACTGCTCTTCGCCTTCCAGCAGCGCCACGGCTTCCAGAAGACCGCGCGGCAATTCGATGGAGCCTTCATTGGCCGTATCGGCGGTGGGTTCGGTCGGCTCGATATTGTTGACGATGCCAAGCCAGCCGCAGCCGAGCGAGGCGGCAAGCGCGAGATAGGGATTGGCGTCCGAACTCGGCAGGCGGTTTTCGACGCGCCGCGCCTGCGGGCCGGAAATCGGCACGCGGAAGGCGGTCGTGCGGTTGTCGTAACCCCAGGCATTGTTGACCGGGCAGGCCATGTCGGGCGTCAGGCGGCGATAGGAATTCACATAGGGCGCCAGCATGACGAGCGCGTTCGGAACATAACGCTGCATGCCGCCCACGAAGGAGAAGAATTCTTTCGAAGGGCTGCCATCGGCATTGGAGAAGATATTGCGGCCGCTGTCGATCTCCACCACCGACTGGTGGATGTGCATGGCCGAACCCGGCTGGCCCTGCATGGGCTTGGCCATGAAGGTGGCGTAGATGCCGTGTTTCAGCGCCGCTTCGCGGATTGTGCGCTTGAACAGGAACACCTGGTCGGCAAGCTCGATCGGGTCGCCATGGCGCAGGTTGATCTCAAGTTGCGCCGGGCCTTCCTCGTGGATCAGCGTGTCGATCTCGAGGCCCTGTTTTTCGGAGAAATGGTAGATGTCGTCGATCAGCTCGTCGAATTCGTTGATGCCGGCGATGGAATAGCTCTGCCCGCCGACGATGGAGCGGCCGGACCGGCCCTTCGGCGGATGCAGCGGATAATCCGGGTCGTCATTCATGGCGACGAGGTAAAATTCGATCTCCGGCGCCACGACCGGCTTCCAGCCCTTTTCGGTATAGAGCGAAAGCACATTCTTCAGCACGTTGCGCGGTGTGTAGGGCACGAAATTGCCTTCGGCATCCACCACGTCGCAGATCACCTGCGCGGTCGGGTCCGTTTCCCACGGCACGACGGAAAGGGTGGAAAGATCGGGCACCAGCTTCAGGTCGCTGTCGCGCGGCTCGTAACGGAAATTCGCGGTCTCATCGGGATATTCGCCGGAGATCGTATGGCGGTAGAGCGCGGATGGCAGGGCAAGCGAGGTATCGCCCGTGAATTTCGCCGTCGGCATCATCTTGCCGCGCGGAACGCCGGCAAGGTCGGGCGTGATGCATTCTATGTCTTCGATCCCGCGCGCCCGCAGCCATTGCGCGGCTTCGCGCCAGGAGGAAACGCCACGGGGGGAGGAAAGGTCGAGGGGAGGTGTCTTTGCCATGGTTGCCTGTTTCTTCGGGCGGAGCATGGTTTTCTTGGCGGGCATGTATCACCGGGTCTGTGTTTCGACTGGCGCCATCATAACCGTAGTTTGGCAATTGGCGAGGGGGAAAGCGCCATTGACAAGCGGCGGCACTTCGAAAAGAGGAAAGGAAACGGATCGGATGGAATGATGACAGAGAAATGTGACGTGCTGATTTTGGGGGCGGGCGCCGCCGGCATGATGTGCGCCATCCGCGCCGGCCAGCGCGGCCGCTCCGTCGTCATTCTCGACCATGCGAAGGCGCCGGGCGAAAAGATCCGCATCTCCGGCGGCGGCCGCTGCAACTTCACCAATATCCATGCCGGGCCGAAGAATTATCTCTCCGCCAACCCGCATTTCGCCAAATCCGCGCTCGCCCGTTATACGCCGCGCGATTTCATTGCCCTTGTCGAAAAACACCGCATCGGCTGGCATGAAAAAACGCTCGGCCAACTCTTTTGCGATGACAGCGCCAAGGACATCATTCGCATGCTGCTTGGCGAAATGCAGGCGGTGAATGCGAAGCTGCGGCTCGAAACGTCAGTCTCGGCCGTCACCCATGATGGCGCCCGTTTCCGCGTCACGACATCCGGCGGCGTCATCGAGGCCGAAAGCCTTGTCGTTGCGACGGGCGGCAAGTCGATCCCGAAAATGGGCGCGACCGGTTTTGCCTACCAGATCGCCGAACAATTCGGCCTCAAGCTCATCGAGACGCGTCCGGGCCTCGTGCCGCTGACACTCGATCCCGCCTCGCTGGAAAAGCTGAGCCCGCTTGCCGGCGTCGCGGTTCCGGCCGAGGTTTTCCACGGCAAGACCTCGTTTGAGGAAGCGCTGCTCTTCACCCATCGCGGTTTGAGCGGCCCTTCCATCCTGCAAATCTCATCCTACTGGCGCGAGGGTGAGGTGGTCCGCCTGAAGCTCGAGCCGCATTGCGATATAGCCGCACTGCTGAAGCAGGCGAAACAGAAGAACGGCCGCCAGTCGGCCCAGACCGCCTTGTCGGAAATCCTGCCGAAGCGTCTTGCCCAGCACGTTGTCGAACAATCCGGCCTCACCGGTCATCTGGCGGATATGTCCGACAAGGCTTTGGCAAAGCTGGCGGGCGAGGTGCAGGATTGGCAGATCAAGCCCGCCGGTTCTGAAGGTTATCGCACGGCGGAAGTCACACTCGGCGGCGTGGACACGACCGGCCTCGATTCCCGCAGTATGGCGGCGAAATCCGTGCCCGGCCTTTATTTCATCGGCGAATGTGTTGATGTGACCGGCTGGCTCGGTGGTTATAATTTCCAGTGGGCCTGGGCGTCCGGCCAGGCGGCCGGTGAATTCGCGTGAGGCCGCGCCCGTTAATGCCTTGTTAACGGGCGCGGAGTCATCCTGACCAAATGCCAGCAAGGCCGGATCGCCCAATGATCCCGCTGCACATGAAGTCGTGCTGGAGGCCTTAACAGGGCATGGGTCGGTTGAGTTTTTCGTCAGGAACCCGCGCATGAACAGATCTGCACATCGCCGCCCTCGCGCCATTGCCATCGCCCGCACCGACAACGAGAGCCGTCAGCTGGCCTTTCGCCTGAGCCTCATCGCAGCCGGTGCTCTGGCAGCCCTGATCGCCCTCTTTTACTGATCCGCGGCTCTTTACCTTCATCCAGCTCACAAGCGCGCTGAAAAGCCGCCATGGTCGAGATGCCTCGGCCATGTCAGCATAAAATTTATCTTCCTGCAGAATGGCTTCGCGCCGTGTGCGCGGCTGCTGGTTTTCGATGATAATGCGGGCTGCAAAAATCGCGTGCATGTCGCTCTCCTTCTAACGCGGAGGGCCATGATGCGCGCCGTTTTTTGATTTATCTGCGCAAGAAAATGCGCTACGTTTTTCACCGATGAAAAACGTCACTTGGGATTCCTATCAGCTTTTCCTCGATGTGTCACGCAGCGGCGGCCTGACGGGTGCTGCGGCGCTGACGGCCTTGAGCCCCGCGACGGTGGGGCGGCGCATGGTCGAGCTGGAGGAGCGTATCGGCAAGGCGCTGTTCCAGCGCAGCCAGACGGGATACGCCCTGACCGCAGACGGCCGTACGCTGTTCGACCGGCTTCAGGCGATGGAGAATGCGGCAAGGGACATCGAGGGATGGCAGAAGGCGTCGTCGGCCTCGTCGGTCGTGCGCATCGCCGTCGGCACCTGGAACGCCTGGCTGCTGACCGGGAATTTTTCCGCCATCTGCACCGACCGCGACGACTTCCGCATCGACCTTTTCATTGCCGAACAGAGGGCGTCTCTGGCCCATCGCGAAAACGATATCGGCATTCGCGCTTTCGAACCGCAGGAAAAGAACCTTGCCGCCATCAGGACGGGGGAGGTGGCCTATGCGCCCTACAGGCTGCGCAACGCCGCCACTACCGTTGCTGATCGGTGGCTGGCGGTGGCGGAGGAAAACGCTATTTCAGCCTATCTGCGCTGGCCGCATGAAAATCGTAACAACGGGATCGTGGTGACAGTGAACCGGCCGACGGCTCTTCTCGATCTGGTGCTGGCCGGGGCGGGGGTCGCGGTGCTTCCCTGTTTCGTGGGCGATGCCGATGTGCGGCTCGCTCGGGAAGGCGAAGAGCTGGAGAGCCTTCGCCACAATCAATGGATCGTCATGAACAATGACGACCGCCACCGCCGCGATATCAGGGCGGTGGCGGATCGGATGACCCGTCTGATCAAGAGCCATTCCGATCTATATGCCGGACGTAAGAGCCGCCCCGCATAGGTGAAATTACTTTTAGTTGTATAAATAACTTTAAATAATTTATAGTTGCGTGTGCGTCAAAATATCCATAGGTTGCCTTTTGTAAGTTTAACCCCTTTAGGTTGAGGCCACCATGATAGTTTCAGCATCATATGTAAATGCGATGTCCGCAGCAGGAACGCCGGAAGAAGCAGCAAAGCTCTTTTATGCAGCAGTCAGCAAGGGTCTCGCGGCAGTCGTTGCCGATGCTCTTTCCCAATCTGTCACGGCAATTGCGCCGGCAGCCGCAGGCACCAAGATCGCAGGCTGGGAAAAGCTCGTGGGCGGCGTGGCGATGCATCTGGCGTGGGAATCGCCGGCCGTTCTGAACCCGATTCCTCTGACGCAGCTTGCCTGCTTCGCTCCCTATGCGCCTCAACTCCAGGGTAACGTCGAGGCGATGGGCGTCAATGTAAGCATCGGCGTTTCCGTATCGGCGAGCTTCTGAGGCTGCCACCTCGGACGTTTGCATTGAAGACCGGAGCATCGATTATGATGTTCCGGTCTTTCGTTTCAGGCGGCGTCACGTCCCTGCGCGACGATGACGGGGATAAGCAGATCCCCCCAGTTGCCGCCGCCGCCATGGTGGCGGGCCGAGCGGACCAGCTCGACGGAAACGCCGGCCTCGACGGCTTTCATGACGGCCTGGTTGAGGCGGTGCAGATCGTTGGCCAGCATGCGGATGGCGGCCTGCTGATCCTGCGTCATGGCGGAGGACTGCTCCTCGGCGCGTTCCTTGACGTGGGTCTTGATGGGGTTATGGGCATTCATGGCATTTCTCCTCTCATTATTGGTTGGGGTTCTTGATCCGGTTTGCAAGCCCTTCCCGTCACCGGGAAGGGCAGTTTTTCGATTTTATTCGGCGGCCGGGCGGAACTGGTCGTGCTCGGTGGATTCCTTCATGGCGGTGGTCGACGACGTGCCGCCAGAGATTGCCAGAGACACCGCGTCGAAATAGCCGGTGCCGACTTCGCGCTGGTGCTTGGTGGCGGTGTAACCATTGGCCTCGGCTGCGAATTCCGCTTCCTGAAGCTCGGAGTAGGCCGCCATTTGCCGGTCCTTGTAACCGCGCGCCAGTTCGAACATGCCGAAATTCAGCTGGTGGAAACCGGCAAGCGTGATGAACTGGAACTTGTAGCCCATCGCGCCCAGCTCGCGCTGGAACTTGGCAATCGTCGCGTCGTCGAGGTTCTTTTTCCAGTTGAACGACGGCGAGCAATTGTAGGCGAGCTTCTTGCCCGGATGCACCTTGTGCACGCCTTCCGCAAACCTGCGCGCCTGCTCGAGATCCGGCTTGGAGGTCTCGCACCAGATCAGGTCGCAATAGGGCGCATAGGCAACGGCGCGGGCAATGCAGGGCTCAAGACCGTTCTTGACCTGATAGAAGCCCTCGACGGTGCGGCCGGCATCGTAATCCACGAATGGACGGTCGCGCTCGTCGATATCCGAGGTCAGGAGCTTCGCGGCCTCCGCATCCGTGCGGGCGATAACCAGCGTCGGCACACCCATGACATCGGCTGCAAGCCGCGCCGCCGTCAGGTTGCGGATATGCGCCGCCGTCGGTATCAGAACCTTGCCGCCGAGATGGCCGCATTTCTTTTCCGATGCCAGCTGGTCTTCATAATGAACACCGGCAGCACCTGCCTCGATAAAGGCCTTCATGATTTCGAAGGCGTTGAGCGGCCCGCCGAAGCCGGCCTCCGCATCGGCAACGATCGGCGCGAACCAGGTGTCGACCGAAAGACCCTTGCCCTCCGCCGTCTCAATCTGGTCGGCGCGCTGCAGGGTGCGGTTGATACGCTTTGCAAGCTCCGGCGCCGCATTGGCGGGATAAAGCGACTGATCCGGATACATGGCCGACGCCGTATTGGCATCCGCCGCAACCTGCCAGCCGGAAAGATAGATCGCCTTCAGCCCGGCGCGAACCATTTGCATGGCCTGGTTGCCGGAAAGCGCGCCAAGCGCGTTGACGAAGTTTTCCTCGTTGATCAGCTTCCACAGCCGGTTCGCGCCCATCTCGGCCAGCGAATGGCGGATGTCGACGGAGCCGCGCAGCCGTTCCACGTCGGCGGCGGTGTAGGTGCGCTCGATGCCGTCGAAACGTCCCTGCGGTGCGCCCGGAACAAGTTTGTAAAAATCCGTCATACTTCTCTCTCCCATGATAAATGCGGTTTCCGTAACAGGCCATCTTCAACATCATATGGCGCTGTTTGATGTGACTACATTTACATTTTTCGAGATTTGAGCGCCAGAACAAACATAAAAACAGTGACTTGAAAGAGGTTATCCTGTAGTGTGCGTGACAGGTGGGAGCTGTAAAATTGTAAATTTTGTAAAAGTCTTTCGCCTGCAAAGTTTGTAACAGGTTTGTATGAGTTCGCAGGCACGGGGAGGTGAGGCGGTGTCGGAAAACAAGATTTTTGCAGGCCCGCGCGTGCGCCGCATTCGCAACGGCCTGGCGCTGACCCAGACGGCCATGGCCGAGGCGCTGGCGATTTCGCCGTCCTATCTCAATCTCATAGAGCGCAACCAGCGGCCGCTGACGGTGCAGCTGCTTTTGAAGCTGGCCTCCGTCTACAAGGTCGATCTGGATGACCTGCAGGGTGAAAGCGCCGGTTCCGCCGGGCAGCTGCGTGAGGTCTTCGCCGATCCGTTGCTGGCGGGGGAAGTGCCGTCGCCGCAGGAACTGATCGAGGTTGCCGATGCCGCGCCCAATGCGGCGAGCGGTGTCCTCAAACTTTACCGGGCCTATAGGGAACAGGCGCAGCGCCTTTCCGACCTCTCCGATCTTCTGGCGCGGGAAGGGCATGAGACGGCGCTCTCCTCCACCCGCCTGCCGATTGACGAGGTGCGCCATGTCTTCGAAAACCGGCCGGCCTATTTCCATGCCATCGATGCGGCGGCGGAAGAACTCCACAAACACCTGTCGGCGGGCGACGATCTCGCCTCCGGCCTTCGTGCATGGCTTCAGAAAAACCACGGCATCGTGGTTCGCACCCTGCCGGTTCATGCCATGCCAAACCTCAGGCGGCGTTACGACCGCCATTCCATGCGGCTGTTTTTATCCGAACGCCTGTCGCAACCGGACCAGCTCAGGGAAATGGCGATGGAGACCTGTCTTCTGGCGCTTCGCGAAGAAATCGGCACGGAGCTCGAAGGGCTTGGCCTGAGAGGGGAGGAGGCGAGGCGCATCGCCCGCTTCGAACTGGCGCGTTACGCCGCCCATGCGTTGATGATGCCCTATGGCGCATTCCTGAGCGCCGCCCAGCGGGCGAAATACGATCTCGAGGTTTTGCGGTCGCGCTTCAACGTTTCTTTCGAACAGGCTGCCAACCGCCTCGTCAGCCTGCAACGGCCGTCAGCCGCGGCGATCCCGTTTTTTCTGATGGAGATCGACAATGCCGGCAACCGTTTCCGTCTTGCCGGGGCCAGCGGTTTTCCAAGGGCGCGTTTCGGCGGCCTCTGTCCGCGGCTCAATATTCATGCCGCTTTCGCCCAGCCGGGACAGGTGCTGGTGGAGGCGGTGGAGATGCCGGATGGCGACGCTTTCCTGACCGTTTCGCGCACGCTGGAAGGTCCGCAGGCGGGTTTCGGCGAAAGGGTGCGGCGAACGGCCGTGCTTCTCGGCTGCGATCTCGCACAGAGCGGAGACACCGTCTATGGCCCCGCCGCTTCGGGTGCTGCGCCCGTCGCCGTCGGTCCTTCGTGCCGGCTGTGCGAAAGGCAGGGCTGTCTGTCGCGGGCGGAAGCGCCGCTGACGCGGCCGCTGGGGCTCGATGAAATGGTCACCGGCCTCAGTGTTTTCGACTTCCAGTAGGTGTTTCCATTCGCTTTTTTGTGGCCGGAACACATTTGGTTGAAAATGCTGTGCTGCACATTTCCCGCTTGCTCCCTTTTGTTTTCCTTTCTAGTCTCTCCCAAAAAAGGGGATCACGCTCCCATCGTGAGGATGCGTTAACAGGAGACATCATGAAAAACCGTTCTCTCCGCCTGACCTTGGCTCTCACCACCGCGCTCGTTGCAGCAGGCTCGGCAATGGCCCAGGAGAAGGTCGTCCACGTCTATAACTGGTCGGATTATATCGACGAATCGATCCTTGCCGATTTCACCAAGGAAACCGGCATCAAGGTCGTCTATGACGTTTTCGACAGCAACGAGCTTGTGGAAACCAAGCTTCTGGCCGGCAGCTCCGGTTATGATGTCGTGGTGCCGACCGGGCCCTTCCTCGCCCGCCAGATCAATGCCGGCGTGTTCCAGAAACTCGACAAGTCCAAGTTGCCGAATCTGAAGAATATGTGGCCCGAGGTTTCCGAGCGTCTGGCGAAATACGACCCCGGCAACGAATATGCCGTGAATTACATGTGGGGCACCACCGGCATCGGTTACAACGTCGCCAAGGTGAAGGCGGCGCTCGGCGATGTTCCGGTCGACAGCTGGGATATTCTCTTCAAGCCGGAAAATGCCGAAAAGCTGAAATCCTGCGGCATCAATATTCTCGATGCGTCGGACGAGACCTTCGCCATCGCCATGAACTATCTCGGCAAGAATCCGGATAGCAAGGAAACCGCCGATCTCGAGGCGGGCGGCGACGTCTACATGAAGATCCGCCCCTATGTGAAGACCTTCAACTCCTCCGCCTATATCGATGAACTGGCGAACGGCGACAGCTGCATCACCATCGGCTGGTCTGGCGATATCCTGCAGGCGAAGAGCCGTGCCGAGGAAGCCAAGAACGGCGTCGAGGTGAACTACGTCATTCCGAAGGAAGGCACCTATATGTGGTTCGACAACCTTGCCATCCCGGCGGATGCCAAGAATGTCGAGGAAGCCCACGCTTTCATCAACTATCTGATGCGGCCGGAAGTCATCGCCAAGGCCTCCAACTATGTTCAGTATGCGAATGGCAACCTTGCTTCGCAGGCGCTGATGGATGAGTCCGTCGCCAAGAACCCGGCGGTTTATCCCGATGCCGAGACGCTGAAGAAGCTCTTCACCATCTCGCCCTACGGACCGAAGGAACAGCGCGTCCTGAACCGCGTCTGGACGCAGATAAAGACCGGCAGCTGACACTTCCGCCCGCTGGTTGAGGAACGGCCGGCGGGCCTGTTTCTCTGATCCTTTGCCGGCAGGTTCCTTTACCTGCCGGCGCTGCCCGCCTCAAAGCATCGGACCGAAAGTCGGAAAATCCGATGCTCAAATCTACACGACCAACGGGATTTGAGGGTAGGGTGAATGGCGAAAACTCTGGGGCCGGTCAAACGCAAATTTAGCCCTTGGGACAATCCCGATGCGGTGCCCTTCATCCGCTTTGAAAACGTCACCAAACGTTTTGGCGATTTCGTCGCCGTCAACAATCTGACGCTCGATATTTACGAGCGCGAGTTCTTTTCGCTGCTCGGCCCTTCCGGCTGTGGCAAGACCACGCTGATGCGCATGCTGGCCGGTTTCGAGGAGCCGACCGAAGGGCGCATCCTGCTGCAGGGCAAGGATATTTCCGGCGTGCCGCCCTATAAGCGCCCCACCAACATGATGTTCCAGTCCTACGCGCTTTTCCCGCATATGTCGGTGGAAAAGAACGTCGCTTTCGGTCTGGAGCAGGACGGTCTGCCCAAGGCGGATATCGCCGCCCGCGTCGAAGAAATGCTGCGGCTCGTAAAGCTCACGGAATTCGCAAGGCGCAAGCCAAGCCAGCTTTCCGGCGGTCAGCGGCAGCGCGTGGCGCTCGCCCGCTCGCTTGCCAAGCGACCCAAGGTGCTTCTGCTGGATGAACCGCTCGGCGCGCTCGACAAGAAGCTGCGCGAGGAAACGCAATTCGAACTGATGGACATCCAGACCAATCTCGGCCTTACCTTCCTCATCGTCACCCACGACCAGGAAGAAGCGATGACGGTCTCCGACCGCATCGCTGTCATGGACAAGGGCAATGTCGTGCAGGTGGCGACGCCGGCTGAGATCTATGAAGCGCCGAACAGCCGCTACGTGGCGGACTTCATCGGCGATATCAATATTTTCGACGCCAATGTCGTCGCCAATGCTTCCGATATCGGCAAGCCCGGTCTGGTGACGCTGGATTGCGAAGGGCTGAAGGTGGCGGTGGAGCAGGAATGCGCCGCTGCAACGGGCAGCCAGGTGGCTTTCGCCATCCGCCCGGAAAAGGTCCGCATCTCGCTCGACCAGCCCGCCGATAGCAGCATCAATTCCGCCTATGGCGAGGTCTGGGATATCGGCTATCTCGGCGACTTCTCGGTCTTCATCGTCAAGCTTGCCGATGGCCGCGTCATTCGCGCCGCGCAGGCGAATGTTTCGCGTCTCGTCGATCGCCCGATCACCTTCGGCGATATGGTGTGGCTGAACTGGAAGCCGGATTCCGGCCTCGTCCTGACGCGCTGAGGGAGGCTTTCATGGCGATCACCACTCCTGAAAACCGGCAAAGCCCCTGGCGCTGGCTGGTCGTCGCGGTTCCCTATTTCTGGCTGCTGTTATTCTTCGCAGCACCGTTTTTCATCATCTTCAAAATCTCGCTGTCGGATACGGCGATCTCGATGCCGCCCTATACGCCGGTCTTCGAAGGGTTTTCGAAGCTCGGCGCGTTCTTCTCCGAACTGGATTTCGAAAATTACCTCTTCCTGACGGAAGACCCGCTCTACATCGACGCCTATCTGTCATCGCTGCGCATCGCCTTCATCTCCACCTTTCTGCTTTTGCTGATCGGTTATCCCATGGCGCTCGCCATGGCGCGCGCGCCGTCTTCCATTCGTCCGACGCTGGTGATGCTGGTGATCCTGCCGTTCTGGACCTCGTTCCTGATCCGCGTTTATGCCTGGATCGGCATTCTGAAGCCGGAAGGCCTGCTGACGGTGCTGTTTCAGTGGCTCGGTTTTCTCGGGCCGGACCAGCAGGTCAATATCTTCCGTACGGAAACGGCGATCTTCATCGGCATCGTTTATTCCTATCTGCCCTTCATGGTGCTGCCGCTCTATTCGGCGCTGGAAAAGCTCGACAATACGCTGCTGGAAGCGGCGGCCGATCTCGGCTGCCCGCCATGGAAGGCCTTCTGGAAGATCACTTTCCCGCTGTCGCTGCCGGGCGTCGTCGCCGGCTCGATGATCTGCTTCATTCCGATAACAGGCGAATTCGTCATCCCCGATCTGCTTGGCGGCGCCCAGACGCTGATGATCGGCAAGACGCTGTGGACGGAATTCTTCGGCAACCGCGACTGGCCCTTGGCATCCGCCGTCGCCGTGTTGCTTCTGCTGTTGCTGGTGGTACCCATCGCCATCTTCCAGAACCAGCAGAAGAAGGTGGGGTGACGCCATGAAGCGCGGAAAATTCGACATCACCGTCCTCACCCTCGGTTTTGCCTTTCTCTATATCCCGATCATCATCCTGATCGTTTATTCCTTCAATGCCTCGAAGCTCGTTACCGTCTGGGGCGGTTTCTCGCTGCAATGGTACCGCTCCATGTGGTCCAATCAGGGGCTGATGGATGCGGCCTGGGTGACGCTGCGCGTCGGTATCCTCAGCGCCACCATCGGCACCATTCTCGGAACGCTGGCGGCGCTGTCGCTGACACGGTTCGCGCGGTTTCCGGGCCGGGTGCTGTTTTCGGGCATGATCTATGCGCCGCTCGTCATGCCGGAAGTGATTACCGGCCTGTCGCTGCTGCTGCTCTTCGTGGCCGTCGGCGTGGATCGCGGTTTCTGGACGGTGGTTATCGCCCATACGACTTTCACCATGTGTTACGTGGCGATCGTCGTGCAGTCGCGGCTCCTGACCTTCGATCGCAGTCTCGAGGAAGCCGCGCTCGATCTCGGTTGCCCGCCGGTCAAGACCTTCTTTCGCATTACCCTGCCGCTCATCTTCCCCGCCGTCATTGCCGGCTGGATGCTGGCCTTCACCCTGTCGCTTGATGATCTGGTGATCGCCAGCTTCGCCACCGGCCCCGGCGCAACCACGTTGCCGATCAAGATTTATTCGCAGGTTCGCCTCGGTGTGACGCCGGAAATCAACGCCATCTGCACGATCCTGATCGGGCTTGTCACCATCGGCGTGATTGTTGCCTCCATCGCTTCCAAACGCACCGAATTGCAGCGGATGCGCGACGAACATGCGGCGGCGCGGAACTGATCGAATATCCTGCGTCGATTTTTACGCGTTACTGTTGAAATCGCGAGAAAAGTAGAAACTGTTAATTTAGTTTCGGCGCTTTACGGTCTCAGAATAGGAATTTTCGTCGGTAATTGATCGATTTTGGTTTTAACCGCTTGTTAATAGGAGTTGGCGGAAAGTAAACCCAACGCAGGGCCGTCAAATTTTTGATAGCCGGGACTGATAATTTCCATCTGGCGAGATTGTCCCCCTTTCTCTCGTTGAAAAGCACAACTCATCCAGGCGGCCGCAAGGCCGCCTTTCTTTTTGCCGCAAAGGCCCGTGCCATTCAGCGGTTTTCCGGATGATCCATCGATTTCGAGACAAGCAGCACGGGAATAAGCCCGGCAATGATGATGATGATCGCCGGCACGGCCGCATCCTGCACCCTTGAGCGGGACGCATCCTCATAAACCAGCGTGGCCAGCGTGTTGAAACCGAAAGGCCGGAGCAGGATGGTGGCCGGAAGTTCCTTCATGGATTCGATCAGGACGAGCAGAAAAGCCGTCAGCGCCGCTGGCCGCATGTTGGGCAACAGCACCTTGAACAGCGTCTGCGCCCGGTTGCGCCCAAGCGTTCGCGAGGCCATGTCGATATGCGGCGAAAGCTTCTGAAAACCGGCATCGAGCGTGCCTTCCGCCATGGTCATGAAGCGCACGGCGTGGGCATAGATGATGGCGAAGGCGGTGCCGGAGAGCAGCAGCCCGGTGGAAAAGCCGAAATGTGCGCGGATGAAGCCATCGACGCCATTGTCGAGACTGGCCAGTGGAATGAGCACCCCGATGGCGAGCACGGTTCCCGGTACGCCATATCCCATGGAACCGAAGCGGGCGGCCACCTTCGAGGTGCGCGAGCGCTCGGTGCGGATGGCATAGGAAAACACGAAAGCGGCTATCAGCGTCACGAAGGCGGCGGAAAGCGAGACTTCGAGACTGTGTCCGAGCGCTTTCAGAAGCTTCGGCGCAAACAGCGCATCGAGCCTCCTGGCGGCGTAACCACCCAGTACGATGACGGGAATGAAAAAACCGCTCGCCACGGGAACGAAGCAGAAGAGGCTCGCGCCCCAGCGCCGCCAGCCGGTGAGCGCCTTCAGCCGGTGACGCTGCGCCATGCTTGTTGCTTTCGGCGCGCCGAAGCGTTGCTTTTCCCGCGCATTGCGTTCGATGACGATCAGCGCACCGACGACGACGAGAATGACGGCGGCGATCTGCGTCGCATTGGCGAGATTGCCGCGATTGAGCCAGGTTTCGTAAATGGTGAAGGTCAGCGTCTGGACGCCGAGATATTCAACCGCGCCGATATCGTTCAGCGTCTCCATCAGGACCAGAGAAAGCCCGATGGCGATGGCCGGCCGGGCCATCGGCAATTGCACGGAGAAAAACACGTTCAGCGGTTTTGCGCCAAGCGTGCGGGCCGCTTCGGCCGCAAACCGCCCTTGCATGGAGAAGGCGGCGCGGGCCGAGAGATAAACGTAAGGATAGAGGACCGAACTTAGAACGATCACCGCACCGCCGAGCGAGCGTATGTCCGGAAACCAGTAATCGCGGATGCTGTGATAACCGAAAGCGGCGCGCAACGCGCTTTGCACCGGGCCGGTAAAGTCGAGAAACTCGCCGAACGCATAGGCGGCGAGATAGGAGGGGATGGCGAGCGGCAGGACAAGCGCCGCGGACAATAACCGCCGCAGCGGAAATTCGAATGTGGTGACAAGCCAGGCGCAGACGATGCCGAAGAAAGCCGTCGTTGCGGCCGTCATCCCCAAGAGCAGGAAGGTGCGAAACCCGGCACGCGGCAGGACATTGGCGAGAAGATGTTGCCATCCTTCCGTGCTGCCCGTCAGGGCCAGCCAGAAAATTGCCAGAATGGGCATGGCGGCAATGGCCGCGACGATGACCGCCGTGATGGGCAACACCGAGAAGCGTCTTGTTGCCGGAAGGGAAACCGTCATGGACATGCCAGTCTACTGTCGTGCAAAGGCCTCAACCGGCGACCATCGTGCCGGCGGCTTCCGCATTGCTACGCCCGCATGGCCTCAGTTGGCAAGAACCCGCTGCGACGGAAAGGTGATTTCCACCAGCGTGCCTTCATTCGGCGTGGAGGTGATGGAGAAATTCGCCCGGTTGGCGTCCACCATGGCCTTGGTCAGCGGCAGGCCGAGCCCGGTGCCGTCGCCGCGCACGCGCTTGCCGGAGGAGGCCACCTGCCGGAACGGCTTCATGGCCTGTTCCAGTTCCGCCCGGGTCATGCCGATGCCGGTGTCGCGAATGCGCAGCGAGACGCTGCCATTGGCCTCATAGGCGGTGGACACGACGATCTGGCCGCCGGACGGCGTGAAGCGGATGGCGTTCGACAGGATGTTCAGCACGATCTGCTTGATCGAGCGCAGGTCGGCGACGATCTGCGGCACGGATTGCGCAAGTGCGGTGCGGATGATGACGCGCTGGTTGTTGGCCTGCGGCTGCACTAGCGAGACCGCCTCGGCCACCGTTTCGTTGAGCGGCACGGCGACGAAATCCACATCCATCTGCCCGGCCTCGATCTTGGAGATATCGAGCAGATCGTTGACGATGTCGAGCACATGCCGGCCGGAGCGGCCGATATCATTGGCATATTCCACATAACGCGGATGGCCGATCGGCCCGAAACGCTCGGTCGCCATCATGTCGGCAAAGCCGATGATGGCATTGAGCGGCGTGCGGATTTCATGGCTGACGCGCGCCAGGAAGTCGGTCTTGTGGGCATTGGCGGTTTCCGCAGCCCGCTTGGCGTTGCGCAGTTCTTCTTCCGTGCGCTTCCATTGGGTAATGTCGCGGATCACCGCGCAATAGCCATGCGAGGATTTAAGCCGGCCGATGGTCATGAACAGCGGCAGGAAGCCGCCGGATGCTTCGCGGCCGATCACTTCGCGGCCGTCATTCAGCACGCTGGCGACACCGTTATTGGCAAGGCCGGAAAGATAGTCCAGCACGGCGCGCTGGCTCTCATGGGCAAAAAGCATGACGAAAGGCTTGCCGGCGATTTCACCATTGTCATAGTTGAACAGCGCGCTGGCGGAACGGTTGAGCGAGCGGATTTCGCCTTCGTCTCCCAGAAGCACCACACCGTCGGTGGCCGTTTCCAGAATGGAATGCAGCTCCTCCACTTCGCCCTGCAACAGGGAGAGGCTGCCTGCTTCCGCATTTTCGGCATCGCCGGCAGCAATATTTTCGTTGGCCGCCGCAACCGGCGTCTGCTTTTCCTCAAGCGGCACCAGAGACAGCATCAGCGCCTTGGTTTCTTCCCAGCGGATGGATTGCAGCCGCGCCTTGACGGGAATGATGTCGTTGTCAGAGCTGACGACCACCATGCCGCCTTCGTTGTCCGGCATGTCCTCCAGCTCCTGCCGCTGCAGCAGCGCTTCCAGACCGCCCACCTCTTCGAGTTCGGCGAGAGAGTTATAGCCCGTCAATCGCAGGAAATCCGGATTGGCGTGGATCAGCCTGTCGCCGGCATGCACCAGAAGCGCCACGGGCATCTGGTCCAGCGTCTCGGCCGTCAAGGTATTTGTGGGACGAACGGACGGGCTGACCATGGCGGCGGCAATATCGGCAGCCGGCCGCTCGTCGGTCGCAGGCTCCTGTTTTTCGTCGGAACCGCTTTCATCTACGGGTGCGCGAATGGCCGCAGGCTGCTCGCCGCGAACATAGTCGGCGAAAAGATCGTCTTCCTCCGCCGGTTCGGTTTTCCTGTCGTCATTTTCCGTATCGGAAGGCGCGCTTTCCGAAGCATCCGCATCGATATCCTGCTGAATATCCTGCATGGTCGGCTCAGCGGAAATGGCCTCCGCTTCCGTTTCCCGGTCTTCTTCGGAAGCAGCATCCGCCGGCGCCAGGGCCCGGCCGATTTCGCGGAAGGCGGCCTGCTCGCCTGCGGTCAGCCCCTCGCGGGAGCGTGAGCGGCGCTCCTCCAGATGGACGACCTTGTCGGAATAGGCCGGCTCCAGCGCGGGCGCCGCAACCGGCGCTTCGAATTCCGGCGGAGTATAATCATGGTGCTGTTCTTCAGCCGAAACCACGTCCGGTGCATCATCAGTCGCATCGGCCTCCGTTGCCGGGACCTCATCCTCAGCGATGGAACCGGCGTCTTGCGCCGCGTCGTCATCTTCATCGATAAAGGCCAGCAATTCGTGGCTTTCATCCTCAATAGTGGGCTGCGGCAGGGCTTTCGCCGGATCGGCCTCTTCGCCGTTGAGGAAGGTCAGGCCCGTGGCATGCGGGTCGTCGGCGGCATCGGCAAGCCGCACGATGCCGAAACCGCGGAAACCGTCGAATTCGCGTGAGCGCGTATAGGTGGGCAGGGCGGCAAGATCGATCGGCACCATCAGCGATGTGCCTTCCACCGGCCAGTAGATCGTCTTGCCCGACCATGTGTCGCGACGGCCGAGAAGCTCGCGGATCTTGCCGTCGGGATCGAGATTGAACAGGGCCGCGACATCGGCAAAGCCCATGCCTTCCACAGCCGCCGCCTTGGCGCCCACAGCCTCCGCAAATTCATGCGAGATCGAGCTGAAGCGTCCTTCCGCATCGATTTTCCAGACGAAACGGGAAGCGCGCGCACCGGCATTGAAAACAAAAGGCTGCGCTTCTGCGCCAGCGCCGATGTCCGTCTCCTCGGTCTCCGCCTCCGCCGTTATCTCCTCATCCGCGGCAGGAGCAGCGTCTGACGGTGCCGTTTCGACGATTTCATCGTCCACGACTGCGTTTTCTTCGGCCCGGGCCTCTTCGGCAGGGGCATCGGTGATTGCTCGCTCGGTTAAGGGGGCGTCTGCTTCATCCTCATCGAGTTCGAAAAGATCGGCGATGTCGTCGGTCATCGCCACATGCGCAGCCGCGTCGGCGTCTTGCACGGAAAGCGCCGCCGGGGTCTCCGCTCCGTTTTCCGGCAATGACAGAAGGCTGTTCTCATCCTGCTGCGCTGCCTCTTCCTCTTCGGGATCGGCCGGCAGTTCCTGCACCTCTTCCACATCCTCGATGCCAGCGACGGCATCGAGCACGGAATCGAAGGAGGTTGCAGCGGCAACAGGCGCGACCTCCGCAACCGGCAGGGCGGGCTCGGCGGCGGCTGGCGTTTCCTGCGGCCTGTCTTCTGCGAAACCATTGACGGGATCGAGTGTGCCCAGCGCGGTTTCGACCACGAACATCAGGTTCAGTTCGGGCGATGCCGCGATCTGGCCGGTGGCGGCGGGCAAATAACCCTTGCCGGTCGGCACTGGCCGCTTGACGAGATGGCCGGACTGTCCGGCTGCCATTTTCACCAGTGTCCGTGCGGTATGCGGCGTGATGCCGAGCGACGAAAAGCCGGGCGAGGCGGCAACAATCTCGTTCTCGCCGTTCAGAACCGCCATATGGATATCGGGGTCGTCAAAACCTTCGATCATGCGCCGGGCGCATTCCGCCGTGTCGGGTGCGACTTGGTCGGTGAGGGCGGAAAACAGGATGGCCGGCTGGCCGGGTTCGGCCTCGATGATTTCCGCGCGCGCGGTGACGGCAAGGCTGCGGAAACCCGACGTGATGCGAATGGTAAACGGCAGGCTGTCGCCCGCGTTGGAAAGCCGCGCTGCCGTGGCCGCCAATTGCCGGAAGGTCACGTCCTGCGGTTTCGGGCCCTGTTCCAGAAAATCATAGACCATCGGCGTGCCGAACAGCGCCGCACCCCGGCCATTGGCCCAAAGGGCGTTTTTAAGGTCGAGCGAGAACAACGCCATGGCCGCGCCGCGCCCGAAACCTTCACGCACCCGTTCATGCACTGCGATATCGATAAAGGGATACTGGACGGCGGGCATGTCGAAACCTATTCTGGCACTACCGGACCTTGCGGGCTTTTCGGCTTCCTCATGAAGCTCTAAACGTAAACCCGCCGAGGCATCACGTTAACAGAATTTTAAATAACTTCACAGCGCGGTCCGGTCCACCATCCGCCGGATGAATCGCCAAATAGAGTTAACATCAACAGGCCGCTGCGGCCTCTTTATGTCAGCCCGGCCCATTGAAAAGCACTTGCCTTTCTCAGCCTTTTTTCGCAAAATTCGAAGAGGCACTTGCAAATGGGGAAAACACCTTTTATGTCACCCCCCGTGACGCCGCTTCGGCGTTTCATGTGCGGTTGTAGCTCAGTTGGTTAGAGCGCAGGTTTGTGGCACCTGAGGTCGGTGGTTCGACCCCACTCAACCGTACCATTCCCCTCTCCCGATAAGTCTATATGTCACAGTGACTTACCGGGAGAGGGGAGTTTTCCCTATATATCTGTTGTCCATGAGCTTCGTTGGGCTCATCGCGAAGCGAGCAGAAATGCCGTTCCCGCATTGCCTCGCTGATCGAGTCCGTCACAACGGTACTGAATTCATCTCTGTCAACGCAACAAGTCCAATCGGCGCATCTGGCGTTCGATCAGCGTCTCGACTTCCTTCACGGCGAGCGCGCTCAGCGGTGCGCCTGGGCGGCGCTGGGTCGCGCTGGCGATGGCGCCGCGTTTTGCCAGAACATGTTTTCGCACGGCAAGGCCGAGACCGGGCTGCTGTTCATAGCGCATCAGCGGTAGATAGGCATCGAACAAGTCCTGCGCTGCCTCGTATCTGCCCTCATTGCTGAGACGGACGACATCCACCATCATTTCCGGATAGGCGAAACCGGTCATGGCGCCATCGGCGCCGCGCTGCATTTCCTCGGTCAGGAAAACACCGGCATTGCCGCACAGGATGGAGGTGCGGCGACGGCCTTTGGCCTCCGCTTCGCGCAGGTCGGTGATCTTTTGCAGGCCCGGCCAATCCTCATGCTTGAGCATGACGATGCTGGGATGGGCCTCGAAGATGACGCCCAGGGTTTTTGCGCTTATCTGAACGCCGGTGGAGAGCGGGAAGTCCTGCAGCACCACAGGCACGTCGGCGCCGACAGTCTCGACGACGTTGCGATAATAGACGACGATCTGCTCATCGGTCCGCAGCGCGGGTGGCGGAGCGACCATGACGCCGGCGGCACCCAGATCCATGGCTGCCTTGGTCAGTTCGCCGATGGCGGCAAGGCCGGGTGCGGAGACGCCAACCACCACGGGTTTTCCTTCGGAACGCTTCAGCGTCAGCTTCGTGACTTCGATCGATTCCGCCTGGGTGAGCTTGGGTGCTTCCCCCATCATGCCGAGGATCGTCAGCCCGTCCGCGCCTTTTTCATAATAGAAGTCGACCATGCGGCCGATGCTTTCGCCATCGAGCGAACCGTCTTCGGCAAACGGTGTGCAGGCAATGACGAACACACCCTTGGTACTGGAATTTATGAGCGACATGACATGTTCCTATTTGAGCCGCCTGTGTTGCAAGGGTTCTGTTCCAACCCGTGGAATTGACCGCAGCGGAGTCGGGTCTGGGGGATGCCGGCCCTGCGCATGGGAGCGCTTTGGCCGGCAAGCCGTTTGCGTCAATTATTCGCCAGCATGTCCGGAACGATCGAAACGATTTCCGGGAAGACGGCGATGAGCAGGACAAAAGCGCACATGATGAAGAAGAACGGCATGGTCGCCCGGGTAATGCGGGCCATGCTGTCACCGGTCAGGCGCTGGATGACGGTGAGGTTGAAACCGACGGGCGGCGAGACCTGCGCCATCTCCACCACGATGACGATGAATATGCCGAACCAGACCTTGCTGTAACCGGCCGCCATGACCAGCGGCAGGGTGATCGGCAGCGTCATGACGATGCAGCCCAGCCCTTCCATCACCGTGCCGAGGATGATGTAGAAGATCAGGAGCACGATGATGAGCATGAATGGCGAAAGGCCCCAGCCCTCGATGATGCCGGCGATATAGCGCGGCATGCCGAGATAACCGATGACGGTCGACAGGAACATCGCGCCGACCATGATGAGGCCGATCATGGCGCAGGAATCGGCCGCCTGTTTCGCCGCCTGCATGAGGTTCGAAAGGTTCAGCGTCTTCTGAAACGCGCCGATAAGGATTGCGCCGCCGACGCCGACTGCGGCTGCTTCCGTCGGTGACGCGATCCCGCCATACATCGAGCCGACCACGCCGATGATGAGCAGCAGCAACGGTCCCAGATCCTTCAACGCCACCAGCTTTTCGATGAAGGTGGTGGGCGCGAGGGCCTCCCCGACAAGGGCCGGGTTCATCAGCGCCCGAATGCCGATATAGCCCATATAGGATGCGGCCATCAGCAGGCCCGGCAGGATGCCCGCCATGAACAGCTTCAGGATAGATTCCTCCGCCATGACCCCATAGATGATCATGATCGTCGATGGCGGGATGAGAAAGCCCAACGTTCCCGCCCCCGCAAGGCTGCCGGTGATGAGGTCGCGGTTATAACCGCGCGAAATAAGCTCCTTTGCGGTGATGCGCCCGACCGTTGCCGTGGTGGCCGCGGATGAGCCGCAGACGGAGGCAAAGAGCGTGCAGCCGAGAACGGTGATATGGGCAAGCCGGCCGGGCACATGCCGAAGCCAGGGGGCGAGACCGGAGAAAAGCGCCTCTGAAATCTTCGTTCGGAACAGGATTTCCGCCATGAAGATGAAGAGCGGCAGGGCCAGCATTTCCGGCGAAACCAGCGTGTTCCAGGTTTGCTGGGCCAGCAGCTTGAAAAGCGGCAAAGCGGGGCGATAGAGTGCGGCCAGCGCCGCCCCCGTGCCGACGAGGCCAAGGCCGATCCAGACCCCCGTACCCAGAATGAGCGTCATCAGGCCGAGCAGGCTGAAGGTGATCTTTCCCATGATTTATTCCAGTCCCGGGCCGGTTGAAAGTGTTTCGCCGCGAAGAAGCCGCAGGAACTGCGCCAGCATCTGCAAATTCAGGATGATCGCGCCGATTGCGAGCGCGCTCTGCGGATAGACGAGCGGAATGCGGATGACCGACGAGGAGGTTGAACCGCGCAGCGCGGACAGGATGGCCATGTCCGTCAATGCGACCGAAAGCGCAATGCAGATAACAAGGCCGACAAGGCACGCCACCATATCCAGCCGCCTTGCGCCGGTTGAAGAAAGCGTCTCGCCTATTGCGGTGACGCGGACATGCGAACCGGATTTCAGCGCGCTGGCGCCGGCGAGCATGAAGCTCGTGGCCATCAGGTAAGCGGCGACATCCCAGGCGAATGGCAGGGAGTAGCCGGCAAGGTTTCTGAGAAGGATTTCGCAGGCGATGAGAATGAAAATGCCGAGGAGAGACAGGGCTGCGAGCAGGTTTGCAGCCTCCGTCAACCGGTCGATCGGCGTTATGATGGCAGCGAATGCTGGACTGGCTGGATTTCTCATGATGTTTCTCCGGAGTGCGCAGAAGGAGGCGGACAAGCCGGCCGGGATTGCCGGCTGCCCTTTCATTTCCGACGGGAGAAAGTCAGTTACGCGCCTTCAGATAGGCTTCGACATAGGGCGCGGCATCGGGCACGCGCTTGAGAAAATCGTCCCACAACGGCTTGGCGCGCTCGATGAGGGCGGCCTTGAGTTCGGGAGAAGGCGAGGTGACGTTAATGCCCTTTTCCTTCAGGGTGGCGAGCTTGGTTTCGTCCTCGGCCCGGCTGACCAGCCAGAATTCGCCTTCGAGTTTCTTCGATGCCTGTTCGATCGCCGCCTGATTTTCAGGCGACAGGGCATTCCAGGCATCGAGATTGACGGTGACGATGTTGGAAGATGCCTGCCAGTTGAAGGTGCTCATGTTTTTCATGAACTCCCAGAAAGCGCCGTCGACACCGGACGAAGAGGAGGTCGTGACACCGTTGATGGTGCCTGCGGCAAGCGACGGCACGACTTCGCCCCATGGCATCTGAACGGGAAGAGCGCCAAGGGCGTGGAAGAAATTATGACCGTTCGCATCGACGACGCGGATCTTGAGGCCGTTGACGTCTTCAATTTTTTCGATCGGTTTCGGCGCATAGACGGCCTGTCCCGGCCACGGCACCATGTAAAGCAGCTTCTGGTTCATCGAGGTTGCGACTTCCTCGATCTTGGGGCGGAAGAATTTGTGCAGCAGCGCAAGGTCAGGCATCGTCGGGGCCAGATATGGCAGCGTCTCGACACCCAGTACCGGCGCTTCACCCACCTGCTGGCTCATCAGAATATCGGCGATGGGAACGATGCCGTCGCGCACGGCGGTCATGCCTTCCGGGCCCTTGATGCCAAGTGACCCGCCGGAATGCACGGTGATGGCGACCTCGCCATTCGTGACGGTCTTTACGGTTTCAGCGAATTTTACCGCGTTCTTGGTGTGAAAATTACCTTCCGGCCAAACGACCGACATGTCCCAGGCCGTTTCGGCGGTCGCGGAGGTTGCAAAGCCGGCAATCGTCAAAGCCAGCCCGGCGAGAATTGCGTTTTTCATGGTTGTGATCCCCTCACTTATTGTTTCCGGCTCGCCCTGTCCCTTGGCGACAGGACGGCGCGATTATTTTCGGTATACAGCACGTACTCCGAATGAAGGGGACTATATGGGCGTTTTTTGAGCGGCGCAATAAGGTGATTAATCTTTGTTCGATTTCGAGCGGATTCCCTTGCCCACCAGCCTTTGCGGTGCTGGCGTCAGTGGATTGCATTTCAGGGAAATTATCGAAAAGGAGCGGATCGGCAGGCAAGGGGTTGCCGCTGTGTGCCGAATAGGGGGCCAAGTGCGCGGAGCCGCCGGGGGTGCGGCGGCTCGCTGAATGCGGGCTGAAAATCAGATCGCCGATGCGAGGCGGGTTTTTATGTAAAGCTCGCGCAGTGTCTTCGAGACCGGGCCGGGCTTGCCGTCACCGATGACGGCTTCGTCGATCTTGACGACCGGCATGGCAAAATTTGTCGCCGATGTGATGAAGGCTTCGGCTGCGTCCTTTGCCTCGTCCACCGTAAAGGCGCGCTGTTCGACGGCAATTCCGGCGCCCTGCGCAAGATCGAGAATGCTTCCGCGGGTGATGCCGTGCAGAAGTGCGTTGGAAAGTTCGCGCGTGACCAGCGTGCCGTCCTTTTTGACGATATGCGCATTGGCGGCGCTGCCTTCGGTCACGAAACCATCCTCCACCAGCCATGCATCGTCCGCGCCGCGTTTCAGCGCTTCCATCTTGGCCATTGAGGGGTAGAGAAGCTGTACCGTCTTGATGTCGCGCCGCTCCCAGCGCCAGTCCGGCATGGTGGCGATGGCAATGCCGGTTTCCGTGCGCGGATTGTCCAGCACGGGTTTTGCCTGGGTGAACAGGGTTATCGTCGGCGTGGCATTGGCGGGAAAAGCGAAATCGCGATCCGCCACACCGCGGGAGATCTGCAGATAGATCAGGCCTTCGTCCATGTGGTTGAGGCGCACGATTTCACGGTGAACGGCCAGAAGTTCCTCCGCTTCGAGCGGGCAGGTCAAGCCGAGTTCGGCGAGCGAGCGCTGAAGGCGGGCGCTGTGGCCGGCATAATCGATCAGCTTCCCGCCGATCACGGCGGTGACTTCATAAATGGCGTCCGCGAACAGAAAGCCGCGGTCGAAAACGGAAACCTTGGCGTCGGCTTCGGCAAGCCAGTCGCCGTTCAGATATACAATGCGTGTCAATGGAACGTCCCCGGATCAGGTGTTTGGTGTGGCGAAAGGAGCAAATTGCAGCCCGTGTCGGGCGAGCGATGAACGAAGGGCGCGCGCCATATCCACGGCGCCGCGCGTATCGCCGTGAACGCAGATGGTGGCGGCTTCCACCGGTAGTTTTTTCCCGCCCGTTGTCGGGATTACGCCGTCGCAGACCATGGACAGAACCTGATCCACACTCTGGTTGGGATCGTGGATCACTGCACCCTGCATCTGCCGGGAGGTGAGCATTCCCGCATCGTCATAGGTGCGGTCGGCATAGACTTCGCAGGCAACGCGCAGCCCCACTTTTTCGGCGGCCTTCATGGTTTCCGAATAGGGCAGCGTAATGAAGACCAGCGACGGATCCACCGCCTTGATGGCCCGGATGCAGACCTGCGCGAGATCTTGATCGACGGCAGCCATGTTGCCCAGCGCCCCATGGGTTTTGACATGGGTGATGGGCCAGGAAAGCGCAGCCGCCATGCCCTGCATTGCGGCGATCTGGTAGATCAGCTGGGCCTCCACATCCTCGGGGCGTTCGCCGGATATACGGCGGCGGCCGAAGCCGTAAATATCCATGAAAGACGGGTGGGCGCCAACCGCGATGCCCCTTGCCTTGGCGGCGAGGATAGTGTCGCGCATGACAACCGGATCGCCGGCATGAAAGCCGCAGGCGATGTTTGCCGTGGTAATCAGCTCCATCATCGCTTCGTCTTCGCCCATGGTCCAGGCCCCGAAGCTTTCTCCCATGTCGCAGTTCAGATCGATCGTCGCCATAGCCCCTCTTTCCGGGCGAGATATTGCCCGGCCTCGTCCAGTTCATACGCGTGATATCAGGCAGCACGCATTCATTGCATCTTTTCATTGACATACAATTGGTATACTGAAATAGCAAGGAAGGATTAGCGGGAGAATCGAATTCGCATGCGTGGACGTGAGGGAGTGTAATCGATGGGCGGCAAATTTCCGCGCATTCTTGCTTGTGGTGACAGCGCTCTGTCCGTTGAACTCGCCGATACCATCGATGAAACGGTGAGCGAGCGCATCATCGCGCTTGCGGCAAATCTCGCTGCAACGCCCGTGGAGGGCATCGAGGAACTGGTGCCGACCTACCGGTCCCTCATGGTCATCTATGACCCATCCGTCATTCGCGGCCATGCGCTTGACCGGGAGTTGCACCGGCGCCTGATGGCGCTGACGGTGAACAGCGTTCCGGCCAGACGCTTCGATGTTCCTGTGGTTTATGGCGGATCGGTCGGGCTTGATCTCGAGGAACTGGCGGACATGAAGGAAATGACGCCTGCCGCCCTGATCGAGCTGCACGCATCCGCTGAATATCGTGTCTATATGATCGGTTTCGCGCCGGGTTTTGCCTATCTCGGCGGCCTGCCAGAACAATTGCATACGCCGCGTCTTGCCACGCCGCGCCAGCGGATCGAGGCAAGTGCGATTGGAATCGGCGGCAAGCAGGCAAGCATCAATTCCGTGCCGGGACCAAGCGGATGGCGCTTCATCGGCCGCACGCCGCTTCGGCTTTTCGACCCGTATCGTCCGGAGCCGTTTCTGTTGCAGGCGGGAGACCGGGTCCGTTTTCGGCCGGTGAGCGAAGACGAGGCCGCAGAGCTTGACCGGGCGGTCGCCGCCGGCCAGCCCGTCATGGAGGCGCAGCTTTCATGAGTTTTCTAGTCATCCAGCAGATAGGGCCGATGGCCACCGTTCAGGATCTCGGCCGCAGGGAATTGAGCCATGCCGGTGTTTCGGGTTCAGGCCCGATGGATATGCCTTCTTTTCGTATTGCGAACGCGCTGGTCGGCAATGTCGAAAACAGCGCGGCAATAGAATTTGGCGGCACCGGGGGCAGCTTCTCCGTTTTGCGGCCGGCACGCATCGCCGTGACCGGAGGCGCCGTCGATATCCGCCTCGGTAAACGAAAGCTGTCGCCCTGGGAGAGCTATACTCTTTTGCCCGATGAGGTGCTTTCGATCGGCGCCCTGCGCGATTGCGTCTGGGGTTATCTCGCCGTTTCCGGCGGCGTGGATACCGTGCCTGTGCTCGGTTCGCGTGCCACCCATGTGCGAACGGGTCTCGGCGGTTACGAAGGGCGTCGTTTGCAGGCGGGTGACCGCCTGCCGCTCGGCCGGGATAATCCCGGCGTCAATCTGGCGCTCCGGCAACTCTGGCGGCGGTCCGGCGGTCCCGTCCGTATTGTTCCCGGCCCACAGGACGACTATTTCTCTGCCGAAACCCAGCGGGCTTTCCTGAAAGCCTCCTTCATCGTTTCGCCCGCCCGGGATCGCATGGCGCAGATGCTGGACGGACACGCCGTTCATGCCGAAGGCGGGCACGATATCGTCTCCGACGGAACCTGCGCGGGATCGATACAGGTCCCGGCGTCGGGACGGCCCATCGTGCTGATGGCGGAACGCCAGACGACGGGCGGCTATCCGAAAATCGCAACGGTCGCCACCGTCGATCTGCCCCGGCTTGCGCAGGTTCCGAGCGGCCGACATGTCTCTTTTGCGGCCATTTCACGGGAAAAAGCCGAAGAGCTTCTGATTGCGGAACGCACGGCCTTGCGCGAACGCCTGGCAAATCTGGTAGAAAAGCCGGAAACGGATGATGTTTCAGGAGGTAAGCCATCATGAATCAGCCGCTCGCCAAGCAGGCTTATGGGAAGATCATCGAAATGATCCTGTCCGGTGCGCTGACGCCGGGTGACGCTTTGCAGGAAGCGAAACTGGGTGATCTGCTGGACATGTCCCGGACGCCCGTGCGTGAGGCGATCAAGCGGATCGAGGCCGAGGGTCTTGCCACGCAGGAAGGACGGTTTCTCAAGATCCGCCGGCTGAAGGCGGAAGAGGTCGAGGAGATTTTCTTCCTTCGTCAGGTGCTGGAGACCCATTGCGCCAGACAGGCGGCGATGGCCCGGCCGGAGCTTGGCGAGCTGGAAGCCCGGATACGGCATTTGCAACAGCATGGCCCCGGCGAGGACGACGAGCAGCGCCGCGTGGACGATGCTTTCCACCGGACGCTTGCCCTTTCCACGGGCAGTGAGATGATGGTGAGCACGATCGAGGATTTGCGCCGCCGTACCTGCATGTTCGACCATGCCCAGGTGCCGGATCGTTTTCTGAAAAGCTGCGACGAACATCTGGAGATGATTGCCGCCCTGCGCGCCGGCGACGGTGAACGGGCAGGCTCGCTCATGGCCCGCCATATCGTTCACGCCCGCGACGCCATTCTTGAAAAACTGGAACAATTTCCCGAAAGGAACAGGGACGCATGAAATGCCTTATTGTCCAGCCTATTCATGCCGACGGCCTCGCCCTTCTGCGTGAGGCGGGAGTTGAACCGGTTTTGTGTCCAAAACCGGACATGGCGACCGTGGCCGCAATGATCAAGGGTTGCGATGCCGTCATCACGCGCGATGCGGGCTTGTCCGCATCGGCCATCGAGGCTGGCGACAGGCTGCGGGTCATCGCCGTTCACGGCACGGGCCATGATGCTGTCGACAAGGAAGCGGCGACGGCGAAGGGCGTTCTGGTCTGCAACACCCCCGGCGCCAATGCCCGCTCGGTTTCCGAGCTGGCGCTCGGTCTGGCACTGGCCGCCGCAAGACGTATTCCCGCTGCCGACCGCAGCGAAAGGGCCGGGGTCCATGGCTTTCGCGAGACGGAGAGTTTTTCCGAATTGTCCGGCAAGACCGCCCTTATCGTCGGCTGGGGGGCGATTGGCGCCGGGCTCGGCCGGATGCTGAAGGCCGCTCTGGATATGCGGGTGCTGGTCTATTCGCCGCGGGTGGCCGATCTCGATGGCTTCGAACGGGCTGACAGTCTTGAAGACGGGCTGAGGCAGGCCGATCTGATTTCCCTGCATACGCCGCTCCGTGCGGAAACACGCGGCCTGTTCGGAGAGCAGGCCATTTCAGCGGTGAAACCGGGCGCGATACTTATCAACACGGCACGGGCGGGACTGGTGGATGAGGCGGCCCTTGCCCGCGCCATCGAAACCGGCCGTATAGCCGCAGCCGGGCTGGATGTTTATTCATCTGGCGCGCCGACCGGACCTCTGGCCGCCGGCGGCCGGGTGATTTTCACACCGCATCTCGGCGGCACGACGCTGGAAGCGCTTCGCCGCGTGGCTCTCGGCTCTGCAAGGCATGTTTTGACGGCGCTTGCGGGCGAACGCCCGGTCACCGCGCTCAACGCGCCGCAGGAGATAATGGCATGACGCAAGCCGTGATCGCAGAGACGGTCAACCGTCTGCTGGACCGCATCAATGCCATTTCAGCGGAAGGCCCCGGTTTTACCCGGCCTTCCTACAGTGCGCTGGAAAGCGAAGCGCATCAGGTGATTGCCGAAGAATGTGAAGCCCTTGGCCTCACTGTTACGCGGGATGCCGCACTGAACCTGTTTGCCCGGTTGCCCGGCAGAGACCGGCAGGCCACCCCGCTCTATATCGGCTCGCATCTCGATACGGTGCCGATGGGCGGCGCCTATGATGGCACGGCGGGTGTGGTGGGCGCCATGGCACTCGTCACCGCATTCGTGAAAAGCGGGCAGGCCCCGCCGGCAGATATTGTCGTGACGGTGACGAGAGCGGAGGAGAGCGTCTGGTTTCCAGTCTCCTATATCGGGTCGCGTGCGGCGCTTGGCCGGCTCACGGCGCCGGAAATGCAGGCGCGTCGCGCCGACAGCGGCAGAACACTCGCCGAGCACATGAAGGAACTTGGGGGCGACCCGGACGCCGTCCTGCGCGGGCCGGGATTGCCGCCGGCGCGTTTCGTGGAATTACATATCGAGCAGGGGCCGGTGCTTGACAATGCCGGTGAGGCTTTCGGCGTCGTCGATGGCGTGCGCGGCGGCCTGCGTTACCGTGAAGCGCGGATTGAAGGGGTGTGGGCCCATTCCGGCGGCGCGCCGCGTGATGCCCGCTCGGATGCCGTTTTTGCCCTTGCGGATCTCATCGTCTCCATGGACAGGGCTTGGGAAGGAATTCTGGCGGAAGGGCACGATCTTGCCGTTACCTTCGGCCGGGTGGATGCGGCAAGCAGTGAACATGCTTTCGCCAAGGTTCCGGGCCGGGTGGATTTCTGCATCGATATCCGCAGCGCCGACGATGCGGTGCTGGACCGGGTGGATGGCATTTTCCGACAGGAAATTGAGAAGATCGAAAAACGAAGGGGTGTGCGCGTCGTCACCGGCGTTCAGTCCCGCAGCAAGCCCACCCGTCTGTCCTCCGCGCTTGGCCGGCAGATAGTCGTTGCGGCCGAACGGACCGGCATCTCGCCCCGGCAGATGTTATCGGGCGGCGGGCATGATGCGGCGGCATTTGCCCAGGCGGGATGGGAATCGGTGATGGTCTTTCTGCGGAACTGGAACGGCAGCCATAACCCGGATGAGGCCATGGATCCGGCCGATCTGGCGCATGCCGTTGATATTCTGCAACAGACCTGGTCGGCTCGGTAAAGGGGAGAGAACATGAGCGAAAAGGAAACTTTGACCCAGCAGGCCTATACGGATGTCAAACAACGCATTCTGGAGGGCAAGTTCAAAGCCGGTGACGTTTTGACGGAGAGAGCCCTGGCGCTTGAATCCGGCATTTCCCGCACGCCGTTGAGGGCGGCAATCTCCCGGCTTGAAAAAGAGGGCGTGATTTCGCGGCTGGCCAATGGCGCATTGATGGTTCGGCCCGTCACGGTGGAGCAGTTGCTGGAAATCGTGCAGATACGGCGCTTGCTGGAGAGCGCTGCGGCGGCACGCGCCGCTGAGCGTCCCTTTCCCGAGGCGCTCGAACATTCGCGGCAAATCATGCAGGCTTATGCGGATGGCAGGAACGTGGCCTTCGATCAGTTCTGGCTGGACGACGACCAGTTTCACGAGGCCGTGGCCGCTGCCGCCGGGCTTGAGCTTTTGCCTGCCATGCTAACCGAAATGCGCAGTATCGCCCGACGTTGCACCATCACACGCACGCATGACCGTTTTGCCGAGCAGGCACGCGAACATATTGCGGTTATCGACGCCATCGAGGCGCAGGATCCGCAGAGGGCTTCCGCCGCCATGGAGGCGCATTTCGAAAGCGTGAAAAGCCGTTTTCTGGGGTGGCTGAGCCGCCCCTGAAACCGGCAGCCGCCAGCGCTTTTTCTTTCTTCATTCCGGTCTTGAGACGCTTTTGCCGGCTTCTCATGCAAAAGCCGAGCACGACGATATGGACAGTTTCATGCAGGAATTCGCCGATTTGCAGGGGTGTGACGCCTCTTTCCCCAGGGAGGAGTTCGCCGCGAGGCAAGATCGTGCGCGCGCCGCTATCCGCAATGCGGGTCATGAAGCGCTCGTCGTCACCGGTCCTGAAAACATCTACTGGCTGACCGGGCGGCAGACGGCCGGATATTTTGCTTTCCAGGCGCTGATCATGCCGGTGAATGGTCCGCCGACGCTTCTCGTCCGGCAGCTTGAACTGGCAGGATCGATCGCCAATACCTGGCTGGACGACGTCGTCGCCTATCAGGATGGCGGAAACCCGGCGGTGGCCCTGGTCGATCTCTTGAAAAAGCGGCATATCGAGCGGCCGGCCATAGAATTGGACGGCTGGTTTGTTTCTCCGGTACTTGCCGCAAAAATCGCGGAGCAGATGGGTGTTGCGTCGATACCGGACGGTTCCTCCATTCTTTCGCCGCTGCGGACGATAAAGTCCGCAGCCGAGCTGGAGGCCATTCGGCTGGCGGCGAGTTACACCGAGGCGGGGCTTTCGGCCGGTATTGCCGCCTGCGCCGCCGGAACCGACGAAAACGCGATAGCCGCCGCCATGCTGGACGCCGCCACAAGGGCGGGCTCGGAAGTCATGGCCATGGAACCGCTCGTATCTTCCGGGCCGCGCAGCGGTTTGCCCCACATGACCTGGAGACGCCGCAAGCTTGAGAATGGCGATGCGGTTTTTCTGGAACTCGCCGCCTGCCATGCGCGCTATCACGCCGCGCTGATGCGTACCGTGTGGATCGGTTCTCCGCCCGCCGAAGCCCGGCGAATGATGGATTGCGCGTTGAAAGCTCTCGATGCGGCGCTGGCCGCCATTCGGCCCGGTGTTTCATGCGCCGAACCCCATGAGGCCGCGCAACGTGTGATCGACGCGGCAGGTTACAATGCCGCCTTCCGCAAACGCATCGGTTATTCCATGGGAACCGCTTTCGCGCCGGACTGGGGCGAAGGCGCGCTGTTGAGCCTGTTTACCGGCGTCGACAGGATAATCGAACCCGGCATGGTGTTCCACCTGCCAGCCACCCTGCGCAGCTATGGCGTGTGGACGGTTGGCGCATCCGAAACGGTCATCGTGACAGAGACGGGGGCCGAACCTCTTTCCAGCCTGCCGCGTGAACTGACCATCCGCTGATGGCCCGATAGCGGCCATTTCCCTTTAAAAATTGAAAGGAGTCCGAAATGCGTTCACTTTTTCACCTTGCCTATCACGTCACCGACCTCGACGAAACGCGTCGCTTCTATGGCGGCGTTCTCGGGTGCGAGGAAGGCCGTTCCACCGATACCTGGGTGGATTTCGACTTTTTCGGCCACCAGATATCGATGCATCTGGGCAAACCGTTCGAGGTTACCCGGACCGGCAAGGTCGGCAATCACATGGTGATGATGCCGCATCTCGGTGTGGTCCTGCCTCTCGATGACTGGTTCGCGCTTTCCAAGCGTCTGGAAGATGCCGGTGTGGCCTTCGATATTCCACCGGTCGTCCGCTTTGAAGGCGAGCCGGGAGAACAGCGCACCATGTTCTTCTTCGATCCGAGCGGCAATCCGATCGAGGTGAAAGGCTTCAAGGATTTCGACGGCGTTTTCGCCCACTAAAATAAAAAAACAAGGGCGGCTGTTGTTGGTCGCCCCCCCCAATGGACTCTGTGCCCGCATACCGGCGGTCGCCTTGCCGGAAACATTACCACCAGTGGCTGGGCGAACGGGTCAGAAGCTCGTTGCCGTCGCGCCCGACGATGATGATATCCTCATAAAAAGCCGCGCCGACACCGTCGAGCGAAAGGAAGGATTCGATACCGAACACCATGTTTTCCTCGGCAATATCTTCAGGCTGCGACATGCTGGTTGAAATTCTCGGCTGTTCGAAGCCGAGACCGATGCTGTGGCCATAAAACGGGAAGTTCTTCATGATGGCGGATACCGAGCCGCCGAAGGCCTGCGTCAGACGGTCGCCTTCGGCGGCAATATCGATGAGCTTCGCGCCCGGCCGCATCATGTCGGAAAGACGATGAACGATATTGGCCGCAGCTTCGATCAGCCGTCGCTGGTCCGCTGTCGGTTTGCCGCATATGCCTGTGCGGCCGGGGTCGAGATAGTAGCCCTGAAAAAATGCCGCATGGATGGTGCCCGTGACGATGTCGCCGGGCTTTGGTGTGTCCGCGCTATAGCCGGTCAGGGGAAAACGCTGGTCGAAACCCAGCGTTTCGCCATGGTTGCAACCGATCATCTGCAGCCGGCCGCCGCGCCGCACCACTTCACGGGCCGCTTCTCCCGCCGCTTCCTGCTCGGAAAGGCCGCCGGTCAGGCCTTCCATCAACCTGTTGAGGCCAGCCGTCGCGCCTTCGCCGGCAACGCGATAGCACTCCAGTTCCTTCAGGCTTTTGATGCGCCGGACGGAGCGGATCAGATCGTCCTCGGCTACCCACTCTATGTCTGGAGCGTCCTGAAGCAATTGCTGGTAATATTTGACGGGGATGAACTGCGTGCCGACGATTGCGACACGCCCTTTGATGCCCCTTTCGACTAGGGCTTTCGCCACGCTTCGGAAAGGATGGCTGGAACAATGCGTATCGCGGATAGAGACGAGATCGGTGCGCACTTCCGGCTCATCGATATGAAGCTGCGGCTCTTGGCCCTGCTGTAGAATGATCCCGGAAAAGGACCGGGCGGTCCATATCAGGGAATCCATGCCGCCGCTGATGGCGTAGTGGTTGGAAAGATAGAGTATGTCACCGCAATTGTCCGTGGTGCCGCCGCCCCGGCCGAAGACCACCGCAGTTTCATAGCCACGGCGCTGCATTTCCCGCAAAACCCGCTGCCAGCGGCTTTCATATTCCTCGATCGCAAAATACCGGATCACGCGTTCCACTCCATTCAATCTGCTGTTCTGCCGGGCAGTCCTCGCGCGCCGATCCACCGGGACCTGCGGCAAACTCGGATAGCATTTCCATCAATGCGTGGTCCTCCCGGAGAAGCCCGCATTTGCGGATTACGACCGAAAGACTGCGGGGTCGGATCTTTAGGTACACCAAACGTATCCCGTGATTGATGGCAGTGCAAGCGAATGATGCGGGAGGGGTAAATGACGAAATTTTGTGCATTTTGCTGCTCGATTTATCGCCGTTTAGCTCAATATATTTGCTATAAATATTTGAAAATCTTTATTGAATTCCGTTGGTATACTGAATATAAATTGTTTCGACCGAGCGGTATCGATCCGGGTCTATCGCCTGCTTGCCGCCGTCTCACCGGTTTCAGCATTCCTTCCAACGGTGTCCGATGACTGAAAATGTGCAGAATTTATTGGCAGGTCATGGCGCAGCCTATCGCATGCTGGCCGGCGAGGTCGCCATCGTTACGAATTCCCACGGAAACCAGGTCGTGGATGCGTGGGCTGTTGCGACAGGTGATCCATCTGAGATCAGCTCGATGGATCATACCCGCTCGGTAAACAGCAATATCTTCATCGAGCGCGGCATGGGTGTCTTTAGCAACCGCAGAAGAGCCATGATGACGCTGGTGAGCGACAGTGCCGCCCTGCGGCATGATACGCTGCTCTGCCCGTGCAATGCGGATCTTTACCAGCAACTGGGATGCGAGGGGTTTCATCGCAGCTGTTCCGGAAATTTCCATGAGGCGCTGGCGGAGAAGGGCCTTGCCGTCGCCCAGACGCCGGCATCTCTCAACCTTTTCATGAATGTGGCGGTGAACGCCGATGGCAGTCTCGACCGACGCCCGCCGGCGTCCGCGGCGGGTGACCATGTGGCGTTGAGGGCCGAGATGGATCTGCTGCTCGTGCTGTCCGCCTGTCCCCAGGATATTACGGAGATCAACGGTGTGGACCGCACACCGAGGGATGTCGCGGTGCAGATCGTCGATGAATACAAGGAGACGACCCCATGACCGGACCGGTTTTGAACCTGCGGGATATCCGCAAGAGCTTCGGGGAAAACGAGGTTCTGAAAGGCGTCTCGCTTAGTGTCGAACCGGGTGAGGTCGTATCCATCATCGGCGCGAGCGGTTCGGGCAAGAGCACCTTCCTGCGTTCGATAAACGGTCTGGAAATGCCCCAGTCGGGTTATCTCGAATTCGAGAACCTGTCTTTCGATTTTCGGCCGGAATCGCGATTTTTCCCGACGCCCTCGCAGCTGCAGGCCCTGCGCGCCCGCGTCGGCATGGTGTTTCAGAGCTACAATCTCTGGCCGCATATGACGGTTCTGGAAAATGTCATCCATGCTCCGGTCCGGCTGCTGAAACGACCCAAAAACCAGGCTGTCGAAGAGGCGGAGGCCCTGCTTTCCCGCATCGGCCTTTATGAGAAACGCCACAGCTATCCGGCACGCCTGTCCGGCGGCCAGCAGCAGCGCGTCGCCATCGCCCGGGCGCTCGCCATGAAACCGCGCCTGATGCTTTTCGATGAGGTGACCTCCGCGCTCGATCCCGAACTTGTCCATGAGGTGCTGGTGCTGATGGCTTCGCTGGCCGCGGACGGCATGACCATGCTGCTGGTGACCCATGAAATTGCCTTTGCCCGTGACGTTTCATCGCGTGTGCTCTTTTTCGACAAGGGTGTCATCGCTGAAACCGGCGCGCCCGACATTCTTCGCAATCCGCAGAGCGATCGCCTGCGGCAATTTCTTCACCGCATTTTGCATGACCAGCTTGCCCCCAGCGGCGCAACAGATGGCGCCGGGGGAGCGTGACGACAATGGCGAATTTTATCGACGAAGTGCAGCTTTACGGTCCGGGCTTTCTGCTGGCTGCCTGGACGGTGTTCTGGTTGACGATCCTGACCATTATCGTCAGCTGGGGCTGCGGCCTGCTTGCGGCGCTCGGCCATCGTTCGCCATGGCGCGCGGTGCGTGCCGCCTCCGCCTTCTATGTCTGGTTCGTTCGCGGCACGCCAACCCTGATCCAGGTCTTCATCATCTATTTCGGCCTGCCGCAATTCGGCGTGAAGCTCTCGCCCTTTACTGCCGGCGTGCTGGCGCTCGGCGTCAATAGCGGCGCCTATGTCGCGGAAATCATCCGGGGAGGCCTGTCGGCCATCCCGCGCGGGCAGACGGAATCGGCTCTGGCGCTGGGGTTCAGCCCGGCGGAAACCATGCGCAGCATTATCCTGCCGCAGGTATTCCGCATCATCCTGCCTTCGGTCACGAATGAAGCCATTTCGACGTTGAAAAATACATCGCTGCTGTCGACGATCACTGTCGTGGAGCTGACGCTCTATGCCCAGACGCTGATTGCCGCAACATTCAGGCCTTTCGAGTTCTACATCGCCGTGGCCGTCATTTATCTCCTGCTTACGACGGTGCTGACACAGCTCGCAGCCTTGCTGGAACGCCGTTATGCCCTTTCAAGCTGAGGCCCCGACGGTTCTCAGCGGTGCCTGAAATATCCGGCGGAGCGATCCGCAGGATCGACTGCGGGTGACGCCAATGCCGCCTGACGAACAGGAAAATGCAAAAAATCAATAAGGGAACGAGTCATGAAATTCAAATCTATCGCATTTGCCGTCGCCGCACTCGCTGCGACCATCACCAACGCTCCGGTCTTTGCCGCAGAGCTTGAATTGCTGGAGCCGGGGAAGCTGCAGGTCGCAACGGAAGGAACCTTTTCGCCCTTCAGCATGCGTGCCCCGGATGGAACGCTCGACGGTCTGGAAATCCGTGTGATGAAGGAAGTTGCAAAGCGCCTCGACCTCACCTACACGCCGGTTCTGATCAAATGGGACTCTCTGCTGGTCGGTCTTCAGGCGGATCAGTACGATATCATCAGCGCTTCCATGGATATAACCGAAGAGCGGCAGAAGCGCGTTACCTTTGCCAATGGCTGGCTGGAATCGGGCGGTCGCATCGTCGTCCAGAAGGGCTCGGCCATCAAAAGCGCCGCTGATCTCAAAGGCAAGACCGTCGGTGCGCTCGTCTCTTCCACCTTCGCAAAAATCGCCGAGGAAAAGGGTGCGGTCGTCAAAGGATACAAGGCTGAATCGGACGCGATGCAGGACCTCGTCAACGGCAATATCGACGCGACCATTACCGATGCGATCGCCGGTGCATGGGCGATCAAGAACTCCGGCCTTCCCCTCGAAATGACGCCGGATTTCGTCAGCCACGTCCAGAAAGGTTTCGCCATCAAGAAGGGCAAGCCCGAGCTGGTGAAGGCGGTGAACAAGGCGCTCGCCGACATCGTGGCCGACGGCACCTATGCGAAGCTGACCGTCGAACTCGTGGGTTTCGATCCGGCGCCGAAAGACCCGATCAAGAGCCTCGAATAAGCGCCCGGTCGCTAAGGCCGCCTCCCGGTTGGCCGGGGCGAGGGGCGTTCAGGGTCGAACAGGCGAAGATAGTGTCGCCTGTTCGATGTGGCGTCTCCGATGCCCGGAACGGCGATTGCGATGAAACCGGACTTAGCCGTTTCGACGTCCTCGGCCCCAATACATTCCGGCTCTCGCAGTCAAAAGCATCACCGTTGCTCGCCGGAGGATACCCATATATTTTGAGAAAATGTCACGCATGGCTTTTCCTTTCTTCTTGTTTGATCGACCGGATATAGGCGCGCCACCCGCCAAGGCCTGTCACTTCCACAGCACCCTTGAGCGCATAGGGTTCGCACAGGAAGCCGGAGATTTGTGATCCGTCGTCCAGCGTTACCTTGCCGATGCCAAGGGGAGCGGGAATGTTCTGCACGAAACGTCCGAAGGCTTCGGGCGTCACCCTCCACACCTCTACCTCCAGCCCCGCGCCTTTAAAGCCGGGCTCCCGCAGCAGGCCAGGTTTCGGTGGAACGGTATTCGGCAAGACGAACAGCCGGTAGTCGCCGGCCGTGCGGCAGGATTTCATCAGCCGACCGCCGGGGCCTGTGAGTTCGTGATTGAGCGGCATGCCGGTGAGATGGGCGCCGACGACGACAATCGGCACCAGCCCGTCATCGGTATCCGCCACTTTCGAAGCTTCCGGCAGGGCAGCCTTGCGGTCCCTGCCCATGCCGGGCTGCAATGCGCGGTGCAGCATATCGGCAAATGGCGCCAGCGCATCGTCGGAAAAGGCCGGGCCGAACAGGGTGACACCCGCCGGCAAATGATCCGCGGCATCGAAGCCCGCGGGAACAGCGATGGCCGCATAACCGAACAGATTGGCGAAATTGGTATATCGTCCGAAATGGCCGTTCTTCGCGATCGGATCTGCGCGCATCTCCTCCACCGTGTAGGTGGTTGGCGATGTCGGCAGCATCAACACGTCGGCTTTCGCCCATTCCGCCGATGCCTTCTGGCGAAGCGTCTCAAGCCCGTATAGTCCCTCGAAGGCGTCGACGGCATCGTATCGCCTTGCCCCCTCGATGATTGCCCTTACGGTGGGGTCAAAATCGTCGGCATTGGTCGCCAGGAAATGTTTCACCGCCGCCAGACGCTCGGCCACCCACGGGCCGTTATAGAGCAGCTCGGCGGCCTGACGGAACGGCGCATAGTCGAAGGGGACTATGTCTGCGCCGAGCATTTTCGCTTTTTCGATAGCCGCGTCATAAAGCGCCTCGAAAGCGGCATTGCCGAAAAATTCCCGTTCCCCGGGCTCAAGCACACCAATGCGCAGCCCGGCAGCCGGCAGGGCGGCCGGCTTTGCCCTGCGCGAGAAGGGATCGGCGGGGTCATAACCCTCCATGACCCTGCGCACCTCCACGCCGTCGCCCACCGTGGCGGAAAAAATGGTCACGACGTCCACCGAGCGGCATGCGGGTACGACGCCGACATTCGGCACCAATCCGGGTGTTGGTTTGATGCCGACAATATTGTTGAAGGCCGCAGGCACGCGGCCGGAACCGGCCGTATCCGTGCCGAGCGCGAAACTGGCAAGGCCAGACGCCACCGCCACGGCGGAGCCGGAGGACGAGCCTCCCGACACATAAGACTTGTCGAACACCGACCGCGGCGCGCCGTGAGGCGAGCGTGTGCCGTTCAGCCCGGTGGCGAACTGGTCGAGATTGGTCTTGCCGATAACGATTGCGCCTGCGGCCTTCAGCCGGGCGATGACGGTCGCATCCTGTTGCGGCCGGTAGGCAAAGGCCGGGCAGGCGGCCGTCGTCGGCAGGTTGGCCACGTCGATATTGTCCTTGACGGCAAAAGGCACGCCCCACAGCGGCAGGCTGTTGGCCATGGGCGCGCGGGCTAGGAGGTCGCGGGCGGCGGCGCGCAGATCCTCGTCCGGCGTCTTCGTTATGAAGATCGCCGGATCGTCCGACGCCTCGATGCGAAGAATTATCTCCTCGACGAGATCGAGCGGGCTCAGCCCCTTTGCATAGGCGGCTTTCAGCGAGGCGATATCGAGAATGATCGGCAACATTACATGGCCTCCAGAACGACCAGCACGTCGCCGGCCCTGACATTGCGGCCCGGCCCGGCGCGGAGATCGCGCACCTTGCCCGCGGCGTGCGCGTTGACGGTGATTTCCATCTTCATGGATTCGATGATGGCGAGCGTTTCTCCGGCTGCCACCTTCTGCCCTTTTTCCACCAGCACCTTCCAGACATTGCCCGGCACGGCACTTTCAATGCCGAAGCAGCCGTCGGGAATATCGCCCCCGAGGCCGGGACCGACACCTTCATCGACAACGAAACTGTCGAGCCCCTGATCTTTCCAGCGTTGGCGTTCCGCCTCGAAGGCGGCCTGCTGGCCTGCCTTGAATGCGCCGATTGCGGCGGCATTCTTCTGAAGCTCCGCCTCGTAATCCGCATAGGAAAACTCGCCCTCTTCGATACGGACGGGATAACCCCCATGGGGAAAGGCGGCGCGGGCTTCGGTCAATTCGCCGTGGCTGACGGGAAAGAAACGGACCTGATCGAAGAAATCGAGCAGCCAGGGTTTGTCCTTGCCGAAGACCGGGGTTTGCCGCCACGTATTCCACATCTGGATGGTGCGCCCGAAGAGCTGATAACCGCCCGGTCCCTCCATGCCGTAGATGCACATATAGGCGCCGCCGATGCCGACGGCGTTTTCCGGCGTCCACGTGCGCGCCGGATTATATTTTGTCGTGACGAGGCGGTGGCGCGGGTCGAGAGGCGTGGCAACCGGGGCGCCGAGATAGACATCGCCAAGCCCCATGACGAGATAGGATGCGTCGAAGATTTTGTCTTTTACGGCCTGTTCGTCATCCAGACCGTTGATGCGGCGGATGAATTCAATGTTCGAGGGGCACCAGGGCGCATTGGGGCGCACCAGCTCCTGATATTTGCGCATCGCCAGCGCCGCATCCGGATCGTCCCACGACAGCGGCAACCAGACGGTGCGGCTCGGCACCTTCACCGAGTGAACGGAAGGCATGCCGCTTTCGATTTCGGAAAGAAGGCCGAGCAACCGGCCACGCGTCACATGCGATCCATCGTAGTGAATTTGCAGCGAGCGGATGCCGGGGGTCAGGTCTATCAGGCCGGGAACGCCGGCCTCCCGCACCGCCTGCATCAAAAGATGGCTGCGAAGGCGCAGGCTGACATCGAGCTGCATCGGCCCATATTCGACCAGCAGGTTGTCATCGCCCTGCCGACGATAAACCACCGGAACCTCGCCATCGTCGCGATGGCCGAGAATGGGGGAGCCGGCATCTTCGCCGATGCGTTTGACGACGGGACCGGCAATGGGATCTTCCGCCCGCGCGACCGGATGAAAGCGGATTTTGTCGCCCGGTTTGAACTGTCCCATCTTCCATTGCTCATCCGCGGCAATCACCGCCGGGCAAACGAAGCCGCCGAGGGACGGGCCATCCGGCCCGAGAATGATCGGCATGTCGCCCGTAAAATCGATGGCGCCGATGGCATAGGCATTGTCATGGAGGTTTGAGGGGTGAAGCCCGGCTTCCCCGCCGTCCTCGCGCGCCCATTTCGGCGCAGGGCCGATGAGGCGTATACCCGTGCGGGCGGAATTGAAATGCACCTCATATTCGGTCGCAAACAGGGTCTCTATATCGTCCTCAAGGAAAAAATCCGGCGCGCCATGGGGCCCATAGAGCACGCCCACCGACCATTCGCGGGTCAGGTCGGCAGGTTCGGAGGCGGCTTTCGCATCGGCCTGGGGGACGCGGGCGAGGCGAAGAACGTGGCCGGCGCGCAAGGTGCCGGTGGCGTTGCCGCCGAACTGACCAAGCCCGAATGTGGCGCGCGAGCCGAGCACGACCGGCGCGTCAAAACCGCCGGCCACCGCCAGATAGGCCCGCTGCCCCGCCCCGCCGATCTGGCCGATGGTAAGCGTCTGCCCGGCCTTGACCGTGATCGGGGTGTTATGCGGAACGGGTTCGCCGTCGCACTTCATCGGCATTTCCGCGCCGGCAAGCGCCACCGTCACATCCGCAAAGAACTTGAGCACGGGACCGGAAACGGTGATTTCCAGAGCCGCGGTGTGGTCGTGATTGCCGACCAGCCGGTTCGCATGACGGAAGGAACGTTCGTCCATCGGTCCGCTCGGCGGCACCCCGACATGCCACAGGCCGAGACGGCCGGGCAGTTCCTGAAGGCTCGATTGCGCTCCCGGTGCAATGACCTCGACGACATCTGGCACGAAGGGAAAATCCTTCAGCGCCGTGGTCGCGACATTGCCGGTCCGGAAAAGGCTGGAGCCGGCAATCGCCCTGAGATAGTCGAGGTTGGTCTCGATGCCTGAAATCGCGGTGTGCGACAGGGCGTCGTCGAGACTGGCGATCGCCGCGTTGCGATCCGCCCCCGTGACGATGATCTTGGCCAGCATGGGATCGTAAGAAGGCGTTACCTCCGTGCCGGTCTCTATCCAGCCGTCGACCCGGACATCTTCGGGAAAAACCACCTCGGTCAGAAGACCGGCGCTCGGGCGAAAATCGGCATGCGGCATTTCCGCATAGACACGCGCCTCAATGGCCGCCCCCTTGGGTATCAGCTCCTCTGCGCCGGTCAGGACATCGTCGCCGGCGGCCTGACGGATCATCCATTCCACCAGATCGATGCCGAAGACGGCTTCGGTCACCGGGTGCTCCACCTGCAGCCTCGTATTGACCTCCAGGAAATAGAATTCCTCGCGGGCCGGATCGTAAATGAACTCGACCGTGCCGGCGGAGCGATAATTCACCTGTTTTCCCAGCGAGACGGCGGCCGCGTGCAGGCGCGCCTGAACCTCATCGGAAAGCCCAGGGGCGGGTGTCTCCTCGATGACCTTCTGGTTGCGGCGCTGAAGCGAGCAGTCGCGTTCGCCAAGCGCAATCACCCGTCCCTTGCCGTCGCCGAATATCTGCACTTCGACATGGCGAGCCTTCGCCACGAACCGTTCCAGATAGACGCGGGCGTCGCCAAAACTCGCTTTCGCCGTGCGCTGCACGCTCTCGAAGGCCGCTCTCAGTGCGGCGTCGTCGGCGCAGAGCTGCATGCCGATGCCGCCGCCGCCGGCGGTGGATTTCAGCATGACCGGATAACCGACGGCTTCCGCGGCGGCGAGCGCTTCTTTGACCGAGCCAAGCAGACCGGAGCCCGGAAGCAGCGGCACACCGCTTTTCTGCGCCAGTTCCCGGGCGGTGTGCTTCAGGCCGAAATCGGCGATGTTTTCCGGTGTCGGGCCGATGAAGACGATGCCTTCAGCCGCCAGCCTTTCGGCAAAGCCGATATTTTCGGAAAGAAAGCCATAACCGGGATGGACTGCTTCCGCGCCCGTCTTTTTGCAGGCGGCAATCACCGCTTCGACATCGAGATAACTTTCTGCGGAGGGCGCTGGCCCGAGGCGTATCGCTTCGTCGGCCGTCAATGCCGCCCTGGCGAAGCGGTCGGCATCGGAATAGACCGCCACGGAGGCAATACCCATGTCCCGCAGCGTCCTGATGACGCGGACGGCGATTTCGCCACGATTGGCGATGAGGACTTTCTTGAACATCGGCTCAATCCTTCCCGTTCCAAACGAGCACCCGGATCGGCGTCGGATCGAAACCATTGCAGGGATTGTTGATCTGCGGGCAGTTGGAAATGACCAGCAACACATCCATCTCGGCCACCAGTTCGACGTAGTCGCCGGGCGAGGAAATGCCGTCCACGATGGTCATGCCGCCATTGGGCGAAATGGGCACATTCATGAAAAGGTTGATATTGGAAACGACATCGCGTTTGCCCATGCCGTATCTGGCGACCTCGGCGACGAAATTGTCCCGGCAGGCATGAAGATATTTCGTCCCGTGGCCGAAACGCACCGTGTTGCTTTCGCAGGAGCAGGCGCCGGCGGAGGTATCGTGACGGCCGCAGCTGTCGGCGGTCACGGTCAGCATTACCCGACCCTCGCTCGACATGATTTTCGTGCCGGTCGAAATATAGGCCGCGCCCTGCGCCCGCACCGTATCCTGACTGGAATAGCGTTCCGAAAAGTCTCGAGCGTTGTAAAACAGCGTATCGATGGCCTGCTGGCCGTAAGTGTCTTCGATACGAACCGTGGCGCCCTTGCTGATGAAGGTGGAGAAGGGTTTTTCAGCCGGGACGTAGTGGTTTTGCGCTGCATTTTCACATGTGCGCGACGAAACGGTTTCAATGAAATCGGTCATGTTCGTTTCTCCCGGCTCAAAGGTTGGAAAGCGCGTTGTTCTCGAAACCGCGCACGGCCTCGGCGGTGGCGGTCCGGCACAGGTCGTCGGCGGCAACCGGAGCGGCCGCAAGGCGGGTGACCGTCACCGGGTTCGGCGCATAGGCCGGGTTGGGATCAAGCGGATGCGGGCAATTGGAAAAACCGACCAGCATGTCCATTTCCGCACGCAGCTCAACATAGTCCCCGCCATTGAGGAGGGCCGGGTTCCAGAAAAACCGGCCTTCGGCATCAACACGCACGGGTGCGAAAAGCGTCAGCGCGGCCGGAATGTCACGGCGGTCGAGGCCGAGCTTCATCGCCAGCTTGATGAAGTTATCGCGGGTGTCACGCAGATGTTCGCCCTCATAACGAGCGTTGCTCTGCGCGTTCGAGCCGCCGACAAGGCAATCATGCGCGCCGGAACTGTCCTCGGTAATCGAAAACATCACACGCCCCATGTCGGAAAAGATGACGCGGCCTTTGGAAAGCCCCGTGGTCCACTGCACCTTGATCGTGTCGGGCAGATTGATGCGTTCCGAGGTGTCGGCGGCATTCCAGGCGATGAGCGCAATCGAAGAGAAGCCGTGGTTGAGGCTGATGCGCAGCACCTCTTCCCTGCGCAGCCTGGTCGTCCAGTACCAGCCGCCGGGAATGATTTCGCGGTCAAGGATTTTCGTTTCGTCGAGCGTGGGTTCGGGCAGGAGGCTGAAGCCGGGCAGTGCCTTGGGCGCAAATTCCAGCCCCTTTTTCTGATGATCTTCATAACGGGCGCGGTTGGCGGCGATTTCTTCGGGCGAACGTCTTTGGTGCATAAGGTGCTCCATGGCGGTTGAGTTCGGGTCGTCCCGGTGTCTGCCCTTGTTTGCCGGGTCGTCCCGGCGGGCCGTCGGAAGCAATTCCGGCAGGGGTTTTGAGCCGCCCCTCTATCCGCAACTGCGCAGTCGACATCAGGGCTTGGCCCTGATGCATATCGTTTCAGGCGGCGACGCCGCCGGCCCGGCGCGGCGGCCAGATCGAAATGTCGCGGGTGACCGTTGCGCCATAGCGCAGCTTTTCCTCCGGGCGGTCGCGTGGGCGCTCGAAAGCGATGACGCGGGTGGCAAGCGTGAAGGCCTCGCGCATGTCGTGCGTCACCATCACCACCGTCATCTGCGCTTCGTTCCACAGCCGTTTCATCAGCTGGTGGATTTCGGCGCGAATGCCCGGATCAAGTGCGCCGAAGGGTTCGTCGAGCAGCAGGATTTTCGGCCGCATCAGCAGCGTCTGGGCAAGCGCCAGGCGCTGCTGCATGCCACCGGAAAGCTGGGCAGGATATTTGTCTTCCGACCCTGAAAGGCCGACATCGGCGATCATGGTGCGGGCCTCGTCGGTCGCGGCCCGGCGGGCGGCGCCGAACAGCCTGCCGCTGACGGGCGACGCGGCAAGTTCCTTGCCGATCAGGACGTTACCGAGCACGGTCAGATGCGGAAACACCGAATATTTCTGGAACACGACGCCGCGGTCCGGTCCCGGTTCGTCGGGCAGCGGTTTGCCGTCGAGAAGAATCGTGCCGCGGCTCGGCCGCTCCTGGCCGAGGATCATGCGCAGGAAGGTGGTCTTGCCGCAGCCGGACGGACCGACAAGCGCGACAAACGCGCGGGATTCGATCTCGAGCGAAACATTCTCGAGCACGATCTGGTCGCCATATTCCTTCCAGACATTGTCGATGGTGAGCGTGCTCATGCCTTGTTCTCCGTTGCCGACCAGGGAAAGACGGCAAGCCGCAGCCGGTCCAGCAGCCAGTCGGTCAGCACGGCGATAAGCGTGATCCAGATGACATAGGGAAAAATCACATCCATCGCGAGATAGCGACGAACGAGGAAGATGCGATAACCGAGCCCCGCATCGGACGAAATCGCTTCCGCCGCGATCAGGAAAAGCCAGGCCGGTCCGAGCTGGAGACGCAGACAGGTGATGAGCCGCGGCAGGACCTGCGGCAGCACCACGCGCAGCGCGATCTGCCATGAGTTTGCCCCGAGCGTCTCGGCCTTGATGATCTGCTCGCGCGGCAGTTCGATGGCCCTGAGCGCCAGATCGCGGATCATCACGGGCGCCACACCGATGACGATGAGTGCGATCTTGGAAATTTCGCCAAGGCCGAGCAGGATGAAAAGGATGGGCAAAAGCGCCAGCGGCGGCACCATGGAAATGGCGCCGACGAAAGGCGAAAGCAGCGATCGTGCGTAAGGCAGCATGCCGATCAGCATGCCGATGGCCAACGCCATCGCGGTCGCTATCCCCAGTCCCGAAAACAGGCGGACGAGGCTTGCGGCCGTATCCGTCCATAGAAGAATATCACCCGTGCGGGCATCGGGGATGACGGCCAGCCGGTTGATGGCGTCGGCAAGGCCGGCAAAGCCCGGCAGAAGCTTGTCATTGGCGTTTTCGGCAAGCCGTGCCGCCGAGCCGACCGTGTAAGCGATCAGCACGGCCGCAAAGGGCAGGACGGCAAGTCCAAGACGGGCGCCGTTCGAAGGACGCGAATTGATCCAGCGCATGGGAAACTCCGGGGTGATGGCAGGGTGGAAGACCGCGCCTGGGCGCGGTGCGGCTGGTCCTCAGAGCATTCCCTTGGCCGCTTCGGCCATGTAGTCCGTCGTAAAGCGGAACTTGACGTTGGACGCGTCACCTCGGACGGCCCCATCCGGAAACGCGATGCCGATTGCGTCCGCCGATGACGCGCCGTTGCCAAGCAGGCCCTTGTCGAACAGGAAGTGCCGCACCCGGTCCATGGTCTTCGGCAGGTCCGGCGAAGCCGTGAAGGCGACCGCGTCCGCCGGCTTGTCGAACAGCTTGGTGGCCGCCATCTGGGCTTCGAAACCGGCAAGATCCGTGCCGGATGCCTTGCCCATCGCCTTGCGCGCCGCCTTGCCTTCCGCGCTCTCGGCGGTCATCACCTTCATCGTATCGTACCAGATGCCCGCGAGCGCCTTGCCGAAATCGGGATTATCCTTCAGCACATCGGTATGGGCGACCATCAGATCGATGATCTCGCCGGGGACTTTGGAACTGTCGAAAACCTTGTTGGCCGAGGAATTCTGGAGAATGGTCGAAACCAGTGGATTCCACGTTACGACAGCGGAAACCTCCGGTGTCTGGTAAGCGGCGACCATGTCCGCGTCGGACGTATTGACGACTTTCACATCGCGTTCGGATGAGCCGATGGTTTCGAGCGCCCGTGCAAGCAGATAATGCGACACGGAGAACTCCACGAGATTGATGTTCTGGCCCTTGATCTCGGCAAGGTCTTTTTTGTCCTTGAGGATGACGGCATCGTTTCCGTTGGAGAAGTCGCCGACGATGACGGCGGTTGTATCGACGCCGCCGGCAGCGGGAATCGACAGGCCGTCCATGTTGGTCAGGGTCACGGCGTCATAGGCGCCCGCCGTATACTGGTTCATCGATTCCACATAGTCGTTGAACTGCGTGACCTCGATATTGATGCCGTATTTGTCGGCCCATTTCTTGACGATGCCATGGTCGGCGGCATAGCCCCAGGGCATCCAGCCGACATAGATCGACCAGGCGACCTTGAAATCCTTTTTGGGCGCAGCATCCGCTGTCGAAACCAGCGGGAGCGCAAGAAGGCCCCCCAGCGCGGAAATGGAGATGATTGTTCTGAAAGTCTGCATTGGTATTCCCCTTTTGCTTGTTCTCAAAAAGGGATCGGCATAGACCAACGCCGCCAATCCCTTGGCTAACGAGGTCTCCCGGGCTTTTGTCCCGCCGTGCATCCGTGCGAGATTTCTCCTCGCACAGTGGCTGCTCTCGGACCAGTCATGCAAACCTGCACCGGAACCCTAGCGGCCAACTCGGAATAAACGAAGCAAACCGCGTGCCAGATTGGATTTCGGGCTTTGCCGCGCGATTTCGCCAAAATGCGAAGAAGAGTGCCTGATTTGTGTTCTTGCCGATGGGCTTCCAAGCATATTTTTTAGGCGCAGCTTGGCGCAATCCGCTCTGGCGTCATCACGATGGCAGTCTCGTCGGATGGTAACGCCTGTTTAGATCGCGCAGATGCGAGCAATGACTGGACGGCGTCCGGTTGCGGCGACAGGCGATGCCCATCACATGGCTTCGTCAGTTGACGCCCGCCCGAAGCAGGACGCCGACGGCCGAGTCGAAATGTTCGGTCATGGCGGCCTCCGCCATCTCCATATTCTGGAGGCTGATCGCTTCAGCGATCCTCTGGTGGCAACGGATGTTTTCCGTGCGGTTCTCCAGAGTGGCGCGGCTGCGCCAGCCGATATGCCAGGTCTGCTGCGTTACGACACGGAAAGAGCCGACGATGATTCCATAAAGAGAGTTGCCCGAAGCCTGGGCGATCAGTTCGTGGAAGCGAATGTCGAGCTCCATCAACGCCTCCGGTGTTTCGAGCGCGTTGAACATGTCTTCCACGATCTGGAGAAGCTCCCGCGCCTGGGCGTCCGTACGGCGCAGCGATGCAAGGCTTGCCATGCGCAGCTCAAGCGTGCGCCGCACGTCCAGAACCTGCTGAATGCTGAGCTGCTTCGTTGCCACGGTATGGTCGAGAATCATGCTGAGCGGTATCGCATCCGGTGCCGCAACCCGCGCCCGGCGGCCGGAGCTGACCTCGAGGATCCCGAGTGCGGCAAGGGCACGGAAGGCCTCCCGCGTCACGGATCGGGAAACATCGAGCTTGGCGGCCATGGCCGTTTCGCTGGGCATGGGGCTGCCCGGCCGAAGCTGGTTTTCGCGCATATAGGCGCGCACATCGACAATGGCCCGTTCAACGAGGCCTATATCTTCTTCGTAAACCTGTCCTACAGCTTTTGTCATTTCGGAACATTACTTTCGCATTTTTGGTTGACAGGATTATACGAGACTGGCAGAAATTCTGCCATAAAAATTGGGCGGAAAGAAACGTCAGTCAGACTTCGATGGAGAAACAGGGCCGCATGCTTCGTATGCGATCGATGGATTTCCTTTGTCTCTGCGGTTTTCCCGCTGAAATGGCGGCTTGGCGAAAGTCGGGCGGATTGAACGGAAGCAATGATGAAAATAACTGCGATCAAGACTTTTCGAGCAGAAGAGTTCTCCAATGTTCTCTGGGTGCATGTGGAGACCGATCAGGGCGTTACCGGCCTCGGCGAAACCTTTTATGGGGCGGCGGCCGTCGAAGCCCACATCCACGATACGCTGGCAAGCCGGCTGGTGGGCCGTAACCCGCTTCATATAGAAGCCCTTCACCGGGAAATGCTCAACCTGCCGATGGCCCATGCCTCGACGGGGGCGGAACACCGTGCGGCTTCCGCAGTCGACATCGCGCTGTGGGATATTTTCGGCAAGGTATGTGGGCAGCCTGTCCACCAGATGCTAGGCGGGCTCTGCGTGGAGAAGATGCGTGTCTACAATACCTGCGCCGGAAGCCGCTATGTGCGGACGAAGAAGATCAAGCCGGTCGATACCTGGAATTTGGGTGAGGAAGCCGGTCCTTACGAAGACCTCGACGGTTTCATGAACCGGGCGGGCGAACTGGCGGAAGACCTTTTGTCGAACGGGATCACGGCCATGAAGATCTGGCCGTTCGATCCTCCGGCGATGGAAAACCGCGGCCTGTTCATCACGGCGGAACAGATGAAGACGGCGATCAAGCCGTTCGAGCTGATCCGCAAGGCCGTCGGCGACAAGATGGATATCATGGTCGAGTTCCATTCGCTGTGGAACCTGCCGGTTGCCAAGCAGATCGCGCGGGCGCTCGAGCCGTTCAAGCCCACATGGTACGAAGATCCGATACGGATGAATTCGCCGCAGGCGCTTGCCGAATACGCGCATTCCACCGATGTGTGGACCTGCGCCTCCGAAACGCTCGGCACCCGTTTTGCCTATAAGGACTATCTCGACCGCGACGCCGCCCATGTCGTCATGGCCGACCTGTGCTGGACGGGCGGCCTGACCGAGGGCCGCAAGATCGCGGCCATGGCGGAAACCTATCACCGGCCTTTTGCCCCGCATGACTGCATCGGCCCGGTCGGGTTCGCCGCCGCCATCCACATGAGCTTTTCGCAGCCCAACACGCTTATCCAGGAAAGCGTGCGCGCTTTTTACAAGGGCTGGTATCGCGAACTGGTGACGGAGGTTCCGCGTATCGAGGGCGGCTTCGTTTATCCGATGGAAGGCCCCGGTCTCGGCACTGAACTGCAACCGTCCTTCTTCGAACGCTCGGATCTCTCCGTCCGCGTCTCTGAACTCTGAGGGGAATCGTCATGAGCGTTTCACTATTCGATCTGAGCGGCAAGACGGCGCTGATCACCGGTTCGTCCCGTGGTTTGGGGCGGGCCTTTGCCGAGGGGCTGGCGAATGCCGGCGCCCGGGTGATCCTCAATGGCGTCGACGCCACCCGACTGGAAGAGGCGGCTGCGGCGATGCGGTCGACAGGTCGTGAGGTGCTGACCGCGGCGTTCGACGTGACCGACGAAGCCGCTGTCATCGCAGCCTTCGAGCGGTTCGACCGGGACGGTATCCGGGTGGATATCCTCGTCAACAATGCCGGCATCCAGTTCCGCAAGCCTATGCTGGAGCTGGAGAGCGCCGACTGGCGAAGGGTGATCGACACCAATCTGACGTCGGCCTTCCTCGTCGGCCGGGAGGCGGCCAGGCGAATGGCGGAGCGCGGTTCCGGCAAGATCATCAATATCGGATCGCTGACCTCCGAACTCGCCCGGGCAACGGTTGCGCCTTATACCGTGGCGAAAGGCGGCATCAAGATGCTGACCAAGGCCATGGCGGCTGAGTGGGCCGAAAAGGGCATTCAGGCCAATGCGATCGGCCCCGGCTACATGATCACCGATATGAACGAGGCCCTGCTCGCCAACCCGGAATTCGACGCCTGGGTCAAGGCGCGTACGCCGGCGCGGCGCTGGGGGCGTCCGGAAGAACTGGCGGGAACCGTCATCTATTTTGCGTCCGCCGCGTCCGACTACGTCAATGGCCAGATCGTCTATGCCGATGGCGGCATGATCTCCGTGTTGTAGGCGAGCGCCCGCAATTGGTTTCGTCACGCTTGGGGAGAGCGTGACGGGCTCAAGCAAACGAGCGGAGGAGCAACATGAAACTCCTATCGATGAAGCGTGCATTCGGCGCGGGCGTCACGCAACCTTGGTGACGTGTGAGCCTTTGCCACACGCCGCCCGGCAAAAACCATTTGGCTAAAATCGCTTGCGCTGGTATTGTCCGCCCAACGAAACCTTATGAAAGCCAGCAGCATAGCGTCTACGCTTGTGCGCGGCGAAATGGACAAGACAGTGATCGACCCCGGAAACGGCCCAAAGCCGTCGGAACAAGGGGCGTCGGTGGCGAACAAAGGGAAAGCGAAGCGATCCCGCCGTGGCAAGAAACACAAGCGTGACGGTCAGCCCCGTGACGCTGCTGTGCTGTCGCATGATGTTGCCGCGGATGTTCCGGCCGGTTCCTCCTACGTATCGGCTCTTGAGCCGGATGCCGAGCCGCGCAAGAGAAAGCGCCGCAGGCGCTCTCGCGGCAAGGGTGCGTCTCAGCAGGCTGCCCCAGCTTCCACCGTGCAGACGCAGGCTCCAGCCGCAACAGACGCTGCCAATCCATCCTCCGTGCCGCCGGGCGCAGGGCGAAAGTCGCGCCACCGCAAGCGTGGTCACCGCGATCCGCGCAGCCGCGATCCACAGGGCCGTCCGCTGGTTCCCACCCATGCGCCGAAACACGTCGGCAAGCAGAATGGTCGCGCCAATGGGGCCGGACAGGAACCGCACCGGCAATCTGAAATATCCGCGCGCCATGCAGGCCGCCAGCATGAGCATGGCCAGGAGCCGCCGGCGGATATGTATGCCGCGCTCGATCTCGGCACCAATAATTGCCGCCTATTGATTGCGCAGCCGACGCGGCCCGGCCAGTTCCGGGTCGTCGATGCCTTTTCGCGCATCGTTCGGTTGGGCGAGGGGCTGGTGTCGAGCGGCCGGCTTTCTGACGACGCCATGGATCGAGCTGTCGAGGCGCTGAAAGTCTGCTCCGCGAAACTCTCCGGTCGTCCGATCAGGCGCATGCGGCTCATCGCGACCGAGGCCTGCCGCGCTGCGTCGAATGGCGAAGAGTTTCTGGCGCGGGTTACGCGGGAAACGGGACTGAAGCTCGAAATCATCAGCCGCGAGACGGAAGCCCGCCTTGCGGTGTCTGGCTGCGCCTCTCTCGTTGGGCGCGAGGCGCGTTCGGTCGTGCTGTTCGATATCGGTGGCGGATCGTCGGAAATCGCTGTCATCAAGGTCGGGGAAAACCGCTCGAACCGGCTCGCCAATCACATCACCCACTGGACCTCGTTGCCGGTCGGCGTCGTCACGCTTTCGGAACGTCATGGCGGGCGCGATGTGACGCCGGACGTCTTCGCCGCCATGGTGCGGGAAGTCGAAGGGCTGCTCGATGCCTTCCATTGCCCGCCTCTCGCGCCGCAAACCCATCACGAGGATTTTCATCTGATCGGGACCTCGGGCACGGTCACGACGCTTGCCGGCGTCCATCTCGATCTGCCACGATACGATCGCCGCAAGGTGGATGGCCTCTGGCTTTCCGATGCCGAGGTGACGGCGATGCAGGACAAGCTTCTGGCCTGGGATTTCGCGGGCCGCGCCGCCAATGCCTGCATCGGGCCTGACAGGGCCGATCTGGTTCTGGCCGGCTGCGCCATTCTCGAGGCCATTCGCCGCCGCTGGCCGGCACGCCGCATGCGCGTGGCGGATCGCGGTCTTCGCGAAGGCCTGCTGACGGATATGATGGCGGATGACGGCGCATGGCGGCGCAACCGCATAAGGCGCATGCAGATGACACGGCAGGACAGGACGGAAGGTTTGACATGAGCAAGGCGCCGACAAGCAACAACCGCACCGGCCGCAAGATCGGCCAGAAGGTCAAGAAGACCAAGCTCAAGGCCTCGTCGCGCCGCTGGCTGGAACGTCATATCAACGACCCCTATGTGCAGCGCGCCAGGCTTGAAGGCTATCGCGCCCGCGCCGCCTTCAAGCTTTTGGAAATCAACGACAAGCACCAGATCCTCAAAGGCGCGCGCCGCATCATCGACCTTGGCGCCGCCCCCGGCAGCTGGTCGCAGATCGCGTCGAAGGTGACGGATTCCACCGAGGACGATATCCGCGTCGCGGCTATCGATTTTCTCGAGATCGATCCCATCCCCGGCGTAAAAATCCTGCAGCTCGACTTCCTCGATCCGAGCGCGCCGGAAAAGCTGATGGAGGCCGTTGGCGGCACGCCCGATCTGGTGCTGTCGGACATGGCCGCGCCCACCACCGGGCACCAGAAGACCGATCATATCCGCACCATGCATCTGTGCGAAGTCGCGGCCGATTTCGCCGTTCAGGTGCTGGCAGAAGGCGGTCACTTCCTTGCCAAGACCTTCCAGGGCGGCACGGAAAAGGCATTGCTGGATATGCTGAAGAAGAACTTCAAGCAGGTTCTGCACATCAAGCCGGCGTCCTCACGCTCGGAATCGGTGGAAATGTTCCTGCTTGCCAAGCACTTCAAGGGCCGCAAGAGCGAGCCGCACGTCGATGCGGAAGCCGAAGAGGCTTCCGAAGACTGATCACTCCGCCGGTTGTGAGACCTTGCCGCGGTGGCCGGAGACGGCCGCCCCGGCATTGCCGTCCATGCGGATGATCGGCACGATGGCGAACAGCGATACCAGCGCCACGATGGTGAAGGCGATGTGGAAATCGGCGAGCTGCAGATGCGTACCCGACATCATGCTGCTGACTTCCAGAATGGAGGCGGCGAAAGCCACGCCCAGCGCCAGGCTGATCTGCTGCAGCACCGACGCCATCGAGGTCGCCTGGCTGGCCTGACTGTCCTCGATATCGGAATAGCTGAGCGCGTTCGATCCGGTGAAGAAGAAGGACCGGGCAAATCCCGCTGTCACAAGGAAGATCATGATCAGCGGATAGGGCGTTTCCGGGGTGAAGAAGCTGTTGGCGAGCGTGGTGCAGGCGCCGACGATGCCGGCCCCGATCAGTGTCGAGCGGAATCCGGTTGCCGCAAACACCCGCTTGGCCATGAATTTCGTGGTGATCGCACCGATTGCGCCGGCAAAGGTGATCATGCCCGACTGGAACGGGTTAAGCCCGAAACCGATCTGCAGCATCAGCGGCATCAGGAAGGGTATGGCGCCCGTGGAAATGCGGAAAACGGTGCCGCCGACGGAAGCCGCCCGGAAGGTCGCGTTCTGGAATATGCGAAAATCCAGAATGGGGGCAGGGTGGCGCGCGGCGTGGCGCAGATAAAGAAAACCGCAGATAAAACCGATGATCGTCGAGGCAATGCCGATGGCGGGCGGCAGCGCGGGCAGGCTGACGACGGAGAGGCCGAACACCACGCCGGAGGCGGCGATGCCTGACAGCACGAAGCCCTTGCCATCCATGGGTGGCGGGTTGGTGGTTTCGATTTCCGGCAGGAAGATCGTCGAGAGCCAGATGCCGATGACGCCGATCGGTACATTGATCAGGAAAATCCAGTGCCATGAAAAATAGGTGGTGATGAAACCGCCGATGGGCGGGCCGGTCAGCGGTCCCACCAGCCCCGGAATTGTCAGCAGCGCCATGGCGGAGACGAGTTCGCTGCGCTTGGTCGTGCGCAAAAGCACGAGGCGGCCGACGGGCGTCATCATCGCCCCGCCCATGCCCTGCAGGAACCGCGAAAGCACGAATTCGAACACCGAGGACGAGACCGCGCAGCAGATCGACCCCACCACGAAGACGCCGATGGCGAAACGGAAGATTTTCTTCGCGCCGTATTTGTCGGCCATCCAGCCGCTGATCGGAATGAAGATCGCCAGCGCCACCATATAGGCCGTCAATGCGAGCTTGAGCGTGATCGGGCCGACATGAAGGTCGGCGGCAATTGCCGGCAGCGAGGTGGCGATGACGGTGGAGTCCATCTGCTCCATGAAGAGAGCGACTGCCAGGATGAGGGGAATGATGCGGTTCATGAGGCTGCCTGCGGCTTTCCGCTGCGACAAAGGATATCGCCGTTCCTCCTACGCCTGATAAGCGGGCTTGCCAACACGTTAATTATCAATTTCTCAAGTTCCGATCAAACCTGCGTGAGGCCGGTTTTCTTGCAACTTTCTCGCTCTATTGTCCGTTGGCATGGTTCAGTTGGCGATCACGGCCAGTTGGCGATATCGGGAGAAAGATAATGACCCAATCCTTGAGCATGAGCAGACGCGGCCTCATCGGTGCGGCGGGCGCAAGCGTTCTCGGTGCGCCGCTGTTGATGGCGCGCACGGCAACGGCCCAGACCAACCAGCCGCAAACCTCCATGGAGATAGAACACGCGATGCCGCCTGAAACCAATCGCTTCAAGCTCGGCAATTTCGAAGTGCTGGTGGTGAAGGATGGCGCGCGCGCGGCCCCCAATCCCGGCGAGACCTTCGGCACCGACCAGTCGGCCGAGACGGTCGGAAAATTGCTGGAAGACAATTTTCTGCCGAAGGAGCAATTCGTCAATTCCTTCTCGCCGGTCCTCGTCAATACCGGCACCGATCTCGTGCTGTTCGATACCGGTTTCGGTGAGGCCGGGCGCGGTGCGGGCAATGGCCGGTTAATCGAAGGCATGGCGGCCGCCGGTTATACGCCGGAAGATGTGACCGTGGTGGTGCTGACCCATATGCATGGCGACCATATTGGCGGCCTGATGGAAAAGGGCGCTCCGGCTTTTTCCAAGGCGCGCTACGTGTTCGGCCAGGCGGAGTATGATTTCTGGACGGATGAGAAGCGCGTCGGCACGCCTGCCGAAGGCGGTCACAAGGGCGTTCTCACGAACGTCAAGCCGCTGGCGGAAAAGGCGACCTTCATTGGCGACGGCGCCAGTGTCGTATCCGGGATCACCGGCGTGGCGGCCTTCGGTCATTCGCCGGGGCACATGATCTTCCGTGTCGAATCGGAAGGCAAACAACTCATCCTGACGGCGGATACGGCCAACCATTTCGTCCTTTCCCTGCAAAAGCCAGACTGGGAGGTGAAGTTCGACATGGACAAGGCGGCAGCCGCCGCGACCCGCAAGAAGGTCTATGACATGATCGCCACCGACCGTTTGCCTTTCCTTGGCTATCACATGCCTTTCCCGGCGGTCGGTTACGCCGAAAAGCTGGATACCGGCTATCGTTTCGTGCCGAAATCCTATCAGTTCGACATCTGATATCTGCTGCAATGCAGCAACAGAAAAAGCCCGGAAGGCAATTCCGGGTTTTTTCTATTCCCTTCCTGTCATGAACGTGTTACCAGCCCTCGCCAACTTCCAAGCAATCCTTGCAGGGCGCCGGGGTGAACTTTTCGTTCCGGAACGGCCACGCATTTTCAGTATGAAGGAATTTGGTCATGGCACGCATCATTCAAACACCCACTGGTTTGGACGCTCTCACATTTGACGATGTGTTGCTGCAACCCGGACATTCCGAAGTCATGCCGGGACAGACGAATATCGCCACCCGCATCGCCCGCGATATCGATCTCAACCTGCCGATCCTCTCTTCCGCCATGGATACGGTTACCGAAGGCCGCCTTGCCATCGCCATGGCCCAGGCCGGCGGCATCGGCGTCATCCACCGCAACCTCACCCCCATCGAACAGGCCGAAGAAGTACGGCAGGTGAAGAAGTTCGAAAGCGGCATGGTCGTCAACCCGGTCACCATTGGCCCGGATGCGACGCTTGCGGAAGCACAGGCCTTGATGAAGGCGCATGGCATTTCCGGTATTCCGGTCGTTGAAAACGGCGGTTCTGGCGGCCACAAGAACGGCCGTCTCGTTGGCATTCTCACCAATCGCGACGTGCGCTTCGCCTCCGATCCGCAGCAGAAAATCTACGAACTGATGACCCGCGAAAATCTGGTCACGGTCAAGGAAAGCAGCGTCGATCAGCAGGAAGCGCGCCGCCTGCTGCACAAGCACCGCATCGAAAAGCTGCTGGTTGTGGACGCCAAGGGCAATTGCGTCGGCCTCATCACCGTCAAGGATATCGAGAAGTCGCAGCTGAACCCCAACGCCACCAAGGATGCGCAGGGCCGCCTTCGCGCCGCTGCCGCCATCAGCGTCGGTGCTGACGCCATCGAGCGCGCCGAGCGTCTCATCGATGCCGGCGTCGACCTTCTGGTCGTCGATACCGCGCATGGCCACTCGCAGCGCGTGCTGGATGCCGTCTCGCAGGTCAAGAAGATGTCGAACTCGGTTCGCATCATCGCCGGCAATGTCGCCACCGCCGACGGCACCAAGGCGCTGATCGATGCCGGCGCCGATGGCGTCAAGGTCGGTATCGGCCCCGGCTCCATCTGCACCACCCGCATCGTCGCCGGCGTCGGCGTTCCGCAGCTTGCGGCCATCATGTCGTCGGTCGAAGTGGCCAATGCGGCTGATATCCCCGTCATCGCCGATGGCGGTATCAAGTTCTCGGGCGATCTGGCCAAGGCAATCGCCGCCGGCGCTTCCGCCGTCATGATCGGCTCGCTGCTGGCCGGCACGGATGAAAGCCCGGGCGAAGTGTTCCTTTATCAGGGTCGTTCCTTCAAGGCCTATCGCGGCATGGGCTCCGTTGGCGCCATGGCGCGCGGTTCCGCCGACCGTTATTTCCAGGCGGAAGTGCGCGACACGCTGAAGCTCGTTCCGGAAGGCATCGAAGGTCAGGTTCCCTATAAGGGCCCGGTTTCCGGCGTCCTGCACCAGCTGGCAGGTGGCCTCAAGGCTGCCATGGGTTATGTCGGCGGCAGCAACATCAAGGAATTCCAGGAGCGCGCCACCTTCGTTCGCATCTCCAGCGCGGGCCTGCGCGAAAGCCACGCCCATGACGTGACGATCACCCGCGAAAGCCCGAACTACCCCGGCGCGGTTTGATCTTTCGAGGCGAATCCGTAAAAGGATACTGAGTATTTGGCGCTCCCCGATTCATGCCGGATCGGGGAGCGTTTTCATGATTGGAGAAGAAAGCATGTCACCCACGACCGCAATGTTCTGGCCGATGATCGCCCATGTCTTTCTGGTCTTCTGGCTTTACGGGCTTCTGATCGTCCGGCGCAACAAATACACCTTCAAGGACCGCGAATCGGCGATCAAGCTGCGCGACCGGGGCGAGGAGGCGCGCGAAAGCCATCTGGTGAACCGCAACATCGCCAATCAGTTCGAACTGCCGGTGCTGTTTCACATCGCTTGCCTGCTGCTCTACATCACGGATGCGGACAATATCGTCACCGTCGTTCTGGCATGGCTGTTCGTGCTCTCGCGTTATGCCCATTCCTATATCCACGTCACCAGCAACCGCCTGCGTCAGCGTGGCGCATTGTTCGGCATCGGCTTTGCGCTGGTCGTCTGCCTGTGGGCATGGCTCGCCATATGGTTGGCGCTGGAGTAAATCAGCACCGTGAGGTTGCCTCATAAGTGAGACAATCCCGCCTTGCAAAATGCTCCGATTTGCGATGGGTCAATTCCATGACACCCCATCCCCGTTAATCTCTGCCTCGCCGTCGAGGATTTCAGGCGAGCAGAGATTAGGGAGTATGTCATGGCTAAGACAATGAAGGCAGCCGTCGTCCGCGCGTTTGGAAAACCGCTGACCATCGAGGAAGTGGCGATACCGGATCCCGGCCCCGGTGAAATTCTCATCAATTACAAGGCGACGGGCATTTGCCACACCGACCTGCACGCCGCAACCGGCGACTGGCCGGTCAAGCCCAATCCGCCTTTCATCCCCGGCCATGAAGGCGTCGGTTATGTCGCCAAGATCGGCGCTGGCGTCACAGGCATCAAGGAAGGCGACCGCGCCGGCACGCCCTGGCTCTACACCGCCTGCGGATGCTGCATTCCCTGCCGCACCGGCTGGGAAACGCTGTGCCCGAGCCAGAAGAATTCCGGCTATTCCGTCAATGGCAGCTTTGCCGAATACGGTCTCGCCGATCCGAAATTCGTCGGCCGCCTGCCGGATAATCTCGACTTCGGCCCAGCCGCACCGGTGCTCTGCGCCGGCGTCACCGTCTATAAGGGTCTCAAGGAAACCGAAGTCAGGCCCGGTGAGTGGGTGGTCATTTCAGGCATTGGCGGGCTTGGCCACATGGCCGTGCAATATGCCAAGGCCATGGGCATGCATGTCGTTGCCGCCGATATTTTTGACGACAAGCTGGCGCTTGCGAAAAAACTCGGAGCCGATGTCGTCGTCAATGGTCGCGCGCCTGACGCGGTGGAGCAGGTGCAGAAGGCGACCGGCGGTGTCCACGGCGCGCTGGTGACGGCGGTGTCGCCCAAGGCCATGGAGCAGGCTTACGGTTTCCTGCGCTCCAAGGGCACCATGGCGCTTGTCGGCCTGCCGCCGGGCTTCATCTCCATTCCGGTGTTCGACACGGTGCTGAAGCGCATCACGGTGCGCGGCTCCATCGTCGGCACGCGACAGGATCTGGAGGAAGCGCTGACCTTCGCCGGCGAAGGCAAGGTGGCGGCCCACTTCTCCTGGGACAAGCTCGAAAACATCAACGATATTTTCCACCGCATGGAAGAAGGCAAGATCGACGGCCGTATCGTCGTGGACCTCGCCGCCTGATGTGAAAACTGGCTGGCGGCGCTCACGTAAATGTGTGGCGCCGCTTGCCCCCGCCGCGTTCCCCGCGGGGCGATCTGCGCTATCCTTCCGCATCCGTGCGTTCAAGGAGGATAGAGCGATGGACAAGCCCAAGATCACGCAGGCCATGATCGACGCTTACGATGAATATACCCATCTCAGCCTCGATCGCCGCAAATTCATGGAAAAGCTCACCGTGCTGGCCGGGTCGGGCGCGGCGGCGGCCGCCATCGCCCCGCTTCTTTCGGCCAACAGCGCCCGTGCGGCTGTCATCGCGGCCGATGACGACAGGATCGTCGCCGAGGAGGTGACCTATCCCGCCCCCGGCGGCGAGATGAAGGGTTACCTCGTTACACCGAAATCCGTTTCCGGCCCCATCGGCTCGGTTATCGTCATCCACGAGAACCGTGGTCTGAACGACCATATTCGTGACGTGGCAAGACGGGTGGCGCTCGCCGGTTTCCGGGCGCTTGCGGTCGATTTCCTCTCACCGCAGGGCGGCACGCCCGCCGATGAGGAGAAGGCGCGGCAGATGTTTAGCGGTCTCGACATGGACGCGACCGTCGCCAATGCCGAAGCGGGCCGGGTATGGCTTGCGGCCCGGCAGGGGGCGAATGGCAAGGTCGGTGCTGTCGGTTTCTGCTGGGGCGGCGGGCTGGTCAACCGTTTCGCCACCAAATCGGCAGGTTTGAATGCCGGCGTCGCCTATTACGGCCAGCAGGCCCCGGCGGCCGATGTACCGGCCATCAAGGCGCCGCTCCTTTTGCATTATGCGGGTCTCGACGAGCGCATCAATGCCGGCATCGACGCCTATAAGAAGGCGCTGGAGGAAAACGGCAAGACCTTTGAAATCTTCGTCTATGACGGCGTCAACCACGCCTTCAACAATGACACGTCCTCGGCGCGCTACGACAAGGCGGCTGCCGATCTCGCCTGGGGCCGGACGACGGAGTTCTTCAAGAAATATCTGGCGTGATGGGGGTTTTGGGCGGGCATTGTCTGCGAACCGGAGGTGCGTGGGGCTTCACCCCCCTCTGCCCTGCCGGGCATCTCCCCCTCAAGGGGGGAGATCGATCTGCGGCGATGTCTCGTCCATCTTGAAGCTTGAGAATGAAGCGACAAGCGGGCCTCTTGCCGATCTCCCCCCTTGAGGGGGAGATGCCCGGCAGGGCAGAGGGGGTGAAGCCCCACGCACCTCCGGTCCGCTGATCTAAACGCCCCCAGCCCCACGCTTCAAATGCTCGTCGAGCCTCGGCATGATCTCCACGAAATTGCAGGGCAGGTGGCGATAATCGAGCTGGGCTTTCAGAATGCCGTCCCACGCATCCTTGCACGCACCCGGCGAGCCGGGCAGCACGAAGATGAAGGTTGCATTCGCCACGCCGCCGGTCGCGCGTGACTGGATGGTGGCGGTGCCGATCTTGTCATAGGAGATGCGGTGGAAAAGGGCGGAAAACCCATCCATGCGCTTTTCGAACAGCGGCTCCAGCGCTTCGGGCGTCACGTCGCGGCCGGTAAAACCGGTGCCGCCGGTGGTGATGACCACATCCACGCTTTCAGCGAGCGTCCAGTCGCGCACGGTGCCGGCAATCGCTGCTTTGTCATCGGGCACGATGGCGCGGGCCGCGAGCCTGTGGCCCGCTTCCTCCAGCCTTGCGACGAGCGTATCGCCGGATTTGTCGTTCTCCAGCGTGCGGCTGTCCGAAACGGTCAAAACCGCAATGCCAAGGGGAATGAAGGGTCTTTCGCCTGCCATGGCCTTATCCTCGAAGTGTCTGGTTTTCAAATGGTCCGCGTCGCCTGAAAATACCAGCCGGGGCGTTTCTTTCGAAGCGATGTTTCCGCTTTCCTGGCCGCTTCAAGGGAATGAAAAATCCCGAAACAGGTTGCCCCCGAACCGGACATGCGCACAAGCGCAGCACCCTCCTGCGACAGCAACCCAATGATTTCTCCGATCTCCGGCAGAAGCGCCTGGGCCGGTGGTTGCAGATCGTTACGGCTTTGCGCGAGAAAATCCATCCAGCCGATTGTCGCAGAGGCAGGCAGGGGCGGATTGGTCTTGTTCTGCAATCGCCGGAAAATCTCCGGCGTCGAGACCGCCTTCAGCGGATTGGCCAGAACCATCGCCAGTTCCGGCAGATCGGTGAGCGGTTCGATGTCCTCGCCGATGCCGCGCGCGATCAGGGATCGGCTTTCAAGGCACATCGGCACATCCGCCCCGAGCGTCAGCGCCGTGGATGCAAGCGTATCCGGTGCGATCCCGGCACGCCAGTGCCGCAAAAGCCCCCGCAGCGTCGCCGCCGCATCCGCCGAGCCGCCGCCGATACCGGAAGCCACCGGCAGGTTCTTTTCAAGATGAATGGCGACCGGGGGTACAGGTTGACCTGTCGATGCAAGCGCATCGCGCAACAGGTCCCTGGCGCGGGTGACGAGGTTATCGCCGCCATCGCCCGCGCGCAAAAGATTGCCGAAAGGGCCTGAGATGGAGAAACTGTCGGCATCGGCGTCGCGAATATGGATCGTGTCGCCGGCTTCGGTAAAGGTCACCAGCGTTTCGAGCAGGTGATACCCATCCGCTCGCTGGCCGGTCACATGCAGCGCCAGATTGATCTTGGCCGGGGCCGCCTCGATGGTCTCGGTGGCCCCGGATACGTCATGCCCGCGCATGCGGCGTCAGGATTTCTTGTCCGGAGTGGCAGCCGGTGCCGGTGCCGGAGGAGCCGGCGGCACCGGCGCGACGTCCTTCTTGGCGGTATTTTCGGCATCCTTTTCCACCGGCGGCAGGCCGTTGGCGATCTTTTCCTTCACCTTGGCCTTGTCCACGTCGTCGCTGTCGCCGATCAATGCGCGGTTCCACTGATAGACCGCCTCGATCTTGCGGCCGACCCGCCAATAGGCGTCGCCCAGATGGTCGTTGATGGTCGGATCGCCGGCTTTCAGTTCGATCGCCCGCTCCAGTTCGGTCACGGCTTCATCGAATGCGCCGAGGCGATAATGCGCCCAGCCGAGCGAATCGACGATATAACCGTCATTCGGCCGAAGCTCGACGGCGCGGCTGATCATCTTCATGCCTTCATCGAGATTGATGCCCTTGTCCACCCAGGAATAACCCAGATAGTTCAGAACCTGCGGCTGTTCCGGGTTCAGCTCCAGCGCCCGCTTGAAATTCGGTTCGGCCTTGTCCCATTCTTTCAGCCGCTCATAGGCGATGCCGCGCTGGAAGAAGACGGACCAGTCGGATTTCTGCGGCACGGAGCCGATTACCTCGATGGCTTTGTCGTAGTTCTCGGCCATCGCCTTGTAGTCCTTGGCGTCCGAAAGCACGCTGCCATAGGCGAGATAGGAACGAATGTCCTTCGGATCGGATTCGAGCAGGGATTTGAGATGCTTGCGCGCCTCATCCACCTTGCCGGTCTGCGCAAGCGTCAGTCCGAGCTGCAGCTCGGAGATGCGATACATCGGCGAATCCTTCGGCACTTCGCGATAGAAGGCAATGGCGCGGTCAGGCTGTTTCAGCGCTTCGGAAAGGCCGCCGAGAAGGATGAGCGTATCCGGGCTCTTCGGATCGAGTGCGCGCGACGTCTGCAGATAAAGCGTCACGATCTCTTCGGCGCCTTCGCGGTTCAGCGCGCCGGCGATGGAGAACATGACGCTGGCGGCGCCTTCCACCGCATTGGTGATCTGCTGCTCCGGCTTTTCACCGTTTTCGATGGACTGGCGAAGCGCTTTCAGCGGCGCGTAATTCGGCGCGAAAGTGTCTCCGACCGCAATCGCATCCAGCGCCTTCTGCTTGTTGCCGGCGGAAGCCTCCAGCCGGGCAAGCGCCATCACAGCGCGCATATAGGTATCGGAGGCGGTTGCCCCGCCTTCGCGGTCCGTCACCGCTTCGTTCAGGCTCTTGCGGGCGGCCTCGTTGTTGCCGGAAACAAGGGCGATGGCCGCCGCATTGTATTTCTGGAAGATCGAAATCCAGCCCGGGCCCTTCATATTGTTGACCAGCGCCAGCGCTTCCTTCGGCTTGCCGGAGCCGGCGCGCGCCCAAGCGGTCAACAGCGTGTTGACCATGCGGTCGAGATCGTTCGGACCGGTATATTTCAGGATCTTCTCGGCCTTGGCGAATTCCTTGTCCTTGATGGCGTCGAGACCGCGCACGATGGTCGTCACGCGCTCCACCGAGGTATCGTCCTTCATCGAATCGGCGATCTTGGCGCCGGCCTCGAAATTGCCGCTCAGAAGTTCGGCGATCATCAGCCGCTGGCGGATTTCCGTATTGGCCGGGTCGAATTCCAGCGCCTTTTTGTAAAGCGAAATCGCGGTGGGATAATCCTGATCGACATCGGCATTGCGCCCGGCGAGGAAGGCGCCGGAGAAGGTGTTCACCTTGCCGGGATCGAACGTAACGGCCTTGTCTTCCGGTGTCGCCTTCGTCTCCGCAAAGCCGGGGCTTGCAGCCGCGCCGATTGCGAGAGCAGCGGCAAGAGCCGCGCTGCAGAGAAGACGGAGTGCTGGTTTACGCCGCATGAGGGAACCTTTGCCTTTGTGCAGAAGCACGGAAAAATCAGTTTCCATTGTTGGTCACGATAGAATGGCTTTTTTGAAGCAACGCCGCAAGAAATTATGGCCCCGGCCACAATCACACCTTGCGGAGAAGCTGGCCCGGAACCCTGGGCGGATGGTCTTTTCCATCCGCCGTTCGCCCGGCCTGCGGCGTCAGTTCAGACGCTCGATGCAGAAGTCGATCACTTCCAGAAGCGCATCTTTCCAGGGGCTCTGCGGCAGCGGTGCGAGCGCATCGCGGGCGATGGTGCCGTAGTGCGTGGCGCGGCCGATCGTATCGCCAAGACCGTTGTATTTGGTGATCAGGCCCAGCGCCTTTTCAAGGTTCTCATCGCTGCTTTCACCCTTTTCGATGGCGTTGCGCCAGAAGGCGCGCTCATCCTGCGTGCCGCGACGATAGGAGAGGATGACTGGCAGCGTGATCTTGCCTTCGCGGAAATCGTCGCCGGTATTCTTGCCGAGATCGGCGGATTTGCCGCCGTAGTCCAGCACATCGTCGACGAGCTGGAAGGCGAGGCCGAGATTCATGCCGTAGGATTTCAGCGCGCTGCGGGTCGCCTTGTCGGTCTTGGCGACGATCGGGCCGACTTCCGCCGCCGCCGCAAAAAGGGCGGCCGTCTTGGCGCGAATCACCTGCAGATAATCGTCTTCGGTCGTTTCCATGTTCTTGGCGACCGAAAGCTGCAGTACCTCGCCCTCGGCGATCACCGAGGCGGCGGTGGACAGCACGTCGAGCGCATCGAGAGAGCCCACATCCACCATCATGCGGAAGGCCTGGCCGAGCAGGAAGTCGCCGACGAGAACGCTCGCCTGGTTGCCCCAGATGGTGCGGGCAGTGGATTTGCCGCGGCGCAGATCGCTTTCATCCACCACATCGTCATGCAGAAGCGTTGCCGTGTGCATGAATTCGACGCTGGTGGCGAGCTTGATGTGGTTGTCGCCCTCGTAACCGAACATCGAGGCCGAGGCGAGCGTCAGCATCGGCCGCAGGCGCTTGCCGCCGGAAGAGATGAGGTGGTTGGCCACCTCGGGTATCATCTGGACATCGGAACCGGCCTTGGAAAGGATAAGCTGGTTCACCCGTTCCATGTCGGGGCGGGTCAGGTCGACAAGCGGCTTGACGGATGCGAGTTTGTTTTTGCTTTCTTCAAGCGGTATGACGACGCCCAAGGGACAGGACTCCAGTTCGAATTTGAATTCGACAATAAAAACTGACGCCTTGCGCGGCAAGGGGCGAATTGCCGCTAGCCATTCAAAAAGATGGGAATTTAAGGTCTATCCATGCGTGAACTGATCCGTACCAACGATGCCGTGCTGCTCTCCTTCGCCGAAAGCCTGATGAAGGATGCCGGCATCCATTGCCTCATCGCCGATCAGGCGATGAGCATTCTGGAAGGATCGCTCGGTCTTTTGCCGCGAAGGTTTCTGGTGGAGGAAGATCGGGCCGATCAGGCCCGCCGCATTCTCATCGATGCCGGACTCGGCGACGAGTTGCGCAACGAAGAGGCTTGAACGGCGGTGGGCGACGGCATTTCCGAAACGATCGACGCCTTTCACCGGGGCCGGTTTCACATCCTCCAGCCGAAGGGCAGGGGGCACCGGGCCGGCATGGACGCCATGCTTCTGGCGTCATTGGTGGCGGATGAGCGTGCCTGCCGGATAGCCGATCTCGGCGCGGGCGCGGGAGCTGCGGGCATGGCGGTTGCGGCGCGGCTCGCAAAGGCCGAGGTGACGCTGTACGAACGCTCGCCGGAAATGGCGCAATTTGCCCGCCGCAGCCTCGAACTGCCTGAGAATGCTGCTTTTTCTGCCCGCGTCAGCGTGCGCGAAGCCGATGTGACCCTGCGGGCGAAAGCACGCGCCGAAGCGGGTTTGCCCGACGAGCATTTCCATCATGTCATCATGAACCCGCCCTATAACGATGCGGGCGACCGCCGCACGCCGGATGCCCTGAAGGCCGAAGCGCATGCCATGACGGATGGCCTGTTCGAAGACTGGATCAGGACCGCGGGCGCGATCATGGTGCCGGGCGGGCAGCTTTCCCTGATTTCAAGGCCGCAATCGGTGGCGGAGATCATCGCCGCCTGCGGCAGCCGTTTCGGCGGTCTCGAAATCACCCTCATTCATCCGCGCCCTGGCGAGGATGCGGTGCGCATGCTCGTCACCGCCATCAAGGGTTCGCGGGCGCGGCTGTCCTTTCGCGCGCCGCTCATCATGCATGAGACCGGCAGCCATGCCTTCACCCCCTTCGTGGATGACCTGAACAATGGCCGCGCCGCCTATTCGCGTAATGTAAGGGCAATCCGGCCCGCGTCATAAATATCGCCGTTCCGCCGGTCGCAAACCATTGTGTTTTCCGGGGCGATACATACATCCCTGACGAACGGATAAATGCTGCGAGGATTGAGTCGTGGGTTTTCTGAAGTATCTGGTGCCGAAACGCTTTCGTAAAAAAGAGCTCGTCATCCCGGTGGTGCGCATGCATGGCGCGATCATGGCCGGCGGCAACCAGTTCCGCCCCGCCCTCAATCTCGCCTCCTATGCGCCGCTTCTGGAAAAGGCCTTCGCCGTCAAGGATGCTCCGGCCGTCGCCATTTCGCTCAACTCGCCCGGCGGTTCGCCGGTGCAGGCGCGGATGATCTATAACCGCATCCGCCAGCTCGCCGAGGAAAAGGAAAAGAAAGTCCTGATCTTCGTGGAGGACGTTGCGGCCTCCGGCGGCTACATGATCGCGCTTGCCGGCGACGAGATTATTGCCGATCCTACCTCCATCGTCGGTTCCATCGGCGTCGTTTCCGGCGGTTTCGGTTTTCCGGAAATGCTGAAGAAGATCGGCGTGGAGCGCCGTGTCTATACGGCCGGCGAGAACAAGGTCATCCTCGATCCCTTCCAGCCGGAAAAGGAAGGCGATATCGATTACCTGAAGTCGCTTCAGGTCGAAATCCACAATGTTTTCATTGATATGGTCAAGATGCGTCGCGGCTCGAAACTGAAGGGCGACGAGGCGATCTTCTCCGGCCTGTTCTGGACCGGCATGCGCGGTCTCGACCTCGGCCTGATCGACGGGCTGGGCGACATGCGCGAGGTTCTGCGCCGCCGTTACGGTGAGAAGGTCAAGCTCCAGCTCGTCAGCGGCGGGCGCACTTTGTTCGGCAAAAAGGTGCCGGGCGTGAATGCGGCGCTGGACGTGAATGCCGAAAGGCTGGCCGCAGGCGCCGTCTCGGGGCTTGCGGAAGTTGCCGAAGAAAAGGCATTGTGGTCGCGTTTCGGTCTATGATGTCTCGGGAATAAAGCCTTATGGCGCAGCTCATTACAATTTTTCTTCTGGTGGTGGGATCCGTCATCCTATACCGCCGCTTCGTCCGCGATGCGGAAAAGCTCTCGGCGAAATCGAAACAGCGCGAGAAGGAACGCGAGACCGGCGCCATCGGCACGCTGATCAAGGACCCGGAAACCGGCGAATACCGGGTGAAGCGCGAGGATGAGACATAATTTTTCTGTAACGCAGAATTTGCGATAGTCGCTTTCGAGTAAGGAGACCGTCATGCGTGTCACGAAATGGGGCGATAGTCTTGCGGTCCGCATTCCGGCGGATGTCGCGGAAGCCTTGCACATCAAGGAAGGCGACGAGGTGGATGTTTCTGTGCCGACACAGGAACCGCCTGCTTCTATTTCGCAGGAGGAGCGCGAAAAGATACTGTCTTATATTCGCGCTCAGCGTTGGCAGCTTCCACCCGGCTGGAAATTCGACCGCGAAGAGGCAAATGAGCGTTGAGCCATTTGCCCTTTCTCGATACGAATATCTTCATTTACGCCTTTCTGGATGACGAACGGTCATCCAAGGTCCAAGAGATCGTTTCGAAACCTTATGTGACGAGCGTTCAGGCATTCAATGAGTTTGCCAGTGTAGTCCGGCGGAAGTGGCCTCAAAAATGGGGCGAAATCCGCAGATCGCTGGATGGTCTCCGTCGAATGGCTGTGACAGTCGTTGAACTCGATGTGCAGTTAAATGCGAGCGCCGTCGATCTTGTCGATAAATATAACTTCGCCTTCTATGATGCATTGATGGTAGCAGCAGCCCTGGAGGCTGAAAGCACCGTATTCCTCTCGGAAGACATGCATGACGGTCTTACCGTTGACGGGCGGATGAAGATCGTCAACCCGTTCACCGCCCGTCTCCACGCATAAAACCTTGACCCTCACGCCATGCCGTGGCACGTGTCCGCATCCGAAGTAAGTCAATGCTTACTTGTCCTCCTAACGCCGCGATGACTGCAATGACCGATGTTCCCGACCATATGAACCCGAAGCGTTCCTTTCAGGCGCTGATCCTGACGCTGCATAATTACTGGGCCGACAAGGGCTGCGCGGTGCTGCAGCCCTACGATATGGAAGTGGGCGCGGGCACGTTTCATCCGGCGACGACGCTGCGCGCGCTTGGGCCCAAGCCTTGGAAGGCCGCTTATGTGCAGCCCTCGCGCCGCCCGTCCGACGGCCGTTACGGCGAAAACCCCAACCGCCTGCAGCATTATTACCAGTATCAGGTCATCCTGAAGCCCAACCCTTCCAACCTTCAGGAACTCTATCTCGGTTCGCTGAAGGCAATCGGCCTCGATCCGCTGCTGCATGACGTGCGCTTCGTCGAAGACGACTGGGAAAGCCCGACGCTCGGCGCCTGGGGTCTCGGCTGGGAATGCTGGTGCGATGGCATGGAAGTCTCGCAGTTCACCTACTTCCAGCAGGTTTGCGGCATCGAGTGCTCGCCGGTCGCGGGTGAGCTGACCTATGGTCTGGAGCGTCTCGCCATGTATGTTCAGGGCGTCGACAATGTCTATGACCTGAACTTCAACGGCCGCGAAGGCGAAGAGAAGATTTCCTATGGCGACGTTTTCCTGCAGGCCGAGCAGGAATATTCCCGCCATAATTTCGAATTTGCCGACACCGCCATGCTGCATCGCCATTTCATCGACGCCGAAAAGGAATGCCAGGCGCTTCTCGCCGCCGGTGCGCCCGGTGATAACGACAATCAGCGCCTGCACAAATGCGTGTTTCCGGCCTATGACCAGTGCATCAAGGCCAGCCACGTCTTCAACCTTCTGGATGCACGCGGCGTAATTTCGGTCACGGAACGCCAGAGCTATATCCTGCGCGTGCGCACGCTGGCGAAAGCCTGCGGCGAAGCCTTCCTGCTGACGGATGCGGGCGGGCTGAACTGGAACAGGGCCGCCTGATTTTTGAAGGCAGATTCAAGCCGAAGCTTCTAATGAATTTGAAAGGCCGTTCTTGACGGCCTTTTATTTTGTGTTGATTGGTTATGTGAAACATCGTGATGGATTTGATTATGAATATTAGAAGCTTAGTTTTTTTGCCTGTATTGATGCTTGCATGTTTCCTCGGCAACGCTGCGGCTGCCGAAACGACTGAATGGATGAGCGGCAATGATGCCTTTCGCCGAGCAGACAAGCTGCGTAGTTTCGGAATGATCGTCACCCGCATGGATTGCAAGGACAGCGGCCAACGGACGCTCGATGTCGGTAGCGCGCTTGTCCGCATGCACTACACGCAAAACTCGAAAATGCTCGACTGGAGAATAGACGGCTGGAATCATCTGGGTGAGAACAAGGACTATTGGGCCGAACGCGGCTACAGGCTTGCCTCACACACCGTTTTTGTAAGGAAAACATCCGGTCTGCGATTATACTGCACCGTCTACAATAAATGACGCGCAGCACTGGTCGCGGTTTTATCCTCCCGGCAAAAACCGACAGAATGAGCGAAGCCCCATGACTTTGCGGCGATGAGCGGCTATCGTGCGCGCATCGAAGCTGGGAATCGCAATTCATGTTCATCACGCTGGCAATCATCGCGGCAATCGCGCTTTATGTCGTCTTCATCTATAACGGCCTTGTCAAGGCGCGGCAGATGAAGGAAGAGGCGTGGTCGGGCATCGACGTGCAGCTGAAGCGCCGCGCCGATCTCATTCCTAACCTCATCGAGACCGTGAAGGGTTACGCGGCGCATGAAAAGAGCACCTTCGAGGAGGTGATCAACCTGCGTAACCGGGCGCAGGCCGTGCCGGCCGGCGATGTCGAAGGTCGCGCCCAGGCGGAAGGGCTGCTGTCGCAGGCGCTCGGTAAACTCTTTGCACTTGCCGAAGCCTATCCCGATCTCAAGGCCAATACGAACTTTCTGGAATTGCAGCGTTCGCTGGAAACCATCGAAGGCGAAATCCAGATGTCGCGCCGTTATTACAATGGCGCCGCCCGCGATCTCAACGTCAAGGTGGAAAGCTTCCCCTCCAATCTGGTCGCAGGCCAGTTCGGTTTTGCCAAGGCGCCCTATTTCGAGATCGACAACCCGGCCGACCGCGCCGTGCCGACAGTGAAATTCTAAGCGCACTGTTCCCCCGGCGGCTTAAAACCTTCCGTTCAAATTCCGATAATCCGGCCCCGCGCCGCATTCTTTGACAAGACGACAATCATGATCGAACTGACCATCACCCCGCCCGACCACCCGCTTTCCGGCAAGGTCGAGCCGCCCGGCTCCAAGTCCATCACCAATCGTGCGCTTCTCCTGGCTGGTCTTGCCAGGGGCAAAAGCCGGTTGACCGGCGCACTGAAAAGCGACGACACGCTTTATATGGCCGAAGCCCTGCGCGAGATGGGCGTCAAGGTAACCGAGCCTGATGCCACCACCTTCGTGGTGGAAGGCACAGGTGTATTACAGCAGCCGGAAAAGCCGCTTTTCCTCGGCAATGCCGGCACCGCCACGCGCTTCCTCACCGCTGCCGCAGCACTTGTGGATGGCGCCGTCATCATCGATGGCGACGAGCACATGCGCAAACGCCCGATCATGCCGCTGGTGGAAGCCCTGCGCTCCCTCGGTGTCGAGGCGGAAGCGCCCACCGGTTGCCCGCCCGTCACCGTCTGCGGCAAGGGCACAGGGTTCCCGAAGGGCAGCGTCACCATCGATGCCAACCTCTCCAGCCAATATGTGTCGGCACTTCTGATGGCGGCCGCTTGCGGCGACAAGCCTGTCGATATCATTCTCAAGGGCGAGGAAATCGGCGCCAAGGGCTATATCGATCTCACCACATCGGCTATGGAAGCTTTTGGCGCGAAGGTGGAGCGGGTGAGTAACGCCATCTGGCGCGTGCATCCGACGGGTTACACGGCGACCGATTTCCACATCGAGCCGGATGCCTCCGCCGCCACCTATCTCTGGGGTGCCGAGCTTCTGACCGGCGGCGCAATCGATATCGGCACGCCGGCCGATAAATTCACCCAGCCGGATGCCAAGGCCTATGAGGTCATGGCGAAGTTTCCGCATTTGCCTGCCGAAATCGACGGTTCGCAGATGCAGGACGCCATTCCGACCATCGCGGTTCTCGCCGCCTTCAACGAGACACCGGTGCGTTTCGTCGGCATCGCCAATCTGCGCGTCAAGGAATGCGACCGTATCCGCGCCGTGTCGCTCGGCCTCAACGAAATCCGTAACGGTCTGGCACATGAGGAAGGCGACGACCTGATCGTGCATGCCGATCCGGCTCTTGCGGGCCAGACGGTCAAGGCCTCCATCGATACCTTCGCCGACCACCGCATCGCCATGAGCTTTGCGCTGGCGGCGCTGAAGATCGGCGGCATTGCCATCCAGAATCCGGCCTGCGTCGGCAAGACCTACCCGGCTTACTGGAAAGAGCTCGCCTCGCTCGGCGTCGAGTACACGGAAAAGGAAAGCGCTGCCGAGCCGCAACATTAGAAGAACGGTATTGGTTTTCCGTCATTCCGGCCTTGAGCCGGAATCCAGCGCGATCAAGTCCTTGATCGCGAAAGACTCTTCAAGCCGCGCAGACGCGCAGCTGCTGGATACCGGGTCATCCTCGGACTTGATCCGGGGACCGGTATGACGGAATGTCCGTGCTGCGCATCATCACTTGAAACCGGAAACGCTCCATTCCCTTAAGGAGAACCGCCCGTGAAGACCATCGCCGCAAGACTTCTCGCGTTGTTCGTCTTCCTGGGCGCGGCCTTCCCGGCCTTCGCGGAGGAATTCATCCGCTCCTACCATTCCGTTGTCGAGGTGGCGGCGGATGGCAAGCTGACGGTGACGGAAACCATCACCGCCCGCGCCGAAGGCCAGAACATCAAACGCGGCATCTTCCGCGATTTCCCGCTTTATGCGCTGGATGCGAATAACCGCCGCACCAAGGTGGATTTCAACGTCGTTTCGGTGGAGCGCGATGGCGCGCCGGAAAACTGGCGCACCGAAACTATCGATGGCGGCATCCGCATCTATACCGGCAGCGCCGACCGCTTTCTGCCGACCGGCGAGCATATCTTCCAGATCACCTATACCACCGCCCGGCAGATTCGCTATTTCAGCGATTATGACGAGCTGACCTGGAATGTCACCGGCAATAGCTGGCAATTCCCGATGGGCGAGATTTCCGCCACCATCACGCTGCCGCAGGGCGTCAGGGCCACCGATACGGCCGTCTTCACCGGTCCGCTTGGCGCGAAGGGCAAGGATGCGCGCATTCTGAACGAAGGCAACGAGGTGTTCTTCGCCTCCACCCGCCCGTTTACGGTTGGCGAGGGCATGACGGTCGCCGTCAAGCTTCCCAAGGGTGCGATTGCCGCGCCTGACACCTCGCAGGAGGCGGGCTGGTGGCTGCGGGATAATCTCGCCATCCTGCTTTCGGGCGGCGGGCTTTTCGCCGTGCTGCTCTATTACCTGCGGGCGTGGTTCGCCGTCGGCCGCGATCCGGCGAAGGGTGTGGTCGTGCCGCGCTGGGATGCGCCGGAGGGGCTTTCGCCCGCTCTGGTCAACTATGTCGATAATCGCGGTTTTTCGGGTGCCGGCTGGACAGCGCTCTCTGCCTCGGCCCTTGATCTTGCGGTCAAAGGCTATGTCGTTCTGGAAGACCTCAAGAACGCCATCGTCATTCGCCGCACGGAAAAGGCAGCCGCTACCGATCTGCCGACCGGCCAGAAAACGTTGCTTGCCTCCATCGGCAGTCCGGGCGAGACTTTGACCATCGACAAGGCCCATGGTGCGGAAGTCGAAAAGGTCGGAAAACAGTTCCGCGCAGCGATAGAGAAAGAACATCGCGGCAAATATTACCGCAGCAATGCCGGCTACATCGTCTTCGGCATCTTCCTCAGTATCGCCCTCATCGTCGCGACGTTGATCTTCGGCGATCTGGATGAAAGCGCCATTGCCGCCGTGCTGGTCTTCGGCTTTTTCGCCTTCTTCTTCAGCATCCTGTCGATCGGCATCGGCCGCCAATTCTCGCGCGGCGCACCGTTGCGCAAGCGGATCGGCGGCATCGTCATGCTGGCCTTTGCCGGTTTCGTGGCCTTTTCCGCCATCGGCGGCATCGCCACGCAAATCCTGCTGGATGTGACGCATGACACCAAGTCGCTGGCGCTGGCCGCCATTGGCGGCATCGTGCTCACCAACGCGCTGTTCCTGTTCCTGATGGGCGCGCCGACGCCGCTCGGCCGCAAGCTGATGGATGGCATCGAAGGGCTTAGAACCTATCTGACGCTGGCGGAAAAAGACCGGATGAACATGGCCGGCGCGCCCGCCATGTCGCCGCAGCATTTCGAGACGTTGCTGCCCTATGCCGTGGCGCTCGGCGTCGAAAAACCGTGGAGCCGCACCTTCGAGGCCTGGCTTGCCACGGCTGCCGCCGGTGCCGCTGCTGCAAGTTATGCGCCCGGCTGGTATGCGGGCAGCAATTACGGAACCTTTGGCGACAGGATCGGCGGCTTTTCCACCTCCATGGCGAACACTATCGCCTCGACCATTCCCCAGCCTGTCAGCTCGTCCGGCTCCAGCTTTTCGGGCGGTGGCGGCGGCGGTTTTTCCGGCTCCGGCGGCGGCGGTGGTGGTGGTGGCGGCTGGTAACGCCCGCCGGCGGTAATTTAACCGAATGCCTTGGTGACTTTTGCCGCGTTGCTTGCTAAGCCGACCGCAAACGTCCGACAACAGATAAAGTCCTGATCCCATGCCCGATCTTCTGCTTGAACTCCGCTCCGAGGAAATCCCCGCCCGCATGCAGCGCAAGGCGGCGGGCGATCTGAAGAAACTCGTCACCGATGCCTTGGTGGAGAGAGGGCTGACCTATGAGGGTGCGCGCGAATATTGGACGCCGCGCCGCCTGACGCTGGATATTCGCGGCCTCAACGCCCGCTCCGCCGATGTGCGCGAGGAAAAGAAGGGCCCGCGCACCGACGCCAATGAAAAGGCCATCGAGGGCTTTCTGCGCGGCGCTGGCCTCAACGACATTTCGGAAGCGCAGGTCGTTTCCGACCCGAAGAAGGGCGATTTCTACATCGCCATTATCAACAAGCCCGGCCGCCCGGCGGAAGAGATCATCGCGGAAGTGATGCCCGGCATCATCCGCTCCTTTCCCTGGCCGAAATCCATGCGCTCCGGCCCGGCCTCCATGCCGAAGGGTTCGAGCTATGCCGGTATAGAAGGCAAGGGCTCGGAAAGCCTGCGCTGGGTGCGGCCGCTGCAATCCATCGTCTGCCTGTTCGGCCCCGAACATGACGAAACCCAGGTCATTCCTTTCGCTATCGACGGCATCGTCGCCGGCAACGTCACCTATGGCCATCGTTTCCATGCACCCGGCCCGATCACCGTGCGCCGTTTCGAGGATTATGTCTCGAGCCTCGAAAAGGCGAAGGTCATTCTCGATGCCGAACGCCGCAAGGATATCATCCTGCACGACGCCAAGGATCTCGCTTTCGCCAACGGTCTGGAACTGGTGGAGGATGAAGGCCTGCTGGAAGAAGTCTCTGGCCTCGTCGAATGGCCGCAGGTTCTGATGGGCACCTTCGAGGAAGATTACCTGCAGATCCCGGCGGAAATCATTCGCCTCACGATCAAGACCAATCAGAAGTGTTTCGTCACCCGCAATCAGGGTGCGGAAGAGGGTCTATCCAATCGCTTCATCCTGATCTCGAACATCGAGGCGAGCGATGGCGGCAAGGAAATCATCCACGGCAATGGCAAGGTCGTGCGCGCCCGCCTGTCGGATGCCCGCCACTTCTGGAACCGCGACCAGGGCGATCTGCCCGATCTGGAAACGCTGAAAGATTCGGCTGCGAAATTCGGCCTCGATCTCAAGAAGCCGCTCGATCAGCGCATGGCGAAGCTCGATGCGCTCAACGTTACCTTCCATGCCAAGCTCGGGACGCAGGGTGAGCGCGTCGCCCGCATCCGCGAACTGGCGAAGGCGCTGGCCCCGGTTGTCGGTGCCGATGCCGATCTGGTGGACCGCGCCGTGGTGCTGGCCAAGGCGGACCTGCGCACAGAAGCCGTCGGCGAATTCCCCGAGCTTCAGGGCCTGATGGGCCGCAAATATGCGGCGCTGCAGGGCGAAAACGAAAGCGTTGCCGCCGCCATCGAAGACCACTACAAGCCGCAGGGTCCCTCTGACCGCCTGCCAGCCGACAAGGTGGCGATCACGGTCGCTCTGGCCGACAAGCTCGATACACTCGTTGGTTTCTGGGCCATCGACGAGAAGCCGACCGGCTCCAAGGATCCCTTCGCGCTGCGCCGTGCGGCGCTGGGCGTGGTACGTATTCTGCTTGAGAAAAACGTGCGGCTTCCGCTGCTGAGCGTTGCGAAGGACCCGGACCTTCTCTCCTTCTTCCATGACCGCCTGAAAGTCTATCTGCGCGACCTCGGCGCGCGTTACGATCTGATCGACGCCGTCCTGACGCCGGAATCCGACGATCTCCTGATGATCGCCCGCCGTGTCGAGGCGCTCACCGCCTTCATCACCGGCGAGGATGGCCGTAACCTTCTGGCAGGCGCCAAGCGTGCAACCCAGCTTCTGGCTGCGGAAGAAAAGAAGGGCACCGTGGTGGCCGATGGCGTCTCGGAAGAGCTGTTGAAGCTCGATGCCGAAAAGGCGCTTTATGCGGCGATCAGGACGGCTTCTGCCGACGCTGCGAAGGCTGTTGCGGGCGAGGATTTCCGCTCCGCCATGCAGGCGCTCTCCACACTTCGCGCACCGGTCGACAAGTTCTTTGAGGATGTGCTCGTCAATGACGAGGATGCGGCCATCCGTGCAAACCGTCTGGCGCTGCTGAAGGCTATTCGCGAGGCGACCGGAACGGTTGCGGATTTCTCGAAGATCACGGGGTGAGGGGCGTTGGGGTAGCCGTACATGTCAGTGTGCGCGGTTCACCCCCCTCTGTCCTGCCGGACATCTCCCCCTCAAGGGGGAGATCGAATCGCGGCAGCCTCTCGATCACCTCTAATGTCGCGATTTTAGCGGGGAGCCTTCCTTTTGCCGATCTCCCCCCTTGAGGGGGAGATGCCCGGCAGGGCAGAGGGGGGTATTTTCGGCTTCCACGCTTGCCGGGATCGTTTTAGATTGACCGACATGACCCCCAAAATCCTCATCAGCGCCTGCCTCCTCGGCCAGCCGGTCCGTTACGACGGCAGAGGCAAACCCTTCTCCCACCCGGCGATAGACCGCTGGCGGCAGGAGGGCAGGATGGTGACGATCTGTCCGGAAATGGCGGGCGGTATGTCCGTACCGCGCCCGCCGGCGGAAATCGAGAAGGGTGCCTCCGGTGTCGATGTGCTGGAAGGCCGCGCCCGCGTGCTGGAAGTGACCGGCGGCGATGTCACGGCGCAATTTATCGCCGGCGCGGAAAGGGCGCTGGCCTTCGCCAGGGCCAATGGCTGCACATACGCGCTTCTGATCGATGGCAGCCCGTCCTGTGGCTCGGTTGCGATCTATGACGGTTCGTTTTCCGGCGTCAAACACGCGGGCAATGGTGTGACGGCGGCGCTATTCGAAAAAGCCGGTATTGCCGTATTTTCACCTGCCGATATCGACCGGCTGGATGCGCTGACCCGTTAAAAGAAAAGCGCCGGAGTTTCCCCCGGCGCCGGTTTCCATCGATAGCCCTGAGGCATATCACCCCGCCATACGCATCTGCTCTGCCATACCATGAAGCTGGTGGCCGGAAGAGACGCGGAAGCCGCGGATGAGGTTCAGCAGTTCCTCGGTGTCGACGGCGAGCGCTTCCGCCGAAGCCGTGGTTTCTTCCGCCATCGCCGCATTGTGCTGGGTGGCGACATCGAGCTGGTTGAGCGACGAGGAGATCGAGCGCAGCGTCGTATCCTGTTCGGCGGCCGAATGGGCGATCTTGCTGACGATTTCGTTTGCCGATTTGATCTGATCCGAGATGCGTTTCAGCGCATCGCCGGCCTCGCCGACAAGGCGCACGCCGTTTTCCACCTGGGCGGAAGAGCGGGCGATCTGGTCCTTGATCTCCTTGGCGGCGGCGGCGGATTTCTGTGCCAGTTCGCGCACTTCCTGCGCCACCACGGCAAAGCCCTTGCCAGCCTCACCGGCGCGCGCCGCTTCCACACCGGCATTCAGCGCCAGAAGGTTGGTCTGGAAAGCGATGTCGTCGATCACGCCGATGATGTTGGAAATCTGGTCGGAAGATTGCTCGATACCGCTCATCGCGGTGATCGCCTCTTCCACCACCCGGTCGCTGCGCATGGCTTCGGAGCTGACGGTGGTGACGCGCTTGGCGGCGTCGGCCGCCCCTTCCGCCGTCTGGCGCACCGCAACCGTCAATTCATCGAGAGCGGCCGAGGTTTCTTCCAGATTGGCAGCCTGCCGTTCGGTGCGCTGCGAAAGCTCGTTGGAGGCCTTGCGGATTTCCTCCTTGGAGCCGCCGATGTCGATGCTCTTGGAGTTCACCTTGGCCATGGCGGCGTCGAGATGGATCAGGGCCTCGTTGAAATTGTCGCGCAGCGCCGCGTAGCGGTTGCCGAGATCGCCGCAACGTACGGTCAGATCGCCGCCCGCCAGCTTTTCCAGCGCCTCGCCGATGGTGGTGACGACACGCGCCTGCAATTCCGCCTCGTCACGCTGCATGTCGAGATTGTTCTGGCGCTCCGCATTGAGCTGCCGCTGCTGTTCTTCCTCACGGCGCTGCATGGCATGGCGCTCGCGCACCTTGTCCTGAAGCGAGGCGGTGGCCTTCGCCATCATGCCCACTTCGTTCGTCAGGCCGGTATGGGGAATGGCGAGCGAGACGTTCTCATTGGCCACTTCACCGAGCGCACGGTGAATATCGCCAAGCGGCTTCGAAATGCCACGGATGACGTAAAAGGCGGCGGCAAGCGCCAGCACGAAGATGGCGGCACCGATGGACAGCGCCTTCATCACCTCGCCGCGCACCTGTGCGTTCAGATCGTCGATATAAACGCCGGTCACGACCACCACCTGCCATGGTTCGAAGGCAAGCGCATAGGAGCTCTTGGCGTAGTCATTGCCTTCCATGCCGGGCTTCGGACCGTAAAAATCCGTCTGGCCGCCGCCATTGCGGCCAAGCCGCACCAGCTCGTCGCGATAGGCGAAACCCTTGCTGTCCGGCTTGCCCTTGAAGCTTTCGCCGACGCGCTTGGCATCGGGGTGGAACTTCATCGTCACGTCGTAGTCGTAACCGAACAGATAGCCGTCCGGCGTGAAGCGCATGGCGCTGACGGTGGCGTAAGCCTGTTTCATGGCCTCGTCGCGCGAAAGCGTTCCGGCCTTTTCCTTGTCGTGGAAGGATTGCAGGATGGAGATCGCCGATTGCACCTGCGTCCGCAGCATGCCGTAGCGCTCCTCATAGATAGCGTCGGTGGCGGATTTCAGCTGGTAAAACGTCGCCACGGCGAAGGCGGCCATCAGGGCCACCACGAGAACGATCAACTGACGGGAAATGGAAAGGTTCTTCATGGGCGCTCACAAGCGTTTGGGATCGCGCGCCTGAAAACGCCGCGCGGTACCGATGTTTCGGAGAAGGGAGAGGCGCATGATGCGCGATAAAAGGGCCGAAAAGCGCGTGTCCGCGCCGTGGCCTCATCCTGTGCTGCATCGCACTATAGACGCACTTAGCGGCTAAAAATTTGAATAAATATTTAATTAGCGAAAGCTTTATCAGGCCCGACAGGCAGAATAGGCGGGGGGAAAAGCAATATTCCCCACATGGTTGCGGTGCCATTTCGGGAATGCAGCGAAGACGCGATTATTTGACGTTCGTCATGAAATGCGTCATCGGCCGGTCAATTGCCGCGCAATTTGAAATCCGGGAACTGGGGGGCGCCGATCACCGAGGCGCTGGCCGGTTCGGCTGAGTTTTCGGTGGAGATTTCCTTGACGGCTGCCGTGGTCGTCGTCACGTCGATGCCGGCCGGTGTCGAAACCGTCTCAGCGGGATGTGCCACGGGTTCTGCGTCGTCATAGGTCGCGATGGCGGTGCTGGAGGTTTCCGCCATCCATGCGGGATTGGTGCTGACGAAGGTGACGGGCGCGCCGCCAAGCCAGGCTTCGGTGCGCAGCAGGGTGCGCTTGCCGTCGACTTCGCGCATTTCCGTGTGCTGCGTGCCCGGCTCAATGGAGGGAACGGCATAACCCTGCGCCACGGCCTTGCCCTTCATGGGCTTGCAGCCCGCGCAATCGCGACGAATGAAGCTGCCATTGGCCACATGAACGCCGTTTATATATTCGATGGAAGACGCCATCGCCGACCCGCCGGTCAGCGCGACAATCGCTGTCAGAAAAAGACGACGCATCGAAAAACCCCCGAAATGACGGCGCGGCCTCGTGATCGAGACACAATGCGCCATTCAATGTTCCGGCAAGTATTACCGCTGTTTCGTTTCCATCGGGTCAGCAAACTTGGTAAAAATTGAACGAAATATTCGCATCCAATCCCGTTTGCCTTAAGGATCAGGCCTTCTCGCGCGCAACGGCCTGCCAGCCGATATCGCGGCGGCAGAAGCCGTTTTCCCACTCCACCTTGTCGGCCAGCGCATAGGCGCGTACCTGCGCTTCCGTGACGGTCTTTCCAAGGGCGGTAACGTTCAGCACGCGTCCGCCCGTCGCCACCAGCCCGCCGTCCTTCAGCGCCGTCCCGGCATGGAACACCTTCGCCTCTTCGCTGGCCTCGGGAATATGGGCGATCGGCGTGTTCTTGTCGTAAGCGCCGGGATAACCCTTCGAGGCGAGAACGACGGTCAGCGCCGCGTCGTCGCGCCATTCCGCCTCAACCTTGTCCAGCGTGCCGGTGGCGGTGGCGTAGAGGATCGGCAGCAGATCGCTTTTCAGGCGCATCATCAGCACCTGGCATTCGGGATCGCCGAAGCGGACGTTATATTCGATCAGTTCCGGGCCCTTGGCGGTGATCATCAATCCCGCAAAAAACACGCCGGAAAAGGGATTGCCATCCTTGGCCATGCCCGAGATCGTCGGCTCGATGATCTCCTTCATGGTGCGCTCCACCATGGCCGGTGTCATGACAGGAGCGGGGGAATAGGCACCCATGCCGCCGGTATTCGGGCCGGTATCGCCATCGCCGACGCGCTTGTGATCCTGCGCGGTGGCGAGCGCCAACGCGGTCTTGCCGTCCGAAAGGCAGAAGAAGCTCGCTTCCTCGCCATCGAGGAAGGCCTCTACCACCACTTCGGCGCCGGCCGCGCCGAAAGCGCCGTCGAAACAGTCGTCGATGGCGGCAAGCGCTTCCGCTTCTGTCATCGCCACGGTCACGCCCTTGCCGGCGGCAAGCCCGTCCGCCTTGATGACAATCGGCGCGCCCTGTTGACGAACATAATCCTTGGCCGGTTCAGAGGTCTTGAAACGCTGATAAGCGCCGGTCGGAATATCGTAGCGCGCGCAGAGATCCTTGGTGAAGCCCTTGGAGCCCTCAAGCTGGGCGGCTGCCTTCGAGGGTCCGAAAGTGGCGATGCCGGCGGCGCGCAGATCATCCGCAAGACCGGCAACCAGCGGCGCTTCCGGGCCGACCACGACGAAGTCGATTGCCTTTTCCTTCGCAAAGGCGATGACGGCCGCATGGTCTTCCACCTTCAGCGCCACCAGCGTCGCATGGTCGGCAATGCCGGGATTGCCGGGGGCGGCATAAAGCTCATCGAGCAGGGGAGACTGGGCGATTTTCCACGCCAGCGCATGTTCGCGTCCGCCGGAACCGATCAACAGAACTTTCATGGTCAATACCCCTGCAAATTCGCCAGTAACCTTGTGGGACGGGCGTTAAGGGCAGGGGGGCGAAAGGTCAAGGAGAAAGCGCCGCAAATGCCCGTCTTTCCCTTGAACGCCGCCTTTCCTGTGGAATCGTTGCCGCCTCTTGTTGTCACGCCACAATCAGACATTATGTTCGCCGCTCCAGACGTGACATCAGAGAACCCCCAAGAGTCCCCTATGACCGCAGACAATGCCCGCCTCGCCTCGCTCATCGCCACCGAAATCAACGCCCGCCCCGATCAGGTAAAGGCGGCGGTGGCGCTGCTGGACGAGGGTGCGACCGTTCCCTTCATCGCCCGTTACCGCAAGGAAGTGACGGGAGGACTGGACGACACCCAGCTTCGCACGCTTTCGGAACGTCTTGTCTATCTGCGCGAACTTAATGCGCGCCGCGCCTCCATCGTCGATTCCATCACCGGTCAGGGCAAGATGACCGATGAACTGATGGTCAAGATCATGCAGGCAGGCACCAAGGCGGAGCTGGAAGACCTCTATCTGCCCTATAAGCCGAAGCGCCGCACCCGCGCGGAAATCGCCCGCGAACGCGGTCTCGGCCCGCTCGCAGAAGCCATCTGGGATAACCGCGCCGCCGATCCGGCGAAACTGGCGGAAGCTTATGTTCAGGGCGAGGTGGCCGATGTGAAGGCGGCACTGGAGGGCGCGCGCGACATCGTGGCGGAAACCATGACGGAAAATGCCGATCTTCTCGGCCGCCTGCGCGATTACATGCGCCAGAACGCCACCTTCCGCGCCAAGGTGGTGGATGGCAAGCAGGCGTCGGGCGAGAAGTTCTCCGACTATTTCGATCATTTCGAGCGTTGGGCGACGGTGCCGGGCCACCGGGCGCTGGCCATGCTGCGCGGCTGGAACGAGGAAGTGCTGACGCTGACAATCGATGTCGATGCGGACGATCCCTCACCGGTGAAACCCGCACAGCGCACCATCGCCGCCGCCTTCGATATCCGCAATGCCGGCCCCGCCGACCAATGGCTGATGGAAGTGGCAGGCTGGACCTGGCGGGTGAAGCTTTCCATGTCGCTCTCGCTCGATCTGATGCGCGAATTGCGCGAGCGTGCCGAAGAAGAGGCGATCCATGTTTTCGCCCGCAATCTCAAGGATCTGCTGCTGGCCGCACCGGCCGGCTCCCGCGCCACCATGGGTCTCGATCCGGGCATCCGCACCGGCGTCAAGGTGGCAGTGGTGGATGGCACCGGCAAATTGTTGGACACCACAACGGTTTATCCCTTCCCGCCGAAGAACGATGTGCGCGGCACGCAGGCGGAACTCGCCTTGCTTATCCGCAAGCACAATGTCGAACTGATCGCCATCGGCAATGGCACCGGCAGCCGCGAGACGGAAAAGCTGGTCGCCGACCTTCTGGCGCAGATGCCGGCTTCGGCTTCAGGCGCAAAGCCCACCAAGGTCATCGTCTCGGAGGCGGGTGCTTCGGTCTATTCCGCTTCTGAACGGGCAGCCGCCGAATTCCCCAATCTCGATGTTTCGCTCCGCGGCGCCGTCTCCATCGCCCGCCGCCTTCAGGATCCGCTGGCGGAACTGGTGAAGATCGAGCCGAAATCCATCGGGGTCGGTCAGTACCAGCACGATGTCGATCAGGGCCGTCTCAGCCGCTCGCTCGATGCCGTGGTGGAAGATGCGGTGAATGCCGTCGGCGTCGATCTCAACACCGCCTCTTCACCGCTTCTGGCGCGGGTGTCCGGCCTTGGCAGCTCGATTGCCGATGCCATCGTCGCCCATCGCGACCAGACCGGCCCCTTCGCCAGCCGCAAGGAACTGCTGAAGGTGCCGCGCCTCGGCCAGCGCACCTTCGAGCAATGCGCCGGCTTCCTGCGCATCCCGAACGGCAAGGAACCGCTGGATGCTTCCTCGGTTCACCCGGAAGCCTATGGCGTAGCAAAAAAGATCGTCGCCGCCTGCGGTCGCGATCTGCGCTCGCTGATGGGCGACAGCGCCGCGTTGAAGGCGCTCGATCCGAAGAAGTTCATCGACGAGCAATTCGGCCTGCCGACCGTGAAAGACATCATCGCCGAACTGGAAAAGCCCGGCCGCGACCCGCGCCCGAGCTTCAAGACCGCGACCTTCGCCGAGGGGGTGGACGAGATCACCGATCTGAAACCGGGCATGCTGCTGGAAGGCACCGTCACCAATGTCGCTGCCTTTGGTGCCTTCGTGGATATCGGCGTGCATCAGGACGGGTTGGTGCATGTCTCGCAACTCGCCGACCGTTTCGTGAAGGACCCGCATGAGGTCGTGAAGGCGGGCGATGTCGTCAAGGTGCGTGTCGTGGAAGTGGATGTGAAGCGCAAGCGCATCGGTCTCACCATGCGCAAGGATGGCGGCGAGGCAGCGCCGCAGCCGATGCGCGAGAAGGGCAATGCCAGCGCCATGCGGCACGCGACATCCAAGCCGAAAGAGCGCAACGAGGGGTCGCAAACCGGTGGTGCGCTTGCCGCCGCTCTGGCTGAAGCCATGAAGCGACGCTGACCTGCGGTTGAAATGATTTTTTACCAAAAAGCCCCGCCGCACACCCCGGCGGGGCTTTTTGCTTGATGAAATCGTTCAATTTTTTTGAAATAAGACTATCTTGAAACTTGTGCCGAAAGGAATACGGTCAGCGAAATTGATAAGTGAGACTTAGCAATTGGGGGTGCCATGGCGTCGTCTCTGCACGTTCTTCTCGAAAAGATAATCAAGACCGGTGATCTCACCGTCAACAGCCCGGGCGGCAGCCGCACATTCGGCAACGGCGCGGGAAAAAAGGTGGTTCTGGACTTCACCGACGAAGCCGCCATGCAGGAGATCGCCGCCGATCCGGCGCTGAAGCTGGCTGAAATGTATATGGAAGGCCGGGCGAAGGTCGCGGAAGGCGACATCTACGATTTTCTGGCGCTGGTCAAAGGCAATACGCTGAGCGAGGCCCTATCCTTCGGCATGATCTGGCGCGGCATGGCGCGCATCATCGCCGCCCGCATCAAGATGCATCTGCCGGTCAACCACAACAAGAGCAACGTCGCCCATCATTACGATCTGAGCGCCAAGCTGTTCGATCTCTTCCTCGATGAGGACTGGCAATATTCCTGCGCCTATTTCAATCCGCCGGGCATCAGTCTCTACGAGGCACAGGTTGCCAAAAAACGGCACATCGCCGCCAAGCTGATGACCGAGCCGGGCCAGAGCGTGCTGGAAATCGGCTCCGGCTGGGGCGGCATGGCGATGTATATTGCCGAAAGCGCCGGTGCGGATGTGACCGGCATCACGCTCAGCGAAGAACAGCTGCGCGTTTCCCGCGACCGCGCCGCCAAACGCGGCCTTGCGGCAAATGTCCGTTTCGAATTGCAGGACTATCGCTACCTGCCGGCCTCGAAGAAATACGATCGCATCGTCTCCGTCGGCATGTTCGAACATGTCGGGCCGACCCATTATCGCGATTATTTCGACAAGGTGGCGGAGGTGCTGGACGACAAGGGCGTGATGGTGCTGCATTCCATCGGCCAGCCCTATCCGGCGCTGGCGACCAATCCCTTCATCGAAAAGTATATTTTCCCCGGCGGGTATATTCCCTCGCTTGCCGAGGTGCTGCCGGCCATCGAAAAATCGCGGCTGCTGGTGAAGGATATCGAAATCCTGCCCATGCATTACGCCCATACGCTTCGCCACTGGCGCGAGCGTTTCGTGGCGCGCAGGGCGGAAGCGGTAGCGCTTTATGATGAGCGTTTCTTCCGCATGTGGGAGTTTTATCTGGCGGGCTCGGAAATGGCCTTCACCCATGAAAATTTCCACATTCTCCAAATCCAGCTCGCCAAGGATCGCGATGCCGTGCCGCATAGTCGCGACTACATTGCGCGGAACGAGGCGAAGCTGCTGGAATTCGAGAAGACGCGCGCGCCGCTGGAGAAGGTGACGTTCTAAGGTATTTCTCCGTCATGCCGGACCTGATCCGGCATCCAGCCAGCCCAAGTCCTTGGGCTGAAAGGACTCCTCCCGCCGCGGGAAAGCCGCGTTGACTGGCTTCCGGTTCAGGGTCGGAACGACGGGGAATTCGTCGCCTGTTTTCATGCCGCGCTGGTTAATGGAATGGAAAGACAATCCCTCTAATTCTACGGACACCTGTCTGTATTGCGTTTCTGGGGTTCTTTCATGTTCAAGCCATCAGCGGCCGCCGCCGCCTGTGTTCTGTCGCTTTTTGCCGTGGGCAATGCCCATGCGGAAGGCTGGTTTTCCGGCGACTGGTATCTGAAGCTCGGCGGCGCGGGTTTCACCGCGCCGAAATATCAGGGCGACAACAAGAATGAATTCGGCTTCTCGCCCATCATTTCGCTTGGCCGTCAGGGCCAGGGCGCGCGTTTCACCTCGCGCAACGACAGCGCCTCGATTTCGCTTCTGGACAATGGCCCGATCAGTATGGGTCTTGCCGGAAAGCTGGTATCCCCGCGCGACGAGGGCGACTCGTCCGATCTGAAGGGCATGACCCGTATCAAGCGCGGCGGCGAGCTCGGCGGTTTCGCCGAGGCCTATCCGACCGACTGGCTGCGCGTTCGCGGCGAAGTCCGTCAGGGCATCCGCAGCCATAGCGGCGTGGTCGGCGACGTTGCCGTCGATGCCTTCACCGATATCGCCCCCGGCATCCAGATTTCCGCCGGGCCGCGCGCGACGTGGGTGAGCAGCAAATACAATGAGCGTTATTACGGTGTAAGTGCCGCGCAGACGGCTGCCGGCGCGCCATCGCCCTATAGCCCGGGCGGCGGCCTGCATTCCGCCGGCATCGGCGCCGCGATCACCTGGAAAGTCACCGAAAACGCCGAAGTCGGCTCGTTTGCGGAATATCGCCGCCTGACCGGCGATGCCGCCGACAGTTCGCTGGTGCGCGAGCGCGGCTCGAAGAACCAGTTCATCATCGGCGTTCAGGCGAGCTACAAGTTCAATTTCTCGCTACCCTGACAAATAGCCGAGATATCGTCCTGCAAAGCCCCGTCGCGAAACCGCTGCGGGGCTTTTCTGCGTGTGCGGCCGGGTGCTGAAATCCATTCCGATTTTCCCGCCGATGCTGTAGAACCATCCCATGGTTCACCACAGCGATTTGTCAGATCGCGTCTCCGACGCGCCATCCAATAATTGGGTCTATCGGATTTTGCCGAGGCCCCTCTGGCCCTATGCGCAGCTGGCCCGGTGGGATCGCCCCATCGGCTGGCAATTGCTGATGTGGCCATGTTTCTGGTCCGCAGCCCTTGCGGCAAATGTCGCGATGGCGAGCGGCGGCTTTTCCTGGGCGACGCTGATCTGGCATCTGGTGCTGTTCTTCATCGGATCGGTGGCGATGCGCGGCGCGGGTTGCACCTATAATGATCTGGCTGACCACAAGATCGACATGGCCGTGGCGCGCACACGTTCGCGGCCGCTGCCTTCAGGCCGCGTGAGCCGGTCGCAGGCCAAGCTCTTCATCGTCCTGCAGGCGCTTGCGGGGCTTGTCGTGCTCCTGCAGTTCAACAGTTTCGCCATCGCCACCGGCATATTCTCGTTGATCTTCGTGGCGATCTATCCCTTCGCCAAGCGCTTCACCAACTGGCCGCAATTTTTCCTCGGCCTTGCCTTTTCCTGGGGTGCGCCGATGGGCTGGGCGGGACAGTTCGGATCGATCGCCTGGCCGGCTGTCCTGCTTTATGTCGGCTCCATCGCCTGGACGATCGGTTATGATACAATCTACGCCCATCAGGACAAGGAAGACGACACTGCCGTGGGCATCGGTTCAACCGCCCTGCTGTTTGGAGAGAACACACATCGCTGGCTGGTTTTCCTTTATGGCACAGCCCTTGCCATGATGTTCCTGTCGTTCTGGATCGCGGGTGTTAACGTCATTGCCTATAGCGGCCTTGCCGCCGCGGCCATCATGCTGTTCCGGCAGGTCTGGGTGCTGAATATCGACGATGTCGATCAGTGCCTCGTGCTGTTCAAATCCAACAACCGCGTCGGCGTGCTGATTTTCGCGGGCCTCATCCTGCCGCTCCTGCTGGCGTAAACCTGTGAAAACACGAAATGAAAAAGCCCGGCCGCGTCATCCGCGCCGGGCTTTTTTGATTTGTCTGGCTGAAGATTATCAGCTGCGGGCGATGATTTCCTTGCCCTCGATCTTCATGCTCATGCCCAGCGAACCGGTGGAGCGGCGAACGAGGAAGCGGGGACGGCGTTCCGCGAAATAGGAATGGCGGCGGCGCGGGCGGGTATTCTGGGTGCGCACCTTGCCGAGATGTTCTTCCAGCGGACGGGCGACGCCATCTGCTTCCACCATCAGCATGGGAATACGGTAGGCCTCGGACCAGCTGCGCCAGTCGGCGGCGATATCGCAGAGATCGTGGGCGACGAGAAGCGGAACGCAGAGGTCCGGATCGTCGTGGTGCAGCTCCAGCGTCACCGTTACCTGTCCGTCGCCATGGTCGATGGCGCGGGCGGCGACGCCCTTGAAGGCGCGGGCTGGCAAAGCGAAGGACAAAGGCAGGCCGGAAGAGGACAGAACCTTTCTCAGAACGGCGCCCCGTTCATCGAGAGTGACGGCGACATCGGTCGCGCCATTGCCTTTTCCATAAGTGACCTGTTGCGGAAAACGTGCCGGGTCGAGTCTGAGAGTGGCGACGGCCCAGTCGGGCTTCAGAACGGTCTTGGTCATGTTTATTCTACCCTTGTTTTACCTGAGAGCCGGTTTCCGGTCTTCTCATCGGGACTTTTCGTCCTCTGATGTCGGGAGAATATCCGCCGCATGTTCGAGACTGCTTAAAAATCGCGGTTAAGAAAACTTTGCATTCCCAAATGGTTAGCAAAACACACTGTGGCATGGTTTCGCTTAGGTAAAAGAGATCGGGACAATGCGGTTTTTATCCCGGCCGAAATTGTGCTCTTTCAAGCTCCGGGCAAGGCGTCTCCCGCATAGTCAGGCAAAGGCTTGCCGTGCGTCCCGATGGAGGCGCGATGGGTGGATTGAAAACCGGAGCATTCGGCGTCTGAAGCGACGCGCGGGTCTCCAGGGGGCATTCGGATGGTATCGACTTATCTCAGCTACGACCTCATCAACCGCGATATGAAGGCAAGCCTGTCGCGCGTGTCGCAGCAGGGGCTCATCGAGCGGCAGACGACATATTACAAGGAAAACATCGGCAATGTGAAAAGCGTCGATGAGTTCCTCGACAATTACCAGCTCTATTCCTATGCCATGGATGCCTTCGGTCTCGGCGAGATGACCTATGCCAAAGCCTTCATGAAAAAGGTGCTGGAAAGCGATCTGAACGACCAGAACAGCTTCGCCAACAAGCTCACCGACGAGCGGTATCGGGAATTCGCCGCAGCCTTCAACTTCACCACATCGACGAAGACGGTTCAGACGGAAGCGCAGCTCGACAAGATGATCGGGCTTTACGATACGTCGATAACCGATCTCGATGACAGCCTTGCGGAAGAGACCCGGTATTACAAGGCGATTGTCGGCACGGTAACCAATGTCGATCAGCTGCTGCGCAACGACCGCACCCGCGCCTATATCTTTCAGGTCTTCGGCATCGATGAGAAGACCTATTCCTATGCCCATATCAAGGGATTGATGACGAGCGACATCAACGATCCCGACAGCTACATCAACCAGAAATACGGCACGGCCTATAATGACGCGGTCGAAAAACTGACGATGAAGGGCAATATCGAGCTGCACGCGCAGGTCACTGCCCGAATTACCGCAATCGATACCGAACTCGCCGACACCGGTTTGACGGCCGAGGAGCGCACGGAGCTGGAGGCGGAAAAGGTGACGCGCCAGGACCAGCTGACCCAGCTTGAGGCGGTATTGCCGCCGCAGGGTGAGTGGGAAGCGAAGCTCGCCGCCATCAAGGCCGAGCAGACGACGCTCACCAGCACCGTCACGCAATATAACAAGATGGCGCAGCTCGCCACCGCCTTCGAGTTCAAGAACGACGGCACGGTGACCGCCGGTCAGGCGCAGACGGCGGATAATCTCAAGGCCCTGACGGATGCCTATATCGGCAGCGCCCCGCGTGTGACGCCGACCGTCGCCACGCTGAACCGGGATTATTTCGAATCGAAGATCGGTTCGATCAAGACCGTAACCGAACTGACCTCGGATACCCGGCTTCTCAACTATATCAGGACCGCATTCGACCTTGACGACCTCACAGTCGTCACGGCAACGATCCAGAATATCCTGACCAGCGATCTGAGCGATCCGAGCAACTACATCGCGACCGTCGGCAAGAACGACAAGCGTTATATCGCCTTGAGAAATGCCTTCAATTTCCAGACCGACGGAACGCTGGCAGACGGCACGACACCCCAGACGACGGCACAGACCGCGACCACCACCAGCGGTTATATGACCTATTATAACGACAAGGATGATGCCGCCGACGAGAAGGCGCTGAAGCTGTTCAAGAGCGATATAGCCAGCGTCACATCCGTCAAGGATTTCATCGACAGCAGCGCGGTCTATACCTATGCGCTGAAAGCCGTCGGCCTCGATCCGACCAAGGTGAATTCCGCCGATATCCGCAAGGTCCTCACCAGCGATCTGCAGGATAAAAAGAGCTTCGTCTACACGCTGAAAGACGAGCGTTATGTCAAGCTGGCGGAGCTGTTCAACTTCGCCTCCGATGGCAGCGTCGGCACACCGGTTCTGGCGCAGTCGGAAATCGAGATGCAGACCATGTCGGCCGACTACATCAAGAAAAAATCGGCTTTCGGCACGGAAAAGGACAAGGAAACGGCGACGAAGGAATCGGAATATTTCACCGCCGAGATGCAGAAGATCAAGACGCTCAAGGAATTCCTGAGCAACGATCGCCTGACGAAATTCGCGATGGAATCGCTCGGGATCGATCCCGAAAGCGTGACGAAGGAACAGCTCGAAAAGGCCTTCACCTCGAAGCTCGATGACAAGGACAGCTACGTCAACAAGGAGATGGATCCGGTCTTCCGCCGCCTCGTCACCGCCTTCAACTTCAATACCGACGGTACGCTTCTTCACGAGGACCGCAGCCTGATCCAGACCCGGCGCGGCCTTTACGAGACGCTGGACAATTATCTCACCCAGACGCTGGAAACGCAGGCGGGCGAAGAAAATGCCGGTGTGCGCCTGGCGCTCTATTTCCAGCGCATGGCGGCCGGAACGACGTCCTATTACTCGATCCTCGCCGACACGGCGCTCCAGAGCTTCATCAACACCACTTTCGGGATTCCGGACGAACTCGCCAATGCCGAGGTCGATACGCAGGTGACGATGATGAAGAAATACTTCGACATTGAGGATTTTCAGGATCCGGAAAAGGTCAAGAAGATGGTCGCCCGTTTCACCATCATGTACGATAATCAGCAGAACACCACCGATCCGATCATGACGCTCTTCAACGGCAGCGGTTCGGTGGGCATCAGCGCCGATACGCTGCTGGCGGTTGCCACGCTGCGGGCGCGGTAGCAGAGAAAGCGCGAACGAGCGACGGGAGGAGCGGGGTTAGCCGGCTTGAGGCTGATGACAAAGCCTTCCGCATACGCGACGTCATCCCCGGGATTTGTACTATCCTCTTACCACCCCGGCAGCATGTGCCCGGCGCGCAGGCGCGGCATCTTGGGGTAGGTCTTCACATCGCTGTCCATTTCGTCGGCAACGCTCATCGGCGAAATATTGTCGAGGCAGGCGGTGATGTGGTCGGTGATGGCGTTCACCAGCGAGGGGGAGAGGCCCGGCCGTTTCATCAGGCCGATCTGCACTGGCGGCAGGGGCGGGAAGCCGTCCGCGGCGGTCAGAACCTTCATGCCGGTGCGCAGCGCCGATTCCGGCAGCACCGAGACGGCCATGCCCGCCAGAACGGCGGCGGCGACCACGGTGGAAGACCAGCTCGTGAACAGGACCTGATAGTCCCGCCCATCGGCGTCGAGCGCCGAACAGGCAAGCTGGCGCCAGTGGCAATCGCGCCGCCCAACGGCGAGCGGCACGGGTGCATCGTCCTTCAGCGGATGGTTGGCGGAAGCGACCCAGCAGAGCGGCTCGGTGCGCACCACATCCGAGGAGCGCGCGCGCGGATTATGGGTGACGAGCGCGATATCCAGCTCGCCGCGCGCCATTTTTTCGGCGAGGCTGACCGAAGGTTCGCAGACGATATAAAGCTCGACATTGGGATGGGTCTTGGCGAAGCGCCCGATAATCTCCGGCATGTAGCGGTCGGCATAGTCATCGGGTGTGCCGATGCGCAGCATGCCCTCCAGCCGGTTGTCGTCGAAGGCGGCGATCGCCTCATTATTGAGGCGGATGATGCGGCGGGCGTAATTCATCAGCTTTTCACCCTCCGCCGTCAGGCGGTTGCCGCGCCCGTCCTTGGCGAAAAGCTGCTTGCCGATCCGTTCTTCCAGCCGTCGCATCTGCATGGAAACGGCGGATTGCGTCTTGAAAACGCGGTCTGCGGCCTTGGTGAAGCTGCCCGTATCGACGATGGCGATGAAGGTATGCAGCTGGTCTATGTCGAGAGGTGCGGACATGGATGGCCATCCATCAGAATGATTGATGCCTCACATTAGAAACATTCGTTGGACTGATCAATAGTCTTGCGACATTTTGACACCCAGCAAATCAATATCAACCCCGGGCCGGCAAAATGTCAGGCCCCCAACCCGAGGCAGCTTCTCGCGCGTGGTGCGCCGGGGGCGGTGCCGCATCGTGCCGTTACGAAAGGATAAGTGTCATGCGCACGGCAGAACGGAGAATGGAACTGGAACTCGCAACCTCCAGGCAGAACGATACGCTTCGTCGTGTCGCCGGCCTCTTTGCTTTCCGCGTCAAAACGTTCTTGCAGCGCATCTACAATCGTATCGTGGCCAATGGTCTCACGGAACTTGATGACCGCCTTCTGGCCGATATCGGTCTGGCGCGCTCGGATGTGAGGGATGCGCTCAATACCGGCCTGCTCGAGGATCCGACCGCCCATCTGACCCGCGCCGCACGCAACCGCGCGGTGACCCGGTTCAAGACCGTTTAAAGCATTTCCAGGAAAAGTGGACCCCGGTTTTCCGTCCGGAAATGCGCCAAAACGTTCCAGAATGTTCGGGCAATTCCGGCAGACCTCCAGCCGCCGGAATTGCTTTCGAACGGAAAAGTTTTCCCCGCAGGGTGATTTGCCAATAGCCCTGCCTTTGCCCGGTGTCAGGCCCCTCGGCCGCGCCGGGCTTTTTTAATGGCGGCGCAATTTTAGCGGCACTGCCTCAATACTGATATTCTTCGAACACCGGCAGCACGGAGCCGCCCCAGCGACCGTTGTAAAGCGCAAGCAGGTCTTCGGCGAGCGTGGTCTTCTTGGCAAGAACTTCATCCAGCGACGACAGGAACACGGTTTCGTCCTGACCTTCGCCGTTCAGGCGCTTGCGGTTTTTGAGGCCGGTGCGGGAAATGTCGAGCACCTGGCGGGCGAGACCGAGAAGCGGCTTGCCGGCGATCTCGGCGGAAAGACCCTTGGCCGGAACGGCATTGCGAAGGGCGATGACCTCGTCGAAGCTCCAGCCGGCGGTCAGCGCATCGGCAGCGGTCAGCGCCTCGTCATCGTAAAGAAGGCCGACCCAGAAAGCGGGAAGGGCGCAGATGCGTCTCCACGGGCCGCCATCCGCACCGCGCATTTCCAGAAAGCGCTTCAGGCGCACATCCGGGAACAGGGTGGAAAGATGGTTCGTCCAGTCGCCCATGGTCGGCTGCCAGTCGGCGATTTCACCCTTCAGCGCCCCGTTCATGAACTGGCGGAAGGTGACATGGGTGCAATCATGATATTTGCCGTCGCGCACGATGAAATACATCGGCACGTCGAGCGCCCATTCCACATAGTCCTTGAAGCCGAAGTCATCGCTGAAGGTGAAGGGCAGCACGCCCGAGCGGCGATTGTCGGTGTCGCGCCAGATATCGCCGCGCCACGAAAGAAGACCGTTCGGCTTGCCTTCGGTGAAGGGCGAGGAGGCGAAGAGCGCTGTCGCCAGCGATTGCAGCTTCATGGAAACGCGCATCTTCCGGCGCATGTCCGCTTCGGAGGAGAAATCGAGATTAACCTGAATGGTGCAGGTGCGGTACATCATGTCGAGACCCTTGGTCCCGACCTTCGGCATATAGCGCGTCATGATCGCGTAACGCGATTTCGGCATGCGCGGCGTTTCGTCGTAGCTCCACAGCGGGCTGCCGCCGATGCCGAGGAAACGGATGCCCATCGGCTCGGCCACTTCGCGCAGCGTCGCCAGATGCTGGTTGGATTCCTTGCAAGTCTGGTGCAGGTTTTCGAGCGGCGCGCCCGATAGTTCGAACTGGCCGCCCGGCTCGATGGAGATGGCGCCCATGCCGTGCTGCTCGCCAAGGCCGATGATGTTTCCGCCGTCCATGATCGGCTCCCAGCCGAGCTTTTCCTGCATGCCCTTCAAAAGCGCGGAAATGCTGGCTTCGCCGAAATAGGGAACGGGACTGTTATCCTCGCGGAAAAACGCGAATTTTTCATGTTCGGTGCCGATGCGGAAGTCGGCTTCAGCTTTGCAACCGCCCGCCAGATAATCTGTAAGCTCCGTGACGGAGGAGAGGGGGGTCTGGTCGGTCGTGTCGCGTGCCATGGCTTACCTTGTTATGACGTCTCTGTTGCGGCGAGGCATATGATTGGCAGATAGGGCCGGATCGTATCCGGAGGCAAATGAATTTCTTTTAAAGATGCATGAAGCGCAATGGGGCCATTCAATTCCAGTCGCCGATCGCCGCCTGAATGACCGCGAGCGCGGCGACGGCGGCCGTATCGGCCCTCAGGATACGCGGCCCGAGCGGAATGGCGGTAACGAAAGCAAGGCTGCGCAGAAGCTCCCTTTCTTCCTCGGAAAATCCGCCTTCCGGGCCGACTAGCAGGGCAAGTTTGCGCTCCGTGACGGCTTGCAGGATCGGCAGCGGATTTTGCCCCGCATCGCCTTCGTCGCAATAGATGATGCGCCTGTCGTGGGGCCAGCTCTCGAGCATGTCCTTCAGTTTCACCGGCTGGGCCACCTCGGGCAGAGACAGTATGCCGCACTGCTCGGCGGCTTCGATGGCGTTGGCGCGCAGTTTTTCGGTGTTGTGAATCTTGCCCTGAACATGCTGCGTCATCACCGGCTGCAACAGGCCGGCGCCCATCTCCACCGCCTTTTGTACCAGATAATCCATGCGCCCGACTTTCAGCGGCGCAAAAAGATAATGCAGGTCCGGGGCGTTCGGCTGGGGCCGTGTCTGCTCGAGGGGGACGAGCACGATCTTCTTGCGGCTCGGAAAGGCAAGTTTCGCTTTCCATTCGCCATCGCGACCGTTGAACAGCAGGATTTCCGCACCGTCGGCCATGCGCAGCACGTTGGCGAGATAATTGAACTGTTCGCCCGTCGCCTCCTGCGCGACGCCTTCGGCAAGGCTGGCTTCGATATACAGGCGTTGCATCCGGAAATTGGCGCGCATGGGATTCTGTTTCAGGTTCAGAGAAAGAGGGAGGACATGAGCCAGTAAAGCAGCGCCGCAAGCGCTGCACTGGAGGGAACGGTGACCAGCCAGGCGGCGATGATCGTCATGAAGTGGGAGCGGCGGACGAGATAACGGCGGCGTATCTCGGAAGGATTGTCGGCATATCTTTCGGACCGGCGGGGCCTGCCGTCACCAGCCTGAACGAGCTCCTGCCGCCGCCGCGACGATTGCGTGTACCATTCGCGGAAGAAACCGACGCCGAACACCGCGCCGATTGCCGTGTGGGTGGTGCTGACCGGCAGGCCGAAGCGTGAGGCAACGAGCACGGTGAGCGCCGTGGCCACGGAAACGCAGAAGGCGCGCATCGGATTGAGCTTGGTGATCTGCTCACCGACGAGGCGGATAAGGCGCGGGCCATAAAGAAGAATACCGCAGGAAAGCCCGAAGGCGCCGACCAGCATCACCCACATCGGTGCGCGGGCGGACGTGCTCACCGCCTCGTCATGCAGGGCCCGCACGATGGCAACGACTGGCCCGATGGCGTTCGAAACGTCATTCGCCCCATGGGCGAAGGACATCAGGCCGGCGGCGAGAACCAGCGGCCACTGGAACAGGATTCGAAGCGACTGGTTGCGGTTTTCCAATCCTTCCGATTGTTTGCGGATGATCGGCACGCAGAGCCGCCAGACCACGAGCCCGGTCACCAGCCCTGTGAGGCTAGCATGGCCAAGCGACACATGCATGAGCTGCCGCAATCCGACCCAGATAAGATAGGCCGTGAAGACGCCCGCCATCAAACCGATGAGAACCGGAACCCACAGCCGGGCGGAGGTAAGCTTGTCCTCGCGGTAGATGATGAATTCCTTGATGAAAGCAAGGATGGCGACGGCGATGATGGCGCTGATGAAGGGCGCCAGTACCCATGCGAAGGCAATGCTGCCGAGCGAAAGCCAGTCGACCGCCTTCGCCCCATAGGCGGCCATTCCCGCACCCGCAACCCCGCCCACCACCGTATGGGTGGTGGAAATCGGTGCCTTCGTCCATGTCGAGATATTGACGAGAAGGCCGGCGGCGAGAAGCGCCGACAGCATCGCCCATGAAAAGGCGGTCCTGTCGGGAATGGTCTCGATGTTGATGATGCCGCTGGAAATGGTCTCGACCACATTGCCGCCGGTGATCAGCGCGCCGGCAATCTCGCAGATGGCGGCGACGATGAGGGCGGCGGCAAGCGGCATGGCTTTGGCCCCAACCGCCGGGCCGACATTGTTCGTAACGTCGTTCGCGCCGATATTGATCGCCATATAGGCGCCGATGGCGACGGCGGCGATGATGATGACCGAGCCCGCGGTGCCGGTGACGAAGACGCCGGCGAAGATGGCCGCCAGGACAACGAACATGAACCCCGCGCCAAGGCCGGCAAGCTGCTGCGTGACATGCAGCGTCGCCTCTTCGACACGGGTAATCTTGTCGAGATCCTTGTCGAGCGTCGGTTTCATATTCGATGGCGGCTTGATTGCCATTCAGACCTCGTTTGCCAGCATTCCCTTTCGTCCGGCAGTGTCGCAGGTTGAAGGCAATTTTACAGAAAGACTGTTACATCTCGCACATCTTTCCAAAAGGAAAGACGATAAAAGCCATGTTGGAAAAACAAACTGCACATTGCCACGTTCGGGGCGGGCGCGCTATTTCGAATGCGTCATCCGTTTGTCGAAAGCGAGCATCAGCGCTTTCAATTCCGGCTCGTTGACGCGTTTTCCCGCCTCCTGGGGGCTGACCCATTCCAGCCGTCTGGATTGTTTTTCGGGAAAGCTTTCCTGCATCTCCGAAACTTCGAGCAGATGCACCTGAACCCTGCACGGCACGTTGACGCCGCTGTTCAGCTTTTTCTCGTATTCGTAATAACCGAAGGGCGCCTTTTCCACCGTGCCTCTGACACCGGCTTCCTCATAGGCTTCCTGCTCGGCCACCGCATGGGCCTTCTTGTTGGCCATGGGCCAGCCCTTGGGAATGACCCAGCGTCCCGTATCCCGGCTGGTCAGCAGCAATACTTCCGGCTCCGGATTCTTCTTGGACAATCGATAGCACAGCGCCGCATATTGCTGTCGCGGCGGTCTGCGCAACATCAAGCCAACATCTGTCGCCAATCGATTCAAAATCTTCAATCCGAATAGGTCCTTCTTTGCCCGCTAATGATAATTGCTAATATAGATATCCCGTAAATTCCGCCAATCCCTCATGACCCATAACCCACTACTGTCTTCATGCGGATGAAGCCTGTAAGCCCGGAAAATGCGGAAGATGTGCGAACAGGGCTTCGACCGGGCGGCTTCCCGGCCAAACAGCCGATTGCGGCAATACCGTCTCTGTCTGCTTTCACGTCCTGAAACGCAAAACCGCTATGAATAATTGCCGGTATTGCGTCTGTCGGGATTTAATCCCCAATGCCGGAGGCCTTCGATAACGCCGTCGGCTTCCGTCGCACGCGCCTGGAAAAAACGATTGTCGAGACCCGCCAGTGAGACAAGCTCCGGCAATGCATTGCCCACGATCACGCCGCGAATATCATTCAATTCGAACATCGCCCGATCGTTGCCAGTATCGCCCGCGACCGCTGATTCGTCGAGGCCGATGCGCAATTGTCCACATAACCATGCAAGCGCGGCACCCTTGTCAGCGGCCTTCGGCAATATGTCGAGATCGCGGTCGCTGGAATAGACGATGCGGGCATCGATATCGGCGGCCACAAGCGCTGCTTCGATCTCGCCAAGCGCGGCATCATCAGCACCATGCAGGAACCAACTGGATTTAAGGCCGTGCTGATAGCGCTCCTCCTGCATCGTCACGCCCGGCACGCCGGCCATCACGTCACCGATCCTCTGCGGATCGAAACCGGTTCCGAGAGAAGTTTTATAGGCGCTTTCGAGTTCGCTGCGCTCTTTCGCGTGAAGCATGGTGCCGACCCCGCCGATGATGTAGTCCGGCTGCGGCAGCGGCACCTCTTCGAGAAGCGCAAGCTGGTCGTCGATCAGCCTGCCGCTGTTGAAAACCAGAAGGGGACGTTGACCCTCCGGCAACGAGTGCCAGAAATCACGGAACCGGCGCGTGGCGTCGTTATCGCCGACGACGGTTCCGTCGAGATCGGTGGAAAAAAGGCGAAGCGGTCTCAATCGCCGTCGTTCCATGGTTCGGCCCAATCGGCTTCTTCCAGAACCGGCATCATGGTCCTGCCTTCCACAAGGGCGAGAAGCTGCTGGGCAATGCCGGTCCATGTGAACAGGCTGCGCGCCTTGTGCGCCCCCATGCGCGAAAGCCGACCGTAAAGCCGCTCATGTTTGAACGGCTTCATCATGGTGATGCCGAGGTCTTCCTTGTCGAAAGGATCGGCAAACAGCGCATGGCGGCCATAGCTGATGGCCCGGAACAACCCGCCATGGGTGGTGACGACGGTGGGCGTACCGCTCGCCATCGCCTCGATCGCTGTCATACCGAAGGGTTCATAGCGGCTTGAGAGAACGAAGAGATCGGCGGCGCGATAGATGTCCGGCAGATCCTCGTCCGTGACGTAACCGGAAAAGGCCACCTTGTCTTCCAGACCGAGCGCTTTAACCCGCTCCTTCAGTTGGTTGAGGATCGTGGTTTCCTGCTCGTCCATATTCTCGCCGCCGACGGCCAGATGCAGCCGGGCTTCCGGTTCGCGCTCGGCAAGCACGGAGAAACCGTCGATCAGCAGGTCATAACCCTTGTTGGTCGCAAGGCGTCCGAGCGCCAGCACCGTCTTGCCCTCGAAACCGAAACGCTGCCGGATCATCTGCCGCGTCGCATCGGAAACCGGGAAGAAACGGTTGTCGTCATAACCCGGCGGGATCATGTGGATGTGCTTGCGCTTCAGACCGTAATCCTCGATCAGAACGTCGAGCTGCACCGGCGTCGTGGCGATCACCATATCGCAACTGCGATAGATGATAAGCTCGTGCTGGATACGTTCCCTGAAGTTGAATTCCAGTTCGAACGTATCGGCCTTTTCCGGATAGTCTGTCTCCATCTGGCGCTTTTTCCAGATGCCGAGCGAATGCGGCGTGTGCAGATGCGGGATTTTCAGTGCTTCGGACAGCCGCTGCCCGGCGACGCCCGCATCCCAATAATGGCTGTTGATGAAAGAATAATTCAGGTCGTTTTTCTTGATGAAACGCAGCGCATTTTCGCACCATTCCATCAGGTGGCGGTGCAGATATTCCTTGGGAATGAAATCCCGCCCGCCGCAGGGAACGCGCACCACGCGGACGCGCTCATCAACCTCATCGAATTCCGGCTGGTCTTCGAAGCGGCGGGTGTAAAGATCGACAGTATAACCGAGCTGGCCGAGTTTGCGTGCAAGCTCAAGCACATAAACCACCTGTCCACCGGTGTCCGCAGCACCCAGCGGCGGGTGCGCGGCGACATAGCCATGCGTCGATATGAGAGCTATCCGCGGATAGCGTTCAGTTTCGCTCGTGGTCGTCATGGGTCCCATCTTGGTAAATTTTTCCAATTAACCCGATAAAAAGACCAAAGAGCACAAAAGGTTCCATCAAAACATGAAAAAACCGGGTGCCGCATTTCGCCGGAGGGCGTTTTCAGCTGCTGCGCTGCTGCTGCCTCAGGCGCGAAATCCGGTCCCATTCCCGCGCCTGGTGGGCCTTGGTTGTCGTCTCCACGATGAAGTCGATATGGGCCTCCGCCGCCGCCCTTGCCGCGGCCGGATCGCCGGCGGCAATCGCATCGTGGATGGCGATATGCTGTCTCAGCACCTCGTCATGGGCGCCCGCGATAGTGAAGATGAGATGGCGATTGTAGAAGATGTCGTCGCTCAGAAGCCGATAGCAGGAGCGCAACGTGTGCATCAGCACGATATTATGCGCCGCCTCGCCAATGGCGTTGTGAAATTCCACATCGCCCGCAAGCTCCTCTTCGAAACGGCCCGCCTCATGCGCTTCCCGCATTCTGTCCACGATGGCGGCGAGGTTGTGCCTGTCCGGTTCCGTCGCCCGCTGTGCGGCAAGTTCGGCGGTCATGCCTTCGATATAGCGGCGATATTCGAGGAAATCCCGTGTCGCCCGGCTGTGGCGGGTGATCAGCGCGCTCAAGGGATCGGAAAAGACCGGGCCGACAATATCGGCGACGTAGGTGCCGCCGCCATGCCGGCTGGTAAGAAGGCCGCGGGTCTCAAGCTCCTTCAGCGCTTCCCGCAGGATAGGCCGCGAGACATCGAGGCGTTGCGCCAGTTCGCGCTCGCCGGGCAGCCTGTCGCCATCGCGCAATATACCGTCGAGAATCAGTTCCTCGAAACGTAAGATCACCTCCTGCGATGTGCGGCTGTGCTCGATGCGCGCAAAAAGCGTTTCGTCCATCGCAGAAGTCTCCGGCGAAATCCCGCCCCGTATTTCGATGGGGGCAAATTATCAGCGAAGCATCGCACTGGTCAAATATTCTATCCAGTTCCACGCCTCATCCGTGCCATGCCTGCGGCAACACGGCATCTGCCATTTCGAATTGGCTTTTGTTAAAGCAGCAGCAGCAGGACAGGGTGACGATGGCGGATTTTTCCGCCAGGTGGATCAAAACAATGACAGCGGCTTCGATTGCGGTGTTTTCATCGTGATCGATGTTTTAAAGTTTTTTCGCTTTTCTTCGAATCGCGAAAACACTCTAACTCTTTATTTTAGCGCATTTCCGGACGGAAAACCGGGGTCCACTTTTCCTGGAAATGCTCTAATGAAACCGGCGCAACAGGCGGGGACGATATTGCAATGGCCAAGGGTAGATTTGCTTTCGCAAGCGCGCCGGAAAGATCGCTGGCGCTCGGGGAGGTTCATGCGCGGCCGACGGTGCTTCTCGCACCCTCGCGCATCATCGTCCAGCTCGCCTTCATGATGGATGGCGGTTCGGCCGTGCACCACTCGGTCATCGCGGAAATGTCGCGCAGCCGCGGTGTTGCGCCGCCGGAGCGCGATGCCCGCCACCATGCCATGCCCTGGGGGCAGGGGACCTTGCGCTGGGAGCGGCATACTGAATTCTCGACCTGGTTCTGGGATGGCCCCGCGCCGGAAAAATTTGGCGGCGAGATTGCCGGCGATCCCTTCGGCGACGGCTTTTCGCCGCCCGGCTCGCTGATCTCGGGCGTGCGGCTGGAAATCCGCCCGGAAAATGGCGTGGCGTCTCAGGCGGAGACGATCTTCGAGCCGACCAGCCTCTGTCACAGCGACGTGCGCGACGGTCAGGCGGCGATCCTCACCGATTTCCGGCAGGATCGCGACGGGCTGACGCAGATATTGGTGATCGACCGGGGCTTGAGCGATTACAGCCGCGGCGCGCTGGTGCAGCGGCTGTTGGATATCGAGACCTATCGCACCCTTGCCATGCTCGGTCTGCCGATGGCGCAGACGCTCTCGCCGGAAATCCGCCGCATCGAAGATGGTTTGACGGGTATTACCCAGCGCATGAAAAACGGCGCGCGCGACGAGGCCGATGCGCTGCTGGCGGAAATGACCCGGCTTGCGGCCGAACTGGAAGCGAATGCCGCGCTCAGCCTCTATCGTTTCGGCGCCAGCCGCGCTTATGACGGCATCGTGCGCGAACGCATCCGGGCGCTTGCGGAAACCCCGGTGCAGGGCCACGAGACCATGGGCAGCTTTCTGGAACGGCGCATGGCGCCGGCCATGCGCACCTGCCAGTCGGTGGAGGAGCGGCAGGCCAACCTGTCGCGCAAGCTCTATCGCGCCACGGCGCTCGTCCGAAGCTGGATCGACGTGGAGCTGGAACGGCAGAATACGGTGCTCTTGAACACGATGAACAAGCGCGCCGCCATGCAGCTTCGCCTGCAGCAGACGGTCGAAGGCCTCTCGGTCGCCGCCATCTCCTATTATGTCGTCGGTCTGATCGGTTATCTCACCAAGGCGATCAGCCATGATGTGCTGCCGCTCGACCCTGCCGTCGTCACGGGCATCTCCGTTCCTTTCGCGGTTCTCGGCGTCTGGTGGGTGGTGCGCCGCATCCGCCGCTCCCATGCCGAGGGCGGGCACTGAGGGGTAATACCATTTCCCTCAACCCTGCTCCCAATAGGGTGAAGGCCCATAGAGCCCGGCCAGATAATCGATGAACAGCCGCACTTTCGCAGGCAGGAACTGCCGGCTCGGATAAACCGCCGAGAGAGTGACGTTTCGTGATCCCTCATAACCCGGCAGAACCTGCACCAGCTTGCCGCTGCGCAATTCATGGCTGATATCCCAGGTGGAGCGCAGCGCAATGCCGAGCCCCGATATCACCGCCTCGCGGATCACCTCGCTGGAATTGGTAATGAGCATCCCTTCCGGGCGAATGCTCATCGCGCCGCCCGGTCCTTCCAGCCGCCAGACATCGTTATTATGAGCCGGCAGGCAGCGGTGCTTTTTCAAATCCTCGATTGTCGCGGGCATACCATGGGTAGCAACGTATTCCGCCGAAGCGCAGAGTACGCGGCGCACTGGCGCCAGCCTGCGAGCCACGAGGCTGGAGGAATTGAGATCGGCGATACGGATGGCCAGATCGTAACCACCCTCGATGATGTCGATGAATTCGTCGCTCAGCACCAGATTGACCGAAAGATCAGGATGCCGCTCCATGAAACCCTTCAGATGCGGCGCGATATGCATGCGCCCGAAGGAGGTCGGCGCGGAAACCTTCAGCGTGCCGTTGACGGTGTTGGCCCGGCCGGACACGAAATCCTCGGCCTCCTCCAGCCCTTCCAGCACGGCAAGCACCCGCTCGTAAAAGCCCTGTCCCGCTTCGGTCAGCGAGATTTGCCGTGTGGTGCGCTGGAAAAGCCGCGCGCCGAGCTTTTCTTCCAGCCGCTTGATGCGCTTGGAAATGACGGCGGGCGAATAACCAAGCTCCCTTGCGGCCAGCGACATGCTGCCGGAGGCGGCAACGCTTGCGAAGACTTCTAGATCGCCCAGATTTGTCATAGTTGCCCTCGATTGTTTCCGGAATGGAAAAAATCCATAACATTTGATTGCGTCGTTTCAAAGTGGTAAAGAAAGAATACCAGTTGGTGAGATGGCATGGAGGAGGGGCGGTGACGCAGCCGATCAAGTTTCTGGAGCCGCGCGCGAAAGTCGTCGCAGGCCGCGACCGCATCATAGCGGACCTCAAGGATATTTTGCCGGCGGACTGTCTTGTGCACGAACCGCGCGAACTTGTGCCTTTCGAAACCGATGCCTTCGTTTCCTATCGCCGCCTGCCGCTGGCCGTGGCGTTGCCGAAAACGACGGAAGAAGTGGCGGCGGTGATGAAATATTGCCACCGTTACGGTATTCCGGTCGTGCCGCGCGGCGCCGGCACCTCCCTGTCGGGCGGCGCGATCCCGCAGGAGGATGCGGTGGTGATCGGCCTTTCCAAGATGGCTTCGATCCTCGAACTGGATTTTTATAACCGTACGGCGCGGGTGCAGGCGGGCGTCACCAATCTTTCCATTTCCGATGCGGCCGGCGCGGAAGGTTTCTTTTATGCACCGGACCCCAGCTCGCAGCTTGCCTGCACCATCGGCGGCAATATCGGCATGAATTCCGGCGGCGCGCATTGCCTGAAATACGGCGTCACCACCAATAATCTGCTTGGCGTGAAAATGGTGCTGGTGGATGGCACAGTGCTGGAGCTGGGCGGCAAGCACCTCGATGCCGCCGGCTACGATCTGCTCGCCCTCGTCTGCGGCTCGGAAGGCCAGCTCGGTATCGTGACGGAAGCGACGGTGCGGCTGATCGCCAGGCCGGAAGGTGCGCGACCGGTGCTGTTCGGCTTCGAGACGTCGGAGGAGGCCGGCTCCTGCGTGGCCGATATTATCGGCGCGGGCATCATCCCGGTCGCCATCGAATTCATGGACAAGCCAGCCATCGAAATTTGCGAGGCTTTTGCCAAAGCGGGCTATCCGCTGGATGTCGGCGCGCTGCTGATTGTCGAGGTCGAAGGCTCCGAGGCGGAAATGGACGCCATGCTGGCCGACATCGTGGCGATTGCCCGAAAACATGGCGTGAAGACGGTGAAGGAATGCCAGTCGGCCATGGAGGCGGCGGCGATCTGGAAAGGCCGCAAATCCGCCTTCGGCGCAACCGGCCGCATCGCTGATTATATCTGCATGGATGGCACCGTGCCGCTCTCCCAGCTTTCTTATGTGCTGAAAAAGACGAGCGAAATCACCGACCGCCTCGGCCTGCGCGTCGCCAATGTCTTCCATGCCGGCGATGGCAACATGCACCCGCTTATCCTGTTCAACGCCAACGATCCGGAGGATGCGGCCCGCGCTGAAGAGGCAGGCAATGAAATATTGAAGCTCTGCGTCGATGCCGGCGGCTGTCTGACCGGCGAACATGGTGTGGGCATCGAAAAACGGGATTTGATGCGCCACCAGTATGGCGAGGCCGATCTTGCCCAGCAGATGGCGGTGCGCGCGGCTTTCGATGAGGGCTGGCTGATGAACCCTTCCAAGGTGTTTCCGCTGGAGGGGAGGGGATGATGGGTGTAAGTTTTGTGACGATGGTGGGTGTGGTTTACCCCCCTCTGCCCTGCCGGGCATCTCCCCCTCAAGGGGGGAGATCGACTCGCCGCGACTTCCCGCTCAATTCTCGAACGGTGCGATTGAAACGATGCGCCAGCCTCTTGCCGATCTCCCCCCTTGTGGGGGAGATGCCCGGCAGGGCAGAGGGGGGTATCCCTCGCGCAAACGTCGCTGTCCCATGCCCGGAGCCCGCCGCCCCATGCTGACCCCCTACGCAGAAACCCAGGTCGCCGACATCATCCGCGACCACGCCGCCCGAAAAGCTGCGCTGAAAATCATCGGCGGCAACACCCGCTCCGGTTTCGGCAATGCTGTCGCAGCAGATGAAGCACTCTCTTCCCGCGCCATGAACGGCATCGTCTCCTACCTGCCCGCCGAAATGGTGATGACCGTCAAGGCCGGCACCCCGCTCGCCACCGTCGAAGCGGCTCTCACTGAAAACCGCCAGATGATGGCCTTCGAGCCGATGGATCACCGCCCGATCATGGGCACCGAAGGTGAACCGACCATTGGCGGCGTCTTCGCCGCCAATGTTTCCGGCCCTCGCCGTTATGTGGCCGGTGCGGCTCGTGACAGCCTGCTGGGTATCCGTTTCGTCAATGGCAGCGGTGAGGTCATAAAGGCCGGCGGCCGGGTGATGAAGAATGTCACCGGGCTCGATCTGTCGAAATTCCTCGCCGGGTCTTTCGGCACGCTCGGTTTCCTCACCGAAGTCACCTTCCGCGTGCTGCCGAAACCGCCTGCGGAAAAAACCGTGGTCGTTTCCGGTCTCGACGATGAAGCGGCGACGCGCATCATGGCGGCGGCGATGGCGATGAGCGTCGAGGTTTCCGGCGCGGCGCATCTGCCGGAAAGCGTTCGTTCCCGTTTCATCGATGGCGGATTGCCGGACGGCCCGGCGACTATCCTGCGGCTGGAAGGGCTCTCCGCCTCGGTGGAGGCGCGCACGGCCAAACTCCTTTCCGTCATGGACCGGGTCGGGCCGTGGGCGCTGCTGGAGGGTGAGGAAAGCAGGCTTTTATGGCGGCAGGTGCGCGATGTCGCGCCCTATGCCGGACAGGCGGCAAAGCCTTTGTGGAAAGTATCGGTCGCGCCTTCGGTGGGTCATCAGCTTGTCGCGGCGCTGCGCATGGAAGCGGGCATCGACGCCTTTTACGACTGGCAGGGCGGCCTCGTCTGGATGCAGATGGAGGCGGATCCCGAGGCGGATTTGCTGCGCGGCGCGATCCGGGCGCTCGGCGGCGGCCACGCAACTTTGGTGAGGGCAAGCGATGCGGTGCGCGCTAAGGTTGCTGCCTTCGAGCCGCGCCCAGCGGCGGAAGCGCTGCTTTCTGCGCGTATCAGGGAGAAGCTCGATCCGGCGGGCATCTTCAATCCCGGCAAGATGGCCGTAACGATGGAAAGGGCCGTCTGAACCATGCAAACATCCTTCACGCCCGAACAACTGGCCGATCCGCATGTGGCGGAATCCGAAAAAATCCTGCGCAAATGTGTGCATTGCGGCTTCTGCACCGCCACCTGTCCCACCTATGTCACGCTCGGCAACGAGCTGGACAGCCCGCGGGGCCGCATCTACCTCATCAAGGATATGCTGGAAAACAGCCGCCCGGCAGACCGCGAGGTCGTCACCCATATCGACCGCTGTCTTTCCTGCCTTGCCTGCACCACCACCTGTCCCTCCGGCGTGGATTACATGCATCTGGTCGATCATGCCCGCGCCCATATCGAACAGACCTACAAGCGCCCCTTCATGGATCGGCTGATCCGCAATCTTCTGGTTGCCGTCCTGCCCCATCCCGCCCGTTTCCGGCTGGCCCTGCATCTGGCCCGGCTGGCGCGGCCTTTCTCCGGTCTGCTTGCCAAAGTTCCGGCGCTGACGCCGCTGCAATCCATGCTCGCTCTCGCTCCCGCCGCCGTGCCTGCGGCCTCCGCGTCAGCCCGTCCGGGAGAGCGGCCGGCCGAAGGCGAGAAGCGTGGGCGCGTTGCGATCCTCACCGGCTGCGCTCAGCCGGTGCTCGATCCCGGTATCAACGAGGCGACGTTGCGCCTGCTGGCGCGGCTCGGCATCGAGGTCGTCGTGCCGAAGGGGGAGGGCTGCTGCGGTTCGCTGGTGCATCATATGGGGCGCGAGGAAGAGGCGCTCGCCTCGGCAAGGCGCAATGTCGATGTCTGGACGCGCGAGATGGAAAGTGGCGGTCTCGACGCCATTATCATCACCGCTTCCGGCTGCGGCACCACCATCAAGGACTACGGCCACATGCTGCGGCTCGATCCGGCCTATGCCGAAAAAGCCGCGCGGGTTTCGACGCTCGCAAAGGACATCACCGAATATCTCGCCACCCTCGATCTGCCGCAAGGGCAAAGCCAGGGTCTGACGGTCGCCTATCATTCCGCTTGCTCCATGCAGCATGGCCAGAAGATCACGCTTGCGCCGAAACAACTCCTGAAGGCGGCGGGTTTTACCGTGCGCGATCCGGCGGAAGGGCATCTCTGCTGCGGCTCGGCCGGAACCTACAACATCCTGCAGCCGGAGATTTCCGCCAGACTCAAGGCGCGCAAGGTGAAGAATATCGAGGCCACCCGGGCGGATGTCATCGCCACCGGCAATATCGGCTGCATCACGCAGATCGGAACCGGCACGGATATGCCTATCCTGCACACGGTGGAGCTGCTGGACTGGGCCTATGGCGGGCCGAAACCGGCGAGGCTTTCGGTTTAGAGCGTGGTGGTTTCATAACGCACTGATCAAGCACGCCACAACGTGTGCCGCAAAGATTGGGTCGTGAGGGTTTTCTTTGTCCCCTCCTCATCCCTGTGCTTGTCACAGGGATCCAGCCAGCCCAAGTCCTTGGGCTGAAGAGACTCTCCCCGCCGTGCAGACGCACGTCGGCTGGATTCCTGTGACAAGCACAGGAATGAGGGAAGAGAGTTAGAACTTATACGCCACGCCGAAATTCACCGCATTGGTAATGATATCGGTCTTCAACGAGCCGCCATTGTCGATATCGACGTCGACGAAGGAGTAGGTGCCCTTATATTCCACGAAGGTCGACCAGTTGTCGGTGATGCGGTAGCTGAGGCCGGCCTGCGCCTGCAGGGTTGCGCCGCCGAACTGGTATTCGAAGGTCTTGCCTGACGGGCGATATACTTCCACATGCGGCACGTTGATGCCGACGCCGGCGCCCACATAAGGGGTGATCGGCAGCGATTCCAGCGGAAAACGGTAGAGCGCGTTGAGCGTCAGAAGGTTCAGGCCGTCGGTGAATTCGAAATGCGACCAGCCCGAGCGGGCAAGCGTCTGGTCGTCGGCATAGACCTTGTCATGGGTGAAATCGAGCGAGATGCCGAAATTCCGCAGCTGGCCCTCATCGAACCAGTAGGTGCCGCGCACGCCCCAATAGGGCGGATTGGAAAACGACTTGCCTTCCCATCCGGCCCGGAAATCCGGCCCATCGGAAACCTTCACATCGCTGTGCGGCGCGCTTTGCCAGCCGCCATAACCGGAAATTTCAAATTCGCCCGCGATTGCGGCAGAGAAGGAAACGCCGCTGAACAGCAGGGCGCAAACAAATAAACTATGGCGCGGCATGAAGTGAATCCAGATTGATATCAGTAATTCACCAAACCGTTTTTTGATAACATTTGAATGACAGAAACGAAAAACGGGCGGTCAGTTGACCACCCGTTTTAAGGCCGTTCCATCATCCCCCTGAGAGAGGTCCGGCTCCTGGCGTCCCCCGCCAAGTTTCATTCCAATGAAGTGAGCCGGATTGTACCGCCGCAAGGCGGCAATTCAAGCGGATATGCCGCCACACCGGCCCTGAAGCGGCCGGAAAGGCTGAACCGTTGCTGTCATATCACAATGACCTTCGTTCCGACGTTGACGCGCTCGTAAAGATCGGTGACATCCTCGTTGCGCATGCGGATGCAGCCGGAGGAATTGTTGCTGCCGATCGTCCACGGCTGGTTGGTGCCGTGGATGCGATAAAGCGTCGAGCCGAGATACATGGCGCGCGCGCCCATCGGGTTCGCCGGGCCGCCTTCCATGAAGGCCGGCAGGTAGTGTCCCTTCCTCGCCTCGCGGCTGATCATTTCCTTCGGCGGGGTCCAGCTCGGCCATTCCGCCTTGCGGGTTACCTTGTGGGTGCCGGCCCATTCGAAACCGGGCTTGCCGACGCCGACGCCGTACCGCCGGGCCTTGCCATCCGCGAGAACGAGATAGAGGAAGCGGTTCGGCGTATCGATGACGATGGTGCCGGGTTTCTCATCGGTCGGATAGGTGACGATCTGCGGCAGGAATTGCGGCGCGATCTGGGTGCGCACCGGCGCGTTGGGGCGGACGGCGGCATTCTGCACCCGGGCCGGGCGCTGCGATGTGACGCCGGAGCTGGGGCGCTGCGGCATGGCGGCCTGGCGCTGCTGGAAGAACGGCTGGCGTGCGGCAGGCGCGCGCGGATAAACCACGGGCCGCACATTGCCGCGACCGCCGAGCTGGGTGACCCAGGGGGCCGAAAGGTCCGGGCTGACGACGACGGGCGGGCGCTCGCGATAACGCTCATTGGCCATGGCGGCCGGGGCGGCAAAGGTGGAAACGAGGCTCAGCGCCAGAAAAACGGACTTCATCGTCATCGGGTGGACTCTCTCTGCGGGATGTCGCAACTATGGATTTGCGGGACTGTTCGCCCGCTTTGCCGGACACGTTCGCACCTTGACGCCAGCGAATCGTAAATGGCTGTTCATTAAAAAGCGCTTGATTAGGGAAAGCTGGATTTAAGGTTAGCACCCGGTTTTGAAACGTGGTGAATGAGTGGTAAGTGCCCGGTCTGAACCGGTCACGGGCGGGAGCGGAAAAGGGTGGTTGCGGAATGAATGAAGCGGGACTTGAAACGGGCGCGGATGGCCTTGTGCGGTGTTTCTGGCAGCAGGGGCTTGCGGATTACAGCCGTTATCACGACGAGGAATGGGGTTATCCGGTCACCGACGATCGCCGCCTTTTCGAGAAGATCTGTCTGGAAGGTTTCCAGTCCGGCCTTTCCTGGCTGACGGTTCTGCGCAAGCGCGAGGCGTTCCGTCTCGCTTTCGCCAATTTCGAATTCGAAAAAGTGGCGGAATTCGGTGAGGCCGATATCGAGCGTTGCCTGGCCGACAAGGGCATCATCCGCCATCGCGGCAAGATCGTCTCGACCATCAACAATGCCCGCCGCGCCATGGAGTTGCGCGATGAATTCGGTTCGCTCGCCCGTTATTTCTGGGGTTTCGAACCGGCCGCCGCAGAAAGGCCGCAAAAGCTGGACTATGCGACGTTAAGGGCCAACCCCACCAGCGCCGCCTCCATCCGTCTTTCGAAGGACCTGAAGAAGCGGGGCTGGAGTTTCGTCGGCCCGACGACCGTCTATGCATTCATGCAGGCCATGGGTATGGTCAACGACCATATCGAAGGCTGTCATTGCCGCCAGCCGATAGAGGCCATGCGGCGGGAGTTTGTACGTCCATGAAGGTAATCTCCCTTCTTCTGGCTCTCACCATGGCCGTGGCCGCCGTGCCGCATGCTTCCTTCGCGGAGGGCCGCAATGTCGACGGTATCTGGCTCGATGACGGCGAAAGGCTGAAGCAGGTGGCGCTGCCGCCAGCCGGGCCGCTGAAGCTTGACGGCTGGACACGGCGCGGGCGCGGCGATGTCTATCGCCTGAAGGTGAAGGCCGGGCAGACGGTGAAGATCGAGCTTGCCGCCTCCAGCGAATTCGTGCTGATGGCGGTCTTCGATTTTTCGACGCCGGATGAGGACGCGATCTTCTTCAGCGATTCCGAAGGCAAGGTCGCAACCCTGACGCCGAAGGCGGATACGGAATGGCTGATCCGCCCGACGCTCATCCTGGGATCGCCGCGCCGCGGTCTTGGCGCACATTACACGCTGACGGTCAGCACCGGGAAATAACAGCCCGCCTTTTGTTTAAGCCGCCTGGGTCAGCACAATCAGGCCGAAGCTCAGAACGCCCAGCAGCACCAGCGACAGGCTGGCGGCGACGATGACCTTGCCGCCGGCATGGCGAAGGCTGCGAATATCGACCGAAAGGCCCAGCGCCGCCATCGACATGATGGTGAGAATGTTGGAGAGTGAGGCGACAGGGCCGATCAGAGCCTCGGGAATGAGGCCGAAGGACCGGGCCATGATCATCAGCACGAAGGCGATGATGAACCACGGAACCATCTGCTGCAATCTCAGGCGCTCCGTGCCGGACTGGCCATGGATGACGGAGAGGGCGGCGATCACAGGTCCCAGCATCAGCACACGGATGAGCTTGACGATAGTGCCAGTCTGCACGGCGATTGCGCCGAGCGGGGCGGTTGCGGCCAGAACCTGCGGCACGGCATAGACCGTCAGGCCGGCGAAAATGCCATATTGGGTGGCGTCGAGACCCAGAAGCTGCGGCAGAAACGGCATCAGCAGCACGGCGGCGACGCCGAGAACCGCGGTAAAGGCAATCGAGGCGGCGACATCTTCCGGCTTGGCGCCGATGGCGGGCGCGGCAGCGGCGATGGCAGAATTGCCGCAGATGGAGTTGCCGCAGGCGATCAGCGTCGCAAGCTTGGGCGGCAGACCAAGCATCCGCCCGGCGGCATAGCTGACGATCAGCGACAGCGCGACGATCAGCGCAATGCCGCCGATCAGCAAACCGCCGGCACCTTTGAGGATGGAAAGGCTCAAGGATGCGCCGAGAAGCGCCACTGCAATTTCGAGCAGGGTCTTGGCGCTGAATTTGATGCCGGCTGAGGCGACCGCGGGCAGAGACACCAGTGAGCGTAGCAGCGTGCCGATCAGAATGGCGAGCACGAGATCGCCGAGCCATGCATGACCTGCAAGCCGCACCTGAAAGCGCTCCGCCAGAATGGCGGCGCAGCTGACCGCCGCGCAGATGAGAATGCCCGGTAGAAGCGGGGTGAGCCAGCGAAGCGAGAACTGAAAGGGATGAGCGAGGGTGCGATGTTGTGCCATGGCCAGACAATGCCGCAGCGGCCTGTTTTATTCTATCAAATAATATGGCATATATTATTCGATAAAATCGAATGAAAAGCCATGACCTTCGAACAGCTCCGCATTTTCATCGCCGTTGCCGAACGGGAGCACCTCACAAGGGCCGCCGAAGCCATCGGTTTGACCGCCTCCGCCGTCAGCTCCGCCATCAAGAATCTCGAGGCCTTTTACAATGTCGAGCTTTTTCACCGGGTTGGCCGCAACATCGAGTTGACCGAAAGCGGCCGGGCGTTTCTGGGTGAAGCGAAGGCGACGCTGGCGCGTGTGCGCAATGCGGAATTAATTCTCTCCGAAATGGGCGGGCTGACGCGCGGCGAAATTACCGTCTGCGCCAGCCAGACCATTGCAAGCTACTGGCTGCCGCCGATCCTGATGCAGTTCAAAAAACTTTATCCGGGCGTGACCGTGCGGCTCGATATCGGGAATACCAAGACGGTTACCCAGGCCGTGCTCGACGGTCTGGCCGAGGTTGGTTTCATCGAAGGCAGGATCGATGAGCCGGCTTTGATGGTGCAGCCCGTCGTGTCAGACAAGCTGCTGGTCGTCACCGGTTCGGCGCATCCTTTCGCGGATGGCCGTTATCTCACCGCGCTCGATATGCTCTACGGCACCTCATGGGTTCTGCGCGAACAGGGCTCCGGCACCCGCTCCGCCTTCGAGGCGGCGGTGCGGCAGATGGGCGTGGACCCCGGCGAGCTTTCGGTCATGCTCGAACTGCCGTCCAACGAGGCGGTGGTGATGGCGGCACGCTCCGGCGGTGCGGCTACGGCAGTTTCCGCCTCCGTCGCCTCGCTGTTTCTGCGGCAGGGGCTGCTGGTCCGTGCCGGCATCGATCTGCCTGCCCGAAACTTCGCTTTGCTGCGTCACAAGGAGCGCCATACCAGCCGGGCGGCCATGGAATTGGAGCGCCTCAGCCGTGCGGCCTCGGAGGACTACAAGTCCGGTCTCGCGGGGTTGTAGCAGAGTTGCGAGTGGCACCGTTGGCATGGGAAGGCCGCCGCTTGTTTCTTCTCCCCGAGGGGGAGAAGTCCGCGGCAGCGGGATGAGGGGGCGAGGGTAGAGATAGACCGAGAGCTTGCCCCCCTCATCCGACCATTCGGGCCACCTTCTCCCCGGCGGGGAGAAGAAAGGGGAGCGCCGCAACCGGCGTTCCGCCTCCGTCAGCATCAATCACTTGCCCTTGGACTTCAGCCAGGCCTTCATCATGGCGATCTCGCCTTCCTGCGCCTTGATGACCTCTTCGGCCAGCTTGCGGATTTCCGGGTCCTTGCCGTATTCCAGCTGCACCTTGGCCATATCGATTGCGCCCTGATGGTGTGGGATCATGCCGCGCACGAAATCGACATCGGCATCGCCGCTATAATCGATGGCCATATCGCCATGCATTTTCTTGCTGGCTTCCATGAAGGCCTTGGTGGAAGCGCTGTCGCTCATAGTGCCTTTTGACATGTCGTGTCCGGCATGGCCGCCCGCTTCCTGTGCGAAAAGCGGCATGGCGAAGACGGTTGCGAAAGCGGCGGCGAGCGTGATGGTCTTGATAGACATGGATTATCCTTCCTGTGTCTGACGGATTTTTCGAAGATGGGTCTGAAAAAATCTGGGGTCAGGCGCGGGGAGGCGGCAGCGGCGGCGCGGAAGCCTTGCCGTCAAAGACGATGCCGCGCTGCGGCTTCGGATAGGCGAATGCCATCCGGCCGCTATCGGCGAAGATCGTTCGCGGAACCACGATCAGGCAGGCGGCGCAGGAACCGGGATGTGCGGCATCGCCACCATGCGGGCAGCAACCGCCCGTGCCCGCTCCATGAGCCCCATTTTCCGCATGCGCCTGAGACACTTGGTCCCGATCCGTGGCTCGATGCGAATGGACATCGTCATGTTTCATCGGCGACTGCGAGGAAGCTGCCATGCCCGTGGCCATCGGCATGCTCATCGCCATCTGCGCCGGCATTGCGCCGTATAGCAGGCAGGCAAGAAACATCAATGTACGGACCACCTGGGACATGGCGTGAATTTACCGCTGGAATTATGGAATAAGCATGACGATCAGGTCAGTTCACACGCGATGACGTGATGCACGATGCGGTAATCCCTGCTTTCCTCGCCAAACGGGGCGAGCGGCCATTCCCATGCGGCGGCGGGGGCAGGAGGAACGATGCCATGCAGCAGGTCTTCGTGCTGGTGCAGGTTGCCGTCTTTGCCGATGACGTCGAAGGAGGTGTCCGTTATCAGGCAGGCCTTGCAGGGCAGGCCAGCCAGCGCTTCCAGATGGGTGTGAATGAGCTTCGGCAGAAGATCGCCCGGGGCATTTGCGATCTTTTCCCGCTCCAGCCGGTGGCGTGCGCCGGTGCCGATCTGTGACAGGAGATTGGCCGATACCACGAGATCGAGATAGGGCACCCGCCGCAGGAAATCGAGCGGTTCCGCCGGCCGGCCGGCAAGAACATCGTCAAAGCCGGAAAGATCGCGGTTGGCGATGCGGACATTCTTTTTGGCATTGAGGCGCAGCTTCGCCTGCACGCTGGCGAGATGCACCAGATCGACCAGCACGACGGTATCGAACATCGCCACCAGCGCATCATAGGGCACATCGCGCAGCAGGCCAGACCCCAGCACGACCGCCGTTCGCCGCTGCTTCAGCTTTCGGGCCGATTGCAGCACGAATTGCCGGCTGTTGTTTTCATGCTCCGCCCAGGCTTTGGCGCAGCGGTTGGCGCGCGCCCAGAGGTTCACGGAATAATGGATATGCGGCCGGAATTCTTTCGGCGTGACCGCGCGCGTGGCGGCATATTGCAGGGCTTCGAGGATCATGAATGCCTAACGGTAGATTTAACGGCGATGGCCGATTTCGACCACCAGCACGACGAGCTTGTGATCCTGTATATCGCAGATGATGCGGTAATCGCCCACCCGGTAGCGCCAGAAATTTCCACGCTCGGAGTCTTGCAGGGCGGTGCCGGTCTGGCGTGGATCATCCAGTGCCGCCAATCGTTCGTGCAGAAAACTCCGGATTCGCTGGCGCGTTTCCGGATTTATCTTGCGCATCTCTTTCTGGACAAGCGCGTGATATTCAATTGTCCAGATCACGCCAGAACTCCTCGGCGCTTACAACCTTCGATTCTCCACGCTGGATGCGCCGCGTCGCTTCCTCGGCGAGATGGAGATCTTCCATATCCTCGATATGTTTCTCGATCGCCTCGCGGATGTAATAGGCGGATGTGCGGCCGGTGCGCTCGGACAGCGCCTTCAGCCGCTCATAGGTCTCATCAGGCAGGCGGATGGCCGTCTGTTTGCTCATGGGTCGCGTCCTTCCCGATCCGAATTGGGATACATGTATCCCATATAGCCCGCTTGGCTGCGTGAGCCAGTAAAACCGGAGCCTTTGCGGCTTGCCGCACCGGGCTTCATCCTCTAATACACCGGCTTGATTTCAGGAAAATATCGGATCGGCCCCATGAGCGAAAAAGCAAAAAAGCCTCAGAAACTGAAAGCCCGCCTGCCGCGCGGCTTCGTGGATCGCTCGGTTGCCGATATTCATGCCACCAATGAGATGATCGAGAAGATCCGCAGGGTCTATGAGCTTTACGGTTTCGATCCGGTGGAAACCCCGCTGTTCGAATATACCGACGCGCTCGGCAAGTTCCTGCCCGATAGCGACCGTCCGAACGAAGGCGTGTTTTCGCTGCAGGACGATGACGACCAATGGATGAGCCTGCGCTACGATCTGACCGCGCCGCTCGCCCGCCATGTCGCGGAAAATTTCAACGAAATCCAGCTGCCCTACCGCACCTATCGCGCCGGTTATGTCTTCCGCAATGAAAAGCCCGGCCCCGGCCGCTTCCGGCAGTTCATGCAGTTCGATGCCGATACGGTGGGCGCCGCCGGTGTGCAGGCCGATGCCGAAATGTGCATGATGATGGCCGATACACTGGAAGCGCTCGGAATTCAGCGCGGCGACTATGTCGTCCGCGTCAACAACCGCAAAGTGCTCGACGGCGTCATGGAAGCCATCGGCCTCGGCGGCGAGGACAATGCCGGTCGTCGGCTGAACGTGCTGCGCGCCATCGACAAGCTCGACAAGTTCGGTCCGGAAGGCGTGAAGCTGCTGCTCGGCCCGGGCCGCAAGGATGAGTCCGGTGATTTCACCAAGGGTGCTGGTCTTGGCGAGGAGCAGATCGAAAAGGTGCTGTTTTTCGTCGGTATCAAGGATTATGCGGCAAGCGCCGATGATCTGGCCAAACTGGTCGCGGGCACCTCGAAAGGTGAGGAAGGCGTTGAGGAGCTGAACATCATCGGCGCTCTGGTCACCAGTGCCGGTTACGATGCGACGCGCATCAAGATCGACCCCTCGGTCGTTCGCGGCCTCGAATATTATACCGGCCCCGTCTATGAGGCCGAACTGAGCTTCGACGTCACCAATGAAAAGGGTGAAAAGGTCGTATTCGGCTCTGTCGGCGGCGGCGGCCGTTATGACGGCCTCGTTTCGCGCTTCATGGGCCAGCCGGTTCCGGCCACAGGCTTCTCCATCGGCGTTTCGCGCCTGATGACGGCGCTGAAGAACCTCGGCAAGCTCGGTCAGGTCAAGCCGCTCGCACCTGTCCTGATCACCGTCATGGACGGTGATGTGCAAAGCATGGGCCGTTACCAGCGCTTCACGCAGGCGTTGCGCGCCGAGGGCATCCGCGCCGAAATGTATCAGGGCAACTGGAAGAAATTCGGGAACCAGCTGAAATATGCCGACCGTCTCGGCTCCCCCATCGCCATCATCCAGGGTGGTGACGAGCGCGCCGAAGGTGTAGTGCAGATCAAGGATCTGATCGAAGGCAAGCGCCTGTCCGGCGAGATCGAGGACAATGCCAGCTGGCGCGAGGCGCGTGTGGCGCAGGTCACCGTACTGGAGGCGGATCTGGTGGCGAAGGTCCGCGAGATTCTGGAGCATCAGGCAGAGGACGTTCGCCGCGCCGCCGAAGGGCGTTAAGGCGATGGCGATCCTCGCGCTCGACCATGTTCAACTGGCGATGCCGGCGGGCCGTGAAGATGAGGCGCGCTCTTTCTATGGCGGCCTGCTCGGCTTTGCGGAGCAGGCCAAGCCCGCCAATCTGGCCGTGCGCGGCGGGTGCTGGTTCAGCCGGGGTTCGATAAAACTGCATCTCGGCGCCGAGCAGGATTTCCGCCCGGCGAAGAAAGCCCATCCGGCCTTTCTGGTCGATGATATGGCAACCTTGCGAAAAACACTTGAAACAGCAGGCTGCCATGTGGTTGAGGATGAGCCGCTTGAAGGGTATCACCGGTTTTATGTCCATGATCCCTTCGGAAACCGCATCGAAATGATGCAGCCGCTCGAACCGTGACGAAAAGTACCGTTCCATGCCCCTGATCGACATGCCGGAATTTTCCGGAGAGCTACTGGAAGAATTCGCCGCGCGCCGCACGAGCCGTGTGAACACGCCCGTCATCCAGCCCGCCGAACCGTTTCTGGATATGGCCGGCGAGGATTTGCGCCGCCGTATCTTCATGACCGAGAGTGAAACGGGCGAGAGCCTGTGTCTGCGCCCCGAATTCACCATCCCGGTCTGTCTGCGCCATATCGAGACGGCGACCGGCACGCCGAAGCGTTATTCCTATCTCGGCGAAGTCTTCCGCCAGCGCCGCGAGGGCGCGAACGAGTTTTATCAGGCCGGCATCGAGGATCTCGGCGATACCGATATCGCCGCCGCCGATGCCCGTGCCGTCATTGACGCCACCGGCATTCTGCAGCGCCTGCTGCCGGGCCGGGCGCTTGCCGTCACGCTGGGCGACCAGCAGGTGTTCGAGGCGGTGGTTGCCGCCCTTGGCCTGCCGCTCGGCTGGCAGAAGCGGCTGGTGCAGGCATTCGGCGATATGGCGCAGCTCGACGCGCTGCTGGAAAGCCTTGTGCATCCCAAGCCGATGACCGGCCTCGATGCCCGGGTCGCCGGCCTTCTGGCAACGGGCGACGAGACGGTGCTGGTCGATTATCTCGATACGGTGATGCAGGAAACCGGCTATTCCACCAATGCCAGCCGCGCGCCGCAGGAAATCGCCCGCCGCCTGCGGGAAAAACTGGCGCTTGCCGCCACGCGCCTGCCGGATGAAAGCTTCGCGCTGCTCAAACAGTTCCTGGCCCTGAAGGCGCCGTTGCCGCAGGCCTCGCAGGTTCTGGCGGATTTTGCCGCCAAGGCGAAACTGAAACTGGATAGCGCGCTTTCCGCTTTCGATAAACGCGTCGCAGCGCTTGCCAATGCCGGCGTCGATCTCGAAACCGTCACTTATGGCGCGGCCTTCGGTCGTCCGCTCGATTATTACACCGGCCTCGTTTTCGAGGTGGTGGAAGCGGGCGGAGACAGCGTTCTGGCCGGCGGCGGCCGTTTCGACCGGCTGCTGACCCTGCTCGGCGCACAGGAAAAAATCCCGGCCGTGGGCTTCTCGCTCTGGCTGGATCGCATCGAAACGGTGCGCGGGAGCGACAAGCCATGATCACCATCGCATTGCCCTCCAAGGGCCGGATGAAGGAAGACGCCTCCGCTGTTCTGGAACGCGCCGGGCTGAAAGTCGCGGCCGTCGGCAATGACCGCTCCTATCGCGGCCGCATTGAAGGGCGCGACGATATCGAGATCGCCTATCTCTCGGCCTCCGAGATCGCCCGCGAAATCGGCGCCGGCACCGTGGATTTCGGCGTGACGGGAGAGGACCTCGTGCGCGAAGGGCTGACCAATGCCGATGCACAGGTGGAGTTCTGCGCCCGACTCGGTTTCGGCCATGCGGACGTCGTGGTCGCCGTGCCTGAAATCTGGCTGGATGTGGACAGCATGGCTGATCTCGGCGATGTCGCTTCGGAATTCCGCGCCCGTCATGGCCGCAGGCTCGCCATCGCCACCAAATATTGGCGTCTGACGCAGCAGTTCTTTTCGCGCCAGCACGGCATTCAGCTTTATCGCATCGTCGAAAGCCTTGGCGCGACCGAGGGTGCGCCGGCGGCGGGGCAGGCGGATATCATCGTCGATATCACCTCGACCGGCTCGACGCTGAAGGCCAACCACCTGAAAATCCTCTCGGACGGCATCATCGTCCGGTCGGAAGCCTGCTTCGTGCGTGCCCGCAAGCCGGAACATGAGGGCGATGCGGCGGTTCAGGAAATCGCCTCGCGCATCAGGGCTGCGGTCTGACGACGTAAAACAAAAAAGCCGCCGGAGCGATCCGGCGGCTTTTTTATTGGTCGATCTGTCTGGCTCAGGCGTGAGCCACAGCCGCGCCACGCTTAGCGTCGACGGAATAGGCGCCGGGGCCGAAGGCGGCAAGCAGGATGTAAGCGCCGGCAAGGGTGATGTTCTTCACCATCATGATGCCGTTCAGCGTGTTGATCCAGCCAAGAGCCGGCTCAGGCCAGCCGGGAACGGCAACGGTGCCGCTGTGGAACACCAGACCGGTGAAGACGCAGAAGACGGCAAGCGCCCAGGCAGCGATTTTGGTCTGGAAACCAGCGAGAATGGCAAGACCGGCAACGAGTTCGAACAGGCCTGCAATATAGGCAAGTGCGGTTGCGGCGGGCAGGCCGGCACCCGTGATCATGCCGGCCGTACCGGCCGGATCGACGAGCTTGCTGAAGCCCGAGGTGATGAAGATGAAGGAAAGCAGAATACGGGCGATGAGAACGAGAACGTTCTGGCTGCTGGACATGGATATCTCCGGTAAATAGTCGGCGTGTCGCCGGTTGAACTGCAATGTCTGGAGATATCAATGACCGAAAATCATCCGCCCATAAAGATGAACAATAGAAGACAAATCGTCTTCATTTTGTGAACGGTACTGAGCGTCTGTCCCGCTATGTTCAGGCGGCGAAGCGAATATCCTCAAAGCGCGGAAACAGGAAAAGCCCTGATATGCGCCCTTGCTGGCCGTCTTCGAAGCCGGAAGATTCACCCATGCAGATGACCGGCTGCCGCATCGCCGGCAAGATGGAGAGGCCGGTTGAAAAACAGAAACGTGAGGGTGCGGTGGAAACCTGCTCGAAAAGTTCCAGAACGCGGGCGTGGTCAGCGCGGTCGTAACAGCGGACAAGGCTGAGCAATCCGCACTCGCCCGGCGGCAGCCCGTGCATGAACGATGCGTGTTCGCCGAGCCGGATGACGCCACTGGAAAGATCGCTGCTCCACTCCTCCGACATGAAGAAATGTGACAGGGTCCGGGGATCGGGCGTGGTTGTTACCGCCGCAGGCAGAGCATCGTTGCGTCTTGATATTTCAAACAAATCGCGCCCCCGCATGAACACGTGCCAGCGCCGCCACTTCAAGCGCCACTGCCAGGTTGAACCTTTACCGCCACCCGCAGTCGAACGTGTTTGCCAGGCATCGAAACCCCTTCAATGCTGGCCGCCCCGTCGCGGAACCCTTACGGGGGGTGACTTATAGTTTATTTTCCCCTACCTACAACAACCAGCCAGTGAGAAAATCAAAAATATTATGTATTTCTTCTTCAAAATCGCGAGACATGCGAAAAAGCACAACTAAATAGCGCACTTATAAGCCGGTCCGAGTGGAAATCGGCCCCGTATGGGGCGGTGATTCGCTCTTGAATGTGCCCCATTATTGCATAGGGCTGCAAAAAATAGCCGGATAAAATCATGCCTGTTCCAAAACGGGACAATACACGAACCTTTCCGCTTTCGGCCTTCAGAATTATGCAACCTGTTGATTTCATGAGGCATCTCTCGCAAGAGCGAGGATAAGATGCGCCGCTTTTCGTCAATCACACAGGCACGACAAAGAAAAAGGGCAGTCCGAAGACCGCCCTTTCTTAATTCCGGTGACAGGACTGAATAGAAGTCCATGCCGCCCGTCGGGCGCGCTTGCGACGCCGGACCCCTTAAAGGGCATGGGCGGCAAAGAAAAAGGGCGATCCGAAGACCGCCCTTTCCTTATTCCGGTGACAGGACTGATTAGAAGTCCATGCCGCCCATGCCGCCGCCCGGCATTGCCGGCATCGGAGCGTCCTTCTTCGGAAGCTCTGCGATCATGGCTTCGGTGGTGATCAGCAGCGAAGCAACCGAAGCTGCGTTCTGCAGAGCCGTACGAACAACCTTGACCGGGTCGACGATGCCGAGCTGGATCAGGTCGCCATATTCGCCGGTCTGGGCGTTGTAGCCGTAGTTGTCTTCGTTCTTCTCGAGGATCTTGCCGACAACGATGGAAGCTTCGTCACCTGCGTTGTCTGCGATCTGGCGAACCAGAGCCTGCAGAGCGCGGCGGATGATGTTGATACCGGCTTCCTGGTCGTCGTTTTCACCCTTTGCGGTGATCTTCGTGGACGAACGCAGCAGGGCAACGCCGCCGCCCGGTACGATGCCTTCCTGAACGGCAGCGCGCGTCGCGTTGAGAGCGTCGTCGATGCGGTCCTTCTTTTCCTTCACTTCGACTTCCGTCGAACCGCCGACGCGGATAACGGCAACGCCGCCAGCGAGCTTGGCAAGACGTTCCTGCAGCTTTTCGCGGTCGTAGTCGGAGGTGGTTTCCTCGATCTGGGCCTTGATCTGGGCAACACGGCCTTCGATGTCGGACTTCTGGCCGGCGCCGTCAACGATCGTGGTGTTTTCCTTGGAGATCGAAACCTTCTTCGACTTGCCGAGCATGTCGAGGGTAACGTTTTCGAGCTTGATGCCGAGGTCTTCGGAAATGACGGTACCACCGGTCAGGATGGCGATGTCTTCCAGCATGGCCTTGCGGCGGTCGCCGAAGCCAGGAGCCTTGACGGCAGCGATCTTGAGGCCGCCACGCAGCTTGTTGACGACGAGCGTTGCAAGGGCTTCGCCTTCGACGTCTTCAGCGATGATGACGAGCGGCTTGCCGGTCTGAACGACGGCTTCGAGAACCGGCAGCATGGCCTGAAGGTTCGAGAGCTTCTTTTCGTGCAGAAGGATGTAGGCGTCTTCGAGGTCCGCAACCATCTTTTCCGGGTTGGTCACGAAGTAGGGCGACAGGTAGCCGCGGTCGAACTGCATGCCTTCGACGACTTCGAGTTCGGTTTCAGCGGTCTTGGCTTCTTCAACGGTGATGACGCCTTCGTTGCCGACCTTCTGCATTGCTTCAGCAATGTCGAGACCGATCTGACGCTCGCCGTTTGCGGAGATCGTGCCGACCTGCGCAACTTCTTCAGACGTGTTGATCTTCTTGGCCTTGGCCTGAAGGTCCTTGACGACTTCAGCAACGGCCAGATCGATACCGCGCTTCAGGTCCATCGGGTTCATGCCGGCAGCAACTGCCTTGGAACCTTCGCGAACGATGGCCTGGGCCAGAACGGTCGCGGTGGTGGTGCCGTCACCGGCGATGTCGTTGGTTTTGGAGGCAACTTCGCGAACGAGCTGTGCGCCCATGTTCTCGAACTTGTCTTCCAGTTCGATTTCCTTGGCGACGGAAACGCCGTCCTTGGTGATGCGCGGAGCGCCGAAGGACTTGTCGATAACGACGTTACGACCCTTCGGGCCGAGGGTGACCTTTACTGCATCAGCAAGAACGTCGACGCCCTTGAGCATCTTTTCGCGTGCTGTGCGGCCGAATTTTACTTCTTTGGCTGCCATTTTCAAAACTCCTGGTTTCGAATGGCCGGATCGGGTCCGGCTTGGAATTTAAGGAAACGATGGGTCGACTGAAATCAGCCGATGATGCCCATGATGTCGGCTTCCTTCATGATCAGAAGGTCTTCGCCGTTGAGCTTGACTTCGGTGCCCGACCACTTGCCGAACAGAACGCGATCGCCAACCTTGACGTCGAGAGCGACGACCTTGCCGGCCTCGTCACGTGCGCCGGAACCGACGGCGACGATTTCGCCTTCCTGCGGCTTTTCCTTGGCGGTATCGGGAATGATGATGCCGCCCTTGGTCTTTTCTTCGGACTCAACGCGACGAACGACGACGCGATCGTGAAGCGGGCGGAAATTGGTGCTTGTCATTGTCTAATCCCTCGATCAAATGACTGCGCGAGCTTTTGGAACTCGCCTGATGGGTGTTAGCACTCTCCTTTATCGAGTGCCAGCGGAACCGAGATAAGGAGGGCTTCTGCCGGAGTCAAGAACGCCCTGTCTGAAAAATTTCATGGCTTATGGTTATCAGCGTTCCATGACAGAAATTTCCCATGCGCGGATGCGCGCGGCGACGTCGTTCTTTTTGCCCGTTGCGGCCGCATCGCATCTAAGGGGCATTTGTGTTCATGCTGCGTCAGGCGGGCCAAAGACCGGTCTGGCGGCGCTTTTTTCCTTGCCATCGGCGTCCTGCTTTGCGATGTGACGCTCACCCTCTTCTCGCATCCGGAAAGCATCTCATGGCCCATCGCATTCTCACTCTCGGCGAAATTACGGCTGGGTTCGACGTTATTCTTTCGGATGTCTGGGGCGTGCTGCACAATGGCGTCAACGCCTTTCCGGATGCGGCGGTTGCGCTGCGGGAAGCGCGCAAGGCCGGCAAGACGGTGGTGCTCATCACCAATTCGCCGCGCCCCGCTCCCGGCGTCATCGCCCAGCTTCGCGTTCTCGGCGTGCCGGATGAGGCCTATGACCGTATCATCACGTCCGGTGACGTCACCCGCGGCCTGATCGCGGAAGGTCCGAAAAAAGTCTTCCTGCTCGGCCCGGAGCGGGATCTGCCGCTGCTGGACGGTCTCGATGTCGAGCGCGTCGGCGAGGCGGAAGCGCAGTCCGTGGTCTGCACCGGTTTCTTTGACGACGAGACGGAAACGCCCGAAGATTATACCGAAATGCTCAAGGGCTTCATTGCCCGCAACGTGCCGATGATCTGCGCCAATCCCGATCTGGTGGTGGAGCGCGGCGAGCGCATCATTCCCTGCGCCGGTGCCATGGCCGCTTACTATGAACAGCTCGGCGGCGAGGTCCGCATTGCCGGCAAGCCGCATGCGCCGATCTATGAAGCCTGCCTTGCGGCGGCCAAAGAAGTGCGCGGCGCCTTCGCCAAGGATCGCGTGCTCGCCATCGGCGACGGCATGCCGACGGATGTGAAGGGCGCGATTGCGAGCGGTCTCAACCTTCTTTATATCAGCGGCGGCATTCACGCTGCCGAATATACGCTGAACGGCCAGACGGACGAGGCGCTTCTCAACGCCTATCTCAAGGGGCAGGGTGCTGCTCCCGGCTGGTGGATGCCCCGTCTCGCCTGAGGACGTCTTGCCTAAGGAATAGCTGGCGCAGGAATGGATCGATTGCCATGACCGTCTTTCACCGCAATGAAAAAAAGGAGCCGCTGCCGGAAGCTCTTCGCGGCGGCGTCATCGCCATCGGCAATTTCGACGGCGTGCATCGCGGCCACCGGGCTGTGCTGGATCGTGCCCTGGAGCTGGCGGAAGCCCGCGGCGTTCCCGCGCTGGTGCTGACCTTCGAGCCGCATCCCCGTTCCGTCTTCCGTCCCGATACGCCGGTCTTTCGCCTCACGCCCGCGCCGCTGAAGGCGCGCATTCTTGAGGCCATCGGTTTCCGCTCCGTCATCGAATATCCCTTCGACCGGGAATTTTCGCAGCGCTCGGCGGAGGAGTTCGTCCAGTCCATTCTGGTCGACTGGCTTCACGCCAGCGCTGTCGTCACCGGCTTCGATTTTCATTTCGGCAAAGGCCGCGAAGGCGGCCCGGCATTTCTGATGGAGGCCGGCAAACGCCATGGCTTCGACGTGACGCTGGTGGACGCCTTCCGCGACGAGGGCGCGGATGTCGTCTCCTCCAGCCGGATCCGCTCGCTTCTGTGCGAAGGCGATGTGGCGGGTGCCGCAGGCCTGCTCGGTTATCGCTTCACGGTGGAAAGCGAAGTCATCGGTGGCCAGAAGCTCGGCCGCACGCTGGGTTATCCCACCGCCAACATGGCGCTGGCGCCGGAAACGGAACTGAAGGCGGGCATCTATGCCGTGCGGTTCCGCCGCCCGGACGGTTCGATCCGCGATGGCGTGGCAAGCTTCGGTTACCGCCCGACCGTCACCGAAAACGGTGCGGCGCTGCTCGAAACATTCGTCTTCGATTTTTCCGGCGATCTTTATGGCGAGGTCTGTTCGGTCTCCTTCTTCGGGCACCTGCGCGACGAGCTGAAATTCGACGGTCTCGATCCGCTCGTCGCCCAGATCAGGCGCGATGAAGAAGAGGCGAGGGCGATGTTATCGGGCGTGCGCCCGCTCAGCGAACTGGACGCCAGGATCGCGTTCTGACCGGGTAAGGCCGGTCAGCCTCTGTTCCGGCCGATATTGCCGTCGCTTTTCTCTTCCTTTTTGCCGGAAAACCGCATAAACAACCGGCCATGTCCCAATACCGGTTGATGTTCAAAACTCAGATTGGCCGAATTATTGGCCCGGCCTTCCGCCCGCTCTGACGAGCCGGAAGGTCCGGGATTTTGGCGCTTGTCATGACTTTGGTCATGGCGCTTTCCGTATTTGCCCTCTTTGAAATTGAGACGGCGCGACCGACACGGCGCGCAACAACGGTACGATTATGAGCGACACCGCAGAAAAACTGGATTACTCCGCCACCCTCTATCTGCCGCAGACGGATTTTCCGATGCGCGCCGGCCTGCCGCAGAAGGAACCGGAAACGGTGAAGCGCTGGCAGGAAATGGGCCTCTACAAACGCCTGCGCGCCTCCGCCGCCGGCCGCGAAAAATTCGTGCTGCATGACGGCCCGCCCTATGCCAACGGCAACATCCATATCGGCCATGCGCTGAACAAGATCCTGAAAGACGTCATCACCCGCTCGTTCCAGATGCGCGGTTACGACGCCAATTACGTTCCCGGCTGGGACTGCCACGGCCTGCCGATCGAATGGAAGATCGAGGAAGCCTATCGCGCCAGGGGCAAGAACAAGGACGAGGTTCCGGTCAACGAATTCCGCAAGGAATGCCGTGACTTCGCGGCCGGCTGGATCAAGGTTCAGTCAGAAGAGTTCAAGCGCCTCGGCATCGAGGGCGACTTTGAAAACCCCTACACCACGATGAACTTCCACGCCGAAGCCCGCATCGCCGGCGAACTGCTGAAGATCGCCCGCACCGGCCAGCTCTATCGCGGCTCGAAGCCGATCATGTGGTCGGTGGTCGAACGCACGGCGCTGGCGGAAGCCGAAGTCGAATATGCCGATGTCGAGAGCGACATGATCTGGGTGAAGTTCCCGGTTGTCAGTGTTGCAAGACCCAAACAGGCTGAGGTTCATGGAATATCCGCAGAAGAAATGGCGGGGCGTCTAGCTGCCACTCTCACTTGGCCAAATGAAAAAGTTTCTATCGTCATCTGGACGACCACGCCGTGGACCATCCCCGGCAACCGCGCCATCGCGTTTTCGTCGCGGGTCGAATATGGCCTCTACGAAGTCGAAAGCGCGCAGAACGATTTCGGTCCGCAGCCAGGTGAAAAGCTGATCTTCGCCAAGAAGCTCGCCGATGAGGCCGCAGCCAAGGCGAAGCTGACCTTCAAGCTCGTTCGCGACGTGAAAACCGAAGAGCTGGCCGCCATCACCTGCGCCCATCCTTTGGCGTCGCTCGGCTACGATTTCCCGGTTCCGCTTCTCGAAGGCGATCACGTCACCGACGATGCCGGTACGGGCTTCGTGCACACCGCGCCGAGCCACGGCCGCGAGGACTTTGACGTCTGGACCGCGCATCAGCGTGAGCTGGAAGCGCGCGGCGTTTCGTCGGCCATCCCGTTCCCGGTTGGCGATGACGGTTTCTACACCGAAGATGCCCCCGGTTTCGGCCCGTCCGCCGAAGGCGGCGCTGCCCGCGTCATGGACGATAACGGCAAGAAGGGCGATGCCAATGACCGCGTCATCAAGGCGCTGATCGCGGAAAACAATTTGTTTGCCCGCGGCCGTCTGAAGCACAGCTATCCGCATAGCTGGCGCTCCAAGAAGCCGGTCATCTTCCGCAATACGCCGCAATGGTTCGTCTATATGGACAAGGAACTGGGCGACGGCACGACGCTGCGTTCGCGTTCGCTGAGCGCCATCGACGACACCCGCTTCGTTCCGGCTTCCGGCCAGAACCGCCTGCGCGCCATGATCGAAGGCCGGCCCGACTGGGTCCTGTCGCGCCAGCGCAGCTGGGGCGTGCCGATCGCCGTCTTCGCCGATGAGAAGGGTGAAGTCCTGATCGATGAGGCCGTCAACGCCCGCATCCTCGAGGCCTTCGAGGCCGAAGGTGCGGACGCCTGGTTCGCCGAAGGCGCCAAGGAACGTTTCCTCGGCAATGACCACGACCATGCCCGGTGGCAGCAGGTCATGGACATTCTCGACGTGTGGTTCGACAGCGGCTGCACCCACACCTTCACGCTGGAGGACCGCCCGGACATGAAATGGCCGGCGGATGTCTATCTGGAAGGTTCCGACCAGCATCGCGGCTGGTTCCACTCGTCGCTGCTCGAAAGCTGCGCGACGCGCGGCCGTGCGCCCTATAACGCCGTTGTCACCCATGGTTTCACCATGGATGAGAAGGGCGAGAAGATGTCGAAGTCCAAGGGCAACGTGGTCTCGCCGCAGGAAGTCATGAAGGACGCCGGCGCGGATATCCTGCGCCTGTGGGTCATGACCACGGATTATTGGGAAGACCAGCGCCTCGGCAAGGCCATCATCCAGACCAATGTCGATGCCTATCGCAAGCTGCGCAACACCATCCGCTGGATGCTCGGCACCCTTGCCCATTACAAGGGCGAGGAGATCGCCTATGACGATCTGCCGGAGCTGGAAAAGCTGGTGCTGCACCGCCTGTCCGAACTGGATGGTGTCGTGCGTGAAGGCTATGACGGGTTCGAGTTCAAGAAGATCGCCCGCGCGCTGGTAGATTTCGCCAATGTCGAGCTTTCGGCCTTCTATTTCGATATCCGCAAGGACACGCTTTATTGCGACGCGCCGTCGTCGCTGAAGCGCCGGGCGGCCCTGTCGGTCATCGCGAAGCTGTTCGATTGCCTCGTCTCGTGGCTCGCGCCCATGCTGCCCTTCACCACCGAAGAGGCGTGGCTTTCGCGCTACCCGGATGCGGAATCGGTGCATCTCGTCCAGTTCCCGGAAATCCCGGCGGAATGGAAAAACGATGCGCTGGAAGCGAAGTGGGAAAAAATCCGCAAGGTCCGCACGGTCGTCACCGGCGCGCTGGAAGTGGAACGTCGTGAAAAGCGTATCGGCTCTTCGCTTGAGGCAGCCCCTGTCGTGCACATCGCCGACGCCGATCTTCTGGCGGCGCTGAAGGGGCAGGATTTCGCCGAAATCTGCATCACCTCGGCCATCTCGGTGGTGGGCGATGAAGGCCCGGCAGATGGCTTCCGCCTGCCGGAAGTGGCAAAGGTCGTGGTCGAGCAGAAGCTGGCGGAAGGCGCAAAATGCGCCCGTTCCTGGCGCATCACCATCGATGTCGGTTCCGATCCGGCCTATCCGGAGGTTTCCGCTCGCGATGCGGCCGCGCTGCGAGAGCTTGCAGCTCTCGGATGATCCGAAACTGCGCATCGTTCCTGTCGAAACCCGATTCCGGGTTTCGGGCCGATGTGCGATGAAAATGACCGGATGAATTGCGCTTTGCCTCTTCATCCGGTACACCTGCCTGAAAATGGCCGGATTTGCACGGCAATGCGGGCTGCCGCCTGCCGAAAGACGATGTCTGGCGAAGTGGGACGGACGGCTGGAAGGGTTTCAATGAAGACGATGCAGGGTAATGCGCAGGGTTTGGGCATGTTTCGCACGGTTGTTGGCATCACGACGATAGGCGTGTTGCTCGGCGCGTGCACGAGCCCGACCTACGGCACGGGCAAGACGGCGGCGGAACAGCTTGTCGACGATCTTGGCAACGCGACCTCGATCACCGGCAATGACCAGGAAAAGCGTAACCTGAAATACAGCCCCCGCCCGGGCCTCGTCGTTCCCGCCCAGGCCCGTGCCGAACAGCTGGCCACGCCGCAGCAGAACATGGCGAGCCGTGAAAACAATCCGCAATGGGTCGAATCGCCGGAAGAAACCCGCGAACGCCTGCGCGAAGAGGCGGACGCCAACAAGAACAACCCGCATTATCGTTCGCCGCTGCTCGCCGGCAACGGCACGGCCGGCCAGATGACCGAAACCCAGAAATGGGAAGCCTTCCGCAAGGCCAAGGCCGATGCCCAGGGCGGTTCCGTCGTCAACGCCCAGCGCAAGTTCCTCACCGATCCGCCGGCTGAATATCGCAGCGTTCCGCAGGATCAGCTGACCGATCTCGGCGAACCGGAGCAGAAGAAGGAAAAGCGCCGCAAGAAAGAAGCGGCCGTGGCAAATACCGGCAAGAGCTGGTGGAATCCCTTCCAGTAATAACGAATGGCTGATGGCCCGCGGGAAAGCTTGCGCCTCCCGCCGGTCGCTCAATCGTCGAGACGTTTCTCGCGAAAAAATTGCCGCAGGATCTCCGCACTTTCGCTTTCCGCCAGTCCCGAATAGACATCCGGCGCATGGTGGCATGTCGGTTGGCTGAAGAAACGCACGCCACTCTCCACTGCGCCGCCCTTCGGGTCTCGCGCGCCGTAATAGAGTCGGCGGATACGGGCGAATGAAATCGCCGCCGCGCACATGGTGCAGGGCTCCAGTGTCACGTAGAGATCGGCGCCGGGCAGGCGTTCCTGCTCCAGCGCTTCGCAGGCCATGCGGATCACGGCGATTTCGGCGTGAGCCGTCACATCGTTCAATTCACGGGTGCGGTTGCCGGAACGGGCGATGACGCGGCCGTCCATAACCAATACCGCGCCGATCGGAACCTCCTGCCGCTTAGCCGCGGCACGGGCCTCCGAAAGCGCCAGCTCCATGAAATGCGTCCTTTCGGCCATTGCGTTTCAATTTCCTCTTAACCCTTGTGCTTGGACCTGATAGGACAGCCCAAACAACAGGCAAACAGCAAATGACTTTTAAAGACAAGCCGAAGCGTGACGGCGGCAAGACATTTAGCCGCGACAGGAAGCCGAAAGGCCCCGGCAAGCCCGCCGCAGAGCGCGAAAAGAAACCGACCGAGGCAAAGGCCGCCGCGGTGCCGGAAACCGTTGGCGCTTCCAAGCCCGAGCGCATTTCCAAGATCATGGCGCGCGCAGGCGTCGCCTCGCGCCGCGATGTCGAGCGCATGATCATGGAAGGCCGCGTGTCGCTGAACGGCGTCAAGCTGGATACGCCGGTGGTGAACGCCACGCTGTCCGACAAGATCGAAGTTGACGGCATGCCGATTCGCGGCGCCGAGCGCACGCGCCTGTGGCTTTACCACAAGCCCGCCGGTCTGGTGACGACCAATTCCGACCCGGAAGGCCGCCCGACCGTTTTCGACAATCTGCCCGGTGAACTGCCGCGCGTTCTGTCCATTGGCCGCCTCGATATCAATACCGAAGGCCTGCTGCTGCTCACCAACGATGGTGGACTTTCCCGCGTGCTGGAACTGCCGACCACCGGCTGGCTGCGCCGCTACCGCGTGCGCGCCCATGGCGAGGTCGATCAGGCAGCGCTCGACAAGCTGAAGGAAGGCATTGCCGTCGACGGCGTGCTCTACGGCGCAATCGATGCCACGCTCGACCGCACCCAGGGCCACAATGTCTGGATCAGCATGGGCCTGCGTGAAGGCAAGAACCGCGAAATCAAGAACGTGCTCGGCGCGCTCGGTCTCGAGGTCAACCGCCTGATCCGCGTTTCCTACGGTCCGTTCCAGCTCGGCGATCTCGCTGAAGGCAAGGTGCTGGAAGTGCGCGGCCGTATGCTGCGCGACCAGCTCGGCCCGCGTCTGATCGAACAGGCCGGCGCGAATTTTGACGCGCCGATCTACAATGCGCCCGTTGAGGATGAAGAAGACGACGCGCCGAAGCGGCCCGTAAAATCCGAATGGGCGAAGAGCGATGCGCCGGAAGGCAAGCCGCGCTTCGAAAAGAGTGGCAAGTCCGAGGACCGTCGTGAAAAGGCGCTCGGAAGGCTCGACACCAAGCGCGGCGACAAGCCTGCCGGCAAGTTCGGCTCCAAGCCCGCCGGGAAATTTGGCGCCAAGGGCCGCAGCGAGGATGAAGGCGACGACCGCCGCCCACGCCAGGCTGCCGGCACCAGCCGCACGGCCAATGTCTGGATGGCGCCCGGTGCGAGGCCCACCCGTGACGGCAAGGAGCGCAAGTCTTCCGCCCGCGCGGAAGCCGAAAACCTCTTCAAGAAGCCTTCCGCCCAAGACGAAGCGCGGCGCAACGTCGTGCGGCATGCGGATGCCGAGGGCGAGTGGATCCGTTCGGATTCCCCCCGCGAAGAAGAAGGTGGTCGCGGACGCGGCGACCGTCCGCGTGGCGAAAAGAGTTTTGGTGATCGCGGTGGACGTAGCGGAAAGCCGTTCGGCGACCGGCCATTCCGCGACAAGCCGCGTGAAGAAGGTGATCGCCCGCGTGGCGACCGTCCGCGCGGCGAAAAGAGCTTCGGTGACCGCCCGGCACGCGGCGGCAAACCTTTCGGCGACCGTCCGTTCCGTGACAAGCCGCGCGAAGAGGGTGACCGCCCGCGCAGCGACCGCCCACGTGGCGAAAAACCTTTCGGTGATCGTCCGTTCCGCGACAGGCCCCGTGAAGACGGTGACCGCCCACGCGGCGAGCGCCCGGCGGGAGACAAGCCCCGTGGCGGCAAGCCGGCCGGTAAACCCGGATTCGGCAAGCCATCTTTCGGAAAATCGGGCGAGCGTGGCGAACGCTCGGGTTTCTCAGGCAAGAGCAAAGGCCCCGGTGGTCCCGGCGGCGGCAAGCCGGGCGGCAAAGGCCCGGGTGGCAAACCTTCTGGAGGCAGGGGAATGACACGTAATGCGGATCGTAGGCGGTGAGTTCCGCGGCCGGAGTCTGGCCGCGCCGAAATCGAATTCCATTCGTCCGACCATCGACAGGACGCGGGAAAGCCTCTTCAATATTCTGAGCCATGCCTATCCGGAAAGTCTGGATGGCACGCGCGTTCTGGATGTTTTCGCCGGAACCGGTGCGGTCGGTCTGGAGGCGCTTTCGCGCGGCTGTCGCGTCGCGCTCTTCGTCGAAAACGGCGTGGAGGGCAGGGGGCTGCTCTGGGAAAATATCGATGCGCTGGGTCTGCATGGCCGCGCCCGTATCCTGCGGCGTGACGCCACCAAGCTCGGCGGCGTCAACAATATCGAGCCCTTCGATCTTCTCTTCGCCGATCCGCCCTATGGCTACGGTCATGGTGAGAAGGCTTTCGCGGCCGCCCATGGCGGCGGCTGGCTGAACCCCGGCGCGCTCGCCATTCTCGAAGAGCGCGGCGATGTGACGGTCAAGGTCGATCCGGTTTTCAAACCGCTCGAAAGCCGCATCTTCGGCGATACGAAAATGCATTTCTACCGTTACGAGCCCTAAAGCATTTTCAGGAAAAGTGGAGCCCGGTTTTCCGTCCGGAAATGCGACATAACAAAGAGTTAGAGTGTTTTCGCGATTCGAAGAAAAGCGAAAACGCTCTAACAGGAACACCTTCCCGTCACGCCACGGTCTTGTCTTGTTTGCGCAATAGGCAGAGTCTTTGCCGTGGAAAGAATTTGGGTATTCGCATGGAGCAGGGTGTAAACGAGAGCATAACGATCGTCCGCGCCGGGGAAGAGGTTCTCGAAGGTGACGGCGCGGGCGGCCATGAGCCGACTTTCGGGCTGGCGCTCGGCGGCGGCGGCGCACGCGGCATCTGCCACATCAACGTCATCGAGGCGCTGGACGAACTCGGCATCCGACCTGTTGCGATTTCCGGTTCGTCCATCGGCTCCATCATCGGCGCGGGCATGGCGGCCGGCATGACCGGCCGGGAAATCCGTGAATACACGCTTGAACTGATGGGACGAAAAGGCTCGGTCGCCAACCGGCTCTGGAGCCTCGGCCCGGCATCGATGCGCCATGCGGTGGACGGTTTTCGCCTCGGGCAGTTCAACCTCGAACTCATCCTGCACGCCTTGATGCCGCAGGCTCTGCCGAAGGATTTTTCCGAGCTTGCCATTCCGCTCAAAGTGATAGCCACGGATTATTACGCCCAGACCGAAGTGGTGGTGGAACGCGGCGAGATCATCCAGGCGCTGGCCGCATCTGCCGCCATTCCCGCATTGTTCATGCCGGTGCGTATCGATGGCCGCATCATGATCGACGGCGGCATTTTTAATCCGGTGCCCTATGAGCATCTGCTGGACCACGCCGATATCGTCATCGGCGTCGATGTCGTCGGCGGTCCGGAAGGCGACGGAACCACCATGCCGAACCGGCTGGACAGCCTGTTCGGCGCCAGCCAGCTGATGATGCAGGCGGCGATTGCCCTGAAACTGAGGTTACGCCCGCCGCATATTTTCCTACGCCCGCCGGTGCACCGTTTCGGTGTGCTGGATTTCCTGAAGTCCGAAGAGGTGCTGAGCGCATCGGCCGGCATCAAGGACGATCTGAAACGGCAGATCGACATGCAGGTGGAACTGTTTCATCGCGGGCAGGGCGTGGAGGCGTGAGCGGTACCGCTTGAGTGTACACTATGGAACAAGCGGTGCGCTCCCAGTCAGTATTTTAACTCGTCTCAAAGCGAAACTTCCGTCTCGCTGTCCTCCGCATCCTCTTCTTCTTCCCACTTTTCCGCCTTGGTCTTCGGCTTCATCAGCGGTTCGGGCTTCACCTCGCGCACCGGCTTGTTGTGCAGCATCTGCCGGCCGGCGGCGAGGCCTTCCACGGCCTGTAGCTGCAACCGCTCCTCATCGCGTTCGCGAATGTCGTCGGCAATCGCCAGCGCCCTTTCGCCGTCCATATCCAGCCCCTCCAGAATGCGCCTGCCGAACAGGAGGCCGGATTCCAGCGTCTCGCGGATTTCATATTCCACGCCCTTTTTCCTGAGGTCGAGGGAATGCACGCGGTCATAGGAGCGGGCATAGATGCGCACGCTCGGAAATTCCGACTGGATCATATCGATGATGCGGTCGGTCACCTCCTTCTTGTGGGTGCAGACCGCAACGAGATCGGCCCGCTCGATGCCGGCGGCGATCAGCACGTCCTTGCGGGTGCCGTCCCCGAAAAAGATGCGGAAGCCGAAACGGGCGGCCTGGCGCACGCGGTCGGCCGAGCTATCGATGACGGTCACGTCGCGCCCGCCGGCGAGCAGGATCTGCGAGGCGATCTGGCCGAAGCGGGAAAAGCCGATCATCAGCACATCCGCGCCCGCCCCGTCGAAATCCTCTTCCAGTTTGTCCTCTTCCGCATCCTCCGCCGTCAGCCGGCGTGAAATCACCGCCAGAAGCGGCGTCAGCGCCATGGAAAGCGTGACGACGGCAACGAGGATCGAGGCCGTCGCCTGCGGAAACAGCCCGGAGGCGGCAGCGGTGGTGAAGAGCACGAAGCCGAATTCGCCGCCCTGCGCCAGAAGCAGCGCGATGCGGCTCGATGCATAACGCGACGAGCCGGCGATGCGGCAGAGGCCATAGATCAGCGCCGCCTTCACCGCCATCATCGCCGGCACGGCGATCAGGATGAGCAGAATATGCTCATAGACGATATGGATATGCAGCGACATGCCGACTGCCATGAAGAACAGCGCCAGAAACAGGCCGCGAAACGGCTCGATATCGGCTTCCAGCTCATGCCGGTAGGAGGATTCCGACAGCATCAGCCCCGCCAGCAGCGCCCCCATGCCCATCGACAAGCCCACCGCCTCCATGATGGCGGCGGCGCCGATGACGACGAAGAGGGCGGCGGCGATCATCACCTCCCTCGCACCAGTGCGGGCGATGATCTGGAACATCGGCGTCAGAAGATACCGCCCGGCCAGCACCATGCCGGCCACGGCAACGACGGAGGCGATGAGATCGGACACCATCGAATCCGTCGGCACATCCGGCCGGTTGGAAAGAATGGTGACGAGAGCAAGAAGCGGCACGATGGCGAGGTCCTGAAACAGCAGGATCGAAAAGGACCGGTTGCCGTGCCGGGTGTTCATGTCGCCGTCATCGGCAAGGATTTGCAGCGCAAAGGCGGTGGAGGAAAGCGCAAGGCCGAAACCGGCGACGAGGCTGCCGCGCCAGTCGATCAGCCCTGCCCACCAGGCAATCGCCGCCAGCACGCTGCCCGTCACCAGCACCTGCGCCATCCCCAGCCCTAAAATATCGCGCCGCATCTGCCAGATGCGCGACGGCTTCAGTTCGAGACCGATGATGAAGAGCAGGAAAACCACGCCCAGTTCCGAGACGTTGAAGATGTCCTTCGCATCTGTGACCAGATGCAGGAACGGCCCGATGATGATGCCCGCCACCAGATAACCGAGCACGGTGCCAAGCCCGAGCTTGCGGAAAACCGAGGCCGCGATGACCGCGCCGGCCAGAAGCAGCAGGGGTTCGGAAAAGAGAGCGTCGTGCTCGGTCATGCGGGCGGACTTTCGAATAGGGTGGCGACAATACCGTCCGAATGGAGAAACCGGCGTTTCGCCCTTGATGCGGGGTTGCTGGCACAATAAATGGAACAGGAATGAAAGGCCAACTCATGTCCTCAGAAATAGATTCTTCCAAACTTCTCGATCGCGCCAGCCAGCTTGTCGATCTTGCCCGAGCCGCCGGTGCGGATGAGGCGGATGCCGTTGTCGTCCGCTCCCGCTCGCAATCGGTCGGCGTACGGCTCGGCAAGGTGGAAAGCACCGAATCCTCCGAAAGCGACGATTTTTCCCTGCGCGTCTTCGTTGGCCGCCGGGTGGCGAGCGTTTCGGCTAATCCGGGTTTCGACCTGAAGACCTTGGCGGAGCGGGCCGTGGCCATGGCGAAGGTTTCGCCGGAAGACCCCTTTGCCTGCCTTGCGGACCAGGAACGGCTGGCCACTTCCTATGACGATCTTCAGCTTTTCGATGCGACGGAAGTATCGGCGGATCAGCTACGTGAGGCGGCCCTTGCTTCGGAAGAGGCGGCGCTGGCCGTCAAGGGCGTCAGCAATTCCTCCGGCGCCGGCGCATCGAGCGGCATGGGCGGCCTCGTGCTTGCCACCTCGCACGGTTTTTCCGGCAGCTATATGGGCAGCCGCTTCAGCCGCTCCGTCAGCGTCATCGCCGGCGAAGGCACGAAGATGGAGCGCGACTACGATTTCGACAGCCGCCTTTATTATGCCGATCTCGATGCCGCCGAAGAAATCGGCCGTCGCGCCGGTGAAAAAGTGGTGCGCCGTGTCGGCCCGCGTCAGGTCGATACCGGCAGCAACATCACCGTGGTCTTCGATCCCCGCATCGCCCGCGGTTTTGTCGGTGCGATTGCCGGCGCCATCAACGGCGCTTCGGTTGCCCGCAAGACCAGCTTCCTGCGCGATAAAATGGGCCAGCAGGTTCTGAAAAAGGGCCTTTATCTCACCGACGATCCTCAGATCGTGCGCGGCCCGTCCTCGCGTCCCTTCGATGGCGAGGGCGTGCGCGGCGAGAAGATGACGATGATCGAGGACGGTGTTCTCAAGCACTGGTTCCTGTCCACCTCGGCGGCGCGGGAACTCGGCCTTGAAACCAACGGTCGCGGCGTGCGTGGCGGCACGGCGGTTTCGCCGGCTTCCACCAATCTGGCGCTGGAGCCGGGCGATCTCTCGCCGGATGACCTGCTGAGACAGGTCGGAACCGGCTTCTACGTCACCGAGCTGATCGGCCACGGCGCCAATATGATCACGGGTGAATATAGCTGCGGGGCGAGCGGTTTCTGGATCGAGAATGGTGAAAAGACCTTCGCGGTTTCCGAGGTCACCATCGCCTCGAACCTGAAGGACATGTTCATGCGGGTCACGCCGGCTAACGATATCGACCGCAAATACGGCATCGCCGCCCCGACGCTCGCCATCGAAGGCATGACGATCGCGGGCAAGTGAGACGGCCTGCGGGTTGTTTTCGCCGGCACTTTGTGTGCAAGTGCGAAGAGAAAAACGGGCGCGCCGTGTGAGGCGCGCGGAAAAGACGGCAAAATGAACGATATGGCTGAGGCCCGCTGGGCCTCCGATCTGAGGCTGGTCCTCGAAGCCGCCCGCAAGGCGGGCGAGACGGCCCTTAGTTTCTTCCGCAAGGATCCCGAGGTCTGGTGGAAGAATGGCGGGCTTTCGCCAGTCAGCGCGGCAGACTACGCCGCCAATGAAATCCTCGAAACCATCCTGCGCTCCGCCCGGCCGGATTACGGCTGGCTTTCCGAAGAGACGGATGACGATACGGACAGGCTTTCCCGTTCCACCGTCTTCGTCGTCGACCCCATCGATGGCACCCGCGCCTTCATCGGCGGCCGGGATACCTGGTGCGTCAGCGTCGCGGTGGTGCATGAGGGCCGGCCGGTGGTCGCGGCCCTTGTCGCCCCGGCGCTTGCTGAGGAGTTCACCGCATTTGAAGGCGGCGAAGCGCTGAAAAACGGGGCGCCCGTTTTTGCCGCGCGCGAAAACGCCGGCATCTTCCATCTGGCGGCGCCCGAAGACGTGATCGCGCATCTGCCGGAAGAGGTGCGGGGCGGCGTCAAGCGCATTCCGCACGTGCCTTCGCTCGCCTACCGGCTGGCCATGGTAGCGGATGGCCGTATCGACGGAACGCTGGTCAAGGCGAACTCGCACGAGTGGGATCTCGCCGCCGCCGACCTCATTCTGGAGAAGGCCGGCGGCCGGCTGGTCGGGCTCGATGGAAAACCTCTGATGTATAATCGCCAGCAGGTGAACCACCCCGCATTGTGCGCCGCAGCAGATTATGCGCTGCCTGCACTTTTGAAAGCGTTTTCACATCTGTCTGACAGTTGACGTTTGCCGGGAAATCCCGCAGATGAATGCCTCTCTCAGAGTTTAAGAAAGAGACAAAGACATGACGGAATCTGGCAAACAGAAACAGCTGCTGCACCTCGTATTCGGCGGCGAACTGGAAAACCTTCAGGATGTTCAGTTCCGGGATTTGAAGGCGCTCGATATCGTCGGTATCTATCCGGACTATGCTTCCGCGCTCACCGCATGGAAGTCCAAGGCGCAGATGACTGTCGATAACGCCCATATGCGTTATTTTATCGTGCATATGCACCGTCTTCTCAATCCGGACGACAAAATTTGAGTCCTTTTGCCCTTGCGTTGTAATACTATTGGGTGAAAGCGAGTTTTCCCGTGATTCCTGCGCGAGCGGCGCAGGCCGGGAATACCGGGGCGAGAAAATGTGATCGCGCTTTCGTTTCCGATGACAAAAAATGACGCAATTTGAGAAGAAGTAGGCGGCGATAACAACCAAAAACAGGGGAAGGGCATTGCGCGGAATGATCAAGGGCAGAATGTCATGAGCAGCCGTATCGCACGTTTCGCTCTTTCCGGTTACCGCATTGCCGGTATCGCCGCTTATCCGTTCGCGAAGCCCTATCTTTCTTACCGGGCGGCGAAGGGCAAGGAAGACAAGCGCCGTCGGCTCGAACGCTTCGGTTATGCCAGCGCCGAGCGCCCGCGCGGGCCGCTGGTCTGGTTCCATGCCGCAAGCGTGGGCGAAACGCTGGCGCTTATTCCGCTGATCCGCGAAATCCGCAAGCGCGATATCTTCGTGCTTTTGACCACCGGCACCGTCACCTCGGCCGAACTGACCCGCACGCGGCTCGGCGACGATGTGATCCACCAATATGTGCCGCTCGATATCAAGATCGCGGTCAACCGCTTCCTGACCTACTGGGCGCCGGATGCCGCCATCACCGCTGAATCGGAAATCTGGCCGGTGACGATGATGGAGCTGGAGCGCCGGCACATTCCGCAAATCCGGGTCAATGCGCGCCTCTCCGACCGTTCCTTCGACCGCTGGAAAGCCCGGCATGACATTGCTGAATCGCTGTTTTCCAAGCTGGCGCTGGTAGTTGCGCAGTCCGATCTCGATGCCGAACGCTTCCGCGATCTCGGCTCCTGGCCGGTGGTGATTTCAGGCAACCTCAAGGGCGACACCGACCCGCCGCCCTGCGACGAGGCGCTTCTGGAGAGCTATCGCAAGCAGGTCGGCAATCGCAAGACATGGGCCGCCATCTCCACTTTCGACGGCGAGGAGAAGGCTGCCGCCACCGTGCATGCGGCGATCAAGTCGCGCAATGGGCAACTGACCATCATCGTGCCGCGCCACCCCGAGCGTGGCGACGATGTCGAGGCGATGCTGAAGGGCATGAATCTTTCGGTCGCCCGCCGCAGCCGCAATGACGTGATCACCCCGGAAACCGATATTTTCCTCGGCGATTCCATCGGTGAAATGGGGCTTTACCTGCGGCTGACCGAGCTTGCCTTCGTCGGTCGCTCCTTGACTGCCGAGGGCGGGCAGAACCCGCTGGAACCGGCAATGCTCGGCTGCGCCGTCCTTTCTGGCGCGCATGTGCAGAATTTCCGCGAGGCCTATCAGAAGCTGATCCGCGCCGGCGGCGGTCGTATCATCCGCGATGTGGAGATGCTGGCCAAGGCGGTGCATTATCTGCTAGTCAACGACAATGAGCGTTACAAGATGATCGATGCGGGCAACCGGGTCATTCAGGATATGCGCGGCGCGCTGTCCTCCACCGTCAAGGCGCTGGAACCCTATATCAATCCGCTCACCGTTTCCGCCAAGCTGCAACCGCGGAGCGCCATCGGTTCATGGTAGCGGATATCGAACTCAACGCGGCGCAATCGATTGCCGCAGTCCTTTTCGACAAGGACGGCACGCTTCTCGGCTATGACGCCAGCTGGGGTCCGGTGAACCGCGAGCTTGCGGCGATTGCCGCCAAGGGCGATCCCGTTCTTGCCGACCGGCTTCTTTCCGCCTGCGGCATGGACCCCGTTACCGGTCATGTGGTGCCGGACAGCCTTCTGGCCGCCGGCAATACGGCGGAAATCGCCGCCGGTCTGGTTGCCGCCGGCTCGCCCTGCGATGTCGGGGAACTGACGGCGCGCCTCGACCGGTTGTTTACCGAGGCGGCGGATAAATCCGTGCCGGTGACCGATCTCAAGGCGTTTTTCGCAAGGCTGAAGGCCCGCGGTTACAAGCTCGGCATCGCCTCCAGCGACAACGAAAATTCCATCCGCCAGACGGCCATCCGCTTCGGTTTCGAAAAGGACGTCGATTTCGTCGCGGGATATGACAGCGGTTACGGCACCAAGCCGCAGCCCGGCATGGTTCTCGGTTTCTGCGAGGCGATAGGCTTTCCGCCGGAGCGTGTGGCGGTGGTCGGCGACAATAATCACGATCTGCATATGGCGAAGAATGCCGGTGCCGGTCTGCGCATCGCTGTTTTGACGGGAACAGGCTCGCGCGAAAGCCTTGGCGCCGATGCCGATTTTTGTTTCGACGACATCACCGCGCTCGAAGCGCTTTTGCCGGAGCGGGCTCTCTGAACCGGTGGGATTTCCGCCGGGGCGGGTGTGGCTCCATGAAACCCGTTTATTCCATTTTTGCAATTTACGGTTTTTTCTGGCAAACAACCTCCTGATATGTGACGGGCGAACGGAATGCCGTGGGCGACGCGGCCGGGAGCGGGAATAGATGGTTTCTGAAGCGCCGCCGTTCTGGTGGCAGAAAGCGGGCTGGCAGGCGTGGCTCCTGTCTCCTTTCTCGCTTCTTTACGGCAAGATCGCCGGCCGGCGGATGCGAACGGCGAAGAGGGCAGGCGTTGCCGTTCCGGTCATCTGCATCGGCAACTTCACCGTGGGCGGCGCCGGCAAGACGCCGACGGCGATGGCAATTGCGAGAGCTGCCGTCGCAAAGGGCCTGAAACCCGGATTTCTCAGCCGCGGTTACGGCGGCACGCTCGACGTTACCACGCTTGTCGATCCCGGACAGCACCGCTCGGCCGATGTCGGCGATGAGCCGCTGCTCCTGGCGCGAGAGGCGGTCACGGTCATTTCCCGCAAGCGGGTGGAAGGCGCACACCGGCTCGTGAAGGAGGGCGTCGATCTCATCATCATGGATGACGGTTTCCAGAGCGCACGCCTGACGCTGGATTATGCGCTTGTCGTCATCGATACGATGCGCGGCATCGGCAACGGCCATCTCGTGCCGGGCGGTCCGGTAAGAGCGCCGCTTGCCGAACAGATGCGGCACATGACCGGGCTCCTGAAGGTCGGCAATGGCCATGCGGCCGATGCCTTGGTCCGGCAGGCGGCAAAGGCTGCCAAACCCGTCTTCGTGGCGGCGATCACGCCGCAGGAGCCGCAGGATTTCAGGGGAAGGCGCGTGCTGGCCTATGCGGGCATCGCCGATCCGGCCAAGTTTTATCGAACCGTCGAGGCGCTCGGCGGCGACATCGTGCTGCAGCGCTCTTTCCCGGATCATCATCATTTCAGCGATGACGAAATTGCCGATCTTCTACAGGACGCCGGCAAAGACAACCTGCAACTGGTGACGACGGCCAAGGACGCCGTGCGGCTTAACGGGCACCACGGCCGGGCGGAAGAATTGCTGTGGAACAGCCTGGTGATCGAAATCGACATGGTGTTCGACGACCCTAACGCCGCCGCGACGATCATCGATACGGCGGTGAGGAACTGCCGTGCGCGCCTGCTGCGGGACAATGCGCGGACGTCGGTTTAGAGCACCGAAGAAGATAAACCCCCGTGCACCCACTTCTCCTCATTCCTGTGCTTGTCACAGGAATCCAGTCGGCGCGCGTCCGCGCGGCGGGAAGAGTCTTCTCAGCCCAAGGACTTGGGCTGGCTGGATCCCTGTGACAAGCACAGGGATGAGGGGAGGCACACGCACTATACTCAACGCGCCGCTTCCCAACTCACGCCGGCAAATTGCCAGCCTTCTTTTCGGCTTCCAGTGAAGCCGCCGCATCCACATAGGCCTCCTGCCGCGCCACGCTCCAGTAGCGCAGCTCATCGAGCGGGATGCTTTTGCCGGTGATGGCGCAGATGACGTGCGAACCGGTCTGGACGATGCGGAAGTCACTGTCGAGATATTCGATGACGGCGAGGCGGTTGCCGCCTCCTTCAAATCTGTTCATCCGTTTTCGTCTCCTGCTCTGTCCCGTCAGGGCACCCAGTCCGAAACGGCGCAGCGTTTTCCTGAACAATTGGGTGCTCCAGTATCTCAAATTTATATAGCCCGGCGCGGCGCAAGGCCAGCCCCGCCTGCTTGCGGCGTCAGCTACGGCCGAAGAGCCGTTCTATATCGGAAAGTTTCAGTTCGATATAGGTCGGACGGCCGTGATTGCACTGGCCGGAACCCGGCGTGTTTTCCATCTGCCGTAGAAGCGCGTTCATCTCCTCCGGCCGCATGCGCCGGCCGGAACGCACGGAGCCGTGGCAGGCCATGGTGGCCGCGACATATTCCAGCTTGTTGGCAAGCGTGGAGGCGGCGTCCCATTCGGCAATCTCGTCGGCAAGCTGGCGCACCAGCCCCTGCACATTGACTTCGCCCAGCATGGCGGGCGTTTCGCGAACGGCGACCGCGCCCGGCCCGAAACGCTCGATGACGAGGCCCAGCGCATCGAAACCGGCGGCGTGATCCATCAGCCGGTCGCAATCCTCTTCCGGCAGGTCGATGATCTCGGGGATGAGCAACACCTGCGAAGGCGGCCGCCTGGAATGCAGCGCATTGCGCATCTGTTCGAACACCAGCCGCTCATGCGCGGCATGCTGGTCGACGATGACGAGGCCGTTTTCCGTCTGCGCGATGATGTAGTTCTCGTGGAGCTGCGCCCGCGCGGCTCCGAGCGGATAAAGCACAGGTTCCGGCGAGGGGCTTGCGGCGGTCTCGTCAGTGTCCCGAGGCTCGGCCCGCGCCGTCGGCATGGTGATGTCGGAAAAGCGTGACTGCACCGCCTCCGCAAATTGCGCCCCGCCTGAAACCGCAAGCGGGCGGGAGGGCGAGGTGGCGGCGGACCACGGAGCGGGGGCTGCCATGGAAGGCGAGGGCCGGAGGCCGGACGGGCTGTAGCCGGGGCGGAAGGCGTTCATCATCTGGCTTGCACCCGTCGTCGCGGCCCTGTCGCCGTCACGCGTCAGCGCCTGCCGGATCGCGCCGACGATCAGCCCGCGAATGAGGCCGGGATCGCGGAAACGCACGTCGGATTTTGCCGGGTGCACGTTCACGTCCACAAAGGCGGGATCGAGCGTAATGGACAGCACCGCGACCGGATATCGCCCATGCGGCACGGTTTCGGCATAGGCGCCGCGAATGGCGGATAAAAGCAGCTTGTCCTGCACCGGGCGGCCATTGACGAAGACATATTGATGCGCCGAGTTACCACGATTGAAGGTCGGCACGCCGGCAAAACCGGTCAGCGTCACATCCTCGCGCCCGGCATCGATCTCGATGGCGTTGTCCTTGAACTCGGCACCGAGAATCTGCGCCATGCGGGCAAGGTGATCGTCGCCGGTCGAAGGGATTTCGAGCGTCGAGCGGTCGGTGCCGGAGAGCACGAAACGGATATGCGGAAAGGCGATCGCCATCCGTTTGACGACCTCGGTGATGGCCGCCGCCTCGGCGCGTTCCGTCTTCAGGAATTTCAGCCGCGCCGGCGTGGCGAAGAACAGGTCGCGCACCTCGACGATGGTGCCGGCATTCGAGGCGGCGGGCCGCACATCGGACACCTTACCGCCGGTAACGGAAATCACCGAACCCTGTTCCGCGCCCTGTTGGCGGCTGGTAATCGTCAGCTTGGCGACCGAGCCGATGGAGGGCAGCGCCTCGCCGCGAAACCCGAGCGTGCGGATATCGTCCAGCGTATCGGAAATCTTCGAGGTGCAGTGACGCCTAACCGCAAGCTCAAGATCGGCGGGCGACATGCCGGAGCCGTTGTCGGTGATCCGCACCAGCCCCTTGCCGCCGCCCGCCGTAGCGATCTCGATCCGGGTCGCGCCGGCGTCGATGGCGTTTTCCACCAGTTCCTTCGTGGCGCTGGAGGGTCTTTCGATGACCTCGCCGGCGGCGATCTGGTTGATGAGGGTTTCTGAAAGCTGCTTGATGGCCATGATCGTCATTTTCGCGGATTCGCCGTGGCTTCGAAAGCAAAAAACTCGAACTGCGGAAATTTGCACATGTTTTGCGGCCTGTCCGGCATTCGATCATTTCCGTCAACATGGCGTTAAGCGTTAATCCGCCTTTAATCGGCCTTGATTATGGTGAGGCGGCTTGAAATGACCGCAGGAACGGGGCCGCCTTCGCCGGGCGGTGTGTGACGTCGAATATGGGTGAGCGTCATCTTCCCCTCAAGACTGCTTCAAGTTGCAAACCCTGATGTCTCTTTTTCGGAATTTTTCGTTTCATCCCGGCATTTGCCCTGGACGATTCCACTAGAAACATAAGCCTGACCCCTGAAAAACAGGCGGGAGTTTGCAGTTGAGTGATTTGGCGTCCTCTGGCGCGGGCGTTCATACGGTGATGCTTGATGCCCTTTGCGACGCGCTTGGCGCGGCGATCGTCGTTTACGACCGGAACGATCACATTATTTTCGCAAGCCGGAAACTCTTGAGCTTTTTTCCGCTGGAAGAGGCCGTCATCGGCCCGGGCGCGCGGCTGCGCGACTATCTGAGCGCGCTTTACGATTGTTATCTGCTCGAGGCGGAAAGCCTCTCCGCCAATGCCCGCCCGCTCGGCCGGGAGGAATGGATCGGCGAGCGGCTGGCGCTGCACTGGAAGGAAAGATCGGAAAAAACCGAGCGGCTGAAGGGAGAACGCTTCCTGCGCTTCGTCATGAACCGCCTGCCGTCCGGCCTCGGCATCAGCGTGGTTGCCGATATTTCCGAACAGAAGAAACGTGAAGAGCAATGGCGCATCGACCTCGAGCGCGTGCAGCTCATCGAGGATATTCTCGACAATCTGCCGTTTCCCGTCTTCGTCAAGGACCGGAACATGGCCTATGCCGCCGTCAACAAATCCGCCTGCGCTTTGGTCGAAACCAGCCCCGAGAGCATTCTCGGCCGCACCGTTTTCGATCTCCACTCGCGCAAGGTCGCCGGACGGATCGATATTGCCGATCGTATGGTGCTGGATAGCGGCACGCCGAGCGTCATCCCCGAAAGGGTGCGGCGGCTGAACGGCGAAGAGGTGCTGACCATCACCCGCAAGCAGCGTGTGGGCAGGCCCGGCCGATATTTCCTGGTGACGACGATGGAGGACGTGACCGCTCTCGCCACCATCGACGCCAACGGCACGCCCGTCATCCCCTCGCTCGAACATGTCCCTTTCGTCGCCTCCACCTATGGCAAGGACGAAGAAACGGACAATCGCGGCGGGGTTTTAAAAAGCAAGGCGGTGCTGATCGTCTCTGAAAACGGACGCTTTGCGCAAGCCGCCGGTCGCCGGCTGACGGCTGGCGGCATGGACCATGCGGCGGTGACGAGCGAGGACGAGCAGCGCGCCTTCATCGACGTCGCGACCTCCGCCGGTGTGAGCATCGATGTGGTCGTTGTCGACGCCCAGATGAGCGTCGCTTGCCTCGATATTGCCGCCGCGCATGATCTGCCCGTCGTCACCATCGAGGAAGAGGAGATTGACGCTTCGCTGCTGCATTATCTTGCGGCCGGGCTGCAATCGTCCCCGAAGGAGAAAACCGCCGACGAGGACTGGGAGATCATGACGGAGGACCTGCCTGAAATCCTCAAGACCGGCGGCGTCTGCGAGATACTTCTCGTCGAGGATAACAGGGTCAACCAGATCGTCTTTTCGCAGATACTCGAGGGCCTTGGGCTTTCCTGGCGGCTCGCCACCTCGGGCGAGGAAGCGCTGCGTCTCTTTGCCGAACAGCCGCCTTCCGCCGTCCTGCTCGACACGACGCTGGGCGATATCGACGGCTTCGAAGTCGCGCGCCGCATGCGCGGTCTTTGCGGCGAGAAGCACATTCCCATCGTCGGCGTCATCACCCACGCTTTCGAGGGCGATCTCGACAAATGCCGGGCGTCGGGCATGGACGACATGCTTCTGAAACCCGTCAGCCCGGATATGGTCGAGGCGGTTTTCCTGCGGCTTTTCGGCAAGGATGTCCTGCGGCTGCAGGCCTGACATTGCCTTTGTCGGGAGGCTATGGCTTTTTTAATACTTGCCCTGCATTGTGAGCGCGGTCGACACAGGATTCACGAGATGCAGGAATGAAACGGGCAGAGCCGCAAACGTTGCAGGTCAGCCAGAACGAGCTGCAGGCGATGGCCTACAGCGACCCGCTGACGGGGCTCGGCAACCGCTACCGTCTGCGGGACAAGATTCGCATGCTTGCCAGCGAGCGCTCCAGCGATCCGGCGCCTTTCACGGTCGGCATCGCCAATATAGACGGCTTCAAACCCATCAACGATCTGTTCGGCGTGCAGGCGGGCGATGAAATCCTGTGCCAGGTCGCGCACCGGCTGAAGGCCTGCATTCCCGATGGCGCGGTCGTGACGCGCCATGACGGCGACGAATTCGCCTTCGTGCTGCCTCTGGTGTTCGAGCGCACCGGCGCGGAGCGCATCGGCAACATGATCAAGGACGTGCTTTCGGCCCCTTACGATCTCGGCGACCGTAACGTTCGCCTGTCCTCTTCCTTCGGTTTCGCCATCTATCCCTTCGCCGGCGATGAATTCGAGGATTTGCTGAAAAGCGCCGAGACGGCGCTCTATCGCTCCAAGAGACGTGGCCGCGGCCAGATCACGGTCTATTCGCGCGAGATCGCGCAGGAGATGAAGCGGGCGACGCAGCTCGAACAGGCGCTCAGAAACGCCATCATCACCGATGCCATCGACGTGCATTTCCAGCCCATCGTCAGGCTGGAAGAGGCGAAGGTCATCGGTTTCGAGGCGTTGGCCCGCTGGAACGATCCGGACCTCGGCTTCGTATCGCCCGCTGTTTTCGTGCCGCTGGCCGAAGAGCGCGGTTTCATCGATGCGCTGTCGGAAGCTTTGCTCCGAAAGGCGGCGGAAGCGGCCCTGTTCTGGCCGCGTGAACTCTTCCTGTCCTTCAACCTCTCTTCCGCGCAATTGATGGACCCCAGCACGGCGGACAATATTCTCTCCATCCTCTCGCGTGTCGGCCTCGATCCGCACCGGCTGGAGCTTGAAATCACCGAAACGGCTGTGATGACTTCCGCCGATACCGCCCAGCGCATCATCAGCGAGTTGCAGAGCGCCGGCGTTCGCATTTCTCTTGACGATTTCGGCACCGGCCAGTCGAGCCTCGGCCGCCTGCGCGATTTCACCTTCGACAAGGTGAAGATCGACCGCGCCTTCGTCTCGCGCATCAGCAGCGACCGCCCTTCCGAACATATCATCAAGGCCATCGTCGCCATGTGCGAAGGGCTCGATCTCGAAGTCGTGGCCGAAGGGATCGAAGAACGGGCGGAAGAGGAAAAGCTGCGCGCGCTCGGCTGCGCCATGGGGCAGGGCTATTTCTACGGCCGCCCCGCCGATGCCGCCGCGACCCAGCGCTATCTGCACGAGAATTACCGCGAGATATTGTCGGATATTTCCTGAGGCGGTACGGCTTGGCCGTGACGCTTGTTGGAGAAAACTGCATCTCGGCCAAGCTTGTGTGCGCCGGCGCATCCCCACAACCCTCATTCCTGTGCTTGTCACAGGAATCCAGCCGACGCGCGTCTGCGCGGCGAAACGACTCCTTTCAGCCCAAGGACTTGGGCTGGCTAGATTCCTGTGACAAGCACAGGAATGAGGGAGGTTGTTTCGGGAACAACCCTTGCCAGAAGGCTCTCCACGTTTTGTTGCGTGCGGCCTGCGCCGCGCCTTAGAGCCTGTAAAGCGGCTCGAACCGGCCCTTCGCCTCAACCCCCAGCTCGAACGTCAACCCGTGCTGCGGATTGGCGGCAATGGCGTCGTCGTCGAGATGTTCGCGCGCCGAGGTGACGAGAAGGCGCGATGCGTCGGGGCCGATGAAGGCCGGGCAGGTCGTCTGTCCGCCGGGCACCTCATATCGGGCGATGTGATTGCCGTCCGTATCGTAACGATCCACAGCGCCCACGCCCCAGCGGGCGTTCCATATATGCCCTTCGGCATCGCAGACCGACCCGTCGATGCCGCCTTTGATACCGGTGGAATCGATGAAGACTTCAGCCTTGCCTGCGGGAAGGCCGGTGTCGGCATCGAGCGGCACCCGCATCAGCTTGTTCACCTTGGTATCGACGTAATATCCCGTCGCGCCATCGGGCGAGAAGCAGATCGAATTCGGAATGCTGATCTCGGCAAACAGCTTGGTCACGGTGCCCTTCGCGACATGATAGATGCTGCCCGCACCGGTCTCCGCCTTGCGGCCCATGGTGCCGATCCACAGCGCGCCGGAAGGATGCATGCGCCCGTCATTGGAGCGGTTGCCGGGCAGGTCCTTTTCCAGCTCCGCATGCAGCGTCAGCACGCCGGTTGCCGTGTCGCGCAGGAAAAGCCCGTCATCGGAGGCGATCAGCTGCTTGCTGTCGCTGACCTTAGCGAGCGCACTGCCCATGAAGGGCAAAGCGTGCACGGTCTTGCGGCCGGAGGCGAGATGCAGCTCATGCAGTTCCCGCTCGAGAATATTGAACCACCAGGCGGTGCCGGTCGCGGGGTCGAAGGTCGGGCCTTCGCCGAGCAGCATCGGCGTCTCGTCCAGAACACGTCCGGCAAAGGGAAAAACAGTCGCCAAGCTCTTATCCTCCGATGGCTGCATCATAGGCTGAAAGTGTGACAGTGGCGCGTTCGCGCACCTCCGCCGCCGTCATGCCCGGCTTGTAGAGGCTGGTGCCAAGCCCGAAAGCCACGATACCGGCCGAGGTATATTCAGCGAAATTCTTGTCCGAGACGCCGCCGACGGCGGCGATCACCAGATCCTTCGGCAGGATCGTCCGGATCGCATTGATGCCGGCGGGGCCGATGATGCTGGCGGGAAAGAATTTGAGACCCGTCGCGCCGGCCTTCGCGGCCACCAGCGCCTCGGTGGGGGTGAGAACACCCGGCATCGTCACCATGCCCTTGACGCGCGCGGCAACGATCACATCGGCGTCGGCATTGGGGCTCACCATCAGCTTGCCGCCGGCCGCATCCAGCGAGGCCACGTCTTCCACGCTGAGCACGGTGCCAGCGCCGATCAGGCAATCGGTGGGCGCCATCTTCGCGGCGATCTCGATGGAGCGGAACGGATCGGGCGAGTTGAGCGGAATTTCAATGGCGCGGAAGCCGGTTTCGATCAGCGCGCCGACGACGCCCTCGGTTTCCTCGGGCTTCAGACCGCGCAGGATGGCGATCAGCGGATATTTGATGGAAGGGAAGGGAATACGCATGGTCGATCTTTCTTCTTATGGCCAGATGGCATTTGCAGCGGCCAGCAATCCGCGCCGCACGGCCTCGTCTGCATCGATGACCGTATAGTGGATATCAAGGGCGGTGAAGGCGCCTTCGTAAAGCGCGCCGAGCGCACCGGAGCCGATCAGCACCACCGGCGTCTCGCGCCGGGCGGTGGAATGCGCGCCGGCGATTTCCAGCCCGATCATGATGCCGGAAAGCTTGGCCTTGGCGTCGGTGGCGGTGAGGCCATGCAGCAACTGGCCGGAACGAAGGGTGAAAAAGCGATTGGTCGCAAGCTGCGGATTGGCATAGATGTCGCGCACCGCCGCCGTGAAAGCCGCATGCTCGCCGGTAAAGGCTTCGGCCTCGGCCACCGCATGGGAAAGGATCGTCTGTTTCGAGACGACTTCGAAAAGTTCGCCGGTCATGAACGTGGCGAAACCCGTCACGCCGCCATCCTTCACGGTCACCCATTTGGAATGGGTGCCGGGCATGCAGACGAGTTTTTCACCGGCATCCGAGGAAGCGAGAGCGCCAAGCAATTGCGTTTCCTCGCCGCGCATGACATCGGGCGCGTTTTGATCCCGCTGTGCCAGTCCCGGCAGAATGCGCACATCCCGCGCCTGGCCCGGCACGCGAACCGCCCCATCGAGAACCGCCGAAAGCGATGCCGGCACGTCGATATAACCCGCCTCGACCCAGCCCTGCCGCGCGCCTGCCATGCCGCAGACGAGAACCGGCAAACCTTCCGGCGCGCCGATGGCGTCGAGATGCGATTGCAGCACATCGGCAAAACCGGTCCGCATGGCGGTGGTCATGCCTTCCGTGCTTCTGCGCTCCGCCAGTACCGCGCCCGATCGGCTCATGAGCCAGAGCCGGAAACTGGTCGTGCCCCAGTCGACGGCGATGAAAGCGGGTTCGGACATTATAGGAGGCCTCCGTCTACGATTATGGATTGCGCCGTGATGGCGCCCGATGCCGATGATGCGAGAAACAGGCACGGGCCCGCCAGATCGGCAGCGACGAGCGTGCGTTTCAGACATTGCCGCGCGGTGGTGGCGGCAATGCCCTCATCCGTCAGCCATAGTTCCTTCTGCCGCTCCGTCACGATCATGCCGGGCAGCAGCGTGTTGACGCGGATATTTTCCGGCCCCAGCCGTCCGGCAAGGCTTTTCGTCAGCCCGATGATGCCGGCCTTGGCCGCCGCATAGGAGGGCAGCTCGCCCATGTTGAGCAGAAACGAGATGGACGAGAAATTGACGATGGAGGCGTCCTTCGCCTGCCGCAGATAGGGCAGGGCTGCCTGAACCGTGAAAAACATCTGCTTGAGATTGACCGCCTGATTGGCGTCCCAATAGGCTTCCGTCACCGTGTCTATGTCGTGGCGGTCGTCCCAGGCGGCGTTGTTGACCAGCACCTTGATGCCGCCGGTGGCGGAAGCCGCCGCCTCCACCGTCTTTCCGATCGCCGCAATATCGCGAAGGTCGGTCTTGAAGAAGTGGACCGGATGCGGCGCCGTTGTCGCAAGCCGCTTGACGAGCGCCAGGCTCGGCTCTTCGGCGATATCGATGAACGAAACCTTCGCGCCCTGCATCGCAAAGGCTTCCACCAGCGATGCCCCGATGCCGGAACCGCCGCCGGTGACGAGCACGCCCGCATCCTTGAGGTCCGGAAATTGGGCTTGCGTCATCGGCGTCATCTCGTCCATGAAAGGCTTGATTGTTCCATTATTTGGAACTAGATTTTACTAAATGGAATTATTCTCTTGGCGTCACGCTTATGTCAAGGCAGATGATGGTGGATGTTGCCATGCCCGATAATAAAAAGCCCAATGGGCAAAAGCCTGATGCGGTTCCGGTGACGCAACGGAAAACCGGAGTTGAGACGGGCACGCTCGGCAAGGCTGTCTCGCTGCTTGAGCTGATCGCCTTTGCTGAAAAACCGATGCGCTTTACCGATGTGGTCGAAGCCTGCGGCCAGCCGCGCGGCACGGTTCACCGTCAGCTCGCCCATCTCGTTGCCGAAGGCCTTGTCGATCACGCTGCCGATCAGACCTATGCCGTGGGGCTGAGGTTGCTGCAACTGGCCGCGAAAGCATGGAGCGGCAACGACCTGCGCAGCGTCGCGGCCCCCCATCTGGCGGCCTTGCAGGAGGTGACGCAGGAGTCGGTGCATCTTGCCGTTTTGAACGGCAGACAGGTCACCTATCTGGACAAGATGGAGGGCCGGCACACATTGCGCATGCATTCGCAGGTCGGCAAAACCTCGCCAGCCTATTGCACCGGCGTGGGCAAGGCGGCGCTGTCGCTGCTCTCCGCCGACGATCTGGCGCAGTTGGCTGCGGAACTGGATTTTCATCGCTTCACGGAAAGCACGGTCACGACGCCGGAAGCGCTGATGGCGGAGGTGGCGACCATTCGCGACAATGGCTACGGGTTCGACCTTCAGGAGCACGAGATCGGAATTCATTGCGTCGCCGCGCCGGTCCGGGCGCCCGGCCGCAATTTTCGCGCGGCGATTTCCGTCACCGGTCCGGCCTATCGCGTGGATGTGGAACAGCTCCGCAAATGGGCCCCCCTGGTGCGCGAGACCGCCGACAGGATTTCCGACGACCTTGCCTGCAGATTATCCCCGGTTGCGGATGGTTGAAGAAAACAGGGCACGCAGTCCCTGGATTTTCCCGTGCCGAACCGCCGGCCATGCACCCATTCTTATGCGTTCGATATTATTTTCGACTATTCTGAATTAAGTTTTCAACTTTTGTTTGCATGAATCGTTTTGGTGAGTAACATCCGCAACAATTTCCGGGCAAGGGCGGGCCTTTGCGGCGGCATTTTCTCATTCTCGAAGAACAGCTTTGATGCAGAAAACAGAGACGGCCGCCGTTCAGTCGATTGGTGTTGATTGCGTTCGCGAGATCGCCGATCTCAACACGCAATTCGATATATTCCGGTTTTTGAAACGGCTGACGGAGGCCTGGGAATTCAAGGCTTTCATGGTGCTCGACCTGTCTTCGGAAGTGGCGAGCGAACTGTCGCAATATACGATCATCACCAGCTGGCCGGCCGAGCTTCTGCAGCGTTACGATGAAGAGGGCATGCTCCAGACCAGCCGGGTGATGGCGCAGTTGAAAAAATCGACCGTCCCCTTTTCCGTCTCCATGGATTTTCTGGTCAGAGGCGACGGAGAAATCGCCAAGAAAACCGTAATCAACCTTTTCGAACGGTTCGAGATGATCAATTCGGTCTGGTTTCCCGTTCACGACATCACCATGCGACGGGGCGCGGTATCCTTTTCCGGCAACAAGACGGCTGTGCCCGCCAGCCGGCTTGCGGAGCTTTTTTACATTTCCAGCCATGTCTTTGCCCGGCTGTCTGAAATCCGTCGCCTCGATCTCAGGGTTCCCGAAACCTTGAGCGAGCGGGAGATCGACTGCCTGAACTGGACCGCCGCCGGCAAGACCAGTGCCGAAATCGCTGAAATCATGATGCTGTCGGAACATACCATCAATCATTACCTGAACCGCGCGACGAAAAAACTCGACACGGTCAACCGCACCCAGGCCGTCGCAAAAGCGCTGCGGGTCGGCTTGATAAAATAGCGAAATCTTAATTTTATCATTGTGATAAACCGCTTCCTGGGCGATCCTCTTTTCGAATCACCGGAAAGGAGAAATCGTTTGCCGGAACGGCATAAGGTAAAAGCAGGATTTTCTCCGACTATCGATTGCGCCGTGCTGATAGCCGCTGCCGAAAAAGGCTTTGCTGCCGATGAAGGCATAGAACTCGAACTTTTCCGAAAACAGTCCGCCCGCGCCGTGCTTGCGACGCTTGGCGAGGATGGCGTTCACGTCGCACATCTGCCCGCCCCGGTTCCGGTCGGCTCCGCTGTCGGCCTCGACGATCTGCCGGCCGATATTGTCGGCGTTTTCACGCTTTCCCTCGGTGGATCGGCGACGACCGTTTCTCACGGATTTTATGACGAACTCTACCGCGAAGGGCTGAAGCTGCCGGACCCGGCGGCTTTTGGACGCGCCATGGCCCGTGTCTGCGCCGCGCGCCGGGCGGCGGGGAAAAATCCGCCGGTCTTTGCGGTCGAGGATATCGTCTCCACGCCGTTTTATGCGCTGCGTTACCTGCTCGGCAGCTGCGGCGTGCTGCTCGGCCGGGATATGGAAATCGTCGAGGCCCTGCCGAAGGCGATGCCGGCGCTCCTGGAAAGCGGCAAGGTCGATGCGCTCTGTACCGCCGAACCGGCGGGCAGCGCCGTGGTGCTCGGCGGCGCCGGCCGGATCGTCACCACCGGGGCGTTGATCTGGCATAATGCGCCGGAAAAGATACTGGCTACGAAGAAGCGCTGGGCGGAGGACAATCCCGCCCTTCTCGAAGGGCTGTTGCGTGCCCTTTACCGTGCCGGCGAATGGTGCGCCAATGCCGCCAATATCGAGGAACTGGCCGGCATCCTCGCCGCCCCTCAATATATGGATGAGAACGGCGAATTCCTGCTGCCGGCGCTGACGGGCTATATTTCCACCTCGCAGCGGGACATGCAGCGTTTTCAGGAGTTTTTCGTGACCAGCGCCAAGGCCGCCAATTTCCCTTGGCAGAGCCAGGCCCTGTGGTTCTTCAGCCAGATGTTGCGCTGGGGCGAGGTTTCCGCCGATTACCGGTTCGATCCCGCCATGGTGGAGGCGGCCCGCAACGCCTACCGGCCGGATATTTTCCGCAAGGCGATGAAGCCGCTTTTCGTGCCGGTGCCGGGCGCTAATCTGAAGCTCGAGGGCACGCTGCGTGAGCCTGTTCATGTCGGCGCATCCCGCACGGGTCTGGTGCTCGGCCCCGACTGTTTTTTCGACGGCCATGTTTTCGATCCGGAAACGCTCGAGATGGACGACGAAATCTGAAACCGCAGCGTTAAATCGTCGCGAATGCCGGACTGTCGCGCTTTGGCATTGGCGAAGCGCTCCGGCTTGTCTATGGATGGCACGCAATACCCGGTCGGATGATGAAGCGGAGCAGGAATATGGCAGAGGTCAGCAGGAGCCAGGTGGAAAAGGCGCTGGAAACGGTGATCTATCCCGGCAGCGGCAAGAGCATCGTCGCACTCGGCATGGTCTCGGAAATCTTCATCGCCGATGCGAAGGCCTATTTCTCGATCACTGTCCCGGCCGACAAGGCTGCGGAGATGGAGCCGTTGCGGCTTGCCGCCGAACAGGCGGCCAAAAGCGTGGAAGGTATCGTTGGCGCAGTCGTGGCGCTGACGGCCGACCGCAAGCCCGGCCAGCAGCAACCCGCACCCGCGCGCCCCGCCGCCGCAACCGGCCGGCCGGCCCAACAGCCCGGCTCGTCGAAGGTGGGCGTACCGGGTGTGCGGGCCATCATCGCCGTCGCCTCGGGCAAGGGCGGGGTGGGCAAGTCGACCACCGCGGTCAATCTGGCGCTCGGCCTCCAGTCGCTCGGCCTCAAGGTCGGCATGCTCGATGCCGATATTTATGGCCCCTCGTTGCCGCGACTGCTGAAAATTTCCGGCCGCCCGCAGCAGCAGGAAGACCGCATCATCCTTCCCATGGAAAATTACGGGCTTAAGGTCATGTCCATGGGCTTTCTGGTGGATGAGGAAGCCGCGATGATCTGGCGCGGGCCGATGGTGCAGTCCGCCCTCATGCAGATGCTGCGCGAAGTGGCCTGGGGCGAACTGGATGTGCTGGTGCTGGACATGCCGCCCGGCACCGGCGATGCGCAGCTTACCATCGCCCAGCAGGTGCCGCTCGCCGGCGCCGTCATCGTTTCCACGCCGCAGGATCTGGCGCTGATCGACGCACGCAAGGGCATCACCATGTTCCGCAAGGTGGAGGTTCCGCTGCTCGGCGTCATCGAGAATATGAGCTATTTCATCGCGCCCGATACCGGCGCGCGCTACGATATTTTCGGCCATGGCGGCGCGAAGGCGGAGGCCGAAAGGATCGGCGTGCCCTTCCTCGGCGAAGTGCCGCTCACCATCTCCATCCGCGAAATGTCGGACGCCGGAACGCCGGTCGTCGCCGCCGAGCCCAATGGCCCGCAGGCCGCGATCTATCGCGATATTGCCGAAAAAGTCTGGGCCCGCATCGGTGCGGGCGAGAGAAAAGCGGCGCCGAAGATCGTTTTCGAATAGTGCGGCAATCATGGACACAAAATCGGGCAGGTGTCTGACCGATTTGAATAATCCTTTGAAAACAGAAGATTAATCGCCAGTATCGGGCAGGCTTTCCGGATTTGAACTGCAGAAATGCTTCGCCTGCAATGCTGTCGAGAAAAAATATTGCTTGATTGCATCTCGCTTTGGGCGCATACGCCTGCGCCGTTTGGCTCTTGGTCCATCGGGCTGGCGAGATTGTGAAAATCCCGCTCGTTCCGGCGTTCCCTGAAGTGTCGTCCAAGGGTTTGCCGAGCGCAAACAGGATATGTTAAGCAGCATTGCGGCTGAAGCCTGCAATGTGGAGCGGAGAAACGGATTGATAAAAGCCTATCGCACCAATTGCGAGGCGATCAGCCTGTCGTCAGACGACGGCTCCGGACAGATTCCCGACGACATCGTCTGGATCGATCTCGTCAATCCGGACAGGGCGGAAGAGCAGCATGTGGAAAAGCTGCTGGGGCTCGATCTGCCCACCCGCGAAGATCTGAAGGATATCGAACCCTCCAGCCGGCTTTATATGGAAGACGGCAATGTCTTCATGACCGCCTCCCTGGTGTGGAAGGCGGATTCGGACGATCCCCGTCTCACCGACGTCGCCTTCATCCTTGCCGGCAAGCGTCTGGTGACGATCCGTTACGCCGAGCCGAAATCCTTCCATCTCTTCATTGCCGCCATCACCCGCGTTCCGCACGAGATGCGCAGCGGCGCGGCGCTGCTCCTGAAGCTGCTGGAAACCATCGTCGACCGCACGGCGGAAATTCTCGAAAACTCGGTTACGGGGATCGACAATCTCGCCGCCGACATTCTCGGCAGCCAGGCTCGTTCCAAACGCAAGGCGCCGCGCTATCTCGAAGACCGCCTCGGCAACATCGCCGCCTATCACCGGCTGATATCGAAGGTCCGCGTGAGCCTTGCATCTCTGGCGCGCCTTCAGACCTTTCTGTCCACCAGCGATCAGGTGCGCGAAGACAAGGGCGCGCGGGAGCAGGGCAAGTCGATCGGGCGCGATATTCAGTCGCTGAACGAACATGCCTCCTTCGTTTCCGGCAATCTGACCTTCCTGCTGGACGCCTCGCTTGGTATCATCAACATCGAGCAGAACGGCATCATCAAGATTTTTTCCATCGCTTCGGTGGTGTTCCTGCCGCCGACGCTGGTGGCCTCTGTCTACGGAATGAACTTTCAGCTCATGCCGGAGTTGAACTGGACATTCGGTTATCCGCTCGCGCTCGTCATCATGCTGATGTCCGCCATCATCCCGTTTCTCTTTTTTCGTTGGAAGGGCTGGCTCTGAGGAGCCAGGATCATCATGTCCCAGATCGCTGACAAGGATGTTGCCGAGAAACCGGATGCGGATGACGAGCACAAGAACAAGGGGCTTTACGCCGCGATCCTTGGTTCCATCGGCGTCGTCTATGGCGATATCGGCACCAGCCCGCTCTACGCCTTCCGTGAGGCCCTGCGGCCCATCGCCTATGATGGCGTGACGCAGGAAGAAGTCATCGGCCTCACATCGCTGATGATCTGGTCTTTGACCATTATCGTCACCTTCAAATACATTACCCTGCTGCTGCGCGCCGACAATGACGGCGAGGGCGGCACGCTGTCGCTGCTGGCGCTGCTGATGAAGACGGCGGGCACCCATCGCGGCGTTCTCATCGTGCTCGGCCTCATCGGTGCGGCGCTGTTTCTGGGCGATGCCATGATTACCCCGGCGCTTTCGGTGCTTTCGGCGGTGGAGGGCCTGAAGCTCGTCACGCCGGAAATGGACGCCTTCATCATCCCGATCTCCGTCGGCATTCTCATCGGCCTTTTCGCCATCCAGTCCCACGGCACGGGCACGGTGGCGAAATTCTTCGGGCCGATCACCGCCGTCTGGTTCATCGTCATGGGTCTGGCCGGTCTCCTCCATATCGCCGATGATTTCAGCATCCTCTTCGCCTTCAACCCGTGGCATGCGGTGGAGTTTCTGGCCAGTGAAGGCTTCTACGGCATCGTTGTGCTTGGTGCGGTTTTCCTGACGATCACCGGGGCGGAAGCGCTTTACGCCGATCTCGGCCATTTCGGCCGCCGTCCCATCCAGTGGGCGTGGTTCTGTCTGGTTTTCCCGGCATTGACGCTGAATTATCTCGGGCAGGGCGCACTGGTGCTGAAAGACCCGGCGGCGATGTCCAATCCCTTCTATCTGATGTTCCCGCAATGGGCGATCCTGCCGGCCGTCATTCTGGCCACCGCCGCCACCATCATCGCCAGCCAGGCGGTCATAACAGGTGCGTTTTCGCTCGTGCGTCAGGCGATCCATCTCGGCTACCTGCCGCGCATGGAAATCCTCTTCACCTCGGAAACCAATACCGGGCAGATTTACCTGCCGGCCGTCAACACCATCCTGCTGTTCGGCGTCGTGGCGCTGGTGCTCACCTTCAAGAGTTCGGATGCGCTGGCCACCGCCTACGGTATTTCCGTCACCGGCGCGATGGTCGTCACCAGCCTGATGTTCTTCGAATTCGTGCGCAAGCGCTGGCAATGGTCGGTCTGGCTGGCCATTGCCGTGCTGGCCCCGCTTCTGGCGCTGGAGCTGATCTTCCTCGGCGCGAACCTCCTGAAGATTCACGATGGCGGTTATGTGCCGGTGCTGCTGGCAATCGCCTTCACCGTCATCATGACCACCTGGCAGCGCGGTTCGAGAATCCTCTTCGCCAAGACCCGCCGCATCGATGTGCCGCTGAAGGCTTTCATCGCCTCGGTGGAAAAGGAAAGCGCCCATGCGCCGGTGCGTGTGCCCGGCACGGCGATCTTCCTCACCGGCGATCCGGAAGCAGCCCCGGCCGCACTGCTGCACAATCTCAAGCATAACCACGTCCTTCACGACAAGAACGTCATCCTGACGATCCGCACCGAAGACCAGCCCCGCGTTCATCCCGCAGATCGTTATACGCTGACGAAGATGAGTGAGCGCTTTGTCGTGGTCGAACTGCATTTCGGCTTCATGGAAACCCAGAACGTCACCCAGGCGCTGGGTTATCTCCGGCGCACCGGCTACAAGTTCGACATCATGTCGACCTCGTTTTATCTCGGCCGCCGCAAGCTGGTGCCGGATCCGAAATCGGGCATGCCGGGCTGGCAGAACCGCCTGTTCATCGCGCTGGCCGAAACCGCCGCCGACCCGTCCGATTATTTCCGCCTGCCGGCCAACCGCGTGGTGGAACTGGGTTCGCACGTCGTCGTCTGACGACGTGGGCATGCCCTCAATTTAGCTGGGCGGTCTCCTTCTTTCCGTCATACCGGCCTTGGGCCGGAATGACGGATGTGGAGATGCCCTGCGGGACAGTTATGATCGGCACATGCGAACGCGACTCCACGCCACGGCATTAGAGGATGGTTACACATTAACGTGAAGCCGCGTCCGCGCGCGGCGTTAACCAAGCATCAAGGTTAATAAGAGATTCTCGAACACCTGTAGCAAATATGGTTGTCGGTGTTCGGAGTGCTGGTTTTGCGTTCGAAAAGAGTAATGCGTCGTCGGTCCCCCGTGTCCCTTCAGGGGTGGGCGTCAAAATGGACCTCGCCCGTCGTCTTCGGCCTTGCCGCCTGGCTCGTTTTTCCCTCCCTCGCTGCGCGCGCGGATCTGGCCTCGCTTCTGGCCGGTCTTGATAATGGCGGCGAGCAATGGCGCATGGTGCTGACGGCCTCTCCGGCGGGCTCGGTGCACAATGCCTCGCTCACCTTTAACGATGCGGCAGGGGAGGCGGCGCTGCAGGGCGGCGGCATGACCCTGCCCAATGGCAGCAAGGTCGCCTTCGTCACCAACAAGAAGGGCGAGGCAACGACGCCCGACAGCGAGCGCGTCAATCGCGCCGCCAAGAAGGGCCGTATCGTCGCCACCGAAATCATGCAGCCGCCCAAAGCCTTCACCGCCGGTTCCGTCCTGCAACGCACCAGCATGCTGGATATCGAGCCGCTGAAGCGCAAGGACCGCACCGCTTTCGTCAAGCCGAAGCGCGGCAAGGACGTGGAACTTGCCTCCTTCTATTTCCGTCGTGAGGAAAAGAAGGCGGACAGAAGCGTCTCGCCGATGCTGGCCGAGCTCATCACCAATCGCACGCCGGATATTCTCGCCACGGCCTATGCGCCGGCCGAACCGGATTTCGCCCGCGAGTCGCCCTTCGACGCCATTCTCAAAAAGCCCGAGGCCGGCCGTTTCGTGCCGCAGATCGCCGAGGACGACCACGCCTGGGCAGCCACCCCGCTGCCCGCCACCGTGTTTTCCGCAGCCGAACAGCAATGCCTCGCCTCCGGCATCTATTTCGAGGCGCGCGGAGAATCGGTGAAGGGGCAGGCGGCGGTGGCGCAGGTCATTCTCAATCGCGTGCGCAATCCCGCCTATCCGAAAACCATCTGCGGCGTCGTCTATCAGAACAAGGACTGGCGTAACCGCTGCCAGTTTTCCTTCGCCTGCGACAATATCAAGGACCGGGTGAATTCCGAACGCCACTGGAAAATGGCGCGCGAAGTGGCCATGGCCACCACCGCCGGCAAAATCTGGATGAAGGAAGTGGGTTCGGCAACCCATTATCACGCCGTTTATGTGCGTCCCGCCTGGGGCCGCACGATGAAGAAGGTCGGCAGAATCGGATTGCACGTCTTTTACCGTACCTATGGTGGCGGCTGGAGCTGATACCACCGCCGATTTATCGCATTTTGCGTGTCAAAAATGCCGATTCCCCGGTGAAACATCGCCGCCAAACCGCGATTTGATGTCAAGCTGTTGTTTTTGCATGATTAATTTGTGTCAAAACAACCGCTCGCAGTGCCTTGACTAGAGAAGCCCCTAAAACTATGTTGCGCGCGACTTCAGAGCGGGCTGGAACAGGCTTAATCCGTCACCGTTTACAACTCCAAAGGGTTCTGGCATGGCTGGAACGGAGAAAATGGGTGGGATTTTAAGATGACTGGCAACCGTGACGATAGTCTGGACGAGCGCCGCAAGCGCCTTGCTGACGAGTTGGCGAAGGTGAAGGCGGAGGATGAGGCGGAAGTGAGGGCGGAGACCAACGCTGCGGAAACCCGAAAGGGTTTTGCGATGGCGGTTAAGCTCTCATCGGAGTTCATTTCGGCCATCGTGGTCGGCGCTATGCTGGGTTATCTTCTGGACTATTTTGCCGGCACGACGCCGTGGGGGATGATCGTTCTTCTTCTTCTCGGTTTCTGCGCAGGCGTATTGAATGTGTTGCGCTCGACCGGCGCGGTGGCCAAGCCGCCGCTGCTGGAGAAGGCGGACAGACGAGACGAGGGTGGAAAAGGCGGCGTTTAAGCTGTTTTTTCTTGCAGTTGAGATGCCGCGACAGGCGGCGACAGGTAAAGAGGGCAGCCGGTGGCAAACGATCCGACCCATCAGTTCTTGGTGCAGCCGATCATTCCGATCGAAATTGGCGGCGTCGATTTTTCCTTCACCAATGCGTCGCTCTTCATGGTCGCGACCGTGGCTGCCGCTTCCGGTTTCCTTTATTTCGCAACGTCGAACCGCGGTCTGATCCCGACCCGCATGCAGTCCGTCGCTGAAATGTCCTATGAATTCATCGCCTCCATGCTGCGCGAAGGCGCCGGCAAGAAGGGCATGGTGTTCTTCCCATTCGTATTCTCGCTGTTCATGTTCGTGCTGACGGCGAACCTTCTCGGCATGTTCCCGTATTTCTTCACGGTCACCAGCCAGATCATCGTCACCTTCGCGCTCGCCTGCCTCGTCATCGGCACGGTCCTGGTTTACGGTTTCTGGAAGCATGGCCTGCATTTCTTCGGCATTTTCGCCCCCTCGGGCGTTCCCAAGGCGCTTTTGCCGCTTGTGGCGTCGATTGAAATGATCTCGTTCCTGTCGCGCCCGATCAGCCTTTCGGTTCGTCTTTTTGCGAACATGCTGGCCGGCCACATCACGCTCAAGGTTTTCGCAGGCTTCGTCGCCTCCATGAGCGCGCTCGGCGCGCTCGGTGTCGGCGGTGCTGTCCTGCCTCTCATCATGACGGTCGCCATGACCGCTCTCGAATTTCTCGTTGCCTTCCTGCAGGCTTATGTCTTCGCGGTACTGACTTGCATGTACCTGAACGACGCCGTGCATGGTGGTCACTGAGAAGTAAAGTCGCTGGCCCCGGCAACGGGCGTCAAAAACAGCCGCAACAACCAATATCTCAAGGAGTCTCACATGGAAGCGGAAGCAGCAAAGTACATCGGCGCAGGTCTCGCATGCCTCGGCATGGCTGGTACGTCCCTCGCACTCGGCCGTATCTTCGGTGATTACCTGTCCGGCGCACTGCGCAACCCCTCTGCTGCCGACAGCCAGTTCGGCCGTCTGGTATTCGGCTTCGCCGTTACGGAAGCTCTGGGCATCTTCTCGCTGCTCGTTGCTCTCCTTCTCCTGTTCGCTGTTTAATATCGGCATCAGGTCTGGATCACGGCCCGCAAATGGCGTGCCGTGATCCTTCGCATTTGCAGTACCCCTGGAGGTGAGCATGTTCGTGACCGAGGCTTATGCCCAGTCAGCACCGACCGTAGGTGAAACGCATACGGAAACTCCGGCTGTCGGCCAGCCGCAACCGGAAGCCACGCACACGGAAACCGGTGTGGCGCACGGCGCCGAACACGGCGCTTCCGGCGTATTCCCGCCGTTCGACCAGTCTACTTATGCATCGCAGGTTCTCTGGCTGGCGATCACGTTCGGCCTTTTCTACCTGCTCATGCAGAAGGTCATCGTTCCGCGCGTCGGCGGCATTCTCGAAAACCGTCACGGACGCATCGCACAGGATCTCGATGAAGCGGCACGGCTGAAAAGCGAAGCCGACGCTGCCGTCGAAACCTATGAAAAAGAACTCGCGGCAGCCCGCGCCAAGGCAGGCTCCATCGGCGCTGCGGCCCGTGACGCCGCAAAGGCGAAGGCCGATGCCGACCGCGCCGCTATCGAAGCCGGTCTTGCCGAAAAGCTCGCCGCCGCCGAAAAGCGCATTGCCGGCATCAAGGAACAGGCATTCGCCGATGTCGGCGCAATCGCCGAAGAAACCGCGACCGCGATTGTCGACCAGCTGGTCGGCGCCAAGGTCAAGGACACGGACGTCAAGGCAGCGATTGCCGCCGCTTCGAACGTGAAGGGAGCCTGATATGGCATTTGATGCATCATTTTTCGCTCTCGTCGGTCTCGTCCTCTTCTTCGTTCTGGTTGCCTATCTCAAGGTTCCCGGCATGCTCGCCAAGTCTCTGGACGAGCGCGCGCAGAACATTCAGGACGAGCTGGCCGAAGCCAAGCGCCTGCGCGAAGAGGCCCAGCACCTGCTGGCCGAATATCAGCGCAAGCGTAAGGAAGCCGAGGCGGAAGCCGCAGGTATCGTTGCCGCCGCCGAGCGCGAGGCAGCAGCCTTGACGGAAGAAGCCAAGCAGAAGACGGAAGAATTCGTCGCCCGCCGCACGGCCCTTTCGGAACAGAAGATCAAGCAGGCCGAAGACGACGCCATCGGCGCCGTCCGCGCCGCCGCCGTGGATATCGCCATTGCCGCTTCCGAGAAGCTCATTGCCGAAAAGACCACCGCCGCCGCAAAGGCCAAGCTTTTCACCGCCACCATCGGCGAAGTGAAGTCGAAGCTGAACTGAGATTTATCTCGGTATTGTTCAAAGCCCCTCCGGCGCAAGCCGAGAGGGGTTTTTTGTTTGGGCTCTGGAGGTTGGTTTGGGATGTGTCGCCGGGGCCATAATTGGCAGCTCCTTTTGCGTCGGGCTATTCACGTGCGAGCAGCTTGATCAAAGGACTATCAGTAGTGGGCAATATCGCTGCCCGTCTTGTATTCGCACCAACAGTTATTCTAGGCTCGATCAATTCTGCAGTGAAGGGGCGCGCTGGTGAAATACAAACGATTTCGAATTAAGAACTTCAAGGGTATCAAGGACACCACAGTGGAACTGCAGGGTTTCGCGAACGCGTCGGTTTTTGCGTTCGTTGGCCTAAACGAAAGCGGCAAGACAACCATCCTCGAAGCCATTCACAGTTTTTCACCTGAAAGTGCCACGAGCCAGCTTCTTAGCGGAGAAAAAGGAGTGGGGGTTCCTTTTAAGGACCGAGTTCCCCGCCATCAACTTTCCAACTTCAGCGGTGACGTTTCTGTTGCTGCGACAGTATCGGTAGACGAGAGGGACAAAAAGGCAATTATTGCCGAAGCCCTAAACAAGAAAAACTTACATCTCGATCCCGACCAATTTCCGGACGAAATCAATTTTGAGCGGCAGCAACGGTTCAAAGACGGCGATTTTCAGCAGACCTACTTCAGCCTTCGGACCCCATTTTGGGTTCGCGGAAAAACCCAACGAAAGTGGCGGAGGCCGACCGACGCTGAAGAGCACGAGCTCAAATTGCTGATGTATGGTTACACCCCAGATATTTCGTATTTCCCGACATTTGTCTTCGACTTCCCAGAGCGCATCTATCTCACAGATCGCGGCAAGCCTCTCGACAAATTCTACAAAACTGTATTTCAGGACATTCTTGATTATGACGGCAAAGGTTACACGATTGAGAAGGACATCGTCAGGCGCGTGCGCCACGAGGACCTGATCACCACTTGGGTAAACTTTCTCGCAAGTTGGGCTGGACTCGATGATGGTGAGAAGATTCAGCATGTTATGGACCGCGCTAGCTCAACCGTCACGTCGACCGTCTTCGGCCGTTGGAACAAGATTTTTGGGGAAGACGCCAAAGGCAAAGAGGTCGTCATCACGTTCGGTCTGGACGAGGGACAAAAAGAAGACGCGAAAGGCGCTTTGACAAAGACGCAAGAGCACGACATTTATATTCAGTTTAAGGTGCGAGATGGAACGCGGCGCTTTGCTGTCAACGACCGGTCGCTGGGTTTTCGCTGGTTCTTTGCCTTCATGTTGTTCACTCAGTTCCGCGTCGCTCGTTCAACAACGCGTCCACTACTGTTTTTGTTTGACGAACCCGCGTCTAACCTACACGCGGCAGCCCAGCAAAAGCTGATCGACTGCTTCCCGGCGATCGCGAAGGGAACCCATGCTCTGGCATACACCACCCACAGCCACTACATGATAGAACCCAAATGGCTGGAGCAGACTTACATTGTGACAAACCGGGCAGATACGCCGACTGACTCCGTCCTCGACGCCATATCCCTCGATGATGAATCGCTAGACATTCAAGTGAATTCCTATCGTTCATTCGTGAATAAGAACCCGAGCAAAACAAGTTATTTTCAGCCGATCTTGGATAGGCTTGAGGTTGTTCCATCGCGCTTTGATATCAAAAAGTCCGCGGTGATTCTGGAGGGCAGGTCGGACTACTACATCTTGAGATATGCTGCAAAACTGTTAAAAACTTCTGGTCTACCTTTGATGCCGGGCATGGGCGCAGGAACGTTCGGAGCGCTTGCTGCGATGAACGTCGGCTGGAACCTGGACTTTCTCTTTCTGCTTGATGGCGATAAGCAGGGCAAGTCTGAGCGTGACAGATATGTATTGGAGTACGGAATCCCTGTTTCGCGTATTCTCACACTCAGTGACATCCAGAGCGACATAACTGAAATCGAAGATCTTGTGGATAGCGAAGCAGTTGCGGTTATTGCGGACCTTACAAAATCCAAGGGTAGTCCAACGAAACCGCAGATTAAGCGGTTCTTCCAGGAATCTCTTGCGAGTGAGAGTATCGTCGACCTCGGTAAGCACTTCTCGGTCAAATCAGCATCTGTTCTCAAAGCTTTGACGGATCGTATGAGCGAGAAAAAATCTTGATACCAGGGATGTTCCGGGCTGGTGACAGGCCTGGAGCTAACACGTCGGTTCTGAGGAGTTGAAAAATGCGCTTTGAGTTCGGTCTGTAGAGGCCGTGCATCTGCCAAGCGGCCGGTGCTATTAGTCTAGCTACTCAAAGTTGTCTTGCTACTCTCGGCCTCATAGTGGGTGTTATGGCTTAACCTTGATTACCCCGCCAAAATCAATCCCGCTTCAGCGGCCTGAAACTCATCCGGTGCAGCGGGCAGGGCCCGTGGCTTTCTATAGCGCGTAGATGGGCCGGCGTGCCGTAACCGGCATGGCCTTCAAAGCCGTAGGACGAATGCACCACACCCGCGCGTTCCATCATCCGGTCGCGGGTCACCTTGGCGATGATCGAGGCGGCGGCGATGGAGAGGGAGCGGGAATCGCCCTTGATGACGGTTTTGGCCTCGCAGGCGATGCCGGGCGGACGGTCGCGGCCGTCGGCCAGCACGAGGGCAGGGGAAATTTCGAGACCGAGCACGGCGCGGCGCATGGCGTCGAGGCTGGCGCGCAGGATATTCATGCTGTCGATCAGGCCGGGGCCGGAAGAGGCGACGGATACGATCGAGGTTTCCATGATCTGTACGAACAGGCTTTCCCGTTTCTGCTTCGTCAGCTTCTTGGAATCGTCCATCCCCTTGGGAATATTGTCCGGATCGAGAATGACGGCTGCCGCAACCACCGGTCCGGCCAGAGGTCCCCGGCCTGCCTCATCCGTGCCGGCCACGGGCCAGAGGCCCTTCTTTTTCGCTTCCAGTTCGAAGGAAAAATCCGGACCGGTATCGGCAAGATCAAAAAGAGCAGGAGAATCGGGTGTGGCCGTGCGTTTCATGCGGCGAAACTGGCACACACACCCGATCTCCTGCAAGCCCCCGGAAGCGGGCGATGACAGGCGCGGTGAGCCGGGGTCAAGGGGCGTGGCTCACCGTGCCCCGAAGGTCATCATGACCTTTGATCCTCCAACGGGGCGGCGGAGGAAAAACGATCGCACGCGAGGCGGCGGTTCCGGGGGCGATGTCCGGCGGGCCAGGGAAAACCCACCGGGCATTTCGTGGGAGTGTGGCCGGTCCAAAAAAGAGGCGGCCGCTCCCTGTCATATTCTGCCTGATATCGCCGCACGTTCCGTATGGTGCTTGGATCAGGCGGAGTTCTTTTCAGCATCGGTCTTTCAAAGCAGCGACAATTGCACGCCTGCACCGCCCGGCGGCACGAAGAGATCGTCGCGCAGGTGGATGCCGCGGCGGATGAGGCCAAGCCTTTTCGTCGCCATCTCGAAACGCCTGCCGATCTGCCAGGCATAGGGGCCGGCGCCCTTCATGCGTTTTCCGAATTCCGCGTCGTAGTCCTTGCCGTCGCGCATGGAGCGCACCAGCGACATGACATGACGGTAACGGTCCGGATAGTTGCGCAGCAGCCAGTCGCGGAACAACGGGCTCACCTCCAGCGGCAGACGCAAAAGCACATAAGACGCTTCGGTGGCGCCGGCGGCCTTGCCGGCCTCGAGAATACGCTCGATCTCATGATCGTTGAGCGCCGGGATGACAGGCGCCATCATCACGGCCACGGGAATGCCGGCCTCTGTCAGCGCCTTGACGGCTTCCAGCCGCTTCTCCGGCGTGGCGGCGCGCGGTTCCATGTTGCGCGCGAGCTTCCGGTCCAGCGTGGTGACGGAAATACCGACCTTGGCGAGCCCCTTTTTGGCCATGGGCGCCAGAATATCGATATCCCGCTTGATCAGCGCCGATTTGGTGACGATGGCGACGGGATGATCGGCCTTGGCCAGCACTTCCAGTATCTGCCGCATGATGCGCCATTCGCGCTCGATCGGCTGATAGGGATCGGTATTGGTGCCGATGGCGATCACCCGCGGCTTGTAGCCCGGCTTCGCCAGTTCCCGTTCAAGCAGCTTTGCCGCATCCGGCTTGGCGAAGAGCTTGGCTTCGAAATCCAGCCCGGCCGAAAGCCCCATATAGCTGTGCGTAGGGCGCGCAAAACAATAGATGCAGCCATGTTCGCAGCCGCGATAGGGATTGATGGAGCGGTCGAAGGGGATGTCGGGCGATTCATTGCGGGTGATGATGCTGCGCGGCTTTTCCACCTGCACTTCGGTGCGGAATTCCGGCATGTCCTCGAGAGTCTGCCAGCCATCGTCGAAAACTTCGTGCTGCAGGGTCTCGAAGCGTCCATCCGGATTCAGCCCGGCGCCACGGCCGCGACGACGGTCGATCTCGATGCGCAGGCCGGATGCATCGGCCAACGCATTGGCAATATCCGGCATATGGCTCGGCTGGAAGGCAGCCTGCCCCGAAAGCGTATGGTTTCTCATCTGGATGCTCCCAGGACGCCGCACGCCTCTCAAGGCACGCTCAACGCCCTAAACCGTTTCCATCCGGACAGGCTTTCAACCGCCTTCCGAATGATTAAATTCCTACATCAGGAGTGAGAACAATACAAGAACAAAATTGCAAATTCGGCTCGTTCTCCAGAGATGGATGTGAGCGCGACAGGCACGGCCACGTCTGGAGACTGCGCGGTCTGTGGCAAGGACAGCCCTGGATTTTACCGCAATGAGCATAGTGGCAATTTATTGTGCGATGCGTTAGAGCTATGCAGATGTTGACAGTCATAATGGAATGCCGGGATCACGAGCCGGAACTGGCGCACACCTTGTCTGCGCTTGTAACCGGGGCCGTGGAAGGGCTTGTAAGCGATGTTGTGATTCTCGATCACGGTTCGCGCGATGGATCGTCGCGCGTCGCCGATGCCGCCGGCTGCCGTTTTTATGGGCAGTGGGACATTGAAGACGTCGTGAAGTCCGCACGCGGCGGCTGGCTGCTTCTGATCGAGCCGGGCGCGCGCCCGCAGGCGGGCTGGATCGACGAGATTCTCGAATATGTGGCGATCTGCGCGCAGCCGGCGCGTTTCTCGCCCTCGCGCTATCACCGGCGCAATGTCTTCAGCCGTATGCTGCGGCGTATTCCGCCATTGGAACACGGGTATCTTCTGCCAAAGAAGCATGCGGTGTCGATTGCGAAATCGGGCATGAGCCTGACGCAATTTGTCGGCGCGCAGAAACCGCGCCGGCTGAATGCGGAAATGGTGCCCGCCTGGGCGCTGCGGGCCTCGGCCTAACCTCGGGGCCGCTTTACCCGGCCAGAACCTTGCCGGGGTTCATGATGCCGGCGGGGTCGAAAGCGTGCTTGATGCGTCGCATCAGTTCCATTTCGATGCCGGGGCGGATGGCGGCCAGTTCATCGCGCTTCAATTGCCCGATGCCGTGTTCGGCCGAAATGGAACCGCCGAGCGACAGCACGATGCCGTGCACGATCTCGTTCATGTCCCGCCAGCGGCCAATGAATTCTGCCTTGTCGGCACCCACCGGCTGGGAAATATTGTAGTGAATATTGCCGTCGCCCAGATGCCCGAAGGCGCAGACGCGGGCGCCGGGTATGGCGGCAAGAACCGCTTTTTCCGCCGTCGCCATGAATTCGGGTATTTTCGACACCGGAACGGAAACATCGTGCTTGATCGAGCCGCCTTCGGGTTTCTGCGCCTCCGACATGCTTTCGCGCATGTGCCAGAGCGCCTGCCGCTGCGCTTCGGACGCGGCGATCACCGCATCCTGAACCAGCCCGGCCTCAAAACCGCGCTCCAGCAGCGATTGCATCATGCTATCCGCCGTTTCGGCCGAGTCGGAGGTGGAAATATCGATGAGCGCGTACCACTCATGCGGCTGTTCCAGGGGATCGCGCACGCCGGGAATATGCCGGGCGGTGAATTCGACGCCGATTCGCGGCATGAGTTCGAAACCGGTGAGCGCCGTGCCGCAGAGATTGGAGGCCATCTCGAACAGCTTCAGCGCGTCCTCGGTGGAGCTGAGACCGGCAAAGGCCACCTGATGGCCGAGCGGTTTCGGGAAGAGCTTCAGCACCGCACCCGTGATGACGCCAAGCGTGCCTTCGGAACCGATGAAGAGATCGCGTAGATCGTAACCCGTATTGTCCTTTTTCAGCCGGCGCAGCCCGTTCCAGATTTCGCCGGTCGGCAGCACTACTTCCAGCCCAAGGCAAAGCTGGCGCATATTGCCATAGGCGAGCACCGCCGTGCCGCCGGCATTGGTGGCGAGATTGCCGCCGATGCGGCAGGACCCTTGAGAGCCGAGCGACAGCGGGAACATCCGCTCCACGGAATCAGCAGCCTTGTGGATGTCATCGAGAATGCAGCCGGCATCGGCGACGATGATATTGGCGACCGGATCGATATCGCGAACGCGGTTCATGCGCTCCAGCGACAGGATGATGTCCGTTCCTTCGGCACGCGGCGTCTGGCCGCCCACGAGGCCGGTATTGCCAGTCTGCGGCACGATGGCGGTGCCGCTCTCGCTGGCGAGCTTCAGGATGGCGGCAACCTCTTCGACCGAAGCGGGCTTTATGAGCAGCGGCGAGGCGCCGCGATAAAGCCCGCGATTTTCCACGAGGCGCGGCGCCATTTCCGCCGGGTCGCGGACCGCGTTCTTTTCGCCGACAATGGCGGTAAAGCGGTCGAGGATGTCGGAGGAGGGGATGGCGGTGGTCGTCATGGGCGGCGTCTCGCTGTCTTTTGAAACATGGGCGAAAGGATTGGGTGCCGTCAGCCTCGCGGCGCGGCGGCGCGGGAAAGGCGGTCGTTGATCGCCTCTCCGAGACCATGGGTGGGAATGGTGGTGATGGCGATCATGTCTGCGCCGCTCGCATCGGCGGCTTTCAGATAATCGAACAGATTGGCGGCGGCCTCGGAAAGATCGCCGGAAGGGCTGAGATCGAGCACGGTGCGCGCCGTCTCTTCGCCGGCAATGGCGATGCCGCCGAAGCGGATCAGCGCTTCGCCCGGCAGAACCGATGTGGCGTGAAGGCGCACGGCAGCACCCGGCGCGTAATGCGAGGCCAGCATTCCCGGCGCTTCAATGGCGGCGGCGGCTTTTTTCGGCCGTTCAAGCCGTTTGCCGGCAATGCGTTCTATGTCCGCGGTAACGATGCCGCCGGGACGAAGCAGCCGCACCCGGCCATCCTCTTCCACCTTGACGATGGTGGATTCGACGCCGACAGCGGCCGCCCCGCCATCGAGAATGAGATTGATCTTCTGGCCGAGATCCGCCTCCACATGGGAGGCACTTGTCGGGCTGATCTTGCCGGAACTATTGGCGCTGGGGGCGGCGAGCGGCCTGTCGAACCGGCGGATCAGATCGCCGGCAAAACCCTGCGGCACACGAATGCCGACCGTATCGAGACCGGCTGTCGCCAGCGAATGAATGTCGCTTGCCGGTTTCAGCGGCAGCACCAGCGTCAGCGGGCCGGGCCAGAAGGCTTCTGCCAGCTTCAGCGGTATGGGGTCGAAGACGGCGTAACGTTCGGCCATGGCGATATCGGCCATGTGGCAGATCAGGGGGTTGAACTGCGGCCGGCCTTTTGTCTCGTAAATGCGGGTAATCGCCGCCGGATTGGTGGCGTCGGCGGCAAGGCCGTAGACGGTTTCCGTCGGCAGGGCGATGGGCTGGCCGGCGGCAAGCTCCGCCACGGATGCCTGCAGGGCCGTTTCCCGCTCGTTGTCTATATCGATATGACGCGCCATGATGCTGCCTTTCAGGGCGGTCAATAGCGTATTTCAGAGGCTTATGGAAAGTTTTATATCGCCTTGATGATCCTGCGCATCTCCTCGGACCGCGCGCCGAGCATGAGCACGTTTTTCAGCGCCACCCGCGGATCGTGGGTCTGAAACAGCAGGCCGCCGCGATGCACGGAGGTATCGACGGCGAGTTCCTGATCGGGAAGCGCGTTGATGGCGACGGCGAAATACATCCTCGAATAGCGCGCATCGATATTTTCGAAGAAGTTTTCGGCCCCGCTCAGCTCGGCGAAGAAATTCGCGAAATAGAAGGACCAGAGCACATGGCGCTCGGCATCGAAGCTGGTTTTCGCCGCCGTGACGTGACAATAGCCAAGGTGCGGCCGGTCATTGAGCAGATGGTGAAAAACCATCTTCGGAAAACGGATGGACTGGTGAAAGCCGTTCAGGCGGCTGTGGGTGGCATCGGCGGCAGCTTCCAGCTTTCGCCCGGTCAGCGCAGCGACGTCGTCATGGCTGTAATAGACGCGTTCTTTCGGCAGCCATCGTTCTTCATAACGGCTGATGCGCCCTGTCCGCAGGAAATCGGAATGCGCGGTCTTCGAGCGTATCGGTGTGACCGAATGCCTGCTCGCATCGAAATAGCGTATGCGTGTCGCCTTCTCCACCGGGAACACCCTCGTTGCTGTCGATCCGGCAAGATAATTTAGGGCGCGTTAATACTCCGTTGCGCCGCACCCCCCGTTTTTTAATGGGTGGGGAGCAGGACGCGCGCCATCATGCGTCATATTGCGACGTCATTTCCGTCACTGAATAGCTGTCGGATTTCCCAGCGGAATGGGCTGAGAGGGCGAATTGCGCATGTCGCAATTTGTCGCCAATGCGGAAGGTAATGTCGCTGTTTGTGCTGCCGCAAATGAGCGCCGGTGTTTAGATGAGTACATGCTTCCGCAACCCCGCAAATGGTGTCGGGCAGGGCGGTTTGATCGAGGATTTGGCCATGGAATTGCGTGATACCGTATTGCGCCAGCTGAAAAACCGCCGCGAAGGCTTCAGCCTGGAACAGCCCTTCTACACGGACCCGGATTATTTCAAGCTGGATATGGAAACCATCTGGTATCGCGACTGGCTGTTTGTCGGCCATGATTGCGAAGTGTCGAAATCCGGCAGCTATTTCACCGTGCAGGTCGGCGCCTATTCCGTGGTTATCGTTCGCGGTCGCGACGGGCAGATCCGCGCCTTCCACAATTCCTGCCGCCATCGCGGCTCGCGCGTCTGCACTACGCAGAAGGGCCAGTCTGCCCGCCTCGTCTGTCCCTATCACCAGTGGACCTACGATCTCGACGGCAAGCTGCTGTTTGCACGTCACATGGGAGAAGAGTTCGACAAGGGCGATTTCGGTCTGAAGCCGGTCGCCTGCGAAACCGTCGCCGGTTACGTCTTCATCTGCCTTGCCGATCAGCCGGCCGATTTCGAGCCCATGCGCAAGGAAGTCGAAAGTTACATGGCGCCGCACCGCATCTGGGAAGCGAAGGTCGCGCATGAGAGCACGATCATCGAAAAGGGCAACTGGAAGCTCGTCTGGGAAAATAACCGCGAGTGCTACCATTGCGCCGCCAACCATCCGGAACTCTGCCGCACCTATCCCGAAAACCCGAGCGTGACGGGAACGGACGGCGGTGCGAGCGATCCCGAGATCGGCGGCCACTGGGCGCGCTGCGAGGCCGCCGGCCTGCCGAGCCGTTTCAAGATCGACCCCAAGGGCCAGTTCCGCGTCGCCCGCATGCCGCTGATCGGCGAGGCGGAAAGCTACACCATGTCCGGCAAGCGCGCCGTGCGCCGGCCGCTGTCTGACGATGTCAGCATCAGCCATATCGGCGCGCTGCTCCTGTTCCATTACCCGACGACCTGGAACCACTTCCTCGGCGACCACACCATTTCCTTCCGGGTGCTGCCGCTCAGCGCCACGGAAACCATGGTCACCACCAAATGGCTGGTGCACAAGGATGCCGTCGAAGGCGTGGATTACGATCTCGAGGACCTCACCCACGTCTGGAACGAGACCAACGACCAGGACCGCCGCATCGTCGAGGAAAATGCCTTTGGCATTCGTTCCCCGGCCTACGAGCCCGGCCCCTATTCCATGGAGGACGAGGGCGGCGTGATGCAGTTCGTCAACTGGTACTCCGATTTCATGGTCGACCGGCTCTCCGGCGATAAGGCCCGGCTTTCGGCTGTAGCGTGATGCGAAGATGAATATGGTTGTGACCTATAAGCATATTGACGAGATGAAGCCATGGAGCGACAAGCTCCAGCTTCTGGAGTGCATCTCGGTGACGCCCGAGACGCCTGATGTGATGACGTTCCTGTTCCGCTCGGAGGATCAGAACTGGTTCCGTTATCTGCCGGGGCAGTTCGTCACGCTCGAACTGCCGGTGGGCAAGGAGCCGCTTTACCGCACCTACACATTGTCCTCCAGCCCGTCGCGGCCCTATGCGCTGTCGGTCACGGTCAAGGCGCAGGCCAACAGCATCGGCACGCGCTGGATGTTCGACAATCTGAAGCCCGGCATGAAAATCCGGGCGCTCGGGCCGCTCGGCGACTTTTCCTACGTCAAGCATCCCGGCGACAAATATCTGTTCATCTCGGCAGGCTCCGGCGTCACGCCGATGATGTCGATGGTGCGCGACATGAGCGACCGCGCGCCGCAGAGCGATATTGCCTTCATCAATTGTTCGCGTACCCCCGGCGATATCGTTTTCCGTCACGAGCTGGAATATCTCGCCCGCTTCATGCCGAACTTGTCTCTCGGCTTCATTGTCGAGAAATGCGGCCGCACCGATCTGTGGTCCGGGCTGAAGGGCATGGTCGACAAGGCCAAGATCGCGCTGCTCGCGCATGATTTCATGGAGCGCACCGTCTTCTGCTGCGGGCCGGAGCCGTTCATGGCCGCCGTCCGCTCGATGCTCGATGCCTCCGGCTTCGACATGAGCCGCTATCATCAGGAAAGCTTCGCGCCGGCCGCGCCGGTCACTGTTGGTGAAGCCGTGCTTACCGGTGCGGATGGCGAAGCGCTGTCTATGGTGGGTTTCACCCTTTCCGGTAAAGAAATGCCCTGCCAGCCCGGCCAGACGGTTCTGATGACGGCGCGCGCCGCCGGGGTCCGTATCGGGGCGGCCTGCGAATCGGGAATTTGCGGCACCTGCCGGGTGCTGAAGCTTTCCGGCGAGGTGGAGATGAACCACAATGGCGGCATTCTCGATGAGGAAATCGAGGAAGGCTATATTCTCGCCTGCTGCTCACGCCCGTTGACCGACGTAAAGGTGGAAGCCTGACACGAGCAGGCGTTTCATTTTATCGGTCTTTCACCGGATGGTTGTCTTGGAACCAAATTTCTCTAAACTCGTTTGCACGTCATCGAATTCTTTTCGGGCATGAAACGGGGCTGCCCCATATCTCCGACAAGAGCGAGTGGGTAAAAAGCGCGGGTCCAACGCGCTGAAGCAAACGGAGGAAGACCATGATGAATTTCCGGACAACGAGTGTCGCCACGGCGATGATCGTGTTCCTCACCAGCTTTACGCCGTCGCAGGCGTTCCAGGTCCCTGTGCCGATGCCCAAGCCGGCGGTTTCGACCGACAATGTTGTGCCGGTGCAGTACCGTGAATGGGATCGCCGATACGACCGCAGGCATGGCGACCGCATGTATCGCCCGCGCCCCCCGCGTGACGGCTATTATAACGGTCACCGCGGCTATCGCGATCGTCGTCCGGGTTACCGTTATCACAATGGTTATTGGTTCCCGCTCGCTGCCTTCGCGGCCGGTGCGATCATCGGCGGCGCCATGCAGCAGCCGCGTCCGACCTATGGCGGCAGCCACGTTTCCTGGTGCCAGAACCGCTGGCGGTCCTACCGCGCTTACGACAACAGCTATCAGCCGAGCAGCGGTCCGCGCCGCATATGCGTATCGCCTTACAGCCGCTGACAGGACTTTCGAAAGCCCGGATTTTGATCCGGGCTTTTGTTTTGCCGCTGCCGGATCGGGTAAACGAAGCGTGATGGGATCGTTAATGCTGGGTTCAGGCGAAAACGCCTAGCCTGCAACCTGCAATGTTCCAGCCAGACCGAAAAACTGGCCGAATGAGAATAAAAAAGTGTTATTATTCACGGAGAACGGCCTGTTGACCGTCGTGAATGGAGGAAGTCAGATGAGAAGCTATATGAAGAATATCCTGGCTGTCGGTCTTTCTGCGATTGTGGTTGCGGGAGCGATTGTTCCGGCGGAAGCAGCAATGCCTTTGCCGATCGCGCCGAAGAGCGTTGAGACCGCAGGCAACGATGCCAGCAAGAATATCGTGAACGTGCAATATTGGCGTGATCGCGACGGCTGGGGCGATCGTCGCGGCTGGTATCGCGGCCACCGTGGTTATCGCGATTACCGTCCGGGCTATCGTCACCATGACGGTTACTGGTTCCCGCTCGCAGCCTTTGCGACGGGTGCGATCATCGGCGGCGCACTCTCGCAGCCGCGTGAAGTTTACCGCCCGGTACCGGAATATCGTCCGCGCCCGGTCTATCGCGAATATCGCCCGGTCTATCGTGGCGGCATGAGCCGCGCGCATGTGAACTGGTGCTATGGCCGCTATCGTTCCTACGATGCCTATAGCAACACGTTCCAGCCGTATCACGGCCCGCGCCAGCCCTGCTATTCGCCTTACGGCTGATAGAGCCGCTTCAATCGAAAGAGCCGTCCGGTAGCCACCGGGCGGCTTTTTGCTGTCACAAGATCCGCGCGCGCTTCAGCACGAACCAGGCGAGCGCAACCGAAATCATGATGAAGATGCTGGCCGACAGCGTGCCGCCCGTGCCGACGGTAAACGGCAGCTCATCCGTATTCATGCCGAAGAAACCGGTGACCAGCGATGGCGGCAGCAGGAATGCCGTCATCAGCGACAGGATATAAAGATGTCGGTTGGTTTCCGACGAGAGTTTGGAATCGATTTCTTCATGCAGCAGCCTTGCCCGCTCCTGCAGGGCGTAGACATCGTGGTCGACAGCCTCCAGACGGCCCATCAGGCGCGAGGCGACATCCTCGAAACCATTCGGCATCTCGTCATCATCGGCGGCCGAAGCCCGCCGCATCAGGGTCAGCACGGTGCGCAGATGCCGGTGCAGGCGAACCACCGTGCGGCGCAGTGGGGCAAGACGCCGCCGTTCGTCACGGTTCTCGCTGTCATAGACCATATCCTCGATGGCGTTCAGTTCTTCCGTCGTCTCCATCACCAGATTGATGAGCGAGCGCTGGAATTCCGCCACCAGCCCCTCGAACACATGCGACGGCGTGAGGTAGCGGTTGGAATTCTTGTCGACCGCCGCTTTCAGCCGGTCCACCGAATGCAGCGGCTGCAGGCGGGTCGTAATGATGAAACGGTCGCTCACCGCAAAATGCAGCCAGCCGAAATCGCGCGTTTCCTTGTCGAATTCCCGCTGGAAATCGACAAGCGTGCCGTAAAGCGATTTTTCATCGACCACGATGGAGGGATGCGTCTCATGGGTGGTGAGGCTTGCCCGTGCTGCCTGATCGAGACCGTCGATGGTCTCGAGAAAACCCGCGACACGCTGATCGGCGAGGTTGAGATGCAGCCAGAAGAAGCCTTCGCACTCTGCCATTTCGTGAAAGCCGGCGTCGGGCGCGAGCCGCCGGCAGGGGGCCGTGCCGGGATGAAATTGATAGGCCCAGACAAGGCCGGGAATAACGGGCGTTACGAGATCCATCGTGGCAGTCCTGACCGGCTGGATGGGAGGAGGGAGGCGTCCGTCGTTCCGGTGTGGGAGCGGCGGCGGCGAGGCGCCTTTCAGCGCATGCTGAGCAAATTCATATGACAGTTTTATAACAATCCCGCCGAAATGACGGGAATTTTCAAATTGACGTTTACGTAAAAATCATTTAGCCCGAAGGCAGTAGCAAGATGCCAGAGCTTCGGGAGGAGGCAGCATGTATAGCGCGCCGGTGGACGATATCGCCTTTACACTCAAACATGTAGCGGGTCTCGAAGACGCGCTGTCGACGGGTGCGCTGGGAGACCTTGGGGAAGATCTGGTCGATGCCATTCTGCACGAAGCCGGCCGTTTCGCCACCGCAGAGGTCGCGCCGCTCGCTGAGATCGGCGACCGTCAGGGCGCAAAGCTTACCGACGGCAAGGTGACGACACCGGATGGCTGGGCCGATCTTTACCGCCGCTGGGCGGAAGCGGGCTGGAACAGCCTGACGGCGCCGGAAGAATTCGGCGGCCAGAACCTGCCGCATATGCTGAATGTCGCCGCGCTCGAAATGTGGAATTCCGGCTCCATGGCCTTTGCGCTGGCGCCGACGCTGACCATGGGCGCGGTGGAAGCCCTTGTTGCCCACGGCAGCGATGACCTCAAGCGCACCTATCTGCCGAAACTCGTCTCCGGCGAATGGACCGGCACGATGAACCTCACCGAGCCGCATGCGGGTTCGGATCTCGGCGTCCTGAAGACCCGGGCGGAGCGCAATGGAGACGGCACCTACCGTATTTTCGGCCAGAAGATTTTCATCACCTGGGGCGAACACGATGCGGCGGACAATATCATCCACCTCGTTCTCGCCCGCCTGCCGGATGCGCCGGCCGGCACGCGCGGCATCTCGCTTTTCCTCGTGCCGAAATTCCTGCCCGATGACAATGGCGCGCCGGGCAGCCGCAACGATCTGTTCTGCCACTCTCTGGAGCACAAGCTGGGTATTCACGGCTCGCCCACCTGCACGATGATCTTCGGCGACGGCAAATTCGGCGAAGGGAAGGGCGCTCTCGGCTGGTTGATCGGCGAGGAGAACAAGGGTCTCGCCTGCATGTTCACCATGATGAACAACGCCCGCCTTGCGGTCGGCATGCAGGGCGTGGCGATCTGCGAAGCGGCGACCCAGAAGGCTATCGAATATGCCAGGGAGCGCACGCAGGGCAAGGCGCCCGGCTGGCAAGGCTCCGGCATGAGCCCGATCATCGAGCACCCGGATATCGCCAGAACGCTTCTGACGATGAAGGCGCTCACTCAAGGGTCGCGGGCGATTTCCTTCAGCTGCGCGCACGCCATCGACATGGCGCATGCGACTGAAGACGCCCGGCAGCGCGCTCACTGGCAGGAGCGCGCTGCCCTTTTGACACCCATCGCCAAATCCTTCTCCACCGATGCCGGCGTCGATGTCGCCTCCATGGGCATTCAGGTGCATGGCGGCATGGGCTTCATCGAGGAAACCGGCGCGGCGCGTTATCTGCGCGATGCCCGAATCGCGCCGATCTATGAAGGCACCAACGGCATTCAGGCCATCGATCTGGTGCTGCGCAAGCTGCCGCTCTCCGAAGGCGCGCAGGTGCGTGGTTTCATCGCCGAACTGCGCGAGATCGCCGCCCGTACAGCCGCGTCGAACCGCGCCGATCTCGGCGAGACCGGCCGTTATCTCGAAGCGAGCCTTGGCGATCTGGAGACGGCGACCGACTGGCTGCTGCACCGCATCAAGGCGGGCGAAACCGAAACCGCGCTCGCCGGCGCGACGCCCTATCAGCGCCTCTTCGGCCTGGCGCTCACTGGCGCCTATCTCGCCAAGGGCGCATTGGCCGCCGTCGACGATGGCAGGGGCGGACATCGCGCAGCCCTTTGCCGTTTTGCTGCGGAAAATCTGCTGGCGGAAACGGTGGCGCTGAAGGACCGCGTTATATCAGGCGCGGCAAGCCTTGCCGCCGCCCGCACCGTATTGGCTTGAGGAGGCTCAGATGTCGGACGAACACATTCTCGTCGAGCGCGTCGGCCATGCGCCGGAAGTCTTGACCATCCGCTTCAACCGGCCGGACAAGAAAAACGCCATCACCGATGCCATGTATCTGCGCATGGCAGACGCCCTGCATGCCGCCAATGCGGACCCGGAAATTCGCGTCGTCGCCTTTCTCGGCACGGAAGGCTGCTTCTCCGCCGGTAACGACATGGCCGATTTTCTGGCCTTCGCCATGTCGGGCGGAAAGGGCAAGCTTGCCGCGCTCGAGCTTCTGAAAGCGCTCGTCGCTTTCGAAAAGCCCATGGTATCCGGCGTCGACGGGCTCGCCATCGGCATCGGCACGACGCTGAACCTGCATTGCGACCTGACGGTCGCCTCCAGCCGCAGCCTGTTCAAGACCCCATTCGTGGATCTCGCTCTGGTGCCGGAAGCGGCTTCCAGCCTGCTCGTGCCGAAACTCATGGGACACCAGCGCGCCTTTGCGCTGCTTGCCATGGGCGAAGGTTTTTCCGCAGAGCAGGCATTGCAGGCCGGAATGATCTGGAAAGTCGTCGCCCCTGAACATGTGGAGAGCGAAACGCTGGCGCTTGCCACCCGGCTTGCAGCCAAACCGCAGCAGGCGCTGAAGATCGCCCGCGATCTGGTTCGCGGCAATCCGGACGATCTTCTCGCCCGCATCGAAGAGGAAGGCCGCCATTTCATCGCGCAGCTGCAAAGCGCCGAAGCGCGCGCCGCCTTCGAGGCATTCATGCGTCGCTGAGTGCCGCGGGAATCGGGAAGCCCGCCGCTTGTTTCTTCTCCCCGCCGGGGAGAAGTCCGCGGCAGCGGGATGAGAGGGCGAGGGTAAAGATATTCGGCAACGTAGCCCCCTCATCCGACCCTTCGGGCCACCTTCGCCCCGACGGGGAGAAGAAGCCGGCGGCATCGTCGAAAGTTTGAAGCCACTGTGCTTGCGAAGGCGGATTATGTATGGTCGATCAAATCGGTCCGACCAAGACCGGATCGTACAAGCTCTACGCCCGAAAGCCACCCGCATGCGTCACGTCGTGTTCGCCCTGTCCATCTTCCTCTGCGCCGCCACTGTCACCGAAGCGGCGGCGATAACGCGCCCTCCGGCGGCTTCCGCTAGCAATGTCATTCTGGCGCAATCCGTCATTACCGAAGACGATGGCTCGGATTATTATTCCGGCCGCGACCGCCAGCGCCGCGCCCGTTTCGTCTGCGTCATCACCCCGCCGGAGAGCGCCAATCGCCGCCGGCCCTATGTCTGCCCCATCGAGCGGGGCCGTGTGGGCGGCGCCTGCCGCTGCTCGGGCGTGGTCGGTAACGGCACGGTCGATACGGCCTGGTGATTATTTCTCCAGCGTCGCCACGGCTTCCACATGCGGCGACCAGAGGAACTGGTCGACCGGTGTGACGCGGGTGATGCGATAGCCGCCTTCCGTGAGGATGGTAAGATCGCGCGCAAGCGTCAGCGGGTTGCAGCTCACCGCAACGATCTTCTTCACCGTGCTGCGGGCCAGTTCCTTGCACTGGAATTCCGCACCGGCGCGCGGCGGATCGAACACGACAGCATCGTAATTCTTCAGTTCGCTTGTCATCAGCGGCCGGCGGAAGAGGTCGCGTTTCTCGACGCTCACCGGCTTCAGGCCCTGTGTGTTGCGGGCGGCGAAGTCCACGGCCTTCAATGGCTTGTCTTCCGCTTCCACCGCATGCACCTTGCCGATGCGTGCGAGCCTCAGCGCGAAGGTGCCGGAACCGCAGAAGAGATCGGCAATGCGCTTCGATTTGCCGATATGGCCAAGCACCAGCTCGGCCATGGCGTCTTCCGCCTGTTTCGTCGCCTGCGTGAAACTGCCGGCCGGCGGGGAAACCGCAACGCCGCCGAATTCGATGATCGGCTTTTGCGGTTCGATCAGGATTTCACCTGAGAGCGAAACACGGGCAATGCCGCGCATGGCAAGCACCGTTTCCGTGAGTGTGCGCCGCTGCTTGTCGCTGACCGACTTGATGCCTTCGACCGAAATATCGAGACCCGAGAGCGTTTCGAGAACGGTGATGCGGAACGGTTCGGCATTCGCCACCATGGAAAGCCCGATGGCGCGGATGGCGTCCAGCCGCGAGACGATGCCGGGCGAGGTGACGGGACATTCCTCGATGGCGACGATGTGATGGCTGTTCGCCTGGCTGAAACCGAGCAGCAGGCCCTTTTCCGTTTTGCGGGCGGCGAACACCGCGCGGCGGCGCTCGCCGGGGCGACAGATGACGAGATCGTCCACCGGCGGCGTCAGGCCTTTCGATTTCAGTGCCGAAACCACCAGCTCCCGCTTGTAGGCATGGTAAGGCTGGTCGGACAGATGCTGCAGCGAACAGCCGCCGCAGGTGCCGTTCTTGCCATCGGGGCCGAAATGGCGGCAGGCCGGTTCACGGCGCTCCGCCGAGGCTTCCGTTATCGACATGACGGTGCCGTGATCCTTCACCTTCGCAATCGCGACCGTTTCGCCGGGCAGCGCGAAGGGCACATAGACCGGGCCGTCGGGACAGTGCGCGATGCCGTCGCCCTGCGCGCCGAGGCTCTTGATGGTGACGGTCTGTGTGCTCATGGCTTTTCGCCTCCGAGAAGAAATTCGATATTGCCGTCGCCGCCGGAAATCGGCGAGGGAATGAGGCCGAGGCTTTTCCAGCCCATGTCCTCGGTCAGCCAGCGTTCCAGCTCGGCAGCCACGGCAGGTGCCGTTTCCGGTTCTTTCAACAGCCCGGCCTTGCTGATGGCGTCGCGCCCCGCCTCGAATTGCGGCTTCACCAGCAGAACCGCCAGCGCGCCCGCTTCCGCAAGCTCGAGTGCCGGCGCAAGCGCAAGCTTCAGCGAAATGAAGGACACATCGGAGACGATGAAGCCGATGGGCCGGTCATCGATATCATCCGTCGTCAGGAAGCGCGCATTCAGCCCTTCCAGATTGGTCACGCGCGGATCGTTCTCGATTCTGGCATGCATCTGCCCGTGGCCGACATCGATGGCGGTGACGTGTTTTGCGCCGCGCTCCAGCAGCACCTCGGTGAAACCGCCGGTCGAAGCGCCGACATCGAGACAGTCATGGCCAGACGGGTCGAGCCGGAAATGATCGAGCGCGGCCACGAGCTTCAGCGCTGCGCGCGAGACATAGGCCTGCGCGGGATCGCTGATGGCGATTTCGGCATCGCCGGCGACGGTCTGGCTCGGTTTGGTGACGGTTTTACCGTTGACGCTCACGGTGCCGCGCGCAACCGCGTCGCGCGCACGCGAGCGGCTGGCGAAGTGGCCGAGCGACACGAGAAGCTGGTCAAGCCGTTCATTTTCAGATGTTTTGGACATGGTCCCGTGTCAATGACCGCCAAACTCCGCCGATGCAAGCGATTTATCGCTGAAACGGGCCGGCGATGCCCGCTGTCGCCCATTGATGTTGCACCGCAAAGTCAGAATGTTCGATTAATCCAATATAAAGGCTTGTATTGCACTTTGTGCACAAGGCCCGTGCGGCCACCGGAACCTGCCATGACGGCATCTCCTCCCATCCACAAAATTGCGGCCGTTGCAGCGCAGACGCTTGCTTCGAGGCATCGGGTCGCCGAGAGAGTTTGCGATGTCGCTTAAAAACCTCCCCATCAATCTGAAGCTCATAGCCACCTTCTGTGCCTTGATGAGCGTGTGCCTGCTCGCTTCCGCGGTCGTATTCTGGCAGACGCTGGGGAGCGAGCGTGTCACGATCGAAAACAACCGCACGAAGGATATCATCCAGGCCGTGGATGGTGCTACGGCAGCCATGCTGGAGCAGGCCGTCAATCAGCGCGGCTTCCTGCTGTTCCGCAGCGACAGCACCTACAACGATGTATTCGCCCAGCGCGACCTGATGCTGAAGAAGCTGGACGAAGCCCGCGCGCTGGCTGTCGGCCGGCCGGACATTCTGACATCCATCGACGACATGCAGAAATCCGCCACCGTGTTCTTCAAGGAACTGGCGGAACCGCAGATCGCCGCACGCAAGACGACCGAAGCGCCGATTTCCGAAATCATCGAGATCGGCCGCAATCAGGCCAAGGGCCAGCTCGATGGCTTCCGCGCCTCCGCCGCCAAGATCAAGGAGCAGCTGAACGGCCTGTCCACCGCTTACGCGGCAGAACAGCAGGCAGCCGCATTGAACCTGAAATATGCGCTTCTGGGTGGCGGCGCCGTTGCCGGTCTTCTCGCCGTTGCCCTGATCTGGGCGCTGTCGCGCTCCATCGTCACGCCCATCGTTGGCATGACGGCGGCGATGAGCCGGCTTGCCGATGGCGATCTGACGACGGAAGTTCCCGCCACGGATCGTGGCGATGAAGTCGGCAAGATGGCGAAGGCCGTTCTGGTCTTCAAGGAAGCCGGGCTGGAAAAATCCCGCCTTGCCGGCGAGACCGACCGCATGCGCTCCGCGACGGAGGCTGAACGCCGCCGCAACGAGGAAGAAAAGGCCAAGGACGAAGCCGCCAGCGCTTTTGCCAGCGCCGAGCTTGGCAAGGGCCTTGCCGCTCTCGCGGATGGCGATCTTTCCTATCGCATCGAGACGCCCTTTGCGCCCGCCATCGATCCGGTTCGAGTGAATTTCAACAGCGCCGTCGAAAAACTCCAGCAGGCGCTGCGCACGGTCGGCGAGAACGCAGCCGCGATCAATGCCGGCGCTTCGGAAATGCTCTCCGCCGCCGACGACCTGTCGCGCCGCACCGAGCAGCAGGCGGCCTCCATCGAGGAAACCGCCGCAGCGCTGGAAGAAGTCACCACCACGGTGCGCGATAGCGCCCGCGGCGCGGAAGATGCCGGCAATCTGGTCCAGCGCGCCCGCGCCGGTGCGGAAAAGTCCGGTGTCGTGGTTCGCAAGGCGGTCGCCGCCATGCGCGAAATCGAGAAGTCCTCGGGCGAAATCGGCAATATCATCGGCGTCATCGACGATATTGCCTTCCAGACCAACCTGCTGGCGCTGAACGCCGGCGTCGAAGCAGCACGCGCCGGTGATGCTGGCAAGGGCTTTGCGGTGGTTGCTCAGGAAGTCCGCGAACTCGCCCAGCGTTCCGCCAATGCCGCCAAGGAAATCAAGACGCTGATCGGCGCTTCCAGCCAGCAGGTGGAAAACGGCGTCAATCTGGTCGACGAGACCGGCAAGGCTCTTGAACTCATCGTTGCGGAAGTCGAAGAGATCAATGCCCATGTCAGCGCCATCGTCGTCGCTGCCCGCGAACAGGCGACCGGCCTGCAGGAAATCAACACGGCCGTGAACACCATGGACCAGGGCACCCAGCAGAATGCCGCCATGGTGGAACAGCAGACCGCCGCCAGCCATTCGCTGGCCCGCGAAGCGGGAGCGCTGAACAGCCTGCTCGGCCAGTTCAGAATGGATGGCGCACGCGCTGCCGTTGCCAGTGCCGGCGGCTATTCCGCGCCGCGCCAGTCTTCCGCCAGACCCGCTTTCCAGCCCGCGCCGGCCGCACCGGCCCGCAAGGCGCCGGTAAAATCGGCCTCCGCAGCCGCAAGGCCTGTCGCCTCGCCGGCCCGTGCCCTTGGCCAGAGCCTCGCCCGCGCCTTCGGCGGTGCCGCCGAAGCGCCGGCTGCCAAGGATCAGGATTGGACGGAGTTCTGAGCCGGGCTTTCTGATTGAACCTATGGATTGGGGGCCGAAAGGCCCCCTTTTTGCATCGGTCTTTTCAGACGGGAAACGCCGCTTAGAGTTTTTTCGCTTTTCTTCGAATCGCGAAAACACTCTAACTCTTTGTTTTGGCGCATTTCCGGACGGAAAACCGGGGTCCACTTTTCCTGGAAATGCTCTATGTGCCCTGTAGTCGGAACATCCGCGCAAAGAACAGCTCATCCGACAGGCGGTGAAGCAGGGCGGCAATGCCGGCGGTCGCGGCAATGGCGAAAACAAGCCGCCCGGCCAGAACGCCATAGACATCCGCGCCAAGCGACATCACCACGAGCGTGTCCTCGATCACGCTATGGGCAAAACCCATGAACACGCAGGACAGAAACACCTGACGCGGCGAGATCGTCCCCGATTGCGCCTCACGGATCAGGAAGCCGGCGCCGTAGGAAATTCCGAGGAACAAGCCGATGGCGGTGAGATGTTCGGCCTCGCCGCGAATGCCCGCAAGACGCAGCAGGGGCGAGAGCGCTTTCATCATCAGCGCCAGCAGGCCCGTCAGTCTTAGGATTTCAAGGCAAAGGGAAAGTGCAAGCAGGATGACGAGCATCCAGACCATGGTTTCCCCGAGGCCGAGGAAATAGGCGGTCCATTCAGGCGTGGCGCTCATCGCAATCCAGGCGGGGGTTACCGGCGCGGACAGCCATCCCATCGCCTCCAGAACGTGATGCAGCATGAAGGCATACAACAATCCGCCGCCGACGCGCAGCGCCGTGGTGACGATCATGCCCGGTCCCGCTTTTTCAATGATCTTCTGTTCGATGGGCAGGCCATGGGCGAACAGGATGAGTGCCGAAAAAACGGTGATATCCGCAACGGTGAGTGACGATGCGGGCACAAGCGTGAAGATGAGCGGCACCGCACCCCATATGCCGACCAGCATTGCGGTCAGCCAGGCAAGACCAAGCTCCGGCGGCAGCCCGACGAGGTTCATGACCGGCGCAAAGGCAGGCGCCACCGCCTCGATCGCGCCCATCCTCGACAACAGCTCGGTCAGAATGGCGATTGGAACCGTGATCCGCACAAGCACCCAATAGATTGCAAGCGTTTCCCGCGTTTTTTGCCAGACGGGCAGGAAAAGTGACATGTGAGACTCCCTGAAGGTTGTTCCCATTCACTAATCCCGGCCCCTTCGCATTTGCGGTCAAAGATTGCAGTTTCATGCAATTTTATTGCAAATATGGCGGTGCGCGATATGCTGCCGGCATGGATCGGATCGACCGAAAACTTCTGAACCTTTTGCAGAACGATGCGTCGCGCACCAATGTGGATATGGCCGATGAAGTCGGGCTGTCTCCATCCAGTTGCCTGCGCCGCCTGCAGCGGCTGCACAAGTCTGGCGTGATCGACCGCATCGTGGCGATCCTCAACCCCGCAAAGGCGGGACGGGTGATCAAGGCTCTGGTGACGGTGGAGCTGAAATTGCACGGCGAGCAGCATATGCGCCGCTTTCTGGATATTGCGAGTGCCGAAGAGGCCGTGTCGCAGGCCTATGCCGTCACCGGCGCAACCGATGTCGTGCTGATGCTGCGCCTGCGGGATATGGAAGAATTCGACGCCCTGTGCGACAGGCTCTTCCGCGACCAGCACAATGTCGCGCGCTTTGTCACCATGGTCGTCATCAAGACGGCGAAAGAGGAAACGGCCATCAGGCTTTAACCGGAGCCCTTCAATGCGGGACATTCACTCGTCTAGGAAGTCATTTCGCCATGTCGTTTTTTGAAGAGGTGCGTTTTGAATAGTGAAATCGAACTGCCGGTACAAAAGCAGCTTGAGGCCTACAATGCCCGTGACATCGATGCCTTCATGCTCTGGTGGGCGGATGATTGCCAGTATTACGCTTTCCCGGCGACGCTTCTGGCAGGAAGCGCGGCAGAGATTCGAGAACGCCACATCGAGCGCTTCAAGGAGCCGGATCTCTATGGGAAACTGCTGACGCGCATTGTCGTTGGCAATGTCGTCATCGACCATGAAACGGTCACCCGGAACTTTCCGGAAGGAAAGGGAGAGGTCGACGTTGCCTGCATCTATGAAGTTGAGAACGACAGGATCGCCAGGGCCTGGTTCAAAATCGGCGAACCGCGGATATTGTCGCGAAAATCCTAGCGCCGCGCAAAGGATAGGCGCGCGGCTTTCCCATCGTCCGTGTCGCTATGCGGCGTGATCCGCCCGCATGGGGTGCCAGACGGAAATATCGCGCGGGGCGTCGAGAAGCTCGGGCAGGGCATCGTGCCATGCCTGCCGATAGGGCCGGTGAATCTGAACGTCGATGACGTCCTGATGGTCGCTCCAGGTCTCGTGCAGCAGGAAGCGGTTCTCGTTTTCACCGTCCCGGTGCAGGGTTGCGTTCACGAAGGTCTTTTCGTGCCGCATGGCGTCGAGCAGCGCATTCAGCAATTCGAGAAAGCGCTCGCGCTGGCCGGGGCGCACCTGAAAGCCGATGAGATAGGTGGTGTGCACGGGTCTTACTCCTTGGTGCCTTGCATCAGTGCTTCGCGGGTTGCCGCGTCGGCGGGGTAAAAACATTCCAGCACCAGTTCGGACAGCGTGACGTCTGTGGCCGTTCCGAAAACCGTGGTGGTTGAAATAAAGCTCAGGACTGCGCCCGATGACGGATCGCGAAGCTGGAGCGGTATGGCCAGCGGATCGGTCCCGGCCGCATGCGGCGGGACCTTTGGCGCAGGATAGGCCGCAAGCTCCGCATGCAGCCGGGAAAGCACCTCGTCTCCCGTCTCTTCGACCTGACGACGCAGGCGTTCCAGCAGGTGATGACGCCATTCGGCAAGATTGACGATGCGCGAACTCAGGCCCAGCGGATGCAGGCTCAGCCTCAAGGCGTTGAGCGGCGGGCGAAGCAGCTCTTCGGAAACGCCGGCCAGAAGCGATGTGATCGCCCTATTGGCGAGAACGACGTTCCAGTGCCGGTCAACGGCAAGGGCGGGGAAGGGCATATGCCCATGCACCACAGTTTCGACCGCCTGCCGGGCCGCCGCCATATCAGGCGCATCCATCGGCCGTTCGGAATGAACAGGCGCATAACCGGCCGCCAGCATCAGCCGGTTGGCGGCGCGGGCGGGCATGTAAAGCTGCTCCGCCAGTTTCGCGAGCATCTCGCGGCTGGGGGATGATCGCCCGCTTTCCACGAAACTCAGATGGCGCGCGGATATATCCGCCTCCATCGCCAAATCGAGCTGGCTCAACCTGCGGCGCGCACGCCATTCCTTCAGCACCTGGCCGACATGTTCTCGATGATGTGTCATGCCCGCAGCCTAGCAGAAGAGAGCGGCAATGCGATTACCTCTGAGGTAATTGTTCCGCTTCCCGACCGCCGGCATGTTTGGGCCGTCAACCAGAAGGAGCGCAATCATGACGCAGCATCTCGCAATCGCCGAAACCTATCTCGCAGCCTGGAACGAAGAGGACAATGAACGCCGCAGGCATCTCGTCGGTCAGGCGTGGTCAGAAAATACGCGCTATGTCGATCCGCTGATGCAGGGTGAGGGGCAGCAGGGGATCGCTGCGATGATCGAGGCGGCGCGGCAGAAGTTTCCGGGATATCGTTTCGTGCTCACAGGCACCCCGGACGGCCACGGCAACTTCACCCGTTTCTCATGGCGTCTGATTTCGCCTGAGGGGGACGATGTTGCGGGTGGTACCGACGTCGTCAGCCTGAATGCCGAGGGGCGGATCGAAAATGTCGTCGGTTTTCTCGACGGCGCTGCATCCTGAGAAAGAGGCGGGATCGTCCCGCCTCCTGTCCCGGCAATCGTGTCAGCCGGCGAAACCGACGCCGGCCTGACGCTGGCCGAGCGCATTAAACACGGTGGAAACGATGCCGGCCCGGTCGAGGCCGGCATTGGCATACATGGTCTCTGGTTTTGCCTGCTCCACCCACTGGTCGGGCAGGGTCAGCGTCCGGACCTTCGGGCCATGGTCGAGCAGGCCGGCGCTCGCCATGAAATGCAGAACATGTGCGCCGAAACCGCCGACGGAGCCTTCTTCGATGGTCACCAGCACCTCGTGATGGCTGGCCAGCTGGCGGATGAGATCGAGATCGAGCGGCTTGGCGAAGCGTGCATCGGCGACCGTCGTGGAAAGGCCGGCCGCTTCAAGGTCTTCGGCCGCCGCCAGGCATTCCGCAAGGCGCGTGCCGAAGGAGAGCAGCGCAACCTTGGTGCCTTCCTTGATGATGCGGCCCTTGCCGATCTCAAGAATCTCGCCTCGTGCGGGCATCTCGATGCCCACACCTTCGCCGCGCGGGTAACGGAAGGAAATCGGGCCTTCGTCATAGGCCGCTGCCGTGCGCACCATATGTTTCAGCTCGGCCTCGTCGGCCGCCGCCATCACCACCATGCCGGGCAGGGTGGCAAGGAAGGTCGTATCGAAGGAGCCGGCATGGGTCGGCCCATCCGCACCGACGAAACCGGCGCGGTCGATGGGGAAACGCACGGGCAGGCTCTGGATCGCCACATCATGCACCAGCTGGTCGTAACCGCGTTGCAGGAAGGTGGAATAAAGCGCGCAGAACGGCTTGTAACCATCAGCCGCAAGCCCCGCCGCAAAGGTGACGGCATGTTGCTCGGCAATGCCGACATCGAAGGTGCGGGACGGGAAAAGCTCGGCCATCTTGTCGAGGCCCGTGCCGTTCGGCATGGCGGCGGTGACGCCGATGATCTTGTCGTCGAGCGTTGCTTCCTGGATCAGCGCTTCGGCGAAGACGCTGGTATAGCTCGGCGCATTCGGCTTGGCTTTCGCCTGCGCGCCGGTGATGACGTCGAATTTGTTGACGCCGTGATATTTGTCGGCCGCGGCTTCCGCCGGCGCATAACCCTTGCCCTTCTGCGTCACCACATGGATGAGGACAGGGCCTTTCTGGTTGTCGCGCACATTGCGCAGCACCGGCAGCAGGTGATCGAAGGAATGACCGTCGATTGGGCCGATGTGATAGAAACCAAGCTCCTCGAACAGCGTGCCGCCGGTCACGTAACCGCGCGCATGGGTCACGGCGCGGGTAATGGCGCGGTCGATGGTCTTGCCGAGATAGGCCGTCAGTTTCTTGCCGAAATCGCGGAAGCCCATATAGGTGCGGCCGGAGGCGAGGCGCGCCAGATAGGCGCTCATCGCGCCCGTCGGCGGCGCAATCGACATGTCGTTGTCGTTGAGGATGACGATCAGCCGCGCATCGAGCGCGCCGGCATTGTTGAGCGCTTCGAACGCCATGCCCGCCGACATCGAGCCGTCGCCGATGACGGCGATCACCTTACGGTCGCTCTGATCCAGACCCGCCGCCACGGCCATGCCGAGACCGGCGGAAATGGAGGTGGAGGAATGGCCCGCGCCGAAATCGTCATAGTCGCTTTCCGCACGACGCGTGAAACCGGAAAGCCCGCCTTCCTGCCGCAGCGTGCGAATGCGGTCGCGCCGGCCGGTCAGGATCTTGTGCGGATAACATTGATGGCCGACATCGAAGATCAGCCGGTCTTCGGGCGTGTTGAAGACCTTGTGAATGGCAATGGTCAATTCCACCACGCCAAGGCCGGCACCCAGATGGCCACCGGTCTTCGACACCGCGTCGATCATCTCGTCGCGCAGTTCCCGTGCCAGTTCCGGCAGGTCGCGATCGTCGATCTCCTTGAGATCGGAGGGGAAATTCACCCGGTCGAGCAGTGGGGTCTGGGGCATTCCGGTCAATCGTTCGGCCTTTTCTCGTGGTCAGCAGGGGGCACCGGAGCGTCTTTCATCGGGAAAGCCGACGGTCCATTCCTGCATGTCGTACACTTCTATAGAATTTCAACCTTCCGGCAAAGGGACAAACTCTTCTTCGTCGCCGGGAACGATATCGAAGCGTCCGGTTCTCCACTCCTGTTTGGCCTGCTCTATGCGTTCTTTTGATGACGAAACGAAGTTCCACCAGATGTAGCGGCGCTGATTGAGCGCCGCCCCGCCGAAGATCATGATGTGACAGCCATTGCTGCCGGCCTGCAGCGTGATGTCGTCGCCCGGCCGGAAAACGAGCAACTGGTCGGCGGCGAAGATATCGCCCGCCACATCGAGCGAGCCGGACAGAATATAGATCGCCCGCTCCTCGTGATCGGCGGAGAAGGGAAATTTTATCCCCGGCTCCAGCGTCAGGTCGACATAGAGCGTATCGGTAAAGGCCGAAACGGGGGAGGTGAGACCCTCGAATTCGCCGATCACAACGCGGCCGGAAGCGCCCTTGATATCGATCAGCGGCATGTCTTCCTTCGCAGTATGGGCAAAGGCGGGGTCGATTTCTTCCATATGCTCCGGCAGGGCAAGCCAGGTCTGCAGGCCGGACATGGAAAGCGGGTGGCCACGCAGGTTTTCCGGCGTGCGTTCCGAATGCACGATGCCACGCCCGGCCGTCATCAGGTTGATGTCGCCGGGGCGGATGACAAGCTCGGTGCCAAGGCTGTCGCGATGCTTGATTTCGCCGTCGAACAGATAGGTGACGGTGGAAAGCCCGATATGGGGATGCGGTTTGACGTCGAGCGCCTCACCGGCCTTCAGGATCGCCGGGCCCATGCGGTCGAAAAAGATGAAGGGGCCGACGAGACGCCGCTGCCGGGTCGGCAACGCACGGCGCACGGCAAAGCCGCCAATGTCGCTCGTGCGTGGAATGATGAGGTTCTCGATGGCGTCGCAGGCAAAAGCATCACCCGCGACGGGATCGTTACCGGGAAAAAAGGACATCGCAAGCTCCTCGTATCGTCTGGCGGGAGTTTAGCATAACGGACGGAGAGGGGGAGTATCGGGATGTCGAACGCTGTGTTTGTGCATTGTCACCGGATGCGCGGGAGAGAATTGAACGCGGCTTGACCTACAGCCTCCCTCATTCCTGTGCTTGTCACAGGAATCCAGCCGACGCGCGTCTGCGCGGCGATAAGAGTCTTTTCAGCCCAAGGACTTGGTCTGGCTAGATTCCTGTGACAAGCACAGGAATGAGGAGGGAGAAAATCACTCCCCGTCCAGCGGCTCCACACCCTGCGGCTTGCCCGCACGGTCGAGGCGAATTTTCTCGATTCGCTTTTCGGCAGCGTTCAACAGCGTTTCGCAATGCTTCTTCAGGGCTTCGCCGCGCTCATAGATGGCGATGGATTCGTCCAGCGCCACGTCTCCGCGTTCCAGGCGAGCGACAATGCTTTCCAGCTCGGCGACGGCTTTTTCGAAGGAATAACCGCTGACATCGGCTGTGTTGGCATTTTCCGTCATGTTCAACCCTTCATCATTCTCAAAATATGCATGGCTGCCGATTCCGCCAGCCCTTCCAGATCATAACCGCCTTCCAGCAGGCTGACGACCCGGTTCGATGTGTATTTATCGGCCATTTCCAGAAGCCGGCCGGTTGCCCAGTCGAAATCTTCGCCCACCAGATTGATCTGCGCCAGCGGATCGCGGTGATGCGCGTCGAAACCGGCGGAGATGAGGATGAGATCGGGCGAAAAATCGGCAATCGCCGGCAACACGCGGGATTTGAAGGCCTCGCGGAAATATTCGCTGCCGGTGTTGGGCGAAAGCGGCGCGTTGACGATATTGTTCTTCACGCCGGTTTCGTTTTTGTCGCCGCTCCACGGGTAAAGCGGCATCTGGTGGGTGGAACAGAACAGCACGGATGTGTCGTTCCAGAAGATATCCTGCGTGCCGTTGCCGTGATGCACGTCCCAGTCGATGATGGCGACGCGCTCCGCGCCGTGCGCCTTCTGCGCATGGCGGGCGGCAATCGCCACATTGTTGAAAAGACAGAAGCCCATGGCCTTTGCGGTTTCCGCATGGTGGCCGGGCGGGCGGGCAGCGACGAAGACATTGTCGGCAGCGCCGGTAAACACGTCATCCACCGCCGCCATGGCAGCACCGATGCCGGTCAGCGCCGCCTGCAGACTTTTCGGCGAGACGTAGGTGTCGGCTTCGACGCGGTTGATCTCGCCATCCTCTTCGGGGATCTGCCGCATGATGGCAAGCAGATGCTCCTCCGGATGCGCCAGCAGCACCGCATCCTCATTCGCCTGCGGGGCTTCTTTGCGTTCCAGCCGCTCGAAATTCGGATGTTCGAGTGCGATGTTCAGCGATCGCAGGCGGTCCGGCCGCTCGGGGTGGCCGGATGGCGTGATATGCTCCAGGAAGATCGGATGTTCGTATAAACGCGTCGCCATTCTTTTCCTCCCGAAGAAAGTCCGTTCAGGCGCGCTGCGGCAGAAGCGGATAACCGGCCATTACGGCGCGGCCGGCAAGGGCCGCGAGCACGGCCTTCAGCGCATCGCCCGGAATGAAGGCGAGCGAGCCCATGAAGGCCTTTTCGAAACCAAGCCCGACGACCAGCGCCAGATAGGCGATGCCGAAAGCATAAAGCACGACCACGCCGCCGATCAGGCTGGCGACGAAGAAACCGATGCCCTGTGTGAGAGCGGACTGGCCGCGATTGACGAGTTTTTCCGAGAGCGTGCCGGTGACGAAGACAGCTGCGATCCAGCCGATCAGGAAGCCCGTCGTCGGCGTGGTGAAGATGGAAAGACCACCGCGTCCGCCCGACAGGACCGGCAGGCCGATGGCGGCAATCAGGATCGTCAGCAGAACCGCGAGCGTGCCGCGTTTCGCGCCCAGCACGACACCGGCCAGCATGACGCCGAGCGACTGCGCGGTGATCGGCACGGGGATGAAACCGAGCGTGATCGGCGGCAGAAGCCCGAGTGCGATGATGATGGCGGAAAACAGCGAAATCAGCACAAGGTCGCGGGTCGTCATGGCTCGGAAACTCCGGATGGTTATCTGGCCGTCAGCTTTGGCCTCTGAAACCGCGCGCGTCAATGGCGTCGGCAATGGCATCGGCATCCTTCAACGTCATAATCACCAGCGGCACGATGATGGTGGCCATCCGCACGGGCAGGCCGCGCGCCCGGTGCGCATCGCGCACCGCATGGTAACGGTTGACGATTTCAGGCACGAAACGCACGACGAGCCCGACCGAAAGCCCGATATCGGCGGCCTTCACCAGCCCCAGCCTTTCCAGCGGGGCGGCGGCAAGCGCGATCTCGTCCATGAATTGCGAGATGCTGACGGTGACGGTGACGGCGGTGGCAAGCAGCGCCAGCGCCGTCAGCCGCAAAAGATTGACACTGGCATCATGGGCCGGAAGCAGGAGATAGCTGAAGGCGGCGACGAGGAAGATGGTCAGCATCACCGGCCGCAGCCGCAGGCCGATATCCTTGAAGGGCAGCCGGGTAGCGCCCAGAATAAGGGCGGCCAGAACCGTCGCGCATGCGAGAACCGGCAGATCGCGGGTGAGGAACAATACGATGCTGAAACCCATAAGCGTCAGGAGTTTGAGGCGCGGCGAGACGCGGTAGAGCCAGCCGGTGCCTTCGACATGCAGCGATTTCATCGCGATGCCACCTCCAGATAGCGCGCTACCGCTTCTTCGGGGGCGGCGTCGGCCACCAGCGCGCCCTCATGGAAAACCAGCACCCGGTCGAAACCCGCAACCAGCGGCAGATCGTGGGTGATGACGATCAGCGCCTGCGACAGCGCCGCCATGGTCTTTTCCACGGTGGCTCGGTTTTTGAGATCGAGCTGGTTGGTCGGCTCATCGAGAATGAGGATTTGCGGTTCGGTGACCAGAAGCGCCGCCAGCGCCGCAAGCTGTAATTCGCCGCCCGAGATTTCGTGCGCGCGTCGATCTTCCAGGTGAGCGATGCCGAGCCGGGCAAGGACGGCTTTGACCCTGGCGTCGGTTTCCGCCCTGCCGAGGCCGAGCCGCTTGAGACCGAAGGCGACATCGTCGCGCACGATTGGCAGGATGATCTGGTTCTGCGGATTCTGGAAGATGAAGCCGACCGCCTGCAAGACCGCCTTGGCGTCGCTCACGGTGTCGAGACCGTTCACCGAAACCTTGCCCTCGCTCGGTTTGTTCAGCCCGTTGATCAGCCGGGCAAAGGTGGTCTTGCCGGAGCCATTGAGGCCGATCACGCCGATGCGCCGTTCCGTCAATGTCACAGACAGCGGCTGCAGGGCCTGCCGGCCCTCGAAAGCGACGCCGGCGGCGTTAAAACGGATTTCCAAGCTTAGATCCTCGCGCTCTTTTCCGGTTCTATACCCCGTCATCAACAGAAGTGAAACAAGGAACAAAAAAAGAACATTGCAATCCGGAAAAAGCCGTCATACCTTCTGCACCATGGTGATCAAGGTTTCAAACGAAGCGGCAAGACGAATTTTTCTGGCGCGGCAGGGGCTTTCCTCTCCGCCCGGCAAGGCTCTTTCCAAGAGCGACCTGCTGCAGCTCATCACCGATATCGGTTTCGTGCAGGTGGACAGCATCGGCACGGTGGAGCGCGCCCACCACCAGATTATCTTCTCCCGCAACCAGACCTACAGGCGCGGCCATCTGACCACGCTTTTGGAAAAGGACCGGGCGCTTTTCGAACACTGGACGCATGACGCCTCTATCCTGCCGACGGAGTTTTATCCCTATTGGAAACACCGTTTCCGCCGCCGCGAGCCGATCATTCAGGAGCGCTGGCGCAAATGGCACGGCGAGGGCTTCGATGCGGCTTTCGGCGAAACGCTGGAGCGCATTGCCGCCACCGGTCCGGTTCTGGCGCGGGAGCTGAAGGAGGAGGGGCACCAGTCCGGCGGCTGGTGGAACTGGCATCCCTCCAAGACCGCGCTCGAATATCTCTGGCACACCGGCAAGCTCGCGATTGCCGGCCGCGTGAACTTCCAGAAGGTCTATGATCTCGCCGAACGGGTGATTCCCGGCGAGCATCATGAAACCGAGGTAGAACACGCCGAATTTGTCGACTGGGCCTGCCGGCAGGCGCTGAAACGGCTGGGTTTCGCCACCCACGGTGAAATCGCCGCCTTTTTCGATCTCGTCACCCCGCAGGAGGCGAGGGATTGGGTCAAGAACCATCGCGATGAACTCTGCGAGGTTTCGCTTCTCTCCAGCGACGGGGACAATGCCCGCCCGTCTTTTGCCTTTGCCGATTTCACCGCCGACCTGACCGACGTGCCGGAACCTTCCGCCCGCGTCCGTGTTCTCAGCCCCTTCGACCCGCTGCTGCGCGACCGAAACCGCACGGAGCGGCTGTTCGGCTTCTATTATCGCATCGAGGTCTTCGTGCCCGAGCCGAAACGGCAATATGGCTATTATGTCTTCCCGCTTCTGGAGGGTGACAGGCTGATCGGCCGCATCGACATGAAGGCGGATCGCAAGCGCGGCACGCTGGATGTGCGCCGCCTGTGGCTGGAGCCCGGCGTGCGTGCTTCGGCCGGTCGGCTGGAGAAGCTCGACGCGGAACTGGTGAGGCTGGCGAAGTTTACCGGGGTTGAGAGTGTGAACTATCTGGAGGGTTGGCGGGACTAGAGCCATATTCGCACCAAGTCTGCTTCCGTCATGCCGGTCCCCGGAACAAGCCCGAGGATGACCCGGCATCCAGCCGCCGCACGTCTGTGCGGCGAAAGAGTCTCTCACGATCAAGGGCTTGATCGTGCTGCACCCCGGATCGGGTCCGGGGTGACGGCACTTTCAGTGCCTTAAATCAGCCGATATCCGTCGCCGAAATCTTGATGCCGAACCCTTCAAGGCCGACATAATGCCGCTCCCGCGTGGTCATCAGCTTGATGGAGCTGATGCCGAGGTCCTTCAAAATCTGCGCGCCGAGGCCGATTTCCAGCCATTCGTTTTCGCGCGAACGGGCCTGCGCATGCGCCTCGTCGGGATCACGCGCCTTGCGACGTCCGGCCACCTGGCCGACGCCGACCGAGCCTTCACGCAGATAGACGATGACGCCTCGGCCTTCCTCGGCGATCTTCTGCATGTAATGCCGCACCGGCTGGCGGTCGCCGAACACGTCGTCGGCGACATTTTCCGGGTGCAGGCGCACGGGAATATCGATGCCGTCTCTGATATCGCCGAAAATCACCGCCATATGCTGCATCGGGTCCCAGGGCAGGGAATAGGTCTGCGCCTTGGCGGGTCCGAAGGGCGTTTCGATGGTGAAGGAGGATTCCATCTCCACCAGCGTTTCCTTGCGCTGGCGATAGGCGATGAGATCGGCGACCGAAACGTGCTTCATGCCGTGTTTTTCAGCGAAATCCAGCACCTGCGGTCCGCGCATCACCGTGCCGTCGTCATTCACCAGCTCGCTGATGACGCCGATGGGCGGAAGGCCGGCGAGCCGGCAGAGATCGACCGCCGCTTCTGTATGGCCGGAGCGCATCAAGACGCCGCCCTCGCGGGAAATCAGCGGGAAGATGTGGCCCGGCCGGGTGAAATCGGAAGCGCCGACATTGGGATTGGCAAGGTTGCGCACCGTCAATGTGCGGTCGTCGGCGGAAATGCCGGTCGTGGTGCCGTGCTTGAAATCGACGCTGACGGTGAAGGCCGTTGTATGCGCGCTGTCATTTTCCGCCACCATGGCGTTGAGGTTCAGCCGCTTGGCTTCCTCGCGCGGCATGGGCGCACAGACGATGCCGGAGGTGTGGCGCACGATCAGCGCCATTTTCTCCGGTGTGCAGTGAACCGCCGAAATGATCAGATCGCCTTCGTTCTCACGGTCGTCATCATCGGTCACGACAACGATTTCACCGGCTTCGAAAGCGCGGATGGCGTCCACGACGCGTTTCTGGTCATAGGCCATGGCGATATCCCTTATTTGAGAGCAACGGCACGTTGCTCTCCGTTTTTGTTTCGGTATCGGATTTTCCGAAAACCGCTTCGCACTTTTCGGTTCTCTACCGGCGGCCGGTCTGGCCGCGATCCCTCAGATAATGGTCGGCAACGGTGCAGGCGATCATCGCTTCGCCGATAGGCACGGCGCGGATGCCGACGCAGGGGTCGTGGCGGCCCTTGGTGCGCACATCCACATTGTTGCCATCGGTATCGATGGAAAGACGCTCCGTCAGAATGGAGGAGGTGGGCTTGATGGCGAAGCGGGCGATGAGAGGCTCGCCGGTCGCGATGCCGCCCAGAATGCCGCCGGCATGGTTGGAGAGGAAGATCGGCTTGCCATCATTGCCCATGCGCATCTCATCGGCATTTTCCTCGCCGGAAAGCTCGGCGGAGGCGAAACCTTCGCCAATCTCCACGCCCTTGACGGCGTTGATCGACATCAGGCTGGAGGCGATATCCTGATCGAGCTTGGCATAGATCGGCGCGCCGATACCGGCCGGAACCCCTTCCGCCACCACTTCGACGACGGCCCCGATGGAGGACCCCGCCTTGCGGATGCCGTCGAGATACTCTTCCCACACCGGCACCATGGCCGCATCCGGGCAGAAGAACGGGTTCTGGTCGACCTGATCCCAATCCCAGTTGTTGCGGTTGATTTTGTGCTTGCCGATCTGCACCAGCGCGCCGCGCACATTGAGGCTCGGCACCACCTTGCGGGCGATTGCACCGGCGGCGACACGCGCCGCCGTCTCACGCGCGGAAGAACGTCCGCCGCCGCGATAGTCGCGAATACCGTATTTCAGGTCATAGGTGAAATCCGCATGGCCGGGGCGGAAACGCTTGGCGATCTCGCCGTAATCCTTGGAGCGCTGGTCGGTGTTTTCGATCAGCATGGAAATCGGCGTGCCGGTGGTTATCATCGTCTCGCCGTCCTCATCCAGCATCACGCCGGAGAGAACCTTGACGATGTCATCCTCGCGGCGCTGGGTCACGAAACGGCTTTGGCCCGGTTTGCGTTTGTCCATCCAGTGCTGCACCTCGGCAAGGGTGAAGCGGATGCCGGGCGGGCAACCATCCACCACGCAGCCAAGTGCAGGCCCGTGGCTTTCTCCCCAGGTGGTAACGCGGAAAAGATGACCGAAACTGTTATGCGACATATTTTCAAAACCGGAAAACAGGGCGCCTGCGGTGAGCGCCGTTTAAAACAAGCGGATTTGTCTTAGTGGAAAATCCGGGCAAGGCAAAAGCCTTTCTTTCGCTGCGGCGGTATAAGTGCAGGACACGGCGTCCTGACTGGAGACGCGCATGTCCGTGCCCTCATTCCTGGGATAGCACGGGGATGAGGGCAACGGGGCGATTCGCGCCCGCCGGAGACGTTTTTCGAAATGACGAAAATGTAAAAGCGCCGTCGTTTTCCACGTTAATCCGGAGTTTTCCAATATTGCCGGGAAATGCGGTGTAAAAATCACTAACGGCTTGAACACGATCCCAAATCCGTTCATCAATTGGGCCGAAAATGTCATGGTTGCGGGCAATTTCCGCCACATTCGAAAGGCAATTCTTCATGCATGTAAGGTTTTCACGCAAATCCACGAAAGCTAGATCGATGCGTATGATGATTGCCGCCCTTCTGGCCACCGCCAACCTCCTGATGCCCATCAACGGCTACGCCCAGAGCGTCGACGTGGAAGGCACGATCAGCAAGATCGATGCGAATGGGCTGAGCATTACGCTCAACGACGGCAAGACCTATCGCGTGCCGGAAGAGTTCAATTTCGAAGGTCTGAAAGCGGGCGTGAAGGTCGTGGTTTTCTACACGGAAGTGGATGGGAAACGCGTGGTCGACGATCTTCAGGTCGTGCAGTAAGCACCAGCCCCTCACGCGAAAACCTCCGTTGTGAAACGAGCGGATGCCTCTTGTTTCTTCTCCCCGTCGGGGAGAAGTCCGCGGCAGCGGGATGAGGGGGCAAGGGTGCGATCTATCGCTGGCGTTGCCCCCTCATCCGACCCTTCGGGCCACCTTCTCCCCGGCGGGGAGAAGAAATACGCGGCGGCCTTTGCGCTAAATATACAGGCTGCTCGAGTAGGACGACGCAGAGGGTTATGCCCTATGATCCCTCACGAAACCCAGTCCGCACTGTTCCTGTCGATTTCGACTTTCAAAATCCGGTCCTGCGGAATTTGCGTCCTTGACGCCTCGTCTTTGTCCATGCCGGAGACCAGCCGGAAGATCGAGCGGATGACGCCGCCGTGGCAGACGCATATCGTCGGAACCTCGACGGAGGAAAGCCATGCGCCGATGCGCCAGGAGAGGATTTCATAGCTTTCGGCATCCTGGCCGGGGGGAATGAAATCCCACTTGTTGGCCTTGCGCGCCTTCACCCGGTCCGGGAACTCTTTTTTCAGCTCCGGCAGGGTTTGCCCTTCCCAGTCGCCGAAGGAAACTTCGATCAGGCGATCGTCGGTACGATAGGCCTTGGGATCGAGGCCCATCGCGCCGCGCATCAGTTCCATGGTCTCGCGCGTGCGCCCGAGCGGGCTCGCCACATAGTCGAAATCCGTGGCCTGTTTTCCCAGCAGATGCGCAAGCAGTTTGCCGTTACCGACCGCCTGCTGGCGGCCGAAATCGTTGAGCGGAATGTCTTTCTGGCCCTGAAGCCGGCGTATCGCATTCCAGTCCGTTTGTCCGTGCCGGATCACATAGACGAGCAAGGCGATACCCCGTTCTTACACTTTTCAGGCTTAGTCCTTGACCACCGAAATGTCAGGCGCATCCACCGCCTTCATGCCGATGGTGTGGTAACCGGAATCGACATGATGGATTTCGCCGGTCACGCCGGTCGAAAGGTCGGACAGCAGGTACAGCGCCGACTTGCCGACTTCTTCGATGGAAACGGTGCGCTTCAGCGGCGCATTATATTCGTTCCATTTCAGAATGTAGCGGAAGTCGCCGATGCCGGAGGCCGCAAGCGTCTTGATCGGGCCGGCGGAAACGGCGTTGACGCGGATGCCGCGATTGCCGAGGTCGACGGCGAGATAACGCACGCTGGCCTCGAGAGCAGCCTTGGCCACGCCCATGACGTTATAGTTCGGCATGACCTTTTCGGCGCCGTAATAGGTCAGCGTGATGATCGAGCCGCCGTCGTTCATGACCGGCTCGGCACGCTTGGCAACGGCGGCCAGCGAGAAGACGGAAATGTCCATGGTGCGGTTGAAATTGTCGCGGCTGGTATCGAGGTAACGGCCGGTCAGCTCGTCCTTGTCGGAAAAGGCGATGGCGTGCACGACGAAGTCGATCTTGCCCCAGTGCTTTTCCAGCCCGGCAAAAACCGCATCGATCGTCTCGAGATCGGTCACATCGCAGTGACCGGCCATGAAGGCGCCCAGTTCCTGCGCCAGCGGCTCGACACGCTTCTTCAGCGCGTCGCCCTGCCAGGTCAGCGCAACTTCCGCGCCCGCGTCGGCACAGGCCTTGGCGATGCCCCAAGCGATGGAACGATTATTGGCGACACCCATGATGAGGCCGCGTTTGCCAGCCATGAGGCCGGATGCCTGAGCCATTTTATGCTCCCTAGTACTTTTGATCGGTCCTGCCTATGGCATAGGCTGCAATCCTGTTCAAGATTGCCAAAGATCATCAACTGTTAGGGAGCGTAACAAAGGGTGCGTTGTCCCGGCTATTCGCAAAACTTTCACAAATAAAGGCCTTCGCGCATGTGCCGCATCAGGTCGGTCACCTTTTCATCCGGCTTTTCCAAGAGAACGATGCGCAATTCGATGACGAGATCGCCCTGTCCGCCCTTGCCGTCGGCGAGGCCCTTGCCGGTAAGCCTCAGCGCACGGTCCGAGCCGGACCAGGCCGGAATGGTGATGTTTTCCTCACCGAGCGGTGTCCTGACTTTCGTTTCACACCCCAGAACCGCGTCGCTGAGCGATATCGGCAACGTCGTGTGAATATCGAAGCCACGAAGGGAAAAGGCGTCGTCACGGGCGGTCAGCAATGTCACGGCAAGGTCGCCGCGCGCCATGTTGGGAAGCTTCAGCCCCTGTCCCTTCAATCGCACCACATGTCCGTCGGTCATGCCGGCTTCGAGCTGGAAGCGAACCTCGCGTTCGTCGGCAAGCGACACGGTAATCCACTTGTGCTCCAGCAGATCGGCGACCGTGACGGTGGCCTCCGCAGTGATGTCCGGCGCTTTTTCGGCAGCCGGCTGCGGCGTGCGGAAACGGCGCACCAGAGCGCTGAAAAGATTGGCGGCGAGCGATGCGGGCGCTGTCCTGTCATCGGCGGCGCCGGGCTGCGCGGTCTCGCCGGCACCCGGAATATCGCTTTTTGCGGTGCCCGCGGCAGCCTTTGCCGCTTCGGCCGCCTGCTGCACCTTGGGATCGTTCTGTGCTTCCGCGCCAAAAATCCGTTCGACGATATCTTCGGCGGTTTCCGCCTTGGCGTCGGTTTTCTGGCCGGTCTGCGCCCGGTTGCGGGCGTCCGCACGGGCCAGTTCCTCCATCAGCTTTTCGGCGGCCTTGGCGCGCTCGGCGGCCTCGCGCGCGGCTTCCCGCTGCTGCATGATGGTTTCGCCGCGCTGTTTCTTTTCGGCCGCCCTGCGGGCCTGATCGTAGAGATCGCGCTTTTTCGGGTCTTTGAGAAGATCATAGGCCTGCCCGATCTCGGCGAATCGCGCCGAGGCGTCGGGATCGTCGCGATTGGCGTCCGGATGGACGGTTTTCGCCTTCGTGCGCCAGGCGGCCTTGATTTCCTCGTGGCGGGCGTCACGTTTTACGCCGAGGATCGAATATGGATCGCGCATGCGAAACACCAGTTACGTTGGCTCAGGCGCTGCCGCCCTTCATGGCGCAATCCTGAAACTAACCCCTCCGAAAAGGGATGCCCGCGATCATTCGCCTGCACGCCCTCGGTTTAATCAACGTCGACTGTTGCAATAAGTTGCTAATCACTCCTTTACGGAGGAAGCGCGCCGCACCCGGGCCGGCTCTATTCCATATTTAAGGGTAAACAGATTATTTCTGCTCGAAGCGGGTCAGCAGCCATTCGCCGGTTTCCGACAGGCAGGCCTGTCCCGAATAGCTCGCAACGCCCTCGAAGGAGTGGCGCGTCGTCCTGAAATCGCGGCAGACGAAACCGCTGGATTTGTCTTCGTGAATGGCGGTGACGACGCCGGCGCTGCCGGTGGCGGCATTGGCCCAGGGCAGCGGCTGGTCGGCGAGCTTGGCGAGATCGGCCGACGTCACCGCATTGCGGATCGTCGCATCGTCCGTCTGCGGCGCATTGTTCGGCTGGTTGGGAATGGAGGCCGTGGAAAGCGAGCGGTCGACCTTGTCGCCGCCGAACAGGTCGAGGCTGACGCAGCCGCTCAGCACCACAAGCATTGACACGACGGCAGAAACTTCCGCTACCGACGAAAGGAGGCTCTTTGTTCGACTGTTCGACTTTGCTATGACGGTCACCATCTTTCACCAGAGATCATCTCTGGGGTCCAAATCAGCTCGGGAGCATTTTAGTCAATATGTCGGAAACGGGGTTAACATCCAGTGACTTCACGGAAGAAAATGAACCGTTCACGCTTTTTGCCGAATGGCTGAAGGATGCAACGGCTTCCGAAATCAACGATCCGAACGCGGTAGCGCTTGCCACCGTGGACGAAAATGGCCTGCCGAATGTGCGCATGGTGCTGCTGAAAGGCGTCGACGACCGCGGCTTTGTTTTCTACACGAATTTCGAAAGCCAGAAGGGCCAGGAGATCCTCGGCCAGAAAAAAGCGGCCATGTGTTTCCACTGGAAAAGCCTGCGGCGACAGGTGCGCCTGCGCGGCGAGGTGGAGATCGTGAGCGACGAGGAGGCGGATGCCTATTACGCCTCGCGTCCGCGCGGCAGCCGCATCGGCGCCTGGGCTTCCAAGCAGTCTCGGCCGCTGGAAGGCCGTTTCGCGCTGGAAAAGGCGGTGGCGGAATATACCGCCAGATATGCCATCGGCGATATTCCGCGTCCGTCCTACTGGTCAGGCTTCCGCATCCGGCCGCTCAGCATCGAATTCTGGCACGACCGCAAGTTCCGCCTGCATGACCGCATCGAATTCCGCCGCGAGACGCCTGACGGTGCATGGTCCAAGGTCCGCATGTATCCGTAAGGGCGGTCAGGGCAGGCCATTTACGGCCTGCCTATTTCAGCAGCGAATCGAACAGCGGCAGGCCGATGACGGCGGAGATGGCGATCAGCCCATAGCAGATGCGCCGGAACGCCGCCTCGTCGGCAAGCCCGTGCAGTCGCGCGCCGGCATAAAGCCCGGCCCCGTAAAAGGGCAGGGCGAGCAGGAAAAAGACGAAGACATCGGCGGTGAACAGGCCGCTGACGAAATAGCTGCCGGTGGAGATCACGGTCGAGATCGCGAAATATAAGATGACATGGGCGCGCACGAAGGCGCCTTTGAGGGCGCCGCCGAGCCAATAGGCGACGACCGGCGGACCGCCCAGTTGCGCAGCCCCCGAAAACAGCCCGGCCAGAAACCCGGTAAAGAGGGTCAGCGGCGTCTTCGGTCGACCGCTGTAACGCCAGCCGGAAAGCAGAAACAACAGCAGCATCACGACCACGGCGGAGATGATCCAGCGCAGCGTCAGCGGATCGCCGTTGGAAAGCAGCATGGTTCCAAGCGGCACGCCGACAAAGGCGCCGGCCGCCATGATGAAGACTTCGCGCCGGTCCGCCATGCGCCATGCGGGCGGTATCATGCCAAGCGTCAGCACGGCGTCCACCACCAGCAGCACTGCCGAGGCGACACGCGGCCCGACGATGGCGCTTGCGAGCGGGATGAAGATGAGCGCCGCACCGAAACCGGAAAAGCCGCGGGCAAGGCCGGCCAGAAAGGCGGCGCCCGCAAACATGGCGAGCAGCGTCGGACTATGCGCGGTGATGAGGGACGAGAAAAAATCGAGGTGGGACATGGGCGATGGCACGGTTGTTCGAATATCTTTTCTCTATCCCGCTTGCATGTACATGTCGCGGAAATTTCAGTTCATGGCTGCGTGACGCCCTGACGGGTCGACGCCGTCAGAGAATCATGATTAGAGTTGTAGCGCATGAACAAAGGATGAACAAATGTTTGCTGACATGATGCCTCGGTTTGAAGAGGCCTCGCAAAAATATGCCGCTGAAAACGGAATATTCCGCGACCCGGACTGGTACATGCTGAAGCTTCAGGAAGAGGTTGGCGAGGTCACACAGGCCTGGAATCGGCTGACAGGACGGGGGCGCATCAAGGGCAGGAGCAAAGAGGAGATGAAGCGGGATCTAGCCGACGAAACCGCCGATCTGCTCGGCCATGTGCTGTTGCTGGCCCATTATAACGGTCTCGATATTGAAGGAGCGATCGAGCGTAAGTGGCGTTTCAGGCCGGGGGCGTGACACGTTATGAAAGCACCAGAGTAAGGAACAGAGCTGTGAGCACGGCAGCCACCGGTGTCATCACCAGTCGTTCTGCGCGGCTTTTCGACATCGCATTCAATCCGACGCTCACGGCGAGATAGCATGTGATGATCCAGAGAGTGGGCTCGATCCAGCCTTCCGGCCAGATTGTTGTCCAACCAGCGCTTTGCGCCACAAAGGATACGACAAGGGCGTATATCGCAAGGGCTGAGACGCTTGCAGTCCTTTGTCTGACAGGCAAGACACGATGATGCCCTCCCCAGGCAAAGTGGCCGAGCGGCGCGCCTGCGGCAAGCGCAATCTGAAATGCAGAAAGGACGAGCAGTATCAGCGTTGCGATGAGAGCAGGGAGGTCGACCATAGGGGTTTCTTTATCTCCGGCGGCGGCTGTCTTACAGATCGTTTATATGAAACCAGTTGCTTTGCTTTAAAACAAAGATGAATTTTATATGGCCTATGAAGTGATGCACGGAAAAGCAAATGTTTGATTTTAACTGGCTGGAGCAGCGTGCGAAAGAATTGACTGACACTGGCAACGTTGTGGACGCGATAAAAATATACTTGTTTATGGCTGATGGAGATCCGTCTCTCGATGGCGGATATTTAGGCGAAAAGCTTGGGGAGTGCTACGAGCAGAGCGGAGATTTGCACGCAGCCAGATATTGGTATGGACGAGCCGTAGAGGAAAATCCAGAGATAAGGATATCGGCTTTGGAAGGTCTAAGAAGGCTTCAACACGTCGGTATAAATGATTTGGTGTAAAGGAAACGTGAAAGACCTCTCATATGATACGTCTCATCTAACTAACGGCAAATTCAGGCGGATGATCCATCTCCTAGATTCGGAACATGGATCAGTTCACTGAGTTTCCTTTCTTGATGCCGCTCAGCAGAAGGCCTGCCACCGCATGAAGGTCGCTTGCAACGGCAATGCACTTCTCCCGCATTTCCTCGGTCGGCGGCGCCACGTCCGGCACCATGATCGTCATCATGCCCGCCGATGTCGCCGAGCGCACGCCTGAATAGGAATCCTCCAGCGCAAGGCAGCGGCCCGGATCGAGCGAAAGCCGTCGGGCTGCGGTGAGATAGGGCATGGGTGCGGGTTTCGGTTCGGTATAGTCGCCGCGTGCGACGATGGTGTCGAAACGTCTGAGAAGATCGTGGGGCCCGAGATGGCGCGTCACCGAATCGTGCCGCGACGAGGTGGCGATGGCGCGGCGGATATCGAGCCGGTCGAGCAGATCGAGAATGTCGATGACGCCCGGCTTCAGCGCCACTCCTTCAGCCATCATCACACCAAGATGCCGGAGCCAGGCGTCGCGGAAGCTGTCGATGGGAAAATCCGCGCCATAATCGGCAAAGATGGTGCCGGTGATGACGTCCCACGGGCTGCCGCAGACCTTCTGATAGGTCTCGACCTTCATTCCGTGGCCGCCTTCATCCGAGGCCGCCAGAAATGAATCGCGATAGAGCCTCTCGCTCTCGATCAGCAATCCGTCCATGTCGAAAACCACAGCCTGCGGAAGAAAAGGCAGCATGGCTTAACCGAACCGGAAGGGGCGTTCGCCGAGGCTCTCGAACGGACGGATCAGATAACCGTCCGGATCGGCGACGATGAATTGCCGGTTGCCCACTTCGACCGTGCCGCGCCTGTACCATTTTTCCTCCAGCGGCATGACGAGCTCGATCGAGGATCGCTCCAGCCGGGAGAGAATCGGTTGCAGGGAGGGAACGGCGAGCTGCAGGTTCATGCCGCGGCCGAGCGGAAATTCGAGCGCGGCATTGTCCGTCACGAATGTCCGGGTCGCGCCGATCTGGTCGATCATCAGCTGGGCATCCCCCAGCGCCAGATAGGTGAAACCCTCCTCGGGGCGCTCATAGACCACATGAAAACCGATCAGGTCGCAATAAAAGGCGCGGCTTTTCTGCCAGTCGCTGACGGCAAGTTCAGGAACGAGGGCATTTCGTATGATGGTCATGGTCTCCTTTGCCGCGCAGGCCCGGGGGTGGGAGGAGGGGCCTGCCATGAGGGATGATCTTACCGTCTTACCGGCCGCATGCCAGAGGAAACCTCATCATGGCAGCCATGTGTGGGGTTCTCGGCTGACAGGATGGCGACGCTGCGGGCGAGGACTGTCACGGCAGGTTCGACGTCTCCCGCGACCGCGCCATGTGCCGCGGAACTAAGCCTTCGTACCGCCGACGGTGATCTGGTCCATGCGCAGATGCGGCTGGCCGACGCCGACCGGCACCCATTGTCCGGCCTTGCCGCAATTGCCGATGCCGGTATCGAGCTTGGAATCGTTGCCGATCATCGAGACGCGCTTCATCGCATCCGGCCCGTTGCCAATCAGCATCGCGCCCTTTACCGGCGCGCCGATCCTGCCGTTCTCGATGAGGTAAGCCTCGGTGCAGCCGAACACGAATTTGCCGGAGGTGATATCCACCTGGCCGCCGCCGAAGGAAACGGCATAGATGCCTTTCTTCACGGAGGCGATGATCTCTTCCGACGTCTTGTCGCCTGATAGCATGTAGGTATTGGTCATGCGCGGCATCGGCACATAGGCGTAGCCCTGCCGGCGGCCGTTGCCGGTGGGCTTGGCGCCCATCAGCCGGGCGTTCTGCCGGTCCTGCATGTAACCGACCAGCCTGCCGTTCTCGATCAGCACATTGTAGCCGGAAGGCGTACCTTCATCGTCGATCGTCAGCGAGCCGCGGCGGCTGTCGATGGTGCCGTCATCCACCACGGTCACGCCGGGGGCGGCGACCATTTCGCCCATCAGGCCGGCGAAGGCCGAGGTTTTCTTGCGGTTGAAATCGCCTTCCAGACCGTGGCCCACCGCCTCGTGCAGCATCACGCCCGGCCAGCCGGAACCGAGCACCACATCCATGGTGCCGGCCGGCGCGTCGATGGCGGTGAGGTTGACGAGCGCCTGGCGCAGCGCTTCATCCGCACCGTGCTGCCAGTTTTCCGTGGTGATGAAATCGCTGAAGCCGACGCGGCCGCCAATGCCGTAGGAGCCGCTTTCCTGCCGGTCGCCTTCGCCCGCCACGACGGAAACATTGATGCGGGTCATCGGCCGGATATCGCTGACGCGATGGCCGTCGGCCCGCAGGATGTCCACCACCTGCCAGCTTGCGGAAATGGTCGCCGTCACCTGCCGGACCTTGTCGTCCTTATCGCGCAGATAGGCGTCGATATCGGTGAGGAGCTTCACCTTCTCCTCGAAGCTCGGGCTGCCGATAGGGTTCTCGTCGCCGTAGAGCTTCTTGTTGGTGCGCTGCGGTGCTGCGGCATAGGAGCCGGAATAACCTTTGGTCACCGCACCCACCGCATCGGAAGCACGTTTCAGCGCGCCCTGCGACAGCTCGCCCGCATGGGCATAGCCCACCGTTTCGCCGGCGACGGCGCGCAGGCCGAAACCCTGATCGGTGTTGAAGGAACCGCCCTTCAGCCGGCCATTATCGAAAGTCAGCGATTCGGCCTGGGCATGTTCGATGAAAAGCTCGCCATCGTCAGCGCCGGCGAGCGCCTCGCCGACGAGCTTGCGCAATTGCGTTTCGTCGCAATCGAAGAGTTTTACAAGATCGTCGGTCATGGGAGGCTCCAGTCATTATCGTTCAATGACCGATTTAGGCACTGGAGCGGACGGACGCAAGGCTGTCCGGCAATGGCAGACTTTAAGGAAGCGCGTCGTAGCCCTCGGCAAAGCCGGAAAGCTCGATCGGAATACCGACGCGATCCTGATCCACGGCTTCGCGCAGCGCGAAAACCGCATTCTTGCCGGCGCGCAGAACCTTCAGCAGCTCGTCGTCGATATCCACTTCCACATAGCAGCCTTCGGAGAAGCAGCGGGTGAAATAGGCGCGGCCGATATTATTATTGTCGATATAAAGCTCCATGCCATCCTTCAAAAGCACGCCGAGCGGCGCGAGGATGCGCAGGATGCGCGACTTGCGGTCGGCCGTCTTCAGCACCACCACCGAAAGCCCCACTTCCGGGCGGTCATCGGCGATCACGTTCTGCATCAGTGCGCATTGTTCTTCGGACGCGCCCGCCGGCTTGTCGCAGATGACAGACCATGCTCCGTGCGTCGACTTCGGCGTTCCGGGCGGCTGCTGTTGCGCCAGCGCCGCAGCGGCGGGAGCGATGATGGCAAGACCGGCGGCGGCAAGAAAAGTGCGCGCGAGCGGGGAAAGACGCATGGATACCTCTGGGATTCGAATCAGTGCGGCTATTTTGACGCCATAATCCGGAAAAAAAAGCCTCAGGCCTTCAATTCCAGCGGAGTTGGGCGGAAATAGGACCTGTCTTGCGGTATGGGCGTCTGATTTGCCCGGCGCGACATTCATTATCCGGCGATGAAACTGGCGGCAAAACCGGCTGTGAGAAGGGGCTTTGTCGCATTTGGGCTGTTTGAAACCGCGTTCGGCCGGTCCGGTGAGGCGTGGGGTGAGAGAAAGTCGCCGTGGATTGACCAATGGCAAAATTGGGGCGCATCCGTGTCCCGACGCATATTGCGGCAGAGGACAAACTGTGGTTTGAAGTTAGTACCATAAGCATGGATTCTGCGTCTGTGATTGATCTAGATCAGACGCGTGAGGGAGAGGGTACCGTGACGAATAGGATTTACGCAGCACTGGCGGGGATGACCTGTCTGCTCACGGCTGTCGGCGCCCACGCCGATCAGCCGGTGCATTGGCAAATGGGCATGCAGGAGGCCGCCACGCCGATCATGCACGAAATACGCTGGTTTGAACAATATACGCTCTGGTTCATTGTTCCGGTTACGCTTTTCGTTCTTGCGCTGCTCATCGTCGTCGCCCTGAAATTCCGCGCCGCGAAAAATCCGGTGGCTTCCAAGACCAGCCATAACACGGCAATCGAGGTGGTCTGGACGCTGGCGCCGGTTCTCATTCTCCTGTTCCTTGCTTTCCCGTCGTTCAATCTCTTGAACGCGCAGCTCACGCAGCCGGAAAACCCCGACGTGACGCTGAAGGCGACCGCCACGCAATGGCTGTGGAGCTATGAATATACGGCCGCCGAAGGCGCCGAGCCGGTTTCCTTCGACAGCTACATGCTGAAGGACCAGGATCGCGCCGCCGCGGGCAAGGAAGACAGGGCCCGCTATCCGCGTCTTCTGGCGGTAGACAATGAAATGGTCGTTCCGGTCGGCAAGACCGTTCGCCTGCTCGTCACCGCCGCGCCGACGGATGTAATCCATTCCTTCGCCATGCCGGCTTTCGGCGTCAAGATCGACGCCGTTCCCGGCCGCCTGAACGAAACCTGGTTCAAGGCGGAAAAAGAGGGCCTTTATTACGGCCAGTGTTCCGAGCTTTGCGGCAAGGACCATGCCTTCATGCCGATCGCCATTCGGGTGGTTTCCGAACAGCAGTACAACACCTGGCTCACCGCCGCCGCCTCTGACCTTAGCGGCGCGAACCGGGCGCTGATGGCCTCTGTCGATGGCGCTCCGCGCACCGTCGACGTTGCCGCCAACGAAACCAACTGACTCTGGAGTGAGGACAATGGCTGGACCTTCCGCACACGACGATCATCACTCGCATGGTCATTCCGCACATGATGGGCACGATCACTCGCATGATGCGCATCATTCCCATACGCCGGGCTTCTTCGCCCGCTGGTTCCTGTCGACCAACCACAAGGACATCGGCACGCTCTACCTGATCTTCGCGATCATCGCCGGCATCGTCGGCGGCGGGCTTTCCGTCGTCATGCGCATGGAGCTTCAGGAGCCGGGCATCCAGATTTTCCACGGTCTGGCGTCCATGGTTTACGGCTTCGAGGGTGACGCCGCCATCGATGGCGGCAAGCACATGTTCAACGTGTTCACCACCGCGCACGCACTGATCATGATCTTCTTCATGGTCATGCCGGCGCTGATCGGCGGTTTCGCCAACTGGATGATCCCGATCATGATCGGCGCTCCGGACATGGCTTTCCCGCGCCTGAACAACATCTCCTTCTGGCTGATCGTTCCGGCTTTCATCCTTCTCATTCTCTCGCTCTTCGTCGAGGGCCCTGCGGGCGCCTACGGTGTCGGTGGCGGCTGGACCATGTATCCGCCTCTATCGACCAGCGGCATGCCGGGGCCGGCGGTGGATCTGGCGATCTTCGCGCTGCACGTTTCGGGCGCGTCGTCGATCCTCGGTGCGATCAACTTCATCACCACCATCCTCAACATGCGCGCCCCGGGCATGACGCTGCACAAGATGCCGCTCTTCGCCTGGTCGGTCCTCGTCACCGCGTTCCTGCTGCTGCTGTCGCTGCCGGTTCTGGCGGGCGGCATCACCATGCTTCTGACCGACCGTAACTTCGGCACGGCATTCTTCTCGCCGGAAGGCGGCGGTGACCCGATCCTTTACCAGCACCTGTTCTGGTTCTTCGGCCATCCGGAAGTCTACATCCTGATCCTGCCGGGCTTCGGCATCATCAGCCACATCGTCTCCACCTTCTCCAAGAAGCCGGTCTTCGGTTACCTCGGCATGGCCTATGCCATGGTCGCCATCGGCGCCGTCGGCTTCATCGTCTGGGCCCACCACATGTACACGGTCGGCCTGTCGCTCGAAGCGCAGCGTTACTTCGTCTTCGCCACCATGGTCATCGCGGTGCCGACGGGTATCAAGATTTTCTCGTGGATCGCGACCATGTGGGGCGGTTCGCTGACCTTCTCGACCCCGATGGTCTGGGCGATCGGCTTCATCTTCCTGTTCACGGTCGGCGGCGTCACCGGCGTCCAGCTCGCCAATGCCGGTCTCGACCGTTCGCTGCACGACACCTATTACGTGGTGGCGCACTTCCACTACGTTCTGTCGCTCGGCGCGGTCTTCGCGATCTTTGCCGGCTGGTATTACTGGTTCCCGAAGATCACCGGCTACATGTATAGCGAATTCCTCGGCAAGCTTCATTTCTGGGTCATGTTCGTGGGCGTGAACCTCGTGTTCTTCCCGCAGCACTTCCTCGGTCTTGCCGGCATGCCGCGCCGCTACATCGATTATCCCGATGCCTATGCCGGCTGGAACATGGTATCCTCCTACGGTTCCTACATCTCGGCCGTCGGCGTGCTGATCTTCCTCTTCTGCGTCTGGGAAGCCTTCGCAAAGAAGCGGATCGCCGGCAACAACCCCTGGGGTGAAGGTGCGACGACGCTCGAATGGCAACTGTCTTCGCCGCCGCCCTACCACCAGTGGGAACAGCTGCCGCGCATTCGCTGATGCGCGGGCCGGAAGGCGCGGGCAGGGCCTGCGAATTCCCGGCGCTGAAAATGAGGGACGGCGCGGTTCGGTCCGTGCCGTTTCCCGAACGGGCAGTCTCTTCTGCCGCGTGACATTTTGTCCAAGCGATGCCTGCCGTCCGACGTGATACATGCCCCGGACGTGATAAATGCCAAATCTGGCCTTTATGAAATGCAAGCGCAGACGAATGGCGGCAGGGTGCGGCGAAAAGCCGGAAAATGGCATCGGTTTTACCCGGCGCCGCTCATGTCAGGACGTTCGGGACCCATGAATTGACGCATCGCGCATGCCGGAAATCACATTCGTTTTCGGGCCGGTGCAGGGGACGTCGCTTCACGCGGCGTTCGAAGGAAACAGGACAGGAAATGAGCATTATCGACAATCGCGACATGCTGGGCGTGAAGGGCTCCGAACTTTCGGAAGCCGGCGCGCGCGATTATTTCGAATTGCTGAAGCCGCGCGTCATGTCGCTCGTCGTCTTCACGGCCTTTGCGGGCCTCGTGCTGGCGCCGGGTGAAATCAACCCGGTGCTCGGCATCATCGCCATTCTCTGCATCGCCGTCGGCGCCGGCGCATCCGGTGCGCTCAACATGTGGTACGATGCCGATATCGACGCCGTGATGAGCCGTACCGCCAGACGGCCGATCCCGTCCGGCCGCATCGCGCCGCGCGAGGCGCTGGCCTTCGGGCTGACGCTGTCGGCCTTTTCGGTGGTCATTCTCGGCCTTGCGGTCAACTGGTTCTCGGCCGGCCTGCTCGCCTTCACCATCTTCTTTTACGCCGTCATCTATACGATGTGGCTGAAACGCTCGACGCCGCAGAACATCGTCATCGGCGGTGCGGCCGGCGCTTTCCCGCCCATGCTCGGCTGGGCCTGCGTCACCGGCGGCGTTTCGCTGGACAGCATCATCCTGTTCCTCATCATCTTCCTGTGGACACCGGCGCATTTCTGGGCGCTGGCGCTGTTCAAGATGCGCGATTACGACGCCGTCGGCATTCCGATGATGCCGAACGTGGTCGGCGAACGCTCCACCAAGAACCAGATGATCGTTTATGCGGTGCTGACCGCGGCGGCGGCCGTAGCACCTTATTTCACCGGTCTTGCGAGCGCCGGCTACGGCATTTTCGCTGCCGTGCTGAGCGCGATCTTCGTCTACTGTTCGCTCGATGTCCGGCGCATGCCTGAGGGCGACGAGAAGATGCTGCCGGCCAAGAAGATGTTCGCCTATTCGGTGCTTTACCTTTTTGCGATTTTCTCCGGCCTTCTGGCCGATCATTTCGCGCCGGCCCTGAAGGCCGTCATGTCGGGAGTCCTGTGATGGAAACGGTGGAACTGAGCGCGGCGCAGAAAAAATCGAGACGTGGGCGAAACATCGCGCTCGGCGTTCTGCTCGCCGGCCTGGTGGTGCTGTTCTACATCATCACCATCATCAAGATCGGCTCGCACTGACGCGCTGATCGAGGGGAGAGGAGGAGGAGGAGATGGCGAATATGGAAGCGCAGACGGCAGGGACCGGCAGGCAGCGGGTGAGCAATCGCTCCATCCTCGTGCTTTGTCTGGTGTTTTTCTGCGCCATGATCGGCATGGCCTATGCCGCCGTGCCGCTTTATACGCTGTTCTGCCGTGTCACCGGCTATAACGGCACCACCCAGCGCGTCGAGCAATATTCCGACGTCATCCTCGACAAGACCATCAACGTCACCTTCGATGCCAATACGTCGAACGGCCTCAACTGGGATTTCCAGCCGGTCGACAAAAAGGTCACGCCGAAGATCGGCGAAACGGTGCAGGTGACGTTCAAGGCGACGAACCGCTCACCCGTGGCGACCACGGGCACGGCGGTCTTCAACGTCACGCCGATGGAAGCCGGCGCCTATTTCAACAAGGTGGAGTGCTTCTGCTTCACCGAAACGACGCTGCAGCCGGGTGAAACGCTGGAGATGCCGGTGGTGTTCTTCGTCGATCCTGACATCGCCACGGCGCGCGAGACCAAGAGCATTCATACTTTAACGCTGTCCTATACGTTTTATCCGGCCAAAACCGAAAAACCGGTTGCGTCCTTGCCGGTAAAGACTTCATCTGGCGAAAGCAAATTGTGAGAGGAGATCTGGCCTTTTATCCGAGGCCGGATCAGGGAAGAGACATTCGGGGATTGTCGCAATGGCAGATACGCATCAGAAGAACCACGACTACCACATTATCGATCCAAGCCCCTGGCCGCTTCTGGCCTCGATCGGCGCCTTCATCCTGACCTTCGGTGGCGTCTGTTACATGCGTTACCTGTCGGGCGGCTCCTTCAAGCTGTTCGGCGCGGAACTGGCCAATCCCTGGCTGTTCTATATCGGCCTCGTCATCGTTCTTTACACCATGTACGCATGGTGGTCCGACACGATCAAGGAAGCCCATGAGGGCAACCACACCCGCGTCGTCTCGCTTCACCTGCGTTACGGCATGATCATGTTCATCGCCTCGGAGGTGATGTTCTTCGTGGCGTGGTTCTGGGCCTATTTCGATGCCAGCCTCTTCCCGCACGAGGCCATTCAGGCGTCGCGCCTCGAATATACCGGCGGCCAATGGCCGCCCAAGGGCATCGAGGTGATCGATCCCTGGCACCTGCCGCTCTACAACACCGTCATCCTGCTTCTGTCGGGCACCTGCGTCACCTGGGCGCACCATGCCCTGCTGCATAATGACCGCAAGGGCCTGATCACCGGTCTGTTGCTCACCGTCGCGCTCGGCGTCCTGTTCTCCACCGTGCAGGTTTACGAATACATGCACGCGCCGTTCGACTTCAAGAATTCGATCTACGGCGCGACCTTCTTCATGGCCACCGGTTTCCACGGTTTCCACGTCTTCGTCGGCACGGTCTTCCTGCTGGTCTGCCTGTTCCGCGCCGTTGGCGGCGGTTTCACGCCCAAGCAGCATTTCGGTTTCGAAGCGGCTGCCTGGTACTGGCACTTCGTTGACGTCGTCTGGCTGTTCCTGTTCTTCGCCATCTATATCTGGGGTGGCTGGGGCGCGCCGCTGCACGGCTGATTGCACCGATAATGGAGGGGCGGCAAATCGCCGCCCTGATGTCGAGGGCGAGCTTCCCGCACGCCCGGCGCCATTCCCGGGCTCGACCCGGGAATCCAGATCGGTAGTGTGCAAATCCTCGGGTCAAACCCGGGGATGACGGAGGAGGGAGATTGGGCCTCCGTCGACACTTCACGGGCAGCGGTTGCTGCCCTCGTGCCTGAACCCTCTCCAACAGGGCGGTTTGCAGGCGGAAGCGGGAGGTCGTCATGTCTGAACCATCAAACGGCAATTTCGCGCCGGTCGATCCCATCAAGGTCGGGCTCAAAGGCTGCTGCCCGCGCTGCGGCAACGGACGGCTGTTCGACGGCTTTCTGACCATAAAACCCGCCTGCAGCGCCTGCGGACTGGATTACGGTTTTGCCGATGCGGGCGATGGCCCGGCGGTTTTCGTCATGCTGATCGTCGGTTTTCTGGTCGTCGGGCTGGCGCTCTGGTTCGATCAGCGTTTTGCGCCGCCGGTCTGGGTGCATGTCATGCTATGGTTGCCGTTTACGGTGATTGTCTCCCTCGTGCTGCTGCGCAAGTTGAAAGGGATCATGATTGCGCTGCAATACCGCAACAATGCAAGCGAAGGCAGGCTTGATCGTGAATGATGTTTCCCACATGAAGGCGGCGGAAAGGCGGGTCTGGTTCGCCGCGCCGCTGGTGCTGCTGGCGCTTGCCATTCTTCTCGGGCTCGGCACCTGGCAGGTGAAGCGTCTCTACTGGAAAGAGGCGCTGATTGCCGATATCGAGGAGCGGCGGAGCGCGAGCCCGGTGCCGCTCTCCGACATAGAGGCGATCGCGAAAAGCGGCGGCGATATCGAATACCGCACGGTCAGTCTTTCCGGCACCTTCGATCATGCCCGCGAGCGGCATTTCTTCGCCACCCATCAGGGGCAAACCGGCTATTACATCTATACGCCGCTGACGCTCGCCGATGGACGCATTCTCTTCGTCAATCGCGGCTTCGTCCCCTTCGAGATGAAGGAACCGGCCAAACGGCCCGACGGGCAGGTTGCCGGTGCGGTGACGATCACCGGCCTTTCGCGCGCGCCGCTGGTTGCAAAACCGTCCTCGCTGCTGCCTGATAACGATATCGCCAAGAACATCTTCTACTGGAAGGATCTGGCGGCCATGGCCTCCAGCGCCGATATCCCGCCCGACCGGCTGGTCCACCTCTTCGTGGATGCTGACAACGCGCCTAATCCGGGCGGCTGGCCGCAGGGTGGCGTGACGCTGATAGATTTGCCCAACAATCACCTGCAATATGCGATAACGTGGTATGGGTTGGCGGCGGCCCTTGTCATCGTCGCCGGTTTTGCCTATTTCCGGAACGGTAAGGCGCAGGGTGAATAAAGCGCAGCCCGTCCGGTAAGGCAGCTTGTCGGGCAAGGCCATGAAGCACGGCCCAAGGAGCAGGCCAAGGAGCTGGAATGAACATCGCCGTTTCCAAACCCCCTTTGACGATAAGGCTGTGCGGACCGCGCGGCTTTTGCGCGGGCGTGGACCGGGCGATCCAGATCGTCGTGCTGGCGCTGAAGGCCTATGGCGCACCCGTCTATGTCCGTCACGAAATCGTGCATAATCGTTATGTGGTGGAAGGGCTGGAAGCCAAGGGCGCGGTTTTCGTCGAGGAACTGCATGAAATTCCGGCCGAGCACCGCGAGCAGCCGGTGGTTTTCTCGGCCCACGGCGTGCCGAAATCCGTGCCGGAGGATGCGCAGGCGCGTAATCTGTTCTATCTCGATGCCACTTGCCCGCTGGTCTCCAAGGTCCACAAGCAGGCCATGCGCCACCAGCGCCTCGGTCGCCATGTGGTGCTGATCGGCCATGCCGGCCACCCCGAGGTCATCGGCACCATGGGCCAGCTTCCGGAAGGAACGGTCTCGCTCATCGAAACTGTGGAAGATGCCGGCCGTTATGAACCGGCGGACCGCGAAAATCTCGGCTTCGTCACCCAGACGACACTTTCGGTCGATGACACGGCCGGCGTCATCGCCAGGCTGCAGGAACGTTTCCCGGCCATTCAGGCGCCCGCCGCCGACAGCATCTGTTACGCAACCACCAACCGTCAGGATGCGGTGAAGCAGGCGGCCCCCGGCTGCGACCTCTTCATCGTCGTCGGCGCACCCAATTCCTCCAATTCCAAGCGGCTTGTGGAAGTGGCCCTGCGGGCCGGTGCACAGCGTTCCGTGCTGGTGCAGCGGGCCTCGGAAATCGACTGGAATGAAATCGGCGATATCCGCACCGTCGGCCTTTCGGCCGGCGCATCCGCACCGGAGGTCATCGTCGATGAGATCATCGAGGCCTTCAAGGCGCGTTTCGATACGACGCTCGATCTCGCCGTGACGGTCGAGGAAACGGAACATTTCCTCGTCAATCGCGAGCTGCGCAGCATCGAGCTGACGACGGACGACATGGCTTTCGTGAACGGCAATGCCAATGATGCGCTGCCGCCGAAAACCGCCGCCGGTATCTGAAGCGGGATGGCGCTGAATGCGGGCGGTTTCCGTCCCACATGCGTCATCTCCACCCGAGATTTCCACTCCATCCTTCATCAAGAGATTTGAAATTGGCAGTTTATACGGACATCACCGAAGATGATCTGAGGAATTTCCTCACGCAATATGACGTCGGCAGCCTCACCTCCTATAAGGGCATTGCCGAAGGCGTCGAAAACTCCAATTTCCTGCTGCATACCACCAAGGACCCGCTGATCCTGACGCTTTATGAAAAGCGCGTGGAAAAAAACGATCTGCCCTTCTTCCTCGGCCTCATGCAGCATCTGGCCGCCAAGGGCCTGTCCTGCCCCCTGCCGCTGCCGCGCAAGGATGGCGAGTTGCTGGGAGAGCTGTCGGGCCGGCCGGCGGCGCTCATTTCCTTTCTCGAGGGCATGTGGCTGAGAAAGCCGGAAGCGAAACATTGCCGCGAAGTCGGCAAGGCGCTGGCCGCCATGCATCTGGCCGGCGAGGGGTTCGAGATCAAGCGGCCGAACGCGCTCTCCGTCGAAGGCTGGAAGGTGCTTTGGGACAAGTCCGAAGCGCGCGCCGACGAGGTGGAGAAGGGCCTGAAAGACGAGATTCGCCCCGAGATCGATTATCTCGCCGCCCATTGGCCGAAAGATCTGCCGGCCGGCGTCATCCATGCGGATCTGTTCCAGGACAATGTGTTCTTCCTCGGCGATGAACTGTCCGGCCTGATCGACTTTTATTTTGCCTGCAACGACCTGCTCGCTTATGACGTGTCGATCTGCCTCAATGCCTGGTGCTTCGAAAAGGATGGCGCTTACAACGTCACCAAGGGCAAGGCGCTGCTGGAGGGTTACCAGTCGGTGCGCCCGCTGAGCGCAGCGGAGCTGGAGGCGCTGCCGCTTCTGGCGCGCGGTTCGGCGCTGCGTTTTTTCCTCACCCGCCTTTATGACTGGCTGACGACGCCGGAAGGTGCGCTGGTGGTCAAGAAGGACCCGCTGGAATATCTGCGCAAGCTGCGGTTCCACCGTTCCATCGCCACTGTCGCCGAATATGGGCTGGCGGGCGAATGAAACATGTCGATATTTTCACCGATGGCGCCTGCTCCGGCAATCCCGGTCCCGGCGGCTGGGGTGCCGTGCTGCGTTACGGCGAAGTGGAGAAGGAACTCTCCGGCGGCGAAGCCGAGACCACCAATAACCGCATGGAACTGCTGGCGGCGATTTCGGCGCTCAATGCGCTGAAAAGCCCCTGCGAGGTCGATCTTTATACCGACAGCGCCTATGTGAAGGACGGCATCACCAAGTGGATTTTCGGCTGGAAAAAGAAGGGCTGGAAAACCGCCGATAACAAGCCGGTCAAGAATGTTGAACTATGGCAGGCGCTGGAAGCGGCGCAGCAACGCCATAAGGTCACCCTGCACTGGGTCAAGGGCCATGCCGGCCACCCGGAAAACGAGCGCGCCGACGAGTTGGCGCGAAAGGGCATGGAGCCCTTCAAACGGCGGTAATGGAAGCCTGCTCTATTTCGGGTCGGGCAAATCCGCGCCGGCGGCCCCGTTATCGGGGGTTGTGAAAACCGAAACCCGACCTATCTTGTCGTCAAGGGGCGCTCCGGTAGCGCCCAACGGAGGAGAGAAATCCGGATGATCCTGCATTGTGTATTTCTACGCTTCAAGGCTGCAACGGCCTCTTCTGAAAAACACGCAATATTCGAGGCGATTGCCGCCCTGAAGGATGCGATACCCGGCATCATCGATGTGAAATACGGCCAGAATGTTTCACCCGAGGGGCTGAATGGCGGTTTTGTCGACGGTTTTATCGTGACGCTGGAAAGCCCCGAGGCCCGCGACGACTATCTCGCCCATCCCAAGCACATGGAAGTGGGGGAACGTCTCGTGTCGCTCACCGATGGCGGTCTCGCCGGGCTTCTGGTGTTCGATATGAATGTTTGAGAGAGCGGCTTCTGGTCGCTCTCTTCCGTCATGCTCGGGCTTGTCCCGAGCATCTGCAACGTCTCGATTGAATTGAACGTGATTAGATCCTCGGCACAGGGCCGAGGATGACGTCTTATCTAGGGCCAAGAGGCCTTCTTCTTAACGTCAAAGCTGCTCGATCATCGCCGCAGCGGCAGAGACCGTCGCCTGGCCGGGGTTTTCTTCCACGTTGAGCGACTTCACCACACCGTCTTCCACCAGCATCGAATAACGCTTGGAGCGCACGCCGAGGCCGCCGGCGGAAAGATCGGCGTCGAGGCCGAGCGCCTTGGTGAAAGCGGCGTCCCAGTCGGCGAGGAAGTGGATTTTGCCCTGACCGCCGGAGGATTGCGCCCATGCGCCCATCACGTGCCAGTCGTTGACGGCGACGACGGCGATATCGTCAACGCCCTTGGAAAGAATGGTGTCGCGGTTTTCGAGATAGCCCGGCAGGTGGTTCAGTGAGCAGGTGGGGGTGAAAGCGCCGGGAACAGCGAAGAGAACCACCTTCTTGCCGCCGAAAAGCGCGTCCGTGGTGGTTTCCACCGGGCCGTCGGCCGTCTTTTCCTTGAAAGTTGCGGAAGGCAGTTTTTCGCCGATCTTGATGGTCATGTCCGTGCTCCTGTAGCCGTTCGGTTCGCGCGACTATAGAGCAACCAAATGAAACGTGTCATGCGGTTTTCGCAGGAAATTCCATTGCAGACGCGGCCGCTCAAACGTGACCGCCGAACCGATCAGGGCTTTGGAAAATGGAGCATCGTTTCCATGGCCCGGTCGCCGGATTTGACCAGGATAGGCCAGCTATTGCCCTGCACCTGATAGGTTTTCGGCAGGCCCTTGATGTTCATGTAGAAGGAGAGCTTGCGCTTGTCGCGCACCAGGTTCTGCGGCTCGTAATAGGCAAAGCCCGAGGGACCGGCGATAAAGATTTCGGTCTCCTTCGGCGCGTTTTCCGGAAGCTGCAATTGCACGCCGAGCATGGTCTTGTCGGGCGTGATGTGAAAATCGATCACCTTGAAATCGTCGGATGCCGCCTCGGGCAGCGTTTCGCGCGCCTCCTCCAGCAATCGCCGTTCCTCGCGGTCGTCATCGCCGGCATTGCCGCGCTCGATTGAAAACTTCGCCTCGAAGGGAATGCAGATATTCTGGCACACGCCGATGAAGGCGGTGAGATCGATCTTTCCGCCTGCCGCCGGGTCGGCGGCTTTCAGCTGAAACGGAAGGCTGACGGCGTGGTCGTAGCCGATATCGGTGATGTCGCCGTTTTCGATCAGCTTCGGGACCGGATAGGCCATGGTGGTGAGCGCCGCGCCGCTTGCAGGATCGGGCGTGATCTGCGGCGGTATGCCCGCTTCGCCCGGTTCGCGCCAATAGGTGATCCAGCCGTCCTTCGGCTCGATCTGCAGCACGCCGCGCACCACGCCGTCGGCATCCATGGCAAGGCTCGCCACGCGCATCTGGCCGCCTTCGCTTCTCGCCCAGTCGGTAATTTCGGCCTGGGCGGCTTCAGCACCGCCAAGTAGGGCAGCAAATGCCGCTGCAAAACGGAAATGTGAAAATCGAAAGAATATTCTGGCGCTCATGCTTTCCGTCTAACCCAACATCGCTCGGTGGACCAGTTACGAATTCGTGCGGTTCATCATTTTCGGTTGATTGATCGGGCGCGATGCCGCATCCTGTCCTTTGTCGAAGTGCGAACGCCGTTTTCGTTAAATGACGGAATGCGGTCTGCTGGAGGCGCCGGTGAGCTTTTCAACCCTGATGGACAAACGCGAACGTGGCTTTCTCGATGGTCAGTTCCTCATCGCGATGCCGGGGCTGGACGACGGCAATTTTGCCCGTTCGGTGATCTATATCTGCGCCCATTCGGATGCAGGCGCCATGGGCTTCATCATCAACCGGCCGCAGCAGATCACCTTTACGGATATTCTGCTGCACCTGAAACTGGTGGACAGCAACGACGCCATCATGCTGCCCAATCGCACCCGCGAATTTCCGATCCAGTGCGGCGGCCCGGTGGAATCCGGCCGGGGTTTCGTGCTGCATTCGGATGATTATTTAAGCGAATCCAGCATTCCAGTCAGCGATGACATTTCGCTGACGGCAACGCTCGATATCGTCCGCGCCATCTCTAACGGCCGCGGTCCGCAAAGGGCCACCATGATGCTCGGTTATGCAGGCTGGGGTCCGGGCCAGCTGGAAAACGAGATCGCCAATAATGGCTGGCTGAATTGCCCGGCTGCGGAGGAACTGATCTTCGACCGCGGGCTGGACAATAAATACGAGCGGGCGCTGGCGCTCATGGGCGTCGATGCGCGCATGCTTTCCACGGATGCCGGTCACGCCTGAGCCCCTGCATGTTCCGCCCGTTTTGGCTGGAACCAAATCCCGACCCCTGACGTTACTCACCCGGAAAGCCGGACAGACAGTACGGCTCAACGAGGGAGTAGTATTATGGGTAGCACATCTGACAAGATCGCCGGTAAAGCCAATGAAGTTGCTGGCAAGGTGAAGAAGAACGTCGGCGAAGCGACGGGCAATAATGAATTGCGCGCCAAGGGTGCCGCCCAGGAAGCCAAGGGCAAGGTACAGACCAGCGTTGGCAAGGCGAAAGACGCCGTCAAGGGCGCCGTCGACCGCATGTAATTTCGCCCGACGGTCTCGCGCCTCTTTCGATGAGGCGCTTCGGAGCGCATGTGTTGACCGCACATGCGCTCCTGTCGTCTGGGATGTTCCGAAGGCGGCCGCCTGTTACGCCCTTCATAGTGGCCACCGTAGGCGACCGTTGCCAATCATTGATGCTCCTGCGCTCCGGGCTTACCCCCCTCTGTCCTGCCGGACATCTCCCCCTCAAGGGGGGAGATCGACCTGAGGCGAGGTCTCGCCCATCTCAATGCTTGAGAATGGAGTGGTGGAAGAGCGTCTTGCCGATCTCCCCCCTTGAGGGGGAGATGTCCGGCAGGACAGAGGGGGGTAAGCCCGGAGCGCAGGAGCGTCAATGATTTTCAGCTGTCGTCTACGGTGCATGTTGGCATCGTATTTTACCTCCACCCACCCGATCCATCGCAAGGGTTTCATCGATGAAGCTTTTTTCCTGCGCATCCTGCGGCCAGCCGGTCCATTTCGACAATCGTTTCTGCGTTTCCTGCGGTCATCGTCTGGCCTTCGTGCCGGAACGGCTATCCATGGAGGCGCTTTCGCCCGCGGGTGAGCCGAACTGGCAGATCGTCGCGGACCCGCAAAAACAGGTGCGGTTCTGCGCCAATGAAGTGAACGATATCTGCAACTGGTCAGTGCCGGCGCAAAGCGACAGCGCCTTCTGCCCGGCCTGCAGCCACAGCCGTCTGGTGCCGGATATCGCGACGGATGAGGGCATTGCACAATGGCGTCGCATCAGCCAGGCGCAGCGGCATCTGTTTTATTCGATCCTGCGGCTCGGCCTGCCGCATCCCAATCGCGATGCCGATCCTGCCGGTGGGCTGGTCTTCGATTTTCTGGTGGACGAGGTGGCGCCCGATGGTTCCGTCATTCCCGCCATGACCGGTCACGATGAGGGCCTGATCGCCATCCGCGCCGCGGAGGCCGACGATGTCACCCGCGAGCAGGTCCGCGCCAATATGAACGAGCCGTACCGCACCATGCTCGGCCATTTCCGCCACGAGGTGGGGCACTTCATCTGGAATAAGCTGGTGCGGGATGAGAACCGCCTGGAGGCCTGCCGCGCCGTCTTCGGCGATGACAGTGAGGATTATGGCGCCGCTCTGCAACGCAATTACGAAGATGGGCCGCGTCCCGACTGGCAGGAAAGCTTCATCAGTTCCTATGCGTCCGTCCACCCCTGGGAGGATTTCGCCGAATGTTTCGCCCATTATCTGCATATCGTCGATACGCTGGAGACGGCGCGGGCCTTCGGCGTGGCCATCGATCCCGATGGGCATGAAGAAATGGCGGCGGAGGTGACTTTCGATCCCTACAATGCCCGCAGCGCCGAACAACTGGTCAAGGCCTGGATTCCGCTCAGCGTCGCGATCAATTCTATCCAGCGCAGCATGGGGGAGGCAGACCTCTATCCCTTCGTGCTGACACCGCCGGTGGTGGTGAAGATGGAATTCATTCACGACCTCCTGCATGGGAGGGTGGCGGCGGATGCGTCAACACAGGTGCAGGCTGCCCTGGTTCAGTGAATGTTCGACAAACGAGGAGTAACAGTCGGCAAACGCGCCGTTTCCTCCTCCCGTCATGCCGGACTTGATCCGGCATCCAGCCAGCCCAAGTCCTTGGGCTGAAAGGGCTTTTATCGCCGCGCCGACGCGCGGCGGCTGGATTCCGGCTCAAGGCCGGAATGACGGAGGTAGCTACCTTGCGTTCCAATACTCCGCTTACGAAGCCCGCTTCGTCGGCTGGAACCGTTCCCGCAAAAGCTTCAGCGCCGCATCGCCCGAAACCGGGGTGCCGAACAGGAAGCTCTGGCCGAAATGGCAATTCATGCGCGCCAGTTCGGCCGCATCCTCGGGCGTTTCGATGCCTTCCGCCACGACCTGCATGTCGAGCGCCCGCGCCATGGCGATGACGGAGCGCAGGAGCACGTTGCGCTTGTCGCTGGTATTGGCCACCAGCGCCTTGTCGAGCTTGATCGTGTCGAAGGGGAAGCGGGTGAGATAGGCGAGCGACGAATAGCCGGTGCCGAAATCGTCCATGGCGAGGCTCAAGCCCGTTTCCTTGAGCTTGGAAAGCACCAGCCGCGCCTGCTCCGGGTTCTCCATGACGACGGATTCCGTCAGTTCCAGCTTCAGCTGCTGGGGATTGCAACGGGTGCGGGTCAGCATGCCGCGCACATCATTGTACAATTCATTGTTCAGCAGCTGCGCACTGGAAATATTGACGGAAATGAAGATCGGCATCTTCTCTATGGCGTGCTGCCAGTCCATCAGATCGGTCGCCGCCCGTTCCAGCGCGAACATGCCGAGCGGCTCGATCAGGCCGGAGGCCTCCGCAATCGGAATGAACTCGCTCGGCGGAATATTGCCGCGCTTGGGGTGCTCCCACCGCATCAGCGCTTCGAAACCGGCCAACTCGCCATCGTCGAGCTTGACGATTGGCTGATAGGCCAGCGACAGCTCCTTGCGCTCGATGGCGCGGCGAAGGTCGCTTTCCATCTGCAGGCGGTCGGTGCCCGACGTGCGGAAGGCGGGGCGGAAGGGCTCGACGCGATTGCCGCCGGCGCGCTTGGCGCGATACATGGCGAGTTCCGCATCGCTCAAGAGTCCGGCTGCACTTTCCTGCTGGTCGATCCACGAAACGAGGCCGATGGAAGCGGTGAGGATGATTTCGCGATTGGCGAAATTGATCGGCACCATGATCGCCTTGTTCACTGCATCGGCGAAATCGGCCACACGCTGCGGATCGCGCTCCGAGGTCAGGATCAGGCCGAACTCATCGCCGCCAAGACGCGCCAGCGTATCCTGCGGTTTCAAAAGACGGCGCAGACGGCGGGTCAGCGCAATGAGGATATTGTCACCGGCAGCAATGCCGAGCGTATCGTTGACCAGCTTGTAGCGGTCAATATCGATGGCCATCACGGTCGGGCGCACGCCGTCGCTGTCGGAAGACAGGTTGAGGATCGATTGCAGGCGGTCGAGGAACACCTGCCGGTTCGGAAGCCCGGTCAGATTGTCGTTCATCGCATCCTGAAGCAACCGCTCGACGGAGTTCTTCTGCTCGGTAATATCGGTGATGGTGCCGACGCAGCGGATGATTTCGCCGTTGGAGCCGAGAACCGGACGGGCGCGGATTTGCAGCCAGTGGAAATGACCGTCTTCCGCGCGAATGCGGAATTCGTGGTTGAGGCGGCCCTTGCGATGGTCGAGCAGTACGTCGAGCGTCGCCTTGAACCGGTCGCGATCGTCAGGGTGCAGGCGCGGCAGCCAGTTGCGCGCAGCGCCATGCATGGCGCCGGGTTCCAGCCCCAGCCGGTTGGAAATATCGGGCGTGGTGACGATGCGGTCGCGCGTTACATCCCAGTCCCAGACCGTATCGCCGCTGCCCGTCAGCGCCAGCGATTGCCGCTCGAGATCGGAGAAGAGACCCTGCTGGTAGGCGCTGCCGGCAAAGGCGTGCTGAATGACGGTAAAGCCGATCAGCAGCACGATCAGTACCAGCCCGCCGCCGAGTGCGGGCTGCACGATGTCATTGTCCAATTGCCCGGTCACTGTCAGCCAGCTGCCGAACAGCCAGACGAGGATAAGCGCCCAGGAAGGCACGAGCAAAATCGCCCGGTCGTAACGGTTGAAACCGAGATAGACGATGAGCGCGATGCCGGCTGTTGCGGTGAGCGCGAAGGACACGCGCGCAATGCCGGAGGCGACCGAGGGATCGTAGATCGCCACGCCGAACAGCAGCGCCAGACCCACCACCCAGGCAAAGGTCGCATAACCCAGATGCGCATGCCATCGGTTGAGATTGAGATAGGTGAACAGGAAGACCACGAAGCTGGAGGCGAGCGCCACTTCCGCGCCCGCCCTCCATATTCGCTGATCGCTTGAGGTGACGGTGATGAGCTTTTCGAGGAAGCCGAAATCGACGCATATATAGGCGAGCACCGCCCATGCGAGCGCGGCCGAGGCCGGCAGGACGGAAGTACCCTTGACCACGAACAGGATGGTCAAAAGTACGGCGAGCAGGCCGGCAATGCCGAGCACGATGCCGCGATAGAGCGTAAACGCGTTGATCGTGTCCTTGTAGGCCTCCGGCTCCCACAGATAAAGCTGCGGCAGCTGCGGCGTGGAAAGCTCGGCGACGAAGGTGATGACGGAGCCGGGATTGAGGGTGATGCGGAACACGTCGGCATCCGGGCTCGGCTGCCGGTCAAGCGCAAAGCCTTCACTCGGCGTAATTGCCATGATGCGCTGCGAGCCGAGATCGGGCCAGAACAGCTTGGAATTGACGAGGCGGAAATGCGGCGCGACGATCACGCGCTCCAGCTGCTCTTCCGAAACGTTAGCGAGTGCGAAAACCGCCCAGTCGCCCTGATGGTCGGTGGAGCTGGCGCGCACCTCGATACGGCGGCGAATGCCGTCGGGGCCGGGCGCGGTCGAGACCTGAAAGGCTTCGCCCTGGTTGGCATAGATATCGGTGGTGGCCGTCAGGTCGAGCGCCGTGTCGTCACGGGAAATCTTCACCGGCTCGAAGGCGTAGGAATAGGAAGAGAAAAGCAGGAAAAGCAGGAAAAACGGCGCAGCCAGCGCGATTGCCGCCAGACGTTTCGCAAGGCAAGGCGCAGTGTGATTGTAGGTCATGTATCGTACTTCGTTCCGCCGGAGCTTTGCTTGTCGGCAAGAAGGGAAAACATCATATGATCCCGCCATTGGCCATTGATTTTCAGATATTCCCGCAGGAGGCCTTCCCGCTGGAACCCGGCATTTTCGAGAAGCCGGATGCTTTTGAAGTTTTCCGGAATACAGGCTGCCTCGATACGGTGCAACTGAAGTCCGTTAAAGATGTATGGTATTACCAATTTTAATGCGGCAGACATATGGCCTTGGGCGGCGTGCCGCTCGCCGATCCAGTATCCGATCATACAGCTTTGCGCCGCACCCCGACGGATGTAACCGATGGTGATGCCGCCGACCAGCAGCGTCTCTTTCTCGAATAGCAGGAAGGAAACGGCGGTGCCGGAGGAAAATTCCTGGCCGTTGCGCACCACGCGCATGCGGAAGGCGCCTTCCGTCAGCTCGTCCGGCCGCCAGGTCGGCTCCCAGGGCTGAAGAAACTGCCGGCTTTCGGAGCGCAGCACATGCCATTGCTTGAAATCGCCGTAGCGCGGCAGTCTGAGAAGGTGATTGGCGCTGCGCAGTTCTGGCGTGTCGCTATGTCGGGAAAGAAAACGCAGCATTCACGATCCCTGTGCGGCAGACATCGCCATCCGCGAGCGGGATGGCGAAAAAGATGAGCGGTCTTTGCCTTTAAATCCCGCTCTCATATCGGTTTATCCGTTCGCCTTTATCCTTGCGGGCTGCTGCGCGGAAAGCGCGGCAGTGATGTCGGAAAGAGGCGGCAGATGTTCGAGCGGGCCAATTGCGGACAATGTCGGAACTGTATCGAAAAACAGCCGTCCCGCAAGATCGGTCAGGCGCGCGCGGGTGATGTCGCCAAGCCGCTCCATCATCTCCTCATTGGGGATGGGCCGGCCGTAAAGCATCATCTGCCGGGCCATCTGGCCGGCGCGGGCGGCCGGGCTTTCCTGGCCCATCAGCAATTGCGCGCGGATTTGCGCCCGGGCGCGGTCGATTTCTTCCTGATGGATGGTCTGCGAGGACTTGCGAAGTTCCTCCAGAATGACGGGCACCAGTTCCGGCAGGTCGTTGCCGCCGGTGGCCGCATGCACGCCGAAGATGCCGGTATCGGAAAAGCCCCAGTGGAATGCATAGACCGAATAGCACAGGCCACGATATTCGCGCACTTCCTGGAACAGGCGGGAAGACATGCCGCCGCCCAGGATATTGGCGAGAATCTGCGAACAATAGAAATCGCGGGCGTGATAGGCCTTGCCCTCGAAGCCGAGGAGCACCTGCGCATCCATCAGGTCGCGGGTCTCGCGGATTTCCCCACCGGTATAGATAGCCTTTTCGAGCACCGGTGTGGCGATGGGCAGCTGCGGCAGCGAGGCGAAACGTTCTTCCACCTGCTTCACGAAGCTCTCGTGATCGACAGCGCCTGCCGCCACGACGAAAATGCGGTCCGTCGTGTAGTTGCGGGCGAGATAATGCCTGATCTGGCCGGTGGTGAAGGATTGAACGGTGTCCGGCGTGCCGAGGATCGGGCGGCCGATAGTCTGGTCGCGATAGGCGACACCGGAGAAATTGTCGAAGATCACGTCGTCGGGCGTATCGGTCGCCGCGCCGATTTCCTGCAGGATGACGTTTTTCTCCCGCTCCAGCTCGTCTTCGTCGAACAGCGATTCCGTCAGGATGTCGGCAAGGATATCGACGGCGAGGGGGACGTGGTCTTTCAGGACGCGGGCGTAGTAGGAGGTCGTTTCCGTCGATGTCGCGGCGTTGACTTCGCCGCCGACATTTTCGATTTCTTCGGCGATCTGCCGGGCGGTGCGGCGCGCCGTGCCCTTGAAAGCCATATGTTCGAGAAGATGGGCGATGCCGTGTTCGGCAGTCGTCTCGTTGCGTGAACCGGATTTGATCCACACCCCAAGAGCGACGCTTTCGAGATGCGGCATTTTTTCCGTCACAACGGTCAACCCGGACGAAAGCCGGGTCACATTTACTCTCATACTCAACGTCTTTCCGCGTCTCTATTTGCCGGCGCGTGCGTGTTTGCCGATGAAGGTTTCCACGGCTTTGAGCTCCGCATCCAGAATGTCGAAACGCTCCTCCCGGTTCATAATGTCAGCTAACCATACTGGAAGCGCAGGCTCGATTGCGCAAGCGGATTTTACAGCGGCCGGGAATTTAGCCGGGTGAGCGGTCGACAGAACGACCATCGGGCTTGACGCCTTTTCGTGCTTTTCCGCCACGAAAACGCCGGTCGCCGTATGCGGGTCGATCAGGTAGCCGGTTTTCTCAAGCGTGTCGCGGATCGTTGCCGCCACCTGCTTTTCGGTAGCGCGGCCGGCGCGGAAATCCTTCTTGATGAATTTCAGCGCATGCGGCGGAATTTCAAAGGATCCGGATTGCTTGAGGCCGTCCATCGATGCCTTTACCGCAGCGGAATCACGGCCATAGGCTTCAAACAACAGGCGTTCGAAGTTGGACGAGATCTGGATGTCCATGGAGGGCGAGGTGGTCGGCTTGACGCCGCGCATCTCGTAACGGCCGGTCTTCAGCGTGCGCGCCAGAATGTCGTTGTCATTGGTGGCGATGACGAGCTTGTCGATCGGCAGACCCATCTTCTTGGCGACGTAACCGGCGAAGATATCGCCGAAATTGCCGGTCGGAACGGTGAAGGAAATCTTCCGGTCGGGGCCGCCGAGCGAAAGCGAGGCGGTGAAATAATAGACCACCTGCGCCATGATGCGCGCCCAGTTGATGGAGTTGACGCCGGAAAGCTTCACGCCGTCGCGGAACTTCACGTCGTTGAACATCTCCTTCACCAGCGTCTGGCAATCGTCGAAATTGCCGTTGATCGCCAGCGCATGCACGTTGGAAGCGGTCGACGTCGTCATCTGGCGCTGCTGCACCGGAGAGACCTTGCCGTTCGGGAAAAGGATGAAGATGTCGGTGCGCTCGCGCCCGGCAAAGGCGTCGATGGCCGCGCCGCCCGTATCGCCCGAGGTGGCGCCGACAATGGTGGCGCGCTCGCCGCGCTCGGAGAGCGTGTAGTCCATCAGGCGGGCGAGAAGCTGCATCGCCACGTCCTTGAAGGCGAGCGTGGTGCCGTGGAAAAGTTCCAGCACGAAAGTGTTCGGGCCGGTCTGCGTCAGCGGCACGACGGCAGGATGCCGGAAGGTCGCATAGGCGTCGTCGATCATCGCCTTGAACTTGTCTGCCGGAATCTCGCCGCCGGTGAAACGGTAGAGAACCTCGAAGGCGACGTCCTGATAGGACTTGCCGCGCAGGTTGCGGATTTCCTTCTTCGACATGGAAGGCCATTTGCGCGGAACATAAAGCCCGCCGTCACGGCCAAGGCCCGCCAGAAGCGCGTCGCAAAAACCAAGCGAAGGGGCCGCACCCCTGGTCGATACATATTCCACGAGATAGTCCCTTATCCGTTACCGATGCGATCGGCGTCTTTGTCCGCAGCGTCTCACCGGAATGAGGCGATTGGCGAGGTAATGAAGGGCTTTTCTGAAAATTCAAGCAAAACCGAACATGCCAATCGATTTTTTCCGGCGTCGCTGCTATAGACCATCGCCAACCTGGGTGAAAGGTCAATAAACAGCGTCTCCGGTTCTGTTCCGGGACAAGGGAGAGGATTTAGAAGAGTGTCAGGGAATTTCTTGCGTTTGTCCGCCGCGATGTCGCTTCTCGTCGTTGTTGCAGGATGCAATTCCTCCAACCCGTCGGACTCGCTTGCCGTCAACCCGCCGGCGGCGCAGGCCGCACCGACGGCTGCCGTGGTTCAGGCCAATTGCCCGGCCGTGACGGTTCTCGATGCCAACGCCGTTCATCGCGTCTATGCCGGCGGCGCCAAGGACGATCCGCAGAAACTCGCCTATCAGGTCTCGCTGTCCGATACGACGCGTTCATGTACCGCCAATGAATCGACGCTCACCGTGAACGTGCTGGCCCAGGGCCGCCTCGTTCCCGGCCCGATGGCCAAGCCCGGCCGCGTGACCGTGCCGATCCGCGTGACGGTGAAGGACGGCGACGGCGAGATCTACGGCGAAACCACCGCCTTCGCCGTCGATGTTCCGGCAGGCGGGGCCGGCACGCAGTTCATCTTCAACAACGACCACGTCGCCATCCCCAACGGACCGGGCGGCGCACCGAAGTCTGTCAGCGTCTTCATCGGCTTCGCCGAGCAGGGCGCAAAGGCAAAGACCAAGCGCCGGTGATTTGACGGGTGAAATGTAAAAAACCGGAGGCTGCTTTTGCGGGCTCCGGTCAGGTCGCGGACAAAACATTCCTCACACGCGACGTCATCCTCGGGCTTGCCCCGAGGATCCAAACACGTATCGTAAAATCAAAACGTTGCAGATGCTCGGGACAGGCCCGAGCATGACGAAGCGGCGTTTGTGACAAAGCCACAGATTAAAAAGCGCCTTCCCACTCCGCCATTGCCGCAATCACGGCCGGCAGATCCTGCATGCGCGAGATCACGGTTTCCGCGCCCGCATCCGTCAGCCGGTCGGCGTGGCTCGGATAGGTGTGGGATGCGCCGGTGAAGCCGATGACGCGCATGCCGGCGGCTCTTGCGCCATGGATGCCGTGCACGGAATCCTCGACCACGACCACGCGGTCGGGGGAAACGCCGAATTGCGCCGCGCCATGCAGGAAGATATCGGGCTTCGGCTTCACGCGGTCGGCGCCGAGATCCTTGGCGGAATAGATATGCGGCGCGAAATAGGGCTTCAGGCCCACCTTTGTCAGCATCATGTCGAGGCGGTGGCTCGATGAGTTCGAGCAGATGCAACGCGGCGTGGTCAGGCGCGACAGCGCGAATTTTACGCCCTCGATGATTTTCACGTCGCGTTCCAGCCGCATGTCGAGCAGCTTTTCCGATTTGTCGAGCAGCGAGGCGGAGAGCGGAATGCTGGCTTCGCTTTCCACCTGCAGAAGAATGTTCTTCCAGGTCATGCCGGCGAAACGTTCGCCCATTTCCTCGACGGAGATCGGATATCCGGCTTCGGTCAAGAGGCGGGATTCCACCTGCGCCGCGATGATTTCGGAATCGACCAGAACGCCGTCACAGTCGAAAATAATGAGGTCGAAGCCGCTCATGGGCGCTCCCTGTATCGGATTTGGCTGGAAGAAAACGATGCCGGGCTTTTAGACCATGTCCGCGCCAAGCTCAACCGGCGCACCCGCAAAGGTCGGTCCCATCAGGCTCATAGCTCGGTCGGCCTGTGTAAGCGACTGTGCCGCCTCGAATATTTGGTTTGGCGTTACTCTTTCGCGCAAAAACCGCTACACACGGCCGCGCCATATGCGTTATGGGATGTTATGCCCAAGCCAGTGAAGAACACGCCCGAAGACACCATTGCCGCGCGCATCAGCCGCACGCTTGCCGACCGCATCGTTCGCGGCGAGCTGTCGCCGGGCGAAAGGTTGCGGCAGGATCACATCGCCGCCGAATTCGGCGCGTCGCATGTGCCGGTGCGCGAGGCATTCCGCCGGCTGGAAGCGCAGGGGCTTGCCGCCAGCATTCCGCGACGGGGTGTCCGGGTGGCGGATTTCGGCCTTGACGATGTGCGCGAGGTGGCGGAAATGCGCGCCGCCCTTGAGGTTCTGGCGCTCCGCCACGCCATTCCCAACATGACGCCCGCCATTCTCGACCAGGCGGAGGCGGCAACGCTCGAAGGCGACAGCGCCGTCGATGTGCAGCATTGGGAGGAGGCCAACCGCCGCTTCCACCGCCTCATCACCGCGCCCTGCAACATGCCGCGCTTGATGGAGGCGATCGACGGGTTGCATGCGGCGAGCGCCCGCTTCCTGTTTTCCGCCTGGCGCGCCGGCTGGGAGCGCCGCACCGATACCGATCACCGCGCGATCATCGACGCGCTGCGTGGCGGTCGCGCCGAAGAGGCGGTGCGTATCCTCGACGGACATGTGCAATGGATCGGCCGCAAGGCGATCCGCACCTCGTCCGGCTCGGTGCGCGACGCCTTCGCCATCGTCGGATAGGGCGGGCCCCGTGACCGTCCGCCTCCGGCCCCACCATCTTCTCTGTATGCTCACCTATGTGGGCAAGGGATATACGTCCGGTTTCGTCGAAAATTACGACCGTGTCGCCGCCCGCCTGAATGCCGGTGAGGAGGACATCGAGCTGGTGGATGGGCCGGACGATATTTGCGAGGGCCTGTTGTGTGAAAGCCATGCCCACTGTTTTAACGAAGGCGTGGTGCAGCGGGACGAGACGGCCCGCCTTTCGGTGGCTGCGCTTTTGGGCGAGACATTAATCGCCGGCAAGAGGTTGCAGGCGACGCCCGACTTTCTCGCGAAGATGCGTCTGGCTTTCGCCGCAGGCGAGATCAGGCCGGCCTGTCGAGGCTGTCAGTGGATAAGACTGTGCGACCGTATCGCGGCGTCAGGCTTCGCAGGTGTGAAAATCGGCGAACGGCCAGAGCCTCCGGCCGGGCGGCGGCCGAGGCCTACTCCGGCACATCCGTCTCGGTTCTCTCGGCGGCCTTGACCGTCGCCTTGATCTCCTTCGGCTCGCGGCCGGATTTCTTGTCGTAGCTCACCTTCACCGAATACTCGCCGGGATGCAGGGTTTCCTGATGCTGCGTGCCGTAACGGCCGGAAATCTCCTTCTGCGTGCCCTGAAGATCCCTGGTGGTTTCAACGATATCGATCCGTTCCGCACCGGGCGCCTTGATGGCGAGAACGCCCGCATCGAGATCGAGGGTGATTTCGGTTCGTTTTCCGGCAGTCACGGTGAATGGTTGTTCCACCGTCACCTTGCCCAGGCGCGCGCGCATGACGAAGTCGCCGGCGGGCATTTCCATGATCTTGCCGGTGCCGTAAATGCCGTTGATGGTCTCACGCGTGCCATCCAGCGTTTCCTTGGCCGACATCGCTTCGAAGCGGATATCGTCCGTTTCCACCGCCCTGCCGCCTTCCGCATAAACGGCCTTGGCGATCACCACGCCGCTTGGAATGACAAGCTCGTGGCTGATCTTCTCGCCCGCCTTGATGGCAAGCGTCTCCTCAGCCCGCGCCGGGCCGATGCTGCCGGTGAGGACGACGTCTCCCGCCGGCACGAAGACGGTGTTCTGGCCATAGACGCTGTCCTTGAAATCGCCCTTGGTGATTTCCGTCTTGGCCTGCGTTTCCACATCGCCGCCGGCGCTGCGTTTCGGCACGACGGTCAATTCCGCAGCATCAAAATTCACCTTCGGCCTCGCGACGCTTCCGTCCTTCACCTCGAACGACACTTCGCGGGTCACATTGCTCAGCGCCGCCACCCCGACATATTTGCCCGCCGGCAGTTTCGCCTCGAAGGTGGCGTCATAGGAGCCGCCGGCATTGTCGTCGGTACGCCCGCCGGAACGGTCTGCCTTGTAGAAATCCCACCGCACCTTGTCGCTGTTGCCGAGCGAGGGGCCGCCATCGAACAGGACCGCATCGGTGACGACGTTATATTGCGGGGCCGGTTGCTGCGCCTGCGACGGCGCCGGCAGCGCCGTTGCGAAAAGTGCGGCGCAGACGACATTCATGGAAAAAGAAGCCATTTTCATCACGGACCCCATTGCGGATTACCCCCTGCCATCATGGCTCTTCCTGCCGCGCCGATATGCGGGGACAGGAGAACCCGTTGTGCACAACGTTTTTGCCCGACTTCGGGTTCCCCCCGCCGGCCGCCGCAAATCGCGCCTGCGGGCCGCGACAGCCATTTATTTCGCATTTTCCGTGACTTGTTCAGGCTTTGATAACCATCTTCGGTAACCATAAGCATCAGTAGAGAGTAAGCGTATGGAGCGAGTACCAATGGCAGCAGTTTTTCCGCTGGCCGATTTTCGGCGTGCCGGTTTTGATCGTGCGGGCGAGAGCGACGCCTGGAAAGACAGCATCATCAAAGGTGATTGTGTCGCTGCCTTGGATGCCCTCCCGAGCCAGTCGGTCGATGCGATTTTCGCCGATCCACCCTATAATCTCCAGCTCGGCGGCACGCTGCACCGTCCCGATCAGTCGCTGGTCGATGCCGTCGATGACGAGTGGGACCAGTTCGCCTCCTTCGAGGCCTATGACGCCTTCACCCGTGCCTGGCTGCTCGCCTGCCGCCGCGTCCTGAAGCCGAACGGCACCATCTGGGTCATCGGCTCCTACCACAATATCTTCCGCGTCGGCTCCATGCTCCAGAACCTCGATTTCTGGATCCTGAACGACATCGTCTGGCGCAAGACCAACCCCATGCCGAACTTCAAGGGCCGCCGGTTCCAGAACGCGCATGAGACGATGATCTGGGCCAGCCGCGATCCGAAAGCCAAGAACTACACCTTCAACTACGATGCGCTGAAGGCCTCCAATGACGATGTGCAGATGCGCTCCGACTGGCTGTTCCCGATCTGCAGCGGCAACGAGCGGCTGAAGGGTGACGACGGCAAGAAGGTGCATCCGACCCAGAAGCCGGAAGCGCTGCTGGCGCGCATCATCATGGCCTCCACCAAGCCGGGCGATATCGTGCTCGACCCATTCTTCGGCTCCGGCACCACGGGCGCCGTTGCAAAACGTCTCGGCCGCCACTTCGTCGGCATCGAGCGCGAACAGGATTATATCGACGCGGCATCCGCCCGCATCGCCGCCGTCGAGCCGCTCGGCAAGGCGGAACTGACCGTGATGACCGGCAAGAAGGCCGAACCGCGCGTCGCCTTCAACACGCTGGTGGAAAGCGGCCTCGTCCGTCCTGGTCAGGTGCTGACGGATGCACGACGCCGTTATAGCGCCATTATTCGTGCCGATGGTACGATTGCATCCGGCGGGACCGCCGGCTCCATTCACCGCCTCGGCGCGAAGGTGCAGGGTCTCGACGCATGCAACGGATGGACGTTCTGGCATTTCGAAGACGGCGACACGCTGAAGCCGATCGACGATCTGAGAGCGATCATCCGCAGTGAACTGGCAAAGGCCGAATAGTCAAAGCCCAAAAGGCTTAGACGCAACGATCCACCGCCCGCCCTTGTCAGCCTATGTCTCCGTCCGGTTTAGTACCTTCAGTCCCGGATGGAGAACGACCAACGCCCGGCACTTCGGTGTCGGGCGTTGGTATTTTCGAGTATCCTATTTTAGCAAGACAAGTTTCGCGCAAGAGATCGGCAATACTGTCTCAAATCAGAGCAGTGGTTGTGAAAATCCGGTTCGGAAAAATCACAAAAACATTGCGTCCGATGCCGCTTGCGGCAGGACTGGCGCAGGCCGGAGACCGCCATTTCCGCCTGCGCCAATTTCTTTTCCCGATCTGTTTTGACAAACTTTGCCAAATTCTGCACTCTTCCATCAAAGGAGATGAATATGGCGACCATGAACATATCGCTGCCTGCCCCCATGAAAGAATGGGTCGAGGCCCAATCCAGGACAGGTCGTTACTCCAATGCGAGTGACTACGTGCGAGACCTGATCCGCAAGGATCAGGAACGAGGCGAAAAAATCGCGGCGATGCAGCGTTTTGTGGATGAGGGACTGCAGAGTGGCGTCGGGTATCGCTCGCAGGAGGCCCTGTTCGCCGAGGCTGAAGCCCGCTCGATGAAACGCAAAATCGGTTGATCATGGGCTTTCGCCTGTCTCTGCTCGCGGAAGAGGACGTCATTCGCATAGTCGAAGAAGGCATCGTCTTATTCGGGCTGGCGCAGGCGCAAAAATATCACCGGGAACTCTATGAGATATTTGAGCTGATATCTCGCAACCCACGAATGGCACGAGAGCGGCATGAGTTGTTACCGCCGCTGCGTATCCATCGGTTCAGGGCACATCTGGTTGTTTATGCCGTGGGAACGGACGATGACGTCCTGATCGTCCGCGTCCGCCACGCACATGAAGACTGGGCCAACGAGTTGTAGCCGGGCGTCCACGTCACCGTTTTGCCCGGCAGCCAGCTTACGCTTCCACCCCATAAGCCCGCAAATCCTGCCGCAGCTTTTCCGCGCCGGTGAAGTGCACGGCCTGCCAGCCTGCTTTCTTCGCGCCTTCGACATTCACGAGCGTATCGTCGATGAAGAGGCTGGCGGCCGGATTGAGGCCGAATTCCCTGGCGTGCAGATCGTAGATCGCCACATCGGGCTTCAACAGCTTCACATCGCCGGAAACGGTGACGCCGCGCGGCAAAGTGAGGAAGGGGAACATTTTCTGCGCCTCGCGAAACGTGTCGGAGGCGAAGTTGGTCAGCATCGTCACGTCATGGCCGCTGTCGATCAGGGCAACCATGATGGCGACGCTGTCATCATAGGAATGCGAGACCATCTCGTGCCAGAACTTGCGGAAGGCGCGGATATGCTCTTCCCGCTCCGGAAACTGCTCCACCAGCAGCGCTTCGGCATCTTCCCAGCGGCGTCCACGATCCTGTTCGAGGTTCCAGTCATGGGTGCAGACGTTTTCGAAGAACCATTTGCACTCGTCGGCATCGGGAATGAGGCGGCTATAGGGAATATGCGGATCGTAATGGATCAGCACCTTGCCGATGTCGAATACGATATGCTCAATCTTGGTCATCGAAATTTCCTGCTTTCATCGAACATTAGCGCGTCTTTCAGACGCTCTAAATCTTTGAGTTGCGTATCGTTCCTATCGAAAATCAATTTCGATTTTCGGGCCGATACGCGGATGGAATAGCTTGGGCGATGACTTTTTTCATCACCGTTGGCAGCGCCTGTGCGTCAAGATTTGTAACCGGCTCCCACCATCCGTCATCCGGGCCGGTTTTAAGGTCGTCCGACACCTGCGCGCGATAGACGGTGAGCCGCAGTTCGAAATGGGTGAAGACATGCACGATGACGCCCGCCGCCTGCCAGCCGGCGGCAAAGGGCGCATGGCTCGCCTCCGTGCCGCCGTCCATGCGGGCGGTCCATGTCGTTGTTGGCACCTCGGTCATGCCACCGAGAAGCCCGCTTTCGATGCGCCGACGGAGCAGGATTTCACCGCTCGCATTCACCGCCACGAAGGCGGCCCCCAGCCGCACCGGCTTTGCCTTCTTCGCCGCCTTGACCGGAAAACGCTCCGGCTCGTCATAGGCAAGCGCAAGACAGTGGCCGTTGAACGGACAGAGCGCGCAGGTCGGCCGTTTCGGCGTGCAGATCGTCGCGCCGAGATCCATCATCGCCTGGGCAAAATCGCCGGGCCGGTCAGAAGGGGTAAGTGCGGCCACCTTCGCTTTCATGGCGGGCTTTGAGCCGGGCAGGGGAGCGTCTATGGAAAAGAGGCGGGAGATGACACGCTCCACATTGCCGTCCATCACCGCCGCCTGCCGGTTGAACGCGATGGCCGCCACGGCGGCGGCGGTATAATCGCCGATGCCGGGCAGTTGCTTCAGACCCTCTTCGCTGTCCGGAAAGGTGCCGCCATGGTCGCGCGCCACGGCTTCGGCGCATTTTTTAAGGTTGCGGGCGCGGGCATAATAACCGAGCCCCGCCCAGGCCGCCATGACATCCTCGACCGGAGCCGCGGCCAGATCGCTGACGCTTGGCCATGCCGCGAGAAACTTCAGGAAATAGGGTTTAACCGCCTGCACCGTTGTCTGCTGCAACATGACCTCCGACAGCCAGACGTGATAGGGATCGGCGCGTTTTCCCCGTGCCGCCATGGCGGGAGACGTGCGCCATGGCAGTTCGCGATGGTGCCGGTCGTACCATGCGAGAAGTTGTTCCGCCGTCGGATGTGATATGTGTTGCCGCGTATGTGTGTTCATCGCCGCTGAACATAGACACGGCACGGCAATCTGCAACAGCAGCCTGCGGCGGCGGCGTGGAAAACCGCATCCGGTGACGAACGCCCGACATCGAAACCCATGATCCGATTTTGGAGGAAGAGCCCCATGCTGAATGCGCTGCTGGATAATATACCCCAACCGCTGCTTTATGTTATCGGGGTTTTGTTGGCCCTTTGCCTGATTGGGAGCCTGTTGAACCATATTGGCCGGCTGTGTTTCGGGCGTCAGAACAGCGTGGCCTTTGTGGTTTCCCGCCTGATCGGCGAAGTCCGTGAACTGGAGAAGATGAGAGGCAAGCCCTCGCGCCGCTTTCGAATTATCGAATCCGGTTTCTGGGCGATTTTCTGCCATGGCCTGTGGATATACCTCTCCATCGTCCTGACATGCATGTTGGTGATTGCCGTTATGTCGGATAAGCCGGGAATATCGCATCTGAAGTTTTTGGCTGGGGCCTATTTCCTCTTTGGATGTTTGGTGGCGGGAATGATACGCTTGGGCGCCTGCCGGGACTGGCGACGATTTCGCGCATTGTTGCGCGGCGAAGAAGATGACGATGGCGCGACCGCTTGAGGCCGCTTGGCCTCTGTCGAGGAGAGCATGAAGAAACCCGCAGATTCATTCCGCAAAGGCGTCGTGCAGATCGCCGAAGTCGCCAATGGCATCATGGACCCCGTGCTGTCCAAACGGGCGGGCATCAACACGGCGCTGCTCGGCTCCTGGGACGAGATCGCTGGCGACGACTTCGCCGATTGCACCCGACCGGAAAAGATCACCTGGCCGCGCCGCGACGAGGGGCCGGATCGTGGCGGTTATCAGCCGGGCGTGCTGACGATTGCCTGCGAAGGCGCGCGCGCCCTGTTTCTCACCCATGCGCAGGGCGAACTGATTGCCCGCATCAACGGCTTTTTCGGCTTTCCGGCGGTGCGCCAGATCAGGATCGTGCAGAAACCGGTGTCCCAAACCGTCAACCGCCGGCGCAAACCGCAACCCCTGCGCGGCGATGCGGCAAAACGTCTCGATGACATGATGGACGGCATCGAGAGCGAGGCTTTGCGCAAGGCGGTGGAGAGGCTGGGCACGGCGGTATTGCAGAAAAAGCCGCGCGGCAGGACGATTTGATGTGCACAGGCTGTCCTTGACTGGTCACAATTCTTTGACAAGAAGAGTTCAAAACCCCGCTTGTGATGAACAGGCCGTCGCTATATCGGAATCAACGGACAATAGAGTCTATTACCAACAGGTGCTTTCATGCATTTTCCCGAACTGACCATTTCCCGTCGCAGCCTCCTCGGCGGCGTTGCTCTTGCCGCCGTTGCCACGGCCCTGCCGTTTGCCTTCACGCCCGGTATCGCCGAGGCGCAGGAATTGCCTGAATCCACCGGCGATGTGGATATGGCTGCGGTGATGAAGCCCGGCCCGCTGCCGGAAGCCGCGCTCGGCGATGCCAACGCACCCGTCAAGATCGTCGAATACATGTCGATGACCTGCCCGCACTGCGCCAACTTCCACAACAAGACCTTCGAAGAGATCAAGAAGAAATACATTGATACCGGCAAGGTCTATTTCGTGCTGCGCGAATTCCCGTTCGATCCGCGCGCCGCTGCCGCCTTCATGCTGGCGCGCTGCGCACCGGAAGGTCAGTATTTCCCCTTCGTTTCCATGCTGTTCAAGCAGCAGCAGAGCTGGGCCGTTGCACAGGATGCGCGCGCCGCCCTGCTGCAAATGTCGAAAATGGCCGGTTTCTCACAGGAGTCTTTCGAGGCCTGCTTGACGAACCAGAAACTTCTGGATGATGTGAACGCAACGATGCAACGCGGTGCGACGGAATTCGGCGTCAACTCCACGCCGACTTTCATCATCAACGGCAAGAAATACGCAGGAGACATGTCGGTTGAAACCATGTCGGCTGTCATCGACAAGCTGCTCTGATCGCCGGACCTTTAAAGGAACGGGCGGCGGATATTGCCGCACGCCCGTTTTTTATTGCCCGTCTTCTTGCTGGGGCGTGACGGCATGAAGTTCAACAAGCTCCGCCTCGTCGGTTTCAAATCCTTCGTCGAACCTTCCGAATTCATCATCGAGCCGGGGTTGACCGGTGTCGTCGGGCCGAACGGCTGCGGCAAGTCCAATCTGGTCGAAGCGCTGCGCTGGGTGATGGGCGAGAATTCCTACAAGAACATGCGCGCATCCGGCATGGATGACGTCATCTTCTCCGGCTCCGGCAATCGCCCGGCCCGCAACACCGCCGAAGTCGGCCTTTATCTCGACAATTCTGACCGCACCGCGCCCGCCGCCTTCAACGATGCCGATGAAATTCAGGTGACGCGCCGCATCGAGCGCGAAAACGGCTCCGTCTACCGCATCAACGGCAAGGAGGCGCGCGCCAAGGATGTGCAGCTTCTGTTTGCCGACGCCTCCACCGGCGCGCGCTCGCCTTCCATGGTCGGGCAGGGGCGTATCGGCGAGCTCATCAATGCCAAGCCGCAGGCCCGCCGCCAGCTGCTGGAAGAGGCGGCCGGCATTTCCGGCCTGCATTCGCGTCGCCACGAAGCCGAGCTTCGCCTTCGCGCCGCCGAGACCAATCTGGAGCGGCTGGAAGACGTCACCGCCCAGCTGGAAAGCCAGATCGAAAGCCTGAAACGCCAGGCGCGGCAGGCCAACCGTTTCAAGATGCTGTCAGCCGATATCCGCGCCCGCGAGGCGACCCTGTTGCACATCCGCTGGGTCGAGGCGAAGGAAGCCGAGGGGGAGGCGGAAAGCGCGCTCAATCAGGCCACCAACATCGTCGCCGAAAAAGCGCAGGCGCAGATGGAAGCGGCCAAGCAGCAGGGAATCGCCAGCCTGAAACTGCCGGAGCTGCGCGAGGACGAGGCGAAAGTCGCCGCCGCCCTGCAACGCCTGCAAATCGCCCGCACCCAGCTGGATGACGAGGCCAACCGCCTGCTGCGCCGCCGTGATGAGCTGGCCCGCCGCCTGTCGCAGCTTGGCGAGGATATTATCCGCGAGGAACGGTTGGTCTCCGATAATGCCCAGATACTCGCGCGGCTCGATGAGGAAGAGGCCGAACTCCTCGAAATCCTGTCCGATTCCGGCCGCCATGCCGACGAAATGCGCGAAGCCTTCGAAGCGGCCGCTATCAAGCTGGCGGAAAGCGAAGCCATCTTCACCGCGATCACTGCCGAACGGGCCGAGGCCGCCGCCGCCCGTCAGCAACTGGAGCGGGCGATCCGCGATCTTTCCGACCGTAAGCTGAGGCTGGAACGGCAATCGCAGGAGGCATCCGCCGAGATCGATGCCATCGACGAAAAACTCTCCGGCCTTCCCGATCCTTCCGAACGGCGCGAAGCGGTCGAGGCGGCGGAGATCGCGGTCGAGGATGCCCTGATCGTGGTGGAGGAAGCCGAAGCTGCCGTCGCCGAGGCCCGTTCCGCCGAAGCGCTGGCGCGCGCGCCGCTGGAAACGGCGCGGAACCGGCTGAACGCGCTGGACACGGAAGCGCGCACCATCACCAAAATCCTTGCCTCCAGCGCCGCCGCCAATGGCAGCTTTACGCCGGTGGCCGAAGAAATGACGGTGGAGCGCGGTTTCGAGGCGGCATTGGGTGCCGCCCTCGGCGACGATCTCGAAAGCCCGCTCGATCCCGCCGCGCCCGCCTATTGGGCCGGAAATGGCGATGGCGCTGATGATCCCGCCTTGCCGCAGGGTGCTAAACCGCTTCTGGATTATGCGCAGGCGCCGGAAGCCCTGCGCCGCGCTTTGGCGCAGATCGGTGTCGTCGCAAACACTGCGGAAGCCCGGCGCCTGCTGCCGCATTTGAAGGCCGGACAGCGGCTGGTGACGCGCGAAGGCGCGCTGTTTCGTTGGGACGGTCACATAGCCAGCGCCGATGCGCCGGGTGCCGCAGCGCTTCGCCTGTCGCAGAAGAACCGCCTCGCTGAAATCGAGACAGAACTGGATGAGGCCCGCTCCATTCTGGACGAGGCCGAAGACCAGCTTGCCGCGAAAACCGAAGATATCCGCAGCAGCGAATTGCGGCTCTCGGAAGTGCGCGACAGAAGCCGTCTTGCGACCCGCCATCTTGCCGAGGCGCGCGAGGCGCTCACCGCCGCCGAAAGGGCCTCGGGCGATCTGCTGCGCCGCCGCGATATCGTGTCTGAAGCACTGAACCAGATCGGTGCGCAGATCGATGAGATCGCTGTTCAGGAGGAAAACGCCCGCATCGAAATGGAAGACGCGCCCGATCTTTCCGTGCTGGATCTGCGGCTGCGCGAAAGCCAGCTTGAAGTCGCGACCGACCGTGGCCTTCTGGCGGAGGCCCGCGCCCGCCATGAGGGTGTGAGCCGCGAGGCGGAAAGCCGCCAGCGCAGAATTCAGGCAATCGGGCAGGAGCGCTCCACCTGGCAATCGCGTGCGGCAAGTGCGGCCGATCACATCGCCACGCTGCGCGAACGCGAGGAAGAGGCACGCGAGGAAATCGCCGAGCTGGACATAGCGCCGGAGGAGTTCGACGAGAAACGCCGCAACCTCCTCAACGAATTGCAGAAGACCGAAGACGCCCGCCGCGAGGCCGCCGACCGGCTGGCCGAGGCGGAAAACCTGCAGCGCGCCGCCGACCGGGTGGCGGCAACGGCGCTTTCGGAACTGGCCGAAGCCCGCGAAAAGCGTGGCCGCGCCGAAGAGCGGCTGGTCTCCGCCCGCGAAAAGCGGCAGGAAACCGAACATCGCATCCGCGAAACGCTGAATACCGAGCCGCATATGGCCTTCCGCCTGACCGGCCTTGGCCCCGACCAGCCGAAGCCGGACATTCGCGATGTCGAGCGCGATCTCGATCGGCTGAAGATTGAACGCGAGCGGCTGGGCGCCGTCAATCTGCGCGCCGAGGAAGAGCAGGCCGAGCTTTCCGCCAAGCTCGAAGCGCTGATCAAGGAACGCGACGACATCATCGACGCCGTGCGCAAGCTGCGCGCCGGCATCCAGAACCTCAACCGCGAGGGCCGCGAACGGCTGATCGCCGCTTTCGATGTGGTCAATTCGCAGTTCCAGCGGCTGTTCACTCATCTCTTCGGCGGCGGCACGGCGGAATTGCAGCTGATCGAATCCGACGATCCGCTGGAAGCGGGCCTGGAAATCCTCGCCCGCCCGCCGGGCAAGAAACCGCAGACCATGACGCTGCTTTCCGGCGGCGAACAGGCGCTGACGGCCATGGCGCTGATCTTCGCGGTCTTCCTCACCAATCCCGCGCCCATCTGCGTGCTGGACGAGGTGGATGCACCGCTGGATGACCACAATGTCGAGCGTTACTGCAACCTGATGGACGAGATGGTGGCCTCCACCGAAACCCGCTTCGTCATCATCACCCACAATCCCATCACCATGGCGCGCATGAACCGCCTCTTCGGCGTCACCATGGCCGAACAGGGCGTCTCGCAACTCGTCTCCGTGGATTTGCAGACAGCCGAACAATTGCGCGAAGCCGTCTGAGGCTTCTTTTCCCCTTCGCCCACCATCGCGAATTTATCTGGCCGTATCACCCATTCGGGTGAGCGACAATGCGCGGTGTTTTGCTATGTTTTCCGCAAGGGCCAAAGGGCTCATCACAGACCCCACCATCCGGTTTCCTGTACCGGATGGAATGCCTTGCGAGGCCGCTGCCGTGGCCTCGCAAGGCTTTCTTTTTCCGGGTTCATAGGGTTGCGCGGCGGTTTGCATTGGCAATTGTGTCAGGGGAGTAAACCTCTTTCCGTCATACCGGCCTTGAGCCGGTATCCAGCCAGCCCAAGTCCTTGGGCTGAAAGGACTCTTCCCGTCGCGCGAGAGCCGCGTCGACTGGATTCCGGCTCAAGGCCGGAATGACGCAAGGAGAGGACACTACGAATCCTGGTAAACGCCGAGCTTGCCATAAGTGTCAATCGTGCAGTGCGGATCGCTACCGCCTGCTCACGCCGGCACCAGCCGCAGCCGCGTGCCCCAGGGGTCTATCGCTTCCACGACGTTATTCTCCATCTCCACCAGCACATAACCGGCGGCCCGCAGCCGCGTCTTCTGCGCCTCCAGATCATCGGGGTTGCGAACGGTGAGGGAAAACCAGTCGAGGCCAGTTTCCATGGCGTTGCGTTCCTTCGCGCCACGGCTGTTCCATGTATTCACCGCCAGATGATGATGATACCCGCCGGAAGAGAGAAACGAGGCATCGGAGCGCGCGTCCTGCGTCGGTTGCAGGCCGACGGCCGTTTCGTAAAAGGCGCGGGCGGCGGCGATTTCGCCGACCCGCAGGTGAACATGCCCGATGCGCATTCCCGGCGGGGCAGCCTCGTAGTCGCTTCTTTTGGTATCGGTCAGCTTCACCAGATCGTCGACATCGAGCGGTTCGGTGCCCATTTTCACCACGCGGCCGCTCCAGACCCATGTATCCTTCGGCCGGTCGCTGTAAACCTCGATGCCGTTGCCCTCGGGATCGTTGAGATAGATCGCCTCGCTGACATTGTGATCGGCAAAACCGGTAAGCGGTACCTGCTTCAGCGCCGCATGTACCAACCAGCGCGCCAGATCCTTGCGCGAGGGCATCAGATAGGCGATGTGGAACAGGCCGGCGGAGGTGGGGCTTTCGAAATCCGCCGCCGGCTTGTGCACCAGATCGAGCAGCGGCACGGTGCCGACGCCGAGCGTCACGCCTCTTGCCGTGCGCTCCACCTCGTTCATGCCCAGCACTGAACGGTAATACTCGATCATCTGGTCGAGATCGCGCACGCGCAGCGCGGCCTGACCGATATGCATCGGCGTCGTCAGCGCGAAGGGAAGGGCGGAGGCGGGGCCTGCGACGGACACTGCGCCTTCGGCTTTGAGCGCCCCGGCAAGCGCGCTGGCGGCACAGGAAATTCCGGCAAATTTAAGCGTATGGCGGCGGGTAAATTGCATGAATAATCTCTTTGTCGGCGATTTGAATGGCTTAGGCAACACTCCAGTTCAGCGCATTACACGAATGCGTCAATCATGCCGTTATTCGGCCTTTGCGGCAATTCTTGCGCGCAATTTGCCGCAATTATGCTGCACTGCGATGTAAACTGCACGTTGCGGCGTTTCCAACGTGCCGCCAATGCTGTAGATGATAGAAAAATGACAACGCTTCTGGGTGGAGAGCGTGGAATGAAAAAGTGGGTTTATACCTTCGGCAACGGTGCTGCCGAAGGCAGGGCAGGTGACGTTGCGATATTGGGCGGCAAGGGCGCGAACCTTGCCGAAATGGCAAGTCTCGGCCTTCCCGTTCCCCCCGGCCTAACCATCATAACCGATGCCTGCGCGCTTTATCACAAGAACGGCCGCGATCTCCCCGAAGAGCTGAAGCTGCAGGTCATGGCTGGCCTGCACGGCATGGAAACCGTGACCGGCAAGACCTTCGGCGGCAGCCACTCGCCGCTGCTCATCTCCGTCCGTTCCGGCGCGCGCGCCTCCATGCCCGGCATGATGGATACCGTGCTGAACTTGGGTCTCAACGACCGCACCGTCGAGGCGCTGGGCCACGATGCGGGCGACGCGCGTTTTGCCTGGGACAGCTACCGCCGCTTCATCCAGATGTATGCCGATGTGGTCATGGGCCTCGACCACGAATTGTTCGAGGAAATTCTCGAGGACGAGAAAGGCCGCCTCGGCCATGAATACGATACCGACATGTCGGCGGTCGAATGGCAGCATGTCGTTTCGCTTTATAAAAAGCTGATCGAGGATGAGCTGGACGAAGCCTTCCCGCAGGACTGTCATGTCCAGCTCTGGGGCGCCATCGGCGCAGTCTTCGCCAGCTGGACCAACCACCGCGCCGTGACCTACCGCCATTTGCACAATATTCCGGGGGACTGGGGCACGGCCGTCAACGTGCAGGCCATGGTGTTCGGAAATCTCGGCTCGTCCTCGGCAACCGGTGTCGCCTTCACCCGCAATCCTTCGACGGGCGAGGCGGAGCTTTACGGCGAATTTCTCGTCAACGCCCAAGGCGAAGATGTGGTGGCGGGCATCCGCACGCCGCAATCCATCACCGAGGCGGCGCGTCTTGCCTCCGGCTCCGACAAGCCCTCGATGGAAAAGCTGATGCCGGAGGCGTTCAGTGAATTTCTGGCGATCTGCAAGCGGCTGGAAAACCATTATCGCGACATGCAGGATCTGGAATTCACCATCGAGCGCGGCAAGCTCTGGATGTTGCAGACCCGTTCCGGCAAGCGCACCACCCGAGCGGCCATGAAGATCGCCGTCGATATGGTGGAAGAGGGGCTGATCTCGCAGGAAGAAGCCGTCTGCCGCATCGAGCCCTCGTCGCTCGACCAGCTGCTTCACCCCACCATCGATCCCGGCACATCGCGCCCCATCATCGGCTCCGGCCTGCCGGCCTCTCCGGGGGCGGCGACGGGCGAAATCGTCTTTACCGCCGAAGAGGCGGTTGCGGCGGAAGCCGAAGGTCGCCGCGTCATTCTGGTGCGCATCGAAACCAGCCCGGAAGATATTCATGGCATGCACGCCGCCGAAGGCATTCTGACCACGCGCGGCGGCATGACCAGTCACGCCGCCGTGGTGGCGCGCGGCATGGGCATTCCCTGCGTCACCGGCGCCGGCTCCATGCGCGTCGACATGCGCAACAAGGTGCTGATCGGCGTCGGCTGTATGCTGAAACGCGGCGATGTCATCACCATCGACGGTTCTTCCGGCCGGGTGCTGAAGGGCGAGGTGCCGATGACGCAGCCGGAACTCTCTGGCGATTTCGGCAAGCTGATGGAGTGGGCAGACAGCCTGCGCCGCATGACGGTGCGCACCAATGCCGACACACCCGCCGACGCCCGCGCCGCCCGCGCCTTTGGCGCGGAAGGCATTGGCCTCTGCCGTACCGAGCATATGTTCTTCGAGGGCGACCGCATCCACGTCATGCGTGAGATGATTCTCGCCGAAAGCGAAAAGGGCAGGCGGGCGGCGCTCGATGAGCTTCTGCCGATGCAGCGCTCGGATTTCACCGAGCTTTTCCAGATCATGCACGGCCTGCCGGTGACGATCCGCCTGCTCGACCCGCCACTGCACGAATTCCTGCCGAAGACCGATGGCGAAATCGTCGAGGTGGCGGCCGCCATGGGCATGCCGCAGACGGTGTTCCGCCAGCGGCTGGATGCGCTGCACGAATTCAACCCCATGCTCGGCCATCGTGGCTGCCGTCTCGCCATTTCCTATCCGGAAATCGCCGAAATGCAGGCACGCGCCATTTTCGAAGCGGCCGTTGCGGCGGCGCGCATCACCGGCGCGCCGGTCGTGCCCGAGATCATGGTGCCGCTTGTCGGTCTGCGCGCGGAACTGGATTACGTCACCGAAGTCATAGACGGCGTCGCCGCTGCGGTGGCGCAGGAAACCGGCATGGAGATCGAATATCTCACCGGCACGATGATCGAGCTGCCGCGTGCGGCCCTGCGCGCTCATGTGATTGCGGAAGCGGCGGAATTTTTCTCCTTTGGCACCAACGACCTGACGCAGACCACCTTCGGTATTTCCCGCGACGATGCGGCGCGTTTCATCAATACCTATCAGCGCAAGGGCATCATCGAGCGCGACCCGTTCATCTCGCTCGATTTCGATGGCGTGGGCGAGTTGATCCGCATCGCCGCCGAACGCGGCCGCCAGACGCGGCCGGAGCTGAAGCTCGGCATCTGCGGCGAACATGGCGGCGACCCGGCCTCGATCCATTTCTGCGAGGACGCCGATCTCGACTACGTGTCCTGCTCGCCCTTCCGCGTGCCCATTGCCCGCCTGGCCGCGGCGCAGGCAACGCTGGCGGCGAAGAGGGATGAGGGCAGGGTGGCGAGCAATGTCGCCTTTATTCCCGTCAGGGGTTCTGTTGGACGATGATGCGCCGCTCCACCACCACGGGGCGGTAGAACATGTCACGGTTCATCTGCGCCTGCCAGGCGCGGTTGTCGGCGCGGCGGTCCATTTCCAGATCGAGAAGGCAACCGGCCATCGGGTCCGTGCCGGGGCGGAAACCATAACCCCGGCAAGTCGCCTCATCCCGCGCCCGGCGCTCTTCCGGCGTCAACGTCTGGCAGGCGGTGAGCGCCAGCATGGCGGCAAGCGCACCGAAGACGATGGAAACACGCATTTTGTTTCTCCCTTAACATGACAGCCGTACGGCACTTTTATTGCCGCGATTGATACGCCTGTTTTGATACGGGGAAAAGCCGCGTAGGGGCGGAAAGTTGCGTTTGGCAGGCGAACCTCTTCGCCGTCATGCGGGCCTTGAACCGGCATCCACTTGCCTGAGCCTCGGCATCAGGACTGTCTGGAACGCGCCATTTCAGCGCGCATCCAGCTTGAGTCTCCCCATGTCGAGAGCCAGATCATCAGATCGGTGAGAAAGCCGATAATCGGCAGCAGAAGCATATGGCCCAAACCGCGCGTCGTCTGGTTTTTCTCGGCCTCGTGCAGATGAGCCAATTCCTGTTCCTGAATTGAAGCGATAAGCCTATGAAGCTCGGGATCTCTCGTTTGCAGGAAGGCCAATTGATCTTCCAGATGGCGGTGAACGGTGCTTTCAACGGCTTCGGTGCAAATCCAGACCATGTTGCGTCCGCCGAGCGCGGTCAGAAAACCGAGCAGGAGACCTCCAAGGCTCCAAAACGCCATTACACGACAAGGCCTTGCGTTTCTGGATGGCATGGCGTCCCGAAACCGGCGGCAATGATCGATCTCGTCTTCCCGCATTTCCTGAAGAGCGGGTACGATGTCCGGAAACAGCCGGCGAGCCATCCATATCTGCGCGCCGTAGATACGAATAGCGCCGAACTCACCGGCGTGATTGACTTTGAGAATACGCCGAACGGTAAGCGCCGGGTCGTATTTGCCGGGACTGCCGGACGTTCGAAACATTACCAAGGCGCGTTCCATTCCAGCTAAATGCAGCAGATGTTACCGGCACTATGAGAGGCGGCTGTGACCACGATTGATAAGCCTGTTTCGATGCCGGGAGAACCCCATTGGGCGCGGAAAGTCGTATTCGCCAGAGCGGAGATGCAAATTTCGCAGTCTCCGTTGGTTCCGAAACCAAACATCCTGATTTCGCTCAGGAATCACGAAGAAAAGACGGCGGGAACAAACCCTGTTGAATGAGCCAGTCGCCGAGCAGAACCGTGAGGACGGCGATGAGGACGATGCCGCCGATAAATGCGAAGAGGCCGAGCGTGGCGCGGGTCCACCGGCGGGTTTGATAGAGATAAATCGCAAGCCCGACGGGTGCGAGCAGAACGGTGGTGATTTTGGCGGCGGAGCTGCGCCGGAGGTCCCGCTTTTCGGCATCCTCTATCTGCCACCAGGCAAATAGCGTGATGATGCCGATCATCTGCACCAGATCGTTTGCGGTAAAGGATGCTGGAGGCCCGGCAGGCCAGACGGCCGCATCGATCAGAAGCCCGAGGGAGATGAAAGCGAGCAGGCCGACATAGATCCAGTTCCGTTTCGCCATGCACAGTTTCCGCTCTAAATTGCGCTATTGCCGTGCCGTTATCGCTATCGATGAAATTATCGCCGTCAACCCCAAACTATCAGGGAGCAACGGGAATGGTCCGCATGGGGCGTTTCCTTTTTCACCGGAAACGCCCCATGATTGTCGCTGTCAGGCTGGCGCTGCTTCCCGGTCGTCGAGCGCGTCGATATCCTTGGCGTTGTTATAGACGGCCTCATCGAGAATGCCCTCGCGCTTGGCGACGATGGTGGGCACCAGCGCCTGGCCGGCGACGTTGACCGCCGTGCGGCCCATGTCGAGGATCGGGTCGATGGCGAGCAGCAGGCCCACACCTTCAAGCGGCAGGCCGAGCGTGGAAAGCGTCAGCGTCAGCATTACCACCGCGCCCGTGAGGCCGGCGGTTGCGGCGGAGCCGAGCACGGAGACGAAGACGATCAGCACATATTCCTGGATGCCGAGCGGCACCTGGAAGAACTGCGCGATGAAGATCGCCGAAATCGCCGGATAGATGGCGGCGCAGCCGTCCATCTTGGTGGTGGCGCCGAGCGGCACGGAGAAGGCGGCATATTCGCGCGGCACGCCGAGGCTCTTTTCCGTCACGGTTTCGGTGACGGGCAGCGTGCCGATGGAGGAACGCGACACGAAGGCGAGCTGGATGGCCGGCCATGCGCCCGCAAAGAAGCGCGACGGCTTCAGGCCATGGGCGAGAAGCAGCGCCGGATAGACCACGAAAAGCACCAGTGCGAGACCGATATAAACGGCCGCCGCATACCAGCCGAGCTGCGACAGCGTCGTCCAGCCATATTGATCGACCGCGCGGCCGAGCAGGCCGATGGTACCGATGGGGGTGAGGCGAATGACCCACCACAGGATTTTCCGCACGATGGCGAGCAGCGACTGGTTGAAGGCGAGGAACGGCTCCGCCGCCTTGCCCGCTTTCAGCGCCGCGACGCCGAAGGCAATCGACACCACGAGCAGCTGCAGCACGTTGAAGTTCAACGAGGTGCTGGCCGCGCCATTATTGAGCTTGGTAGACGCTTCGAGGCCGAAGACGTTGGCCGGGATCAGCCCCTTCAGGAAATCCAGCCAGGAACCGGTGGAAGAAGGCGCTGCCGCTGCCGTATTGGCAATCGCCGTGTTGACGCCGGGCTGAATGACGAGGCCGAGCACGATGCCGATGACGACGGCGATCAGTGCGGTGATGGCGAACCAGAGGAGTGTCTGCCACACAAGCTTCGCCGCATTGGAGAGATTCTTGAGATTGGCGATGGAGGCGACGATGGCCGTGAAGATCAGCGGCGGAACCAGCGCGCGCAAAAGCTGCACGAAAATGCTGCCGATGGTTTGCAGTGTCACCGAAAGCCAGTTGGGGCTGCCGGCGGCATCGGGACCGATGTTGCGCGCAACGAGGCCGAGCAACAGGCCGATGACCATGGCGATCAGAACCTGAAAGCCGAAATTGCGATAAAAGGGTTTAGGCCGGGAGGGGCCGGCGGACGTCGTTGCCTGTGACATGACATGTCTCTTTATTGTGCAAGAAAACGAGAATGTTGCACTTTTTACACGCATTCTCGAGGGAGGTCGCCGAGAATACGCCGATTTCCTCAGCAATTAAGGGATGAACGTGCGTATTTGTTGCGTTGTCGGGGAATAATTCTCTTTAGGGGAGGCAATGAGGAAAAATATTCCAGCGTCTTGTTGCCTTCGACGTCAGAGTCCTAAAACCTATAGTTTGGCAGTGTCATTGCCTGATATTCCGTCACCCCGGACCTGATCCGGGGTCCAGCGCGATCAAGTCCTTGATCGCAAAAGACTCATCCTCACGGCGCAGCATGGCTGGATGCCGGATCATCCTCGGGCTTGTTCCGGGGACCGGCATGACGGAGACGTTCGCGCGCTTTAGCGTAGGGATCGCCTCCTCCTTTGTTTTCCTCGCCGCAAATCCGGTCTATGACATCATATGCAGGTGATTCCCTGCCAGAATTTGGGTGCGACGCTTTTTAGCCAATGCGATCTAACGGATATCCGCTTTCATGACTGTGCGTTTCGTCCGGCCTTTTTCGGTTGCAGCCTATCTTTCCCGCTATCTGGGTCTTGCGGCGCTTGTGCTGTTTCTCATCGCCGCCGGCATTCATCGTTTCGGGCCGCTGACGACGCCCGATCTCGTCGGTCTCATCATCATCGCCGCCGGCATCGCTCTCGCGGCCGTGCTTCTGGCGTTGATCGGACTTCAGCGGCTGTGGACAAAGGGCGCGCGTGGCGGCCTTTCGGCACTGGCGGCGCTGCTTCTCTCGGCCCTGCCGCTCGGCGTGGTCGGTTACGGCGCTTTTCTTTATTGGCAGCAGCCGAAGATTTACGACATCTCCACCGATCTGACCGACGTGCCGGAATGGCTGGTGACGCCCGCCGCCAACCAGCAATGGCTGGTGCGGCCCGCGACCATTGCCAAGGCCGACCGCGACGCGCAGGCCGAAGCCTATGCCAGCCTCGCCGGTCGCCGTTATGAAGGCGCAATCGACCGCATCTATGCCGCCGCCAAAAAAATGGCCGCCACACAGAATATCCGCATCGCTCACACGAAGGGCGTGATCGGGGCGGAAGATGCGCCCTCCGTCGGCGTTCCGGAGCAGGACAGGACGCAGCCTGCGGAAGAAGGGCCGGTCGAGGATCTGCCCTCCATCGTGCCGGTGCCCATGGCCCGCCCGACGGACGCGCCGTTGCCTACCTTCTTTAACGGTAGCGGCGTGGTGCTGATGCAGGGCGAAACGCGCACGCGCATCTGGGGCCTGCGTTTCGATATTCTCATCCGCCTCAAGGAAGAGGCTGAAACCACCATCGTCGATGTCCGCGTCGCCTCCCGCTACGGCCCGCACGATCTCGGCATGGGTGCTGCGATTGCGGAGGCCTATCTCGATGCGCTGGATGCGGAGATGCAGGGGCTGAACGACAATTGATGTGTAGCTGACGCTACGCGTCGTCTTGATGAGAAACGAGAGTGTGCCGCCTGCTTCTTCTCCCCGAGGGGGAGAAGGTGGCCCGAAGGGTCTGATGAGGGGGCAGGCTCTCCGTACATCTCTACCCTCACCCCCTCATCCCGCTGCCGCGGACTTCTCCCCCTCGGGGAGAAGAAACAAGTGGCATCCGCTCGATCCAATCGAGGCTTGGAGTGAGAGGTGAGGTCGCAACGCGTCCTGAAATCTCGCGTGCCCAAAATATCCGCTATGCCGGAAAATACTCACCCAGCAGCGAAGGCGCACCATCCGTCTGCACCTCGCCCTTTTCGATCAGGTCTTCGATATGTGCCAGCACGGAAAGTGCGGCTGCGCCATGCAGGCGCTTGTCGGTGCTGGCGTAGATCACCTTCACCATATCGGCGATCAGCCGGTCGCCTTCGCGGATACGCTTCAGAACCGCCTTTTCCCGCATGCGGCGGTGGGCGCGCAAGCCCCGCATGAAGGCGGCTGGATCGGTGACCGGGCCGCCATGGCCGGGCAGGAACAGCCGGTCGTCGCGGGTGAGCAGCCGTTCCAGCGAGGCCATGTAGTCGATCATCGCCCCATCCGGCGGCGCGACGATGGTGGTGGCCCAGGCCATGACGTGATCGGCGGAAAAGACGATACCGCTGCCATCAAGCGCGAAGGCGGCGTGGTTGGCGGTGTGTCCCGGCGTATGCAGCGCGGTAAGCCGCCACCCGTCGCCGGAAAGGCTTTGGCCGTCGCCAAGCGCGATATCGGGCACAAAAGCCGTATCGGAACTTTCGGCAAAGGGGTTTGTCTCGCCCGCGTGCAGCGGGCGCGCGGCACGGTGTGGACCCTCGGCCACCGTTATCGCCCCTGTCGCCTCCTTCAGCCGGCGGGCAAGCGGCGAGTGATCGCGGTGCGTATGGCTGACGAAGATATGGGTGACCTCGCGGCCCTTCAGCGCCGCCATCAGCGCCTGAAAATGCGCCTCATCCTCCGGGCCGGGATCGATGACGGCGACGGAACGGTCGCCGACAATATAGGAGTTGGTGCCATGGAAGGTGAAGGCGGAAGGATTGTTGACGGTGATGCGCTGGATCAGCGGGGCGACGGGAACCGCCTCGCCATAGGCCGGCTTAAAATCGAGATCGAATGCCGGGTCCGCCATCGAGACCTCCTGAAAAATGCCATGCCAGCTTGAGCCGCAGCCTCAACCGCGCCATCGCCAAGCCCTAACATGCGAACTTCGCCACGGCACCCAAAAAGCTTGAATTTTGTGAAAAAATAAGTCGCCGGGTCATTGCCGGGCCGGGCAGGCTTTGCTAATCAGGCCCGGTTCAGGCAGCGGCGTTTCGCCTTCGCTGCCCTGTTGGGGCGTCGCCAAGCGGTAAGGCACCGGTTTTTGGTACCGGCATTCCCAGGTTCGAATCCTGGCGCCCCAGCCAAATTTTCTTACCGCAGTTAAATAAAAGACTTAGACGTAGATGCGTACCTCAGTGAGTACCTCACTATGTACCCCGTTTGCCGCAAGATTTGAACTCTTTCGACCACCTATGTTGCGTGAGTGATAGTCGCCCACTTTCTGCCAAGCAGTTAGCGGCGTCATCATCGGAAGTGAGGAAGCTGGAAGAGCGCGCCGCAACCTCATTGATAAATGGTTATTGCCCGGACTATCGAAGAGTGACCTTGATACTATTGGCTGTGGATACCTGTGCGTTGCGAATATTATCGCAATATTCGTAGGATATAGTGTGCGTCTTGTGCCTTGCCTTTTGGGGATTTAATTGAATGAAGACGACTTTACTTCTCTGTGCAGCAGCGATTGCATTGGCTGGCTGCCAGACTCCGGCACCACAATCTGTTTTGGATTCGCAACGTCCTCCTACCAGATCGATTAAACGGGACTATGTGGATGTCCTGCGCGGAACCATTAAACCCGGGGATTTCACGAAAGCCGAGATTTCGAGCGTAGTGTTGCTCGATCCCGCAAAGCAGATTTACGCTTTTTGCACGCGGACAGCAGAACGTTCCAATCCCAATTGGTCGTATATTGGCATAGCCTTGTACCAGAATGTGAGCGTGGACGCCTCAAAGAATGACTACCGCTGCCGTGACAAGCGATTGCGTTACTATAATTTTCCTGAGTTGCTGAACATGAAATCCTGATTGCGATTGCGCGGCGCTAAGCTCGTCTTCCGCGCCGCCCATCTTCACTCCCGTGCTGGAGACCATGTAAGGAAACTTCAGGAGAAGTTCGGAGGCTCAGCGAAAGATAGCAGAAGCCACAGGCGTCCCTCGTAACGCTCCAACGGTATCTGAAGGTGACCTGACGTCATCCGATGATGGTCGGCTTACCACGCCACGCTATAACCCAGGATACCGTTAAGCGCGAAAACCTGTCCTCCGTCATTCTCGGGTCAAGCCCAGGGATGAGTGCGGAGGAAGGAGCGCATCAACAAAAACGCCGCGCATCCAGAGACACGCGGCGTCAAACCTAAAAATCGCGAAATGCCTTAAAGCGCGATATCCGGCACCTTCTTCACCGGCGCCCCCGCAGGCGCCGCACCGGCGCCCTTCAGCGCCTCAAGGTCGATCTGCGGCGGGGTCGGCAGCTGCAGGTGTTCGGCGGTGTAAGCCCATTCCTGCTGTACCTTTTCCGGGTCGTCATTGAGCTTGGTGCCGTAGCTCGGCACGATCTGGCGGATCTTGGCCTGCCATTCAGGCGTCGCCACCTTGTCCTTGAAGACCTTTTCCAGAACGCTGAGCATGATCGGCGCGGCCGTGGAAGCGCCCGGCGAAGCGCCGAGCAGGCCGGCGATGCTGCCGTCCTTGGCGGCGACGACTTCGGTGCCGAGCCGCAGAACGCCGCCCTTTTCTTCGTCGCGCTTGATGATCTGCACGCGCTGGCCGGCCTGCCACAGACGCCATTCGCCCTGCTTGGCATTCGGGAAATATTCCTTCAGCGCGGCAAAACGGTCGTCATCCGACATCATCAGCTGGCCGGCGAGATATTCCACCAGCGGATATTCATCGATGCCCACCCGCACCATCGGCCAGGCGTTGCTGGTCGTCACGGAGGAGACGAGATCGAAATAGGAGCCTTCCTTCAGGAACTTGGTGGAGAAGGTGGCGAAAGGTCCGAACAGGATGACACGCTTGCCGCCGAGCACGCGGGTATCGAGATGGGGAACCGACATGGGCGGCGAGCCGACCGAGGCCTTGCCATAGGCCTTGGCCAGATGCTGCATCGTCACGTCAGGATTTTCGTTGATGAGGAACGAGCCGCCCACCGGGAAACCGGCATAATCGTCCGCGTCCGGAATGCCGGACATCTGCAACAGGTGCAGCGCGCCGCCGCCGGCGCCGATGAACACGAATTTCGCATCCACCACCTGTTCGGCATCGGTCTTGGTGTTGGTATAGGTCACGCGCCAGCTGCCATCGGCATTGCGCTGGATGTCGGAAACCTCGCTATTGACCTGCAGGTCGAAATTCTGGTCGCCCTGCAGATGCGATACGAACTGCCGGGTGATTTCGCCGAATTCCATGTCGGTGCCGAGCGGCGACCATGTCGCGCCGATCTTCTGGGAAGGATCGCGGCCTTCCATCATCAGCGGCACCCATTTCTTGATCTGCTCGGGATCGGTGGAATATTCCATGCCGGCGAAAAGCGGGCTTGCTTTGAGCGCCTGATAGCGCTTTTCCAGATAGGCGACGTTCTCGTCACCCCAGACGAAGCTCATATGCGGCGTGTGGTTGATGAAGGAGCGCGGGTTCTTCAAAACGCCGTTGCGCACCTGCCATGCCCAGAACTGCCGGGAAATCTGGAAGGATTCGTTGATGTTGACGGCCTGGGTGATCTTGATGTTGCCGTTGTCGTCTTCCGGCGTGTAGTTGAGTTCGGCGAGCGCCGAGTGGCCGGTGCCGGCATTGTTCCAGCCGTTCGAGCTTTCAAGCGCCACGCCATCCAGCCGCTCCAGCATCTGCATCGACCAGGTGGGCTCGAGTTCGCGCAGCCACACACCGAGCGTCGCGCTCATGATGCCGCCGCCGATCAAAAGCACGTCGACCTTCTTGGCGGCCGTATTGGCGAGAAGCGGGGAAGAGGGCAGCGCCGCTGCGGCAATGCCGGCAAGCGCGCCGCCCAGAACCTGTCGACGGTTCATGGGAAATGCGTTGGAAAGGGAGGTTTCCTGGGAAAGATCAGTGAGCTGGGATTTGTCTTGATCGATAGGAGTCACGGCCATACCTGATTCTTGTTTTGTGTTAAAAACATTCCTCCCGTTCGCCCCGTTACAGCAAAGCGCAAACCGGCACAACCCGGACTCTTTCACTCCAGTTCAAGCAGTTTTGCAGGGATTTTGCAGGGACATATGGTCGCAACGGCCATTTTTGCGGTTTTGCCGATCGTCATTTTTATGACGGCGAAGATTAGACGACGCTTTCAAACGGTTGAAAGGGTTCTGTGAGCGGGATATCTCGGAAAGGCGGATATGACGCTGTTTCCGGCGCGTTACGGGTCGCAGGGTGCGGCTATAGGCAAAAATTTTTTCAGAAAAATGACAATAATCCCAAAAAAGTGAAAAGGCCCGCCGGTTCGGGCGGGCCTTGCTGCGTTTGGCCTGTGGCCGAAGATCAGTCTGCGGCGAGGAATTCCGCGCAATAGCTCGGGCCGTTGATGCCGGGGCGGTCGGAAACCGTGCGCACGGCGGTAATCTTGTAATCGCTGGAAACGACGAGCTGCACCGTGCAGGAGAGCGAGGCGGTGCGGGCGGGCGAGACCTGGCGACCCTTCTTGCCATCCTTGCCTTCTTCGAACCTGGCCGGAATGGTGGCCTTTCTGTAGCCGCCGCGCCAGTTATAGACGGTGGAGCTGCCGGTTTCCGTATCGCTCAGCGGCGGGCCGAATTTTGCGAAGAAAATGCCTGCGGACTGTCCGACCCAGCGGGTCTCAACGGGGCTCTTCTGGGTAAAAGAGGGAGTGGAGCCGCCCGTGGAAGTGGTGCAGGCCGAGAGCGCAATGGCAAACGCTGCGAGCGTTACGCTGCGAGATAGCATGGTGAAATGTCCTTTGTGCCGTGTCCGGCTTCCCGCCGGTCATTCCGTTCCCCTAGCAGATTTGGAGACGGCGGGCAGGGGAGGTGTGCGGCTCGATGAAAATTTCCTGCCACAATTGCTTTTTTGTAACGTTTTGAGGCCTTCCAGCCGGTGCCACAGGCTCCTGGCAGGGTTGTTTCAACAGATGGAAAAAACTTGTCACAAAAAATGCAATAAGCCGCTTGTCGAATGCCGGAGGCTGGTCTATAGAAGCGCCGCTGGTCACGGAGTGTAGCGCAGTCTGGTAGCGCACCACGTTCGGGACGTGGGGGTCGGAGGTTCGAATCCTCTCACTCCGACCAGCTTGAAGCCCAATAGTTACAGCGGCTTGCAACTCATCCCGAAAATTCTCAATCGAAATCTCGCACCGAAACCGGACCTTGTGAAAACCTGTTCCGGCTGGACTGCATTCCCCGATCGCGTCTGAAATCAGGGCGCAGGTGCGAATAACTGCGTTCAAATTGCCGTTCTTCAACCGGTATGCGCTTTGGGAGGGAGTGTTTCTTTCCGCATCCGCTCATGGATGCGAATCGTCGCCGTCAAACAGGGGATGGATCGCTTCGGCGGGCTTTTGTTGTCGCCACCCGGCGTCCCAGCAAAAGAGGCCCGTCGCTCCGCCAAGCGCCAGGCCTCAATGTCGCGGCCTGTTTCAGGGGACGCGCGACAGGAATCGTCTTAAAAGCCTCAATTCTTCTTCACAATCCAAGAAGTTATCCATCACCGTCATGGGCCCTGAATTTCAGGGGCATCGTCGCGATCAACTTATCGCGATCAAAAAAGAGGCCCGCTGCTTTTTCAAACAACGAGCCTCTGTTGGGCCGCTTGGCGGAGCGACCGCATGCAAATTCGCCTTTCGTGCATGAACGTCGAATGAACAAACAGCTTTTTATGCCGCCGAGAAACAACCCGTAAAAATCAGGAGAGCGGCATGGATCGGAAAGCCGCCTCAGCCGTTATCTAACCATACAACAATGGAGGATAGCATGCTGAAGGGTATCGCATTGTGGGCTATGGGCGTTCCGATCTTCGTGATCATTCTGCTTTATATGTTCGTGTTTTAGGCCATCCGCAGTCTCTGACACGGAAAAGGCTCTGAAACGAAAAAGGCGACCGCTTTGACGGTCGCCTTTTGTTTGTTCGAGGGGTGCGTGTCAGCCCAGATCGCCGATCAGCCGCGCGGCCGTTGCGCCGTCCGTGCGGCGGATGTCGATCTCGTCGCGGTGCTTGGCGAGGAGCTCGCTGGCCAGCAGTTTTTCCGCAAGATCGGCGGGCAGCGAGAGAATGACCCGGTCGCCCTTTTCTTCCGTCGCACCGACGCTGCGCTTGCCGGCGATCATGCCGCCCGCAACCGTATTGTTGGTGTCGGGATCGATCAGGATGAAGGAACCGGTCGAGCGGTTCTGTTCATAGGGATCGAAGATCGCCGTCTCATCGAAGGAAAGCCGCACCTTGCCGATGGCGTTCATCGGCAGCGAGGTTTCATGCGCCTGCCATTCGCCTTCCTTCAGGTTCAGCTGGCTGACAGGCTGCACGCTGACGCGCTGGCGGCGGCTGCCGCTTTTCAGCCAGTAGCGCTTGTCTGCCTCGATGCCGCCCGGCTGCAGCGCCACGATCTGGGCGTCGAAGGCAAGGCCGGTCTGCGGCTGCGCCTCGATGGAGACGATCATATCGCCGCGCGACACATCAACCTGACGGTCGAGGACGAGCGTGACCGCATCGCCCGCGACGGCGGCGTTGCGCACCAGATCGAAGGTGACGATCTGCTTGACATTCGCGACCATGCCGGAAGGCAGGACGACGACGCTGTCGCCCGGCTTTACCGAACCGCCGGCAACCGTGCCCTGATAGCCACGGAAGCTTTCACCCGGACGCGAGACGCGCTGCACCGGCAGGCGGAAGCCGCCGGACTGCGCGGAGCGCACTGTGGCAAGCTCCAGCGTCTCCACCAGCGTCGGGCCTTCATACCAGGGCATGGAGGCCTTGCCGGAGAGAACGACGTTTTCGCCCTTCAGCGCCGACATCGGAATGGCGGTGATCTGCTTGATGCCGAGATTGGATGCGAAATCGCGGAACTCGTGGGCGATCAGCTCGAAGCCGGCCTTGTCGTAATGCGTCAGGTCGATCTTGTTGACGGCCAGCACGAATTGCCGGATGCCCATCAGCGCCGCAATGGTGGCGTGGCGGCGTGTCTGTTCCAGAATGCCGGTGCGCGCATCGACGAGCAGCACGGCGAGATCGGCGGTGGAAGCGCCTGTCGCCATGTTGCGGGTATATTGCTCATGGCCGGGCGTGTCGGCCACGATGAAGGCGCGCCGGTCGGTGGCGAAATAACGATAGGCGACATCGATGGTGATGCCCTGTTCGCGCTCCGCCTGAAGACCGTCGAGCAGCAGCGCGAAATCGGGCAGGCCGAGATCGTTCTGCTTGCCGCTGTCGCGGTGCAGGGTGGCGGCCTGGTCTTCCTTGACGGCCTTGGTGTCCCAGAGAAGACGGCCGATCAGGGTCGACTTGCCGTCATCCACGCTGCCGCAGGTGATGAGACGCAGCGGGCGCGTATCGCGCGCCGCCTTCGAATGCTCGGCAAAGGGCAGAATGGTTGCGGAAGAGGGGGTGTTGGCGGCGGCAGTGCTCATCAGAAATACCCCTCGCGCTTCTTCTTCTCCATCGAGCCGGACTGGTCGCGGTCAATCGCGCGGCCCTGCCGTTCGGAAACGGTGGCGATTTCGAGTTCCGCGATGACCTCCTGAAGCGTCGCCGCCTCGGACCGGATCGCGCCCGTCAGCGGGAAGCAGCCGAGCGTGCGGAAGCGGATCGAGCCATGCTTGATCTCTTCGCCGGGCAACAGCTCCAGCCGCTCGTCTTCGGCAAGGATCATCATGCCGTCGCGTTCGACATAGGGGCGCTCGGCGGCGTAATAGAGCGGCACCAGCGGAATGTTTTCCGCCTCGATGTAACGCCAGATATCCACTTCGGTCCAGTTGGAGAGCGGGAAGGCGCGCACGCTTTCGCCCTTGCGGACCATGCCGTTATAGATGTTCCACAGTTCCGGGCGCTGGTTGCGCGGGTCCCATTTATGGTCGGGCGTGCGGAAGGAATAGATGCGTTCCTTGGCGCGGCTCGCCTCCTCATCGCGGCGCGCGCCGCCGAAGGCCGCATCGAACTGGCCGGCATCGAGCGCCTGGCGCAGCGCTTCGGTCTTCATGATGTCGGTGTAAAGCGCCGAACCGTGGGTGAAGGGCGTTACGTTTTCGCTCGCACCGCGCGGATTGGTGTAGGAAATCAGGTCGAGATCGTATTCCTTGACGATATTGTCGCGGAATTCGATCATTTCCTTGAACTTCCAGCCGGTATTGACGTGCAGCAGCGGGAAGGGAATGCGGCCGGGGAAAAACGCCTTGCGCGCGAGATGCAGCAGCACGGACGAATCCTTGCCGATGGAATAGAGCATCACGGGCTTGTCGAATTCGGCGGCGACTTCGCGGAAGATGTGAATGGCTTCGTTTTCAAGCGCCTTCAGATGGGGGTCGAGCGGCGGCTTGGATGCGACAGTATTCTTGCTGTCCGTCTCGTGGACTGCGTTGGACATTGTGAACTCCGGGAATGTACTGAATGATTATCGTTGCGGGATGGCGGAAACGGCGGATGTCTGCTCCGCACCGGCGACGTGAAGACCGCATTCGCGCTTCTCGTCGTTTTCCCACCACCATCGTCCGGCGCGCTCAGGCTCGCCGGGCTTGATGGCGCGCGTACACGGCTCGCAGCCGATGGAGGGGTAACCGCGCTGGTGCAACGGATTGACGGGAATGTTCTCCTGGGCGACATGCGCCCGGATGAGGTCGATATCCCAGTCAGCTAGGGGATTGATCTTGATGAGATTGCGCTCCGCATCGAATTCGGCGAAAGGCGTCGTGGCGCGATTGCCGGACTGGCCGCGGCGAAGGCCGGTGATCCAGAAGGCGGCGCCTTCCAGCGCCTTGCCGAGCGGGATCAGCTTTCTGACATGACAGCAGGCGTGACGGGCTTCGACACTCTCGTAAAAGCCATTGAGACCGTATTTTTCGGCATAGGCGTCGATATCGTCCTGCTCCGGGCGGAAGCGGCGGATTTCGATACCGAAACGCTCTTCGGTTTCATCGATGAGATCGACGGTTTCCTTGAACAGCCGGCCGGTTTCGAGCGTCACGACGTCGATCGGCAGGCGATGCGTGCCGATGGCGGCCGTAATGACCTGATCCTCGATGCCGAGGCTGGTGGTGAAGACCGCCCGCCCGCCGAGGCCGGCGATAAACGAAAGCCGACCCGCCAGATCGAGCCCGGCAAGCGTGGCGTCGAGGGAAGCGGTATCGGCAGAGGCATTTGCTGAATTGATCGTCATTGTCACGTCCGGGATTTCCATGGCCGATTATTGTTGAAATCCTTATCCGCGAACAGAAATGACAGTCTTTGTGCGCTGCACTTGAGAGCAAAAATGCCTCACGCGCGCAGGGTATGAGCAAAAGATACCCGTTCACCTTCTTCGCAGCTTGGATTTGAATTGTGACAACTTCTGCGCTAAGCCGGAATTGCCGGGTTTCCGGGCTTGTGGTCTACTGGTTTTACGATGATTTCGCAGAAGGCAAAATATGCGCTGAGGGCGCTCCTTTCGCTGGCCAAGGCCGACGGGGCCTGTCCTGTGCAGATTTCCGACATCGCCCGCGAACAGGCTATTCCGAAAAAGTTTCTGGAGCAGATCCTTCTCGAAATGAAGAAGGAACGCCTTGTCGAAAGCCGGCGCGGCAAGCAGGGCGGTTATCTCTTGGCGCGCCCGGCCGCGGATATCACCTTCGGCGAGGTGTTGCGCCTCATCGACGGGCCGCTTGCCCCCTTGCCCTGCCTGTCGCAGACGGCCTATCGCCGCTGTGAGGATTGCGACGGCGAGAAGCAGTGCGAGATCCGCCACGTCTTTGCCCGCGTGGCCGATGCCACCCGCAACATCCTTTTCAACACCACCATTGCCGATGCCGTGGCCGGTGTCGAAGTGCCCGAGCTTTTGACAGCCTGACGAAAAAATCGTCTAAAACCCCATAATATTTTTCGCCGCCAGCGCAAAAAATCGTCAAAAATGTGAAACGGTTTTGCATTCAGCAAAGTTTTACACGACGCTTGTTGCGCCTTTCGCTTATGCTGCGCTGTATTTGTTGCCCGGGAAAACGCTCTCGGGAAACACTTTTTCGATCGTATTCGGCCTCATTGACCAACTCTACTCAACCGGTAGAGTTAAGCCATCGCAATCAGGAGGGAATACCGATGTCCAAGCTTCTGTCCGGTTTGAGCGTTGTTGCGCTTAGCCTTTCACTGGCACTTGGCGGCGCTGGCTCGGCCGCCGCGCAGACCAAGCTGCTCAACGTGTCCTACGATCCGACCCGTGAACTCTACAAGGACTTCAACGAAGCCTTCGCCAAGAAGTGGAAGGCCGATACCGGCGAGGACGTCACGATCCAGCAGTCGCATGGCGGCTCCGGCAAGCAGGCGCGTTCGGTCATCGACGGTCTGGAAGCGGACGTCGTGACGCTGGCGCTGCAGAGCGATATCGACGCCATCGTCCAGAACTCCGGCAAGATCAACAAGGACTGGCGCACCCGCCTGCCGCATAATTCCTCGCCTTACACCTCGACAATCGTCTTCCTGGTCCGCAAGGGCAACCCGAAGGGCATCCATAACTGGGGCGATCTGGTGAAGGGCGACGTGCAGATCGTGACGCCGAACCCGAAGACGTCCGGCGGCGCGCGCTGGAATTATCTGGCGGCCTGGGCCTGGGCGAATGAAGAGTTCAAGGGCGATCAGGACAAGATCAAGGCCTATGTCGGCGAGCTCTACAAGCGCGCCCCGGTTCTCGACACCGGCGCGCGCGGCTCCACGGTGACCTTCGCCCAGCGCCAGATCGGCGACGTGCTGCTCGCCTGGGAAAACGAGGCCTATCTCGCCGGTCAGGAATTCGGCGCTGACGCCTTCGATATCGTCGTGCCGCCGATCTCGATCCTTGCCGAACCGCCGGTCGCCGTGGTTGACGCCAATGTCGACGCCAAGGGCACCCGCAAGGCGGCGGAAGCCTATCTGCAATATCTCTACTCCGACGAGGGCCAGAATATTGCGGCAAAGCACTTCTACCGTCCGTCGAACCCCGCCGTGGTCTCCAAGGATCTGCTCAAGCAGCTGCCGGACATCAAGCTCGTCACCATTGACGACCCGCAGTTTGGCGGTTGGGCAAAGGCGCAGCCTGAACATTTTGGTGATGGCGGCATCTTCGACCAGATTTACAAGCCCGCAAAGTAAGCGGATGATGGGCTGAAAAGAGATCGCCCGCGTCCGCACGGACAACAGAAAACAAAACCTGATCGACCGGACACCGTGCCGGTCGATACTTTATAATAAACGCCGGGGAACACCGGCTCCCAGAGAGCATTTCCAGGAAAAGCGGACCCCGGTTTCCTGTCCGGAAATGCGCAAAACTAAAGATTATCCGGAGCCTTGATGAGCAATAATACTTCCGGAAACAGGTGGAAATGGCGGCAGTCGAGCGTCATACCGGGCTTCGGCCTGACGCTTGGTTACACAGTGACCTATCTGTTTCTCATCATTCTTATTCCGCTGGGCGGCCTTGTCTGGTCCACGGCGAAACTGGGTTTTTCAGATTTCATTGCGATTGCCACGGATAGCCGCACGCTGAATGCGCTGCGTGTCAGTTTCGGAACGGCATTTCTTGCCGCGCTGGTCAACGCGGTCTTCGGCGTCATCGTCGCCTGGGTGCTGACGCGTTACCGTTTTCCCGGTCGCCGCTTCGTCGATGCCATCGTCGATCTGCCTTTTGCCCTGCCGACGGCGGTCGCCGGTATCGCGCTGACCACGCTTTACGCCAATCGCGGCTGGGTCGGTTCACTGTTCGAACCCTTCGGCATCAAGATCGCCTTTACGCCGACCGGCATCGTCATCGCGCTGATCTTCATCGGCCTGCCGTTCGTGGTGCGCACCGTGCAGCCGGTCATGGAAGAAATCGACCGGCAGGTGGAGGAGGTGGCCGCCACGCTTGGCGCCAACCGTTTCCAGACCATCACCCGCGTCCTGTTGCCGAGCCTGACACCCGCCATCCTCACGGGTTTCGCGCTCGCCTTCGCACGCGGCGTCGGGGAATATGGTTCGGTCATCTTCATCGCCGGCAATATTCCCTACGTCTCGGAAATCGCACCGCTCCTCATCGTCATCCGGCTGGAGGAGTTCAATTATGCGGCCGCGACCGGCATCGCCACCATCATGCTGATCATCTCGTTCGCCATGCTGTTCCTCATCAATCTTATTCAGGCCTGGAGCCGCAAGAGGTACGGTTATGTCTGAGACCGCTTCCCGCACGTCCCCCCGGCCGTTTCGTGACCCCGCCAGCGAGAGCTTTCCCGCCCGGCTGGCGTTGATCGCGATTGCCTTCGTCTTCCTCGCCGCCTTTCTGGTTCTGCCGCTGATATCGGTCTTTTTCGAAGCCTTCCGCAAGGGCACGGAAAGCTTCTGGGAGGCGATTGTCGAACCCGACGCACTCTCGGCCATTCGCCTGACGCTGCTTGTCGCCGCCATTTCGGTGCCGCTCAACCTCATCTTCGGGGTGATGGCCGCCTGGGCAATTGCGAAATTCGAGTTCAAGGGCAAGGCATTCCTGATCACGCTGATCGACCTGCCGTTCTCGATCTCGCCGGTCATATCGGGTCTGGTCTATGTCATCCTGTTCTCATCCCACAGCGTTCTGGGGCCATGGCTGAAGAGTTACGGCATCGAAATCCTCTTCGCCGTGCCGGGCATCGTGCTCGCCACCATCTTCGTCACCTTTCCCTTCGTCGCGCGCGAACTGATCCCGCTGATGCAGGATCAGGGCAATGGCGACGAGGAGGCGGCGATTTCGCTCGGTGCTTCCGGCTGGCAGACCTTCTGGTATGTCACGTTGCCGAATATCAAATGGGGCCTGCTTTACGGGGTGCTGCTCTGCAACGCCCGCGCCATGGGCGAGTTCGGCGCCGTCTCGGTGGTCTCGGGCCATATTCGCGGCGAGACCAACACCATGCCGCTGCATGTCGAGATACTCTATAATGAGTACAATATGGGCGCGGCCTTTGCGGTGGCGACGCTACTCGCCGGTCTGGCGCTCGTGACGCTCATTCTCAAAACCATTCTCGAAATACGCTTTGGCGCGGGCAACGCAGCCGGCAAGCATTGAAAGGCATCTTCATGGAAGTGAAAGTTTCCGGCATCACCAAGCAGTTCGACCGCTTTCCGGCGCTGAACGATGTGTCGCTCGACATTCGTTCCGGCGAGCTGATCGCGCTGCTCGGTCCTTCCGGTTCCGGCAAGACGACGCTGCTGCGTCTCATCGCCGGTCTCGAGCAGCCGACGACCGGCCAGATTTTCTTCGGTAACGAGGATGCCTCGCACCGCACGGTGCAGGAGCGCAATGTCGGTTTCGTGTTCCAGCATTACGCCCTGTTCCGCCATATGACGGTGGCCGACAATATCGCCTTCGGCCTCAAGGTGCGCCCTTCCGGAAAGCGCCCGCCAAAGGCGGAAATCCGCAGGCGGGTCTCCGAGTTGCTCGACATGGTGCATCTCTCCGGCCTCGAAAAGCGTTACCCTTCACAGCTTTCCGGCGGCCAGCGCCAGCGCGTGGCGCTCGCGCGCGCCGTCGCCATCGAGCCGAAGGTGCTGCTCCTCGACGAACCCTTCGGCGCGCTCGACGCCAAGGTGCGCAAGGAGCTGCGCCGCTGGCTGCGCGAATTCCACGACCGCACCGGCCACACCACCGTCTTCGTTACCCACGATCAGGAAGAGGCGCTGGAACTGGCCGACCGCGTCGTCGTTATGAGCCAGGGCAAGATCGAACAGGTCGGCACGGCTGACGATGTCTACGACACGCCCAACTCCCCCTTCGTCTTCTCCTTCATCGGCGAATCCTCCAGCCTGCCGGTAACCATCCGCGACGGCCACGTGCTGTTCCAGGGCGAAAGCATCGGCATCGACGAGAGCGGCTCTGGCGAGGGCGAGCTTTTCTTCCGCCCGGAAGATGTGGTGCTGACTGGGGAGAAGGACGCGCTTTACGGCAAGGTCACCACCTGTCGCCGCCTCGCCGGCACCCGCATCGCCGAAATCGACATCGCCAATAACGGCCATGAGCCCTATCACCTCGAAATCGAGGTGCCGCTCAACGCCGCCGTGGCCGTGGGCGCGGAGCTGCGCTTCCGGCCGACACGGTGGAAGGTTTTCGGGAAGAAATAAGGAAGAGGTGACCGCAGTTGACGGTCGATGATCCGGCGTTCTCCCCAGTTCTCCGTCATACCGGCCTCGAGCCGGTATCCAGTCAGCCCAAGTCTTTGGGCTGAAAAGAGTCCTCTCGTCGCGCAGACGCGCGCCGGCTGGATGCCGGGTCATCCTCGGGCTTGTTCCGGGGACCGGCATGACGGAAGAGGCGTGTCACGAGTACCTCGAGCATCGAGCTTGCCGCACCGGCACTCGAGGCACAGATTTCCTCAATAGTCGAAGCAATAAGCAAAAACGGAAAAGGGCCGCCTAAGCGACCCTTCCATGAGTTTGGTCCTGTTTACAGACCCGGGACTGTTTCTCAACGTTCCGAAGGCAGGAAGTTTACAACGAGGGCTGCCCCGTTGAAAACACACCCTTTCCATTGCCTGCACCAGAGACCGAAATCTCACTAGACATTGGATCACCTCCTTCCGATACGTTGAACATAACTAGAAGGTAGTACGATTCGTCAGTAATGCAAGAGGGATTACTTCCAGGGGACGCCCGGCACCTATGCCGCATCTGCGGCCTTTACGTCGAATTCGAAGTGGATGCTGTCATAGGGAAACTCGATGCCAGCCTCGTTCCGGTCGATAACGCCCGCATGGAGGAGCGACGTCACGTCGCGATGAACGGCCTGTACGTCCCGCCCGACCCGACGGGCAACCTCCCGGATAGAAAGCGGCCCCTGTCCGGCCAGAGCCTTGACGATGGCAAGGCGAAGCGGCGCGAGAATGCGGTGCAGGTCCTCATAGCTGGAAAATTCGACGGATGGTTTCGCCTCCACCGGCTTTCCGGACAAGGCCAGATTACCGGCGGCAACAAAGCGGCTCTTGATATCCTTGATCGTGCTGAGACGGATGGTGAGTGCGGTCATGACAAAATCCTTTCCATATCCGCCTGAACAACGATCCCGCTCAGAGTGTCACGACACCCGCATCACGATCTTGCCGATATGATTGCTGCTTTCCATCAGCCGGTGCGCTTCCACAACGTCATCCAGCATGAAGACCCGGTTGATGACAGGTGCCAGCTGACCGCTTTCGATGAGCGGCCAGACCTCTGCGACGAGGTCGTCGCGGATGGCGCGTTTTTCGTCGGCCGTGCGGGGGCGCATGGTGGAGCCGGTGACGGTGAGGCGTTTGACCATGATGGGGGTGAGGTTGACCTTCTCGACCACGGCGCCGCCCAGAAAAGCGATGATGGATAGGCAGCCGTCCTTGGCGAGTGCCGAAAGGTTCTTTTCGAAATAGGCCGCACCGATCATGTCGAGAACGACATCGACGCCCTTGCCGTCGGTTTCAGCCTTGATGACGGCGGCGAAATCTTCCTCACGATAGTTGACCGCCCGTCTGGCGCCGAGCTTCACGCAGGCTTCGCATTTTTCCGCCGAGCCCGCCGTAGCATAGACTTCCGCGCCAAAGGCTTTGGCAAGCTGGATCGCCGTCGTGCCGATGCCGCTGGTGCCGCCGTGGATGAGGACGCTTTCTCCTTCGGTGAGGCCCGCCATCTGGAAGAGATTGGCCCAGACGGTGAAGAAGGTTTCCGGCAAAGCCGCCGCTTTGACGGCGTCGTAACCCTTGGGGAAGGGAAGGGCCTGCCCGGCCGGCACGGTGCAATATTGCGCATAACCGCCGCCATTGGCGAGCGCGCAGACCTTGTCGCCCAGCTTGAATTCGGTAACGCCTTCACCCAGCGCAGCCACTTCGCCGGCGATTTCGAGGCCGAGGATCGGGCTTGCATCCTTCGGCGGCGGATAGATGCCCTGCCGCTGCGCGACATCCGGACGGTTGACGCCCGCCGCCTCGACCTTCACCAGAACCTCGCCTTTTGCGGGCTTCGGCAAAGGCGCTTGCGAAAGCCGCATCACCTCCGGGCCGCCATGGGAGGGAAGGTCGATGAAGCGCATTGTTTCGGGCAGGGTCTTGGTGTCGGGCATGGCCAGGGGCAACTCCTCACGTGTCGGCGTCGCCTGAAGATGTAGGTCAGATGCACCGCTTAGGGAAGGAGGCCGTTTGTCACGAGTGTCAATTTGTCTCGCCGAAGACCCGGACGACGAGACCGCCTTCGTTTTCCTTCGCAGCCGCCTTCACACCCGCAATCTCGCTGCCGATCCGCTCGGGATTGGCGATGATCAACCCCTTTGGCAAAGTCAGCACGCCAATGGAGCAGCGCAGCAGCGCGAAGTCCCGCTCATTGCCGTGGCGGTCCTGGCCCTTCATGCAGCCGGCGGCGCGGTCCTCGTCCGAATAGAGTTCGGCGACGTCGTCGTGAAAATCGCTGAGCAGCCGCTCGAGGATTTCCGTCAGCTCCTCCACCGTCCAGTCGCGCACGCCGATGAAGAAATCGTCGCCGCCGATATGTCCGAGAAAGCAGTCGCCGGCGAAGAAATAGCGGCGCATCAGCGCCGAAAACAGGGTGATGGCGTGGTCGCCGGCGTTGAAGCCGTATTTGTCGTTGAAGGGTTTGAAATTATCGAAGTCGCAATAGCAGAAGAAGCGCGCCTCGTCGCCATCGCTGCAGCGGTCGGCAATGAAGCCGCCAATCGCGCGGTTGCCGGGCAGCGCCGTCAGCGGGTTCTGGTCCTGCGCCATCTTCAGCTGTTTTTCGTTGATGACCTTGATGAGCGAAGCGGCGGAAACAATGCCGGCGTAACGCATGTTTTCGGTGAGGATGATGCAGGCGCTGCCGCCCATGCTGGCGAACATGTTCATCAATTGGTCGGCATCGGCATCGAGGCCGACAATCGGCGCGGGATCGACGAAGTGGGAAATGGTGCGCTCGTAGATCTTGTTCTTGAGCAGGTCGCGGCCGAAGGGCCGGTAGATATATTCCTTGAGGTGATATTCGTTGATGACGCCGCGCGGTTCGCCATTGGCGTTGAGAACCGGGAAAAATGCCTGCTGCGGATTTCTGCGGAACAGTTCGAAGACGCTGTCGACGCTGTCATGCTCGAAGACGGTCGGAAGACGCTCGATTTCACGGCGGATGAGAATCTCATCCAGCGTCTGGCTGCTGCGCCGCGCCACGCCGATACGGTTGATATGGGGAAAGCTCTCCGGCAGCTCGCTGGTGAAGACCGTGGGCCTCGCGATCAGCCAGCCCTGCACCAGATCGACGCCGAATTCGCGGCAGGTCAGAAATTCCGCTTCGGTTTCGATGCCTTCCGCAATGACCCTGACGCCAAGAACATGGGCGATGTTGACGATGTTGCGCACAAGGTGCTGCTTGCGCGGCAATTGGTCGACGCCGGTGATGAAATGCCGGTCGATCTTCAGGTAATCCAGCGGAAAATCGCAGAGCAGCTTCATCTCGCCATGGCCGGCGCCGAAATCGTCGATGGCCAGCTTGAAGCCTTCCTTGCGCATGCGGGCGATCAGCGCCGTGAATTCCGGCACGCTGGTATTGTCGAAACGTTCGGAAAGCTCGAAGCAGATGGAGGAGGCGGGAATGCCCGCCCGTGCCAGATGGCCGACGAGCTTGTCCAGAATGGCGTCGCCATGCGGGATCAGCCGCACATCCAGATTGAGGAACAGGGTGGCGGAAGAAAAATCGGGCAGGGTGGAGAATTTCGCCAGCGCCCGGCTCGCCAGCATCTGCTCGAAGGCCTTCAGCTCGCCATCCGCGGCAGCCTGATCGAGAAGCGCCAGCGGATTGGAAAAACCGAGCCGGTCATGGCCGCGCATCAGCGATTCATAACCGAAAATCGTGCCTGTCGTTGCCTCGACAATCGGCTGAAATGCCGTTTCGAGCACCAGTTTCGCCATGGGAAACATGTGCCCGGAGGCAAAACGCCTTATGACATCGTTCTCCAGCGTGACGGCCTGCATTTCTATTCTCCGCTATTGCCGGTCCCTTTGGTGGCGCGCCGTGTGGAATGCGCCATCGGGAACCCGTCTCTTTTGCGGCGAACAATCGCAGATTACAGGTCAACAAAAGCTTTCACGACTGTGAAGCTTTCATGAACGTTTTGTTACAACCCTTTCAATGTGGAGGGTTGTTACGCCGGGCCTTATGCCCGGCGGATATGCCCGCTGTGTGCGGCATAGAGTTCCGCAACGTTCATGCGTTCCCGGTCCGCTTCGACAGGCTCTGTGGACTTTGCGCCCACGCCATGTTCGGCGGAGGCCGCCCATAGTCTCAGCGCTGCCCTGACGACCTCGCTGCCGGATGCGTAAGCGCCGCAATTCACGGCCTCGCGCATTCTTGCTGCCTGTTCCGGGGAAATCGATACTGTCACCATTGGCATGATATCACTCCCTTCTTTCCATGGCCGCCACGCGAACCCGATAAATGCCCGTTTCACGGACGGGGCGGGGGCGGTCTTTTATGGGCGGTCGTTTTTAAGAGCTTTCGTCTGGGCGCCGCATCCAGCGAAATTGGTATCATCGCTTATCTTACCACGAAACGCGTTCCATACCCAATTTGCAGTATATTGGGGTTTAGTTTTTCCCTGATCGGCATGGATCCGATACGGGCCGTATACTACCCTCATGATCGCATGGCCATGGCCAGAGCGATCGTTGCAAAACCCTGCATGATAAGGTCTATCGCCAGAAACAGGCCCAGCACCCAGAGGCTGTTGACCGGCCAGCCGGCGGCAATCACCAGACCCGCCAGCGCCGTCACCGCGCCCGCCGTGGCAACCCAGCCCCAGCCCGTCGCCGGTTTCAGCCGGAAGCCGACGACGAGGCGGAAAATGCCGGCGACAATGAGCGAAATCGCCATTAGCAAGGTCAGCACGGCCGCCGTCAGATCGGGGTTCTGGAAAGCGATGACGCCGGCAATGGCGTAAAGCAGGCCGCTCAGCGTCCAGAACAGCACGCTTTCCCATCCCTTCACCTGAAAGGCATGAAAAAGCTGCAGCACGCCGCCCATCAGCATCATGACCCCGACATAAAAGACGGAGGCGACGGTGGCGACCAGAAGATTGCCGAGCGCAATGATGCCGAAGGCCAGGAGAACGAGGCCAAGCGCCAGCAGCCAGCCCCACTTTGCTTTCAGCGGTGAAAATCCAGATGCATTGAGACTCTGCGTCATGTCGCTGTCTCCCTGAATGGTCGGGGGTAACGCTATCACGATTGCACCGTAGCGCAATGCGCCTGTCGAAGATTTGATCCAGATCATGAGCCGGAAGACGGGAAAACCGCTTTCGTTTTCTCCCCTGCCGCGCAGGCGCCAATCCGCGACATGAAATGGCGCGTTTTTTATTGATTGATCGATCAATCAAGAATATTTTGCGACCATCAAGGAGACGCTTATGCCCAAGATCGGAATGGAGCCTCTGCGCCGCAAGGCGCTGGTGGATGCGGCGCTTCGCACCATAGGCCACCATGGTTCGCTGAATGTGACGATGTCGGATATCGCCCGGGAAGCGGGCGTGTCGGCTGCGCTCGCGCATCATTATTTCGGCAGCAAGCAGCAGCTTCTTCTCGAAACCATCCGCAGCCTGCTGCGTGACCTGCGGCGCGATGCGGTGGCGGCTTTGACCCGCGCTTCCGGCCCGCGCGAAAGGCTGAGCGCCATCGTGCATGTCTCCTTCCAGAGCGACCAGTTCACGCCCGAAACGGTGGCGGCGTGGCTTGCCTTTTATGTCGAGGCGCAGCGCTCGGAAGAAACCCGCCGCCTGCTGGTGCTTTATTCCCGCCGCCTCAGGTCCAACCTCATGGCGAGCCTCAACCGGCTCTGCCCGCCGGACGATGCCGCGCGCATCGCGGAAGGGGCGGCGGCCCTGATCGATGGGCTTTATATCAGGCACAGCCTGCGCTCGGCGCCGCTCGGCCTTGCCTCCGCACCGGCGCTTGTCGAGGATTATTTCGACATGCAGCTCAAATCATTTCCCGATGGACAGCGCCAAAAGCCGTCCATCCGCGTTCTTTAAGGAGACTTCGACATGACCACGCTTAAGGCGCAGCCGAAAGCCTCGCATTTCATCGACGGGGTGTATGTCGAAGACACGGCCGGCACGCCGTTCGAGAGCATCTTCCCGGCTACCGGCGAGGTGATCGCGAAGCTGCATGCGGCAACGCCTGCCATCGTCGAGCGCGCCATCGCCTCGGCCAAACGTGCACAGAAGGAATGGGCGGCGATGAGCCCCATGGCCCGCGGCCGCATCCTCAAACGCGCCGCCGATATCATGCGCGAGCGCAACGATGCGCTGTCCACGCTGGAGACGCTGGATACCGGCAAGCCGATCCAGGAAACCATCGTCGCCGACCCGACGTCCGGCGCGGATGCCTTCGAATTTTTCGGCGGTATCGCACCTTCGGCGCTGAATGGCGATTACATCCCGCTCGGCGGTGATTTCGCCTATACCAAGCGTGTGCCGCTCGGCGTCTGCGTCGGCATCGGCGCATGGAACTATCCGCAGCAGATCGCCTGCTGGAAGGCCGCTCCCGCGCTGGTCGCCGGCAACGCCATGGTCTTCAAGCCCTCGGAAAACACCCCGCTCGGCGCCTTGAAGATCGCCGAAATCCTCATCGAGGCCGGTCTGCCAAAGGGCCTGTTCAACGTCATTCAGGGTGATCGCGATACCGGGCCGCTGCTGGTCAATCACCCGGATGTGGCGAAGGTGTCACTCACCGGCTCGGTGCCGACCGGCCGCAAGGTGGCTGCCGCCGCTGCCGGGCATCTGAAGCATGTGACGATGGAACTCGGCGGCAAGTCGCCGCTGATCGTCTTCGACGACGCCGATATCGAAAGCGCTGTCGGCGGGGCCATGCTCGGCAATTTCTATTCCTCCGGCCAGGTCTGCTCCAACGGCACTCGCGTCTTCGTGCAGAAAAAGGCGAAGGAGCGTTTCCTCGACAACCTGAAGCGCCGCACAGAGGCGATGATCCTCGGCGATCCGCTCGATTACGCCACCCATCTCGGCCCGCTGGTCTCCAAGGCCCAGCAGGAGAAGGTCCTTTCCTATATCGAAAAGGGCAGGGCGGAGGGCGCGACGCTCATCACCGGCGGCGGCATTCCGAACAATGTTTCGGGCGAGGGCGCTTATGTGCAGCCGACCGTCTTCGCCGATGTGACTGACGACATGACCATCGCCCGTGAGGAAATCTTCGGCCCGGTCATGTGCGTGCTGGATTTCGACGATGAGGACGAGGTTCTCGCCCGCGCCAACGCCACCGAATTTGGGCTGGCCGGCGGCGTCTTCACCGCCGATCTCGCCCGCGCCCATCGCGTGGTCGACCGGCTGGAGGCGGGCACGCTGTGGATCAATACCTATAATCTCTGCCCGGTCGAAATCCCCTTCGGCGGCTCGAAACAATCCGGCTTCGGGCGGGAGAATTCGGCCGCCGCGCTGGAGCATTATAGTGAGCTGAAGACGGTTTATGTGAGCACTGGGAAGGTGGACGCGCCTTATTGAAGCGTGGCGGGTGGGGCTTGCCCCCCTCTGTCCTGCCGGACATCTCCCCCTCAAGGGGGAGATCGGCAAGCGGCGCCACCACCACTTCATTCGCTGACGTTGAGATGGGCGCGACCTCGCCACATATCGATCTCCCCCCTTGAGGGGGAGATGCCCGGCAGGGCAGAGGGGGGTCAGCCACAGGCGCAGATGTGAATTCTGGAGATATTTCGAAATGCAAGCAGATTACGTCATCGTCGGTTCGGGTTCCGCAGGCTCCGCCATCGCCTATCGCCTGTCGGAAGACGGTCGTTATTCGGTGATCGTCATCGAGGCCGGCGGTTCGGATTTCGGCCCCTTCATCCAGATGCCGGCCGCACTCGCTTGGCCGATGAGCATGAAGCGCTATAATTGGGGCTATCTCTCCGAGCCCGAGCCGAACCTCGACAACCGCAGGATTACGGCGCCGCGCGGCAAGGTCATCGGCGGTTCGTCCTCCATCAACGGCCTCGTTTACGTCCGCGGCCATGCCGAGGATTTCAACCGCTGGGAAGAGCTTGGCGCGCATGGCTGGGCCTATGCGGATGTGCTGCCCTATTTCAAGCGCATGGAACACAGCCATGGCGGCGAGGAGGGCTGGCGTGGCACGGATGGGCCGCTGCATGTGCAGCGCGGCCCGGTCAACAATCCGCTGTTCCACGCCTTCATTCAGGCCGGCGCGCAGGCCGGTTTTGAACAGACCGACGATTATAACGGCTCCAAACAGGAGGGTTTCGGCCTGATGGAGCAGACCATCCATAATGGCCGCCGCTGGTCCGCTGCCAATGCCTATCTGAAACCGGCGCTGAAGCGCGGCAATGTAACGCTGGTCAACGGCTTCGCCCGCAAGGTCGTCATCGAGAACGGCCGGGCCGTTGGTGTCGAGATCGAGCGCAAGGGTGTAGTGGAAACCATCGCGGCCAATCGCGAAGTCATCGTCTCGGCATCCTCCTTCAATTCGCCGAAACTGCTGATGCTCTCAGGCATCGGCCCCGCCGCGCACCTGAAAGACATGGGCATTGAGGTGAAGGCGGATCGTCCGGGCGTGGGCGCAAATCTTCAGGACCATATGGAGTTTTATTTCCAGCAGGTCTCCACCAAGCCGGTCTCGCTCTATTCCTGGCTGCCGTGGTTCTGGCAGGGCGTGGCAGGCGCGCAATGGCTGCTGTCGAAAGGCGGGCTTGGCGCTTCCAACCAGTTCGAGGCCTGCGCCTTCCTGCGCTCAGCATCCGGTCTGAAGCAGCCGGATATCCAGTATCATTTCCTGCCGGTCGCCATTTCCTATGATGGCAAGGCGGCGGCGAAAAGCCATGGTTTTCAGGTGCATGTGGGTTACAACCTGTCGAAATCGCGCGGCAATGTCACATTGCGCTCGGCCGATCCGCATGACGACCCGGTCATCCGCTTCAACTATATGAGCCATCCGGAAGACTGGGAGAAATTCCGCCATTGCGTGCGCCTGACGCGCGACATCTTCAGCCAGAAAGCCTTTGACGATTTTCGCGGACCGGAAATCCAGCCCGGCGAAAATGTGGAGACGGATGAGGAGATCGACGCCTTTTTGCGGGAGCATCTGGAAAGCGCCTATCACCCCTGCGGCACCTGCCGCATGGGCGACAGGGACGACCCGATGGCCGTCGTCGATCCCGAATGCCGGGTCATCGGCGTGGAAGGCTTGAGGGTTGCTGACAGCTCGATCTTCCCGCATGTGACCTATGGCAACCTCAACGGCCCGTCGATCATGACCGGCGAAAAGGCGGCGGACCACATTCTCGGCAAAACCCCGCTGCCGCGCTCCAATCAGGAACCTTGGGTAAACCCGCGCGCGGCCGTCAGCGACCGGTGAGGGTCAATGGTAATCGTCCTCGCGCTGGTGGCGGATCGCGAGGATGGACACGGTTTCCGCATCTTCGATTTGAATGAGGACGATGTAACCGGAAGATCCGAACGGAACGATCAGTTCTCGTAAGAGTGCGTTGTCCCCAGGCGCCTTGCGCGTTGCGAAAGGAAACTCGCTCAGTCCCTCAATCGTCGAAATGATGCGGTCCACGGCTTTTTCCGCTGTCGAAAAATCCTTTTCCAGTAAAAAATCATATAGCCGGGTTATGTCCGCTCGGGCTGCAATCGTGTACCGGAGATTGAAGGTCACTCGCCACGCTCAGCTTTCTTGGCGGCGAGCATCGCCCGCAATTCCGCATGCACCTCTTCGGCCGAATAAAAAATCCCCGTCCGTTTGGATTCTTCGAGCGAGGCCAGCCCGCGCGCAATGAACTCTGCCTGTGATTTACGGATTTCCACCTGCCTGCGCACGGAATCCTCAACGAAGGAAGAGAGTGTTTCGCCGTCCTTCAGCACGCTTTCCGCCGCCTCGCGAAAATCCGCCGTTACCCGCAGCGAAGGCAATGTCGCCGTTTTCATATTGCGTCTCCATGCGTTGCAATTGCGATGCGCAGAATGCGCCGATAGGGGCGGTCTGTCAAATGCAAAACCTTGCAATCCCCGCCCGAGAGGCGGATAAACGGGCTTCCCGCCTGATGACGACCATCAAAATCACCGATCTGGACCGCCATGCCCGTCGACTACAAAAAGCTGAAGATGCTCCGCCGTTCCCGTGTCGTGTGGGGTTCGTGGCGGGTGTGGAGGCCGAGGGCGGTTTTCTGGATTGGCGCGATTGCTGTCGGCCTTATCAGCGTCGGCTTTGCATGGCTTGCGGATAAGGCCCAGCACCTTTTCTTTGCGGCGACATCATCGGGCGAATGGGCGTTTCTGCTGCCGCTCATCATCACGCCGCTTGGCTTCACGCTCTGCGCCTGGCTCGCGATCACGGTTTTCCCCAATGCCGGCGGCAGCGGCATTCCGCAGGCCATCGCCGCGCGGCACCTGCGGGAAGATGCGGACCGTTCGCGGCTTCTGTCGCTGAAACTCGCCTTCGGCAAGGTGGTACTGACGGTGGCCGGGCTTTTGTCCGGTGCCTCCATCGGCCGTGAAGGCCCGACCGTTCAGGTTGGCGCCTCGATCATGCTGCAGGCCGCCCGCTGGGGCGGCATGGCGCAGGCGAAGGGTCTCATTCTCGCTGGCTCGGCGGCGGGCATCGCGGCGGCTTTCAATACGCCGCTGGCGGGCATCGTCTTCGCCATCGAGGAAATGAGCAAGACCTATGAATCCCGCGCCAATGGCCTCGTCCTCACTGCCGTCATCCTGTCGGGCCTCGCTTCGCTGGCGCTGGTCGGCAGCTATACCTATTTCGGCACCAGTTCGGTGATGGCGAAAACGACCATGGACTGGCTGCTGGTTCTGGTCTGCGGCATTGGCGGCGGCGCGTTCGGTGCGCTGTTCAGCGCAGGCGCCCTGCGTCTTTCCGCCCGCATCCGGCGCTTTGCGCAGGCCGTGCCGCTGAAGCGGATGCTGGCGGTTGCCGCCGCCTGCGGCCTTGCCTCCGCCGTCCTCGGCATCGCAACGGGCGGCGCGACCTTCGGAACCGGTTACGAACAGGCGCGCGCGGCAATCGAGGGCGAGGCCGCGCCCGCATTCTTCTTCATCGAAAAACTGGCGGCGACGTTTCTTGCCATGATGTCGGGCATTCCGGGCGGCATCTTCGCGCCGTCTTTGTCGGTGGGCGCGGGCTTCGGCAGCACCATGGCCACCTTGCTCGGCACCAGCATCGGCCTTGGCGCCATCGTCGGCATGGCGGGTTATTTTGCGGGCGTGGTGCAGGCGCCGATGACGGCCTTTGTCATCATCCTTGAAATGACCGGCAATCATGAAGGCGTCATGCCCATCATGGCCGCATCGATGCTGGGATATCTGACGTCGCGGCTTTTCTCCCGCGAGCCGCTTTATCATGGCCTGTCGCGGGTCTTCATCGCCCAGAGCATCCGCGCCCGGCGCGCCGCTCAGGCCAGCGAAACGTAACCGCTTACGCGCGGATGCCCGCCACGCCGAAATAACCGAGCCCCGGTATCTTCACGCCCGGCCGGCTGAAATCGATGCCGGCGACAAGACCGAGAAAATTGATCTCGAAACCGCTGCGCGCACCCGCCGAAATGCCGAACAGGCCGCCGAGCGAAACGCTTGCATCCTTCCAGTCGTCGGCGATGTGGTAAAGCGCGCCCTCCGGCAGATAATCGCGGCCCACGGCATCCGGCGGCAGCACGACGCCGAGTTCCGGCACGCTGCGCAGCACATGGGCAACGAAGGTGTTGGAGTTGGGGCCGGGATAAATGCGATAGCCGCCCGGCCGGCCATAAGGGTAATCGGCAATCGCCTTTTCGATCTTCGGGATCAGCTTTTCCGCCTCTGCGCCATGAATGGCCACCACCTGGCGCGGCATGTTGGAATACCAGTAGGCATCCGCCGCATAACCATTGTGGCGGATCGGCGTGCCCCAGCCCACCTTGTCGTAACGGTCATAGCTCGCAGCGCCCGGCTTTTTCAGCACGACCCAGGCATGGCTGGCGACGGAGCCCTTGAAACCGCCGGTCATGGCGGAAAAGATATAGACGGCGGCTTCGCCGTTGCTGGACGCCGCCGGCAGCATGCCGGAGGACGACCATCTGGCGGCGTTCCAGCCGCGCGGATGGTCTTTCATGGCCCACAGCCCGGCCGATGCCAGCGCGGGAAGCAGATAAATAACGGCAATCGCCAGCAGCAGACGTTTTGCAAATTTCACTGATAGCCCCGTGCATCGAAAAATCAATTGCGGTATCAACCACATGAAATCAGAATTTTTTGAGGCTGCGAAAATGAACAATTCCGTTACCGTCGAAGTCACCCGCGGCAACCTCGTGGAAAGCCGCCATCAGGGCCTTGCCGTGGTGGTGGATGGCGATGGCGGCGTGCTGTTTTCGGCTGGCGATATCGAGCGCGGTATCTTCCCGCGTTCCGCCTGCAAGGCCATGCAGGCGCTGCCGCTGGTGGAAAGCGGTGCTGCGGATGCCTACGGCTTCGGCAACCGCGAACTGGCGCTTGCATGCTCCTCCCATTCCGGCGAGGACGCGCATGTGGAACTCGCCGCTTCGATGCTGGCGAAGGCGGGCAGGGATGCCGATACGCTGGAATGCGGCGCGCACTGGTCTTCCGACCAGAAAACCATCATCCATCAGGCCCGCACGCTGGAAAAACCGACGGCGCTTCATAATAATTGCTCCGGCAAACATTCCGGTTTCATCTGCGCCTGCTGCCACACCGGCACTGATCCTAAGGGCTATGTCGGTTACGATCATCCGCTGCAGCGGGAAATCCGCGCCACAATGGCAAGCCTGACGGGTGCGACGCTCGGCCATGACAATTGCGGCGTGGATGGCTGCTCCATCCCCACCTATGCCGTTCCGCTCAAAGGGCTGGCGCATGGTTTCGCGAAAATGGCGACGGGCAGGGGGCTGGAAGCGGGCCGTGCGAAAGCCTCGCGCCGTCTCGTCGAGGCCTGCATGGCGGAGCCCTTTTACGTGGCGGGCACCGGCCGCGCCTGCACGAAACTGATGCAGATCGCACCGGGAAAAATCTTCGCAAAGACCGGGGCGGAGGGCGTCTTCGTCGCCGCCCTGCCGGAAAAGGGCATTGCCATGGCGGTGAAATGCGAAGACGGCACGACGCGTGCGGCGGAAGCCATGGTCTCGGCACTGCTGGCCCGCTATTTCGATGAAGGCAGCGCCGAGCAGCAGGCTTTGAGCGGCATGGCGAACCGGCAGATGCGCAACTGGAACGGCATCCATGTCGGCGATGTCAGAGTCGTCGGGCTTTAAATAACCTTTGACGCGGCCGGTTGCGGGCACGATGATGACGTGCCCTGCGTGTGACGGCCATCCCATGGCCGCCGAGGGGCGGCGTCCGCATGAGGAAGAAACGGGCGCTTCATTGCTTTGGAGGTCGCATATCCATGTTCACACTGTTTTTCTCCCCCGGTTCCTGCTCCCGCGCCAGCCATATCGTGCTTGAGGAATCCGGCCTGCCTTACAAGGCCCACCGCGTCAATTTCGCGGAGGGCGAGCAACGCTCCGAGGCATTTTTAAAGATCAATCCGAAGGGCCGCGTGCCGGCGCTGGCTACGGCAAGCGGTGTCCTGACCGAGACGCCCGCCATCCTCGCCTTCATCGCGCAGATGGCGCCGGAAAAGAAGCTCGCACCGCTCGACGATCCCTTTGAATTCGCGCTGATGCAGTCCTTCAACGCCTTCATTTCCTCCACCGTGCATGTCGCCCACGCGCATGGGCGGCGCGGCAGCCGTTGGGCGAATGAGGATAGTTCGCTGGCCGATATGAAAGCCAAGGTGCCGCAGACCATGGGCGAGTGCTTCGAACTGATCGAGCACGGCATGCTGCACGGTCCCTGGGTTCTTGGTACGGCCTATTCGGTTGCCGATCCCTACCTTTTCGTCATGTCCGGCTGGCTGGAGAGCGATGGTGTGGATATTGCCCGCTTCCCGAAGGTGCACGACCACTTCCGCCGCATGAACGACCGCCCGGCGGTGCAGCGGGCGCTGGAGGGAGAGAGGGGCTGAGAGGCCCTAACTCGGTCTTGTGCTGCTCCCTCATCCCTGTGCTTGTCACAGGGATCCAGCCAGCCCAAGTCCTTGGGCTGAAAGAACTCTCCCCGCCGCGCAGACGCGCGTCGGCTGGATTCCTGTGACAAGCACAGGAATGAGGGTGGAGAAAGAAGGATCGCGGAATGTTCTCCCGCTCAGGCCGCCTCGGCGGCCCGGCTGTCCCACATGGTCTTGAACGCTGTGCGGGCCTGGCAACGATCCAGCCAGGCTTTCAGCGCCGGATGGGCATCGAACAGCGGCTTGTGGCCCTGCGCGTAACGAACGATTTCCGCCGCGTTGAGATCGGCGACGGTGAAACGGTCGCCCACCAGATAATCGTGGCTGGAAAGATGCTGCTCCAGCACCCGGAAGGGGCGCTTCAGCAGCCGGGCGGCGACATCGATCACGGCCTTGCCGCTATCGCTTTCCGACAGGCCTTCGGCGATGGCGGAGGAAATCTTCAGCGAATTGGTCTCGATTTCAGTGGCGGCGAAGAAAGACCATTGCAGCATCGCTGCATCTTCCTTCAGGTCGATGGGGGCGAGCGGTCCGCCATATTTGCGGGCAAGGTAGAGATTGATGGCCATGGATTCGTAAAGCACCATGCCGTCATCCTCGATGCAGGGAATGGTGCCCATCGGATTGACGGCGAGAAATGCGGGAGACAGCGTGTTGAGCGGCGCATCCGCAGCCAGCGGATCGGCAAGGCGGCGGGCCTGTATCACGGGCACATGTTTGAATTCTATGCCCAGTTCACCCGCAAGCCACAGCGTGCGCGTGGCACGGGAACGGTAGACACCGTAGATCGTCAACATCGAAATTACCCCTTGACCAGTTCGATGCGCGGCACGTTACGGTTTCGTCGTTTTAAAGTGAAGTTGCAGATCGCCGGGGCAGCTATGATTTTTTCTGATCCGTGAAGAAGTCCGTATCCGGTGACAACCGATATTCGAAACGGTCGATGAAACGTTCGAACAGGCGGGCGAATGTCTCCACATCCTCCGCCGGCCATCCATCCATCACGTCCTCTATGACGCTCATCTTGGTCCGGCGCATTTCCTGCAAAAGACTGGTGCCGAGCGGTGTGATCTCGACAATGCTGCGGCGGCCGTCCTCCTGGGAAACGCCCCGTTTCAGCAGGCCGCGCCCCACCATATCCGCCACCACCCGGCTGCCGCGCGAAGGGTCGATGCGCATGCCCTCGGCAATTGCGCCCACGGTAACATCGCCTTCCGCGCGGCGCAGAATATCGAGAACGTCGATATGGGAGAGTTCGAGACCCGGAGCGAGCTTGGCAAGCGCCATGCGGCCGATGATGCGGCGGCCGATCATGATGCGCATGCGCGTCATCGTGTTGCCGATCCGCTTGATGTCCTCGGGCAGATCCTCGTTCCAGTTTTCCTCAGTCGCCACGCTTCATCGTCCCTTTCGATGCTGTTTTCCGATCACATTTAGCGGCATTAGCACAGATGTCAAAAACTTGCCATTGACATATATATGCTGATAGCACACAAATTGTCGCAGCAAAACTGCCGGAAGCCAACGAGATTTTTCATGGATATGTCCACCGCCCCCGTGGCGCCGCTTGTGTCGGATCATCGGCGCAGGCTCATCGTCTTTCTGTTTCTGATGCTGGCCATGTTCATGGCGACCCTCGATAACCAGATCGTATCGACAGCACTGCCCACCATCGTCGGCGAGTTCGGCGCGCTGGAGCGTTTCGGCTGGATCGGCTCGGCCTATCTTCTGGCCACCAGCGCGGTCATGCCGGTTTATGGCAAGCTCGGCGATCTGTTCGGCCGTAAATATGTGATGATCGCGGCGGTCGTCATCTTCACGCTCGGCTCGCTCGCCTGCGGTCTGGCCTGGTCGATGGATTCGCTGATTGCCGCCCGCGTTCTGCAGGGGCTTGGCGGCGGCGGCATCATGGTGTCGATCTTCTCCGTCAATGCGGATCTGTTCGAACCGCGCGAGCGCGCCCGCTACCAGAGCTATTCCAGCCTCACCATCATGGCGTCGGGCAGCGTCGGCCCGATCCTCGGCGGCACGATGAGCGATCTGTTCGGCTGGCGGTCGATCTTCCTCATCAACCTGCCGCTTGGCATTATCGTCATTGCGGGTCTGGCGCTGATGCTGCCCTACCGTCGTCCGGCGCGCCAGCCGAAGATAGATTATCTCGGCGCGGTGCTCTTGGCGGCCACCATTGCCAGCGTGGTCTTCTGGGCAGACAGCAGCGAATTGTTCGGCTCGCTGATTGCAGGCCCCAGCCTCGGCATCATTGCTTTCGCCGTCATCGCCGCTTTCCTGTGGGTGCAGGTGGAGCGCCGCGCGCCGGAACCGGTCGTGCCGCTCAGGCTCTTCAAGGACAGCACCTTTCCGCTGTTGATGATCGTGTCGCTGACCAGCGGCGGCATCGGTATCGGCATGGTCAATTATTATGCCTTGTTCCTGCAGACCACGACCGGGCTTTCGCCCTCCCATGCCGGCCTGTTCTTCATCGCCGTCACCGGCGGCATCGTCATGGGCTCGCTTTCGGCGGGACGGCTGATTTCGATCACCGGCGTCTACAAGCCCTTCTCGGTGGCGGGCCTTTCCATCAACCTCGTCGCCATGCTGCTGTTCACGCAGATGCATGCCGGAACGCCGCTTTGGGTGATTGCGGTCCTCATGTTGGCACAAGGCTTTGCTGTCGGCCTTGGCCAGCAGGCGCCGATCATCGGCGTGCAGAATTCCGCACCCAAGGCGGATATCGGCGCAGCGAGCGGCGCGGTGACCCTGACCCGCATGGGCGGTGCGGCCATTGCCATTTCGGTCTATGGCGCCATCGTGTCATCAAGCCTCAAGGGTGTGGCGGTGGATATTCCCGGCGTCGGCAAGATCGAGGAACTGACGCCGAAAATGCTCTCCGAACTTCCGGCCGCCTCGCAGGCCGCCGTCGCCTCGCTCTATTCGGATGCGTTTACGCCGCTCTTCTTCGCCGCAGCCGCAACCGCCGCCATCGGCCTTGCGGCGGCGCTGATGCTGAAACCGGTGCGTCTGCCGGCGGCGGTGCAGGCGAAGCCGGCCGAAGGGGCGGCGGAGTAGTAACATATAGTCGTAAGGCTGGCGTAAATCCCAGCCTTACGCGGCGCTCAATGATTTTTCGACGGCCAGTCGGAAGCCCAGCGCATGCAGGACTTTCTGCACGGTTTCATAGCGAAGCTTCGAACCGGGCTTAAGTGCTTTGTAGAGGCTTTCGCGACCCAGACCCGAAGCATCAGCAACATGTGACATTCCGCGAGCTCTGGCGACGGCGCCAAGGGCGGCAATGAACACGTCAGGGTTTTCATCTTCCATCGCAACCGCCAGATATTCGATCATGGCTTCATCGCTATCCAGATAGTCCGACACATCGAATTGGCTAAATTCCGTCACGGCCATCCCTTCCTATTGTCTGCGCCATCCCGATTGCGCGTTTTATGTCCCGCTTTTGCGAAGACTTGTCCCCGCCGATCAGAAGGAAGTAAATCCTCTTGCCAACGCGGGTGAAATAGACCCGATAACCCGGGCCGTAGTGGATACGCATTTCTGAAACGCCTCCACCCACCGGCTCACAATCGCCGAAATTCCCATGCTCGGCCGCGGTGAGACGATGAAGAATCCGCACCTTTCCGGCACGATCTTTCAATGCCTTCAGCCATTCGTCGAACTCTGCCGATTTCTCGAAGCTGTTCATGATTGCATGTATCCGATTGGATACATTTCTGCAAGTATAAATCCCATGGCGACCCTGTAAGCCGGTCGTGCGTTGGCGTTGCGCCCGCAAACTTCGTACCAAAACTCCATATAGCTGCGGCTCAACGCCGAAATGACGGGTGGCAAAACAAAAACACCACCACTGGAAATTTAACGCCCGTTCCGCGTTATGCTCGCAGCACTTTACATTCGCGCGGGCGGCCCTATCTCAATGAATATGAAGCCGGAACAGCTCCTGAATTCCACGCCCAAGGGCCTCTATTGTCCGGCGGGCGATTTTTATATCGATCCCGTGCGCCCGGTGGCGCGGGCGCTCATCACGCATGGCCATTCCGATCACGCCCGTGCCGGCCATGGCGCGGTGCTGGCCACGCGTCAGACGCTGGATATCATGCGTATCCGTTACGGTGAGGATTTCTGCGGCAGCGAGCAGGCTGTCGCATTCGGCGAGAGGGTGGAGGTGAACGGCGTCACCGTCGGTTTCCATCCCGCCGGCCATGTGCTGGGTTCGGCGCAAATCTCGGTGGAAATGAACGGCCTGCGCATCGTGGCGTCCGGCGATTACAAGCGCGGCGTCGATCCCACCTGCGCGCCCTTCGAGACGGTGCCCTGCGACGTCTTCATCACCGAAGCAACCTTCGGGCTGCCGGTGTTTCACCATCCGCTGCCGCGTGTGGAAATCGGCAAGCTGCTCACCTCCATCAAACAGTTTCCCGAACGGACCCATCTTGTCGGAGCCTATTCGCTCGGCAAGGCGCAGCGCGTCATCAGGCTTTTGCGGGACAACGGTTATTCCGATCCCATCTATATTCACGGTGCGCTGGCGCGGCTTTGCGATTATTACGTCTCGCAGGGCATCGATCTCGGCGATCTGCGCCCCGCAACGCTCGAAAAAAGCGATCCTTCCGCCTTCAAGGGCGCGATTGTCGTCGGTCCGCCCTCGGCTTTTCAGGAACGCTGGGCGCGGCGCTTCAACGAACCGCTCATCGCTTTCGCTTCCGGCTGGATGATGGTGCGGCAGCGCGCCAAACAGGGCGGCGTGGAGCTGCCGTTGGTGATATCAGATCATTGCGACTGGCCGGAACTTCTGGAGACGATCAGGGAAATTTCCCCGCAGGCCGTCTGGGTCACCCATGGCCGTGAGGAGGCGCTGGTGCGCTGGTGTCAATTGCAGGGCATTGCCGCCAAGCCGCTGCATCTTGTCGGTTACGAGGATGAGGGGGATTGAGATGAAAGCCTTCGCCACGCTGCTCGACCGTCTCGTTCTCACCCCCTCGCGCAACGGCAAGCTGAAGCTGCTGACCGATTATTTCCGCGATACGCCCGATCCCGACCGGGGTTACGGGCTGGCGGCGATTGCTGGCACGCTGGACTTGAAAAGCGTCAAACCCGCCCTGCTGCGCGAGCTGGTGCTGGAGCGGATGGACGAGGTGCTGTTCCGCTATTCTTATGACTATGTCGGCGATCTGGCCGAGACTATTTCGCTGGTCTGGGGCAATATCGGCGGCGCGGATGACGCCGAGGCGCAGGACCCGCGCCTCGGCGATGTCGTCATATTGATGAATTCGCTCGGCCGCACGGAGGTGCGCAGCGCGGTGCGCGATCTTCTCGACCGGCTCGATACGTCCTCGCGTTTCGCTTTCCTCAAACTCGCCACCGGCAGTCTGCGCATCGGCGTTTCGGCGCGGCTGGCTCGGCAGGCGCTGGCGGATTTCGCCGGGAAAGACATCACCGAAATCGAGACCCTCTGGCACGGGCTGACGCCGCCCTATACGCCGCTTTTCGCCTGGCTGGAGGGGAAATCCGGGCGGCCGGTGCTGGCGACTCCCGCCATCTTCCATTCGGTGATGCTGGCGACGCCGGTTTCCGATGGCGACCTCGATGCGCTGGACCCGGCCGATTACGCCGCCGAATGGAAATGGGACGGCATTCGCGTGCAATTGTCCCGCGCAGGCGCCACGCGAAAACTCTATTCCCGCTCCGGCGACGATATTTCCGGCGCCTTTCCCGATGTTCTGGAGGCGATTGATTTCGAAGGCGTGATGGACGGTGAGTTGCTGATTGGCGGCACAGCGCGCTCCAACAATCTCACCCGCACCTTTTCCGACCTGCAGCAGCGGCTGAACCGCAAGACGGTGACAGCGAAGATGCTGGATGATTATCCAGCCTTCATCCGCGCCTATGACCTGCTGTTCGAGGGCGAGAGCGATATTCGCGCGCAGACTTATCTGGAGCGCCGCGGCCGCCTGTCGGATATCATCGAGCACGCCCCGCATGACCGTTTCGACCTCTCGCCGCTGATCGGCTTTTCCAGCTGGCAGGAACTCGACACGCTGCGCGCCGCCCCGCCCGATCCGGTGATCGAGGGTGTGATGATCAAGCGCCGCGACAGCGCCTATCAGGCCGGCCGCGCCAAGGGGCCGTGGTTCAAGTGGAAACGCGATCCCTATAATATCGACGCCGTGATGATGTATGCGCAGCGCGGCCACGGCAAAAGGTCGAGCTATTATTCCGATTTCACCTTCGGCGTCTGGGCGGAAGGTGAGGATGGCGAACAGCTGGTGCCTGTCGGAAAGGCCTATTTCGGCTTCACCGATGCGGAGCTGGAGGTGCTGGACAAGTTCGTGCGCGACAATACGGTCGAGCGTTTCGGCCCGGTGCGGGCGGTGCGCGCCACGCCGGATTTCGGTTTCGTGCTGGAGGTGGCCTTCGAGGGCATCAACCGTTCCACCCGCCACAAATCCGGCGTCGCCATGCGCTTCCCGCGCATTGCACGGCTGCGCGCCGACAAGCTGCCGGCGGAGGCGGACAGGCTCTCGACACTGGTGGCGATGATCGATGGCGTGGAAGTGTAGGGTGCCTTGGCCGCCCCTTCATCCTCCGTGGCAGGCACAGGAGCAGGGAAGACGCTGTCCAGAAATTGCCACGATAGCTGCGAATACATTGTTGTCATTCGCGAATCCGTGATTGGACAGCCTCCCGCCGCAGTGTTGAACTGCTGTTACAACCATCCCTTCAGGTGACCATATGGCAGACAAACGCTTTCTTTCCTCAGCCTTCGGACAGGAAGAGAGCGGCACCATCTTGCCGAGCCTGACGCGGCGAAGCCTGCTGGCCGGCGCCATGGGGCTGTCAGCGGCTGCATTTTTGCCGCTCCGTGCGAAAGCGGGCGTTGCCGCGCCCGAGGTGCTGCCGCTGGAGCGGCAGGATTATTCGGAGGCGCGCAAACGGTTCCACACTCATCTTTTGCGAAAAATGGCTGCGCCGGAAAAATCCTCTGCACTCGGCACGCCGCCCGGGGCGGAACGTGTCACCTATCCCGGCGGGCCGGATGGTTCCATCGAGCTTGTAGCCTGGCTCTCCCACTACCAGCCGTCAAAAACGCTGAAACCCGCCGTACTTTTTCTTCATGGCGGCAACGCCACCGGAGACGGCCATTGGGCGCTGATGAAGCCCTATTGGGAAGCGGGTTATGTCGTGCTTCTGCCGTCCTTCCGTGGTGAAAACGGCCAAAGCGGCAATTATTCCGGTTTCTACGACGAAACGGCGGATGCGCTGGCGGCGGCCACCTATCTGGAAAACCTTCCCGGTATCGACAGAAACCGCTTCTTCATCGCCGGCCATTCCAACGGCGGAACGCTGACGCTGCTGGCCGCCATGAGCCGCAGGTTCCGCGCCGCAGCACCCATCTCCGCCGGCGTCAATTCCTGGCGTTATTTCAACCGCTATAGCGACGAGATCTGTTTCGACGAGACCGACGAGCGCGAATTCATCATGCGCTCCTCCGTCTGTTTCGGTCCCAGCCTCAAATGTCCGGCGCTGCTTCTGCGCGGCACGGAGGAGCGGCCTTTCGATGCCGATCACCAGCTTTTCGTGGATCGCGCCCTGACATCCGGCTTCAAGGTCGACAAGAAGCTGTTGCCCGGTACCCATAACGGCGTGGTGCCGCATGCGGTGGAGGAAAGCATCCGCCTTTTCAACGCCTTCGTCTGAAATGCAGACTGTGCCGCTGTTTTGGGGACACGTGAGGTTCAGGAGCGCGTTCGGCTAAAACCGCTTCGCACGTACCGGAGATGCCCTAGTTCTTGACGATGGACGTCTTGGCCTGCTCCGCCCACCATGCGCCGTCTTTTTTATCGGCATATTGGGCGCGCTTGTTGGTGAACTGACTCTGGGTGCACATTTCGCGGTAATTGCGAACCGGCAGGCCGAGCTCCTTGACGACGGCATGCACCACCGTCGGGCCGGTCATGTCGTAGACGCTGGCGAGCGTTCCGTCTTCGATATTCTGGGAAATACGGTCGGCCATCAGCCTGAGCGCCGGGTGGCCGGGCCTGGAGGCCATGAAGTAATTCGTGATCTCGCCGCTTTTCATGGCGATGAAAACGGCCTCTTCCTGCGGGCCGATCACATCCTCGGGGCGGGCCGCAAAATTGGAATCGATATCGAGATAGATGCCGCCTTCCTGCAGCAGCACCAGAATACGCCAGAAATCCGCCTTGGCAGCGCCCACCTGCAGGCGACGGAAGGCGTCGGCGTAACGTCCGGGAAAATGCCGGTCGATATAGGTCTGGCACGCCTCGTCATCATGGTAGCGATATTCGAATTCCGGCGTCAGCCAACGGTTGAACAGGAAATTCGCATAGATCGGCGTCGTTACCCGGTTGGAGTAATTCGTCTGCCAGATGATGCGGGGAATGGCCTTTTCCGATTTCGGGCTGCGTCTGGCAGGCTGATACTGCGGAAGCGTTTTTCTTCTGCCGGGCCGGATGAACAAATCGATAGAAAAGATGACTTTGGCGATGTTTCCACCGATCTTGATCGCGCGGTACGCGATGCGGTTATAGCCATGCTTTGCCAAGTTCAGCGCTCCTGCGCGTGGAATCGATTGTCACGCGCGTGGAAACGGCGGTAAGCGGTATTTATTGGACGCAATTAGTTTGTCAATATGCCGTAAATGAGACGGCCGGGCCTCGATTGACGAGACCCGGCCGTCTTGCACGCAAATGGAATGTCAGCCCTTGTTGCGGTTGAAATAGCCGAGCAGCCGCATGGCGTTGGCGGTGACCAGAACCGTCGCGCCGGTATCGGCGAAAACGGCGAGCCACAGGCCCGAAACGCCGGTCACGGTCGTCACCAGAAACACCGCTTTCAGGCCGAGCGCGATGGTCACGTTCTGGCGGATATTCAGCATGGTGGCGCGCGACAGGCCGATCAGGCGGGCGGCGTCGCCGACATTGTTGCGCATCAGCGCCGCATCCGCCGCTTCCATCGCCACATCGGTGCCGGAACCGATGGCGACGCCGACGCTGGCCGCCGCAAGGGCCGGCGCATCGTTGATGCCGTCGCCCACCATCACCACGGTCTTCTTTTCGGTAAGCTTGCGGATTTCCTCGACCTTGTTCTGCGGCAGCAGTTCGCCACGCGCCTCAAGGCCCAGCTTGTTGCCGATGGCACGCGCCGTGCGGGCATTGTCACCCGACAGCATCAGCGAGGAAATGCCCATTTCCTTCAGCGCTTTCACGCCTTCCGCCGCATCCTTGCGCGGCTCATCGCGCATGGCGAAGAGGCCGCTTGCCGCCCCGCCGGCCATGACGACGGCCACAGTCTTGCCTTCGCTTTCCAGTGCGGAAATGCGATCGGCCAGTTCCTTCGAGAGGGTGCCGACTTCCGTTGCAAAGCGCGGTGCGCCGATGAACAGGTCTTTCCCGCCGACATTGCCCTGCATGCCGCGACCGGAAATCGCCTTGATGTTGGAGCCGGGCAGGGGCTTAACGCCGCTCTTTTCGGCATGATTGACGATGGCGCGGGCGAGCGGATGGCTCGATTCGTGCTCGATGGTTGCGGCTTGCGCAATCAGCTCGGCCTCGTTGCCGTCCAGCGCCACCACATCGGTCACGACAGGTTCGCCGAGCGTCAGCGTGCCGGTCTTGTCGAAGGCGACGGTTTCGGTGCGCGCCAGCATTTCGATGACCGCGCCGCCCTTCACCAGCATGCCATGGCGTGCCGCTGCCGAAAGGCTGGAGGCGATGGCCGCGGGAACCGAGATGACCAGCGCGCAGGGGCAACCGATCAGCAGCAAAGCGAGACCGCGATAAATCCAGGTATCCCAGTCGCCGAGGCCGACAAGCGGCGGCACGATGATGGTCAGCACCGAGATAGCCACGATCAGCGGCATGTAATAACGCGAGAAGCTCTGGATGAAGCGCTCGGTCGGCGCACGCGCATCCTGTGCTTCCTCGACAAGCGTGATGATGCGGGCAATGGTGTTGTCTTCCGGTGCGCGGTCGACGCGGATGCGCAGCGATCCATCATGGTTGATGGAGCCGGCAAAGACGCGTGCGCCTTTTTCCTTGGCGACGGGAATACTCTCGCCGGTCATCGGCGATTCGTCGACGCTGGACTGGCCTTCCATGACAACGCCATCGGCGGCGATGCGGTCGCCGGGACGCGCCACGACCACCTGGCCGATGCGCACCTGATCGGCCGCGACCTGCCGCAGCGCGCCATTTTCCTCCACCAGCGCCGTTTTCGGCAGCAGCGAACCGAGCGCCTTGATGCCCGAGCGGGCGCGGGCGGCGGCAAAGCCTTCCAGCAATTCGCCGACGGAGAAGAGCAGCACGACGATGGCCGCCTCTTCCGCCTCGCCGATGATGATCGCGCCGATGGCGGCAATCGTCATCAGCATTTCGATGGTGAAGACCGCGCCGAAACGGGCGGCGTTGAAGGCGTTCTTCGCGATGGGGAAGAGCGTGACCAGCGTGGCGATGATGAAGGCGTAACCGCCCCATGCCGGGAAGCTCAGTTCCGCCGCATAGGCGATGGCGACCAGAATGGTGCCGGTGAAGGTGTTGCGCGCCTTTGCGGTGCGCCACCACGCGCCTTTTTCATCCGCGCCATGGGCGTGTCCCACTTCCCCGCTCTGCACTGCAGCCGCCGGAGCTGAACCATGCGAATGGCCCGCATGGTCGTGGCCGGAATGATCGTGACCAGAATGGTCATGCTTGGAGTGGTCATGATCATGCCCGCCGCAGGACGCGTGATCGTGTGCGGAATGGTCATGCCCCGAATGGTCATGATCTGAATGATCGTGGTCGTGGTGATGGCCGCTGCATGATCCGTGGTCATGATCGTGATTGTGATCTGCGGCTTTTTCTCGCGCGGTCTTTTCCTGCGGCAGCAGGGCCGGCTTGAATCCCAGCTTGCGCAGCGTGTCCTCGATTTTTTCGACCGGGGTTTTGCTCTCGGCCAGCGAAAGGTTCAGCCTTTCGCGGGCAACGGAAACCTTGACGTCGGCAACGCCCGGCAGGCGGGAAAGCGCGGTCTCGATCTTGGCGGCGCAACTGCCGCAATCCATGCCGCCGACCGAAAAGGTCAGCGCATTGCTGTTGTCGGCGCTCGCTGCGGTATCGGCATGGTGGCCGCCGCAGGACGAATGATCGTGGTCATCATGGTCGTGGCCGTGATGATCCGCCTCGACTTTTGCGCGGGAGACTTTTTCGTGCGGCAGCAAAGCGGGTTTGAATCCGAGCTTGCGCAGCGTGTCTTCGATTTTTTCGACCGAGGTTTTGCTTTCGGCCAGCGAAAGGTTCAGCCTTTCGCGCGCAACGGAAACCTTGACGTCGGCAACGCCCGGCAGGCGGGAAAGCGCGGTTTCGATTTTCGCCGCGCAGCTGCCGCAATCCATGCCGCCAACGGAGAAGGTCAGTTGCTCGTCGTCTTTGCCCTTGATGTTTATGCCTGTCGAAATATTCATGGTTTCCGCTCCTGAATTCCAGTCGACAGCCAATCTGGCACCTCTAGCAACTAGAGCTTCAAGAGCAAAAATGCGGTTTTTCGATTTTTTTTGAAAAACCGACGCCAGCTTCGCGCCAGCCGCACGGTTCATCATGCCGGCAGATTGGATTCCATGAAGCGGTTCAGATGATAGCACTCCTTTTGAAAAACGGTCGCCGGGCGGCCTCTCTGGCGGGGCTTGCCCTGCTGCCTCTCATGAGCGGCTGCCTTTTCGTGACGGATACGACCCGGATGGACCCGGATGTTTTCGTCAGGGAAACGGCGCCGGTATTCAATTTCAACTCCGTCAGCTCCAATCGCCAGCCGGAACTGCCGCCGCAGCCGGGCCAGCTTTCGACGCGTCCGCCGGATCTGTTCAGAACCCGCTTCCATCAGGAATACGGTCCGCCGGTGCGCGGGCAGGGGCTGCAAGCCCCGCAGGTGCAGGGTTTTAACGCGCAGCAGCCGCAGGGCCAGGCGATGGCCTATGGCCTGCCTGTCTCCAATCCGCTGCACCGGGTCATGTATGGCCCGATCCGCGATGAGGATCGCTCGCTGCCGGCCATTCCCTATGGCCGCATCGATCCGCGTTATCTCAGGCAGGAAGTGAGCTACCAGACGGCGGAAGCCCCCGGCACCATTATCGTCGATACCAGGCAGCATTTTCTCTATCTCGTGCAATCCGGCGGCAAGGCGATCCGTTACGGCGTTGGGCTGGGGCGCGACGGTTATGCCTGGTCGGGCCGCGGCAAGATCCAGTGGAAGGCGAAATGGCCGCGCTGGACGCCGCCCGATGAAATGGTCAAGCGTCAGCCGGAACTCGCCTCCATCTCCGCCGCCAATGGCGGCATGACGCCCGGTCTCAACAACCCGCTCGGGGCGCGTGCGCTTTATATCTTCAAGGATGGCAAGGACACGCTTTACCGCGTGCATGGCACGCCGGACTGGCAATCCGTCGGCAAGGCGACGTCCTCCGGCTGCGTGCGCATGCTCAACCAGGATGTGATCGATCTCTACGAGCGTGTGCCGCAAGGGGCGCAGATTGTGGTTATCTGAACACGTTCTAAAAGAAAGAGATATTGGACCCATTCCGCCAGCGCCTTGTGACTGGCTTTTAGCGGTCGGTTAACTATTTTCGCAATACGCATGACACGGAACAAATGACGTACAACGGCGATATAGCCGTTCGAAATGTGGGACAAACCGGCCTTATGACAAGCACCGACACAGATCTTTCCAGACGCACCTTCCTTTCCCTTCTCGGCATCTCCTCCGCTTCGCTTCTCGCAGGCTGTGCCTCATCAGGTCCGGGAGGCGCCATTCGCCAGCAGGCAAGCGCCATCGGCAGCGATTTCCGGCAGATGTTCTCGCCGGGCGTCAGCGATGCGGAACTGGCCGTCATGTACGGCTCGGTTGAGGATGGCGGTTACGTCATTCCCGCCGTCCCCTATCAGAAAATCGACCGCCGTTATTACCGCCAGCGGGTTGTCGACCCGACCGGCGAACGCCCCGGCACCGTGGTTGTCGATACGCGCTCGCGCTTCCTTTATGTCGTGGAGCAGGGCGGCAGCGCCATGCGTTACGGCGTCGGCATCGGCCGCGAAGGTTTCGCTTGGTCGGGCGAGGGCGTCATTCAGTGGCGTCAGAAATGGCCGAAATGGACCCCGCCGGACGAAATGGTCGCCCGCCAGCCGGAACTGGTCAAATATTCCTCCAAGAACGGCGGCATGCCGCCGGGCTTGAAGAACCCGCTCGGCGCACGCGCCCTTTATATCTTCCAGAACGGCAAGGACACGCTCTACCGTCTGCACGGTTCGCCGGAATGGAACTCCATCGGCAAGGCCGTCTCTTCCGGCTGCGTGCGCCTGATGAACCAGGACGTCATCGATCTTTACGACCGCGTGCCGCAGAAGGCGCGTGTGGTGGTCTGGCAGTAAGCCGAAAACGCTTCGAATAAAAAGGCGGCCCTGTGTCGCCTTTTTCTTTTTGGGGTTACGGACGGCTGAGACTGTCCTTCAGCGCATTCACCCGGTCGCGAATCTGCACCAGCTCTTCCAGCCCACAGCCGGTGGCGCTGCCGATTGCCGCCATGATCTTCACGCCCTCTTTTTTGAGGTTCGCGCCCTTCGGCGTCAAAGCCACCAGCACCTGCCGCTCATCCACCGTGCCGCGCTTGCGGGTAATCAGCCCCGCATGTTCTAGCCTTTTCAGCAGCGGCGACAGCGTGCCCGAATCGAGGCCCAGCATTTCGCCGAGCGCCTTGACGGTGGATGTCTCTTTTTCCCATAGCGCCATCATCACCAGATATTGCGGATAGGTCAGCCCGATCGGGTCGAGCAGCGGCTTATAGGCGCGCGTGAAGGCGTGTGCCGCGCCATAAAGGGCAAAACATATCTGCTGGTCCAGCCTCAACAGGCTTTCCATCTTCTTCTCGTCGCCCTCTGCGTCCATTTTCCTGCTCCAAAATCAACCGGGAAGGGAACAATCAGCCCCCGCTTTCGGTTCCTGCCGCATGGATGCGCGGCGAAATTTCGTGAAAATTATCGCAAAAAACAAAATTTCATTCAATGCGCAAAACTATATTGCGCACAATTTAATTGTGCGTTATAAGATGCCCAACACCAACCCGAAGGAGTAAATGTCATGCCCATTCTCTACACGACCAAAGCATCCGCCACCGGTGGCCGCGCCGGCAACGCCAAGTCGGAAGACGGCGTTCTCGACGTGACGCTGACCGTTCCGAAGGAGCTGGGCGGCGATGGCGCCCGTGGCACCAATCCGGAGCAGCTTTTCGCAGCCGGTTATTCCGCCTGCTTCCTGGGCGCGCTGAAATTTGTCGCCGGCAAGGAAAAGGTAAAGATTCCTGAAGACACGACTGTGACGGCAACCGTCGGCATCGGCCCGCGCGAAGACGGCGGCGGCTTCGGCATCGAAGTGTCGCTGAAGGCCAATATTCCGGGCGTCGAGCGCGAAGTCGCCGAAAAGCTGGTTGCCGCCGCTCACATCGTCTGCCCTTACAGCCACGCCATGCGTACCTCCACGGAAGTGCCGGTCTCGGTGGCCTGATCCAATTCGCGTGAGCAAGCTATCTGAACAATGAGGTCGGGTTCATCCCGGCCTTCTTGTTTTCAGAAAGAAAAATGCTATATTCTTTCCAAGGAAAGGATATGCGCCATGAATATTCACGCCAAGAGCGCCATGGATCCCGCCTCGCAGGGCAGGGTCGTCACCAAGGCCGTTATCGCCGCCGCCGAGCGGCTGGGCCTGAATGCCGCGCGCACGGCCGATATTCTCGGCGTTTCCGCCCCCACCGTGTCGCGCATGAAACGGCTCGATTTCCTGCTGGAGCCGGGCGCCAAATCCTTCGAGCTTGCGGTGCTGCTGATCCGGGTTTTCCGCTCGCTGGATGCGATTGCCGGCGGCGATGAGGCCGTGGCGAAAAACTGGCTGCGCAATCACAATGTTGCGCTAAACGCCGTGCCTGCCGACAAACTGACCACCATTACCGGATTGATCGATGTCCTCTCCTATCTGGATGCCCGCCGCGCTCCTGTCTGAAAAACGCGCCGTATCGGGAAAATACTGGCGGCTGGTGGAAGCGCAGCATCAGGTTTCCACCATGAAACTGGTGGATACCGTGGAGGAGCAATCGCTGCTGGAAGATATTCTGGAGACGAGCAAGCGGCCGTTTCCGCCGGAATGCGCCGGTTTCGACTATCTTCTCGCCACGCCCTTCCGGTATGGAGCCGCCTATCCGCATGGTTCGCGCTTCCGCCGCGCGGGCTATACCGAGGGCGTTTATTACGCCGCCCAGAAGGTGGAGACGGCGTTGGCCGAAATGGCCTTTTACCGGCTGCTGTTTTATGCCGAATCGCCGGGCACGCCGCTGCCCGCCAATCCCGCCGACTATTCCGCCTTCGCCGCCCGTATCGCCACCGATGCGGCGCTCAACCTGACGAAACCGGAACTGAGCCGGGATGCTCGCCTGTGGACCGATCTGCAGAATTACGAGCCGTGCCAGACGCTGGCCGATCAGGCACGTCTGGCGAAGATCGAGGCTATCCTCTATCGCTCGGTACGCGACCCCGCCGGCGGCCTCAACATCGCGGTTCTGTCGCCGAAGGCTTTTGCCGCGAAGACACCGGTGGAACGGATGAGCTGGCGTATCCACCTGTCGAAAACGGGGGTGCAGGCGCTCTGCGAATTTCCAATGCGCAGAACGGGTTTTGCGATTTTGGATTTCGCCGGCGATCCACGCCTCGCCAGCCTTTTGGGCTGACGGGCGTTTGCTTTTCAAGACCATCAGGCCGAGGCGAAAAACCCTTCCGGATCGTCGACTTCCACCAGCCTGCGCTTGTCGATCAGCCAGAAGCGGGTTCCGACAGCCCGCACGAAACTCCTGTCATGCGAGACGAACACGCAGCTGGCTTCGCGGCTGATGATTTCCGCCTCCAGCGCTTCCTGCCCCTCAATGTCCAGATGGTTGGTGGGCTCGTCCAGCAGGTAGAAATTCGGCTCCGCCAGCCGCAGCGCCAGCATGGCAAGCCGGGCCTTCTGCCCGCCGGAAAGGGCGGCGATACGGCGTTTCTGCATTTCCATGTCGATCCCGGCGCCCGCGAGCAGGCCATGGATGCGCTGGTCGCCAATATCGAAGCGGCGGGACAGCAGTGAAACGGGCGTGCTGTCGTCATCGATCTCGGCGAGCGATTGGTCGACATATCCGGCCACCAGCGAGGGCGTGGCCTTGATGCCCTCCTGTATCTGGCCTGCACCCGATACAGCCGCCTGCAGAAGCGACATCAGCCGTGTCTTGCCGACGCCGTTGCGGCCGAGAATGACGATGCGGTCTCCCTGACGGACAAATTGCCGGCCGGTGCGAAACAGCAATGTTCCGTCCGGCGTCGAGACCGGCACATCTTCCAGAGTGACCAGAACCCTGGCATGGGTGCCGCGATTGGCGAGCTGGATCTTGCCGGCGGATCGCTCGATATGGGCGGGCCGCGCCATTTCTTCGATCTTTTCCGCACGCTCACGCAATTGCTTGGTCTTGACGGTCAGAAGATCGCTGCCGGAATTGATGCCGATATTGTTGAGCTTGGCGGCCTGACGGCGCAATTGCTGGGCGGTTTTCATGTCGCGCTGGAAACGCCGTTCATCGGCGGCATCCTCTTCTTCCAGCACCGCCCGTGCGTGGCCATAGGGCAGCCGGAACAGCGCCGAATTTTCCGGCCGCAGGAACAGCGTGCTCCTGGTGACATTGTCGAGGAAGGCGCGGTCATGGCTGACGATGATGACAGCCGTATCGCGCGGCAATTCACCGAGCCAGTTTTCCAGCACATTGATCTTTTCGAGGTCGAGATGGTTGGTCGGCTCGTCGAGCAGCAGCACATCCGGCTCGGTAATCCATGCCCGCGCCAGCATGGCAAGCCTCTGCCAGCCGCCGCTCAGCTCTTTCAGGCGGCGCTCGCGGAACGGTTCCGGCACCAGCATGGCGTCGAAAATAATGTCGGCACGCCAGCTCTCGCTGTCGATCGTGTCCGCCGGCAGGGCGGAAAGCACGGCGTCCCGCATCGTCCATTCCATCAGCGGGGCGGGCAGATGCTGGTGGACGATGGACTGCGTCAGTCCGCGCAGCCGGGTGATATCGCCGCTGGTGGGCTCCATGTCACCGGAAAGGCAATGGAGCAGGGTGGATTTGCCGCAGCCATTGGCGGCGACGATGCCGATGCGGTCTCCCGCATTCACCGTAAGGCTGAGATTGGAAAAAAGCGGCTTGCCCAGAATGATTCCGAGGTTTCGAAGCGTGATGATGGTCATGAAGTCGTCTCTGGCAGGACGGACGCGTGACGAACCGTGGTCTGCCACAGGCAGTACGGGGTTTCGGTTCGGGGTGATCCGTCGTGAAAACATGCGCAACGGCAGACAAGCTGCATTCTGCGCGGCCTTTTGGGCAAACCAGAGTGTTGGTTGTTCCGGTCAGCCCTGCAAACGCGTCTGCAGGGCAAAAAGGTGGCAGAGCTGACGATTGCGCCAGAAGCAGGAAATATCCATGCGAAGCCTCCTTTCTTGAAACGGGTTGAACCGCTTCACCATTAACAGCGGCGGTTGTTCGAGGCAACGGCTTTTGCAGCGGCAGGCGGTGGGGGAGAATGCGGCAAGCCCGCACCCTCCCATTTTAATCCGGCGCTCGCCTGAGCGGCCTTTATTGCTTGGCGACACGGGCGCGCAGTTCTTCCACATGCGCGGCGATTTCCGGCGTTACGGCGTCGCCGAAGTCTTCCATTTCGAACATCGGGCGGATTTCGATTTCGCTGCGCTCCAGCATCGGGTTCGGGCAGCGTTTCACCCAGGCCACGGCCTCGTCCATGTCCTTCACAGTCCAGATCCAGAAGCCGGCGACCAGCTCGTTGGTGTGCGGGAAGGGGCCGTCGATAACCGTGCGGCTGTCACCGTCGAACACAACCCTCTTGCCCTTGGAGGAGGGATGCAGGCCGTCGCCGGATTGCATGATGCCGGCATTGACCAGTTCCTCGTTGAATTTCCCCATCGCCTCGATCAGCTCGGTCGTGGGCATGACGCCATCTTCGCTGCTTTTGGTGGCTTTTACAAAAACGATTGCACGCATGATCATTCCTCCTTGATTGCGCTTTCTTCGTAGTGTCGCTCCCCGGCACGACGGCCGGATGACATTGTCGCCGACAAAAGTGGCGCCATGCCGTCAATCCTGTCAGCCGAGGTCGATAAGGTCGCGGCGCAGCCGGTCGGGGTCGCCGCTGCCGATGCGGGCTTCGATTTCGGCATGGGTCTGTTCCCAGATGGGGAAGGCGGCGGCGAGCACGGCCATGCCGTCCGCCGTCAGCCGCAGCCGCTTGCCGCGCTTGTCCTTCGGGTCCTGCTCGATGCTGACCAGCCCGCGCCGCTCCAGCGGCTTCAGCGCCGCCGTCAGCGTCGTGCGGTCCATGGCCAGAAGATTGGCGACCGGTCCCATCGGCGGCGGCTCCGGCCGGTTGAGCGACATCAGCAGCGAAAATTGTCCATTGGTGATGCCGACCGGCTTCAGTGCATTGTCGAACAACCGCGCCAATGCCCGTGCGGCGCGCTGCGCATGCAGGCACAGACAGGCATCCCGCACTAAAAGAGTTGTCGAAAAAGGAATCACGCTGGCGTTTGACATGGGATAAATATGTTGATATCAACCTAATTAGTCAAGCGGAACTTGATGCCCCGCAGACTGTTTATTGACTTTCAGCACAGAAATAGCCGGCGCCCACCGTTAAAGCGGGGCGGTGCCGTGGTGAAAGACGGATCCAAGGAGGAAAGATCATGTCTCATCCCGTCGTTTCGAAAGAGGAGTGGCTTGCGGCCCGCCGCGATCTGCTGGTGAAGGAAAAGGAAATGACCCGCGCCCGCGACAGGCTGAACGAGGCCCGGCGTGCGCTGCCCTGGGAAGAGGTGACGAAGGATTATATCTTCGATGCCCCTTCCGGCCCCAAATCGCTGAAGGAACTGTTCGGCACCTGCAGCCAGCTCATCGTCTATCACTTCATGCTGGCGCCGGACTGGGAGGAGGGCTGCGTCGGTTGCTCCTTCTTTGCCGACCATGTCGATGGCGCGCTGATCCACCTCAAGCACGGCGATGCGGGTTTCGTTGCGGTTTCGCGCGCGCCGCTTGAGAAGATCGAAAGCTACAGGAACCGCATGGGCTGGAAATTCCCGTGGGTTTCGGCCGAAAGCAGCGACTTCAACTACGATTATCAGGCCTCGTTCCGTGACGAGGACATGGCCAAAGGTGAAATCACCTATAATTACCGTGACATGGCGCCCTATGGCGACCTGAAGGACCTGCACGGCATCAGCGTTTTCGCCAGGGGCGACGACGGCAAGATCTACCACACCTATTCCACCTACGCCCGCGGCGCGGAGCAGACGCTCGGCACGTTGATGCTGCTCGATCTGGTGCCAAAAGGCCGTAACGAGGAGGAGGTAATGGATTGGGTGCGCCGCCACGACCAGTATGAGGACGCGCCGAAGGCGGCAGCCTGCTGCCACTGAAAACGGACGGACGAGGAGGAAACAACAATGGAAATGGAAATCGCCAAGCCGCAGAAGGAACATGAGTTCCTGAAGAGGATCGTCGGAGACTGGGTCATGACCTCCAGTTCCGGCCATGACTGCTATGACGCCAACGATCCCTCGCAGCGATTTACCGAGACGGTCCGCTCCATCGGCGGGCTGTGGATTGTCGGCGAGGGCACTGGCAGGATGCCCGATGGCGACCAGATGACGGCCGTTATCACGGTCGGCTTCGACCCGGCCAAGGGCAATTTCGTCGGCACCTGGGTAGGGTCGATGATGACCAATCTCTGGGTCTACAAGGGCTGGCTGGAAGAGGACGGCAAGACCCTGACGCTGGAAGCGGAAGGCCCGGCCTTCGACGGTTCCGGCCGCACCGATACCTATCACGACGTGCTGGTGCTGCATGACGACAATCATCGCAGCTTTTCCGGCAGCGTCAGGCAGCCGGACGGCACATTCAAGACCTTCATGACATCGGAATTCCGCCGCAAGGCCTGAGGCTCTGCGAAAATTTCATCCGAAAACCACTGGCGCCGCCGCATCCTGCGGCGGGCGCTTGCCGAAACACACCCGCCAAACCCTCCATAGGAGACGACAATGTCCGATACACATGGAAAATTCATCTGGGTCGAGCTGATGACGCCCGACATGGAAGCGGCAGCCCGCTTTTATGGTCATGTCGTCGGCTGGCAGACCAAGGATTTCGGCTCGCCGGAAATGCCCTATCTGGTGCTGGAGGCCTATGGCAAGGGCATGGGCGGCGTCATGGAGCTGACCGACGAGCATAAGGGCCAGGGCATTCCCCCAAACTGGACCGCCTATGTCGATGTCGACGACGTGGACACCACGGCGAAACAATTCGCCGAAAAGGGCGGCGCGGTCAGACGTCCGCCGCAGGACATTCCCGAAATCGGCCGCTTCGCCGTGGTCGCTGATCCCTTCGGTGCGGTACTCTGCATCATGACGCCGCTGCCGATGGAAACCGGCGGTTTCCCCGAGGATATGCAGGAAAAGCAGGGCCATGTCGGCTGGCACGAGCTCTTCACCGATAATGTCGATGAGGCCATGGCCTTTTACGGCGATGTGTTCGGCTGGACCAAGGATCATGATTTCGACATGGGCGACATGGGCCCGTACCGCATCTTCGCCTACAGGGGCAAGGCCGTCGGCGGCATGATGAAACGCATGCCGCAGGTCCCCGTCTGTCACTGGGGTTATTATTTCAATGTGGACGGTATCGATGACGCCATTACCCGCGTCAGCACCGGCGGCGGCAAGGTCGTCAACGGTCCGATGGAGGTTCCCGGCGAAAGCTGGATCGTCAACTGCGTCGATCCGCAGGGCGCTTATTTCTCGCTGGTTTCGCAGAGGAAATAGCCCTGTTTTCTAACGATCTGCCGGGGCTCGCTCCGGCAGATTACCGCTCTCTCGACAGGCGGACGTGATCGATGAAGGCACGCAGCTTCGGCGCAAGATTGTGGCGGCTGGGATAATAGAGATAAAATCCCGCAAAGCTCGGGGAGTGGTCTTCCAGCATGGAAACGAGCTGTCCGCTCTCCAGATAGGGGCGGAATGTCTCTTCCATGCCGAATGTGATGCCCGCACCGGCGCAGGCCAGCTTGATCATCAACTGCATGTCGTTGGTGGTGAAGGCTGGCTCCACCGCCACCGCGAATTCGCGGCCGTTTTCCGCAAATTCCCACCTGTACGGCGCCACACCCGGACGCGGTCGCCAGCCGATACACCTGTGCCCTATCAATTCGCGGGGCTGCGCCGGCAGGCCGAAGCGGTCCCGATAGTGCGGCGAGCAGACGGCGAGCTGCCGCTGCGGAACGGAAACCGGAACCGCAATCATGTCCTGCGCGATCAGTTCTCCAAGACGCACGCCGGCATCGTAGTGCTCGGCGACGATATCGAATTCCTCGTCCGTCACGACGATATCGAGCTGCACTTCGGGATGTATTTCCGCAAAGCGCGCAAGCAATGGCCCGGATAAAAAACGCTCGGCTATCGAGGACACCGCAAGCCGCAACTGCCCGCGCACGGCGTCGCTCAGGGACGACGCGGCATTGGCAGCCTCAACGAGATTGCCGATGGATGGCGACACATCCGCATAAAGCTGCTGTCCCGCTTCCGTCAGGCTGACGCTGCGCGTCGTGCGCTGCACCAGCGCTATTCCCATCGTTTCTTCAAGCTTGCGGATGGTCTGGCTGACGGCGGAGCGGGTTACGCCGAGCCTGTCTGCAACGGCCCGGAAGTTGCGTTCCTCGGCAACCATGCAGAATGTCGAAAGCGCGTTGAGATCGATGTTCATTGGTTAGAAATTCTACCCATTGAGGTTATGATTGAGGCGGTTATCACGACAATGCCCAAGCTTTATCTTGTCCGCAACGGTCGCTTCCAGAAAAACCGGCCGTAACACCAAGGAGAAAGCCATGACATTGAACAAAGTCGTTCTCATCACAGGTGCATCGAGCGGGATCGGTGAGGGTATCGCAAGGGAACTGGCCGCCGCCGGGGCGAAGCTGGTGCTGGGCGCGCGCCGCATGGACCGCTTGCAGGCGCTTGCCGAAGAATTGCGCGGGAAGGGCGCCGAGGTCATCATCCAGCCGCTGAACGTGACGGACAGACAGAGCGTCGAGGTCTTTGCGGAGGCGGGGCGCAAGGCTTTCGGGCAGGTCGACGTCATCGTCAACAATGCCGGCATCATGCCGCTGTCGCTGATGTCGTCCCTGAAGGTCGACGAATGGGACCGCATGATCGACGTCAACATCAAGGGTGTGCTTTATGGCGTCGCCGCCGTTCTGCCCGAGATGACGGCCCGTTCTTCCGGCCATATCATCAACATCGCCTCCATCGGTGCGCTCGCCGTCTCGCCCACGGCTGCGGTTTATTGCGCGACGAAATTTGCAGTGCGGGCGATTTCGGACGGGCTGCGGCAGGAAAACCGCGACCTGCGGGTCACCTGCATTCACCCCGGCGTGGTGGAAAGCGAACTTGCCCACACCATCACCGATCCCGCCGCTGCGGAACTGATGCAGACCTATCGGGCCATCGCCCTGAAGCCCGACGCCATCGGCCGCGCGGTGCGTTACGCCATCGAGCAGCCCGACGATGTGGACGTCAATGAGATCGTCGTCCGACCCACCGCCGCCTGAGGAGAGCGACATGAAAGCGATTTTTCCGACCGTGCTTGCGGTTGCCATGCTTGCGGCAAGTGCCGCCATCGCCAATCCGCAACGACTGGATGACAGGCTGAAGCGTGGCGATGAAGTCGTCCGCAGCCTCAATAATGGCCAGCCCCAGTCTAATCTGGAACGTCTGCGGCAGGAGTTTCCTTTCCTTGCGGATGCGACTGAAGGCTACGCCCTAGGGGAGGTCTGGTCCCGGCCGGGTCTGGACAACCGCACCCGCCAGCTTGCCGCCGTTGCGGTCATGGCGGCCCTTGGCGAGCGTGATCTGATGAAGGTCCATGCCGGTTATGCGCTCAATGTGGGCGCAACCGACGAAGAGCTGAAGGAAATGGTCTATCTGATCACCGTTCCCGCAGGTTTTCCCAAAGCCATCGCCGCATCCCGCACGCTTGCCGAGCTGTTTGAGGAACGCCGCGCCAACGCCGCATCTGGAGGGCAAAAACAATGAGCATTGTTTCGACATCCGTTGCGCTTCTGCTTGCAACGGCTTCCGCCGATACGGGTTCCCGCAAAGCGAGCGACGCCATGGACGTGAATATGACCGAAACGTCTCAAACCCGGAACCACCCCTATATCGGCATGTGGGTCACCGGCGATGGCCACATTCGCCAGGAACTTCTGCCGAATGGCCGGTATGACGAGGCGCGGGGCAACCGCAAAAGCGCCTATCGGGGGCGGTATGAGGTGAAGGGAAACCATATCGATTATTGGGACGATACCGGCTTTACCGCCGACGGCGAATTCGTCGACGACGTGCTTTATCACGGCGGCATGATCTTCTATCGCCAGAAGTAACGTCCCGCCAATCACGCGCCGCCCGCCCCATCGAGGGCCGGCGGCGTATCCGTTTCTATCGCTTCAAACTACCCAGAATCCCGCGCACGATGGCGCGGCCGACCGACGTGGCAACCGAGCGGGCAGCGCTTTTCATTGCCGCCTCGATCACCGTTTCGCGCTGGTATCCGGTCTTGCGTGCGCCGCCATTGCGCGAGCCGGTGGAGGCCGGTGCGGGTTCTTCATCGCCAAAGCCGGGCAGGCGCCAGCGGCCGGAAGCGCTCTCGGACTGGCTGGCGGCGTTTTCTTCTTCCGCACGTCTGGCGGCTTCTGCATCGGCAGCCTTCTGGGCGCGGGCGGCGAGGATTTCGAAGGCCGATTCCCGGTCGATATCCTTGTCATATTGCCCGGCGACGGGGCTCACATCGATCAGGGACTTGCGTTCCGCATCGGTGAGCGGCCCGACACGGCCGGAAGGCGGACGTACCAGCGTGCGCTCGACGATGGAGGGAGCGCCCTTGTCGTGCAGGGTGGAAATCAGCGCCTCACCGGTGCCGAGCGTGGTGATGGTGTCGGCGGTGTTGAAAGCCGGGTTCTGGCGGAAGGTGTCGGCCGCGGTGCGCACCGCCTTCTGCTCGCGCGGCGTATAGGCGCGAAGCGCGTGCTGCACGCGGTTGCCGAGCTGGGCGAGAACGGTTTCCGGCACGTCGAGCGGGTTCTGCGTCACGAAATAGACGCCGACGCCCTTGGAGCGGATGAGCCGCACCACCTGTTCCACGCGCTCCACCAGCACTCGCGGCGCATCGTTGAAGAGCAGATGCGCCTCGTCGAAGAAGAACACCAGACGTGGCTTTTCCGGGTCGCCCACTTCCGGCAGCTCTTCGAACAGTTCCGAAAGCATCCAGAGCAGGAAGGTGGCGTAAAGGCGCGGGTTCATCATCAGTTTGTCGGCGGCGAGAACCGAAATCGTGCCAACCCCATCCGTGCCCACACGCATGATGTCGGCGATTTTCAGCGCCGGTTCGCCGAAGAAATTCGCCGCACCCTGCTGTTCCAGAACCAGCAGCCCGCGCTGCAGCGAACCGACCGAGGCCTTGGAAATCAGGCCGAACTGGTTGGAAAGCTCGGTTGCGTTTTCACCCATATAGTTCAGGAGCGATTGCAGGTCCTTGAGATCGAGCAGCGGCAGCCCGCCCTGATCGGCGATCTTGAAGGCGATGTTGAGCACGCCTTCCTGCGCTTCCGAAGCATCCATCAGCCGGGCAAGCAGCAGCGGCCCCATTTCGGCGATGGTGGCGCGGACGCGATGGCCTTTTTCACCGTAGAGATCCCAGAAGATCACCGGCGATTTGCCATAGGCAAAATCGGTGAAGCCGATCTGTTCGGCGCGCTTCTGCACCCAGTCCTTGGCTTCGCCCTGTGCGGCGATGCCGGAAAGGTCGCCCTTGATATCGGCGCAGAAAACCGGCACGCCGGCCTTGGAAAAACCTTCGGCCAGCACCTGCAACGTCACGGTCTTGCCCGTTCCCGTCGCGCCGGTGATGAGGCCATGGCGGTTGCCGAATTTCAGTTCCAGATATTCGCCCTTGTTCAGGCTGTCGTCCGGATTGCGGCTGGTCCCGATATAGAGCTGTCCGTCCTGCAACATCGACCATTTTCTCCTGCGGCTGGTGCATGACCTTAAAATCGCGGTGGATTTTGCAAAAGTCATGTCCGAATTTAAAGCGTCACTACCATGTTGTGGCCACTTCTGACGATAGCGGCCTTTTCATAGTTTGGTTGTGATGATCTTATAAGGACAGTTTCAAGGCGCAACAACTGCTTGATGGCGATGAAGAAAAACCGCTTGATGAAAGTTGCCGCACCTGACCCTGGCCGCTTGAATGCGGCATGATATTGTTTTACGTTGACGTTAACGTCAGTTATTCGATGTTGGCGTCGTTTTTCAACAGGAGGCAAGAATGAACGAAGTCGTGAGCCAGATCGCCGAGAAGGCGGGAATAAGCCCCGAACTGGCCGAAAAGGCCATTGGCATGATTCTCGGTTTTCTTCAGCGTGAGGCGGAAGACGGCCCGATCGCCCGCATGATCGAAGCCATTCCCGGCGCCAGCGAACTGGTGGCGCAGTATAATGGCGAAGGCGCCGGCGGCGGCGGTCTGCTTGGCGGCTTGATGAGCGCGATCGGCGGCGGCGGTATCATGGGGCTGGGCCAGCAGCTGATGAGCCAGGGCCTCGGCATGAGCGAGATTTCCACTCTCGCCAAGGAAACCATCTCCGTTGCCCGCCAGCATGCGGGCGATGAGGTTGTCGATCAGGTAATCGCCTCGGTTCCGGGCCTCAGCCAGTTCGCCTGAGGCGAAACTACTCCATAGCGGGGCGCGGCGGCTGTTCATTGAACAGGCGTCGCGCCTCTTCTATTTCGGCATGGTGCGTTTCCGCCCATATCCACACGCCGCAAAAGGCGCTGCCCAGCGTGCGGCCGAGGTTCGTCAGGCCGTAATCCACATGCGGCGGGATGACGGGATGCACGGTGCGGCGCACCAGCCCGTCGCTTTCCATCTGCCGCAGCGTTTTCGTCAGCATCTTCTGGCTGATATTGCCGACCAGCCTGCCGATCTGCGTGAAGCGCAGCGTGCCATGCTCTTCCAGCACTTCCAGAATGAGCATCGTCCATTTGTCGGCCACCTTGGCAATGATGTCCTGAACCAGCGCCTCTATCGCCCGATCGGTATCCGTGGGTGGCGGAACCTTGCGCCGGCTTTCGATGGCCGGGTCGGCGGCGTGCCGTTTCATCTCACACTCTCCTTTGGGTAAGTATAAATCTTTTGGGTGCCTACTTTCGATTGGAGAGTATCATAGCTAACTTCCTTTCAGCCAACAAGCAAAGGATGCTCCAATGAAAATCGCTGATAACACCATTCTCATCACCGGCGGCGGTTCCGGCATCGGCCGGGCGCTGGCGGAAGCGTTTCACAAGGCCGGCAACCGGGTCATCATTTCCGGCCGCCGCAAGGCCGTGCTCGACGAGGTGACGGCCGCCAATCCCGGCATGGCCTCGATGGTGATGGACGCGACGGACGCCGCAGGCATTCGCGCGTTTGCCGAAGCTCTGGTGAAGGCCCATCCGACCCTCAACGCCGTCATCAACAATGCCGGTATCATGCGGCCGGAAGACATCGCCGCAGCACCGGATTATCTCGACACGGCCGAAGAAACCATCGCCACCAATCTTCTAGCACCCATTCGCCTGACGGCGGCGCTTTTGCCGCATTTCCTGAAACAGCCTGCCGCCACGGTTCTAACGGTTTCCTCCGGCCTCGCCTTCGTGCCCATGGTGCTGACCCCCACCTACAGCGCCACCAAATCGGCCATCCACGCCTATTCGGTCGCGCTGCGCGAGCAACTGAAGGAAACACCGGTGGAGGTCATCGAAATCGTGCCGCCCTATGTGCAGACGACGTTGATGGGCGAGGGGCAGGCGAGCGACGAAAGGGCCATGCCGCTCGACGCCTTCATTTCCGAGGTGATGGATATTCTTGAAAATCGCCCGGATGAGAAGGAAGTGGTGGTGGAACGCTGCAAGCCGCTGCGTTTCGCCGCGCAGAACGGCAATTTCGATCAGGTCTTCGCCATGATCAACCATATGCATCCGTAAAGGGCCGCATCTGTCGCGACTGGGCATCCTGTGATAGCGTCGCGCTCTAATCTGCGGAGCGCGCGCTTTCATGGCCCAAGGCCGGTTCCTGATGCCGAAAACCATTCTGCCCGGTGTCGTCGCCGTGGTGGCGGATAGCGACCGTTCCTTTCCGCGCCACATGCACGATCAGTTCGGCATCGGTCTCATCGAACGCGGGGCGCAGAAATCGCTCTCCGGCCGCGGCATGGTGGAAGCGGGCGCCGGCCATCTCATCACCGTCAATCCGGGCGAGGTGCATGACGGTATTCCGCTCGGGGAGGGCGGCCGCGCCTGGCGGATGCTCTATCTCGACATCGATATCGTCCGCGACGCCATTGCCGATATCGGCGAGACGGATCGCGGCGCGTTCGAATTCGCCTATCCCGTCGATATCAGGCCGCTGGCGAAGCGGTTCAACGCTGTCTTTGCAGCCATGACGGCAAGGGAACGGCCGGGCGAAACCCTTCGTGGCGACGAGACCCTGCTGACGCTTCTGGCGGGGGCGATGGAGACGGCGGCGAAGCCGGGCGAAATCGCCGCACCCGAGAATATAAGGCGGGCGAAAAGCCGCATCGATGATGAGCCCTCCCGGCCGTTCCGCCTTGCCGATCTCGCCGCGGAAGCCGGCATGAGCCAGTTCCGCTTCCTGCGCGCTTTCGCCAGGGCCACCGGGCTGACGCCGCACAGCTATCTTCTCCAGCGGCGTGTCCATGTGGCCCGCCATGCGCTGGCCAGAGGCACGCCGCCCGCCGAAGCGGCCTTTGCCGCCGGTTTTGTCGACCAGAGCCATCTGAACCGGTTCTTCGTGCGGCAATTCGGGGTTACGCCGGCGGTTTACCGGGCGGCGCTTTCGTAGATTCTTTCTCCGCCCTCATTCCTGTGCCTGTCACAGGAATCCAGCCAGCCCAAGTCCTTGGGCTGAAAAGAGTCCTCCCGCCGCGCAGACGCGCGTCGACTGGATTCCTGTGACAGGCACAGGAATGAGGACGGAGTGGGCTGGCCGATACTCTGACCCGCCACTTCGGCGCGCGCCGACGAGCGTCTGTGCCGCAATTTCATCCAAGACACCCCACCCCACGCACCCTCATGCTCCTGTCCTCCACCCCACAGGACATATCCGCACCATGACACCCGAATTCCTCATCACATCCTTCATCGTCGCCGCTTCTCCCGGAACCGGCGTGGTCTACACGCTCGCCGCCGGTCTTTCGCAGGGGGCGAGGGCGAGCGTCATCGCGGCCTTCGGCTGCACGCTTGGCATCGTGCCGCATCTGCTCGCCGCCATCACCGGCCTTGCCGCCATCCTGCACACCAGCGCGCTCGCCTTCGGCATCGTCAAATATCTGGGGGTCGCCTACCTCCTCTACATGGCGTGGAACACGCTGCGGGAGGACGGTGCGCTGAAGATCGACGATACGAGGGAGCCCCGGAAGGCCGCCCGCATCATCGGCGAGGCGATCCTCATCAATTTGCTGAACCCGAAACTGTCGATCTTCTTTTTCGCTTTCCTGCCGCAGTTCATCGCGGCGGATGAGGCTTTGCCGACATGGCGCATGATCGATCTCGGGCTGATCTTCATGGCCATGACGTTTCTGGTATTTGCGCTTTATGGCTGTTTCGCCGCCTCGGTCCGGCGGCAGGTGGTGTCGCGCCCGGCGGTCCTCGCCTGGCTGCGGCGCAGCTTCGCGGCCGCTTTCGTGGCGCTGGGTGCGAAGCTGGCCCTGACCGAGCGATGAGACCAGAGCGGAGGGAAGGCCGCCTCAGTCGTCCCAATCGGGCGCGAGGTGGCCGGGATTGACGATGCGGCCATTCGGCTTTGCAAGCGCGTGGATCGCCCGCATTTCCTCTTCGGTCAGCGCAAAATCGAAAACATCGAAATTCTCCTTGAGGCGGCTTTCGGTCGCCGTCTTGGAGAGCGCCACGATATCCGGCTGCTGCACCGCCCAGCGCAGGGTCACCTGCGCGGCGGTCTTGCCGTGTTTTGCGCCGATATCCTTCAGCACGGGATCGTTCGGCACCTTGCCATCGGCCATCAGATAATAGGCCGTCACCGACATCCCGTGCTTGCGCGCCGCCGAAATCACCTTCGTCTGGTCGAGATAGGGGTGATATTCGATCTGGTTGGTGGCAAGCGGCGTGTCGGAAAGCTTCACCGCCTCTTCGGTCAGCGCCACATTGAAGTTGGAAATACCGATATTGCGCGCCTTGCCGGCCTTGCGTACCGCGTTCAGCGCACCCATGCGCTCGGCAAGCGGCACATCGCTCTTCGGCCAGTGCAGCAGCAGCAGATCGACATAGTCGGTCTTCAGCTTCGCAAGGCTTTCCTCGACGGAAGCGAGAAAATCGTCGTGGCGGAAGCGATCCACCCAGACCTTGGTGGTGAGAAAGATATCATGCCGGGAAATGCCCGATTGCGCGATGACCTCGCCGACCGCGCCTTCGTTCTTGTAGATCTGGGCGGTATCGACATGGCGGAAGCCGAGTTTCAGCGCTTCCGGCAGAATGCGCCTGACATCGTCTTCCGGAATGCGGAAGGTGCCGAAACCGAGGGCGGGAATATTCGCGCCATTCGCGCTGACGTCATACATGGGATGTCTCTCCTGTTTGCTGAAAACATCGCCGGCGCGGGATGCCGGGCGGGGGAAGCCGTCTTTCATTAACTGGTGTCCGCGCGATCGGTTTCAACCCGGCGGGACGATATCACATCAGCACGTAGTCCACCGGGCGCGGATCGGCCGGCAGATCGGTCTCGCCCATCGCCTCGCGCAGATTGATCTCGATGGTGGTGGCGAGCGAATTGATCGGCAGCGCATTGAGGCCGGTGCCGAAGGGGTCCTCCAGCTCGTCGGACAGCGCATCGAGACCGAAGAATGTATAGGCGATGAGCGTGGCGGTAAACGGCGTGGCCCAGCCGAGCAGGTCCGTGAAACCGAACGGCAGCAGCAGGCAGAACAGATGCGCGGTACGGTGAAGCAGCAGCGAATAACCGAAGGGAACCGGCGTCTGGCGGATACGCTCGCACGAAGCCTGCGCGGCCCCCATCTGCTGCACGGTGGCATCCAGCATCTGCAGCTGGATATCGCTGATCTGCCCCTTGCCATGGGCGGAGACGACGGCGCCGGATATTTCGCGCAGCAGCATGTCCGGCCGGTTGCGGCTGCGGTCGTAAATATTCCTGAGATCATCCGGAACGAGGCTGGCCGCAGTGGCGGTCGCATCGCCGGGGCGCAGATGCGAAACCAGCGCGTGGCAGAAGGCGATGGCAAGATCGGTGATCCGCCGGCGGGTAACGGGGTCGGCGACATCCTGCCGGCTATCGAGCATGAGGCTCTGGCGTGAAAGCGCGCGGGCGACGGTAATCAGCGCACCCCATTGCTTGCGGGCTTCCCACCAGCGGTCGTAACAGGCATTGGCGCGAAAACCGAGAAACACCGAAAGCGCGATGCCGAGCAGCGAAAAGGGCGCGCCGTTTAACGCCTGCACCAGATCCGGCCGGTCCTTGTGCGCCCAGACAACCAGCGTCGACAGCAGGAAAACCGCAAGCACCTGCGGAAAGATGCGGACGATGATGGAGCCGCGCACGATGAGGAAAAGCTGTAGCAGGTTCGGTTTTGGACGAACGATCATGGCGGAAACTCGAAATGCCTGTGGCGGATGGGAGGGGCGTGAAAGAGCCTGACCCTATCTACATGCTGGCGACGCGGCCTTGTCCACCCTTTTTTGCATGGTTGCGCCCGGCGGCCGGCGGCGCTACGCGTCTATCGCCGGGATCGTCAACGCCACGGTCTGGCTATGCGGTGGAAGGAAATATCGCGTGTCACGCTCACAACGGCTTCTCGATCTGTTGCAGATCCTGCGCTCCCACCGCATGCCGGTCAGCGGCGCGGCCCTTGCCGCGCAAACCGGCGTCAGCCTGCGCACGCTCTACCGCGATATAGCGACGCTTCAGGCGCAGGGCGCGGATATCGAGGGCGAAGCGGGCGTGGGTTATGTGCTGCGCCCCGGTTTCCTGTTGCCGCCGCTGATGTTTTCGCAGCAGGAAATCGAGGCGCTGGTGCTCGGCTCGCGCTGGGTGGCGGGCCGCGCTGATGCGGGATTGGCGGAGGCCGCCCGCGCCGCTCTCGTCAAGATCGGCGCCGTGCTTCCCGATGCCCTGCGTGAGGAACTCGATCATTCCACCCTGCTTGTCGGTCCGGGGCAGGGCCTTGCCGCCATCCATGTCGATCTGGCGACCATTCGCGATACGATCCGTAAGGAAAGCAGGGTCCTCATCACCTATCGCGATGAAAAGGGAGAGGTGACGGAACGGGTGATCTGGCCCTTCGCGCTCGCTTTTTTCGATCTGGTGCGGGTGGTGCTGGGCTGGTGCGAGACACGGCAGGACTACCGCAGTTTCCGGGCCGACCGCATCGAAGATTTCCGCCCTCTCGACAGCCGTTATCCGCGCCGCCGCCAGGCGCTGCTGAAAGAATGGCGCGAAAGGGAAAAACAGCGGCGGCGGCATCATGCTGACAAAAACTGACAACAGCGGGGTCTAGAAACCGTTCATCCGCAACACAGGAGAACAGCCATGACCCACCCCGATTTCACCATCCTTTACGTTGACAACCCGCCGGCCAGCACCGAATTTTACAGGGCCCTGCTGGGTGCGGAGCCGGTCGAAGCCTCGCCGACATTCTCGCTCTTCGTGCTTCAGAACGGCATGAAACTCGGCCTTTGGTCGCGGCACACCGTGGAGCCGAAGGCATCGGTCACGGGCGGCGGCGGCGAGCTTGCCTTCCGCGTTGAAAACGATGCGCGGGTGGACGAGATTTTTGCGGATTGGAAGGCGAAGGGCATCGATATGCTGCAGCAGCCCGCGGGCATGGAATTCGGCTACACCTTTACCGCCGCCGACCCTGACAATCACCGTCTCCGGGTCTATGCCTTTGCAGGTTAGAGAGAATGCGTTGAGGACTGTTTGGCTAAGGAAGCTTGACCTCTTTCATCGTACTCTGCATCCCGTACGCTCCTCATCCCTGTGCTTGTCACAGGGATCCAGCCAGCCCAAGTCCTTGGGCTGGGAAGTCTCTCCCCATCGCGCAGACGCGCGCCGGCTGGATTCCTGTGACAAGCACAGGAATGAGGGTTGAGAGGATGCGCCAGCATGCGAAAAACGCGGCATCGTGTAGCGTGCGCTACTTCTTCACCGCCACCACAAAAAGCCGGGGAAAGCGCAGAAGCAGGCGGCCGTCCGCCATCGGCGGATAGGCCGCCTTGATGCGCCGCGTATAGTCGGCGAGGAAGGCTTCGCGGTTTTCCTCGCCGGCAGCGGTGAGATAGGGGCGCAGCCCCGTGCCCTTGACCCATTCGACGATGCTTTCCGCATCCTTCATCGGATGATTATAGATGGTGTGCCACACATCCACCCGCGCGGATTTCGGCGTCAGCGCATCGAAATAATCCGAAGGCGCGGGCAGGGGTTTGCGGCGCAGCCTGCCATCTGCAAACGTGTCCTTCCAGGAACCGTTCGCTCCGGTTTCCTCCATGGCGCGATGCGTCGGCTCCTGCAGATTGTCGGGCATCTGCACGGCCAGAACGCCGCCGCTTTCCAACTGGTCCATCAGTTGCGAAAGAACGGTGAGATGATCCGGCACCCATTGGAACACGGCATTGGCGTAAAGCAGGTCTGCCTTCTGCGCCGGCTTCCACTGGGAAAGATCGGCCTTGCCGAAGCGCGTGGTCGGCAGCCGGTCCGCCGCCTTTTCCAGCATGTCGTCATCGCTGTCGATGCCGGTAATGACATTGACGCCGTAACGGTCGGTCAGAAGCTCGGTGGAATTGCCGGGGCCGCAGCCGAGGTCATAGCCATTCAGCACTCGCTCCAGCGGCACCTGCGCCAGAAGATCACGCGCGGGACGCGTCCGCTCGTCTTCGAATTTCAGATATTGGTGGGCGGACCATGCCATGATTTTCCTCCTGCAAAATGCCGTCAGATCGCCAGCATCGCATGCGGCAAATCGCGCCGCTATCGTCCGATGCATGAATTATTGTGATGAATCTATTCATCAACCTTTTGTTTCACCTCATAAAACGTGCTTGCGGGGCCGTCGCTTTGTTATTTTCCATCAAAATCAGAAATCGCTGCAATTAAAACTTGACCTCGTCCGGGGAGAGGCATTCACTCCGGCCGATTTCCAGCACATGCCCCGTTGAGAGCGCGCAGCGCTCTTCATCCGGCAATGCATCAGAACAAAAAAGACGGAGCGTTTTTGCCGAACGAAAACGCTTGAGACAGGAGACCATCATGAGCGTCGATACCGCACCCCGATCAACCACCTGGACCTATGTTGACGGTCAATGGCTGCCCGGCAATCCGCCGCTCATCGGCCCGACCTCGCATGCCATGTGGCTGGCCTCCACGGTGTTCGACGGTGCGCGCTGGTTCGATGGCGTGGCGCCCGATCTCGATCTGCACTGCCAGCGTATCAATCGCTCCGCCGTCAATATGGGCATGAAGCCGACCATGACGGCTGAGGAGATCGAGTTGCTGGCGCTCGAAGGCGTCAAGAAATTCGACGGCAAGATGGCGATCTACATCAAGCCGATGTACTGGGCCGAACACGGCATGCCCGGCAGCGTCGTGGCGCCCGATGCCGGTTCCACCCGGTTTGCGCTTTGCCTTTTCGAAGCGCCGATGGATGCCGGCAAGCCGCTGACGCTCACCGTTTCGCCGCTGCGCCGCCCTTCGCCGGAAACCGCCATGACCGACGCCAAGGCCGGCAGCCTTTATCCCAATAGCGGCCGCGCCATTCTGGAAGCGCGCTCGCGCGGTTTCGACAATGCCCTGATGCGCGACATGAACGGCAATGTCGCCGAATCCGCTTCGGCCAACATCTTCATGGTCAAGGACGGCGTTGTCCTTACCCCGGTTCCGAACCGCACCTTCCTTGCCGGCATCACCCGTTCGCGCGTGATCGGCCTTCTGCGCCAGGCCGGTTTCGACGTGCGGGAAGCGACGCTTTCGGTCGAGGATTTCCGCGAGGCCGATGAAATCTTTTGCTCCGGCAATTATTCCAAGGTTTCGCCCGTCGTGAAGCTCGACGATCGCGAATTGCAGGCAGGCCCCGTCGCCCGCAAGGCGCTCGATCTCTACATGGACTGGGCGCGTCTCGGCGCGGACGTTTAAGGTCGGGTAAAATCCATAGTTTCAAAAGGCCGCGGCAGGCTCATCCCTGCCGCGGCCTTTTGTTTTGAGCTGCATTATTTCCCATAAAAATTCAGGGGGAATTTAATCCAATTTTAGAGGACCACAGGCTAGCTTGCGGCATTACCGATCCGGGCTAGTGGGGGCCGCCAAATGTCTTTCAGCATACGCAATATACTTGTGGGATTTTTTCTGCTCGTCGGCATCGCGCTGGCAGGCTTCGTGGGCAACGGCATGTTGCAGTCCGTGCAGCGTGCCCGCAGCTTTTCGGAGGTGGCGCAGCTCGTTTCGCTGGACAGGCTGCTTTTCAACGCCTTGCTGAACTTTCGCAGTGAACGCGGCAACAGTGCCTCGGCGCTGACGGTCGACCCGGCGAAGACGGCCAACACCATCGCCAGCGTGCAGGCGTCGCGCCAGAAGGTGGACGCCGCCATGGGCGCCTTTCTCGAACAGTCCGCCGCGCTCGATCAGGCTGGCCTCAAGGCCCCGCTTGCCCGCGTGAAGGATATCTACACGCAATTCCTGGAGCTGCGCAAAAAGGTTGACGCCAACGTCACCCTGCCGCTCGACCGTCGTGAAAACGGGCTGGACAAGACCGTGCTGGCGCTCGGTCAGGATTTTCTGACGGCGCTCGAAGCGGGCTCGACGGCGGTGGAAGGCGAGGTTCGTTCGCTGGACCAGAGCCTGACCGGCCTCATCCAGTTGCGGTCCTATGGCTGGTCGGCGCGTGCGCTCGGCGGCAGCGCCACCGTTGTCATCAATGCGGTCGTGGCCCAGCAGCGGCCGCTGACCCCGCAGGAAACCCAGCAGCTTGGCAATTTCGATGCCGGCGCGGCCTTTGCCTGGAAAGCCACCGGCGACCTCGTCGCGCACGAATCGACGCCGCAGGCGCTCAAAGATATCTATGCCGTTGCCGACAGGACCTATTTCAAGGGTGATTTCGTCGCGCAGCGCGCAAAGCTGATCGACGATCTGAACAACGGCCGCACGCCTGCCTTCACCATCGATACATGGCGCAATACCGTCACCGAAAGCCTCGATACGGTCGCGAAAATCGCCTCCGAAGCGATGGATGTTCTCAATGCCAATGCCGAAAAGGCCAGACAGGACGCCTTTATCGGCGCGATGATCTATCTCGCCGCGTTCATCCTCACGCTTGGCGTCTGCATTCTCTGCCTTGCGGTCATCGTCGGCCGCGTCACCCGCCCCATCAGCCGCCTGACAAAGGCGATGATGGAATTGTCCACCGGCAACCTGACCATCGATGTGCCCGGCGCAAAACGCGGCGACGAGATCGGCGAGATGGCCCGCGCCGTGGAAATCTTCCGCGAAGCAGCCATCCGCAACCGGCAGCTTGAGGACGAAGCCGTCGGCAACCGTGAGCGGGCCGAGCGCGACCGTATCGAGCTGCAGCAGCGCGCCGAGGCCGAGGCCGAAGAGCGTCTCAATCAGGCCACGGGGTCGCTGGCTGGCGGTCTTCGCCGACTTGCCTCCGGTGATATGGTCTGCGAGATCGCCACGCCGTTTTCGCCGCAATTCGAGACGCTGCGGCACGATTTCAACAGCTCCGTGCATCAGCTACGCGAAGCGCTCACCAGCGTCGGCCAGTCCGTGCAGACCGTGAATGGCGGCGCCCACGAGGTATCCTCCGCATCCGACGATCTTTCCCGCCGCACCGAACAGCAGGCCGCTTCCCTGGAGGAAACCGCCGCAGCGCTGGAAGAAATCACCGCCAATGTTTCCGCCACCTCCAAACGGGCGAGCGATGCGCGCGACACGGTGCGTGAGGCAAGGACAAAGGCCGATCTTTCCGGCAAGGTGGTGCGCGATGCCGTCGCCGCCATGGAGCGCATCGAACATTCCTCGCGCCAGATCGGCCAGATCATCGGCGTCATCGACGAAATTGCCTTCCAGACCAACCTTCTGGCGCTGAATGCCGGCGTCGAGGCGGCAAGGGCGGGCGATGCGGGCAAGGGCTTCGCCGTCGTCGCACAGGAAGTGCGCGAACTGGCGCAGCGCTCCGCTAACGCCGCCAAGGAAATCAAGCAGCTCATCACCGCATCAGCCGTTGCGGTGGGTGAGGGCGTGAAGCTGGTGGCCGATACCGGCGTCGGGCTTTCCGAGATCGAGCAGCTGGTGCTTTCCGTCAACACCCATATGGATGCCATCGCCACGGCGGCGCAGGAACAGTCGGCCGGTCTTTCCGAGGTCAACACCGCCGTCAACCACATGGATCAGGCCACGCAGCAGAATGCCGCCATGGTCGAGGAAATGAATGCGGCCGGTGCGGGTCTTGCACAGGAATGCACCAACCTCCACGCCCTGCTTGCGCAATTCCAGCTCGGCCAGCAAAGCTCCGCATTGCGGGAGACGGCACGGCATATGCAGCGCGCCGCAAGCCCGATCCACGCGCCCGCCGCACCGGTCGCACCGGCACCTAAGGCCCGCCCCGTTGCTGCCCGCGGCAATGCGGCACTGGCCGTGAAGGGGGATGAGTGGACGGAGTTTTGAAGACAAATCCAGCGTTGGATATGGCGAGGAACTAGCATCCGCACTTCGTCACCCCGGACTAGATCCGGGGTCCAGCGCGATCAAGTCCTTGATCGCGAAAGACTCTTCTCACGGCGCAGACGCGCCGTGGCTGGATGCCGGATCATCCTCGGGCTTGTTCCGGGGACCGGCATGACGGAGGAGAGAGTACAGTTCCTTCTCTTCAACAAGTCTAGGCCCGCACCTGAAACCGGCGCGGGCCTCACCGTTTCCGCACATCCGGCAGCGCAGCGGCAAGCGCCCGCAGCGGCGCGGTCATATGTTTGTCGCGCCGCATAGCCAGCGCGATCCGGCGCTCCAGCGGCGGTTCGAGCGAGCGCCATTCGAGCCCGGATGCGGCACCTTCATGCTCCATCGCCATGCGCGGCACGATGGCAAGGCCAAGGCCTGCACCTGCGAGCTTCTTGATCGCTTCGACGCTGCCCAGTTCCATGGCGGGCTGCACGGTGCGGCCGCTTGCCGAAAACCATTGATCCACCAGCCGGCGCGTATTGCCGCCCTCGTAAAGCAGCAGCGGCCGCGCCGAAAGCGTCTCGGCGTTGAGCGCCGTTGCGTCAGAAACGGAGCCTTGTGGGAAAACCGCGACCAGCTCGTCGAGATGGATGTCGCTGATATCGAGGCTGCGGCCGCTGGCGGGCAGGGCCACCACCGCCGCATCGATGGTATTGGCCTCCAGAAGCCGGAGGATATCGTGGGTATTGCCGGTCTGGACGACGATTTCGATGCCGGGCATGGCCTGCCGGATTTTCCCCAACACCGGCGGCAACAGATAGATGCAGGCGGTGGCGCCCGTGCCGATGCGCAGGCGTCCCGTCACCCCGCTGCGATGCGGCGCAACGGTATCGATGGCATGCGCCACTTCTTCCGCAATCCGTCTTGCATGAATGAGAAAGTCGCGCCCCGCCGCCGTCGGCTGCGCGCGCCTGCCCACCCTTTCGATCAGCCGCACACCGAGCTGTTTTTCGAGCAGCCTTATATGCAGGCTGATGGCCGGCTGCGTCAGCCCCGCCTTGTCGGCGGCGGCGGAAAAACTGCCAAGATCGGCCACATCCATGAAGCTGCGAAGCTGCCGCAGATCGAGGTCCAGCATCAAAGAAAACCTTATCGTTTGTATAAGACAGATAATCTTCATTTTGGCTGCGCCGCAATGCACAATGACGGCGTGAATGATCCGCAGGACAAGAGAATGACCCTTTCCATCGTTTCCAGCCTTACCATCCGCCCCTGCGAAGAGGCGGATATTCCAGCCATTGCCGAAATCTACCGGGACGCCGTGCTGCACGGCCGCGCGAGCTTCGAGATCGATCCGCCGAGCGCGGAGACGATGCTGGAGCGCCGTCGCCTTCTGGTGGAGGGCAATTACCCCTACCTCGTCGCCGAATGCGATGGAAAGATAGCCGGATATGCCTATGCCGGCGCCTATCGCCCGCGCCCGGCCTATGGTGCGGCGGTGGAGAATTCCGTCTATATCGATCCGGCCATGAAGGGCATGGGCATCGGCCGCAAGCTGCTCGATGCATTGATCGAGGCGGCGACGGCAGGCGGCTTCCGGCAGATGATCGCCGTCATCGGCGATTCGGCCAACGCCGCCTCGATCGGCGTGCACCGCGCCGCCGGTTTCGAACATGTCGGCACCTTCAAATCCATCGGCTGGAAACATGGCCAATGGCTGGATACGGTGCTGATGCAGCGTGCGCTGGGCGAAGGCGACACCACGCCGCGCTTTTGAACGATCAGGGCTTGGTGGAGCCGGGTATTTCCACCTTCAGCGTATCGCCGGAAAGTTCGCTGCCCAGCTCCACGGCCTTGGTTTTCTTGTCGTAGACGCAGATATGGCTGACGGTCGCATCCGTGCCCCCACTCTTCCCGGTGAGTTTGGCCTTGCCGGTGAGAATGGCGAGGCCGTAATTCTCGCTGCCGACCGGATCGACCACCGCCTTCGCGTCCTCGATCATGTCCTTGGCGCCGGCAAGGCAGGCCGTCTGCACATCCGCCACGAACTCCTTCCAGGCGTCATCCGACGATGCGGCGGCGGGGAGAGTAAGCGACGAGAAGGCCGCAAAGAGGAGGATGGTGCGGGGGATCGGACGGGTCATGGAATTTCCTTCCTGCAATCTCGGCAAAAGCGAACCGATAGGGTGGAAAACGGTACGCCAAAGGTGTGAAACAAATGTGGTGGCGGCCGCGCGGAGAGGAATTTTCTCTTTTGTCGGAACATTTTGATATTTCGCAGGTTGCCCAAATTGAGGTTCGCTCCTATGGTCCGCTCACACGGTTTCTAGGAGCGGTAACCCGCTGCAAAAAGGAGTAAAAACCATGGCCTTCGAACTTCCCGAACTCCCCTACGACTACGACGCGCTTGCACCCTACATGTCGCGCGAGACGCTCGAGTTCCATCACGACAAGCACCACAAGGCATATGTCGACAACGGCAACAAGCTGGCGGCCGAAGCAGGTCTTTCCGACCTGTCGCTCGAAGAAGTCGTGAAGAAGTCCTTTGGCACCAATGCCGGTCTCTTCAACAATGCGGCCCAGCATTACAACCACGTCCATTTCTGGAAGTGGATGAAGAAGGGCGGCGGCGGCAACAAGCTGCCGGGCAAGCTCGAGCAGGCATTCGCCTCCGATCTCGGCGGTTACGACAAGTTCAAGGCCGATTTCATCGCTGCCGGCACCACGCAGTTCGGCTCCGGCTGGGCATGGCTCTCCGTCAAGAACGGCAAGCTTGAAATCTCCAAGACCCCGAACGGCGAAAACCCGCTGGTTCATGGCGCCGATCCCATCCTCGGCGTCGATGTCTGGGAACATTCCTACTACATCGACTATCGCAACCTGCGTCCGAAGTACCTCGAAGCCTTCGTCGACAACCTCATCAACTGGGACTACGTCCTGGAGCGTTACGAAGCCGCCGCCAAGTAAGGCTTGCGGAACGCGTGGTTGCTGATCGAAGCAGCCTCCTCCCGCCCGACGTCATCCTCGGCCTTGTGCCGAGGATCTGCTCTCTCTCAAAACGCGACGTGGCAGATGCTCGGGACAGGCCCGAGCATGACGACAGTGGAAATATCCACGTACTTGAGACGCCCGGCTTCAAGCCGGGTGTTTTGCATTTGTGATATGGCGATACGGCCTGTCGGATTTTATTGTCACAAGCCTGTCATCCGCCGGGTTTATCGCGGCGCATCATGACTGAAAAAACCACGCCTCTCTTCTCCTTCGGCATCGTCGCCGATCCCCAATATGCCGATGCCGCTCCCCGTCCGGAAATGGGTCGTTATTACGCCGAGAGCCCGAAAAAGCTCGCAGACGCGATCGACGCCTTCAACCGCGAGGAGCTGGCCTTCGTGGTGACGCTCGGCGATATCATCGATCGCGGCTTCGAAAACTTCGATGCGATCCTTGCCGTTTACGATGGGCTTCGCCACCGCTCGGTGCTGCTGCCGGGCAATCACGATTTTGCCGTCGCCGCCGAGCATTTGCCGGCTATCCACGCCCGCCTCGGCATGTCCGCCCCCTGGCATGATTTTTCCATCGGCGACATCCGCTTCGTCGTGCTTGACGGCAACGAGGTCAGCCTTTTCGCCCCGCCGCCCGGCGATCCGCGTCGGGCGCTTGCCGCAGACCGGCTGAAGCGCCTGGCGGATGCGGGTGCAATCAATGCGCAGGACTGGAACGCCTCGCTCAGCGACGAGCAGTTCGAATGGCTGCGGGCCGTTCTGCAAAAGGCGGATGCGGCAGGCGAAAAAGTGATCGTTCTCTGCCACTATCCTGTTTACCCGGAAAACGCCCACAATATGTGGGACGCGCCGCGTATCCTTGAGCTTCTCGGCTCCCATCCCTCGGTCGTCGCGTGGTTCAATGGCCATAATCACGAGGGCAATTACGGCCTATTGGGCAATACCCACTTCGTGAATTTCAAGGGCATGGTCGATACGCCTGACCAGAACACTTTTGCCATCGCCGATGTCTTTTCCGACCGAATCGTCATTCGCGGTTTCGGGCGCGAGGAGGATCGCCTGCTGGAGTATTTCCTATAGGAAATAATGCCTTGCTGTGATGCCGGACCTCTCTCGAGGCCCTCATTCCTGTGCTTGTCACAGGAATCCAGCCAGCCCAAGTCCTTGGGCTGAAAAGAGTCCTCTCGCCGCGCAGACGCGCGTCGACTGGATTCCTGTGACAAGCACAGGAATGAGGGCGGAGAGGGGTGCTCCGACACATAACAAGGGCTGCGAACTGCACTAAATTCTGTTTCCCAACTGGTTGCTCTGCCAGCCGCTCATCCATAATTGCCGCAGCTTCTCGCCTTCCAGCTTGAAGAAACTGCCGGTCGTTTCGCAGCTCAGCACCCGGTCCGAGCGGAAATTGCGAATCGCCTGCCGCAATTCGCACCAGGCGACGATATTCACCGTCTCCGAATAATAGATCACCGCAATCGGCCGAACCCGCCGCTGCGTTTCCGCGCCGGCTTCATCGCAATAGGTGATCTCCAGCTTCTCCTCGTCGCGCACCGCCCGCCGGACCGTCGCAAGATCGACGCCGGCGGGGGAGGGCGCGATGCTGCCCCAGGCATGCAGGGCATTGGCGGAGAGGGTTTTCGACAGGGGGTCGGGCAGGGATGCGGCGATCTTGTCGCTGACCTGCCTTGCCGCCTGCCGCAACTCGCTATCGCCGGTGCGGGCGACCATGGCGAGCGCCAGCACGATCGCCTCCGTCTCTTCGATGGAAAACATCAGCGGCGGCAGGTTAAAGCCGGGGCGCAGGATATAACCGACGCCGCGTTCCCCTTCGATGGGCACGCGCATGGTCTGAAGCGCTGCTATGTCGCGATAGACCGAGCGCACCGTCACTTCCAGCGCCTCGGCAATCGTCTGCGCGGTGACAGGCCTGCGGGCCACCCGCAGGATCTGGATGATCTCGAACAGTCTCGACGCCTTGCGCATTGCCGTGGTCCCGGTGGATTTGCCCACGCAACTGACACAACGCTGTCAGTTGGCTTTTCCTATAAACGGAGAAACACATTGAGAAATATGGGATTTCCCGAATGTGTCATGAACCGTTTTGGGAGATACTGACATGAGTTACGCCGAAAATCTCTGGCTTTTCTTTCTGGTCCTGTTCGGCATCATCATTCTGCCGGGCATGGATATGCTGTTCGTACTGGCAAGCGCGCTGACGGGCGGCAAGAGAACCGGCCTTTCCGCTGCAAGCGGCATGAGCGCCGGCGGCATCGTGCATTCGCTTTACGGCGCCCTGGGCGTCGGCATGCTTGCCGCCTGGATGCCGTCGCTGTTCCTGCCGCTTCTGGTTTTCGGGGCCGCCTATATGATCTGGATCGGCATCGGCCTGATGCGCAGTGCGATTGTCGTGAACGGCGATGAGGCGCAGGCGAGCGCTTCGATCAGAAAAGCCTTCTGGCGGGCGGTGCTGACCTGCCTTTCCAATCCGAAGGCCTATCTGTTCATGATGGCGATCTATCCGCAATTCCTCAAACCGGCCTATGGCCCGATCTGGATGCAGGGGCTGGTGATGGGTGCGATGGTGGCGGTGACGCAGTTCACGGTCTATGGCGCGCTGGCGCTGACGGCGGATAAAAGCCGGGCATGGCTGGTTTCTTCGCCCGCCGCCACGATCTTCATCGGCCGCGCCGCCGGTTTCATGCTGATTGCCGCAGCGCTGCTGACACTGTGGGAGGCCCTGTCTTAGGCTTCTGTTTTCACGATGGAATTCACCGCAATGTGACTTCTTTTCGCCATCCGGAAAGGGCATCCTCGCGCCGTTCCATCTAGCGCCCGGTGTCCCGGCCGGAATCAAGGAGAGTTGCATGAAACTGAAAACCATCACCGCGGCCATGCTGTTCGGCTGTCTTTGCGCCGGAGCGGTCTACGCTGCCGGCGAAGTCGAAAAACGTGAAGGCATGATGAAGCAGATCGGTGGGGCGATGGGTTCGCTCGCCGCCATCTCCAAGGGCGAAAAGCCCTTTGACGCCGATACCGTCAAGACTGCCGTAACCACCATCGGCACCAATGCGAAGGCTTTCCCGGACCAGTTCCCCGCCGGCACCGAGACCGGCAGTGCGGCGGCCCCCGCCATCTGGGAAAATTTCGACGACTTCAAGGCCAAGGCCGCCAAGCTCGGCACGGATGCGGACATGGTTCTCGCCAATCTCCCCACCGATCAGGCGGGCGTCGCCACCGCCATGAAGACGCTCGGCGCCGATTGCGGCACCTGCCACCAGACCTATCGTCTGAAGAAATAATCGCAGCACTTTGGAAACGCCGCTTCCCGGCGGCGTTTTCTCAGGCACGAAAGACATCTGACCGGGTCAGGTGAGAATGGGGAGAGGGGCATGTCCTCCATCTGGACGAAACTCGCGGGCGGGGCCGTTGTCGCGGCCATTGCGGGCTACGGCATATTCGCCTGGGTTACGGCGCCTCAGCGGCAGGCGCCCAGCCACTGGGTCAGCCTGGGCGAACCGGATCTGGCCAACGGCGAAACGCTGTTCTGGGCGGGCGGCTGCGCAAGCTGCCATGCCGCACCCGATGCGAAAGGCGAGGCGCTGTTGACGCTTTCTGGCGGCCAGGCGCTGAAAAGCCCCTTCGGCACCTTCCATGTCCCCAATATTTCCTCCGATCCGCAGCATGGCATCGGCGGCTGGACGCTGGCGGAATTCGGCGATGCGATGACGCGCGGTGTGGGCAGGAACGGCGAACATCTCTACCCGTCCTTTCCCTATGCCTCCTATGCCCGCATGACGCAGAAGGACATCAACGATCTCTTCGGTTATCTGAAAGCCCTGCCGGCCAGCCAGAACGATGCGCCGGATCACGAATTGCCGTTCCCCTTCAATCTGCGCATGGCGCTGGGCGGCTGGAAATTCCTTTATTTCGACCCCTCGGCGCGGCCCCGCGTCGAGCTTGCCAATGCCAATGCCGAATTGCTGCGCGGGCAATATCTGGTGGAAGGGCCGGGCCATTGCGGCGAATGCCACACGCCGCGCAATGCGCTTGGCGGTTTCGTGAAAGACAAGTGGCTGGCCGGCGGGCCCAACCCGGAAGGCGAGGGCCGCATTCCCGACATTACCCCCGGTTCGCAAAGCATCGGCAGCTGGGCCGAGGCCGATATTGCCAGCTATCTGGAAAACGGCTTCACCCCGGAATTCGACAGCGTCGGCGGCTCCATGGTCAAGGTGCAGCAGAACATGGCGCATCTGACGCCCGAAGACCGCGATGCGATTGCCGCCTATCTGAAGGCGATACCGTCGCGATAGGGCCTGATACCTCTCCTCCGTCATCCTCGGGCCTGACCCGAGGATCCACCACCACGCCAGCCCATGGATCCCCGGGTCAAGCCCGAGGATGACGAACGAGAGGTGGGTAAGCGCCATTGACTCCCGACCCCGCCCATCGGATAACAATCCTGTGATGGTTCCTTCCGGGCGTTCCGGAAGGTGAAAAGGGAACACGATAGGGAGAAATCCTCATTCGTGGCTGCCCCCGCAACTGTGAGCGGAGAGCCTGAAACGAAATGCCACTGGCAAGCCATCTCGCCGGGAACCCAGGGTTTCCAGAGAGGGTGACGCCGGGAAGGTGTTTCAGGTTTTGACCCGTAAGCCAGGAGACCTGCCATCGCGGAAATATCCATGCCGGCGGGGTGTCCGGAAGAGCGGAATTTCAGGGTGGCGGGATCAACGCCTCCCTGTGTCAGTCTCGTATCCCCGTGGTGAAGTGTATTATAGCGGCTCGACGGCCCTTTGCTGTCCGGCCGCGTCCAAAGGCGCGGGGTCGCGCCGGAGAGGGGTCACCATGTCCATCAACCAGAATACGGCCAACGCCGCCGTTTCCGCAAAAACAACCAGCTTTGCGCAATCGCTGACGGCGATCGTGCTTGGCCTGTTCGTTGTCGGTTTTGTCGGCTTTTCCCATGTGGAGGCCGTTCATAACGCCGCGCATGACACGCGTCATGCCAACGCCTTCCCCTGCCATTGAGGGGAACGGCATGTCGTCTTTTCGCAATATCGTCTTTACCGCCGTTCTCGTCGGCATTCTCGGCGGTTTCGCCGTTTCGGCCATGCAGGCTTTTGGCACGACGCCGCTCATCCTTCAGGCGGAAACCTATGAAAGCGCCGGCGAAGCACCCCACAGCCATGATGCGACGGCCCCGGGTGCTGCCGTTCCCGCCCATGAGCATAACGATGAAGCCTGGGCTCCGGCCGATGGCTTCGAGCGCACCGCCTATACCGTGGCTGCCAATGTGCTGACTGCCATCGGTTATGCGCTGGTGCTGACCGGCCTCATTTCGCTGCGTGGCACCAATGGCGGCTGGCGCGAAGGCCTTCTCTGGGGTGTTGCCGGTTTTGCCGCCGTCATGCTGGCTCCGATGATCGGCCTGCCGCCGGAACTGCCGGGCAGCCCGGCCGCCGCGCTCGAGGCGCGGCAGATCTGGTGGCTTGCGACGGTTGCCGCAACCGCGGGCGGCATTGCGCTGATCGCGTTCCGCCGCGAACCCTGGGCCATCATATTGGCGCTGGTGCTGATCGTCGCACCGCATGTGGTCGGCGCACCGCTGCCTCCGGAAGGCGAACATGCGCTGGCGCCGCTGCCGCTGGAGCGTCAGTTCATCGTCGCCGCCACCGTGACCAGCTTCGTTTTCTGGGCACTGCTCGGGACATTGAGCGCGTTTTTCCTGAAGCGCTTCCAGTCGGCCTGAGACTATGCAGGACGCAGCGGAATGGAGTGAGGAACTCGATGCGCTGCGTTTTGCCGTTCCCGGTCACGGCGCTTTCTGCGCCGTGCATCGTCTTGCCTTCAAGGCAGTGCTGGGGCCAAGCCCGGCAGGAGAGGCGGCTCTCGCCTTTTTCCACGACCATGAGGCCGCCTTCGTCGGGGCGGCCCTTTCCAAGATCAAACGTGCAAATTTACCCGCTGGCCGCAGCCTGCATCTGAACAGCCGCGATATTCGCCGGGCGATTGCGGGGGAGGGCGAGGAGCCAGCGGCGCGCATGTGCCGGGTGCTGGATCGGAGGTGATGAATGAGGGTGCCAAGACGCTTGTATTTTGCACCACCTCATTCCTGTGCTTGTCACAGGAATCCAGCCGACGCGCGTCTGCGCGACGAATAGAGTCCTTTCAGCCCAAGGACTTGGGCTGGCTAGATTCCTGTGACAAGCACAGGAATGAGGGCGGGCGGGCTTACGTGGCCCACAATATCAGCGTCTGCCTCAGCGATGCTCCGCCGCAAAAATTCCAAGTTCCGCCTCGGCTTCCGGACCAAAGAGGCCGAGGTGTTTCAGGATTTCCACAGCGAAACTCACCGGCGCGCTGCCGGCGGCCGTGACGATGCCGCCATCGCTGACTGCTTTCGGCTGGTCGCGGTAAAGCGCCTCGCCGCTATAGACGGCATAGGCCTTGTGGGACGCCAGCGAATTGCCGGTATGGGCGACATCGTTCAGGACGCCCGTGCCGCCGAGCGCGCTTGCCGCCGCGCAGATGCCGGCAACCAGCCGGTCCCTGTCGCGAAACCGGTGCACCAGCCCGCCAAGATCGACAGCCGTTCCCTTTTCCCAACTCAAGCCGCCGGGAATGACAAGCGCATCGATGCCAGCGGGATCAAGCGCGTCATAGGATATGTCAGGCGTCACATTCAGCCCGCCCATAGACGTTACCGGCCGGCCATCGGGTGTGGCATAGACGATCTCGACGCCGAGATAGCTGCGGGCTGCCGCAGCAAGCAGCGCCGGTTCCCAGTCCGCAAAATCCTGTGCCAGCGCAATGGCGATCCGTGTCATGGCCGTCTCCGTGGTTTTAATCAGGCGATGGACTGCATGTAGCGCATGCCGGTAACCGGCCGGGGCGCGAAATCCATGTTTTCGTAGAAGCGATGCGCCGCGACATTGCCGGTCGTGGCGCTGACGGAAAGATAGTCGCAACCGAGGCGCTTGGCGATATCGCGGGCGCGGGAAACCAGATGCTGGCCGGTGCCATGGCCGCGATGCCCGTCGCGCACGAAGAGATGATGCAGCTCAAGCCCGCGCCGGCCTTCCTGCGCCCTGTAGAGCGGCAGAAGCAGGGCGTAACCGATCAGCGCGCCATCGGCTTCGGCCACGAGGCCATGCACCCAGGGCAGCGGGCCGAACAGGTCGCGTTCCAGTTTCGCCGGGGTGATCGCCGCCGCATCGCCGTGGTAGGAGGCAAGCAGCGTGATCATCTCGTTGAGCTCGGGCAAATCCGTCTTGCGTGCGCCACGAATGATGACGACGGGCGGTCTTTCCAGTGTAAGGGAGCTATCTTCGGTCATTGTTTCGGTCCTTTGGTCTTATCGGTGCCGTCAGGACGCTTGAGAAACAACAAAGCCGCCTGACGGCGGCTTGTTGACAATATGATCTGTCGAGCCGCCCTTAGAGGTAGGCCCAAAAGTACGAGCAGGAGATGGGTGCGCGTTCGTTGATCATGGGACATGCAATGCGCCCGAATCCGCAATCTGTCAAGCGGGTCAATTCGCAAATCGCGCGATTGCAGAGAGGATTGCATCTTCCATCCCCGCATCGCCCGTGGAATGGCCGGCGCCATCGATGGTAATCAGGTCGCTTCCCGGCCACGCCGCGGCAAGTTCGTAAGCGGTGACGGGCGGCCCCTGCAAATCGCGCATGCCCTGAATGAGTATGCCGGGAATACCGGCGAGGCTGCCGGCATTGCGCAGAAGCTCGCCATCGTCCAGCCAGGCCGCATGGTGGAAATAATGGGCGCAGAGGCGGGCACGAGCGAGAATATAATCGCCGTCGCGCCATTTTTCCGGGAATGTCGAAAGGCCCTCGACGCTGATCGAGCCAGCCTCCCACAAATGCCACTCAAGGGCGGCCGTTGCGCGCACGGCAGGGTCGGGATCGTTCAGAAGCCGGCGATAGGCGCCGACCGGATCTTGCCTGGGCATGTGATCCGGGATCGCGGCGATGAAGCGTTGCCACTGCTGCGGCAGAAACATTGCCAGCCCCTTATACAGCCAGTCGATTTCCCTCTGCCGCGTGGTGGTGACGCCCGCCAGCACCATGCCGCGCACGCGCTTTGTGTGGCGCTGGGCGTAAGCGAGGGCGAGCGTGGAACCCCACGAACTGCCGTAGATCAGCCAGTCTTTCACCGCCAGCGCACAGCGAATGACCTCCATGTCATCGATCAGATGATGCGTGGTGTTGTGCTCAAGGCTATCGGCGGCGTTCGGCGTGCTTTGGCCGCAGCCGCGCTGGTCGAACTGGATGATGCGAAAAATGGCGGGATCGAAATAACGCCGCGCTGTCGATGACAGCCCCGAGCCGGGTCCGCCATGCAGCAGGATCGCGGGTCGCCCAGTCGGATTGCCGGCAATCGTCACGTGCAGCCTGTGGCCTTCGGAAACATCAAGGAAAATGGTGTCTGATGGCGTGATTTCGGGAAAGAGTTCGGCCATCCGGCATCCTTTTTCAGGCAGGTACGAGGCGCTTACAGGGTACGGATGACAGTTGCATGTCAGCCCCGTTCCCGGCTGGCACTCAGTGCTCGCCCTCGCACATGCCGTGATTGGAAAGCGCGCGAATGACGTAGCAATCCTCTATGGAATGGCCGTGGCAATGGGAGACGATCCGCTCCAGCTCGTGCTCCAGCTTCTTCAGGCTGGCGATCTTCTCGCGCACATGGGCGAGGTGTTCGGCGGCGATGCGGTCCGCACCCTCGCAGGGCATCTGCCGGTGCTGGCTAAGCGCGATCAGTTCGCGGATGGCGTCGATGTTCAGCCCGAGATCGCGCGCATGGCGGATGAAGGCCAGCCTTTCGAGGTCGGTCTTTTCGTAACGGCGCTGGTTGCCGTCCGACCGGTCGGCTTCGCGGATGAGGCCCATCTGCTCGTAATAACGGATAGTCGGCACCTTGACGCCGGTGCGTTTGGACAGTTCACCGATGGACAGCATCTTTTTCTCCATATCTCGGGCGCAGCGACGGCAGAACGGATGGCTCCACCGTTCCGGGTGCGATGCTCTAGTCTCTAGAGATATGGCTTTTCAGCCTGCCGTTCAATGGGTCTCAGGCGGCTTCATCCACACCGAGCGCCTGGGCGAGCGCCTTGAGGACATCGTTCTCGATGCTGGATGCGGTTTCCGGCTGTGCCGATGCGGCCATGTCGCCCGTGTCCAGAGCGGGTGCGGTCGTCGTGGAAGCGCCGCTGTCGAGGTTCCAGAGCGCTGCGGCAAGGCCGGTGGAAACGCTGGCGGCGGCCGGCGCGACGGCCGTGGCGATGCTTTCGACGTTTGAAATGGTGCGATGCGCGGCGCGCGTCAGCTCCAGCAGGGCTTCAGTGGTGGAGTGGGTTTCCTTGCCCTTTGCCGGCTCAAGGCTCCGGATCGGAGTGGGATGATAGCTGCTGATGGTTGCTGCAATAGTCGTCATGACTGAGTCCCCTAGGTTTCATGGGGTATTTTTAACGGCCGAAACATTCGCGAGGATTGCGTCGCAGGGGGCTTGAACGGAAAAACCCGCTCATATAGTATACCCCCCTATAGTATATGAGGTGACCATGTCCCATACGATCCGCAATAAGGAGAAGCTTCTGGCCCGCATCCGCCGCCTGAAAGGGCAGATGGAGGCGGTGGAGCGCGCACTGGATGATGCCAAGCCCTGCGGCGAGGTGCTGCAATTGCTCGCTTCGGTGCGCGGCGCGCTTTCCGGCCTGACCGGGGAGGTGATGCAGGAGCATCTGCACGAGCATGTGGTGCATGCCGAAAACGAAGACGAGCGGGCGCGGGCGGCGGAAGAGCTGGCCCAGGTGCTGAAGACCTACATCCGGTAAAATCGAACAGGATTAGCGACATGACGACGACATCCGAACACCGTGCAGCAGCCGGTCACGACCATGTTTTCCTTGGCCAGAACCATGAGCGCAATGAAAGGCGCGTCTGGATGGTCATTGCGCTGACCGCGGCCATGATGGTGGCGGAAATCGTTGCCGGCCACTGGTATGGCTCCATGGCGCTGACGGCGGATGGCTGGCACATGTCCACCCATGCCGGCGCGATGCTGATTTCGGCGCTCGCCTATCTTTATGCCCGCCGCGAGGCGCGAAATCCGCGCTTCACCTTCGGCACCGGCAAGTTCGGCGATCTGGCGGGTTTTGCCAGCGCCATCGTGCTGGCGGTGGTGGCGTTGCTGATTGCCGTCGAAAGCGCGATGCGCCTCATCAATCCCGTCGAAATCGATTTCAACCAGGCGATCCTCGTCGCCATCATCGGCCTTGCCGTCAATCTTCTCAGCGCCGTGCTTTTGAAGGATGACCACCACCACGATCATGGCCACGGCCACGGCTCGCATGCCCATCATGGCCATGGCAGCCACGCCCATCACGATCACGGCTCCCATGCCGGTCACCATGCGGACCACGGCGCAAAGGGCGGCCGGGACAATAATCTGCGCGCGGCCTATCTGCATGTGCTGGCGGATGCGCTGACTTCGGTTCTCGCCATCGTCGCGCTGCTGCTCGGCAAATGGAACGGCTGGTCGTTCCTCGATCCGTTGATGGGTATCGTTGGCGGTCTGGTCATCGCCCGCTGGTCATGGGGCCTGATCCGCTCCACGGCGACGACACTGCTCGATGCGCTGCCGCCGGCGGAGGATTTGCCGCAGGAAATCCGTGAAAGCGTGGAGACGGAAGAGGATCGCATCACCGACCTGCATGTCTGGCAGGTGGGGCCGGGGCATCACGCCGCCATCGTGGCGATCCATTCGCAGGCGCCGAAAGCGCCGGCTTTCTACAAGCAGAAACTTGCCGCCATACATGAACTCTCGCATGTGACGGTGGAAGTCAGCCCGGCAAGGGCCTGATTGGAATCGCCTATTCGGTATATTCCGAATAGGCGCTGCGCACCCATTCCACCTCGGCTTCCGCCTTATCCTCGGGGGAAGCCGCGGCCGTATCCTGATAAGCGGGCGCGCTGCCATTGCCGACGGCCCACAGAACATTGGCCAGCGACTGGGAAAGAATGGTGCTGGAAACGGTGGGGTTGCCGGGGCCGCGTTTTACCGCCTGCTCCTCCGGCGCGCTTTGAGCGTTGCCAGCTTTTTCGATGTCGCGGATGCGACCCTGATAGTTATATCCGCCAATATTGCTTTCGATCTGCATGTCGGTGATTCCGCGTTCAAAAGTTAACGAATGGTTAACGGCGGCGACTTGTCCGAAACTTGCGCTTGCTGCGCTGCAGCGACTGCCGAGGGTTGACAGCCGGCGAAGTAGTGCTTCGTTTTTGCATAAAGGGGGCGGGGAGCGTGGATCGGTGAATGAGCCCACCCTCCGGACGCCAGCAATGTGTGCGTGGTCGGATAAAAGGTCGATCTCGCCAGATATGCCGACGTCATCCTCGGGCCTGTCCCGAGGATCTGCAACGTTTCGATTGTATTGACGTGTTTAGATCCTCGGGACAGGCCCGAGGATGACGGAAGAGTTTCAGAGCGTAAACAGGCTGATCACGCCGTTTCCTTCTCCGCCGGAGCAACAGGCTCCCGCACCTTCTCCGCTTCCTCCTCCGCCTTCACCTCAACCTCCTGCGGCGCGGGCGTCACCATCGCAGCCACCAGCGTATCGAGGCCGATGCTGCCGACCGGCTTGCCGTCCTCGTCCACCACATGGGCGGTGGTCTCGTTGGCTTCCGACATGTCGCGGGCAATCGTTTCCAGCGTCGCGTTTTCCGGCACGGGCATGCCCTCGGGGCGGCTTTCCAGCGGCTCCATCACCGTGGTCGCCTGCAGCACGCGGCCGCGATTGACGTCGCGCACGAAGTCGGTGACGTAACCATCCGCCGGGGAGAGAATGATGCTCTGGCCGTCGCCCTGCTGCACCACTTCGCCGTCTTTGAGAATGGCGATATGGTCGCCGAGCCTGAGCGCCTCGTCCAGATCGTGGGTGATGAACACCACGGTCTTCTTCAGCTCCTGCTGCAGATCGAGCAGCATGGTCTGCATATCGACGCGGATCAGCGGATCGAGCGCCGAATAGGCTTCGTCCATCAGCAGAATATCGGCATCGTTGGCAAGCGCCCGGGCAAGGCCGACACGCTGCTGCATGCCGCCGGAAAGCTGGTTCGGATAATAATCCTCGTAACCGGCAAGGCCGACGCGCTCCAGCCAGTAACGACCCTTTTCCTCGCTCTTGCTGCGCGGTACGCCCTGGATATCGAGGCCGTAGACGCTGTTTTCCAGCACGGTGCGGTGCGGCAGAAGGCCGAATTTCTGGAACACCATAGCCGTCTTGTGGCGGCGGAATTGCCTGAGCGACGAAGCGCTCATGCCGCAGATGTCCTCGCCATCGTAAAGCACCTCGCCGGCGGTCGGGTCGATCAGCCGGTTGATGTGGCGGATGAGCGTCGACTTGCCGGAGCCGGAAAGGCCCATGACGACGGTGATCTTGCCGCCCGGCATGGTGATGTTGATGTTGTTGAGACCGAGCACGTGGTTGTGCTTGTCGTTCAGTTCGGCCTTGTCCATGCCGGATCGCACCGCTTCGAGGTACTTCTCGGGATGCTTGCCGAAGATCTTGTAAAGGTTTCGGATTTCGATGCTTTTAGCCATGGGAGACCTCGCGGTATTTCTGCAGGCGCTTGCCGAAAGCCTGGCTCGCCCGGTCGAACATGATAGCGATGGCGACCAGAGCGAAACCGTTCAGGAAGCCCACCGTGAAAAACTGGTTGTTGATGGCCTGCAGCACGTTCTTGCCGAGCCCGCCGACACCGACCATGGAGGCGACGACGACCATGGCGAGCGCCATCATGATGGTCTGGTTGATGCCGGTCATGATGGTGGGCAGCGCCAGCGGCAGCTGCACGTTGAACAGCTTCTGGCCATTGGACGAACCGAAGGCGTCTGCCGCTTCCAGCACCTCCCGGTCCACCAGGCGAATGCCGAGGCTGGTGAGGCGAATGACGGGCGGGATAGCGTAGATCACCACTGCGATCAGGCCCGGAACCTTGCCGATGCCGAAAATCACCACCACGGGGATGAGATAAACGAAACTCGGCAGGGTCTGCATCACGTCGAGCACGGGATTGATGAGGCGTTGCAGGCGTTTCGAACGTCCCATCAGGATGCCGAGCGGCAGGCCGATGACGATGGCGATCAGGGTGGCGATGGCGACGATGGACAGTGTCGTCATGGCGTCGCGCCAGAGACCGACCGCGCCGATCATCAGCAGTGCTAGCGCCGTCCCGCCAGTAATCCTGAAGCTGCGACCGGCCAGATGCACGATGGCGAGAATGATGAGGAGCGTGATGATCCACGGTGTCTGGATGAACAGCCGCTCCGAGGAATTGAGGAAGAGCTGCAGCGGATGCACGATCACATCGATCGCATCGCCGTAATTGCGCACGATATCGCGAAACCCGTCATCGATGGTCTTGCGTGCCACACGCATCGTGGAATTGTCGATGGCCGGGAACTTGCAGAGCATGTCCGGCAGGTAAGTGCAGAGGGCCATTATTGTTGTTTTCCCTTTGGGTTGTTGGGATGGGTGGTTGGAGGTTGGAGTGCGCGGGGCACCCCCCTCTGTCCTGCCGGACATCTCCCCCACAAGGGGGGAGATCGACCTGCGGCAAGGTCTCGCCCATCAAACAGGTTGCGGATTTGTGAGAAGGGTGCGCCCAGCCGATCTCCCTCCTTGTGGGGGAGATGCCCGGCAGGGCAGAGGGGGGTAAGCCACGGATGCCAACCGAAGCCTCCCACTCTCATCAGCTCATCACATCGAAGCCTTGATCTTCTCCGCCACCTCGGCCGGAACCCACTTCGTCCAGATGTCCTCATGGTTCTCGAGGAAATATTCCGCGCCGTCCTCGTTGGTGCCCTGGTTCTCATCCATCCAGGCGAGGATTTCGGCGACGGTCTTGTTGTCCCAGTTGCGGGCCTTGATGTAGTCCAGCGTCACGCCGGCCTTGCTTTCGAAGTCCTTGGTGATGACGGTATAGACATCGGCCACCGGGTAGGCATTGACCTTCGGCGCTGCGCAATCGACCTTGGCCGTGCAGTCGTCGAAATGGGCGCGGTCGAGTTCGACGCCGTCATCCAGCTTCACCATCTCGTATTTGCCGAGAATGGCGGTGGGCGACCAATAATAACCGAGCCAGCCCTGCTTCTTTTCAAACGCATTGGCGATGGAGCCGTCGAGGCCGGCGGCTGAGCCGGTGTCGACCAGGGTGAAGCCCTTTTTGTCGCCCTCGCGCGCCTTGTAGAGATTGGCGGTGGTCACCTGGCAGTTCCAGCCCGACGGGCAATTGTGCACGGCGCCCTTGCTGGCGTCTTCCGGGGCGGGGAAAAGTTCGGGATGTTTCAGCGCATCCTCGACGGTCTTGATGTCGGGATGTTCATCGGCGATGAATTTCGGGATCCACCAGCCTTCGATACCGCCTTCGCTCAGGATTTTCGAAGCTTCGATCATGCGGCCGTCCTTGACGGCGGCGTCGAGCGGCTCGCGCACGGCGTTCACCCACAATTCTGGCGCCATGTCCGGCTGGCCCTTTTCATTCATGGAGGCGAAGGTCGGCATGGTATCGCCGCTGACGACATTGACCGTGCAGTCATAGCCGTTTTCCATGATGAACTTGTCGACGTAAGCCGCGACACCGGCGGATGCCCAGTTCATTTCGGCGATGGTGATGCTGCCGCACTCTTCAGCGGCATTGGCGGAATTTGCTGCACCGGCAGCGATGATAAAGCCCGTTACGAGAATGGTCGAGGCGAGGAGTTTCTTCATGTGTAAGACCCCCAAGTCTGATGCAGTGTTTTCAATTGGCAAAGCGGGAGCACTGCAAAGCCCGGATTGCCAAGGGCGAACTGACATGGCGCGTGGAAAAGCCGAAAAATGACGGCAAGAAGAATATCCGCAGAACACGCTGCGGCATTGCCGAAGGAGATGCGGCGAAAAGGCGCATGAATATGTCAACGACCGGCATAATACGGCCAAAAAGTGATATTGCAACGCGAAATGGCGCATCGCAGCCATGCGTTCGATTCCAGGAACATTTTCCCGTCTAGCGTAATACTGAAAATGTATTTGTAATTTACTGAGGTATATTTTGAATTTCAGTAGTTTGAAATAAAAATCCGTTATGCTGTAAAGTGGTATTTAAAGAAAAAATACCGGCGCGATTTTGTGGAAAAAATATTCAGAAACGGGTTTTCGAAAGGTATTTTTATACTGTTTTCGGAACGGGCGACGGCTCTCCGCCGCCCGTTCCGCCATCAGCGGGTCACGCCGCGTCCTTGCCGGCCACCTTCAGCGCGAAGGCATATTCGAAGGCAATTTCCTCCAGCCGCTGGAAACGGCCCGATTTGCCGCCATGGCCGGCCGCCATGTTGGTTTTCAGCAGGATGGGTGCTTCTCCCGTGGTCTTCTCACGCAGCTTCGCCACCCATTTGGTCGGCTCCCAATAGGTCACGCGCGGATCGGTGAGGCCGGAAAGCGCAAGGATAGGCGGGTAAGGCTTCGCACCCACATTGTCATAGGGGCTGTAGGCAGCAATCCAGCCATATTCCTCTGCCGATTCCAGCGGATTGCCCCATTCAGGCCATTCCGGCGGGGTGAGCGGCAAAGTGTCATCAAGCATGGTGGTCAGCACATCCACGAAGGGAACAGCGGCGATGATGCCGGCGAATTTCTCCGGCGCCATATTGGCAACGGCTCCCATCAACATGCCGCCGGCCGAGCCGCCTTCGGCGATAATGCCCTGATAGGAGGTGAAACCTTCCTGCACCAGATGATCGGCGGCAGCGATGAAATCCTTGAAGGTATTCTGCTTGGCTTCCATCTTGCCGGTCTCGTACCATTCGAAACCCTTGTCCTTGCCGCCACGAATATGGGCGATGGCATAGATGAAACCACGGTCGGCGAGCGACAGCGTGGTGGTGGAGAAGGAGGCGGGAATGGTGATGCCGTAAGCGCCATAACCATAAAGCAGGCAGGGGGCGGAACCGTCAAGCGCCACATCCTTGCGATAGAGCAGCGAGACCGGCACCAGCTCGCCATCATGCGCAGGGGCCATGATGCGGCGGGTGATGTAATCGTCCGGATTGTGGCCGGAGGGCACTTCCTGCGTCTTCAGCAGCGTGCGCTCGCGCGTCGCCATGTCGTAATCGAACAGCTGGCTCGGCGTCGTCATCGAGGAATAGGAGAAGCGGATGACATCGGTGTCATATTCCGCCGCGCCATGCAGGCCAAGCGAATAGGCCTCTTCGGCAAAGGCGATGGAATGTTCCTCGCCGGTGCGGCGGTCGCGGATGACGATGCGCGGCAGGCCGTCGCGGCGTTCCAGCCAGATCAGGTGGCGGGCATAGGCATCGACGGAAAGAATAAGACGGCCCGGCTCATGCGGCACGACTTCTTTCCAGTTCTCCTTGCCGGGTGCGGTGACCGGGGCTTCCACGATGCGGAAATCCTTGGCGTCGCCGTCATTGGTGAGGATGAAGAAGACGTCGCCGCCTTCGCACATCGAATATTCGATGCCCTCTTCGCGCTCCGCCACGATAGCAGGCTCGGCCGTCAGGTCTTTGGTGGAGAGAATGCGATATTCGCTGGTCTCATGGTCGTGAATGTCGATGAAGATGAAATCGTCGAGAACCGACGCGCCGACGCCCATGAAGAAACCGGGATCCTTTTCCTCATAAACCAGCCGGTCGGCCGATTGCGGCTCGCCGATGATATGATGGAAGACCTTGGAGGGGCGGTGGTTCTCGTCCTGCAGCGTATAGAAGAAGCTCTTGCCATCGGGCGCCCAGGCGCCGCCGCCGCCGGTGTTTTCCACGACATCGGCTAGGTCTTCGCCGGTTTCGAGGTTGCGGATGCGCAGGGTGAAATATTCCGAACCCTTGTCGTCATAACCCCAGATGCCGTGACTGTGATCGGAGGACTGGTCGAGACCGGCAAGACGGAAATAATCCTTGCCCTCGGCCTCTTTGTCGCCGTTCAGCAGCACGTGTTTTTCGCCGCCGCCGCGCGGGGTGCGGAAATAATGCGGCTGCTCGCCGCCGGTCACGAACAGCGTGCCATAGGCATAAGGCCCGTCATTGACCGGTACGGAGGAATCATCCTGCTTGATGCGGCCCTTCATTTCCTCGAACAGCTTTTCCTGAAGCGCCTTGGTGTCACCCATGGCCGCTTCCATATAGGCGTTCTCCGCCTCCAGATGGGCGCGGATCGACGGGTCGAGCAGGGTTGGGTCCTTGAACATGGCCTGCCAGTTATCGGCCCGGAACCATGCATAATCGTCGGTGCGGGTAATGCCGTGATGCGTATCCTGAACGGGCCTTTTTTCGGCGGTCGGGGCGGCGGGCAGGTTCTTGAAAATCGGCAAGGGAAACTCGCTTTCCTGTAAAAATTCTTGGGCGGCACCAAGATGTAGAGCGGGCCTTGCGGCCGATCAAGTTTCAAATCTCCACAGGCGGAATGCGGCTTGGGCACAATTTCGTCAGCTTTCAATCACATTTTGGCAATATCCGGCAAATCAGCGATGATGGATGCAGGCCGCCCGGCCTGCCGCCCACCACAAGAACAAACGAAAAAACTGACAGGATCCCATGCGAAAGCTTTTTCCCGCTGCCCTTTCTGCCTTTTTCCTTGGCTTGCAGACCTTCACCCCCGCTTTCGCGATCGACGCCAGCGTCATGCGGCAGTTGAACGCGCTTGCCCCCGAGGAGCGGCTGGAACAGCGCTGCGATATCGAGGCGATGGAAAGGATAGCGACCGAGCAGAAGGGCATGCGGCCGGACAAGGTCATCGCCTATACTTTCGGTGATCCGGAAGTCGGCAAGAACTCCATCAAGGCGCCGGGTGCGGTCTTCAGGAGTGCGGGCGAATGGTACAAGCTCAAATACAAGTGCCAGTTGAAGAGCGACAGTCTCAGCATCCAGTCCTTCGACTACCGCGTGGGCAATAAAATTCCCGAAGAGCAGTGGAAGAAGTTGTATCTTTATGACTGAGCACGGAATTTTTCGATTTCAGGCCGGCGTTTAGCCGCCGCTTTGTTGCCGCGTCGTCAACGGCTCTGTAACCCTGACTTCCGATCGAAGTGAGGGACATAAACATGGCGAGACGATTCAAGGGGCTTTCCGCTTTTCCGATCACGCCGGCCGATGAGGCCGGGCGGGTCGATGTCGAGGCCTTCTGCGCCCTGATCGAGCGGCTGGATGCGGCGGCGGTCGATTCCGTCGGTATTCTCGGCAGCACAGGCATCTACATGTATCTCACGCGTGAGGAGAGGCGTCGGGCCATCGAAGCTGCCGCGGCGGTCCTCAAGGGCAAGCGCACACTCATGGCCGGCGTCGGCGCCCTGCGCACCGATGACGCCGTGGCCTTGGCAAAAGATGCCGAAGCTGCCGGTGCGGATGCATTGCTGCTCGCGCCCGTGTCCTACACGCCGCTGACGCAGGAAGAGGCCTATCACCATTTCGCCGCCGTGGCCGGCGCAACGGGCCTGCCGCTCGCCATCTACAACAATCCCACCACGACCCGCTTTGCCTTCAGCGACGAGCTTCTGGTGCGGCTTGCCTATATCCCGAATATCCGCGCCATCAAGATGCCGCTGCCGGCCGATTCCGATTATGCCGGTGAGCTTGCGCGGCTGAGGCCCAAGCTGGGGCAAGATTTCGCCATCGGTTACAGCGGCGACTGGGGCTGCGCCGACGCCACGCTTGCCGGCGGCGACACCTGGTACAGCGTGGTCGCCGGCCTGCTGCCGGTTCCGGCCCTGCGGCTGATGCGGGCGGCTCAGGCCGGCAATGCGGAAGAGGCGAAGAGGATCGATGCGGCCTTCCAGCCGCTCTGGGCGCTGTTTAAGGAATTCGGCAGCATCCGCGTGGTCTATGCCGCCGCCAACATCCTGTCGCTGACAGTCAGCGAACCGCCCCGGCCGATCCTGCCGCTCACCAGCGCCGAACGCCAGCGGGTGGAAGAGGCGCTGGAGGGCCTGTCCGGGTTGGAAACCGCGCCTTAATTCGGGCGCTTTGCGGGCGGATTGCCACCGAATGATACTGCATTCACTGCGGAAAATGAAAATGATACGTCGCCTCCTCCTTGCTGCCCTGTTCGCTTCAGCCGCGTCCGCCGCCTTAGCGGGGACCGGCCTTGTCGAACCGACGCTGAAAATGTCGCCGCAGCATGAGGGCAAGGTGCGGGTAGCGATGACGCTGGACGCCTGCATGGGCAAGACCGACCACCGCATTCTCGATACGCTGGTGAAGGAGCGCATTCCGGCGACGATCTTCGTCACCGCCCGCTGGCTGAAACACAATGGCGAGGCGCTGGCCACGCTCATGGCGCATCCGGATCTGTTCGAGATCGAAAACCACGGCGAAAACCATGTGCCGGCGGTGGATAAGCCGGTTTCCATCTACGGCATCGCCGCGGCCGGCTCTGAAGCGGCGGTCGAGCAGGAAGTGGAGGGCGGCCGTCAGGCCATTGTCGCCGCCACCGGTCTCCAGCCGCAATGGTTCCGTGGTGCCACGGCCAAATATACCAAGTCCTCCATGACCACCATCAATCGGCTCGGCATGCGGGTCGCCGGTTATTCCGTCAATGGCGATGGCGGCTCGCTGCTGGGTGCGGCCGCGACGGCGAAACACATCGCTTCCGCCAGGGATGGCGATGTCATCATCTCCCACATCAACCAGCCCACCCATGAAGCGGGCGAGGGCGTGGTGAAGGGCCTTCTGGCGCTGAAGGCGCGTGGCGTGATTTTCACAAGGCTGGACGATCCGTCCTTCGCACCGCCGGGGAATTGAGGCACAAGGTCGCCGCCCGTTTCTTCTCCCCGCCGGGGAGAAGATGCCCGAAGGGCAGATGAGGGGGCAAGCTTTCCGCATCTCTCCACCGTCGCCCCCTCATCCGGCGCTGCGCGCCACCTTCTCCCCGGCGGGGAGAAGAAATATGCCGCACCGGCTTGCCTCACTGAAAGCAGCCGTCGTCAGGGCTGAAGGATGAAGATACATCCTTCCACATCCATGCCCGTTTTTCGGCGGCGTGCCGCTTAAATTTGCGCTAGCATCCTCTCCATGATGCTGTTCAAACGCCCCGACACCGAAACGCTCTATACCGCCCTTGTGAACAAGGACCCCGCCTATGAGGGCGTGGCCTATGTGTGTGTGACGTCGACCAAGATTTTCTGCCGCTTCACCTGCACGGCGCGCAAGCCGAAGATCGAAAACTGCCGGTTCCGCGAGACCATCGCCGAATGTCTGGAAGCCGGTTTCCGTCCCTGCAAGCGCTGCAAGCCGATGCTCGCCTATGGCTCGGCCGATGAGACCGTGACGTCGCTGCTGACGGCGCTGGAAAATGAACCGGCGCGGCGCTGGCGCGAGGAGGATGTGGTGGCGATGGGCCACGATCCGTCCACCGTGCGCCGCACCTTCAAGCGCCGTTTCGGCATGAGCTTTCTGGAAATCGCCAGATTGCGGCGGGTGGGCGGTGCGGCGGAAAGCATCGCTTCCGGCGAAGCGGTGATCGGCGCGCAGATCGATGCCGGTTACGAATCCGGCAGCGGTTTCCGCGCCGCCATCAACCAGTTCTTCGGCTCTTCGCCCGCCGCCATGAAAGGCAAGGGGTTTTTGAAGGGCGACTGGATCGATACGCCGATCGGCCCGATGCTCGCCGTCGCCGACGATCACGCTTTGCATCTCCTCGAATTCGCCGACCGGCCGGCGCTTCCGGCCGAACTGAAGCGGCTGAAGACGCGCACCGGCGCGGATATGGTGCTTGGCCGGACGGCTGTGACCGGCCAGATCGAAGCGGAACTCAAGGCCTATTTCGCCGGGCATTCAGCCGCCTTCGAAACCCGGCTTGCCGGCCACGGCACGCCCTTCGAGCGCGACGTCTGGCGCAACCTGCGGGAAATACCGGCGGGTGAGGTCGTCAGCTATTCCTCGCTCGCAACCGCCATGGACAGGTCATCCGCCGTGCGTGCGGTCGCGCGTGCCAATGGCGCCAACCAGATCGCCATCGTCGTGCCGTGCCACCGTGTGCTGGGCGCGGATGGCAGCCTGACCGGTTATGGCGGCGGGCTGTGGCGCAAGAAATGGCTGATCGAGCACGAGCGCCGCATGGCGAGCGCGCAGGGGGAGGCGCAGGGAATGCCGCTCGCTTCCTGAGCGGCCTGACTGCTGGCGCGTGGGGTTTACCCCCCTCTGCCCTGCCGGGCATCTCCCCCTCAAGGGGGGAGATCGGCTGGTGGCCCTCCCGCCACTTCGTTCTCTAACCTTGAGATGGGCGAAACCTCGCCGCAGATCGATCTCCCCCCTTGAGGGGGAGATGCCCGGCAGGGCAGAGGGGGGTAAGCCCCACGCGCCCGCGCCTGCCATTGAAGCCATGCTTAATCCGGCAGTTTGGGCACCACCCGGCGTGAGGGGAAGAGCTCCCGCGTCACCGTCATGGCGATCAGCGACAGCGGCAGCGCCAGCATGGCCCCGGCCGCCCCCCACATCCACGTCCAGAAGATGATCATCACGAAGACGAGGAAGGGGTTTATCTCCATGTTGCGGCCCACCACCGCCGGAAAGGCGAGGTTTTCCATCAATAGGTGAATGGTGAAGAAGATCGCCGCCGGCAGAAGCGCCAGAATGATATTGTCATGGGTGATGATGCCCGCCACCGTCAGCGAAATCGTCATGGCGGTGATGCCGAGAAACGGCACGAAGCTGGAGAGGAAGGCGAACAGCCCCCACAGAAGCGGCATGGCCAGTCCGCCGAAATAGGCGATGATCACCATCGTCACGCCAAGCCCGGCATAGATCAGCGCCGCTGTGGCGAAATAGGTGCCGAGCACCTCTTCCACCGAACCGATGATGCGGATGGTGCGCAGCCGCTGGTGGCGGGCCGGAAAGGCCATGATGATCGCCTTGCGCAGCCGTAGCCGGCTATAGAGAAACATCAGCAGCGCGGCGAGGAAGATCAGGCCCTGAATGACGGCCGGGGTGACGTTGGAGCCGAGCACGGAAATGATTTCGCCGCTGCGTGAAATCAAAGATTCCATCGACATCGAGCCCAGACTGAAGCTTGCCGCCGAAATATTCAGCCATCTGAGGCTTTGCAGATAGGGCAGGAAACGGTCGATGCTGCGCTCCACCAGCGCGGGCCCTTCCGAAGCGAGAAGCGAGAGCGGCTCGGTCAGCGAATTGACCACGAAGAACATCACCGCCGCCACGAGGCTCGATAGAATAAGCGCGACGCCGAAGCCGGGAATGCCGTAGGAACCGAGCTTTTCGGCGGCGATGCCGAGGATCATGCCCACCACGATGGCCATCACCACCGGAATGAGGATGAGCGACAATTCGTGGATGACCGCCATCAGCATGATGAGGAAGATGCCGATCACGGACCAGGCGACGACGACATCCAGCGCTTCGCGGCCAAGCGGCTGCTGGCTGCGGGCATCGTCGCGCCGTGAGCCGGAAGCTGGCACTTCCAGCGGGTCCGCTCTTGTTGCCGCAGCGGTTGCGGCCGTCGCGCCAGCGGTTGCCGCGGTGTTGACCAAGCTGCCGGTCTTGTCCGGCCTGGCATTTTCATTCATCGAACGGTCCCCCAATAAGGTGACAAACGTTCGAAAAATGTGGCGGTTCCGGGGCGGCGAAAATTTCCGCCGCCCCTTTTTTGCGTTTATGCTGAAAGCTTTAGGCCGATGCCCCACGGATCTTTGAGGACAATGCCGTCACTTTGCCGCTCTGTGGCGATTTCCAGTCGGTCGAGCGCGGCAATCGCCGTCTCGAGCGCGGCCGGCTCGTTGAAGGTCAGCGAATAGCCGGAAAGGCCGGTCATATTGTCCTTGCGGGCCGCAGCACCCCGGCTGTTCCAGATATTGGCGGCGACGTGGTGGTGATAGTCCCCGGAACCGAAGAAGCTCGCGCCGGGATAACGCGCCATGATCTTCAGCCCCAGCACATCCTGATAAAATTCATCCGCCTGCGGAATATTGCCCACCTGCAGATGGATATGGCCGATGGCTGTTCCTTCCGCCGCCCCGGTAAAGGCCGTCTTCGGCGCGCTGTCGTAAAGCGCCTGCAGGTTGAGGCCGAGGGTGGCCATCTCCACCGTGCCGTCCTGCTGGTAGGTCCATTCATCCGGCGAACGGTCGCGATAGACTTCGATGCCGTTGCCTTCCGGGTCGGCAAGATAGATCGCCTCGCTGACCAGATGGTCGGACGCGCCCTGAAACTGGACATTGTTATGGGCGGCATGCGCCAGCCAATGGGCCAGATCGCTCCGGCTCGGCATCAGGAAGGCGGTGTGGAACAGGCCTGCGGCGTTGCGCGGCGCGCGTTCCGCCGTGCCGGAGGTGGAAAGTGTAAGCAGCGGCTGGCCGCCGACACCCAGCACTTCACCGCTCGGGTTCTTTTCGAGAACGGAAAGACCGATGATCTTCCGGTAGAAATCCGAAACGCGCGGCAGATCGTGAACGACGAGATGCGCCTGGCCGACATAGGCCGGCCGCGTCAGGGCGAATTGTTTGATTTCACTCATCATGATCTCCATATTGAATCCGAAGCGCCCTGGGGCGGATCGGTCGCCGAAACCATCGGCCGACGCCGCTTTGCGGCGTTTGTCGAAGGCGAATATGGGCTGGTTTCGTCGTTCAGCAAAGATCGTCGTCTGGCGATTGACCGTCCACTATTCGTTGACAATGCCCCGTTCCGGCCCGGCTCCGGCTTTGACTTCGATCAAGGTGAAGGCCGTGCCGAAGGGGAAATATAAGCCTAGCCCGACACGCTAAACGGCGGATCAAGCCAAAGGAGACAGCCATGTACAAGAAGATCATCGTACCGGTAGACCTCAGCGCCACCGACAAGGGGGAAAAGATTCTCGAAAAGGCCAAGGCGCTTCTGGATCCTGATGGCGAGATCGTTCTCATCAATGTTGTCGAGGAACTGCCGGGCTATATGGCGATCGACCTGCCTGTGGACCTGATCGAAAACGCCATCAAGGACGCCAAGACCAAGCTTTCGGACATCAAGACGAGAGCCGGTTTCAAGGGCAGCCAGGAAATCAGAAGCGGCGCGCCCGCGCGTGAAATCATCGCCGCCGCCGAGGAACACAAGGCAGATCTCATCATCATCGCGTCGCACACGCCGGATTTCAGCAATTATTTCATCGGCGCCACCGCCGACCGCGTGGTGCGCCATGCCAAATGCTCGGTGCTGGTGGACCGATAAAAGCCTGACGTTTTAGGGTTACGGGCGGGTTTTCCGCCCCCAAGCATTCCCAGGAAAAGTGGAATCCGGTTTTCCGTCTGGGAATGCGGCGATACAAGAAGATGGGCTGGAGGAAAAAACATGAATTTCGAAAGTTACGAGAAAATCCTGCGTGACCGCCAGCGCGAGCTTTATCGCCGCCTGCACAAAATCGAGGCCGATTTCGAAGAGCCTCGCAATCCCGATGATGAGGATCGCGCCACCGAACGCAGCAATGACGAGGTGCTGGACGAGCTGGGGCAGGTGGGTCAGGACGAGCTGCGCGCCATCGACGCAGCCCTCGACCGTATCGCCAGCGGCACCTTCGGCATCTGTGTCAAATGCGGCAAGCGGATTTCGGAGGATCGGCTGAAGGCGGTGCCCTATACGCCGTTTTGCCAGGAATGCGCTGCGGCGTTGTGAGGGCAGGGGAAAGCGTGACTGGGTTTCTTCTCCCCGCCGGGGAGAAGGTGGCCCGAAGGGCCGGATGAGGGGGCAAGCTCTCCGAACACATCCACCCTTGCCCCCTCATCCCGCTGCCGCGGACTTCTCCCCGGCGGGGAGAAGAAACAAGCGTCTACCGCTCGCTCCACAGGCAATTGTTCTGGCCGCAGGGCAACCTGCACCTCTCCTTTCGCAACAGCCTCGAACGCAATTTGATTGCCGTTAACCGGGCGCTGTCTTGTTCCTGTCTAATATTGTCTCCATGCTTTGAGGACAGCACGCAGACGGGATTGGACTATGAGCGATTTATGGCGGTTCGGGCGCCAGTATGATTTTCACGAGATTGTCGCCGATGGCATCGTCCATGGTGTCGGCATCGTGTTTGCGCTTATCGGCGCTACGGCGTTGATTTTCTACGCGACCGCCTGGGGAACGCTCAGCGCGATCGCCGCCGCGTGGATTTATGGTCTCGGCCTCGTCGCCTGTCTCTCCGTGTCCTTCACCTATAATATCTGGCCGCACTCCAGGGTGAAATGGTTCCTGCGCCGGCTGGATCATTCGGCGATCTTCATCCTCATCGCCGCCACCTATACGCCCTTTCTGATGCGCGGCATCCACGATCCGCTGATCGCCGTCATGCTGGGGCTGATCTGGCTTGCGGCGCTGTGCGGCATCCTTCTCAAATGCCTGTTTCCCGGCCGTTACGACCGGGTCGCCATCGGCCTTTATCTCGCCATGGGCTGGAGCGGCGTCATGGTGGTCGGGCCGCTGTCGTCGCATCTCGCCCCGGTCACGCTCTGGCTGATCGTCGCCGGCGGCGTCATCTATTCGCTCGGCGTCATCTTCCATGTCTGGGAAAAGCTGCGCTTCCAGAATGCCATCTGGCACGCTTTCGTGGTCGCTGCCGCTGCCGTTCATTATTTCGCCGTGGTCACCTCCTTCAGTCTCGTGCCGCTGGCATCCTGAAGAATGCGCCCCGATGGCGCATGGGTACTGGACAGCCATTCGCATCATCGCCTAATCCTCGTGCAGATGGCGGACGAAAATACCGCCGCTGCAAGCAGGAAAAAGGGTGACCGACAATGAGCGTGCAACTGCGCGACGCGACCGTGGACGATCTCTCCGGCATCATGGAGATTTACAATGATGCCGTGCTGAACACGACGGCGATCTGGAACGACGTGCTGGTCGATCTGGAAAACCGCAAGGAATGGTTCGCCGCCCGCAAGTCACGCGGTTTTCCGGTCATCGTCGCAATCCTCGACGGCAAGGTCGCAGGCTATGCTTCCTATGGCGACTGGCGCGCCTTCGACGGTTATCGCCACACCCGCGAACATTCGGTCTATGTGCATAAGGATGCGCGCGGCCACGGCATCGGCAAAAAGCTGATGCAGGCGTTGATCGATCACGCCTCGGGCAACGACGTGCATGTGCTGATCGCCGCCATCGAGGCGGAAAACACCGCCTCCATCCGCCTGCATGAAAGCCTCGGTTTCAGGGTCGTCGGCCGGTTTTCGGAAGTCGGCACCAAGTTCGGCCGCTGGCTGGATTTGACGTGTATGGAGCTGAAATTAGGTTAGCAGGCTGGCCGGATTTCCTTCAGGCCGGACGCCGGGCGAAGGCAAGCATGACGCCGAAAGCCATCATCATCGAGCCGCTGATCCGGTTGACGCGCTTCAAGGCGCGCGCATTGCGCATGAGACCGGACAGTCGTGAGCCGACAAAGGCATAAACCGCAATCGCCACCACCTCGAGCAGCAGGAAAATCGCGCCGAGCGTGGCGAAACTCTGCCAATAGGCGTCCTGCTGGATGAATTGCGGGAAAAAGGCCGTGAAGATCAAAATAGCCTTGGGATTGCCGGAGGCGACGAAAAACTCCTGCCGCAGATAGGTTTTGAGGATATTGCCATTGGCCGAGGATACGTCGGGGGCGGCAACCTCAGCCTTCGAGCGGATGAGCTTGAAGCCGATCCACAGCAGATAAACAACACCGATCCATTTGATCAGTGAGAACATCATCTCGGACGCCATCAAAAGTGCGCCGAGCCCGAGGGCTGCAATCGCGATCATACCCGCGAAAGCGACCAGCCTGCCGCTTGCCGCCATAACCGCCGTCGCCATGCCGTAGCGAGCGCCCACCGTCATCGACAGAAGATTGTTCGGCCCGAAGGCCATGTTCAGGGCAAAGCAGGCGGGAATGAAAATGAGGATGGTTTCGAGCGTCATGGCGATGATCCGGAAGGAGTGAGACGGCGATGATCTCACTCTCCGGTCCGGCTGTCGAGACAGCCCTTTATGCGATGAAGGCCGACAGGGGCAGCCGGCCTTTCACCTCATCTTTTATCAAACCGGCTCAAACACCATCGAATGGCCGTTGATGCAATAACGCAGGCCGGTGGGCTTCGGGCCGTCGGGGAAGACATGGCCGAGATGGCCGCCGCAATTGGCGCAGCGGATTTCCGTGCGCACCATGCCGTAGCTGGCGTCGCGATGTTCCGTCACGGCGCCCGGCTTTACCGGCTCGAAATAGCTTGGCCATCCGCAGCCGGCATCGAATTTCGTATCGGAGAGGAACAGCGGCTCGTCGCAGGCCGCACAGCGATAGAGGCCTTTCTGGAATGTATCCCAATAGGGGCCGGTGAAGGCGCGCTCGGTGCCGTGTTCGCGCAGGATGCGATATTGCTCCGGCGTCAGCTGCTCACGCCATTCGGCATCGCTCTTTTTGATTTTTGGGGATGTCAGATCGCTCATGGAATGATCCTTTCTGTTCCCGCCTCAAATAGTCATCGCGGAGGCGGATTGAAAGGGGATGGGCGTCATAACGCGTTCGTTATGGGCCGGGAGTACCGATTTGGGTTGAGATGGCTTTGTCTATGCCTTAGAGCATTTCCAGGAAAAGTGGAGCCCGGTTTTCCGTCCGGAAATGCGCTCTAACTGAAAAAACGATTTGAAGAAGAACGCCATTATTGGCGCGCAGGGATGGGGGACATCCCGGGAGATGTGAATGACATCAGATGTCACGCCGTTGACATTCCTGTCGCTGTTTCTGCCGTTTCTGGCAGCGCTTGCCGCACCCGCCCTGGTTAAAAGGTTCGGTCACAATGCGGCGTGGGTCCTGGCGATTGCGCCTGCTCTCGCCTTTGCGCATTTTGCGTTGATGCTGCCCGAGATCGCGGCAGGCGGGGTGGTGACCGGCGGTTATGCCTGGGTGCCGAGCTTCAATCTCAGCTTCTCCTGGTTCATCGACGGCCTGTCGCTGACCTTTGCGCTGCTGATCACCGGCATCGGCCTGCTGATCGTGCTTTATGCGGGCGGTTATATGAAAGGCCACCCGCAGCAGGGCCGGTTCCTGTCCTTCCTGCTACTCTTCATGGGCGCGATGCTGGGCGTCGTGGTTTCCGACAGCCTGCTGATGCTGTTCGTCTTCTGGGAACTCACCTCCATCACCTCCTTCCTGCTGATCGGCTTCGACCATGAGCGCGCTGCCTCGCGCCGCGCCGCGTTGCAGGCGCTGGTGGTGACGGGCGGCGGCGGTCTGCTGCTGCTCGCCGGGCTGATTTTCATCTGGGACATCAGCGGCGTGACGCAACTGTCGATGCTGGTGCGCGGCGGCGATGTCTTGCGCGACAGCCCGTTTTATCTGGCCGCGCTGCTTCTGGTTCTCGGCGGCGCCTTCACCAAATCGGCGCAGTTTCCCTTCCATTTCTGGCTGCCCAACGCCATGGAAGCGCCAACGCCGGTATCCGCCTATCTGCATTCGGCAACCATGGTGAAGGCCGGCGTCTATCTGCTGATGCGGCTCAACCCGGTTCTCGGCGATACCGCCGCCTGGCAGATCCTGCTGCCATTCTTCGGTGGGCTGACCATGCTCACCGGCGCGCTGCTGGCCGTGCGCCAGACCGATCTCAAGCTGATGCTCGCCTACACCACGGTGTCGTCGCTCGGCCTGCTGGTCATGCTGACGGGTTTCGGCTCCGACCATGCCATCGAGGCGGCGGTGCTTTATCTGGTGGCGCATTCGCTGTTCAAGGGCGCGCTGTTCATGGTCGCCGGCATTATCGACCATGAGACCGGCACCCGCGACGTGACGAAGCTCGGCGGCCTGAGAAAAGCCATGCCGATCACTTTTGCGGCGGCGCTGGCGGCCGCGATTTCCATGGCCGGCCTGCCGCCCTTCTTCGGTTTTCTCGCCAAGGAAGAGATTTATTATGCGCTGGCGCATGGCAATCCGCGCGCCGTGCTGTTCACCGGCATCGCCATTCTCGGCAACGGGCTGATGTTCGCCGTTGCCTTTGCGGTGGCGCTGAAACCCTTCCTCGGCAAGCCGGTGAAGACCCCGAAACACGCGCATGAAGGCCCGCTGCTGCTCTGGCTCGGCCCGGCGCTTCTGGCGCTGAAGGGGCTGACGATTGCGCTCTTTTCCGGCATCGCGCATTTCTACATCTCCACCCCGATGGCGAGCGCCATTGCCGGCGAGGCGCGCCCGGTGGAAATCTCGCTCATTCCCCATATCGGCGTGCCGCTCGGCCTGTCGCTGCTCACCATCGCGCTCGGCATCGTCCTTTATACGCAGCTTTCCGCCGTCCGTGGACTGATCGACCGCACCTTCAAGGCGCTGGGGGCGGGGCCGGACAGGGGCTTTGACGTCTTCATCGACATGCTGGTGAAAGTCTCGTTCCACATCACCCGGCTCATTCAGCCGGGCAGGCTGGAATTTTACGTCACCGCCACCTTCGCCGTCATCGCCGCCGTGCTGCTTGTGCCGCTGTTCCTTTATGGCGAATTGCCGTCCATGCCGTCATGGCCGCGCGATATGCCGATCCATGAGTTGACCTTCATTGCCATTGCCGTGGCGGGGCTCATCGCAGTGCTGACGGCGTCGAGCCGGCTCACCGCCATCATCGCGCTCGGCATTCAGGGCTTTGCCGTGGCGGTCATCTTCCTGCTCTTCGGCGCGCCCGATCTGTCCTTCACGCAATTCATGGTCGAGACGCTGTCGGTGGTCATTCTGACGCTGGTGATGACGCGGCTTCGCCTGTCGCCGTCAGACCATCGCGGCCTTGGCCAGAAGCTGCTGGACAGCACCATCGCCATCGCCTGCGGAACCGGCTTCGCTTTGTTCCTGATGCGCGCGACCGAGGCGAGTTTCGACAACCGCCTGACGGATTTCTACAACACCTATTCCAAGGTCATCGCCCACGGCGCCAATGTGGTCAATGTCATCATCGTCGACTTCCGCGGCACGGATACGCTCGGTGAAATCGCTGTCGTGATGATAACGGGTCTCGCCATTCTCGCGCTGATCCGCATCCGCCCGGCTGCTGCCATCAAGGGGCTCGCCGTCAAGGGATCGGCCAAAACCGCGAAGAAGAAAGGAGCGCGGGCATGAACACGCTCATTCTGCGCACCGTCGCCCCTGTCGTCACCAGCCTCATGGTGCTGTTTTCCATCTTCGTGCTGCTGCGCGGCCATAATGAGCCCGGCGGCGGCTTCATCGGCGGCCTGATCGCGGTCTCGGCGCTGGCGATCTATGGCATCGCTTATGGCGTCACCGCAGTCAGGCGCGCCATCATGTTTCATCCGCTGTCGATTGCCGGGGCGGGGCTGCTGCTTTCCATGCTTTCCGGCCTCGTTTCCATCGCCGCCGGCGTGCCCTTCATGACCGGGCTGTGGGTCTATCCGAGCCTGTTCGGCGTCGAGATACCGCTCTCCACCGTCATGTCCTTCGATATCGGTGTCTATCTCGTCGTGGTCGGCGCCATCACCTCCATTGCGCTGGCGCTGGAAGAAAGGGAAAGCGACTGATGGAAGCGGTCTTCTCCATTCTCGTCGGCATCTTCTTTTCGGTGGCGATCTATCTCATGCTGTCGCGCCACAGCATCCGCATGCTGCTCGGCATCGCCATTCTCGGCAATGCGGTGAACCTCTTGCTGTTCACGGCAGGCAGGCTGACGCGCGAAGTGCCGCCGATCATTCCGCCCGGCATGGATACGCTGCCCGCGGGTGCGGCCAATCCGCTGCCGCAGGCGCTCATCCTCACGGCAATCGTCATTTCCTTTTCCTTCTTCTGTTTCCTTCTGGTGCTGACCTGGCGTGCGTTTCAGGAACTGCAGACCGACGACACGGACGAAATGCGCACCGCAGAACCCGCAGGCGAGCCCTTGCCGCCGCTCGGTTACTGAGCGGCGAGGCTGAGACACATGGCATCCTCCACCACATCCGCAGTCACCGACCTTTCCGCAGCGCTCGTCACGACGCCCGTGCCGCTCACCGACTGGCTGATCATTCTTCCCATCGCGCTCTGCATTGGCGCAGGCGCGGTGCTGATGATGATGCGCCACGCCATCCGTCACCACGCGACCGTCGCCATCGCGGCGCTGTTCCTGCTGGTGCTGCTCGATGCCGCGCTTTTGTGGAAGGTCGCCACTGAAGGCCCCTTCACCATGGTCATGGGCCGCTGGCTGCCGCCCTTCGGCATTGCCTTTACCGCCGACCTGACGGGCGCGCTGCTGTCGCTTGCCGCCGCCATCGTCGCACTTGCGGGCGCCATCCATGCCGGCGCGGATATCGACGCCAGCGGCAGGCGCTACGGTTTCTATCCCTTCCTGATGCTCTTGATGGCCGGTGTCACCGGCGCTTTCCTGACCGGCGACATCTTCAACCTCTATGTCTGGTTCGAGGTGCTGCTGATCTCGTCCTTCGGCCTGATCGTGCTCGGCTCGACGCGCGAGCAGATCGACGGCGCGCTGAAATACGCCATTCTGAACCTCATCGGCACGACGCTGTTCCTGATAACTGTGGGTTATCTCTACGCCATCTTCGGCACGCTCAACATGGCCGATATCGCGCAGAAGGCGACCGGGCTGCGCGGTTCGGCGCCGCTGATGACGCTTGCGAGCCTGTTCGCGCTCGCCTTCGCCATGAAGGCCGCCGCCTTCCCGGTGAACTTCTGGCTGCCCGCTTCCTATCACACGCCGCGCATTGTCGTTTCCGCCCTGTTCGGCGGCTTGCTCACCAAGGTCGGCATCTATTCGCTGCTGCGCGTCATGGTCATGCTGTTTCCGGTCGAGCGGGAAGAACTCAGCATCGTCATCGCCATCTCGGCGGCGTTGACCATGGTGCTCGGGGCCATGGGCGCGCTCGCCCAGAACGATATCCGCCGCATGCTCGGCTATATCGTCATATCGGGCATCGGCTACATGATGGCCGGCATCGCCATCGGCACGCCTTCCGGTGTCACTGGCGCCATTTTCTATGCGCTGCATTCCATGGTGCTGATGACGGCGCTTTATCTCGCCGCCGGCCATGCGGCCCGCCTCGGCGGCGGTTTCAGCCTCACCTCGCTCAGAGGCCTTTACCAGCAGGCTCCGTGGTTTTCAGCTCTGGCGCTGGCGCTGTTTTTCGCCGGTTCCGGCCTGCCGCCCTTTTCTGGCTTCTGGCCGAAGGCGGTTCTGGTCAAGTCGGCGATCGATATCGGCGCCTGGTGGCTGGCCGGCGCCATTCTCGCCTCCGGCTTCATCGCCACCATCGCTTTCGGGCGGATCTTCCTTTTGTGTTTCTGGCGTCCCGTTGCGGCATCCCCCGGTCAGCCTTCTGTGCCGCAGGCGTCGCCCTCGGCAGCGCCGTCTTTCGCGCCGCTGGTGGGGCTGACGTTGCTGGTGGTATTCTTCGGCCTGTTTCCGGAAAGCCTGCTCAATCTCAGCCAGCAGGCGGCCGCAGACCTCGGCAATCCGCAGGCCTATATCCAGTCGGTCTTTACCGAAGGGGGCAAACCATGAGCCTCTATCTCGTACAATTGCTTTTCGTTGCCGTATGGCTCGCCGTGACAGGCAGCGTCACGCTCGCGAACATCATTTTCGCCCTTGTCGTTTCGACGCTGGCGCTCGGCATCATCCGCCACCAGCTTCCGGGCGGGCGTAACCACTGGCTCAGGCTTGTCCGCGTGCTGTCGCTGGTGCTGCTGTTCTTCAAGGAGCTGGCGCTCTCGGCATGGAAGGTCGCCGTGCTGGTGACGCGGCCGAAGCTCGACGTGCAGCCCGGCATTTTCGCCTATCCGCTGACGGTGACGACGGATTTCGAGATCACGCTGCTGGCCAATCTCATCACGCTCACGCCAGGCACGCTGTCGGTCGATGTTTCCGCGGACAGGAAAACGCTCTACGTGCACGCGATCGATTGCAGCGATATCGAGGCCACGAAAAACGACATCCGTAACGGCTTTGAAAGAAAGATCATGGAGGCGTTTCAGATATGACGCCGGAACAAATAGTTTCATTTGCAACTATACTTGCATCGGTTGTTCTGTCGGCCGCCTTTTTGCTGACAGTATATCGCGTCGTCGTCGGCCCCACCTTGCCGGACCGTATCGTTGCGCTCGACATGCTGGTGGGCATCGCCATCGGCTTTATCGCAGTCATCGCCATCCGCACCGGCTTCAATCTTTACGTCGATATTGCCATTGCGCTCGGCCTGGTCGGTTTTCTGGCAACGGTGGCCTTCGCCCGCTTCGTGCTGTCGCGCGGCCCGGACGGCCGGCGCAGGCCGACGGCGGTTCTCGATGGCGAAAGGGCATCTGAAGCCATTGAAAAAAATATGGAAAAAGGTGTCGCCAACAGAAAAGGAAAGGGCAGGCGATGATGGCTTGGATCGTGGCTATTCTGGTTGCGGCGCTGTTGGTCTCAGGCGCCATTTTCTCGCTGATCGCGGCAATCGGCCTCAATCGGCTGCCGGATGTCTATACCCGTATGCATGCGGCTTCCAAGGCGGGAACGGTGGGGTCCGGCCTGCTGCTTCTGGCTGTCGGCATCCATTCCATGGAAATATCGACGCTGGCGCGGGCGCTCGCCGGTTTCTTCTTCTTTGTCCTTACCGCGCCGGTCTCGGCACATCTTCTTGCCATGGCCGCTCACAAGGCAGGTTATCCGCTTGCCGTTAAATCGGTAGTTGATGACATCAAGAAAATTTGAAGTTGAAAATCCCCCTAATAATTGGGGGTATTCATTTTCAATTACTACTTGGCATAGTATTTTATTACCCGTAATTTTTTGTATTCCGATTAGACTGTTTTGAACTGAAAAATTCACAATAGGAATTTGACTTTTGCTGTTTTGCTGTTATCCAAATTAAGTGTAAAGTTGCTAATCGCGATTTGCATCTAGCCTCTTCATAGTCGGCATAGGCATTTTATTAATGTCTAATCTATGGCCCATCGGACCATTGCTGCCCATGTCGCGGGCCATAAGTTGAATCTCGGACCAATTCGTTTCCGGTTTTCGCTCGAAATCTAGGGGTAGGTTTCATGTTGGTTTCAACAAGGCGAAGGTGGGGCACCGGGTAACTTCACATCGCTCGATGCGGCGTTCGCCCGCGTCAGGGGATCAATAAACAGGAGATACTTAAATGACGGAAACTGCATACGGTAACGCCCAGGATCTGCTGGTCGAACTGACTGCGGATATTGTGGCTGCCTATGTTAGCAACCACGTCGTTCCGGTAACTGAGCTTCCCGGCCTTATTTCGGATGTTCACACGGCACTCAGCGGAACATCGGCACCGGCATCGGTGGCGGTCAATGTCGAAAAGCAGAAGCCTGCCGTCTCCGTCCGCAAGTCGGTTCAGGATGACCACATCGTCTGTTTGGAATGTGGCGGCTCGTTCAAGTCGCTCAAGCGGCATCTCACGACGCATCACAGCATGACGCCGGAAGAATATCGCGAAAAATGGGACCTGCCGGTCGACTATCCGATGGTTGCGCCCGCCTATGCCGAAGCCCGCTCGCGGCTCGCCAAGGAAATGGGTCTGGGTCAGCGCCGCAAGGCCAGCCGCTGATTTTAAAGACGGTCCGGCTGCTGTCCTGGCAGATAGCCGGAAGTCGCAAGGCAATACGGCCGGTCCTTTGACCGGCCGATTTCGTTTCTGGGGTTCGAAGACCTCACCTCCGTCCTGCCGGCCCATATCCGGCATCCAGCTACGGCGCGTCTGCGCCGTGAGAGGGGTCTTTCGCGATCGAGAACTGGATCGCACCAGACCCGGGAGCCGTTCCCTCGACCGACTTTTATGTCGCGCAAAATTTCGATTGAGGAAAAAAATCCTTTATCGCACACATCAATTCTGCAAAAATAAAGCCGTATCAACCGTATAGTCTTCCTTGTCAAATTCGCACTTCCCCATGCTTGCTCTCAGGTGTATGAATTAATTCCTATTCGTAGAGGAGTTGCATATGCCGTCGGATACTGTGTTTCTGCCTGCCGCCGCGCGGCCTTGTGCGCGGGTCGGTGATCGTCCCTTTCGTCATTGGCCGTCTGCGGCCGGGCGGGATGAGATTTCCCGTCTTTGCCGTCTGGTACGGCAGCTCACCGGCGAGATGGTGCAATTGACGGGCGACCGAACGCTGGTGCGCCGCGACAGCCGGCGCACGGAATGCCACATCCGCCAGATCGCCATGTATGTGTGCCATGTGCAACTCGGTATTCCCATGTCGGATATCGGGCCGTGTTTCGGCCGGGACAGGACGACGGTGGGCCATGCCTGCCAGGTGGTGGAGGACCGGCGTGACGAACCGGCATTCGATGAGTTCGTCGCCACGCTGGAGCGGCTCACCGGCAGTATCTTCAACGCGATGAAAGGCGCCCGGGATGAGTGAGGAAAAAAGCACCCCGGTTGCCTCCCCGAACCCTCATCTCCTGCGGCTGCTGCGCTGCATCGCCGCGGGCGCGGCCGAGATGTCGCAGGAGGGCGGCGATATCGTCCTGCGCCGGGCGCGGGCAGGCCACACGGCGCTGCGGTTTCCGGCCGCGACGGTGCGGTTTGCCATTTCCTCCGGGCTGGTCGAGCAGCGGGAAACCACCCTTTCCGCCGCACCGCCGCTCGCCTCCTGCCTGAAACGTGCAATGGCAAAAGACCGGGACGAGGTTTTTCAGGAACAGCACCGGCATATGCAGACGGTTATTGTGGATGTCGGCGATGCGAAGCAGCAGGCGCGGCGCAATCTCAACACCTCTCCCCTGACCAGCCTTGCAAGGCTGAAGGAACGGGACGGTGCGGCGTTTTTCCCGGCGGATGCTCTGGAGGCGGGCGAGCGCCTCGCCGCCGATTTTCATCGCGGTCACCTCAACCCGAAGGTTACGGCGACATGGGAGCCGAGAATAGCGAACCGCACAAAAGGCGAGGCGGCAGGCGCGCTCGATCTCACCGAGGCGGCAATGGCCGCAAGAACGCGGTTTTCCCGCGCGGCCGATGCGATGGGGCCTGAACTGTCGGGCGTCGCCATCGATATCTGCTGTTTCGAAAAGGGGCTGGAGACGGTGGAGCGCGAAAGGCAATGGCCGGCGCGGTCGGCAAAACTGCTGCTGCGCGCAGCGCTGCTGGCGCTTGCCCGCCATTATGCGCCGCCTGCGGCCCGCGCCGGCAGGAAGGATCACCATTGGGGCGATGCAGATTATCGCCCGTCGATGGAGAGGTGAAGGTCAGGCGGCCAGCAGCCGGGCTTCCTCGCGGATGCGCTTGATCATGGAGCGCAGGCCGTTGGCGCGCTGCGACGACAGATGTTCCACCAGCCCGATCCTGTCGAACACCTCAATGGCGTCGAGACCGGCGATTTCGGAGGCTTTCTTGCCGGAATAGACGGCGAGCACGATGGCGACGAGGCCGCGCACGATATGTGCATCCGAATCGCCTTCGAAGGTCAGGAGAGGGTCTTCCGCACCATTGCTGTGGCTGACGAGCCAGACCTGGCTTGCGCAGCCATGCACCTTGTTCTCGGCCGTGCGCTTGTCTTCCGGCAGATCGGGAAGCGCCTTGCCGAGTTCGATGACATAACGATAACGATCCTCCCAGTCGTCGAGGAAGGCGAAGTCGTCAAGGATCGTTTCGAGAGAGGCCATTTGCGCGCCGTATCATCCATTATTGCAGGTCTTTGTTAGGATATAGGCGAAGTGCGGTCGGTTTTGAACCATGGGCCATGAAAAAGCCCACGGAAAACAGGTTTCCGTGGGCAAGTCAGGCAGGCAATCGGCAGCCGGATATTTTCGGCTGCAAAGAGAGTGCGGCGCGGAGGCCGGCAAGGATCAGGGCAATAGTATCAGGGGGCCGGGCGCTTCTGCGGCAGAGGAATGACGGTGCCGGTCTTCAGCATGTCGGCATCCTTCGGAAATTCGACGCTGACGACCGGGGCTTCGGCCAGTTTTTCGGTCTCGGCCGCGAGTTCAGCGGCGGGGGCGGGCTTGTCACCGGAAGCAAGCTGCTTGTCCAGCAGCTCATAGGCCACCTTTGCGCCTTCCTTTGCCCGCTCGCCGAGCGCATGGAAGGTTTCGGCGCCCTTGACGCAGACATCGGGCTTTTCGATGCAGATGGCGCTGACATAACGATAGGCTTCACCGGCGGCCGAAACGGCGCTGGGAATATCGAAGGCCGAAGGTTCCTTGGCCGGATCGTTGCTGCTGCCGAAATAGGACAGCGCCACCAGCACCAGCGAAAACCAGAATGTTCCCTTGATCAGAAACCACATTGTCAGACTACCCTGCCAGACGATCTTTGTTTTCTAAAGCCCCGCCCGGTTTCGGGTCATCGGCCTTTGTCCCGTTTTTCGGGCTTGTGAAGAAGCTACACGCGACCGGCGAACAGCCGATTGCAAAAAGCGACGCAATTTAATTCAAATTGTATCTATTCTCCTCGTATCGGGACGCCTGCCATCAATTCATTCGCATTTTAACAGTCCATGTTAAGCATAATTGCGACAGAGGCCGCGCGTTCCGGGCGAAAGCGGCGGAAAGCTTTGCCACAAAAGTTAACGCGATGGCAAAAATGAAGCGAAATCCGTCGCTTACCCGTCATTAACCATGATTGGCAAAGCTTCGAAGAAATGCCCCGTAATGGGACTGCGGGGCATTTGACGGGCCTTTGAGGCCATTCTTTTTATCCATTCCTTAAGCCGCCGCCTTCTATTGTCGGAGCCGTTAGAACCGCCTCAGGGATTCGGTGTTGGTATTGCGTAATATGAGAGAAAAAGCGGTCGCATTGGTCGACCATGCCGCAGGCAGATGGCTTGCGCGCATGGAAGAGGACGCCGAAAGGCGCGCCGGAACCATTGCGCGCCTGCGCCGGCTGATCGCCTTCAGCGCCGTCGGACTTCTGGTGGTACCAGCCCTTTTCAGCCTCGTTTTCAGCCCCGCCATCGCGCTGCCCATCGGCGCTGCCCTGGTGCTGGCGCTGTTTCTGGCCGCCGCAGCATTGCTGATTGCCTTTTCGCGTCCCGCGCGCAGTGCGTCCTCCTTTTCCGCCTCGTCTGGCGACAACGACCTGATCGCCGCTACGCAGGTGCCGGGCCTCGTGCTCATGATCGGTGATACCGGCTTCGTCGAACACGTCTCCGGCCGCGATCTTACGACCTTCCCGGCCGATCTGCAGGCCAGCAAGGACCATGCCCTCGTTGAATATGTCTATGTCTCGGACCGTATCGAATTGATGCAGGCTTTCGACCTGCTGCGGCAGGGCGAGGACAGGGCAACCGCCGAACTCCGCTTCGAGACCGGTGCAAAGTCGCGCCAGGCGCAATTCATGCACGCCCGTATCGAGATGACGGCGATCCGCAGCGCCGGCGGCCGGCTGCGCCGCATCGTCGCCCAGCTTTCCGATGTCACCGAGATGGAACGCCTGCGCCGCGATGTCGCCCGCAAGGCGGCCGAGGCGGAATCGGCCAATGATGCGAAATCCCGCTTTCTCGCCGCCGTCAGTCACGAGCTGCGCACGCCGCTCAATGCCGTCCTCGGATTTTCCGATATTCTGGCCGGCGAATATTTCGGCCGGCTGGAGAACGACCGCCAGCGGGAATATGTCGGCCTGATCCGCCAGTCCGGCGCCCATCTTCTCTCTGTCGTCAACACCATGCTCGATATGAGCAAGCTGGAAGCCGGCCGTTACGAGCTGATGATGGAAAGCTTCCCGATTGCCGAGACCATCTCGTCCTGCGAGGCCATGCTCGGCCTGCAGGCGAAGGAAAAAGGCCTGACTTTGACCAGCCGCATCCAGCGCGGTATCGGCGAAATCTCGGCCGATCAGCGCGCTATCCGGCAGGTTCTGATCAATCTTGCCGGCAACGCCATAAAATTCACCGATGCCGGTGGTGTGGTGTCGATCGACGCCGCGCGTGAGGGCGCGATGTTGAAGCTGACGGTGAGCGATACCGGCATTGGCATCGCTTCCGACAAGATCGAGCTCCTGGGCCAACCTTTCATGCAGGTCCAGAATGAATATACCCGTCGCTATGAGGGCACGGGTCTGGGATTGTCCCTGGTCAAGGGGCTTGTGGCACTGCATGGCGGCACTTTCGCCATTGCCAGCAAGCCCGGCGAGGGAACGGTCGTAACGATCACCCTGCCTGCCGACGGTTCGGGCATGGCGGGTGGCGGCGAAAGCGCCGAAGCCGAAAGCATGGTGGAATTTCCGCCGCGCATCCGGCAGCTCGGCGATATGGCCGCAATGATGAAAAAGGATGGTGACGATGGCCCCGCGAAAGCGAAAATCGCCTAAGAAAACAACGGCCCAGATTGGCGCCGGGATTGTTTCCTTGGTGGTTTCGGCCATCGGGCGCGAAATCCTGCGCCATCCGAAACTGGTCGGCAGCTGCGGCGCCTTCGCGGTCGTCTTCGGTTTTGTCGCCGCCAATGCGCTCTGGTATCAGCCGGGCGTGCACCCGTCGCCTTTCCTGCGCACGCGCGATGCGGAAAACCCGAACGGCATTGCCGGTTATCGCCCGGCCGAGCCGCTCGGCACGCAGGGCAATGTCACCACCTTCCGCATAGAACGACCGGCGGAGACGCAAAACGCGCAGCAGCCGGCGGCCGAAACGCCGGCGCAGCCCGTTGCCGAAAACCAGAAGCCGCAGCAGATCGTTGCCGATATTCAGGCCGAACTGAAGAAACGCGGGCTTTATGAAGGCGAGGCGGATGGCCGCATGGGCCCACGCACCGCCGCCGCCATCATGTTTTTCGAAGAAACGCTCGGCATGGAACAGACCGGCGAGCCGACGACCCGTGTGCTGGCCGCGCTCAGGATCGATGGTGCGACGGTTGCGGCGATCCCCAGGGACCGGCCTGCCGATACCAGCGGCGGCGTCGAGATCGACCCGGTCGCAGCCGCCATCCGCAAGGCGGAAGCGCCGCGCCCGAAGGCCGAACCGGCCTCTCTCAACAGCGCGGCCAAACCGGCAAGCCGCGATCTGATCGCCAAGATCCAGCAGGGGCTGATCAATATCGCCTATGCCGATGTGAAGGTGGACGGCGTGGCCGGCCAGCAGACCCGCAACGCCATCCGCGCCTTTGAGAAACACTATCGCCTGCCGGAAACCGGTGAGCCGAGCGAGGCCGTGTTGAAGAAGCTGAAGTCGATCGGGGCGCTTTAGATTTTGACAGCGGACGAAGGTGCGTGGGGCTTACCCCCCTCTGCCCTGCCGGGCATCTCCCCCTCAAGGGGGGAGATCGGCAAGAGGCTCTTTCGTGGCTCCATTCTCAAACGTTGAGATGGGCGAGACCTTGCCACAGATCGATCTCCCCCCTTGAGGGGGAGATGCCCGGCAGGGCAGAGGGGGGTAAAGCCCCGTGCACCTTCGTCCGCCTAAAATCAGCATTGCGAAGCCCGCCCCACCATTTCCATTCGAAAGCACCCCCATGCGCCTCAAGTCCGAAATGTTCGTATCAGCCCTCATCCGCCGCGTCTTCGCCGCCGGCGGATTTGCCGCTGTCGAAAAGAAGGGGGCGGAGGAGGCGGGGGCGATTTTCATCCGTCAGCGCCTGCGCGATGGCCGAGAAAATCTCTATGGACCCGCGCCGCAGAGCTTTGCCGATGACGAGGAAGTCCGCGCCGAGCGCCGTTTCGAAACGCGCCTTGCCGGTGCGGATGGCGAGGAAAGCGCCGCTCTTCTTGAGAGGGAACGACGCTTCGACAGCGACCTGTGGGTGGTGGAGATCGAAACCGATGAGATCGGGACTCTGCTGACGCTGGTGGATCAGCCCAAGGCCTAGAATTGTCCGGCAATGGCCCGCTTCTTCAACCCATGAAAATGCAAGGCCAGCCGCGCTTACCCTTGCGTCCCGGTTCTCTGTGCAGGCGGTGCGCTGCGGTCCGGCCGTTCGCGGCCATGCGTATAGCTGTCGGCCCGCCGCCAGCTCTCCAGCCGCTCTTCGCATTCCACGATGTCGAGACGGTCGAGCAGGGCTTCGGCACGGCTCATATCGCCTTCGGCGGCGGAAAGATGCGGATAGAAGCATTGCAACACGAAAGCCGCCTCGGAAAATTCCATGCCAAGGCCCGTCAGCGTCGTTGCAAGCTGCGCGCCTGATATATCGAGCATGATACGCTCCGACAGCCAGTAGCTCGACGACAGCGAATCCGCCAGCGCCACCGCGAATTGCCGGGCATTGCGCTCGCGGGCGAAACGCACCAGCAGCGCTTCCTGCACCTCGCTCAACCGGCGAAGGCCGAGAACGTCGCTTTCCGGGCGGTTGAGGTGATGCGCCATCTGTTTGATCCGCTGGCGCATTTCCTCTTCGAGCGCGGAAGCGGCGGCGATGGTGTCCGTCTTTTCTTCCGCTTTCGGCTCTTCGGGGCTTTCCGCCGCCTGCGGTTCGGCAGCCGCCGTCTCTCCATCCGGCCGCTTCAGATCTTCGGCGTGACGCAGCCCGACAAGCGCGTCGATGACGGTGGGGGAGAGGTCCTCGCGGCGCACGATGGCGCGCGCATGCGCCGCCCCTTGCGTGCGGGCAATGGTGATCAGCGTGTCGTCATCGAGGCATTTGGAGGAGATGAGGAAGGGCGCCGCAAGCGAAATCGGCTGGCAGGCGATGAAGAAGGCGACAGCCGAAGGCACGCTCGGATGCTGGGAGAGCGCGGCAATGGCCTCCCGCTTGGCTTCGTCGGTGGAGGCGTTGAAAAGCGGCATGAAAAGTTCGGCGAACTGCCGAAGGTCCGTTTTTGACGGATGGGAGACATTCTCGAAATTCGTCACGGTGGCCATCAGCACCACATCTTTCTTCCTCACGGCTCTTGGCCTCTCAAGTTCTCGAAACCGGTCGGTCAACGCACTACCCAACAAACGCAAACACAATATCGGCTCAAATTAGAGCAAATGCGTTGACGTCCTGTTAACTATGGGGGGTGGCAAGAGAGAATCTGCCTCTATCAACAAGGAAATTTTAAAACCTTGATGACGGATAAAATGCCGTGGAACTTTACCGCATCGCCTTTGTTTTCAAGGGGTGCGGCTCCGGCCGGAATAAGTTGCGGTCCGGCAATTAAGGTTAACGGATCATTAACCTCTGTCTGTTTGTAATTTCATGGGCAGTATTAGGATTCCATGTTATTCTTATCGACGGAATAAATGCAAAAATGGCATGCGAAGCCTGAATCTGCGCACGATCCCCTTATAAGAATCGCTTTGGATTTTTGGATCGTGCGAAAACCAGTCTGTGGACTGGCCTATGCGCAATGTGATGGTGATGAAATTCCCGACGCAAGACGAGGCTTGCGCGGTTCCCATGGGCAACATTGACAATCATGTCCCGAAGAGGAGATGAGCATGGCAGAGATTATTCCAATCGGCGACGCCCGACGAAGCCTGCGCCCTGCCGGCGCGGTGTCAACGGTGATCGGCCCGGCGAAAGTCGTGCTGTTTACCGGCGTGCGCTATGAAAAACGCGATACCGAGCCGACCGGAAAAGTCGCGCGCAAGGGCAAATCCGCAGCGGAAACCGCCCTCAAATCCTGACTACAGAGAATAACCGACGCTATTTCCACGCCGTCGGCTGGCATTTCGCCTCGTTCAGGAACCGTTCCGCCTCTTCGCCGAAACTCGGCTGCGGCACCATGGTCCGCAACACCACATACCCTTCCGTCTGATCCGATTCCGCCAGAATGGCCTGCGAAAGCGCGGGCGGCTGCGCCTTGCGGATGGCGGCGATCTGCACCGCATCCGCCACCAGAATATCCATCACCCCGCCAGCGGATGTGCGGTCATTCATGCTGAACACCTCATTCGAGGCCTTGTCGTAAACCGCGACCGACCAGAAGGGCACGGCCCCGATGGCGGTGAGCCTGACCGGCTTGTCCTCGATATCGAAGGTGCAGACCGCGACCCGCATGAAGGGATCGCCGCTGCCAAGCGTCTTTTTCTCCGTCGTCTCTTCGAGCAGATGAAACTGATGCGGCTTTCCTTCCGCCACCGCGCGCGTATAGGCGTCGCGATTGCTGAAATGCGGTATCGCCAGAAGAATGATGACATGCAGCACGGCTGCGCCGACGAGACCGGTGAGGATGGCGAGCAGGACCCTAAGCATTGCCACACCCCAGCTTGCGTATTTGCGGCATGGAAATATCGATCAGGCCGGAACTGCCCGCGACGGGCGTGTCGAGCAGTGTCATGACCAGCCTGAAGGTCTGGCCCTGCGGCACCGACAGCCAGTTATAGGTCTGGGCGTCAGCGGCGATGGTGATGTCGATGCCGCCATCGGCGCTGCGCAAAAGCGTGCGGGAGTTCAGCGCGAAGGGCCGCCCCGCATCCTCCGCCAGCACATTGCCCTGCTGGTCGGCGGTGTAAATCGTCCAGAAACGCGCAGGCGGCACGGCGCCGGCCAGCCGGTAGCGGCATTCGCCGCTCAGGCGTTGTCCATCGCTGTCGACGGAGGCGGTAAAAGCCAACCCTTCCGCGGTTCCGTAAAGCAGCTTGCCGGCGTCGGCGCGGTGCGATTTGGCGTAAGGATCGGCCTCGATCGTCTGCGCTTCGGGAAACGCATCCCAGGAGCCGATGCGGATCGATCCAAAGCCGGATGTCGCCTCAAGGGCTGCCAGCGTCGCGGCAATACCGCCGCCAAAGGCGATCAGAAGGGCGATGCCGACAAGGAATGGAACTCGGAACACGCTGTTTTCCCGTTTATGAACAGGTCGAGGACTATCACTGATTCCCTGTTTGGAAAATGGCGCGGCTTGTTTACTCTCCGTGAAAATGATCACAACCGGGGATATTCCATCATGTCGCGACAATCCGCAATCGACCGTGCCGCCGCCTGTTTCGACGATGGCAGCTTCGAGCGGGATTTGTCGCGACGCGTTTTGCGACGGACCGAAAGCCAGAATGAGGAGCAGGGCGAGGAGCTGACGCTTTATCTGGAACAGGAAATGCTGCCCGCTTTCGCCGCCATGGGTTTTTCCTGCGCCATCCTGCGTGACCCGACGGCGGATTTGCCGTTTCTGATCGCCGAACGTTTCGAAGGCGACACGCTGCCGACCGTGCTGGGATATGGCCACGGGGATGTGGTGCGCGGTCAGGACGAGGGCTGGGCCGAGGGGCTTTCGCCCTTTGTGATGGCTGAGCGCAATGGCAGGTGGTATGGGCGCGGCACCGCCGACAATAAGGGGCAGCATTCGGTCAATATGGCGGCGCTGAAAGCCGTGCTCGAGACACGCGGCAGGCTTGGTTTCAACGCTAAATATCTGATCGAGATGGGCGAGGAGAGGGGCTCCCCCGGCCTGAGGGAGATTTGCCGGAACCATGGCGAGCGGTTGAAAGCCGATCTTCTGATCGCCTCCGACGGCCCGCGCCTGAATGCGGAACGGCCGACGGTTTTTCTCGGCGCGCGCGGCGGCATCACCTTCGATCTGGTGATCGAGGCGCGTGAGGGCGGCCATCATTCCGGCAATTGGGGCGGAGCGCTCTCCAATCCCGGCGTGCAACTGGCCCATGCCGTCGCAAGCCTTGTCGGCCCGACCGGCCAGATCCGCGTGCCGGAACTGGTGCCGGAGGAATTGCCGAAAGCGGTGCGCGAGGCCCTTGCCGATTGTGAAATCGATGGCGGGCCGGACGGCCCGAAGATCGATCCGGACTGGGGCGAGCCCGGCCTTTCCACCGCCGAGCGGGTTTTCGGCTGGTGCGCGCTGGAAGTGCTGGCTTTCGAGACCGGCAATCCGCGTGCGCCGGTCAACGCCATTCCGCCACGGGCATGGGCGCGGCTGCAATTGCGCTTCGTCGTCGGTATCGATCCGCAAGCGGTTCTGCCCGCCGTGCGGCGTCACCTCGACCGGCAGGGTTTCGCCATGGTGGAAATCGCGCCTGCCGGCGACGAGATTTTCCGCGCCACCCGGCTCGATCCGCAGGATCCATGGGTGGATTTCACGCTGCGCTCCATTGCCCGAACGACGGGCAGAAAACCGGCGCTTCTGCCCAATCTCGGCGGTTCGCTGCCCAACGATATCTTTGCCGATATCCTCAAATTGCGCACCATCTGGGTGCCGCATTCCTATCCCGGCTGCTCGCAGCATGCGCCGAACGAACATCTGCCGAAGGAGATCGCCCGCGAGGCGCTTACCCTTATGGCCGGGCTCTATTGGGATATCGGAGAGGGGGATACGCCGCCGCTTTAGGCGCCGATGACGAGCTTGAAGGCGATGGCCCACATGGTGACGGCGATGACACCTTCAAGAATGCGCCAGGCGGAGGGTTTTTCGAAGATCGGCCGCAGCCAGCGCGCGCCGTAACCCAGTGAAAAGAAGAACACCAGCGAGCCGGTGGCCGCGCCCGCCGCGAAGGTTTTTTCGAAGCCGGGAAACTGCGTGGAAATGGTGCCGAGCAGCACGACGGTATCCAGATAGACATGCGGATTGAGAAAGGTCAGCGCAAGGCAGATGGCCAGCGTCTGCCACAGGCTCGCCTCCTGCCGCTCCGCCACCGAAAGCGCCTCGGAGGAGCGCAGCGCCGAATGCAGGCTTTTGGCGCCATACCAGATGAGGAAGGCGGCTCCCGCATAACGCATGATGGGATCGAGCGCCGGCATGATGGCGCTGATCCGCTGAAAACCGAAAACCCCAACGGTAATCAACAGCGCATCGGCAATGGCGCAGGTGGCGCAGACGGCAAACACATGCGAACGCGCCAGCCCCTGCTTCAGAACGAAGGCATTCTGCGCGCCGATAGCGACGATGAGGCTGAGGCCCATCGTCAGGCCCGTGAAGAAGATCTGGATGTCCATGCGTTGCGGCCCCTGCCTCTGTCCATTGTGGAATGGCCGAAGGCGTTGCTTCCGGACCGAGTGCTTGGATATTTCCGCCAGATGGTTTAATCCAGTTAAATAAACTCAATCCAGATAAGCTGAGCTAATGCACCCTAACGCTATTCCACGGATGGATATCAAGAGCGCTTTCCTCACCTCCACCCTCATTCCTGTGCTTGTCACAGGAATCCAGCCGACGCGCGTCTGCGCGACGGGAGAGTCTTTTCAGCCCAAGGACTTGGGCTTGCTGGATTCCTGTGACAAGCACAGGAATGAGGGCAGGGAGGATCGCCGCCAATGGTCCGAGCCCTTGCATGTGCTGTGTCAAAACCAGCCTTCAAAGCGGGTATCATAATGCTCGACTATCCCTCCATGCGGGCCGTGGCGCTTGTTGCTCAAACCGGCAGTTTCGAAAAGGCGGCGCAGGTGCTGTGCGTCACGCCGTCGGCCGTCTCCCAGCGCATCAAGCAACTGGAGGAGCGGCTGGGCGTGGTGCTGATCGTGCGCGGCAACCCCTGCGTGGCGACGGAAAAGGGCGAATGGCTCTGCCGTCACATGGATCATGTCGGCATGCTGGAAAGCGAATTGTTCCGACAGCTTCCGGCGCTGGCGGAAGCGGGCGCAGCGCAGGAGCGCGTGACGCTCAACATCGCCACAAACGCCGACAGTCTCGGCACATGGTTTCTGGATGCGGTTTCGAAATTCACCGGCGGCAGCGATTATCTCGTCAATATCGCGGTGGACGATCAGGACCACACGGTGGAATGGCTGCGCGGCGGCAGGGTGCTCGCCGCCGTCACCGCCCATGCCAAGCCTGTGCAGGGCTGCCGGGTCCTGGCCCTCGGCGTGCTGCGCTATCACGCCACCGCCAGCCCGGATTTCATGGCCCGCCATTTCGCCGGGGGCGTCACGCCCGCCGCCCTTGCCCGCGCGCCGGGGCTCACCTTCAACCAGAAGGACAGGCTGCAGGCGAGCTGGGTCAGGAAGGTGCTGGGCGAGGATATCGCCTATCCCACCCACTGGCTGCCCTCGACCGACGGTTTCGTGAAGGCGAGCCTTTCCGGCATGGGCTGGGGGCTCAACCCGGTGCAGCTTGTGGGGGATCACCTCAAGACGGGCAGGCTGGTGGAGGTCGTTCCCGGCACGCCGCTCGATATTCCGCTTTACTGGCAGGTCAACCGGCTCGCGGCGGAGCGGCTTGGGGTGTTGACGTCGCATGTGGTGGAGACGGCGAGGGGGGTGTTGTTGCGATAAGTTGCGGATTTGAAGGAACGGTGGCGACGGAGTGCGTGGCTTACCCCCCTCTGCCCTGCCGGGCATCTCCCCCTCAAGGGGGGAGATCGGTTGGTGGCCCTCCCGCCACTTCATTCTCTAACCTTGAGATGGGCGAAACTTCGCCGCAGATCGATCTCCCCCCTTGAGGGGGAGATGCCCGGCAGGGCAGAGGGGGGTGCGCTCCGAACTCCGAAAGCACCCTTTACCCGCCACACCTCACCGCCGCGCCGCATCCTCCGCGCCCTCGCGCAACGATGCATCCGCCACCTTCTGCGTCGTCACGCTGAGCGCCGAAGCGTCCTTCATCTTCTTGGCGATGGAGCGGATCACACGCGTTGCCTCGGCCGAGAGCGAGCGCGGGCGGGTGAGCGCCGGCAAAGCGGGGGTGCTGGTGGCTGCGGCCGCCACTTCCGCCGAAGGTTGCGGGCGCGCGCCTGTCGGCAGCGGGTTCTGTATGCCGGGAATGGGGCGCAGTTCCATGCCCTGATGGGCGTAGTCCATCAGCCGCTTGAAGGCCATGGCCGGAAGCGCGCCGCCGGTCATGTTGTTCATCGGCGTGAAATCGTCGTTCCCGAACCAGACGGCCGTGGTGTAATTGCCGGTGAAGCCCACATACCAGGCATCGCGATAGGCCTGCGAGGTGCCGGTCTTGCCGCCGGAAACGATGCCGTTATCCAGCGCGCCGCGCCGGGCCGTGCCCATGACCGGGATAGTCACCAGCATCTGGTTCATCTTCGAATTGGCGTCTTCGGAAAGCACCCGTTTGGCGGGCGCTTCGTTGTGGCTGAAATCGTAGAGAACATTGCCCTCGTAATCCAGCACCTGCTCGATGCCGTGGCGGCGCGACTGCATGCCGTCGGCCGGGAAAACGGCATAGGCGGTGGCCTGATCGAGAACCGTCACTTCCGATGTACCGAGCGGAATGGTCTTGTCGCTGCGCAGCGGTGTGGCGACACCCATGGCCTTGGCGGTATCGACGATGACCTGCGTGCCGAGCACGTCCTTGGCAAGACGCACGGGCACGGTGTTGTAGGATTTGGCGAGCGCCATCTGCAGCGTCACCTTGCCGGCATAGGAGCGGCCGTAATTCTGCGGCGACCAGCCGCGCCAGGTCACCGGCGCGTCGGAGATCAGCGTCTCCGGCTTCATGCCCTTTTCCATGGCGGCCGAGTAGGTATAGACCTTGAAGGAGGAACCCGGCTGGCGCAGCGCCGCCGTGGCGCGGTTGAACTGGCTTTCGCCATAGTCGCGTCCGCCGACCATGGCGCGCACGCCGCCGCCGTTCTCGATCATCACCATCGCGCCCTGTTTGACGCGGTAACCTTCGCCGAATTCGCGCAGGCCCATTTCCATCGCCTGTTCGGCCGCCTGCTGCAGGCCGGTATCGATGGTGGTGCGCACGACGACGGTGTGGTCCTTGAACTTGCCCTCGGCGGCCAGCCGCTGCACTTCGTCGAAAGCCCAGTCGAGGAAATAATCCGGCGCCTTCACATCGGCGCGGTCGATGACGGTGGCCGGGTTGCGCCGCGCGCCGATCACCTGACCCTCGGTCATCAACCCGCTCTGCACCAGGTTGGAAAGCACGGTGTTGGCGCGGGCGCGGGCTGCCGGCAGGTTGACATGCGGCGCATATTTGGCCGGCGCCTTGAACAGGCCGGCCAGAATGGCGGATTCGGCCAGCGTCACATCGGTCAGGTTCTTGCCGAAATAAAACTGCGCCGCCGCCGCCGCCCCGAAGGTGCCGCCGCCCATATAGGCGCGGTCGAGATAAAGGCTGAGGATTTCCTTCTTCGACATGTTGGTCTCGAGCCACAGCGCGAGGAAGGCTTCCTTGATCTTGCGCTCCAGCGAGCGCTCATTGGTAAGGAACAGGTTCTTGGCGAGCTGCTGCGTCAGCGTCGAGCCGCCCTGCACTACGCCGCCGGCGCGGGCGTTTTCGCTCATGGCGCGGGCAAGGCCGATGAAATCGATGCCGAAATGGTCGAAGAAGCGCCGGTCTTCGGTCGCCAGCACCGCCTTGATGAAATGATCCGGCATCTGGTCGATCGGAACGGAATCCTCATGAATGATGCCGCGATGGCCGATGGTATTGCCGTAACGATCGAGGAAGGTGACGGCGAAATCGCCGCGATAGCGCCAGTCCTTCTTGGTTTCCTCGAAGGCGGGCATGGCGAGCGCCAGAAGCACGACGGACCCCGCCGTTCCGAAGGTCAGCGCGTCGCAGGTCAGGTTGACGAGGAGCTTCTTCCAGCCGCGCACATGCAGCTTGCGCGAGGCGATGGTGACGTCTTCCCAGAAATCCACCAGCCTTGCCGCAGCCGTCCACAGGCCGGAGTCGATGAAGCTATCGATCCGGAGCAGGATGTGCCGTTTTTTACGGCCTTTTTTATCGTCTTTTTCTTCCTGCACCTGGCGATGTTTTCCTGTTCAACGCAACGCTGCCATCGATATGTCTGCCTGATATTCTACGCTTCAACCCATTCCCGACGCAAAACCGTGGCATGGTTATGTCGGAAGTGCTTGACGCGGCGGCCTTTCGCGGGCCAATGACCCCTCTGCCGCCTGCCAATATGCTAAAATATCGTACAAACCAGCCCTTGGCGATACGATATAAAGGATTAGGGACCGGTTAAACACTCCCGTCCAAGAGATCAAAATGAAACGGAAATGTTAACGATGAATGACGCGCCGTTCTGGAAAACCAAATCGCTGACCGAGATGACCGGTGAGGAATGGGAAAGCCTGTGCGACGGCTGCGGCCTGTGCTGTCTGAACAAGCTGGAGGACTGGGACACCGGCGAAGTGGTGTTCACCTCGGTTCGCTGCGTGCTGCTCGACGGCGAGAGCTGTCGATGCTCCGATTACGAAAACCGCCGCGCCACCGTGCCGGACTGTATCCAGCTCGACCTGAAGAAGGTGCATGAGATCGGCTGGCTGCCGCCCACCTGCGCCTATGCGCTGGTGCGCGACGGCAAGGATCTCTACTGGTGGCACTATCTCGTTTCCGGCGATACGGAAACGGTGCATCAGGCCGGCATTTCCGCCCGCGGCCGCACCGTCAGCGAGGCCGATGTGGATGTTGACGACTTCGAGGATTATGTGGTCGACTGGCCCCTGACAGTGGGTGAGACGGTTGGCGAGAGGGCGAGCGAAAAGGAACGGACGTGAAGGAAACCGTCGATTTTCGTTTTGGTCCTATTCCTGCCCCATCGTTCCCTTAAGGCAGTGTCGCCCGAAAGCGTGTCACGGTTTCGGGGTACGACTTGTCTGAAATCAAAGACAGCTTCCGGCCATTCCGGCAAATGATCCGCAAAAGCGGACGAGGGACATCAAAACGCATGCGCTACCGGCTGCCCGCCATCGTTCTTTCATGCCTCGCCCTTCCGGGGCTCCTGCCGTTTTCCGCTGACGCCCAGCAACAGCCCCAGGCCTTCGAATGCACGCTGGTCACCTCCATCGAGACCGGCGCCATCATCAACCAGCAGGGCGCCTGCGACCAGCGCGTGGCGCCGGCCTCCACCTTCAAGGTGCCGCTGGCGCTGATCGGTTACGACGCCGGTATTCTTCAGGATGAAAAGACGCCCGCCTGGGACTGGAAACCCGGCACGGAGGCGCGCGCTTCCGACCGCAAGACGGTCGATCCCTCGATATGGGAGCAGGATTCGGTGCTGTGGTATTCGCGTGAAATCACCCGCCGCCTCGGCCCGGAAAAATTCGCCGCTTATGTGAAGCGCCTCGGTTACGGCAATGCCGATGTTTCCGGCGAGCCGGGCAAGAACAACGGCCTGACCCATTCCTGGCTCGGATCGTCGCTGACGGTTTCGCCGGTGGAACAGGTCGGCTTTCTCCGCCGCCTTCTGGCCGGCAATCTGCCGGTCTCGCGCGATGCGCAGGCCAAGACCAGGGCAATCGTGCCGGTCTTCGATGCGCCGGAAAGCTGGAGCGTGCATGGCAAGACCGGTACCGGCTACATGCGTGACGAAAAGGGCAATCCCGACCGCAACCGCCCCTTCGGCTGGTTCGTCGGCTGGGCAGAGCGCGAAGGCCAGCACATCGTCTTCGCGAGACTGCGCGTTTCCGACAAACCGTCCGACGAGCCGCTCGGCCCCGCCGTGCGCGACGCCTTCCTGCGCGATATTCCCCGACTGGCCGTGCACCGGTAAGTGCGCAGCCGGCATGACCTTTGCCCGAAAAGGAAAAGCATATGCCGGACGCCTCTCGTGACGTCATCACGATCTACAATGAACACGGGGCCGATTTCGACAGGCAGCGTGGACGCTCCCTTGCCGAAAAACCCTGGCTCGACAGGTTCATCTCGCTTTTGCCGAAGGGTGCGTCCATTCTCGATATTGGCTGCGGTTCCGGTGAGCCGATCGCCAGCTACTTCATCGCCAGCGGTTATGACGTCACGGGCATCGATGCGTCCCTGCCGCTCATCGAGCTTTGCCGGAAGAGATTTCCCGGTAACCTCTGGGCGGTTGCGGATATGCGAAAGCTGGCCCTCGGCCGCCGCTTCGACGGGTTGATCGCGTGGCACAGTTTTTTCCATCTGACGGTGGAGGACCAGCGCCGCATGTTCGGCATTTTCCACCAGCATGCCAATGACGGCGCGGCGTTGATGTTCACGGCCGGGCCGGATCACGGGGAAGCGATCGGCACCTTTCAGGGCCGGCCGCTTTATCATGCGAGCCTCGCACGCGATGAATATGAAAGCCTGCTCGCCGCGCACGGTTTCCGGCTTCTCGATCATGTCGTCAACGATCCCGAATGCGGCGGCGCCACGGTTTATCTGGCGAGACGCGTAGCCCTCTGAACGCGCCTGGCAGGCCTCGCCCGGTAGCGTTCCACAGATCGTATGATCGCGGCGGACGTCATATTTTTGCAGCGGGGGGCTGCACTCACGATTGTGTGTTCAACAAAAAGTTTCCGCTTCCCTTGACCTTCCCATCATGGGAATCTCTACATAGGGTCTCGAAAGGGGATTTCCCATGAACGAGACAGTCAAACACGCCCATCGACATGAACCGGTTTCCATTCCCGTGGAAGGCATGACCTGCGCTTCCTGCGTGCGGCGGGTGGAAACGGCCGCGGCCAAGGTGCCGGGTGTCATGTCGAGTTCCGTGAACTTCGCCACGAAGAAGCTCACGGTCGAGCCGGCCGAGGGTTTTTCGGCCAGAACGCTTGGCGCCGCCATCAAGAAGGTCGGTTACGATATCGCGCCGGAGCGTCACGAATTTGCGGTGGAAGGCCTGCGGGGAGAGGCTGAGGCCGAGCGGCTGAAGGCCGTTCTGGAAGCGGTCGCCACCACAATCGCCGTCAAGGTCGATGCTGCCTCCGGCAAGGCCTCCGTGGAAACGATTGGCGGCCGGCGTGAACGGGATGCGCTTGTGGAAACGGCAAAGCTCGCCGGTTTTGCGCTGAAGACGCCGGCGCCGCACGACCATTCCGCTCACAACGGTCACGGCCAGCACCACGGACATCATCAGGGCCACGGCCAGATGGCGGCGGGCGAGACCGGCGGCCACGACCATATGCAGCACGCCGGCGAAGAGGGCGCGCTGAAACGCGACCTGACGATTGCCGCGATCCTGACCGCGCCGCTTTTCGTGCTGGAAATGGGCGGGCATCTCTATGAGCCGATGCATCACTGGCTGATGGGCATCATCGAGACGCAGAACCTCTATTACATCTATTTCGCGCTGGCGACGGCGGTGATTTTCGGACCGGGCCTGCGTTTCCTCAAGACCGGTTTCCCGGCCCTGCTGCGCGGCGCGCCGGAAATGAACTCGCTGGTGGCGCTGGGCGTCACGGCCGCCTATCTCTATTCGGTGGTGGCGACCTTCGCGCCCGACCTGCTGCCGGACGAGGCGCAATTCGTCTATTATGAAGCGGCAACCGTCATCGTCACGCTGATCCTGACCGGACGGCTTCTCGAAGCCCGCGCCAGCGGCCGCACGGGAGACGCCATCCGCAAGCTGATGAGCCTGCAGGCGAAGACCGCCCGGGTGGAGCGCGACGGTGCTACCATCGATATTTCCCCCGAAGACCTCGTGGCTGGCGATATCGTCGTCATCCGTCCCGGCGAAAGGCTGGCGGTGGATGGCGAAGTCGTCGAAGGCTCCTCCTATGTCGATGAATCCATGATCTCCGGCGAGCCCGTGCCGGTGGAAAAGACGGTCGGCGCAACGGTTGTCGGCGGCACCATCAACAAGACCGGCGCCTTCAAGTTCAAGGCGACCAAGGTGGGCGCCGACACCATGCTGTCGCAGATCATCCGCATGGTGGAGGAGGCGCAAGGATCCAAGCTGCCCATTCAGTTGCTGGTGGACCGCGTCACCGCGCTGTTCGTGCCCGTTGTCATCGCCATTGCGGTACTGACCTTCATCGTCTGGGCGATCTTCGGTCCCGATCCTGCCTATACTTTCGCACTGGTCAATGCCGTGGCGGTGCTCATCATTGCGTGCCCCTGCGCCATGGGTCTCGCCACGCCGACATCCATCATGGTCGGCACAGGCCGGGCGGCGGAGCTGGGCGTGCTGTTCCGCAAGGGACAGGCGCTGCAGGAACTGCGCTCGGCGCAGATCGTCGTGGTCGACAAGACCGGCACCGTGACCAAGGGTCGCCCGGAACTGACCGATCTGGTGGTTGCGGAAGGGTTTGCCGACAACGAGGTGCTGGCGCTCGTCGCCGCCGTCGAGGGCCGCTCGGAACATCCGATTGCCGAAGCCATCGTCCGGGCCGCAGAAGAAAAGAATGTGGCGACCCCGGAGGGACTCAAACCTGCGACTGTCGAAAACTTCGAAAGTGTGACGGGCTACGGCATCGCCGCCACCGTCAATGGTCGCAGGGTCGAAGTCGGCGCGGATCGTTACATGGCCAAACTCGGCCATTCCGTGGATATCTTCGCTGAGGCCGCCGCAAAGCTGGGTGACGAGGGCAAGACGCCGCTTTATGCCGCCATCGACGGCAGGCTGGCGGCCGCGATTGCCGTCGCCGATCCGCTGAAACCCTCGAGTGTTACCGCCATTCGGGCGCTACAGGCGATGGGCATCGAAGTGGCGATGGTGACGGGCGACAATGAACGCACGGCGAATGCAATCGCCCGGCAGGTCGGCATTTCCCGCGTGGTGGCCGAAGTGCTGCCCGAGGGCAAGGTGAAGGCGATCCACGAGATACGCGCAGGCGGCAAGGTGCTCGCCTTCGTCGGCGACGGCATCAACGATGCGCCGGCGCTGGCCGAAGCCGATATCGGCATCGCCGTCGGCACGGGAACGGATGTCGCCATCGAAAGCGCCGATGTGGTGCTGGTCGGCGGCGATCTTCTGGGCGCAGTCAACGCCATCGAGATGAGCCGGGCGACCATTCGCAACATCAAGGAAAACCTGTTCTGGGCTTTCGGTTATAATGTGGCGCTGATACCGGTCGCGGCGGGCGTGCTCTATCCGGCCTTCGGCATCACGCTGTCGCCGATGATCGGCGCGGGCGCCATGGCGCTGTCCAGCGTCTTCGTTCTCGCCAATGCGCTGCGGTTGAAACGGGCGAAGGTGGCCCATCGGGAGGTGACGTCATGAATATCGGCCAGGCATCGGAAGCATCGGGCGTTTCCGCCAAGATGATCCGTTATTACGAGCAGATCGGCCTCATCACGCCGGCCGCCCGCACCGGCAATAATTACCGGGTCTATGGCGAACAGGACGTGCATAATCTGCGCTTCATCAAGCGGGCGCGCACGCTCGGTTTCTCGCTGGAAGAAACCGAGACGCTGCTGAAACTCTGGCAGGACAAGAGCCGCGAGAGTTCGGCGGTGAAGGAGATTGCGCTCGTCCACATCGCCGATCTCGAACAGAAAATCGCCGAGATGAAGAGCATGGTGAAGACGCTCTCCCATCTCGCCCATTGCTGCGGCGGCGACCACCGGCCCGACTGCCCCATCCTCGACGATCTCGCGGGCGCGGATAAGACCGACGCCAGGCACGCGCGAACCCACTGACCTTTAATGAAAGCCGGTGCGAGAACATCGCGACCGGCGATAAGGAGAAAACCATGAGTGCAACCACCTTCCTCATTCCGGACATGACCTGCGGCCATTGCGAAAAGACGCTGCGCGGCGCTCTCACGGAGGCTCTTCCCGGTGCATCCGTCAGCATCGACCTCGATGCCCACAGGCTGACCGTGACGGGCGACGCCGCAACCGCGGAAGCGGCGATCCGCGACGCCGGTTATTCGCCGGAACGGGCGGTCTGAAGTATCTCGTTGCTGGAATGAGCAGGAAAGATGTGCTACTGAGTAGCATAGTCTTTCCGGTCGAGGGATCACCACAATGTCCGTCAAGGCCTCAGTTTCCATCTCCGATCAACAGGACAGCTTCGCCCGCAGGCTGGTGGAGGAAGGGCGTTATGCGAGCCTCAGTGCCGTCGTGCAGCGTGGGCTGGAACTGCTCCGGCAGGAAACGGAACTGAAGGATGCCGAACTTGCCGCGCTTCGTGATTTGCTGGTTGAGCGCGGGCAGGGCGACTTCGTCTCCGTGGAAGACGGCAAAGACAGAACGGCGGCGATGATCGCAGCCAAGAAGGCCGGCTATGGCCTTTAAGGTCCTGCGTTCAACGCAGACGGATCAGGACCTCGGCCTCATTCTCGACCATCTCATCCAGTCCTATCTCGACCTCGGCGACGCCTTGCCAGCGGCGTTCACACGCGCCGCGCGACGCGTGGGGTCAATTGAAGCGGATATGGAAGCGCTTCACAAAGCGCCTTTTCAGGGGACATTATTGTCCGAAATATTGCCCAACCTTCGCCGGGTAACGAAAAATCAGGCTGTCTTTTATTTCGATGTCGATGAGGGTGAAAAGACCGTGCGTATTCTCGCGGTCCTTTTCGGCGGGCAGGATCATCGGCGCCATATGCTCACGCGCCTCGTGTCCCGTCGTGCTCCGGGTCTTCCCTAAATCCCATCGAAAGCTCTGCCTTCCCGCGAGGGATTGGGGTTCCTGCCGTCGTTGAATTCCGTCAGGCCGGATTGCGTGAAAAAGCCATCTTGACCTCAATGGCGCTTGAGGTTCTAGTTTGCCCGCCGTACCCGAAAAAATGGAAAGGATACGGCTTTGTCGAGTATGGAAATGACGGAGAAAAACGGCTGGAGCGAATTGCTGAGCGGGGCGAATCTCTCGCTTCTGACCGTCATCTCCGCCGGTATCGGCCTGCACGCTTTCAACCAGTTCGCGGTGGTGACGGCCTTGCCCGTGGCCGTCAACGAAATCGGCGGCGCTGCTTTCTATAGCTGGGCCTATAGTCTCTATTTCGTCGGCTCCGTGGCGGGCGGCGTCACCGCCGTCCTGTTTCGCGAGCGTTTCGGTGCGCGCGCCGTCCTGCTTCTGTGCTGCCTGATCTTTTCGCTCGGTTCGGTCCTCTCGGCAATCGCCGGCGACTTTTTGTGGGTCGTCGTCGGCCGCGCCTTGCAGGGTCTGGCGGATGGGCTGATCGTCGCCGTGTGCTACAGCCTCATTCCCGCCGGCTTCCGCTCCGGCCTGCTGCCGAAGGTCTTCGCCATCGAGGCGGCGATCTGGGCGGTCGCCTCCTTCATCGGCCCGCTGACCGGCGGTTTCGCCACCGAACACATCTCCTGGCGCGCCACTTTCCTGCTGTCGGCGCCGCTGATCCTGCTGCTTCTGGCCTATACCGCCATTGCCGTCTCCGCCGAGCGTCCGGTGGCGGCGACGCGCAAACCGCTGGTGCCGCTGCTGCTTTGCCTTGTCGGCGCCCTGGCGTTTTCCGCACCTTCCGCCTTCGAGGATGCGAGCCTGCGCGCCCTTTCCCTGCTGGCGGGGGCGGCGCTGCTGTGGGCCTCGCTGCGTGCGGGCATCCGGCCCTCAATCGGTCTTTTCCCGAAGGATTCCTTCCGGCTGAAGACGGTGCTCGGCAGCGGTTTCTGGGTGCTGTTCCTGATGTCCTATGCCCATGCGCTGGGCAGCGTCTATCTCGCTTATGTCGCCATCAATCTCTGGCGGCATGAACCGACCTTTGCCGGTTTCATCGTGGTGACGATGCCGCTTGCCTGGAGCTTCGTGGCGATGCTGATCGGCAGCCTGCGTTCTGCCCGCCTTCGGGAGATTTGCCTGCATTACGGCCCTTACCAGATGGTGCCGGGCTGCGCGCTGCTGGGGCTCGGGCTTGCGACCGGTAACTGGGGAGAAATGCTCGTCGGGCAAATTCTGATCGGCTCTGCCTTCGGCATGTCATGGGCCGGCATCAGCCAGGCCGCCATGGAGGCCGCGCCGGAAGAGGAACGCAAGATGACGGGCGCGCTGCTACCGACGGTCGCGACGCTGGGTGCTGCCGCCGGTGCGGGCGCCAGCGGCACCGTCGCCGCTGCCACCGATCTGGTAGGGCACATCGAGCGGGCGGATGTGACGATGCCGATGGTTTATCTCTATGGGCTGGGTGTGGCCGTATCGCTGCTGGCGATCATGACCGCCAGCGGGTTGCGGGGCGAAAGGCGGCTCTTCCGCCACCGTCAGGACTGAGTGGTGGCGATGGTGATCGCCGCCAGATAGACGACGAAGGCCATGATCGCGATCGCACCGATGATGATAATTATGCCCTTGCCGGCGCGTTTTTTCTCGGCTTTGTTTTCATTGGCTTCGGTCGGAAACAGGATCGGATCGCTGGTGTCGCGGATTTTGGTCATGCCGTTTCTCCTTATCCGTGGAATGGGCGGTTTCGGTCTATCAACCGCCCAATCCGCCAAAAAGTTCCTCACGGTTTCAGCGCCCAGCTGGTGGCATGCACCACCGCGCCGCGGGCGGCCTTCAGCAACGCCGAGCGTACCGGTTCGAAACCCTCAATGCGCTTGGTGCCCACATATCGGCCGCGATTGGCGAAGACTTCGATGGAGCCGTAATCGAGAAAGATGCGGATGCGGGATGCCTTGGCTCCCCTGGCGATATAATGCGGCGAGGGGCCGTCACGCCCATCCTCGTGGCGGATCCACAGGCCCGTTTCATCGGAAACGACGCCCAGCCTGACCGCCGGATGATCGAGCACCAGTTCGAAGGGCGCGCCGGGCGAGGCAAGCTCGAACAATATTTCCACCGCCCCGTTGATGAAGGTAACGCGTTCGCCGGCGGCAAGCCGCGTGCGGTCGAGAATATGGCTGCGCAGGCTTTCCGCCGCACCGATGGGCGGGGTCAGAAGCTCGCCGTTTGCATAGTGAATCCGGCGCGGCAGCGTCATGGAGGTGGGGAAATCGATTTCCGGATTGGCATCCGCCCAATTGGCCAGCCAGCCGATGCCGATAATGCTGTCGCCATCCAGAAAGGCCTGGAAGGCGTAATTGTCGGTGCCGAAATCCAGCTCATGTCCGAATTCCTTGATGAAGACCTTGCCGTCGAACCAGCCGACATCGGCCATGGTGAGGTTCTTGCGGCCGGTCTCCGGGTCCTCCGAATGCATCAGCCCATAGACCAGCGCCCAGCGGGTGGAACGGGCATTGGCGGGTCCATCGAGCGGCAGCAGGCAGGGGCATTCGATGGCCGTGGTTTTATAACGGGTTTCCACCCACAGCTTGCCCACATAGGTCCAGCCCGATGCGGCGGTGGGGTCCAGCGTCTCGTAAAGCAGGATCACACCGCCGCCATCGCTCTGGCTGCCGAGCACCATTTTCCATAGGCCATCAGGGCCGCGGAAAACATAGGGGTCACGGAAATCCGGCGTCAGCCCCTGTCCGTCCGGACGAGTACCCAGAATGACCTCGGCCTGCCCGGCCATGATGAGATCGGAGGAGGTGGCAGTGAGCTGTATCTGCTGTTCGGGAATGCGGTCCTGCACCTGCTCGGTGAAGAAGACACGGATGCCCGTGCCTTCCACCAGCGGAATGGTGGAGCCGGAATAGGCGCCGCCGCGCTTGTCCGGCCGTGTCGTCAGATCCTCTGACGGGAAGAGGAAAATCGGCAGGTGCCGCCAGCGCAGATAATCCGACGAGACGGCATGGCCCCAATGCATGGTGTTCCAGCGCAGCCCATGCGAATAATGCTGATAGAACAGATGCGGCCGCCCCTCGAAACGGCCAAAACCGTTCGGGTCGTTCATCCAGCCGAAAGGCGGGCGGAAGTGATAGCTGCCGGGAAGTTCGGGTGCGGCATTATCAGGCTTGGTATGGACGACGGTAATGCCGGTTTCCAGCACATCCGATGCCGTGAACCAGTAGATGACGGAAACGGCTGTTGTGACCGTGTCGTAACTCAGTTCTACATGGCCGCCGCCGAAAACCTGATAGATTCGAAAACCGAACTCTTCCGTGTTGACGCTTGAAACCTCAGCGAATTTTCCATTCTGATTGGAAAAGGACACAGCACCCGGCTCGGCATCTTTCTTCGCCTTCAGCCAGACATGGAAGGTGGCGTTGACGGGCAGATCGGTATGAATGGTGCGGATGGCGCTTTCCGGCTCGGCTATAGCTTCAACGACGGTCATTCCCGTTCCTTTCGTTGCGGCGTTTCTCGTTCAGGAAACGCAACGAATGGGACGAAAGAAAGTTCAATCGTCGGAGGTCTCGCCTTCGCGAACCGTCCAGCTTCATTCCGGCGGTGAAGTTTCGTATTGGCTTCCGGTTCGAACGGCAGCCGGTCCGGACGGTCAAAGCTGTGACCCCTTGCCGGAATTTTTATCGCCGAAATGAAAACCGGCGCGTCAGCCACGCCCCGGTTTTCCTGGTTTTGCCGTTGCCGTCAGAACTTGACGTCCCAGCGCAGGTTCACGCCGTTGTCGGTCGAGCCTTTGGAGAATGTCCCGCGATATCCCATGGTTATCGTGTTCTGCTCGGCAATGTCGAAGGTAAATTTCGCATCGAGGACCGCTGCGTTTCTCGATACTTCTGCACCGCTGATCGGGAAAGCGGCTCCGCCCGCGAAGGATTGCTGGCTTGCGCTGTGAATTTCGCCGAATGCATGCGTGAAACCGAGGTTGCAGGAGAAGAAGGCGTTGATGTCGCTTGTTGGCAACTTCACCGCGCCGCGCAGGCCGAGGGTGGCGAGTGTGACGTTATCCGCGCCGCCGCGCACATGAAGCGTCGCCGGCCCGCCGGTTTCGCGAGCATCGCCGAGATCGGTGCCGACATGCGCCAGTCCGGCATAGGGAGACAATTCGATATCGGCATCGACTGCTATGTCCGTGCTTGCTTCGCCGAATATCTGGTATTGCCAGCCATTCATGCCGCCCTGCATTCTGCCGGCAAGCCCCGGAACCCAGATCTCGCGCGAAGCGTCACTGTCGAGATAGGCATAACTTGCGCCGCCGCGAAGATTGACCGCGCCGACCGCCGCACCGGCATAGCCGCCGAGATGGTAGGCATCGACCTCGATACGCGATTTCTGTTTGTCTGAGAGGCGGCTTTGTCCGTGACCGGCAAAAATGCCGACGGTCAAGCCGTTGTCGAGAACGCCATCCAGACCCGCCAGGACGCCCCAGCCGTTGTCGTTGACCGCTTTCGCGCCATTTCCGCCATGGATACGGGCATCATACCCCCATGATGTCATCCAGCCGCCCGGCCCGCTCGTGCTCGCGCCATCAAGCAGCATTCGTTCGTTTATCGCGTTGCGCAGATGGCCGCTGTTCATGGCAAGTGCGGATTGTGCGGCGTCGTAAATCTCACCGGATAAATTGTCGAGAGCCCCCGCCGCCCTTGCCGAGTCCATCATGACGACCGACCGGTACACCTCGCTGGCCGATCCCGCGACTTCGAGGGCCTTGCCGACGCTGCACTGGTTCTTCGACGATCCGGGCAGGCAAATCGACACGCCGTTTCGCACCAGATCGAGATAGACGCTCGTGGCGTCGTAACTCAGATAGGGGTTCAGGAATGCGAAATTGCTCGTCACCGCGTCGAACCCGTTCGACGCGCCGCCTCTGACCAATCCTCCGTTCGCCTTCAGGATCTCGTAGCGCGTGCCTGGACCGTAATTGCCGTTTTCCGCCTGAACATTGACCGTACCGCCAGTAATGGCGGCCTGCCCGGAGACGAGAATCTTGTCGCTCTCGCCCTGCGCATTGACCTCGACCTCATAGGTCGATCCCGGACGAAACTCTATCGACGCGGTGGAAACCGTGCCGATGGAATTGCCGGGTGCGACGACGCCGCCATCGCCGACGATCATCTTACTGATCCTGCCCTTGCCGGAAACCTGCCCACCCTTTTTCACGTCGATATCGGAGAGCAATTCGCCGTTGATCACCAAGTCACCATTGCTGATGGTGGAGCTGCCGGAAAAATCGTTTTTTCCATTCAGGACGAGCTTGCCGCCCTGCAATTCGATGCCACCGAAACTGTTGTTGCCGGCAAGTACGAGTGTTCCGTCTCCGGCTTTGGTCAGGCGTCCGACGCCCGCTATGTCGTTCTTCCAGATATCCCATTCGCCGAAACCGGCGACGTCGTCCGCCTTGCCCGCTGTCTGCTCCACGGTCACGTCGGTATAAAGATAGGTTGGTCCGTTATAGGCTGCGGGCAGGTTGATCAGACCCCAGGTCGACTGATTGTTCTGCAGATCGCTACCCCATCCGGCGAGGGAGTCGGCCGGATAGGCGGTGCCAGCAATGATCGCACGACGGTCTTCCGCGGAAAGATAGGGAAAACGCAGGCGCAGCAAATGCCCGGATTGCGGGTCGAAATGTTCGGGCGCAAGCGATGTGCTGCCTGTCGACTGTCGCTGACCGTAATAGCCGATTGAAAAATTCGCACGCGCATGCTCGTCGTAAAGCGGCGTCGCCTCGGCTTCCAGACATTGGCGCAGGGTGCTTCCGCAGATATTGCCGATCTCCTGGCGCATGGCTTTGCTGTTGGCGGCAATGGCATCTGCAATTTCGTCGTCGGCCAGCGCGTTTGCCAGCATGAAATACGCGGCGGTGCGGGCACCGATCGTATCCGTTGGAAAATGCGACTTTTGAATGACACGGCTTTCGCCATACTGGATGGCGCGCGAGATAAGCTCTTGTCCACGTTCGGGAAAGATGAGGCTTAAAATCTCAGCTTGCAGAAAACCTTCCCACGTATGGCCGCTCGGATAGGAAGAGGACGTCGAAGTGGTCTTTTCCTTTCCGGGGATATATGATCCGTCAACCTTCGAAAGCACGGTATTTGGCCGACTGCGTCCGTAAGCGTCCTTCAGAATGAAATCCAGCGAGCGCTGGGTGCCCCATCTCTTCTTGTCGATGGCGGTACCGGGATCGGTTGCGTAACCTGCGGCGTCGACATATGCTTTCGCTTTTTCATAAAGGGGATTGTCGTAGAGGTCGAGCGAGGCTGCATGCTTGCCGAGCGCGCTTGGCGTGAAACTGTCGTAAACGATTTTTGGGTCTTGCTCCGCATCACTCGAAGCCAGATCCTTCCGCGGTCCCGTTATGGCTGAAAGCCGAAGCACTTCCAGTCGATCGACCTCGGACTCCCATGTACCCAAGACCGGGAAGGGTCGCATAACCTTTCCTTTGAGAACGTTATACCAGCCGTCACGCGAAGCTTTAATCTTCTCAATGCCGGCGTCCTGAGCATGGGAGGGAGCGTTCGCAAGCAAGAATATTGAGGATAGAAAAATCGTATAGTATCTGTTTATCATTAAATTAATTCCTAAGAATATAAATAATATTCGATATTTCTTTGTTTTATTATTCAATATTTTATATGGTGAAGAATTAGTAATTTGTATTATTATTTAGATTAACCGCCGGTTAGGTATTTTATATTTGTTACAGTTTATTGATGCTTCTATGTGTGGGGTGAAATCTTCGTATATATTTTGAATTGGCCGTCGCCGAGCACGTTTGCGATCATGGGGAGGATGGCTGGGGGGATTGGGGTGGCCGTAGACGATGGCAATCCGATAAAAGCGCCCGGTTTTGCGGCACGACAAATATCGGCTCCGGGCAGTATTGGCTGTTTCTCCCTACCATCCGGCCTTCTTGCGTCCTACATATGCTCCTGAAGATGGAGTTTACCCGTGATGAAATTCGACAATTCCTATGCCCGCCTGCCGGAACGGTTCAGTGCCGCCGTGTTGCCGACGCCGGTGAAGGCGCCGCGGCTCATCGCCTTCAATCGTGGGCTGGCCGATGAACTCCTTCTCGATGTGGCAGGCCTTGACGATGAAAGGCTGGCGGCGATCTTTTCCGGCAATGTCGTGCCGCAGGGGGCCGAGCCGCTAGCCATGGCCTATGCCGGCCACCAGTTCGGCGGTTTTGTGCCGCAGCTCGGCGATGGCCGCGCCATTCTGCTCGGCGAGGTGATCGACAGGAACGGCAGACGCCGCGATATCCAGCTCAAGGGCTCCGGCCCGACGCCGTTTTCGCGCCGGGGCGACGGGCGAGCGGCCCTTGGCCCGGTGCTGCGCGAATATATCGTGTCGGAGGCGATGTTTGCGCTCGGCATTCCCGCCACGCGGGCGCTGGCGGCCGTCCTCTCCGGTGAAAGGGTGCAGCGTGAAGTCGGCTTGCCGGGCGGTGTTTTCACCCGCGTGGCGGCAAGCCATATTCGGGTCGGCACGTTCCAGTTCTTCGCCGCGCGCGAGGATGACGAGGCGATCAGGAATCTCGCGGACTATGTGATCGACCGTCATTATCCCGAGGCGAAACAGGCAGACAATCCCTATCTCGCCCTGCTGCAAGGCATAGCGCAACGGCAATGCGACCTCATCGCCCGCTGGATGATGGTGGGCTTCATCCATGGCGTGATGAATACCGACAATATGGCGGTGTCAGGCGAAACCATCGATTTCGGCCCCTGCGCTTTCCTTGACGAATATCACCCCAACAAGGTCTTTTCCTCCATCGATGCGCAGGGCCGTTATGCCTTCAACAACCAGCCTGGCATCGCGCAATGGAACATTGCAAGGCTGGCGGAATGCCTGTTGCCGCTGCTCGATCCGCAGGTGGAGAAAGCCGCCGAACTCGCCAATGCCGTTCTCGCCGATTTCGCCGCTGCCTTTCCCAAACGCTGGCTTGCCGGCATGCGCGAAAAGCTTGGCCTTACGGTGGAGGAAGAGGGCGACATCGATCTGGTGCAGGCGCTGCTGGCGCTGATGCAGGCATCGGAAGCGGATTATACGCTGACCTTCCGGCGTCTTTCCCATGCGGCCAATGGCGATGCCGAACCGTTTCGTGGCATGTTCATCGATATTGCGGGAGCGGACGAATTTCTGGCGCGCTGGCGGGAAAGAGCCGGTCGCGAGGGGATTTCCGACTCCCAAAGATCAGCGGCGATGCTCTCCGTCAATCCCGCCATCATCCCGCGCAACCATCGCATCGAGGAACTGATCGAGGCAGCGGTGGAAGAGGGGGATTTCGAGCCCTTCCACGCCATGCTGAGAGCAATCGCCACGCCTTTTGAGGAGCGGCCGGATAATTTCGTCTATATGCAGCCGCCGATGAGCCATGAGCGGGTGTTCAGGACCTTTTGCGGGACGTAACGGGTTGGTCAATCCTCGCCGTCATGCCGGACTTGATCCGGCATCCAGCCGCCGCGCGTCTGCGCGGCGAGAGGAGTCTTTTCAGCCCAAGGACTTGGGCTGGCTGGATACCGGCTCAAGGCCGGTATGACGGAGGAATGGGAGGAGATGTTCTCTCGCCCGTTTTCTCTTTCTCAGCCAACCCGGGCCAGCGGCTCATGCGAACCGTAATAGTGGCCGAACCGGTTTTCGAGGAATTTCGGCAGGGCCACTTCCTCCTGTCGCACGAAGCCCTTCTGCGGCAGGGTGCCTTCGGCGAGCAGATCGAGAACCGTGCAGATGCCGGCGGCGGTGGTGATCTGGATGGCGCTCATCATGCGGCCGGAAACCGGGCCGGCATAGACCTTGTTGGCATAGGTTTCCTGCAGGAAACGGCCGTTGCGGGTGCCGCAGACGGTGACGAAGACGATGACCACATCCTGCATGGTGCCGGGCAGGGCGTTTTCGAACAGGTCCTTCAGCACATCGCGGCGGTTGCGCAGGTTGAGGTCGTTCAACAGCGCCTTCATGATCGCCACATGGCCGGGGTAACGGATGGTGCGGTAATTCATCGTCCGCACCTTGCCTTCCAGCGTGGCGCAGAGCGTACCGAGGCCGCCCGAGGTGTTGAACGCCTCGTAGGTAACGCCGTCAAGCGAAAATTCCTCACGTTCCTCCAGCGCCGGAACGGCGGTAAGGCGGCCTTCGACGATCGCTTCGCAGGGCTCGATATATTCGTTGATCAGCCCGTCCGTGCTCCAGGTGAGGTTATAGTTGAGCGCATTGGACGGATATTGCGGCAGCGCGCCGACGCGCATCCTCACGCTGTCCAGCTTGTCGAACTTGGCGGCAAGATCGGCAGCGACGATGGAGATGAAGCCGGGCGCGAGGCCGCATTGCGGGATGAGCGCCGTCTCGGCCGTTTCCGCCAAGGCCTTGACCTTGCGGGTGGATTCGACGTCCTCGGTGAGATCGAGATAATGCGTGCCGACAGTAACGGCCGCTTCGGCGATGCCCGCCGTCAGGTGGAAGGGGGCGGCGGAGAGCACGGCGAATTTGCCTTTCAGCAGTGCTTCCAGAGCGGGACGGTCGGTAATGTCGACGATTTCGGTATCGACCCGTTCATGCGCCGGCACATTGGCCAGCTGATCGGCCGAACGGTCGGCGACGGTGATGCGATAATCGCCGGTGGCGGCCAGCATCCAGGCGATGGCCGACCCGATATTGCCCGCGCCGATGACGACAATGTTTTTCATGTTTTTGTTCCCCGCAGTGAATGCAAATGTGTCAGCGCAGATGCGCTTCGACAACAGAATGCCAGTTTTTATTGACGATTCGCAGCTTCACTATGTGCGGATAGCGGGTTAATATTAGGCAATAAGACGATGGGATTGGTCACTATGACGATTGCCGACAAGGACCGGGCGCTGCTCGCCCTGCTTTCCGAAAATGCCCGCATGCCGGTGGCGGAACTGGCGCGCAAGCTCGGCCTTTCGCGCACCACGGTACAGGCCCGTATCGAGCGGCTGGAGGCGGACGGCGTGATCGCGGGTTATGGCCTCAGGCTTTCGGAAAGTTATCTTTCCGGGCTGGTGCGCGCCCATGTGCTGATTACCATCGGGCCGAAGGCGCTGCCCGGTGTGACGGCGGCGCTCGCCGCCATCAAGGAGGTGACGACGCTGCATTCGGTGAGCGGCACCTTCGACCTCATCGCCATTCTGGCCGCACCTTCGATCCTTGATCTCGACCGGTTGATCGACCGCATCGGCGCACTTGACGGCGTGGAGCGCACGCTGTCGTCGATCATTCTGTCGACGCGGATTTCGCGGTAGGGGGGCGGCGCGCGCGGCAGGCGCAGCGCTGACTGTTATTCGGACGCTCTCTCCTCCTCATCCCTGTGCTTGTCACAGGGATCCAGCCGACGCGCGTCTGCACGGCGAGAAAAGTCCTTTCAGCCCAAGGACTTGGGCTGGCTGGATTCCTGTGACAAGCACAGGAATGAGGGACGCATGGGTATGCCGCGCCTCAATTTAAACCACCGCCCGCTCATCATAAGCCCTCTGCGCCGCCATCACCGCGTCGATATTCCCCTCCGCCCAATGGGCAAGCGCCGCCACCGTGTCGGTCAGCGTCCGCCCCAGCGGCGTCAGCGAATATTCGACCGTCACCGGCACGGTCGGGAACACCTGCCTCGAAATCAGCCCGTCGCGCTCGAGCTTCTTGAGCGTCTGTGACAGGACTTTTTGCGAAATGCCCTTGATCTCCCGCCGAAGCAGGTTGAAGCGCACCGCTTCCACCCGCAGCCGGTCGAGGATCAGCAGCGCCCATTTGTCGGCAATCCTGTCCAGCACCATGCGGGTGGGGCAGCGATCTTCATAGACGTCATAGATACGTTCCATGGGTTTGTTCCGTCGTTTCAGGGCCATGCCGGTTTCCGAAAGGAAACCAGATAACCGAAAAGTGCTCTCTTTTCATGATTTCGCAAACGCAGTACCTGTGTTTTTGAAACATGGTTTCCATTAGATACTACGGAGATTTGAGATGACAGGCAAGATACTCGTAATCGGTTCCACAGGCACCATCGGCACGCCGCTGGTGAAAGCGCTCCTTTCGAAGGGCGAAAGTGTGAAGGCCGCCTCCCGCAGCGGCAACGCCACGGACGGCGCGGAAGGCGTGCGTTTCGATTATACGGACGCATCGACTTATGCGGATGCCTTCGACGGTGTTGACCGTCTGTTCCTTATCCTCGCGGGCGGGCGTCTGGATGCCATCGGCGCGCTGACGCCTGTGGTCGAGGAAGCGGCGCGCCGCAAGGTGAAAATCGTGTTCCTCAGCGTCCTCGGCGTCGATGCCGACGATTCCATTCCCTATCGCCAGATCGAGCTGAAGATCATCGCTTCGGGCACGCCTTACGTCATCCTGCGCCCCAACTGGTTTGCCGATAATTTCCACAGCTACTGGAAGGCGGGCATCGACCACGGCCAGATCGCCGTGCCGGCCGGCGAGGGCAAGTCGAGCTTTATCGACGTGCGTGATATCGCCGACAGCGCTGCCGCAGCCCTGACTTCTGACGCCTTTAACGGCAAGGCTTTAAACCTGACAGGCCCGAAAGCCCTCGGTTACGGCGAAGCGGCCGCGCTGATATCGCAGGCGATCGGCAAGCCGGTGTCCTACGCTGCCGTTTCGGATGAGGTCTTCATCGGCATCCTTACCGGTGCGGGCGTGCCGCAGGACTATGCCTCGTTCCTCGCTTCGATCTTTTATCCCGTGCGCGAAGGCTGGACAGCACTGGTGACCGGCGATGTCGAGACGCTGACCGGCCATGCGCCGCGTTCACTGGAGACCTATATCGCCGACAATCTGGACCGGCTGAAGGGCTGAGGCTCAAAGTAAGCCCGCCGCGCTCACGCCGGATCGGTGGAGCCGCGGCGGGCCTTGAAGAACATCTTCAGCCGCTGGATCTCCTCGGGGTTCCAGCCGCTTGGCGCGGTTACTTCCGTCCATGCATCGATATAATGTTCCGGCGCATAGACATGGCCATAACCGATGGGCGCGGTGGTGGCGGCGGCGACATCGAGACCGAGCTGCAGCAGGGTGACGACCGGGAACCAGCGGAAGGATGTCGAAACGTCAGGCCCGTGATGCGCCATCCATTGTGGCCGCCGGTAAAGCGAGGCGGCCTCGAAGAAGGTGATCGGGTCGCTGGCATATTGCAGATAGACGATCCGCATCGGCCCCCATTCCGCATCGGGCATATGCGCGGTGGTATATTGGTTGGCGAAGCGGATGACGGAGGAATCGCGGAATCGCGGCAGCCATTCCGGCGTGCCCTTCACCCGGCCATTGGTGGCCATGCGCCATGTCGGGCTGGAAAAGGGCGGGCCGCTCCACAGCGCACCCTGGAACGGATCGGAGAGCACATCGTAGAGATCCGAGGATTTCTGCGAGTTGAGCGAACCGAGGCTGAGGCCATGCAGGTAAAGCTTCGGCCGCGTTTCCTTCGGCAGCGTGGTCCAGTAGCCATAGACGGCCTCGAACAGGGCGCGCGCGGTCTCGACACCGTAATCCGGCTCCGTCAGCAGCGCGATCCAGCTTGAGAGATAGGAATATTGCACGGCGACGCTGGCGATATCGCCGTCATGCAGATATTCGACCGTATCGAGCGCTTCCGGGTCGATCCAGCCGGTGCCGGTGGGAATGACCACCAGAAGCGCCTTGCGCTCGAAACCGCCGACCCGTTTCAGCTCCTCCAGCGCTAAGGCCGCTCTTTCTTCCGGCGTCGAAGCCGAGTTGAGGCCCGCATAGACCCTGAGCGGCTCCTTTGCCGGGCGATGGGTGAAGGCGGATATTTCGGTGGCCGCCGGGCCTTCGGCGACGAATTCACGCCCGCGTCGGCCGAGCGATTCCCATGTCATCAGCGAGGCGCTGCTGCCGGTCTTGAGCGCGTCTGACGGGCGCGGCACATCCGGTTCGATCAGCGCATCCACCTGTTTCAGCGAGGAATCGGCAAATCTGAGGCCGATATCGAAGATCAGCCCATTGAGCAGCATCCATGAGAGGATGATTGCCACTGCGATACCAAGCACATTGGCAAGGCGGCGGGGCAGGAAATGACGGCTGCGCGCGGCAAAGAACCGGCGGATAAGCTGGAACAGCCGGCCGGCGCCGATGAGGATGGCGGCGACCAGCACCGCAAGGCCGCCGGTCTTGGTGGGGTGGGCGCTGGGCAGCGGATCGAGCTCCATCAAAACGCGGATGGAATTCTGCCAGTCCTTCGCTTGCCATAAAAACGCGATGGCCGTGATGGCGGCGGCGAGCGCAATGAGAAAACGAATGCCGCGCGCATTGTGGCGGGAGGGTTCGGGCAGCTCCAGATAGGCCCAGATGGCGTGCAAAGCGACACCGATCAGATAACCGATGGCGAAGGAAAAGCCGCACAGCACCCCCTGCATCAGCCATGTGCGCGGCAGGAGCGAGGGCGTGAGCGAAGCGCAGAACAGAATAGTGCCGAAGACGATGCCGGTTGCCGAAAGACCTGCAAACAACCGCTCAACCCATTGTTTCACCAACTTGACTCGCCCCTTGTACTCAGCGCCTGGTGCTGAGTGTAATATGTGACGGACGAGGGTGCAAATCCTGCGGTAAGGATAAAAATCACAAAGATAGGAAAATAATCCTTTACAGCGTGACGGTGGTTTGATAGTGTTTGGCTACGGTCGGAGATTTGCGGCTGAACGGCAATGGTTGTCCTTGGGATTGCCCGTGGCGCTTTCTTCACCACCTCATTCCTGTGCTTGTCACAGGAATCCAGCCAGCCAAGTCCTTGGGCTGAAAGAAAGTCCCTTCGTCGCGCAGACGCGCGCCGACTGGATTCCTGTGACAAGCACAGGAATGAGGGTGAGTGAGGTGCATGCAAATGTGCCTTGTTCCCACGCTCGTCTTTATTTGATCTTTTTCTCGCAGGCCAATCCCATGACAATGTCCAACAATTGCGATCCGGCGCTCTACGGCGTCTGGCCGGAAACGCCCGCCTATGCGGCTGAGGACGCGCTTGAAGCCGCGCCGGAGACGAAGTCGCGGGCCGACAGGCTGGCCGCCGAAGATGCGGCGCGCAACGGCAGTTTGCGGCAATTGCTGAACGAGCTGACGGAGGAGATGCGCGAGCAGTTCTGCCTGTACCGCAATCTCCGCCAGGCGAGCGAAGCGGCCTTTCTGGCGACGGCGGAGGATGCTTCGGGCAAGCTGGCGCGCGCCGATGTGAAGGCTGCGACGGACCAGCTTTCGCTGATCGTCCGCACGCTGGAGCGGATCGACGCCCTGCAACGGGTGCTGGCGGAAGAGAGGGAAGCTATTTTCGGCGAAGACGAAACCGAGGCCGGGAATTACGAAGCGGCGGTGGCGCATTTCCTCAACCGCATCGACGAACTGGCTGAACAGAAATGCCGCGCGAAGATGGCGGCCGATCCGGCCCACAGCCTCTCCGCAGAAGCCGACACATGACGGATATGTCGACCGAACCCCATCTGCCGGCGCAGGTCTTCAACCTCCTGCGCGACTGGCGCTTCATCGGCAACCTGCCGCAGCAGCCGCCGGAGGGCGACTGGCGGACATGGCTGTTGGTCGGCGGGCGCGGTTCCGGCAAGACCCGCGCCGGGGCGGAATGGGTGCATCGCGTCGCCTCCGCCGGCAAGCAGTCGGATTTGCGCATCGCGCTCGTGGCCGAAACGCTGGGCGACGCCCGCGAGGTGATGATCGACGGCATTTCCGGCATCTGCCGCATCGCCCACCGCCATCGCCCCGCCTTCGAAGTGTCGCGCCGACGGCTCCTCTGGCCGAATGGCGCGATGGCGCAGGTGTTTTCTTCGGAAGACCCGGAAAGCCTGCGTGGCCCGCAATTCCACATGGCCTGGGCGGATGAGCTGGGCAAATGGAAATATCCGCAGGAAACGTGGGACATGCTGCAATTCGGCCTGCGTCTGGGTGAAACGCCCCGGCAACTGGTGACCACCACGCCGCGGCCCATTCCGCTTTTAAAGGCGTTTCTCGCCGATCCTTCGAGGCGGGTGGCGCGGATGCCGACGGCCATGAATGCACGCAATCTCTCTCCCGGTTTTCTCAAAGCCATGCAGGACCGCTATGGCGGCACCCGGCTGGGGCGTCAGGAAATCGGCGGTGAATTGATCGACGAGCGCGAAGGCGCGCTGTGGAAACGCGCCGATCTGGAAGCGATCGTCGAAGCGGCGCATGAACCGCTCACGCGGATCGTGGTGGCGGTAGACCCGCCCGCCGGCGTTGGTGAACATTCCTGCTGCGGCATCGTCGTGGCGGGGCTCGGCATGTCCGGGCGTCTTAACGTGCTGGCGGATTGTTCGGTGGAGGGCGAAACGCCGGCCGGCTGGGCCCGCGCCGTGGTCGCCGCCTTTCGCCGCCACGAGGCGGATCGGGTGGTGGCGGAGGTCAATCAGGGCGGGGAGATGGTGCGCGCCATGCTGCAGAGCATCGACGCCAACCTGCCGCTGACGCTGGTGCGGGCAAGCCGCGGCAAATTCACCCGCGCTGAGCCGGTTGCCGCACTCTACGAGCAGGGCAGGGTGCGCCACGCCGCGCGGTTTGAAAAGCTGGAAGACCAGATGACGGATTTCGGGCCGGATGGTCTTTCGTCAGGGCGCTCGCCGGACAGGCTGGATGCGCTCGTCTGGGCGATCACGGCGCTGACGACAATGGTGGTGAGTGAACCGAAGGTGCGGGGGATGTGAGCTGGCTGATTATTGGCTCCCGCGAAGGAGAGCCAATTACCGGTCAGCGGATGCCCCGTTTCTTCTCCCCGCCGGGGAGAAGGTGGCGCGCAGCGCCGGATGAGGGGGCCACGGTCAAGATGTGCTGAGAGAGTAGAGAGATGCGGAGAGCTTGCCCCCTCATCTGACCCTTCGGGCCATCTTCTCCCCGCCGGGGAGAAGAAATTGGCAGCGCCGTAGTCACCCGAAATCGGGCGTCTGGCGGATATTATTTCTTCGGGGATTGCGCCGGTTTCGGCTGGGAGCCGGTTTCACGCATCTGGCGCCACTCGTTTTCGAGACGGTCATAAACGGTCTGGGGGATTGTCGCTGTCATGGTGGCATTCCTCCTTGAATGGTTAACGCTGCGGGATTGCGCGGTGAATGGAGTTAGCGCGCTAAGGTTCCGGAATTCAAGGAATTTTTTACCCTAAAACCCCGGGGCGCGGATTAAAATCGATTAAGGTTTTTTCAAATCGATTTAGTTCCGGCGGCCTGCATGTGGAAAAACCGGGCGTCGTATCGCCCATCATTTTCAGGAGCCATCATGGCCTATGACGAGGCGCGATTCTTCGCGTCGGCGCGGATTTCCATTTTTGGCGGTCGCCTGCGCGCGGCCCAGCTTGCCGGCACGAAAACGATGCTGGCAGGATTTGAAAAGTCGATGCCGGGCGGTGATCCGCGCTGGCTCGCCTATATGCTGGCGACGGCCTTTCACGAGACGGCGGCAACCATGCAGCCGGTGCGCGAGACATTGGCGGCAAGCGATGCCGAGGCGATGGCAAGGCTCGACCGCGCCTTTGCGGCGGGCAGGCTGCCCATGGTGCGCAAGCCCTATTGGCGGCCGGACACGGAGGGTAAGAGCTGGCTGGGGCGCGGCTTCGTGCAGCTGACGCATCGGCGCAATTACGAGGCCATGTCGGCGCTGACCGGCGTCGATCTCCTGGAACGGCCCGAGCGCGCCATGGAGGCGGAGGTGGCCACCGCGATCCTGATCCACGGCATGGCGGGCGGCGGTTTTACCGGCCGCAGGCTCTCCGATTTCTTCAGCGACAGGCGCGAGGATTGGGATGGCGCCCGCGCCATCATCAATGGCAGCGACCGGGCGCGGCTGGTGGGCGGTTACGGGCGCGCATTTCATCATGCGCTTGTCGCGGCGCGGATTGAACCCGGGCGGGCCAGATGATAACCCGTTACCCGGTGCCGAAAAGGCTGCCTCCGAATTCTGCATGACAGGTGACACCGTGATCCGCCATATCGTCTTTTTCACCGTTCCCGAGGAAAACCGCGACGCCGTTCGCAGGGGGCTTTCTGGCCTGACCGCGATACCGCATTCGCTGAAGCTGGAAATCGGCGAGAACGTTAAGAAGGACCAATGGGGCAATTCGGTCGATTTCATCGTCTATGGCGAGTTCGAAAACGAGGCGGCGCTCGCCGCTTACAAGGCCGATCCCGCTTATGATCTTTCGACCCGCACGGTAAAGCCGCTGCGCGAAACCCGCGTCGCCGCCGATTTCGACAGCGATACGGCGGTGAAAGCGCCGATCCGGTAAACGTCCGGTTTCGGCTGCGAAAGTGACGTGCATCCGCAAGTAGTCTGCTGAGAGCGGAAGAAAACCTTTACTCCGTCGCGGGGCTGAGGCCCCTGTACCCTCATTCCTGTGCTCGTCACAGGAATCCAGTAGACGCGCGTCTGCGCGGCGAGAAGAGTCTTTTCAGCCCAAGGACTTGGGCTGGCTGGATCCCTGTGACAGGCACAGGGATGAGGGCATCGGCGCCTGAGCCGCCATCAAAACAAGGACAACTCCATGCGATTTCCCTTTTCCCTGCCGTGGCTGCGCCCGGCGGATGGCAGAGCCGTGCCTGAAAGCCGGAAAATGGCCGATGGCTTCATGGCAGTTGCCGTGCAGGGCGGGCAGGCTTTCTGGTCGGGCCGGTCCTATGCCGCACTTGCCCGCGAGGGCTTCATGAAGAACCCGGTGGCGCACCGGGCCGCCCGCATGGTGGCGGAGACCTCGGCTTCCGTCAGCTGGCTGCTTTATGATGGCGAAGAGGAACTCGCCGATCACCCGCTTCTGGCGCTGCTTGCGAAACCGGGAGCCCATATGGGCGGGCCGGATTTCTTCGAGGCGCTTTATGGCCACCTCATGCTCGCCGGAAATGCCTATATCGAGCCGCTGACGGTGGGCGGGCGGTTGCGCGAGCTGCATCTGCTGCGGCCCGACCGGGTCAGCATCGTCGAAGGGCCGGATGGCTGGCCGGTGGCCTATGATTACCGTGCCGAGGGCCGCGCATCCCGGCGCATCGCCGCCGAGCGCGACGGGCTGGGGCTGCTGCATTTGAAACTTTTCCACCCGCTGGATGACCGGGCGGGTTTTGCGCCGCTCGCCTCCGCAGGGGCCGCGCTCGATCTGCACAATGCCGCAAGCCAGTGGAACAAGCGCCTACTCGACAATTCCGCCCGGCCCTCCGGCGCGCTGGTCTACCAGCCGAAGGAGGGCGGCAATCTCTCCACCGAACAATATGAGCGGCTGAAGCGTGAGCTGGAGGAAGGCTATCAGGGGGCGATGAATGCCGGCCGGCCTTTGCTTCTGGAAGGCGGGCTGGACTGGAAGGCCATGGGTCTTTCGCCGCGCGACATGGATTTTCTGGAGGCCCGCAATGGGGCGGCGCGCGATATCGCGCTTTCGCTCGGCGTGCCGCCGATGCTGATCGGCATTCCCGGCGACAATACCTATGCCAATTACCAGGAGGCGAACCGCGCCTTTTATCGCCTGACCGTCCTGCCGCTCGTTTATCGCACGGCGGCAAGGCTCTGCGGCTGGCTTTCTCCGGTCTTCGGCTCTGGGCTGAGGCTCGAACCCGATCTCGACCGGATTGCCGGGCTTGCCGGCGAGCGGGATGCGCTCTGGGCGCGCATCGGCGCGGCCTCGTTCCTGAGCGACGAGGAAAAGCGCGAAGCCGTCGGTTATTGATCGCCGCCCCGGCGGGATCGAAACCCCGGTTTCCTGTTCAATCATTTTCTGAAGAGGTGGACTCTCTTTGTGAGGTCTTCCGCCCAAGCGATTCCGAAGATTCGCAAAATCACCCGGCGCAGGCGCGCAAAAAGCGCTTGCGTGCGACGCGGCGCGTCCGCCCGATAACCACATCCTAGAACGGAATGATTACCCATGTCTGAATTCGCCAATGAGGCCGGCATCTGGGCCGCCCGCATCACCGGCGCCGTGGCGGGCGCGGGTGTATCGCTCGTTTATCTCCTGCCGAAAAGCAAACGCGAGGCCGCGAGCCGTTTCATCACCGGCGTTTCCTGCGGCATGATCTTCGGCGGGCCTATCGGCCTGTGGATCGTGCAGCAGCTCGATATCGCCGGCGCGCTTTCGGGCCGGGAAATCATGGTGGCGGGTTCCGCCGCCGCCAGCATGGGCGCGTGGTGGGGGCTGGGCGTGCTGGTGCGCATCGCCGACCGTTACGGTGCGCGCCCGCGCGCCTGACACTTCCTTCTTATCGCAGGAGTTTTCCATGCACGTTTATCGCGGGCCGCGTCCCGCCACGCGCAAATTCGCCAATCTGGAACTGCGCGGCATTGCCAGCGATGGCACCTTTTCCGGTTATGCCAGCGTTTTCGGCGAGGTCGATCTCGGTCAGGATGTCATCGAGCGCGGTGCTTTCCGCCGCTCCATCGAGGAGCGGGGCGCAGCCGGCATCCGCATGCTCTACCAGCACGATCCGGCCGAGCCCATCGGCGCCTGGCGCACCATCCGCGAGGACGAGCGCGGCCTTTATGTCGAGGGCGTTCTCGCCCCCGGCGTCGCCCGCTCCCGCGAGGTGCATTCACTGATGAAGACCGGGGCGCTGGACGGGCTGTCCATCGGATTCCGAACGGTGCGTTCCGGCAAGGCGGCCAGCCAGGGTGTCCGGCGCATCCTGGAAGCCGACCTCTGGGAAATCTCGGTCGTGACCTTCCCGATGCTGCCCTCGGCGCGCGTTTCCGACGTCAAGCATGCCCGCTTCTTCCGCGACCGCGAGACCGAGCTGGTGCGCACCATGCGCCGCGCCGCCCGCGCGCTGTTCGACACGACACCCAAACGCTGACTTCCGGACAATCACCAACAAGGAAACGACATGACAGACCAGATGACGAAACCGGCCCCGATGACCGTCGCGCCGCAGGTGAAGGCCGTGCCCGATACGGTGACGGCGGCCTTCGACGAGTTCATGGAGGCCTTCGAGGCCTTTCGCGAGACCAACGACCAGCGGCTTGCCGATATCGAGCGCAAGATGGGCGCGGATGTCGTGACGCGTGACAAGCTCGACCGCATCGACAGGGCGCTCGACGACAACCGCCGGATCATGGACGATCTGGCGCTCAAGAAAGCGCGCCCCGCGCTTGGCCGCAAGGATGCGCTTTCCCACGATGCCGAAGAGCACAAGGCCGCTTTCGAGGCCTATATCCGTCGCGGCGAGGAGGGGGCGCTGCGCGATCTGGAGGCCAAGGCCTTTGCCGGTTCGGCTGGGGCCGATGGCGGTTTTCTGCTGCCGAACGAGACGGATGGCGAGATCGGCCGGCGCATGACGGCGATTTCGCCGATCCGTGCGCTGGCCACCGTGCGGCAGGTTTCCGCCGCCGTGCTGAAGAAACCCTTCTCGCCCGGCGGCATGACGACCGGCTGGGTTTCTGAGACGGCGGCGCGTCCGCAGACGGCAACGCCGCAGCTCGCCGAGCTTTCCTTCCCGACCATGGAGCTTTACGCCATGCCGGCCGCGACTCAAGGGGTGCTGGATGATGCGGCAGTCGATATCGAAGCCTGGATCGCCTCCGAAGTGGACATTGCTTTCGCCGAACAGGAGGCCGCCGCCTTCATCGCCGGCGATGGCGTCAACAAACCCAGGGGTTTCCTCTCCTATACCGCCGTCGCCAATGATGGCTGGAGCTGGGGCAATATCGGTTATGTCGCGACCGGCGTTTCGGCCGGTTTCGCCTCGGCCGGGCCGATGGATGTGCTGCTCGATGCCGTTTATGCGCTGAAGGCCGGCCACCGCCAGAACGGAACCTTCCTGATGAACCGCAAGACGCAAGGGGCGTTGCGCCGCTTCAAGGATACCAGCGGCGCCTATCTCTGGCACCCGCCCGCCGCCGCCGGCCAGCCGGCCTCGCTGATGGGCTTTCCGGTGACGGAGGCGGAGGACATGCCGAATGTGGCGGCCAACAGCTTCGCCATCGCCTTTGGCGATTTCCGCGCCGGCTATCTCGTCGTCGACCGTACTGGGGTGCGCATCTTGCGCGATCCCTATTCGGCCAAACCCTATGTGCTGTTCTACACCACCAAACGCGTGGGCGGCGGTGTGCAGAATTTCGAGGCGATCAAGCTGGTGAAATTCGGGGTGAATTGAACCTCGACGGTGCCGCTCCTTTCTTCTCCCCGGACGGGGAGAAGGTGGCCCGAAGGGCCGGATGAGGGGGCAACGTTGCCGGATATCTTTACCCTTGCCCCCTCATCCCGCTGCCGCGGACTTCTCCCCCACGGGGAGAAGAAATTCGTTGCACCCGCTCGCTCATCCAGCCTGTAATTGCCGTCATCCCGGAGACCCCATGACCTATGCCCTCATTCATCCGCCGCAGGCGGAGCCGCTGACGCTTGCCGAGGTGAAGGCGCATCTGCGTCTCGATAGCGGCGATGAGGATGCGCTTCTTGCCGCACTCATCCGCACCGCCCGCGAGCATCTGGAACGCACGACCGGACTTTGCCTCATCCGCCAGACCTGGCGGCTTTATCTCGACCGGTGGCCTGAGAGCGGCGTGATTCCGATTGGCAGGACACCGGTGCAAGCCATCGAAACGATTCTGGTTTTTGACGGTGAGGGGCGCTCGGCGGATATCACCGCCGGGGAAAAATTGCTCGATGGCGCGGCGCGTCCGGCAAGACTGTGGCTGCGCGATCCGCCGGCCCCCGGACGGGCGATGAACGGCATCGAGATCGATTTCATTGCCGGCTACGGTGAAGCGGGAACGGATGTGCCCGACACGCTGAAACGCGCCATGCTGATGCATGTGGCGCAGATGTTCGCCTTTCGCGGTGCGGTCGCCCCGGAAAACCAGCCCGCCGCCATTCCCGCCGGCTACGAGCGGCTGGTGGCGCCCTTCTGCCGTCTGGGGCTTTGAGACATGAACCTTGTTTTTCTCGATCCCGGCAGGTTGACGGCGCGGCTGGAACTGGACGTGCGGACCGAAACGCCGGACGGGCAGGGCGGTGCTGCCGAAAGCTGGAATTTCCTGCGGTCGCTCTGGGCTGCTATCGAACCCGTTTCGGAGGCATCCCATGAACGGGCCTCGGCCGAGGGCGTGACGATCACCCACCGCGTCTGGCTGGCTTACCGCGGCGACATCGCCGCCGGCATGCGCTTTCGCAAGGGCCGCCGCATTCTGGCGATCCGGGCGGTGATGGACCCGGATGAGACGCGTCGCTTCATCGTCTGCCGCTGCGAGGAGGAGAGCCGATGAGCGCCGCAAATCTGCTTCTGCAGGCAATTTTCGCAAGGCTCGGCAGCGATGCGGCGCTGATGGCGCTTATCCCCGGCGGCATTGTCGACCGGCTTCTGCCGCGCCCGGTTCTGCCGTGCATAGTTATCGATGATCTCGAAAGCCGGGACTATTCGACGGCGACGGAAAGAGCCGAGGAGCATTTTCTGTCGCTGCAGATATGGAGCGACGCCAATGGCCGCAGGGGTGCCGGCGAAATCGTCGACCGGGTGAAGATTCTGCTCGATGATGCGGCGCTGCCGATTGCCGGCGTTTCTCTCGTCAATCTGCATCTTCTTTCCAGCCGCTCGCGCCGCGAGGCGAAGACACGGAATTTCATCGCGGAAATGCGCTTCAGGGCGGTGACGGAGTAGCGCCGTTTCAGGAGCCCTGCCTGCGCACGGTTTTCCACAGAACGATCAGCAGCAGAAACGAAATGCCGATCAGCACGGAGGCGATGGTGAGCATGGCGGATACGCCGCCGCGATCCAGCGCCAGGGTGAAGATGACCGGCGCCACGGCAATGGCGAGGTTCTGCGGCAGGGAAATGCGCGCGGCCTGAAGCCCATATTCTTCCGGCGAAAACACAGCCAGCGGCAACACGGCGCGGCTGACGGTGAGTACGCCGGCGCCAAAGCCGAAGAAAACGATGAAACCGATGAAGGCGGGCATGGCCGGAGCAAAAACGAGCAACAGCAGCAGGGAAAAGAGCAGCAGACAGAAGCCGATCATGGCGGTGAGGAAGGGATTCCCGCGCTTCCCGAGCAGGAAATCCAGCCCGCGCGCCGTAATCGCAAGGACGCTGCGTGCCGATGCCAGTTGCACCGCAAGCGATTGCGTTGCGCCGGCCTGAACCAGAAGCAGCGGCAGAAGCGGTGACAGGCCGAAGGTCGTAAACGCACTGATCGTCGTCATCGCGGCCAGTAGCACGAAGGCGCGCCGCGTATCGACCGGTGAGGGCGACATCGCCGTCTCTTCTTTCGGCTTTGCCTCTTTTCGGGCCGGCCGGCCGGGAAGCACGAAAAGATAGAGCGGCAGCAGGATGAAGATTTGCAGACAGGCATAGGCGACAAGCGTGCCGCGCCAGCCGAGATGCTGATCGGCAATGGTGGTGACCGGCAGAAAAACCGCCGCCGAAAGCCCGGTGAACAGCATCAGCAGCGTCAGCAGCCGGCCGCTTTCCGCGCCCACGCGTTCCACCACGGCCGCATGGGCCGCCGTCGTCAGGCCGCAGGTGGCGGCAAAACCCATCACGGCCCAGCCGAAGAGATAGCTCACCGCCCCGCCCGCAAAGGCGAGCACGGCAAAGCCGGCTGCGAAAAATACCGAACCGGCCGCCAGCACGGGCGCCGCGCCGTGGCGCATCAGCATTCTTCCAAGCAGCGGGCCGCACAGGGCGCTGATGGTCATCATGATCGTGAGGCCGGCGAAAACCACGCCATTGGTGATGGCCAGTTCCTGGCCGATCCGTGGCCCGAGGACGGCCAGCATATCGAAACCGCTACCCCAGCTCACGATCTGCCCGACCGCAAGCACGCCGATAAGGCGCGCGCGAGACGTCAGGGGGGCAGCGTCGGACATGGTGAGATCGCGGGGTGCGAGGTGCAGGAATGCTTTTGGTAGCAGGCCCGTCGCGACCCCGCAACAGCAATCGAGACGAAAGGAAACAACATGGTGGCGCAGAAGGGCAAGGACCTGCTGCTGAAGATCGACAATGCCGGTTCCTACGCAACCGTTGCGGGGTTGAGGACAAAGCGGCTGGCCTTCAATGCCCAGGCGGTCGATGTGACGGATGCCGAAAGCGCCGGGCGCTGGCGGGAGCTTCTTGCCGGCGCCGGCGTGCAGCGGGCATCGCTCACGGCCTCCGGCATCTTCAAGGATCAGGCGAGCGATGCGCTGGTGCGCGGCGCATTTTTTGCGGGCAGCATTCCCGGCTGGCAGATCGTCATTCCCGGTTTCGGCATCGTTACCGGGCCGTTCCAGATCGTGGCGCTCGAATATTCCGGCCGTCACGATGGCGAGGTGCAATTCGAGATCGCGCTGGAATCGGCCGGTCTTCTCACATTCGGAGCGCTGTGATGGCTGAGCGTTTGCGTTACGGGCGGGCGAACCGCCATCGCGGCGAGATCGAAGCGCTGATCGACGGCGAAAGGCGCGTTCTCTGCCTGACGCTCGGGGCCTTGGCCGAACTCGAAACCGCCTTTGCAGCCGACGACCTCACCGCGCTCGCCGAACGTTTTGCGAGCGGCCGCATGAAGGCGGTCGACATGATAAGGGTGATCGGCGCGGGCCTGCGCGGCGCGGGCAATGTCTTTTCCGATGAGGATGTGGCCGCCGCCACGATGGAAGGCGGCATTGCCGGCCATGCCGCCATCGTCGCCGATCTTCTGACCGCGACCTTCGGCGGCCTGAAAGGCGAGACGCCGCCGGACCCTTGAGCGCCGCAGCAGGCGAAGCGACGCCGCGCCCATTTCCCTGGGAGGCGGCGATCCATGCCGGCTTCTGCCTGCTGCGGCTCTCCTCCGAAACCTTCTGGCGGCTGACCCCAAAGGAATTCTTCGCGATGACGGGCGGCAACGCCGTTCTCCTCGGCCCCGACCGTCAGGCGATGGAGGCGATGATGCGGCGGTTTCCGGATGGGTGAGTTGATCCCCTAAAACGATCAAGCATTTCAAAAATTTACGTTTCCGATTTGAATCAGAAAGGCAAGCGCGATGGCGGGCGAAGGATCGATGGCGGAGAACCGGCAAGAGGCGGAGGCGCTGTCCGAGGCGATGGGCGATCTTGAGCGCCGGTCCGAGCGGTTCGGCGCGGCCCTGACCTCGGCCCTGCAGGCGGCGACGGCGGGCGGCAGGGGGCTGGACGATGTGTTGCGCGGGTTGGGGCAGCGGCTGTCCGGCATCGCACTCTCGGCCGGTCTGAAGCCACTTGAGGGCATGATCGGCAATGCCGTCAGCGGGCTTTTGAACGGCGGCGGTTCGCTATTCGCTTTTGCCGATGGCGGTGTGCCGGGACGCAGCATCACGCCCTTTGCCGATGGCGGCGTCGTTTCCAGCCCCGCCTTTTTTCCGATGGGCGGCGGGCTTGGCCTGATGGGCGAGGCGGGGGCGGAAGCGATCCTGCCGCTGAAGCGCGGTTCGGATGGCGCTCTCGGCGTTGCCGCGCCGTCCGGCGGCGGCGGGGCGCAGATCGTTTTTAACGTGACGGCGACGGATGCTGCGAGCTTTCGGAAAAGCGAAGGCCAGATCGCCGCCATGCTGGCACGCAGCGTCGGGCGCGGCCAGCGCGGATTGTGAAGCACGCGCGTCCTCCCACGTTTCAAGACCATCGAAAAGAATCCAGGAACAACGACATGGCGGCATTTCATGAAGTGCGGTTTCCGCTGCGGCTTGCGCTCGGGGTGAGCGGTGGGCCGGTGCGGCGGACGGACATCGTCAACCTGTCCAATGGCCGCGAAAGCCGCAATCAGCGCTGGAGGAACGCCAGACGCAGCTATGACGCCGGATCCGGTATCCGCTCCGTCGCCGATCTTTATGAGGTGCTTGCCTTTTTCGAGGCGCGGCGCGGTGAGCTTTACGGCTTTCGTTTTCGCGACCCGGTGGATTTCAAATCCTGCCCGCCGGGGGAGACGACTGCCGCGACCGATCAGAGGATCGGCACCGGCGACGGCGTGACAGCGGGTTTTCAGTTGCGGAAGACCTATGCCGATGCGGGCGGCTCCTTCGTGCGGCGGATAGAAAAACCGGTCGAAGGCTCGGTCATGGTTTCGGTCGAGGGGGTGAAGGTCGAAGCGGCTGATGTGGCGGTCGATCATGTAACCGGAATGATCGTGTTCCGTGCGGGGCGGGTGCCGCCCGCCGGCGCCGCGATCCGCGCCGGTTTCGAATTCGACGTGCCGGTCCGCTTCGGGATCGACCGTATCGACGTGAACCTGACCGCTTTCGAGGCAGGCCGCATTCCCTCCATTCCACTGATGGAAATCCTGCCATGAAAACCATTCCCACCGCCCTTGCCGGGCATCTCGGGCAAGATGCGACGACGACATGCCATTGCTGGAAGGTGACACTGAAGGACGGTGCGGTGATCGGTTTTACCGATCATGACGAGACGATATCACTCGGTGGTCTGTCCTACCTTGCCGCCAGCGGCTTTTCGGCCAGCGATAGTGACGGCGAAACGGGGCTGGGCGCAGGTGCCGGGGAGGTGGCCGGCGGTTTTTCGAACGAGGCGATTGCGGAAGACGATCTGTCCGCCGGGCGTTTCGATGGGGCGAGGGTGGAGCTTTTCCTCGTCAACTGGCAGGCACCGGACCAGCATGTGCTGCTGAACAGGCGCGAGATTGGCGAGGTGACGCGGGCCGGCGGGGCGTTTCGCGCCGAGCTGCGCAGCCTTGCGCATCGCCTCGGCCAGCCGCAGGGCAGGGTCTATGGGCGGCGCTGCGACGCCGCCCTTGGCGACAGGCGTTGCAGTGTCGATCTGGCGCGCTTTACCGGGCATGGCAGCGTCGCGGCGGTGGATGCTTCGGGCGACCTGATCGTCTCCGGTCTCGATGCCTTTGCCGATGGTTTCTTCAGCCGGGGGAAGCTGCGTTTTCTGACCGGCCCGCTCGCCGGCAAGGGGTTTGATCTCGACGGGCAGGAGCGGCGTGACGGCGGGATGCTTCTGTCCTTCTGGCTGCCGCCGGAACAGACGCCTTCGCCGGGAGATACGTTTTCCGTCACCGCCGGCTGCGACAAGAGTTTTTCCACCTGCCGGGCAAAATTCGCCAATCATCTGAATTTCCGGGGCTTTCCGCATCTGCCAGGGGCGGATTTCGCCTATTCCTATGCGGCGGGCGGCGAGAGCCATGACGGCGGGGCGCTGTTTTCATGAGCGATACCGGCGAAAGAGTGCTGGCGCTCGCCGAAAGCTGGATCGGCACGCCCTATCGGCATCAGGCCTCTTTGAAGAGTGTCGGCTGCGATTGCCTCGGCCTCATTCGTGGCATCTGGCGGGACCTTTACGGCCACGAACCGGAATTGCCGCCGCCCTATGCGGCCGATTGGGCCGAACGCGGCGGCGAGGACCGGCTGATGGCGGCGGCAAAACGCCATTTTCCGGCGGTGGCGGGCCTGGAAGAGGCTAGGTCGGGAGACCTGCTGCTATTCCGCTGGCGGGCCGATGCGGCGGCCAAGCATCTCGGCATTCTGGCCGGTCCGCAGCATTTCATCCATGCCTATGAACAGGCGGCGGTGCTGCGTTCGGCGCTGGTGCCGGGCTGGCGGCGGCGCATCGCCGGCGTCTTCCGTTTTCCCGATCCCTGATTTTTCGAGGCAAGCATGGCGACAATCGTTTTTCAGGCGGCGGGCGCGGCACTCGGCGGCATTTTCGGTCCTTTGGGCGCAGTAATCGGCCGGGCGGCCGGGGCGCTGGCGGGCAATGTCATTGACCGCACGCTGCTTTCGAACGGGCGGACGGTAACGGGCGCGCGGCTCTCGACGGCGCGCATTCCCGGCGCGGATGAGGGAGCGGCGATCAACCGGCTTTATGGCGCAGCGCGGATCGGCGGCACGCTGATCTGGGCGACACGTTTCGAAGAAAGCGTGGAGGTGGAGCGGCGCGGCGGCAAGGGCAATCGCGGCCCGAAGGTGGAGACCTTTCGGTATTTCGCCAGCTTTGCCATCGGCCTGTGCGAAGGCGAGGCGGCAAGGGTGCGGCGCGTCTGGGCCGATGGGCGGGAACTGGACCTGAGTGCCATGGAGATGCGCTTTTATCCCGGCAGCGAGACGCAATTGCCCGATCCTTTGATCGAGGCGAAGCAGGGGGCGGGCAATGCGCCGGCCTTTCGCGGATTGGCCTATGTGGTGTTCGAACGCCTGCCGCTCGACGGCTTCGGCAACCGCATTCCGCTCATGCAGTTCGAAGTGGTGCGACCGGTCGGCCGGCTGGAAAAATCCATCCGCGCCATCACCGTCATTCCGGGGGCAACGGAGCACGGTTACGCCCCCGCGCAGGTTTGCGAACGCACGGGGATCGGTCAAAGCCGCATCATGAACCGCAACGGCCTGACCGCTTCGACCGACTGGGGTGCCGCGATCGACGAGTTGCTGGATCTGTGCCCCAATCTTGAGAGCGTGGCGCTTGTGGTGAGCTGGTTCGGCACGGATATGCGGGCGGGGGAATGCCGCATTCTGCCGGGCGTGGAAGTGGCCGGCCGGGTTGGGGAAACCATGCCATGGTCCGTCGCCGGCCTTTCGCGCGATGAGGCGCATCCTGTCAGCCATCATGGCGGCAGCCCGGCCTATGGCGGCACGCCGAACGACGAAAGCGTGTTGCAGGCGATAGCCGATCTCAGGGCGCGCGGCCTTCGGGTGTGCCTTTACCCCTTCGTGATGATGGATGTTCCCATCGGCAATGGGCTGCCGGACCCCTATGGCAAAAGCGAGCAGGACGCCTATGCCTGGCGCGGGCGCATCACCTGCTTTCCCGCACCCGGCAGGGCCGGCTCTGCGGATCGCAGCGCGGGCGCAAGGGCGCAGGTTTCCGCCTTCTGCAACCGCGATGAAGGCTATCGCCGTATGGTGCTGCACTATGCGGCGCTGGCGGCCCGGGCGGCCCAGGCAGGGGGAGTGGATGCCTTTCTGATCGGCTCGGAGCTGCGCGGGCTGACCTCCCTCAGGGACCAGAACGACGCCTTTCCCTTTGTCGGGGAATTGCTGCGGCTGGCGGGTGATGTGCGGGCGATATTGGGGCCGGCGGTGAAGCTGACCTATGCGGCGGACTGGAGCGAATATTTCGGCCACCAGCCGGCGGACGGCTCGGGCGACGTGTTCTTCCATCTCGATCCGCTCTGGGCGAGCCCGAATATCGACGCCATCGGCATCGACAACTACATGCCGCTTTCCGACTGGCGTGACGGGGATGCCGCAAACGGCAATCCGGACGGCATGACCGGCCCGGACGATGTGAGCGCCTTCCGCCTCGCGATGACGGCGGGGGAGGGTTTCGACTGGTATTATGCCAGCGATGCGGACCGCGCCGCGCGCACGCGCACGCCGATTACCGACGGGCTGAAGGGCAAGCCGTGGGTGTTCCGTTACAAGGACTTGCGCAACTGGTGGGGAAACCTCCATTACGACCGGGTGCGAGGAACCGAGAAAACAACGCCGACGGCATGGGCGCCGCGCTCGAAGCCCATCTGGTTCACCGAACTCGGCTGCCCGGCGGTGGACAAGAGCGCGACCCGCCCCAATGTCTTTCCCGATCCGAAATCGGCGGAAAACGCTTTTCCCTATTTTTCCCGCCGCAACCGCGCCGACAGCCAGCAGCGGCGGTTTCTGGAGGCGCATCTCGACCATTGGGGAAAGGGCGATGCGGCGATGGTCGATGCAAGCCGGGTCTATCTGTGGACCTGGGATGCACGGCCCTTTCCGGCCTTTCCGCAGAATAGCGCGGCCTGGAGCGATGGGGCGAACTGGCGCACCGGCCACTGGCTGAACGGGAGGCTGGGCACGGCAACGCTCGCCGATGCCATCGCCGCCATCCTCACCGACCACGGCTTTTCAGACTTCGATGTTTCCGCCGTCAGCGGCGATCTGGGAGGTTATGTGCAGGGAGACGTGACCTCTGCCCGCAACCTCTTGGAGCCGCTGATGGCGGCGTTTCAGGTGGATGTGACGGAAGATGGCGGAACCCTGCGCTTCCGCTCCCGCAATACGGCGGTCTTGCCGGTGCGGGATATAGCCGTGCTGGCCGATCTGGAGGACGAGCCGCTCTGGTCGGAAAATCGCGGCCATGACAGCGATTTCGCCGCCGAAGCCGTGCTGACGTCTTTCAACCCGGCGCTGGATTACGAGCAGGGAAGTGTACGGTCCCGCCGCATCGACAATGCCGGCAGCCGGGTGATGCGGCTCGATCTCAACGCCGCCCTGCCTGCGGAAACGGCGGAAGCCGCCGTCGAGGCGTTGTTGCGCGACAACCGGCAGGCGCGGCGCAGCCTGCGCTTTGCTCTGCCGCCTTGCGATATCGCGCTTGAACCGGGTGATTGTATCCGCCTGGCGGAAGGGGCCTTTCCGCAGGCGCCGGCAGGGCGGTTTCTGGTCAGCCGGATCGAGGACGGCGCGGTGCGGCAGGTGGAGGCGCGGGCCTTTTCCGCTGCCTTTCCGGTCTTTGCCGGCGGCGCGGAGGAACGGCGCAGCAGCGGCGCAAGCGGAGCGGAAGGTTTCGCGCCCGAGCTGCTGTTTCTCGATCTGCCCTACCATGACGGCACCGCGCCGGAGGATTCGGCGCGGATTGCGGCGCTTGCAAAGCCCTGGCGGCCAATCGTCATTTCCGCGTCGCCGGGCAGGGAAGGTTACCGGCAGCGCGTGCTGCTGGACCGGCCGGCGATGATCGGCGCTCTGGCAATGCCGCTGACATCAGGCCCTTCCGGCCGCTTCGACCGGAAAAACATCGTTGTCGTCGATCTGCCCTTCGGCGAGGTCTCGTCGGCCGGGGAGCTTTCGGTGCTGAACGGTGAGAACCGTCTTGCCATCAAGGCGGCGAACGGCGTGTGGGAAATCGTCGCCTTTGCAAAGGCCGAGGAAATCGCACCCGCACGCTGGCGGCTCTCCGCTCTCCTGCGGGGGCTCGCCGGCACGGAAGACGCGCTCGCCGCAGGCGCGCCGAAAGGTGCGCCGGTGGTGGTTCTGGATGCGGCGGTGCAGCCGCTCGGTCTTGCCGCGAGCGAGCGCGGGCGACGCCTGAACTGGATCGCGGAAGCCGCCGGAATGGCGGGCGTGCCGAGTGGTCCTTTTGCCTTCGAGGGCGGCGTGCGGGCGCTGACACCTCTCGCGCCGGTGCATCTTGCCGCCGAGCGGCGCGGCGACGGCGTTTTCGTCAGGTGGAAACGCCGGGGCCGGGTGGAGGCCGATGGCTGGGATGCGAGCGACATCCCGCTGGACGAGCCCTTCGAGCTTTATCGCATCGAGGTGCTGGACGGCGAGACCGTGCGGCGCATGGCGGAGGTTTCGCAACCCTTCTGGTTTTACCCCGCCGCGGACGAACTCACAGATTTCCCGGCTTTGCGGGATCACATTTCCGTGCGTGTCCGAATGCTCGGCCGCGCGGTGCCCTCGGGCGTGGTGGCGCAGGCCACCCTCCCGATCTGACATGTGCCTGAAAAACAACGCAAAGGATGAGACTATGGACAGTACCAAAGCATGGTATCAATCGCGCACGATCTGGGGCGCCCTGGTCGCGGTTTTCGCACCGCTTTTCAGCATCGCCGGCCTCGATCTGCCCGCCGGTCTGCAAGGAGAACTTGCGGACGGGCTGGTGACGGTTGCGGGCGGAATCGGTGGTCTGGTCGCACTTTACGGCCGTCTTTCGGCGACCAGTGCCATTCGCTGACAGCGCCCGCGACGACGCCGTTCCCGTCTTGCGCCCATGCGGCGGGGGCGGCATTCATTTGCCATTCAGACGCTTTGCGCTACATATTCGGTCAGAATACGGTTCGAGACGCACCCGGTTTTTTGGAAGTTTGTAGAATGGCATCACCTCTCATCATCGCGACGCTTGCAGCCGGGCTTTCCGGTTTCACGGCGCCCGAGGCTGATCTGCAGGGCCATTACATTCTGGCGGCGAGCGATTGCGGCGCAGCCGTCGCCCGCGTCGTGCGCGAAACCGGCGGTCAGCTGCTTTCGGTCTATCCTTCCGGCGACGGTCAATCCTGTGTCGTCACCGTTCTCGTCCAGGGCAATGGCGAACGCCCGCGCAAGGTGACGATGCGCGTGCCGATGTAGCTTGCCCGCATCGCCGAAATATCGGAAAACAATCCGACACATTTAGCATGACCGGCGACGCGCCTGCGGGCCGGGATACAGGAAAGGGCGGACAATGCGTATTCTCGTTGTTGAGGACGATGCCAATCTCAATCGTCAGCTGACCGATGCGCTGAAAGAAGCCGGTTATGTTGTCGATCAGGCATTCGACGGCGAGGAAGGCCATTATCTCGGCGATACCGAGCCCTATGACGCCATCGTTCTCGATATCGGCCTGCCGCAGCTCGACGGCATCACCGTCGTTGAAAAATGGCGTGCGGCCGGCAAGGCCATGCCGGTGCTCATCCTCACCGCCCGCGACCGCTGGAGCGACAAGGTTGCCGGCATCGACGCCGGTGCAGATGACTATGTGACGAAGCCTTTCCATGTGGAAGAAGTGCTTGCCCGCGTGCGCGCGCTCATCCGCCGCGCCGCCGGCCATGCTTCTTCCGAACTGGTGTGCGGACCGGTCCGGCTCGACACCAAATCTTCCAAGGCCACCGTCAACGGCACGACGCTGAAGCTCACCTCGCACGAATTCCGGCTGCTGTCCTATCTCATGCACCACATGGGCGAGGTCGTCTCGCGCACGGAGCTGGTCGAGCACATGTACGATCAGGATTTCGACCGCGATTCCAACACCATCGAGGTGTTTGTCGGCCGTCTGCGCAAGAAGCTCGGTGTTGATCTGATCGAGACGATCCGCGGTCTCGGTTACCGGATGCAAGCGCCGGCAGATGCGAAGTAATTCCCTCACCGCCCGCGTTCTGCTGCTCGCCTCGCTCTGGTCGGTGCTGGCGCTGGTGGTGATCGCCGTCGTGATCTCGACGCTTTACCGGCAGGGGGTGGAGCGTAGCTTCACCGATCTTCTGAGGGCACAGCTTTATAACGTCATCAATTCCGTGACGATTTCCAACGAGAACACGCTGGCCGGCAGCCCGCAGCTCGGCGATCTGCGCTTTTCGCAGCCCGATACCGGCTGGTACTGGGTTGTCGAGCCGCTCGGCAATTTCCAGACCGCGCCGCTGGTGTCATCGTCGCTCGGCGTCTCCACTTTGCCGGTGCCGAGCATTCTCGATGCGCCCTTCGACAACCGCTATGAGCGCTTTTATGCCGTCACCGACGAGGCCGGCAATCAGGTGCGCGTGGCGGAAACCGAAGTCGTGCTGGATGGCGAGGGGCGCGCGGCGCGTTTCCGTGTCTCCGGCAATCTGAACGTCGTGGAAGACGATGTGCGCGATTTCTCCAACAGCCTTTATCTGGCGCTCGCCGTTTTCGGTGTCGGCAGTCTGGTCGTCAACGGTCTTGCCATTCTCTACAGTCTGCGACCGCTCGATCAGGCTCGCGTGGCGCTCGGCAAGATCAGGGGCGGGGAGGCGGAAAGCCTCGAAGGCGAGTTCCCGCGTGAAATCCAGCCGCTTGCCAATGAGGTCAATGCGCTGATCGACAGCAATCGCCGGCTGGTGGAGCGCGCCCGCATGCAGGTCGGCAATCTCGCGCATTCGCTGAAGACGCCGATCGCCGTTCTTCTGAACGAGGCCCGCACGCTGGAGCCGCAGCATGGCGATCTGGTGCGCGCGCAGGCGGACGCCATGCAGGCGCAGGTGCAATCCTATCTCTCCCGCGCCCGCATCGCCGCCCAGCGCGGCTCGATCCTTGCCCGCGTGGAAGCGGAACCGGCGCTGGAACGGCTGGTGCGCGTGATGCGCCGCCTGAACCCCGACAAGCAGTTCGTGCTGAATTTCGAGCAACCCGGCGCGGTACTCGGCATGGAGCAGCAGGATCTGGAAGAGGTCGTCGGCAATCTTCTGGAAAATGCCGCGCGTTTTGCGCAGACGCGCGTGGTCATCACGCTTGCGACCGGCACGCACCCATCCTCCGATGCGGAAATTGCCCGTCGCTCCTGGGTGGAGCTGACGGTGGAGGATGATGGGCCGGGGCTTGAGCCGGAACAGATCAGCGAAGCGATGAAGCGCGGGCGGCGGCTGGACGAGAGCCGGCCGGGCACGGGCCTCGGATTGTCGATCGTTTCCGAGGTGGTGTCAGAGTACCATGGCCGGTTTTCGCTGTCGCGCAGCGCCATTGGCGGGCTGAAAGCCGATCTGATTTTGCCGGGCCTTTCGAAAGAGCTTGCGTGAGGCAAGAAAAAAGGCAAGAAATTCAATGGCACTATATTGGGTGCAATGCGGTAGGAAAGAGGACAGGGTTTGGTTGACGTGTATGATGGCTGCCGCTCCGTGACAATGCGTTCGCTGGTGTCACGCCCGGCACTTCTCTCGATCCTGTGCGTATCGATGCTGAGCGCCTGCACCACCACGGGCACCCGCCCGGCGGGCGGCGGCCTGTTCGGCCGCTCTGCGCAGCCCTCGACGCCGTTCCTTGCCAATCTGGAAGGCGGCATTGTCGGGCGAAGCGGCGTGCAGCTCGACAGGGGTGACCAGACCAAGGCGCTGGAAGCCGAATACAAGGCGCTGGAAACGGCCCCCGTCGGCACGCCTGTGTCCTGGACCGGCGATGACGCCAAGGGACAGGTGGTCGCCAATGCGCCCTATCAGGTCGGCAACCAGAATTGCCGGCAATATTCGCACACCCTGACGGTCGACGGACGCGAAACCAGGGCGCGCGGCGCAGCCTGCCGCAATGCCGATGGAAGCTGGTCGCCGCTGACTTAAAATAGTTTGACGTAAATCAAGGTCACGGGCCTTTTGCGATGACAAGAAGAGGCATGGCGGTGCAGCCGGGAGATGGCCTGCGGTGCGGCGTGATGTCTCAAATTCACGTCATCCCCGCGCTTCATGTTTCCATGTGCCGCGCATTCGAGTAATTGAGCCTTATGTTCTGGATTGTCGTTGCGATATTGACGGCGGCTGTCGCCATCGTCCTGATGTACCCGCTGATGCGGAAGACCGAGGCGCCGCAGACGCGCCGCGACGGTGAAGTCGCTGTTTATCGCGATCAACTGGCCGAACTGGACCGCGAACGCGCCGCCGGCCTCATCGGCGACACCGAGGCGGATTATGCCCGCGCCGAAATCGGCCGCCGGCTTCTCGCCGCCGCCGAAGCGGAGGAGCAATCCGGCAAAGAAACCCGGCCGCGCCGGCACAATCTCGCCGCCAGCCTCATCACGGTTCTGCTGCCCGCGCTCGGTCTCTGTCTTTACATCTGGAACGGCAGTCCGGAAGTGCCGGACATGCCGCTCGAGGCGCGTCTTGAAAAGCCCGGTAACGACATGAACCTGCTGGTCGCCCGGGCGGAACGGCATCTGGCGCAGAACCCGGAGGACGGCGCCGGCTGGGACATTCTAGCGCCGATCTATTTCAAGACATTGCGGCTTGGCGATGCCGAGCTTGCCTATCGCAATGCGCTTCGTATTCTGGGACCGAGCCCGGAACGGCTGACGGGCCTTGGCGAAACGCTGGTGGCCGGCAATGACGGCATCGTCATCGAGGCCGCGCGTGCTGCTTTTGCTGAGGCCGAAGAGCTGAAGCCCGGCAATCCGCGCGCCCGCTTCTATCTGGCGCTGTCGCTGGAACAGGCCGGCAAGGCCGAGGAAGCGCGCGCCGCCTTCACCGCACTGGCGGCGGATGCGCCCGCCGGTGCGCCGTGGCTGCCGCTGGTTCAAGAGCATATCGCCCGCACCGGCGGCGCGGCGACCCCCGCCGCACCCGGCCCGACCGCTGAGGACATGGCGGCGGCAAAAGACATGACGGCGACGGACCGGCAGGCGATGATCGAAGGCATGGTGTCGAGCCTCGACGCCAAGCTGAAGGAAAACCCGGCCGATTTTGAAGGCTGGATGCGTCTCGTTCGCGCCTATTCCGTGCTGAAGAACGAAGCCAAGGCTGGAGAGGCGTTGCGAGCGGGGCTGAAGGCTTTCCCGCCGGAGGGCGAGCAGGGCCGGCAGCTTTTGGCGCTGGCCAAGGAACTGGGCGTTTCCGCCGGACCGATCCGCATGAACGGGCAGCAGGATGCCGCGCCGCAGGGAGTGACGCAATGACCCGCAAACAGAAACGCCTAGTGATCATCGGCGGCGGCATGAGCTTCATCGTTGCAGCCGTGCTGCTGGTCATGTTCGCCTTCGGCCAGTCCATTGCCTATTTCTACATGCCGGCCGATCTGGAGAAAACGCCCGTCAACCCCGGCACCCGCATCCGCCTCGGCGGGCTGGTGGCGGAAGGCTCGATCAAGCGCGGCGAGGGCCGCACGGTGAGCTTCACGGTGACCGACGGTGAAGCGAACGTGCCGGTCAGCTATACCGGCATCCTGCCCGATCTTTTCCGCGAAGGGCAGGGCGTGGTGACCGAAGGCATGTTCGATGCCGCGACCCACGGCTTCGTTGCCGACAGCGTGCTGGCCAAGCACGACGAGAACTACATGCCGAAGGAAGTGGCCGACCGGCTGAAGGACAAGGGCCTGTGGCAGCATGCGGGAGAAGGCGAAGAACCCGCCGCCGCAACGCCAGCGGCCAGCGCAACTTCTTCCGACAAGACCGGAGCGACCAGATGATCAACGAGATCGGCCATTATGTTCTGGTTCTGGCGCTCGGTGTGGGGCTGATCGTCTCGACGCTGCCGGTCATCGGCGCGCGCCGCAACGACCGGGCGCTGATGGATGTCGCCTCGCTCGGCTCCGTCCTGATGTTCCTGCTGGTCGCGTTCTCCTTCGCGGCGCTGACGCGGGCTTATACCGTCTCGGATTTTTCCGTGCGCAATGTCTGGGAAAACTCGCATTCGCTGATGCCGATGATCTACAAGCTGACCGGCGTTTGGGGCAACCACGAAGGCTCCATGCTGCTGTGGCTGTTGATTCTGGTGTTTTTCAGCGCGCTTGTCGCCGCCTTCGGCCGTAACCTGCCGGAAACGCTCAAAGCCAATGTTCTTGCGGTACAAGCCTGGATTTCGGTCGCCTTCCTGCTGTTCATCCTGCTCACCTCCAACCCGTTCCTGCGGCTGGAGCCGGTGCCCGCCGAGGGGCAGGACCTCAATCCCATTCTTCAGGATTTCGGCCTCGCCATCCATCCGCCGCTGCTTTACCTCGGTTATGTCGGCTTTTCCGTCTGCTTCTCCTTCGCGGTCGCCGCATTGCTGGAAGGACGCATCGACGCCGCCTGGGCGCGCTGGGTGCGGCCATGGACACTCGCCGCATGGACCTTCCTGACCGCCGGCATCTCCATGGGCTCATACTGGGCCTATTATGAACTTGGCTGGGGCGGCTGGTGGTTCTGGGACCCGGTGGAAAACGCTTCTTTTATGCCATGGCTTGCCGGCACCGCGCTGCTGCATTCGGCGCTCGTCATGGAAAAGCGCGAGGCGCTGAAGATCTGGACCGTGCTACTGGCGATCATGACCTTTTCGCTCTCGCTGCTCGGCACCTTCCTCGTCCGCTCCGGCGTGCTGACCTCGGTGCATGCCTTCGCCACCGATCCCAGCCGCGGCATCTTCATTCTCGGCATCCTGACCGTCTTCATCGGCGGCGCTTTCGCGCTTTTCGCATGGCGTGCACCTTCCCTGAAGGCCGGCGGCCTGTTTGCGCCGATTTCGCGCGAAGGGTCGCTCGTCCTCAACAACCTGATCCTGACGGTATCGACCGCGACCGTGCTGATCGGCACGCTTTACCCGCTCATTCTGGAAACGCTGACGGGCGAAAAAATCTCGGTCGGTGCGCCTTTCTTCAATCTTACGTTCGGCCTGCTGATGATCCCGATCCTGATCGTCACGCCGTTCGGGCCGATGCTCGCCTGGAAGCGCGGCGATCTTCTCGGAGCCTTCCAGCGGCTTTATGTGGCCGCAGCGCTTGCGGCCCTTGCCGGGCTGACGCTCTGGTACATCGAAAATGGCGGTCCGGTGCTGGCCGCACTCGGCATCGCCGCCGGTTTCTGGCTGATCTTCGGCGCTTTCGCCGATCTCTGGTATCGCGCCAATTTCGGCAAGCTCGCCTTCGGTATTGCGTTCCGCCGCCTGAAGGGCCTGCCGCGTTCGGCCTTCGGCACGGCGCTGGCGCATATGGGGCTCGGCATCACCGTGCTCGGCATCGTCATCGTCACCGCTTTCGAGACCGAGACGGTCTTGGAAATGAAAGAGGGCATGGCGGCGGAAGCGGGCGGTTACAGCCTGACCTTCGATGGCGTCCGCCACGCCGTCGGCCCGAATTTCACCGAGGATCGCGGCCATTTCACCGTGCGCAAGGCGGGGGTGGAGGTGGCCGATGTCTGGTCGTCCAAGCGGCTCTATACCGCGCGGCGCATGCCGACGACGGAAGCCGGCATCCTGACCTTCGGCCTCAGCCAGCTTTATGTCTCGCTGGGTGACCCCATGGCCGATGGCGGCATGGTGGTGCGCATCTGGTGGAAACCCTTCATCCTGTGCATCTGGGGCGGCACGCTGTTCATGATGGCGGGCGGTTTCATCTCGCTCTCGGACAGGCGTTTGCGGGTCGGAGCGCCGAATCGCAAGGCGAAGCCGGTGCGGGCTGCAATGCCGGAGGCGGCGGAATGATATCTGCGTTCTCTTCATTCCTGTGCCTGTCACAGGAATCCAGCCGACATGCGTCTGCGTGGCGAAAGAGTTTTTTCAGCCCAAGGACTTGGGCTGGCTGGATTCCTGTGACGAGCACAGGAATGAGGGAGGTTGTGGCGGGGCTCACGCTCCTTCTCGTCCTCATGTTTACGTCATGGCCGGCCTTCGCCTTCAACCCGGACGAAGTGCTGAAAGACCCCGTGCTGGAGCAGCGCGCGCGCAACCTCACGTCTCAGCTCCGCTGCATGGTCTGCCAGAACCAGTCCATCGACGACAGCAATGCCGAGCTGGCGCGTGATCTGCGCGTTCTGGTGCGCGAACGGCTGGTCGAGGGCGACAGCGACAAGGCCGTCATCGATTATGTCGTGTCGCGCTATGGCGAGTTCGTGCTCCTGAAACCGCGCCTCAGCCTGCACACCGTGCTTTTGTGGGGCGCGCCCATCGGTCTCACCCTTGCGGGAATTTTCGCCGTCTTCGTCTTTTCCCGCCGTCGCGCCACCCAGGAACAGCCACAGAAACTGAGCGCGGACGAAGAAGAGCGAATTCGCAATCTCATTGAAAAATAACCGGTTTTCATTTTTCTCCCCGGTTCTTTTTCAACATTACGGATTTTTCATTCGTCAGACACTTCGCCGTAAGGTGTCGCCTCCTATATCTTCATCATCCACCGCTTCTCCCCCGGTCAAACGGGCTCCAGTCTGAATGAAGAAAGAAGGTACACCATGTCTCATTCGCAAAACGGCCATTCCTCGCTGAAGGCGGCCTCGCTGAAGGCGGCCTCGCTGAAGACGGCCTCGCTGAAGACGGCTTTGAAGGCCACGACCGTTGGCGGCCTTGCGGCGCTGATGCTTTCCACTGGCATCGCCGCACCGATCCTCCATTCGTTTGCCGCCCCCGTCGAGGTGAATGCGCCGCAGGTTCCGAGCTTCGCCAATGTGGTCGATGCGGTGTCGCCCGCCGTCGTCTCCGTTCGCGTGCAGTCCAACGTGCAGCCCGCTTCCGATGATAGCAGCAATTTCTCCTTCAATTTCGGCGGCCGTGGCCTCGACCAGCTGCCGGACGACCATCCGCTGAAGCGCTTCTTCAAGGAATTCGGCGGCCCCAACCAGGATCGCTCCGACCGTGGCCCGAACCGCCACCGTGACGGCAAGGGTCCGCTGCGCCCCGTCGCTCAGGGCTCCGGCTTCTTCATTTCCGAAGACGGTTACATCGTCACCAACAACCACGTCGTTGATGACGGCTCCGCCTATACGATCGTGATGAATGACGGTACCGAACTCGACGCCAAGCTCGTGGGCCGCGATCCGCGCACCGATCTGGCGCTGCTGAAGGTCGATGTGAACCGCAAGTTCACCTATGTCCAGTTCGCCGATGACAGCAAGATCCGCGTCGGTGACTGGGTCGTCGCCGTCGGTAACCCCTTCGGTCTCGGCGGTACGGTGACGTCCGGCATTATCTCGGCCCGCGGCCGCGATATCGGTTCCGGCCCCTATGACGACTACCTGCAGATCGACGCCGCCGTGAACCGCGGTAACTCGGGCGGTCCCGCCTTCAACCTCAACGGCGAAGTCGTCGGCATCAACACGGCCATCTTCTCGCCTTCCGGCGGCAATGTCGGCATCGCCTTCGCCATTCCGGCATCGGTCGCCAAGGACGTGATCGCCGACCTGCAGAAGGACGGCAAGGTCGAACGCGGCTGGCTCGGCGTGCAGATCCAGCCCGTCAGCAAGGATATCGCCGAATCGCTCGGCCTTTCCGAAGCCAGCGGCGCGCTTGTCGTTTCGCCACAGGCCGGCTCGCCGGGCGACAAGGCCGGTATCAAGCAGGGCGACATCATCACCGCCGTCAATGGCGAGCCCGTCAAGGATGCCCGCGACCTGTCGCGCCGCATCGGCGGCATGGCGCCCAACACCAAGGTTGAAATCTCGCTGTGGCGCGGCGGCAAGTCGCAGCCTGTCACGGTGACGCTCGGCGATCTCGCCAGCGACGATGCTTCCAAGGCGACGCCTGCCCAGAACGACGATAAGGGCGGCCAGTCCTCCAGCGAGAAGGTGCTCTCCAGCCTCGGCCTGACGGTTGCGCCCGCCGATGACGGCAACGGCCTTGCCATCACCGATGTCGACCCCGACAGCGATGCCGCCGCCCGTGGCCTGAAGACGGGTGAGAAGATCACCTCGGTCAACAACCAGCAGGTCGCTTCCGCCGCCGATATCGAGAAGATCCTCGAACAGGCCAAGAAGGACGGACGCTCCAAGGCGCTGTTCCAGATCCAGACGGACGATGGCAGCCGCTTCATCGCGCTGGATATCGACCAGGGTTGATAACTCGAATGGCGATGCCGGTTCTTTCGGGAGCCGGCGTCGCATCGCGCTCTTGAGACGGGGCGGTTGAGTATGGCAGGGCGCTATGGCCCGTTTCTTCTCCCCGCAGGGGAGAAGGTGGCCCGAAGGGTCGGATGAGGGGGGAACCTCTCGGTAAATCTCTGGCCTTGCCCCCTCATCCCGCTGCCGCGACCTTCTCCCCGGCGGGGAGAAGAAACAAGCGGCGCCCGCCTGATCCATAGGCGATTGTTCCGCCTTGAAGCGCGATGGTGCTTCAAGGCCAGGTCTTCGGAGGAAACCTCATGGAAAACAAGGTTCAGGAAATGTCTGTCGCATCTGTTTCCGGTTGTGCGGAAAAGGGCGAGGGCGCTATTGTCCCGCACATGAAGATTCTTGTCATTGAAGACGACCTCGAGGCTGCGGCCTATATGACCAAGGCGTTCCGCGAAGCCGGGATCGTCGCCGACCATGCGAGCGACGGCGAGAGCGGCCTGTTCATGGGCTGCGAGAACGCTTACGACGTGATGGTGATCGACCGCATGTTACCGCGCCGCGACGGGCTTTCCGTCATCAGCGAGCTGCGCCGCCGCGGCATCGAGACGCCGGTTCTGATCCTTTCCGCGCTGGGGCAGGTGGATGACCGCGTCACCGGCCTGCGCGCCGGCGGCGACGATTATCTGCCGAAGCCCTATGCCTTTTCCGAACTGCTCGCCCGTATCGAGGTGCTGGGCCGCCGCAAGGGCAAGCCCGAGCAGGACATGATCTACCGGGTCGGCGATCTCGAACTCGACCGGCTGTCCCACGATGTTCGCCGGGGCGGCAAGGAAATCCTGCTGCAGCCGCGCGAATTCCGCCTGCTCGAATATCTGATGAAGAATGCCGGTCAGGTCGTCACCCGCACCATGCTTCTCGAAAACGTCTGGGACTATCATTTCGACCCGCAGACCAATGTCATCGACGTGCATGTGTCCCGCCTGCGCTCGAAGATCGAGAAGGACTTCGAGAAGCCGCTGCTGAAGACTATTCGCGGCGCTGGCTACATGATGAAGGACGAGGGCTGATTGGCGAAAATGGCCCGCCTCAGAATAGTGTTCCGGTCGACAGCGGTGCGCCTTTCGGCGCTCTATATTCTGCTGTTCGCACTCTGCGCCGCCTTCCTCGTCTTTTATGTCACCGCCCTTTCCGAAAGGCTGCTGAACCAGCAGACGCGCGATGCCGTCTTGCAGGAAGTCTCGGATGTGCAGCGCATTTATAATCGCGGCGGCATCAACCCGCTGCTGCGGATGATGGAACGCCGCGCCCGCCAGCCGGGGGCGAGCCTTTACGTCATCGCCGGGCCGAATGGCGAAATCCTTGCCGGCAACGTCGCTTCGGTGCAGCCAGGTGTTTTCGACAAGGAAGGCTGGACAGGTTTTCCTTTCCGTTACGAGCGTTACTCCGAAAGCGGCGACAGCGTGCAGCATCTGGCCACCGCCAATGTCTTCATGCTGGATAATGGCCTGCGCATCCTGATCGGCCGCGACCTCGGCGAACCCACCAAGTTTCGGGCACTGGTGCGCAACGCACTGATGGTGGCGCTCGCCATCATGGGCGGCGGCGCGCTGCTCATCTGGTTCGGCATCGGCCGCAACGCGCTGAAACGCATCGACCGCATGTCGGCGGCGACCAAGAAGATCATGGCGGGCGACCTTTCGCAGCGCCTGCCGCAGGGCCGCTCCGGCGATGAATTCGACCGCCTGTCCGGCTCGCTCAACGCCATGCTAGGCCGCATCGAAAAGCTGAATGAAGGCCTGCGGCAAGTCTCCGACAATATCGCCCATGATCTGAAGACGCCGCTGACGCGACTGCGCAACAAGGCGGCCGCAGCGCTTGACGACAATGACGAGACGAAACGGCGTGCCGCGCTTGAAGGCATCATCGCCGAATCCGACCAGCTTATCCGCACCTTTAACGCACTGTTGATGATCTCCCGTGTGGAGGCCGGCTCAATTGCAGCAGAAATGACCGATGTGGACGTCTCGGCGATTGCCGCCGACAGCGCCGAACTCTATGAGCCGGTGGCCGAGGATGCCGGGCTTGTGCTGGAGGCCGAAATAGAGGCTGACCTGTCGGTAAAGGGCAACCGCGAGCTGATCGGCCAGGCGCTCTCCAACCTCATCGACAACGCCATGAAATATGCCTGCGAGGGCGAAGGCGACAAAAAGCTCGTTGTGCGTTTGGCAAGGGAGCCGGAGGCCATCGTGCTCTCCGTCGCCGATCACGGCCCCGGCATTCCCGCCGACAAACGCGGCGAGGTGCTGAAACGCTTCGTCAGGCTGGATGAAAGCCGCTCGAAACCCGGAACCGGGCTCGGCCTGTCGCTGGTGGAGGCCGTGATGGAACTGCATGGCGGATCGCTGATGCTATCGGATACGGACGCCACGAATGCCGCCTGTCCGGGGCTGACCGTTTCGATGGTGTTTCCCGTCTCGAAGGCTTAGGCATCGCGGCTGACGATGCCGTTCACCGGGATTTGTGCGCAAAGTCTTCGCCATCCGGAAAATGACTGTTTTTCAAGATTGTATTGCAAGATGATCTGAAGAATAGTCCGATTGATTGACGGCAATGGCTCTGTTCGGAAATCGCGTGCGATGGACGAAAGGATGTGTGACGGGTGGCAGCTACGGTTCCCTTGACCGATGACGGGCACGGCCCGATCATTCTGTTCGATGCGGAATGTGTGCTGTGCTCCGTGAATGCGCAATTCGTGCTGCGGCATGACAGGGCCGGATATTTCCGCCTGGCGTCCATGCAGGGCGATATCGGCGCGGAAATTTACCGACGCTGCGGCATGGACCCGAAAGATCCGGTCAGCATGCTGGTCGTGGAGGGCGGCAGGGTGCGGCAGGACAGCGATGCCGTGCTGAGCATATATGAAGCGCTGGGCCTACCCTGGCGGCTGATCACCATATTACGCATCGTTCCCGCATTCCTGCGCGATCCCGTTTATCGCTTTGTCGCCCGCAATCGCTACCGCTGGTTCGGAAAACGCGAAGAATGCTGGGTAGCGCCGCCGGAATACCGGGACAGGATACTCTAAGCATCGCGGCCCCGGTGAAACGCCTTGCGGCGCTTCACCGGGTGAGGAGGCGTGAGGGCGGGGACGCCTTTCCTCATTGGGGACGTGCCGGAGTGCGCATCCGTGGCCGCGCGGTTCTCCTGCTCACGGTTCAGAACGTGTAAGCCACGCCCACCATCGCAAACGGCTGAATATCCTTCTTCGACAGAGGGCTGTCCTTGGCATCGCCCAGCAGGAAGCCGACGCCGCCCGTGCCGGTGATAGACCAGTTCTCGGTCATAAGGTAAGTGACGGAGGCGCTGGCGTCGACGCGCTTGAAGCCTGATTTCGCGTCGAAGCGGCGCAGGCCCGAGCGGGCGGACTGGGCCGAGGTGACGCCGAAATAGGATTTCATGTGCTTGTCGTCCGCCCAGGTGGCGGAGAGGTCGGCGCCCAGGATGAACTGATCGACCTTGTGCGAAACGCTGGCGCCGATGGTCGCGGTCAGGCCTTCGCTGCCGTCGATGGTCTTGTCCACCTTGGCGTAGATTTCGAAGGGATCCACGCCATAGGCGATGACGCCGCCGACCACGCCGGCCGCCTTGATATCGCCCATTCCGCGCAGGTTTTTCCTGTCGTCCTTTTCCTTGCGCCCGGCTTCCCAGCCGCCCTTCACACCCAGTCTGAAGCCGTTGTGGTTCAGCAGGTTGACGGTGACGCCGCTGAAATCGATGCTCAGCGTATCTCCATACTCGATGGAAACCAGCGGCACGGCGCCTGCTTCCAGCTTGTCCGAACCCTCATATTTCGGGGCGTAGGCGGCACCGACACCGAGCGTGATCTTCCAGTCGCTGGAGCTGCTGTAGCGGGCATTGTCGAAATTGCCCTGCGGATCGGCCACCCGGTCTGATTTGCCGATATCGGCGGCAAAAACGGGCGTGCAGACGGCCTGCGCCATGGGCAGCGTCGTCAGGCAAAGGGCCATCGCGCGCAGGTTCTTTTGCAATTTCACTGTAAAAATCTGTTTCATGATCATATCCGTTGCAACATCGAGCGTTGGAAAACCGGGGAGTCGGGTTTCGTTGAGGCTGACGCTACGCCGGCACAATTGCGGAGACATTACGGGGTACGGGGCTTTGGAAAACATCGCCATCGGCGGTTTTATGATCGCAAAGCGGCCTGCATTTGTTACAACGCCAGATGCATGCGCCGGGAGGATTCTAAGAGGTGCGGCGGCAGGGACGTTTCGGGTGCGGCGCATCCGGTCCTGAAAGTCGCATGTCGGGGAGCGGCGAGAGGATAGTCGGAAGAGGGAGAGACACAGTGACGAAACGGGAAACCGCCGAAAGGCGGCTGAGCGAGGTTCTGCCGGGCGTGATCCGCCCCTATACGCAGACGGAACTGAAATCCGTTCTTTCGACGCTGAAGGATATCGGCAAAAGCGAGCCGGCGGTGGCCGCGCTGCTTGTCGGGGAAAGTGCACTCAAAGAGTTTATCGCCGCGGCTTTCACGCTGTCCCCCTATCTGCGTGACATGGCGTCTGCGGATGAGGGGCTTTTGTCGCTGGCGATGTCGAAACCGCTCGAGCCGCTGCTGGCGGGTCTCGTCCATGAGGCGCGCGATTGCTGGAAGCCGGGCGAAGAAGGCGGGGTGCCGAGCGAAAACGAGGTGATGTCGCGGCTGAGGGTAGCCAAGCGGCGGCTCTCTTTCATCGCGGCACTTGCCGATCTCGCCCGCATCTTCACCGCGCGCGATACGACACGCTGGCTGAGCGACATGGCGGATGCATCGCTTTCCGCCGCCATCGATCACCTGCTGCTCGCCGCCCATGAGAGCGACAAGCTGAAACTGAAAAATGTCGCAGCCCCGAGCGACGGGTCGGGCCTCATCGTGCTCGGCATGGGCAAGCTCGGCGCGCGGGAACTGAACTATTCCTCCGATATCGACGCCGTGGTGTTCTTCGAACCCTCAGCCGGCATCATGGACGATCCTTATGATGCGACGGAGAATTTCGGCCGCATGATGCGCCGTCTGGTGCGCATCATGCAGGAGCGCACGGCCGATGGTTACGTCTTCCGCACCGATCTGCGGCTGCGGCCCGATCCCGGCTCGACGCCGCTCGCCATTCCCGTGGAGGCTGCGCTGCTTTATTACGAGGGCAGGGGCCAGAACTGGGAACGCGCCGCCTATATCAAGGCGCGGCCGGTGGCCGGCGATATCAGGGCGGGTGAGAATTTCCTGCGCGAGCTGACGCCCTTCATCTTCCGCAAATATCTCGATTATGCGGCGATTGCCGATATTCATTCCATCAAGCGGCAGATCCATGCCCATAAGGGCCACGGTGCCATTGCGGTGAAGGGCCACAATGTCAAGCTCGGGCGCGGCGGCATCCGCGAGATCGAATTCTTCGCGCAGACACAGCAGCTGATTGCCGGCGGCCGCATGCCGGCGCTTCGAGTGCGCGCAACGCAGGAGGCGCTTGCGGCGCTGACCGAAGCGAAATGGATCGATGCCGAAACGCGGGACAGCCTGACGGAAGCCTATTGGTTCCTGCGCGAGGTGGAGCACCGCATCCAGATGGTGCGCGACGAGCAGACCCATGTGCTGCCGGACACCGAAGCCGAATTGAAACGCATCGCCTTCATGCTCGGTTTTGAGGACACCAAAACCTTTTCGGAAAAGCTGGAAGCGGTGCTGCGGCTGGTGGAGCGCCGTTATTCGGCGCTTTTCGAACAGGAAACGAAGCTCTCCGGTGAGGCCGGCAATCTGGTCTTTACCGGCCAGAAGGACGATCCCGATACGTTAAAGACGCTCTCCACCCTTGGTTTCCAGCGGCCGGAGGATATTTCCCGCGTCATCCGCACCTGGCACAATGGCCGTTACCGGGCGACGCAATCGGTGGAGGCGCGCGAGCGGTTGACGGAGCTGACGCCGGACCTGCTGCGCGCCTTCGGTGAAAGCAAGCGCGCCGATGAAGCGCTGCTGCGCTTCGACAATTTCCTCTCCGGTCTGCCGGCCGGCATCCAGCTCTTTTCGCTGCTCGGCAACAACCCGGCGCTGCTTGATCTGCTGGTGACGATCATGTCGTCCGCACCGCGCCTTGCCGAAATCATCGCCGCGCGTCCGCATGTCTTCGACGGCATGCTGGACCCGGCATTGATGAGCGACGTGCCGACGCGCGACTATCTCGCCCACCGCATGGGAAGCTTTCTCTCCAACGCCCGGCATTATGAGGATATTCTCGACCGGCTGCGCATTTTCGCCGCCGAACAGCGGTTCCTCATCGGCGTTCGGCTCCTCACCGGTGCGATCCGCGGCGAGGTTGCCGCTCGCGCCTTCACCCACCTTGCCGATCTGGTGATCGAGGCGGCGCTGAATGCGGTTCTGGCGGAGATGGAAGCGGCGCATGGGCCCTATCCCGGCGGGCGCGTGGCTATCATGGGCATGGGCAAGCTCGGCTCCTTCGAGCTGACGGCCGGTTCGGATGTCGATCTTATCCTGCTTTACGATTATGACGATGCCGCCCATGAATCGACCGGCGCAAAGCCACTCGATGTCGTGCGTTATTTCACCCGTGTCACGCAAAGGCTGATTGCCGCGCTGTCGGCCCCGACGGCGGAAGGCGTGCTTTACGAGGTGGACATGCGGCTTCGCCCCTCCGGCAACAAGGGGCCGGTGGCGACCCGCATTTCCGCCTTCGAGAAATACCAGCGCGAGGAAGCCTGGACCTGGGAGCACATGGCACTGTCCCGCGCTCGCCTGATCTGCGGCGATGCTTCGCTGATGGAGGACGCGCGCCGCATCATCGCTTCCATCCTGTCGCAAAAGCGCGATGTGGCCAAGGTCTCGGCCGATGTGCTGGAGATGCGCAGCCTGATCGAGCAGGAAAAGCCGCCGGAAAACAACTGGGATTTCAAGCTCATCAATGGCGGGCTGATCGACCTCGAATTCATCGCTCAATATCTGGCGCTGGTGGGACCGGTAAAGGGGCTTGCCGCGCATGAACCGGGGCGCAACACGGCCGAGGCGCTGCAGGCGCTCGCCGCCCCTGTCATGGAGCCGCAGGCCTTTGATGACTGCATGGCGGCGATGGCGCTCTACACCGAAATCTCGCAAATCGTGCGGCTATGCATCGATGGCGCCTTCAACCCGAAGGAAGCGCCGGCGGGCCTCACCGATCTCGTTTGCCGGGCGGGTGATTGCCCTGACATTCCCACATTGGAGGGTGAGGTGAAGCGGCTGGCGAAGGCGGTGCGGAAGGCGTTTGTGGGGACGGTGAAGAATGGTGGTTGATGTGGGTGGGTGAGGCTTCACCCCCTTCTGCCCTGCCGGGCATCTCCCCCTCAAGGGGGAGATCGATATGCGGCAACGGCGCGATCATCTCAAACGTTGCGAATTTGGCAAGGAGCATCCGTCTAGCTGATCTCCCCCCTTGAGGGGGAGATGCCCGGCAGGGCAGAGGGGGTATCGCGCACTCGACCTTTACATATTGCAGGAAAGTCAGCGCGTCCGACGCCAACTCAATGCACCGTCCCACAGCACCCCGCCGCATGCGGAATGATGATCGTCACCACGGTGCCACGGCCCTCACACGAGCGGATCTTCATCGTGCCGCCATGCAGCTTGACGAGCGAGCGGGAAATCGCAAGCCCGAGGCCGGAGCCGCCCTGGCTCTTGGCATATTGGCTCTGCACCTGTTCGAAAGGCTGGCCGATCTTGTTGAGCGCCTGGGCGGGAATGCCGATGCCGGTGTCTGCGATGGTGAGGATCATCGCGGCCTGATGCACATGGGTGCGCAGCGCGATGCGGCCGCCGTCGCCGGTGAATTTCACGGCGTTGGAGAGCAGGTTGAGCATGATCTGCTTCATGGCGCGGCGGTCGCCCTGCATGGTCAACCCGGCGCAAACCTTCTGCTGCACGGTGATGTTCTTCTGTTCGGCCTGAATGGCCGTCAGGCGCAGGGTCTCCTCGATCAGCGGCGCGAGATCGATGGTCTCGCGGTTGATGCGCATATGGCCCGCCTCGATCTTCGACATGTCGAGAATATCGTTGATGACGTTGAGCAGGTGTTTGCCGCTATCGTGAATATCGCGGGCATATTCGGAATATTTCGGCGAGCCGACCGGTCCGAACATCTCGTTCTGCAGGATGTCGGAAAAGCCGAGGATGGCGTTGAGCGGCGTGCGCAGCTCATGGCTCATATTGGCGAGGAATTCGGATTTCGCCCGGTTGGCGGCCTGCGCACGCTCTTTTTCGGCGAGATAATTGGCGTTGGCGTCGGAAAGCTCGGTCTTCTGCCGCTCCAGCTTGTGCTGCGAGGCGGAGAGGTCGCCGATGGTAGCCATCAACCGGCGTTCGGAATCGCGCAGGCGCTCCTGATGGCGCTTCAGAAGGGTGATATCGGTGCCGACCGAGACGAGGCCGCCATCGCGGGTGCGGCGTTCGTTGATCTGCAGCCAGCGGTCATCGGCAAGCTGCACTTCGGTGGTGCGCGACAGGCCGGACTGGTCCGGATCGGCAACGCGACGTTCAACGACGGGGCGGGCGGCTGCGGCATGGACGGTGCTTTTTTCCGTGCCTGCCACCAGCACGCTGTCCGGCAGGCCATAGGCCTTCTGGTAATGGGTGTTGCACATCACCAGACGGTCGTTCTTGTCCCACAGCACGAAGGCTTCCGAGGTGGACTCGATGGCGTCGGCAAGGCGCTGGTCGGCTTCGGCGTAGCGTTGCGCAAGGCGGTGCTGTTCGGTCACATCCATGGCGATGCCGATGACGCGCGGTCCATTATTGGTGCGGATGACCTGGGCGCGGGCGCGCAGCCAGACATAATGGCCCTTGGCATGGCGCATGCGGAAGATCTGATCGATCTGGCGCAGGTTGCCGCAGCCGACGGCGCGGGCAAGCTCATAGAGATTGCCGTCTTCGGAATGCATCATGCGCGCCGCGTCGGAGAAGGAAAGCGGTGCGGCCTTCGGCGGCAGCCCGAGAATTTCGTAAAGCGAACCGGACCAGAACATGCGCCGGCTGGAAAGATCGAAATCCCACAACCCGCAACGGCCGCGAGACAGCGCGGTTTCGACCCGCAGGTTGGATTCGGCGAAGATGTCGTCGGCGTCGCGGGCGCGCTTCACCTGCATGTAATAGGCATAGAGCACGACCAGCAGGATCGAGGAGATGCCGGCAAACAGCGTCACGTTCATGGCGATTTCGCTGCGCCAGAAGGAACGGATCGGCTGCAGCGAGCGGGCTGCGATCACCATCGCGCCATCGTCGCCGAAGGGGATCATCGTCGCATAGTGCTGCTGGCCGTCGATATTGGTCTCGATGGTGCCGGGCGCGCCGGGGAAACGCTGCACGATGGCGATTTCCGGAAGCAAAGCCGGCAGCGACGTGCCGATATAAAGCATCGCTTCCTTGCCGGCGCCGGCGAAAATGCGGCCATTGCTGCCCGAAAGAAGTACCATCGTACCGTCGGCAAGGCTGCCCGACGGCAGCGCCGCGACGAGGTTGGCTTCGGCGCGGGCACGATCCTGCGCGGTGAAGACGGTATCGTTGTTGAGAAGGGCCGCCTTGGCCGTCAGCGCCGTCAGCGCCGTGGAATGGCGGGCGGCCTCTTCCATGCGGCTATATTCGGCAACGATGCCCAGCATGCGCGAGGCCGCGACGACGACGAGAAAGGCGAGGATGAGAATGGGAATGAGACGTTTCAGCAGGGTCTCGACCTGCGGCATCGGGCGGTCGGAGCCATTCATCAAACCCATCAGGTCGCTGGAAAGCCTTTCGCCCCAGGCCGCAAGATCAGAAAATTTGGCATACGGCCGCTCATCGCCCGCAGTCGCCCGCCGCACGTTCGTCATTGTCCCGCCTTCAAGATGTCCCCAGTGATTCGAAGCGCCGCCGCTCGAATATGACTAGTGAATCAAATGCGATTCGCCGTGTCCAGAGGCAAAAGTTAAAAGAATTTTAACCCCTTGAACCGACTCCGTATTTTTTCGGGACGGTCTGTTTCCGCTTTGGAGAAGGCGGGAATTATGAACGAAATCAGTGAGCCGGCAATCTGATCCGGTTGTTGCGGAATGCGGGAGAAACAGGCTTCATGCTCCGTCGAAGGCGGTAAGAGCGGGGCCAAGCGCGCTGATCACGCCATTGCCCGCAGCGGGAAGACCGGTCAGCACCGCGCTGATGATATCGTCACGGCTTGCGCCCCGCACCTTGGCTTCCATCACGTGAAAGGCGAGACCGCTTTCCAGACGCAGGGCGGCAAGAATGCCGATATAGATCAGGCTCTGCGTCTTCACATCGAGCGTGGACGCCGCCCCGAGACCCTGCACGGCCTGAAACCATGCCGCCTTGTGGGCCGGAGCATCGGTCATGAAGCGCTGAAACGAAGCGCTGGTCTTGGACATGTCCGTCATCTGAAATTCCTTTCCGGTCTCTTCAGCCGTTCCCGGCCTCTCGCGAACCATCATGTCGCGCAACGCAATACGCCGCCTTGATGGCGATCAAGACGGCGTATCGGTATTTTCCGGAGTTTTGGCGGGGCGGTCAGCCCTTCAGGATGCGCCCGACTATGTCGCTTACATCCGTCGACAGCCCCTTGGCGTCGGCGATGGTCGAAAGCGCAGCTTTGGCGTGTTCGGCACGGCTTGCCTCCAGCGACCGCCAGGAGCGCATGGATGTGAGAATGCGGGCGGCAAGCTGCGGATTGCGCTTGTCGATGGCGATGATCTGCTCCGCCAGGAACCGGTAAGCGGCGCCATCCGCACGGTGGAAGCCGGTGGGGTTGGCGAAGGCAAGCGTGCCGACGAGCGAGCGAACCCGGTTCGGATTGGTGGCGATGAAATGTTTCGATTTCATCAGCGCCTTGATCCGGTCGAGCGCGCCGTCGCCGGGAATGGCGGCCTGCAGCGAGAACCACTTGTCGAGCACCAGCGCATTGTCGGCGAAGCGCTTTTCGAAGGCGGCAAGCGCTTCCTTTGTTTCGGTACTTTCCGGGAAACGCTGGGTCAGCACGCTGAGCGCATGGGCGAGATCGGTCATGTTGGTGGCGTCGGCAAAGGCCTTTGCCGCGCGGGCCGGCGTTTCCTCGGCAAGGGCGAGGAAGGTCAGCGCGCCGTTGCGCAGCGAACGGCGTCCCGCACTTGCCGCATCCGGGCTGTAGGCCTCGCCATCAGCCGTGCTGTCGGCAAGCCGCCGCAGCGTTTCGAGCCCGGCCGTCGCAATGGCCTTGATGGTGGCGTTACGCGCCTTGTGGATGGCGTCCGGATCGTTGTCGCCGCCCATTTCGCGGGCGATATCCGTTTCGCTCGGCAAGGCCAGCGCCTGCGCCCGGAAGGCGGGCTCAAGAGCGTCGTTGCCGATGATTTCGATAAGCGTTGCGGTCAGCTCCGCATCCGTTTGAACGTCCTTGCCGTCCTGCACGGCCCTGGTGGCGGCAATCAGCGCCGGCAGGGCAAGATCGGTCAGCGCCTGGAAGCGCGCGAACATATCCGTCTCATGCCGGGCGATCTGCACCAGATCGGCCGCATTCTGCTCGAAATCCAGATTGATCGGCGCCGAGAAGTTGCGGTTGATCGACAGCACCGGCCGCGACGAGATGCCGGAGAAGGAGAATGTCTGGTTGCGTTCGGTCAGGTGCAGCACGCCGTCGCGATAGTCGCCGCCTTCGACGGCCTGCGGTTCGGCGATCTGGCCATTGTCGAGGATCAGCGCCAGCGACAGCGGAATATGGCGCGGCTGCTTCACCGGTTGGCCGGGCGTCGGCGCGGTCGTCTGTTCCAGAGTGAGTTTGAATGTGGACTTGCCCGCATCATAAGCCGAGGAGACGGAGACGAGCGGCGTGCCCGCTTCGGTGTACCACAGCGAAAACTGCGAAAGGTCACGGCCGCTGGCGTCCGCGAAGCTCCTGACGAAATCCTCGACGGTTGCGGCTTCGCCGTCATGGCGCTCGAAATAGAGGTCCATGCCCTTCTTGAAGTCGTTTTCCCCGAGGATCGTGGCGATCATGCGGGTGACTTCGGCACCCTTTTCATAAACGGTCGTCGTGTAGAAGTTGTTGATTTCACGATAGGTATCGGGGCGCGGCGGATGCGCCAGCGGGCCGGAATCCTCGGGAAACTGCTCCGATTTCAGATGGCGCACATCGGCGATGCGCTTGACCGGCCGCGAGCGCATGTCGGCGGAGAATTCCTGATCGCGATAGACCGTCAGGCCTTCCTTCAGGCAGAGCTGGAACCAGTCACGGCAGGTGATGCGGTTGCCCGTCCAGTTGTGGAAATATTCATGCGCGATGATGCGCTCGATATTGGCGTAGTCAGCATCGGAGGCGGTTTCCGGGTCGGCCAGCACGAATTTGTCGTTGAAGACGTTGAGACCCTTGTTCTCCATCGCGCCCATGTTGAAATCAGACACGGCGACGATCATGAAGATATCGAGGTCGTATTCGCGGCCGAAGCGCTCTTCGTCCCACTTCATCGAACGCTTCAGCGCGTCCATGGCATAGGCCGCACGCGGCTCCTTGCCGTGCTCGACATAAATCTTCAGTGCCACGTCGCGGCCGGACATGGTGGTGAAGGTATCTTCCACCACGCCGAGATCGCCGGCGACGAGTGCGAAAAGATAGCTGGGCTTCGGATGCGGATCGAACCATGCCGCAAAGTGACGGCCTTCATCGTAATTGCCGCCGCCGAGGAAATTGCCGTTCGAGAGCAGCAGCGGATTGCCTTCCTTCGCCGCGATGATCGTCACCGTATAGGGCGCCAGAACATCCGGGCGGTCCGGGAAATAGGTGATGCGGCGGAAACCTTCCGCCTCGCATTGGGTGCAATAAACGCCATTGGTGCGGTAGAGCCCCATAAGCTGCGTATTGACCTGCGGATTGATGTAATTGGTGACGCAGATTTCGAAGGGCGCCTCCGCCGGCAGGTCGCGGATGGTCAGGCTCTCCGGCGTTGCCTCATATTGACCGGCGGGAAGCTCCACCTGATCGAGCAGCAGGCTGGAAAGCTTCAGCTCGTCGCCATCGAGAACCAGCGGCGCCTGCCGCTCAGCACCCTCGCGCCGGTGAAAGATCAGACGGGCTTCGACCTTGGTATTCTTGGGGTCGAGTTCGAAGGTGAGATCCACCCGCTCCAGAACGAAATCGGTGGGGCGGTAATCTGCCAGGTGAACGATCTGGCCCGTGTCTGTTCGCATGACTGTCCCTGAATAACTTTGCGTGGTCTTCCCGGCATCATGTCGTCATAAGGCCCGGATGTAAAATGGGTAGAATATTCGTCACGTTCATGTGCGCGTCGGAGGACGTTCTGTCCCGCCATGGAAGGCTTTGCCGGCCATGCAGACAATCCTCCCGCCGCCGGACCTGTGGACCATGGCAGCAAATGTTGAACGATTGCTGAAATTATATTTTATTTTCTTCAAATTTTAGCGCGCGTCGCTTTTGGTTTGCATCATTTCCGCAGCCGCGAAAACAATCCCTTCCCAAATCAACGGAATTCACGGGTAAATCACATTTTTTGTTGTAAAGCGCTGGGGGAATGCTCTAGCCTTGCACAAATCCAATTCCCCTGCGTCGTCCTCCCCGCATGAAAAATCTCCCGATGGCGTGTTTGCGCAGCCGATATGAGTAGTTGCCAATGAACGCCGAACCGATGAATCCCTTTCGCGGGATTAGCCTGAAGCTGATTTCGGTCGGCTTTTTTCTTGTCATGCAGACCTGTATCAAGGCCGCAGGCGATGTGCCTGCCGGCCAGATCACCTTCTTCCGCTCCGCTTTCGCCATTCTCCCGATTGTCGTCTATCTGGCGTGGCTGCATGCGCTGACCAGCGCGCTGCACACAAATAATCTTTTCGGCCATTTCAAGCGCGGTTTTCTGGGCATCCTGTCCATGGCCTGCGGCTTTTACGGGCTGACCATGCTGCCGCTGCCGGAATTCATCGCCATCGGTTATGCCTCGCCGCTTCTTGCCGTCGTTTTTGCCGCCGTCATCCTGCATGAAAAGGTGCGCATCTATCGCTGGAGCGCGGTCTTCGTCGGCATGACGGGCGTGCTGGTGATTCTCTGGCCGAAGATGACGCTTCTGCGGGAAGGCGGTTTTGCCGCAGGCGAGGGGCTGGGGGCCATTGCCGTATTGTGCGGTGCGGCGCTCGGCGGTCTGGCGATGATCCAGGTGCGGCAACTGGTGGAGACGGAAAAGACGCCGACCATCGTGCTCTATTTTTCGCTCACCGCCACCCTGCTGTCGCTTGTCAGCGTGCCCTTCGGCTGGAGCGCGTTGAGCATGTTGCAGGCCATGCTGCTGATCACCAGCGGCATCTGCGGCGGGGTTGCGCAAATCTTCCTGACGGAGAGTTATCGGCACGCCGAAGTCTCGGTCATCGCGCCCTTCGAATACAGCTCCATCATCTTCGGCATCGCGGTCTCCTACATTCTGTTCGGAGATATTCCCACGGTGACGATGCTGATCGGCACGGCGATCGTTATCCTCGCCGGTATCTTCATCATCTTCCGCGAGCATCAGCTGGGCCTGGCAAGACGGGCGGCCCGCAAGGCCTCGACGCCGCAGGGGTGAGGGAACCCAAATCAGCGCGTCTTGCCTGTTTCCAGGACAAGCGCGCAGCATTCTCAACCACCGAATTTCACGAAAAATGCTTCTCCTCCGTCATCCCGGCCTTGAGCCGGGATCCAGCCGACGCGGCTCTCACGCGCCGAGAAGAGTCTTTTCAGCCCAAGGACTTGGGCTGGCTGGATTCCGGCTCAAGGCCGGAATGACGGATTGGATGACGCATGGTGGAAGACAAGATTGAGAGTGCCGTTTTTCGTCTCAACCGGCGTTAACGGAAGAAGGGACGGCTGGGCGCGCACTACAACCTTGTGACTCGGTTCAAGACTTCGTCGCAACCTTTCGAAAAAAACCACAAAAGCAAAAGGCGCCTTCCCGAAGAAAGACGCCAGCGCGCAATCATATCTGTGGACCAGCGCTAGACTGGCCTGAGTGCTTCTCAGCGCTCGCGGAAATCCGCGAAGACTGCCGAGGGACGCGTCACGCGGACCTGCTGCATGGCAGCGCGTGCGGTCATCTGTTCGTTTGCGGCAGCGCCGAAACGATGGTAGCCCTGACTGGAGCGAGGGCCGAGGCCCGCCAGGCGGAGCGTTTCAAAGCCGGAATGTACCGGACGGAAGCGAGTGGTCATTGCCTTGGTTCCTTAAACCTATTCCTCCCAAGACATGCGGCCTATATCGCAGCGCAGCATGGATTCGGCAAGCTGAGCAAATGCGCCGCTGTTATGCGCATTGTGCATGGCTTTTTTCATAATTCATTTACATTGAGCAAGAATAAGGCAGTCAGCTTTCGGTAATCTTCGCCTGAAAAGCCAATAAATCCTGCCATGCCAATGACTTGCTGGCAGGCGCATTCAAAAGTTCCTGCGGATGCAGGCTGGCCAAAGCGGGCAAAATCAGGTGTCCGGCTGCGACATCACGCCACTGTCCGCGCAGCGTATGGATCGTGCCAGTGCCGCCAAAGAAGAAACGTGCGGTAAAGTTGCCGAGAAGCAACAGGTGTTTCGGCTCCGCAAGGGCGATCTGACGCTCGATGAAGGGCCGGCAGATATCCATTTCGGCCTGAGTCGGCGGGCGGTTGCCCGGCGGCCGCCAGGGCACGACATTGCCGAGCATGATGGCACTGCGCTGAAGCCCGATGGCCGCCAGCATGCGGTCGAGCAACAGCCCGGTCTTGCCGGCGAAGGGCAGGCCTTCGCGGTCGTCATCGGCATCCGGCATCGGGCCGATGACCATGATGGCGGAGGCGGGGTCGCCTTCGGTAAAAATCGTATTGCGCGCGCTGTTCTTGAGGTTGCAGCCGCTGAAACCGTCGAGTGCGGTTTTCAGCTCGGCAAGCGATCTTGCGCTTTCGGCTGCAAAACGCGCCGCCGCCACGGCCTGCTCGTCCGGCATGGCGACATTCTGCTGAATGGCGGGGGCCGCCGGTGCGCCGCGCGCCGGGGCGTTGCGCGTCGCCGCCTGCCGCTGAGGCGCATCGGCACGGCGGTCCGCCGGCCTTTCGATCTGGCGTGAAGCTGCTGCGGTCTCCTGCGCAGGCGCGGATCGGGCCGGGCGGGCGGCGGCAAATTCGGCGAAACGATCGACCGGCTTGTCTTCCAGCAGCCAGTCCACGCCCGCATCCGCATGGAAATGCAGGAGGGCGGCGAGTTCGGCCGGGGAGAGGTCGTGAGCGGCGATCATGGGCGGAAATTACCCCATGTTCCCGGCCCGGGAAACCCGCAAATCACACTGTCCAGCGCTGAATGTCGCCGCTTTCGCCGATCATGGCCAGACCATGGGCAATCGAGAGCAACTCGCCGCCGCTTTCGATGCGGTCGGCGTCAAAACGGCGGGTGAAAAGCTCTCGAACCGCCGGCACGAAGGAAGTGCCGCCGGTCAGGAACACCTTGTCGATGGCTTCGGGCGCGACTTTCGTCTTTTCCAGAACCTCGTCGAGCGCTTCTTCTATTTTGGCGAGGTCTTCGGCGATCCAGTTGTTGAAATCGCTGCGCTTCACCATCTTGCGGCCGGCCTTGCCCAATGGTGCGAAGTTGAATTCCGCTTCTTCCGCCGAGGAGAGCGCCATCTTGGTGGCGGAAATCGCCTGATAGAGGGGGTAACCCTCGTCATGTTCGACCAGATCGATGAAGAGTTCGAGCTTTTCCGGCTCCAGCGCCGAGCGCACCAGCGATTTGAGGTCGGTGAATTCCTTCGAGGTCTTGAAGATCGACAGCTGGTTCCAGCGACCGAAATTCACGTAATAGCCGGAGGGCACGTCCAGTACCTTGTCGAAGCTCTTGAACTTGCTGCCCTTGCCGATTTCCGGCGAGACCAGATTGTCGATCATGCGGAAGTCGAAATGATCGCCCGCCACGCCGACGCCGGAATGGCCGATGGGGGTGGCGGAAAGCTTGCCGGCATGGGTTTCGAAGCGGATCAGCGAATAGTCCGTGGTGCCGCCGCCGAAATCCGCCACCAGCACATTGGCGTCCTTCTTCAGGCTCTGGGCGAAATAATAGGCGGCCGCCACCGGCTCATAGACATAGTGGATTTCCGGGAATCCGGCCCGGGTGAGCGCCTCGTTGTAACGGGCGAGCGCCAGCGTTTCATCCGGATTGCTGCCGGCGAAACGCACCGGCCGGCCGGCGATGACGGTGGAGACGTCCCCCGGCCATTCCTCGCCCGCATAGGCCTTCAGCTTGCGCAGGAAAACGTCCATCAGATCCTCGAAGCTCTGGCGCTTGGCGAAGATCAGCGTGCCCTGAAACAGCGGCGAGGCGGCGAATGTCTTGATCGATTGCAGGAAACGGCAGTCGCCGGCATTGTCGATGAATTGCCGGATGGCGGCATGGCCGGCTTCCACATGCAGGGCGGCCGCACCAAGGCCGGCATCCTTCATGAAGGAGAGCGCCGTGCGCATGCTGTCATCCGTGCCCGCGCTGCTGGTGAAGCGCATGGACCGGCTGGCGCCGCCCGTGTCGGAAAGAGCCATGACCGTGTTGGTCGTGCCGAAATCGAGGCCGAGAGCCCGCTTTTGCGTCATCGCCATATCCTTGTTGCCGATAGAAACACCCGCCCGGCCTGAAAGGCGGCCCGGCGTGAAAATAAGGGATGCCTTTGGCACCCCGATGTCAGAGGAGGGCGGTTGATTGCACAGGCCCGATGGAATGGCAAGCTTTTCCCCCGCCGTTTTTCGCAGATTGACGGCAGCGTCTGCCGGGTAGGGAAGATGGTAAACGATCCGCCTCCGCACTCGTGAAAGAACGCGGCAGTTTTTTGACAATGTTCTTAGGGGTTTGTGGTTATGCTGGTAACGAAGCCGCTGCCGTGGAACAGCGCAATGGCAGCCGGCGCGCATGCATTGTTTTTTGTACTGGCGGAGCCCGACGATAAGGGTTTAACTCAACGCTCCCTTCGGTTTTGCCTGTCGCTTTGTCATCTGGAAAATTCAATGTCCCGCAAGACGACCAGTTCCAACTTCGACAATGTATCGCCGGATCATCCCGGCCTCGTTCGGGGCGATGCCGGCGTTTTCAACCGTCAGCTCATGAACCTTCTTGAGGCATCGCAGCAGGGCTATGCGCTGTTCGATGGCGAGGACAGGCTGTGTTTTGCGAATGCGGCTTTCCGCAAAGCGCTGGATGTCGCTCCGGATGAATTTCCAAGCTGGGTCGAGTTGATGCGTAGCGGCTACGGCAACTCCACCGGCACTGCAATCGAGACCTCCGACTTCGAAGTCTGGTTGCGTTCCGCCAGGACGAGGCGCGGCAAGCTGCCCTTCCGCACCATCGAGACCAGCCTCAATGACGGGCGCTGGATACTGACGACGGAAACGACTTTGCCGGGCGGCTGGATGTTGTGCGTCATCACCGATATTTCCGAACTCGGCATAGAGCTTCGCGACCTCAGACAGGAACGCGACAGGGCGCTCAAATCCGCCCTCTGCGACGAGTTGACGGGGCTCGGCAATCGCCGTTACCTGATGGACAATCTGGGTCACAGCCTCGGCCCCCACAAGGCGCAGGCGCTGGCACTGGTGCTGCTCGATATCGATCATTTCAAGAGTATCAACGATCGCTTCGGCCATGCATCGGGCGACAGGGTGCTGAAACATTTCGCCGAAAAACTATGCGCCGCCGCCGGCCGCGACGATCTCATCGGGCGTATCGGCGGCGAGGAGTTTCTGCTGGGGCTGAGCGGCGCGCGAATGCACAATGCCGAAAGCGTCGTCGAAGCCCTGTTTGCGTCGCTGCGGGAGGCCTCGCCGCTCGAACAGGTCCCGGATTTCCGTTACACCTGTTCGGCGGGCATTGCCTTCGTGCGCCCCGGCGATTGCGCGGCTGAAGCGCTGCGTCGGGCGGATACGGCGCTTTATCGGGCCAAGAATACGGGGCGCAACCGCTTCGTCATCCACGATGCGCCCGTTTGATAACGCGCCGTCGCGGCCTTAATTCGACTTCGCCGCGCCACCATCCACCCGCAGCATCGTGCCGGTGATATAGCTTGCCGGCACCGAGCAAAGAAAAGCGCCGGCGGCGGCGAATTCCTCCACCGTGCCGAGGCGGCCGGCCGGAATGCTCTTGACGGAAGCCTCGCGAATTTCCTCGACGCTTTTGCCCAGGCGCTTGGCGTTGGCCCCATCGAGTTCATCGATGCGGTCGGTATGGATACGGCCGGGCAGCAGCAGGTTGGAGGTGATGCCGAAACCGGCCACTTCGGAGGACAGCGTCTTGCTCCAGCCGACCAGTGCGCCGCGCAGCGTATTGGACAGCGCCAGGTTGGCGATCGGCTCGAACACGCCGGAGGAGGCGACGGTCAGGATGCGGCCGAACCCCTGTTCCTTCATCTGCGGCAAAAGCGCATTGGTAAGCGTGATGACGCGCAGCACCATCGACTGGAAGAAGGTATCCAGCTTGTCGGCCGTCATCTCCTGCGCAAGGCCCGGCGTCGGGCCGCCGGTATTGTTGACGAGAATATCGATGCCGCCGAGCTTTTCCCTGACGGCCTGAACCATGGCCTCGACGAAATTGTCCTCGGCCAGATCGCCCCAGACCCAGTCGGCCTTGCCCTTGCCGAGCGCATTGATCGCCTTGCAATTCGCCTCCAGCTTCTCACCGCTTCTGCCGACAAGAAGGACATGTGCGCCTTCTTTCGCCAGCGCGGTGGCAATGCCCAGCCCAAGGCCGCGAGAGGAGGCGAGAACGAGGGCGCGTTTGCCGGAAATGCCGAGATCCATGGGTTTTGTCCTGTCTTGTGAGTGCTCAATGTGCTGTTTATAGAGCATTTCCAGGAAAAGTGGACCCCGGTTTTCCGTCTGGAAATGCTACAAAACAAAGAGTTAGAGCGTTTTCTCGATTCGAGGAAAAGAGAAAGCGCTCCAGCAAGGCGGCGTCCGGTTTTGAAGGTAAAATACACGTCATGACAGAACAATCCCTGCTCAAATTCTCCATTGCCGTCACGGTTCTCCTGGCGCTCTTCGGCATCGGCGCAGGCCTGTTCTCCGGCTCCTTCGCCGTGGTTTTCGATGGTGTCTATGCGCTGACGGATGCTTTCATGACGGTGCTGGCGCTGCTTGTCGCGCGGCTGATCGCCGCTTCCGCCGCGCCGAAGCCCGGCGGCCGGCTGGTGGAGCGTTTCACCATGGGCTTCTGGCATCTGGAGCCGATGGTGCTCGGGCTTAACGGCACGCTCCTGATGGGGGCTGCGATCTACGCCCTCATCAATGCCGTCGACAGCCTGATGGATGGCGGCAGATCGATCGAGTTCGATTACGCCATCGTCGTCACCTTCGTCAGCTTCGCCGTCTCGCTCGCCATGGCATGGTTCGTCAAACGGCAGAACCGCCGGCTGAAATCCGCCTTCGTGGCGCTGGACGCCAAAAGCTGGCTGATGAGCGCGCTTCTGAGCATGGCGCTCTTCGTCGCCTTCGCCGTGGGTTACGGGCTCACGGGAACGGCGCAGGCATGGCTCGCACCCTATATCGACCCGGCCGTGCTGGCGCTGGTCTGCCTCGTCATCATTCCCATGCCGCTCGGCAATGTGAAACAGGCGCTCGCGGACATCCTTCTGGTGACCCCGCTGGAATTCAAGCAGCATGTGGACCGGGTGGCGGCCGAGACGGTGGAGAAATTCGGCTTTTCCTCGCACTATTCCTATGTCGCCCGCGTCGGCCGCGGCCGTCAGATCGAACTCTTCTTCATCGTGCCGAAAAACTGGCCGCCTCGGCGTCTGGAAGAATGGGACGCGATCCGCGACGAGATCGGCGATGCGCTGGGCGGCGAGGGGAGCGACCGCTGGCTGACGATCGTGTTCACGACGGATGAGGAATGGGCGGTTTGAGTGGGAAGGTCTGAGGGGCGGAGTTGCAGCCCCTTTGCGTCAACCGGGTATTGAGCGGCTACCGATCCATCGCGCAAAGCCCGTCGCAATTCTGGTTCATGAAGAGCGATTTCAACGCCTGCGCCTTTTCGTGTTCAAGCCCGGACAGCCCCGGCAAAATCGTGTCGATCTGGGTGGCCATGGCGGTTCGGTCGGCAAGGGAGGTCGCGGCGACCACGGGAATGGCGCTGGCATTGAGGGCGTTCAGCAAAATGAGCCGGTTCTCGGATCGCAAATCCGGTGAGCGCAGCATAAGGGTCAGTCCGGTAAACTGCTCCATGATGCCAAGGCGCATCTGGCGCAGGCCATCGCGGCGCGCCTTGTTCATCTGATCGGCAGGAAGCACGGCGACAAAATCGGCAATCGCCTCCAGCTGAGCCGCCTGGACATGTAATAGATAGGCTCCGGCGCGTGCGATTTCGTCCTGGTATTTGAACGTATTTGCCGCTGTGTCCGGAAGACTGCCGTTCTGTGGGGTAAACAGTGCATAGGTTTTAAGAACGGCGCCCGCATTCGCGCCTATGGCGATGAGCGCCGGAACATCGGCGGAGCGGTATGGCTGCCTGCCAAGGGTCCCCTCCACATTCCAGAGCCGGTCCAGCACCTTCGCATGAGCGGGGTTGGACAATCGCGGTAAATCCCCCTGCGCGCGCGTTTCCCGCGCGAGCGTGTCGAGGCCCTGAAATGCTGCGGCCGATTCGTTTTGATTGGCGGAAGAGACATCGGCCTTTGCCACCAAGGGCATCGCGCCAAACCAGGACAACAGCAACAGCGCGGGAATCAATCGCTTCAAGGTGGCGTTCTCCTCAATTGAACGAACGTTCTTTTTCATGGTGCATGACAGGTTTTATGGTGCCCGCAATTCGAGCGCAACATCAGGTAGCAATTCCGACGATCTGCCGGCCGGTTATAGTGGCCTGTTTTGCCGCTCAAGAAGTTCGACAAAGGCGTCCTGCTTTACGAAGACAGGATCCGGTAATTGCGATGTGGCGAATGGCTTGCGCCCCTTGCTGCGAATCGCGCAACCCGCTAGCTTTCAACTACAGGCTAGACCCAAGCCTCCCCCCTCCTTTCGGGAAAGCATCGCACATGCAGGGTGACGCCAAATCATCGAACCATCTGTTCGAGCATCGCATGAGGAGGGGTTGCGTTTCGGCTCGCAATGGAGGTCTTTGATGAAACTTTCTGCACCGATATTTCAGCTTAAACGCCGTGCAAAGCTCATGGCGCGAAACAATGATGTTCCACTGAACGAAGCGCTGGATCAGATCGCGCAAGAAGAGGGCTTTGCAAGGTGGAGCATGCTGTCGTCCCGGATGTCTTCCAGGCCACTTTCCGAAACGGTACTTTCCCGTCTCGATGCCGGCGACCTGTTACTGCTCGCTGGCCGACCGGGACAGGGCAAGACCATGCTCGGTCTTCAACTTCTGATCGATGCGGCCCGGGACGGCCGCAAGGCGTTTCTGTTTACGTTGGAATTGACCGAAAAACAGGCGGGAAAATATCTCCAATCGCTTGAAAGGGAGACTGACGGCTTCGCCAACCAAGTTCAGATGGTCACTTCCGATGAAATTAGTGCGGACTACATCATCGATCGGATGTCGGGGTCGCGACCGGGAACAGTCGCGGTGATCGACTATCTCCAGGCGCTGGATCAACAGCGGAGCAAGCCCGTTCTTTCCGAGCAGCTACGAGCCCTCGGTGATTTTGCGCGACGGTCAGGTTGCGTTCTGGGCTTCATTTCGCAAATCGACAGATCGTTCGATCCGGAAAGCAAGCGGCTTCCCGACATCCGCGATATTCGCCTTCCGAACTTCGTCGATCTCGGCCTTTTTAACAGGGCGTGCTTCCTCCACGACGGCGAAGCGCAACTTCAGGACGTCGCCTGATTGCCTGCCGCGACTTGACGGGTCGCGGCAGTCACACTCCTGAAATCTGGCTTCGGCATAGCGCGGAAACGTGCCTGAAACGAATGAGAAGACGGCAGCAAAATGCCACGTCGCTGTAGAAGTAATGTGAAACAGGCGCTGGCGGGCTACTTCTGACGCCCCGCTGGAATTCAGGCAGCATGTGGACCGGGTGGCGGCCGAGACGGTGGAGAAATTCGGTTTCTCCTCGCACTATTCCTATGTCGCCCGCGTCGGCCGCGGCCGTCAGATCGAACTCTTTTCTCATCGTCCCGAAAAACTGGCCGCTCCGGCGTCTGGAGGAATGGGACGCGATCCGCGACGAAATCGGCGATGCGCTGGGCGGCGAGGGGAGTGACCGCTGGTGGACGATCGTGTTCACGACGGATGAGGAATGGGCGGTTTGATGTTGGAGAGTGATTTTAGCTAAGTCGGCTTGGGGGCCGAAGCGGACACGGCCCGTCGCGAAAATGAGTGATTACGCAACCGCTATTCGCCAATGATACTCAACCATAAGACAACCGATAACTTTCGTAGAATCACAAACACTTCATGGCCAGAAGGGAGCGCCGTCCAGGCCTGTGGACTCCGGCAAGCCGCAGATCAGGTTTGCGTTTTGCACAGCCTGACCAGCCGCTCCTTTCCCGAGATTGTCGACCACGCCCATGGCGATCACTAGATTGCGTTCGGGATCGGCGGCATAGCTGATGAACGACAGGTTCGATCCGGTAGCCCATTTTGTCTGCGGGGGCCTGTCGGTCACGCGCACGAAGGCCCGGTCGGCATAGAAGCGTCGAGCCGCGTCGAGGCATTGCGCCGTAGTTGCTTGGCCCCTGCAGTAGATGGTGACGAGGATACCGCGCGTCATCGGGATCAGGTGAGGCGTGAACACCAGGCCATCCGCGCTGCCGCCGCTCAGCCGCTCGATGGTGCTGGCGATCTCGGGCATGTGGACGTGTTTGAGCAGACCGTAAGGAATAAGGTTCTCGTTGCTCTCGGCATAGCCGAATTTGTTATCGCCGCCGCCCCGACCAGCGCCGGATATGCCCGTCTTGGCATCGATCACTATGTTTCCGGGCTCGATCAGCCCATTGACCAGCAAGGGTGCCAATGCGTTTAGCGTCGCTGCAGGAAAACAACCGGGATTGGCTACGCGGTTCCGCCCCTTGATCTCGTCCGGCCAGATATCGGCCAAGCCGTATGCCCAGTTTTCGGCATAGCGGTGGTCACCGCCTATATCGATGATCTTCACGTCACCGGGTACACGCGCCAGCGCCTCGGCCGAAGTGCCCGTCGGCAATGATGCGAATAGTACATCGAGTTTCGGTAGAGTCGCGGGGTCCCATTTATCGATCACCAGATCGGCCAGTCGGGCAGGCACTCCGGGGAAGCGTTCAACCAAGATGCTGCCAGCACTGCCCTCGCCAGCCGCATATACGAGTTCGAAAGATGGGTGGCCCGCGATCAGGCGCATCGCTTCTCCGCCGCCAAAACCACTAATACCGACAATACCGGCGCGAATCTTCATTGTGCTGTCCTTCTGGAATTCGGATAAAATAAAACCCCCGAAGCCGAGGGCTGCGGGGGTTCAGGAAAGCGGGCCGGTGTCACTCCGGTGTGTGAAACCTATGTTGAGACGGTCACCACACAGACGGACGCTGATCGACGCGCAGCCCAAAGGCCTCCGCGTGGGTGCAGCGGCGTCGGCGTCGATCACAAAGGCTCGGGTTTCTGAACATGGCTTTGGCCTGTGACACCAGACCCATTGATAGTCAAGCTGAATGTTGACTGATCATTCATATGCGGCTGGCATTGATCATGCCCTCACACTTCTCGGGCCTAACGGCGAGACTGTGTGACACCTGTCAATGTCCGCTTCTGGCGCAAAACGGAAGCGCCGCCATTGATGAAGTTAGCCGAATGGGCGTTTCAGTTGCGGGGGTAGACGCGAGAGCGGCACAAATGCCGACTACCCTTGACGCCTACACTCTCAGCTTCTATTTAAAACTTACGTGAACGTAAAAGTAATAACGTAATCATCAGGTTGTCTGACAATCGACTGGCGTGCGACATGTTTTGCCGCTATAGAAGCTCGACAAAGGCGTCCGGCTTTGCGAAGACAGGCGCTGGTGGATGCGGTGTCGCGGATGGTTTTTTGACTGGCGCGGGCGATGCGCCGGGAATGCCGGAAAGCGGATATAACAACAGCCGGATGGGACCGGCGATGCGGAGAGGATGAGATGACGGAAGCGATGGAACTGCCCGAACGCGAAGCGATGGAATTCGACGTTGTGATCGTTGGCGCGGGTCCTGCGGGCCTTGCCGCCGCGATCCGGCTGAAGCAGGTGGAGCCGGAGCTTTCGGTTGTCGTTCTCGAAAAGGGCGCCGAAGTCGGCGCGCATATTCTCTCCGGCGCGGTGGTCGATCCGATCGGCATCGACAGGCTGCTGCCGGGCTGGCGCGAAGAGGAGGGGCATCCCTTCAAGACCGAGGTCAAGGACGACCAGTTCATGTTCTTAGGCCCGGCCGGCTCTATTCGCCTGCCGAATTTCATGATGCCGCCGCTGATGAACAATCACGGCAATTACATCGTCTCGCTTGGCCTCGTCTGTCGGTGGCTGGCGGAAAAGGCGGAAGGGCTCGGCGTCGAGATCTATCCGGGTTTTGCCGCAACCGAAGTGCTCTATGACGACGAGGGCGCCGTCATCGGTGTCGCCACCGGCGATATGGGCATCGAGAAGAACGGCGAGCCGGGCCCGAACTTCACTCGCGGCATGGAACTGCACGGCAAATATGTGCTGATCGGCGAGGGCGTGCGCGGTTCGCTCGCCAAGCAGCTGATTTCCAAATTCGATTTGTCCAGGGATCGCGAGCCGCAGAAATTCGGCATCGGCATCAAGGAACTCTGGCAGGTCAAGCCGGAGAAGCACAAACAGGGCCTCGTGCAGCATTCCTTCGGCTGGCCGCTCGGCTTCAAGACCGGCGGCGGTTCCTTCCTCTATCATCTCGAGGATAACCTCGTCGCCGTCGGCTTCGTGGTGCATCTCAACTACAAGAACCCCTATCTTTATCCCTTCGAGGAATTCCAGCGCTTCAAGACGCATCCGGCCATCCGCGAGACCTTCGAGGGCGGCAAGCGCATTTCCTATGGTGCGCGCGCCATCACCGAAGGCGGCTACCAGTCGGTGCCGAAGCTGACCTTCCCCGGCGGCGCGCTGATCGGCTGTTCGGCCGGTTTCGTCAACGTGCCGCGCATCAAGGGCAGCCACAATGCGGTGCTGTCGGGCATGCTGGCGGCGGAAAAGATCGCCGTGGCGATTGCCGCCGGCCGCGCCCATGACGAGGTGGCCGAGATCGAGGCTGAGTGGCGCGACGGCGATATCGGCAAGGACCTGAAGCGGGTTCGCAACGTCAAGCCGCTCTGGTCGAAATTCGGCACGCTCATCGGTGTCGGCCTCGGCGGCCTCGACATGTGGACCAACCAGCTGTTCGGTTTCTCCTTCTTCGGCACGCTGAAGCACGGCAAGACGGATGCGCAGAGCCTGGAACCGGCCTCAAAGCACAAGCCGATCGCCTATCCCAAGCCGGATGGCGTTTTGACCTTCGACCGGCTGTCTTCGGTGTTCCTCTCCTCCACCAACCATGAAGAGGACCAGCCGGTGCATCTTCAGGTGAAGGACATGGTGCTGCAAAAACTGTCCGAGCACGACGTCTTTGCCGGCCCTTCGACGCGTTATTGTCCGGCCGGCGTTTACGAATGGGTGGAGAAGGACGGCGAGGAAGTCTACGTCATCAACGCCCAGAACTGCGTGCACTGCAAGACCTGCGACATCAAGGACCCCAACCAGAACATCAACTGGGTGCCGCCGCAGGGCGGCGAGGGGCCGGTTTACGCCAATATGTGATGGCGATTACGGCCGAAGCCTTCTCTTCCGTCATCCTCGGGCCTGTCCCGAGGATGACGTCGAGCGTGGGAAGACCGCTCGCAATCACTCTGAGCCATTGTGTCATGCGGCCGGGAGTGACGACATTTGCGGAACGGGCAGACCTCTGATCGAAGAGCTCATTTCCCACGACGCAGACGCGCCGTGACTGGATGCCGGATCAGGTCCCTACATGACGGAAGAGCAGCGTCCACAGCCCGTCTCCCCGTCAGTATTTGTGGATTGCTCTTCGATTTCTTACATATAGGATGTTGGGGTGTTGCATGGTCGCGTGGCCCGTGGATTGTGGTTCGGCGATGCGGTAACGCCTTGAATGTGCATATGGTCCTAAGTGCCGTCGCCCGACGACAGGGAGTGAAGGAATGTCCGGCTTTCAAAGGCTGAATATCGTGCGGAAGACAGGGTTCGTTGCCGGTGTGGCGACGCTTGCGATGATTGCCGTTTCTTTCAGCGGCGGTCCGCTGGTGGCCGCAAGCTGCCGTACCGACGCCATGGCCGGCATCGACTGGCGCGAATGCAACAAGCGCCTGCTGATGCTGGGCGGCAGCAATCTCGATTCGGCAATGCTTTACGGCACGGATTTCACCTATACCGACCTGCGCGGTTCTTCGCTGAAGGGCGCCAATCTCGAGAAGGCCAAGCTTATCCGCACGGCCCTTGGCGAGGCGAACCTGCAGGGCGCCAATCTGACCAAGGTGGAAGCCTATCGCAGCGATTTTTCCGCCGCTGACGCCACCAACGCCAAATTCGTCAATGCTGAAATGCAGCGGACCAAATTCGAAAACACCAAGCTGGACGGCACGGATTTCACCAAGGCTGAACTCGGCCGCGCCGATTTCGAGGGCGCGACACTGAACGACTCGAAATTCTCCCTGACCAATCTGTCGCGGGCCCGTTTCGGCGGCGCCAAGCTCGGCGGCCCGGTGGATTTTACCAGCGCATTCCTGCTGCTGACGAGGATCGAAGGGCTCGATCTTTCCATGGCCACCGGCCTTGATCAGAAGCAGATCGACATTGCCTGCGGCGACGCCAAGACCAAATTGCCGAACGGTCTCACCGCGCCGGCCTCCTGGCCGTGCCCGGAAGATCCGGACGACGATTGACAGGAATAGCCGGGCGTTTTTGCGCTCGGCCCAAACATCTCCATAAGCGGAAGAGAAGCGTCCGCGATGCGGACGCCTCACCGGCGATCAGAAGCCCGAAAGCACGATCTTGCCCTTGGCCCTGTTGCTCTCGATCAGCGCATGCGCCTTGATGAGATTTGCGGCATTGATGGTGCCGAAAACCTCGGTCAGCGTCGTCTTGATCTTGCCGGCATCGACAAGCCCGGCCACATGGTTCAGCAGCCTGTGCTGCTCGATCATGTCAGGCGTCTGAAAAACGGCGCGGGCGAACATCATTTCCCAATGGATCGATACGCATTTGCGCTTGAAGGCCATGACGTCGAAACCGCCGGCCGGATCGTCGATTAGCGCGAAACGGCCCTGTGGCGCGATGGTCGCCACGCTGTCGGCGGCATGAAGGTCGCTATGGGTGGTGGAGAAGACAAAGCCCGGCGCACCGAGACCGAGCGCCTCCACCTGCGGGGCTATCGGCTTGCTGTGATCGATGACGTGATGCGCGCCGAGTTCCTTCACCCAGGTAATCGTCTCGGGCCGTGAAGCGGTGGCAATGACGGTGAGATCGGTCAACGCCCGCAGAAGCTGGACGGCGATGGAGCCGACGCCGCCCGCGCCGCCGATAACCAGAATGGCGTTGGCCGCGCCCGGAACCGGCTCTTTCACCCGCAGCCGGTCGAACAGCGTCTCGTAAGCGGTGATGGCGGTGAGCGGCAGCGCGGCGGCTTCCTCGAAATTCAGGGACTTCGGCTTTGCGCCGACGATACGTTCATCGACCAGATGGAACTCGCTGTTAGAGCCGGGGCGGTTGATGACACCGGCGTAAAACACCTCGTCGCCCGGTTTGAACAGCGAGGCCTTGTCGCCGACGGCCTTCACCACGCCCGCCGCATCGAAACCGAGCACGCGGGGTTGGCCATTTTCCGGCGACTGGTTGCGGCGCACCTTGGTATCGACGGGGTTCACCGAAACGGCCTTCACTTCCACCAGAATATCATGCCCCTTCGCTTCCGGCTGGGGCAGGTCGATATCGACAAGGGCGTCTTTCGCGGTGATGGGCTGGCTGGTCCTGTAACCGATGGCGCGCATGAACAGTCTCCTTTGCTTGTTTGCGTGCCTCTTACTTGATACATATGAACATCGATCGCAAGAATGCACATTTTGTGATGATACATACAAAAAGGATACTGTTATGTCGCGACCGCGCGCCAAGCTCACCGGCAACTTTCCCGGCTGCCCGGTGGAATCGGCTTTAAGTTTCCTCGATGGCAAATGGAAGGGCGTGATCCTCTATCACCTCATCAATGAGGGCACGCTGCGCTTCAACGAGTTGCGCCGCCATATTCCCAGCGTCACCCAACGCATGCTCACCAAGCAGCTGCGCGAACTGGAAGAGGCCGGCCTGATTTCCCGCACCGTCTTTCCGGTGGTGCCGCCACGCGTGGATTATGCGCTGACGCCGCTCGGCGAGACGATGATACCGGTGATCTCGGCGCTGAAAAGCTGGGGCGACGCCCATGTCGTGTGCAGGAACGGCGAGAAATATACCCGCCTTCCCGAAGCGAAGGAAAAGGCCGCCTGAAAAATCACGGGTAAAAGCGCACCCTTTCGCGCGCCTTTTTCATGGTGCGATGCAACATGTATTTGCCCCGATTGATGCATAATGCTGCGATCTCGATTCGCAGCAGGGACATCAGGACACATGAGCATCGGTTGGTTGGAGGCCGCATTTCTCGGCTTTTTGCAAGGGCTTACGGAATTTCTTCCGATTTCTTCAAGCGCGCATCTGAGGATCGCCGGGGAGCTCCTGCCCTCCGGCGCGGATCCGGGAGCCGCCTTCACCGCGATTACGCAGATCGGCACCGAAGCGGCCGTGCTGGTCTATTTCTGGTCGGATATCATGCGCATTGCCATCGCCTGGCTCCGGCAGAACTTTCGCCTCGGCGAGTATAACAAGGCCGATGCCCGGCTCGGCTGGCTCATCATCATCGGTTCCGTGCCGATCGTCTTTCTTGGCCTGTTCTTCAAAGATGCCATCGAGCACTCGCTGCGCAACCTTTACATCACCGCCGTGATGCTGATCGTCTTCGGCATCGTTCTCGGCGTTGCCGATAAAATCGGTGAGAAGCGTTACAAGCTGAACCAGCTTATTTGGCGCGATGGCATCCTGTTCGGTTTCGCGCAGGCCATGGCGCTCATCCCCGGCGTTTCGCGCTCGGGCGGCACCATCAGCGCCGGCCTGCTTTTAGGCTATACCCGCGAGGCGGCGGCGCGTTATTCCTTCCTGCTCGCCGTTCCCGCCGTCTTCGGCTCCGGCTTTTACCAGCTCTTCAAAAGCATCGGCGAAGACAATCCGGTTGGCTGGGGTCCGACGGGGCTCGCGACCCTGATCGCCTTCGTTGTCGGTTATGCCGTGATCGTCGTCTTCCTCAAGCTCGTCTCCACCAAGAGCTACATGCCCTTCGTCTGGTACCGCGTGGTCATTGGTTTTATTTTGCTTGGACTGCTCGGAACGGGCGTGATCAACGCGGGTGGGTGATTAGGGCTTTGTCGATTGAAACGACGCTTTTGGCAAAGTTGCATCATCCGCACTCCGTCACCCCGGACTTGATCCGGGGTCCAGCGCGATCAAGTCCGGCATGACGGAGGAGAGATTATTCTGTGCCCTAAAAAGTTGAAGGCCCGCTCTTCGGAGCGGGCCTTTCGTTTTTTACAGCAACGTACCGCTCAAGATCACCAGCGCCACCGAGAAGTAGATGATGAGCCCGCTGACATCCACCAGCGTCGCGACGAAGGGGGCAGAGGCGCTGGCGGGATCGAGCCGCAGGCGCTGCAGCACGAAGGGCAGCATGGAACCGGCGAGCGAACCGAAGGTGACGATGCCGACGAGCGCCGCGAAAACGGTGGCGCCCACCAGCAGCCAGTGCTCGCCATAGTCATAAAAGCCGGCCTGCTGCCAGAGGCTCAGACGCAGGAAGCCGATGGCGCCCAGAATGCAGCCGAGCGTCAGGCCCGTCGGGATTTCCCGCAGCAGCACTCGCCACCAGTCGGAAAGCTTCAGCTCGCCAAGCGCCAGCGCCCGGATGATGAGCGAGGTGGCCTGCGAACCGGAGTTACCGCCCGAAGACATGATGAGCGGAATGAACAGCGTCAGCACCACGGCCTTTTCCAGCTCGCCCTCGAAATGCTGCATGGCGCTGGCCGTCAGCATTTCACCGAGGAAGAGCGCTGCGAGCCAGCCGGCGCGCTTGCGGATCATGTCCGGAAAACCGATCGTCATATAGGGCTTGCCGAGCGCCTCCATACCGCCGAACTTGTGGGCGTCTTCCGTCGTGTCGGCGATCATGGTGTCGATCACGTCGTCAACGGTGACGATGCCGAGAATATGCGAACGGTCATCGACGACGGGCAGGGCCAGAAGGTCGTGCTTGCGGATCAGCCGGGCGACATCCTCCTGCGACATCAGGGGGCTGGCGCAGACGATGCCTTCCTTCGATGCGACGGAGAGGATGGAGGCGCCGGCTTCGCCGGTCAGCAGGCGGCGCAGCGTCACGACGGTGGAGAGCGTTCCGTCCTCAGCCAGCACATAGATGGCATAGACCGTTTCACGCGACCGCTCGACGACGCGGATGTGCGAAAGGGTCTGTTCCACCGTCCAATTGTCCGGCACGCTGACGAATTCCGTGGTCATGATCGAGCCGGCGGTACGCGGCGGATAACCCATCAGATGCTGGATGGAGAGCGCTGTCGTGCGGTCCAGCCGGGAAAACAGCTTTGCCCGTGGCTCTTCTTCCATTTCCGCCATGACGTCGGCCACCCGGTCGTCAGACATCAGATTGACGAAGCGGGCTGCCTGTTCGACAGGAATATGGGCGATGATGGCGGCTGCGCCATGCAGTTCCGGCCGGTCGAGAATGGCGACAGCCTTTGCCTGCGGCATGGCGAGAAGGGCGGTTGCGGCTTCGCTGACATCAAGCGTGTTGAGGTGCTCGACGCGTTCGGCGATGGTGGTGGAGGAACCGGCGTTTCCGCTACGAAGAAGACGTGCGGCCTTGCTGGCCCTCTGGGAGAGGTTGTGGAAGTTCATGATTGCTCACCTTTCCGTCGATTCGCCGATCACGGCGAACGCGGTGGTGAGCCGACAGCGGTCGGATCAGTTCACGTTCGCCGGTCTCGGCAAAGGCAATCGACTGCTACTGTCGCTAGACATCCAATGATGCTCCGTTGAAATCCGCGCCGTGCCGGTCGGCATGCGCGTAAGGCCGTGTTGCGCCTGAAACCGAAAAGAGTCAAGCACCCGATTATGAAATTTCCGCAAGGTTCTGCACCGCGGCGAGGGGCGGCGGCGCAGGCTGTAAAAAAGGCGGCTTCAAGCCGCCTTTTCGCGCCGTTCGACGGTGACGGAAACGAGGAAAACGCCAAGCCCGAGAAGGGAAAGAACCGCACCGACATAACCGGTGGAGGCGTAACCGAAACCCATGGCGATGACGAGGCCGCCGAGCCAGGCGCCGAGCGCATTGGCAATGTTGAAGGCCGAATGGTTGGAGGCGGCGGCGAGCGTCTGCGCATCCTGTGCCACATCCATCAGCCGCGTCTGCACGGCCGGACAGGCGGCGAAACCGCAGCCGATCAGGAAGACGCAGAGGCAGAGCATGAAAGGATTGTCCGCCGTCATGCCGAACACGGCCATGACAAGCACGTTGAAGGCGAGCATGCCGCCAATCGTGCCGTTGAGCGAGATATCAGCCAGCCGCGAGCCGACCACATTGCCGACATTCATGCCGATGCCGAACAGCGCCAGCACCATGGAGACGGTGGAAACCGGCATCATCGCCACATCGGTGGTGGTCTTGGCGATATAGCTGAAGACCGAGAACATGCCGCCGAAACCGACAGCGGCGATGGCGAGCGTCAGCCACACCTGCACGCGGCGGAAAGCGCCGAGTTCGCGCCAGACGCTGGCGCCTTCCTCCACCCTGTCACGCGGCTGGAAGAACCAGAGCAGGGCCACCGTCAGAAGCGCGATGCCGCCGACCAGCATGAAGGCCGCGCGCCAGGAAAGCAGCTGGCCGAAGAAGGTAGCGAGCGGCGTGCCGAGCAGGGTGGCGATGGTGAGGCCGAGCATGACGCGGCCAACGGCGCGGGCGCGCTTGTGGATCGGCGCCATGGAGGCCGCCACCAGCGCCGCAACCCCGAAATAAGCCCCATGCGGCAGGCCGGTGATGAAGCGCAGGACGGTGAAGCTCAGGAAATCCGGTGCGACGGCGCTCAAGATATTACCGGCCGCGAAAAGCCCCATAAGGCCGAGAAGCAGCGTGCGGCGCGTCATGCGCGCGGCGAGAACCGCGATGATCGGTGCGCCGATGACGACGCCGAGCGCATAGGCCGTGATGACATAACCCGCCTGCGGAACGGTGACGCCATAGGTGGTGGCGACATCGGGAAGCAGGCCCATGATGGCGAATTCGCCGGTGCCGATGCCGAAGCCGCCGGCGGCAAGCGCCAGTTCGATGAGCGCAATGGCAAGCGGGGAGAGGGCCACGGCAGGGGCGGCCGTGTAAACGGTTTCATTCTCCGCGCCAGGGCGGGCTTCGGAAATATTCGACTGGCTCATCGTGACCTGAAAAGCGGGAAGGGCCCACAGAAAAAAGGGCAAGACCGTATGGGAGCGGTCTGCCCTGACTGGAGATGCGCGGTCATGAAAATGACCTTAAGTGATCCCTAACATGAAATGATGCGTTGCGGTAGAGCGATTCTCGGCAAAAGAGCATCTTCACGCGATGGTGTTCGGAACCCTATATAGGGTCAGGCATTTACGCGCGGCTGCCTCACTGGATCGGGTTGGAAACATGAAGCTCATTGCAATTTTCAATCGTGACGGCGGCACGTTTCGCACCACCGACATGGAGGCCTATTGCGACCATGCCCGCGAGGTCTTCACCCGCGCCGGCCACGCCATCGATTGCCGTCTGGTCTCGGGAAAGGATATCGTCGAGGAAATGGAACGCGCCGCCGATGAACCGGGCATTGAAGGCATCATTGCCGGCGGCGGTGACGGCACGATTTCCGCAGCAGCCGCCATCGCCTGGAAACACGGCATCGCGCTCGGCATCGTTCCGGCCGGCACCATGAACCTCTTCGCCCGCTCGCTGAAGCTGCCGCTCGATATTCGCCAGGCGCTGGAAACGCTGGCGAATGGCGAGATTGCCAGTGTCGACATTGCCAGCGCCAATGGCCGGCTCTTCGTCCACCAGTTTTCCGCGGGCCTGCATTCGCGCATGGTGCGTTACCGAAACAATCTCGCTTTTGCCTCCCGCCTCGGCAAGATCAAGGCAAGCATCCGCGCCGCCATCAGCGTCATCCTCAATCCGCCGGTCTTCGAGGTGGAATATACCGTCAACGGCAAAACGCAGCATCGCAAGGTCTCGGCCATTTCCGTCTCCAACAATGAATTCGGCCAGAGCGCATTGATGGTCGCGGACAATGTCTCGGGCGGCCATCTCGGCTTTTATCTCGCCGATCCGTTGCGTCCTTCAGGTGTCGCGAAACTCGCTTTTGATATTCTGCGCGGCAGGCTGAAGGAAAACGCCGCCGTGACCGCCATGACGGTGACGGATGTGGAACTGCATTTTCCGAAGAAACGCCATGACCTGCGCTACGTCATCGATGGCGAACTGCTGCCGATGGAGCGGGATGTGGCGCTGGAGGTTCACGCCGGCGAATTGAAGGTGCTGGTGGGGCGGTCATTCTTCGCATAGCGCAACTGACTGCGAATTGGCGGTTGCCGCTTGTTTCTTCTCCCCGAGGGGGAGAAGTCCGCGGCAGCGGGATGAGGGGGCAAGCGTCGAGATATTCGGAGAGCTAGCCCCCTCATCCGACCCTTCGGGCCACCTTCTCCCCCTCGGGGAGAAGAAACCCAGCCGCTTCCGCTTGTCCAAGCCGCCCCCTAAAAAACGCCAGCCTTGCCAAATCGAAGCCGCCCGGCCATGTTCGGCAGGCGCGGCAGCGTGAGCGCCGTTGCCTTTATGGGAGTGCGATCTGTCATGAATGAAATCTCCAAGCCGATGTCCAATCTTGCCGCCATCGATGCCGCCCATCACCTCCACCCCTTTTCCGACATGGGCAAGCTGAATGCCGCCGGCACCCGCATCATCGAGCGCGCCGAAGGGGTGTTCATCTATGACAGCACCGGCAAGAAGTATCTCGATGCCTTTGCCGGCCTCTGGTGCGTGAATATCGGTTACGGACGCCGCGAGATCGCCGATGTCGTGCAGCGCCAGATGAACGAACTGCCCTATTACAATGCGTTTTTCGGCACCACCACGCCGCCCGCGACGCTTCTCGCGCAGAAGATCGCGTCGCGCGCCGGGTCGAAGATGAACCATGTGTTCTTCACCAATTCCGGCTCGGAAGCGACCGACACCTGGTTTCGCATGGCGCGAGTCTACTGGAAGGCGCTCGGCCATCCGACGAAGACGAAAGTTATTGCCCGCCGCAACGGCTATCACGGCTCGACGGTGGCGGGCGCTTCGCTCGGCGGCATGAAATGGATGCACGAGCAGGGCAACCTGCCGATCGAGGGCGTGGCCCATATTAGCCAGCCCTATTGGTATGCCGAGGGCGGCGATCTTTCGCCGGCCGAATTCGGCCTGAAGGTGGCGCGCGAACTGGAAGCGAAGATCGATGAACTCGGCGAGGAAAATGTCGCCGCTTTCGTGGCCGAACCCATTCAGGGGGCAGGGGGCGTCATCGTGCCGCCGGAAACCTACTGGCCGGAAATCGCCCGCATCTGCAAGGCGCGCAACATCCTGCTCGTCTCCGATGAGGTGATCTGCGGTTTCGGCCGTCTCGGCTCCTGGTTCGGTTACCAGCATTTCGGCGTGGAGCCGGATTTTGCGCCCGTCGCCAAGGGCCTGTCTTCCGGTTACCTGCCGATTGGCGGCGTCATCGTTTCGGATCGGGTGGCGGAGGTGATGTTGTCTGAGGTCGGTGACTTCAACCACGGCTTCACCTATTCCGGCCATCCCGTCTGCGCCGCCGCCGCCCTGGAAAACCTCCGCATCATCGAGGAGGAGGGGCTGGTGGAGCGGGTGCGCGACGATATCGGCCCTTATTTCTCCGAAGGCTGGAAAAGCCTGATGGATCACGAACTGGTCGGCGAGGCGGTGAATGTCGGCCTGATGGGCGGCCTGCAGATTACCGCCGACAAGGCGACGCGCCGGCGTTTCGCCAAGCCGGACGACATCGGAACCGCCGTGCGCAACCATTGCCTGGCAAACGGCCTTGTGATGCGCGCCACCGGCGACCGCATGCTGGCCTCACCGGCGCTGACGATCAGCCGCTCGGAGGTGGACCAGATTATAGAAACGCTGCGCAAGGGGCTCGACCACCTGCGCGATACGCGGGAGCATTTCCAGTAAAACTGCGTAGCGGTTTTACGTTCGGAAAATGCGACGAAAAACTCTTAGGGAGGACTAACATGGCAGGCCAGGAACATCATTACGCCGTTCAGGTGAAATGGACGGGCAATCGCGGCAAGGGGACGTCGGGTTATCGCGACTATGAACGCGACTACACGATCTCCACTTCGGGAAAGGCTGACATAGCCGGCTCCTCCGACCCCGCCTTCCGTGGCGATCCCTCCCGCTGGAACCCGGAAGACCTGCTGGTCGCCTCGCTCTCGGCCTGCCACAAGCTCTGGTACCTGCATTTCTGCTCGGTCAATGGCATCATCGTTGAAGACTATGTCGACAATGCCGAAGGCACGCTGGTGATGGAAAAGGATGGCGCGGGGCAATTCAGCGAAGTGGTGCTGAAACCGGTGATCACCATTTCGAAAGGCGATCCGGCCAGAGCGGATGAGCTGCACCATGATGCACACGAGAAATGCTTCATCGCACGCTCGGTGAATTTTCCCATCCGCGTGGAGGGGACGGTGAAGGTGGTTTGAGGCTCACGCCAGTCTTTCCCCGCGATTTGCGGCCTACCTCACACTCGACGTCATGCTCGGGTCTGCCCACCGCTTTCCGGTTAGACTTCTCTACAAGGTCCATGACCTTCAGACGTGTCGCGGCGCGCCGGAAACGAATGGAGCGTGGCGTCGTCAGATGGGATGGTGAATCGTGCCAAACACCCCAACGTCATCCTTGGGCTTGTCCCAAGGATCTGCAACGGATTGACTTTGTCGACGTGTTTAGATCCTTGGGACAAGCCCAAGGATGACGGCCTCACTCTATCTTTAGCCTGCTAGGCTTCATCCGTGCTCCAACTATCGCGGATTTCATCGAGATTACCTTCCCAGCCGATGCCCCGCAGTTCCTCAAGTGCACGTCTCTGCCGGTGTATCCGGATAAATTCTCTCAAGGCCTCTTCAACCGCCGCTTCAGCGCTGGAGAGACCGGTAATTTCCATGACCTCTGCGATCAGTTCGTCATCAAGGTCGATAGTCACACGCATTTCGACGCCCCAAGGTGAATGAACCAACATCAGCACCTTGAGGGCGAAGATGCGCGATCTTACTGGAACGCCGTCTCGTAAAAGCTTCGAAGCTTGCGCGAATGCAACGTTTCCGTCGGCATGGCGGCGAGCTTCTGCACGGCGCGGATGCCGATCTGCAGATGTTGGGCGACCTGGGTGCGGTAGAACTCCGTCGCCATGCCGGGCAGTTTCAGTTCGCCATGCAGCGGCTTGTCGGAAACGCAGAGCAGGGTGCCGTAGGGCACGCGGAAGCGGAAGCCGTTGGCGGCGATGGTGGCCGATTCCATGTCGAGCGCTATGGCGCGGGACTGCGACAGGCGCTTGACGGGGCCGGCCTGATCGCGAAGTTCCCAGTTTCGGTTGTCGATGGTGGCGACGGTGCCGGTGCGCATGATGCGCTTCAACTCGAAGCCTTCGTAACCGGTGACTTCCGCCACGGCGCCTTCCAGCGCCACTTGCACTTCGGCCAGAGCCGGGATCGGCACCCAGACGGGCAGGTCGTCATCAAGCACGTGATCTTCGCGCACATAGGCATGCGCCAGAACATAATCGCCAAGCCGCTGGCTGTTGCGCAGGCCGGCGCAATGGCCAACCATCAGCCAGGCATGCGGGCGCAGCACGGCGATATGGTCGGTGATCGTCTTGGCGTTGGAGGGGCCGACGCCGATATTGACGAGCGTGATGCCGGCATGGCCCTTCTTCTTCAGGTGATAGGCGGGCATCTGCGGCAGGCGCGCGAGCACGGCATCCGTTTCCGGCTTGTCGCAACCGGCGGGGGTGACGATATTGCCCGGCTCCACGAAAGCCGTGTAACCCTCGCCGCCATTCTTCATCAACTGCCGCGCCCATGCGGCGAATTCATCGATATAGAACTGGTAGTTGGTGAACAGCACGAAGTTCTGGAAATGGCTGGCGCTGGTCGCCGTATAGTGGCTGAGGCGGGCCAGCGAATAATCGATGCGCTGCGCGGTAAAGGGGGCGAGCGGCGCGGGCTCGCCCGGCACCTGGTCATATTCGCCATTGGCGATGAGATCGTCGGTGTTGTTGAGATCGGGCGTATCGAACAGATCGCGCAGCGGCACGTCAGACAGCGAGGAGGCCGCCGCCGCCTCGACATAAGCGCCTTCGCCGAAAGCGAAATGCAGCGGAATCGGCGTGGCCGATTCCGAAACCGTGACCGGAACGCCGTGGTTCTTCATCAGAAGCCCGAGCTGTTCTTTGAGGTAATGGCGGAAAAGCTCCGGCCGGGTGATGGTCGTCGTGTAAACGCCGGGGGCGGTGACATGGCCGTAGGAGAGACGCGAATCGACATGGCCGAAGGTGGCGGTCTCGAGGCTCACTTGCGGATAGCAGGCGCGGTAGCGCCCGGCAATCGGCGCGCCCTTGGCAAGCTCGGTGAAGGAATTGATCAGGAACGCCGTGTTGCGTTCGTAAAGCGCGTTCAAAGCCGCCACGGCTTCTTTCGGGTCCGTGAATGTCTGCGGCGCGAAAGGCTCAGGAGTGACGAAGGTGAGGGGCGGAATCGTTGGTTTTGCTATTGTCATGGCCCATTATAAGAGGGCAATTTCGACAGGCAAGCGACAGAAATACGAAGAAACTGAAAAGAAACGCAAAAAGGTAGTTCGAATAACAGCGGGTCGGCGGAAATTTCAGCCGAGCGCGCCACGCTGCAGGCTCATCAAAAGCACGAAGCCGGCGCCCTTGGAGGCGGGGCGGGGATCGGCCTTGTAAACCGCAAGTCCGGCGACCGGACCGAGAAAGATCGAGGCCATCAGCACCAGCCGCAGCGCGGAAAACAGGCCGTTGGAAAAACTTGTCGTCATCGGCCTGTCCTCACAACACGACGGGGCAATTGGCGGCGGGCGAGGGGCTGTGCTGGCAGGCGATGGCCGCACCGGCATTCACCCGCTGGAAACTGCGGTTCGGATTAACGACGAGCGAGGCGAAGGACATGGCGAAGATCGCCATGAGAAACGCGAAGATTGCCAGTCGGCTGATCAGCTTTGCCATGTCCATTCCCCTTATTGGAGTTGATGGACAGAGTTTTGCCACACTCGGACTGAACGGACCCTGAGACCCCGGTTCATATGGCATTCAGGGATGTTAACGGGCGGTGACATGACGGATTGATGCCGCAATGGCGCCGGGCATCTCGTGGGCCACCCGCTTTTCGATCATGACAGAGGGGCTTCCGTACGTGCTGCAAGATCGGTCAGCAGGGTCTCGAACGCCTGAGGCTGCCTCACATCGACAACCGGCACGCGGTGCTCCTGCGCGGATGCCAGCATGTCCGTGTTTTCCCGCAACGAACGCTCGATGAAGGCGTCGACGATCCGTCGCTTCTCAGCCGTTGCATCTTCATAGCGGGCGTGAGAGCGCATTCTCTCGAGAAGAAAATCATTGCCGGCATGGAGAAAGACACCGGCGACGCTGCCGCCAAGCAGGGGCGATATCAATTCCGGCCGCAGGGCCGCGCCCTCGAAGATTGTGGAACCGCCGGTGCCGGACCTGCTGTCGATCATCGTGCGGATCAGCGGCCAGATGTTCTGATGATGTATCTTCAGGAACCAGTGGATCGTTTCCGCCGAGAGCCGTGCGTAATATTCTTCCACCGGTGCCGGGATGCCCGGCCATGGCCTGCCCGGATGGCGGGCGAGACTGTCGGTCGATATTGCTTCGCAGCGCAGCCTTTCGCTCAGCAGGCCGGCAAGGGTGCTTTTGCCGACATGCGAGGTGCCCGCAATCAGGATTGTCGAAAGGGTGGGGCGCATGCGTCGCTCTCGTTGGTGTTGGGCGCAACGATACATCAACGGATATATGGCTTCCATGCGGCGTGCGCCCGCAGTCTCGGAGGCAATCCTTGGCAGCGCACCGCGCGGTCAGGCGCGGGACCGCAGGCGGCAGGACAGAAGCCCGCCCGCCGCCCTGTCGATTACAGCCGCGTCCAGGTCTGCGATTTGCACAGAACCTTCAGCACGCAGCCCTTCATGCTCAGCGAGTTGCCGGAAACGGTGCCGGAGCCGCTATAGGTCTTGTCATTGGCGGGATCGGTGATTTCACCCGAATAGCTGTTTCCCTTGCCGGAAAGCTTGCCGATCTGTTTTCCGGCGTGTTTGCCGGTCTTCAGCGTCACACAGAAGGCGCCGCCGCAGGGGCCGATCACGGCGGTTTCGCCGCTGGCGGTCTTCCAGTTGCCTTCGATTGCCTCGGCGGCGAAGGCAAGGTTGCCGCTCAGCATGAGGGCGGCGGCAATCGTCATTATACGCTTCATAAAATTCCTCCCGAAATTCGCGCAGGCTTTCTCGAGCCAGCGGCCCAAAGACGCGATGCGCAGATCAAACCCTTTTGGCGTGCGAATGCGCCATCTCTGGCCCAAGCCGCCTGCGGCGCAACGATCGCTCCTTGCACCGCGCTATCCTGTGCCCGTTTCATCCTCATGACGGGCAGGGCGGATAGTATTTGACGTTCACGTAAAAGGAAACAGAAATTTGCGGCCCCGGCGCGGCATTTGCAGCGACGGGGGGAGCGAAAGAGGGAGAATTGGAAAATCGCTGTTTTGATCGTGGTGAAGGAAGGGTTTAAATCCAATTCTAAACTTTTCGTAAAATTCGCCGCAAAGTCCTTAATTTCCGCGGCTCGTGATATTTAACGAAAACCCAATTTTACCAATCGTTTGCAGTTTGTTTGCGGCGCATTAATCATGCCTTTTAAGCGACCGTTGAAGGCCCCGTGGCATAGTGAACTCATCAAAAGCGCAGGGAAAACCTGCCGGACGAAAGGACAAAAAAGCCGCAAAAGACGGCAGGTCCGGACGATGGCCTCGACAAGAAGGCGAATGATGAAACAGGCAGAAGGACAGGGATTAAAACAATGGCACGCTTTGAAATTCGCGATATCGAAATGGCTGCCGGTGGCGAAACCCGCGCCGACACTCTTTGCAATCTCGGCCTGGTCTATGCGACCGGCCGGGGCTGCAAGGTGGACCTGATCGCCGCCCATAAATGGCTCAACATCGCCGCGATCCGCGGATCGGAAAGAGCCGCTTCGCTGCGCGCCGATCTCGCCCGCAACATGACGAAATCGGAACTGGCCGAAGCGCTGCGCGCCGCCCGCGACTGGATGACGATGCACTGATTTACCCAAGCCTTTATTGAGATTTCCGGTCCGGTTCCCTCCAGTCCCGATGACCGGCGCAAACGAAAGTAAACCCGAAGGGGAACGCGGCGAGGGCTTTGAAAAGGGCTTTTGCGCTGACACATCAAACCGCGACCGGCAGGAACAAGGCCGGCGCGGTTTTCTTATGTTTAGCGATGTCTCTTCGCCGGAAAACGATTCGCGGGCAGGGGCTTGCGGGTGAATGTTGAATCGATGCGTGCAACGCGCGGCACTTTCCAACCCTCATTCCTGTGCTTGTCACAGGAATCCAGCCGACGCGCGTCTGCGCGGCGAAAAGAGTCCCTCCAGCCCAAGGACTTGGGCTGACTAGATTCCTGTGACAAGCACAGGAATGAGGAGACGTAGGAGCTTACCCGATCGCCTTGAGGACCTTCGGCAATGCCTGCTCGAACAGATCGAGCTTGTCACCCGGCCCCACGCTCACGCGAATGCAGCGGTTGAGCGGCGCGACGCCCGGCATGCGGATGAAGACGCCATGTTCCATCAGCCCATCGACGATGGCGCGGGCATAAGCCCCGTCGCGATGGCAATCGATGGTGACGAAATTGGTGGCGGAGGGGAGCGGTGAAAGGCCGTTATTGCGCGCGATTGCCGAAATCCGCTCACGGGCGTCAGAAATTTTACCAACGACTTCATGCAGATAGGTCTGATCCTTCAGTGCCGCCAAAGCGCCGGCGACCGAAATGCGCGCCATGCCGAAATGGTTGCGGATCTTGTCGAAGGCTTCGACATTGCCGAGTGTGCCGATGGCGTAACCCACACGCGCACCCGCTAGCCCATAGGCTTTCGAGAAGGTGCGCATGCGCAGAATGTTCGGCTGGCCGATCAGCGCGTCGATGGCCGGCACGGCGCTGGCCGGCGCGGTTTCGCAATAGGCTTCATCCAGAATGAGCAGGCAGGTCTCCGGCAGGGCGCGGGCAAAGGCGACGACTTCGCTCGCTTCCCACCAGCTTCCCATCGGATTGTCGGGATTGGCAAAATAAACGAGCGGCGCATTTTCCCGGATGACGAGATCGAGAAGCCCGTCAAGGTCTTCGTGATCGTCGACATAGGGCGTGGTCACGAGTCTCCCGCCAAAACCGTTCACATGGTAGTTGAAGGTGGGGTAGCCGCCAAAAGAGGTGACGACAGGCGTGCCCGGCTCGACGATCAGCCGCGCGATCTCACCCAGCAGCCCATCGACGCCGCTGCCGATGGCGATATTGCCGCGTGCAACGCCATGGTGGATGGCAAGCGCTTCCTTCAGCTCGTAATTTTCCGGATCGCTGTACATCCATGTCTCCGCCGCCGCATCGCGCATGGCCAGAAGCACGGAAGGGGCGGGGCCGAAGCCGCTCTCATTGGCGCCGATACGCGCTTCAACCTTCAGGCCGCGGTTGCGCTCGATGGCCTCTGGGCCGACGAAGGGAACGGTTGAGGGAAGCGAAGCGGCAAGCGGCGTGAGGCGGGAAAAGGCTGACATTGTTTGATCCGATATGCAGTTGGAAAGTCTCGTTCCGAGCAAAGCTCAATTCGCCACAATGGGTCAGATTTCCGACGGTTTGGAAACCCCTTCCTGCCGGAATTTACGCTCATGCCCGGTCCACAGGCGCGACGGGCGGCTGGAAATGCTGTCCCAGTGGGGCTTAGCTCCACGGCGCGACGTCCCGGTTTTGACGATCTCGGTTGAAAATCGACCTCCCAGGCTGGGCTCCGCAGACGGCAAAGCAATGGATTGCCGCAATGTTGCACCCGTTCGTCAAATGCTTGTTGCAATTAATTCCTAATTGCAGAATATAGATAAGCTGGCGAGTATAGTTATTTTTATTGCAAATGATTCTTAATTGCAAAAATGCAAATGAAATCGATAGTTTTCACGACAAACAGCCGCCGCAAGAGATGAAAATGGAAAGAAAGTCGCAAATGAAGAAGACGTCACCGACGCGATTGACGGGTGAACTGGTCAGCCGCAGAGGGTTGCTCGCCGGCGGGCTCGTGGCTGCGGGAGGAGGGGCGCTTCTGGCCACCAGCGCCTCCGGCCAGACCGCGCATTCAGCTCACGGGGCGGCAGCGCCGGGCTTGGCTCCGGCCGATAGCGCGGCGAAAGCCCACGGCGCGCATGGTTCGATGATGACGGTCGGCGAGGTCGATCCGAAAACCAACGGTTTCGACCCCCACGATATGCTGACGGATTGGGAAACCGGCACGGTGGAGCGCACCGCTGACGGGCGCACCCTTCGCACCTTCGAGATTACCGCCGAGGACAAGGATATCGAGATTGCACCCGGCGTCATGTTTCCGGCCTGGACTTACAATGGCCGCGTGCCGGGACCGACCCTGCGCGCCAGGGAAGGTGACCGTATCCGGGTGAATTTCAGGAATTACGGTTCCCACCCACATTCCCTGCACTTCCACGGCATTCATTCAGCAAGGATGGACGGCATTCCGGGCACGCCGGGCATGGTCGATCCGGGCGGTGAATTCACCTACGAATTCGACGCCAGGCCCTTCGGCTGCCACCTCTATCATTGCCACAACGTGCCGCTGCGCCGGCACATGCACAAGGGCATGTACGGCGCCTTCATCATCGATCCGGATCCCGACCGGCATCCCGAGCACGCCGAGGTCGCCCGCTCGCGCCTGCTCGGCACGCCGGAAAATGCGGGCTGGCAGGAAATGGTGATGGTGTCGAACGCTTTCGACACCAATTTCGACGAGGAGAACGAGTTCTACGCCGTCAATACAGTCGCACACGCCTTCGCCAAGAAGCCGATCAAAATTCTCCGCTCGAATCCGGTGCGCATCTATCTCGTCAACGTGCTGGAATTCGATCCGATCAATTCCTTCCATCTGCATGCGAATTTCTTCAACTATTTCAATCAGGGAACGACGCTGACGCCGACATTGCAGACCGTCGACCTCATCACCCAATGCCAGGCGGAGCGCGGCATTCTGGAATTCAGCTTCGCCGAGCACGAGCCCGGACTTTATATGTTCCACCCCCATCAGACGGAGTTCACCGAACTCGGCTGGATGGGCATGTTCGACGTCGTGGAGTCGCTGTCATGAATGTCATGGAAACGAAGAAAACATCCGCGCCCGCCCGCTCCGGCCTCACGCTCATCTGGATCGTCCTGCCGCTTCTGGCGCTGGCCGCCGCCATCGCCTGGATTTTCGCCGCCGACCCGCTCGGGCGGCTCGACAACGGCGCGCCGCCCGTCGAAAACCTCACCTTCGAGCGCACCATCCTCAACGACAGGGGCCTGCAATTGCTGGTCCGGGCCGGCGGTTCGGAGCCGATGACGATAGCGCAGGTACAGGTGGATGCGGCCTACTGGACATTCACGCAATCGCCTGCGGGCGAGATCCCGAGGGGGGCGTCCGTCTGGCTCAACATCGATTTTCCGTGGAATCTCGCCGATACCCACGCCGTCACCGTGGTCACCAACACCGGCGCGAGCTTCGACCACGAGATCGCCGTGGCGGTGCCGACGCCCACCGCGACATCCGGACAACTCTGGATTCAGGCTCTGGTCGGCATCATCGTCGGCGTCGTTCCCGTCGCCATCGGCCTGATGTTCTATCCCGCTTTGCGCAATGTCGACCAGGGCGGCATGAATTTCCTGCTGGCGCTGACAATCGGCCTGCTGCTCTATCTTCTCATCGACATGACGGAAGAGGCGCTGGAAATCGCCGGCGAAACGGCGGCGCTGTTTCAGGGCCGGGTGATGGTTGTGCTCGGCGCCTTTGCGGCCTTCCTGATCCTGATGGCGGTTGGCCGCCGGCATGGCACGCCGACCGGGCTTGCGCTCGCGACTTACATCGCGCTTGGCATCGGCCTGCATAATTTCGGCGAAGGGCTGGCTATCGGCGCTGCCTTTGCGGCGGGCTCGGCGGGGCTCGGTGCGTTTCTCGTGCTGGGCTTTGCGATCCACAACATTACCGAGGGTATCGGCATCGCCGCGCCGATCCTCAAAAAACGGCCGTCATTGTGGATTTTCGCCGGGCTTACCCTTCTGGCTGGCGGCCCGGCGGTGCTTGGCATGTGGCTCGGCAGTCTCGCTTATGCACCGCAATGGACAGCTTTCGCCCTCGCCATCGGGGCCGGAGCCATCCTGCAGGTCATTGTCGAGGTCTCGGCCTATATGGTCCGCAGCAACGCCCGCAACTTCGCTTCTCTCTCCCTGTCTCCGGCGGTTCTTGGCGGTCTCGGAGCGGGAGTAATGTTCATGTACGTCACGGCGGCGGTCGTGAAGATATGATGACGACCGCCCCGATAGTCTCGATCTCTGCCTGCGATGCGGTGCGCCGGAAGAATGGGGCGGCAGATTTGGATGCCGAATCTATCAGCTACAGCGAGGTGGCGGTCCCGCCGCTTCGCATGCCTATTCCGTGAGCCGCGCTTTTACGGCGGTCATCATGATGTTTCGAAGCTCAGGCGTCGCACATGGTGCAGGAACTCCGCATCGATCAGCATATTGAAACCGATCGTCACTTTTTCCTCTTCGCGGCGGATCAGTGTGCAGCCGATCTCATCGCGGATACCGAGAATTTCCAGATAGAAATTGGCCGGCATTTCCAGATCGGGACTGACATCCAGTTCCGCGCCGTAAAGGGAAATGGTCCGCACCAGGCAGCGCATGGTGTCCTTGGCGCTGAGATGATGCCCGATGAAGGTGATCTTGCCGGGCCGGTCGATCTGAAATTTCTCGTACATCTCGTCCTGGGGGACGTTCTGACGGGGATCCATATGCAAAGCCATGACAACCTCCCGGATTGCCTCTTTTGATACCGATTTTAACGCCGCTTCCTTGCCAGGGCATGAAGGAAATGCGCGCAATTGTCTGTTCTCTGTCTCGATCTCGACCAATCTTCCCTTCGGAAGCCGATGTTTCCGCTATGGAAATGCCTTCGGTCCCATCCGGTTGCAGCCTGTGCTGATACTGCGCCACGCTTGCACGGGGCTGGTGTTGACTGGGGCCGTACTTGGCGTTACGCCTGAGCCTTGCAATATCGCTTCGCGAGGCTCGGCAGGACCGGCGCTTCGTGATTCTTCTGGGAGTGGACTGTGACGGGAAGGCTGGTAATCGTCGGGGCGGGGCAGGCCGCTTTCGCGCTGGCGTCGAAGCTTCGGGCGCTGAAGGATGAGCGTCCCATCACCATCGTCGGTTCCGAGGATGCCTATCCTTACCAGAGGCCGCCGCTCTCCAAAAAATACCTCCTCGGCGAGATGAGCTTTGACCGGCTGATGTTCCGGCCGGAAGAATGGTACGCGGAGAACAATGTCGATATCCGGTTTTCCACCTGGGTCGAGGAGATAGATCGCGCCGCCAAATCCCTGCGCATGCAGGATGGCAGCACGCTTTCCTATGACAGGCTGGTGCTGGCGACCGGGGCGGCTCCCCGCCTACTGCCCGCCAGCATTGGCGGCGATCTGGAAGGCGTCCTGACCGTTCGCGACAAGCGCGATGCCGACCGGCTTATGGAGGAGATGAAGCCGGGCCGTAGGCTGCTGGTAATCGGCGGCGGTTATATCGGTCTCGAAGCAGCGGCCGTCGCCCGCAAGCTCGGCCTCGAAGTGACTTTGATCGAAATGGCCGACCGCATTCTCCAGCGTGTGGCGGCGAAGGAAACCGCCGATATCATGCGCGGCATCCATCAGGCCCACGGCGTTTCCATTCGCGAAAAGACCGGCCTTGTGCGTCTTGTCGGCATGGATGGCCGGGTGGCCGCTGCCGAACTCTCCGACGGCTCGACGCTGGATGTGGACTTTGTGATTGTCGGCATCGGCGTGACGCCGAATGACCGCCTCGCTCGCGAATCGGGCCTTGATGTCGGCAATGGCATCGTGGTGGACGACCACACCCGCACCTCCGACAGCGCCATTCACGCCGTGGGCGACTGCGCGCTGCTGCCCTGGCGCGGCCAGCATGTGCGTCTCGAATCGGTACAGAATGCTGTCGATCAGGCCGAGGCGGCCGCTGCCGTGCTCACCGGGGCTGAAGTCGCCTATGATCCGAAGCCATGGTTCTGGTCGGATCAATATGACGCCAAGCTGCAGATCGCCGGCTTCAACCTGGGTTACGACGAGACGATGCGGAGGCAGGGCGCGCGTGAGGGCAGCTGGTCCGTCTGGTATTTCCGCGATGGGCGATTCGTGGCGGTGGATGCCGTCAACGATGCCAAGGCCTATGTCGCGGGCAAGAAACTGCTCGATACCGGCGCCGAGCCGGATCGCGCCATCCTGGCGGATGCTTCCGCCGATCTGAAATTACTGCTTTCCTGAGGACATCATGCCTGCTCCCGAAAACCGTTTTAAAACCGCCATCCATGCCGGCAAGCCGCAGATCGGCCTCTGGCTCGATATGGGCGAGGCCATCACGGCGGAAATCGCCGGTACGGCGGGGTTCGACTGGCTGGTGATTGACGGCGAGCATGGGCCGAACGATCTGCGCAGCATCATCGATCAGCTGCGCGCCCTTGCCACATCGTCTGCGGAGCCCGTGGTGCGCGTGCCGGTCGGCGAAAGCTGGATGATCAAGCAGCTTCTGGATGCGGGTGCGCGCACGCTTCTGGTGCCGATGGTCGATTCGGCCGACCAGGCGAAGGATCTGGTCAGCGCCATGCATTATCCGCCGCGCGGCATTCGCGGCATGGGTGCTGCCGTTGCCCGCGCTTCCGCCTTCAACACGATAACCGACTATGCCGACAGCGCCTCCGACAGCGTCTGCCTGCTGGTGCAGGCCGAAACGCGCGCAGCGATCAACGATCTCGACAATATTCTTGCGGTGGAGGGCGTGGACGGCGTCTTCATCGGCCCGGCGGATCTGGCCGCTGATATGGGTTATCTCGGCAGGATAGACGAGCCGGAAGTGCAGGCGGTGATCGAGGCGGCGATCGTCAAGATCGTCAAGGCGGGCAAGGCCGCCGGCATTCTCACCTTCAACGAAACCTATAATCGTCGCTATCTCGAACTCGGCGCGTCCTTCGTGGCCGTCGGTGCGGATGTGACCGAATTCGCCAGTACCCTGCGTGCGCTCTCGGCCCGTTACAAGGGCGGGGCAGCGCCTGCGCCATCCCGGTCTGGCTATTAATTCAGTCGTCGTTGCTGGCGTTCAGCTTTTCAGGCGGAATGCCTTCTTCGCCGGAGGCGAGATAACCGGTGTTGATAAGGGCGGCGCGAATGATGCGCTGGATGGCCTCATCCCTGTCGACGCCGTGATCCCTCGCAAAATCCGACAAAGCCGTTTCAAGATCGTCACTGAACCGCATATCCGCCCCCATTCATCACATTTCAAACCCATACGAAAAGGCAAGGCAGGATTGATCCGCCTTGCCTGAATTTTAAGTCCATGCGGCGATTAGCGCCAGCGATAAAGGCTGCTGTTCGACGAGTTCTGCTGCGTGCTCGCACCAACCGCATAACCGATGGCAAAACCGAGTGCGCCAACGATCGTCAGCAGAGAGGTCGCCGTGCCGGGATTTTCCTTGACGGCTTCCACGACATTCTGGCCCTGGGCGCGGACATTATGCGCGGCCTTGCGAACGCGTCCGCGCGCCTCATCCAGAAATTCGGACGCATCCTCGCTCACGCCTTCCGCGCGGGCGGAGACGGATTTGGAGAGGGATGCGATCTGCGAACGCAATTCCGCAATCTGGTTTTCGATCGTGTCTTCGACAACATTCAGTTTGGTCTGAGCCATTAGAACACCTCTTTTGTTACCCAAGGCAGAACGTGCCGGCCTGCAAAAAGTTCCCGAAAGGCCCGCAAAGTTTCGCGGGACGATGTTCAGCCAACAGGTTTTTGTGCTTCTTGGCGAAAAAGCCTTGCAATCATTTTTTTTACGCAATAATCAGGCCGCACCGGAGAGGTGGCCGAGTGGTCGAAGGCGCTCCCCTGCTAAGGGAGTATACGTCAAAAGCGTATCGTGGGTTCGAATCCCATCCTCTCCGCCACTTCGGCACAAGACCGGAAAATCCCAGCTCCACCGTCCCGCCAGTTCCAGATCACAACCGCACGCGTCTTTGTGAATACGCGCAGCCGTACGCACTATGAAGTCGCGGATGGTCGCGCCCGCCAGGTCTCGATTATGGAAGAAACGAGCGAATCAAGCGGCTCGGTGGTGTCGACTTCGATGTCGTACCGGCAGTAATCATGTGTTTTCAGATGATACCGCGCTTCCCCGATTGTCCTGTCCCCGCGTTCCCGCTCGCGTCGTTCCATCTCCGCGAGGGGAGCGTGTACGCCGACCCAGAACGTGTCCAGATGCGCGAACAACGCCCGCAATTGCCGTGCCCAGCCTGCCTCTTCAACGATGTGCTCGACGACAATATCGTTTCCAGCTTCGGCAAAGGACACGATGGAGCGGTGAAAACCGTCAAAGAACCTGGCGCGCTCATTGCTCAGGCCGGTATGCGGCGTTTTTTGTTTGATGGTGCGAAAGCCGCCATCGGCAAGCTGATCAGACGCGTAATAACAAAAGGGTTCCGTCAGCGCCGACCTGAGCGCCTTGGCGAGTGTCGATTTGCCGGCACTCGAGGTGCCGTTCAATAAAATAATACGACCATTCCGCATGTCGATCTGTTCTTCCGTCTGTTTCGAATTGGCACTCGTGAATCGATATTAAAGGATAGTGTTTCAAGCGCGATGTCGCGTCGTCAATCAAGTCTCCAGTCGATACGGATTGGTGGCGGCATGTCGGTGTCGTAACCAGTCCGGGGGAGGCCCTTCGAATCGTTGCGCGAGGAATCGTTGGCAAAAGGCATGGTTTTTTCCGCTGTTTCTTCATACGCGCTGTCGCGGCGTGACAGATGCAGGCGGGAACGAAGCAAAAGTTTCCATCATCCTTGCCCGGCGAGGCAAGGTTTCGCCGAAAAAGCCGGTAGTTTAGAAAGACCTTGTTAACCTCGCTAACTAACGGATTTTCAAGCAATTTCTTAACGCATGGTAAAGCCGCCTGCAGGCCGGCTAAGCACTGTGTGTTGTTTCCGCAACAAACCGAAATGAAGCATATACGTAAATGCTATTTATCGGATGTTGGCGATTGCAAGCGGCGAAACCTTTTGTATTTTCACCACCAGAAGCGAGGCGGTGGATCGTTTGGCTTCTAAGAACACGGGAATGGGGCAGGGAATGCTGTCCTTCAGCGAAAGTACCCAGACCCACTTAAAAACTTTGACTGGAGGTCAACCATGAACATCAAGAGCCTTCTCATCGGCTCCGCTGCGGCTCTCGCAGCAGTATCCGGCGCTCACGCTGCCGACGCTATCGTCGCTGCTGAGCCTGAGCCCCTGGAATACGTTCGCGTTTGCGACGCTTTCGGCACCGGCTTCTTCTACATCCCCGGCACTGAAACCTGCCTGAAGTTCGACGGTTACATCCGTTTCCAGACCGACTTCGGCCGCAACAAGTCCGGCACGTCTGACTGGGATTCGTTCACGCGCGCTCAGTTCAACATCGACACCCGTACCGACACCGAGCTCGGCGCTCTGCGCGGTTACATCGGCTTCCGCGGCCAGGCCGACAACGACAGCAACCGTGGCGTTGTTGTTGACCAGGCTTTCATCGAACTCGGCGGCCTGAAGGTCGGTTACTACTACAACTGGTGGGATGATGGTCTCTCCGGCGAAGTCGACAGCCTTGCTTCGAACCAGACCCGTCTGAACGCTATCCGTTACACCTACGACGCTGGCTCGTTCTACGTCGGCGCTGCTGTTGAAGAGCTGGAAGCTGCTCGTGGCGACTCCAACATCTCCGCAGACTTCGTAAAGGGCGGTTCGTTCGAACGTGCTAACAACGTTGGTATCTCCGCTATCGTTGGCGCCAAGTTCGGTGGTGTAAACGCTAACCTGCTCGGTGGCTACGACACCGACGCTGAAGAAGGCGCAATCCGCGCTATCGTCACGGCCGACATCGGCCCGGGTACGCTTGGTCTCTCCGGCGTTTGGGCTTCTGGCGCAAACCGCTACTACGAAGAGTCCGAATGGACGGTTGCTGCTGAATACGCAATCAAGGCAACTGACAAGCTGACCATCACCCCCGGCTTCCAGTACTTCAACACGATCGACCTCGGCGCTGATAACGACTGGGTTGGCGACCGCGATGCATGGCGCGCTGGTGTAGCTGTTGGCTACAAGATCACCCAGGGCCTCTCCACGCTCGTTTCGGTTAACTACCAGGACGTCGACGGCACCGAAGGTGTTGACACCGGCGCTGGCGACAGCTGGGTTGGTTTCGTTCGCCTTCAGCGCACGTTCTAATCTGATCTGACATTGTCAGTGATGGAAAGCCCGGCTCTTGAGCCGGGCTTTTTTTTGAATGGTATCTTGATAGGGCGGACATCGCGGCGGGTGGCGAGATCGTGGCGGCGTTCCGATTTTCCGCAGCTTTATCCTCGGAACAGGCCGCTACGCATGCCCATCGATTCGCTCGGTATCGGGAGCCTTGAGTCGTTTAAGGAATCCGAAGCTGTAGGCTTTTGCTTTTCGGTCAGTTTTTTCTTGCAGAAGTAGGGGCCTCTGCACATTGCAATCGTCTTTTGAACAATTTCCAGTGGCCTGATCGTGTCCAGATTCAGGTGATCTCGTAGGTTTTCTCAAAGCGGATTTTTCGAGTCTCTGGTTAAGTGACTGAAAAGCATGAGTTATTAATCATTTTTTAACGAATGGGGTCCCGTACGTTAGAATTGTAGCTATTTCGCAACAATGAAAAACTAAGGACACCTTACTGTCTTGCTTCTGTCACGATTGCGATTGCCTGAGCGACCGGTTTTGGCTCTAATCATCTCCATAAGCGGCACGCATTTCTGAAGTGCTTTCCCACCCGCTGCTTAGAAGATTAAGCGTTTGACTGGAGGTCAACCATGAACATCAAGAGCCTTCTCATCGGCTCCGCTGCAGCTCTCGCAGCAGTATCCGGCGCACAGGCCGCTGACGCTATCGTCGCTGCCGAGCCCGAGCCCCTGGAATACGTTCGCGTTTGCGACGCTTTCGGCACCGGCTTCTTCTACATCCCCGGCACCGAAACCTGCCTGAAGTTCGGCGGTTACATCCGTTTCCAGACCGACTTCGGTCGTAACGAATCCGGCACGTCTGACTGGGATTCGTTCACGCGCGCTCAGTTCGAGATTGACACCCGTACCGACACCGAGCTCGGCGCTCTGCGCGGCTTCATCGGTTTCCGTGGCGAAGCTGACAATGACAGCAACCGTGGCGTCAACGTCGACCAGGCTTTCATCGAACTCGGCGGCCTGAAGGTCGGTTACATGTACACCTGGTGGGATGACGATCTCTCCGGCGAAACCGACATCCTGTCTTCGAACTCCACCCGTGCAAACGCTCTGCGTTACACCTACGATGCCGGCTCCTTCTACGCTGGTATTTCGGTTGAAGAACTGGAAACCCCGCTTGACTCCGACTCGAACCTCGGCATCACCAAGGGCGGCTTCATCGAAGGCCCGAACAACGTTGGTATCAGCGGTATCATCGGTGCGAAGTTCGGCGTAGTTAGCGCAAACCTGCTCGGCTCCTACGACACCGACCAGGAAAACGGTGCACTCCGTGCAATCGTCACGGCTGACATCGGTCCGGGCACGTTTGGTCTCTCGGGTGCATGGGCTTCCGGCGCAAACTCTTACTACGAAGAGTCTGAGTGGACTGTTGCTGCTGAATACGCAATCAAGGCAACCGATAAGCTGACCATCACCCCCGGCGCTCAGTACTTCGGTACGGTTGACATCGGTGCTGACAACGACTTCACCGGCGACCGCGACGCATGGCGCGCTGGCGTAACGTTCGACTACCAGATCACGCAGGGCCTCGCTACCAAGGTTGCTGTTAACTACCAGGACGTTGACGGCACCGAAGGTGTTGACAACGGTGCTGGCGACCAGTGGACCGGTTTCGTTCGCCTTCAGCGTTCGTTCTAATCTGATCTGACATTGTCAGTGATGGAGACCCCGGCAGAAATGCCGGGGTTTTTCTTTTGACGGATTTTGGCGCAACGGAGCGTTAATTCGGACGCGGAAAACAAAAAAGCACCGGGCGAACCGATGCTTGAATATCTTTAAAATCGTCAGCGGCTGGTGAAAGAATACCGGCTTTACCCCGCACGCCCATGGCGCAGGTCGTCAACGATATCGGCCTGTTGCCCGAGCCTCGTCTTGTAGACCTGATAATTCTCCATTACCCGCTGCACGTAATTGCGGGTTTCGGGGAAGGGGATGCGCTCGATCCAGTCGACCACCTCGTCGATCGGCTTGCCGCGCGGGTCGCCATAGCGGGCGATCCATTCCGGCACGCGCTTTGGTCCGGCATTATAGGCAATGAAGGTGAGGATATAGGAGCCGCCGAAGCTGTCGATCTGCTCGCCGAGATAATGCGCGCCGAGCGTGGCATTATAGCCCGCATCGGTGGTCAGCCGTGCCTGGGTGTAGGGCAGGCCATGGCGTCCGGCTACGCCCTTGGCGGTTCCGGGCAGCAGTTGCAGCAGGCCGCGCGCATTGGCGGCGGAGACGGCGGCCGGGTTGAAGGCGCTTTCCTGCCGGGCAATCGCGTAAGCAAGCGCCTTGCCGGAGCCGGCAATATTGGCGCTGGCGGGAATGACGCCGAGCGGATAGGCGAGTGCGGCCGCATCGATGCCGCGGCTGAAAGCCGTCTTGCCGATTTGTAGCGAAACCTGATGATTGCCGTTGCCCTCCGCCCGCGCCGCCAGAATGGCAAGCTCGCCGGGGCTGTCGAGCTGTTCGGCCAGCGACCGGTAAAGGCTATCGGCCCGCCAGCCGTAACCGGCCGCTTCCAGCCGGTCGATGGCGCGCACGGCTTCACGACCGGCGAAACGTTCGCGGTCGCCGCTGCTGGGGCTCGGATAGGTGACATTCAGTGTCTTGGCGCCGATTCGCGCAGCGGCGAGCTGACCGTAAAACGTGCCGGGATGAGCGGCGGCTTTGGTGAAGAAATCACGGGCATCCCCCGGTCCGCCCGCTTCCGCCGTCCGCCCGAGCCAATAATAGGCGCGCGACGCCGAAAGCGGCCGGTTCGAAGTCTGAAGCAGCGTGTTGAAGTGGCGTGAAGCCGTGGCCGGATCGCGCAGCGCTCTTAGCGCATACCAGCCGGCATGGAATTCCGCATCGGCGGTATCAACGGCGGAGGTGGCCGAATGATTGGCGACGATGCGATAGGCCTCGGCGAAATCGCCGAGATCGGCGACGCCGCGTGCGATGATGCGCCGCTCGTTCCACCATTCGCCCGGATTGACGAGCTTGGCCGTTTCCTTCGGGGCCTGCCGCAAAAGCACGGCGGCTTCGGAGTATTTCTGCTGGTTGCGCAGGTTTTCTACCCGCGCGAAAAGATAGGCGGGGTCGCTGCGCCAGGAGGCATCGACCTTGCCGAGCAGCGCAGTCGCAGTAGTGGATCGCTGCAGCACGGCTGCCCAGGCATTGTAAAGCGACTGCGCCTTGCCGAGATCGCCGAAACGCTTCGCCTGGCCGATGCGGCTGCGATACATCAGATAATCCATGCGCGCCTTGTGATCGGCGGGCGTCAGATAGGTGGGAAACTCGGCAAGAACACGGTCTTCCATGTCCTTGTCCATGCCTTCGCTCACCCAGAGCTGGCGAATGAGACGCTGCGATTCCGCACCCTTGCCGGAGGAGGCGAGCGCCTTGGCGAGCACCACGCTGCCTTCCGCGGTTTCCGGCCGGCCGTTGCCGAAGGCGGCAAGCACCTGGGACGCCGGCGGATCTTCGCGGTAAAGCGCTTTTTCGGAATTGGCGCGCAGGGTGGCGGCACCCGGCCAGCCGGAGAGCTCGCGCTGGGCGGCGGCGATTTCGGCGGAAGCGACGTCCTTCTGGCCGGAAACGGCGATTGCCCAGGTAAGGATATGGCGGTCGAGGCTGCCGGTCGGCATGGTGTTGCGCAACGCAATCGCCCGGGCCGCATCGCGGCTGGAAAGCGCGTCGAGACCGGCCTTCAACTGGCTTGTATCGTCGGGGCGGTCGAGGCGCGGTATGGCGCCGGTGATCTCGGGCGAGGCCGGCATGAAGGCCGGAACGGTCGGCGCATTCGGCTTGACATAGGGAAGCGGCGCCGCACCTTCCGGCAGCGGCCCGGCCAATGCGTTCCAAACGGTTGCGGCAAGGCCCGCCGCCATCAATCCCCAGACTGTCTTTTTCATGCCGTTCTTCATCGTGTAACGGAGTTGCCGACTTTCTTGTAATATCATTTCATTGCAGCGGGATTGCCGAAAACGGTCTGATGTCCCACCCGGAAATCTTGGGATTTCAGGCTTAATGAAATGTTAATCGCCGCCCTGCAATTCAATCAACTTTTATTCACCGCCCTGCGAGCGGCGTCTCATTTCGGCGCCTGCTTTTTATGCTTGCCGATTGCAGCCCGGAGACTGTCACACTTCCGACAATTTCGGACAAAATACCCTGCCTTTGCGCTTGTCGGCGCCAAGGGCTGGCACTAATGTGTGCCGGTTTTAACCATCGAATGCGGCCGAAGCATGAACCGGCTCGGCGCCAGGAGCTTTGCATGTTCAAGGGATCAATTCCCGCCCTCATTACCCCGTTCACGGACAATGGCGCCGTGGACGAACAGGCATTTGCCGCCCATGTGGAATGGCAGATCGCCGAAGGCAGCAACGGACTTGTGCCTGTGGGCACGACGGGGGAATCTCCAACCCTGTCCCACGACGAGCACAAACGTGTCGTCGAGCTGTGCATCGAGGTAGCGGCGAAACGGGTTCCGGTCATTGCGGGCGCTGGCTCCAACAATACCGATGAGGCGATCGAGCTTGCGCTGCACGCGCAGGAAGCCGGCGCGGATGCGCTCTTGGTTGTCACTCCCTATTATAACAAGCCGACCCAGAAGGGCCTGTTCGCGCATTTTTCCGCCGTTGCCGAAGCGGTGAAGCTGCCGATCGTCATCTACAATATCCCGCCGCGCTCGGTGGTGGATATGTCGCCGGAAACCATGGGCGCACTGGTCAAGGCGCACAGGAACATCGTCGGCGTCAAGGATGCAACCGGCAAGATCGACCGCGTTTCCGAACAGCGCATTTCCTGCGGCAAGGACTTCATCCAGCTTTCGGGTGAGGATGGCACGGCGCTCGGCTTCAACGCCCATGGCGGCGTCGGCTGCATTTCGGTCACCGCCAATGTCGCGCCGCGCCTCTGTTCGGAGTTCCAGGCGGCGATGCTCGCCGGCGATTATGCCAAGGCGCTGGATTATCAGGATCGTCTGATGCCGCTGCACAAGGCGATCTTCATGGAGCCCGGCGTCTGCGGCACCAAATATGCGCTGTCGAAGACGCGCGGCGGCAACCGCCGGGTCCGCTCGCCCTTGATGAGTACGCTGGAACCGGCGACGGAAGCGGCCATCGACGCGGCGCTGAAGCACGCCGGCCTGATGAACTGAGACAGGCCCGAAAGCGTTTAAGGCGCGCCATGAACCGCTTCGCAACAGAAGCCGTTCGGCGCGCCTTTTCTTTTCGCGGCGACAACATTAAATAGGGGTTCGAAAACCGCTCTCGGCGGTAAGCCGAAGGCGCAATAAGAAAAACAAGGGATTGAAATATCATGGCCCCCAAAGGCAGCCAGCGCGTGGTGAACAAGATCGTTGCGGAAAACCGCAAGGCTCGTTTCAACTACGAAATCATCGACACCTATGAGGCAGGGCTCGTGCTGACCGGCACCGAGGTCAAGTCGCTGCGCGAAGGCAAGGCGAATATCGCCGAATCCTACGCCTCGGACGAAGGCGATGAAATCTGGCTCATCAATTCCCACCTGCCGGAATATCTGCAGGCCAACCGCTTCAACCACGAGCCGCGTCGCCGCCGCAAGCTGCTTCTGAGCAAGCGCGAGATCAACCGCCTGCGCGCCGGCATCAACCGTGAAGGCATGACGCTGGTGCCCTTGAAGATCTATTTCAACGACAGGGGCCGCGCGAAGCTGGAGCTGGCGCTCGCCAAGGGCAAGAAGCTGCACGACAAGCGCGAGACGGAGAAGGAACGCGACTGGAACCGGCAGAAATCGCGGTTGCTGAAGGGTGGCAACGCCTAAGCGGCAGGAGATTTCGCGGCGTAGAGGGTAGCGGCCTTTCGCCACTTGTTCTTCCGTCATGCCGGACTTGATCCGGCATCCAGCCGCGGCGCGTCTGCGCCGTGGAAAGAGTCCTTTCAGCCCAAGGACTTGGGCTGGCTGGATCCCGGCTCAAGGCCGGGATGACGGGAGTGTGTTGCTGCCCGCTGCGCCCGTCAAGCGGCCCGGTACGTCCGCTCCACATGCGCCTTTGTCGTCGAAACGCTGAACCGGCTGACAAGTGCCGCCAGATTGGCGCTGACATCGCTCAGATTATGCGTCGCCGCATTCGTCTCTTCCACCATGGCCGCATTCTTCTGGGTCAGATTGTCCATGCTGTTGATGGCGGCATTGATTTCCTGAATGCCGACGGATTGTTCCTGCGCCGCCTTGGTCAGCGAGGCGATATGTTCCTGAATATGATCCACCTTGTTGCCGATCATATTCAAGGATTCGCCCGTCTTGTTGACCAGTGAGACACCCTGCATCACGTCTTCGGAAGACTTGGCGATCAGCGTCTTGATTTCCTTCGCGGCGGTGGCGGAGCGCTGTGCGAGTTCACGCACTTCCTGGGCGACGACGGCGAACCCCTTGCCGGCCTCGCCGGCGCGCGCGGCCTCGACGCCTGCATTCAGCGCCAGAAGGTTGGTCTGGAACGAAATCTCGTCGATGACGGAGATGATCTGGGTGATCTTCTGCGATGAGTCCTCGATGGCCCCCATTGCTTTCACCGCTTCCGTCACCACATCGCGCGAGCGCGCGGCTTCGACGGCTGAGCTTTCGACGATGGCCTTCGCCTCTTCGGAACGCTGCGCCGACAATTTGGAAATGGTGGTGATTTCCTCGACGGCGGCGGCGGTTTCCTCAAGGGCGGCGGCCTGCTGCTCCGTGCGGCGGGCCATGTCATCGGTCGCGGAAGTCAGCTCGCGCGTATTGCCGGAAATCTTGTTCGCCTCTTCGACGATCTGCGCAAATGCGCCGGAGAGATTGCCGACGGCAGCGTTGAAATTGGCGACAAGCCCTTCGAATTGCGGTGCGGTCTTTTCGCCGATGCTGGAGGTGAGGTCGCCATTCGCCAGCCTGTCGAGGGCACTGTTAAGCAGTGCGAGAACGTGCTCCTGCTCCTTCTTCATCTGCGCCTGTTCGGCTTCCACCTTCTGCCGCTCGGCGGCCAGCGCGTCGAGATAGACGGAGATCGAATAATCCATATCGAGAAGGGCGGCCTTGATGGTGGCCGACAAGGCGTCCTTCACCTTCTTGGCCTTCTTCTCCATGAAAAAGCCCTTCAATTCGGACTCGATCAGGGCCTTGACGATGCCGTCGAGCATCAGGGCGTAACCGCCGATGTACCATCTCGGCTCCAGCCCCAGTCTCGCATGGGTGCGACCGATGGCGGTTACGGCATCGGTATAATCCGCATTGAATGTGCCGGAGGCGATCCTTGCCCAGTGTTTGAGCTGCATGCCCTTGGCGTGCTGCACATGCGCGTCGTTGGCGAAGAATTTCGCCGTCTCCGGCACTGAGCGAACCTTCGCGTAAAAACGATCCAGAGACGCATCGAGAGAGCCGGTGATGACGCCCTTCATGTCTGAAAGATTTTGCCGCTGCTCGTGGCCGAGCCCCAGAAAATTCAGTCTTTCATCGAGCTGTCGGTCGGTTTTTGTCTGGCCATGCATGTCTAGTCATCCTGCTTTGACACCCAAATCACGTCGCTGGTGCCGTTGCGTGATTTAGACACGTCTAAAATTAACCAAGATATAATTTCGACTGGCCGGATTTGACGGTTGTTAATTCCAGGGGGAATTTTTGCCCTGCCGACAGGGTGTCAAACAAAAACGCGCCCGTCTTTGCGACGGGCGCGTTTCTGAAATATCAAGCGATGCGAAAGCCGGGATCAGATCGTTTCCGGGCTTTCGGCGTGCCGGGCAGGGCGCTCGTTCGGGTCGCGCCCGATCTCGGCCTTCAGCGTCATCAGATCGATGAAGTGATCGGCCTGGCGACGCAGGTCGTCGGCGATCATGGCGGGCTGCGTGGCCATGGTGGAAACCACGGAAACCTTGCGGCCCTTGCGCTGCAGCGCGTCTACCAGCGTGGTGAAATCGCCGTCGCCGGAGAAGAGCACCAGATGATCGACTGTCTCGGACTGTTCCATGGCATCGACTGCCAGTTCGATATCCATGTTGCCCTTGATCTTGCGGCGGCCGAGAGCGTCGGTGAATTCCTTCGCTGGCTTCGTCACGACCTTGTAGCCGTTATAATCCAGCCAGTCGATCAGCGGGCGGATCGAGGAATATTCCTGATCCTCGATGAGCGCGGTGTAATAATAGGCGCGCAGCAGGTATCCACGCTTTTGAAACGCCTTCAGGAGCTTGCGGTAGTCGATATCGAATCCCAGGCTTTTCGATGCTGCATAAAGATTGGCTCCGTCTATGAAGAGCGCAATTTTCTCCCGTGGATCGAACATTCCATCCCATTCCTTTTTTTGGAAAGGCCATTATCTGGCTTTTATATCCGGTCGATAACGCAAAAAAACATGTCGTATCAACGAGCTTTGCGTATCGCCGTTGCGTTTTAAGTAAGCTACCTTCCCCCTTATTCCAAGACAATTCTTCTAGACATTTTGTTCATCAGACGCCAAAGGTGGGCAATAAGGTGCCAAAAGACGCCAAAGACAGGAAAAACTTGAATTCCGCGGCCAATGGCTGTATCGGAAGCTGGAAAGCATCGTCGCGAGAAATCTTGAATGTTTTTCGCAAGGCACGAAGCGCAGATTCAATAGGTTAGAGCAACCCTTGTGCACCCCGAACATCGCACGGCGCTCTGATCCACGACATTACGACCCGCAAAGGACAGGCAATGGCCCGCGTCACAGTTGAAGATTGCATTGATAAAGTAGACAACCGTTTCGAGCTGGTGCTTCTCGCCAGCCACCGTGCGCGCCAGATTTCTCAAGGGTCCTCCATCACGGTTGACCGCGACAACGACAAGAACCCGGTTGTGGCGCTGCGCGAAATCGCCGACGAGACGCTGTCTCCCGACGATCTGAAGGAAGACCTGATCCATTCGCTGCAGAAGCACGTGGAAGTGGACGAGCCCGAGCCCGATCCGGTCACGCTCGCCGCCTCCGCCATTGCCGATGGCGAAGAAGACGACCAGCCAGAAACCGTTACTTTCGACCAGATGTCGGAAGAAGAACTGCTGGCCGGTATCGAAGGCCTTGTGCCGCCGGAAAAAAATGACGACTATTGATAGGATTTTATGATGCCTTTGGCAGGCGGCGGTTACCGTCTGTCAATAGTTGCCGTCATAATCTGATCCCTATTGATGCAGCATTGTGCGCCGACCCTCAGGTTGGCGCGCTTTCTTTTTGTGGAATATCGCATGATGCGGCAATACGAACTCGTCGAGCGGGTTCAAAAATATAAACCGGATGCGAATGAGGCCCTGCTGAACAAGGCCTATGTTTACGCCATGCAGAAACACGGCCAGCAGAAGCGGGCCAATGGCGACCCCTATATTTCGCATCCGCTCGAAGTTGCCGCGATCCTCACCGAAATGCATCTCGACGAATCGACCATCGCGGTGGCGCTGCTGCACGATACGATTGAGGACACCACCGCCACCCGCGCCGAAATCGACGAGTTGTTCGGCGAGGATATCGGCCGGCTGGTGGAAGGGCTGACCAAGCTCAAGAAGCTCGACCTCGTTACCCGCAAGGCCAAGCAGGCGGAAAACCTGCGCAAGCTGCTGCTTGCCATTTCCGACGACGTGCGCGTTCTGCTGGTGAAGCTCGCAGACCGTCTGCACAATATGCGCACCATGGAATATATGCCGGCCGACAAGCGCAGCCGCATTTCCGAAGAAACCATGGAAATCTATGCGCCGCTCGCCGGCCGCATGGGCATGCAGGATATGCGCGATGAGCTGGAGGACCTGTCCTTCCGTTACCTCAATCCGGAAGCCTATGAGACGGTGACCAACCGTCTTCAGGAACTGGAAACGCGCAATGAAGGGCTGATCAAGAAGATCGAGGACGAGCTGCGCGAGCTTCTCGTGGCGAACGGCCTCATCGGGGCCAATGTCAAAGGGCGTCAAAAGAAGCCCTATTCGGTGTTCCGCAAGATGCAGTCGAAGTCGCTCTCTTTCGAGCAGCTTTCCGATGTCTACGGTTTCCGCATTCTGGTCGATGACATTCCCTCCTGCTATCGGGCGCTGGGCATCGTGCACACCCGCTGGCGCGTGGTGCCGGGCCGCTTCAAGGATTACATCTCCACGCCGAAGCAGAACGACTATCGCTCCATCCACACCACCATCGTCGGCCCGTCGCGCCAGCGTATCGAGCTGCAGATCCGCACCAAGCGCATGCATGAGATCGCCGAATTCGGCATCGCCGCCCATGCGCTTTACAAGGATGGCGAAAACGGGGAGGGCGATCTGCTCTCGCCGGAGAGCAACGCCTATTCCTGGCTGCGCCACACCATCGAATCGCTGGCCGAAGGCGACAGCCCGGAAGAATTCCTCGAGCACACCAAGCTCGAGCTTTTCCAGGATCAGGTGTTCTGCTTCACGCCCAAGGGCAAGCTGATCGCCCTGCCGCGCGGCGCGACGCCCATCGATTTCGCCTATGCGGTGCACACCAATATCGGCGACACCACCGTTGGCGCGAAGATCAACGGGCGGATCATGCCGCTCGTCACCCGCCTGAACAACGGCGACGAGGTGGAGATCATCCGTTCCGGCGTGCAGGTGCCGCCGGCGGCATGGGAAGAGGTGGTGGTGACCGGCAAGGCCCGTTCGGCCATTCGCCGCGCCACCCGCATGGCCATCCGCAAGCAATATTCCGGCCTCGGTTATCGCATTCTGGAACGCACCTTCGAGCGCGCCGGCAAGGCCTTCTCGCGGGAAGCGCTGAAGCCCGTGCTGCATCGCCTGGCGCAGAAGGATGTCGAAGACGCCATCGCCGCCGTCGGTCGCGGTGAGGTCTCCTCGCTCGATGTGCTGCGTGCGGTCTATCCGGATTATCAGGACGAGCGAGTCACGGTGAAGATGACCGGCGACGACGGATGGTTCAACATGCGCAGCGCCTCCGGCATGGTCTTCAAGATCCCCGGCAAGTCGCGCTCGGTTCTCGAGGACGACGGTGCGGCCGAGATGCTGGATGGACCGGACCCGCTGCCCATCCGTGGCCTTTCCGGCAATGTCGACGTGCATTTCGGCGCCGCCGGCGCCGTTCCGGGTGACCGCATCGTCGGCATCATGGAAAAAGGCAAGGGCATCACCATCTATCCCATTCAGGCGCCGGCGCTGCAACGCTTCGACGACGAGCCGGAGCGGTGGATCGATGTGCGCTGGGATCTCGATGAGGCGAACAAGTCGCGCTTCATGGCGCGGGTGATGATCAATGCGCTGAACGAGCCGGGCACGCTCGCCTCGGTGGCGCAGTCCATCGCCACGCTCGATGTCAATATTCGCGGTCTCAACATGGTCCGCATCGGCACGGATTTCTCCGAGCTGGCGCTGGATGTCGAAGTCTGGGATCTCAGGCAGCTGAACCAGCTTCTGTCGCAGCTCAAGGATCTCGATTGCGTCTCGACCGTGACGCGTGCCTTCGATTGAGGCATTTTTGATCCTTTGCAATCACTCAAAGGCCGCTGTTATGCATTGAATGCATGGCAGCGGCCTTTTCCTGTCTCTGGTGGTGGAGGCGGTTTGCGACTATTTTCTTCTCAGAAATTGAAGAGAAGGAAACGCGGCGTGCCGGTGGATGAACACCGATGAGAAACGCCAGTTCCAAACCGAAAGGACCGAAAATCATGTTTACTCCGCTTCGCAAGATCGCTCGCGCCGTTCGTGGCAAGACCACCCAGGAACGCGAATTCGAATATCTCAGCGCTTCGGTGTCGAATGTCGACCTGGAATTCCGCCAGCGCGAAATCGACCGCGGCCTGTTCCGCCGGTAATGCACTCAGCGCATGGCAGCCCATCGCCATGCGTATGAGACTCGGAGGGTGCGCGGCCGTCGTTGGCACGCTCGCCCCTCTATCTTGCAAAACTATGTGAATGCGCGCTTCAAGCGGTTGTCCCAAACTGGTTGACCAATACGCCGCAAAAAAATCCCGGTTCAGTCCCCCTGTCGCAATAGACGACACTAAATTGGGACTGATATCGAAGGCTCGATATTCACTGTATTCGTGACATCCCGCGTCCGTCATGCCGGACTTGATCCGGCATCCAGTCAGCCCAAGTCCTTGGGCTGGAAAGTGTCTTCTCGCCGTGCAGACGCTCGTCGGCTGGATTCCGGCTCAAGGCCGGAATGACGGAAGCGGAGAATACACCTGCAAAAGAAATCCCTGCGTCATCTAGGATGCTCTTGGCTCTGCCCGGGCGATGAAATAGACTGCCCCCATGCCGTTTCGCCGCCGTGAACCCGTTGGTTTTTCAGAGAAGATTCGCGACCTCTTCTGGCCGCGCACGGGTTTTTCCCGTTCGTTGCGCTATATGAAGCTGCGCCTTCTGCGGCTTTCCGCCTCTCCGCATTCGGTTGCCGCCGGTGTTGCTCTCGGTGTCGGCGTGGCGTGGACGCCGTTTCTCGGCGTTCATATCATCATCGCCATGGCGCTCGGTTTTCTCATGCGCGTCAATCTCGTGGCGGCGGCGCTCGGCACCACCTTCGCCAATCCGCTGACATTTCCGTTCATCTGGGCATCCACCTGGGAGCTGGGGCACTTCATCCTCGGCCGGCAGAAGACGGAAAGCGCTGCGCATGTGGATTTCGTGGCGCTGTTCAGCCATCTCGAATTCCGGCAGATATGGACGCCGGTGCTGGAACCTATGACCATCGGCGCGCTGCTTCCTGCCGTTATCAGCGCGGTCATCGCCTATATCGCCGTCTATGGTCTCATCAGCGGTTTCCAGCGCCGCAAGATGGAAAATCTCGCGCATCGCGCCGCCAACAAGAATGCTTCTCTGGAGATGCTGAAATGATCATTGGATTAGGCAGCGACCTGATCGACATCCGCCGCGTTGAAAAATCGATCGAACGTTTCGGCGAGCGCTTCACCCATCGCTGTTTCACCGATATCGAGCGCGCCAAATCCGATGGCCGCAAGAACCGCGCCGCTTCCTATGCCAAGCGTTTCGCCGCCAAGGAAGCCTGTTCCAAGGCGCTGGGAACCGGCCTTGCGAACGGCGTTTTCTGGAAGGATATGGGCGTCGTCAATCTGCCGGGCGGCAAGCCGACCATGGTGTTGACCAATGGGGCAGGGGAAAGGCTGGCGGCGCTGCTGCCCGCCGGCCACCGCGCCAATATTCACCTGACGATCACGGATGATTTTCCTTACGCTCAGGCATTTGTGATTATCGAGGCGCTTCCCGTGAACGGGTAAGACCCGGTGAAGCCGCATTGGCGTCCTATTTGCGGACGTGTCACAGAAGCGCTTCCCTTCGGGCTGGAAAGGTTCTAGAGAAGTCGCAGAAATATGAAAGCGTTGCCGGCTGCGTGAAACCGCTTCACCCGCCGCAGGCGCGACAAACAACGGCCCGGAAGCCTTCGTGAAGCCGAAGAAGCCGGGAAACAATCAGGCAGGTCTTTAAGTGTCGGAAAAAGCTGAAAAGAAGCAGAACGCCCTCTGGGAGAACGTCAAGGTCATCATTCAGGCGCTGCTGCTGGCCATGGTCATCCGCACCGTGCTGTTTCAGCCCTTCACGATCCCGTCCGGCTCGATGATGCCGACGCTTCTGGTTGGCGACTATCTTTTCGTCAACAAGTTCTCCTACGGCTATTCGAAATATTCGCTGCCCTTTTCGCCGAACCTGTTTTCGGGCCGCATTCTCGAATTCAGCAAGCCGAAGCGCGGCGATGTCGTGGTCTTCCGCCTGCCGCCCAATCCTGAAGTGGATTACATCAAGCGTCTCGTCGGCTTGCCTGGTGACCGTATCCAGGTGACGAACGGCGTGCTGTTCATCAACGGCCAGCCGGTGCCGAAGCAACCCGATGGCACCTTCACCTCCGATTACCGCGCCGATCCGGGCGCCAACGTGCCTGTCTTCCGCGAAACGCTCGACAATGGCGTCACCTACGACACGCTCGATCAATCGCCCGACTCGCGCGGCGATAACACCCGCGAATTCGTGGTGCCGGAAGGCCATTATTTCATGATGGGCGACAATCGCGACAATTCGCTCGATAGCCGCTTCGACGTCGGTTTCGTACCGGAAGAAAACCTGATCGGCCGCGCCAGCGTCATCTTCTTCTCGCTGGGCAATGACACGCCGTTCAGCCGCATTTGGGAATGGCCGGCCAACATGCGTTGGGACCGCCTCTTCAAGGTTGTGGAATGAGCAAGACCAAGCCGCTTTCGGCGGACGAGATTTCCCGTCTGGAAGCGTTGATCGGATATGAGTTCAAGGAAAAGGCCCGGCTCGACCGGGCCTTGACCCATGCCAGCGCCCGCTCGGCGGCGGCCGGCAATTACGAGCGGCTGGAATTTTTAGGTGACCGTGTTCTCGGTCTCTGCGTCGCCGAATTGCTGTTCTCCACCTTCCGTAACGCCACCGAAGGCGAGCTTTCGGTCCGTCTGAACCAGCTTGTCAGCGCCGAATCCTGCGCCGCGATCGGCGACGAGATGGGCCTGCATAATTTCATCCGCACCGGCTCGGATGTGAAGAAGCTGACCGGCAAGGCGATGCTGAACGTGCGCGCCGATGTCGTCGAAAGCCTGATCGCCACCATCTATCTGGATGGCGGGCTGGAAGCATCGCGCAAATTCATTCTGAAATACTGGCAGGGCCGCGCAACCAGCGTGGATGCCGGGCGACGCGACGCCAAGACCGAGTTGCAGGAATGGGCGCATGCCAGATTTGCGACCACACCCTCTTACCGGGTTGACGATCGCTCCGGACCGGATCACGATCCCCGCTTTACGGTGACTGTCGAAATTCCCGGCGTGAAGCCGGAAACCGGTGTCGAGCGCTCCAAGCGCGCGGCCGAACAGGTGGCGGCAACAAGATTGCTGGAACGCGAAGGCGTCTGGCAGAAGACCTCCACCCGGAACTGAGCACCCGGCGAGCCGGGTGCCAAAATCGAGCGCATGGCGGACCCGCGGGCCGCATGTTGAATACCTCTGACCTTGATGGATAACATGACCGATCACGAAAACCCCGCCGTCGCCGGCGAAGACAATAACCTTCCGACCCGTTCCGGCTTCGTGGCCTTGATTGGCCCGACCAATGCCGGCAAATCGACGCTGGTCAACAGGCTGGTGGGCGCCAAGGTCTCGATCGTCAGCCACAAGGTGCAGACGACGCGCGCCGTCATGCGCGGTATCGCCATTCACAAGAATGCGCAGATCGTTTTCATGGACACGCCCGGCATCTTCAAGCCGCGCCGCCGGCTTGATCGCGCCATGGTCACCTCCGCCTGGGGCGGCGCGAAGGATGCCGATCTCATCCTGCTTTTGATCGACAGCGAGCGTGGTCTTAAAGGCGACGCAGAGGCCATTCTCGAAGGCCTGAAGGATGTTCCGCAGAAGAAGATCCTCTGCCTCAACAAGATCGACCAGGTGAAGCGCGAAGACCTGCTGAAGCTGGCCGCCGCCGCCAATGAGACAGTCGCCTTCGACCGCACCTTCATGATTTCGGCCACCAACGGTTCGGGTTGCGAAGACCTGATGGATTATCTTGTGGAGGCTCTGCCGGAAGGTCCGTGGTATTATCCGGAAGATCAGATCTCCGATCTGCCGATGCGCCAGCTCGCCGCCGAAATCACCCGCGAAAAACTGTTCCTGCGCCTGCATCAGGAGCTTCCCTACGCCTCGCATGTCGAGACGGAAAAATGGGAAGAACGCAAGGACGGCTCCGTGCGCATCGAGCAAGTGATCTATGTCGAACGCGACAGCCAGAAGAAGATTGCGCTCGGCAAGAACGGCGATGCGATCAAGGCCATCTCCACCGCCTCGCGCAAGGAACTGTCGGAAATCCTCGAACAGCCGGTGCATCTCTTCCTGTTTGTCAAGGTGCGCGAGAACTGGGGCGACGACCCCGAGCGCTTCCGTGAAATGGGACTGGAATTCCCACGGGGGTAATTGCCAGGCATCCTCCCTCATCCCTGTGCCTGTCACAGGGATCCAGCCAGCCCAAGTCCTTGGGCTGGAAAGACTCTCTCGCCGCGCAGACGCGCGTCGGCTGGATTCCTGTGACGAGCACAGGAATGAGAGAGAGTGGGGGAAGCGGAACGACGCACAAAGCACGAATTGAATATCTTCACCCACCATCCGGAACCGAATACGTTCGGGCGGGTTGTTCCAAAACAATTGGGCGCAACCTTTTTCGATGACGGATATTCATGTCGCCAAAAAAACCGAACGGAATTTCCACCACCCCGTGCCAGCAATGTCCCCTGCGCGACCTGCCGCATTTCCGGGATTTTTCCTCTTCCGAACTGGATTTCGTCTCGCGTTTCAAAACGGGGGAACTTGCGGTGGAAAGCGGCTCCGTCATCTTGATGGAGGGCTCGCACAGCGCCCATCTTTACACCGTTTTGCAGGGCTGGGCTTTCCGTTACAAGACACTGGAGGACGGCCGGCGGCAAATCCTCAACTATGTCATGCCCGGCGATCTCGTCGGTCTGCAGGGCACGGTGATGGGGGAAATGCAGCATTCGGTGGAGGCGCTGTCGCCGGTGACGCTCTGCGTCTTCGAGCGGTCCCGCCTCAACAACCTCTTCACCGATCATCCGACGCTTGCCTATGACCTCACCTGGATCGCGGCGAGTGAAGAACGCATGCTGGACAGCCATCTCCTCAGCATCGGCCGGCGCACCGCGCTGGAACGCGCCGCCTATCTGATCGCGTTTCTCTATCGCAAGGCGAAAGCGGTCAATCTCATCCCCGGCGAAACACCGATCCCGGTCACCCAGCAACACGTTGCCGACACGCTTGGCCTGTCCATCGTTCACACCAACAAGACCTTGAGAAAGCTCGTCGATCGCGGTCTCATCCGCTGGACGGACAAGGGCTGTCTGGTGCTGGACGACGCCGGGCTGAGCAACCTGGCGGGCTGGGAAAGCGATGAAAAGCGGCAAAGACCCTTCATCTGATCTTCCTTCGACATGTCTTTTTTAAATGACGGTGGAGCCGTAATTTGCGACTCCTGTCGTGATATCTCACGGGAGAATCATGTCGGAGACCGCAGCTTCGAGCCGTGCGGTCGTCTTTTTTTGGGAAGAAGAAAACATATGGTGCCACAACGGGTTATCATCGTTGAGGATGAATATCTGGTGGCGCTCGATGTCGAAGCGGTTCTCCAGTCCATGGGGGTGGAATCCGTCGCCATCGCCACCACGCTTGCGCAGGCGAGGCAGGCCGTCGAAGAGGACGGCGCCGATTGCGTGCTTCTCGATGTCAGCCTCACCGACGGCAAGAGCTACGATTTCGCGCGCGGGCTGCGCGATGCGGGCATTCCCTTCGGTTTCGTCAGCGGTTATGGCGACACGACGGGTTTTCCGGAAGATCTCATGCACGCCCCATTGCTCGGCAAACCCTTCGGGGAAAACGAAATTATCGATTTCGTTCTCAACCTCGTCGGCGCGGTCGACGATGCCGTAAAAGAATAACGTTTTGCCGCCAGATCGGGTATGATCGGACCTGAATCGAAATTCGGACGCGTTTCATGCAGTGGCAGGAAGAGGCAATCATTCTCGGCGTCAAACGCCATGGCGAGACGAGTGTCATCGCCGAGGTGATGACGCCTTCGCGTGGCCGCCATCTGGGGCTGGTGCGTTCCGGCCGTTCCCGCAGCATGCAGCCCGTGCTACAGGCGGGCAACCGGGTGGATGTCATCTGGCGGGCGCGCCTTCACGATCATCTGGGTGAATTCCGCATCGAGCCGCTGCAATTGCGCGCCGCGCAGCTTATGGAAACGGCGACCGCCGTTTATGGCGTACAGGCCATGGGCGCTCTGCTCAGGCTTCTGCCGGAGCGCGATCCGCACCCGCATCTCTATCAGGCGCTGGATATCATTCTCGACAATCTGCATGACCCCGTCGATGCAGGGGAGTTATTCGTGCGCTTCGAACTGGCGGTGCTGAACGAACTCGGTTTCGGGCTCGATCTTACCGAATGTGCGGCGACGGGGCTGCGCACCGACCTCATCTATGTATCGCCGAAAACGGGCAGGGCGGTTTGCCGCACGGCAGGTGCGCCCTATGCGGAGCGGATGCTGTCGCTTCCGGCTTTCTTGAGCGAAGGCCAGTCGAAGGCCGCCGATCCTGACAGTCTTGCGGCTGCTTTCCGCCTCACCGCTCATTTCCTCAATCGGCATGTCTACGATCCGCGTGGCCTCAACGAAAACGCCGCCCGCGACGGTTTTGTGCAGGCGGCGCTGAAGGCGCTTGAGCGCAGGGCAACGGAGGGCAGGGCGATGCCGCCCGCCCTCGATAAGGCTGTCTGACTAGGCCATTGCAGGCCGCGGAGCCGGTCGCTCCTGAATGGGCCAATGCACGATGGCTGCGAAAATCCCCATGCCGACGCCCAGCCACCAGACGAGATCATAGGAACCCAGCCTGTCGTAAAGGAAGCCGCCGAGCCAGACGCCGAGGAACGAGCCGATCTGGTGCGACAGGAACACGACGCCGCCGAGCATGCCGAGATGGCGCGTGCCGAACATGATCGCCACCAGCGCATTGGTCGGCGGCACGGTGGAAAGCCAGAGAATGCCCATCACGGCGGCGAAAATGATGACCGAAAGCGGCGATTGCGGCAGAAGCAGGAAAGCGGTGACGGCAACCGAACGGGCGAGATAAATATAGGCCAGCAGATAGGGCTTCGAATAACGCTGGGCGATGACGCCGGCGGCAAGCGACCCGATGATGTTGAAGAAGCCGATCAGCGCCATGGCGATGACGGCGTAGCGCGGTTCAATGCCGATATCGCCGAGATAGGCCGGGAAATGCGCGGTGATGAAGGCCACCTGAAAACCGCAGACGAAAAAGCCCGTGGTCAAAAGCAGGTAGCTTTTATGGCCGAGCGCTTCCTTCAGCGCCTCGCCCGCTGTCTGCTGGAACTGCGCCTGCGACTGGCTGCCGGAAGAGGAATTGCCGCGCATCGGAAAGGCGAGCAGCGGCACGAGCATCATCATCGCGGCAAGCCAGACGAGGCTATCCGACCAGCCATAGGTGGAAATCAGGCCCTGGCTGATCGGCGCGAACAGGAACATGCCGGCCGAGCCCGCCGCGGTGCCGATGCCGAAGGCGAGCGAGCGCTGCTGCGGCGTGACATGGCGCGCAAAGGCCGAAAGGATGACGCTGAAGGAGCCGGCGGCAATGCCGAGCCCGACCAGCACGCCGCCGCCGAAATGCAGCCAGAAGGGCGAGGTGCCGAAGGACATGCAGATGAGGCCGGCGGCATAAAGCAGGCCGGAAAGCACGAGCACGCGGCCCGTGCCGTATTTATCGGCGATGGCGCCGAAGAAGGGCTGGCCGAGCCCCCAGAAGAGGTTCTGCAGGGCCATGGCGAGACCGAAGGTGGAGCGGTCCCAGCCGGTATCGGCGAGCATCGGCAGCTGGAAAAAGCCCATGGCCGAACGGGGGCCGAAGGTCATGACCGCAATCAGCGACCCGGCGGCGATAATCAGCCAGGGCATGGTCTGGCGTGTGGCTTGCGACATGAATATTCCCCCATCGCGGCGCCTCGTCCCAAAAAAAGAGAGACATGGCTTGCCGCGGATTCCGCTACGGTGAGATGAATATTATCTTTTGTCAGCCGGTCCCACTAGCGACTTTTCTTGACGGCCACTATTCATGGGATTGATGGAATACCCTCGCATGCCGGCCACCGGAGAGACGACGATGAAACAGAATATCTACGACGATCCCGGGTTTTTCGAGCGTTACAGCGCCATGCCGCGCTCCGTGGAAGGTCTGCGTCAGGCCGGCGAGTGGCATGAATTGCGCACCATGCTGCCGGACCTGAAAGGCACGGAGTTTCTCGATCTCGGCTGTGGTTTCGGCTGGCATTGTCGTTATGCCGCAGAGCAGGGGGCGGCCCATATCGTTGGCGTCGATCTGTCGGAGAATATGCTGCGCCGCGCCGCCGAGATAAATGGCGGGCCCGGCATCGAATACCGTCGCGCCGCTATCGAAGACATCGATTTTCCGCAGGAAAGTTTCGATGTGGTGCTGAGTTCTCTCGCCCTGCATTACGTCCGCGATCTCGACATGGCATTCGAAAAGATTTTCGCCGTGCTGAAATCCGGCGGCGATTTCATCTTTTCCATCGAACATCCCGTTTTCACGGCGCTGGAAAAACAGGACTGGTTTTATGGCGAGGATGGCGAAATCCTGCACTGGCCGCTCGATAATTATCAAAGCGAGGGCGTGCGCCATTCCAACTGGATGGCGGACGATGTGGTCAAATATCACCGCACGGTGTCAGGCATTCTCAACGGTCTCCTGGCCGCCGGATTCGTTTTGAAGCGGCTGGCGGAACCGAGGCCGGATCCCGCTTTGATGGCCGAGCGGCCGGGACTCAGGCACGAAGATCGCCGCCCGATTTTCCTGATCGTCGGGGCGCGCAAGCCGTGAGGCGATGAACCCTCCGTGTACTCATTCCTGTGACGAGCACAGGAATGAGGGAGAGAGGTGCGCCAGCCTATGAAACTTTTCGCCGTGGGCTGTGGGTTCGGTTTGACCGAACCAGTAGCTTACCGACGCTTGATCGCCCAGCCCTCCGGCCTTTCCTCGATCACCTTCGCCACATCGCCAACCGACAGCCTGCCTTCGCCGCGCGGCGTCACGTTCCAGCCGAACAGCGGGCCGGGCACGCGCCGGTCGCCGGACATGCGGATACGGCCCATGGCTTTCATGGGGGAGGGCACATCGCGGGAGCCGGTCGTCTGGTCCTGCGTGGTCATGATGCAGCGGGCGCAGGGTTTGACGAGATCGAAGCGAATGCCGCCGATCTCGATGGCCGCCCAGCGGTCCTCGGCCCATGGCTCGTCCGTATCAAGCACGATATTGGGCCGGAAGCGCTCCATGCCGACCGCGTCCTCACCATTGGCGCGCATATTGTCGTTCAGCGCGGCAAGCGAGGCGGTGGTGGTGACGAGGATCTGGTAACCGTCCGCAAAGGTGACGGGCGTTTCGTTGCCGGTCCATTCGAGGCTCGCAATGCGTTTCGAGGCGTCGTCGAAGAACACCAGCTTCACCTCGCGCCCCAGCCATGCCGAGAGCGTGTCGTTGGTCTCGTCATCGGCTATGTTGGCGCTGACGATCGATTTCCACACCGCCACATCCATGCGCTCCCCGGAAGGCCTTGCGAGAACCTCGCCATTCGCTTCCCGCGAAAGCACCATGCCGCCATCTTCATGACGGGCCAGAACCGTGGCGATGGCCGGCAATTCGCGCTGGGTGATGAAATGGCCGGTAGGGTCGATGAGCATGGCGCGACGGTCGCCCGGCAGGCCTTCCGCCGAAACAGTGCTTTCGGAGAGGGGAATGCCGCGCGCGCTTTTCAGCGGATAGATGTTGAGTTCGGTCACACGCATCTCGGGTCTCCTCAAATCTCGTCGAGAAACAGGTCCAGCACCTGTTTCAGCCGCTCATGGCGGGCCTTGGCCATCTGCCGGCCTGTCTCGGTGAGAAAGCCGTCGGCCAGCTTGAACAACTTGGTTTCGAAATGGTCGATGGCAAAGGCGCGGTCGTCAAGCGGCCGCTCCTTCGCCAGCGGGTCGGCCGGGTCGTAAAGAGCCGAGCCCATGCGCCCGGCAATATAAAAGCAGCGCGCCGCCCCCACCATACCGATGGCGTCCAGCCGGTCGGCGTCCTGAAGGATTTTTGCCTCCAGCGTCTGCGGCTCGATATTGGCGGAAAAGCTGTGGGTGGTGATGGCATGGGCGGCGGCGTCGATATCCTGCCGTCGCCAGCCGAGAGACTCGAGAATGCCAGATGCCTTTTCCGCCGCCAGCCGTGAGGCCTGCGCGCGGAGCGGAGAGTTCTTTTCCACCGCCACGCAATCATGCAACAGCACGCTGGCGGCCAGCACGGTGCCATCGCCGCCTTCGCCCGCATGGATGCGCATGGCGTTGCGGAAGACGCGGTGAATATGGGCAAGATCATGCGAGCCGTCGCCCGTATCGGCGGCGTGCGGTATCAAATCCTGCGCAAGCGCCGCATAGGGCGCGAAAGCCTCGGCCGCAATCATGCCTGCGGCTTCCGGGTGAGGATTTTCTGGTAGAACAGGCCGATGCCGATCAGCACCGCGCCGAGCCCGATGAAGGACAGCGCCCGAAGCACGCCTTCGAGATTGCTCATGTCGATCAGGAAGGCCTTGGCCACCGAGATCAGCACGAAGGCGGCCGATGCAAGACGCAGGCTGCGGGCATTAAAGCGCGAGCCGAGCACGAGCAGCAACACGCCGATCAGCAGCCAGACCACCGAATAGCTATAGGTCTCGCCCTGCAGGAAGCCCTTCCAGTCGGCAATGTTCTCGCCCTGCCAGAAGCGGCGCACCGAAAGCGTGGCCCAGGCAAAGCCGAGTGCGGCGCCAGCCACCGCCAGCATGCTGACATAGGGCGGCGGACGTTTTCCGCGCGCATAATAGGCAAGGCCGCCATAGGCGAGCGCCGGCAACAGGTAGCCGATCAGCAGCAGGTTGAGGAACGGGATGCTGCCGGTATTTTCGCCGGTGAAATAGGGGTTGAGCGTGAAGAAATGCATCGTCAGCACGTTGATGACGGCAATCACGCCGGCAATCATCGAGCCGTAACGGAAGACGGGGCTCGGGCTCTTCAGGTCCAGCGTCATCAAGACGCCCGAGAAGCCGATGGTCAGCAGCGTGTAGATCGACTGTTCGCCAAGCGTCGGCACGCTGTCATCCAGCGTGCCGCCATTCATCGCGTGGCGGATGAGGATGGCGACGGCGAGAAGCCCCATGACGCTGGCAATCGCCTGCAGGAAGTTCTTTGCCCTGACCCCCGGCCAGTCGCGCAGCAGCCATGCCGAGGCGACGGCCAGCAGTGCGGGAATGCCGTAACCCGGCAGAAGCGCGTTGAAGACCGGCGTGAGCCCAAGATTTTGCGGCCCGACAATGGTGGGTTCCCAGGCGATGCGGCCGAGAACGGCAACGCTTGCCACCGCCATCACCCAGGGCAGCACATCCCAGTTGCGGTAACGTGTCGCGAGCACATAAACGAAACCGATGACGGAGAGCAGCACGGTCGTTGCAAGCCCCTGCGTCAGCGTGTGCAGGCAAAGCGCGAAGGCGGCGAAGGAGCCGAGCACAAGGATGTTCAGCGGCTTGCGATAGGCCTCGTTGTTCTGCCGGTGCAGCCACTCGGCGCCGGCAAGCAACACCAGTCCAAGGCCGAGGCCATAGGCGGCGTGCAGCCAGTCACGGCCGAGATTGCCGTATTCGACAAAGCTTGCGGTTGCGAGCCAGACGGGGAAAAGTGCTGCGATACCGGCCCAGAGCTGGCCGAAATCCGCATCGTCAGCGCCCTTGCGTTTCAGGAAGGAGAAGGCGCAGAGCACGAAGACGGCTCCGAGGCCGAGCGCCATGGCGATTTCCGCCGTGTAGCCGACCGATACGGGCGGAAGGGACACGGACGTATCGTTGATAAGGCCGATAAAATCGATGCCCTGCCGCGACATCAGCGACACGGCAGCCTGCGCACCGAGCGCTGCGATGATGGCTGGCCAGACCGCATAGTGGCGGGCGGCGCCAAGCGCCGCAAGGGCGGCGATGAGCGCTGAAACGATGAGCGCCGGATGGGTATTGATACCGCCATCGGCAAAGAGGAAACCGATGGCCGGCAGGATCACGGCCATCGAGACGGTGAGATTGAGGGCGAGCGACGGGCGCAGCAGAAGCCGCAGGGCGCGGATGGCGCGCCGCTCGGGAGCGGCGGTTTCGCCGGTCTCTGCAGGCGGCGTGTCGAATGTCTTGCCCGGCCAGAGGAATATGGTTCCCGCCAGCATGACGAGCAGGGCAAGCGTTGGCGGTTCGGCGCTGATCGTTTCGGAAAAGCCGATATAGCCGAGCGCCCAGAGGCCGAGGCCGGCATTGGCGAGAGAGGGAACCACGGTCCAGCCCTGCCTGCGCGCCGCGGCCGCTGTTGCCAGCCAGGAGATGGTGAGGAACACGAAGAGCGCCCAGATATTCGGCGTTTCGGTGGAAATCAGCGCCGGCGTCAGCATCGAACCGAGAAGGCCGAGACCGGCCAGCGCCTGCCCGTGCAGCAGCGAAAGCCCGATGGTGGCGAAGGCGACGAGCCCAAGCAGGCCAAAAGCAATGCCGGGGCCGATATAGCCGTAAATGCCATAGGCGGCGTAGACGACGCCGAACAGCGTCAAGGCGCCGGCCGCCGTCAGCACGCCCGGTATCATGGCATTGGAATAGGTGGCGGCGATGCCCGGCACCGCCTTGCGGCGGACAGCCTCGCCTGCAAGTCCGAGGACGAGGCCGAAAATGGCGGCGAGCGACAGCCTGACCGCCGGGCTCAAGAGACCCGATTCGATCGAATATTTGACGAGGAAAATACCGCCGAGCGCCAGCGCCAGCCCGCCGGCCCAGACCGCCCAGCGTGCGCCGAGCAGGCTTTCGAAGCTTTCCTTCGTTGCCGGTGCGGATGCCGCCTCGCTCGCAGGAGCGGAAGGCGCTTCCTCGCGGACGGCGTCTTCCGCCTGCGCCATGGCGGCGGCTTCCTGCGGCTCGGAGGCGTATTCAGCCTGGGAGGCTGCATCTTCCGCAGGCGTCCTGCTTTCCTCTTCCGTCTCGAAATCCGGTTTTGCCGTGGATTCCGCGCTCTCCGCCTGCGCCGCCACAGGCGACGTCACGCCCACAGCCATCAGCCGCTTGAGACTGAGAACTTCCCGTTCCAGCGATTTGATTCGACTTGAATTGCGGATGCTCGCGACCAGCGTGTAGATGAAGGCCGCAACGAGGGCGAGGATAAACAGCGGGATTTCCAAACGGACTCTCCAATTACGAAGCTGTTTTTAAAGCCCTTTTGGTGAATTTATGCAAGGCCCGGTTGATGACGGATGCGCCTGGCGAGGGAGTAAGCCGCTTGTTTCTTCTCCCCGCGGGAGAGAAGTCCGCGGCAGCGGGATGAGGGGGCAAGCTCTCAGTTTATCGCTGACGTCGCTCCCTCGTCCGACCCTTCGGGCCACCTTCTCCCCGACGGGGAGAAGAAATTGGCGGCACCGGCTCGGCTCATGCGCATCGCTCGAAAATCAGGAAGCAGCCGCCAGCCAGCGCCGCGCCGCTTCGATATCGGCAAGCCCGAGCTCGTGCCCATCCTCAACCGTTTCCATCTCGGCTCTTGCTCCGCTCGTCGCCAGCCGGCCCTGCAATTCGTGCGCCTTGTCGAGATATTTGTCGCGTTCTCCCGCCACAAGCAGGACATTGCGGCCGGAAAGATCGGTCTGCGGCCATGTTTCCAGAACCGGCATCGGGCGATAGAGCAGCGCGTCTCCGGCAAGTTCGGGATAAAGCGCGGCAAAGGCCGCGTAGAAATTTGCACCATTGGAATGGCCGATAAACCGCAGTTTCGAACGGTCGAGACCATAGGACCGTATCGCCCCCTCCACGAAGGCGGCGAAGGCTTCCGCTTCTGCGACGATATCCTTCTGGTCGAAGCTGAAATCGGGATTGCGGCGGAACCAGCGGGCGATGTCTTCTTCCGTGCTGCGGCCGCGCACGCCGAGAAGGGTGGCGCGCGGCGCTGCCCGGTGCGCCAGCGGCATCAGGCTCGTTTCGCTGCCGCCGGAACCGTGCAGCAGGATGATGGTGCTGCCGTCAGGCTCCTCGGGCGTATAGAAACGGTGCACGAAGGGCAGGTCGCGATAGACGATGCGCTCTTCGCCCGGCATCGCGAATTGCGGCAGGGCGACACGCACATCCGCCTCGTCCTTCATGAAGAGCGGCGGGATGAACAGTTGTTCCCCGAGCGATTCCAACGGTTCGTCCACGGTCATGCCCGGCCCGTCGGTTGCCATTTCGATCAGCACGCCGCCCGGTTCGCGGACGTAGAGCGAGTGGAAATATTTGCGGTCATGGGCGTTGGTGGTGCTGGAATTCAGCGATTTCAGCCCCGTATGAACCGCGTTCAGCTCATCCATGTCCTTCGCCCGGAAGGCGATATGATCGACGGTGCCGGTGCCCGGCGCGCTGGACCAGAAGCCGGTTGCGTCGCGCACATCGATAATGTCGCCGCTTTCAGAAACGAGCCGGCGGATTGCGCCTGCCTGGCTTTCCTGCCGGTAACCGAAATGTTTCTCCAGAAACGCCACGGTTTCTTCCGGCACTTCGCTCAGCACCGTCGCGCCATAGATTCGGCGAATGGCGTCCTCGGCGGAAATATCGTCCGTCACATGCGGCGTGGCATCGGCAAAGGCGTGGGTGCCGACCAGCTTGACGATCAGGCCGTCAGGATCCTTCAGCCGGATGACCGGAGCGCCGAACTCATCGGAGGGGCCTTCCGCCCGGATGCCGAATTTCAGCGCCCGCGTCAGCCAGAAGCCGATGGCGGCGGGATCGATGGCCACGGAAATCTCCAGCGTCTGGCCATAGCCGACACGGCCCTGGCCGCCATCTTCCCAGACGAGAAAGGTGAGAAGCGAGCCGGGCGAGGCGATATCGTCGCCATAAAGCAGGTGAAGCTGCATGGCGTCTTCGAAACCGGCCGTGCGCTTGGCCAGCCTCAGGCCCAGAAAGCCGGCGTAAAAATCCACATTCGCCTGCACCTTCCGGGTAATCATGGTGATGTGGTGTATGCCCAGTGCAGAATTCATCTTGCTGTCCCGCTGTTTCGCCTGCTGTTCGTGGCCCTATTTGTCGCACGCTGCCCCTGATCCGCAACCCCGGCAAATGAGAACGCTGTGTTCTCTGCGTGAACGATCCCGCTTTCGCTTCGTTGCATGCGCTATGGGCAAAATGCCGGCTTTTTGCCTGCCTTGTGCGCGTTTGTGCATATAAAATAAGCATACAAAATAACGGCTATTTTGTATGCAATTTTATCTTGCCTTGAGGGCTGGAATTGGGTCTTATGCAACCAATCCAACAAAACCATCAGGGGGAATAGATGATTTTAACGCGCAGGTTGTTGACCAGGGCTCTGGCCATTGCTGCCATCGGTGTAACCGCTGGTTTTTCGCTGCCGGTCGTCGAGGCGCGGGCCGAAACGCCGGTGAAATTCACGCTCGACTGGAAGTTCGAAGGCCCCGCCGCCGGTTTCCTGCTGGCGCTCGACAAGGGTTACTTTAAGGTTGAAGGCCTCGATGTCACCATCGATAGCGGCAACGGCTCGGTGGAAGCCATTCCGCGCGTGGCGACCGGCGCCTACCAGATGGGTTTCGGCGACATCAACTCGGTGATGAAGTTCCTCGACGAGGATCCGAGCCAGAAGATCAAGGCCGTTTATATGGTCTATGAGCGCCCGACTTTTGCCGTGGTGGGTCGCAAGTCGCTCGGTGTCACCGGCGATCCGAAGTCGCTGGAAGGCAAGAAGCTCGGCGCACCGCCGCCGGATGGCGCCTTTGCGCAATGGCCCGCTTTCAAGCAGGTCGCAGGTCTCGATGACAGCAAGATCAAGATCGAATCGATCGGTTTTCCGGTGCGTGAACCGATGCTCGCCAAGGGCGATGTCGACGCCGTTTTCGGCTTTGCCTTTTCGGTGATCCTCAACCTCAAGAAACAGGGCATCGCCGATGACGATATCTCGACCATCCTGATGGCCGAGCACGGCTTGAATCTCTATGGCAATGCGGTGCTGGTGAACACTGATTTCGCAGAGAAAAACCCGGATGCCGTGAAGGGCTTCCTGAAAGCGCTGGCCAAGGGCTTCGCCGATTCCGTCAAGAACCCCGAAGAGGGCGTGGCGGCCGTGCTCAAGCGCAACGAGACGCTCGACAGCGCCATCGAGCTTGAACGCCTCAACATGGCCAACAGCATGAATATCAAGACGCCCTATGTGGTGGAAAACGGCATGGGCGGCGTCGATCCGGCCCGGCTTTCCGCCTCCATCGAGACGTTGAAGGTTTCCCTCGGCCTGAAGGGCAACGTCAAGGCGGAGCAGGTGTTCGACGCGACCTATCTGCCGGCCAAGGAAGAGCGCATGCTTCCGTAATGGACGGAGTTGAGCGGGTGCGGCATGCTTCTTCTCCCCGGCGGGGAGAAGTCCGCGGCAGCGGGATGAGGGGGCAAGCTCTCGGTCTATCGCTGGCGCTGCCCCCTCATCCGACCCTTCGGGCCACCTTCTCCCCGGCGGGGAGAAGAAACAAGCCGCAACGCTGCAGGGTTCAGCCGCCCGATCTGCAACTTAAAACAGGAACAGCAATGTCACATCTCGTGGAAATAGACAGTGTGGACATGCGCTATGGCGGCTCCGCCGGCACGCTGGCCGTATCCGGCCTGAACCTGACGGTCGACAAGGGCGAATTCGCGGCCGTGGTCGGACCCTCCGGCTGCGGCAAGTCGACCCTGATGAAGCTGGTGACGGGACTGCACATTCCACAGAAGGGCAATGTCATCGTTGCCGGGCGGCAGGTCACGGAGCCGGTTTCCATCGTCGGCATGGCGTTTCAGAACCCGACGATGCTGCCCTGGCGCACCACGCTTGAAAACATCCTGCTGCCGCTGGAGATCGTCGAGAAACATCGCCGGCGCCTGCGCGCCCACAAGGCTGAATATGTCGCGAAAGCCGAGCGTCTTCTGGAAATCGTCGGCCTGAAGGGGTTCGGTTCGAAGTATCCGTGGCAGCTTTCCGGCGGCATGCAGCAGCGCGCCAATCTTTGCCGGGCCTTGATCCACGAGCCGGAGCTACTGATGCTGGACGAGCCTTTCGGCGCGCTCGATGCCTTCACCCGCGAGGAATTATGGTGCGTCATCCGCGACCTGCACGCCGCGCAGCGGGTCACCATCATCCTCGTGACCCATGATCTGCGCGAGGCGACATTTCTGGCCGACAAGATTTTCGTGATGAGCGCAAGGCCGGGCCGGGTGCTGGCGGAACACCGCGTGCCGTTTGCCCGCCCGCGCCAGCTCGATATCATGTATGACAAGGGTTTCAACGACATGGTGCAGGAACTGCATGGCGAAATCGCGCAGGCGAGGGTGGCGGCATGAGCGCGATCATGGAAGGCACCGTTGCGGCCGAGCCGCGCAAGCCGCTGATTGCCCGCGTCAACTGGGTGAAAGCCGCCCCCTGGCTTTATACGCTGGCGCTTTTCGTGTTGTGGGAACTGTTGGTCTACGCGCTGAAAATGCCGCCCACCATTCTGCCTTCACCGGTAAGGGTCGGACAGGCCATCGTGCAATATTGGTCGCCGATCTGGAAGAATTCGCTGCAGACGCTTTATACCACGACGCTGGGTTTCGCCATTGCGGTGGCCGCCGGTCTCGCTATCGGCCTGTTCATCGGCTGGTCCAAAACCATCTATGCCGGGCTCTATCCGCTGATGATCGGCTTCAACGCCATCCCGAAAGTGGCACTGGTGCCAATTCTCGTCATCTGGTTCGGCATCGGCACGGTTCCCGCCGTGTTGACCGCCTTCCTGATCTCTTTCTTCCCCATCGTCGTCAACGTCGCGACCGGGCTTGCCACCATAGAGCCGGAAACGGAGGATGTGCTGCGGGCGCTTGGCGCAAAGAAGATGGACATCATGCTGAAGGTCGGCATTCCGCGCTCCATGCCCTATTTCTTCGGCTCGCTGAAAATCGCCATCACGCTCGCCTTCGTCGGCTCGGTCGTGTCGGAAACCGTCGCCTCCAATTACGGCCTCGGCAACATGATGAGTTCGGCGCAAAGCCAGTTCAATGTGCCGCTCGTCTTTGCCGGCCTGCTGATGCTCGCGGTGGAAGGCATCGTCATGTATGCGATCATGGCCTGGCTTGAAAAGCGCATGACCGGCTGGGCGCATCGCTCCACTATGGGGCAGTAATTGAGGCCGCCTGGATGCGGCCTCTCTTTGCCAGCGATTCGGTTAAAACAGCCTCAGTGAGCGGAGATTCCGACGCTGCGCGAATGGCGTAGTCATTGTTATTTCATTGTATAATATAACTTTTTACGGCTCGAAAATATTTTTGCCTGATAAAGCAAATCACGATATTGTGTAGTGGTTCGCCTTTATCGCGTGACGCGGACATGTCCCCCCCCTGAACTAATCAGCTTTGAAAAATCCGTTGACGGGAGACCTGTATGACCAGCGTTTCATCGCTTGGCGCTTACCAATATAGCGCGAAGAATTATAGCAGCCTTGACAGGAATGGTGACGGCATCGTGAGTGCCGACGAAATCCAGGCGTCCGCCAAGTCGGGAAACGGCATTTCCTCGCTGGGGTCAGATCAGGAGGACAGCGGCGCTGCAGGCGGTGCGGCGACGAACCAGCTGCTCACGATGCTCGTGAACATGATCATGAATCTTTCGAGTGGCCAATCATCCGGATCGTCGGATTCATCCGGTGGAAATTCGCCGGGCAGCGCGGATCGGCTTGCTGAGCTGGATACGGATGGCGACGGCTCCCTGTCCGCGAGCGAGTTTCTTGCCGGACGCCCTGAGGATGTCAGCGAGGATATGGCGACGAACCTGTTCACGCAGCTCGATACCGATGGCGATGGTGTTGTCAGCGGCGAGGAGTTTTCCGCAATGGCGCCGCCCAAGGGTCCGCGGCCGGGTTCCGCCGGTGGGCCTGATGCTCGAGACAGCGCGGATATGCTTGCTGACCTGGATACGGACGGCGACGGCTCCCTCTCCGTAAGCGAGTTCCTTGCTGGACGCCCAGAGGATGTCAGCGAGGACATGGCGACGAACCTGTTCACGCAGCTCGATACTGATGGCGATGGTGTTGTCAGCAGTGACGAATTGTCTGCCATGACGCCGCCCAAAGGTCCGCCGCCGCCGGATATTTCGGCTGGTCGGACTGGCGAGGATGATCAATCGACAGAGAGTGTAACAGCTATCGAAGACCTTCTGTCGCGTCTGGAAGAGATCGCCAAGGCCTATATGGCTTTTAATACGGATGAAGCGGCAACTCAGTCCATTACGGCCTGATGTTGCATTGGAAAAGGGTTGGCTGAGACCGATCCAGAGCCTGCAAGAGCCTCGCATCCGGCTCTTGCAGTGGCGTTTCTTGCCGAGGTGCGCAGACGTGGCCTCTGGCTGAATGCGATCGCCCTGCGCAATGGCAGGGCGTCTTTTTCGCATCCGGGCGCTCTCAATGCGCCGCCATTTCTTCCACGATATCGCCGCCGTCCATCAGGAACGGGTAGTAGGTCGGCCAATTGGTCACTTCGTCCAGCAGCGCCTTGCGGTCGTTGCCCCAGTAGAGATGGTAATGGCCCGCCTTGACCGGGGCGATGGAGTGGTCGCTGAACTGGATGAATTGCGGTGCGGCCTCATCGCCGCCGGTTTTCTTGAAGATGTAGCGGACACCGCGATTGCCCTTCTTGTAGGTCAGGATTTCATGGCCATCGCTGACATAGGTGCCTTCAGCGGGTTTGCCGTCCTTATAAAACGCCACGCTGTCGCTCTTGATGACGATGCGGTTCACATCGGTCTTGTAACCGATTTCGTAATAGGCGCGGTACTCCGCCGCCGTCTTGTCGCCATGCGCTGCCTTTTCGGCCATGACGGAATCGAGCGAGCCGTTCAGCAGGTAGGGATAGACCGACTGCCAGTCGCCTTCCCAGTCGGAAAGCGTGCGCGTCTTCACCTGCGCATCCTCGAAATAACCCTTGTAGATCTGCTTTTCAGCCTCGGTCATCTGGTGGCCGTGATCGTGCCCATGGTCGTGGCTGTGGGCAGCGGATTTGTCGCCACCGGCAGCCATTGCCGCGGTCGCCGCCAGCAGCAGGGAACCAAGTGCGACGGCGCCGGTGACGCGGGTGAGTATCTTCTGCATTGTTTCGGGCCTCTCATATCGATAAAGATAGTTACGTAATAACATTACGTATCGACCTATAGAGGCCGCATTCGCGGGATGCAAGTGCGCGCTCCAACGTGGTGCAACGAAAAAGCGCGATGGCTGTTGCAGCCACCGCGCTTGAAAAGAGGGGAGACGTGAGGTCTCAGGCCGGCTGGGCGCTCACTTGCGCCTTGCGCTCGTCGAAGGCGAGTTTCATGGCTTTCGTCACATCGCGGGTCGTCGCGAAATAAGTGTCGCTGCGCACCCAGTAGCGCAATTTGACGGTGGCGCTGTCGGCGCTGACCGAATCGACGAAGGTGACGGGGGCGGGGTCCAGCAAAACCCGGCTCTCCGAACGCACGACTTTCATCAACATATCCTGTGCGGCCGCCAGATCCTCGTCATTCTTGACCGTCAGGCTGAGTTCGTGACGGCGCGAGGGAAAGCGGCTGTAATTGGTGATCGGCACGTTCCAGAGCGTGGAGTTGGGTGCGAGACGGTAAAGTCCGTCGCTGGTCTTCAGCTCAGTCGCAAACAGCCCGATCTCGATCACCGTACCGCTGACCGTGCTGGTCTCGATATATTCGCCGACCCGGAAGGGGCGCAGCACCAGAAGCATGATACCGGCGGCAATATTCTGCAGCGTGCCCTGCAACGCAAGGCCGATGGCCAGACCGGCGGCGCCAAGGGCGGCGAGGATGGAGGCGGTCTGCACCCCGAACTGGCCAAGCACCATGACCAGCACCAGAATGAGAACCACATAGCGGATGGCGCCGGCGAAGAAACCGGCGAGTGTGGCATCGAAGCCGCGAATGCGCGACAGGCCCTGAAAAGCCCAGCGTTGCAGGAAGGTGGCGGCCAGCCAGCCGATGATCAGCAGCAGAAGCGCACCGACGACCGAGAAGGAATATTGCACCGCAAGCGCGCTTGCCTGCTGCAACGCCGCCTGCGATGCGACGATGATATCCGTTGCCTGTTGTTCCATGAATTATCCTGTGATTTTCATTGCTCTTCAGGGTTGGTAACGGCTGGACGCCGTGGGGGTTCCGCCAAAACGGCCTCAGTTGCAAAGCGGCAGCACGAAAGGCACGTTACCATCCGTATCCGCGCCCCTGCCGATTTTTTTGATCGCCGCCACCAGCCGGCCATCGCGACCGAGCAGACGGTCGCCGATGGCGATGATGCGGGCATTGGGCGTGGCATAGGGCGAGACGGCGCGCAGGCGCATCGCAAGTTCCATCTCGTCCTGGTCCGAATAAAGGCTGAGCGCGGCGATGACGGCGGCGGCGGGTGAGCGGGAAACGCCCATCCAGCAATGGATGAGCAGCGGCGCGGACTGGTCCCATTCGCGGGCGAAATCGATCAGTTTCAGCACATGGGCATCGTCTGGCGCGATGAGATCGGCGGTGCCCTTGAATGCGATGTCGTTCATGGCAAGCGTCAGATGCCGGTCTACGGCAATGACGGCGGGACGGTGAAAGGACTGCTCTTTGGCGATCAGCGTCACCATTTCGCGGGCCTTGTGTTTGACGGCCATCTCCGCGATCCGCGACAGCGGCGATACGACAATGGCCGTCATGTCGCACTCCCCGTCTTGACCGCACGCATCGCCTCGATCGCCTCGAAACGTTCGATGAACTGCTTTTGCGCTTCGGTTGAGGGCAGGGGCGTGATGTCGAACATGTCGCGGGTAATGCCGCGCGGCAGGCCGAAGAACTTCTGCGCCTCTGCGGTGGAAAAACCGGCAAGCTCCGTCGCCTCGAAAAAGGCGGCGACCGTATCGGCCTTCTTGATGCGGTCCTTCAATTCGCGCGATGCATGCGGCGGCAGGCCGAAACGCAGATGCACGGCGGCTTCCAGCCGTTTTTCCACGGTCTTGTAACCGCCGCCGACCACGGATTTGAACGGCGAGATCATGTCGCCAATGACATATTCCGGTGCATCGTGCAGAAGCGCCATCTGCATGTCATCAGGTGTCGCGCTTGTGCACATGCGGCAGAAGATGGTCTCGACGATGAGGCAATGCTGGGCGACGGAAAAGGCGTGGTCGCCGCGCGTCTGGCCGTTCCAGCGGGCGACGCGGGCAAGGCCATGGGCGATATCGGCGATTTCCACATCGAGCGGCGAAGGATCGAGCAGATCGAGCCGCCGGCCGGACAGCATGCGCTGCCAGGCGCGCGGGCTTTTTGCAGCAGCCACTCTCAGTCCTCCGCCCGCGCCGCCGGATCGGCCGCCGGGAAGGAAAGGCCGCTCCAGGCGGGCAGGGCCACGGTTACGGGAACAGTCTCCGCCAGAAGCGGCGTGCCGGATGCGAGCGCATCGGCAATGCGGTCGATCCGAACGATGGCAAGCGCCCTGTTGCCGGAAACGGTTCCGAGCGTGCCGACCGGTTTTCCATCGGCGGTAATCTCCGTCCCGCTGGCGGCAAGCGCGCCTTCGGCCGAAACGGTGACGACGCGGCGTCTTGCCGTGCCGCGATGTTTCATGCGCGAGACGACTTCCTGACCGACAAAGCAGCCCTTCCTGAAGGAAACGCCGTCATTCACATCCATCAGCACATCATGCGGAAAAGCATCCTGCAGCGCATAATCCCGACCGGATTCGGCAATACCATGCTCGATACGGAGCGCATCATAGGCCGCGATGTCGCCGGATGCGGACGCGCCCGGTATACGGTAAAGATCGATGCCAGCCTTGCCGAAACGACCATCCCGAATGCCTGCCGTCGGCGCAGTCTCGTTCCAGAAAACGCTCACGCCTTCGACCGTCTCGGCTTTGAGCTCGACCGGTGCGCGCAGCTTGTACATGGTCAGGCGGCGCAGCAGCGCGTCCTGTTCGGCGACGCCCGTTTCGATCAGATAATCCCCGCCATCGCGCCAGATCAGGAAATCGAACAGGATCTTGCCCTGCGGCGTCAGAAGGGCTGCGGCCCGTGCTTCGCCTTCCGGCAGGTTTTCAACATCTGCGGTGATGAGGTTGTTCAGAAATTCCTCGGCGCCGGTGCCGGAAACCCGGATCAGGCGGCGGTCGGCAAGAAGGGCGGAAGGCATGGCGTCACCGTTCGGTTCGTCGAGACTCTGTGATCTCCGGCAAAAAGCAGATGCGTTTTGCCGGAATGCTCATTCCGCACAGTTAGGATTTTTGCCAGAGAACGGCAAGCACCGCGATGCGATCAATCGCCGGCGGTGAAGAACTTCCACTTGCCATCGGGCGAAATGCCGACCCGGTAGAAGCTGTAATTGCCATATTCCTGCATGTCGGCCAGATCGCCCGCCGTGATGATGCGCAGAAGCTCCACCTTTTCCGGCGCAGTCAGCGTATTCAGCGGCTTTCCGGCGAAATAAGGGAAAACATAGGCTTCGTCAGGCGTGCCGGCATCGATATGGGCATAACCGGTCGATAGCAGGTCGATGATGATCGCCAGCACTTCCAGCCCGTCAGGATCGCCGGAATAGCTTTTCAGCGCCGCAATCGGGTCTTCGCCGTCATTGCCGTCGATGCGGAATTCTTTCTGGCCGGCGGCGATGAAGGGCCGCAGCTTTTCGATATCGCCGGAGGCGGCGGCATCGATGATCTGCTGGCGCAGCTTGCGCACGGGTTCCGGCGCCTTGGAAATGTCGTGCTCGATCACCACGGACATTTCCGGCGTGTTGTCGGGCTTGGAGGATTGCTGGTTCGACTGGCTGGCGGAACGGTCCACCAGAGGGTCGGGCAGGGGAATGCCTTCCGAATCGCCTTCGATCTCGTCCGGCTCCGAAGGCTGGGCCTGCTGCGGCTCACCGCCATTCTCAGCCTTCGGCTCGCTTTCGGTGTTCTGCGCCGGCTTCAGCTCGGAAAGGGCAAAGGCGCGGCCTGGCATGCCAATCGGCCCGGCGGTCAGGGCAAGCAGGATGGACAGCAGGGCGGAAGAGCGCAAAAGCCCCTTGCTCAGGCAAGACATGATAGACCCCGGCTTTACTGTATTACCCGCTGCGGCGAAAATTCGCCCTGAAGCATGCGCTGGCGCAGCGATTCCAGCATTGCTTCAGCGCCGGCCTCGCCATGGATACGGATGGTTTCGCGCATGGCCAGAGCGATGGCGGCATCGGCGATGATCTCCGGCTCGATGCCGTCGGCCATGCCGTCAGCCCATGCCTCGTTCTGGTGTTCCAGAGCGACCTGCATCTTTTCATGCACGATCATATCGTCGATTTCGTTACGGCTTGTCTGCATCTTTCATCCTCGACAGGGCGGGCAAGTCCTTACCACCCTGTTAACAACACTAGCAGCCTTTTATCAAAACGGCACGGCCTGCGGCGAAAAGAGGTTAATAATCCTCTAATTTCCGAACCGGGACGCGATTTCCTGCGCGAGTGTTGCCCCTTCGTTACGGTAGTTCTCTTCTGCCATGATGGCGGCGCGTGTGCAACTGGTGTGGATGGCCGCAAAGGAGCGGTATCCACGGTTGAATGCAGCCGTCATGCGCTGACGTCGTTCAGGTTCGTTGGCCGTGTCCGCAGCCAGAAGATCGCTCATCGATCTGCGCCAGTCCTCCGGTCCGGAAGAAGGGCACAGGGTTCTGAGATATTGCACCGCGCCCAGTATCTCCGACAGCCGTGCGAGCTTGTCGTCATAAGGGGCGGGCTTGGGCGGCGCGGCTTCCGCCGGACGCACCTCGGAACCGGGTTTTGAAGGCTGCGCATAAGCGATGCCCTGCTGCCCGGCGGTGGCAAGCATTGTCAGAAAAAGAGACAGGAAGATGGTTGGCCGTATCAAAATTCTATTCTGCCCCACACATACTCGTGAACTATTGGCTCGTGAACTGTTGGCTCGCGACCATCCGGCGGGCGGATCAGCCCTAGATAATAGCGATTCTGGCTGGCTGGCAATCATGCAAGCAGGCGTTCGGCGCATTCGACGACGCTTTCCGGCGCCGGCAGAAGGCGGATTTCCGCCAATGTGTACCAGCCCGCATCCGCCGCATCGTCGCCGACAGTCACGAGCGGATCGGCATCGGTCTCCACGGTGAAGACCGACAGGAAATAATGGCTCGTCAGCACACCTTCAGCGTCGCGGGAGGGAAGATCGTATGTCGCGAAAAGCTGCGGCCTGCGCGCCACGATGCCGGTTTCCTCATGCAATTCGCGCAGCGCCGTTTCGGCCGGCGTTTCGCCGTCTTCGCCGCGACCGCCCGGAAAGGCGAACATGTCCTTGGAGGGCGGGTTGATGCGGCGCACGAGAAGCAGCCGGTCGCCGTTCCTGACAATGGCGGAGGAGGCGGGGCGGGGCTTGATACGGAGGGTCATGAATGGTTTCGCTTGTTTCGGCCGTTGCCGGCCTGTGTATAGTGGTACGTGGCTCGGAAAAATCGATTCCGGTTTCCGTGCCGGTGCTTATAGTCCGGAACTGGCGCGATTGTGCATGTTAAAGACGGTGGAATGAAGGTCTATCTTATCTATGTTCTGGCGGCTCTTGCCGAAATTGCCGGCTGCTTTTCCTTCTGGGCCTGGCTGAAACTCGGCAAGACCGGGTGGATATTGCTGCCCGGCATGGTGGCGCTGGCCGCTTTCGCATGGCTTCTGACGCTGGTTCCGACAGAGGCGGCGGGCAGGGCCTATGCCGCCTATGGCGGGATTTACATTGCTGCTTCGCTCTTCTGGCTCTGGGGCGTGGAAGGCCATGCGCCGGACCGGTGGGATATTGCCGGCGGCGCCGTCTGCCTTGCCGGCACCGCCATCATCCTGTTCGGGCCAAGGGCCTAGAAGATTTCCGGTGAACAATGCTCAAGGAGAAGGCCATGTGCGGACGTTTCGTGCTGAAGGCGACGCCGGAAGAGATCGCCGATTATCTCGATCTGATCGGCCTTGAGGATTTTCCCGCCCGTTTCAACATCGCGCCGACGCAGCCCATTCTGGTCGTGATGGAGGGCGAACGACAGGAGCGCGGCAGCAACCTGCCCAATCGCCGGGCCGTGCTGGTCCGCTGGGGTTTTCTGCCCGGCTGGGTGAAGGATCCGAAGGATTTTCCGCTGCTCATCAATGCGCGGTCGGAAACCGCCATCGGCAAGGCCTCCTTCCGCGCCGCCATGCGCCATCGCCGCGTCCTCGTTCCCGCCACCGGCTTTTACGAATGGCGACGCCCGCCGAAGGAGGAGGGCGGCAAACCGCAGCCCTATTTCATTCGCCCGAAAAGCGGCGGCATCGTCGCCTTCGCCGGTCTCATGGAAACCTGGTCTTCCGCCGATGGCTCGGAGGTCGATACCGGCGCGATCCTCACCACCGCCGCCAATGCCGCGATCGGCCGTATTCACGACCGCATGCCTGTTGTCATCGCGCCCGAGGATTTCACCCGCTGGCTGGATTGCAAGACCCAGGAGCCGCGCGAGGTCGCCGATCTGATGCGGCCGGTTCAGGATGATTTTTTCGAGATGATTCCGGTATCGGACAAGGTCAACAAGGTCGCGAATGTCGGCGCGGATCTCATCGAGCCGGTGCCGGAAAGCGCGCCGCTGGCGAAGATCAAGCCGGCGAAGGACGAAGGGCAGATGTCGCTGTTTTGACCGCACCCGAGAGAATCAGCCGTTCCGCCCGATCTTCTGCAGGCCTTCCTGGATCATGATGTCGGAATAAACGCGGTTGCGGCCATTCGCCTTGGCGAGATAGAGCAGCTGGTCCGCCGCATTCAACTGGTTGTCGAAGGGTTCGCCCTTTTCGATCTCCACGACGCCGAGCGAAATCGTCAGGGCGAGGCTGCTGCCGCTCAGCTGCCGGCCGTTCTTTTCCACCTGTCCGCGCAGCTCCTCGCAGAACTGATAGGCGGCGCGCGCATCCAGCCCGCGCAGAAACACGGCAAACTCCTCGCCGCCGAGGCGGGCGGGAATGTGGCGTTGCTCGCCGCACATGTCATGCAGCAGTTCTGCCAGTTTTTTCAGCGCCCTGTCGCCGGCATCGTGGCCCAGCGTGTCGTTGATCTTCTTGAAATGGTCGATGTCGAGAATGGCGACGGCGCCGCTCTCGTCATTGCCGTTGATGACATCCATCAGCGCCCGCGTGCGCTCGAAGAAGGAGCGGCGGTTCGGCAGGCCGGTAAGGTGGTCGCGTTCGGCCAGTTCGCGCAGGCGTTTGAGCTGCTTCAACGTCTCGATATTGTTATCGATACGGCACTGCAATTCTTCCGGCACGAAGGGGCGGTAGACGAAATCCGAGGCGCCAGCCTTCAGGAAGCTTGCCGAAAGCAACCGGTCTGTGGAGGACGATATGCCGATCACCCGCAAATCTTCGGATGAGCGGCTGTCGCAGATGCGGCGCGTCAACTCATAACCGTCCATGTCAGGCATATGATAATCGGTGATGACGAGCTGGATCGTCGGGTTCTGCGACAGGATTTCCAGCGCCTGCTTGCCGGAGTGGGCCTCGCTGACCCTGAAATTTTGCCGCTCCAGAATTTCCACGAGGCCGGACCGTGCCGCGCGCACATCATCGACCACAAGAACGGAGAAGAGCTTGTTGTTCAAAATCCGCTGGACGGTTCTGACGACCGCATCGACGGTGCGATGGCCGTCCTTGACGATGTAATCGATGATCTTCTTTTCGGCGTAGCGCTTGCGCGCCTCCTCATCCACCGTGGCGGTGAAAACGATCGCCGGCACCTTGCGCTCGGATAGAAGTGCGAGAATTTCGCCCTTCGGCGCATCGGGCAGGTTGAGACCCGTCAGCGCCAGCGTGAAATTATGGGCCTGCATGAGAGTATCGGCCGCGGCCATGCTGTCGCAATGGACGACCTCGGCTTCCGTTTCTTCCGAAAGCCGCGTCTTCAGCAGCATGGAAAGAGCAACGGAATCTTCAATCAGAAGGATTTTATCCTGCATGGCCGTCCCAAGCCCCCCTGGCCTGTCTTCACAATCTTCCCTCAACGCCGAATATTCGTCATCCGCGTGTCTGCGGATTCGAAAGCCGGCTTATGCATTGTTGTGGAAAAAAATGCGGAATAGAAAAGTTCTTTTGTATTCACTAATCTATACGTCGGTGTTCGTATAGCCTTCTTGTGGAAGGCGAGCTTTTTACTACACTTTCGTTGCAGCTTCGTTACAGAAGGCTGCCGATTTTATGAATGACTGACGCTCTGCAGTTTAGCGGCAGTGCTTGAAACAAAAACGGCGCCCGGAAAAGGCGCCGCGTGATTGACGATTTTCCGTTGGGAACGTTCCGTTTTCCGGGCAGTCCGCAAAATTCGAAAAATCAAAAAATCGAATATTTTCAGGCGGTTTTGGCGGCAGGCTTGCGCTTCAGCATCAGGGCTGCGGCCGCAACGGCCTTCAGTCCGAGCGGGCGGTAGTGGCTGTTGAGGTCGGGCTTCGCCTGCGGCTGCGCCTTCGTCTCGTTCGTCATTTCTCTCTCTCCACAATTCACGCCAATCGCCGTTGCGATGCGTGTGAGCCACTTCTTTCGCGGCTAATCTTGACGGATTCGAGGCGAAGAAAAACGAAGCCGGCTTTTCAGGCTGCGACATTTTGCGTCACATCCTGCGCCGGCTTGTGCGAGAAAAAATAAACCTGCGGTTTTAAATGCCGCGATCGAGGCCGTTGCCGCCATTGGCGTCGTCATGCACGTCTTCCTCGATGGTCAGCGTGCCGTAGCGGCGGTGCCAGAGGCGGGCGCTGATGGGAATGAAGACGAGATAGGCGGCAACCGTCAGAACCAGCACTTCCCAGGTGAAGCTCATCAGCATCGCCACATAGAGCACGACGACGAGGATCATCGGCAGCACCAGATCGCGGCGGATGCGGCTGGTGCCCGATTTCCCCGACCAGACCGGCAGGCGGCTGATGAGGAGATAACCGATCAGCACCGTATAGGCGGCGGCGACATAGGCGAAGGGCTTGTCCGGCTCGACGCCGAGGAAGCCGAGATAAACCGGCAGCAGCACCAGCATGGCGCCCATCGGGGCGGGAACGCCCACGAAGAACTCATTCTGCCAGGGCGCCTTCACCGGCCGCTCGATCATGACGTTGAAACGCGCCAGACGCAGGCCGGCGGCAATGACGTAAATGAGGGCGGCGATCCAGCCGATGGAGCGTGCCTGGTCGAGAAGGTAGGCATAGACCACCAGAGCAGGGGCGACACCGAAATTGACGATATCGGCCAGAGAATCCATCTGCTCTCCGAATTTGGATGTCGCTTTCATCATGCGGGCGACGCGCCCGTCTATGCCGTCGAGGAAGGCGGCCAGCAGCACCATGCCGACGGCCAGCTCGAAGCGGCCCTCGATGGCGAGACGCACGCCGCTCAGACCCGCACAGATGGCCAGAACGGTGATGAGATTGGGAACGACGAGGCGAAAGGGAATTTCCCTCAGCCGCGGTCCACGGCCGCTGTCGCTGCGGCCCTCTGGTTTGCCGTTCTGTTGCGGCTCGGCGATCGGCGTTTCCATGCGCATGCCCTTCCTGTTTCCGTCAGCCGCGGCGGCTGACGACCGGACCCTTGGCGGAGCCGAATTCGGCGAGCACGGTTTCACCGGCAATCGCCGTCTGGCCGACCGATACACGCGGCTCGAAACCTGCGGGAAGGAAGATATCGAGGCGCGAACCGAAACGGATAAGACCGAAACGCTCACCGGCATCGACTGGTTCATTCGGCTTTACCCAGCAGACGATGCGGCGTGCAACCATGCCGGCGATCTGCACCACGCCGACCTTGCCGTGCGACGTCTCGATGACGAGGCCGTTGCGCTCATTGTCTTCGGAAGCCTTGTCGACTTCGGCATTGAGGAAGAGGCCGGGACGGTAGGCGACATTGACGATACGGCCGCGTACCGGCGAACGGTTCACATGGCAGTTGAACACATTCATGAACACCGAGATGCGCACCAGCGGCTCCTTGCCGAGTTCCAGCTCCAGCGGGGGAACGACGCTCTGCACGGCGGAAACCTTGCCATCGGCCGGGCTGATGATGAGGTCGTCATCCTGCGGCGTGACGCGCTCGGGATCGCGGAAGAAATAGGCGCACCAGGCCGTCAGCACCAGACCGACCCAGAACAGCGGTTCGGCGATCCAGCCGAGCACCAGCGATGCGACGAAGAAGGCCGCCACAAAGACATAACCTTCCTTGTGGATCGGTACGATGGTGTTGCGAATGGTGTCGAACAGATTCATGAGATTCCTTGCTCCGGTTTCCGTCTGTCGCGTCTATATGTGGTCGTGATACGACACGATCCAAACGGCAATGCGACAAATTTTGCCTAGCTGGTTACAGCCAAAAGGGCCGTCCGGCAATGGTGGGGTTCGCCCGTCAGCCCTGTTACCCCGGCTATACCCATCAATGCGCGGGTTCCCCGCGGTCGATGACACCCAGATCGTCGGTTTCGCGCACATGGCGCAGCATTTCCTCGGCCCGGATCGCCTCGCGCTGGCGGCTCCACATCGAGGCGTAGAGGCCGTTCTGCCCCATCAGCGAGCTGTGCGTGCCGCGTTCGGCGATCTGCCCTTCCTTCAACACGATGATCTCATCCGCGCCGATGACGGTGGAAAGGCGGTGGGCGATAACCAGCGTCGTGCGGTTCTTCGAAACGATGTCGAGCGCGCTCTGGATTTCCTGTTCCGTATGCGTATCGAGCGCCGAGGTGGCCTCGTCGAGAATGAGGATCGGCGGCGCCTTGAGGATGGTACGGGCAATCGCCACGCGTTGTTTTTCCCCGCCGGAAAGCTTCAGGCCGCGTTCGCCGACCATGGTGGCATAACCCTCCGGCAGCTTGCCGATGAAGGCGCTGATCTGCGCCGCATCCGCAGCCGCCCTCAGTTCCTCGTCGGTGGCCGAGGGGCGGCCATAACGGATGTTGTAGGCGAGCGTGTCGTTGAAAAGCACCGTATCCTGCGGCACCATGCCGATCACCGAGCGCAGGCTCTTCTGCGTCACATCGCGAATATCCTGCCCGTCGACGGTGACGGAGCCTTCCTGAATATCGTAGAAGCGATAAAGCAGCCGCGAGATCGTCGATTTTCCCGCCCCCGAAGGGCCGACGATGGCCACCGTCTTGCCGGCCGGCACGTCGAAGGAAACGCCCTTCAGGATCGGCCTTTCGGGGTCATAGGCGAAATGCACGTCGCGGAAGGAGATCGCGCCCGGTCCAGCTGCGAGCGGCTTTGCATCCGGCCTGTCGGTGACTTCCGCCTCCACCTCCAGAAGATCGAACATCTGTTCGATGTCGGTCAGGCCCTGGCGGATTTCGCGATAGACGAAACCGATGAAATTGAGCGGCACCGAAAGCTGCAGCAGCAGCGCATTGACGAAAACGAAATCGCCGATGGTCTGTTCGCCGCGCTGCACGGCAAGCGCCGACATCACCATCATGACGGTGGAGCCGATGCCGAAGATCACGCCCTGGCCGAAGTTCAGCCAGCCGAGCGAGGTCCAGATCGAGACCGCCGATTTTTCGTAACGCTCCATGGCGACGTCGAAACGCCGCGCCTCCATCTCCTCATTGCCGAAATATTTGACGGTTTCGAAATTCAGAAGCGAGTCGATCGCCTTGGTATTGGCGTCGGTGTCGCTGTCATTCATGGCCCGGCGAATGCCGATACGCCAGTTGCTGGCCCGCACGGTGAACCAGATATAGGCCCAGACCGTGATGACCGTGACGAGCACATAGGAAAAACCGTAGGAGGCCCAGAAGATGATCGCCGTCAGCAGGAATTCGATGAAGGTCGGCGCGGTGTTGAGAATGGTGAAGCGGACAATGGTTTCGATGCCCTTGGTGCCACGCTCGATGACCCGCGAAAGCCCGCCGGTCTTGCGCTCCAGATGGAAACGCAAAGAAAGCCGGTGCATGTGCACGAAAGTCCTGTAGGCGAGCTGGCGTACCGCATGCTGGCCGACGCTGGCGAAAAGCGAATCGCGCAGCTGGTTGAGCCCCACCTGTATCAGCCGCGTCAGATTATAGGCGATCACCAGCGCGACGGCGCCGAGCAGGAAGGCGGGAACAAGTCCGGCCATGTCCAGCCGGCCGTTCAGCGCATCGGTCGCCCATTTGAAGAAATAGGGAACGGAGATCAGCACCAGCTTGGCGAAGATCAGGTACACGGTGGCCCAGATCACTCGCATCTTCAGGTCCCACCGCCCCTCCGGCCACATATAGGGCCAGAGATTGATCAGCGTCTGGGTGGGATTGCTGGAATCCGCCGAAATGGTTTTTTTCTTCGTGGCCATCATTCGCTCCGGTCACTGCCGGAAGCCGACAGCAGGGCGGCGGCTTTGGTCAAGCCGCCGCGCGTGTCACAGATAGGGTCGTTGCGGGTTCACCGCAACGCTTCAAATGCTCAGGAGCCGCTCTTCAGCCGTTTGCGGTGAAGTTCTTCCGCATTCGGCAGCGCCTCTTTCGGCACGCCGAAAATCTGGCCGGGCTCGATCAGATCGGGGTTTTTGATCTGATCTTCGTTGGCGAGGTAGATCGTGGTGTAACGCACACCCTGACCGTAGACGCGACGGGAAATCTGCCAGAGCGTATCGCCACGGCGGATGATGACGCTGTTCTGGCTCTCGGCCAGCGGCGCCTGCTCGAAGGTCTGCGGGCCGGCGGGCGCCTGTGGCGCGGGAGCAGAGGGTGCCGTGATGTGGAGTTCGGCAAGGCGGCTTGCCAGCGAGGCGATACCCTTGCCGATTGCCGCCACATCGTTCGGCCATGCTTCAACCGATGTCAGCAACTGGCGCGCCTTGGCGGTGATATCGCCCGCAAAAGCGGTGAAGCCGGGTTCGGTCGCGGCTGCGGTGCGGAATTCCGAAAGCGACTTGAGGCCGATGACGACGGCGGAGCGGCCGGCAATGGCCTGATCGAGCGCCGGCGTGGCCTGATCCTTATAGAGACTGGAAAGAATGCCGAAGGCCTTGGCGACATCGGTGCGCAGCTTTTCGAAAGCGGCGCGGTCGCTTGCCGTGCTCTGGTTTTCGGCCGGCGCCGCAGTCGTGGTCGCTGACGACGAAGCGGACGGCGACTGCATGGCGACCGTTGCCTGGTCGGTCTGCGGCCGCTCGAAGGGAACGCGCACACGCACCTTCGCGGTGCCGTCGGCATTCAGTTCCTCGACGGTGATGATATGGCTGCCGACGCTAAGATCGACATCGCCTTCGACGACGAAATGGCCGGAGGCTTCCGTGATGCTCTTGCCGATTTCCCTGTCATCGACCAGCGCGCGCACCGTCGAACCGGCGGGCGCGGAACCCGCGACGAAAATCTTCGATCCCTCGAACTCGACGGCGGTGACCTGAACGCTCGACGTCAGCGGGGCCGTAGCGGACGGAGCCGCAGTACCGGCGAGCGGTGCGGAAGCGGTGTTGGCGCTGGTTTCGGACGTTGCCGCAGGCTGTTGCGACGGCGCGGCTTGCGGCTGAAGCGCCGGAGGAGCCGCCTCCGGCATGGCCAGTACGCGGCTTGCCTTGCCGGGCTTGGAAACCATGGCCAGAAGCTCGCCCGTCTTGCCGTCAGGCACGGAAACCGTCGCCACTTCTTCGGATTGCGTCGCCTTGCCGCTGGCATCGGTCGAACGCAGCACCAGCTCGTGATCGCCCGGGGGAAGCGGATTGTCGAAAACGGCGGCGAAATCGCCGGTGCCGTCGATGGTCGTCTGGGCGACCACCTTGCCGTTGCTCAAGATTTCGAGCTTTGCGCCGGGCTGTGCCTTGCCGGCAATCACGGCCGAACCGTCCGGCTCGACGCGTAGTACGTCGAAAGTCGGCGTGGCGGCAGACGATTGTGCCGCATCGGCGGGTGCTGCGGCCGGCTTTGCCGGTTCGGGCGCACCATCGTCGGTGCCGGCGAAAACGCCTGCCAGACGACGCACCTGTGCCGCTGCCGCCGCCGCATTGTCGGGCAGGCCGCGCAGGAACGCCGTGGTGCGTTCGGCCGCCGTGCGGGCGGTAGTGATGAGCCGTGACGTCGTTTCGTCCAGCGACTCTGGAATTTCGATATTCGTCAGTTCCTTGAGCGAGGTCTCGACCTTCTTGCGCGCCGCCGCGAAATCGGCGTCGGAGGGAACCTTGCTATCGGCGAAAAGCGTCGTCAGATCCTTGATCGACTGGGTAGCGGAAGCCGCCCGCCGCCCGACCTTGTCGGCGATATTGGCGGTTTCCTCGGCGGCGTCGGAGAGAATGTCGCCCGCCTTGTCGGCGCCCATTTCAACGCTGTTCTTCACGGCGTTGCCGGCCTCGTTGATGGCGTCGCCGATCGGTTTGCCGTCGTTTGAAATCCGCGGCAGGACGAAAAAGATCATGAGCAGGGACGCAACGCCCAGCACGATCAGCGCCAGCAAACCGGCCTTATTGTTTTTCATCCTGGAATCTCCGGGTATTTCAAGCTTTTCACACGAGTTGAGATTGCTAGCGTCTTACCTTGCGCCAGACAAGCGGCGAGTGGCCAAAAGGCCATATTTGCAAGGGATTTCCCAAATTTTCTTGACGTGCCGCATCGCACATAGTTCCTTCCCTTCATGACGGACAAAAATACAGCGATTCGATCCATCTGCGTTTATTGCGGCTCCCAGCCCGGACGTGATCCGGCCCATATGGAAGCGGGCCGCGCGCTTGGGAAATCCATTGCCGAAAACGGCATTCGCCTCGTCTATGGCGGCGGCACCAAGGGCATCATGGGCGCGGTTGCTAGCGGCGTTCTTTCCAATGGCGGCGAAGTGACCGGCATCATACCGGAATTTCTGGTCGATATGGAGGCGACGCGCCATTCTCTCGGACAATTGAACGAGCTTGTCATCACCAAGGACATGCATGAGCGTAAACATATGATGTTCGAGCGCTCCGATGCCTTCGTGACATTGCCGGGCGGTGTCGGCACGCTGGAGGAGATCGTCGAGATCATGACCTGGGCGCAGCTCGGCCGCCATGCCAAGCCGATGGTCTTCGCCAATATCAACGGTTTCTGGAACCCGATGCTGGAACTGGTGCAGCACATGCGCGACCAGGGTTTCATCCACCGCGCGCATCTTCTCAACCCGCTCGTCATCGACGAGGTGAAGGATATCGTGCCGGCCATCATCGACCGGGCGCTGGCGCAGCAGAACCCGGAAGGCGACCCTTCGGTGATCTCCCGCCTCTAGGCCGGGATGGCGAAAAGCGTAAGCGGTTTTCGCCTTAAATCCCGGTCTGCTCATCCTGATCGGCGTGACGATCGTTAACGGCCGCCCGGGCGGCTCGTTACAATTTTAAATGTATATTAATACAGATTTAACGGCGGCATCGTTCCGCCCGCTCTTTTCATGGCCCCACGACTGATCATGTGCCAGCCTCAATAAGGCGTTGGTTGTCGCGGAATTCGTTTCGCCGCCATGAGAGTGGGTGTCATCGGGAAATGATTGCTTTTGTGGTGCGGCTCAAAAGCCGGGCGCATTTTATTATTCAGAGAAATTCCGCGAAGGGCAGGGAGGCGCTCCTCGGTTCCGCCGCCCGCCGCAGGGTCGATGCGCGCATGAGGCTCGGCATCCTGATCGCCGTCTTCGTCGCCATCTATGGCGTCGTCGCGGCGCGTCTCGTCCAATACGGTCTTGCCGAACCGGTGGCGACCGCATGGATCAATACCGGCGTCAACGCCGTCGCCTCCCGGCCGGATATTGTCGATCGCAACGGCACGCTTCTGGCGACCGATCTCAACATGGTCTCGCTCTATGCAGATCCGCGCCGGATCGTCGATCCGGATGAGGTGGTGGAGAAACTCGCGACCGTCATTCCCAATCTCGACTGGCGCGAAACGCACCGCCGGTTGCGCTCGGATACCGGCTTTCAATGGCTGCGACGCCAGCTGACGCCCCGGCAGCAGGCGGATATTCTCAATCTCGGCATACCGGGCATCGGCTTCCGGCCGGAAAAGCGAAGGTTTTATCCGGGCGGCCCCACCGCTTCGCACATTATCGGCCACGTCAATGTCGACAATCAGGGGCTTGCCGGCATGGAGCGTTACCTCGACCAGCAGGGCTTGGCCGATCTGCGCGCCGTGGGTCTTGCCAGCGGCGCGCCACTGGAGCCGGTGCGTCTCTCCATCGATCTCAGGGTACAGAACATCGTCCGCGAAGTGGTCGTGAAGGCGAAAAGCGCCTATCAGGCCGAAGCGGCAGGTTCGGTGATCCTCGACGTGGAGACGGGCGAGGTGCTGGCAATGGCCTCCGTGCCGGATTACGATCCGAACGAGCCTTCCCGCACCCTTGCCGATGGCAGCATCGACAGGGAGTACGAAAAGGGCTGGTTCAACCGGATGAGCAACGCCACCTTCGAAATGGGCTCCACCTTCAAGAGCTTTACGCTCGCCATGGGGCTGGATGCCGGGGCGATCACGCTGAATTCGGTGGTGGATGCGTCGCGGCCGATCCGCATGGGCGGCTTCACCATCAAGGATTTCAAGGGCCGGAACCGGCCGCTCTCCATTCCGGAAGTGTTTCAATATTCATCGAATATCGGCACGGCGGCGGTGGCCGACAAAGTCGGCGTCGAGGGACATCAGCAGTTCCTGACGAAGCTCGGGCTGCTTACCAGAATGGACACGGAAATGCCGGGCGTTGCCACGCCCACCCAGCCGAGAAACTGGAAGAAGATCAATTCCGTCACCATCTCCTTCGGCCATGGCGTCGCCACCACCCCGTTGCAGACGGCGGTGGCCGCTGCCGCGCTGATCAATGGCGGCAACCTGATTTCGCCGACCTTCCTGCCGCGTTCGAAAGAAGCTGCCGCATCGCTCGCGCGCACCGTCATCAACGACAGGACGAGCGCCGATATGCGCTACCTGTTCAACTGGAACGGCATCAAGGGTTCCGGCCGTGGCGCGCAGGTGGAAGGATTTCATGTGGGCGGCAAGACCGGAACCGCCGACAAGGTGATCAATGGCCGTTACGCCAAGGATATCAATTTCAACGCCTTCGTGGCCGGTTTTCCCATGCACAAGCCGAAATATGTCGTGCTGACGATGATCGACGCCCCGAGAACCGGCGTGAACGGCGGGCGCACCGCGGCCTCCACCGCAGCCCCCATGACCCGCGAAATCATCGCCCAGACGGCAGGTCTTCTCGGCGTCAAACCGCGTTTCGGCTATGATGCCAACCCGCAATTGCTGGTGGATTATTGACGCCACTTCTCCCCATTCCCGTGATGAGCAAAGGCATGAGGGAAGCAGCCCGGATTACCGCTTGAGCCGCAGCAGGCTGGAGCCGGTATAGATCGCCAGCGCCACCCAGATCATCGCAAAGGCGGCCATGCGCACCATGTCGAACGGCTCCTTGAAGACGAAGATGGCGATGAGGAAGATCATCGTCGGCGCGATATATTGCATGATGCCGATGGTCGACAGCCGCAGCAATTTCGCGCCATTGCCATAGAGGATGAGCGGCACGGCCGTGATGAGCCCGCTTGTCGCCAGAAGCCAGGTATCGGCGGAATTGCCGCCCATGAAATGCGCCTGTCCGTTAAAGGCAAGCCAGATCATCACCAGCACGGCGGGGATGGAGAGAAGCATGACTTCCAGCAGGAAGCCCTGCGTCGCGCCAATCGGCAAAGTCTTGCGGAAAAAGGCGTAAAAACCCCAGGACACGGTGAGTGCGATGGACACCCAGGGCAGGCTGCCCGCATGCCAGGTGAGGATGGCCACCGCCAGCGCCACGAGGCCGATGGCGGCGATCTGCGCCGGATAAAGCTTTTCCTTGAGCAGAACCGCGCCGAGGAAAATGCTGAACAGCGGATTGATGAAGTAGCCGAGTGCGGCATCGAGCGCGCGGCCTGCGCCGATCGCCCAGATATAGACGCCCCAGTTGATGCTGATGAGGATGGCCGTCAGGCTTGCCATCGCCAGCATCTTCGGGGTTCTGAGCGCGGTTCTGATTTCCGCCGTGCGTCCGAGCGCAATCAGCACGACCGCCGCAATCGGCACCGACCAGACGACGCGATGGACGATGACCTCGATCGGCGAAATATGCGCAACCGCCTTCATGTAAAAGGGAAGGAACCCCCAGAGCAGATAAGCGGAAAGCGCGAAAGCAAAACCGCGCGCGCTGTCGCCGCCCTCCTGGGCCGGGAGCGATTTGTCGAGTGCCATGGGGAGTACCGCCAATTGTTCGGATGGCGTTTTATAACGGATCGCCACAGTGGCGGCCAATTCATTTCCGTGAAGGGTTCATGAGAAAAACTGCATGAATAAAAGGCGCGCTGCCCTTGAAATGGGCTGCCCCGCGACAGCAGGAAATGATTCACGCAGGAAGCCCTGCATGAATCATTGTCTTATCCGGCCGTTGCAAGGCGCTGAGAGGACTGGTTATTTCCCGGCAAAACGGTCGTTGGCGCGGATCAGTTGGTCAAGAATGCCCGGCTCGCTCATCGCGTGTCCGGCCGCCTCGATGATGTGGAAATCCGCCTTCGGCCAGGCCTTGGCCAGTTGCCAAGCGTATTTCAGCGGGCAGGGCATGTCATAACGCCCATGCACGATGACGCCGGGGATATCTTTCAGTTTGCCGGCGTCGCGCAGCAATTGCCCTTCCTCCAGCCAGCCGCCATTGACGAAGAAGTGGTTCTCGATGCGGGCGAAAGCGATGGCGTATTTATCCTCGCCGAAATCCTCGACCCGGTCGGGATCGCTGACGAGCGAGATGGTCGCCCCTTCCCACTGACTCCATGCCTTGGCGCATTCGAGTTTCTTCGCCTCGTCGGCGCCGGTGAGATAGCGGTTATAGGCCTGCATCATCTCGCCGCGTTCGGCTTGCGGGATGGGAGCGATGAATTTTTCCCACTGATCCGGATACATTTCGGAAACGCCGAACTGGTAGTACCAGTCCAGTTCCGGCCTGGTGACGGTGTAGATGCCGCGCAGGACCAATTCGCTGACGCGGTCGGGATGGGTTTCGGCATAGGCGAGCGCCAGCGTCGAACCCCAGGAGCCGCCGAAAACCAGCCATTTTTCGAAGCCGCAGAGTTCGCGCAGCCTTTCGATATCGGCAACGAGATGCCATGTGGTGTTGGCTTCAAGCTCCGCATGCGGCGTGGAGCGACCGCAGCCGCGCTGATCGAACAGGATGACGTCGTAAAGGGCGGGATCGAAAACGCGGCGATGCGTGGGGTTCACCCCGCCGCCGGGACCGCCATGCAGGAATACCGCCGGTTTTCCACCGCGCGTGCCCACCCGTTCCCAATAGATCGTGTGGCCGTCGCCGACATCGAGCATGCCGGTCTCGAACGGTTCGATCTCGGGGTAAAGGCCGCGCAATTCTTCGGTCATGGGTCATCATCCTTCGCTGGCCATTCGGCCGTATCATGGTCCGGGTGCTGGCAATTGTTCACCCGAGGGGGAGGGCTATCCGTTGCAGGTTCCGGCTCGACCGGCAAGCCATCGAGTGTGCCGAACCAGTGCATTTTAGCTGTGAGATTGGATTGCGCCTCGGGCCTTACCCGCTGCGGTTCGTCCAGCGAACCGAGGGTGATATTGATGAAATCGGCGCCCGGCATGTCGTAGAACAAAGGCGTGCCGCATCGGCCGCAGAAGCCGCGACGCACGTGATCGGAGGACTGGAACCACGCTGCTTCGCCACGGGTCATTTCAAACTGCGTAAGCGTACTTGCGGCAAGCGGCATGAAATAATTGCCCGATGCCTTTTGGCACATGCGGCAATGGCACAGATGCGGATAACGAAGACCGCCCCCTATCCGATAACGCACCGCGCCGCACTGACATCCGCCGCTGAAACCCTCGGCCCCGCTCATGCGCGCTCGTCTTCCGGCGGCCAGACCTGCGTGTCGTGATCCGGGTGCTGATAGGAGGTGATCTCCGCCTCGTCCACGCCCTGTTCCATGGCCGGTTTGCCGAACAGCTGCTCGATCCACGGCATGCGCTTGTGGAAATTGACCTGCACCTGCGGCTCGATCCGCTCGGGCTCATCGAAAGCGCCGATGGCTATCTCCACGCCGCCGGGATAATGATAGGTCAGCGGCGTGCCGCATTTGTTGCAGAAATCGCGATGGATTTTTGCCGAGGAGCGGAAGAGGGACGGCTGGCCGCGCGTCCAGGTCAGATGCGCCTGATCGGCGCTGACCAGCGCTCCGAAGAAATTGCCGAAATGTTTCTGGCACATGCGGCAATGGCAGATGGAGGCCCGGCCGAGCTTGCCCGCATGGAAACGCACGGCGCCGCACTGGCAACCGCCGGAAAATCCCGCTTCGCTCATCATCTCTTCTCCGGTGGCCAGTTTTCAGTGTCGTGGTCGGGGTGCTGGTAGGAAACGAGATCGGCGAGGTAATCCACCTGCGTCAGGTCGTCCTCGGTGGCAACCGCAGGCAGCGTGTGAAGCGTGTCGACGAAATCGATCTTACGTTCAACGCCCCACTGAATGGTCGGCGGCAGTGCGGCGGGATCGTCAAAGGCCCCGGCCGCCACCGCCACACCGTCAGGCGCCTCATAGGTCAGCGGGGTTCCGCATTCGGGGCAGAAACCGCGCTTGACGACGCTGGAGGACTGGAAGCGTTTCGGCTCTCCCCGGGTCCATTCGAATTGCACGCCGCGCACCGAAACCAGCGGCGCGTAATAGGCTCCGAAAGCCTTCTGGCACATGCGGCAATGGCAGATGGAACTGTCTTTTAGTTCACCCGAGGCGCGAAAACGGATCGCACCGCACTGGCATCCGCCGGTATATGTCGTCATGGTCGGTCCTCCTTCACCGTTCGGATAATGTGGAGACAGACATTGTCTATGTCTCCGAGGATATCCTCGTTCCAGAAACGGAGGACTGTCCAGCCGTCTTCCTGAAGCCGGGCAGTTCTTGCCTGATCGTAGCGCAGTGCCGCTTCAGATGTGTGTTGAGAACCGTCTACCTCAACAATCAGACGATGATCCGAGCAGGCGAAATCAACGATAAAGCCGGCAATCGGCATTTGTCTGCGAAAACTTAGTCGTTCAAGGCGATGAGCGCGAATGGCATTCCAGAGCTTCAGCTCGGCATCCGTCATGACTTTACGCATCTGCTTCGCATATTGGCGATGCATCGGATCGACGTCTGCATGCGGCATGATTTGGCTCGCTGTTTAGTGCCTCAACTTAGATTGGTTGAGGTAACTCAAAACCGCAAGCGGATTGTGGTGAGAGAGGGTACCCCCTCTGCCCTGCCGGGCATCTCCCCCACAAGGAGGGAGATCGACATGACGCGCCTGCGTCGCTCCATTTCGACCGAAGAGAAATGCGGGGCCTAACCACGAGTCGATCTCCCCACCTGTGGGGGAGATGCCCGGCAGGGCAGAGGGGGGTAAGCCGCGAATCGCAGCCCTACCGCTTCAACTCCCACGTCGTCGTCCGCTCCCCGGTCTCCTTGTCCTTGCCATCCTTCAGCTGAATGCCCTTTTCGGAAAGCTCATCACGCAAACGATCCGCTTCCGCAAAGTTCTTCGCCTTCAACATTTCCAGACGCAGCTGCACCAGCGCATCGACGGCCGAAACGATGGCCTCGTCCATTTCCGCCTTCTTCGGCAAGACACCCAGCAGGGCAGCACTTGCCGCAAAGGCGGGCAGCCTGGATGGATCGGTGTTGGCAGCATGCGCCAGCGCATGCAGCGCCTGCACGGCGGCAACGGTATTGAGATCGTCGGCAAGCGCTTCAAGCACGGTTTCGTCCGGTGCTGCATCGGAGGCTTCCGCTGCCGGCCACTTGGCGAGCAGGCGTTCGGCCTCTTCCAGACGCTTCACCGAAAAATCGATCGGCTCGCGATAATGCGTCATCAGCATGGCAAGGCGCAGAACCTCGCCCGGCCATTTCCGGCCGCCGAATTTCTCTGTGTGCAGCAATTCATAGATCGTCACGAAGTTGCCCTCGGACTTCGACATCTTGCGGCCTTCCACCTGCACGAAGCCGTTGTGCATCCACACATTGGCCATGACATGCGTGCCGTTGGCGCAGCGCGATTGCGCGATTTCGTTTTCGTGGTGCGGGAAAATGAGGTCGAGCCCGCCGCCGTGAATATCGAAGACCTCGCCGAGGTAGCGACCGGCCATGGCCGAGCATTCGATGTGCCAGCCCGGACGGCCGCGGCCCCAGGGGCTTTCCCAGCCCGGTTCATTATCCGAGGACAGTTTCCACAGTACGAAATCGCCGGGGGTCTTCTTGTGGGCTTCCACCGCCACGCGTGCGCCGGCCTGTTGTTCGTCCAGCGGCCGCTTGGAAAGCTGGCCATAATCGGCCATCGAGCGGGTGTCGAACAGCACCTCGCCGCCCGCCGTATAGGCATGGCCGCGGGCGATCAGTTTTTCGATGAGATCGATCATCTCGGCAATATAATCGGTGGCGCGCGGTTCGACGGTCGGCGGAAGGCAGCCGAGCATGGCCACATCCTCATGGAACTGGTCTGCGGTCTTTTTCGTCACCGCATGAATGGCGTCGTTCAGCGGCAGATGCGGATAGTCGCGCAGCGCCCGCGCGTTGATCTTGTCATCGAGATCAGTGATGTTGCGGGCATAGGTCACATGGTCTTCGCCAAAGACGTGGCGCAGCAGCCGGTAGAGAACATCGAACACGATGACCGGGCGCGCATTGCCGATATGGGCAAAATCATAGACCGTCGGGCCGCAGACATACATGCGCACATTGTCAGCGTCGATCGGTGCAAATTCCGCTTTTTCGCGTGTGAGTGTATTGTGAAATTTCAGGCGCAAGGACATGCGGCAGTTCCCTAAAGGCAGAATATTGTCCTGGCCGGAACGTTTATCTTTCTTGACCTTGCGGGAGACGAAAACGATCTGGCCGGTGGCGAACCAGCAAAAAAAATCTCAGCAGCAGGTGCAGATCATCGTTCTCATATCTTGCTTTATGGCGCGGCGGTGCGGCCCGGTCAAGAGCAACCGTAGTGGCCAAATCGCCGCCCCGAGCGGAAAATATTCACTCCGGCTGACGGTAGTCCACGAATTTTCCCTCGCGCACGAGGAAGAGTTTGCCGGTTTCGGTCAGATCGGGCGAGGCGAGCGGAAGAATGGCCGCAGCCACCTCTGACGGATGCGGCACGGTGGCCGGGTCTTCGCCGGGCATGGCCTGCGCGCGCATCGCCGTGCGCGTGGCGCCGGGATTGATGCTGTTGACGCGAAGCGCGCTCCTTTGCGTTTCCGCCGCCCAGGTGCGGGCCAGCGCTTCCACAGCCGCCTTGGAGGTGGAATAGACACCCCAGAAGGGGCGACAGCTATGGGCGGCGCCCGAAGACAGGATCAGTGCGCGGCCGGCATCCGACTTCAGAAGCAGCGGCTCGACCGAGCGGATCAGCCGCCAGGTGGCGGTGACGTTGATGTTCATGACCCTTTCGAAGACTTTCGCCTCGATATGTCCGACCGGCGAGATGACGCCGAGAACGCCGGCATTGGCGACGAGAATATCGAGCCTGCCCCAGCGCTCGAAGATATTCGCGCCCAGCGCATCGATGGCTTTCATGTCGGAGAGATCGAAGGGAACGAGCGTCGCCGTGCCGCCGACGACCTTGATGGCGTCGTCCAGCTCCTCAAGGCCGCCCACCGTGCGGGCGCAGGCGATGACATGCGCGCCGGCCCTGGCGAGTTCCAGCGCCGTGAAATAGCCGATGCCGCGCGAAGCGCCGGTAACGAGAGCGATGCGGCCCTTGAGATCGATAGTCCCCTTCAGATCGATAGTCATTGTCTCCCCCGAAATGATTGCGCTTCCTTCTACGAAGCGCCGCTGGCTTTTCGCAAGCGATCATATCGTCGCATGCGAGGGCCTGAACAAAAGGCAAGAAAAAAGCGGCCACCGGAAGCCGGATGGCCGCTTTGTGTGAGGCGTATCAGCCGTTGCTGGCCAGCATGGAAATCTTGCTGCCCATCGCCTCGCCATTCTGGTCGAGGAGGCGGGTCGGATAATCGCCGGTGAAATAATGGTCCGTGAACTGCGGACGCGCCGGGTTGCGGTTTTCCCCGCCCACCGCGCGGTAAAGCCCGTCGATGGACAGGAAGGCCAGCGAATCGGCGCCGATATATTTCGCCATCGCCTCGACATCGGCATATTGGTTGGCGAGCAGCTTGTCTGCGTCCGGCGTGTCGATGCCGTAGAAGTCCGGATGGAAGATCATCGGGCTGGCGACGCGGATATGCACTTCCTTGGCGCCGGCCTCGCGGATCATCTGCACGATCTTCACCGAGGTCGTGCCGCGCACGATGGAATCATCCACCAGCACCACGCGCTTGCCTTCGATCATCGCCCGGTTGGCGGAATGCTTGAGCTTGACGCCGAAAGCGCGGATCTGCTGCGTCGGCTCGATGAAGGTGCGGCCGACATAATGGTTGCGGATGATGCCGTATTCGAAGGGAATACCGCTTTCCTGCGCAAAACCGAGTGCTGCCGGTGTGCCGCCATCGGGAACCGGGACAACGACATCGGCTTCCAGCGGCGCTTCCTTGGCCAGGTTCATGCCCATGTTCTTGCGCGTCGTATAGACGTTGCGGCCGCCGACGACGGAATCGGGGCGGGCGAAATAGACATATTCGAACAGGCAGAGACGCTCCGGCTGCGGCTTCGAGGGCTTGCGCGCATCGATGGTGATCGAGCCGTCCGGCTGGATTTCGCAGATGATGACTTCGCCGTTCTCGACGTCGCGAACGAACTTCGCACCGATGATATCGAGAGCGCAGGTTTCCGAGCAGAAGATCGGCTTGCCGTCCAGTTCGCCCATGACCAGCGGGCGGATGCCGATCGGGTCGCGCGCGGCGATCAGCTTGGTGCGCGTCATCGCCAGCATCGAATAACCGCCTTCCATCTGGCGGATGGCGTCGATGAAGCGATCGGCTGTGGAGGAGTGGCGTGAGCGGGCGATGAGGTGAAGGACGACTTCGGTATCGGAGGTAGACTGACAGATGGCGCCGGTGGCGATGATCTGGCGGCGAAGCGTCAGGCCGTTGGTGAAATTGCCGTTATGGGCAATGGAAATACCGCCTTCTTCCAGCTCGGCAAACAGCGGCTGCACGTTGCGCATCGCCACTTCGCCGGTCGTGGAATAACGGGTGTGGCCAATGGCGATGGAGCCGGGCAGGCGGGCGAGCGTTGCCGGATCGGTATAATGATCGCCGACGAGGCCCATATGGCGTTCCTGATGGAAGCGCTTGCCATCGAAGGAGACGATGCCAGCTGCTTCCTGGCCGCGATGCTGAAGCGCATGCAGGCCGAGAGCGGTCAGCGCCGAGGCGTCGGCATGGCCGAGAATGCCGAACACGCCGCATTCTTCATGCAGCGTATCGCCGTCGATCTCTTCCTTGAAAGTGGCCCCAGGGAACGGGGAATGCGAAAGCGGCTCAATCATCCGGCTTGCCCTTGCTCTCTACCGAGAAAAAAAGAAAGACCTCTCCGGTGAGTATTTCCCCCGGTCGGTCCGTCTGTGTCGTGCTTGATATTTAGCACAAATAGCGCGCCTTGCATGCATTGCAAGGCGCGACACTGTGTCAATTATTCGTTGCCGGCGGATTTGTTGCCGGCACATCTTCCGCAGGCGCCTGCGTGGCTGTCGGTTCCTGTGGTTTCCCGAGGATGCGGGCGCGGATTTGCGGTTCGATATCGTCAGGCAGAACCGCCTCCAGCTTGCCCACCAGCCCGTCGAGGAAGGGCTTGGACTTCGCCTGTGTGACCCATTCGGGCTGCGTCTTCACATCCACCAGCCAGTTCCAGAAGGCGACCGCGACGACAAGCAGCAGAATGCCGCGCGCCGCGCCGAACAGGAAACCGAGCGTGCGATCCAGCGCGCCGATGCGGCTGTCGATGATGAAATCGGCAATGCGCGAGGTGATGAAGGAAATCACGATCAGCGAGACGAGGAAGACCACGCCTGCCGAACCGGCAATGGCAATCTTGTCGTCATCGGTATAGTTGCGCGCATAGGGCAGCAGGACCGGATAGAGATAATAGGCGGCGGCGACCGAGCCGCCCCAGCTTGCAATCGACAGAATCTCGCGTGAAAAACCGCGCACCATTGCTAGAAGGGCGGAGAAAAGAACAACGGCGATGACGATGCCGTCGAAAATTGTAATGGGCATATACCAACTCCGGAGGTGCGACGCCTTGTCAGACGCTGCCTTGCCAATTTTGCGATCCTCTTACACCACTGTTTCCCTTGGCGAAAGGATCAATATTCGTCGTCCTCAACCTGTTTGAATCGGTTGCCGGAGCCGGCGATGCGGGCCACGAGGTCCGGAAGGCTTTCGATTTCCGTCCAGCGCCCCTTGCCGCCTTTCGGCAATTCAGCCGAAGCAGAAGGCAGAAGTGCGGCGGAAAAGCCAAGTTTTTCAGCTTCTTTCAATCGCTGGCCCGTATGCGAAACCGGCCGAACCGCGCCCGACAGGCTGATTTCGCCGAAATAAACACAATCGGCGGGCAGGGCAAGACCGGCAAGCGAGGAAACGAGCGCCGAGGCAATCGCCATATCGGCGGCCGGTTCGGAAATACGATAGCCGCCGGCGACATTCAGATAGACATCATGTTGGCCGAGCTTCACGCCGCAATGGGCCTCCAGCACGGCCAGAATCATCGCGAGGCGGGAACTGTCCCAGCCGACCACGGCGCGACGCGGCGTACCAAGCGAGGTGGCAGCGACCAGCGCCTGCACTTCGACAAGCACGGGTCGCGTGCCTTCGATGCCGGCAAAAACCGCAGCACCCGGCGACTTTTCGTTGCGTTCGCCGAGAAACAGTTCGGAGGGGTTCGACACCTCCCGAAGGCCGCGATCCGACATTTCGAAAACACCGATTTCATCGGTCGGCCCGAAGCGATTCTTGACGGTGCGCAGAATGCGATGGTGATGTCCGCGGTCACCTTCGAAATAAAGCACGGCATCGACCATGTGCTCGACCACGCGCGGACCGGCAATCTGGCCTTCCTTGGTCACATGCCCCACCAACACCATGGTCGCGCCTGTCTGCTTGGCGAAACGGATCATCGCCTGCACGCCGGTGCGCACCTGCGTCACCGTGCCGGGGGCGGAATCGGCCGTATCGCTCCAAAGCGTCTGGATGGAATCGATGATGACGAGATCGGGCCGCTTGCCTTCGGAAATCGTCGCCAGAATATCCTCGACATTGGTTTCCGCCGCCAGCAGCACATCGGTTTCCGCAGCTCCGAGACGCTGCGCGCGCAGACGCACCTGCGCCACCGCCTCTTCGCCCGAGACATAGATGATGCGATGCCCGCGCCGCGAAAGAGCCGCCGCTGCCTGCATGAGGAGCGTTGACTTCCCGATGCCCGGATCGCCGCCGATCAAAACCGCCGAACCGCGCACGAAACCGCCGCCGGTCGCCCGGTCGAGTTCACTGATGCCGGTAGGAATGCGCGGCGCTTCCTCGATCTCGCCGGAAAGCGAGGTGAGGGTGACAGGCCGACCCTTCTTGGGTGTCTTGCCCGGCCCGGAGCCGATGCCGCCCATCGGGTCTTCCTCGACGATGGTATTCCACTCGCCGCAGCCTTCGCATTTTCCCGCCCAGCGGGTGTGAACCGTGCCGCAGTTCTGGCACACAAATTGGGTCTTGGCTTTGGCCATCTTGTGTCAGTTTTCTTCTTCTACGTCTTCAGCGCCAATGTGTTGATGGCCGTGGACAATGCGCAATATGCGCAATTCGTTTTCTTTTACACGAAAATAGATGCAGCGATTCTTGTGATTTACGGCACGAAGACCGCTGCTGATCCAGTCACGGGAAACTCCGGTCAGACCCAGCCGGGCTGTATCCCGGATTTTCCGCTCAATGGCCGACACAAGCTGTTCGCCGGCGACCGGATTTTTGTCCTCCAGAAATTTATAGAGATCGATAAGATCACGAATGGCGCGCGATGACAGGGAATAGATGCGGGCCTTCGTCACTTTTCGTTTCTGGCGCGTTCGATGATGTAGGCGGTCAGATCATCATCCGTCGAAAAGGTCACGTAATCACCCCGTTCGAACTCTGCGTCAGCTTCGTGAATCATCTTCCGGAGCTCCGCAAGTCGTCCCTCGTCACTGCTCAACAATTGCAGGCTCGCATGAATAACCGCGTCCGCATCGCTGTAGATGCCCGCCGCCACCTGCTCCTCGATGAACTTCTCGTCCTGCTCGCTCAAATGGATTTCGGGCATTTCGATCTCCTTTTGTTCTCTTCTAGCACAGGTCGCCACCGCTTTCCAAGGGCTAAAGGCGCGGCTCAGTCGTCGGCCATCAGATATTGCCGCTCGTAACGCAGGCCAAGCCCCGTCAGCATCTCGTAACCGATGGTGCCGGCCGCCCGCGCGGTCTCGTCGACAGGCACATTGGGACCGAAAAGCTCGATATAGTCGCCGGCACGGATGGCATTGGCCGGAACATCCGTCACGTCGAAAATGGTGAGGTCCATGGTCACGCGGCCGGCGACCGGCACCCTGTGGCCGTTGACGACGCCATAGGCGCCGCCATGGCCCATTTCGCGCAGCGGAATGCCGGAACCGGAGAGCGAGCGCTGATATCCATCCGCATAACCCACGGAAGCGATGGCAAGGCGGCTTGCGCGCTTCAGCAGAAAGGTGCCGCCATAACTCACGGTCTGACCTTCGCCCGCTTCGCGAATCTGAATGATCCGCGCTTCGGCTGTGGCGACGGGCCGCATCGGGTTCGCCATGCCGTTGACCGCTTCGCCGCCATAAAGGGCGATGCCCGGGCGGGTGAGGTCGAAATGATAGTCCGAGCCGAGGAAAATCCCGGCGGAAGCCGACAGGCTTGATTCGATGCCTTCGAAAGCGGCGCTAACCTTTCGGAATGATTCGAGCTGGACCTTGTTCATCGGCGAGGACGGCGTGTCGGCGCAGGCGAGATGCGACAGCACCAGAACCGGATCGAAACTCGCCGGCCGCGTCACGTCGTCGGCCAGAAACAGCGCGTCGTCGAGGGGCAGACCGAGGCGGTTGAAGCCCGTATCCACATGCAGCGCGCAGGGGTGATCGCCCCGCTCGGCAACCGTCGCCATCCAGAAGGACAGCTGCTCCTCGGAGGCCAGAACCGGCACCAGATCGTTGTCGAAGACCTGCCGCTCTTGGCCCTGCCAGATGCCTGACAGCACGAAGATACGCGCTTCCGGGGCATAGGACCGCAGGGTCGCACCCTCGGCCACCGTCGCCACGAAGAAATCCCGCGCACCGGCATGGTAAAGCGTCGCTCCGCAATCCTCGATCCCGAGACCATAGGCATCGGCCTTGACGACCGCCGCCGTCCGCGCCTTGCCGGAACGCCTCTTCATGTCACGCCAATTATCGGCCAGAGCGCCGAGATCAATGGTGAGCCTCAGCGGCGCGTGCTCGAAAGCATCGGTTTCGTTTTCGGGAAAGCTGTCTTCGAAGTCGTCTGTCATGCCATGCGTCCGGTTGATGGGAACTGCCGGACCCTACAGCATCGGCGCAAAAATCGTTATCGATTTTTGCAAAGCACGATGCGTAGATTCAAAGTGTTAGAGCTTCATTCCCGCGCACCCGCGCATTTGTGGAAATGTGCGGGAATGAAGCTCGGGCACTTTTGTTCAAGACGGTAATGGCCGATTGGTTTAAACTCGTTCCATGCACAATGTTTCGCAGGAACAGGCCATAGATGTCATGCCGATTGCGACGACGGAAACCACGCGTTTCTGGCGTGACAGGCGTTTTGGCGACATGGAGTGTCTGAGCGCGACGTTCCTGACCCATGAATATTCGCCGCATGCGCATGATACCTTCTCGATCGGTGCGATCGAAAGCGGTTCGCAGATTTCCACCATTCAGGGCACCACCGAGCAGACGGGGCCGGGGCATCTTTATCTCATCAACCCGGATGAGGTTCACGATGGCGCACCGGGCGGCGGCGGTTATCGCTATCGGATGATCTATCCCGATATCGTCTTGTTGCGCGATATTATCGAGGATGTGACGGGCAGAGCCTTTCACGGCACGCCCTCCTTTCCGAGATTCCTGCCGCGCGATCCGCAGATGGCGGCGGCTTTCCAGATGGCGCACCGGCGGCTGGAGGAGAAATCCGGCGCTCTGGAGGCGGATGAGGGGATGTTCTCGGTTCTCGCCGCCCTGTTCGGCAGGCACGGCAGCGCCATTATCCTGCCCGTCGAAACACGCGAGAAAACGGCGGTTTATACTGCCCGCGATTATCTTTCCGACAATTACGAGACCGATATCGGCCTAGAGGAACTGGCTTCCATTGCCGGTCTCAGCCGCGCGCATCTCATTCGCGCTTTCAGGAAAGAGTTTCACATCACCCCGCATGCCTATCTGACGGATGTGCGCATCCGCAGGGCGCGCCGGCTTCTGCGCGCCGGCGAGATGCCGGCCGAGGTGGCGGCGATGTGCGGTTTTGCCGACCAGGCGCATTTCACCCGGCATTTCAAGGCCCGCACCGGTGTCACACCGGGGCAGTTCCGGTTGGCCTGAGTTCAAAGCCCGCATTTCCGTTCGGAAATGCGACAAAAGAAAAAGCGACGCTTCAGCAGAAAAACGCCTGACGTCACTTTCGTTCAAGACCGAAGAATGTCGCAAGCGTAATCCCTCTCTTTCGAAAGGGAGAATGCGATGTCGATATCGGGAAAAGGTGCGGAATTCAGCGCCGGATTGCGGGCGGCCGCGCCATTGCTGGTCGCCATGGTGCCGATTGGCGTGGTGTTCGGCGCTGTCGCCATCGGCAAGGGCCTGTCGCCGCTTGAGGCGTCGCTGATGTCGCTGCTGGTCTTTGCCGGCGGTTCGCAATTCGTGGCGATGGATCTATGGACGCATCCGGCAAGCTGGAGCGCACTCGGCTTTGCGGCGCTGCTGGTCAATCTGCGCCATGTGTTGATGAGCGCCTCCATAGCGGGCAAGCTGGATGATTTCAGGGGCTGGCGCAAATATGCCGCCATGCTGGTGCTGACGGATGAATCCTGGGCATTGTCGGAATTTCGTGTCATTGCCGGCCGGTTGACGGCGGGTTTCTTCACCGGTGCTGCGCTCTCGATCTATCTTGTCTGGAACCTTGCAACCCTTGCCGGCGCGCTGCTCGGTTCGGTGGTGGGGGACATGTCGGTCATCGGTTTGGATTTCGCCTTTCCCGCCGTCTTCATCGTGCTGCTCATGGGGTTCTGGAAGGGCAGGGAAACCGGCTTCGTGCTTCTGGCAAGTGCTGCCGCCGCCTGTCTTACCCACGCGCTGGTTCCCGGCGCCTGGTATATCGCCACCGGCGCGCTGGCGGGTCTCGCCGTCGCCGCCTTCGGCCACGAGGAACAGGCGGAGCAGCCGGCATGACGCTCGACCCGAATACGCTGCTGACAATCCTTGCCATGATGGCGGCAACCGTCGCCACGCGTCTTGGCGGCCTGTTGCTGGTCACTCATTTTACGCTGACACCACGCCTGAAAAAGGCGCTCGGCGTGGTGCCGCCCGCCGTCCTGATGGCCGTGGTGACGCCGACGGCGCTCGCCAGCGGACCGGCGGAAACCGTCGCCTGCGCAATCACCGCGGTTGCGGCGCTACGCCTCAGCCTTCTGCCGGCCGCAACGCTCGGTGTTGCCGCCGTTGCGCTGCTGCGCGGAATCGGATTGTGAGACAATCCGGTCAAACCGTTGAAAAGATTCCGCCCTTGGGAACAGAACGGGCGGGATAGGGCTGAGGCCCGTTTCATGCGGAATATTGAATGTGAACCGAGGACGATAGTCCGGACTTGAGCAAGCGCTTCCAAGCCGTTATCCAATGCCTGCCGTATCTTTCAAGCAGCGCCGGGCGGGAGAGAGTGATGACAGGCAATCGCGAAGTTGCATTCGGACCGCTTTCCCGAATCTATGCCGAAGACCTGAAGACGTCATGGCCGTCCATCACCTTTTTGCTGCTGACGATCCTGCTCGGGTCTGTTCTCGCCACCGCCGGGCCTTACGTGTTTTCCCGCCTGATCGACGATCTGCCGGATGCGCCGCTGCAATGGATGCTCGGTTTTTCGCTCTATGCGGGCCTGACGGCACTGGCGACGGGTATTCAGCGCTCCACGCAATATATGTCGGTCATCCATTCGGAGCGGCTCGAATACGTCGCGACGACGCGCTTTTTCGAGCGCATCGTCCATAAAAAACCGTCCTTCTTCAACGATCACAACCCGGCGGAAATTCAGGCTGCGCAGACAAGGGGCGCTTCGGCCGCCTCGGCGATCATGCAGATCGGCCTTATTTATTTCGTGCCGGGCATCGCCACGTTCCTGTTCAGCACCCTGTTGCTGGGAACGGTCCTCAGTGCGGATCTGGTCGCCATCGTCGTCGTTTACGGCACGGCCTTCATTGCGCTCACGCTCGCTTCGAACCGCCTGACCACGCCTTTTCTGGAAAAGGCCATCGAAGCCGGGCAGGAAAATGCCGGTTTTGTCGGAAACGCCATCGGCATGATTGAGCCTTTGCGGCACACGGGCAGCACGGAGTGGATGAAGCGTCGTTTTGCGGATAATGCGGGTTCGATCTATCATAACTGGCGGCTTTATTCCCTGCGCCGGATCGGCTTCGTCTTCACTATATCGCTGGCACTCGCCATGCAGATGGTCATCGGCTTTTATCTCCTGTTGCCACGTTACGAGGCGGGAGCCCTGTCGATAGGCGATATCGTTCTCTTCAACACGCTTCTGCTTCAGCTCAACATGCCTTTTGAACTGATCGGGCAATCGATCAGCGAGGCGGTTCGTTCATTCGCTCACTTCGCGCCCTATGCCCGCATGTGGAATGCGCCGGAAGAGGAGGAACCGACTCATGCCAACCCACTGCGGCTATCGGGCAAAGCGATAGAATTCGACGATGTGGGGTTTCGCTACGAAAACGGTCGCGGCGTCGAAGGCGTTTCTTTCACTGCAACGCCGGGGCGTCTGACCTTCATTACCGGCGAGACCGGTTCCGGCAAATCGACACTCTTCCGGCTTCTGCAGAAAACCATGGCGCCGCAATCGGGTCGTATCACCATCGATGGCACCGACCTGACCGCAATCGGCCGCGACGACTGGTTTGCCGTTGCCGGCATCGTTCCGCAGGAGGTGCAATTGCTGAACGATACGTTGCGCAGCAATGTCGTGCTTGGGCGGGTGCTGGATGAGGAAAAACTGCGCCGCTCGGCCGAGCGCGCGGCGATACTCGACAGGATAGAGGCGATGCCGGAGGGTTTCGACACGATTGTCGGGGAAAGGGGGCTGAAGCTTTCCGGCGGTGAGCGCCAGCGGGTTGCCATTGCCCGTGCGCTTTACGGCGAACCGTCCATTCTGCTGCTCGATGAGGCAAGCTCGGCGCTGGATGAGGAGACGGAGCGGGAAATCATGGACCATTTAAGACGGGTCGACAGCGATATCACCATCATCGCCATCACCCACCGCCAGAGCAGCATCCGCGCCGGCGATCAGGTCATTGCATTGCCGAGCGGTACAATCGATGAATCGGCTTCTGAGGTGTCAGTCCCAAGCCATTGAAAAGATTCTGCCCCATCCTGAAGCAGGACGGGGCGGAGGTTCTACCGATAGCCGGAGTGGCTGCGCCTCAATGTTCTTCGTACTGGCTGAAGCTCGGATCGGCCAGATCCGTAAAGCGGGTAAATTCGGACTGGAAGGCGAGCTTCACCGTGCCGGTCGGTCCGTGACGCTGCTTGGCGATGATGACGTCGGCCGTGCCTTTCACCTTGTCGAACAGCGCTTCCCATTCGGCGTATTTGGGATCGGAAATATCGCGCGGCTCCATGTTCTTGACGTAATATTCCTCGCGGAACACGAAAAGCACCACGTCGGCGTCCTGCTCGATGGAGCCGGATTCACGAAGGTCGGAAAGCTGCGGGCGTTTGTCTTCGCGGCTTTCCACCGCACGGGAGAGCTGTGACAGCGCAATGATCGGAACGTTGAGTTCCTTGCCGAGCGCTTTCAGACCCGTGGTGATCTGGGTGATTTCCTGCACGCGGTTTTCGCCGCTCTTGCCGGAGCCGGTCATCAGCTGAACGTAGTCGACCACCAGAACGTCAAGGCCGCGCTGGCGCTTCAGGCGGCGGGCGCGGGCGGAAAGCTGGGCAATCGAGATACCACCGGTCTGGTCGATGTAAAGCGGCACCTTCTGCATCATCTGGGAGCAGGCGACGAGCTTTTCGAAATCGGCCTCGGTAATGTCACCGCGGCGGATTTTCGAGGAAGACACTTCGGTCTGCTCGGAAATGATACGCGTGGCGAGCTGTTCTGACGACATTTCGAGCGAGTAGAAGCCGACGACGCCGCCGTTCTTGGCCTTGTACGACCCGTCCGGCTGCACTTCCTGCTCATAGGATGCGGCGATATTGTAGGCGATGTTGGTCGCAAGCGAGGTCTTGCCCATACCCGGACGACCGGCAAGCACGATAAGGTCGGAACGCTGCAACCCGCCCATGCGGGCGTCGAGCGAATGAATGCCGGTGGAGATGCCGGAGAGATTGCCGTCGCGTTCGAAGGCGGCGCCCGCCATGTCGATCGCCAGCGCCACCGCATCGTTGAAGGACTGGAAACCGCCGTCGTAACGGCCGGTTTCCGCCAGCTCGAACAGGCGGCGTTCGGTGTCTTCGATCTGCGCCTGCGGCGGCATGTCGAGCGGCGCGTCATAGGCGATGTTGACGACATCCTCGCCGATCTGGATCAGCGCGCGGCGCAGCGCCAGATCGTAGATCGCGCGGCCGTAATCTTCCGCGTTGATGATCGATACGGCTTCCGCCGCCAGACGTGCGAGATACTGCGCCACCGTCAGATCGCCGATCTTGTCGTCGGCGGGCAGGAAGGTCTTGATCGTCACCGGATTAGCGGTCTTGCCCATGCGGATGATGTCGCCCGCCACCTCGAAAATCTTGCGGTGCAGCGGTTCGTAAAGATGCACGGGCTTCAGGAAGTCCGACACGCGGTAATAGGCGTCGTTATTGACGAGGATGGCGCCGAGCAGCGCCTGTTCGGCCTCGATGTTGTTCGGCGCTTCGCGGTAATGCGGTTCCGCCGGTTGCGCGGGGGTGATCTTTCTCACAGCGTCGTTCATGGTTTGCGCGATCTCCCTTTGCCTTTGTCCTTGAACCTCGGGTTTGGCTTTCTGGGGCATGGCAGTCAATGATAATGTTGCAACACTCTATGGCAGGCTGACGTCCGCTCTGCGAAGCTCGATCACTTCTTCAGTTGTCCCCAGCAATCCACAGGCGGGTTGGGGACAAGGCGCCGGATCCTTCCGGCAAGGTGATTCGCTGCCATGAGTTTATCGCATGGCAGACCCGGCGTGAAAGAAACTTGAAAATCGTCAGTCTTACGAATAAATAGGCAGAAAATAAGTAGTGTGCTAATTATAAGGCTTGCTGATATGTCCCGCGAGACCGACAAGGAACAGCTTCTGGATGAAGTCTCCGCTTTCACCCGCAAACTGCGCGCGTTTTTCGATGCGCGGGTGGGGGAGAGCGGGCTGACGCTTGCACGGGCGCGGGCGCTCTTTGCGCTCTCGCGTCGTGGGCCGCTGACGCAGACCGAGCTTGCCGAGGAAATGGAAATCGAAACGCCGACGCTGGTGCGGGTGCTCGACGGCATGGAGAAACAGAACCTCATCGAACGCCGTTCCGATGAGAACGACCGCCGCGCCAAACGCATCCACATGACGGCGGAAGGGGAGAAAACCTCCGAGACGGTGCAGGCGATGGCGAAGTCGCTGCGCTCCGAGATCGCCGCCGATATTTCTTCGCAGGAACTGGCCATGGCGCTCGATGTCATGCGCCGGCTTTCGGCCAATCTGCAAAATCTGGCGGCGGGGAGGGTGCAGTCGTGAGTACCCCGGTGCCACAAACCGCAGAGGAGGCTGCTGCCCGAAATGCCGAGGCGGTCTCCAAACCCGCCGACCTTCCCGAAGAGGCTGTGACGCCGATGAGTGCTTCGGGCGCGGGTGAAACCGTGCCAGAGCCTGCCGCCGCCGCACCTCAGCCGGTCGAGCGGCCGCTATGGCTGCGGCTGTGTTTCATCTTCGCGGGCCTGTCGTTCTTCATTACCCAGGGTCTGGGCATGAACCTCGTCATGGCCAATATCTACCAGTTGCAGGGCGAGTTTTCCGCCACCGTGGCCGAGGTCGCATGGCTCTCCGCCGCCTATATGGCGCCCTATGCCACCTTTTCCATCGCGCTGTTCAAGGTCCGGGCGCAATATGGCCTGCGGCCCTTTGCCGAAGTTTCGATTATCGTGTTTGTCGTCGCTTCCTGTCTCAACCTGTTCGTGACAGACCTGCATTCGGCAATCGTTATCCGTTTTGTCAGTGGCATGGCCGCCGCACCGATCTCGTCGCTCGGCTTTCTCTATATTCTGGAGGCCTTTCCGCCTGCGCGGAAATTCTCGCTCGGTTTCAGCATAGCGCTGACCGGTACGCTGCTGTCGGCGCCGCTCGCGCGCATCGTCTCGCCATCCCTCTTGGAAATCGACGGCTGGAATGCGCTCTATTCCATGGAAGTGGGATTCGCGCTGATCGCTTTCGCCATGATCTATGTGCTGAAAGTCACGCCGCCGCCGCGCGCGAAAGTTATCGAGCGCATGGATATTCTGAGCTATCTTCTGTTTGCAGGTGGTCTCGGCTGTCTGGCGGTCATGCTCACGCTCGGCCGGTTCTACTGGTGGTTCGAAACCTGGTGGCTGGGCGTCCTTCTCGCGACGTCGATCGCACTTCTGACCCTCATGGCTTTCATCGAATTGCCACGCAAGAATCCGCTGCTCGACCTGCGCTGGATTTTCTCGAAAACCAACCTGCACATTATTGCGGTCCTGCTCGTCTACCGTGCGGTTTCCTCCGAGCAATCTTCAACGGCGGTCAGCTTTTACCAGCAACTCGGCCTGCTGAACGAACAGACGACGACACTTTATGCACTTGTGCTGTTGGCGACTATTCTCGGCGGTGCGGCCTGTGCGTGGCTGATGCTCACGAAATACGTCGATACCGCCCACGTGATTGCGCTGGCGCTGATCGCCGCCGGTTCGTTCATGGATAGCCAGTCCAACAATCTGACACGGCCGGGTGAGATGTATCTCAGCCAGATGATGATCGCCTTTGGCGCGGCCATGTTCCTGCCGCCCGTCATGGCCAAGGGTTTTGCCGCCGCTCTGGCCCGGGGTGCGCCCTATCTGGTGAATTTCATCACCATCTTCCTGTTTACCCAGATCACCGGATCGATGCTGATGACCGGCCTGCTCGGCAGTTTCGTGACGCTGCGGGAGAAATTCCACTCCAATATTCTGGTGGAAAATATCCTGCTCACCAATCCGATGGTCGCCCAGCGTGTCTCGCAGCTTTCCGGCGCTTATAGCCATGTCATCACCGATCCGGCATTGCTGAAAGCCGAGGGACTGTCGCTGCTTGGCCAGCAGGTCAGCAAGGAGGCCTATGTGCTTGCCTATAATGATACGTTCCTGCTGATCTCCGTCGTCTCTGCGCTGGCGCTGGCCACGCTTTTGATCCACCTTGCATGGCTGCGCATCCGTCCTTTCCTTTTCCGGGAAGAAATCGATGCCGCACCGGCACCACAGTCTTGACCATTCCAAGAGTGACAAAATGCTGAAGAAGTTTTTTACCCCCGTTTCCATTCTCGTGCTGCTCGGCGGTCTCGCCGGTGTGGCGCTGGTGCTTTACGCCTGGCGGCTGCCGCCGTTCCTTTCCACCGTCGAAATGACCGACAACGCCTTCGTGCGTGGTTATGTCACGACGATGAGCCCGCAGGTGAGCGGCTATGTCGTGGACGTGCCGGTGAAGGATTATCAGGAGGTCAAGCAGGGCGCGCTGCTGGCGAAGATCGACGACCGCATCTACCGCCAGAAGCAGGCACAGGCGGAGGCAACGCTCGATACGCAGAAGGCGGCTCTCGATAATTCCCGCCAGCAGGAAAATGCGGCCAATGCCAATATTCTTTCCAGCCAGGCGGCCGTCGACAGCGCGCAGGCCTCGCTGAAACAGGCGCAGCTCGCATCCGACCGTCAGGATAACCTCATCAAGAGCGGTGCGGGAACCTCCAGCCTTCAGGAAGAGGCGCATGCCGCGCTCGAAAAGGCGCGGGCGTCGCTTTCGCAGGCCAAGGCGGCGCTTGAAGTTTCGCGGCAGGATCTGCAAACCATCATCGTCAACCGCAGCTCGCTGCAGGCGGCCGTCGCCAATGCTGAAGCGGCCGTCGAGCTTGCCCGGATCGACCTTGCCAATACCGAAATCCACGCGCCGGTGGATGGCAGGCTCGGCGAAGTCGGCGTTCGCACCGGCCAATATGTCACCGCCGGAACGCAACTGATGGCCGTCGTGCCGCATGATGTCTGGGTCATCGCCAATTTCAAGGAAACCCAGCTTGCCGGCATGCAGGTCGGCCAGCCGGTGACGATCTCCGTGGATGCGCTGCATCGCCGCAAGCTTACCGGCCATGTGGAACGGTTTTCGCCCGCCACCGGCTCGGAATTCGCCGTCATCAAGCCGGATAATGCGACGGGCAATTTCGTGAAAATCGCCCAGCGTCTCGGCGTGCGTATCGCCATCGATGCCGATCAGCCGCTGGCGGCGGATCTGTCGCCCGGCATGTCGGTGGTGGTGCATGTGGATAAGAGCGTGGCGCCGGAGGGGGCGGAGACGGCGGAGAAGTAGTCGGGCGTGGAGTTTGCCGAGAGGCACCCCCCTCTGTCCTGCCGGACATCTCCCCCTCAAGGGGGGAGATCGGCAAGGCGGGCTTACATCGCCATAATCGCAACGTTGAGATGGCCGAACGGTAGCCACGATTCGATCTCCCCCCCTTGAGGGGGAGATGCCCGGCAGGGCAGAGGGGGGTATTCCTCCGCGAATTCAACCCAACAAAAAACCCCGGATGTCTCCATCCGGGGTTTTCTTTTGACCGTTAAGCCAAATCTTATTCGTCGTCGCCGTCGCGATCGGCTTCCGGATCGAAGAAGTCTTCCGGACGCAGCGCGTCTTCGTCAACGCCGTAGATGGCGTCAGCGGAGGTGAGGCTTTCGCCCTTGGCCTGACGCTCAGCTTCTTCAGCCGAACGGGCAACGTTCAGCTCGACCTGCAGCTCGACTTCGGCATGCAGGTGAAGGGTAACGTTGTGCAGGCCGATGGTCTTGATCGGCGTGTTCAGTTCAACCTGGTTACGGCCGATGTTGAAGCCTTCGGCAGCCAGGATTTCAACGACGTCGCGAGCGGCGACAGAGCCGTAGAGCTGGCCGGTTTCGCCAGCCGAACGGACGACGATGAAGGACTTGCCTTCCAGAGCCTCGGCAACCTTCTGGGCTTCCGACTTGCGCTCGAGGTTACGGGCTTCGAGCGTTGCGCGCTCGGTTTCGAAACGTGCCTTGTTGGCAGCGTTGGCGCGCAGCGCCTTGCCCTGCGGCAGCAGGAAGTTACGGGCGTAGCCATCGCGAACCTTTACGGTTTCGCCCATCTGGCCGAGCTTGTTGATGCGTTCGAGAAGAATGACGTCCATCTTCTTGATCCTTTCTATGGTTTGGTTTCGTTCGTATTGTCGGTTTTCCGCGTCGGAGTAAGAGAGATCGTGCTGCGCACGTCGCTCAGGCCGAACACGAGAATGATGAACAGCGGAAAGACAAAGACCGCCGAGAGATAGGCGAGGATGAGAACCGGCAGCCGCCAGTCCTTTCCACGCGCTCGTTTGTGCAGCGAGGCGTAACCCGCCATCAGGAAGCCCGCGCCGAAGGTGCCGCAGATGACTGCGCCGACCATGGCTGCGACGCCGCCGAGGAACATGGCGACAATGCCGGCCAGAAAAATGAAGATGGCGTTGCGGTGCATGCGCAGCGCGGAGGCGATGTCCTCGCGCGGGCGAAGGCCCTTGCCGAAGGAGCCGACCAGCCGCGTTGCGAAATAATAGGCCGCAAACAGAAGGATGACCCACAGGCCGCCCTGCACGATCGGCAGCATCAGCACCAGCAGCGATTTCGTCTGGGCGAGCGCCTCTGCATTGGGTTCGAACAGCGGCTCACGGTTCTGCACCGAGGTCATCATGATATCGACCATGCGGGCGACCAGATCGGGACCGTAACCGATCATCCAGCCGAGAATGACGACGGCGATGGAGACCAGAATGCACAGGTGCAGGACGATGCCGGAGAGCGGATACCAGGCGAGAAGATCGTCCGGGCCGCCGAGTTCGGAAGCCGGGCGCGCCAGATTGGCGAGATGCGAAAGCCAACCCGCCGGGATCAGCGTGAAGATCGCGATGGTCAGCGCAAACAGCGGCGACATGACGAGAGCGCCGATGATGGCCGTGGTGATGATCGCGACGATGGCAGCGCGATTGCCCCAGCCCATGCCTGCGATCAGGATCGGCATGGCGGAACCGGCATAGAGCAGGAAGGAAAAGGACGACTGTGCCGTTGCGCCAAGCGTCAAAAACGCGGCGCATATGCCGGCGAGAACGCCGGTGATCAGCACTGTCTGGTTCAACTTTTGCACTTCGCTGTCCTGCTGAAACGAAAGCAGTTAGAGGATCGCTCCTGAGAGCCTCATCCCCAACATGGGTTTTTAGAGTATCGATCCGCGCCCAACGCGGAAGGATGAGTATTTCTCGACCCGCTGATTAAGAGTCAGCTGCTTCGAGGACAAACGAGGCCGCGCCGAAACGCGGCCTCGCTTCAATTCATTACGCTACGACGTAAGGCAGCAGGCCGAGGAAACGGGCGCGCTTGATCGCCTGGGCGAGTTCGCGCTGCTTCTTCTGGGAAACGGCCGTGATGCGGGACGGAACGATCTTGCCGCGCTCGGAAATGTAGCGCTGCAGGAGACGAACGTCCTTGTAGTCGATCTTCGGAGCGTTTGCGCCGGAGAAGGGGCACGTCTTGCGACGGCGGTGGAACGGGCGGCGTGCCTGGGAAGAGGATGCGTCAGCCATTGGTCAAAACTCCTTCTTATGCACGGTCTTCGCGCGGACGGCGCGGACGGTCTTCGCGGTCGCCGAAGCCACCTTCGCGCGGTGCGCGGGGGCCACGATCTTCACGCGGGCCACGGTCCGGACGGTCGCCATCGCGGCGCGGACGGTCGTCACGGTCGCGCTTCTGCATCATCGCGGACGGGCCTTCTTCGTGGGCTTCGACGGCGATGGTCATGTAGCGAAGAACGTCTTCGTTGATGCGCATCTGGCGCTCGACTTCATGGATGGCGGCCGCCGGAGCGTCGATGTCCATGAGAGCGTAGTGAGCCTTGCGGTTCTTCTTGATGCGGTAGGTGAGGGACTTCAGACCCCAGTTCTCGATGCGTCCGACTTTGCCGCCGAACGATTCGATAACGCCCTTGTACTGCTCGACAAGTGCGTCGACCTGCTGGGCAGAAATATCCTGCCGGGCAAGGAAGATGTGTTCGTAAAGAGCCATTTAAGCTTTGCCTTTCTTGCGTTTCGTCCTTCACCCGGCAACGGCGCTAAGCCTCAACGACTGCTCTTGGGTAAGGCGGTAAGGCCTTGAAGCAAGAAAAGCGTTGTTCGAGACGGTCGAGAGCGGAGACACGGGAGGCCGGAAAAACCTTATGGTTCCTGCTGTTCCGTTACCGGAACCAGCCCTCCGTTCAGCCACCAGCCAATTGAACCGGGTGTTGTGAACAGCGCGCTTATACGCAATTTTGCCCGGAATGCAAGGGCAAGCGGTGAAAAAGCGCGCCGTAGAGCCGTCAGATCGCCATCGGATATTGGCGATGGATCGCCGCAATCCCTTTTAGTACCTCTTCCGACAACGTCACATCCGCAGCCGCAATATCCACCTTCAACTGTTCCATCGTCGTCGCGCCGATGATGGCCGAGGCCATGAAGGGGCGCGTGAGGCAGAAGGCGATGGCGAGCTTTGCCGGATCGATTCCATGCTGTGCGGCAAGCTCCAGATAGGCCTTGACCGGCGCTTCCTGAAGCGGCTGCAGGCGGCCGCCGAGGTCTCTGTTGATGGTGCCGCGCGATCCCGCCGGGCGCGCGCCGTTCTGGTATTTGCCGGTCAGAAGACCCGCCGCCAGCGGCGAATAGGCGAGCAGGCCGACATCCTCGTGATGGGCGACTTCCGCCATGTCGAGATCGAAGCTGCGATAGAGCAGGTTATATTCGTTCTGGATGGTGGCGACGCGCGGCAGGCCGTTGGCCTTGGCGATGTCGATATATTTCTGCGTGCCCCAGGCGCTCTCGTTGGAAAGGCCGATGGCGCGAATCTTGCCGGCCTTCACCAGTTCGCCGAGCGTTTCGAGCTTTTCGGTGATTTCGGCGAGCGTGCGCTGCTTTTCCTGACCGGAGGCGTCGAAGCTCCAGACGCCGCGGAAATGATAGGTGCCGCGGTTCGGCCAGTGAATCTGGTAGAGGTCGATGTAGTCCGTCTTCAGGCGCTTGAGGCTGGTATCCACCGCCTCGCGGATGGCGGCGGCGTCGATATCGCGGCCGCCGCGAATATAATCGCGTCCCGAACCGGCGACCTTGGTGGCGAGCACGACCTGATCGCGCTTGCCGGTCTTTTCGAACCATGTGCCGATATAATCTTCCGTTCGGCCCTGGGTCTCGGCGGAAACGGGGGTGGTGGGGTAGAGTTCTGCCGTATCGAAGAAATTGACGCCGTTTTCGACGGCGTAATCCATCTGCGCATGCGCGTCGGCTTCGGTGTTCTGCGTGCCCCACGTCATCGTGCCGAGGCAGATTTCAGACACGGAAATATCCGTGCGGCCCAATAGTCTCTGTTTCATGGAAATGTCCCGGTGCTTGGCCAGATAGTTTGGAAGGTGGTGTGAAAGTAATGGGGAATTGCCGCAGTGCAAGAAAAAATATGATGAAAAGAAAGGGGAAAACAGGACGGCAAAACCCCTGACAAGGGCCTGCCATGGGGCTTCAAGCCTTGACTTCGCTGGCGGGAATGTGAATGGAAGTCCGAAAGAATAAAGGCAAGGCCAGACAAGAAGGACGACATCCCATGGGTATTGCATTCACATTTCCCGGACAGGGAAGCCAGGCCGTCGGCATGGGCAAGGAGCTGGCGGATACCTATCCGGAAGCGCGCGCCGTGTTTCAGGAAGTCGACGAGGCGCTCGACCAGAAGCTTTCCGATATCATGTGGAACGGCCCGGAAGAGACGCTGACGCTGACCGCCAACGCCCAGCCGGCGCTTATGGTGGTGTCCATGGCGGTCATGCGGGTTCTCGAAGCGCGCGGTTTCAAACTGTCCGATACGGTTTCTTATGTCGCGGGCCACTCGCTCGGCGAATATTCGGCGCTCTGTGCCGCCGGCACCTTCTCGGTTGCCGATACCGCCCGTCTTCTGCGCATCCGCGGCAACGCCATGCAGGCCGCCGTGCCGGTGGGCGAGGGCGCCATGGCGGCGATCATCGGGCTTGAGCATGACGCCGTTTCGGCAATCTGCGAAGAGGCGGCCATTCTCGGCGTCTGCCAGATCGCCAACGACAATGGCGGCGGTCAGCTCGTCATTTCCGGCGGCAAGGCCGCCGTCGAGAAGGCTGCGGCGATCGCTTCCGAAAAGGGCGCCAAGCGCGCCATCATGCTGCCGGTTTCCGCACCCTTCCACTCCGCGCTGATGGCGCCGGCGGCGGAAGCCATGCGCGAGGCGCTGGCGGCCGTTGAAAAGCACAACCCGGTCGTGCCGGTTATCGCCAATGTGCGCGCCGCACCCGTTTCCGATGCCAATGAGATCGCCGCCCTGCTGGTCGAGCAGGTGACGGGTCAGGTGCGCTGGCGCGAGACGGTGGAATGGTTCGCCGCCAACAATGTCACGCAGCTTTACGAGATCGGCTCCGGCAAGGTGCTGACGGGCCTTGCCCGCCGCATCGACAAGACGGTGAACGGCGTTGCCGTCAACGGTGCTGCCGATATCGACCAGCTTCTTGCCACCCTCATCGGCTGAGACGGGATACTCCGGCTGCCGCATTCATCGGGCGCAACTGCGCTGAACATTTTCAGTCCGAAGCTCTAAAGAAGGAATAGGACATGTTTGATCTGACAGGCCGCAAGGCTCTCGTAACCGGCGCGACCGGCGGCATCGGCGAAGAAATCGCCCGCCTTCTGCACAGCCAGGGCGCAACCGTTGGCCTGCACGGCACCCGCGTTGAAAAGCTCGAAGCGCTGGCGGCGGAACTTGGCGAGCGCGTCAAGATTTTCCCGGCGAACCTTGCCGACCGCGCCGAGGTGAAGGCGCTCGGTGAAAAGGCCGAAGCCGAACTGGAAGGCGTCGATATCCTCGTCAACAATGCCGGTATCACCAAGGACGGCCTCTTCGTGCGCATGAGCGACGAGGACTGGGATAACGTCATCGAAGTAAACCTGACGGCGATGTTCCGCCTGACGCGCGAGTTGACGCATCCGATGATGCGCCGCCGTTTCGGCCGCATCATCAACATCACCTCCATCGTCGGCGTTACCGGCAATCCCGGCCAGGCCAACTACTGCGCCTCCAAGGCCGGCATGATCGGTTTTTCGAAGTCGCTGGCCCAGGAAATCGCCACCCGCAACGTTACCGTCAACTGCGTGGCGCCGGGCTTCATCGAAAGCGCCATGACCGGCAAGCTGAACGACAAGCAGAAAGACGCCATCATGGGCGCCATTCCCATGAAGCGCATGGGAACCGGTGCTGAGGTCGCCTCGGCCGTTCTTTACCTCGCCTCCAACGAGGCGGGCTACATGACCGGCCAGACCCTGCACGTCAACGGCGGCATGGCGATGATCTGACGGCACTTGTGACCGTCATGAAAAGGATTGCGGCGCTGTTTAAGCACCTTCTTGGGTAGCTGGCGCCGCAAGGCCCCGCCGGCTGGTTTTCGGCGAAATTGCCTGTCATACGCTGTGCTTAGCGCGTTTTCAGGCTTTTCGACCGATTGAAACCATGTTAAGCGGGCCAAGACTGTGAACAGTCGTCCCGGAGAGACAGGAAGCCGTTGCGATTTTGCGTGACGATGTCTAGCTTGGACCGGGTTGAACGGGTTTGCCAGCAGTGCCGGATTTGAACGGCGCATGAGGGCTTCTAACAGGGCAGGGTGCCGCAAGGCATTCCCTTCAAAATAAAGGTCGAGGAAACCGACATGAGCGATATCGCAGAACGCGTAAAGAAAATTGTAATTGATCATCTTGGCGTTGACGCCGACAAGGTTGTTGAAGGCGCCAGCTTCATTGACGATCTGGGCGCTGATTCGCTCGACACCGTTGAACTGGTCATGGCTTTCGAAGAAGAATTCGGCGTTGAAATCCCCGACGACGCAGCTGACTCGATCCTGACCGTCGGCGACGCCGTAAAGTTCATCGAGAAGGCCCAGGCCTGATCGACCTTGATGGGGGAGGTGCAATATCCTCCCGTCCTTGGCCCGGCTCGTCCGGGCCAATGTTTTATAGGCAGACGGTAACATGCCCCTGACGGTGCGTGTTCCGGGCAATGCATGGGGTCACGGGCCGGAAACGGCGCCCACAACCGTCATGCTGAGATTTGAAATACTGCAGCATCCGATGAACATCTCCCGATGTTCGGCGTTGCATGAAGACCGATGATTTGGATAAGGGCGGAGCATTGGCGATGAGGCGTGTCGTTATCACCGGTACCGGCATGGTATCTCCTCTTGGATGTGGGACGGAAGTGACCTGGGAGCGGCTGCTGGCCGGCCAGAACGGCGCCCGTCTCGTGACTGAATTCGAAGTCGAAGACCTTCCGGCAAAGATCGCCTGCCGTATTCCCGTGGGCGATGGTTCCAACGGCACCTTCAATGCCGATGACTGGATGGAACCCAAAGAACAGCGCAAGATCGATCCTTTCATCCTGTACGGCATGGCTGCCGCCGACATGGCGCTTGCCGACGCGGACTGGCATCCGGAAACGGACGAGGACCAGATCGCCACCGGCGTTCTGATCGGCTCCGGCATCGGCGGCCTGGAGGGCATTGTCGAGGCGGGCTATACGCTGCGCGACAAGGGCCCGCGGCGCATTTCGCCATTCTTCATTCCCGGCCGCCTGATCAACCTCGTATCCGGCCAGGTTTCCATCCGCCACAAGCTGCGCGGACCGAACCATGCCGTGGTGACGGCCTGCTCGACCGGCGCGCACGCCATTGGCGACGCCGCCCGTCTGATCGCGCTTGGCGATGCCGACGTCATGGTCGCCGGTGGCGCCGAATCGCCGGTCTGCCGCATCGCGCTTGCCGGCTTCGCCGCCTGCAAGGCGCTCTCCACCCAGCATAACGACAATCCGGAAAAGGCCTCGCGCCCCTATGACCGTGACCGCGACGGTTTCGTCATGGGTGAAGGTGCGGGCATCGTCGTTCTGGAAGAGCTAGAACATGCCAAGGCGCGCGGCGCGAAGATTTATGCGGAAGTCGTCGGTTACGGCCTTTCGGGCGATGCCTATCACATCACCGCACCGTCCGAGGATGGTGAAGGCGCCTATCGCTGCATGTCGATGGCGCTGAAGCGTGCAGGTCTCACGCCTGACGATATCGACTACATCAACGCCCATGGCACCTCGACCATGGCCGATACGATCGAGCTTGGCGCGGTCGAGCGGCTTGTCGGCGAATCGGCCTCGAAGATTTCCATGTCCTCCACCAAGTCGGCCACCGGCCATCTTCTGGGTGCGGCGGGCGCTATCGAGGCGATCTTCGCGACGCTTGCGATCCGCGACAACATCGTTCCGCCGACGCTGAACCTCGACAATCCCGATGTGGAGACGAAGATCGATCTCGTGCCGCACAAGGCGCGCAAGCGGAAGGTCGATGTGGCGCTCTCGAACTCCTTCGGCTTCGGCGGCACCAACGCCTCCCTCGTGCTGCGTCGTTACGAAGCATAATTGCGGCGGCGGCTCTGCCGCCGCTGGCGCCCTCCCACCGGGTGCTGACAAAGGACGTTCTTTCCTTTGAAGAGCGCATTGCGGCTTGCGAAAGCCATTCCGGTTTTCGCGCCGATATTGTAGTCGTTTATGGGAAGCGTTTGCCGGTTCGGGGTGATTTCCGGCCGCAGGCTGCTTCCTCCATCGGCTTTGTCCGAAACGATGTTCGTGAAGCGGAATAGCAAGGCTTCACGATATCTCTATGTGGTGCAGGAAGACATTCCGAACCTGTTTTTGCCGCATTACCTGCGCAAAAAGCGCTGACAACGCCGAACTGAAAAGGACCGACGGTGAGCGACACGAACCAGAACAGCCAGGGACCATACGGACAAAACGGCGCGGGCGAAGGCAATCGCGGCCCGATCATTCCGAAATCCCCGACGGAAGCCCTGCGGCCGGAAAAAGTGCCGGCTCCGCCCAAGCGCTCCCGCAAGGCCCACGGCCAGCTTGTGATCTTTCTGAATTTTCTGATGACGCTTGCGGTTGCCGTCTGTGTGCTGGCCATTGCCGCTTTCTATTACATGATCGATGCGTTCCAGGAGCCCGGTCCGCTCCAGACGAACACACATTTCACGGTGCGCAACGGCGCCGGCATCATTGAGATCGCCAATAATCTCGAGCGTAACGAGGTCATCTCCAACGCCCGTGTCTTCCGCCTGATGACCGGCAGCTACCTGCAGAAGGACCAGACGCTGAAGGCCGGCGAATATGAGATCAAGGCCGGCGCATCGATGAAGGACATCATGATGCTGCTGGAGTCCGGCAAGTCGATCCTTTATTCGGTGTCGTTGCCGGAAGGCCTGACCGTGAAGCAGATGTTCGCGCGCCTTGGAGCGGATGAAGTGCTGGATGGCGAATTGCCCTCGGCCCTGCCGCCGGAAGGAAGCCTGCGCCCCGATACCTATCGCTTCACCCGCGGCACCAAGCGCGAAGAAATCATCAACCAGATGAGTGCGGCGCAGGACAAGCTGATCGACATGATCTGGGAACGGCGCGATCCCGACCTGCCGATCAAGACCGTCGAGGAATTCGTGACGCTTGCCTCTATCGTCGAGAAGGAAACCGGCAAGGATGACGAGCGCGCCCATGTCGCTTCGGTGTTCTACAACCGTCTGAAGAAGGGCATGCGCCTGCAATCCGACCCGACGATCATCTATGGCCTGTTCGGTGGCGACGGCAAACCGTCGGACCGCCCGATTTACCAGTCGGACCTGCAGAAGCAGACGCCGTTCAACACCTATGTCATCAAGGGCCTGCCGCCGTCGCCCATCGCCAATCCGGGCCGGGCGGCGCTTGAGGCCGTGGCCAATCCATGGCGCACGGATGACCTTTATTTCGTTGCCGATGGCACCGGCGGCCATGTGTTTGCGAAGACGCTTGAAGAGCATAACGCCAATGTGCGCCGCTGGCGCAAGATAGAGGCCGAAAAGGCGGCCTCCGGCGCCAATCCCGATGTTGTCGTGGATGGCCAGCCGGGCGGGGCCGAGGCGGAAAAGCCGGCCAACAATTGAAAATCCTGACCGGGCCCTGCGTCCGCACAGGCCCGGTTTTGCACAGTATGACGGGGGGCTTCCAGATATGACATTGCAATCGATGACCGGCTTCGCACGCAGCGAAGGAACCTCCGGCCGTTACCGCTGGGCGTGGGAATTGCGTTCGGTGAACGGCAAGGGGCTCGATGTGCGCCTGCGTCTGCCGACCGGTCTTGAAGCGCTGGAAACGGCTCTGCGCGAAATCGCAGGCGAGCATCTTTCCCGCGGCAATATCCAGGCGGGTCTGACGCTGGCGATTGCGGAAAACCGGCTGGAGGCGGTGATCAACCGCGATGCTCTGGCGGCGGTTCTGGCGCTGAAGAAGGAGCTTGGCGACGTCGTGGAAGACAAGCCGCTGAGCTTCGACACGCTGCTCACGCTGCGCGGGCTCGTCGATTTTCGTGAGGCGGAAGATGACGCGGAGGCGCAGGCCGCGCGCAACGGCGATGTGCTTGCCGGCTTCGCCGCCGCCGTCGAGAAGCTGAAGGATATGCGCGAGCGGGAAGGGGCGTCGCTGTTTGCGATCCTGTCCGGTCATATCAACCGGATCGAGCAGCTCGCGGACATCATTGAAAGCGATCCTTCCCGCCAGCCGGAACAGATCGCGGCACGGCTCGCCCAACAGATCGCCCTTATCGGCGACGGCTTGCATGGTCTCGACCGTGACCGGCTGCATGCCGAGGCGGCGCTGCTCGCCACCAAGGCGGATCTGCGCGAAGAGATTGACCGGCTGCACGCCCATGTTCAGGCGTCGCGGGAGCTTTTGGCCAATGGCGGGCCGGTAGGACGCAAGCTCGATTTTCTTGCACAGGAATTTAACCGCGAGTCGAATACAATCTGTTCCAAATCGAACGCCAGTGCGGTAACCGCAGCAGGCATAGAGCTGAAAGTGGTGATCGATCAGTTCCGCGAGCAGGTCCAAAATCTGGAGTAGACCCCATGGCCCCGGTGAATAATTCTCCCGTCACGATTGCCCGCAGAGGGTTGATGCTGGTGATTTCTTCGCCATCCGGCGCGGGCAAATCCACGATTGCGCGCAACCTGCTCGACAAGGACAAGAATATCGGCCTGTCCGTCAGCGTCACGACGCGTCCGCGCCGCCAGAGCGAGATTGACGGCATCCACTACCATTTCATTTCCACTCGTGAATTCGAGCGCCTGCGGGATAGCGATGCGCTGCTGGAATGGGCTGAAGTTCACGGCAATTTTTACGGCACCCCGCGTGGGCCGGTGGAAGATGCCATGGCTGCCGGCCGCGACATGCTGTTCGATATCGACTGGCAGGGCGCCGAGCAGCTTCAGGACAAGATGAAGGCGGACGTCGTTTCGATCTTCATCCTGCCGCCGACCATGACCGAACTTCAATCGCGCCTGCATCGCCGCGCCGAGGACACCGAAGAGGTCATCAAGACCCGGCTCCTCAATTCCCGTGCCGAAATCGAGCACTGGCGCGACTATGACTATGTCATCCTCAATGACGACCTGCAGGCCGCCTTCGAGGCCGTCGAAGCCATCGTGAAGGCCGAACGCGTCCGCCGCGACCGGCGCCACGGCATGTTCGATTTCGTGCGGGCGTTGCTCGAGGAAGAGCCGAAGCTCTGATGGAAGGTAGCGTTTGGCTACCGGCCCCAAAACCTTGAAACCGAAGCAGTTAGACGTTATGTATATCCCAGCAGGATATACGAGGCTCTGACAATGGCTACGTCAACGGTTTTTATAAGCAATCGCAGTCAAGCTGTAAGGCTACCGAAGGCCGTGGCTTTTCCTGATGACGTGCATAAGGTCGATGTTCTGAAAATCGGTCTCGCGCGTGTTATAGTGCCGCAGGGAAAGCGCTGGGACGACCTTTTTCTGACCGGCCCTCGTGCAACGGATGATTTTCTTTCCGTTCGCGAAGAGCCTGCATTGGATGAGCGCGAGCCCTTCTGATGCTCACATATATGCTCGATACCAATATATGTATCTATGTGATGAAGACTTATCCTCCGGAGCTGCGGGAGAAATTCAACGCTCTGGCAGATCAACTGTGTATTTCGAGCATCACACTTGGCGAGCTCTATTATGGTGCTGAAAAATCCGTCCGGCGCCAGGAAAACATCAACGCCATTGAAAATTTTACCGCGCGTTTGGACGTTCTGCCTTTCGCCGACAAAGGCGCCGCACATTACGGACAGATCAGGGCCGAACTTGCCAAGGCTGGAACGCCATGCGGCGTTCATGATATGCAGATTGGTGGTCATGCCCGTAGCGAGGGGCTGATCGTCGTAACCAATAATATGCGCGAGTTTGTCCGGATGCCCGGTTTGCGAGTTGAAAACTGGGTTTAGTCCTCGGCCTCGCCCTGTTCCAAAACGTTCGGCTAACCGATGGGAGTCGCTGCTGCTCTCTGGGAGATAGGTTCATTTGCCGCCCATTGGCGAGATAGCTGCTCGTCTGCGGCGTCTTCAGCCCAGCCGTGGCCCGTCTCAACTGTCTGCAGAACAACATCCGCACCGGCCGATGCCAGTTGGTTGGCCAAATGCGGCGCATCGGTGGGGTGACGCCTTTCGTCGTAGGCGCCGGCGAGCAGGAGTATGGGGTATCCTGAGAGGTTTGGGAGAGCCTGATCCGTTCTTGGAGAAAGCGGGCGAAGTAGAATGGCTCCCCTCGACAAATTCCGATTCAGACATATGGTTTCAGCCGCTATGATCGCGCCGTTCGAATATCCAACGAGAAGGGGTCTCTGCCCGGTCTCATGAAATACAAAGTCTATGAACTGGCAGAGGCTGGTCGCTCGATGTTTGAGGTCGTCAATATCGAGCTGTCTGTCGGGTTTTCTGCGAAAAAATGCGAAGCCATTTTCCCAGGGAACGGCGCCTCTCGGCGCGTATAAGACACCGTTAGGAAAGACGGTGCGGCCAAAAGAAATGAGATCGTCTTCCGTTCGTCCCGATCCATGCAGCAAGACAACCGCGCAGTCGGGCGTTTCAGCGGGAATGTCGAGCTTGTAATGAAAACCGGCACTCTCCACGCACTTCTTCCTTTATTCGCAATCTCCACGAACCCGTGTCCCGCTGCTCGGAATGGCACATTCCACGACGGATTTACAGGCAGTTCGCCAAAGTGACGAATTCCTCCACCGACAGCGTTTCCGCTCGCCGTGTGGGATCGATCCCCGCTTTTTCCAGAAGCGTTTCGCCGCCAAGGCTTTTTACACTCTGGCGCAGCATCTTGCGGCGTTGGCCGAAGGCGGCTTCCGTCACCTTTTCAAGCTTGGCGACATCGCAGGGCAGCGGCTTGTCCTTCGGCAGCAGGTGCACGACGGTGGAGGTTACCTTCGGCGGCGGGCTGAAGGCTTGTGGCGGAACGTCGAAGGCCATTTCGGCGACCGTGCGCCAGCCGGCGAGAACGCCCAGCCGGCCATAATGGTTGTCGCCTTCTTCGGCCACGATGCGCTGGCCGACTTCCTTCTGGAACATCAGCGTCATGGAGAGCCAGAAGGGTGGCCATTGTTTCGGCAGCAGCCAGTTGACCAGCAATTGCGTGCCGACATTGTAGGGCAGGTTGGCGATGATCCGCACCGGTTCGCCGGCGGGAACCAGAGCCTCGAAATCGGTCTTGAGGGCGTCGCCCTCGATGACTTCGAGCCGTCCGGGATAATGCGCTTCGATTTCCGCCAGCGCCGGCAGGCAGCGGCTGTCGCGTTCGACGGCGATGACCTTTTTTGCCCCGAGCGAAAGAATGGCGCGGGTGAGCCCGCCGGGACCGGGGCCGACCTCTATCACCGTCACGCCGTCTAGCGGCCCTGCTGTCCTTGCGATCTTCTGGGTGAGATTGAGGTCGAACAGGAAGTTCTGGCCGAGCGATTTCTTCGCGTCGAGCCCGTGGCGCTGGATGACATCGCGCAGCGGCGGCAGTCCGTCGATGGCCGCCATTATGCGTTGGCCTGGCTGCGGAGGGAAATGTCCGCCGCCATCTTCAGCGCCGCCACCAGGCTCGCCTCATTGGCTATGCCCTGGCCGGCAATACCGAAGGCGGTGCCATGGTCGGGCGAGGTGCGGATAAAGGGTAGGCCGAGCGTGACATTGACGGAATCGTCAAAGCCGAGCGCCTTGGCCGGAATGAGCGCCTGATCGTGATACATGCACACCGCCACGTCATAACGCTTGCGGGCGGCATCGTGGAACATGGTATCGGCGGGCAGGGGTCCGAAGGCATCGATCCCGTCCTTCCGCAACCGCATGGTCGCCGGGTGGACGATATCGCGATCCTCGGTGCCGAGTGCGCCATCTTCACCCGCATGCGGGTTGAGGCCGGCAACCGCCAGACGCGGCGCCTCGATGCCGAATTTTTGCCGGAGATCGGCGTTGATGATCCGGCAGGTCGTGACGATCAGCTCTTCGGTGAGAGCGGCCGGCACGTCTTTCACGGGGATATGGATCGTCACCGGGACGACACGGACCTTGGGGCCGGCAATCATCATGACCGGGATGACTTGCTCGCCGGTCTGGCGCAGGGCGAGATCGGCCAGAAATTCCGTATGACCGGGAAAGCCGAAACCCGCCTCATAAAGCACCGATTTCGCGATCGGATTGGTGACGACGGCCGCAGCCTTGCCCTCGACCGTGAGGGAAACGGCGGTCTCGATGGCCTTGATCGTCGCGTGCGCCGCTCCGACATGCGGCTGACCCGCCTGCACTTCGAAGCCGACAGGAAGGGGGAGGATGGGGAAAGCCTGTTCGAACAGGCCGACGGCGCTTTCCGCATCACAGGTCTCGATATTGACCGGCACGCCGATCAGCGCCGCGCGGCTCGCCACCACATCGGGATCGCCGATGAAGATGAAGGGCGGCACGCCGTTCTCCCGGCGCTTAGCCCAGGCGGTGATGGCGATGTCGGGGCCGATACCGGCTGGATCTCCCTGTGTCAGGGCAAGCGGCAGGGATGCATATGTCACGGAAAGACCCGGCTCTCGTATCAATATCAGGTGTTGACGATCTGCGCCTTCTTGCGCAGCTCATCCATATATTTCTTTTCGTTCGGGTTTTCGCCGTCCTTGGCCTTCATCAGATCTTCGGACTTGAACACCATTTCCGCCGCATAGTCGTCGGAAACCTGGCGCTGCTTGCAGATGGCCAGATATTCGACGCCCTTTTCGGTGACGCGGGTGCCGGTGGTGCCGCCTTCCTTGGTCTTCTCCACCAGCGCCTTCCAGTCTTCCGGCAGCTCCGGCGCCAGAATGCGGCCAAGGTCCTTGATCGCCACGTCGCGCATGGTTGCGGCGAAGCTCATGGCCTGGTCGCAGCCGGGATAACGCTTGCGCGATGCTTCAGCCTCGGCTTTGCGCTTGCCGGTAATGGCGTTGCGTTTCGATTCCGGGATAACGAAGATGACCTGCTGCAGGAAATATTCCGTGGTGACGGGCTTGTCGCCGCGTTCCTTCAGTCGGGTAACGAGATCCTGCGTCGACATCTTGCCGCGTGCGCCATAACGGGCGTTGACAAGGCGCGGCCAGCTCATCTGAACGGCGATGAAGGCCTTGAAATGATCGGCTCCGACACCCGCCTGCGCAAGCACCTTCGTCAATTGCTGCGGGGTCATCTTGTTGTTGCCGGCAAAGCGTGCGAAGGCCGCATCGACATCGTCGGTGCTGACCGACATCTTGACGCGGCCGATTTCCTCGCGCTTCAGCGCTTCATCGACAAGCTGCTCGCGCGCCTTTTCATTGAGATTACCGGACTGGCGCTGCAGCTTGAGGAAGGCGACGCGCTTGGCGATATCGTCATTGGTGATGGGGGTCTTGTTGACGACGATCTTGACGGTGCTATCGGCGAAGGCCTGGCCGGCATAGGGCACAACGGCCATGGGAACGGCGAATATCGCAAAGGCGAAAGCAGCGCCACGCAAAGCCGTCTTTCCGAAATTCATCATATCCTTCTCCCTTTCGTCGGGCAGGGGCCTGTTGCCCTGTCCCGCCAATCTGTTCTGCCTGATGAGGGAAATATTGAACTCTCCCGCTTTTCAGACCTGCAACTGTGCATCCGCACCGCGAATTTGCCACGTATATATCATCGCGATCCGCAAGACGGCAATGTGTCGGTTTGTTGAAAGAAAACCCGATAGGTTCCATGCGCGGCCGACATTGGCGTGTTGTTGCGGCGAAACCGTGGCTTTACTGGCCAAATGGTAAAAAGGCAGGTCACGATGCTGCGTAACCTGCCTCTAAACTCAGTAGTTGTTTGGCTTCCAGCCAATATCCATGTCGTTCCAGTCCTCATTGGCTGAACCGACGCTGATATCGCCGAGCGTACGGAAGGCCAGACGGGCATTGATCGACCAGTCATTGGCGGCCTGACGGCTGGAATTGATATTGCCTTCGTCGGAATAGCTGACCGTCAGGATCGTGCACTCATCTTGATAGGCAATGCCGATGCGGCGTTCGGCGGCAAACTTCCCGTTCAGATCGTAATTGATCGAACCGAACAGCGACCAATTGTCGTCCATGCGCAGCGAACCGGACGCCTGGATGATATCGCGGTCTTCGTTATAGCCGTATTTCGGCTGTGCCTTGACCTGCGTATAGCTGAGCTTGCCGGTAAGGCGACGGTCCGAATAGCTGATACCGGTTTCCGAACGGTTGATGTCGAAATCGTCCTTGTCGAGACGCAGGCTCGACGACAGCGAAAGTCCGATCGGCGCATCGAAAGCGGCCATGGCGACGTAATCCGAACGGTCGGATTCGAGGCCCGAATTGGCGCCCGCATTGACGAGATCGTAGGAGGCGAAGGAATTGTCGCCCGCCAGATGGAAGGACTGACCGGCAATGGCGCGAACGCCGTAGCCATTGTCGAACGTACCGTTATAGCGGAAGCCGATATTGGCGCGCGTGCCACCTTCGATCCGGTCGAAACCGGAGAATTTGTCGCGTTCGAACAGATTGGTCGCGTCGAAGACGAATGCCTGTGCATCCTCGTTCGGAAGGCGGCCGGCATATTGTTCGTTCGGACGCACGAAAATCTGTGCAATGGGCTCGATCACGTGGCTGCTGTTGAGCGCGGTGAACAGCCAGGGGTAACGCACTTCCAGGCCACCGGTGACCATGCCGCGGAAAGCCGCACCGTCATGCATCATGCCCTCATAGGCATAGGAGGTCCCGCCCGAGGTGAAGGCCGCAGGAGACATGTCCGTCCAGAGCGCGTCGCCGCGCGCGGCGAATATCGGCGTGATCTGCAGGCCGCTGTCCATCGTGAAGGTGCGCTTCCACTCGGCTTCGGTGGAAAGGCGCGTATAGTCGCCCTCAAGCCCGCTGAAACGCGGATAACCGCCGAGCGCGTAAGCATCCTGCCGCAGGCGCGTGATGCTCGTCAGGTTGGTGGTCAGCGAAAGTTCGCCGCCATAAACCGGATCCGGCACGAAATAACGGTAGTCGACAACCGGGTGGACGATTGCCTGTTTGCGTTCCTTGGCTTCGGTATTGTCCGTATCCTGAACGTTGAAATAATAACCGCGGGCTTCGAAGCTGTTACGCTCACTCGCACCGTTCAGATAAATCTGGTTGGTCTGAACGTCGTTTTTATAACCCTTCAGCCCATAGGTGCGCGAAAAGTTATTGTCGGTCTGCACCATGGCATCCCAGCCGAACGCCCAGCGCGGGTTGATCGAGAAATCACCCTTGCTTGCGATCATGCCGCGATTGTCGTTGAGGGCGTCGCTGGTGCCGGCCGTGAAGGTTTCGGACTTCTGCTGGCTGATGCCCGCAATCGTGACCGTGTGCATGCCGGTTTCGAAGCGCTGGCGCAATTCCGCCTGCAGCAGCAGACCCTGCGTCGTGTAATAGGTCGGCGTGACGGTCACGTCCGAAGTGTCGGACAGGACGTGGAAATAGGGGACACCGATACCGAAACCGAGATTGTCGGTAATGCTCATCTGCGGGAACAGGAAGCCGGATTTACGCTTCACCGTATTGTCCGGAACCGTAAGGAACGGCAGATAGGCGATCGAATGGCCGAAAAGCTGCAGGCGGGCCTTTTCCAGCCGCACCGTATGGGTCTTGCCGTCCTGAACGACGCGCTCGGCCTTGACCTGCCACAGCGGCGCCTTTTCGGGCCGCTCGGCGCAGGGCAGACACGCGGTGTAGACACCGTTATTGAGCACCATCAGGTCGCCTTCGAGACGCTCGGCGCTTTCACCGGCGATACGGGTATTGTCCGTGGTCTCGACGCGCAGCGCATTGACGAAGCCCTGACCGAAATCGTCGGTCACGTCCATCTCGTCGGCATAGATCTTGTTGCCGCCCGGCTCGATCAGCTCGATATTGCCATGGGCGATCACGCGGCCGGTCTGCTGGTTATATTCCACTTGCTGGGCCACCATGCGGTAGCCCGAATATTTCATGCGAACCACGCCCTTCGCGATCACGCGCTGGGAATCGCGATTATAGGTCAGTTCATTTGCTGTAAGCAGGAGTTTCGAATCGTCTTGGCTTGCCGACGCAAGCAAACCATCCTGGCCGAAAGCGACCGGGCTGGATGCCAAATACGCGCACACAGCGGCACCTGTCAGAAGGGCCGTCCAAAGCCGTCTGATATTCCCGCGGTCATATACCGCCACTAGCCGTCCTCCTGATGAAGCAGAATGGTTGCCCCCAAAGCCAACGCCACGATGACTGGAACCCAGACCGCGACGGTGGGAGGGACAACACCACCACTCCCGAATGCCCTTACGAGCACGGTTACTACATAAAGCACGAAGCCGGAAACGATTCCACCCAGAATCACGGAGCGCGATTGGGCGAAGCGGCTGAACTTTAATGAAACGGTCGCGGCGATCAAGGTCATCGCAACCAGAAGCAGGGGCGTCGATAGCAGGAAATGATACTGCGTCTCAAGCGCCTTCGAAGATAGTCCAAAGGACTTTGCAACTTCGATCTTGTGAGAAAGGTCAAAGAAAGCAACGGTTTCCGTCTGCGTCATGCGCTCCTGAACGAATTCCCGTCTCAGATTGGTACTGATCCGCGTGCTTTCTTGCCGAACTGGCACATGCCCGGCGCGGGTTTCCGAAACGCCGTTAAGAAGCCAGTAACCATCTTCCAATTTAGCCGACTTCGCATCCTTACGCGAGACGATGTTTCCGTCCTTGTCGATGTCGATCAGAACCACGTCGAGAAGCAGCGTTCCATTGTCCTCGAAGCTCTTGGCGCCGATGATCGTATCCTGGCCGCCGCTTGCCTGGCGCATCCACGGAATGATCTCCTGCTGGCGGCCGCCGCCCGCTTCGTTGCGCAGGCCGGCTTCCATCGCCAGCGACTTGTTCTGGCCCCATGCCGCGATGGGGTTCAGGATGGTGACCGACAGGATGCCGATGAAAACCGCGCCGAGCACGAAGGGAAGGATGAACTGCCAGGCGGAAATGCCGGCGGCGCGCGTCACCACCAGTTCGTAACGCCGGTTGAGCGAGATCAGCGTCGTCATACCGACGAAAAGCGCGATGAAGGGTACGGTCTGTTGCAGGATAAGCGGCAGACGAAGCGCCGTCAGGCCAAGGGCGGCCGGAACGGAATAGCCGGGCAGGCCGGACATGCGCCGTGCCGTTTCGCTGAAGTCGGCAAGGTAAATGATCGAGGATACGCCGAGCACGAACCAGATGGCGGTGATCAGATATCGCTTCAGGAAATACCGGGAGAGCGTGTTGAAAATCATGCGTTGCCGCTCCCAGAGCTTTTCGCCATCCGGCTGGAGAAGAGACGGCGCAGACGACCCATCGCATCGGCGATGATTTTCGGCATTTTCGGCTTGCGGCCGGTCAGCAGAATGAAGGCGGCGGCGCCGCCGCTGAGGCCCGGAACGGCATAGACCAGCGGAATGAAGGCCGCGCTCTGCTTGATCTGATTGGTGACGTAAAAACCAAGCCACCGCAGCATGAAGGCCGTCACCAGTGCGGCGACCATCGGATGCAGGCGCGCTTCGCGGTGCGAACGGGCATCGGCGGCGATGACCAGCGAAATCAGCGCGAAGGAGAAAGCGAACATCCAGTCCGACAGGCGCTTGTGCAGCTCGCTGCGGAAGGCTTCCGGCGAGCGCTTGTAGCTCGCATTGTTCTCGTCGGGCGAAAGAAGGAAACCGAGGCTGGCGTCGCCCGGAGAGAGCGACGGCTCGGAATCCTGCTTTTCCGACATGGTCGAAAGGTCGAAGGCATAGGACAGGAACTTGACGATCGAAACCTTGCCGTCCGGCGTCTTCTGCTGCACTTCGCCGTCGCGCATGGTCAGCGACGTGCCGCTTTCATCGATCATGCCTTCCTTGGCATAATAGATGAGATCGAAATTCGGATCGCGGCGGTCGGCGACGAACAGGCCCTTGAGGATGCGGCCCTGCCGCTGGGCGATCTGCACGTAAAGACCGTCCTGAATGGTACGGAAAGTCTTTTCTTCGATCACCGAGGACAGAAGGTCGGCATAGGCGGCGGCCACCATCTGCCGGGCGGAGCTGCGGGCGGGCGGCTCGATGAAATTGGTGATGGTGAAGGAAAACGCGCTCAGAATGGCGGCCAGAATGAGAACCGGGCGATACATGATCGAACGGGGCGATCCCGCCGCATCGATGATGGCAAGCTCGGAATCGTTGTTCATCGTCGTGAAGATCTGGGTGATGCCGATCACCAGCGCGAAAGGCAGGACGACCGGGATCAGCGTCGGCAGGATCATCGTCGCGAGCGCCATGAAGGAACCCATCGACTGGCCGGTATCGGTGACGAGATTGATTCTCTGGAGAACCTGGATGGTCCAGATGATGGCCAGCACCGGCAGCAGCGCGACCAGAAACATCTGCGTTGTCCGCCGCAGGATATAGTTCTCGAGAAGCTTCATACGGCCCTGTTCGACATTGTTTTTCCGTGCGATCGCTCGCCGAATTTCCGCCTATCTAATCGCATCGTTTGCAATTGGCTATTCCGGCGTGCTCACAAATATGTTTTGCGCGATGATTTTTCCATCGCCTGTGTCTTTTTGTGGAACAAGCTGTCGGTTTCATGACGCGATTTCGCATTCCACAAAAATGCCTTTCCTTTAACGACTGTAGGCCTTTAAAGAATGCGGGGTTGCGCCCGTGGCCGAAAAGGCCATGATCATGCGCATCGTGCAAGTCGTAGAAGAAGAGCAGGAAAACATGTCCGCCAAATTCGATATTTCTTTCGCCAATTCCGCCGCGCTTGAAAACGCGCTCGCCGTTGTGCTGCAGGCCTCGGGTGAGGCGCAGGCCGTCGCCGGCGCCTCTGAGGCCGATCCGGGCGGTGTGATCGAAAGGGCGGCGAAGATTTCGGGCTTTTCCGCAAAGTCCATGACGACGCTCGACGTGATCGCGCCGCAGGGTTCCGCCGCCGACCGGCTGCTCGTCATCGGCCTCGGCAAGCCCTCGAAGCTGGTCGCCCATGACTGGCTGCGCGCCGGCGGCACCGCCGCCGCCAGTTTCAAGAAGGCGGATAAGGTCGTCATCTATCTCGATGCGCCGGGCGTAGAGGTCGGTGCGCAGGCGGCTGCGGATTTCGCGCTTGGCCTGCTGCTGCGCGCCTATAGCTTCGATGCCTACAAGACCAAGAAAAAGTCCGACGAAGAGAAGACGCCGAAGAAGGTCGAGATCGTCATCGTCACGGCCGCCCATCAGGAAGCGGAAAAGGCTTTTGCCGTCTCCGAGGCTGTTGCGGGCGGTGTTACCCTGGCGCGCGATCTCGTCAACCTGCCGCCGAACGCTCTCGGCCCCGTCGAATTTGCCGAGAAGGCGGAGGAGCTGCGCAAGCTCGGCGTCGAGGTGGAAGTCCTCGGCGAGAAGGAGCTGAAGAAGCTCGGCATGAATGCGCTTCTCGGTGTGGCGCAGGGGTCGGCGCGTCCGCCCAGACTTGCGGTGATGCAGTGGAACGGCGGCAACAAGAAGGATGAGCCGATTGCCTTCGTCGGCAAGGGCGTCGTTTTCGATACCGGCGGCATTTCGCTGAAGCCCGGCCTCAATATGGAGGATATGAAGGGCGACATGGGCGGGGCCGCCGCCGTGACCGGCCTGATGCATGCGCTGGCCGCCCGCAAGGCCAAGGCGAATGTAATCGGCGTCATCGGCCTCGTGGAAAACATGCCTGACGGCAATGCCCAGCGTCCGGGCGATATCGTCACCTCCATGTCCGGCCAGACCATCGAGATCATCAATACCGATGCCGAAGGCCGACTGGTTCTGGCCGATGCGCTCTGGTACACCAACGATCGCTTCAATCCGAAATTCATGGTGAACCTCGCCACGTTGACGGGCGCGATCACGGTGGCGCTCGGCAATCTTCAGGCCGGTCTTTTCTCCAATGACGACGAGCTTGCAGCGCGCCTCACGCAGGCGGGCGATGTGACGGCCGAAAAACTGTGGCGCATGCCGCTCGGCAAGGATTACGACAAGATCATCGATTCCAAATTCGCCGACATGAAGAACAGCTCGGGCCGTCTGGCGGGTTCCGTCACCGCCGCGCAGTTCCTCAAGCGTTTCGTGGGCGAAACCTCCTGGGCGCATCTCGATATCGCCGGCACCGCCATGGGTTCGCCGCTGACCGAGATCAACCAGTCCTGGGGATCGGGCTACGGCGTCCGGCTGCTGAACGAACTCGTTCGTGCCCATTACGAAGATTGAAGCGAGCGGAGCGGCACGTCTGCGGATGACTGAAATTCTGTTTTACCATCTGACGGAATCGAAGCTGGAGGATGCGTTGCCGCCCTTGCTCGAGAAATCGCTGGAACGCGGCTGGAAAGTCGCGATCCAGACGGTGGGCGAGGAGCGCCGTGATTTCCTCGACACGCATCTGTGGACCTTTCGTGACGACAGTTTCCTGCCGCACGCCACCGATACTTCGCCCGCACCGCAAAACCAGCCGATTCTCCTGACGGCGTCCGACGAGAACGCCAACGCGGCAAGTGTCCGCTTTCTCGTCGATGGCGCCGAGCCGCCGGCGGTCGAGGCTTATGAGCGTATCGTGTTCATGTTCGACGGGTACGATGCCTACCAGCTCGAAATGGCGCGGAATCACTGGAAAAGGCTGAAAACGGAGGGGCATTCCCTGACCTATTGGCAGCAGTCGCCTGAAGGCCGCTGGCAGAAGAAGGCCTGATCGCACCGCCGATTGGGCATCCCCACGATTTGTTCCATACGCAAACAGACCGGCAAAAATTCGCACGTGGCGTCAATTGCCGGTTTTTGCATTATGCGCCCGAAGGAAACGTAGCGGAATGGCTTCCGCTTCGAGCGAGGCGGCTGGTTTGACCTGCTCTGCCTCGGGCGGCTTCCTGTAACGCAACAGCAGAAGGACATGAGTATGGGACAGGCGATATCGCGACCGGAGGGAGAAACCGAGCGTCTGGTCGCGGTGCGGTCGATCATGTCTTTCAAGAATGCCGAGATGCCGGAGCTGAAAGTGCTGTCGCAACTGGGGCAGGGGGTTTTTGGCGTGGCGCGCGCGGCGGTCAATATTGTCGACGAGGATTGGCTTCATATCGCCGAGCAGGCGGGAATGGAACTGTCGGAATGCCCGCGCGATCTGTCGATCTGCAACCGCGTCATCGCCAAGCAGGATGTGGTGGTGATTTCCGATCTGACCGAGCATCCGCATTTCCGCTTCATGTCCTATGTCAAAGGGGGGCCGGAGCTGCGTTCCTATGCGGGTGCGCCGATCGAACTTGAGCCCGGTCTTGTTGTTGGCGCCTTTTGTCTGGTCGATACGGTGCCGAGAAATTTTTCCCGCATCGAAATCGACAATCTCAGACATTTCGCGTTGCTGGCGGCTGCATTGCTACGGCTTCAGAAAGCCAATTTCACCATGAGTCTGGCCGAACGCGAATTGCGTGATGCGGCGATGACCGATCCGCTGACCGGTTTTTATAATCGCAAGGCGCTGGAGGCGATTGTCGACGGCCAGCTCGGCGCGGCCCTGCGTGCAAACGAGGCCTTCGGTGTCCTTTATCTTGATCTGGACGGTTTCAAGACCATCAACGACACGTTCGGCCATCCTGCCGGCGACCGCGTTCTGACCGCTGCCGCCGGACGTATCCGCAAGGCAATCCGCAAGGAGGACATCGTCGTGCGCATGGGCGGCGATGAATTCGCGATCTTTATACCACGGCCCGACGCTCCCGATGTCATGAACGGGCTGGCGGACCGGCTTCTGGCCGCTTTCCGGAACCCCTTTGACGTGGACGGGCAGGAGGTGGACGCCCGCCTCAGCATCGGCGGCGCGCTTGCTCCGCAGGCGGGTGCAGACCGGGCAACGCTGCTATGCAGCGTCGACGAAGCGCTGTATCAGGCCAAAAAATCAGGGCGCGACCGTTTCGTCAGCCGCGCCCTTTGAGGCATTGTCCTTCGGGAAGCGTTTCGGCTTCTCAGTCGTAGAAGGAATCCACGAATTTGTGACGGCCGAGCAGGAAGGCGTCGGCCACGTGGGTCAGCGGCGCAAGATCGACATCGGAGCGGCCTGCCTTGATGATTTCCGAGAAACGCGCGTAAAGGGCCGGATATTCCCGTTCCGGCTGGGAGAGTTTTTCTTCGCCGTTGATCGAGAGCTTTGCGCCGCCTTCCGAAAGCACCATCCGTCCCGCTGCCGTTTCGGCAACGATATCCCAGCTCTGCTTGCCGGTCTGGCGCCAGTCAAATTCGGCATGGACGGGCGTTTTCGTCACATCGGAAAAATGCAGGTCGGCGGCGATCGGGGCGTCGCGGTTTTCCGGGAATTCCAGCGTCGCCTTGGTCAGGAACAGGGCGCGCGGCAGGATATGGGTGATGATCGAAAGCGCGTTGATGCCGGGGTCGAACACGCCAAGACCGCCCGCCTGCCAGATCCAGGCCTGGTTCGGGTGCCAGTGGCGCACATCCTCTTTCCAGATGACATGCACACTGTCGATTTTGGTGGAAGCCAGGAACGCCTTCGCAGCCTCGACCGCCGGCGCATAACGCGAATGCCAGCTCGCAAACAGCGAAAGACCCTTCGAATCCGCCAGCCGGACGAGATCCTGCACTTCCGAAAGGGTGGCGCCCGGCGGCTTTTCGAGGAAGACGTGCTTGCCGGCATTCAGCGCCGCGTAGGCCGCCTCGTAACGATATTGCGGCGGCATGCACAGCGATACCGCATCGATATCGGGCACAGCCTCCAGCATGGCCTCGATGGTGCCATAGGAAGCGACGCCGTCCACGGTGCCGTGACGGCTTGCGGTGCAGATCAATTCAAAATCCGGATTGCCTGCAATGGCGGGAAGATGCTGGTCGCGAACGATTTTGCCGACGCCGACGATGGCAAGCTTGGTGGCTGACATGAAGTGGAACCCGTGTGAGTGCTGCATGGGATAAAGTGTGATTTTTACAAGTTTTTAGCAGAAACGACCGAAGGAGCAAGGTGATCGTTTCCACCGGGAACGTCTTTTTTCAAACTGTAACGTCATAACAAATTTTCGACATGTGTATTCTTTGATAGCGTAATATTTGATGGGTGCAAATATTTTACTGTGTTTTAGAGTGTTGTTTTCTCTGAGTGACGGTTTTAATTTTAATTTTTTTAGGTATATTCTGCGAATATCCATAATAATTTTAGATTTCGCTTGAGTAGATTTTTAAAGAACGGGTGCGTGGTGATTTTACTTGAAGATGACCGTTCGTCTGGCTTCGTTCGGAAAGTCAATGAAAGCAGCCGTCAATTCAATACATATGGATTGATTTTCGGCGCCATCCTCTACAATCTCTACGTGTTTGTGGACATGAATCTGGTGCCGGAGATCATCTGGCTTGATCTGACGGTCCGCCTGTTCGTCATCACGCCGCTTCTGTTTCTTTATTTTCCAGCCCGGTATTATGCGCTCAGGGCGCGCGCCGATGCCGTGGCGCATGAGGTTCTGCACGGGCTAGGCTGCATGTTGGTCGTGGCGTCGCTGATGTACATATATGCCAGTGCGAAGACCGCCTCGGCGAGCGAATATTATATGGGCATCGTCACCGTCGTCCTCTACATGAATACGATACACCGCAAGCCGTTTCCGCTTGCTGTCCTCGGAACGGTCGGCTGCATGGCGGTTTTCATCGGTGGTATGCAATATGTCGCCGTGACGAGCGAGGTGGCCAGAATACCGGCCATCATGTGCTCGGTCGGGATCAGCGCCGTCTCGCTGTTTGCGGCCTATCGCATCGAACAGGTGGAAAGGCGGGATTATCTCGCCTCGCTGCGTGAAAAGACGCTGCTGCAGAGGATCCAGAACGCAAATCACGAGCTTCAGCAGCTTTCCAATACCGACCAGCTCACCGGAATTCGCAACCGCCGCAGCTTTGACGAGGCGGCGACAGAGGCTTCGGGCGGCAGCGGCCGGCCCCGCGCGCTCATCCTTATCGATGTCGATTATTTCAAGAATTATAATGACTCGGAGGGCCATCTGGCTGGCGACGATTGCCTGCGCAGGATCGCCGGCAGGCTGCGCGGCGGCTTGCGGAAGGACGATGGCGACAGAAGTTTCGTCGCACGCTATGGTGGGGAGGAATTTGTGGTTCTGCTCGACAATTGCGTTGTTTCCGCCGCGCTCGCCATCGGCGAAAGGCTCAGATTGGCCGTGATCGACGAGGCCATACCCCATCTCAACCGTCCCGACGGGCGGGAAATCGTCACGGTCAGCCTCGGCATTGCCGTTTCCGGTGACGGCAGGGAAATCATATACGAGATGGTGAACCGGGCCGATATGGCGCTTTACGAGGCGAAGCGTCAGGGACGCGACCGGCTGGTGCTCGCCTCCGGGAATATGGCGACGATTATCGGACCAGCGGAGCTTTGCGGCGTCGAAGCTGCAATATCGGCTTAGGCCCTGAAGGTCGGGCGATGTGATATAAATTCTGTCCTGCACGAAGCAGGATTTATGAAGGCCATGTGCCGGAATGCCGGCGCCAGAACAAATAATAACCGGGGAATGCAGATGATGGAATTGATCGCCGCACAAGCGGCAGCATCGGCTGCCGAGCTTCCATTCCTGCTGCTTCAGGCGGCCGCCGTGGTTGGCATGGTGTCCGTACTGATCCTTCTGCGGCGAAACATTGCCCTCGAGGATCCTCGCTACAAAGTCTATTACGGCATCGTCTTCGGAGTGGCGGGCTTTCTGCTGACGCTGCTGGTTTCCGAGTTCATCAAGCTGCCCTCCAAGCCCTATATCCGCTCCGACCTGCTGTTTCTGGCCGGGGTACTGGGGTCCTGGCAGGGCGGGCTGATCAGCCTGTCGCTCGTGGCAGCGGGGCGTTTCGTGTTCGGCGGTCCCGTGCTGTTTTTTGCGGCCCTGCAGGACATGGTCGTCATTTCGGCCTGCGGCATCATCATGTACGGCTGGATGCGCAAGCGCCGCCTCGCCGATCTGGGAATTAGGGATATTCTCACCGTCTTCGCGGTCAGGTTCATTGCCGTGCTGCTCGCCGTCTCTGTCTCATTCGCCCTTGGTCTGGTCGACCAGTCGCTGTTTTTGAGTGCAATAGGTCGCCGCACGCTGGGCGCGGTCGCCGTCGGCCTGCCGATGATCTTCTGCCTGTTCATCCTTCTGCGCAGCGAGGCGCGGGCGCGGGAAGAGACGAGGCAACGCGAGGTGGCGGCGCGGACGGATTCATTGACCGGCCTGCCCAACCGGCGCGCCCTCAAGGACCATATTGAAGCGACGATGCGGCAGGAGCCGGCTGTTCCGCACGCCCTCATTCTGATCGAGATCATCAATATCGCCGATGTCGCCGCCTGCGAGGGCGAGGACTGGAGCGATCTTTTCTGGCCGAGGCTGGCGCGGGAAATCTGCGACCGCGAAGACGGCCTGCTGTGCAGGTCCAATACGCCCTGCAGCTTCATGTTCGGCGATACGACACTTGCGGTCGTCATGCGGGGGATTTCGCTGGAGAAGTCTGAAAGTGCGAAACTCATGATGCATCTGCATGACGGGTTGAGCGCATTTTGCCGCTCGGCGGAGGCGGGGCCGGTGCCGCATCTCAAAATCGGGGCGGCGAATCTGGACCGGCTTTCCCGGCAGAACGTAGCCTCCTTCCTCAGGCACCTCAGCCTCGCGCTCAAAGGAAGCGATCATCCGGTGCAGATTTTCCCCTTCTCCTTTGCCGAAAAAGCGACACGGGACGAGGCGGTGCGGCAGATGCTGGTCAACTGGATCAAATCCGGCACGCCGCCCATTTGTTATCAGCCGAAATTCGAAATGCGCAATCGCCGCATGATCGGCGCCGAAGCGCTGCTGCGCGCGGTCGATGCGCGGGGGCAGGCGCTTTCGCCTTATTATGTGCTGGAGATCGCCGAACGCCATCGGCTGCTGGTGGAATTCGAATGGTCGACGATCGAAGCCGTCGTGCGCGATCTTCGCGACCTGCACGGCCTCGAGGCGGATTTTCATCTGGCGGTGAATATTTCCGCTTCGTCCTTTGCGAGCGCGCATTTCGCAGACCGGGTCGTGGCGCTGCTGCACGAAATGGCGGTGCCGGCGCATCGCCTCTCGATCGAAGTGACGGAGATGAGCAGGATACCGACCACCGATGTTGTGCAGCAGAATTTCGATACGCTGATTGCCGCGGGCATCCGGCTGGCGCTCGATGATTTCGGCACCGGTTATGCCGCGCTCACTTTGCTGGCGCGGTTCCCGTTCGAAGAGGTCAAGATCGATCACTGGATGACATCGAGGCTCGACCAGTCGCGGTTCAGGGAGGCCATTGCGCTCGCCTTCGAGAGTGCGGAGCGTTACGGCGCAAAGCTGGTGACGGAAGGCATAGAAACCGAGGAGCAGAGCCGGCTCCTCATGCAGATGGGCATTCGCTTCGGGCAGGGTTATCTTTATTCCCCCGCCGTACCGCTCGACCGCCTGCAACCGCGCAGGGCATGCGCCTAGAGCATTTCCAGTTTAACCGAAAGCGCAGTTGCGCATCACCCCGCCATTGCTTCCTCATATTCGCTCGAAAGCAGCAGCCATTGCTCTTCCGCATCCGAAAGCTTCGCGGCGGCCTCGCCGCGCTCCTTCACTTTCTGTGCGGCCTTGGCGGGCGCTTTTTCGTATAGGACGGGATCCGCCAGCTCGGCGTCGAGCGACTGAATCGTTTTCTCAAGCTTTGCCGTCAGGGATTCGATTTCGTTGATCTTTTTCTTGAGCGGCGCGAGCTGGGCGCGCTTTTCCGCGCTTGCCTTGCGCTGATCGGCTTTGGAAGCCTGATCGGCCACAGCGTCGGTCTTGTCTTCCTTCTTTTTGCCGGAGGAAACGACGAGATCGCGATATTCCTCCATGTCGCCTTCGAAGGTCTTGACCGTGCCGTCAGCCACCAGCCACAGCCGGTCCACCGTCGCCTCGATGAGATGGCGGTCATGCGAGATGAGGATAACCGCGCCGCTGTAATCGTTCAGCGCCTCGATCAGCGCACGGCGGCTGTCGATATCGAGATGGTTGGTCGGTTCGTCGAGGATGAGCAGGTTCGGCGCGTGGAAGGCCGCAAGTCCCATCAGAAGCCGGGCCTTTTCGCCACCGGAAAGGTCCTTTGCCGCCGTCGCCATCTTTTCCGTCGCGAGACCCATCTGCGCCACGCGGGAGCGCACCTGCGCCTCCGGGGCCAGCGGCATCAGCTTGCGCACATGTTCGACCGGCGTTTCATCCGGCACGAGGTCATCGAGCTGATGCTGCGCGAAGAAACCGATCTTCAGGCCAGGGGCGACGCGAAGATCGCCCGCCTGCGGCGCAAGCCGGCCGGAAATGAATTTCGCGAAGGTGGATTTGCCGTTGCCGTTGGAGCCGAGCAGCGCAATGCGGTCGTCATTGTCGATCCTGAGATTGAGCTGCTTCAGAATGGATTTGCCCGGCTCGTAACCCACAGCCCCGCCATTGATGGCGACGATGGGGGAGGCGGGCTGCTTTTCCGGCTCCGGGAAGGTGATCGGCTGGACGTGATCCTCGATCACGGCGGCGACGGTGCCCATGCGCTCCAGCGCCTTGATGCGGCTCTGCGCCTGCCGCGCCTTGGTGGCCTTGGCGCGGAAACGGTCGATGAAGCTTTGCAGGTGTTTGCGCGCGGCGTCGTTCTTCGCCTTCGCCTTCATCTGCAATTCGTCGGCCTCGGCCTTCTGCCGCTCGAACTGGTCGTAACCGCCGCGATAGAAGGTCAGCTTCTTCTGGTCCAGATGCACGATGGAGTTGACGGCATTGTTGAGAAGATCGCGGTCGTGGCTGATGATGATGACGGTATGCGGATAACGCCGGATATAATCCTCCAGCCAGAGCGTGCCTTCGAGGTCGAGATAGTTGGTCGGCTCATCGAGCAGTAGCAGGTCGGGCTCTGCAAACAGCACGGAGGCGAGCGCCACGCGCATGCGCCAGCCGCCGGAGAAGGAGGAGGCCGGGCGAAGCTGCGCCTCATGATCGAAACCGAGGCCGGCAAGAATGCTGGAGGCGCGCGCTTCCGCCGAATGGGCGTCGATATCGACAAGCCGCATCTGGATTTCGGCGATACGGTGCGGATCGGTTGCGGTTTCCGCCTCGGCCAAAAGCGCGCTGCGCTCCTTGTCGGCCGAAAGCACGATGGAAATCAGCGATTCTTCCGTGCCTGGGGCTTCCTGCGCCACCTGGCCGATGCGGGCCTGTTTCGGGATTGTCACCGAACCGCTTTCCGCCGAGAAATCGCCGGTGATGACCCGGAACAGGGTGGATTTGCCGGCGCCGTTGCGGCCAACAAGGCCCGCCTTCACACCGGCGGGAAGCGTCACGCTGGCATGGTCGAGAAGCAGACGCCCGGCGATACGAGCGGAAAGATCGGTAATCGTAATCATGGCGCCGTTTTGGCCGAACTGTCTGGCCAAGGCAAGAGCGCCCGCGCCACATCGGGCGAGATTAAACTGTCAATCGCCGAGCTGCGCCAGATAGCTGCTGCGGCTATGCTGCGCCACCTCCCGCGAATAACCGACGACGCAGTTGCGCGTGCCGCAGCGGGCCGAAAGCAGAGCGAGTTCGGCATGGCTGAAAAATTCAGCGGGCGTTGCGGTTCCATCCACCGCGGCGACGCCGATTGAAACGGTCAGATGTTCGCCGTCTCCTTCCTGCGTCACGAAACGCAGCGCCTCCACGCTTTGCCGCAACCGCTCGGCAATGGCCTCGGCCGTGTTCTGCGGCACGCCGGCAAACAGGAAGGCGAATTCATCGCCACCGATACGGGCGACGAAATCGTCCTTCTTGATGGTCTTGCGAAACAGGGCGGCAAGCCTTCTGAGCGCTTTGTTGCCGGCGGCGGAGCCGTATTTGCCGTTGATTTCCCGGAAATGGTCGATATCCAGCAGCGCGAGCGTGGTGGCGGAGGCGGCCCGGTCCTTTGAAAACAGGCCGCCGAGCTTTTCAAGAAAGGCAGCCCGGTTGGGAAGCGCGGTTAGCGCATCGCGCAGCGAGGCGGCCTGAAGCTCCCCGCGATTTCTTTCAACCTCGCGGATTTTCACCAGCCCCATGGCGATGAAATGCCGAAGGCTCGTCTGTTCTTCGTGGATATCGCCCAGCAAATCGACGAAGCGCTCCGTTGCGGGCGGCTCGCCATCCTCATCCTGCTCAAGGCTGGCCAGGAAAGTTTCGGTGCGCTGAAGGCTTGCATCCAGCCGCGCGGAAATCTGCGTCAGTGTATCGAAGGCCTCGCTTGCCATCTGTTCGGCTTCGATGCGCGAAAAGCCGGGCAGATTGTGCCGCTGGCCGATGAGGTCGATTTCATGCTGCTGCGGCGCATTGCCGAGCGCGAGAATGTCACGGCCCATGGCCGGATTGTGTCCGGACAATATTTCATAGATCAATTCATAATTGCGTGGCAAAGGTGCAATGTTCATCTTGGCGATGAACTGCGTGATCTTGGTAACGACAAGAGCGCTTCTTGCCTGTTCGCGTTTTTTATCGCCCGCCGATATCGTCACTGACAGCCCCAATAGCAATGGAATATTATGAATGGACCGGCGATAACCGATTGTTGAACGGCGTTATTCTTACAAGCGACGGTTTAAAATAGAATAAATCCACGAAGAATTTTGCCGTCACGAAGCATAAATTCCGCGTTGCGGAAGGCGGGTGTGCCCCCAAGCGTTCCTTGATCGATAATATGACAAATCCTGATTTGATTTCGGGCGGCGACCGTTTTTATATCGCTCCATCGATGTTGCAGAAGAGGGGCAGCCCATGACGACTTCCAGAACGCTTTATTCGCTATGCGGAAGCGATACTTCCCGGCCATTTTCTCCCCATTGCTGGAAAACCGTGCTTTCGCTGGCGCATAAGGGGCTGGATTTCGAGGAGCGGCCTTTACCCTTCACGGTGATCCCGACGGTGGAGGACGGGTTTTCGAAGACCGTGCCGATCCTGCGCGACGGTGACGAGCTGGTGAGCGACAGTTTCGAAATCGCGCTTTATCTGGACGAGGCTTACCCGGAGCGCCCGTCGCTGTTCAACGGCGAGGGCGGCAAGGCAATGGCCCGTTTCGTCGAAAGCTGGTCGCAGACGGTGCTTCACCCGGCCATCGTGCGCATTGCCGTGCTCGATATCCACAATATGCTGGATGAGCCGGATCGCCGTTATTTCCGCGATAGCCGCACGAAAGCGCTCGGCCGCCCGCTCGAGGATGTGGTGGCGAACCGCGAGGCGGAAATCGCAGCCTTTCCGGCATTGCTTGCGCCGATCCGGCGTATGCTGAGCTTCCAGCCTTTCATCGGCGGCACATCGCCGCTTTTTGCGGATTACATCGTGTTCGGCGCGCTGCAATGGGCGCGGATCACCACCGGGGCGGATTTGTTCGCCGATAACGACCCCGTGCGGGACTGGTTCGAAGGCTGCCTCGATCTCTACGATGCGAGAGGCCGCAGTGTGACAGCGGCGTGAAATGTCTGGCATCATCGTCGCAATCTCGTCGATCCCCCTTGTTTTCGGGCCTTTGGGCGGGTAAAGACCGCCCACTTTCTCTGAAGGAAAAGGAAACGGACATATGGCGATTGAACGCACATTTTCGATGATCAAGCCGGACGCAACCAAGCGTAACCTGACGGGCGCGATCACCAAGGTATTTGAAGACAACGGCCTGCGCGTCGTCGCCTCCAAGCGCGTCTGGATGAGCAAGCGCGAAGCCGAAGGCTTCTACGCCGTTCACAAAGAGCGTCCCTTCTTCGGCGAACTCGTTGAAGGCATGACTTCCGGCCCGACCATCGTTCAGGTTCTGGAAGGCGAAAACGCCATCCTCAAGAACCGCGAAATCATGGGCGCCACCAACCCGGCCCAGGCCGCTGAAGGCACCATCCGCAAGACCTTCGCGCTCTCCATCGGCGAAAACTCCGTTCACGGCTCCGACGCCCCGGAAACCGCCGCACAGGAAATCGCCTACTGGTTCGCCGAAACCGAAATCGTCGGCTGATTCAAAATCTCAACGGCTTGAATCGCTGTTGCAGGCGATTGCATGAAGCTGCTGAAAAGACTCGAAGAAACGGAGCCGAAAGGCTCCGTTTTTTTTTGTTTTGATAGGTGGTAAAGGGCTGGGCCGCAGCCGCAGTCATTCCACCTTCCTCATTCCTGTGCTTGTCACAGGAATCCAGCCGGCGCGCGTCTGCGCGGCGAGAGAAGTCCTTTCAGCCCAAGGACTTGGGCTGACTGGATTCCTGTGACGAGCACAGGAATGAGGGAGGGGACGTCTTCACGTCATTCATTCCGTCGTGCCTATGACGCCGGACACCCCTGAGCCGGCCGCATATCCGTCGTACCATCCGGTTTGAACACCTCCGGATTGGGCGTATAAAGCGGGCCGACCACCAGCGGCTTGGCGGGAAGAAGCGACTGGTCGGTGTCGGAGCGGATCGTGGTTTCGATGGTCTGGAGAATGTCGCCTTCCGGCCCCTTGATGCGGATGGTGACCTTATAGGGCCGGTCCTGCTTCACGCATTCCACCGGTGGGCTCTGAACCGTGATCTTTTCGTCCTTCGGGAAAATCTTCTCGCGGCTGGTGAGGTCTGGACCGCCGCGCGGGTTTTCGAACGTCGCTTCCACGGTGCTGCCATCGCGAACGGGCGCGATGCGCTGAAGCGTCACCAGATAGGTGGCGATGGCGACGCGGTAGTTGAAAACGAACATCCGGCCGGAAACCTTCGCCACTTCGCGCGGTTCGTCCCGCTGGCAGCCTGAAAGAGCGAGCATTCCCGCAATCGCCAGCAAGGGAAGGGCAATTCTTCTCATGATCGCACGTCCTTCTTCCGGTGATAGTGCCGGCTGGCTTTCTGCCGGTTGCCGCACACCGCCATATCGCACCAGATACGGCTTCTGTTCTTGCTGCGGTCGATGAAAAGCCAGCCGCAATTGCCGCAGATCCGCAGCCGCTCCCGTGTCTCACCGGCAAGCAGCGAGAGGGCGGAATGGGCGGTGGCGTTGCCGAGGCTTTCGGCAAGCGGAAACGTCCGCAGCGCCGTGCCGCAGGCGAAGAGAAGCCCGGCCAGCCTGCCGTCGCCATCGCCGCCGCCGGTAATGGCGGCGCGGAAATAATCGTCGACAGCCTCGCGAAGATCGAGAAAAACCGCCTGCTTTTCCGCCTCGGGCGCGATGAGCGTGGGAAACCTGTCACGTTCCGCACCGAGCCTTGTGGCCGCTTCGGCAAAGGCTGCGATCTGCGCCGGCACGGCAAAACGGTCGACTGATTTTGCCGCATCCGAGCGCAGGATCACGCTGTTGGCGACATCCAGCGCCAATGCGCCGCCTGCGAAACGATGTTCTGTCCAGCGAAAGGTCATGCTGCGCATTATAACTGTCAAAATGAGTTTTAACAGTTATAATCATGGCGGGAGGACGCGCTTGGCCTATTTCCTGCAACAATTGCTGAATGCCGTGCCGGTCGCCTCGCTCTATGCGGTTCTGGCCTTTGGTTATGCCATCGCCTTTTCGGTCACCAAACGCGCCGATGTCACCTATGGCGCCATATTCGCCTTTGCCGGCCAGACCTGCCTGTTATTTGCCGATTTCGGCTGGAACCGGCTGTGGCTGGTTTTGCCGGCAACATTGGCGCTCGGGGCAGGGGCGGGCCTGTTGGGCGGGCTGTGGGCGGCGGGTTTTGTCGGCAGGGCGGTGATGCGGCCGCTGGCGAAAGCCTCCCCCAATGCCGTGACCGTCGCCTCCGTCGGCGTGCTGATCGCGCTGACCGAAAGCGCGAGGCTGGCCGCCGACACAAGGCAATTATGGCTGCCGCCGCTTCTGTCTCAGCCGGTGCGCTTCTGGGCCGATGGTGGCTTTGCCGTGACCCTGACGCCGATGCAGATGCTGAACACGGCGGCCTTCTGCCTGCTCATTCTCGCAGGCTCGCTTTATCTTGGCCGTTCCGCTTTCGGCAGGCGCTGGAAGGCGGTCTCGGACGATGCTTTCGCCGCCGCTTTATGCGGGGTGAATGCGGGTCGGATATTTCTCGTCTCCTATTGTGCGGCGGGCCTCGTGGCCGCCATCGCCGGCGTGCTGGCCACTTTTTATTACGGCACCATGGATTTCGGCGCCGGTCTGGTCTTTGGGCTGAAGGTGGTGCTGATTTCGGCGGCGGGCGGTTATGCCAGTCCGCTGATCTGCGGCCTTGGGGCCGCCGCCGTCGGCTTTGCGGAAACTTTCTGGGTCGGTTACGGACCGGCCGCCTGGCGCGATGCGGTGGTTCTGGCGATGCTGGTCGGCTGGCTGATTGTCATGCGCAGCAGGGTGGAAGCACCCTGAGTCTGGCCCCTAGAGCGCTTTCGCGTTTCTTCTAATCGCGAAAGCGCTCTAACTCTTTGTTTCGTCGCATTTCCGGACGGAAAACCGGGCTCCACTTTTCCTGGAAATGCTCTATCGCCACTTGTCCTTGGCCGTGTCGTCGGTTGTCTTTGCCGCAACCCAGTCGCCCGCCGAGCCATCCTTGCCATGTTCCTTTTTCCAGAACGGGGCGGATGTCTTGAGATAATCCATCACGAAATTGGCGCCATCAAAGGCGGCCTGTCGATGCGATGAAGCTGCGATGACGAGGACGATATTTTCGCCGGTGGCGATCTTGCCGTGGCGGTGGATGGCGGTGAGGCCGAGAAGGCCGAAACGCTCCATGGCAAGTTTGGCAATGCGGGTTATTTCCGCCTCCGCCATGCCGGGATAGTGTTCAAGCTCCAGCGCCGCAAGCGTGCCGCCATCATCCCGGCAGAGCCCGGTGAAGGCCACGACCGCGCCGATGCTCCTGTCAGCTTCCGTCAGCCGGCGGGTTTCTTCCGCAGCGTCGAAATCCTCTGCCTGCACGCGGACCGTTGGCTGCATCCGCTCATCCCCCCGTCATCGGCGGGAAGATGCCGATCTCGCGCGCGCCGACGATGCTTTCATCATGCTCGACATGTTCCTGATTGACGGCGACGCGGATCACGTTGGGGAATTCGAAGGCGGCTTCGTAATTCTCGCCGCGTGTCGCAAGCCAGGCGATCAGCTCACCGGCGGTGGTGACGGAGGAGGGGATGTCCAGCTCTTCTTCATCCGTGCCGATCTTCTCGCGAACCCAGGCGAAATAAACGATCCGTGTCATCAGTCTTCGTCCACGATGTGCTTCAGGCCGGCCTTGAAGTAATCATAGCCGGTATACATGGTCAGCGCCGCCGCGATCCACAGCAGGGTAATGCCCATTTCGGTCGTGTAGGGCAGAACCTTGTCGCCCGCAGGACCCGCGAGCAGGAAGGCGATGGCGACCATCTGGATTGTGGTCTTCCATTTGGCGATGCGGGTGACGGGAACGCTAACCTTCAGCGCCGCGAGATATTCGCGCAGGCCCGAGACCAGAATTTCGCGGCAGAGAATGGTGATGGCCGCCCAGAGCGACCAGCCGGCAATGGTGCCATCCGCCGCCATCAAAAGCAGGACGGAGGCGACCAGCAGTTTGTCGGCGATCGGGTCCAGCATACGGCCGATATTCGACGTCTGGTTCCAGATGCGTGCGAGATAACCATCGAGGAAATCGGTCAGCGAGGCGATGATGAACAGCCACAATGCCGTCCAGCGCGCGAAATCCGAGCTTTCCAGTTTCCCTTCGATGAAAAAGCACAAAACGATGACAGGAACCGCGAGGATGCGGCCATAGGTGAGTAGGTTGGGAATGCTGTATGCGCGCGAAGCCATGGGAAACCTGTCAGTCTAAGATTAGCTGCCTTGATGCCGCCGCCAGGGCATAGCGTCAACATGTGATTATGTTTTTTTAGCAGTTCGCCACGACGGCGCGGCATCAATCGCTACCGCTCTCGTGGAAGTGATTGTAGATTTGCCGCGCAACCGTCTCCGAAATGCCGCTGACAGCCATCAGATCGTTAAGGCCGGCGCGGGAAACCGCCTTGGCCGTGCCGAAATGCTGCAGCAGGGAGCGCTTGCGGCCCGGACCGATTCCCGAGATTTCGTCGAGCGGATTGCGCACCATTTCCTTCTTGCGACGCGCCCGGTGCGAGCCGATGGCGAAGCGGTGCGCCTCGTCGCGCATACGCTGAATGAAATAGAGCACGGGATCGCGCGGCGGCAGCGAAAAATCGCTGCGCCCATCCGCAAAGAAGCGTTCGCGGCCCGCCTCGCGGTCCACGCCCTTGGCGACGCCGATGGCGGTCACACAGTCGCGAATGCCGAGTTCGTCGAGAATGGCCCGTACCGCCGTCATCTGGCCCTGGCCGCCATCGATCAGGATCACATCGGGCCAGGCGGGGAAGGGCATATCGGCGGCTTCCTCCGGCGTCGGCGTCTGCGTCTGCCCACGGTCGGGCTTTCCCTCTTCCTTCAACAGACGCGAGAAGCGACGGGTCATCACCTCGCGCATCATGCCGAAGTCGTCACCGGGGGTGATGTCGGTCGATTTGATGTTGAACTTGCGGTACTGGTTCTTCACGAAACCTTCCGGCCCCGCCACCACCATGCCGCCCACGGCATTGGTGCCCATGATATGGGAGTTATCGTAAATCTCGATCCGGCGCGGCACATAGGAAAGACCGAAGGTTTCCGCAAAACCTTTCAGCAGCCGCGCCTGAGACGAGGTTTCCGCCAGCTTGCGGCCATGCGCCTCGCGGGCATTGGCAAGCACATGGTCGGTGATGTCCTTCTTCTCGCCGCGCTGCGGCACGCTGATTGTCACCTTGTGCCCGGCCTTTTCGCCGAGTGCTGCGGCCAGCAGCTCCTGCTCCTCCACCGTTTCGGAAAGCAGTATTTGCTTCGGCACCGGCTTGTCGTCGTAAAACTGCGCCAGGAATGCATTGAGGATTTCCGAACCGGGCAGGGAAGGGTCGGCCTTCGGGAAATAGGCGCGGTTGCCCCAGTTTTGCCCGGTGCGGAAAAAGAACACCTGAATGCAGGAGATGCCGCCTTCATGGTGGATGGCGAAGACATCCGCTTCCTCAATGCCGGCTGGGTTAATGCCCTGATGGCTCTGGACATGCGAAAGCGCGGCCAGCCGGTCGCGATAGACGGCGGCGCGCTCGAAATCGAGGTCCTCGGCCGCCTCGTTCATCTGCCGCGCAATCGCGGTCTTGACGCTCTGGCTCTTGCCGGACAGGAAATCCTTGGCTTCCTTGACGAGTTCTTCATACCCCTGATCGCTGATCTCATGCGTGCAGGGGCCGGAACAGCGCTTGATCTGGTAAAGTAGACAGGGACGCGTGCGGGTTTCGAACACGCTGTCGGTGCAGGTGCGGATCAAAAAGGCGCGTTGCAGCGAATTGATCGTGCGGCCGACTGCGCCGGCCGACGCAAAGGGGCCGAAATAATCGCCCTTGCGCGCCCGCGCCCCACGATGTTTGAAAATCGCCGGCGCGCGGTTGTCTGCGGTAATGAGAATATAGGGAAAAGACTTGTCGTCGCGCAAAAGCACATTAAAGCGCGGCCGCAAGCGCTTGATGAGATTCGCTTCCAGAAGAAGCGCTTCGGTCTCTGTGCGGGTGGTGACGAATTCCATATGGGCGGTCAGCCGCACCATCTGGGCAATGCGGTTGGAATGCACGCGGCCCTGCGCGTAATTGCCGACACGCTTCTTCAGCGAGCGCGCCTTGCCGACATAAAGAACGTCGTTCGCCTCGTTGAACATGCGATAGACGCCCGGCGCATTCGGCAGGTGTTTGACGAATTCGCCGATCAGATCCATGCCCTTCAGGCCGGATTCGTTCTTCCAGCCCGCATTCCAGTCCATGCCGGCAACGTCGCTCGATACCTCGGCCGCATCGGTCGCGGCAAGGTTTGCATCGTCGTCTTCGTCGTCGGTTTCATCGAAGAGAATACCGCCATCAGGCAGCTTCTTTCCGTTCATTCATTTATCTCCGCCACGTCAGGGGTTTCCCAGCCAAGATGCTGGCCGCCGTCGAGCGCGATCATTTGTCCGGTGACCGACGGCGTGTCGAAAAGAAAGCGAATCGTCCGCCCGAACTCGTCCGGTGCGGGACCACGCTTTAATATAAGGCCGTCGATCTGCGCCTGAAAGTCCTCGGGCGCCTGTCTTTCGCTTTTGAAGGTGGGACCCGGCCCGATGGCGTTGACCCGCACACGCGGCGCAAAGCTCTGCGCCATCGTCCGCGTGGCCGTCCAGAGTGCCGATTTCGAAAGCGTATAGGAATAAAACCGTGGCGTGAGCGCAAGCACACGCTGGTCGATGATATTGACGATCAGCCCGGATTTATCCGCGGGCAGCTGCTCGACAAAGGCGGCGGCGATGAGGGAGGGCGCCCGCACATGCACGGCGAAATGTGTGTCGAAGATCACCGGATCGGGCTTGTCCGCCGAGTCGTCGAGAAAAACCGACGCATTGTTGATAACGACGCCGATAGGCCCCAGCACTGACGCAGCCTGTTCGACGAGCCCCGAAGCAGGCCCGGATTGTGTCAGATCCGCCTGAACGGCAACGGCCTTGCCACCTTTCTGCCTTATTTCGTTAGCGAATTCCTCGGCGCTGGCCATGGATGCATTGGCATGGACGGCGATGGCGAAGCCATGGGCGGCCAGATCGGTGGCGATTGCCCGCCCGAGCCGGCGGGCGGCTCCCGTTATCAAGACTGTCTTTTGTATATTTTCTTTCACGGCTGACCTGCATTTGCTCATATCCGTCCTATTTGCTGGATATAAATGCAAATCGCAAGCTGTCCATCGGCCCCAAAAGAATTGGGCGATTTTTTATTCGCAATGCAATTTCGGTTTAATTTGAATATAACTAAGTTTAAAGACGATCTATTGCTGGTTAGGCTTCTGTTAGGGTTAATAAACCCCTTGTGGCAATTAGGCAACGTCTAATTCTAGTCACGTCGCTGCCCCAAACAATTCACATTTTGGCTCTTTGATCTCCGCATTCTCCTATCAAATTCAGTTTCCAGAGGGGCGATTAACCCGACGAGTTTACACCGCGTCTGAGAACAATAGTTTTGAGTACAGAGCGGTCCTGAAAGGAGAATAGCATGCGTATTTTCGTAGCAACCCTTATGGCTTCGACCATGGCAGCCGCCGGCTTTTCGGCTGCTCACGCCGCTGACGCCGTAAATGAAGTGCCGCAGGCACCGGTTTCCTACGACCAGCCCGCACCGGTCAAGGATTGGTCCGGTGCCTACCTCGGTGGTACGGTCAACTACGATTGGGGCCGTTTCAGCTCCAGCAACGACGGTCGTGACGCCAAGGGCGCTGGCGGCGGTCTCTACGGCGGTTACAACTGGCAGAACGGCCAGCTGGTTTACGGTGCGGAAGCAGACGTCAACCTCGGTGACGAGCGCGGTTCTGCCGGTACGGTCGCAGGTCGCGCCGTCGAAGGCAAGCAGGGCGTCAACGGCTCGCTGCGTGGCCGCGTCGGTTACGACATGAACCCGTTCCTGCTCTATGGTACGGCCGGTCTTGCTGTTTCCGACAACAAGGTTCGTGACGGCGTCAACAAGGACAGCGCCACGGCTCTCGGTTACACGGTTGGTGCCGGTGTTGAAGCCATGGTTACCGACAACATCACCGCTCGTCTGGAATATCGCTACAGCGACTACCAGAAGAAGGACTACACGCTCGGCAACGACGCCTTCTCGCGTGGTTATGACGACCACTCCGTCAAGGCCGGTATCGGCGTCAAGTTCTGATCCCTCAAGGATCGCTATTTGGAAAAGCCGGGGTTTTCGCCCCGGCTTTTTTGTTTTTCGGTCTTATGTGTCGGCATGAATGCCCGGCCTTCCGGCCAGGCGTGCTTCTGCATCCGCCTCAGGCGGCGGCCTTCATTTCCGCATAGGCTTCGAAACGCTTGCCGAAGGTTTCCGGCCAGCCGGCCAGCGCATCGCGCCCTTCGGCCCATTCGCCGGCGAAACGCAGGTCGAGATAACCGATCATCGCGGCAAGGGCGAAATGGCCGCCATGCAGCTTCTTGCCGGTTTTCGGCAGGTTGGTGTTGAGATAATCAAGCCCGCGGACCACCTTGCTCCACTGCTTGTCGATCCATGGCTGATGGATCTTGTCTTCCGGGCGAAAACGACGCTCGTAAACGATGGCGAGCAGGCAATCCATGATGCCGTCGCACAGCGCTTCGAGAATTTCCACATCCGTGCGCTTGCCGTTCTTTTTCGGGTAGAGCTTGCCGCCCGAAAGACGGTCGAGATAATGCATGATCGCCACGCTGTCATAGACCGAGCCGCCTTCATCCAGAAGCAGGACCGGAATTTTGCCGAGCGGATTGTTGTCCATCAGCGTTGCGGGCTCGGCACTGGTATCGACGCGCACGGAGGTAATGTCGATGCCGAGATGGCGCGCGGCCATACGTACCTTGGCGGAGTAGGGGGAGGCGGGCGAGTAGAGCAGTTCCATGGTCGGGTCCTGTGGGTTGTCGTCTGGGGACTGGAATAGTCAATAAAACTGCATAGCGGTTTTATGTCTGGAAAATGTGTAGAAGAGCGCAACAGGCAACATTCGATGCGCTCTAGCGAATGGGGATGATTTCCGTGGCGTTGGCGCGGCAGCCCTTGCGGTCAAGCTCGGGGCAGTCGCGGAATGTCATGTCCCTGTTGAGGCAGATGCGCACTTCCTCTAGGCGCCTGCCGTCGCAGCTGATGGAGATGCCGCGTTTCGACAGGCCGGGATTGGCGTCGGTGAAGGCGGTTTCGATGGCGTCAGCGGAGAGAGTGGCGGCTTCGGCGCCCGAGGCGATCTTTCCCGGCAGCCGGATGGCTTCGAAGGCGGCGCGTGTCGCCGAGAAATAGTCCCTCTGCGACAGGCCGGAGCAGGAGCCGTGCTTGCGCCACTGGTGGCCGATCAGACCCATGGACGGCATGATATCGAACATGGTGCGGCCGATCGCGTCCGGAACACGGTCGGGCTCGCCGCTTTGGCAGAATTCCGGATAGCCGTTTTCGTTCTGCGGCCACAGCCCGTGCACCACGAAACCGTAACGCCTGTCGCTGCCGCATTGCTGGCGGTTGCCCGAGCCTTCGGAGCTGGCGCAGAATGCCGGTGACCAGGAGAGCGACAACACGTAAAAATCGAACCCGTTTCCGCGGGGCGCAGGGTTTTTGCCCGTCTCCTGTCGGGAAACGTTACGCCCTGGAGCGTCCGGCCGGGAGTTGCCGGCGGTCTGCGATTGGGATTGCGTCTGCCGGTTGCCGGCGGGGTCGGTCGGTGCCGGATTTTCCCGCGCGAACCACAATGCGCCGAGCGACAGAAGGCCCAGGGCGATGAAACCGGCATAACGCTTCATTCCGTGTACGTTCTCCGGAAAATGGACGACCTCACATCGCCGGCGGGCGACGATCCGGTCTTACATCAACTTGTGAACGGGGCAAACCGCCAATCTTTGATGAAAAGGTTGAAAGCTTTGCCGCATAACGAATAAAGTCGAACGAATCTTCCGCAAAGACGGAACAGGGCTGGGGTGAGGCTGGAGGAAATAGGCGGGCATGACCGCATGAAATTCAAGAAATATATCTGGCCCGTCGTTGGCTTCGCGACGATCGGTTTTTCCGCATGGTTGCTCTTTCACGAACTGCGCGGCCTGTCGCTCGATGATCTCTGGGACAGTCTGAAAGCCATTCGCGTGCGGGACTGGCTGTGTTCGGGCCTTGCAACCCTGCTGGCCTATGCCGCGCTCGCCGGTTACGACCGCATCGCGTTGCAGCATCTTGGCCGCAAAGTGAACTGGTTCTTCATCACGCTTACCTCTTTCACCACCTATGCGCTGTCTCACAATGTCGGGGCCTCGGTATTCTCGGGCGCCGTGGTGCGATATCGGGCCTATACGTCCAAGGGGCTGAGTGTAGCGGAAGTGGGCGTGCTTGTCGGCCTTTGCTCCTTCACCTTCCTCATCGGCACGATCATGCTGATCGGGCTGGTGCTGCTTTACGAGCCTGACATCACCGAACGGTTTACCGGCATTCTGCCCGTCGAAGCCTCCACCACCACAGGCGTGCTGCTGCTCCTTTTCGTCGGCCTTTATATTCTTGGCAGCCTGCTCAGGCTGAAACCCCTGAAAATCGGTTCCTTCGTGCTGCCGTACCCCGCGCCGAAGCTTGTTGCGCAGCAACTCGTCATCGGCCCGATTGAGCTGATCGGCGCGGCGGGCATCATCTATTTCGCGCTGCCGGAAGCCGGAAATCCCGGTTATATGGTCATTCTCGGCATATTTCTGGTTTCCTTCTCGGCGGCGCTCATCTCGCATGCGCCGGGCGGCCTGGGGGTGCTGGAGCTGGTCTTCGTCACCGGCCTGCCGGACATGAACCCGGCGGACGTCATCGCGGCGCTTCTGGTCTTCCGGCTGTTCTACCTCATCATTCCCTTTATCATGGCCCTGTTCGTGATCCTGTTCTTCGAACGGTCACAGCTTGCGCAGGCGCAGAGGCGGGAAGGGCTGAGATAGCCCCTCAATTGTCTTCCGATTTTTCCTCGCCGCGCAGCCAGAAGGCGCGCTGCGAGGCAAACCTGTCCTGCGCCAGCGTTGTCTTCAGGTAGGGCAGCAGCGTGTGCAACTCGTCCTTCAGCGTATAGGGCGGATTGACGATGATGAGGCCGGAGCCGCTCAGGCCATCCAGCCGGTCGCTTCTGACGGAAAGCTCCGCGCACAGCATCTTCGGAATGTCGAAGGATTGCAGCCGCTCGTGGAAGTCCTTGATCGGTGCGCCTTTCTTCAAGGGATACCACAGGCAATAGGTGCCGGTGGAAAAACGCCGATAGGCCTTGTTCAAGCCATCGGCCAGACGCTGATATTCATTCTCAAGCTCGAAAGGCGGATCGACGAGGATGAGGCCGCGCTTTTCCTTCGGCGGCAGATGCGCGCCGAGCGACAGCCAGCCATCCAGCTCGGTGACACGCACCTGGTAATCACCCTCGAACAGGCGTGCGAGCGCCCGGCTGTCATCCGGGTGCAGTTCCATGGCCGAAAGCCGGTCCTGCGGGCGAAACAGCATGCGCGCGAGTTTCGGTGAGCCGGGGTAGAATTTCACGCCACCTTCCGGATTGAGCTCCTTCACGGCGTCAAGATAGGGCTCCAGCAGTTCGGCGATGGGGGCAGGCAGATCGGCCTCCATCAGCTTGCCGATACCGGTCTGCCATTCGCCGGTCTTCTGCGCTTCTTCCGAGGTCAGGTCGTAAAGCCCGATGCCGGCATGGGTGTCCAGCACGCGAAAGGCCTTGTCCTTGTTCTGCAGATAACGCACGAGGCGGGCGAGAACGGCATGTTTGAGGACATCCGCGAAATTGCCGGCGTGATAGATGTGGCGGTAGTTCATGGATGTGTCTCGCTTGCCGTTTATCCGGATGAATGGTCAGGATGAATATTCTTGATGGACGTCACTTCGGCCTTTTTGCCGCATCGTTGATGCAATATACAAAAGACATGAACGTTGCGACCCCGATTTCCGCTGAAAAAGCCGCCCCGAAGTCCGAAGTCCGTATCGGACACACGGTCTGCCCGCATGACTGTCCGAGCGCCTGCGCGCTCGAGGTCGACATCAATGCGGATGGCCGCATCGGCCGCGTGCGCGGGGCTAACGCCAATACGTACACCGCCGGCGTGATCTGCGCCAAGGTGGCGCGTTACTCCGAACGCATCTATCATCCCGGCCGTCTTCTGACCCCGAAGCGCCGCAAGGGTGCGAAGGGCGCCGGCGACTGGCAGGAAATCTCCTGGGAAGCGGCTCTGGACGAGGTGGCGGACGCTTTCGTCAAGGCCGAAGCGCGGCATGGTACTGAGGCCATCTGGCCCTATTTCTACGCCGGCACCATGGGGCAGGTGCAGCGGGATTCCATCGAGCGCTTGCGCCACGCCAAGAAATATTCCGGCTTCTTCGGTTCGATCTGCACCAACATGGCCTGGACTGGTTATGTTATGGGCACCGGCGCATTGCGTGGCCCGGATCCGCGCGAGATCGCCAAGGCCGATGTCGTCGTCATCTGGGGCACCAACGCGGTCGCCACGCAGGTCAATGTCATGACCCATGCGGTGAAAGCCCGTAAGGAACGCGGCGCGAAGATCGTCGTCGTCGATATCTACGACAATCCGACCATGAAGCAGGCGGATATGCGCCTCGTCGTCCGCCCCGGCACGGATGCCGCACTTGCCTGCGCCGTCATGCACATCGCCTTCCGCGACGGTTACGCCGACCGTGATTATATGGCGCGCTTCGCCGACGATCCGGCCGGGCTCGAGGCGCATCTGAAGACGAAGACGCCGCAATGGGCATCCGAAATCACCGGCCTTTCCGTCGACGAAATCGAGGATTTCGCAAGGCTGGTCGGCGCCACGAAGAAGACCTTCTTCCGGCTCGGATATGGTTTTGCCCGCCAGCGCAACGGCGCGGTCGCCATGCATGCGGCGCTTTCCATCGCCACGGTTCTCGGCTCCTGGCAATATGAGGGCGGCGGCGCGTTCCACAACAATGGCGACATCTTCCGGCTCAACAAGGCGGAGCTGATGGGCAGTTCTTACGCCGACCCCGAGGTGCGCCAGCTCGACCAGTCGCAGATCGGCCGCGTGCTGACGGGGGACGCGGAGGCGCTGCGCCATGGCGGCCCGGTGACGGCGCTGCTCATCCAGAACACCAATCCCGTCAATGTCGCGCCCGAACAGCGGCTGGTGAAACAGGGCTTCCTGCGCGACGATCTCTTCGTCGCCGTGCATGAGCAGTTCATGACCGAGACGGCCGATGTGGCCGATATCGTGCTGCCCGCCACCATGTTCCTCGAACATGACGACATCTACCGCGCCGGCGGCCAGAACCACATTCTGCTTGGGCCCAAACTGGTGGAGCCGCCGGAAACGGTGCGCACCAATCTCTTCGTCATCGAGGAACTGGCAAAACGCCTCGGCGTCGACCATATGCCGGGCTTCGGCCTTTCGGCCCGCGATCATGTCGACCGAATGCTCAAAGTCAGCGGTTGGGGCGATTTCGACACGCTGGCTGAAGAGAAGTGGATCGATGCGCAACCCTCCTTCGAGGTGGCGCATTATCTCGAAGGATTCGGTTACGGTGATGGCAAATTCCGCTTCAGTCCCGAATGGGCAACCGGACCCTCTCCGAACAAGCCGCCGAAAAATATCGGTGTGATGGGGCCTGTTGCGCAATTTCCGAAATTCCCGGATCAGGTCGACGTCATCGAAACCGTGGACGGTGACCATCCCTTCCGGCTGGCGACATCGCCGGCGCGCAACTTCCTGAACTCCACCTTCGCGGAAACGAAGACCTCCGTGCAGAAGGAAGGCCGCCCGGAACTGATGATCTGTCCCGAGGATGCGAGCGGCAACGGCATCGCCGATGGCGATATCGTCCGCATCGGCAATGCGCGCGGCGAAGTGCGTCTCCATGCGAAAATCGTGGAGGGTGCAAGACCGGGTGTGCTGATCGCCGAAGGGCTGTGGCCAAACAGGGCGCATCTGGATGGCGAAGGCATCAATGTGCTGACCGGCGCCGATGCCGTCGCTCCCTATGGCGGTGCGGCTTTTCACGACAACAAGGTCTGGCTCCGCCGCGATGACGAGGCCCGCGAGGCTTGATATTGCGCCGCAACACGGGCAGGCTGAAATCCCACGACAGGCAAGGACATATCCGGTGACACAGACGCAGGCGAAAAATATTCCGGCCGACACGGATGCGGGCAGAATCCGGCTGGTGGAAAAAGAAACCGTCTGGAAGGGCTTCGTGCATATGCAGAAGCTCGTTTTCGACCAGCGCATGCCGGATGGCAAAACCATCCGTATCGTCCGTGAAGTCCATGACCATGGCAGCGCCGCCGCCATTCTTCTTTATGATCCGAAGCGCGACAGCGTGGTGATGGTGCGCCAGTTCCGCCCCGCCGCCTTCGTGAACGGCGATCAAAGCTTCATGATCGAGGTGCCGGCGGGGCTTCTCGACGACGACGATGCGGCTGTCGCCATCCGCCGTGAGGCGATGGAAGAATCCGGCTACGCCGTCGAAAAGGTCGATTATCTGTTCGATATGTATGCCAGCCCTGGCACGCTGACGGAAAAGGTCAGCCTCTTCGTCGCCCGCATCGATCTTGACGTGCAGGCCGGCAGCGGCGGCGGACTGGAGGACGAAGGCGAGGATCTCGAGGTTCTGACCTACCGGCTGGACGAAGCCTTCGCGATGATCGCATCGGGTGAAATCACCGATTCCAAGACGATCATTCTGCTGCAATGGGCGATGTTAAATCGCGCCCGGCTCTGAACAAACCTTAGACGAACGCGACGTTTTCCAGCTTTGCGGCAGCCGCAAGCTTTCTGTCCTGTGTTGCCAGAGGCGCGTTGTGCGAAATCGCGAGCGACAGATAGGCAGCGTCATAAGCGGAAAGGGCATGTTTTTGCGCCAGACGAATAATCGACACGTGATCGGCGCTTGATGAAAGCGTAACCGGCAGGCTGGTGAAACGCATGAGAATTGCAAAGATGTCATCCGCGGAAATACGCTTTCGGCGTTCGGCCGAAAGCAATATGTTGCGCAACTCGTGTGACAGAAGATCGGGTGCGAAAGCGTCCTGCGTTTCCAGTCGCGCCAGAGCGTCGTCGGCAACTGCGCCATCCTCGTCAGGCAGGAACCAGGCCGCGACAACCGATGCATCCACAACGAAGGCCATTATTTGCGGCCTTCTTCTTTCCACGCTCTGATTTCATCCGCCGTCGTCTTGGCCCGTTGCGACCTCTCTGCGCGTATCGCGGCGACGAGCTGTTGGCGGGACTGGAAATCGTTCGCCCTGACGAGACGCGCCACAGGCTCATTTCCACGCGCAATAACGACCTCTTCTCCCGCCTCGACCTTGGCCAGAAGCTCTGAAAGGTGCGTTTTTGCTTCACCGACTTTGATCGTAATCGTCATGGCAGCCATGGCCTCGCTCATATTCATGATGATAGTAGGAGCGCCATCGTACTTGGTCAAGTGGTTGGCCAAGCACGTCAGGTCGATCTCTTTTCGACGGTCGCCATCGAAATCAGAAGCGTCCTCTCACACCCATCCCCACGAAAATCGACTGCAAGTCACCGCCGCCGGCATTCTTTTCCGATGACAGGTCGCCGGCGCCTGCGCCGCTGTAGTGGGTGTCTCCGCGCCCGAGGCTGGTATAGTCATATGCGCCGTCGAGATAGATCGAGGCATTCTCGGTCAGGTCATAGGCGACGCCAGCCTTCACCCCGAACATGCCGGCGACGTCGAATTTGTCGGTAAAGCGCATGTCGCGCAGCCAGTGATCGTCCGTCGCCTTGCCGTAGACCATGGCGCCGCCTTCGAGGCCCAGATTGAGCGACCAGTTGCCGAACCTCTGGCCGCCCGTCAGGTTGCCGTAGAAGACCGGGATTTGCTGGCGATAGGTGATCCCCTTGAGGCCATCCTTGAATTTGCCGGAGAAATCGCGGGGGGAGAAAACGCTGTAAACGGCGTTGCCGCCATAAGCCGACCATTGAACATCCGTATAACGAAAACCGACGCCGGCGCTGAGATATTGCTGCGGATCGTCCAGCAGCATGCGATTGAGTTCGAGGCTTCCCGAAAAATAATGGTCGAGCCGCGTGTCGTCATGCTGGGAACGGTGGCTCCAATTGTCCTTCGAGCTATCTCTGGAGAAAGGCCAAACCCAGTCATAGTCGGTCATATAGCCGTCGCCCTCGAAGCCGACGCGGCCTTCCGCCTTGACGCGCCAGCCGGGCGCTAGTTCAAGCCCGAGCGAGCCGCGCAATGCCACGGCGTTTTTGGTTTCCCATTCGAGTTCGCTCAGCTTGCGACCACCGATATGGACGGTTTCCGTCGCGCGGAGATTGAGAACGCCGGCATCCACTGAGGCTGTAATGCCGCTTTGCTCAGCCGCGACGGGCAGGCTGGCGCCCGCCAGCAGAACAACCGAAAGCGGCAGGGAAAATCTCGAAAATGGCATAATCGCTCCTAAATGACCGGAGGGCCCGAAATAAGGGCCGTTGCCGGCATTAAAGATGATTATGGTAAACGATCGGTTTATTTTCTGAAAAATACCATTATTGGTGTTTTTGTACTTTAGTTATAGCTTTATCAGGAGGCGGATATGAGGTTGGAATACTCAATATTACTTTCGCCATCCGTGGAGACCGCCTTGCCGTCTTCCATTCGAACCTTGCCTTCGGCAAGCCGCTTCAGGGTGAGCGGATAGAGCTGATGCTCAACTGTCAGGATCCGCGCCGCCAGCGTGTCGGCCGTATCGCCGGAAACGACCGGCACCGCACCCTGCGCGATGGTCGGGCCTTCATCCATGCCTTCGGTGACGAAATGCACGGTGCAGCCGGAAATCTTCATGCCGCTGTCGATGGCGCGCTGATGGGTGTGCAGGCCGGGGAAAAGCGGCAGCAGGGAAGGATGGATATTGATGATGCGCCCTTCATAGGGAGCAATGAAATCCCCCGATATCAGCCGCATGTAACCGGCGAGACAAATGATATCGGGCGCGATTTCACCAAGTGCGGCCAGAATGGCGCCCTCATGTTCGGCCTTGCTGGCATAGGTCTTGCGCTCGAAGACGAGTGTGGGAATGCCCATGCCCCGTGCCTTTTCCAGCCCGCCCGCAGACGCCTTGTCCGAGATGACGCAGACGATTTCCGCCGGAAAATCCGCCGCCTGACAGGCCTTGGCCAGCGACACCATGTTGGAGCCGCTGCCGGAAATGAAAACGACGACGCGTTTGCGGCCGGACGGGAAGGCGGCGCTCATCATAGGCCGAGAGCGCCCTTGTAGATGGTGCCATGCGCGCCTTCTTCGCGGGCGACCATGCGGCCGAGCGGGAAGACGGTCTCGCCTTCGGCGGTCAGAACCTCGGTGACCTTTTCGGCATTTTCAGCCGAAACGACGACGATCATGCCGACGCCGCAATTGAAGGTGCGAAGCATTTCCTTCGCTTCGACGCCGCCGGTTTTCGCCAGCCACGAGAAGACGGCGGGAACCTCGATCGCGTCGAGATCGATTTCGGCAGCGAGATGCTTTGGCAGAACGCGCGGAATATTCTCCGGGAAACCGCCGCCGGTAATATGCGCCAGCGCCTTCAGCGCGCCGGTCTCGCGGATCGCCTTCAAAAGCGGCTTCACATAGATGCGGGTCGGCGTCAGCAGCGCTTCGCCGAGCTTCTTGCCATCCGCGAAGGGGGCAGGGGCGTTCCAGTCGAGGCCGGAGATCGACACGATCTTGCGCACCAGCGAAAAGCCGTTGGAGTGAACGCCGGAAGAGGAGAGGCCGAGAATGACGTCGCCTTCGGAAATGTCGCCGGCCGGCAGAAGCTGGCCGCGTTCGGCCGCACCCACGGCAAAGCCCGCGAGATCATAGTCGCCATCGGAATACATGCCGGGCATTTCAGCGGTTTCGCCGCCGATCAGCGCACAGCCGGATTCGCGGCAGCCGGCGGCGATGCCGGAAACGATGGCCGCACCCTGGTCGGGGTCGAGCTTGCCGGTGGCGAAATAATCGAGGAAGAACAGCGGTTCTGCGCCCTGGACGACGAGATCGTTAACGCACATGGCGACGAGATCGATGCCGACGGTGTCGTGATAGTCAGCATCGATGGCGATCTTCAGCTTGGTGCCGACGCCGTCATTGGCGGCCACCAGAACCGGATCGGTGAAGCCTGCGGCTTTCAGATCGAACAGGCCGCCGAAGCCGCCGATTTCGCCGTCCGCACCGGGACGCCGCGTCGAACGCACCGCCGGTTTGATCTTTTCGACCATCAGGTTGCCGGCGTCGATATCCACACCTGCATCACTATAGGTAAGACCGTTCTTGCCCGACTGGCTCATGGCTCTCGTCTCCGCTGGTTCCTTTGGCGTCGCCATTCGCACGGGACGGGGCCTGATGCAAGGGTTTGAGTGGCAAAAGCTCCGGTTTTTAACGGCTTTGGCGGGGCTAGCCGGATTGGGTGCTCACGACGGCTGCGGCGCGGCGCGGCAGACGAGATTGAGCAGGCCGTCATTGGACGTATCGGAATTTTCCTCTATCGGCCGCCCGTTCTCGCCATAACGTGCGGCGATCTCAAAGCCCGCCGCTTCCAGCTGGCGGGTCTGGGCGGCAAGGTCGATGAAATAAAACAGGCCGCTCCAGCGATGCGCCTGATCCGCGAGAATGGCATATTCCGGTGTCCGCCGTGTCGAAGGTTGCAGTCGCAGATAGTTGATCCAGCTTTGCGGATGCAGCGAATTCACCACCTCGCGCGGGTGCCAGGAGCGGCGGTGCAGCGGCATGCCGCCGGCCCGTTTCCATTGGCGATTGTGAAACGAAAAGATGAAATATCCGCCGGGTGCGAGAATGCTTCGCACGGCATGGATGATGGCAAGCCGGTCCTCATGGTCGAAGGCGCTTAGAATCGCGAGCGCGCCGAGCACGCAATCGAAACGTTCCGCGCCGAACTGGCCGATCGCCCGCACATCCATATCGAGAAACGTGGCGGTGGGAAAATTGCGCCGCGCCAGCGCAAGCATCGGCTGCGAACGGTCAATGCCGATATAGTCTCCCACTAGCGGCAGAAGCGGCTTCGTCGTTCGGCCGGTGCCGACGCCGAGGTCAAGCAGCCGCTTGCCCGCATAGGCATGGCGGAACTGGTCGAGAATGATGCGTTCGGCCGGGTAAAGCTGCTGGTTGTCATACCATTCGGCAACTTCGGGATTATCGAAGAGACCGGCATTATATTCCGCGATGCCATTTTCACTGGTGCTCTGCATCGTGCCCCCCGGCCGCCGGACATGAAGGAGCGCCGCTGGCCCGCCCGGCAATATTTGATAGTTGTCTAATATTTATCGTCGGTCAACCTGCCGTTGCGAGGGGTTGGCCGGAAATGAGGGATTTTACCGCTGTGCGGGCAGTCTCCTTCTGCCCACGCGCGAAAGCGCCGGTCTTGACCATGTGCATATGCGCATCCTATCTCCATCATGGGCGGTGACGATGCGGCGATAAAGGATGAACGGATGCAACCCCATGTAAGCGGTACGAGCCTGCGCCGGCAGGTGTTTTTCTGGATCGGCGTGCTTGCCGTCTTTGTCCTTTTCCTGATGGTCTTCAGCTCCATTCTCCTGCCTTTCGTGGCGGGCATGGCGCTTGCCTATTTTCTCGACCCGGTGGCCGACTGGCTGGAACGGCGCGGCCTTAGCCGGTTGATGGCCACCGTCGTCATTCTCGTCTCCTTCGTTCTGCTCTTCGCGCTGTCGCTCATCATCATCATTCCGCTGATCGTCGCCCAGGCCTCGGAATTCATCACGCGCATCCCGCAATATATCTCGTCATTGCAGCAGCTGATTGCCGGCGCCGACACCAATCTCCTGCCGGACTGGGTGAGCAGCCAGATCGACGCCGTGAAGGAGAATTTTTCGAAGCTTTTGACCGAAGGCGCCGGTTTCATCGGCACGCTTTTGACGCAGATATGGAATTCCGGCAAATCGCTGGTCGATGTCATGTCGCTGCTGGTCGTCACGCCCGTGGTCGCCTTCTATCTGCTGCTCGACTGGGACCGGATGATCGACAAGGTCGATAGCTGGATACCGCGCGATTATGTCCATACCGTCCGCCAGATCGCCCGCGACATGGATAAGACCATTGCCGGTTTCGTGCGCGGGCAGGGGTCGCTCTGCATCATTCTCGGCGTTTATTACGCCGTCGGCCTGTCGCTGGTGGGTTTGAATTTCGGCCTGCTGATCGGCCTTTTCTCAGGCCTCATCAGCTTCATTCCCTATATCGGCTCCATGGTCGGCCTCATCCTCGCCGTCGGCGTCGCCATCGTGCAGTTCTGGCCGGATTACATCTATGTGTTTCTGACGCTCGTTGTGTTCTTTTCCGGCCAATTCATCGAAGGCAACATCCTGCAGCCGAAGCTCGTCGGCAAAAGCGTCGGCCTGCATCCGGTCTGGCTGATGTTCGCCCTTTTCGCCTTCGGTGCGCTTTTCGGTTTCGTCGGGCTTCTCGTCGCGGTGCCGGCGGCGGCGGCGGTCGGCGTGCTTGTCCGCTTCGCCTTGTCGCGGTATCTTGAAAGCGATCTTTACCACGGGCATGCCGCCAACCTTCCCTGGGACACAAACCCTGCCCTGGAAGAAGGGGAAACGTCCTCCGGCAAGGTTGACTCTCAGAGCTGACGATGACTGACCAAATCAAAACCGACAACGCCCGGTCGAAGGCCGAGCAGCTGCCGCTCGCATTCTCGCACCAGTCCGCTTCCGGCAGGGATGATCTCCTCGTCTCCGCCTCGCTTGCGGCTGCCGTCAGCCTCATCGATGAATGGCCGAACTGGCGCTCGCCCGTCGTCGTGCTGGCCGGGCCGCCGGGTTCGGGAAAATCGCATCTCGCCAATATCTGGAAAAACATCAGCGACGCGCGCGACATTCACCCCGAGACGGGTTCCGATGCCGCGCGTGCTGCCGAAACGGGACCTGTTCTTTTCGAGGACGCCGACCGGCGCGGTTTTGACGAAACGGAACTTTTCCATGTCATCAACAGCGTTCGCCAGCACGGCACCACGCTTTTGATGACGAGCCGGCAATGGCCGGCCGCATGGCCGGTGACGCTGCCCGATCTGCGCTCGCGCCTCAAAGCGGTAACGGTGGTGGAAACCGGAGAGCCGGACGAGGGGCTGTTGGCGCAGGTGCTGGTGAAACTCTTCGCCGACCGGCAGCTTTACATGGATGACAAACTCATAGGTTACATCGTCAATAGAATGGAGCGTTCGCTCGATACGGCGCAGACGATCGTGGACCGGATCGACCGGCTGGCGCTTTCGCGTGGAACGAGAATTACACGGCCGCTGGTGGCGGAGGTCCTCAATGCGATGGACAACGCAGCAGCGGGCAGCGGACTGGACGTCGATTGACTGTCACAGTTCCGTCGTCAAACTGTTATACGGGCAAGAAGGACGATCGCGCGATGCAGCAGGATCACGGGACGGAAATCGGTCAGGGGATGGAACAGGGAATGGACGCTATCGCGCAGGAAGACTTCAATAAGGTTCAGCCGGTGACCGAAGGCGAGAGCCTGTGGGACAGCCCGGCGCGTTTCATCAACCGCGAATTCTCCTGGCTCCAGTTCAACCGCCGCGTTCTCGAAGAAACGCTGAATACGGATCATCCGCTGCTGGAGCGGCTGCGTTTCCTTTCCATCTCGGCCGCCAACCTCGATGAATTCTTCATGGTCCGCGTCGCCGGCCTCGAAGGGCAGGTGCGCCAGAAGATCACCGTCAAGACGCCGGACGGCAAGACGCCGGCCGAGCAGCTCGAAGATATTCTGAAGGAAATCGACAATCTGCAGATGGAGCAGCAGGCATCGCTCGCCGTTCTGCAACAATATCTCGCCAAGGAAGAAATCTTCATCGTGCGGCCGGCCGCACTTTCGGATGCGGATCGCGCTTGGCTCGGCACCGAATTCGAGGAACGCATTTTCCCGGTGCTGACGCCGCTGTCCATCGACCCGGCGCATCCGTTCCCCTTCATTCCGAACCTCGGTTTCTCGATGGGTCTGCAGCTCGACAGCGTCAATGGCCGCGAGCCGATGACGGCGCTCCTGCGCCTGCCGCCGGCGCTTGACCGTTTCGTGCGCCTGCCGGATGACAAGAACGCCATCCGTTACATCACGCTGGAAGATGTGGTCGGCCTGTTCATTCACCGGCTTTATCCCGGCTATAGCGTCAAGGGATTCGGCACGTTCCGCATCATCCGCGACAGCGATATCGAAGTCGAAGAAGAGGCGGAAGATCTGGTCCGTTTCTTCGAAAGCGCGCTGAAGCGTCGCCGCCGCGGTTCCGTTATCCGCATCGAGACCGACAGCGAAATGCCGCAGTCGCTCAGGCAATTCGTGGTGCACGAGCTTGGCGTGCCTGATAATCGCGTTGCCGTTCTGCCCGGCCTTCTCGCGCTCAACACCATCTCGGAAATCGTCCGCGCGCCGCGCGACGACCTGAAATTCGAACCATACAACGCCCGTTTCCCCGAGCGCGTGCGCGAACATGCCGGCGATTGCCTCGCCGCCATCCGCGAAAAGGACATGGTGGTTCACCACCCCTATGAAAGCTTCGACGTGGTCGTGCAGTTCCTGCTGCAGGCGGCGCGAGATCCCGAAGTGCTCGCCATCAAGCAGACGCTTTACCGCACCTCCAATGACAGCCCGATCGTTCGCGCGTTGATCGATGCGGCCGAAGCCGGCAAATCCGTCACCGCGCTGGTGGAACTTAAAGCGCGTTTCGATGAAGAGGCGAATATCCGCTGGGCGCGCGATCTGGAGCGGGCCGGCGTGCAGGTCGTCTTCGGCTTCATCGAACTCAAGACCCACGCCAAGATGTCGATGGTGGTGCGCCGCGAGGACGGCAAGCTCAGAACCTATTGCCACCTCGGCACCGGCAACTATCACCCGATCACCGCCAAGATCTATACCGACCTGTCCTTCTTCACCTGCAACCCGAAGATCGCCCACGACATGGCGAATATCTTCAACTTCATCACGGGTTACGGCGAGCCGGAAGAGGGCATGAAGCTCGCCATTTCGCCCTATACGCTGCGCGCACGCATCGTGAAGCACATCAATGAAGAGATCGAGCATGCCAAGCGCGGTGCGCCGGCGGCGATCTGGATGAAGATGAATTCGCTGGTCGACCCTGAAATCATCGATTCTCTTTACCGTGCAAGTGCTGCGGGTGTGGAGGTCGATCTCGTCGTGCGCGGCATCTGCTGCCTGCGCCCGCAGGTGCCCGGTCTGTCGGACAATATCCGCGTCAAATCCATTGTCGGGCGCTTCCTCGAACACAGCCGCATCTTCTGCTTCGGCAATGGTTTCGGCCTGCCGTCGGACAAGGCGCTGGTCTATATCGGCTCGGCCGACATGATGCCGCGCAACCTTGATCGGCGCGTGGAAACGCTGGTTCCGCTCACCAATCCCACCGTGCATGAGCAGGTTCTTTCACAGATTATGCTGGGCAATCTCATTGACAACCAGCAGAGCTACGAGATACTTGCGGACGGAACGTCGAGGCGCATCGAGGTGCGTAAAGGCGAAGAACCGTTCAACGCGCAGCACTATTTCATGACCAATCCCAGCCTTTCCGGACGTGGTGAAGCCTTGAAATCCAGTGCGCCCAAATTGATTGCCGGGTTGATTTCGTCCCGCAAGAAACAGGCTGAATGACTCGATCAGAAGCACAGGGGCGGCTGACCGGCCTTGCCCCCGTTTCCGTCATAGATATTGGTTCGAACTCCGTTCGTCTCGTCGTATATGAAGGTCTTTCCCGCGCGCCTGCGGTGCTGTTCAACGAAAAGGTCCTGTGCGGCCTTGGCAAGGGACTGGCGCTGACGGGCCGCATGCATGAGGAAGGCGTCAGCCGGGCGCTGATGGCGCTTCGGCGTTTTCATGTCCTTTCCGAGCAGGCGCAGGCGCAGAAGCTCTATGTGCTGGCGACGGCTGCGGCGCGTGAGGCGGAAAACGGCCCGGATTTCATCCGCGAGGCCGAAGCCATTCTCGGCTGCGAGATCGAGGTGCTGTCAGGCGAAAAGGAAGCGCTTTATTCCGCCTATGGCGTGATCAGCGGTTTCCATGATCCAGACGGCATTGCCGGCGATTTGGGCGGCGGTTCGCTCGAACTCATCGACATCAAGGGCAAGAGCTGCGGCGAGGGCATCACCCTGCCGCTCGGCGGCCTGCGGCTGTCGGAGCAGTCGGACGGCTCGCTGGAAAAAGCGGCGACGATTGCCAGAAAACACGTCAAATCCTTCGCCAAGCTTCTGGCGGCGGGTGAGGGGCGCACCTTTTACGCGGTGGGCGGCACCTGGCGAAACATCGCCAAGCTGCATATGGAGATATCGGGCTATCCGCTGCATATGATGCAGGGCTACGAATTGCCGCTGGAGGAAATGCTGAATTTTCTCGAAGAGGTCATCGTTTCCCGGGATAGCAAGGACCCGGCCTGGCAGGCGGTCTCCAAGAACCGTCGTTCGCTTCTGCCCTTCGGCGCCATCGCCATGCGCGAAGTTTTGAAAATGATGAAGCCGGCCAGGATCGCCTTCTCGGCGCAGGGCGTGCGCGAAGGTTATCTTTATTCGCTGTTGACGGAAGAAGAGCGGGATTCCGATCCGCTGCTGGTTGCCGCCGATGAACTTGCCATTCTGCGCGCCCGCTCGCCGGAACATGCGCGCGAACTGGCGGACTGGAGCGGCCGCACCTTCCCGGTCTTCGGCGTTGACGAGACCGAAGAGGAGAGCCGTTACCGGCAGGCGGCCTGCCTTCTCGCCGATATCAGCTGGCGCGCCCATCCCGATTATCGCGGATTGCAGGCGCTCAACATCATCGCCCATTCTTCCTTCGTGGCGATCACCCATCCCGGCCGCGCCTATATTGCGCTCGCCAATTATTATCGTTTCGAAGGTCTGAACGACAACGGCACCACGCAGCCGCTCGCCGCTATGGCGGGCGACCGGTTGCAGGAGCTTGGTAAATTGCTCGGCGGCCTGCTGCGCGTCGTCTATCTCTTCTCGGCCTCGATGCCGGGCGTCGTCGACCACCTCAAATTCCGCAAATCCGGCAATCCCGATCTCGATCTGGAATTCGTCGTGCCGCACGATTATTGCGATTTCGCCGGCGAGCGACTGGACGGGCGTTTGCAGCAACTGGCGAAGCTGACGGGCAAGCGGCTGGCGTTCGTGTTCGAATAACGAACGGCGATGTTTCCGTTTTGTGACAGGAACGGTTCTTGCGTCCGCTAGGACCAGCGCTCGCAAAAGGCTTCTATGTCGCTCGACTGAAAGTCGGAAAGCCGTGCCATGATCGTTTCGAATGGCCAGTCCCACCATGCGATTGATACGAGCTTTTCCGCGATGGATCGCGAAAATCGTTCGCGAATGATCTTTGCGGGAACGCCGCCGACGATGGTGTAGGGCGGCACATCTTTGGTGACGACCGCGCCGGCGGCGAGCACTGCCCCGTCTCCAACGGTGACTCCCGGCAAGACGATAACCCCGTGACCGATCCAGACATCGTGACCGATGACGGCGCGGTCCTCCCTGCGCCGGTCGAAAAAGGCGTCATCGCGCACGGCATCCGCAGAATAATATTCAGGGCAATAGCTGAAACGGTGCATGGATGGCCGGTCCATCGGATGGTTCGGAGCGCCTATCCTGACCTCTGCGGCGATGGCGCAGAACTTTCCGATCGTTGCATCGCCCACCATGCAACGGGGGCCAAGATAAGAGTAATTGCCGAGTTCGGCATTGTGCAGGGAGGTGTCAGCGAGAATTTCGCAGCATTCGCCGATATTGGAATCTCTTATGCTCGCCGTCGCATGGATGACGGTCTCTGCGATTTTCGGGCGCTTGATCTGTACGGTCGAATCCATTCCAGCCTCCGGATTTGCGCCTGCTTAGCCGGCGATGATGAAGGTGCTGTGACGTGGAATGGTCATAGGGGGCCGGCTGGGCCGGGCCTCCTTTCTAAAACGCAGGTCGCGCGCGATGCCGCGTGACGCGAAATCCTGTCTTCACGCGGAGTGTGTCACTTGCCGGGGACATCCGCCGCGGCAGGCGTTTTCTTCCAGTAGTGGTCGGATATGTTTTGAGCGTTCCGAATGATGTGGCCGGCGATTTCGGGGTCTCCGCCCTCGAAGGTTTTCGGGTCGGCTCCGCATAACATCAGGAAGAGCTGCTGATGGGCGACAGCGGCAAAATAGTCGTGGGGCGGCGGTTGCATGTCTGAATCGACGGCCCGGAATGCCTCAGTGACCTCTTTGCTGGCACGTTCGAGCGCTGCGTGAATGGTGGCCATCATCGCTGCTTCCGTGCGTTCCAATATGGCCTGTACCTGCCGTTCCGCCGGTGTCAGGACCGGGCAACTCTCACTCATCGAATATCTCTCCTGTCGGTGCAACCATTCCACCGCGCGATATTATCGCAAGGATTGTGTCCGCTTTGCGGGAAAGATTGACATCGTGGTCCTGAAACGCAACACCCTGGCTGGCCACCGTGCCGCGATGCGCGGATCGAAACGGCAATGGGCTGGCACTGCTTTGCAAACGGCTCAGCCGTGCCCGAGCGCCTTGCGGATGCAGGCGCTGAGATAGGCATATTGCAACGGCGTTATCGTCGCCATGGCCTCCGTGCGGCTGGCAAGCCTGTCCTGATAGCCGACCGGAATATCGAACTGGCTGAAGGTGAAATCCCAGCGGGTGCCTTCGACGATATTGTAAAAATGGTCGGCGCCGCTGACAGCGGTTTTGGCAAGCTCTCCACCGAAAATATCCTGCACCACCAGCGCGGTGACGCTGCCTTGCCCCTTGGCAGGGTTTTCGCGCGACCAGAGGCCGCTCGTCTCCCCCGACCAGCTTTTCTTCAGGGCGTAATAAAGTCTTTCTGCATGGTCCTGCATGAAACGTCTTCTTTTCCGCAAGCATGTTTCGGTTAAAGCATTTCCAGCGAAAGTGCGCTCGGTTTTGTGTCCGGAAATGCGTAAAAACAAAGAGTTATAGCAATGGAGGTGAACCGGTGCTCACCGGAGTTGCTCTAGCTCTGGAAAATCGGAACGGAGCGCCATGCAGACATTTGTGTCTGCCGGGCGCTCCGTCCGGATCATTCGCGGCCGTCAAAGCAAGTGACAGCAGCCTTGGTCTTATTTCGCCTCAAGCAGGTCCTTGACGTCCAGCAGAACGAATTCGTTGTCGTCAGCCTTGTCCAGTGCACGGCCGGCCGAGAAGGGCAGGTTGTTGTCGTTGCCGACGATTATATGGGTGGCATCGACGCGGTCGACATTCTCGATGGTGACGAAAGGCATGTCGTAATAGCCGTTGCCGCCGCCCTGGCGCTTCTTGTTATCCGGGTCGGAAATCTTCATCAGGTCGATATAGCCGATCTTGCGGGCGGCCTTGCCGACATTGGCGTCATTGAATTCGATCTTGTAGATGCGCTTCAGCTTGGCAGGGCGGGCGAAGCAATCCGCAGCCGGAGCCTTGGGGTCGGCGCAGGCCTTGTCGGCCGTGCCGGCGCCGTTGTCGCGTTCGATGACGAGGGCGGTGGTGTCGTCCAGCATGTTGAAGTCACCGATTGCCTCGCCGCCTTCCGCCAGCGGATAAAGCCAGCTGCGGCCGGTCCACGCCTTCTTTGCGGTGTCGAGTTCGATGATGCGCAGCGCGGTCGCGCCGTCTTCGGTTTTTTCCACCTGGCCGTCGGCCATGTAGAGCGGGCCTTCCAGCAGGCCGTAGAGCTTCGAGCCGTCCTTGGAGAGCGCCATGCCCTCATAACCGCCGGAACGTTTCAGGTTGAAAGCGGGCATTTTCTGCGTGGGATTGCCGGGCAGGGCAAGAGCCGGATGGTCGGGAGATTTCACCTCGATGTCACCAGCCTTGGTCGAGATCACGTCGGTCAGCTTGCCGTCGCGGGTGAATTTCAGAATGTAGGGGCCGAATTCCTCGCCGACCCAGAAACCGTCTGCGACCGGCTGAATGGATTCGACGTCGAAATCCGCGCCCGTCAGGTAACGCTTGCTTGAGCCTTCCAGAACGATGGGGAAGGGCGCCTTCATGTCAGGATCGGAGAGGAACACGGTTTCAAGCGCGTTGACCTTGCCGGCGTCCCAGTCGAACTTCAGATGGTGAAGCATCAGCATGGCGTCGCTGGAATTGAGCTTGGAACCGAAACCGTTGTCGGAAAGGCTCCAGAAGCTGCCGTCCGGCATCGCCCTGATGCCGGAAAAGCCCTGCATCGGCTGGCCGTTGAACGGCATGGAAAGGCCGGTCAGGCGCACACCGTCCTTGCCGGGCACGGTGCCGAGGCCCTCGGCGCGCTTGCGGTCGGCCGTGGTGAATTTGGCGGAGGTTTTGAGGTGCTCCGGCGCATCGGCAGGTGCGGCGATCATGGTATTGGCAGGCAGAATGGCATGCGAGACCAGCTTTGTCGGAAATTCCTTTTCCGCCGCATGCGCCGCGGCGGCGAGCACGAGAACCGCGAAAGGTGCAAAAAGAATATGCTTCATGATGGAGACCCCTCTCAATACCTGTTGAAGACAGGATTGACGCGATAGGGGCGTCGCATGACAGGCAGGTGATTGCCGTTTGAAGCTTTGATGAATTTTGATGACGGCCATCATCCGCAGATGGGCCGCACGGCTTTTTTCCGTCGATGGCCCTTATGCGGCGGGCGCCTGATATTGGCTGAGCGTGCAGACGCCGAGCGTCTGGCCACGGCCCTTCACCGCATGTTCGCCCAGATATTCGCTGCGCACGCCCTTCGGAAGCACTAGCTGATGGGCAAGATCAGCGGAAATCAGCACCGGGTGGCCGAGCATCTTGCTCAACGATTCGAGCCGCGAGGTCGTGTTCACCGTATCGCCGAAATAGGTGATCTTGTGATGGTCGACGCCGATTTCCGCGGTGATGACCGGCCCGCCATGAATGGCGAAGCGCAGGCGCGGCACCTCGCCGAAGCGGGAGAGCCACATGTCGCGGGTGCTTTCAATGGTCGCCTGAATATCGAAGACGCAGCGCACGCAGGCCGCCCGCCTTATCGCCATGTGATAGGGCCAGGTGATGATGGCGGCGTCGCCGATATAGTCGTCGATGACGCCGCCGTGTTTTCTGACCGGTGCGGCATAACTTGCAAAGATTTCGCCGAGAAATTCCTGGGCCTTCAGGTCGCCATGGGTTTCGGCGAAGGAGGTGGAGCCGACGAGATCGATAAAGATGAAGACGCGGTCTTCGCTGACCGGCCGGCGATAACGCCCCAGGATGAGGTCGATGAAGATATCGCGGCCGAGAAGCTCGCGCACCCGCATGATGAAGACGATGATGCCGCAGACAATGAGGGTGAAGATCAGCGTCTGCACCTCGGCATGGACGGCGCGTTTCCAGGTGCCGGGAAATATCCCGCTCAACCACAGGATCGTGCCGCCAAGCCCGAAGCCGCAAAAGACGAGGATGGCATAGATGACGAGGCCGACGGCGATATAGGCCGGCGTCGGCAGGGCGCTCACCTGCCGCGACAGGCCGGGCATGATGTAACCGCGCTCGAAGGCGAGGATGGGTGCGCAGGCAAACAGCGCATAGGTCGCGCCGATCAATGCACCGCCGCCATATTCCAGAAAGGCGTAGGCCACGCCGCTGCCGGCCACGGCAACGAAGAGCACCACGTAATCCAGAATGGGCAGCAATTTTCTCATGTCGGTTCTTGGGTCTCGGGAAGGGAAGGCTTTAGTCTCGGGAAAGAAGGGCAGGCCGCTCCCTTCGGGCGAAGCTTCTGTTCAGGTCATATGCGACATTAATGTGGAAAAAGCGCCGCAAAAAGTGAGCAATCGGTAAGGTTGCATGAAGGATTGGTAAGGCTGTTGCGCTGTTGCCGCAAAATCGGCGTTGCCGCCCTTATACGCCTAATAGGATGTTCTGTAATAGACGGTTTCAAGCGGGGATTGCGGCCGGTCGTCCGCCGAGCGGTTCGACCATTTGGCAGGGAAGGCGGAAAAACGCAGCCGGTTGCCGTCGATCCAGGCCCGGTCGAACAGGGTTTCTCCCTTGCGGGCGAAGGTGATGGCGGCGCAGGTGCGGCCGTCAACGTCGAAGGGAATATTCTCCCTCCAGCCGCTCAAGCCGCAGCCCCTGCCTTTCGGGTCGCGATTATAGCGGTCGACGACGTCGCCGTTGGGGTGGAGAGCGGCGGGCCGTTACGGCTCGCTTGCCGCAACCTCCACCGCCTCGACCTTCTTGCCGGCGAAACGCAGGGCCACTTCGCCATTGATGAGCTTCAGGGCCACATCGCCGAAGAGTTCCCGCCGCCAGCCGGTCAGCGCCGCCACGGTTGCCTTTTCGCCCTCGGCGGCGATCTTGTCCAGATCGTCGCTATTGGCGATGACCTTGGCGGCGACGCCATGCTTGTCCGCCGTCAGCTTCAGCAGAACTTTCAAAAGTTCCACGGCAGCGCCGGAGCCTTCCGGTGCGTGGCTGTGACGCGGCGCCTTCGGCATTTCCTCTTTCGGCAGCGCCAGCGCCGCATTCACCGTTTCGACGATGGCGGTGCCGGAGGCGGAGCGCTCCCAGCCCTTGGGAATGGTGCGAAGCCGCGACAACGCCTCGGCGTCCTTCGGCTGCTGCTGGGCGATTTCGAAGATCGCATCGTCCTTCAGGACGCGCGAGCGCGGCACGTTGCGGGAGCGCGCCTCACGCTCGCGCCAGGCGGCGATGAATTTGAGGATGGCGAGTTCCGTCGGCTTGCGCAGGCGCGACTTCAACCGCAACCAGGCATCGTCGGGATGCATGTCATAGGTGTCGCGAGACTCGAGAATATCCATTTCTTCGGTCAGCCACAGCGAGCGGCCTTCGCGCTCGAGCTGGGCTTTCAGCGAGAGATAGACATCGCGCAGATGGGTCACGTCGGCCAGCGCGTAATCCAGCTGCTTTTCGGTCAGCGGACGGCGGCTCCAGTCGGTGAAACGCGAGGATTTATCGATCTGCACGTTTTTGATCTTCTGCACCAGCTGGTCGTAGGAGATCGAATCGCCGAAACCGCAGACCATGGCGGCGACCTGCGTGTCGAAGATCGGGTGCGGAATAAGCCCGCCGAGATGATAGATGATCTCGATATCCTGTCGCGCGGCGTGGAAAACCTTCACGACATCGGGATTGGCCATCAGTTCGAAAAGCGGGGTCAGGTCGAGACCCTTCGCCAGCGGATCGACCAGCACTTCGAGCGTCGGGCTTGCCATCTGCACGAGGCAGAGTTCCGGCCAGAAGGTCGTTTCCCGCAGAAATTCGGTGTCGATGGTGATGAATTCCGATTTCGCCAGTTCCGTGCAGGCTTCGGCGAGGGCGGCAGTCGTTTCAATCATTGTTATTGGCCAATCGTGAGAATTATCCGTCTTACTTTCCCTTTGCCGGGCGCATGTCAATACAAAGCCCGCTTTTGAAGGCTCAAGGATCGTTTTTCTCGGGCGGATGGGGCTCCGCTTCATCCTTTTTGGGTGGCGGAGTCGCGGCGAGCTTCTGGAAATAGGCTGAGGTGCGCAAAAGCGAGCTGAACCGCCAGTTCCGCTCCTCCACGGGCACACCTTCGCGCACCTGCAGCCGATAGATGGTATAGGCGATGAAAACGATCTGGATCGCGGCCGTATAGCTGAAAAGCGCCTTCGGGCCGAACTGGTCGATCAGCACGGAGGCGAGCAGCGGCCCGACGGTTGCGCCCACCGACCAGAAGAACAGCAGTCCGGCCGACATCATCGCGTGTTCGCCCTCCCTGGCATGGTCGTTGCCATGGGCGGAACTCAGCGAATAGAGCGGCAGGGCGAAGGCGCCGAAGATGAAGACGCCGATGATGTTGCTCCACTCATCGGTTCCGGCGAAGAAGGCGAGGAACAGGCCGACGACGACCGAGCCCGCCGTGGTGGCGAGAATGATGATGCGCCGGTCATAACGGTCGGAATAGACGCCGAGAGGATATTGCAGCACCACGCCGCCGATGATGCCGGCGCTCATGAAGGTAGCAATGGCGGTGACGGAAAGGCCGATCTGTTCGGCATAGATCGGGCCGATATTGCGAAACGCCGCCATGCTGAGGCCGACGGCCACGCAGCCGACCACGGCAAGCGGCGAGATGCGCCACACCGCGAAGAGATTGAAGGGTATCTGTTTCGGCGGCGCGGGGTTGGATTTGTCGGCAAGCGAGATCGGCACCAGCGACAGCGTCAGCGCCATGGCGATCAGCGAAAACACCACCGGTCCGTCGATGCCGGCGACGGGAATGATATATTGCGCAAGCGTGACGGAGCCCAGATCGACGAAACGATATATGGAGAGCGTGCGCGCCCGATTGGAATTGGTGACCTGGGCGTTGATCCAGCTTTCGATGGCCGCGAAAAGACAGGCAACGGCAATGCCGGTGACGAAGCGCATCAGCATCCAGAACAGGGGATGGATGAGGAGCGGCATGGCGATCGCTGCGGCGGATGCGACGGCCGCCATGGTGGCGAAGGTGCGGATATGGCCGATCTTGCGCAGAAGCCGCGTCACCGAAATGCAGCCAAGCGCGAAACCGAAGCTGTAGGCGGCGCTGATGAGGCCGATGGTGCTGGCGGAAAATCCTTCGGAGAGACCGCGCAGCGCTATATAGGTTCCCTGCAGGCCGTTGCCGCCGATCAGGATACCGGCGGTGACGAGAAGCGGGATAAGAGGTCTGATCTGGCTCATTGCGGGCCGACTCGGTTTGGCGGGCTGGATTAGTCCTATCTAAAGCGAAGGCAGGGGAAAGGACAGGCTGAAGGCGACATTGTTGTGCTTTGCCTTGACAAATCAGGCTGGCCATGCGCTTTTCCGGCAAATTTCGACAGTGCCGCCCATCTGGCCTCCATCAGGCCCACGACACGTTCCAGGATAAAAAAATGCATCGTTACCGCAGCCACACCTGTGCCGCTCTCCGCAAGTCCGACGTCGGCGAAACCGTTCGCCTTTCCGGTTGGGTTCATCGCGTGCGAGATCATGGCGGCGTTCTCTTCATCGACCTTCGCGACCATTACGGCATCACCCAGGTGGTGGCCGATCCGGACAGCCCGGCCTTCAAGGTTGCCGAGACGGTCCGCGGCGAATGGGTCATCCGCATCGACGGCCTCGTCAAGGCACGCTCGGAAGACACCGTCAACAAGGGCATGGCGACCGGCGAGATCGAGCTTTATGCGCAGGAAATCGAGGTTCTCGGCGTTGCCAAGGAACTGCCGCTGCCGGTCTTCGGCGAGCCTGAGTACCCGGAAGACGTTCGCCTGAAATACCGCTTCCTCGATCTTCGCCGCGAAACGCTGCACAAGAACATCGTCAAGCGCACGCAGATCATCTCCGCCATGCGCACCGGCATGGCCGATGCCGGCTTTGCCGAATATACGACGCCGATCCTCACCGCTTCCTCGCCGGAAGGCGCGCGCGACTTCCTCGTGCCCTCGCGCATCCATGAAGGCAAGTTCTTCGCCCTGCCGCAGGCGCCGCAGCAGTACAAGCAGCTTCTGATGGTGGCCGGTTTCGACCGTTATTTCCAGATCGCGCCGTGCTTCCGCGATGAAGACCCGCGCGCCGACCGCCTGCCGGGCGAGTTCTACCAGCTCGACGTCGAAATGAGCTTCGTGACCCAGGAAGATGTCTGGACCACGATGGAGCCGATGATGACGGCCGTGTTCGAGAAATTCGCCGAAGGCAAGCCGGTTACCAAAGAGTGGCCGCGCATTCCCTATGACGAGGCGATCCGCAAATATGGTTCCGACAAGCCGGACCTGCGCAACCCGGTCGTCATGGAAGCCGTGACCGAACATTTCGACGGTTCGGGCTTCAAGGTCTTCGCCAACATGATCGCTTCCAACCCCAAGGTTCAGGTCTGGGCCATCCCGGCCAAGACCGGCGGTTCGCGCGCTTTCTGTGACCGCATGAACGCATGGGCGCAGTCGCAGGGCCAGCCGGGCCTCGGCTACATCTTCTGGAAGGAAGAGGACGGCAAGGTCGGCGGTTCCGGTCCGCTCGCCAAGAACATCGGCGAAGAACGCACCGAGGCGCTGCGCCAGCAGCTCGGCCTTGAGGCGGGCGACGCCTGCTTCTTCGTCGCCGGCGATCCCGCCAAGTTCTACAAGTTCGCCGGTGAGGCGCGCACCCGCGCTGCCGACGAGCTGAACCTGATCGACCGCGACCGTTTCGAAATGTGCTGGATCGTCGATTTCCCCTTCTTCGAATATAACGAGGAAGAAAAGAAGATCGACTTCGCCCACAACCCCTTCTCCATGCCGCAGGGCGGTCTGGAAGCGCTGGAGGGGCAGGATCCGCTCTCCATCAAGGCGTTCCAGTATGACGCGGTCTGCAACGGCTTCGAAATCGCCTCCGGCTCGATCCGTAACCAGTCGCCCGAGCTGATGGTCAAGGCCTTCGAAAAGGTGGGCCTGTCGCAGAGCGATGTGGAAGAGCGTTTCGGCGGTCTCTACCGTGCCTTCCAGTATGGCGCGCCTCCGCATGGCGGCTGCGCATTCGGCATCGACCGCGTGGTCATGCTGCTGGTCGGCGCCAAGAACCTGCGCGAAATCACGCTGTTCCCGATGAACCAGCAGGCGCAGGACCTCCTGATGAACGCGCCGTCGCCGGCAACGCCGACCCAGCTTCGTGAGTTGGCGCTGCGCGTCGTTCCGTCCAAGAAGGACTGATCTGGAGCCATTCAGATTTCGAACAAAGGGCTGGCGGCAACGCCGGCCCTTTGCGTTTTTTACAACGAACGCGGCAAAGCCACAATTTTACCGCGAGTCGAACCGAATTCCGCACATAATCAGCCGAAATCCGATCCCAGTATAGGTCCCGCGTTCACTTGGGGGACGCAAGACTATCAGGGGTTTTAAACTTGGGACAGCGCCGGCCGAACTTCGCTTTCGGTTCCGGTGCGATCATATTTAGAAGGATTTCAGAATGGTACATGAAACGGGAAAAGATACCGCCCCGGCGGGCGGGCAGGTTCCTCCAGCCCATCCGCGCGGCAATTTCGCTGTCAGTCTGCGCTCGCCGGGCGCCAAGTTCCTGATGATCGGCTTCATATCGATGGTTCTGCTCGTGCCGCTCCTGCTGGTCTGGGGGCTGACGGAAGAGCGTGCCTCGCGAGCGGAAGAGGTTTCCGGACGCATCGCGAATGGCTGGGGCGGCGATCAGGTCGTGAACGGTCCTTATCTTGCCGTGCCCTTCGATGTGGAGCGCCGCCGCGAGGTGGACGGTCGCAGCATCGTCGACCGCATCACCGAGTGGGTGTTGGTCATGCCGGAAACGCTTGATGTCACGGCTGACCTGAAGACGGAGGAGAAGCAACTGTCGATCTACAGTCTGCCGGTCTATAACGGCAACCTCTTGCTGAAAGGCCGCTTCGGTTCCGGTATCCTGCAGGACCTTGCGCGCTTCTCCGGCACGCCGCGACTGGACAATGCCATTCTCGTTCTCAGCATTCAGGATATTACCGGCATCCGCTCCAGCGCCGGCGTCAAAATCGATGGCGGCCCGGTTCTGCCCTTTGATCCCGGCATGCGGGATATTTCGGTCATGACCAACCGCGCCGGTCCGGAGGTATCGATCCGGTCCGACGCCGGTGTGCACAGGCCGATTGAGAAAAACCTCATCGAAACGGGCTTCGCTTTCGACATCGCCTTTTCCCTGAATGGCTCCGGCAGTTTCGCCGTTGCGCCGGCGGGCCAGACGACGAGTTTTGCAGCGAACGCCGATTGGCCGCATCCGGGCTTCGAAGGCCTGTTCCTGCCCGAGCAAAAGACTGTCACCGCCACGGATTTCAAGGCCAGCTGGACAATTCCCTATCTTGCAAGGGGCATAGACCGGGTGGTGGAGGGTACGCGCCTGCCGCTGTCGGGCAGCCTGATGACGATCAATCTCGTCGAACCCGTCAAGTTCTACCAGATCATTGCGCGGACGCTGAAATATTCGATCGGTTTTATCTCGCTGGTTTTCCTCGCCGTCTTCATCGTCGAACTCAAGGGCGGCAATGTCGTGCACTGGATACAATACGTGCTGACGGGGCTGGCTCTGGTCATATTCTATGTTCTGCTGCTTGCACTCTCCGAGCATACGGGCTTTATGGTCGCCTATGCCACGGCATCGATGTCGACGGCGGCGCTGATCGCCTCCTATCTCGGAAGCGCAACCAATAGTCGCAGGAGTGGCGTAGCGCTGTTTACGGTTTTGGCGGTCGCCTATGGCGTCATGTATCTGGTTCTGAATGAAGATGAATATGCGCTGCTGGCCGGTGCGGTGATTTCCTTCATTGCCATTGCAGCAACCATGTACGCCACCAGGCAGGTCGACTGGTCGGGCACCGCATCCGCACGCGCGGGCAATACCTCGGACAATATGGCATAGTTTCCGTCCGCTCCGAAGGGATCCGTCCGGACGGCCACAACACCGGATTTTCCTTATCCGGCTTGGCATCCGGCGTGAAGAGCGGGGAGCATGGGGCGAGGCGGGAAAGCATTGCTTTCCCGCCTCTTATCCATTCTTTTCTATTGCAGACATCTTGCTCGCGCAGGCCTGTTGCTTGCTAGTGTCGTAAGACTATTCCATTTGACCTGTGGGTTGTCATAAAAACTTAATTAAACTGACAAATCCGGTAGAGGACTTCTTAAGTCTTGTCGATCATTCATCGCCCTCATGAAATTTCACAACGAGGGTTGAATGTTTTCGCTGTTCTCGACGTTCAAAATAGCGCATCGCGTGTCCATGCTGGCGCTGGCTGCGCTGTGCGGTATCGCCGTCATCGCGGGCATGCTGCTCTGGCAAAGACAGATGGAGGCGCGTTATCGCGTCGCTGAAGATGCATTGATCCAGAGGGACGGCGTGTTGACCACACTGGTGGATGCCCTGCATGAAAGCCGCCTGAACCAGAAGGATTTCCTGCTGTCGAGAGATATGAATTCCGTCGCGCAGTTCGACCAGACGATGGGGAAGGTCGAGCAGTCCGTCGCTTCCCTTGGCGGCGGTGCCGCACCGCAGACGCGTGCGAAACTCGAGGCGCTCGCGCAGGGTGTCGTTGCCTATGGCGATCGCATGAAGGCGCTGGTCGCCAAGAACGCGGAGCTGGGCCTCACGCCTGCCGAGGGCCTTGAGGGCGCCATGCGCAATGGCGTGCATTCCATCGAAAAACTGATCGACGTCGTCGCCAATGCCGAAATCCGCGCCAGCATGCTGATGATGCGCCGGCACGAAAAGGATTTCATCCTGCGGCGGGATGAGGCCTATGTCGCAAAACACGCAGCCGAGGTAGAGACCTTCAAGGCGCTGGTGAAGCTGGAATATCGGCCCGGCGCGGAGCGTCAGCGCATCATGGATGCACTGGAAATATATACCGCCTCCTTCCGCTTTTATGCTCAGGCCGTGCTGGAGGAGGAGAAGGCGCGCGAAACCGTCGCCTCCGCCTATAATGCGCTGCTGCCCGCGGTCGCGGAGATTTCCACCATTTACCGGCAGGAGCGGGAAGCAAGCGCTCTCGAGAACAGCGCCGCGGCGGATAGAACGGTTTCGATTGTCGTCGGCCTTATCGCGCTCACCGTCGCGAGCCTTTTTGCCGGGGTCTATCTCATCGGTCGTTCGATAACCCGCCCGGCGACCGCGATTACCGGAGCGATGCGCCGTCTGGCCGAGGGCGAAACGGAATTTGCCGTTCCCGGTCTGCACCGCCGGGATGAATTCGGCGCCATGGCCCATGCACTGGAAATCTTCCGGCAGGCGGCCATCGCAAAAATCGAACTGGAGATGCAGGCGCTCGCAGCCCGGCAGCAGGCCGAAGCCGAAAAGGCGCGGTTCCAGCGCGAGGCGGAAACCGAAGCGCAGGCAAGGCTGATGCAGGCGACGACCGGCCTTGCGGCCGCACTTCGCCGCCTTGCCGACGGCGATCTCTCCTTCGAACTGAACGAGCCTTTCGCCCCGGATTTCGAAGCCCTGCGTCACGATCTCAACCGGACGATCCGCCAGCTCGATGCCGCCATGTCCGGCGTCGTGCAGTCTAGCGTGGCCATCGATGGCGGCAGTCAGGAAATCAGCCAGAGTGCCGCCGATCTCGCCCGCCGCACCGAGCAGCAGGCCGCCTCGCTGGAGGAAACCGCCGCCGCGCTGGATGAATTGACGGCGAATATCCGCATTTCGGCGGAACGTGCGGTGGAAGCCCGCGCGGTCGCCCATTCGACCGACGAGGACGCCAGCCGCACGGCCGACCTCGTTGTCGATACGATCATGGCGATGGAGAAGATCGAGCAATCGTCAGGCCGTATCGGCAATATCATCAGTGTCATCGACGAGATTGCCTTCCAGACCAACCTTCTTGCGCTCAATGCCGGCGTTGAGGCGGCGCGCGCAGGCGAGGCGGGGCGCGGTTTTGCCGTCGTCGCGCAGGAGGTCAGGGAACTGGCGCAGCGCTCCGCGAAGGCCGCCGCCGAAATCAAGGTGCTTATCCATGCCTCCGGTACAGAGGTGAAGGACGGCGCGCGCTTCGTGCGGGAAACCGGCGCGGCCCTGTCGCGCATTGGCGGCTCGGTGAAGACGATTAACGACCATATCGAAGCCATCGCCGCAGCGACAAAAGAGCAGTCGCTGGGGCTCTCCGAGATCAACACCGCAGTCAATCATCTCGATCAGGGCACGCAGCAGAACGCCGCCATGGTCGAGGAAAACAATGCCGCCAGCGCCATGCTGGCGGGCGAGACGGCGCGTCTCAAGCAACTGGTCCATCAGTTCCGTCTGGGCGATGCAGAAATGCGGGAGTATGGCGGGCGCGAAGCGGCCTGAGGATACCATCGGAGACATCGAAAGCGGGCGCGCAACTTGCGGCCCGCTTTTTTGCTGTTTATAGGTGAGTTACTCACCACGGACCCGGTGAAATTCCGGGTGGCTCTTCTGGCCGCCGATCCGCCAGACAACGCAAAGCACCGACATTTCATTTCAATCTACCGGACATGGCTCCCGCCGGTGCGTCATTCTTTGCGAAAAAATCAGATGAACAGATTTCAGACTTACAGACGTGAGTGGTTTTCCAATATTCGCGGCGATCTCCTTTCCGGCATCGTCGTGGCGCTCGCCCTCATTCCCGAAGCCATCGGCTTTTCCGTCATCGCCGGGGTCGATCCGAAGGTGGGATTGTTCGCCTCCTTCGCCATCGCCTGCGTTTCCGCCTTTACCGGTGGCAGACCGGGCATGATCTCGGCGGCAACCGCCGCCACCGCCGTCCTGATGGTCACGCTTGTCAAGGAACACGGGCTGCAATATCTCTTCGCCGCCACCATTCTCATGGGCGTGCTGCAAATCCTGGCGGGCCTTGTGAAACTCGGCCGGGTGATGCGCTTCGTCTCGCGTTCGGTCATGACCGGCTTCGTCAATGCGCTGGCGATCCTGATTTTCATGGCGCAATTGCCCGAGCTGATCGGCGTGCCGGTCGAAACCTACGTCATGATCGCGGCCGGTCTTGCGATCATCTATCTCTTCCCGCTGGTCACGAAGATCGTGCCGTCGCCGCTGGTCGCCATCATCGCTCTCACCTGTGTCGCCGTCTTCTCCGGCATGGATATCCGCACGGTCGGCGATCTCGGTGAGTTGCCCTCGACGCTGCCGATATTCGCCCTGCCGCAGGTGCCGCTGACCTTCGAGACGCTGCAGATCATCTTTCCCTATTCCGTGGCGCTCGCCGCCGTCGGTCTTTTGGAATCGTTGCTGACGGCCCAGATCGTCGATGATATGACGGATACCGACAGCAACAAGAGCCGGGAATGCATCGGGCAGGGGACGAGCAACATCGCCTCCGCCCTCATCGGCGGCATGGGCGGCTGCGCCATGATCGGCCAGTCCGTCATCAATGTCAGTTCGGGCGGTCGGGGCCGCTTGTCCACTTTCGTCGCGGGCGTGTTCCTGTTGTTCCTCATACTGGTGCTGGATGATCTTGTGCGCATCATTCCCATGGCCGCGCTGGTGGCGGTGATGATCATGGTGTCCATCGGCACATTCTCGTGGCGCTCCATCCTCGATCTGCGCCGCAACCCGCCATCTTCCAGCATCGTCATGCTGGTGACGGTCGGTACGGTGCTTGCGACCCATGATCTTGCAAAGGGCGTGTTGGCCGGCGTGCTTCTTTCCGGCGTGTTTTTCGCGGGCAAGGTGTCGAAACTCTTCCATGTCCGGCCGGAGCTTTCGACCGATGGCCGGGAGCGGATTTATCGCGTCGATGGCCAGATTTTCTTTGCCTCGACGGAAAGCTTCATCGCCGCCTTCGATTTCGCCGAGGAGGTTGAGGCGGTGACAATCGATGTCACCCAGGCGCATCTGTGGGATATTTCCGCGGTCGGCGCTCTGGACAAGGTGGTGCTGAAATTCCGCAAGGCCGGCAAGCGGGTCGAGGTGATCGGCGCCAACGAGGCGAGCGCCCACATGATCGACCGCTTCGCCCTGCACGATAAACAGGATGGCGCTGCCGCGCCGCTGCACTGAGCGCAAAAGAAAAGCCCCGGCATGACCGGGGCTTTTTTTAGTTTTATTCGTTTGCCGTCACCGTGACGCCGAGCATTTTCGGCAGGGTGTTCGGCGCGCCCATGGCAGCGCCCATAATCATCGGGAACGGAACCGGCTTTTCCGGCTCCGCCGTGATCGAGAAGTTCTTCGGATTGTCGACATAGGCGTTGACGGCCGCCGACACCATGTTCTGCAGTTCCGGCACATTGAGCGAGGCCATCATGATCGGCGCCATGCCCTTGATGGTCTGGGCAAGCTGATCGCCCGTCATGCCCTGCTGGCTTGCCGCATAGTCGATGGCGCGCTTGGTGATGCTGGCGTCTTCGAAGCTGATTTCAGCGTTGATGAAGGAGAGCTGCTGCATCAGGCCGAGCATGGCAAGGCTTGCCGCCTGGTCCGCCTGTTCCTTGTTCGGATTGGCGGCCTGCGCCTTCACCGTCTCCTGCATCGACTTGATGAAGGCGAGCGTGTAGCCGGAGAAACCGAACGACATGTTCAGGCGGCCGACATCATCGAGGTCGATGGCGTATTCTTCAACATCGATAGTACCGGAGGCCACTTCCCAGCTGCCGCTCATGGTCATGTCGCCGGAGAGCGCCTGCAGCTTCAGCTTTTCGATCGCGTCCTTGGTCGCAGGATCGGTCACTTCGCTGAGATCGGCCTTGAAACCGGAAGCGTCGAGTTCGAAGCCGATAGAGTTCTTGTCATCGCTGACCGACATTGTCGCGCTGGTTTCCTCAAGCGAGAAAGCCGGCTTGCCGTCGATGGAAACGGAAACCGGACCGCTATGTGCTTCGTCATAGAACATCAGCGCATCGACGGTGCCGGTGGTGGAGTCTGCGGGAATGACGAGACCGGACATGTAAATGTCGCTCGCCTTGATTTCCACATTTTCCTGTTTGTAGTCGATATTGTCGAAGCGGGCGTTCTTGATCTTGTAGCCGCCGTTGTTTTCCTCGACGCCTTCGAGCGTCACATTACCGACCGGGATCTTCTTGGCCGGATCGGCGACGGCGTTGAAGGTCACGCTGTTCAGGGTCACCGTCGAGCCGTTGACGGCGACGGAGCCGGCCGCGATCTCGCCGCCTTGTGCGGCATAGGCCGCATTGATCTTCTTCAGCACATCCCCGCCATCCAGCGCGAAAGCCGGCGCCGAAAGCGTAAGAAGCGCGGCGCTCGCGAAAAGAACCTGCCGGGTGGATTTCAGTCTCATGATGTTTCTTCCCTCAACGTACGGCTGTGTACCGTGTTCGAATTCGAATGCTGATACTTATATTCGCGATTATTCAAAGGTCTATAGGATTTAGATCGATTCCCATGACGGCGGCATTGCGGCATTTGCAACGCGGTTAACAAAAAATCGCATGAAAGGGTTGCGTTCATCCACAGGCGCGACCCCCGAATTTCTTGCCGGGAATCGGCATTTCCGCTAGTCAAGCACCATGGGAAAAAATCTTGTACCTCCGTCCGGCGGAGACGATAACATTCATCCGGTCGATTTGAAGGCGGCGCTTGAAGAGCGCTACCTCGCTTACGCCTTGTCCACGATCATGCATCGTGCGCTGCCGGATGTGCGCGACGGCCTGAAGCCGGTTCACCGCCGCATCATTCACGCCATGAGCGAAATGGGCATCCGCCCCAACTCGGCCTTCAAGAAATGCGCCCGTATCGTCGGTGACGTGATCGGTAAATTCCACCCGCATGGCGATCAGTCTGTCTATGATGCGCTGGTACGTCTCGCGCAGGATTTCTCGCAGCGTTATCCGATCGTCGACGGGCAGGGCAATTTCGGCAATATCGATGGCGACGGCGCCGCCGCCTATCGTTACACCGAAGCGCGCATGACCGAGGTTGCGGCGTTGCTGCTCGAGGGCATCGGCGAGGATGCGGTGGATTTCCGCGCCACCTATAACGAGGAAGACGAGGAACCGGTCGTCCTGCCGGGCGCATTCCCCAATCTGCTCGCCAACGGCGCCTCCGGTATTGCGGTGGGCATGGCGACCTCTATCCCGCCGCACAACGCCCATGAACTTTGCGACGCGGCGCTTCATCTCATCAAGCATCCCGATGCGACGGTTGAAAAGCTGGTGGAATTCATTCCCGGCCCCGACCTGCCGACCGGCGGTGTGATCGTTGAGAGCCGCGAGAATATTCTCGATGCCTATAAGACCGGCCGTGGCGGTTTCCGCGTGCGCGCCAAATGGGAAATGGAAGATCTCGGCCGCGGCGGTTATCAGATCGTCATCACCGAAATTCCCTTCCAGGTGCAGAAATCGCGCCTGATCGAGAAGATCGCCGAGCTGCTGATTGCCCGCAAGCTGCCGCTTCTGGAGGATATTCGCGATGAATCGGCCGAAGACGTGCGCATCGTGCTGGTGCCGAAGAGCCGCACCGTCGATGCGACGCTGCTGATGGAATCGCTGTTCCGCCTGTCCGACCTCGAAAGCCGCCTGCCGCTTAACATGAACGTGCTGTCGCTCGGCAAGGTGCCGAAGGTGATGGCGCTGAACGAGGTGCTGAGCGAGTGGCTGGCGCACCGCAAGGACGTCCTGGTCCGCCGTTCCCGCCACCGTCTGGCGGCCATCGACCGCAGGCTGGAAATTCTGGGCGGCCTGCTTGTCGCCTATCTCAATCTCGATGAGGTCATCCGCATCATCCGCGAGGAGGATGAGCCGAAACAGGTGATGATGGCCAAGTGGTCGCTCACCGACAATCAGGCCGAAGCCATCCTCAACATGCGGCTGCGCAACCTGCGCAAGCTCGAGGAATTCGAAATCCGCAAGGAGTTCGACGACCTCAGCAACGAAAAGGCCGAGATCGAGGCGCTGCTCGCTTCCGATGACAAGCAATGGCAGACCGTCGCCTGGGAAATCGGCGAGGTCAAAAAGAAATATGCCAAGGCAACCGAGATCGGTCGCCGCCGCACGCAGTTCGCCGATGCGCCGGATGCCGATATCGAGGCCATCCAGCAGGCGATGATCGAAAAGGAACCGGTCACCATCGTCATCTCGCAGAAGGGCTGGATCCGGGCGCTGAAGGGGCATATGTCCGATACCTCGTCGCTCACCTTCAAGGAAGGCGACGGCCCGAAACTCGCTTTCCCGGCGCAGACGACCGACAAGCTGCTGCTGCTGACGACGGGCGGCAAGGCCTATACGCTCGGCGCTGACAAGCTGCCGGGCGGTCGTGGCCATGGCGAGCCGATCCGCATCATGGTCGATATGGAGAACGATCAGGACATCCTGACCGCTTTCGTGCACGATCCATCCCGCAAGCTGCTGCTCGTCTCCACGGCCGGCAACGGTTTTATCGTACCCGAGAGTGAAATGGTCGCTAATACCCGCAAGGGCAAGCAGATCATGAATGTCTCGATGCCCGATGAAGCCAAGCTCGCCGTGCCGGTCACGGGCGACCATGTCGCCGTCGTCGGCGAAAACCGCAAGCTCCTGGCCTTCCCGCTGGCGCAGGTGCCGGAAATGTCGCGCGGCAAGGGTGTGCGCCTGCAGCGCTACAAGGATGGTGGCGTCGTCGACGTCAAATGTTTCGCGCTTGCCGAAGGCTTGTCTTGGTCCGACACGGCCGGGCGTCTCTTCAACAAGGTGGGTGAAGAACTGCGCGAATGGCTGGCCGACCGCGCAACGGCAGGCCGCACCGTGCCGAAGGGCTTTCCGCGCAGCGGGAAGTTTGGCGGCTGATATTTGAACGTCGTCCCGGGGCTGTCCCGGGACGTTTTCAATCTCATGTGTTTGGCAATCAAACCACCGAGTGCTTATGACTTCGCGAGCGCTTTTAAAGCAACGTGGTACTTGCGCATCGCTTGCCGTGCATGTTCCAGCTGACGATCAAAGTCACCTGTTGCTTCTTCGTTCGGGCTCTCAGCAGTTCGCAACTCAAGTACGTTGCCGTCAGTTCTTGAACTGAGAACGTCGCCAATCTTCCAGCCAAGCCGTTCAAGCATATCCTTCGGGATGACAACGCCTGCCTCTTCACCGAACTCGCAAATGGTTGCTTTCATCTGAAATACTCCAAGTTTGATTGGAGTTTAGCATGCGATTTTGACGGTTGGACCAGCCCGTTACTTTTCTTCCGGCGTATAAACCTCCCACCCGCGCGGCGTCAGATGCTCTTGCGGATGGTAGCGGGTTTTGTAGCCCATCTTTTCCGAACCATCGACCCAGTAGCCGAGATAGACATGCGGCAAGCCAAGGGCGCGGGTGCGGGTGATGTGATCGATGATCATGAAGGTGCCGAGCGAGCGTTTTTCCAGATCGGGATTGAAGAAGGAATAGACCATCGACAGGCCGTCGCTCATCACATCACTGAGCGCCACGGCCAGAAGTTCGCCGCGCTTGCTGGAATCGATGCCGGAGCCGGGCTCGCGCACACGGTATTCGATGATGCGGGTGTTCACATGCGTGTCTTCCACCATGATCGCATAGTCCAGCGCCGACATGTCGGACATGCCGCCGGACTGATGGCGGTGGTCGAGGTAGCGGCGAAACAGGGCGAATTGTTCGGTGGAAGGCTCGGCGGCGTGAACGGTGGCCACGACATCCTTGTTGGCGGCAAGAACACGCCGCATGGATTTCGTCGGCTGGAACTGTTCGGTCAGGATGCGCACGGAGACGCAGGCGCGGCAGTTTTCGCAGGCCGGGCGATAGGCGATGTTCTGCGAGCGCCTGAAACCGCCCTGGGTCAGAAGATCGTTCATTTCCGAAGCGCGCGGGCCGACCAGATGGGTGAAGACCTTCCGCTCCATCTGGTTCGGCAGATAGGGGCAGGTGGCCGGCGCCGTAAGATAGAATTGGGGAGAGGGCGTCGCCTGCGTGTTCATCGAACCGTGATCGCCTCCTGCGTCTGTTATGAAAGCGCGCCGCGATTTCACGGGGTTGGCGGCGACGCTTCAAGCGACATGCATAATGTCACAGAATGGCAAAATGCCGGAAAACGTCAACTGCGAGATGCGGCATTTGCGGGGTTTGAAAGCCACGTTTGCGTGGCTTTCCGCAATATCAGCGCGTTCTGACGATGACGGTGCCTAGCAGGAAGTCGTGAACGAGGCGCGAACGCTCGGTAAACAGGCCTGCAAGCAGGATCAGCGGCGTCAAAACCGAGTTGATGACCCAGAAAAGCACGATGTGAACGGTCGACAGCAGGAAATCGATTCGCCGTCCGTCCATCCGCGCCATGGCGATCCCCATCGCCCGCATGCCGGGGGTGGCCTGCGAGGGGCCGCCGAGCGTCATGCCGAAATAAAGCACGGCAACGATGACGAACAGCGCCGGATAGAGGAAGAAGCCGAGGCCAAGAGTAATCACGCCAAGAAAGAAGACGATCACCGCCGCTGGAATGCACAGCAGGAGAACGATCGCATAATCGATCAGGAATGCGAAGACACGCCGGCTCAGGACGCCGCTATAGGCGCGCCAGTCATCCGGTGCGGCATAGGTGGGGTTCTGGTCGAGGCTCATCGGTCGTTTTCTCCTGAGAAGGCATGACAGCGCGGCATGAGTGCCGTGTCAGCAGACAATATGGGAAGAAAACGACCGAATACAATAAGTGCGGGTCTTAGCCCTTTGCCAGTTTACGTGCGGCCTCGATAGCGAAATAGGTGAGAACGCCATCGCAACCGGCACGCTTGAAACAGAGAAGCGTTTCCATCATCACGCGTTCGCCATCGATCCAGCCGTTCATCGCGGCTGCCTTGATCTGGGTATATTCGCCGGACACCTGATAGGCGAAGGTCGGCAGGCCGAAATTCTCCTTCAGCCGCCAGCAGATGTCGAGATAGGGCAGGCCGGGCTTGACCATCAGCATATCCGCACCTTCCTCCACGTCGAGAGCGGCATCGCGGATCGCCTCCATGCCATTTGCGGGGCTGATGTAATAGCTGTTCTTGTCGCCCTTCAGCAGGCCGGCCGTGGAAATGGCCTCGCGATAGGGGCCGTAGTAACCGGAAGCGAATTTCGTCGCATAGGACATGATGCCGACATTCTGGTGTCCGGCGGCATCGAGGCCGCGACGGATGGCGCCGATCCGGCCATCCATCATTTCCGATGGAGAAATAATGTCCGATCCGGCTTCCGCCTGCAGGATCGCCGCCTTGACGATCTGTTCTACCGTCTCGTCATTGACGATCTCGTCGCCGCGCAGAATGCCGTCATGGCCGTGGCTGGTGAAGGGATCGAGCGCGACATCGGTGATCATGCCGATATTGGGAACGGCTTTCTTGACGGCGATGGTTGCCTGATTGATGAGATTATTCGCCTCGAGCGCGTTGGAACCGGTTTCGTCGCGCAGCTCCATTTCGATGTTCGGGAAGGTCGCGATTGCCGGAATGCCGAGATCGGCGGCCTCTTTCGCGGCTTCCACCAGTTTGTCGACGCTCATGCGGTTGACGCCCGGCATCGCCGGAATGGGATCGAGAATATTGCTGCCCGGCACGATGAAGACCGGCCAGATGAGATCGTCGACGGTGAGGCGGCTTTCCTGCACCAGACGGCGCGTCCAATCCGCCTTGCGATTGCGCCGCATGCGACGATGGCCGGTGATCTCGTCGACCAGATGCGTTTTGTCCTGCATGTAAGAATGTCCTTCGATCAAATTTGGAAAGCTGCATAGCATGAAGCTTGGCCCATGCGAATGCGACAATCTTCCCTCATCGGCGTCCTGCGATGACGATGATGCTTTGACAAGGCGGGCGGCGGGATTCAATATGGGCTGGTCGCCCGTTCGTCGAGACCGTATCTTCCTGCCATGGAACCTGATTCTCAACCTCTGCCGAAACGCCCGCTTACGGAAATCCTCTTTCTGGTCTTCATGAGGCTGGTCGCGGTTTCCTGTTTCTGGTTCGGCCTGCAATATTGGGCGATGCTGACGGGCTATTCGCTTGGGGGCCATGGGCGGTTCGATATGCTGAACCTGCCCTGGCGCGTGGCCGGCAGCGCGCTGGCCGTTATTTTCCCTGTCGCAGCACTCGGCCTCTGGCTCGGGGCCTCTTGGGGCGCGGTCATGTGGGTTATGGGCGCGGGTGCGCAGATCGCCATGTATAAGGTGTGGCCGCATATCTTCGGCGCCAACACACTCGTACCCGTCATGCACGGCCTCGTGGCAACCATTTATATACTATTCCTGGTCGCTTTCTGGCTGGATCAGCGCCAGAATGAAGAACGCGCAAGAATTGATTTACCATAAGAATAAAGCAATTCGGCCTGATTTTGGGCCGCATTTAATAGCTAAGTCATTGATTTATAATACATGACCTTGGGCCATTCCCGCTTCGCCACAAGTTGGGCCCTCCGGGGAAAATGCAGGTAACCATTTGTTAATCGTAGCTTTTAAGTAGAATTTTATGCGCATTGATTAGGTTCTCACTCAAGGCGGGAGACAAACAAACACACCGCCAAACAAAACAGTGAGGCAGTCATGATCAATAGCAAAGTTAAGCCCCAGGCCGTTGTTGCCGATGCACATGAAGATACCATCCGCTCGCTCTACATGGAGTCGCTGCACCTGGTGGAACGTCTCCACCGCCGCCTCCTCGATGTCATCAAGGATGAGTTCGACCGTCAGGGTCGCGATGACGTCAACGCCGTTCAGGCCCTGCTGCTGTTCAACATCGGCAATTCCGAACTGACGGCCGGCGAGCTTCGTTCCCGCGGTTATTACCTCGGCTCTAACGTCTCCTACAACGTCAAGAAGCTGGTCGATCTCGGCCTCATCAACCACCAGCGCTCGCGTGTCGACCGCCGTTCGGTCCGCATCAGCCTGACGGAAAAGGGCCAGGAAATCGCCGAAACGGTTGCCCGTCTTTATGAACGCCACGTCGGTTCGATCGAAAAGGTTGGCGGCATCGGCACCGGCGAGTTCTCCGAAATGAACAAGCTGCTGCAGCGCCTCGATCGCTTCTGGAACGACTCGATCGCTTACCGCCTGTAGTATCGCGACGGTTTCACTGTTTAAGCCGGGAGCATCCTTTTGCTCCCGGCTTGCGGATTCCGCGTTGTGCGTTTTTGCGTGTCAAGCCCAGCCCTTCTTCGAGCCTTCGCCCTGTTTCTCAGGCGAACAAAGCTTCGTGAGATGAGAGCCGTGACACGAATCGGCCATATTGATATGGGACCGGCAAGGTTGAAGGAGCCGGCTGTTTCTCCTGCTGTCGCGGCAAGTCCCGACTGTTCTGCCAGACAATGGCGCCCAATGGATGGGTGTCGAGTATTACCAGCCGGCAGACACGTTGTACGTGTTTGTTAATCATATTGATTTAGGCATTGTTGAGAATGCCGAAGAGAGTGGCTGGTAGGTAGAATGACAAAGAAATCCGTTTCCGATTCCGTATCGCGCCGCGCGCTTCTGCGTTCGGCCGTTTCCGTTGGCGCCGCCGCGCTTGCCGCGCCGGCCTTTGCGCAGAACGCGCTCAACGATCTCATGGGCTCTTCGCGCCGCGGCAACTGGGATGACCAGTTCGACGCCAATACGTCGCGTTCGGCCGTGGGCGTCGTTTCCAACAATCCGGTTCTCGGACGCGAAGCGCCGGTCTACATGCAGCAGGCGATCATGCAATATCAGCAGATCGTACAGAATGGCGGCTGGCCGGAAGTGCCGGCGTCCCAGCAGCGTCTCCAGATCGGCGTCTCCGATCCTTCCGTACAGGCGCTTCGCCAGCGACTGATGGTGTCCGGCGACCTGCCGCGTGAAGCCGGCATTTCCAGCGCCTTCGATAGTTACGTCGATGGCGCGTTGAAGCGTTTCCAGGCTCGCCACGGCCTTCCGGCCGATGGCGTCAGCGGCGAATACACCACGAAGGCGCTTAATGTTTCCGCGCAGATCCGTCTGGCGCAGCTGCAGACCAACCTCGTTCGCATCCAGTCCATGTCCGGCGATCTCGGCCAGCGTCACCTGATGGTGAATATCCCGGCCGCCGCCATCGAAGCCGTTGAAAATGAACGCGTCGTGCTGCGCAACACGGCCGTCGTCGGCCGCGCCAGCCGCCCGACTCATGTGATCAATTCCAAGATTTACGAGGTCATCCTCAACCCCTACTGGACCGCGCCGCGCTCGATCGTCGAAAAGGACATCGTGCCGCTGATGCAGAAGGATCCGACCTATCTGGAGCGGAACAACATCCGCCTCATCGACGGCAAGGGGCAGGAAGTTTCGCCAACCGCAGTCGATTGGTTCGCGCCGAAGGCTCCGAACCTGATGTTCCGTCAGGACCCCGGCAAGATCAACGCCATGTCGTCGACGAAGATCAACTTCCACAATCCGAACAACGAATATATGCACGACACGCCGCAGCAGGGCCTGTTCAACAAGCTGATGCGTTTCGAATCCTCCGGCTGCGTGCGCGTGCAGAACGTGCGCGACCTGACGAGCTGGCTGCTGCGCGACACGCCCGGCTGGTCGCGTCAGGAAATGGAGCGCGTCATCGCCACCCGCGTCAACACGCCGATCAAGCTGGCGCAGGAAATCCCGGTCTATTTCGTCTACATCACCGCGTGGTCGGCGAAGGACGGCGTGGTGCAGTTCCGCGACGACATCTATGAAAAGGACGGCAACGCCGAACTGGCGCTCAACACCACGAGCGGCATGGAACAGCCCGCCGGCCCGGTGGATGACGATCTGTTGCCGCGCAACTGATCCGGCTTACCGCCATTTCATTCCATCACCATGAGCCGCACCTTCGGGTGCGGCTTTTTTCTTGGCGATTTTCTGAAAACATCTGTCGTTTTTTGTCGCAACGTCGCAGTTTGACGGGCAAATCTCGCTGCCCGTATTGCTCTTGTCGGGGCAGGGCGCTAAGACGCCATCGCATTACTGTTTCAGGAGCCTCACCATGTCGAACACAGATGCTTTCTTCTCCCGTCCGCTTGCCGATGTCGATCCGGAAATTTTCGGCGCGATCGAGAAGGAACTGGGTCGCCAGCGCCACGAGATCGAACTGATCGCCTCGGAAAACATCGTTTCCCGCGCCGTGCTCGAAGCGCAGGGTTCGATCATGACCAACAAATATGCGGAAGGTTATCCGGGCAAGCGTTATTACGGCGGCTGCCAGTTCGTCGACATCGCTGAAGAACTCGCCATCGAACGCGCCAAGAAGCTGTTCGGCGTCAACTTCGCGAACGTGCAGCCGAATTCCGGTTCGCAGATGAACCAGGCCGTGTTCCTCGCGCTCCTGCAGCCGGGTGATACCTTCATGGGCCTCGATCTGAACTCGGGCGGCCACCTGACGCATGGTTCGCCGGTCAACATGTCCGGCAAGTGGTTTAACGTCGTCTCCTACGGCGTGCGTGAAGGCGACAATCTGCTCGACATGGACGAGGTGGAGCGTAAGGCCAAGGAACACAAGCCGAAGCTCATTCTCGCCGGCGGCACCGCCTATTCGCGCGTCTGGGACTGGAAGCGCTTCCGCGAGATCGCCGATGAAGTCGGCGCCTACCTGATGGTCGACATGGCGCACATCGCGGGTCTCGTCGCCGGTGGCCAGCATCCGTCGCCGTTCCCGCACTGCCATGTCGCCACCACCACCACGCACAAATCGCTGCGCGGCCCGCGCGGCGGCATGATCCTCACCAATGACGAGGATCTGGCCAAGAAGTTCAATTCGGCCGTCTTCCCCGGTCTGCAGGGCGGCCCGCTGATGCACGTCATCGCCGCCAAGGCCGTCGCCTTCGGTGAAGCGCTGAAGCCCGAGTTCAAGGACTATGCCGCTCAGGTCGTCAAGAACGCCAAGGCGCTGGCCGAAACGCTGGTCGAAGGCGGTCTGGATGTTGTCTCCGGCGGCACCGACAACCACCTGATGCTGGTCGATCTTCGCAAGAAGAACGCCACCGGTAAGCGCGCGGAAGCAGCTCTTGGCCGCGCCTACATCACCTGCAACAAGAACGGCATTCCTTTCGATCCGGAAAAGCCCTTCGTCACCTCCGGTGTCCGTCTCGGCACGCCGGCCGGTACGACGCGCGGTTTCAAGGAAGCGGAATTCCGCGAAATCGGCAAGCTGATCGTCGAGGTTCTCGATGGCCTGAAGGTTGCCAATTCGGATGAGGGCAACGCCGCCGTCGAGGCTGCGGTGCGTGAAAAGGTCGTCGGCCTGACGGACCGTTTCCCCATGTATCCGTACATGTAAAAGAAAGGACGAAGATGCGCTGCCCTTTTTGCGGTTCTGAAGACACGCAGGTCAAGGACTCGCGTCCGGCGGAGGACAATACCTCCATCCGCCGGCGGCGCATCTGCCCCGATTGCGGCGGCCGCTTCACGACCTATGAGCGCGTGCAACTGCGCGAGCTGATGGTCATCAAGAAAAGCGGCCGCAAGCTGCCTTTCGACCGGGAAAAGCTGGTGCGATCCTTCGAGATCGCGCTGCGCAAGCGCCCGGTCGATCGCGACCGGATCGAGCGCGCCGTCTCCGGCATCGTCCGCCGCCTGGAAAGTTCGGGCGAGACGGAAATTCCCTCGGAAGAAATCGGCCTGCAGGTTCTCGAAGCGCTGAAGAGCCTCGATGACGTGGCCTTCGTGCGTTACGCCTCGGTCTATCGCGATTTCAGCCATGCCGAGGATTTCGAGAACGTCATTGCCGAAATCAACGCCAAGATCGCCCGCGATACGGACGCCGGAGTCTAGCCGTGACCACCCGTGCCGATGACGAAAGATTCATGGCCCGGGCAATCGAGGTTTCGCTTCGCCATCAGGGCCAGACGCTTACCAATCCCTCCGTCGGCTGCGTGCTCGTCAAGGACGGGAAAATCATCGCCGAAGCCGTGACCGCCATTGGCGGCCGCCCCCATGCCGAACGGCAGGCGCTGGAAATCGCCGGCGAGGCGGCGCGCGGCGCGACCGCCTATGTGACGCTCGAACCCTGTTCCCACTGGGGCAAGACCCCGCCCTGCGCCAATGCCCTGGTGGAATACGGCGTCGCCCGCGTCGTGGTTGCGGTGGATGATCCGGACGAGCGCGTTTCCGGCCGCGGCTATACGATTTTACGGGATGCCGGTATTGTCGTGGAAACCGGCCTGTTGCGGGATGAGGGTAAGAGGGCGCTGGCCGGTTACCTCATGCGTCAGGTGAAAAAACGCCCGCATGTGATTCTGAAGCTTGCCGTTTCCGCCGATGGCATGATCGGCAGGAAAGGCGAGGGGCAGGTGGCGATTACCGGTCCCGAGGCGCGCCATGCCGTGCATGAACTTCGGGCGCGTTGCGATTGCATTCTTGTGGGGATTGGCACGGCGATTGCTGATGATCCTGAATTGACGGTGCGTATTGCCGGCATGGAGCAGCGTTCCCCGGTGCGGATCGTGCTGGATCGGCATTTTGAATTACCGTTGACATCGAAGCTGGTGAAGACAGCGCGGGAGGTGCCGTTGATCGTTGCGGCGATACCCCCCTCTGCCCTGCCGGGCATCTCCCCCTCGAGGGGGGAGATCGATGGAGCGCCGCTTCGCCCCGCATCGGCGGCCGGAGAGGGCGAGCCGGAGGCGCAATTTGAACGAGCGGACAGCCCCTTGCCGATCTCCCCCCTTGAGGGGGAGATGCCCGGCAGGGCAGAGGGGGGTAACCGCGACCACCGACGCCAACTTCTCACCGACGCCGGCGTCCAGATCCTCGAAGCCCCAACACTTAAAAACCTCCTCCACATCCTCGCCGAAAGCGGCATGTCGGAACTTCTGGTCGAAGGCGGCGCCTTTGCCGCAAAATCATTCCTTGAAGCAGGATTGGTGGACCGTATCATGCTGTTCGAAAGCCCGGTCGTGATCGGTGAGGGCGGCATTGAAACGCCGCTCAAACGTGCCGATATTCCGGGTGACTATGCTCTGGTCAGCGAGACCGCCTATGGGCGGGATCGTTGCTTCGATTATGAAAGGCCGATTTGATGTTTACCGGAATTGTCACCGACGTCGGAACCGTTTCCGAGCTCGAAGCTCTGGCCGAAGGCGTGCGTCTGCGGGTGGCGACCAATTACGATCCCAAGACCATCGATATGGGCGCATCGATCTCCCATGGCGGCGTTTGCCTGACGGTGACGAGACTGCCGGAAGACGGCAGCAACGAGCGCTGGTACGAGGTCGAGGCATGGGAAGAGGCGCTGCGCCTGACGACGATTGCCGGCTGGCAAAAGGGCACCCACGTCAATCTGGAGCGGGCGCTCAAGATCGGCGATGAGCTTGGCGGCCACATCGTTTCCGGCCATGTCGATGGCAGGGCGGAAATCCTTTCGGTGGAGCCGGAAGGCGAGGCGGTGCGCATTCGCCTGCGTGCGCCGGAGCATCTGGCGAAATTCGTGGCGCCCAAGGGTTCCGTGGCGCTCGACGGCACTTCGCTGACCGTCAACGCCGTCGAAGGCACGGATTTCGACGTGCTGCTGATCCGCCACACGCTGACCGTCACCACATGGGGCGAACGCCAGCCGGGTGATTTCGTCAATTTCGAAGTCGATACCATGGCGCGTTATGCCGCAAGGCTTGCGGAGTTTCCCTCAGCGTAATGTGACGATGCTTTGGAGAGGATGACGCACCGACGCTTCCTCCGTCATTCCGGCCCTGAGCCGGAATCCAGCCAGCCCAAGTCTTTGGGCTGAAAGAACTTTTCCCGCCGTACAGACGCGCGTCGACTGGATTCCGGCTCAAGGCCGGAATGACGGAAAGGGGAGTGGCCAACACCTGAAATCGCGGCATATTGCAATTGTTCTCAAGCACCCGCTTCCGATGAAGCTGGAAACGCTATAAGACTTTTTAGGCCGTTTGATATCGACTGCGAGCCAAACGGGGTAGGGGAAATACATCATGCCGTCCTTCGAACTGCTGACCGCCTTTTTCATAACCACCGCCTTGTTCGCCTATATCCCCGGTCCGGCCATGCTTTATGCGGCGGCGCAGACCATGGCGCGCGGCCGGTTTGCCGGGCTGATGGCGGTGCTTGGAATCCATGTCGGCTGCTATTTCCACATCTTTGCCTCTGCGGCAGGGCTTTCGGTGCTGTTTCAGGCCGTGCCGTGGCTTTATCTCGCCGTGAAGCTCTGCGGCGCGCTGTATCTTGTGTGGCTCGGCTTCTCGATGCTGCGCAGCAAGCTCGAAGGTGAGGCGGTCAATCTGGCCATCGAGCCGAAATCGGCCCGCCGCGCCTTTGTCGACAGCATCATCGTCGATGTGCTCAATCCGAAGACAGCACTGTTCTTTCTGGCCTTCCTGCCGCAATTCGTGGACCCTGCGGCAGCCTTTCCGGTCTGGCTGCAATTGCTGATCCTCGGCATTGCCGTCAATTTCATTTTCTCCTCGGCCGATCTCGTCGGGGTGCTTCTCGCGGGCGCCATGGTTGGGCGTTTGAAGCGTTCCGGCACGGTGCAGGTGCTTGCCCGGCGCGCGGCCGGGACGGTGTTGATGGGGCTCGGCGTCCATCTAGCCTTCCAGAAAACCTGATTGTCGCGGAGCCTCGCCGGAAGGCGTGAAACCCGGCCAAATGCCTTGCAGACGCGGCCCCTCGCGCCGCTGATACATGAAATTACTTGCCAAAAACGGCCAGCCGTGGTTTGACCGCCGCAAAAGCCGGTATGATCCGGCATCAAGCTTTCAGGAAAATATCATGTCCAAACCCCATCTTCTTATCGTGGAAGCACGTTTTTACGACGATATGGCGGATGCCCTTCTCGAAGGCGCGAAATTCGCCCTCGATGAAGCCGGCGCCACCTATGACGTCATCACCGTTCCCGGTGCGCTGGAAATCCCCGCCGCTATCGCCATGGCGCTTGACGGTGCTGACAATGACGGCACGGAATATGACGGTTTCGTCGCGCTCGGCATGGTAATCCGTGGCGAGACCTACCACTTCGACATCGTCTCCAACGAATCCTCCCGCGCCCTGATGGATCTTGCCGTCAGCGAATCGCTGCCGATCGGCAACGGCATCCTCACCGTCGAGAATGACGAGCAGGCATGGGCGCGCGTGCGTCGTTCCGACAAGGACAAGGGCGGTTTTGCGGCGCGTGCGGCGCTGACGATGATCGAGCTGAAGAAGAAGCTGGGTGGCTGAGCGCATGTCGAACGTTGAAAATGGCGGCGAACCGCGCCAGCCTTCGGTAAAGCCCGCCAACCAGCGCGGCGCGGCCCGCCTTGCGGCCGTGCAGGCGCTTTACCAGATGGATGTCGGCGGAACCGGCGTCATGGAAGTCGTGGCTGAATACGAAGCGCACCGTCTCGGGCAGGAAGTCGACGGCGATACCTATCTGAAGGCCGACCCGTCCTGGTTCCGTTCCATCGTTTCCGGCGTCGTCCGCGATCAGACGAAGATCGACCCGCTGGTTCGCTCCGCCCTTCTGGAAGACTGGCCGCTGTCGCGCCTCGATGCCACCGTGCGCGCCATCCTGCGTGCAGGCACTTTCGAGATTCTGGAGCGCAAGGACGTGCCGGTCGCCGTCATCGTCACGGAATATGTCGAAATCGCCCGTGCTTTCTTCGAGCATGACGAGCCCAAGCTGGTGAATGCGGTTCTGGACCGCATTGCCAAGCAGGTGCGCGGCGAGGCAAAACGCTAAAATACGTTAGGTGAGGAAGAGATGAGCGCGGTTTCCGTCCCCGGACTTGAAGTTCAACTGGACGAGGCGAAGCGCAACGTCTTCCTCCTCACCATCGCGCAGGCGATCATGGGATCGGCTGCGCCCCTGAGCTTCTCGGTCGGCGCACTTGCCGGCTATCAGCTGCTCGGCGCGGACAAGTCGCTGGCGACCGCGCCTCTCACCGGCTTCAATATCGGCGTTGCGCTTGGCGCGATCTGCGTGGCGGCTGCATCCCGCTTCCTCGGCCGCAAGGCAGGCTTCATGGTCGGCGCGCTGATGTGCTCCATCGGCGGCGGCATTGCCGCCGTGGCGCTCTTCCGTTCGGATTTCTGGCTGTTTGCCGTCGGCCTGCTGCTGATCGGCATTTCCGGCGGCTTTACGCAAAAAATCCGTTTCGCCGCAGCCGACGCCTCTCCATCCTTTTACAAGCCTAAGGCGATCTCCTGGATTTTGGCGGGCGGCATCATTTCCGCCATCGTTGGGCCGCAACTCGCCATCTTCGGCAAGGATTTTCTGGCGCCGGTCACCTTTGCCGGCGCTTTTCTGGCGCTCGTTCCGCTCGGCCTCGTTTCCATCGCCATTCTGGCGTTTCTGAAACTGCCCGACCCCAAGGCTGCGGCCGCCCATGTCGAATCGGCAAGGCCGCTGTCGGAAATCGTCCGCACGCAGCGTTTCGTCACCGGCATGATCTGCGGCATCGGTTCCTATGCCCTGATGACCTTCATGATGACCGGCGCACCGCTCGCCATGGTCGTCGGCTGCGGTTTCCCCACCGAACTCGCCACGCTCGGCATCCAGTGGCACGTTCTCGCCATGTTCGGCCCGAGCTTCTTCACCGGCATGCTGATTTCCCGATTCGGTTCGGAAAAAATCGTCGCGGCGGGCCTCATCGTGCTGATGGCCTGCGCCATCGTTGCCCATATGGGCATAGAGCTGTGGAATTTCTGGGCGGCGCTCATCCTGCTCGGCCTCGGCTGGAATTTCGGCTTCATCGGCGCAACCGCCATCATCACCTCCAGTTACCGCCCGCATGAAGCGGACAAGGTGCAGGGTTTCCACGATATCGTGCTGTTTGGCGCCGTGGCGCTGTCATCCTTCTCTTCCGGCAAGGTGTTTACGGCCTGGGGCTGGTCGGTGATGAACCTCGTCATCTGGCCGGTTGCCGGGCTTTGCCTCCTGCTTGTCCTGTCACTCGTCCTGACAAGCCGCAAAAAAGCAGCCTGAGTCGCGCGCCGCACTCTACTCCTTTCAAGTTTCAGGCAAATTTGTGGGCTTGACGCGGCACCTCGCGCCAACGCAATCTCCGCTCCGAGGACATTTTTCCTTGGGAGGGGAACAAATGCCCAAGACGGGATTTGGGACAGGCCGTCCGCATCTCCCTGCACAAGGTTTCGCCACGCCGGGGAGGGAGTGAGACCCGGCCTTTTGGGAGGTAAGTGCGCATGACCGTAATACCCATAGTAATTTTATGCGGTGTCCTTTCCGTCGTTTACGCGGTATGGGCCACCAAAAGCGTTCTCGATGCCGATCAGGGCAACGAGCGTATGCGTGAAATAGCAGGTTTTATCCGTGAAGGTGCGCAGGCTTATCTCACCCGTCAATATCTCACCATCGCCATCGTCGGACTGATCGTCGCCATTCTGGCCTGGTATCTTCTGTCATCCATGGCAGCCATCGGCTTCCTCGTCGGCGCGGTGCTTTCAGGCGTTGCCGGCTTCGTTGGCATGCATGTCTCCGTGCGCGCCAATTTGCGCACCGCGCAGGCCGCCTCGCACAGCCTTTCTGCCGGTCTTGATATCGCTTTCAAGTCGGGCGCCATTACCGGCATGCTGGTGGCCGGTCTCGCGCTACTCGGCGTCTCGATCTATTATTTCATCCTCACCTCGGTGATGGGCCATCCGGCCGGCTCGCGTGAGGTGATCGATGCGCTGGTGTCGCTCGGCTTCGGCGCATCGCTGATCTCCATCTTCGCCCGCCTCGGCGGCGGCATCTTCACCAAGGGTGCGGATGTCGGCGGCGACCTCGTCGGCAAGGTGGAGGCCGGCATTCCCGAGGACGACCCGCGCAACCCGGCAACCATCGCCGACAATGTCGGCGACAATGTCGGCGACTGCGCCGGCATGGCCGCCGACCTCTTCGAGACCTATGCCGTCTCTGTCGTCGCGACCATGGTTCTCGCCGCGATCTTCTTTGCCGGAACGCCGATACTGGAAAGCGCCATGGTCTATCCGCTGGCGATCTGCGGCGCCTGCATCCTGACGTCGATTGCCGGCACCTTCTTCGTGAAGCTCGGCACCAACAATTCCATCATGGGGGCGCTCTACAAGGGCCTCATCGCCACCGGTGTCTTCTCGGTTGCGGGTCTTGCGGTCGCCACTCATGCCACGGTCGGCTGGGGCACGGTAGGCACGGTGGCCGGCATGGAAATCACCGGCACCAACCTCTTCTTCTGCGGATTGGTCGGTCTTGTCGTGACGGCGCTGATTGTCGTCATCACCGAATATTATACCGGCACCAACAAGCGGCCGGTCAACTCCATCGCCCAGGCCTCGGTCACGGGCCATGGCACCAACGTCATCCAGGGTCTTGCGGTCTCGCTGGAATCGACGGCGCTGCCGGCCATTGTCATCGTCGGTGGCATCATCGGAACCTACCAGCTCGGCGGCCTGTTCGGCACCGGCATCGCGGTCACCGCCATGCTCGGCCTTGCCGGCATGATCGTGGCGCTCGACGCCTTCGGCCCGGTCACGGACAATGCCGGCGGTATCGCCGAAATGGCCGGTCTCGATCCTGACGTACGCAAGGCGACCGATGCGCTGGACGCCGTCGGCAACACCACCAAGGCCGTCACCAAGGGTTATGCCATTGGCTCTGCCGGTCTCGGCGCACTGGTGCTGTTCGCCGCCTATGCCAATGACTTGTCCTACTTCGCCGCCAATGGCGATACCTATCCCTACTTCAAGGACATTGGCGAGATTTCTTTCAGCCTTGCCAATCCTTACGTGGTTGCCGGCCTGCTGTTCGGCGGCCTTATCCCCTATCTCTTCGGTGGTATCGCCATGACGGCGGTGGGCAAGGCGGCAAGCTCGATCGTCGAGGAAGTGCGCCGCCAGTTCCGCGAAAAGCCCGGCATCATGGCCGGAACGGAAAAGCCTGACTACGGCAAGGCCGTTGACCTACTGACACGGGCGGCGATCAAGGAAATGGTCATCCCGTCGCTCCTGCCGGTTCTGGCGCCGCTTGTCGTCTATTTCGGCGTGCTGGCCATTTCCGGCTCCAAGGCGTCGGCCTTCGCGGCGCTTGGCGCATCGCTGCTCGGCGTCATCATCAACGGCCTCTTCGTGGCGATTTCCATGACCTCCGGTGGCGGCGCATGGGACAATGCCAAGAAGAGCTTCGAAGACGGTTTCATCGACAAGGACGGCGTGCGCCACGTCAAGGGTTCGGACGCCCACAAGGCGTCGGTGACGGGCGATACGGTCGGCGATCCCTACAAGGATACCGCCGGTCCGGCCGTCAACCCGGCGATCAAGATCACCAATATCGTCGCGCTGCTGCTGCTTGCGGTTCTTGCCCACTGAGGGCTTGGGTTCCGACAAATGAAAAAGGCCCGGGGAGCGATCCCCGGGCCTTTGAATTTTCCGTTTCTTCTTCCGATCAGGGAGTGTTGTTGCCCTGACCGAGAATGCTCTTGGCGATATTGGCGCCCGAGGTACCGCCGGAAAGCAGCTGCTGCAGGAAGGTGAGGTCCTTGCCGCCCGTCGGCGTGGTGCGCGAAATCGTGTCGAAGACCTTGCCGTCCTGCAGCGTGTAGTTTGCCTTGCGCTCGATCACGCCGTCCTTGTTGAAGTAGATCGCGAGAATGTTCTGCTCGACCAGCGCCGGCTTCATGAAGGCCGCGCGGCGCACGCGCTTCTGCGAGATGTAATAGAAAACCTCGTTGCCGAAGGTCGCGGTGGTGGAGGGCGTGCCCATGGTCAGCAGAACCTGCTCGCGGCTCGAACCTTCCGGGATCAGCTGGAGCGACTGCTCGTCCATGACGTAGCCGTTATGGAACACATCGGTCGTGCTGCTGCAGGCGGAAAGCAGGCCGGATGCGAGGACGATTGCGATGGCGGTCTTGCTCAGAACATTGCCGTGACTTGCGGATTTCTGCTTGCTCAACTGCTTTTCCCCGACTGCGATCATGAATGGCACCTTCCGGCATTGCGTGGTGCACAGTGTCTGTGCACATGATTGTGTCAATCCGGGGACGGAAAATCCCGGTCACTCCCCAAATTCAATGCTTTCCCGGTCTTTTGGAACTCCTCCGGTTCTCTTCGACTGTTTCAGGCGAAAGACGAACGTGACCGCGACAGCATTGCAATTCGTGGATGCTTCGGTAAACCAGCTTTGACGATCATGCAACAAGTGCGATGGGCGGTAAGCGAATTCACCCGTCCCGTTCGGAAAAAAAACGATGATATTCGGGCTGTTCAAGAAGAAAAACAACAATCGCGCCATTGTCGACCGGCAATATGCGACTTTGACCGCCGCTGCCCGCACGCCCGCTTTCTATCTCGATCTCGGTGTTCCGGATACGGTCATGGGCCGCTTCGAGATGCTGTCGGTCATTATGATTCTCTATTTCCGCCGTACCAAATCCTCCGATGTGAGCGGGCAGGAAATTGCTCAGGAGATCGTCGACGCCTTTTTTCAGGACCTCGATCATTCCATCCGCGAACTGGGAATCGGCGATCAGGGCGTGCCGAAGCGCATGAAGAAATTCGCCGGCATGTTCTATGGGCGGCTCGAATCCTATGCGGCGGCGCTGGATGCTTCCGACCGCGTTGCCCTTGCCGCGGCGCTCCGGCGCAATATATATCCGCAGGTAGATGAGAAGGCGCCCGAGATGGAGGGGCTGGCAGGCTGGATGATGGACGCATCCACGGAACTTGCCGACCAGTCCGAAGACACAATAGCAACCGGAAGCCTGACGCTGCCCTTGCCTGGACGATGAGGTTCACGATGAACGCGCGACACCCTGCAAATGACGACCTGCCTTTTTCCTATCCCGTAAAGGTAGGCCATATTTCCGCCAATCCGGTCAGGATTGGTCTCGAAGCCAGTGCCGAGGAACTGAAGGCGCTGGCGAAATTCTGGAATGTGGTTTCCGTCGAATATCTGAAGGCGGAGCTGCAGGTTTCCCGCTGGAAGAAGGATGGCGTTAAGATCAAGGGCGAAGTGCATGCGGCGGTAACGCAATCCTGCGTCGTCACGCTGGAGCCGATCTCGAGCAAGATCGACGAGCCAGTCGAGCAGATTTTCGTTCCGGAAGGTTCGAAACTGGCGCGGATGGTGACCAATGAGGAAGGCGAGATCGTGCTCGACCCCGACGGCCCGGATATTCCCGACCAGTTCACCGGCGACAGCATCGATGTCGGCGCTGTGGTTGCCGAATTTGCGGCGCTCGCGATCGATCCCTATCCGCGTAAACCGGATGCGGAATTTGCCGAAGCGGCCGAAAAAGAGCCTGAAGAAGAAAAGCGCCCGTCGCCCTTTGCCGTGCTCAAAGATTGGAAAAAAGACTGAATGGCCCCGTTGGGCTGAAATAATTTTATTGTAACGAAGGCCGGAAAAGGTATTTTCGCGCAAAACCGCTGATTGGCGGGAAGAAGGATAAGGGACGAGTGATCAGAATTGCAATTGACGTCATGGGTGGCGATTTCGGCCCAGATGTTGCCATACCCGGTGCCGCCAAGGCGCTTGAACGGCACAACGATGTAACTTTTCTGCTCTACGGGCAGAAGAGCAAATGCGACCCCATTCTGGCACAATATCCCGCGCTTCGGGAAAAGTCGGTCTTTCACGATTGTGAAGTCTCGGTCAGCATGGACGAGAAGCCGAGCCAGGCGCTGCGCCGTGGCCGCTACGTCTCCAGCATGTGGCGCGCCATCGAGGCCGTGAAGCTCGGCGAGGCGGATGTCGCCGTTTCCGCCGGCAATACCGGCGCGCTGATGGCCATGGCGAAATTCTGTTTGCGCACCATGGCGCGGGTGGAACGCCCGGCAATCGCCGGCATCTGGCCGACGCTGAAGGGTGAAAGCATCGTGCTCGACATCGGCGCGACCATCGGCGCCGATTCCCAGCAGCTGCTGGATTTCGCCCTGATGGGCGGCGCCATGGCGCGTGCGCTTTTCGATATCGACCGGCCGACCGTCGGCCTGCTCAATGTCGGCGTCGAGGAGGTCAAGGGTCAGGAAGAGGTGCGTGAGGCCGGGCGCCTCATTCGCGAAGCCGATCTCGCCACCATCGATTATCGCGGTTTCGTCGAAGGCGACGATATCGGCAAGGGCACGGTGGATGTGGTGGTGACCGAAGGTTTCACCGGCAACATCGCGCTCAAGGCCGCCGAAGGCACCGCCCGCCAGATCACCACGCTGCTGCGTGAGGCGATCTCCCGCAGCTTCTTCGCCAAGATCGGTTATATCCTGGCGAAAAGCGCCTTCGATGTGCTTCGTGAAAAGATGGACCCGCGCAAGGTCAATGGCGGCGTGTTTCTGGGCCTGAACGGCATTGTCATCAAGAGCCATGGCGGCACGGATGCCATCGGTTTTGCCTCCGCCGTCGATGTCGGCTACGACATGGTCCACAACGGCCTGACGGCCAAGATTGAAAATGATCTGAAGATTTACCACGCAAGACGGCTTCCGCCCCCGGCGCCCGAAGCTCTCGTGGCTGACGAGGAATAAGGGAATGATCCGCTCTATAGTCCGTGGTTTCGGGGCAGCGCTTCCGAAGCGTGTCATGACCAACAGCGAAATCGAAGGGGTCGTCGAGACTTCCGACGAATGGATCGTGCAGCGCACGGGCATCAAGCAGCGCTATATCGCCGGCGAAGGTGAAACAACCGCGTCGCTCGGCGAAGCGGCGGCGCGCGCCGCGCTCGACAATGCCGGCCTGACGCCCGACGATATCGACCTCATCATTCTGGCCACCTCGACCCCGGACAATACCTTTCCGGCAACGGCGGTGAACATCCAGAACCGTCTTGGCATGACCCATGGTTTCGCCTTCGATATGCAGGCCGTCTGCTCCGGTTTCGTTTATGCCGTATCGACCGCCGATCTTTATATTCGCGGCGGCATGGCCAAGCGCGTTCTGGTGATCGGTTCCGAAACCTTCTCGCGCATCCTCGACTGGAAGGACCGCACCACCTGCGTTCTCTTCGGCGACGGCGCCGGCGCGCTGGTTCTGGAGGCCGGCGAAGGCGAGGGCACTTCTGCCGATCGCGGCATTCTGACGGCGCAGCTTCGCTCCGACGGCTCGCACAAGGAAAAGCTCTATGTCGATGGCGGACCTTCCACCACAGGAACGGTCGGTCATCTGCGCATGGAAGGCCGGGAAGTGTTCAAGCACGCCGTCGGCATGATCACCGACGTCATCGAACAGGCCTTCGAGGCGACGGGCACGACGTCCGACGATCTCGACTGGCTGGTTCCGCATCAGGCCAACAAGCGCATCATCGACGGTTCTGCGAAGAAGCTCAACATCGACCCGGAAAAGGTCGTCATCACCGTCGATCAGCACGGCAATACCTCGGCCGCTTCCATTCCGCTGGCGCTCGCCGTTGCCGCCGGTGACGGACGCATCAAGAAGGGCGATCTGGTCATGCTGGAGGCCATGGGCGGCGGCTTCACCTGGGGCGCGGTGCTGCTGCGCTGGTAAAGGCCTGATTTCCGCGTTTGCCGGGGCGATGGCGCGAAATCGGTTGTGATTTTCGCGCTCTCGCCCCGATCGGAAGCGCCGGAGCGGCCCGAGCCTGTGTCAAAACCGTATCACTCGCTCTAAGCCCTTGCACTGATTGCCGAAAGCCTCAAATGAATCTGGAACAATCCCTTGACCGGTCGCCACAAGGGAAATAATCTCGGCGGCTCCTAGAGAAGAGTTCAGACACGGTTTGTGGGGAAAAATGGCCGGGAAGACAGTGACACGCGCAGATCTTGCAGAATCTGTGTTTCGTAAAGTCGGGCTGTCCCGCACCGAATCCGCCGAACTGGTCGAGACGATCATCGACGAAATATGCAACGCGATCACGCGTGGCGAAGTCGTCAAGCTTTCGTCCTTCGCGACATTCCAGATACGGGAAAAGAACGAGCGTATCGGCCGCAACCCGAAGACGGGTGAGGAAGTTCCGATTTCCCCACGTCGCGTCATGACCTTCAAGGCCTCGAACGTGCTGAAGCAGCGCATTCTGAAGGCCCATACGGCCCGCAAGGCCAAGCAGAAGGGCCAGAAGGCCGGGGCATAATCCCTCTCTCAAGGTCCAGGCGAGACGCCTTTTTTGCCGTATCGCAAGCCTTTTTCCCCATTCTTCTTGTGAACACACTTGAATTTCAACGTGCAAGCCGTTGAAATCCGGTCGACTCACATCATAATCAATTTTAGTGATTTGTATCTCGCCGCAACGGCGTCGGCGCGGGGTCGTAACCGACTTTGCGTGGTGTTTGACCGGCGGGTGAAAAGCGTTCTCGTTCAGTGTCCGGCCGGATGCATGGCGCTCCGGTTCGGATGGGAGTGGAAATTTGGATAAAAGCCCCGACGCGTTTCGGACGATCAGTGAAGTGGCGGATGAGCTGAACCTGCCGCAGCATGTGCTGCGTTTCTGGGAAACACGTTTTCCGCAGATCAAGCCGATGAAACGGGGCGGGGGCCGCCGTTATTACCGTCCTGACGATATCGATCTCCTGAAGGGCATTCGTCACCTTCTTTATGACCATGGTTACACCATCAAGGGCGTGCAGAAGCTGCTGAAAGCCAATGGCAACCGCTTCGTGGCGGCCATCGCCTCCGGTGATCTTGCGACCATGGAAGCCATCATGGCGGCGAGCGGTGAAAAGGAAGTCGCCGAACCGCGTGTCGTCGATACCGATGGGGACGAGGTCGTCGGTCGCCCGAAGGCCAAGCCAAGCGGCCGTTTTTTCGGCTTCGGCGGTGGCGGCGGCGATGCGGAAATATCGGTCGGCAAGTCGAGCATCGGCAAGGACGATCAGGCGCTTTTGCAGGAAGCCCTGTTCGATCTCCTCGAATGCAAGCGCCTTCTCGATCAGGTTCGCTGAGGGTTTATCCACAGCTCATTTGCGTGCTTTCCATTCGGGAAATCGAGAAAACAAGGGGTTAAGGCGTTTTCCCGATTCTCTGAAAAACGAAAACGCCCGGCAATGCCAACCTTTCGGAAACTCCTTTGGCCGATAATGCGGCTCCGTAAAAAGGAGTCCGATCGTGAGCAATCGAAAATCGACAGCACGACGCCGCACGGCGAAGAAATCGGGTGGCGGCAGCGTTTGGCCATGGGTGCTGATGCTGGGCGTCGTTGCCGGCGGCATTCAAGCTTACGAACATCGCGACAGTCTTTTGCCGCAGCGTCATGTTGCAAAGGCGACATCTCCGGCCACGAGTTCTTCGAAAGTCGCGATGGCGGCCAAACGCGATTCCGTCACGCCGGAAAAAGTGGCGTCCATCCGCCCCGCATTGCCGGCTCTACCCGGCAACGGCCCGGTGCAGCCGCGCCCGATCGCCATGCCATCCGCCTCGCAGCCGAGCCAGGTCGCCGCTATCCTGCCGGAAACCCGTCCTTCGGTCGAAAAAATCTCGCTCGGTGAAAAAAGCGGTATTTTTGCCTTTTGCGGTCGTTCCGGCCTCAACAATTGCGTGGCCGATGGCAACACCTTCTGGATGAAGGGCGTGAAAATGCAGCTTGCCGGCATAGAAGTGCCGCAGATCGACCGGGCGCGCTGCATGGAAGAGCGCCAGCGCGGCTTCGTTGCGAAGGTCAGGCTTCGTGACATGCTGAATGCCGGCGCCTTCGATGTGGCGTCCTCCGGTGCTGCGGGCGGCCAATCCATGGAACGCAAACGGCTTTCGCGTTCGGGCGTATCCTTCGCCGATCAACTTGTGCGGGAAGGGCTCGCGCATCCGGCATCGGCAAAAAATCAGTCCTGGTGTGGCTAAAGCGTTCTCGCTTTTCTTCGAATCGCGAAAACGCTCCGGCTCTTTGTTTGCCGCATTTCCGGACGGAAAACCGGGTCCCACTTTTCCTGGAAATGCTCCGAGGCCCCGTTGACCGAAACGGTTCGGCCTGTGTAGATGAGGCTCAGTCGTGTTTGGGACCGGCCCCAGCGCCGGGCGCCAGAAGCATGACGATTTTTTGCAGCGCCCCGACCGAAACGGTACGCGGCGCGGCAATGCGGACGTGGCGAAATCGGTAGACGCAGCAGACTTAAAATCTGCCGACCATTGGTCTTGCGGGTTCAAGTCCCGCCGTCCGCACCACTTTTTTCCCTGACTTATCGTCTGTGTCCACTTTCTGAGCCGGCGTAAAACGCCCGTTCACGTGCACGGCATCGTCACTTGAAAATCATCAAAAAGAACCTATTGACCTTGCCACGATGGGAAGCCCTATCTTTTTTTTAACACAGAAAAGAGGGGTCATACGCATGTCACAAATGGAGATCCGGGCGAGCCATCAGATTGCGATCGATGGCATGACATGCGCCTCCTGTGTCGGACGCGTGGAAAAGGCCATTGCCAAGGTGCCGGGCGTTCTGAAAGCTTCGGTCAATCTGGCAACGGAACGTGCCGACATTTCCTTCTCCGGGCCGCCGGATGTGCCGGCCGTTATCGAGGCGGTGCGGCAGGCCGGTTACAGCGTTGAAGAGAAAACCATCGAACTCGATATTGAGGGCATGACCTGCGCCTCCTGCGTCGGACGTGTCGAAAAGGCGTTGAAGGCCGTTTCCGGTGTTTCCGGTGCAAGCGTCAATCTGGCGACGGAACGCGCCACCGTCCGCGTCGCCGGCAACGCCGCCTCTGCGGCCAACCTTTCGGATGCCATCAAACGGGCGGGCTATAAGGCGAACGAGGTTGTTGCCGACAAAGCCACGGATGGAGAGCAGGACAAGCGCGAGGCGGAACTGCGCAGCCTCAAAATCAGCCTCGCCGTCGCCGTTGTTCTGACGCTACCCGTTTTCGTGCTGGAAATGGGATCGCATCTGGTGCCCGCCATCCATGATTTCGTGATGGAAACGGTCGGCATGCAGGAAAGCTGGTATTTGCAATTTGCGCTGACGACGCTGGTTCTGTTCGGGCCCGGCCTGCGCTTCTTCAAAAAGGGCATACCCGCACTTCTGCGGCTGGCGCCGGACATGAATTCGCTCGTCGTGCTGGGCACCGCCGCCGCCTGGGGATTTTCGGTTGTCGCAACCTTCATGCCCAAAATCCTGCCGAGCGGCACGGCCAATGTCTATTACGAGGCGGCGGCGGTCATCGTCACGCTCATCCTTCTCGGACGTTTTCTGGAAGCGCGCGCCAAAGGCCGCACCAGCGAGGCGATAAAGCGGCTCGTCGGCCTGCAGGCCAAGTCCGCTCGCGTGCTGCGCGATGGCGAAACCATCGATGTGCCGTTGCAGGATGTGCGCACTGGCGATGTGATCGTCGTTCGCCCCGGCGAGAAAGTGCCGGTCGATGGGCTGGTCCTCAGTGGCTCTTCCTATGTCGATGAATCGATGATCACAGGCGAACCGGTGCCGGTCACCAAGGCGGCGGGGTCCGAAGTCGTCGGCGGCACGGTCAACCGCAACGGTTCTTTCACCTTCCGCGCCACCAAGGTCGGCGCCGATACGCTGATCGCCCAGATCATCCGCATGGTCGAGGAGGCGCAGGCCGACAAGCTGCCCATTCAGGCGCTGGTGGACAAGGTGACCAACTGGTTCGTGCCGGCGGTGATGCTGGCAGCGCTCGCCACCTTCATCGTCTGGTTCATGTTCGGGCCTGATCCGGCCTTGACCTTCGCGCTCGTCAATGCGGTTGCGGTGCTTATCATCGCCTGTCCCTGCGCCATGGGCCTTGCCACGCCGACCTCGATCATGGTCGGCACCGGCCGCGCCGCCGAAATGGGCGTGCTGTTCCGCCGCGGCGATGCGCTCCAGACGCTCCGCGATGCCGATGTGATCGCCGTCGACAAGACCGGCACCCTGACGCTCGGCAAGCCGAAACTGGTGCATTTTACCACGACAGAGGGCTTCGATGCGGATGAGGTGTTGCGCCTCGTCGCCTCGCTGGAGAACCATTCCGAACATCCGATTGCCGAAGCGATCGTTGAGGCTGCGAAACATGGCGGCCTGACGCTTGCCGATGCGGAAGGCTTCGAGGCGACCCCCGGATTTGGTGTTGCAGCCATGGTCGACGGCCGCAGGGTGGAAGCGGGCGCGGACCGGTTCATGGCGAAGCTCGGTTACGATGTCGCGATGTTCGCAGACGATGCCGAGCGGCTGGGCAGGGAAGGGCAGTCACCGCTTTACGCCGCCGTCGATGGCAGGCTGGCCGCGATCGTCGCGGTTGCCGATCCGGTCAAGCAAACCACCCCGGAAGCGATTGCGGCGCTGCATGCGCTCGGCCTCAAGGTCACGATGATCACGGGTGACAATCGCCGCACCGCTGAAGCCATCGCCCGCCGCCTCGGCATTGACGAGGTTGTTGCGGAAGTGCTGCCCGACGGCAAGGTGGAGGCCGTCAAGAGGCTTGCCGCCGGCGGGCGACGTGTCGCCTTTGTCGGCGATGGCATCAACGATGCGCCGGCGCTGGCCGCCGCCGATGTCGGCCTTGCTATCGGCACGGGCACGGATGTCGCCATTGAAAGCGCCGATGTGGTGCTGATGTCTGGCGATTTGCGCGGCGTCGCCAATGCCATCGCGCTCTCCAAGGCCACGATCCGCAATATCGGCCAGAATCTGTTCTGGGCCTTCGCTTACAATGCCGCTCTCGTTCCCGTGGCGGCCGGAATATTGTATCCTGTCAACGGCGTTCTGCTGTCGCCTGTCCTTGCCGCCGGAGCCATGGCGCTTTCCAGCGTCTTCGTATTGACGAACGCGCTGCGCCTGAAAAGCTTCCGCGCGCCGCTGGTGGACAGATCGTCCGGCATGCAGCTCGCAGCGGCCGAATAGGAGGCGGACATGATGACGCCTGGCAACACAATCTATCTGCCGCAGATCGGACGCAGCATCATGGCGGCGCAGGGTGAGACCGTGCTTCAGGCCGCACTGGCGGCAGGGGTTACTTATCCGCATGGCTGTCGCATGGGCCGCTGCGGCGCCTGCAAGTCTCATCTCATTTCCGGCGAAATCGATCTTCTCAAGCATACGCCCTTCTCCTTGACCGAAGAGGATAAAGCCGATGGCCTGACGCTCGCCTGCCGTGCCGTGCCGCTGAGCGACATGACGATCAGCTGGCTCGACGGGGCGGATGAGATCGCCGATATTCCGACCGGCCGCTTTGAGGGCGTGGTTGCGGAGGCGGTGGACGCGACGCATGATATCAAGCTCATCCGCATCCGGCTTGACGATCGCGGGCGGTTTACCTTCAAACCCGGACAATATGTGCGCCTGCTTTATCCCGACTGTTCGCCGCGCGATTATTCCATTGCCAGCAGGGTGGATGAGGAACTGATTGAATTCCACATCCGGCATGTTCCCGGCGGCATGACGAGCAGCCGCATCTTCTCGCTCGCCAGCGCGGGTGACCCCGTCACGATAGTCGGGCCTTTCGGCTCTTCGTTCCTGCGGGAAAAACATTGCGGGCCGATCCTCGGCATTGCCGGCGGTTCGGGGCTCGCTCCCGTCAAGGCCGTTGTCGAGGCGGCGCTCGCAACGGGCCGCGAACGACCGGTTCATGTCTATTTCGGCGCGCGCGCCGAGCGTGATCTCTATATGCTCGACCGCTTCGGCGATCTTGCCGCGCGGCATGGCAACCTGAGTTTCGTTCCGGTTCTCTCGCATGAGGAACATGCCGATATCCGGTGCGGTTATGTCGGTGCGGCCGTGGCGGATGATTTCGACGATCTCGATGGCTGGAAAGCCTATATTGCAGGCCCGCCGGCCATGATCGAGGCGACGGTGCCGCAGCTTCTGGCGCGCGGCATGCGCACCGCCGACATTCATGCAGACGTGTTTTTCACCCCGGAAAGATAGGAGCAGGATCGATGAATATTGGCACAGCCGCCACCGCATCCGGTGTTTCTGCGAAGATGATCAGGCACTACGAGACAATCGGCCTGATCAAATCGGCAAACCGCACGGAGTCGGGATACAGGGTCTATACGGCCAATGATCTGGAAACGCTGCGTTTCATCCGGCGCGGACGCGATCTCGGCTTTTCCATCGAAAAGATCAGGCAGCTCATGACGCTCTGGCGCGATCCGGGCGGCGCCTCCTGCGATGTCAAACGCATCGTCATGGAACATGTCGTCGATCTGGAAGCGAAGATGCATACGCTTCGCGAGATGGCCGACACGCTGCGAAACCTCGCAACCTATTGCCCTGACAACGGTGAGCCGGATTGCCCGATCATCCATGATCTCGCCCATGCCGAGGATATCGATTTTACGACCGTGGCCATCGTGCCCAAGCGCACCGGAATGCTGAAGGGCACCTCCGGTCCGGTGATGGATCTACAGCGCCCGGTGAAATAAGCGGCCGTTTTCCTTTGGGAAACGGGCGTGGATTGCAGTGCAGACGCCAATTGTGGTGAAGGAGACCAAGCCATGTGGATACAGATAATACAGCGCTTCCTTATTCTGTGCCTGATGCTGGCGATCGTGTCCGTCATCGCGTTTCTTTTGCCCTATATGGCGGGCGGCGATCCGGCCCGCACCATTCTCATGTCGCGCATGCGCGATACGGCTCTCGATCCGCATGCGGTCGAGGCGCTCAGGGTCAGCCTCGGACTGGACCGCCCGCTCTATGTGCAATATTTCGCATGGTTGTCGGGCGCGCTGCGGGGCGATCTCGGATTTTCCTTCACCAGCAGCCAGCCGGTCTCCGCCGAGCTTTTGCGGTCGCTCTGGGTGTCGGTGACGCTGGCGCTGACGGCGCTGGCGGTCGCGGTGGCCGTTGCCCTGCCGCTCGGCACTCTGGCCGCCATGCGGCCGGGCGGTCGGCTGGACAATTTCGCGACGCTGATGATCCAGACCTTCGTTGCAACGCCCGAATACTGGTTTGCGCCCATGTCGGCGCTGGTCTTCGCGCTCTATCTCGGCTGGTTGCCCTCGGCCGGATGGGATAGCTGGCGTTCGCTGGTGCTTCCCGCGCTTACCCTGACGCTGCGGCCGCTCGCCTATTTCACCCAGGTGACGCGCGCGGCAATGGCCGAGGTGCTGCGCGCGCCCTATATCACGGCGGCCCGCAGCCGCGGTCTCGGCATGCATGGCACGGTCATGCGCCATGGCATCCGTAACGGCTCGCTGCCGGTGGTCACCTTCTTCGCCCTGTGGCTTGCCGGCCTGCTTGGCGGATCGGTGGTCGTGGAAGTGATCTTCGCCATTCCCGGCATGGGCCGGCTTCTCTACGACGCCGTGGTCAATCGCGACATTCCGATGCTGCAGGGCGGTTTCATCTGCATCGTGGCGCTCTCCATCCTGATCAATACCCTGGCCGACAGCTTTTATGTCCTGATCAATCCAGCAATGCGAGCTCACCATGACCATTAGCCACTTCCCGAGCGCGTCTGCCGCCGCCATGCCGATGACCACGCCCAAGCGCCCTTCGAACCTCGCCCGGTTCACGGATTTCATCCGCCGCCGGCACTGGACTTTCTATGCGGGATCGGCGATTTTTCTCGTCATCATCCTGCTGCTGGTGATCGCACCGTGGATTTCGCCCTACGATCCGGCAAAGCAGAGCCTTCGGCTCAGGCTGAATGCGCCGAGCGCCGCCTATTGGCTTGGGACGGACCATCTCGGGCGCGATGTCTTGAGCCGGCTGTTGATCGGCGGCCGCTTCACGGTCACGATTGCCGCCATCACCGTCATTCTGTCGGTGGTGATCGGAACCTTCATCGGCATCATCAGCGGCCGCAGCCGTGGCATCCTCGACGAAGTGCTGATGCGCATCGTGGACCTGCTCATCGCCATACCGGACGTGGTGATCGCGATTTTCCTCGTCGCCATTTTCGGTCCGGGATATGGCACGCTGATCGCGTCGCTGACCATCGTTGGCTGGACACCTTTTGCGCGGCTGGCGCGGGGGCTGACGCTATCGATCAATTCCCGCGAATATATCCGCGCGGCAGAGGTGCTCGGCTGCACACGGCGCTTCATCATCTTCCGGCATATCATTCCCAACACGATCTGGCCCATCGCGGCCGTGGCGTTCCTGCGCTTTGGCCACAAGCTGATCACGGTGGGCGGATTGTCGTTTCTGGGCCTTGGCGTACAGCCGCCGGCCGCCGACTGGGCGCTGATGCTGGCCGATGCGCAGGCTTACGCGGAACGGATGCCCGTTCTCGTCATCGCACCGGGTCTGGCGATTTTCCTGGCGGCGCTCAGCGTGACGTGGATCGGCCATGGCCTGAACCTGGAAACGAAAAAAACCAACGGTCATTGATGCCTGCCAACGGGCAATGGTCGATTTGACGATTGTCAAACATAGATGACGCAACGGAACCGGAAGGAGAGTAATATCGTCTGAAGCCGCATGAAGAATACGCAATGCCTCCGATTCAATAAAAATAAGGGGAACTCTTATGAATATCGAAGGACAAACGCTTGCCAATACGGCCATGTCCCCTGAATGCGCACCGCTTCTGGAGATAGAGGACCTGCACGTTTCCGTGCCGGCGCAAAATGGCCGCAAGTTTGTTATTTCGGGCCTGACGCTTTCCGTCAACGCCGGAGAAGTCGTCGCTCTCGTCGGCGAATCCGGGTCGGGCAAGAGCATGACGGCGCTGTCGCTGATGCGGCTTTTGCCGCAGGGCGCGGAAATCAATTCCGGCCGTATTTCCTTTGCCGGGCGCGATATTCTCGCTCTTTCATCTTCCGAACTCGATGCGCTGCGCGGCGCCGATATCAGCATGCTGTTCCAGCAGCCGCAGGCCATGCTCGACCCGACCAGCCGGGTGAGGACGCAGGTGGCGGAGCCGCTCTGGATTCATCGTAAAATGAGCCGGCACGCCGCACTTAACCGGGTCGTAGGTCTCCTGTCGGACGTCGGCATTCCCGATCCGTCGGCGCGGGCGCAATGCTTCGCGCATGAGCTTTCCGGCGGCATGGCGCAACGTGTAATGATTGCGGCCGCACTTTCCGGCAATCCGCAGCTTCTGATCGCCGACGAACCGACGACGGCGCTTGATGTCACCGTCCAGGCACAAATCCTGCGCCTGCTCGACGACGAACGCCGCAAGCGCCGGCTTGCCACGCTGCTCATCACCCACGATCTCTCGGTCGTAGCCGCCTTCGCCGACCGGATCGCGGTCATGTATGCCGGCCGCATCGTGGAGGAGGGGCCGACCCAGGCAATCCTCAAGGCGCCGCAGCACCCCTATACCAAGGCGCTCATCAGCTGTTCGCTGTTGACCACCGACAGCGAAGGACAGTTGCTGACGATCCCCGGCTCCAGTGCGCAGGCCCATGACATGTCCTGTGGATGCCGGTTTCATCCGCGCTGCGCGCTTGCCAATTCGGCAGGTATGAGCGGCCGCTGCATGGCCTCGGAACCGGATCTGAATGCCTTGCCCGAAGGGCGCAAGGCGCGGTGCTGGGCGGTCGGCCACGACCATGCCAACCACGATCATGCCGGTCACGATCATGCCAGTCACACGGTCTGCTGAGGGAGGGCGACGATGCTAGCGACAGCGACGACACAGACCCCGCCATCGGCGGAAAACGGCAAGCGACCCTTCGTGGTCGCGAAGAACCTTTGCAAATATTATCCCATATCGGGCTTCGGTCACCGTGTGGTGAAATCCGTCGACGATGTTTCCCTGACCATCGGCGAGGGGGAAGTGCTTGGTCTCGTCGGTGAATCCGGATGCGGCAAAAGCACGGTTGCCGGGCTGATTACGCGGCTGACCCACGCAACGAAAGGCGAGGTCAGCATCGGGCAGAACGATATGCTGCACATGCAGGGCGAGGCGCTGCGGCGCATGCGCCGGGTCGTGCAACTGGTGTTTCAGGACCCTTATTCCGCACTCGATCCGCGCATGCGTATCGGCCAGAGCATGGAAGCGCCGCTTGCCCAGCATGGCATCGGCACGCGCGAGGAGCGCACGGCCCGGGTTTTCCGGATGCTGGAAGAGGTCGGCCTCGACGGCTCTTTTTACGATCGGTATCCGAGCCAGTGTTCCGGCGGACAGTTGCAGCGCGTCGTCATCGGCCGCGCCCTGCTTCTCAATCCGAGCTTCCTTGTCTGCGACGAGCCGACATCGGCGCTCGACGCCTCGATGCGCACGCAGATCCTGAACCTTCTGATGGACATGAAGCGCCGTCACGGTTTGACAGTTCTGATGATTTCCCACGATCTGCGCGTGGTGCGTTATCTCTGCGATCGCATCGCCGTGATGTATCTCGGACGCGTCGTTGAAATCGCCGACCGGGAGGAACTTTTTCGGGCGCCGAAGCATCCCTATACCAAGGCTCTCATAGCATCTTCGATGCTGGACGAGACGGGGTTATATGCACCGGAGATGCTTCTGGACGGCGATCTGCCGAGCCCTCTCAATCCTCCGAACGGCTGCAAATTCCATACCCGCTGCAAATATGCGACCGAGATATGCGGCGAGGTGGAACCCGTTCTGGAAGGCGTTTCCGGCGAGCATTTCGCGCGCTGCCATCGCTGGCGGGAATGGGGCTGACGGACAACGCAGTTACAGTTTTCTGTTGCCGTAAAAACAGATGAATTGTGTGTTTGCGGATTAATATCGGAATAAAATTCCGAGTACAAAACGTAAAATAGATAATATTCGAATGGATAATCGAGAGATATCCATAGGGTATTATTATTGCCTTTGTAATGATTGAGTGAAATTTCGTGAAAATATACGAATTGTGAGCGTTGTCATCAAAAATAAAAGGGGAATATTCTATGATGAAGCACGCACTTTTGGCGTCATGCGCCATTGTGGTTTCGTTTGGAACGCATGCGGCAGAGGCCGCCACGATTACCTATGACGATAATTTCGGTGTGAAGACCGGCTGGCAGATGGCTTCCGACGACGCCTATCTCGGCTCGCGTGCGGGTTGTTTCGAAAGCCTGGTGCGTGTCGGTTATGACATGAAGCTGGAGCCAAGCCTTGCCGAGTCCTGGAAGCAGACTGATCCCAAGGTGTGGGAATTCAAGCTGCGCAAGGGAGTCAAGTTCCAGAACGGCGAACCGCTCGATGCCAAGGCCGCGGTCAATGCACTCAGCAATCTCTTAAAAGCACCCGTGCCCGCCCGTGCCTTCTCTCCGAAGCTGATTGCCGCCGTTGAAGCTGGCGGCGATGATGTGGTGAAGATCACGACGATCGAACCCTCTGTGCTGCTGCCGGCGCAGATGGCAAGCCCCGCCACCTCCATCCTTGCTCCATCCGCCTATAAGGACGGTAAGGTCGATCCCATCGGAACCTGCACCGGACCTTTCAAGATCACCGAGGTCGATCCCAGCCAGCATATGGTTCTGACGGCCAATCACGACTATTGGGGCGGCATGCCGAAACTTTCCGGCGGCCGTGTCAATTTTGTGCCCGATGCCGACACACGCGCCACCCAGGTCCGAACCGGGGAAGCGCAGGTTTCGCGGCTCGTGCCGCCATGGACGGTCAAGACCATCGAATCCACCGATGGCGTCAAGGTCGCGCCAATCCCATCGCCGCGTATCACCGAGTTGCTGCTGAACAATTCAAAGCCGCCTTTCAACAATATCAAGGTGCGCCAGGCGATCCAGGCCGCCATCGATACGGGTGGCATCGCCGAGAGTATCTATGAAGGCGTGGTCAAGGGCGCGACCATGCCTTTTGCGGCCGGCGAACCGTGGGCTGCAAAGGAAACTAAACCCGCCTATGACGTGGAAAAAGCCAAGGATCTGCTGAAAGAGGCGGGCGTTGCACCCGGCAGCCTGAAGGTGACGCTCCTTGCCTATACCGCAAAGACCGAACTCAAGGACGTCGCGGCGATCATCCAGGCGCAGTTGCAGGAAATCGGCATCAAGGTCGATGTCCGCGTTGCCGATTACAGCGCCATCGAGCCCGATATGCTGGCCGGCAACTTCGACATGGCGCTGCTGTCTCGCGGTTACGCCACCGATGTCGCCGAACCGGCCGGTTTCCTGAATGCCGACTATACCTGTGGCGGCAGTTACAACATCTCGCATTATTGCAATGCGGAGACGGACAAGCTGATCAAATCCGCCTATTCGGCGGGTGAACCCGTCAAGCGTTACGCCATTTACGGCGAAGCGGCGAAGAAGATTTATGACGAAGCCGTCTCCGTCTTCCTCATCCACGAGACCGTGTTCGACGCCTATTCGGCCAAGCTCGAAAACTACAAGCCGCATCCGCTGAACTATTTTGTCATGACCAAGGATCTGGCAACGAAGTAAGTTGGTGTGATGGTGCTGATTGAGAGGGACCCGGCTCGCAAGAGCCGGGTCTTTTTTGTGATGAGGCCCTTGAACCTCTCCTCCGTCATTCCGGCCCTGAGCCGGAATCCAGCCAGCCCAAGTCCTTGGGCTTAAAGGAGTCTTCCCGCCGTACAGACTCACGTCGGCTGGATTCCGGCTCAAGGCCGGAATGACGGAGGAGGGGAACAGACAGGTTCACAAGGCCGGTGTGACGGCATGTGATGATTCGCTTCATTAAACTGGGAAAAATCTCCTCCGTTATCCCTGATTGAAAGGGAGAGGGCGTTCGCCATCGGGGAGGAAAGAGGGACGGATGCCGTCCAAAACCCGTCACATAATTCAGCGTGAAGCGGGGCAGGTGGGGCGATCCGGCGGCCGCAGGGATGAAGCGCCGCCGGTATCTCTTCGGATCAGGCGCGCGCTTCCGGCGTATAGCCTGCAGCGGTGATGATTTCGGCAATACGTGCCGCATCGGAGACGCCGCCAACCACAACCGTGCGGCTTGCCGGATCGGCATGCACGGCAGCGCCGGGAACGGTCTTTTCGATCGCGCCCTTGATCACTCCGGCGCAGTGACCGCAGGTCATGTCTTCAACGTGAAAAGAAAGGTCTGCATCAACCGGTGCCGTGGTGGTTTCGGCGTGATGCTGGTGAGCGGTGCACATAGGCGGTTCTCCATGGTTTGGAATTCTAACAGGAGGAGCCTGGACTATTCCAACGTGGGAAGGTCAAGCGCTTTATTCGCGGGCGCTCAACAAGTGTGCCATGACATCAGCTGCGCCAGAAGATCGGCATCAGCAGCACCAGAACCGTCAGGATTTCCAGACGTCCGAGCAGCATCAGGACCGACAGGACATAAAGCGCGGGATCGCTGATGGTGGAGAAATTGCCCGCCGGTCCGATGATCGGGCCGATGCCGGGCCCGACATTGGCGAGCGAGGTCGCCACCGCCGATGTGGCTGTGAGGAAATCATAACCCATCAGGCTTATGGCAAGGCTGCCGGCGATCCAAAGCGCGATGAAACAGCTGACGAACAGGAAGACCGTCCTGATCGTATCGGGATCGACAACCTGCTGGCCGTAACGCACCGAATAGACCGCGTTCGGATAGATCAGCTTCTTCAGCCCCGCCCGCACCGCATTGAACATGATGAGAAAGCGATATGCCTTGATGCCGCCGGCGGTGGAGCCGGAGCAGCCGCCCATGAAGGTTGCGAAAAAGGCGACGATGATGACGAAAGGCCCCCAGAGCGTATAGTCGTCGCTGGCAAATCCACCGGTCGAAAGGATCGAGGTCATATTGAAGAAGGAGTGGCTGAGCGCATCGTCCAGCGGCACGCCGTTCCTCAGATGATGATAGACGCCGACAGCGATGGAAATCGCGCAGAGATAGCCGAGAAAGACGGCGATCTGCGGGTCGCGCAGCGTCTCCAGCCGGCGGCGCACCGCAAGCAGGATCATGACCGAGAAGGGCAGGCTGCCGAAGATCAGGAAGATGGTGGCGATCCACAAGAGCGCCGTGTTGTCGAAATAGGCGAAAGAGGCGTCATGGGTGGAGAAACCGCCGGTCGCGATCGTCGACATGGCATGGTTCAGCGCATCGAAATGCGACATGCCGGCAAAATCGTATGCGACCGTGCAGGCCAGTGTCATGATGATATAGATGCCCACGAAAGCCCGGGTGAAGCTCGCCAGCCGTGCGAAAGGCCGATCGTTGCCGGTATCGGAGGATTCCATACGGAAGAAGGTCATGCCGCCGACGCGCAGCAGCGGCAGGATGAAGAGGCCGAGCGCGACGATACCGATACCGCCGAGCCAGCACAGCAGCGAACGCCACAGAAGGATACCCTGCGGTGCATTGTCGAGACCGGCAATGACGGTCGATCCCGTTGTCGTAATGGCGGAAATGGATTCGAAAAGGGCCTGGGCAAGCGTCAGATCGAGTTCGGACAGATAAAACGGAACCGCGCCGACAATGGAAAAGACCAGCCAGAGCAGGTTGACGAGCAGAAAGCCGAAACGTTTGTTGAAGGCCGCAATCGGCCCGCGCGTCGCCAGCGCGCAGGCAAGCGCAAAGCCCCCGCACATGAAACCCGACAGCGCAAACACCATCCAGTCATCATTGCCGTAATATAGATCGGTGAGCGCCGGCACAAACATGGCCGTCGCCATGTAAAGCCCGAAGATGGACGCCACATATATGACCGAGCGCAGAAGGTTGCTGTTCAAGAAATGAAACCCGGAGTTTGTTGCCGCGCTGAAATGAGTCTTTGTCTCGGACGTCTTCCTATGGCATAGCGGGTGCCATTATGAATTTCAATGGATTGACTATCGTGGACAAGCAGCTTGTGGAAGCAGCGCGGCGAGAAGTGCGGGAAATATTCCCCGAAACGCCGTTGCAGTTGAATGAACATCTCAGCCGTCGGTATGGCGCGTCGATTTGGCTGAAGCGTGAGGATCTGTCCCCGGTTCGTTCCTACAAGATTAGAGGCGCATTCAACTTCCTGCGCAAGGCGGTGGCCAAGGCCGGCAAGGGCAAGGTCTTCGTCTGTGCTTCGGCCGGCAACCATGCGCAGGGCTTTGCTTTCGCCTGCCGTCATTTCGGTGTTCACGGCGTTGTTTTCATGCCGGTGACGACACCGCAACAGAAGATCGAAAAGACCCGCATCTTCGGCGGCGAATTCATCAGCATCCGTCTGGTGGGCGATATATTCGACCAGTGTTACGCCGCTGCCCGCAAATATGTTGAGGACAATGACGGCTACATGGTGCCGCCTTTCGATCATGAGGACATCATCGAAGGTCAGGCGACCGTCGCTGCCGAAATCATGGATCAGCTTCCGGAAGGCACGAAGCCGGATATCGTCGTCATGCCCGTTGGCGGCGGCGGTCTTTCTGCCGGTCTTTCGGGCTTTCTCGCCGGCACGGTCCGCAAGGAGAACTTCGTGTTCTGCGAGCCGGAAGGGGCGCCGAGCCTGAAGAAAAGCCTCGAACGCGGCGAACCGGTGACGCTCACCAAGGTCGACAATTTCGTCGACGGCGCCGCCGTCGCCCGCATCGGCGACCTGAACTTCAAGGCCCTGAAGGATTTTCCGGCCGAGCAGGTCATGCTCATCCCGGAAAACGCCATCTGCGTGACGATCATCGAGATGCTGAACCTCGAAGGCGTGGTGCTGGAGCCGGCCGGTGCGCTGGCGATTGCCGCGCTGGAAAAGCTCGGCCGCGAGAGGCTGGAAGGCAAGACGGTCATCGCCGTGGTTTCCGGCGGCAATTTCGATTTCGAGCGCCTTCCGGATGTGAAGGAACGCGCCATGCGTTATACGGGCGTGAAGAAATACTTCATTCTGCGCCTGCCGCAGCGCCCTGGCGCGCTGCGCGATTTCCTCAACCTGCTCGGCCCGGATGACGATATCGCCCGTTTCGAATATCTGAAGAAATCGGCCCGCAATTTCGGTTCGATCCTGATCGGCATCGAAACCAGCGCGAAGGAAAACTTCGCCGGCCTGCTGGAACGCTTCGAAGCGGCCGGCCTCGGTTATGAAGACATCACCGAAAACGACATCCTGTCGAACCTGATCATCTGATCGGAAGAGGCAGGGAAGGGCGGATCGCCTCCGCCCTTCAAACGTGACATAGATTGAGGGAGTGAAAGCCATGGCATCGTTTTTTTCCAAAATCCTCTCGGCCTTCGGCTCCGGCCAGCCGTCCTCCGACGCGCCGCAGAAGGTCGCCCAGGCGGAGCCGCATGCGCATGGCGACTATCTGATCTATGCGACGCCGATCAAGGAAGGCGGCCAGTTCCGCCTGGCGGGCCGCATCGAAAAAAAGGCCGGCGATGAAGTGCTGGTGCATGAATTCGTGCGCGCCGACGTCTTCACCAGCATGGACGATGCGGTGGAGTTCACGATCCGCAAGGCAAAGCTCATCATCGACCAGAACGGCGCTTCGCTTTTCCCAGGAAAATGATGACGCATTCTTGCCGCGGATATTAAGATTCCGTTGTTTGCTTCGGCCTATCGTCTCTAGAGGGCATGGAGTCGCGCCAATCAACCCGCGCGATATGGATCGATAGGGCATGTGCCGATGCAATGGGCAAATCTGGCCCTCTTTCTGACGGAGGCCATCGTCTATTTTTCGGTAATGACGGCATTCCTTCATTACCGGCATATTCTCGGCATCGGTGTCTTTCTCACCGCGCTGGGCGTCATGCATTTTCTGGAAACCTATCTGGCGGCCGTCTTTTACGTGCAGCTGCCTTTCGGTGTGGCGTCGCCCGGCTCCTCGATCCTTTTTGCCGGCAAGCTGATGATGATCCTCATGCTCTATATGCGGGAGGACGCGGCGGTCGTTCGACAGCCGATCTACGGCCTGTTTCTCGGCAATATAGTGACAGTCGCCATGGCGCAGATCATCCGTTTCCACCAGACGGTGGCGATCGTTCCCGGGCAATCGGTCAGCACCGCATTTCTGGATGAGATGGGCGTGCTGATGGTCTGGGGAACCAGCCTGCTTTATATCGACGCCATCGCCATCATCCTGTTTTACGAAAAGCTGGGGCGTTATCTGCAGCGCCATATCGTGCTGCGCTTCGCGATCTGCGGCGTTGTTATCCTGAGCTTCGATCAGGCAGGTTTTTATGGGGCGCTGCGATTGTTGTTCAACGCACCTCTCGATGTCTTTTACGATGGCTGGAAGGCGAAGATGGCGGCAGTCGGCATCTATTCGCTGCTGTTTGCCACTTATCTCTGGCTGACATCGGCCAAGGGCCGCTTTCTGACACGCCGCAGCGTTGCCGATGTCTTCAACGATCTCACTTTCAGGGAACGTTACGAGGAGCTTCTGTCCCGCTCCGGACGCGATATGCTGACCGGCGTGTCGGACCGCGCCCGCATGGAGCTCGATGCGCCCTCGGTCGTCGTGGAATGCCTTGAGAAAAAGCGGCCGGTCAGCGTGCTGATTGTCGATATCGATCATTTCAAGACCGTCAACGATACGTTCGGGCACCTGCAGGGCGATGAGATCCTGCGGGAATTCGCCGCCGTCCTGAAGCGCGCCGTGCAGCCGCTGGGACATCTCTACCGCTTCGGCGGCGAGGAATTCGTGGCGCTCCTGCCGGCGATGACGCATGAAACGGCGCTGGCATTTTCGGACAGTCTCCGGGCCGCGATCCTTGCGGACCTGCAGCGGCCGGACGGTTCGCCGCTGACCGTCAGTATCGGCGTCGCCACCGCTTTCGAGGATGGACAGCTTTTCCGCGCGCTCTTGTCGGAGGCCGATGCGCGGCTCTATGCGGCAAAAAATAACGGCCGGGACCAGGTCCACGGCCGTTACGGAATGTGGGTCGGCTGATACCGGCAATCCTGGCCGGCATCGCCCAGACATTCAATGGCCTCAGGCGGCCTGCGCCAGCTCGGCAACCTTGGCTTCAGCGGCGGCCACAGCCTTTTCGACGGCTTCGGGACCGAATGCCAGGCCTTCGACATAGATGACTTCCACATCCGTCATGCCCATGAAGCCGAGAACGGTCTTCAGGTAAGGAACGGCATGGTTCATCGAGACCGCTGGGCCTTCGGAGTAAACGCCGGCAGCGGCCAGAACGATATAGACCTTCTTGCCGGTGGCGAGGCCGACCGGGCCGGTTTCGGTGTATTTGAAGGTCTGACCGGCGCGGGCGACATTGTCGATCCACGACTTCAGGCCGGAATAAATGTTGAAATTGATGAGGCCGGTGCCGATGACGACGGTGTCGGCGGCCAGAAGCTCGGTCACCAGCTTGTCGGAATAATCGGCGGCAACCGCTTCTTCGGCGGTGCGCTGGTCGGGCGCCTTGCGGATGGCGGCGGTCTTGACGGTGTCGAGATGCGGGATCGGGTCAGCAGCGAGATCGCGGTGGACAAGGGTGTTGGAAGCCGACTTGGCCTTCAGCTTGTTTGCGAGTTCACCGGCAAACTTGTTCGAAACCGATTCGTCGCCACGCGGGCTGGAGGTGATGAGAAGAATGTTGGACATGGTCTTTCCTTGCATATGCGATGAATTGACGGGCGCCTTGGGAGGGCGGGAGAGCACGATGCCCTTCCTTTGCGCTCTATATGAAAAATTACTGCCATCAAGAAAACTGTGATAATGTGGAAGCAATCTATCGATGAAATGGATGGGACATGGACGCGAACCCGACGCTCGATCAATTGCAGGTATTTTTGACGGTTGCCGAGACCGGCAGTTTTTCCGCCGCGTCACGGGCGCTCAATCGCGCCCAGTCGGTGGTCAGCTACACCATCGCCAATCTCGAGGCGCAGCTTGAAGTGACGCTGTTCGAGCGCAGCGGCGTGCGCCAGCCGAAGCTGACGGATGAAGGCCGCGCCATGCTGGAGGATGCAAGGCGCATCGTCGCCGGCCTGCAGGAGATGCGCGCCCGCGCCAAGGGACTGAAGCAGGGGCTTGAGGCGGAACTCTCGGTCGCCATCAGCACCATGGTGCCGGCGGAGGCCATGGTGGCCGTGCTGCGGGATTTTCGCCAGCAATTCCCAACCGTCACCCTCAGCCTCAATGTCGGCGAGCTGGGCATGGTCATGGAGATGGTGCTCTCCCGCAAGGCCGGTATCGGCATTGGCGGGGCGATGCTGCGCCAGGACGATGAACTCGTCGTCGAAAAGGTCGGCCATTCCTTCATGTTGCCGGTCGTCGCGTCGGATCACCCGCTGGCGCAGATCGAGCGGCCGCTGGGCCTTGCCGATGTGCGCGAGGAGGTTCAGCTTGTCGTCACCGATGCATCCGGCCTGACCAAGGGCCGCGATTTCAATGTGCTTTCCTACAAGACATGGCGGGTCAGCGATATCGCCACAAAATACCAGCTCATCAAGGGCGGTCTGGGTTGGGGCGGCCTGCCCGCATCGATCGTCCGTAACGACATCACCAATGGCAGCCTCAAGGCGCTTGAACTCGAGGCCTATGAACAGGGCGAATATCCGCTCTTTGCGCTGCGGCGGGTCGATTCACCCGCCGGCCCTGCCGGCCAATGGCTTGCCGAAGCATTTCAGCAACGCCTCTCTGCCTGCCCGAACCACAAGGATTTCAACGGGATGCTTGCGGCGCACAAGCAGAGGACCATTTCTGTCGCCGCTGAGTGACATTGCCTAATTATATCTGGACCGAGCGGGGCCGGCTTCTCCCCGGCGGGGAGACGAAACGCGCGGCAACCTCGGCGCTATGCCAGCAAGGCCAATTGACGTGGGCGGGCCGCCTGCCTATACCTAAATCACGGTCAGCAGTTCACCGAGGCATCGCCGTCCCGCAAGGGAAGCTAAACCTGCATTTTTAAAGTTTGACAGCACTTATCCCGTGCCATGTCGGAAGCCGGCGATCAGCGACACCTTTTCGGAATGGCACTTGAGGGTAAGTCATGCCACGTTCGATCCTTTCCATTGATATCGCCGACCTCTCGACTTTCGCCAAATCCGTCCGCGAGCAGATCGGCAGGCTGGACCGAAAGCCAAGCCATGTGGAGATGCTCAATCTTCTGAGCCGGGCTGCCGGGTTCCGAAATTTCCAACACTTGCGAGCCTCGCGCGAGCCATCCGATGACAGCGGACCATCCCGGCCAGAGATGCTGCCGGCAGCCAATGAGGGCAGGGTGCTGAAGACCGTTCGTGTCTTCGACGCTGCCGGCCGGCTGATACAATGGCCGGCCCGCCGCTCGCAGCAGGAACTGTGCCTCTGGTATCTATGGGCGAAAATTCCCGCCGGGCGGAGCTTTTCAGAGCGCGAATTCAGCAGCTTTCTGGATAGTCTGCACCTGTTCGGGGATGCGGCCATGCTGAGGCGCGACATGGTCGGCCTGAAGCTCATCCGCCGTAACCGTGACGGCAGCGATTATCGGCGCATCGAGCAGAAACCGCCATTGGAACTGCCGCTTCTGCTGCGAGCGCTCGGTGGGCGCGAATAGGGAAATGCCCTCCCGACGACAAGTCGGCGGGCGGGCCTCTATCGTTAAAGAACCAGACGGAACTTCGCGAAACCTTCCGCGCCGTCGCCGGCATCCTCGATCTTTGCGCCCTTTATATCGGCCGCATAGTGGCGGCCCTTGGGGCCGGTTTCGAAGATCGCCGTGGTATCGGCCACCGGGGCGAAGGACCAGTTTGCATCCGCAGACGGGTTGATGGTGCCCTGATCGATGATATAGCGCACGATGACATCGCGGTTGGTATCGGGGGCCACGAAGATCACCTTGTCGCCGGCGATATCGGGGAATTTGCCGCCGCCGCTCGCCCGGTAATTATTGGTCGCCACCACGAATTTCTGCTCGGGATCGATCGGCTTGCCTTCAAATTGCAGGTTGACGATGCGGTTGCTGTCCGGGTTGACCGCCTTGCCGTCCTTGTCGAATTTCGCCGGTTTGGAAATGTCGATCTGATAGGTCACGCCGTCGATGACATCGAAATTATAGGACGGGAAGTCCGCATTCAGCAGCGGCGCATCCTTGGCGCCGGCCTCGACAGTGTTGAACATGCCGGCCGACATTTCCAGCCAGTTCTTCACCTGCGCACCGTTGATCAGCACCGCCTGCACCGTGTTGGGGTAGAGGTAAAGATCGGCGACGTTCTTGATGGCGATGTCACCGGCGGGGACATCGGTATAATAATCCGCACCGCCGCGACCGCCGGACTTGAAGGGGGCTGCCGCCGAAAGCACGGGCAAATCCTTATATTGCCCTTCCTTCAGCATGTCCTTGATGTACCAGGTCTGGGCATTGGAGACGATCTGCACGGAAGGATCGTCGGCCACCAGCGCGAAATAGGAATAGAGCGGCGCGGAGGTCTTGCCGACGGGACGGCGCACATAGGCAAGGGCCGCCTCGTGATCGGCCTTGGCGGCGGCGAGGACTTCCGCCTTGTCGGTGAAATCGGCGACGACCTTGCGGTTTTCGTCGCGGTGGTAGATCGGCCGGGCTTCGGAGGTGAAGTCGACGATCTTCCAGCTCTTGCCGTCCTTTTCGAGCAGAAGGTCGATGAGGCCCATATGCGAGCCCCAGAAACCGGCCATTACCGCCGGCTTGCCCATCAGCGTGCCCTTGACGGCATCCGCACCCTCGATGCCGTCCCAGGTCTTCGGACCTGGGAAGACCAGATGCTGGTGGCCGGTGAAGATCGCGTCGATGCCTTCGACACCTGCCAGATAAAGCGAGGCGTTTTCCATGCGCTCGGTCTGGCCCTTGCCGTCGATACCCGAATGGGAAAGGGCGATGACGATATCCGCCCCTTCCTCTTTCATGACCGGAACCCAGGCTTTCGCCGCCTCGACGATATCGCGCGTCTGCGCCTTGCCTTCGAGGTTCTTGGAATCCCACATCATGATCTGCGGCGGCACGAAGCCGATGATGCCGACCTTGACCGGGCTCGTCACGCCGCCGCCGTCGCGGATCTGCTTTTCCAGAATGACATAGGGCTTGAAGAACAGCTCGTCGTTCTTCGGATCGGAAGCAAGCTGGCCCTTGGTGAGGTTGGCGCAGACGTAAGGGAAACCCGCACCCGCCAGCGTGTTCGACATATAGTCGAGACCGTAATTGAATTCGTGGTTGCCGAGCGTGCCGCAATCGTAACCCAGCACGTTCATGGCGTTGATCACGGGGTGCTTGTCGCCGGCCTTCATGCCGCGCTCATAGGCGATATAGTCGCCGAGCGGGTTGCCCTGCAGGAAGTCGCCATTGTCCACCAGCATCGAGTTTCCGGCTTCGGCGCGGATGGTGTCTATGATCGAGGCGGTGCGCGCCAGTCCCATCGTGTCGTTCGGCTTGTCGGCGTAATAATCATAGGGAAAGACGTGAACATGGATATCGGTCGTTTCCATGATGCGCAGATGCGCCTGGTTGGCCGCCGCACGCGCAGCAAAAGGGTGCAGCATCACCAGCGCCGAGGAGGCTGCGATGCCGCCCAGAAGCGAACGCCGGGTAATGGGGTGGAGAGCGAGAAGCGACGACATGGGAACTCCTTCGGATGAAGCTTGCTCTGTCTTGAAAAATGACAGGGTAGAAGCAATCGCAGAGGAGTCCATCACCAAAATGACAGGCCCGTGACAGACGGGCCGGTTTTCAACCGTTTGATAAATTTTTTATCGCGGGAGTGCGGCGCAGGTGTCGCCGCACCGGAGAATACGCATCCTCCGTTCTGTGCATTGCCGTGCTCAGGATCAGCGGGCGAGGGTCGGTTTCACTTCTTCGTGGAAGAAGCGGAAATAGGAGGAGAGCTGCGCCAGCGTGTTGGTGGAAAGCTTGAGCTGCAGGCCGAGGCGGTTCATGTGCTGCCATTGCACGACGCCCTCGATGAAGCCCAGATCCTCACTCTGCACCTTGACCCGGCTGCCCTTGGCGGCGGCGAAAGGTCCGTCCAGCTCGAGCGCCATTCCGGTGGCGGAAAGATCGACCACACGCCCTCTGGTCGACTGGCTGAAATAATGCACGGTCGCAAAAATCCTGGTCTTGCTGCGGGGCGCGGTCCGGGTCGCCATATTGAGGTTGTTTGTCATTTTGCTGCTCAAATCAATTGTTTCCGATACCTGCATCATGGCGCGGAAAACTTGAGAGCCGTTTAGTTCTTCTCTTAAAATTGCATGTAATTGCCGATTATGCTGTGTCGATACGGCACTGATAGCAATTATTGCGGGCGGAGCGCACATGCACATAAGCGACATCCGCGCGCTCCAGAAGGTGTCGCGCGCGAGAAACGATCTCGCCTGTCGCCGTCACCGCGCCGGTGCCGTAGACGATGCGGTCATCGGCTCCATAACCGCGCACGATATAATCGGGGCTCTCCAGCATCGGCGGAATGGCCTGCGTCTGCGGATAGCGCTCACAGGCGTCGGCATGCACAAACACCGGGCCCGTTTCCGCATAGGGCTGCAGCGAGGGAAAGGGCCGGTAGGCGAGGATCAGCATCCCTTCGCCTTCCCCGATCTGACAAAGGCAGTGGCGGCAGGGCATGCCGCCGGGAGAAACGGCTTTCTCCGGCGGATTGCCATAGGCGTCGGCGGCTCCAGACCGGTAGGCTTCGGCTTCCTTAGCCGGCATTGCAGTGAAAACGAGATCGGTCATGGCGGAGACCTCCTGGGTTGGGATCGGCGTTGCTTCTTTGCAGCTATGGTCCCGAAATGGATCACTATCCACCCGATTCTTGACAGGCGATGCAACCAGCCCATTGCGTGACTCGTTAGCTTCGGGAATCAGTGACGCTCCTCGATCCCGGAAGGTCTGATTTTATGTTCCGTCGTTTTCTGGCCGCCGTTCCGCTGGCTTTCGTTTCGTTGACGGCTCCGCTTGAGGCCGAGGCGCAGGTCGCCTCCGGTCTCGATGGCCTGTCCGACGAACAGCTTCAGCAGGCGGTCAATTTCGTCATCGGCAATGCGATCTTCTCGCTTTATCACGAGGGCGCGCGCATGCTGATCTCGGATTTCGGAACGGCGGACACGGCAAGTGTGCAGGCGCCGGCCGATCAACTGGCTGGCACGCTCATCCTCCAGGCCAACGAGGAATGGCTCGACACCGCGCTCGTCAATGCTACCGACAGCTGGTATCTGGCGCGTGAGGCAGAGACTTTGCCTGAGCACGAAGCCCCGGTCTTTTCCGCGCTGGTGCCCGACAGGAGCCGCGATCGCAACATGGCCTGCCTGATGGTCGGTCGTGACAAGGACGGTTATGGCGATCTGGCCGCCATGATGGGGCTCAACAATGCCGAATTCGGCAAATGCGCCGCCGCCTATCCGGGCGTCGCTTCGGCCTGGGAGAACTTTCTCTCGCCCCACCGCAGCCAGACGCCTTCCAGATTCTCCGTCAGCTACGTGCCGCCGCGCGACCCGGATCTTGAGCCCTACGCCATCATGATCAAGGAATCGAAGGTTCTCGATCTCATCAGCCGCAGCTTCAGCAGCTATGGCCTGAAGGGGGACGTCAAGCTGACGGCCAAGTCCTGCGGCCGTCCCGATGTCTACTGGTCGGCGGAAAAGCGCGAGATCACCTATTGCTATGAACTCGGCAAGTTCCAGGCGGAACTGATTGCCGATCACCTGCTGAACACCGTCACGGAAGACAAGGGCGCTGCCGGCGGGCAAATCCCGACGGCCGCCGCAAATCTGGAACGGGAAATCTGAGGCCAGATTGTCGGACGCTGGCAATCCGGCTTCCCGATATGGGAGGAGAGTGCCGTGCCGAAAGCTGTCGTTCGCAATTTCGCCATCTCGCTTGACGGATATGACGCGGGGCCAGACCAGAGTCTGCAGAACCCGCTGGGTGTGAACGGCGAAGAGTTGCACCAATGGCTTGTCCCAGGAATCAAGCCGACGCGCGTCTGCGCGGCGAGAGAGTCCTTTTCAGCCCAAGGACTTGGGCTGACTGGATTCCTGTGACGAGCACAGGAATGAGGGGGGACTAGACACTCCTTATCGGAGAATGGCACGCGTTGCTCTCAAGGGCGCTACTCAGTTGCGCAGCGATATCTCCAGAAGCTCGGTATCGGCAAGCGGCTCCACCCAGGCCTCATAGGTGCCGACGGGCGAAAAGCCCATCATCTGGTAAAGCTGCAGCGCGCGCGGATGGTCGAGCGTGTTGGTGGTCACCGTCACCCGTTGCGGATTGTCCTGCCAGGCGGCGTAAAGCGCCTGCAACAGGAACCATTTGCCGACGCCTGCGCCGATCGCCTCTTCGAGCAGCCCGAAATAGGAAAGCTCGGTCACCTCGTCGCTCGCCTTGTTCAGTTCGAAGAAACCGGCGGGCGCACCGTTCATATAGAGAACCGTAACGCTGTTTTTCGGATCGCGCAGAATGGCGGAAAGCTCCGCATCGCTCATGCGCATGCGCTTCTGCCAGTGCCAGCGTTTCCCCACCCGCCAGTAAAGATAGCGGTAGAAATGCAGGGGAATATTGTTGACCCGCATCAGCGCCGTCTGGATGTTCACGGGGATCGGCAGGCTGACTTTCGGCGGAGCCGTCATTTCCAGCTGCGTCACATGCGCCTTCAGCGGTCCGTGCGACAGTGCGGGGATTGCATCCGCCGGACCGGTAACCACCGGCGTATCCTGCAATCCGCCCCATTCCGACCATGAGCCGTCGTAAAGCGAATTATCCTTGTGACCGAGCGATTCCAGCGCAAGCGTAATGACGGCGGCGGTGACGCCCGAACCGCAACTGGTGACGACGGGCTTCGAAAGATCGATACCGGCATCGGTCACCATCTTGCGGATGGCGGTGAGGTCCTTGAAGTGGCCGTTTTCGGAAAAGGCTGTCGCGGGCAGACTGCGCGCGCCGGGCATGTGGCCGGAACGCATGCCGGCACGCGGTTCGGCCTCGTCGCCGGTAAAGCGTCCGGCGCCACGGGCGTCGGCAATCTGCTTTTCACCGCTGTCGACGATGCCGCGCATGGCGCCAAGCGAGGTTACGCGCTTTTCGTTGAAATCAGGCGTAAAGGTTGCCGGCTCGATTTCCGGCGTACCCGCCTCAAGCGGCCGGCCTTCGCGCTTCCAGCCGTCGAGACCACCATCCAGCACATAGGCCTTGCGCACGCCCATCACCCGGAGCATCCACCACACGCGCGGCGCGGAAAAGAAACCGGGACCATCGTAAACCACGATCGTATCGGTGTCGCTGAGGCCAAGCGCGCCAGCCTGTTCCGCGAAGAATTCCGGCGAGGGCAGGGAATGCGGCAGGCCGGTGGTATGATCGGCGATTTTGTCCTGATCGAAAAATACCGCGCCGGGCAAATGGCCGGCTGCGAATTCTTCCGCACCGTTGCGCTTGTGCGCCGGCAGATACCAGGAGGCATCAACGACACGAAACCCGGCCGTGCCGAGCTGCTTTTCCACCCAGTCCGCCGAAACGACGAAACGGCTCTTATCCGTGCTCACGATGTTTCTCCCAATCTCAGGCAACAGCTTCAGGCGCGCCGAAACGAATGCGGAACCGCCTGTTCTCCTTGCCCTTCTTTTCTATCTTGGCAATGTGAATATCGCCCACTTCCTGCGTTTCGGAAACATGGGTGCCTCCGCAGGGCTGGCTGTCGATGCTGGAATTTTCGCCGATGCAGACGAGGCTGACCCGGCCAAGGCCCATCGGTGGGCGCACATTCTTGGATTTGACGATGCCCGGATTGGCCTGCAGCTCCTCGTCGGTGATCCATTGCAGGAAGACGGGATGGTTGGCTTTCACCAGCTCCATCAGCTTTGCCGTCACTTCGTCCTTGTCGATGGTTTCCGACATGTCGAAATCGACACGCGATTCATCCTCGCCGACGGCGGCTCCGGTGATCGGCCACTGGCAGACGACAGAGAGCAGATGGCAGGCGGTGTGCATCCGCATCAGCTTGTAGCGACGCGGCCAGTCCACATGCAGGGTGAGTTTTTCGCCGACTTCAGGAGAAGGCTGGCCTTCGAGCGGCACATGGATGATCACGCTCTTGTCGGAACCGTTTTTGGTAATGCCGAGTTCGATGCGCGAACCATCGGCCCGCTCAAGAAAGCCGCTATCGCCCGGCTGGCCGCCGGAGGTGGCGTAAAAGCAGGTTTGATCCAGCTCGATGCCGCCATCCTCATGCACCGCCGTGACGATCGCTTCTGCGGTGGAAAGATAAAAATCGTCACGGAACAGGGCATTCACAGGCATGTCGGCATGTCCTCAAACGGTTTCGTACGGAACCGCAATCTCGCTTTTCGTCGCCAGCCATTGCGGAACCGGAAGCCCCTTGGAGCGCAGGAAATCCGGATTGAACAGCTTCGACTGATAACGATTGCCGTAGTCGCACAGTATGGTCACGATTGTATGCCCCGGACCAAGCTCGCGGGCAAGGCGGATTGCACCGGCAATGTTGATGCCGGAGGAACCACCGAGGCAAAGGCCCTCTTTCGTAACCAGATCGAACAGCACCGGCAGCGCCTCCGCATCCGAAATGCGATAGGAAAAGTCGGGCGTAAAACCTTCCAGATTGGCGGTGATGCGTCCCTGTCCGATGCCTTCGGTGATGGAGGAGCCTTCGGATTTCAGCACGCCGTTCTTGTAGAATTCGTAAAGGGCTGCGCCTTCGGGATCGGCAAGGCCGATCTTGATATCAGGGTTGAAATCGCGCAGGCCGTCGGCCACACCCGCAAGCGTTCCGCCGGAACCGACCGAGCATATGAAACCGTCGACCTTGCCATCCGTCTGATCCCAGATCTCAGGCGCCGTCGTCTCGATATGGGCCTGACGGTTGGCGATATTGTCGAACTGGTTGGCCCAGACCGCGCCGTTTTCATCGGTTGCGGCAAGCTGTTTCGCCAGCCGGCCGGAGACCTTCACGTAATTGTTCGGATTGGAATAGGGCGCGGCCGGAACCTCGACCAGCTTCGCACCGAGCAGTTTCAGCGCGTCCTTCTTTTCCTGGCTCTGCGTCTCGGGAATGACGATGACCGTCTTGTAGCCCAGCGCATTGGCGACCAGCGACAGGCCGATGCCGGTATTGCCCGCAGTACCTTCCACGATGGTGCCGCCGGGCCGCAATTGTCCGCGCCGTTCGGCGTCGCGGATGATGTAGAGCGCGGCGCGATCCTTCACCGACTGACCGGGATTGAGGAACTCCGCCTTGCCGAGGATTTCACACCCCGTCGCTTCAGAGGCGGCTTTCAGACGGATGAGCGGCGTATTGCCGATAGCACTGAGCGCAGAGGAGTGAATGGTCATGATTGAGCCTTCTTGTCTGAGCGGAAATTAGGTGCCGTTATGTCCCGTTACAACCGCTTCAACGCAAGAAATTATCTTCCCGGCTTTGGCTTAGCCACGCAAAATTTTGCCGATACCCAATTTTATGCGTTCTTCTTGACGTCGGCATAGGCCGCAAGCGCTCTTTCCCGCGCTTTTCCATGGTCGACAATCGGCAGCGGATAGGTCTTGCCAAGCTCGATGCCCGCCTTCTTCAAGGCCTCTTTCGGCGCTTCGAACGGCTTGTGGATGTATTTTCGCTCGAGCTTTTCAAGCTCCGGCACGAAACGGCGCACATAATCGCCATCGGTGTCGAATTTTTCGCCCTGCAATATGGGGTTGAAGATGCGGAAAAACGGTGAGGCATCCGCACCCGAACCCGCCACCCATTGCCAGTTGGCGGCGTTGGAGGCCGGGTCCGCATCGACCAGCGTATCGCGGAACCATTTCTCGCCCTTCCGCCAGTCGATCAGCAGATGTTTGATGAGAAAGGACGCCACGATCATGCGCACCCGGTTGTGCATGGTGCCGTGTTTCCACAATTGCCGCATGCCGGCATCGACGATGGGGTATCCTGTCATGCCGCGCGTCCACGCCGTGAAGGATTTTTCATCGTCTCGCCAGCGGAAGGCGTCGAAACTGTCGTTCCAGTTCTTCTCGTCGAGTTCGGGAAAATGAAACAGCAGGTGATAGCAGAATTCGCGCCAGACGATTTCCTTGCGAAAACGGCTGATATCGTTTGAGGCGATATGGCGGGAAAGCCCCTTCGTCGCGTGCCAGACGGTAGAAGGCGATATTTCGCCGGACGCCAGATGCGGGGAAAGCAGAGAGGTGGCGTCCTTTGCCGGAAAGTCGCGGCCTTCTTCATAACCCTTCAAAGCGCCATCGATGAAATCGTCAAGTTTTTCCCGCGCCCCGCTTTCGCCGGGAGACCATATGTCGCTGAAGTGTTTCGCCCAGTCCGGCTTGGTGGGTAACAGTTTCCAATCGCCAGGCTTTTCCGATTTCGGCCACGTCTTCGGCGCCTTCAGACCCTTCGGCGCATCCGCCGGCGCATGTGGCTCCTCGCCGCCCTCCAGCGCCCGCCAGAAGGGCGTATAGACCCGGTAGGGACCGCCGGATTTCGTCTGCAGCCTCGATGGCTCATGCAGCAGATGGCCGGAAAAGCTGCGGACCGTCAGACCGTCATCCCGAAGCGTTTGTTTCAGCGCCTTGTCTGTCGCCATGCCGGCGGGATCGTATCGGCGGTTCCAGAATACCGCTTCTGCACCGGTTTCGGATATCAGATGGCGCAATGTCTTGCCGGCGTCGCCGCTGAGAAGCACGAGGCGACTGTCGATTTTCTCCAGTGCGGCGGCGAGGGACGTGAGGGAGTGGTGAAGCCACCATTCCTGTGCGCCGCCCAGCGGGCCGCATGATTTTTCCCTTATATAGACTGGGATGACGGGGCCGCCATGCTCCACGGCGGCAAGCAGGGCGAGATTGTCCGAAAGGCGCAGGTCCTTGCGGAACCAGACGATGGCGGGGGAGGCTGTTGTCGGCATGAAAGGACCCGGTTCACTTCCGCTTGAACGAGTGTTGAAACGCTTTGTTCCGCAAATCGGCTAGAATGGAAAGATGGAGGCGCATGGTTTTTCGAGGGTTATTTTTTCGCCCTTGAAACCGCTGATAAAGGGAACCAACTGGAGGAGCCGGCGTTTGTCGCGGGTTAATAGAGCATGGAAGTGCAATCAATGTTGCTGAATGACGTTAAGTGGGAAAAGCCCGTTACCATCTCCCTTGAAAACGGTGCTCCCCGGATTTTCAATGGCGTTTACGAAGCCTTCGATTTTCTCCAGCACGAATGGCCTGAGCGTGGCGACAAGGTGCATGAACAGGCGCTGCGTCTGTGCCGCGCCTCGCTGATGGGCGACGTGGCGGGGGAAATTGCCCGCACGGCCTTCGTTGCCGCCAGCCGGCAGGCGCAGTGCCTTGTGGAAGAACCGGGCAAAATCGCGTCCTGAACGGATTTTCGGAACTGATGCGTATAAGGCCACCCGCCCAAAACGGGTGGCCTTGTTTGTTGAGAAGCAGGAAACGGGTTGTTTCGAATGCGGGATATGGCATCGTGCATGCGAAAAAGCGGATGAGCGACGGCAATGAGCAACCACTACGGCTATATTGTTTTTCCCACAGCCCTCGGCCATTGCGGTCTCGCATGGGCGGGGCGGGGCATCGTACGTCTGCAATTGCCCGGCTCTGATGCCGGCGAGACCGAAAAACTTCTCCAGAAGCGCCTGCCATCCGCCTCAATCGCCGTTCCCGAAACACGCACGCGTGAGGTGATTGCGATGATCACCCGTTATTTCGGCGGCGAGGAGATCGATTTTACCGCCGTCGAACTCGATCTCGCCGGGCAGGAGCGTTTTTTCCTCGATGTTTACGCCGTTGCGCGGCAGATCGGCTGGGGTGACACGACGACCTATGGCGGCATCGTAAAGACCCTCGGTCTCGGCATGGAAAAGGCCCGCGATGTCGGTCAGGCCATGGCGAAAAATCCGGTGCCGCTGATCATTCCCTGCCACCGGGTTCTCGCCGCCGGCGGCAGGCTTGGCGGCTTCTCCGCACCGGGCGGAACCACCACCAAATTGCGTATGCTGGATCTCGAAAATGCCGGCCGCAGCCGCACTGACGAGGCGCAGGGCAGCCTGTTTTGAAGCAATGACAGATCAGCGCACATGAATAGGCGTCTGATTTCTGCCCATTTCTCGTCAAATTGTCGCTAAATTGTCACAATACACGGGCGCCCTCTAACATAAGGGCGAGACGTTTGAGAGTATCCGCGTTAATTCTATCGGTAGCCTTGTCTTTTACAGTCGTTGCATCGGCCTCTGCCGGCATGCTGAACCAGGCAGAAAAATACACCGGGCTGCACGAGTCCAAGAACAACAAGAGCCTCAAGAACATTCTTGGCGCAAATCCCCGCAGCACCCCATGGTGCGGCCTTTTCCTGCATGCGGTCGCCAGCAAGGCCGGCCGGCAATCTCCCAAATCCTATGGATTTGCGAAGTCCTGGACATCCTTCGGTTATGCCGTGCCCGTCAGTCAGGCAAAGCCCGGCGATGTTGTCGTCATTCGCAACGGCCGTGGTTACCACGCCGGCATTTTGAAGAGCATGAGCGGCAAGACCGCCCAAATCCTCGGCGGCAACCAGTCCGGCCGGGTGCAGGTGTCGAACTTCAACCGCAAGGCCATCGTTTCGGTCCGCCGATAAATCTCCGGACATTTTTGACGGCATTTTTCGATAAAGGCGGGCTTTGACCCGCCTTTTCCATTTTCGGGCTTAGGGCTGCTCTCTGGTGCCGGGCGCGGCGTCGCGCTGATCGTCGTCTTCCAGATCGGTTGCCACGATAAAGGCATCCTCATGCTGCCGCGCCGCTTGCCTGCGGGCACGAAGGCTGATCGATTCATCGGGATAGATTTCACTGTCTTTGGACTTCAGCTCGCTGTCGGTTTCAAAACCCGCCACGTCTTTTTGTTGAATATCGAGAGGTTCGGGATTTCTGTGCCTGGTGCCGGTCATCGGAATTCTCCTGCTGTTGTTGGGGAGCAAACGATCGGTCGGCAAGGGCGGTTCCTTCGCTCCTCGCGAAATCCGCATTTACGGCTGTCGAAGGCGGAACAAACTCTGGCTTTTTCGGGTTTTCCATGGGCAGAATAAAGCCGGTGCCACGAAAAGAGGGAGGCCGTTATGGACCACGATCGCGAAGCCAAAATCCGGGAAAGAGCCCGCGCAATATGGGAGAAGGAAGGAAGACCGGAGGGACACCACGAGCGGCACTGGATGGAAGCGGAGCAGGAAGTCTCCAGTAACGCAGGCAAGACGAAATCGGCCAGCAAGAGCGGCACAAAAAAATCCCCCGCCGCCAAAGCACCGGCCAAAAAACCGAAGTCACCGGCCGTAAAGTCGCTTCAGAAAGAGCAGAAGGCATCTCATCCCGAGAAGGATGACGATTTGACCGAGAGCCTTGAAGAAAGTTTCCCCGCAAGCGATCCACCGGCGCTCACCAATACAACACGGGCAACGAAACGCGCACCGAAGAAAGCCTGAAGTCTTCAGGCGCAAAAAGCGCGATACGTCAATCCGGCCGGGAAGAAAGCCGTCTTACGCTCTTCATCACATGTTTTGAGAGAAATGGCTCCCCGGGCCGGATTCGAACCGGCGACCTGTCGATTAACAGTCGAATGCTCTACCGCTGAGCTACCAGGGAACGTCCACCGCTTGGCGCGGTGTGAGCGGGGTAATACAAATGCTTTTCCGATTTGCCAAGCGGTTTTTTCAAAAAAAACGCATTCCTCTTGTTTTATCCCTCCAGAGTCCCGATTTTCCGGGCTTATCGCCGGTGAAAAAATTATCCACAGGCCAGATGCAAAAGGGCAGGATGGAATGAAATTCGGTATCGACCACAGAACGCACCGCCTCCATGTCGGAAAATGGAGCTTTGCCATGCCGCGTTCGCGCGTCGGCAGGATTGCGACCGGCTCGGCGCTGGTGGTGGGCGGAACGCTGGGTTTCCTGCCCGTTCTCGGCTTCTGGATGATTCCGCTCGGTCTAGTCGTGCTTTCCCACGATCTGCCGGCGGTTCGCCGCCAGCGGCGACGGCTGGCGGTCTGGTGGGCATCGCGGCAGAACCGCCGCGACACCCGCAATGGCGGCCGGCAATAGGTCTTATGCGCCGATGGAGCTGCTGATGCCCTGGCCGGCCCAGAAGGCCGCATAGGCGAGCGCTGCGAAATAAATCGCCGTCAGCCCCAGAAACAGGTAGCCCCCGAGCACGGTGACGCCATCCCTCTGAATCATCCCGGCTGAAAAAAGCAGGATCGCGACGCCTGGAAGGGTGTTGGAGAAGGGAATGAAGCCGAGCGGCATCATCAGCAATACGCCCGCCGTCATCAGCGCAAGCCCGTTTATGCGGTTGGCGATAATGCCGGTCGTCAGCGCGGGAATGCGCGGGCGAATGAAACCATCGAGCTTGGAGACAATGGCGACACCTTTTTGAAGGGCTGGAACGAGCTTTGCCGTCTCCATCTGCCGGTCGAGGATTTTTGCCGGCAGCCATGGCAGGCGGTTGAGGGTGATTGCCAGGCTGACAAGGATGATCGCCGCACCAAAGACCGTGCTGACGCCGGGAATGGAAACCGGGATGAGAAAGGGCAGGGAGGCGATTGCGCAGATAAGCAAAAGGCCCTGTTCGCCGATCGCTTCCATCAACTCCCGCAACGTGATCGTCTGACCCTGCAGCTTTCCTATCAGCTTCTCAAGCGTCGTGCTGAGCTTTTCAGACGTATCAGTGAATGCGAATTCGTTCGTCATGCGGCTTCCCGGAAGTTGTTTAACTCCGGGATTGATAACATCCATCCGGCCCGATGCCTATCGCCGATAGAAAAGGAGCCTCATCACATTTGGTCGCGCGGTTCGCCTGGATCAGTGCGAAACCCAGTTGCTGTAGGCGCCTGCAAGAAGAACCACCAGCAGAATGACAAGTATGACCGGATTGATCGATGTAACGAAGTTTACATAGTCCATGATAACTTCCTCCTCTTTCCTCCACCTCTTATTCTACAGCAAAAAGGCGAGTTCATCTACCGCAGGATGAAATTTCGCATTGCAACAACCGGCTTGCGATGAGGGCTGGAAACGCTCGTCTTTATGATTTTTTGCGATGCAAAAATAAATTTTCCAACATTTGCCATTCTCTTGCGTTGTCTCTAATCCTCATTCGGGGCCGGTCTCTCCGGCCCATCGGCAACCGCATGAACTACCGCCGATATGCCTTGGCTCCCGCCTGCCTTCACTCCGCAACACTCTTCCCCGGGGACACGACATGCTGAAAAACATCTATGCCTGGACGATGGCGCTCGCCGCGCGCAAAACCGCCGTGTGGTGGCTGGCAATCGTGGCTTTCGTGGAAAGCTCCATCTTCGTCGTGCCTGCCGATGTGCTTTTCCTGCCCATGGTGCTGGCCAAGCCTAAAAAGGCGATGTTTTATGCGCTCGTGGCAACTGTCGCCTCGGTTCTCGGCGGCATCGCCGGCTGGTTCCTCGGCCACTATGCCTTTGAAAGCATCGCCCGACCCATTCTCGAATTTTACGGCAAGCTCGACAGCTTCGAGCATCTGAAGAACTCCGTGGATTACGAAACCATCGTTCTCCTGCTGGTGACATCGGGGCTCGCGCATCTGCCGCCGATCAAGGTCGTGACGATCCTTTCCGGCGCGGCCAATATCAGCCTTGGCCTGTTCATTCTTTCGGCGGTCGTCACGCGCGGCGCGCGCTTTTTCATTCTTGCCGGATTGCTGCAGAAATACGGGGAATCGGTGCGTCATTTCATCGAAAAACGCCTTGGCGCCATCACCGCAGCGGCGGCCGCCGCGCTTATCGCGGTCTATGCGGTTTACGTTTTCGTGCGTTGATCGAGCGCAAATTTTCTACTCTTACAATACTGTCGCATAACTTTCAGCTTACTGTCAGAATCCGCCTGTATCGGTTCTCTCGTCGAATGAGGGAACCGTTTTATTATGCGAAGATTCTGGAAGTGCTCCTTTTGGGGCATGGGTATTGCTGTGCTTGCGGCAGGCGGTTATCTCTACGCCATTCAGCTCCTGGGCAATTTTCACGAGGTTGTCGCGGGGCAGCTCTATCGCTCCAACCAGCCGAGCAATGAGCAGCTCGTCCGCTATACCAAAGACCACGGTATCAGGACGGTCATCAATCTGCGCGGCGCGAACGAATCCAAGGCCTGGTATCGCGATGAGGTCGAAACCGCCCGCGAACTGGGACTTAATCATATCGATTTCGGCATGTCGGCAAGTCAGGAGCTCGACATGAACAGGGTCAACGAGCTGGTCGCCATCATGCGCGATGCGCCGAAGCCCATTCTCATTCATTGCAAGGCCGGTGCGGACAGGACAGGCCTCGCCACCGCACTCTATCTCAGCCGCGTGGCAAAGCTTGATGAGGAACAGGCGGAAAGCCAGCTTTCCTTCCGCTTCGGCCATATCGGCATTCCCTATCTCTCCGAAACCTATGCCATGGACCGGACCTGGGAAAACGCGGAAAAGATGCCTGTCGTCGACGATTTCGCCATCGCCTCCAACGAGTTCTGAAGTCGGCTCGGGCGCATTTCCCGCAGGGCAGCACTTTCATGATCTGAATGGATCTTGCGTCCTGTCTCGATGACGGAGGTTATCGGGACGGGCGCAACCAAAAGATCGTGGCTGGCTGAGGGCGCGGCGGCGCAGCATCTATTGCCGTCGCCCAGCGCAATATTTCACGGCATGCATTTTTGCCGAAAATGACAGTTTTCATTTTTATATTAGCAACTTATGTGATCTTGCGATTTAAGTTGACTCATAGTGTCACCTTTTATACAGCGGCATTGTTTCAACTTCTGGATCGCATCATGACCCGCAAAACATTTATCGGCGGCCTTGCCGCATCGTTCTTATCCGTTTTCTTTATCGCACCTTCCGCCATCGCCGCAGAGAAGACCATCACCGACGTCATCGGACGCGAGGTGAAGGTTGATCTTCCTGCAAAACGCGTCGTTCTCGGTTTCTATTTCGAGGACTACATGGCGGTCGGTGGCGAAAAGGCCTATGATTCCGTCGTCGGCATTTCCCGCGAAGCGTGGGAAGGCTGGGTTCCCGCCAACTGGAAAATGCATCTCGCCCACCGCGCTTCGCTTGCAGATATTGCCGATGTCGGCGAAGTCGAAGCCCAGACCTTCTCGGTCGAAAAAGTTCTGAGCCTCAATCCCGATCTGGTGATCCTGGCGGATTGGCAATACAAGGCGCTCGGTCTCGATGCCGACCGTCTGGAAGAAGAGGGTATTCCCGTCGTTGTCGTCGACTATAACGCCCAGACGGTCGAGCGCCACGTCGCCTCCACCCGGCTTTTCGGCGAACTCACCGGCCAGCAACAGCGCGGCAAGGAAATTGCCGAATTCTACGCCGGTTCGCTGAAGGATGTCGCCGAACGGGTGGCGAAATCCGGTCAGCCGAAACCGAAGGTCTATGTCGAATTCGGCAATAAGGGACCGGCCGAATATTCCTTCACCTATGGCAAGAACATGTGGGGCGCCATGTCCACCGCCGCTGGCGGCGACAATATCGCAGCACCTTTCGTTGAGTGGTGGGGACCGATCAATCCCGAGCAGGTTCTGGCTTCGAAGCCCGACGCCATCTTCATTTCCGGCCGTGAAAACAACAAGAACCCCGCGGCGCTGCCGATGGGGCAGGCGGTGAAGGCCGCGGATGCCCGCGAAAAGCTCAAGGCCTTCGAAACCCGTCAGGGCTGGAGTGAATTGCCGGCCATCAAGAACGGGCAGTTGTTCGGTGTCTATCAGGGCGCGTCGCGCACGCTCTCCGATTTCGCCATGGTGCAATATATCGCCAAGCAGCTTTATCCCGAGCAGTTCAAGGATGTCGATCCGATCGCCAACTATCTCGGCTATTACAGGAAGTACCTGCCGGTCACGCCTGAAGGCACCTTTGCCATCGCCGTCAAGGATTGATGGTTCTATTGCCGGCGGCGGAAAAGCACATTTGCTTGCCGCTGAAGGTTAAATTCTGCGGACGCCACTGCACGGCGTCCGCTTTTCAGCGTCTTTTTCAAACAGGTTTTCCATGACAATTGCCGCCCGCAATGCCGAAGCCATCGGTGCGCACCGGCTGCGTGAACGTCGTCGCTGGCGCGTCGTCTTGGTCTTTTTCGTGCTGATGGCGGTAAGCCTCGTTCTCGATATCGCCACCGGTCCCTCGCTGCTGTCGCCCGCCGAAGTGGTGAAGTCGCTGACTGGCCTTGGCGAACGGGCCGCGATGACCGATTCCATCGTGCGCGGCCTTCGCCTGCCCATGGCGCTGATGGCGCTCGCCGTCGGAGCGGCGCTCGGCGCCGGCGGCGCGCAGATGCAGACCTTGCTGAATAATCCCATGGCAAGCCCCTATACGCTCGGCATGGCGGCTGCGGCGGGCTTTGGCGCCGCGCTGGTGCTTGCGCTCGGCGGTCTCGGGCTGGATGCGATGATTGCCGTTCCGCTCGGCGCTTTCGTCTTTTCCATGCTCGCCGCGCTTTTCCTTTTCATGCTGGCCTCCATGCGGCAGATGACGGCCGAAACCATCATTCTCGGCGGCATCGCGCTTCTTTTTCTATTTCAGTCGCTGCTGTCGCTCATCCAGTTCCTGTCCTCGCCGGAACTGTCGCAGCAGATTCTTTTCTGGCTGTTCGGCAGCCTGACCAAGGCGACCTGGCCAACGCTTGGTTTGACGGCCGCCGTCACCGCCTTCTGCTGCGCCCTGCTGATGGCGGATTGCTGGAAACTGACGGCGCTGAGGATGGGGGAAATGCGGGCAGCGAGCCTCGGTATCAATGTTCGCCGGCTGCGCATGAAGGTTCTCATCATCGTCGCCATCATGACAGCGACGGCAACGAGTTTTGTCGGGGTCATCGGTTTCATCGGGCTGGTCGCGCCGCATATCGCCCGTATGACGGTGGGCGAGGATCAGCGCTTCTTTTTGCCCATGTCGGTACTGAGCGGCGCGCTGATGCTTTCGGCAGCCTCGATCCTCTCCAAATCGATCATTCCCGGCGCTCTGTTCCCGGTCGGCATCGTCACCGCCATTGTCGGCGTGCCGTTTCTCCTGTGGCTGATTTCGCTCCGAAGAGGCGTGGCCAATGATGGTTCTGGATAATATTTCCGTCGAACGGGGCGGGCAGACCGTTGTGAGAGACCTCTCGGCACGTCTGGAACCCGGGCACATCCATGCCGTCATCGGCCCGAACGGAACGGGCAAGACGACGCTTCTCAGAGCGATCTTCGGCGATCTGCCGCTCGCCGCAGGCGCCATCAGCCTCGGCGATCGTCGCCTTCAGGCCGGGGAAAGGGCAGGGCGGCACAGAAGGGACTGGCGGGATCGTTTTGCCTATATGCCGCAGGATACGGCCGCCGATATAGCGCTCAGCGTGCTGGAGGTGGTGGCGCTCGGCCGCTTCGGCCGGCTTTCGCTTCATATCGACGACGAAACGCTCGATCTGGCCATGACACGCCTGCATCAGGCCGGAATAGCCCATCTGGCGGGCAGGGAGATCGCCTCGCTCAGCGGCGGGCAACGGCAGATGGCGCTTTTCGCGCAGGTTCTGATGCGTGAGCCGCAGGCGATGCTGCTAGATGAGCCGGTCAGCGCGCTGGACCTCAAGCATCAGGTGGCGCTTCTCGATCTGGTGCGGCAGGAAACCCGCGCCAATGGCCGGGTGACGCTTGTCGTGCTGCATGATCTCAACCTCACCTGCCAATATGCCGACAACCTGCTGGTGATTTCGGATGGCGCGCTGAAGGCGACCGGCGCACCGGGCGATATCGTCACGCCGAAGCTCATTTCCGAGACCTATGGTGTTGCCGTGGAGGTGTTGCGCGACCGGCGCGGCAATCCCGTCATCCAGCCGGCGGGCGACCCGCCGCTCGAACATTTCAAAACCCTTGAAGGAATAATTGCATGAAACGATTTTTGATGACGCTTGCCACGGCTTTGGCCGTAATCCTGCCCGTCACGCCATCCCTTTCCGCCGAACACAAGATCCTGATGCTCAATTACGGCAAGGATGGCGGCATGGTGTTCGAGCCTTCCTATGTGAAGGCGGAGCCGGGCGACACCATTACCTTCGCGCCGCAAAATTCCAGCCACTATGTGCAGTCCTATGCGGTTCCGGAAGGCGTTAGCCCCTGGAAAAGCAAGCTCGATGAGGTCTTCACCGTCACCGTCGAGAAGGAGGGCGTCTATCTCTATTATTGCCCGCCGCATCTGATGATGGCGATGATCGGCATCATTCAGGTCGGCAAGCCCGTCAATCTCGAAGCCGTCAGACAAAAGGCCGAGAAGCTGCGGCCCAAGCTCGTCATGAAGAGCGAAAGGCTGGAGGCGGCGCTGGGGCAGGTGACGCCCGCACAATAACGCCCCGCCTTTCAGGCCGCGCCAATCCGCACCGCAAACCCGCTTCTTCAACCCCGAAACCAAGGATGAAACCATGGCAAACAAAGTGATCGAAACGACGCTGAACGATCTCCTCAATGGCGAGCTGCGCGCCCATCACGCCTATCTTCAGGCGGCCGCATGGGCGGCGGAACGCAATCTCGACGGTTGCTATAAATTCCTGCTCGGCCACGCGGCGGAAGAGCTGGAGCACATGCACCGCATCTTCGGCTTCCTGAACGATCTCGGCGCACGCGTCACCTTTTCCGAACTGCCAGCGCCGCAGGTCACGGCAAACGACATCAAAGGCCTGTTCACCATCGTGACGGAGCACGAATCCCGCGTCACCGCCGCCATCAACGCGGCAGTCGATCTTGCCCACGTGGAAAAAGACCACGCCACCACCTCATTCCTGCAATGGTTCGTGGATGAGCAGCATGAGGAAGACAGCCTTTGCCGCACCATACTCGGCAAGATCGAGTTGATCGGCGACGGCCCCAATGCGCTTTACCTGATCGACCGCGAAATCGGTCAGCTGGCGGACAAGGGCTGATTGCTGCGCCAGTTTTCTTGCGCTCCACAAGCTGCATCGAACACGGCTTGTGGAGTGGAGGCCGTCGGCTCAATCGCGTCCGATATCCGGCGTCCATCCGCGCGTATATCCCTTTCCCATGATGGCGACCGCCAGGGAAAGCTGTTCCTGCAGATGCTCGATTTCGCCGAGAAGGGCTTCGACAGCCGCCTTCGCATCGCCGTCATGACACTGGATGACATATCCGGCTATGTCGTCGGGCCGTATGGGGGTGATTTTTTCAGCGTCGGACATAGTGGATGACCTCTCTTTTGTTCACTAAATGTTCTAATTTTAGCAGAGAGTCAACAAGGCAATGGGCGTCGCCCTTTACAGTCCGGCACTGCGGAGTTGAACGTTAATGGACCGACGGATCCTCGCCATCCAGAAAGCTGCGAATCCCGTCTTTCTCACACGTGGCCAGGAATTCTTCCCAGGCGTCTTTGTCGGTCGCGAAGGGTTCGTCCCAGGTGGTGACATCGTCATGCTCGCTGATGACCTCGAGCGTCCAATCCTGCTGGGTGCCAGCGGGCCGGTAGATATCAACCAGAACCGTGATACCGTCGTCTTCAAACTCGCCCGAGAATTCTGAGTGTTCAATTCTTGTTTTTTTGGCCATCTCGGCACACCTCGTTCTCAGGCCTGGACAAACGTATAGCCGAATCCGGTCTTTTAAATTCGCGCATGGCGCGGGTTACCAGATAGCTGAAACAAATATAGCCAGCTCTGGGGGAACTGGCTATCTATCTGATTTTAATGGTCGGAGCGGCGGGATTCGAACCCACGACCCCTTGACCCCCAGTCAAGTGCGCTACCGGGCTGCGCTACGCTCCGAACCTGAAAGCCGTTTATATATAAGCCTGTTAGGGCGCAAGCGGAAAATGGTCTTTTCATAAAAAAAGGAGCAAAGGGTGTGGATGGCGCAGAGGGGACTAAGCAGCCCGGATGGGCGGCCGTCAAACGCATGACACATCCTCTTTTCATCATTGCCGGAACAAGCCGCCCGCTTCGGCGTTCAATCGCAGCGGAATTGAAACTCAGGGAGACGAACTATGTCCGAACTCGTCGTTGTTGGTTTTGACGGAACGGAAGTGGCCGACAGGGTGCTTCTGAAGCTTGCAGGCCTTAAAAAGGAATATCTGGTCGATCTGGAAGATGCCGTGGTTGTCGTTCGCGATGAAGACGGCAAGGTGCATCTGAAACAGAGCGTCAATCTGACGGCGATCGGCGCAAGCTCCGGTTTCCTGTCCGGCGGTCTCTGGGGCGGCCTCGTCGGCCTGCTGTTCCTCAATCCGCTGGCGGGATTTGCCATCGGCGGCGCCATCGGTGCCGGTACGGGCGCTCTTGCGGGTTCGCTGACGGATTTCGGCATCGATGACGATTTCATCAAATCGCTCGGCGAGACCATTCCCAACGGTTCTTCGGCGCTGTTCGTGCTGATCCGCAAGGTGCAGCCGGAAAAGGTGCTGGCGGAATTCGAAGGACTGCGCGGACGGGTCATCAAGACGTCGCTGTCGCCGGCGCAGGAAGCGCAGTTGCAAAAGGCGCTTTCCGGCGGAGCCGAACCGGCTGCCGCGCCTGCCGTCTGAGCAGACGATGAAAGCGAGGCTGCGGCAGATTCCATGTCGCAGCCATCCGCTCGGGCATCGGGGAATTCGGCTTATACGGTCAAAGTGCCGTTTTTCGCCTGCGGCCAGGTGAGATAATAATAGCGGCTGCCGACGCTGCCGAAAAACGCGTTGTCGCCGGAAATGGTATCGACATAGGCGCCGGTTTCGCTTCTCGCATAGGCCGAGCCGTCGCGCTTGAGATGGTCTTTCAGAAAGTCGCTCCATCCCGTCATGGCGATATCCGAGGCCGGTCTGGAGGTGGTTTCTGTATCGGAGGACACATCCCAGGCCTTGATTTGCGCACCCTCGGCGGGATCGGAGACGGTCAGCGTGCCGGCCGTCAAAGCCTCCAGCATGGCCTTGGCCTGCGAAGCCTTGTCCGGATCCGTGGTCAGTTCTTCCAGCGTCTCCTTCAGCTCCTTCATGAAGTCGGCCTTGGTAATATCGCCGGAAGAAAGCTCGGTATCCGTGTCGTCGGTCTGCGTATCCTCGTTCGAGGTCTGGGCATATTGCGCCAGAAGCTGCGTGAGCCGCGTGTTGGTGGAAGACGAGGAGGAGGTGTCCAGCCCGTAGGAATCGAGGAGAGATGTCCGCGTCGAGGAGGAGGATGTGGCGGCGGAATTGTCTTCCTGCTCCTTGATGGCCTTGAGGGCCAGTCTGGTGGCGGTGAGGCGTGTGGACAGGTCGATGGAGGAGACCATTGCGCTAGCTGTTTCCTTGATCGGGCGATACGCATCATTCGTATCGAACCGGCTCGGCGGGCATCGATCCCGCCTTTCGTCTCCTCTCATAAGAAGACCGGGCGAATCCCGGCCGTTTTCGGCTTGGGATGCACCCGGTCTTAATGGCCGGACTTTGCGCGACGCTTGCGGATCAGTTCTCCTGAACGGAGACGCCGTTCGGGCCGATATTCATCTCGATCCCCTTCGGTTTGCTTTCCTCGTGCCAGACATAGATGCCAAGGCCTGCGATGACCACGATGAGCGCGCCGATGATAAGATAGAGATTATTGGTCTGCGTCATTAAGATGTCTCCCCGTTTGACAATCAGAATCGGGGGCTAAACGCATGAAATGGCGTAAGGTTCCGTAAGGGGAAGCATTTTAGGCGGCACGCGTGCGGCGGCGCAGGCTTTCGCGTTTTTCAAGCGCCATGCATCCCCACAATATGCCGAGCAGCAGGAAGAAGTGTCGCCAGTGGTCGGTATCGATGACGGCGCCGATCATCACATGTCCCACGAAAGTTACCCAGGAAATGATGAGGAACGGCTGCCAGGGCCGTGGCCGCAGCAGGTGCCTGAACCCGGCGGCAATGGTCCAGCAGATCAGAACCAGATAGATCACGAAACCGAACCAGCCATGCGTCGTCAGGCTCTTCAGCCAGATATTATGTTCGGCGGCGGGAAAGATATTGTCGAACACCATGGGGCCGATACCGAGCGGGTGTTCCATGGCGAGCAGGAAGCCGAGATAGTGGCGGGCAAAACGTCCGAGATGGCCGCCGTCATAAGATTGTACCGCCGAAGCGCGGCTGGAGAACAGATCCGCCACCTGCTTGAACTGCAACGCGATGATGACCGCCGCGACCATCAGCCCGGCGGCGACGAGAAACAGCACGAGGATATTCAGGCGAAACGCGGCCGTGCGCTCCTTCAGCAGCATCACGAAGACGAGGAGGATGGTGGCGAACAGAAACAGGCCCCAGGCCGCACGCGAGAACGACAGGAACACAGCAAGCGACAGAATGAGCAGCCCGGCGATCCGCCAGGGCGCATGCATCGCCTTGCCGGTTAGAAGGCCGTAAATGAGGTAAAGCGAGGGCGTCACCAGAAAGGGACCGAAAACGTTCGGGTCCTGAAAGGCGCCCTTGGCGCGGTCGTAAAGGGTGAAGACCTCGAAACCCGGAATGGCGTGGAAATATCCGATGATGCCGAGCAGGGCGGTGATCAGCGCCGCCGCAAGCCAGGCCCGGAAAATCAGAAGCAGCCGCTGGTATTTGTCCTCTATGATCGCCGCATAAAAAACCGAGGTCAGCGCCAGAAAGGTCGAGACGGCGAGATAAAGTGGTCCCTCATCCAGATCGGCCATGGTGGTGAGCGAAAGATAACCGCCGACATTGAAGGCCAGCAGCAGGCACAGAAGCAGGATGACGGTGCGCGAAAGGCGAAGGCCGAGCAGGAACCACAGGGCCACCTGTCCCACCATCATCAGCTCATAGGGCGCCGGCTCGGAAATGACGAAACCGGAAAGGAACACGCCGAATGCGATGAAGAACGAACCGACGAGCCGCATGGCGGCCAGCGGCGCGTCGAAATCCGTTGCGTGCTGGTAGCCGGTGTGGGTCAATAGGCGTTTTCCGATTTCAGCAGCCGTATCGGCGTGAGGAACAGGATTTTCAGATCGAGGAACAGCGACCAGTTCTCGATGTAATAGAGATCGTATTCGGTGCGGAACTTGATCTTGTCGCCGTGGTCGATCTCGCCGCGCCAGCCGTTGATCTGCGCCCAGCCGGTGACACCGGGCTTGACCTTGTGGCGCGCGAAATAGTGCTCCACCACCTCGGTATATTTCAGGTCGCCCGTCTGGGCATGAACGGCATGCGGGCGCGGCCCGACGAGCGAAAGATCGCCATAAAGAACGTTGAAAAGCTGCGGCAGCTCGTCCATCGAGGATTTGCGCAGGAAGCGGCCGACGGGCGTGACGCGCGGGTCGTTCTTCGTCACGGCCTTTTTCGCAGTCGGATCGCTGAGTTCCGTATACATGGAACGGAACTTCCAGACGTTGATGGTCTCATTGTTGAAGCCGTGGCGCTTCTGCTTGAAAAGGACCGGGCCTTTCGAAGTTGTTTTCACGGCAATTCCCGCGCCCACCATCACCGGCCATAAAAGGGCGATGCCGATGAGGCTGAAGGTGATGTCGAACACCCGTTTCGCCACCGAATCCCAGTCGCGGATCGGCTTGTCGAACACATCGAGCATCGGCACCTTGCCGACATGGGAATAGGCACGGGGGCGGAAACGCAATTTATTGGCATGCGCTGCGATGCGGATATCGACCGGCAGCACCCATAGCTTGCGCAGAAGCTGGAGAATGCGCGCCTCGGCGCTGAGCGGCAGGGCGATGATCAGCATGTCCAGCTTCGTCAGGCGGGCAAATTCCACCAGCTCCGCGAAGGTTCCGAGCTTGGGATAGCCGGCGACAACCTCGGGAGAACGGGCGCTTTTCCGGTCATCGAAGATACCGCAGATGCGGATATCGTTATCGGACTGCTGCTCCAGCGAGCGGATAAGGTCCTTGGCGGTATCGCCGCCGCCGACGATGACGGCACGGCGTTCCATCACGCCGTTGCGGCCCCAGTGGCGAATGGCGAAGCCGAGGATCAGCCGCCCGGCGAAGATCGCCACCGCACCCGTTGCATACCAGATGCCGAAGGCCTGCCAGGAATGCAGCGCATCGGGAAAGAAGAGGAGAAGGAAACAGGCAATTCCCACGAAGGAAAGGCACACTGCGCCCTGAATGCGGGCGAACATCTTCAGCGGCGTACGCAGCGTCGGAAGCTGATAGCAATCACCGGCCTGCAACAGAAACACGCAGAGCGCCGCCCCCAGCACGCCGCCGCCGAAAACCGACAGAAAGGTTTCGAGACCGCGATCGGCTGCGATGCCGTTGACGATGGCGGCGATGACGACGAGCATCGTGAATTCCAGAAGCCGCAATTGCCCGATCACCATGTTGGGCGAATGGTTGCCGGCGCGAAGCTGGTTGGCGATCTGCCGTGCAAGCGGATTGAGAACGACGGTTTCGGAGGCCGAAGCCCCGCCGGCTTCATGGTCGGAGAGTTTCTTGCGCAATGACGCCAGATCGAATTGCAGTCTGTCCTTGTCAGTCTTGGTCATTGCTTTGGTCCGCACCCTCCAGCGCATCGGCCTTAAAATCGCATTGGATTTTCGACCGGAACGATGCGCAACCTCAAAGTGGTAGAGCGCCCTTTGTGCATCCGAATGGACACGCGCGCTCTACGAGCAGAAAACTAGCCGAAACATGCTAAGAAACGTTTATGATGAGTTTCTACAGGACGGCCGGAATATACAATTAAAAATCGTGTTTTTGAAATGGCTATTAGGTCGATAACAGGTCGCGGTAGAGTTTCATCATCTCATCCGCCATGACCGGGGTTGAAAATTTCGCCTTGAAGCTGTCCGGGCGAGGCATGATCCGCTGCGCCCAGCCGGCATCCTCGGCATCCTTGACCATGATCCGTGCCAGCGCATCGGCATCGCCAGCCGGTACGAGCGCCTCGCTGTCTTTTCCAAGGACTTCGGGAATGCCGCCGACATGCGAGGCAATGACCGTTTTCCCCGCCGCAAGCGCTTCGAGCACGATATAGGGCATGGCTTCGGCGCGCGACGGCACCACCACTGTCGTTGCCAGTTCGAAGGCCTGCCTGGCGGGCATGGCCGCATGCATGGAAATCCGCCGGGAAAGCCCGGCCTTGTCGATCATCGCGGCATATTTGTCCCTGTCCGGTCCGTCGCCGACGATCACGCCGGTCATCGGCTGGCCGATGCTGCGTTCCATTTTTGCAAATGCCCTGATGAAGACATCCGGTCCCTTGAGGTCGCGCAACATGCCGATATAGAGAAAACGGGCCGCATCTTCGCGGGCGGGTACGGTTTCGAACTCGCTTTCCTGCACGCCGTTATAGATCATCGCGGTTCGAGTGCGCGGCCTGCCGACCTTGGCCTCGTAAGTCGCCTGCTCGAAATTGCAGACGAAACAGAGCGCATCGGTGAAATGCTCCTGAAACCGCTCCAGCCGCAGGAAAAGCTGCCCCTTGAGGCTGTTTCGAGCATAATGCAGGCTGCCGCCATGCGGTGAATAGAGGCGGGCTACGCGATACCTGTTCGCCCGCAGGAGTGAGCCGATCAGCCGGGCAAGAGCGCCACCCTTGGCGCTGTGCCCGTGCAAAATGTCCGGCCGCAAACTTTTGATGTGCTTGTAGGATTTCCACAGCGCCATGAGGTCACCAGGGCTGATGGACCGCCGGATGGGCAGGCGGGTGAGGCCAAGCTCCAGCATCGGGGTGATCTGTGCGAAAAGCCGTTCCTCATGCGCGCCGCCGGTGGAGCTGTCGCAGACGATGCCGACCTTGTGGCCCTGTTTCACATGTTCTTCGATGAGGTCGCGCACATGGCGGAAAACACCGCCCACCGGGGAGCGGAAGCAGTGAATGATGCGCAGGGGAGGGCCGTCATCCGACACGTTCGCCACTCCGTTTTCAGAAGAAGCGTTCACGCACATAGACGGTATCGCCGGCCAGAATGGGCGCAGTGATACCGATCCGGCCGGTCATCACCTCGGCATTGATCTTGCGGGTAATGTCGACATCGGCCTGATTGGCGCGCGGGGTGAAGCCGCCGGCAATGGCGATGGCGTTTTGCACGGTCATGCCCGGCACGTAGGAATATTGGCCGGGACGGCCGACTTCGCCCATGATGAAGACCGGGCGATAACGGTCGATCTCGATCGTCACGTCCGGATCGCGAAGATAGCCCTGGCGCAGTTTGGCGGCGATGGCGGCTTCGAGCTGCGGCAGGGTCTTGCCGCGTGCCGGAACCTGGCCGACGAGCGGGAAGGCGACATAGCCGGCCTGATCGACCGTATAGGTATTGGTCAGCCCGGTCTGCTCGAACACGTTGATGCGCAGCCTGTCGCCGCTATCGACATGATAGGGTTGCAGGGCGGCCTCGTTGAAAGACCTCGGAGCGGGTTGATATGCCGCGCAGCCGGAAAGGGCCGTCAGAACGGCGAGCGTCAGTGCGGTGACATGTCGTGATCCGGCGAGCGGCATCTCATCTGGCTCCGAGTCGAACTTTGATCATTCTTATCGTTCTGTTAGGGTTAATGTGCGGTAAACGACCGGCGCGAGCGGTGGTAATATCGGCTTTATTTCGTCGGATTCGTCGGGATTAACTGTTGTGTTACCGGCAAGACTTAAACTTCGCGAAAATTGACCATCTATATTTGAGCGCCCGAGGTTTGTCTCGGTTACGGAGCCCGCATGAACGGCGATCGCATTGACGACAGGGATGTGGATATCGATCTTGCGCAGCTTGTCGCGGCCATATGGCAGCGCAAGGGCCGGATTGCGGCGATCACGCTTCTGGCCGGGGGCGCCGCCTTCGTGATCTCAAGCATGATGTCGCCCGCCTACAAGGGCGAGGCGCGCGTGCTGATCGAATCCCGCGCGGCCTCCTTCGGCGCTTCGCAGCAGTCCAATGCGCCCGCCGAACCCGTGCTCGATGAATTGACCGTCTCCAGCCAGGTGCAGATCCTGCAATCGGTCGACCTTATCAAGCAGGTCGCCAAAGACATGAAGCTTTACGAGCTGGATGAGTTCGATCCGGAGGCCCATCCTTCGCTCATCTCGCAGCTCCTGGTCGCCATCGGCGTCAAGAAGGACCCGCTTCAGGTACTGCCCGAAGAGCGAGTGCTGAAGGCCTTCCGGGAAAAGCTGCAGGTCTATCAGGTCGAAAGCTCGCGCGTCATCACGGTCGAATTTTCCTCGCAGGATCCGAAACTCGCCGCCGCCATCCCCAATGAGATGATGAAGGCCTATATCGCCCTGCAAAGCGGCGCGAAGCTGGATACAAGCACGGAAGCGGCGCGCTGGCTGGAGCCGGAAATCGCCAATCTGCGCGAAAAGGTGCGCGAGGCCGACAGGAAGGTCGCGGATTACCGCGCCTCCTCCGATCTTCTCTCGGCGGGGCAGGGCGAAACGCTCGCCACCCGTCAGCTCGGCGATATCTCCACCGAACTTGGCCGTATCCGCGGAGAGCGCGCCAATGCGGAGGCGCGGGCGGAAGGCGTGCGCAGCGCGCTTGCAAGCGGCCGCCCGCTCGATACTTTTCCCGATGTCGTCGGTTCCCCGACGATCCAGAGGCTGAAGGAAAACGAAACGACGATCCGCAGCCAGATTTCCGATCTCTCATCCTCGCTGCTGGAAGGCCATCCGCGCATCCGCGCGCTGCGCAACCAGCTCGACGGCATACAGCGGCAGATTCAGGAAGAGACCCGCAAGGTGCTGGCAAGTCTCGAAAACGAGGCCAATGTTTCGCGCCTGCGGGAACGGCAACTGGTCCAGCAGCTGAACATGCTGAAATCGGAAAGCGTGCGTGCGGGCGAACAGCAGGTCGGTCTCAACGATCTGGAGCGGGAAGCCTCGGCGCAAAGGCAGCTTCTGGAAACCTATCTTGCCCGTTACCGCGAAGCGACATCGCGCGCCGGCTCGGTGGATTCCACGCCGGCCGATGCGCGCGTCATCTCGACGGCGGTGGAGCCGCGCGAACCCTATTTCCCGAAGACGGGCGCCATCACCATCGTCGTAACGCTGGCGGCGTTTCTGCTGTCCTGCATCGTCGTCATGCTGGTGGAGCTTTTCACCGGTCGGGCTTTGAAGCCGATGGGCAGGAATCAGGTTCCGCCGCTCTCCGATCCGCCTTCTCCTTCGCGTGCTCCAGCCGATCCGGATAAGACCACGGACGTGCCGGAACAGTCTGTAGCCGCGCGCCATGAAACCATACAGCCCGCTGCTCGGGCCATGCCGGTCGCGGCATACCAGCCCGTTGCCGAAGAAGAAGAACGGCATGTACCGGCAGTCGCCGCTGCTGCTGCCATGCCGGCCTTGCCGGTGGAAGATGTCGCGGCTGCGAAAGAGGAGGCAATGGAGGAGGAAATCGATACCGATGACGATTTCTCCATCGACGCGGTCGCAGGTTTCCTGGCCACCCGCCTTGCCAAACCGGTCGCCGCAATCGTGTCTCCGGCCGGTGATAGCGGTTCGACCACGTCCGTCATGCTGGCGCGCGCTTTGTCCGAAATGGGCCGTTCGGTCGTTCTCGTCGACATGACGGCGTCAGCCTGTCCGACGCGGTTGATGGCGCCGGAAGCCGGGCTTCCCGGTGTCATGGATCTTCTGGCGGGCGCGGCCGCCTTCGGTGAAACCATTCACGGCGACCGCCTGTCCGACGCCCATATCGTGCCGCGCGGCAATGCGCAGCCGCGCGAGGCCATGCGCGCGATAGACCGTCTGACGATGATCCTCGGTGCGCTCTCCGACGCTTATGATACCGTCCTCGTCGAATGCGGCGCGGTGCAGATTTCGAGCCTCGGCAAAATGCTGCGCAACCTGCCGGCGGAAATCATTGTCTCGGTTCCCGGCAAGGATAGCGAATTGTTGGAAAAGACGCTCGGTGAACTGGTTGCTGAGGGCTATGAACAGGCATTGCCGATGACCGGCATGCGCAAGCCGGACCATCTGAGCGCGGCCTGAGGCGAGGCAAAACCCTGCTCAGTCGGTGGCGGTGTCCATCTTCGAGCGTCCGGCGCGAAAACGCTGAATCAGCGCATAAAGCGCCGGATTGGATTTGATCAGGCTCTTTGTCCGGGCGATGGCGACATAAGCCGAGGCCGCAACACGACCCTTCAGCGTCACCGGCAGGAATATATCGTGCTGCACGGTGAAAAGCGGGCACCAGCTGCGTTTGTAGAGCTGGTCGCCGACGCCGAAATCGAAGATTGCCGCCTTTTCGCGGCATGCCCTTTCGATCATCAACCAGAACAGCAATTCACCGGGGCTGAGTTCCGAAACGGATTCATCGATCGAACCGAACTGGCAGATGATGTGATCCTGCTTGCGCGAAAGGCCGGCTATCGCGGCGATGACGCCTTCGCTTTCGCCATGCAGGCGAATGGCGTGCAGCTCCAGCAGACTGTCCGTGCCCGTCTCGGGAAAATTGGCCAGATCGTAGAAGAAATCCCGCACCGATTGATCCCGAAACACATCCGGAATGCCCTGCGAGGCGAAACGGGCAGCCTTCTGGCGGAAAAACGCCTGCAGCAATTCGCACTTTTCCTGTGGCGACCGTGCGATCACATGGCTGTAACCGCCCATTTCCTCGGCCCTTCGGCTCTGGATGCGGAATTTCTTCCGTCGCCTCTTGGCATTGACCTGCCGAAGCGTGGCCTCGAAACTTTCGAACAGGGGAAGCTGGAAGGCCGGATTCTGGTTTTCGACGGAAGCAAGATGCGAGAGGGGATTGGTCCTGTCGCGCCACGTCAGCGGTATGTTCTGCAAGGCCAGAATATCGGCCCGGCCATGCAGCAGCTTCCGCGCTTCGCGGGCAATCGCCGCTGCGATTTCCTGTCCGGCCTGTTCGGCAAAGGAGGGGTCGAAAAGCCCGGTATTGATATTGTTGAAACGGCCGCCGGGAAAACGCGCTTTGCGGATGCCGCCTTCCAGTACGATTTCGAGCGGCAGCAGAAAGATCGTCTTGCCGCCCTGCCGGCCACGAAGCGTCAGGAGCGCGCTGTCCTGCGTCTGCGCCCAGATGGAGCACCAGCCGAAACCCTGATGCAGTGAATTGAGCGGGTCGTTTTCCAGCCGCTCCCAGTCGGCACGGATGGTGGAGGCGTCATCGACCAGATCGATCAACAGACGATCAGCACCCCGCCGCTCGTTTTGCACGGCGGTCGGCGCTTGCTCGTCGCTGATAAAGACCGGCCCCTCAGCCGCCATCCACTCTCTCCGGTTGTTTCGGTCGGACTATATCGCTGAGCGGCAAACAATCGGTTTATAAAATTGCGACCTCAGGGTGTCATGCAGTGGTCGGCGCTTAACCCTGCTTTTTGGGTCCGGCCATCCATTTGATGATCAGCATCGCCGGCAGAACCCACAGGATTCCGGTCAGCACGAAATAAGCGAGATGCACCCACCAGGGCGATTGCGCCAGCGCCGCCGATGCAATTGCCGTCGCCACCACGGCGTAAACGACGACGAGGCAGATGATGACGATGGTGCCGATAAGCGATCTGAGGCGAGGGTGCATGAAGTCTTCCGTCATTGAGTATCTGTGCGGGACTATAGCGCCGCGACCGCATGCCGCAAACCCTGAGGCCTTGTTTTGTGGTGCCGGTTGGGGCTAATCAACATGACTGTATGAGGGAGACCTGAAAGATGCGTTCGAGCGGCATGACGATGGCAAATGGTTCTGCGGAAATGGTGGTGGAGGCTGCCCTGCAGAAACAGGAAAAGGACCGCCGCCTGCTGCGCATCTGGCTGCGCGTCGTGCTCTTCACGCTCTTCTGTCTGGTCCTCGTCGGCGGCGCCACGCGACTTACCGAATCCGGCCTGTCGATTACCGAGTGGAAGCCGATCCACGGCGCCATTCCGCCGCTTTCCGTTGCCGAATGGGAAGAGGAGTTCCAGCTTTACAAGCGCATTCCTCAATATCAGGAAATCAACAAGGGCATGTCGCTCGACGAGTTCAAGACGATTTTCTGGTGGGAATGGGCGCATCGGCTGCTTGCCCGCACCATCGGCGTCATCTTCGCTTTGCCGCTCGCCTTCTTCTGGCTCACCGGCCGCGTTGAAAAGCGCCTGCGCCTGCCGCTGGTTGGCCTTCTGGCGCTGGGCGGCTTTCAGGGCTTCATCGGCTGGTGGATGGTCTCTTCCGGCCTCGTCAACCGAACGGATGTTTCGCAATATCGCCTTGCCACGCATCTGACCATCGCCTGCCTCATCTTTGCGGGCTGCATGTGGATTTTGCGCGGACTGTCGCATCATTCCCCCGAGGCGGCCGACGAAAAGACGGGCAGGGGTTTCGCCGCGCTGCTGACGGTGCTCTGTCTCTTCCAGATTTATCTCGGCGCATTGGTGGCGGGGCTGAATGCCGGCCTTTCCTATAATACCTGGCCGCTGATGGACGGTTCGCTGGTGCCGGGCGATCTCTTCCTGCAACAGCCCTGGTGGATCAACCTCTTCGAGAACCCCAAGACGGTACAATTCGTCCACCGCCTTGGCGCCTACACGCTGTTTGCCGCCACGCTGTGGCATATGGTGTCTATGGCGCGCGCCTTGCCCAATACACCGCATGCCCGCCGCGCGGTGCTGTTCTTCGTGCTCGTCTCCATTCAGGCGGCGCTCGGCATCACTACGCTTTTGATGCATGTGGATATTCACGTCGCGCTCGCTCATCAGGGCATGGCGCTGATCGTGCTCGGTTTCGCCGTCGCCCACTGGCGCGGTTTCATCGGCGAATATCCGGCGCCCGTTGCGGTCGAAGTCAGGGACTGAGGCGGCTTAGAATTGCCCGAGTACCGTTTTGATGGTGGCCGCGACGGCGAGTTCGTTGTCGCGTTCCTCCGCATTGCCGTCCTCTTCGTGCCACGCGGCAGAAAGGCAGCCATAGGCGAACGCATATTGCAGCAATAGCCGTTCGTCCCGTTGCAGCGCCTTCGCAAAGATCGCCGCCATGGAGGCGATGCGTGCCTCGCTGCGGGTGAGGTCGAAACGGTCGAGCGGATTGGAGAACATGTTGGCGACATCGAGCGCCGCATCGCCGATCAGGCCGGCCGGGTCGATGATGATCCAGCCGCGTTCGCTGCGCATGATGTTCTCGTGATGCAGATCGCCGTGCAGCGGCTTCACATCCCGCTGCCGGTCGATCAGTGCCTGCGCCAGCATGGCCGCCTCGACATAGGGGCTGTCCACGCCGTCGGTACGGTCCTGTTCGGCCTTGCGGAACAGGCTCTCGAAATAGAGCGGCAGCGTCAGCAGGCTTGAAGGCGGCGGTTGCTGCGATGGCTGATGATATCTGAGCAGGACATCGGCGGCGATTTCCGTGGTGGCATCGTCGTTTCCGTCGCGAAACAGCACGTCGCGCAGAGTCTCCGTGCCGGCATGTTCCATCAGCAGAATATCGTCGGAGCGGTCGAGCAGCTCCACGCAGCCGATGCCGGCGCGCCATTTAATGAAATCCGCGCCGCGAAGGCTGTCCTTCAATACTTTCTTTTTCAGAACCTTGGCGACGGCAAGGGAACCGTCGCCGCGCGTAAGCTCGTAGACCACCCCGGCCGGCGTATCGGCAAGAGGTTTCGCGGCCTCGATATTCCACGAGGCCGGAAAAGGGGGCGGGGCAATCTTCATGAGAAAAGTCTCATGCGGAGAGCATCAGTTCCATGTTCTGCACAGCAGCACCGGATGCGCCCTTGCCGAGATTGTCGAGCAGCGCGACGAGGTTGATGTGTTCGCCGCCCGGCGTACCGAAGACGAAGAGCTTCATCGTGTCCTTGCCCGCCAGTTCCTCGGCGTCGATGCGCGCGAGCCCTTTGCTTTCGGCAAGCGGCACCACGTTGACGATGTCCTGTCCTGCATAATGGGCGGTCAGCGCCGCATGGATCGTTTCCACGGTCGCGCCTTCCTTCAGGTCGGCGGCAAACAGCGGCACCTGCACGATCATGCCCTGCGGGAAACGTCCGACGGAGGGTGAAAACAGCGGTGCGCGGTCGAGCTGGCCATGAATGGTCATTTCCGGCACGTGCTTGTGCTTGAGCGTCAGGCCATAGAGGAAATTATTGGCGCTGATCGCGTCATCGCGGCTCTGGTCTTCCATCTGGGCGATCATCTGCTTGCCGCCGCCGGTGTAGCCGGAAACCGCATTGACGCTGACCGGATAACCGTCCGGCAGCAGGCCTGCGGCGCGCAGCGGGCGCAGAAGGGCGATCGCGCCGGTCGGGTAGCAGCCCGGATTGGCGACGAGACGGGCGGAACGAACCTTCTCGCCCTGTTCCTTGTCCATTTCGGCAAAGCCATAGGCCCAGTCCTGATGGACGCGATAGGCGGTCGAGGTATCGATGATGCGGACATTGCTATTGCCGGCCACCATCGAGACCGCTTCCCGGGAAGCATCGTCCGGCAGGCAGAGGATCGAAATGTCGGCATTGTTGAGCATATCCTCGCGCATCGCCGCATTGCGGCGCTCGGCTTCGGGTATGGACAGCAGCTCAATATCGCGGCGACCGGCAAGGCGCGTGCGGATCTGCAGACCCGTGGTGCCGTGTTCGCCATCGATGAAGATCTTCGCTGTCATGTCCTTGTCCTGACTTTTCAAAGGGTTGCGAGGGTAATCGGAATCAGTTTAGCAGGCGCCGTTTTCGTTATCAGCCGGCCTTGGCCAGCCGTTCGGCGCGCAGGCCAAGCATATACATTGCAACGGTGGCTCCGGCAATGGCGGTAATGTCAGCATGGTCATATGCGGGCGCGACTTCCACCACGTCCGAGCCGCGAATATCGAGCTGGCCAAGCCCGCGCAGAACGGAGAGAATTTTGGCACTGGTCGGCCCGCCGGCCACCGGCGTTCCGGTTCCCGGCGCAAAGGCGGGATCGAGGCAGTCGATATCGAAGGTCAGATAGGCGGGCATGCCGGCCGTGTGTTTGACGATCAGCGAAGCGATATCGCCCGCCCGCATTTCCTCCACCTCGTAACCGTGGAGGATGCGAATGCCGAAATCGTCAGGCGCATGGGTGCGGATGCCGATCTGGATGGACCGGTCCGGATCGATCAGGCCATCGCGCACGGCGCGCGCCACGAAGGAACCGTGGTCGATGCGCTTGCCATCGTCGAACCAGGTGTCCTGATGCGCATCGAACTGCACCAGCGCCAGCGGCCCATGCTTGGCCACATGCGCCTTCAAAAGCGGCCAGGTAATGAAGTGATCGCCGCCGAGCGTCAGCAGGTAATCCGTCTTGGAGATGATCCGGCGCGCTTCCTTTTCGATTGTATCAGGCGTTTTCCAGTGATTGCCATAGTCCAGCAGACAGTCACCATAGTCGATGGTCGGCATATGGGCGAAAAGATCGCGCGCGAAGGGATATTGCGGATCGTTGTCGAAGATCGCCGAGGCGCGGCGGATCGCCTGCGGCCCGAAACGGGCGCCCGGCCGATTGGAGGTGGCCGCATCGAAGGGAATGCCCCAGATGGCCGTCGATACACCCTTGAGGTTCTTGGTATATTTGCGCCGCATGAAGGAAAGGACGCCCGCATGGGTCGGGTCGGTGGCGGCCGATGTCAGGGTCGTTGCGGTGAAGGCATGGTCGATGGTTTTGGACGGCATTGATCACCCCATTGCGATTTGCGCCGAGGTTGCTGTCTTCCTGATGAAAAAACAAGGGAGGAAACCATGAAAAAAGGCGGAGCCGAAGCCCCGCCTTTCGAAGTTCTGAACGAACCGTTCTGAGAAGCGATTAGCGCTTCGAGAACTGGAACGAACGGCGGGCCTTGGCCTTACCGTACTTCTTACGCTCGACAACGCGGCTGTCGCGGGTCAGGAAGCCGCCCTTCTTCAGAACGGAGCGCAGGCCCGGTTCGAAGTAGGTGAGGGCCTTGGACAGACCGTGACGAACGGCGCCGGCCTGACCGGACAGACCACCACCGGCAACGGTGGCGATGATGTCGAACTGACCCGCGCGGGCAGCGGCGACGATCGGCTGCTGAAGGATCATCTGCAGAACCGGACGTGCGAAATACGTGGTGAAATCGCGGCCGTTGATGATGATCTTGCCAGAACCGGCCTTGACCCATACGCGGGCTACGGCGTTCTTGCGCTTGCCGGTCGCGTAGGAGCGGCCGAGGGTGTCAACCTTGCGGACATGCACGGGAGCCGAAGCTTCCGATGCCGGGGCGAGGTCTTTCAGAGAGGAAAGATCGGCCATTATCAGGCGCTCCTTACGTTCTTCTTGTTAAGCGCGGCCACGTCGAGAACGGTGGGCTGCTGTGCTTCGTGCGGATGGTTCGAGCCGGCGTAAACGCGCAGGTTCTTCATCTGGCGACGGCCGAGCGGGCCACGCGGGATCATGCGCTCGATGGCCTTTTCAACGACGCGCTCCGGGAAGCGGCCTTCGATGATCTGGCGAGCCGTACGCTCCTTGATGCCACCCGGGTGACCGGTGTGCCAGTAGTACTTCTTGTCGGAGTACTTGTTGCCGGTGAAGGCAACCTTTTCCGCGTTGATAACGATGACGTTGTCGCCATCATCAACGTGGGGGGTGTAGGTAGCCTTGTGCTTGCCGCGCAGGCGGGTTGCAACGATGGTGGCGAGGCGACCAACAACGAGGCCTTCGGCGTCGATGATGACCCACTTCTTCTCCACCTCAGCAGGCTTCTGAACGAAAGTAGACATGGATTTCACTTTCTAACGTGGACCCGGCATCCTCTTTTAAGAGCATACGGGCGTTTCTTGTTGCTTGGTTTGGTTGCCGTCAAAGGCAACCGCAAATGACCCTATTCCGGCTGGAATCCGATCTGGCGCGCTTATACGGTGCGAGGGCGAAAGCGTCAATATGACAGATTCTGGAGATCGTAAAAATAAGGCAGCAAAAACAATGGCTTGATTATGGGGTATTATTTTACCTCATCGAGCGGTCCTGTTTTATCCCAGTCGCATCACCAGAACGCCCGCTGCAATGATGCCTCCGGCAAGATAACGCCAGATGCTGGCGCGTTCTTTCAGGATCACCACGGAGATCACCAGCGCAAAAAGAATGGAGGTTTCCCGGAGCGCCGCGACGACGGCGACGGGCGCCTTGGTCATGGCGTAGAGCGCCAGCCCATAGGAGAGAATGGAGCCGCCGCCGCCAATCAGGCCGCGCCACCAGTTGCGCCGGACATGGTCCGCGACCGGGCCCACGCCGCGCTGGTAAAAGGCAAAGCCGAAAAGCAGCACGGGCGGCAGAAGCGACATCCATAACGTATAGGAGATGGCGTTGCCGGAAAGCCTTGCACCGACACCGTCGACGAAGGTGTAGGATGCGATCACGAAGGCGTTGAGCAGGGCGACCATGATCGCCTTTCCGCCACCGCGCCGCGCCTCGAAAGCGAGCGTCAGAATGCCGCCGGAGATGACGGCGATGCCGGCAAGGGCCAGCGGGCTTAAAATCTCGCTGAGGAACAGGCTGCTCGTCGCAGCGACGATCAGGGGCGCCACGCCGCGCATGACGGGATAAACAAGGCCGATGTCGCCGATCGTATAGGCAGCGGCGACAAGCCGGAAATAGGCGAATTGCAGAATGGCCGAAGCGATCAGGAAGGGAATGGCGACCGGAGCTGGAAATGGCAGGAAAGGCAGAAACGGCAGCGAACAGGCAGCCGCGCCCGCCGCGATCAGCGAGGCGTCCAGCGATTTGTCGGATCCGGCCTTGACCAGCGCATTCCATCCGGCATGCAGCATCGCGCCCAGGAGCACCAGAAGAAGAATGTCAAATGTCACAATAGAGACTCGCTCGCGGGCTACTTTGGGCAACCTACAGCATCGGCTTGAAAACCGGAATCGATTTTCGGCGAGGGCGGCAAGCCTTTCCCGATTGTTCGAGCATGCGTTTTGCGCCCGTGGAACCGCCCGCAAACGGCCTGTGATCGCAGCGGATACTGCAACGCGCGTAAAATTTATGCTTTGTGCATGTCATGGCGCCGGGGAATGATTTTGCGCTGAGGCGATATGACGTTCTGCTCATGATTTCATCCGTCAGATGGAGGCATGAGCGTCCGACGCACAGCTTATGGTTTCGCCTCACGACGAATTTTCGCTAAAAATACTACCAAATTTGTCAAATATTAGCGCCCAGTGCGCCATGGCGCTTCGGGCGCAAGGTGTATCAATCGGGCGAAGGCGCGCATGAAAAGAAATTTCATATCTTTCACGAATGGGCGACTGTAACGTTGTAGATTTGTATATAGATTGATTTACAGAATAACTTTATGAAAATTAGACGTCTCTAATTTTCCTGTGAACGGAATGAAAACAAACAGGAGACGAAGAGCGCATGAATTGCACGCTAATGTTGTTTGAGCCCTTATTTGCGGCAATTCGCGTCATTTTGAAAACTGGACAAAAATAGTCAGTACAACCGGCATTCCGGCGTTTGGTGAAATCATTTTGCGTGGGCGAAAACGTGCCACTGCGCGACGGGGTTGTCTGCCGTAGCGGCAATTTTTCAGCCGGGCAGGGGTTCAAGAGAGCGAAGAACCTTCCTAGATGGAAGGGCGGACGCAACCGGTAACGTTAGGAATGTGTCGGTGGAATTATGCAGGAGACGCTATGCTCGCGGCGCTTTCGAATGGCGCAGCTGCATTGGTATTCTTCAAACCATGCGACGCTCCAGAAGGGATAAGTTGACATGCAGCATGATAGTTACGAGCCTGATTACCTCAGAAAAATTCTGACCGATGTCAAAACCATCGCCCTGCTCGGTGCTTCGCCCAACCCGGACAGGCCGAGCCACGGCGTGATGCGCTTCCTGCTGTCCAGGGGTTATCGTGTGTTTCCGGTCAATCCCGGCCAGGCAGGCAAGGAGATATTGGGGCAGAAGGTCTATGCCAGACTCGCCGATATTCCCGAGCCGGTGGACATGATCGACGTTTTCCGGGCGCCGGAATATTTGTCGGCAATCGTCGAGGAGGCGATATTGCTGCCGGAGCGGCCATCGGTAATCTGGGGCCAGCTTTCCGTTCGCGATGACAATGCCGCCGCCAAGGCGGAAGCCTACGGTATGGAAGTCGTAATGGACCGTTGTCCTGCAATTGAGTATCCGCGTCTCAATATTGCGCGATAGTTGGTACGGATCGGACTTACCATTTGGCGGCAAGGCATTATGATCCCTCCGAAATTCCAATTGGAGGAAACATCATGCCGAGCAGCAATCCCGGGTTTTCGACGCTGGCCGTTCATGCGGGCGCGCAATCCGATCCGACCACCGGCGCGCGTGCCACACCCATTTATCAGACCACGGCCTATGCTTTCCGCGACGCCGATCACGCCGCCGCCCTGTTCGGATTAAAAGAGTTCGGCAATATCTACACCCGCATCATGAACCCCACCCAGGCGGTTCTGGAAGAGCGCGTGGCAGCACTTGAGGGCGGCACGGCCGCGCTTGCCGTCGCGTCCGGCCATGCCGCGCAATTGCTGGTGTTCCATACGCTGCTGCAGTCCGGCGACAATTTCGTCGCCGCCCGCCAGCTCTATGGCGGCTCGATCAACCAGTTCGGCCATGCCTTCAAGGGCTTCGACTGGCAGGTCCGCTGGGCCGACGCCACCGATCCGGCCAGCTTCGAGGCGCAGATCGATGAGCGCACCCGTGCCGTCTTCATCGAAAGCCTTGCCAATCCGGGCGGTACTTTCGTGGATATCGCCGCAATCGCCGATGTCGCCCACCGGCACGGCCTGCCGCTGATCGTCGACAATACCATGGCGAGCCCCTATCTGCTGCGGCCGCTGGAACATGGCGCGGATATCGTGCTGCATTCGCTGACGAAATTCCTCGGCGGCCACGGCAACTCCATGGGCGGCATCATTGTGGACGGCGGGACCTTCGACTGGTCGGCGACGGACAGATACCCGGCGCTGTCACAGCCCCGGCCGGAATATTCCGGCGTCGTGCTGCACCAGACCTTCGGCAATTTCGCCTTCGCCATCGCCTGCCGTGTGCTGGGCTTGCGTGACCTCGGCCCGGCGATCTCGCCCTTCAACGCTTTCCTCATACTGACCGGCATCGAGACGCTGCCGCTGCGCGTTCAGCGCCATTCCGACAATGCGCTTGCCGTCGCGAAATGGCTGAAAGCGCATCCCAAGGTTGGCTGGGTGCATTATGCGGGGCTGGAAGACAGCGACAACCACGCTATCCAGCAGCATTATTCGCCAAAGGGGGCGGGCTCCGTCTTCACCTTCGGCGTCAGGGGAGGTTATGCGGCTGGCAAGGCGCTGGTGGAAGGGCTGCAGCTCTTCTCCCATCTCGCCAATATCGGCGACACGCGCTCTCTCGTCATCCATCCGGCCTCCACCACCCATGCGCAGCTGACACCGGAACAGCAGACGGCCGCCGGCGCCGGGCCGGATGTGGTTCGCCTGTCGGTCGGCATCGAGGACGTCAAGGACATCATCGCCGATCTCGAGCAATCGCTCGCCAAGGTCTGATGTGGTGGCTCACGCGAGTTTGGTGCCCGCGTGACACCCAAGCATATTTTAGTGTGATTGAGCGGCCGCCGGAAAACCGTGGGACAATGTGTTTTCGGCGGCAGCGGATTTGCGTGTTGCGGCGAGGTGCACTCGCTCGGCTGCATTCAGCTTATTTTTTCTGCAAAGTGCCAATGAAGTCCTTCGAAATGGCACATGATTTTTCCATGAAGCCAATGATGAGCTGCAATTGCTCTTCATCATATTCCCCATAGAGCGCCTCCATCTTTTCCTGAAGGGGCGCATACATCTGAAACAATTCCCGCATTTTTTCGGGATGAGGCGCTGCCAGCACGCGCCGACGATCCGTAGGGTCGGGCAAACGTCTTATGAAGCCGGCCTTCTCCAGCCGGTCGAGTAGCGCCGTCACCGCTCCGGTCGTCAGGCCGGTCGATCTTGCAAGTTCACCTGCACTCGCCTGACCCTGCATCTGAAGGATGTCCAGGCACTCCAGATCGGTGGTGTTCATCCGAGCCTTTGCCGCGATGGACTGGCTGATGAGCAATGATTGCGCGCTGGCCTGGCGAAGTGCATCGGTCAACCGGCGATCCAGGATATCTCTTGACATTTGAATATCTCAATAATTAAGAAATTATAGTCATAAAGATAATCGGCCGGATGCGATTTCGCCAGCGTTAAATGTGCCGCTTACGCCTGTGAGCGTCGAAAAGTGGAAAATGTGTGCTGGCCATGCTCTCGCAGGCGTCACGGCGATTTCTGGAAGAGGTGAAAGATGTTCGATCCGCTGGTTTTCTACGCGATTGTCGTCGCCGCTGTTCTTGGGAGCGTCGGGCTGGGCGGCGGCATCTACGAGACGCTCCTTGTCGATAAGGTGTGGCCTTCGCAGCCGATGCTGATCCAGCCTGAACGGGGCGGGATCAACCGAAAGCTTTTCTGGGGTCCCGCTCACGGGCTGTTTGAGGTGGCCTTGCTCCTCGCTGTCTGGCTGACATGGGCTCACCCGGCAATTCGCGTCTGGATATGGTCCGCACTCGCCGCGCATCTTGTAGCGCGGATCTGGTCCTTTGCATATTTCATCCCAATGGCGCTTCGGTTTGAGACGGGATTGGCCGGGGACGCAACGGCCGCTTCCAATGCTGCGGCCAGATGGGTCCGATTGAGCCGCTGGCGGCTTCCCATCGAGTTTCTTGCGGTGGTCCTCCTGTTCATCGCGCTCGCGAAATCAGCGGGAAACTGAGACCGTACGCCGCCAGTTTCCACCGGTCTGTGGAGAAAACCTCGGTGCCAGGTTTAACGGCGCGCTGCTTCCGTTCATCCGCGACCATCTTACTCAAAGCGCCGAATCCGCCTAGAACAGACCCCTGCAGTCCCATCGCGAAAGATACGCCACATGAAAAACCGAACCGGAATGCTCCGTATTGTCACCCTTCTCCTTGCAATCGGGGTCGCGGGTGTGGCTGATATACCGGTCGTAGCTTCGGTTTCGCCGGCAAAGGCAGAGGCGGAATATTTCCCGACGCAGCAGGATTTTGTCGGGAAATGGAAGCTCACCGGCGCGACCAGCCGCCCGCCGCGCGACATGAAGACTGAGCCTACCGCCCAGCAGGAAGCGGATGCGACACTGTTCCAGGAGACGGTGACGACATTTTATTCCGCGTTTGATTATCTGGAGATCACGGCGGACGGTCGCTACAATTTCCATCAACCCGGCGATCCCTCAGGTTCATGCGTCTGGTGCGGCACCTGGTCCTTTGACAAGAGTTCGCTGTGGCTGAAGCTGGATACCGCGCCCCGGCTCGATATTTACGCGAAGGACGGCGATATACAGATGACGTACACCGCCGAACCCGACAAGAAGTCGAAATACACCTGGCTGGTTTTCGGCTGGACGAAGATGGAGTAGGCGCCTCGTTTCCTCGGTGGCAACGCCCAATCGGAACACCCAAGACTATTTGACGAAGCGCCCACAATTGAGCAAAGCTATATGGCCAACCATATTTGACGGACAGGGGACGTCATGACGAATTTTCTGTCCTTCGATGATATCGCCGAGCTGGAATACGGTGCGCCAGCACCGGAAAGACTGATTTCCGGCGATCCCAAATTCACCACATGGAATATCGAGGAAGCTCCCGGCGGCATCTATGCCGGCATCTGGCAGTCCACGCCCGGCAAATGGCGGGTGGTCTATGACGAGTGGGAATATTTCAACATTCTCGAAGGCCATTCCATCCTGACCGAAGACGGCGGTGCGCCGCGCGATCTGAGGCCGGGCGACCGCGTTATCCTGCGTCCGGGCTTTACGGGCACCTGGGAGGTCGTGGAGACGACGCGCAAGGATTATGTCATCCGGCTCTGAAACCGGATGGTCCTTGCGAGTGCTCTACCGGCCAAATCTCACCAGCTGAGATCGAGCCGCTCCAGACCATGGAAATGATAGACATCCTTGACCCTGGGCGGCTCGGCGATCTTCAGGCCCGGCAGGCGTTTGAAAAGCAGGGATAGGGCAAGATTAAGCTCCAGCCTCGCCAGCGGCGCGCCGATGCAGAAATGGATGCCGGCTCCGAAGGAGACGTTGGCGCCCTCGTTCCGGTCCGGCCGAAAGGTGAGGGGATCGGAAAATTTTGCCGGATCGAGATTGGCGGCGGCGAGGATGAGGCTGACCTTGTCGCCGCGCTTGAACGCGATGCCGTCGATTTCGACCGGCTCCAGAACCCAGCGCTGGAAAATATGCACCGGGGCGCAGATGCGCAGGGTTTCTTCCACCGTCCGTTCTGTGGTCGCCTCGTCGTTAAACAGCGTCTCGGGGGAGATGCCGCTTTCCAGAATGATGCGCACGGAATTGCCGATCTGGTGCACGGTCGCCTCGTGCCCGGCATTCAGCAGCACGATGGTGGTGGAGACGAGCTCATCGTCGGTGAGGTACTGGCCCTTGTGTTCCGTGTGGATCATGTGGCTCAGCAGATCGTCCTTCGGTTCCGCCCGCCGCTCGGCGATCACGCTGCGCACATAGTCTGAAAACTCATGCGCGGCCCTGTCGGCCAGCAGCTCGTCTTCCGGCGTGCGCTTGAACATATACATGCCGACATAGGCATGCGACCATTTCAGAAGCTGCGGCCCCATCTCCTCGGGAATGCCGATCATGCGGGCGATCATCGTCACCGGAATTACATCGGCATAGGAGGAGAGCAGTTCCGTTTCGCCCTTGCTTTCGAAAGCGTCGATCAGACGGTTGGCGAGTTCCTCGATTTCCGGCTTCATCTTGTCGACATGCCGCGACACGAAGGCGCGGTTGATGAGCGTGCGCAGGCGCGTGTGCTCCGGCGGTTCCAGTTCCAGCAGCGAATGCTGCTCGGCGGCGTCGAAATGCTTCACATGTTCGAGCGGCTCCGCCAGGCCGATCTCTTCGCGGCTTGCCACATGCAGGATCTGCCGTCCGAAGCGGCGGTCACGCAAAAGCGCGCTCACATGGTCGTATCCGGTGAAAAACCACTGCCGCTGCTCTTCCCAGTAGAAGGTAGGACATTCAGCGTGAAGGGCCGCATAGACCGGGTTCGGATCGTTGTAGAAAGCCGGGTCGCGGGCATCAAGGGAAACGCGGCGGGTGGCGGGATCGATTTTGAGAAACGGAAATGTCGCTGTCATGCCCATGGTCTATTCCGCGCGCGGCGCTTTGGGAAGGGAGGGAAATCCCTTCCGGATATCTCTATGCCTGTCACTGGGTGGTTACATCGTCATCGGCTGGCGATGGCGGATATCCGGTTCAGCGCCGCGACCTGGCGGTCGGCATTGTTGTCCATCGGATTTTCGTCGCGGTCCGAGGCGGGCACGACGACATTGGCTGAATTGACATGGATGACGGTCCGGTTGCGCCCGGCCTTCTTGGCGGCATAGAGCGCGCGGTCGGCTTCCGTCATCATCGTGTTGAGGTCGGCATCTTTTATCATGGCTTCCGATATGCCGACGCTGGTGGTCACCTCGATGGCTTCACCGCGCGAACTGATCTTCGAAAGGCGCAGATTGCTGCGGATGGCTTCCGCAAGCGTCGCCGTGCTGGAAGGGCTTTCGACTTCGGCAACCAGAGCGAATTCCTCGCCTCCCATTCTGACGAAAAGGCCACGATCGCCGATTGCGCGCTGAGCGATATGACAGAAATGCACGAGCACCGTATCGCCGGACTGGTGGCCGTATCTGTCGTTGATCTTCTTGAAATGGTCGATATCGAACAGCACCAGCGCCACGTAACGGCTGGAGGCCGGCGATCTTTTCTTGATACGCTCGAACTCCTCCAGCAGACCGCGACGGTTGAGAACGCCGGTCAGATGATCGGTCATGGCCAGCCGGTGGAGACGAATCTCCGTGTCTTCCATGATGATCTTGGCGCTGATCATGATGATGGCCGTGAAGCCGAGCATGCCGGAAAAGGCAAGCGCCGATGTCAGCGGAATGGCATTGGGGGCCGCGGCATTGGCGGGGATGACGATGGATGCGACGAACGCTCCCGCAAAAGCCTGCAGGACCAGGATCGCGGCCAGAACCCGGCGGCTGCGTGAGGCGCGCGCCTTGCTGGCCAGAAGGACGCCGGCGAGCATGAAATAACCGGTGGCCGCGCTGGCATGATAAAGCAGGATGCGGGCCACCATGTTTTCACGCACGGGCGGCAGGAACATTCCGGCGATCCACAGCAGAGCCGGAATGGCGACCCAGCCGCCGATTTTCCGCTGCTCGAAGCACAGCAGGCCCGCAAGCCAGAAACCGAAGGCGGAAAGTGCGAGCGTATTGCCGACCTGAATGGACATAAAACTGGAAATATCCCCGCGAAGCGCCACCATTACCGTGCCGATGCCCGTGGTGAGGAAACCGGCCGCGAAATAGAGATTATGCCGGCGGGAAGGGCGGTGCAGCCACAGCGTTCCCAAAAGCACGGCAAGGGTGAGCGTTTCCGCCGCCCACAGTAGCGTGCTCGTCTTTGCATCCAGCATTGCAAAATCCTATCTGCGCCATAATGCGGTAAAAGCGGGCTCTCTCGCACGAGGTGCGTTATGCCCGCTGGAATTGTTGAGCTGCCATTTCGCCCGGATGGGCCCATTCCCCAACGGGAACCGGAAATTCGCTGGCCAGTATCGGCAGCAAATACTAACGAGTTCTTGCCGGTGAGAAGTTATATCTGTGTATGGTGGGCGATTTTTGCCGTCGTCGCCTGCCATAGTAAAAAAATGGTGGCGGCGAGGGAAAGAGGCCCGGCTGGCGCCGCCCGGTCCGAAAGCCCTGTCAACCTCGGCCCGAAAGGCCTGCAAACGCTGTTGAGCCGTTAAGGATATGCGGCTTCGTGTCTTGAAGTACGGGGCAGGGACACTCTATGTAGGGAGTATGAAGGTTAGAAGTGATTCCGGAGCGGTTTTTCGCGAAGGGCAGAGTTTGACAAAGGACGGACATGAAAAATCCAGTTGATACCGCCATGGCTCTGGTGCCGATGGTCGTAGAGCAGACCAATCGCGGCGAACGCTCCTACGACATATTTTCCCGTCTTCTCAAGGAACGCATCATTTTCCTCACCGGCCCGGTGGAAGACCAGATGGCTTCGCTCGTCTGCGCGCAGCTGCTTTTCCTCGAGGCTGAAAACCCGAAGAAGGAAATCGCGCTCTACATCAATTCGCCAGGTGGCGTCGTGACCGCCGGCATGGCGATCTACGATACGATGCAGTTCATTCGCCCTGCGGTGTCCACGCTCTGCGTCGGCCAGGCCGCATCCATGGGCTCGCTGCTTCTGGCCGCCGGTGAAAAGGGAATGCGTTTCGCAACCCCGAACGCCCGCATCATGGTGCACCAGCCTTCCGGCGGTTTCCAGGGCCAGGCTTCGGACATCGAGCGCCACGCCCGCGACATCATCAAGATGAAGCGTCGCCTCAATGAAGTCTACGTGAAGCACACCGGCCGTACGCTCGAAGAGGTTGAAAAAACCCTTGATCGCGACCACTTCATGGATGCAGACGAGGCGAAGGACTGGGGCGTGATCGACAAGATCCTGACCTCGCGCCAGGAAATCGAAGGCGCCGCCGCGAATTGAGGCGCGCCGCTTTTTGACGTTTGTTTGAATCCGCAAAAGTAATTTCGGGGCTTTCAACCGCAACAGAAAGCGATATTAGTATATATAAAGGCTATGTTGAATTTTTATGACGTGGCCTTTGGTTTGATGGGGAATTCGTTGCAGCCGGTTGTCAGCTCATGTATCTGATACCGGTTAGTACCCCGGGAAACGAGGCGGATACGGCGATGCACCCCAAGGGCTGCCGTATCGGCGGGCGGTAAGTTGACCGCGATCCGTTTGGCGGACCTGCGGCGTGCTGGAAGGAAAGAGATATGAGCAAAGTCAGCGGCAGCAACGGCGGCGACTCTAAGAATACACTCTATTGTTCATTCTGCGGCAAGAGCCAGCACGAAGTCCGGAAACTCATTGCCGGACCGACGGTATTCATCTGCGATGAATGCGTCGAATTGTGCATGGACATCATCCGCGAGGAGAACAAGACGTCGATGGTGAAGTCGCGCGAGGGTGTTCCCACCCCGCAGGATATCATCAAGATCCTCGACGAATACGTCATCGGCCAGAAGCAGGCGAAGAAGATCCTGTCTGTTGCCGTTCACAACCACTACAAGCGCCTCGCGCACGCCTCCAAGAATGGCGATGTCGAGCTTGCGAAGTCGAACATCATGCTCGTCGGCCCGACGGGTTGCGGCAAGACCTATCTTGCCCAGACGCTCGCCCGCATCATCGACGTTCCCTTCACCATGGCGGACGCAACGACGCTGACCGAAGCCGGTTATGTCGGCGAGGACGTGGAAAACATCATCCTGAAGCTGTTGCAGGCTGCGGATTACAATGTCGAGCGCGCCCAGCGCGGCATCGTCTATATCGACGAAGTCGACAAGATTTCCCGCAAGTCGGACAACCCGTCCATCACGCGCGACGTGTCGGGCGAGGGCGTTCAGCAGGCGCTTCTGAAGATCATGGAAGGCACGGTCGCTTCCGTTCCGCCGCAGGGCGGCCGTAAGCATCCGCAGCAGGAATTCCTGCAGGTGGATACGACCAACATCCTGTTCATCTGCGGCGGCGCCTTTGCCGGCCTCGACAAGATCATCTCGGCCCGTGGTGAAAAGACCTCGATTGGCTTCGGTGCGACCGTCAAGGCGGAAGACGATCGCCGCGTCGGCGAGGTTCTGCGCGAGCTGGAGCCGGAAGATCTGGTGAAGTTCGGCCTCATTCCGGAATTCATCGGCCGTCTGCCGGTTCTCGCCACGCTGGAAGACCTCGACGAGGATGCGCTGATCCAGATCCTGTCCGAGCCGAAGAACGCGCTGGTCAAGCAGTATCAGCGCCTGTTCGAGATGGAAGATGTGGAACTGACCTTCCACGAGGACGCCCTTCGCGAAATCGCCCGCAAGGCGATCACCCGCAAGACCGGCGCCCGCGGCCTGCGCTCGATCATGGAAAAGATCCTTCTGGACACCATGTTCGAACTGCCGACGCTGGAAGGCGTGCGCGAAGTGGTCATTTCCGACGAGGTCGTCAGTGGCCTTGCACGCCCGCTCTACATCTATGCGGATCGTCAGGAAGAAAAGACCAACGTTTCGGCCTGATCGGTCGGTCCGGTGCTTCGATGAAGTTAGAAGGCCCGCCTCCGTGCGGGCCTTTTCTGTTGTCGCCGGGTGTGAAACTTGCGCCTAACTTGGCGAAGCCCGATTTTGCGTTTGGAGCGGATTGCGCTTTGCTGATAAAGTCTTACAACTGATTTGCAGCGCGATATGACGGAAATGTGAATTCCCGTCGGCGACCCGGTTCCCATGTCCTTCGGGATAACCGGAAATGTCGGGAGTACTAGCCGGCGCTGGGTTTTGTTGAATTTCACGGTCTTGCGGCTTAGCGGGACCGTCTGTTCCGGCGACTTGAAATCGGTGTTTCGAAACTCCACTTTCAGTCTCGAGAAATGAATGTGCCGGATGCCCCAAGCTGTCCGGCAAAGTGTCCCGAAAGGGACCATGGAAAGGAAATGATATGACGAACATCACGTCTGCGGCATCTGGCGGTACCTATCCGGTACTTCCCCTGCGCGACATTGTCGTTTTCCCGCATATGATCGTTCCCCTGTTCGTCGGGCGGGAAAAATCCATCCGTGCGCTCGAGGAAGTCATGGGCTCGGACAAGCAGATCATGCTTGTCACCCAGATCAACGCCAGCGATGACGATCCGGCCCCGGAGGCCATCCACAAGGTCGGCACGGTCGCCAATGTCCTGCAGCTCCTGAAGCTTCCCGACGGCACCGTGAAGGTGCTGGTGGAAGGCAAGGGCCGCGCCCAGATCGACAGCTACACCGGCCGTGAAGACTTCTATGAAGCCACTGCGACGCCGTTGCAGGAGCCTGCCGAAGATCCGGTCGAGATCGAGGCGCTGTCGCGTTCGGTCGTGTCTGAATTCGAGAGCTATGTGAAGCTCAACAAGAAGATTTCGCCCGAGGTTGTAGGCGCTGCCGGCCAGATCGACGATTATTCGAAGCTTGCCGATACGGTCGCTTCGCACCTGTCGATCAAGATCACCGAAAAGCAGGAAATGCTGGAAACCGTCAGCGTGAAGCAGCGGCTCGAAAAGGCGCTCGGCTTCATGGAAGGCGAAATTTCCGTGCTGCAGGTGGAAAAGCGCATCCGCTCGCGCGTCAAGCGCCAGATGGAGAAGACGCAGCGCGAATATTATCTGAACGAACAGATGAAGGCGATCCAGAAGGAACTCGGCGACGGCGAGGACGGCCGTGACGAGATGGCCGAACTGGAAGAGCGCATCGCCAAGACCAAGCTTTCCAAGGAGGCCAAGGAAAAGGCCGAGGCGGAAATGAAGAAGCTTCGCCAGATGAGCCCGATGTCCGCGGAAGCGACCGTCGTGCGCAACTATCTGGACTGGCTGCTCGGTCTGCCCTGGGGCAAGAAGTCGAAGATCAAGGCAGACCTCAACGCTGCCGAGAAAATCCTCGATCAGGATCATTTCGGTCTCGACAAGGTCAAGGAACGCATCGTCGAGTATCTCGCCGTACAGGCGCGCGCCTCGAAGATCCGCGGACCCATCCTGTGCCTCGTCGGCCCTCCCGGCGTCGGCAAGACCTCGCTCGCCAAGTCGATCGCCAAGGCGACCGGCCGCGAATATGTGCGCATGGCGCTTGGCGGCGTGCGTGACGAGGCGGAAATCCGCGGTCACCGTCGTACCTATATCGGCTCCATGCCGGGCAAGATCGTCCAGTCGATGAAGAAGGCCAAGAAGGCGAACCCGCTCTTCCTGCTCGACGAAATCGACAAGATGGGCATGGATTTCCGTGGCGATCCGTCGTCGGCTCTGCTCGAGGTGCTCGATCCGGAACAGAACTCCACCTTCATGGACCATTACCTTGAAGTGGAATACGACCTGTCCGACGTGATGTTCGTGACCACGGCCAATACGCTGAACATTCCCGGCCCGCTGATGGACCGTATGGAAGTAATCCGCATCGCCGGTTACACGGAAGACGAAAAGCGCGAAATCGCCAAGCGTCACCTGTTGCCGAAGGCGATCAAGGAACATGCCCTTCGTCCGGAAGAGTTCTCGGTTACCGATGACGCCCTGATGGTCGTGATCCAGCAGTACACCCGTGAAGCCGGTGTGCGCAGCTTCGAACGCGAGCTGATGAAGCTGGCGCGCAAGGCTGTCACCGAGATCATCAAGGGCAAGGTCAAGTCCGTGGAAGTCACCGCTGCCAACGTGCCGGATTATCTGGGCGTTCCGCGGTTCCGCCATGGCGAGGCCGAGCGCGAGGATCAGGTCGGCGTCGTCACGGGTCTTGCCTGGACGGAAGTCGGCGGTGAGCTGCTCACCATCGAAGGCGTGATGATGCCGGGCAAGGGCCGCATGACGGTTACCGGCAACCTCAAGGAAGTGATGAAGGAATCCATTTCGGCGGCGGCATCCTATGTCCGTTCGCGCGCCGTGGACTTCGGCATCGAGCCGCCGCGCTTCGACAAGAGCGACATCCACGTGCACGTTCCGGAAGGTGCGACCCCGAAGGACGGACCGTCCGCCGGTGTTGCCATGGCCACCGCCATCGTCTCCATCATGACCGGCATCCCGGTCTCGAAGGATGTGGCGATGACGGGCGAGATCACGCTTCGTGGTCGCGTGCTGCCGATCGGCGGCTTGAAGGAAAAGCTGCTTGCGGCCCTTCGCGGCGGCATCAAGAAGGTGCTGATCCCGGAAGAAAACGCCAAGGACCTGGCGGAAATTCCGGATAATGTGAAGAACGAGATGGAAATCATCCCGGTGTCGCGCATGGGCGAGGTCATCAAGCACGCCCTTATCCGCCAGCCGGAGCCCATCGAGTGGGACGGCAGCATCGAGACGCCGGTGATCGCAACCGTCGAAGGCGTCGACGACGGCAGCCAGACCATCGCGCATTGATGCATGCATCGTCGCGAGGGGCGGGAATCGCCTTTCGCGACGGCTGCTGCATAGATTCAATGTGTTAGGTGTCTGATGGCGCATGTGGCGTAAAGCTGCGCACAAGTGATGCGAATTTGGCACGAATATGTGGAAGGCCGGCAGAAATGTCGGCCTTTTTTGTGAAAAAAAACGCAGACCCCTTGTTTTTCAGGCGATTCCAGCGCTTTTGGGTTGCTGCGCGCGGATGCGAACGTATTCTGCGCCGGCTTAATTTGAGTCGTTTCAAACCATTGAAAGGGGTGGAAACATGAACAAGAACGAGCTCGTCTCTGCTGTTGCCGAAAAGGCTGGTCTCACGAAGGCAGATGCTGCTTCCGCTGTTGATGCTGTATTCGAAACTGTACAGGGCGAACTGAAGAACGGTGGCGACATTCGTCTGGCCGGCTTCGGCAGCTTCTCCGTCAGCCGTCGTGAAGCCTCCAAGGGCCGTAACCCTTCCACGGGTGCTGAAGTCGATATCCCGGCTCGCAACGTACCGAAGTTTTCCGCAGGCAAGGGCCTGAAGGACGCCGTCAACTCGTAAGGTTTCCGGAAAGCCGCAACGCCCGGCGGCGGGCGGGCGGCTTTTCAGGTTCACGAGGAAACATGTTTTGACGCCCTGACGCCGTCACATCGCCGCCAAAAGTGGGCGGTGTTTCGAGAAGCTCTTTTCGGACAGGCCGGGTTTTCCCGGTCAAGATGTGAATGAAAGCAGGGAAGCGCCTGTGTAGCTTCCATCCGGACACACGGCGTTTTTCTACGCGGAATGTGGGCATAAACACGAAAGCCCGGCCTTCTAGGCCGGGCTTTTTGATTCAGCGGTCAGGAAGTGTCATGCCACTGTCATGTCTGTAACGCAGAAGCCTTGGGGTATTTCTGGACCCAAGGGGGATTAAAATGGCGTTCCGATTTTCTCAAATGGCTTTGACCGCTGCACTGCTTACGTCCGCAGCCATCCCGGCCGCTGCCGAGCCGGTTTTCAACCGCATCGCATCTTTCCCGGTGGCGAAAAACCTTCCCGCGGACAAGGACGCCAAGTCCGTCACCTCGGCTGAAATCATTACCGCCAGCGAAGACGGCAAGACGCTGATCTATTCGGACAGCCCGCTTGGCGGCATCGGTTTCATCGACATCACCGACGCCAAGGCTCCCAAGGCCGGCGGCGCGCTGCTGCTCGAAGGCGAGCCGACCTCCGTTGCCGTTGCCGGTCTCAAGGTGCTGGCCGGCGTCAACACGTCGGAAAACCGCGCCAAGCCCTCCGGCAAGCTGGTGACGGTCGATATTGCTACCAAGAAGATCGAAGCAAGCTGTGATCTCGGCGGCCAGCCCGATTCCGTCGCCGTTTCCCCGGACAAGACCTTCGCCGCCATCGCCATTGAAAACGAGCGCGATGAAGAGGTAGACGAAGGCGCTCTGCCGCAGATGCCCGCCGGTTATCTGGTCACGGTCGGCCTGAAGAACGGCGTCGCCGACTGCGGAACGCTGAAGAAGATCGAATTGACTGGCCTTGCGGAAATCGCCCCGGAAGATCCGGAACCGGAATTCGTCTCGATCAATGCCAATGGCGAGATCGCGCTGACCCTTCAGGAAAACAATCATATCGTCATTCTCGACGGCAAGACCGGCACGGTGAAGACGCATTTCTCCGCCGGCAAGGTCGATCTTGAAGGCATCGATACGAAGACCGATGGCCAGTTGAAGTTCACCGACAAGCAGGAAGGCCGCAAGCGCGAGCCGGACGCCGTGAAGTGGCTGGACAATGACCGCATCGTCATCGCCAATGAGGGCGACTGGCAGGGCGGTTCGCGTGGCTTCACCATCTTCGACAAGACCGGCAAGCTCGTCTACGAATCCGGCTCCTCGCTCGAACATGCGGTTGCGGCCATCGGCCACTATCCGGAAAAGCGCTCCAAGGCCAAGGGTATCGAGCCCGAAGGTCTGGAAGCGGCGACATTCGGCGACCAGAAATATTTCTTCGTGCTGTCCGAACGCGCCTCTGTCGTCGCTGTCTACAAGGACACTGGCAAGGAGCCGGAACTGACGCAGCTCCTGCCTTCAGGCGTTTCGCCGGAAGGCGCTGTCGCCATCCCGTCGCGTAACCTCCTTGCCACGGCCAATGAGGTCGATCTGATCGAAGACGGCGGCGTCCGCTCGCATGTCATGCTCTATGAACGCGGTGAAGGTGAAGCAGCCTATCCGCAGCTCGTTTCCGCGACCGTCGATGGTGCACCGATCGGCTGGGGCGCTCTTTCGGGTCTGGTCGGCGATGCCGAAAAGCCCGGCATTCTTTATGCCGTCTCTGACTCGGTCTATGGCAACCAGCCGTCGATCTTCACCATCGATGCGACGAAAAAGCCCGCCACCATCACCAGCGTCCTGCGCGTCAAGCGTGACGGCATCGCCGCTCAAAAGCTCGACATCGAAGGCATCACGCTGGACGGCAAGGGCGGTTTCTGGCTGGCTTCTGAAGGCGACAGCGCCAAGCTCGTCCCCCACGCGCTCTATAACGTCAACGCCAAGGGCGAGATCAAGGCTGAGATCGCATTGCCGAAGGAACTTCTCGCCGGCGACACCCGCTTCGGTTTCGAAGGCGTAACGATGATCGGCAAGGGCGACGACGCGACGCTGTGGATGGCCGTACAGCGTGAGTGGGGCACGGACGAGAAGGGCTTCGTCAAGCTCGTCTCCTACAATCCGAAGTCCAAGGAATGGGGCGCCGTGCGTTACCCGCTCGACAAGACCGAGGCAGGCTGGGTCGGCCTCTCCGAAATCGCCGCGCAGGGCGACTATGTCTATATCGTCGAGCGCGACAACCAGATCGGCGACAAGGCCAAGATCAAGAAGCTCTACCGCGTTGCGATCGCGGACCTGAAGCCGGGCAAGATCGGCGGCGAACTGCCGCTGGTGGCCAAGCAGGAAGCCCATGACTTCCTGCCCGACCTCAAGGCCCAGACCAACGGTTATGTCGTCGACAAGCTGGAAGGCTTCACCTTCGACAAGGCGGGAACGGCCTATGCCGTGACCGACAATGACGGCGTGGACGATTCTTCCGGCGAAACGCTGTTCTTCACCGTCAATATGAAGGCGATCAACTGATCGAGCCGATTGGCGCCGCAAATGAGAAAAGCCGGGCTATGCCCGGCTTTTTTGTGCGGCGAGGAGCCCCTTGGCCGGGTTTCCCGATCTTGCACGATGCCTGACGATGCAAGCCGTTAAAATCGGCATTGCCGCTTCGATATCGGATTGTGGAGGATTTCGTCCGGAAGCCATCCGGGAAAATGCTGCGGATCGATCGTAACGGATCACCGCCCCAGGGAATTCTTGCTTTTGGGAGTATCTTGTTTTTCCGAGTCCTGCTGGACCCAGCGGAAAAAAATATAAACAGGCAGCGCAATAAGCGCGAGTGTTACAAACGCGTCGATCGACATGGTTTCATCCATCAGTTCAACCGTTCATCATGAAACGGTGCGCAAACAATGCCTGAAATCTCTTTAGAAAGTCTGAATCTTCCTTATTTTCCGGTATGTTGCGGGCTGATACAGGGGGTGGTCAAGCTGTCGGAATATGGAACAGCAGTGCCGATTTGGCATGGTGTAACTGGAGAAAAGCGATTCCAGCGGTTGGGAATCATGACGACGCTTTACCGACCGCAGTGAGGGCAGGGGCGATAATTCCGAATACTCGAGAGCTTATCGCATCGCGAAAGCAGACACGAAGGAGCTCGGTTTGGCGGATGATATTTAAATCTTCTGAGAAAATGGTGGGCGATGAGAGACTCGAACTCCCGACATCCTCGGTGTAAACGAGGCGCTCTACCAACTGAGCTAATCGCCCTTCGCGTGTCTCGGATCGTGTCCGCCGCGTCGGTGGCCGTGATGTATTCGGATCGGAAAAAAACCGCAAGGGCTTTTGTGAAGTTTTTTTGTTTTTTTTGCCGAGAGAATTTTCCGTCGCCGGGGGGCGGGGGCAAAAAGCCGGGAACTGCGGGCTTTTTGCCTGAGACAAGACCCGAGGACGCCTTGATGACCATGTGGAAATCCCGTTACGGAAGCCTGCGGCTGTGGACAAGTTTTTTGTTTTCGTTGGGAAAAGCCCGCAAAACAGGGCGTTTGCCGCAATCGCGTTCCAAGGCCTTCCGGTTTTTCCCGATCAAAATGAAGAAGCTTATTCTTTTGTCGTGAAACCTGCTTGACACCCCCGCACGAACGCCGTAGTTAGCCGCTCATCGAACAGCCGAGGCTGGTTCGAGCGGCGGGACTGGTTCCGGTCGTCAGGAGATGCGGGTGTAGCTCAGTCGGTTAGAGTGCCGGCCTGTCACGCCGGAGGTCGCGGGTTCGAGCCCCGTCACTCGCGCCATCCTGTCCCTCGGAAAACGCAGATGAATGTCTGTGGTGCGCGGGTGTAGCTCAGTCGGTTAGAGTGCCGGCCTGTCACGCCGGAGGTCGCGGGTTCGAGCCCCGTCACTCGCGCCATTTCTTTCTCCTGAAATGTCTCCTCAAAAAACAGATCGATGCGCGATTTGCGCGCTCGTCTATTGACGATTCCAGCGCCTGATTCCGGGCTTTTTAAACGCGATTTTTCCTGCATTTTTTAGTCAAGTTTCGATTCCCGAATATCGTCACTTCACCGCCATCCGGACGTAAAATTCGTGTGACTTTTTTGCGGTTGCGTCGTTCAATCGATTATTATTGTATTTGAGGGGCTTAGGCCGGAATTGTGGCCCAAATTTGCGTCAATTCCGGCAATATTGTTGCCAATCAATGCGGCAGGTGTCTTGAAATGGTGCCTAAACTCTTGCAGAGAGAGCGCGGCTGCGCTAACGACTTTGGCGTTGCAACATATTTGTGCGCTCTTTGAGACTTCGGGTCACAAAGGCAGGTCCGGCACCCGGCCGGGCAGGGAAGAGACCATGACTGAACTCCTCAGTTCCTACATTCCGATCGCAATCTTCATCGGTATCGCTCTCGTCATCGGCCTGGCGCTTCTCATTGCGCCTTTCGCTGTCGCCTACAAGGCGCCGGACCCGGAAAAGCTCTCCGCTTTCGAGTGCGGTTTCAACGCCTTCGACGACGCCCGCATGAAGTTCGATATCCGCTTTTATCTGGTGTCGATTCTGTTCATTATCTTCGATCTGGAAGTCGCCTTCCTGTTTCCATGGGCGGTGTCTTTCGGCGAGATGGGCTGGTTCGGTTTCTGGTCGATGATGGTGTTCCTCATCGTTCTCACCATCGGCTTTATCTATGAGTGGAAGAAGGGAGCGCTGGAATGGGCATGAGCCAGAACAACACCACGCTCGTTGCGCCGCAGCCGAAGGGGATCATCGATCCCTCGACCGGCAAGCCGGTTGGCAGCAACGACGCCTACTTCACGGAAATCAATGACGAGCTGGCCGACAAGGGCTTTCTCGTCACCTCGACCGACGAGCTGATCACCTGGGCCCGTACCGGCTCCCTGATGTGGATGCAGTTCGGTCTCGCCTGCTGCGCCGTCGAAGGCCTGATGCAGGCGTCCGGTCCGCGTTATGACATGGAGCGCTTCGGCGTCGCACCGCGCGCCTCACCGCGCCAGTCCGACGTGATGATCGTCGCCGGCACGCTGACCAACAAGATGGCGCCGGCTCTGCGCAAGGTCTATGACCAGATGCCTGAGCCGCGTTACGTCATCTCCATGGGCTCCTGCGCCAATGGCGGCGGCTATTACCATTATTCCTACGCCGTGGTGCGCGGCTGCGACCGCGTCGTGCCGGTGGATATCTACGTTCCGGGCTGTCCCCCCACGGCGGAGGCGCTGCTTTACGGCGTGCTTCTGCTGCAGAAGAAGATTCGTCGTACCGGTACGATCGAGCGCTAAGGGCAAAGGACGGATTAAGAATGAGCGAAGCTCTCAACGATCTTGCTGCTTACGTTAAGGAAGCGCGCGGTTCCCTCGTGGTGTCGGCCGATATCGCCTATGGCGAGCTGACGCTGAACACGACGCCTGAAAGCGTGATCGCGCTTTTGACCTTCCTGCGTGACGACGTGCAGTGCGGTTTCGTCAACATCATCGATATTTGCGGTGTCGACTGGCCGCAGCGCGAGAAGCGTTTCGATGTCGTCTATCACCTGTTGTCGCCGCGCCAGAACCTGCGCGTGCGCGTCAAGCTGCAGGTCGCGGAAGACGAGGGCGTGCCGTCTTCGACCTCCGTTTACATGGGTGCCGAATGGTTCGAGCGCGAAGCCTGGGACATGTATGGCATTCCGTTCGAAGGCCATAAGGATCTCCGCCGCATCCTCACGGATTACGGTTTCGAAGGCCATCCGCTGCGCAAGGATTTTCCGGTTACCGGCTTTGTGGAAGTGCGTTACGATGACGTGCTGAAACGGGTTCTTTATGAACCGGTCGAACTGAAACAGGAATTCCGCAACTTCGATTTCCTCTCCCCGTGGGAAGGAACCGAATATGTTCTCCCGGGTGACGAAAAGGCCAAGCAATGAGCCAAGCCCCCGCGACAGAGCATGCGCAATGTCTTTGCGGCGCCGTCGGCCTCAATGCCGTCATCGGTGCCCGCGAATTCGGCGTTTGCCATTGCTCCATGTGCCGCCGCTGGTCCGGCGGTGCGTTTCTGGCTGTCGAATGCGCTGATATCTCCGTCGAAAACGAAGAGAACCTCGGCGTCTATTCCTCGTCGGAATGGGGTGAGCGCTGCTTCTGCAAGAATTGCGGCAGCACGCTGATGTGGCGCTCGAAGGACGGCAAGCATTTCGCCGTTTCGCTGCAGGCTTTCGATAACCCTTCCAGTTTCAAGTTCGCGTCGCAGATTTTCACGGATGAGAAGCCCTCGAGCTACTCTTTCGCTGAAACCACGCAGAACATGACCGGCCCCGAATTCATCGCCATGATCACCTCGGCGGAGCACTAGAATGACTGAGCATAACGTCCGCAATTTCACGATCAACTTCGGTCCGGAACATCCGTCCGCGCACGGCGTGCTGCGTCTGGTTCTGGAACTGGACGGCGAAATCGTCGAGCGCGTCGATCCGCATATCGGTCTCCTGCATCGCGGCACCGAAAAGCTGATCGAGACCAAGACCTATCTGCAGGCTGTTCCCTATTTCGACCGTCTCGACTACGTCGCGCCGATGAACCAGGAACATGCTTTCGCGCTCGCCGTCGAAAAGCTGCTCGGTCTCGAAATCCCGATGCGCGGCCAGTTGATCCGCGTTCTCTATTCGGAAATCGGCCGTATCCTGTCGCACATCATGAACGTCACGACGCAGGCCATGGACGTCGGCGCGATGACGCCGCCGGTCTGGGGCTTCGAAGAGCGCGAAAAGCTGATGGTGTTCTATGAGCGCGCCTGCGGCGCCCGCATGCACTCGGCCTATGTCCGTCCGGGCGGCGTGCATCAGGACCTGCCGCCGGAACTGGTCGATGATATCGGCAAGTGGTGCGATCCGTTCCTGACCGTTCTCGACAATATCGAAGGCCTTTTGACCGATAACCGCATCTATAAGCAGCGCAACGTCGATATCGGCGTCGTCTCGCTTGAAGACGCCTTCGCCTGGGGTTTCACGGGCGTGATGGTGCGCGGCTCGGGCGCTGCCTGGGATTTGCGCCGCGCGCAGCCCTATGAGTGCTATTCCGATCTCGAATTCGACATTCCCGTCGGCAAGAACGGCGACTGCTATGATCGTTACCTGATCCGCATGCAGGAAATGCGCGAATCCGTGAAGATCATGAAGCAGTGCGTCGATCTTCTCTCCGGCAAGCACCGCATCGGCCCTGTGTCCTCGCTTGACGGCAAGGTGGTTCCGCCCAAGCGCGGCGAGATGAAGCGTTCGATGGAAGCGCTGATCCACCACTTCAAGCTCTACACCGAAGGTTACCACGTTCCGGCCGGCGAAGTTTACGCCGCCGTCGAAGCGCCGAAGGGCGAGTTCGGCGTCTACGTGGTCGCAGACGGTTCGAACAAGCCCTACCGTTGCAAGATCCGCGCTCCGGGTTACGCACATTTGCAGGCTATGGATTTCCTGTGCAAGGGCCATCAGCTTGCCGACGTTACAGCCGTTCTCGGCTCCCTCGACATCGTGTTCGGGGAGGTCGACCGCTGATGCGTCTGCCGCTGGCCATACCGGCTTTTCTCGCTGCGATGTCTGCCCCCGCTCTCGCCCAGACGGCGACGGACGAGGGCGGCATATCGCTGTCGAGCGGCGGCTCTTCGACCATCAAGCAGCTTCTGTCGTCGGGATACGAGATCAAGGCCTCGGTTCCCAATGGCAGCAAGTTCATCGTGTTCATGCAGAAAGACAAGGCGGCTTACGCCTGCGAATTCGTCACGGTGGCGAGATCGCGTTGTGAGACGTTAAACTGAAAAGGCGTGAGGAAGTATGTCCGTTCGTCGACTAGCCGAAGATCAGTTCCAGCCCGTGGCGTTTGCCTTCAATGCGGAAAATACCGCATGGGCGGAAAAGACGATTCTGAAATATCCCGAGGGACGCCAGCAATCGGCGGTCATCCCGCTGCTCATGCGCGCGCAGGAGCAGGACGGCTGGGTTACCCGCGCCGCCATCGAGAAAATCGCCGACATGCTGGATATGGCCTATATCCGCGTCATGGAAGTGGCGACCTTCTATACCCAGTTCCAGCTGAAGCCGGTCGGCACGCGCGCCCACGTTCAGGTTTGCGGCACCACGCCCTGCATGCTGCGCGGCTCGGAAGCGCTGATGGATGTCTGCCGCAAGAAGATCCACCACGATCCGCTGCACACCAATGAGAGCGGCACGCTCTCCTGGGAAGAAGTGGAATGTCAGGGCGCCTGCGTCAACGCGCCGATGGTCATCATCTTCAAGGACGCCTATGAGGACCTGACGCCCGAGCGTCTGGAAGAGATCATCGATACGTTCGAGGCAGGCAAGGGCGACACCGTCAAGACTGGCCCGCAGATCGACCGTCACCAGTCGGTCCCGGTCGGCGGCCTGACGACGCTGACGGAAGAGATCAAGCCGGATCGCTCCAATCTCGACAAGCCGGCCGAAGTGGCTGCGGACGCCGCGCCGGTTCCGCCGTCCAACGCCGCCAAGCCGAAGACGGACGCCCCGGAAACCGATCCGAAGCTGAAGACGCCGGCGACCGCGCCGAAGGCTGCCGAAGCGAATGTGAAGACCGCCGAAAAGGAAGCTTCTGGATCTGCGAAGCCGTCGCTCGATTCCAAGGATCGTCCGGCCGGCATCGAAAAGCCCGCAACGCCCGACGACCTGAAGCTCATTTCCGGCGTCGGTCCGAAGATCGAAGGCACGCTGCACGAGCTCGGCATCTTTACCTATGCGCAGATCGCCGGCTGGAAAAAGGCCGAATGCGACTGGGTCGACGGTTATCTGAATTTCAAGGGCCGCATCGAACGCGACGAGTGGATCAAGCAGGCCGAGGCGCTCGCCAAGGGTGGCGAAGCCGAGTATATCAAGGTCTTCGGCAAGAAGCCGCGGTAAGAGGTGAAGCATGTTAAAAGATCAGGATCGCATCTTTACCAATCTCTACGGCCTCAAGGACAAGTCCCTGAAGGGCGTGAGAGCGCGCGGCCACTGGGACGGCACCAAGCAGATCATCGAAAAGGGCCGTGACTGGATCATCAACGAGATGAAGGCTTCCGGCCTCCGCGGTCGCGGCGGCGCTGGCTTCCCCACGGGTCTCAAGTGGTCCTTCATGCCGAAGGAAAATGACGGCCGCCCGCATTATCTCGTCGTCAATGCCGACGAATCCGAGCCCGGCACCTGCAAGGACCGCGAAATCCTGCGCAACGATCCGCATACGCTGATCGAAGGCTGCGTGATCGCCGGTTTCGCCATGGGCGCGCATACCGCCTATATCTACGTGCGCGGCGAATATATGCGTGAGCGTGAAGCGCTGCAGGCGGCCATCGATGAGTGCTACGATGCCGGCCTGCTCGGCAAGAACAACAAGAACGGCTGGGATTTCGACATCTATGTCCATCACGGCGCCGGCGCCTATATCTGCGGCGAAGAGACGGCTCTGCTCGAAAGCCTCGAAGGCAAGAAGGGCCAGCCGCGCCTGAAACCGCCGTTCCCGGCCAATATGGGTCTTTATGGCTGCCCAACGACCGTCAACAACGTCGAATCCATCGCCGTTGCGCCGACCATCCTGCGTCGCGGTGCGGCCTGGTTCTCGTCCATCGGCCGTCCGAACAATGTCGGCACCAAGCTGTTCATGGTCTCCGGCCATGTCGAGCGTCCCTGTACCTTCGAAGACGCGCTGGGCCTCTCCTTCCGCGAGCTGATCGAACACCATTGCGGTGGCATTCGCGGTGGTTGGGACAATCTGCTTGGCGTCATCCCCGGCGGCGCATCCTGCCCCATCGTTCGTGGTGAGGACATGAAGGACGCCATCATGGATTTCGACGGCATGCGCGAAGTGAAGTCTTCCTTCGGCACCGGCGGCATGATCGTCATGGACAAGTCCACCGACGTCATCAAGGCGATTGCCCGCATCGCGGCCTTCTTCAAGCATGAAAGCTGCGGCCAGTGCACGCCGTGCCGCGAAGGCACCGGCTGGATGTGGCGCGTGCTGGAGCGCATGGTCAAGGGCAACGCCCAGAAGCGCGAAATCGACATGCTGTTCGAAGTGACGAAGCAGATCGAAGGCCACACCATCTGTGCGCTTGGCGACGCCGCCGCATGGCCGGTACAGGCGCTGATCCGCAATTTCCGTCCGGAAATCGAAAAGCGCATCGACCAATATACCTACAGGGCCATGGATGATGGCGCTGTTCTGGAAGCCGCTGAATAAGCAATAAGGCTTCAGGCGGAGCCGGAGTTTTCCGGCCTCGCGACACCATGAAGCGTCTGGCAGACGATATGAGTGCCGGACGCGATTAAGGATTTGTTGCGGACCGTGTGAGACATGGGACGAACAGGCAACAGGACGTAAGTAGGACCATGGCAAAGCTCAAGGTTGACGGTAAAGAGATCGAGGTTCCGGATCATTTCACGCTGTTGCAGGCGTGCGAGGAGGCTGGTGCCGAAGTTCCGCGCTTTTGTTTTCATGAGCGCTTGTCGGTCGCGGGTAACTGCCGCATGTGTCTTATCGAGGTGAAGGGCGGACCGCCCAAGCCCGCCGCATCCTGCGCCATGGGTGTTCGCGACGTTCGCGGCGGCCCGAACGGCGAATTGCCTGAGGTTTTCACCAACACGCCGATGGTCAAGAAGGCCCGCGAAGGCGTGATGGAATTCCTGCTCATCAACCATCCGCTTGATTGCCCGATCTGCGACCAGGGCGGCGAATGCGACCTGCAGGACCAGGCCATGGCCTTCGGTATCGCCGGTTCGCGTTACGCGGAAAACAAGCGCGCGGTTGAAGACAAATATATCGGACCGCTCGTCAAGACGGTCATGAACCGCTGCATCCACTGCACACGCTGCGTCCGTTTCACCACGGAAGTGGCCGGCATTGCCGAACTCGGCCTCATCGGCCGCGGCGAAGATGCCGAAATCACCACCTATCTCGAGCAGGCCATGACGTCGGAGCTGCAGGGCAACGTCGTTGACCTCTGCCCGGTCGGCGCGCTCACCTCCAAGCCTTTCGCCTTCACCGCCCGTCCGTGGGAACTGAACAAGACCGAAACCATCGATGTGATGGACGCGCTCGGTTCGGCCATCCGCGTCGATACCCGTGGCCGCGAAGTCATGCGCGTCATGCCGCGTGTCAACGAGGCGATCAATGAAGAGTGGATTTCCGACAAGAGCCGTTTCATCTGGGACGGCCTGAAGACACAGCGTCTCGACCGCCCTTACGTCCGCAAGGATGGCCGTCTGCAGCCCGCAAGCTGGGGTGAAGCCTTCGGCGCTATCAAGCAGGCGGTTGCCGCGACCTCCGGCCAAAAGATCGGTGCGATTGCCGGCGATCTGGCCTCCGTCGAAGAAATGTTCGCGCTGAAGTCGCTTCTGGCGTCGCTCGGCTCGGCCAATGTGGATTGCCGTCAGGATGGCGCTGCACTCGATCCTTCGCTCGGCCGCGCCAGCTACATCTTCAATTCCACCATCGAAGGTATCGAACAGGCCGACGCCCTGCTGATCGTTGGTTCCAACCCGCGCTACGAAGCGGCCGTGCTCAACGCCCGCATCCGCAAGCGCTGGCGTCGCGGCGGTTTCCCGATCGGCGTGATCGGTGAAGCCGGCGAACTGCGCTACAATTACGAATATCTCGGTTCCGGCGCTGAAACGCTGTCCGATCTGGCCAATGGCTCGCACAGCTTCATCGACAAGCTGAAATCCGCCAAGAACCCGCTGATCATCATCGGTCAGGGTGCGCTGGCGCGCGCCGATGGCGCAGCCGTACTGGCTGCCGCTGCCAAGCTCGCTACCTCGGTAGGTGCTGTCACCGAAGAGTGGAACGGCTTCTCGGTTCTGCACACCGCCGCTGCCCGCGTGGGCGGTCTCGATATCGGCTTCGTGCCGGGCGAGGGCGGTGTTGCCGCCGCTGATATGGTCGCCTCCATGGATGTTCTCTTCCTGCTCGGCGCCGATGAACTCGACCTGTCGAACAAGGGCGCCAAGTTCACCGTCTATATCGGCAGCCATGGCGATCAGGGCGCGATGAACGCCGACGTCATCCTTCCGGGTGCGGCCTATACCGAAAAATCCGGTATCTGGGTCAACACCGAAGGCCGCGTGCAGGTGGGCAACCGCGCCGGTTTCGCACCGGGCGAAGCCCGCGAAGACTGGGCGATCCTGCGTGCGCTGTCCGACGTGCTCGGCAAGAAGCTGCCGTTCGATTCGCTGTCGGCGCTCCGCGGCCAGCTCTATGTCGCGTATCCGCATCTGGCGGAGACCGACGAGATCGTCGCCGGCAAGGCCACGGATATCGAAGCACTGGCTGGCAAGGCCGGCTCGCTCAACAAGTCGGCGTTTGCCTCGCCGGTAAAAGACTTTTATTTGACGAACCCGATTGCGCGCGCATCCGCCGTCATGGCCGAGTGCTCCGCATTGGCCCGCAACAATTTCCAGGCTGCGGCAGAGTAAGGGTAGGGGATTTATGGAACAGTTTTTCTGGAGCTACGTCTGGCCCGCGCTGATCATGGTCGGCCAGTCCCTGCTGCTTCTCGTTTGCCTTCTGGTGTCTATCGCGTTCCTGCTGCTTGCCGACCGCAAGGTCTGGGCGGCGGTGCAGCTGCGCCGTGGTCCGAACGTCGTTGGTCCCTTCGGTCTCTTCCAGTCCTTCGCCGACCTTTTGAAGTTCATCTTGAAGGAGCCTGTCATTCCGGCCGGCGCCAACAAGGCCGTTTTCCTTCTGGCGCCGCTGGTCGCCGTGACGCTGGCGCTCGCCACCTACGCCGTCATTCCCTTCAATGAGGGCTGGGTCGTCGCCAATATCAATGTCGGCATTCTCTATATCTTCGCGATTTCCTCGCTTGAAGTATACGGCATCATCATGGGCGGCTGGGCTTCGAACTCGAAGTACCCGTTCCTCGGCGCGCTGCGTTCTGCCGCGCAGATGGTGTCCTACGAAGTGTCGATCGGCCTCGTCATCGTCACCGTTCTGCTCTGCGTCGGTTCGCTGAACCTGACGGACATCGTTCTGGCCCAGAAGACCGGCCTCGGCACCATGCTCGGCCTGCCGGCCTCGTTCCTCGACTGGCACTGGCTGTCGCTGTTCCCGATGTTCATCGTGTTCTTCATTTCCGGCCTTGCCGAAACCAACCGCCCGCCCTTCGACCTTCCGGAAGCGGAATCGGAACTGGTTGCCGGTCACATGGTCGAATATGGCTCCACGCCTTACATGATGTTCATGCTCGGCGAATATGCTGCGATTGTCCTGATCTGCTGCCTGACGACGATCCTGTTCATGGGCGGCTGGCTGCCGATCGTGGATGTATGGTTCCTGAACTGGGTTCCGGGCATTGTTTGGTTCGCGCTGAAGGGCTGCATGGTCTTCTTCATGATCGCTCTGACCAAGGCTTTCGTTCCGCGTTACCGTTATGACCAGCTCATGCGTCTCGGCTGGAAGGTGTTCCTGCCGCTGTCGCTCGCCATGGTCGTTATTGTTGCATTCGTATTGAAGCTGACGGGGTGGGCCGGTTGATGTCCGTACTCCTCGCTCAGAAATCTGGAGACTGAGATGGCAAGCCTCTCCCAAGCCGTCAATTCACTGTTCCTCAAGGAGTTCGTGGGCGCGATCCTGCTCACGATGCGCCACTTCTTCAAACAGAAGGCAACGGTGAACTATCCTTTCGAAAAGGGCCCGGTCTCTCCGCGTTTCCGTGGTGAGCACGCGCTGCGCCGTTATCCGAACGGTGAAGAGCGCTGCATCGCCTGCAAGCTGTGTGAAGCGATCTGTCCCGCTCAGGCGATCACCATCGAAGCTGGCCCGCGCCGCAATGACGGCACCCGCCGGACGGTGCGTTACGATATCGACATGGTGAAGTGCATCTATTGCGGCTTCTGCCAGGAAGCCTGCCCGGTGGATGCCATTGTCGAAGGCCCGAACTTCGAATTCGCGACGGAAACCCGCGAGGAGCTTTATTTCGACAAGGAGAAGCTTCTCGACAATGGCGACCGCTGGGAGCGTGAAATCGCACGCAACCTCGCACTGGATGCGCCTTACCGTTAAGGCGCAACCGTCTTTCCGGGGGAAACCCCGGAGAGCGATGAAAAGTAAAATGCCTGCGCGGTTTTCGCCGGCGGGGACGAAACGGGTGAGGGGCCTTCGAGCCATCTTTGCCCGATGAGGACAAGAAGGCACCAACATGGGTCTGCACGCTGTATTCTTTTATATATTCGCTTTCGTCGCCGTGGCGTCTGCGTTCATGGTCATTGCATCGAAGAACCCTGTTCATTCGGTGCTGTTTCTGATTTTGACCTTCTTCAACGCAGCCGCGCTGTTCCTGCTGACGGGCGCCGAGTTCCTCGGCATGATCCTGCTGGTGGTTTATGTCGGCGCCGTGGCGGTGCTCTTCCTCTTCGTCGTCATGATGCTGGATGTGGATTTCGCCGAGCTTCGCTCGGGCGTGCTGCAATATGCCCCGGTCGGGGCGCTGATCGGTGTCATCCTGGCGGCGGAACTGATCGTCGTGGTCGGCGGCAGCATGCTGAACCCGATTGCGGCCAAGTCCATCACCATGCCGATCCCGCCTGTCACCGAACGCACCAATACGGCCGCACTCGGCGACGTGCTCTATACCAATTACGTCTACTTCTTCCAGCTCGCCGGCCTCGTGCTGCTGGTGGCCATGATCGGTGCCATCGTGCTGACGCTGCGTCATCGCACCGACATCAAGCGGCAGGATATCTCCACGCAGGTCGGCCGTGACCCGAAGACCGCCGTTACCACGGTCAAGGTCAAGCCGGGCCAGGGCATCTGAGGCGCGAACGGATCCAAGGAAACAGAACATGGAAATCGGTCTTTCCCACTACCTGACGGTCAGCGCGATCCTCTTCACGATCGGCGTCTTCGGCATCTTCCTCAACCGGAAGAACGTCATCGTCATCCTTATGTCGATCGAACTCATCCTGCTTGCGGTCAACATCAACATGGTGGCCTTCTCGGCCTTCCTGAACGATATCGTCGGCCAGGTCTTCGCTTTGTTCATTCTGACCGTCGCAGCCGCCGAAGCGGCCATCGGTCTTGCAATACTCGTTGTCTTCTACCGCAACCGCGGATCGATCGCCGTCGAAGACGTCAATATGATGAAGGGCTGATAAGGCTATGATCTACAAGGCTATCGTCTTTCTTCCACTGATCGGCTTCCTGATCGCCGGCCTGTTCGGTCGCTCCATCGGCGCCAAGGCTTCGGAATATGTCACCACCGGTCTGATGATCGTGGTCGCCATCCTGTCGTGGATCGTGTTCTTCACCGTCGCGCTCGCCCATGGCGAGCCGGGCGAGGTGATCAAGGTCACCGTGCTGCGCTGGATCCAGTCCGGCGGCATCGACGTCGAATGGGCGTTCCGCATCGATACGTTGACGGCCGTCATGTTCGTCGTCGTCAACACGGTCTCGACGCTGGTGCATCTCTATTCGATCGGATACATGCATCACGATCCGCATCGTCCGCGTTTCTTCGCCTATCTGTCGCTCTTCACCTTCGCCATGCTGATGCTGGTGACCTCCGACAACCTGCTGCAGATGTTCTTCGGCTGGGAAGGCGTGGGTCTGGCATCCTATCTGCTGATCGGTTTCTGGTTCAAGAAGCCGTCCGCATCGGCCGCCGCCATGAAGGCCTTCATCGTCAACCGCGTCGGTGACTTCGGCTTCATTCTCGGCATTGGCGGCGTGTTCGTGCTGTTCGGCTCGATCAATTTCGAAACGATCTTCGCTGCCGCTGCGACCTATCTGCCGGCTGAAGGCGCTGCCTCCTCGGAAACCGTTATCAACCTGTTCGGCATGCAGCTGGACAAGGCCAATGCGATGACGGGCGTCTGCCTGCTGCTCTTCATGGGCGCGATGGGTAAATCGGCGCAGTTCCTGCTGCACACCTGGCTGCCGGACGCGATGGAAGGCCCGACCCCGGTGTCTGCCCTCATTCACGCCGCAACCATGGTCACCGCCGGCGTCTTCCTCGTCGCCCGCATGTCGCCGCTCTTCGAACTGTCGCATGATGCGCTGACCGTCGTGACGCTGATCGGCGCGATCACCGCCTTCTTCGCGGCAACCGTCGGCCTCGTGCAGAACGACATCAAGCGCGTCATCGCCTATTCAACCTGCTCGCAGCTCGGTTACATGTTCGTGGCGCTCGGCGTCGGTGCTTATGGCGCTGCCGTGTTCCACCTCTTCACGCACGCCTTCTTCAAGGCCCTGCTGTTCTTGTGCGCCGGCTCGGTCATCCATGCCGTCGATGGCGAGCAGGACATGCGTTACATGGGTGGCCTGCGCAAGCATATCCCCATCACCTTCTGGACCATGACTGTTGGCACGCTGGCGCTGACCGGCGTTGGTATTCCGGGCACGATGATCGGTTTTGCCGGCTTCTTCTCGAAGGACGTCATCATCGAATCCGCTTATGCGTCCCATTCGGTTCTCTCCGGCGTCGCCTTTACGCTGCTGGTCATCGCGGCCCTGTTCACCAGCTTCTACTCCTGGCGTCTGGCCTTCATGACCTTCTTCGGCAAGCCGCGCGCTTCCGCCGACGTCATGCACCATGTGCATGAATCGCCGATGGTCATGCTGATCCCGCTCTTCATCCTCACGGTCGGAGCGATCTTTGCCGGTGTGGCCTTCGAAGGTTATTTCTTCGGCCATGAATATGCCGAATTCTGGAAGGGCGCGCTGTTCACGCTTCCGGAAAACGAAATCCTCGAGGAATTCCACCACGTGCCGCTGTGGGTGAAGTGGAGTCCGTTCTTCGCCATGGCGCTTGGTTTCGTGACCGCCTGGTACATGTACATCAAGTCGCCGGAGACGCCGAAGCGTCTGGCCGAGACCCATCGCGGCCTCTACCAGTTCCTCTTGAACAAGTGGTACTTCGACGAACTCTACGATTTCCTCTTCGTTCGTTCCGCCAAGGCGCTCGGTCGCTTCCTGTGGAAGAAGGGCGACGTCGCCGTCATCGACCATTATGGACCGAACGGCATTGCAGCGCGTGTGGTTGACGTGACCAACCGCATGGTCCGCCTGCAATCCGGTTACCTCTATCATTATGCCTTTGCGATGCTGATCGGCATCGCGGCGCTTGTCACCTGGATGATGCTCGGGAGTGCCCTCTGATGACCGATTGGCCCATTCTTTCAACGGTCACCTTTCTGCCGCTCGTCGGCGTGGTGCTCCTGCTTCTGACGAATGAGAACGGCCCCTACGGTCGCCGCAACATTCTCAATGTCTCGCTGCTGACGACCGTTTTCACCTTCCTGGTGTCGCTGTTCGTCTGGATCGGTTTCGACAATTCGAACCCCGGTTTCCAGATGGTGGAAAAACACGCCTGGTTCGGCAACATCGCCGCCTATCATCTGGGCGTGGACGGTATCTCCATGCTGTTCGTCATCCTCACCACCTTCCTCATGCCCTTCTGCGTGCTGGCAAGCTGGGATTCGATCGAGAAGCGCGTCAAGGAATACATGATCGCCTTCCTGCTGCTGGAAGTCGTCATGGTCGGCGTCTTCGTGGCGCTGGATACGGTTCTCTTCTACGTCTTCTTCGAAGCGACGCTGATCCCGATGTTCATCATCATCGGCGTCTGGGGCGGCAAGGATCGCGTTTACGCATCTTACAAGTTCTTTCTCTACACGCTGCTCGGCTCGGTTCTCACCATGCTCGCCATCATGGCCATGTACTGGCAGGCCGGCACGACCGACATGACGGAACTGTTGAAATACGGCTTCCCGGCCGGCATGCAGACCTGGCTCTGGCTTGCCTGTTTCGCGGCCTTCTCGGTCAAGATGCCGATGTGGCCGGTGCACACCTGGCTGCCGGATGCCCACGTTCAGGCGCCGACCGCAGGCTCCGTCATCCTTGCCGGCGTCATGCTGAAGCTCGGCGGTTACGGTTTCATCCGCTTCTCGCTGTCGATGTTTCCGCTGGCGTCTGATTATTTCGCCCCCTTCGTCTTCACGCTGTCGGTTCTCGCCATCATCTACACCTCACTGGTCGCGATGATGCAGGACGATATCAAGAAGCTGATTGCCTATTCCTCCGTCGCCCACATGGGTTACGTGACCATGGGCATCTTCGCCGCCAACGTTCAGGGCGTGCAGGGCGCAATCTTCCAGATGCTGTCGCACGGCATCGTCTCCGGCGCGCTCTTCCTCTGCGTCGGCGTTGTCTACGACCGCCTGCATACCCGCGAGATCGCGGCCTATGGCGGCCTCGTCAACAACATGCCGAAATATGCCGTCGCCTTCATGATCTTCACCATGGCCAATGTCGGTCTGCCCGGCACGTCAGGCTTTGTCGGTGAATTCCTGACGCTGATCGGCGTCTTCCGCGCCAACACGCTGGTCGCGCTGTTTGCGGCAACCGGCGTCATCCTCTCGGCCGCTTATGCGCTGTGGCTTTACCGCCGCGTGATCTTCGGTGCGCTGGAGAAGGAAAGCCTGAAGTCGATGCTCGATCTGTCGACCCGCGAAAAGGTCATCCTTTATCCGCTGGTTGTGCTGACGATCTTCTTCGGCGTCTATCCGGCGCCGGTGTTCGATGCGACAGCCGCATCGGTCGATCTTGTGGTAAACAACTATACGGCTGCATTGCAGGCGGCGCAAAATGTTGCGCTCTCTATGAATTGACGACAGGACCCGTTGGACATGACCGCTGAAATCCTTTTTGCCAGTCTGCACATTGCGACGCCCGAGCTGATCCTTGCGGTCGGCGCGCTGGCGCTGCTCATGATTGGCGTCTTCTCGGGCGACAAGTCGACAACGACGGTCACCGGCCTTGCCGTTGCCCTCCTGCTCGTCGTCGGTCTCTGGATCATCTTTGCCCCCGCCTCGGGTGTGGCCTTCGGCGGTGTCTACATCGCCGATGCCTTCGGCAACTTCATGAAGGTGCTGGCGCTGATCGGCTCGATCACCGCCATGATCCTCGCCGTCGGTCAGGGCCGTTTCGAACCCATCGGCCGTTTCGAATATCCGGTGCTTCTGGTCCTCGCGACGCTTGGCATCCTGCTGATGATCTCGGCCAACAACCTGATCTCGCTTTACATGGCGCTGGAACTGCAGTCGCTGGCGCTCTACGTCGTCTGCGCCATCAACCGGGAAAGCCTGCGCTCCACGGAAGCGGGCCTGAAGTATTTCGTGCTCGGCGCGCTGTCTTCCGGCATGCTGCTTTACGGCATGTCGCTGGTCTACGGCTTCACCGGCAATACCGGCTTCACCGAAATCGCGCAGGTTCTGGCCTCGGAAACCCGTTCGCTCGGTCTGGTCTTCGGTCTGGTGTTCGTTCTCGCCGGTCTCGCCTTCAAGATTTCGGCCGTGCCGTTCCACATGTGGACGCCGGACGTTTATGAAGGTGCGCCGACCCCGGTAACGGCGTTCCTGTCGGCTGCGCCGAAGATTGGCGCCATGGCGATCCTCGTTCGCATCGTCATCGAGGCGTTCCAGCCGGTCTTCGCCGACTGGCAGCAGATCGTCGTGTTCATCTCCATCGCCTCCATGCTGCTCGGCTCCTTTGCCGCAATCGGCCAGAAGAACATCAAGCGCCTGATGGCTTATTCCTCCATCGGCCACATGGGGTATGCGCTGGTCGGTCTTGCTGCGGGCACCGAAGCCGGTGTTGCCGGCGTCATTCTCTACATGACCGTTTATATGGTCATGACGCTCGGCACCTTCGCCTGCATTCTCTCCATGCGCCGCAAGGAAATCGGCAATGTCGAGACTGTCGAGGATCTGGCCGGTCTTTCCTCCTCCAACCCCTTCATGGCGGTTGTGCTGACGATCCTGATGTTCTCGCTTGCCGGCATCCCGCCGCTCGCCGGCTTCTTCGGCAAGTATTATGTCTTCCTCGCAGCCATCGAGGCGAAGCTCTATCCGCTCGCCATCATCGGTGTGATCGGCTCTGTTGTCGGCGCCTATTATTATATTCGCGTCGTCAAGGTCATGTGGTTCGATGAAGCCAAGGACAAATTCGAGCGTCCCGCCGGCGAACTCAAAGTCGTTTACGCGCTTTCCGGCCTCTTCGTTGTCGCCTTCATCGTCTTCGGCGGTGCACTCGGCAACGCGGTGACAGTTGCGGCGAAGACCTTCTTTTGAGCAGCACGCACAAGCATACGGGCCGGATGTCCATCGATGACTTCCGGCACGAGGCGATGGCGGAAACGCCATCGACCAATCTGGAATGTTTCGCCCAGGCAAGGGCGGGCGATGGCGGCAATCTTTGGATCACCGCCATCCGCCAGACTGGCGGACGCGGCCGTCGCGGCCGTCCATGGGTTTCCGAACCTGGCAATCTTTACGCTTCGCTTCTTCTGATCGATCCCGCTCCGATGGACCGTATAGGGTCTCTGCCGCTTGCCTTCGCGCTGGCTGTTTATCGCGCCATCCGCGCGGTGCTGCCGACGGGTGGTGAGCCGCTGGAAATCAAATGGCCGAATGACGTGCTGATCGGACGCCGCAAGACCTGCGGCATTCTGATGGAGGCGGAGTTGCTGCCGGATGGCCGACGCGCCATCGTCATCGGCATCGGCATCAATATCGCCCATAAGCCGGAAAATCCGCTTTACCCCGTCACCATGCTCTCCGAACATGGGGCGTCCTGCTCGCCCGACGAATTGTTCGCCCATCTTTTCCGCGAGACGGCGGAGGTGCTGGGGGATTGGGACGAGGGCAGGGGCGTTGCCGGCATCATGGCTGGCTGGCGTGCCGCCGCCTGCGGTATCGGCGAACATATCACCGTCAACTTCCCAGACCGTTCGATTGGCGGGCGTTTCGTCGGGATTGATGATAATGGTTATCTGCTGCTGGATGAGGATGAGGGCGCGAGGCGCTCGATTGCCGCCGGCGACGTGTTTTTCGGATGAGGTGAACGGCGCGACCCGAAGGCCCGCGCCGAACCGCTTTCGACGGGTTGGAGCTTTCCTGCGGCTCATGAAAAGCAGGGTGACAAACCGGTTCCGCATCGGCCCGGTCGATCAGATGGTTCAACAGGTCCGATGCTTAAGAGCGCGGCGGGCGCGGCAGATTGCCGTCGCCTGCGTGCTTTCGTGAATGGATAAGAAAAATAATGGCTAAACAGGACGAACTGGTCTTTGTGCCGCTTGGCGGCGTGGGTGAAATCGGCATGAATCTGGCGCTTTACGGCTACGGGCCGGAAAGCAAACGCCAATGGATCATGGTGGATTGCGGCGTGACCTTCGCCGGCCCGGATCTGCCGGGCGTCGATCTGGTACTGCCTGACATCAGCTATATCGCCGAGCAGAAAAAGAACCTCAAGGGCATCATCATCACCCACGCCCATGAGGATCATTACGGCGCGCTGAACGATCTCTGGCCCGGCCTCAACGTGCCGGTCTATGCCTCGCCCTTCACCGCCGGTATGCTGGAAGCCAAGCGCGCCTATGAAGGCACGCGTGCCGAAATTCCGGTGACGATCTTCAAGGCGGGCGACCGCATCAATGTCGGTCCGTTCGAAATCGAGGCTGTCGGTGTCAACCACTCCATTCCGGAGCCGATGTCGCTGGTCATCCGCACGCCGCTCGGCAATGTCATCCACACCGGTGACTGGAAAATCGACGAAGCCCCGTCGCTCGGTCCGTTGACGGATGAAGCCCGCTTCCGCGCTATCGGCGAAGAAGGCGTGCTGGCGCTGATGTGCGACAGCACCAATTCGGTGCGCGATGGTGTGTCGCCCTCGGAGCACGAGGTTTCCGAAGGCCTGCGGCAGATCATCGAAAATGCCGAGGGTCGTGTGGCCGTCACCACCTTCTCCTCCAATGTCGGTCGCATCCGCTCGATTGCGCAGGCCGCGGAAGCAGCCGGCCGCGAGGTGCTGTTGCTCGGCTCGTCGCTGAAGCGCGTCGTCAACGTCTCTCAGGATCTCGGCATCATGGAAGGCATCAAGCCGTTCCTCGCCGAAGACGAATATGGCTATATTCCGCGCGACCGGGTGGTGCTGATCCTGACCGGTTCGCAGGGCGAGCCGCGCGCCGCACTCGCCAAGCTTTCGCGCGACGAGATGCGCAATGTGGCGCTGGCTTCCGGCGATACGGTGGTGTTCTCATCGCGCGCCATCCCCGGCAATGAGAAGGCGATCATCGATATCAAGAACGGCCTCATCGAGCAGGGCGTCCATATCGTCACCGACAATGAGGCGCTGGTGCATGTCTCCGGCCATCCGCGCCGCAATGAACTTCTGAAGATGTACGAATGGACGAAGCCGCAGATCGTCGTGCCCGTCCATGGCGAGGCGGCGCATCTGGTGGCGCAGAAGGAACTGGCCGAACAGGCCGGCATCTCGCAGGTGCCGAAGGTGCGCAACGGCAATGTTCTGCGCCTTGCGCCGGGTCCTGCGGAAGTCATCGACGACGTGCCGCATGGCCGGGTCTTCAAGGATGGCAATCTCGTCGGTGATATGGACGAGATGGGCATCAGCAACCGCCGCAAGCTGTCCTTCGCCGGCCATGTGGCCGTCAATGTCGTGCTGGATAGCCGTTACGATTTCCTCGGCGATCCCGATGTGGTGCCCTTCGGTCTGCCGGAATTCGATGACGAGGACGAGGCGATGGAAGACACGCTTTATGACGCCGTGCTCGGCGCCGTCGAAAGCATTCCGCGCGCCCGCCGCAAGGATCTGGATCTGCTGCGCGAAGCGGTGCGTCGCGCCGTGCGCGCCGCCGCCAACCAGAGCTGGGGCAAGAAGCCGATCGTGACGGTTTTTGTAACCAAGGTCTGAGCCGGGAGCTTACCGGCAATCGGCCGGGGCGTCTGTCTCTTTCCCGATGATTCCAGGGCCGTGCCGCAAAGCGCGGCCCTTCTGTTTTTCTTTTAGGGTTTCTTGCGGAGAAGTGATTCCGATCTGCGGATGAATGCGTTACAAGAAGCCCATTGTGCAGGAGGATCACATGCCGCTTCTTTCGGCCTTCGCCGTTTATTTCATCGTCTGGTGGACGGTGCTTTTCATCGTGCTGCCGATTGGCCTGCGCACTCAGGATGAGGAGGGCGATGTGGCGCTGGGCACGGTTGCCAGTGCGCCATCAAGGTTCAAGGGCGGGCGGATCGTTTTATGGACGACCCTGATCTCGGCCCTGATCTGTGGGCTGTGGTACGGCGGAACCTGGTGGTTCGGTGTCAGCCTCGATGACCTGCCGAGAATTATTCCCGTTTTCGATTGAAAAGCTGCGCAGGTGATCGCCGTTCCGCGCGCATCTGCCCACTCAGACTGGCGGTGAATCCATGGTCGCGGCAGTTTCCGGCGGATATGGCCGGGATTCTGTCATATGGATGTCATATCTGTCGTGCACACAGCAAGAACGTGCTCGGTGCCTGATTCACCGCCATAATTTTACCGGAATATAGCGGCGGGGCGGGGTTCTTTGTGTAGAAGCAAAAAAAAACAAGGCCTTTCAGCCTTGTTTTCCAGGTTTCGCGTGATCTGTAACCGTTGCCGGGGCTGCGACGAGCGCGCCTAAGATCTGATCCTCCCAAGACTGACCGCGAAAATGACAAGAATTTAAACTTCCTGCCTCTTTTGTAAGCTAAAGCTAGCCCAAAGCCCCATGCTTGTCATCTCATTTTTTGCATATTTGTTACAGTCGGCAAAAAATTCTCCGTGGTGCAATTTGTCGCACCGGATCAAGAATAATATTCCGATCAAAGCGTTTTGACGCGAATTAGCTATCGCGAAAATACCGCAAAATCGCCTTTAACGCTCTTTTCATGGCGGGTTTTCATCTGGGCCGGAAACGGCTATATCCGGCGCCAATATCCCTCTATTCGGGGCGATTCCCGCGCCTTTGCGCGCTGTCGTCCGCATCAATGGAAGCCGTCATGCGTCTCAGCCGTTATTTCATGCCCATCCTGAAGGAAAACCCCAAGGAAGCGGAGATCGTCTCTCACCGCCTCATGCTGCGCGCCGGTATGATCCGGCAGCAATCGGCTGGCATCTATTCCTGGCTGCCGCTCGGCAAGCGCGTGCTGGACAAGGTCAACCGGATCATCCGTCAGGAGCAGGACCGCTCCGGCGCCATCGAGCTTCTGATGCCGACGCTGCAATCGGCCGAGCTCTGGCAGGAAAGCGGTCGTTACGATGACTACGGCAAGGAAATGCTGCGCATCAAGGACCGTCAGGACCGCCAGATGCTCTACGGCCCCACCAATGAGGAGATGATCACCGACATCTTCCGTTCCTATGTGAAGTCCTACAAGAACCTGCCGCTGAACCTCTATCACATCCAGCTCAAGTTCCGCGACGAGGTGCGTCCGCGTTTCGGCACCATGCGTTCGCGCGAGTTCCTGATGAAGGACGCCTATTCCTTCGATCTGACCAAGGAAGACGCGATCCATTCCTATAACAAGATGTTCGTGGCTTACCTGCGCACCTTCGAGCGCCTTGGCCTGCGCGCCATTCCGATGCGTGCCGATACCGGCCCGATTGGCGGCAATCACAGCCATGAATTCATCATTCTGGCCGATACCGGCGAATCCGAAGTCTTCTGCCACAAGAGCTTCCTCGATCGCGCCATTCCCGCCGAAAACACCGACTTCGACGATGTTGCGGCCCTGCAGGGCGTATTCGACGAGTGGACGGCCGATTATGCCGCCACGTCCGAAATGCATGACGAAGCCGCCTATAACGCCATTCCCGATGGCGAGCGCCTTTCCGCGCGCGGCATTGAAGTCGGCCACATCTTCTATTTCGGCACCAAATATTCCGAGCCGATGGGCGCGAAAGTGCAGGGTAAGGATGGCAAGGAACACCCTGTCCACATGGGTTCCTATGGTATCGGGCCGACACGCCTTGTTCCCGCCATCATTGAAGCATCGCATGACGAGAACGGAATCATCTGGCCGGCCTCGGTCGCTCCCTTCGATGTCGTGATCATCAACATGAAGGCTGGCGATGCTGCCTGTGATGCGGCTTGCGAAAAGCTGTATTACTCGCTCTCCAACGCCGGCAAGGATGTTCTTTACGACGACACGGACGACCGTGCAGGCCAGAAATTCGCCACCGCCGACCTGATCGGCGTGCCGCTGCAGATCATCGTCGGGCCGCGTTCGGTCGCGAATGGCGAAGTCGAAGTGAAGGATCGCAAGACCGGCGAGCGGGAGACCGTGACGATCGAGGCGGCGATGAACAGGGTGCTCGGCTAAGAGCGAGCTGAAGACGGAGCGGCTTCACCCGAAGTCCGCTCCGGTTTCGTAACGCAGATGCCGCAGAAATATGGGCCGGTTTTCGGAAAAGACCGGCCTTGCAGTTTGAGATCAGGGAGACGACATGGCACAAGCCGAGGCTGACAAGGGTGCGGCTGTTTCCGCCGGGGCAAAGACCGCCCGGCCGTTTTCCGCTTTTGAACGCATGGTGGCCTGGCGTTATCTGCGGTCGCGGCGCAAGGAAGCGTTCATTTCCGTCATCGCCGGTTTCTCCTTTGTCGGCATCATGCTGGGCGTGGCGACGCTCATCATCGTCATGGCGGTGATGAACGGGTTCCGTACCGAGCTCATTTCGCGCATTCTCGGCATCAACGGCCATATGATCGTGCAGCCTATCGACCAGCCCTTCAATAATTATGATGAGCTGGCGAAGAAGTTTGCCGCCGTTCCCGGCGTCACCATGGCCTTGCCGCTGGTGGAAGGCCAGACGCTCGCCTCCGGCCGCGGCGGCGCGGGTTCCGGCGCTCTGGTGCGCGGCGTGCGCCAGGAGGATATCGACAAGGTCAAGGAAGTCGCCACCAACATCAAGACTGGCGATCTGGTTGGCTTCATGGCCGGAGATGGCGTTCTTGTCGGCTCAAGGCTCGCCGCCCAGCTCGGCGTAACGGCCGGTGACGACATCACCCTCATTTCCCCGGAAGGCGACGTGACGCCGATGGGCGTCAATCCGCGCGTCAAATCCTACAAGATATCCGGCGTCTTCGAGATCGGCATGTCGGAATATGACGCCTCGATGATCTATATGCCGCTGTCCGAAGCCCAGCTTTATTTCAATGCCGAAGGCCTCGTGCAGTCCATCGAGCTTTATGTCAGCCGCCCCGACGATGTCGACGGAATCCGTCCGCTGGTGGAACAGGCCGCCGAACGGCAGATCTATATCACCGACTGGAGACAGCGGAACCAGACCTTCTTTTCCGCCCTGCAGGTGGAAAGAAACGTGATGTTCATGATCCTCACCCTCATCGTTCTGGTGGCGGCGCTGAACATCATTTCCGGCCTCATCATGCTGGTGAAGGACAAGGGCAGCGACATCGCCATTCTGCGTACCATGGGCGCAAGCTCCGGCTCCGTGATGCGCATCTTCTTCATGACCGGGGCGGCCATCGGCATGGTCGGCACCTTTGCCGGCGTGGCGCTCGGCGTCATCGTCTGCCTCAATGTGGAATCCATCCGGCAGTTCTTCTCCTGGATATCCGGCACGGTGCTGTTTGACCCGCAGCTTTATTTCCTGAGCCAGCTTCCGGCCGAAATGGATATCAGCGAGACCATTTCCGTTGTCATCATGGCGCTGACGCTCTCTTTCCTGGCAACGATCTTTCCAGCATGGCGGGCTTCCAAGCTCGATCCGGTGCAGGCCCTGCGTTACGAATAAGGACCGCTTCGCAATATGGCAAAAAAAACAGTGCTGCGGCTTACTGGCGTCGAGAGAACCTATGGTCAGGGCGAGACGTCGCTTTCCATTCTGCGCAAGGCTGATTTCGAATTGAAGAGCGGCGAGATGGTGGCGCTGGTCGCTCCTTCGGGAACCGGCAAATCCACGCTGCTGCATCTGGCGGGACTTCTCGAACATCCAGATGCCGGCGAGGTCTATATTAACGGCGCACCCTGCAATGACCTGCCGGATGAAACGCGAACCGCGATCCGCCGCAGCGATATCGGCTTTGTCTACCAGTTCCATCACCTCCTGCCGGAATTCTCGGCGGTGGAAAATGTGATGATGCCGCAGCTCATCGCCGGTCTGACACAGGCCGAAGCCCACAAGCGCGCCAGTGCGCTGCTCGACTATATGCGGGTGGGGCATCGCGGTGAGCACCGCCCGGCGGAACTCTCCGGCGGTGAACAGCAACGTGTCGCCATTGCCCGCGCCGTCGCCAACGCGCCGTTGCTGCTGCTCGCCGATGAGCCGACCGGCAATCTCGATCCGGAAACAGCGCACTATGTTTTCGACGCGCTGGAGGCGCTGGTACGCCAATCCGGCCTCGCGGCGCTGATCGCCACCCACAATCATGAACTCGCCGCCCGCATGGACCGGCGTGTGACGCTGGCCGACGGCAAGATCGTCGATTTCTGAGCTGATGCGCGAGGCAAGACCCTCGTGCGCCAATTTTTTCATAGCACTCGAAACGATCATTCCCGCCAATTGTGGTGAATGACGGTTCCGGGACGGGTTGCGCCAAGCTGGCGAGTCGATCCCTCCAGAGAACGCCTGTTCTCCAAGTTTGAATTTTTTCCGAACCCGGCGGTGTTTTTACCTCCGGGTTTTTTCGCTTTGGAGTCAGGGGTTTGCTGTTCCCCCTGCGGGAACCGAAGGCGATTCTGCGGCATTAGCAAGGGGAATATCAGCAAAACCCTGTTGACAATCGAACAAAATGAGAACAAAGTTGGAACATAACGAGTAAGGAGAGACCAATGACTGATTTCATCCGTGACGTTGCCGCTTTTGCCTCCATCGCTGTCTTCGTAGCCAGCTTTTCGGTGATACTCACCGCCCTGTGAAGGGCACGCCGGCGCAGAAACCTGTATGGACGCCGTAAAGCGGTGGACTTTGAGCGCCGGAAATCGGAAAATCGCCCCCTCGATTCAGAATGACAGGATGATGATATGGGCGATGCGGTTGTGCGTGGAGAGACCTCTGGCGAAACGCTGAAAACTCCCGGTTTCGTCCATTTGCGGGTTCATTCCGCCTATTCCCTGCTTGAGGGGGCCTTGCCCCTCAAGAAAATCATGTCCAAGGCCGTCTCGGACGGCCAGCCGGCCATTGCCATTACCGATACCAACAACCTCTTTGTTGCGCTGGAATTTTCCGAAAAGGCGCGCGATGAAGGTTTGCAGCCAATCATCGGCTGCCAGCTGTCGATCGACATGCAGGATGCGGCGGAGGACCGCCGCAACCACAACAGCCACCTTCAGAAACTTCCCGCCATCGTTCTGCTGGCGGCCAATGCCGAAGGTTACGAGCGGCTGGTGGATATCGTCAGCCGCGCCTATCTGGAAGGCGAGGGCAGCGGCCATTCCGTGCATATTACCCGTGCATGGCTGGAGGAAGCTTCCAATGCCGGCCTGATCGCGCTGACGGGCGCATCCGGCGGTCCGGTGGATATGGCCTTGAAGGAAGGTCACGCTGCCCAGGCGAAAGAACGGCTGCTGACGCTGAAGTCACTTTTCGGTGATAGGCTTTATATCGAATTGCAGCGCCAGTCTGGTTATGACCGTTCCCATGAGCGGCGCATGATCGGCCTTGCTTATGACCATGATATTCCGCTGGTTGCCACCAACGAAGCGTTTTTCCCTTCCAAGGCCGATTATGAGGCGCATGATGCGTTGATGGCTGTGGCGCATAACGCCATCGTCTCCGATGACAGCCGGTTCCGGCTCACGCCCGACCATTACCTCAAAAGTCGGGCGGAAATGGCGGCGCTGTTTGCCGATCTTCCCGAGGCGCTGGAAAACACCGTCGAGATCGCGCTGCGCTGCTCCTATGTGCTGAAGAAGCGCGGGCCGATCCTGCCGCGTTTCACCGGCGCCAGCGATGACCCGGAGGCGGCGGAACACGCCGAAGCCGAAGAGCTTCGCCGCCAGGCGGTGGAGGGGCTGGATCAGCGGCTGGCGGCGCTCGGCATGGCGGCCGGCTATACCGAGCAGGACTATCGCGACAGGCTCGATTTCGAACTCGGTGTCATCTCGCGCATGAAGTTCCCCGGTTACTTTCTGATCGTTGCCGACTTCATCAAATGGGCCAAGCAGCACGATATTCCAGTTGGGCCGGGCCGCGGTTCGGGTGCGGGCTCGCTAGTCGCTTATGCGCTCACGATTACCGATGTCGATCCTCTGCGCTTCTCGCTGCTGTTCGAACGCTTCCTCAATCCTGAACGCGTTTCGATGCCCGACTTCGATATCGACTTCTGTCAGGACCGTCGCGAAGAGGTGATCCGTTACGTGCAGGCCAAATATGGCCGCGAGCAGGTGGCGCAGATCATCACCTTCGGTTCGCTGCAGGCGCGCGCGGCCTTGCGCGATGTCGGCCGCGTGCTGGAAATGCCCTATGGGCAGGTGGACAAGATCTGCAAGCTGGTGCCCAACAACCCGGCCAACCCGACACCCCTGTCGAAAGCGATCGAGGAAGAGCCGCGCCTGCAGGAAGAGGCGGACAAGGAGCCGGTGGTTGCCCGCCTTCTGGATATCGCCCAGAAGATCGAAGGGCTTTACCGCCACGCCTCCACCCACGCCGCCGGTATCGTCATCGGTGACCGCCCGCTGTCGAAGCTGGTGCCGATGTATCGCGATCCGCGCTCGGATATGCCGGTCACCCAGTTCAACATGAAATGGGTGGAAAGCGCCGGCCTCGTCAAATTCGACTTCCTCGGCCTGAAGACGCTGACGGTGCTGAAGGTCGCCGTCGATTTCGTTGCCAAGCGCGGCATCAAGGTCGATCTCGCGGCGATTCCGCTGGATGACGCCAAAACCTACGAGATGCTCTCGCGCGGCGAAACCATCGGCGTGTTCCAGGTGGAAAGTGCCGGCATGCGCAAGGCGCTGATCGGCATGCGGCCGGACTGCATCGAGGACATCATCGCGCTGGTGGCGCTTTATCGCCCCGGCCCGATGGAAAACATCCCGGTCTATAATGCCCGCAAACATGGCGAGGAGGAGCTGGAATCGATCCATCCGACCATTGACCATCTGCTCAAGGAAACGCAGGGCGTTATCGTTTATCAGGAACAGGTGATGCAGATCGCCCAGGTCCTCTCCGGTTATTCGCTCGGCGAAGCCGATCTTCTGCGCCGCGCCATGGGCAAGAAGATCAAGGAGGAGATGGACAAGCAGCGCGAGCGTTTCGTCGACGGCGCCATCGAGAACGGCGTCTCGAAGCCGCAGGCCAACACCATCTTCGACCTTCTCGCGAAATTCGCCAATTACGGCTTCAACAAGAGCCACGCCGCCGCCTACGCCATCGTGTCCTACCAGACCGCCTATATGAAGGCGCATTATCCGGTGGAGTTCCTGGCGGCCTCCATGACGCTCGATATGGCGAACACGGAAAAGCTCAACGATTTCCGCCAGGATGCCGGCCGCCTTGGCATCGAGGTCGTCGCACCTTCGGTGCAGACGTCGTTCCGGCAATTCGAGACGGGCGAGAACCGCATCTATTATTCGCTCGCCGCCATCAAGGGCGTGGGCGAAGGGGCGGTGGAGCACATCGTCCAGGTACGCGACGGCAAGCCGTTCACGAGCCTTGAGGATTTCTGCCTGCGCATCGATCCCAAGCAGATCAACCGGCGTGTGCTGGAAAGCCTGATCAATGCCGGCGCTTTCGATTGTTTCGGCCGCGACCGCGCCGAGCTGATCGGCGGGCTGGACCGCATCATCGGTTATGCGCAGATGGCGCAGAACAACCGCGCCATTGGACAATCGGACATGTTTGGCTCGGGTGGTGGAAGCGGCCCGGAAAAGCTCATCCTTCCCGCCTTCCAGCCCTGGCTCGCCTCCGAAAAGCTGCTGCGCGAATATCAGGTGCTCGGTTTTTACCTCACCGCCCATCCGCTCGATACCTACCGCCCCGTGCTGGAAAAGCTGCGGGTGCAGAATTTCGCCGATTTTTCCGCCGCGGTGAAACAGGGCGCGACTGCCGGGCGTCTGGCCGGCACCGTGACCGGCAAGCAGGAGCGCAAGACCCGCACCGGCAACAAGATGGGCATCGTCACCTTCTCGGACGCATCGGGCCAATATGAGGCGGTGCTGTTTTCCGAAGGGCTCGGCCAGTTCCGCGATCTGCTCGAGGTCGGTAAATCGCTGGTCATCACCGTGCAGGCGGAAGAGCGTCCGGAAGGCATCGGTCTGCGTATCCAGACGGCGCAGTCGCTGGAAGAGAAATCCGTGCAGATGCAGAAGGCGTTGCGTGTTTATGTGCGCGATTCCGGCCCGCTGAAAACGGTGGCCCGCCACCTCAATACGAAGGGCGATGGCTCGGTCTATTTCATCGTCATCAAGGATGAGGGCAGCCGCGAAATCGAGGTGGAGCTGACGGAGAAATACCGCATCTCACCGGAAATCGCCGCTGCGCTGCGGTCCGCGCCCGGTGTCGTCGATGTGGAACTGGTGTGAGGCTTGAGGCCTCACACATCGCTCATACCGGCCCTTCTTTAGTCACGGTGATGAAGTCCGTTCCAGTGCCTGTCTCCAGCTGGTGACTGATATCGGAAACGGTGATCGAGCTGCCGCTTGAAAGCTCCTGCTCGATCCGGCTGCGTATTTCCGTCGGAATTTCGAGGCGGCCGAGTACGGCGCTCAATTGATCGAAACCGCCCGGCGCTTCGGTAACGGAGATGCCGAGCCGCTTGCGGGCCGCCGCCGGCAGATGGTTTTCCAGCGTCACGCCGTTCCATTCGGCGGTTCCGGCGGCGCGATCCACGGATACGGCTTCGAAGAAATGGGTTCCGAGCGCCACTTCCGGGTCCTTGATGTCGATGGCTGCTTCGAACAGCGGCTTGAAATCCTGCCGCACCATGATCTGGCCGGTCGGTGGGTGGTCTTCACCGGCGGAGGCATAAAGCGCCGTCACGAAGGCGTCGGTCAAAAGCGGGCCGGTGGTTTTCAGCCCCTTCCAGCGCTTGAAACCATTGATGGCGCTGATCGTCATCTCCCCGGCATAACCATCGGCTGAACCGGCATCGAAGCCGAGGCGGGTCAGCACGGTCTGAATATCCATCACCTTTTCCCGCTCGCCGCGCCGGGTGATGAGAATGCGCAGGGGCGAGGGCTCCCTGGTCTTCGCCACCGGCTTGAGGGCCTGGGTCTTTTCATTGACGGCAACCTCGACCGTCCCCAAAGCCGCATCGAAAGTCGCCGGGCGCAATTCCACATCCGAAAGAAGCAGCTTGCCGTCATCGGCATCGTCGCGCGGCTGAAACAGCGCCGGATGCTGCACAAAGCGCAGCGAGACCGGCCGGTCGGTGATGATGACATGCACGCCGGTCCGGGTATCTCCGAAGAGAGACTTGGCGAATTTGGACGGCAGGCGCACGCAGCCATGCGAGGCCGGATAGTTCGGCACCTTGCCTTCGTGCAGTGCGATTCCGGACCATGTCAGCCGCTGCATGAAGGGCATGGGCGCGGCCGAGTAAATATTCGACTCGTGGTATTTGCGCTTTTCCAGAATCGAGAAGATGCCGCTCGGTGTCTCATGTCCGGCCTTGCCGGTGGAGACCTTCGAGGTGGCGACGATTTCGCCGTTCTCATAAAGCGCGAGCGACTGGTCGCTTTTCGATACCAGTATCTGCAGGGACCTGCTGTCAGCGGCAAGCGCCGGAAAGGCAAGAATGCTGGCCGACAGCATGCCGGCCATAAGACGGAGGCGGAGGGACATGACGCAATACACCACATGTACAAAACTTGCCTCACTCAATCATGCGAAGTTTAATGAAGTTTAAGGACCGCTCATTCGCAACATCACTAATTTGTGTAAAATCTAAAATATATCCGTCGCGAGGCGGCCAGGACAGGATTGCGCGACCTGTCGCACAATCCCGCAACTGTTATTTGCGCGTTCCGAACGTATAGCCGGTCTCGACGCTGCCCTTGCCGAACTTGTCACGCAGCTTGTCCATCGCCGCTTCCGCCGCAGCCCGGCGCCCCGCCTGTTTGTCGACGAGATCGGGCGGATCGGCCAGACCCGCATCGCGCAGATCGCTGACGCCGATGCCGATGAGGCGGAACCTGGTGCCGTCCGTTTCCTTTTCCAGCAGCGAAAGGCCGGTGCGGAAAATCCGGTCGGCAAGCTGCGTGGGGTCGTCCAGCTTGCGGTTGCGGGTGCGAAGCTTGAAGTCTGCCGTCTTCATCTTCAGCACCACCGTCTGGCCGGCAATGCCGCTCTTTTTCAGCCGCCAGGCAACCTTTTCGGAAAGCGAGCGCAGGATCGGCACCAGATCCTCATGGCGGGAAATATCGTTGAAGAAGGTGGTTTCGGAAGAGACGCTTTTGACGGGGTCGTTATTGTGCACATGCCGCTCGTCAATGCCGCGCGAAAGCCGGAAGAGGCGTTGCCCCATCACGCCATAGCGGCGCATCAGCTCGCTTTCCTCCATCTCCTGCAGTTGCGCGATCATGCGGATACCGTCCGCCTCCAGCGTCGCCGCGAAGGCCTTGCCGACGCCCCAGATGGTGGTGACCGGCCGTGTCGCCAGAAAGGACAGCGCCTCCGTTTCGCCGATCACCGAAAAGCCGCGCGGCTTTTGCAGGTCGGACGCGACCTTGGCGAGAAATTTGCAATAGGAAAGCCCGGCGGAAACGGTCACGCCCACTTCCTTTTCCACGCGCCGGGCGAATTTCGCCAGCACACGGGCCGGCGGATCGTGATGCAGCTTCTCGGTGCCGGAAAGATCGAGAAACGCCTCGTCTATGGAAAGCGGCTGCACCAGAGGCGTCAATTCCTGCATCATCGCCCGGATTTCGCGCCCGACACGGCTGTATTTTTCCATATCCGGCTTGATGACGATTGCGTCAGGACAGGCTTCCAGCGCCTTGAACATGGGCATGGCGGAACGCACGCCGTGAATGCGGGCGATATAACAGGCGGTGGAAACCACCCCACGCTTGCCGCCGCCAACGATCACAGGCTTGTCGGCCAGTTCCGGATTGTCCCGTTTTTCAACGGAGGCATAAAAGGCGTCGCAGTCGATATGGGCAATGCTCAGATCGTAGAGTTCGGCATTATAAACAAGCCGCGGGCTGCCACAGGCGCGGCAACGCCTCAGCCCCTCTGGCTGGCCGGCCAGACAGTCGCGGCAAAAACCGGGATCATAGGGTTGCGACGTGGACATGGGCCGAAAACAAAACCAGAACGTTGCTGACCATACTCCGGCCGTGGGAACGGCTCAAGGGGCGTTCGCGACAAAGCCCGGATATGAAAACCCCGGTACATGGGAAAACTTGCACATCGTAGAGAAATATTTGATCTTCACCCATATTTGTAGTTACAATTGTAGATGATTTTTTACGCATGTTCGAATGGGATGAAGAGAAAAACCGGTCCAACATCCGAAAGCATGGCGTCGGATTTCAGACGGCGATTCGAATCTTCGAGGGTGCGGTTCTTTCATGGGTCGATGAGCGCGCGGCCTATGGAGAGACGCGCTATCACAGCATAGGGCAGATCGAAGGAATAGTATTTCTGGCGGTCATCCATACCGATCGTGCCGGTCGAACCCGCATCATCTCCGCCCGGCCGGCAAACCGCCGCGAAAGGAAACGTTATGACGAAGAAATACGAAAAAGAACTGAGCCTTGAAGAACTGGCAGCCTTGCCTGACGAGAAGATTGACTACAGCGATATTCCCGAACTGGATGAGCGCTTCTGGGCGAATGCAAAACTCGTGGAGCCGGAAGGGACGCAGCAGATCACGCTGAGGGTCAAGAAGTCCGTCGTCGAGGCTTATAAATCCACCGGCAAGGGATACCAGACGCGCATGAATGCGGTGCTGGAATCCTATGCCCGCACATTGCTGAAACGCTGACCGCCTCCGGCTGGCGACCCGTCAATACACGCCTGAATCCAGCCCCGGCCCGGAAAAGTGATGCCAGGCGGCCGCCACTGTTTCGGGGGAAGTATCGGTCGCGGCGCAAAACGCCATCAGGTCCGGTTCATGGCTCATCAGAAAATCGGTGAGGCCCGCAAGAAAGCCGGGATCGTTGACGGCCTGGCGCAGCATATTGGCCTGCAACCCGCTCAGCGCCAGAAAACGCGCCAGCATTTCCGGTTCGTTTGCCAACCAGCCAAGTATGGCGGCTGCCGTTTCTTGCGGATCCTGGCCGGCATTGCCTTTGTTTTTCGTATCGCGCAGCATTTCTTCCCCGAAGTTACCTATTTTGAAACCAAATCCCTCTAGCCTTGCGCAACAAATGGACGATGGAATCGGTTCTCTGGCAACTTATATGTCTGGATGAAGGTTTCAAAGCGAAACGGGGACTGCTCACCATGCCCAAGCAGGTCATGATAGTCGAAGACAACGAGCTGAACATGAAGCTCTTTCGCGACCTGATCGAGGCGTCCGGTTATACGACGATTCAGACGCGCAACGGCATGGAAGCGCTCGATCTCGCCCGCAAGCACCGCCCGGACCTCATCCTCATGGATATCCAGCTGCCGGAAGTTTCGGGGCTGGAGGTGACGAAGTGGCTGAAGGAAGATGACGAGTTGCATGTCATCCCGGTCATCGCGGTCACGGCCTTCGCCATGAAGGGCGATGAGGAACGGATTCGCCAGGGCGGATGCGAGGCCTATGTGTCGAAGCCGATTTCCGTTCCGAAGTTCATCGAAGTCATCAAGACTTATCTGGGCGATGCGTGAGGCGACTGGGGAACGGTTATGACGGCGAGAGTTCTGGTTGTTGACGATATTCCGGCCAATGTGAAGCTTCTCGAAGCCCGCCTTCTGGCGGAATATTTCGATGTCGTCACCGCCGAGGATGGTTTCAAGGCGCTGGCGATCTGCGACGAAGAGCAGGTCGATATCATCCTGCTCGATATCATGATGCCGGGCATGGATGGTTTCGAGGTCTGCGAAAGGCTGAAGGCCAATCCGAATACCGCACATATTCCGGTGGTGATGGTCACGGCACTCGATCAGCCGTCAGACCGCGTGCGCGGCCTCAAGGCCGGCGCCGACGATTTTCTCACCAAGCCGGTCAACGACCTTCAACTCATCGCCCGTGTCAAAAGCCTCGTGCGCCTCAAGGCCGTCAGCGACGAATTGCGGCTGCGCGCCGAAACCGCACGGCAGATCGGCATCGAGGAGATGCTGCGCAGCGATGGCCTGATGCAGACGCCCGGCCGCGTGCTGGTTGCGGATGGCCGCGCCAGCTCGCAGGAACGTATCGTGCGGGCGCTGAAGCCGGTTGCGGAGGTCGATGCCGTCACCGAGCCGCAGGCGGCCTTGCTCAAGGCCGCGGGCAATCCGTTCGAGCTCGTCATCGTCAATTCCAATTTCGAGAATTACGATCCGCTGAGGCTGTGCTCGCAGCTTCGCTCGCTGGAACGCACCCGTTTCCTGCCGCTGCTTCTGGTGGCGGAGCAGGGGGCGGACGATATGGTGGCGCGGGCGCTCGATCTCGGCGTGAATGATTACATTCTCCGCCCGATCGATCCGAACGAACTCGTCGCGCGCTCGCTGACGCAGATCAGGCGCAAGCGCTACAACGAGCATCTGCGGCTCAATCTCCAGCACACGATGGAACTCGCCATTGTCGACGGGCTGACCGGCCTCAACAATCGCCGTTACCTCGACAACCACCTGAAGATACTCTTCGACCGTGCTGCCGTTCGCGGCCGACCGATCTCCATCTGCATGACCGATATAGACCGCTTCAAGCTGGTCAACGATACCTATGGCCACGATGTCGGTGATGAGGTGCTGCGGGAATTTGCAGCGCGCATTCGCAGCACGGTGCGCGGCGCGGATCTCGCCTGCCGTTATGGCGGGGAGGAGTTCGTCGTCGTCATGCCCGATACGCCGATGGAGCTTGCGGCAAGCGTCGCCGAGCGCCTGCGGGCGATAGTCGAGGACAAGCCTTTTTATGTTCGTTCCATCGACCGGGAATTGAGCATTACCGCCTCCCTCGGTATCGCCACCAGCAGTGGCGCCTTCGGCGCACCGGATGAAATCCTGAAGCAGGCCGACAAGGCGCTCTACGAGGCGAAACACGCTGGTCGCAACCGCGTCGTTGCCGCCGCTGCCTGAGCGTCAGCGGCGGATTAACTAAGAATATTGCGCAATCTCTCCGTCATATCCCGGCGAAATAGTTATTCGGGGATACGGGGCGGGCGTCGCGAGACTGCAAGCCATTGACCTTGGATGTATTTTATCGCTTTGCAATGAAAAGATGCAGATTGGCGATATAAATAGAGTTCAAGTTGAAAAATGCGTTGAATTCAATCTCTCCGGCAACTATAGTGTGCCAGCTTTGTATACTTAACCATGTTTCCCAGGTGATGTATCTCTGGCTTAAGAATTTGTTGATTTTTATTTTACTTCTGCGCACACTCCCTATTGAGAGTAACAGTTCTTCCGGCGGTTTATCCGTCTTGTGATGATGAATGATAGCGGCTTTAGCCGTCGCGATTTCGCTCGTCAGGGGCTGGTATTGCGTAGTTTGAATGCCCCATGATGCTCAGGTCCGCCGCATCTCCTGAATCGTGGGGTCGGTCGGCTGACGATGTACGAATCGGTTCCTCGTGCCGTAATCGCATCGTTGGCCGACCGCCTTCTTCCCGAAAATTGCCTGTTCGTGGTGCGCGTGTCGCAGCGTAGCGGCTTGTGCGGTCGTCTTCGTTCACGTCATGTGTGAGGTCGTGATACGGGGCAGGGGGGATGCGTGGCCCTTGGGATACTTCTTCTTCTGATCATTTGAATGATTGCGGCGGCGGGCGGGGCGTCAGAGCATATGGTCGGACTTACCCATGGCTGCTCGCGCGCTTTGCCAGTAACGGCGGCAATTTCCGGGGCAGCGGGGGAAGGCGGGCCTTATTGGCCGCCTGCAAAGCCTCTGGGCGCGACAAGGCTGGTGGCAGCCTCTTCCTTCGGCACAAACAAAAAACGCGCCCGTTGGGCGCGCTTTTGTCGGAGACCCGATCAAGAAATTACTTGATCTTGGTTTCCTTGAATTCAACGTGCTTGCGTACAACCGGGTCGTACTTCGTCTTCGTCATCTTGTCCGTGAACGTACGGCTGTTCTTGGTGGTGACGTAGAAGGTACCGGTGTCGGCTGTCGACAGCAGCTTGATCTTGATTGTTGTAGCTTTCGCCATGGTCGTCCTGCCTTTAAACAAAAGAGAAGCCGCAGGCGCTTCTCACCTCGGCTAAATCTGGCGCGAAACTACGTATCGCGCCTGAAAAGTCAAGCCTGTTTTGCCCGGAAAACAAAACGGACGATATAAAGCACCACGTAAAGCCCGAAAAATACCGCCAGCGACCAGGCAAAGCCGTCGGTTCCGGCAAGGTCCATGGAAATGCCCACGGCCTGCGGCCCCGCAATCGTGCCCATGGCGTAACAGAAGATGAAGGCGGCATTGGCGGCTACCAGATCGGCGCCCTTCAGGCGCGATCCGAGATGGGTGAGGCCGACAGTATACATGCCGGAAACCAGCCCGCCCCAGAACAGCAGCAGGGCCGCCACCAGAAGCCAGCTTTCCACCAGGAAAGGCAGCGCCAGCGTGCCGCAGACGCCGGCAAAGGCCATCAGCCCCAGCATCGTCCTCCGGTCTTTCATCCGGTCCGAAAGCAGGCCGATCGGTATCTGGAAGACCATATTGCCGATGCCCATCACGGTAAGGAGAAGTGCTGCCTGCGATTCGTTGAAGCCTTCCCGCGTCGCATAGATCGGAAACAACGAAAGACCGCCGGCCTGCACCGAACCGAAGACGAAGGCCGCCGCGGACGCCATGGGCACCAGCCAGACATAACGGACGAAATGGTGGTTGGGCCGTTCGTCCAGCTCCGGGCTTTCGCCGCGCGCCATGAATATCGGGATCGCGGCGAGCAGGATGATCGCCGCGCCGACCAGAAACGGCAATATGCCTTCGCTGCCGACCACGGAAAACAGCAGCGGACCGACCGCGAAGCCAACCGCAAGGCCGGTGGCGTAGATGCCGAGAACCATGCCCCGCTTCCTGGGCGGCGCGGTCATGTTGATCCAGTATTCGGAGAGAATGAAAAGCGTGGTGGTGGCGCCGTGGAAAACGATTCGCAGCGGAAACCACATCCAGAAGGCTTCGGCGAAATAAAAACCGAGCGCGCTCAGCGCCGAAACGACGACTGCGAACAGCATGGTTCGCGCTACGCCGAAATCATGTGCGATCTTGGTGGTCACGGGGGCCGCCATCATCGCCGCGACGCCGGCCATGGCCGAATTCACCCCGATCATGGTGGAAGAGATGCCGCGCTTCTCAAGGATGATCGACAGGAGCGGAAGGCCAAGGCCGATGGCGACACCGACCGCACTGATGGCGGAAATGGCGGCGATCAGTGAGGGCCAGTGAATGGCGTCCGCTTCTTCGCATTTCATTTGTGACATGACGGCCTTTATACAAAGTCTCGAATGAACCGGCCGTGGCGCGTGACATAGAGCCGCGCGGGGCTTTCAAAGGGCAATGAGGGATCACCTATCATGAGTTTTGTGACATCTTCGAGAACCGTGCGCGTGATTTTCGGCATGTTCAGACCGGAAAGGTCTGTCATGTCAAGCCATTGCACATTGTGCAACTCGTCGGAATCACGGGTTAGCCGGGTATCCAGCCGCAATTCGTCGGCATAACAGCAGAAGAATCGCGTGTCGTAGCGCCGCACATTGCCGGGTGGGGTGATGGCGCGGGCCACATATCGGAAACGGGAAAGATCGGGACCCCTGGTGCTCAAGCCGAGATCCACGCCGGTTTCCTCGAAAAGCTCGCGCGCGGCGGCAAGCGCCAGAGCTCTCGCGCCGGCAGCGCTCAGCCGCCGCGCTGCGGAGGCGGTGAGGCTGTGGAGGACGGCGGGATGCAGATCGCCCGAAAAGGGCAGCGCATGGTCGCGCGGATCGCGTTTGCCGCCGGGAAACACATAGGCGCCCGGCATGAAGACATGGGCGCTGCTGCGCTGGCCCATCAGCACCCTGAGCTGCGAGCCGGAACGGTCGAACAGAATGATGGAGGCGGCGTCGCGCGGCCGCATGGGCGCGCTCGCCGTTTCGGTACGCCGGGGAAGCTGAGTCACGTGCAAGATCCCGCCCGCCGTCAGTGAGACGAGCCGTCGATCTGCGCTTTTTGCTGTTTTCGGTCGAAGCCGTGCATCTTCAGCGCCCATTGCAGGCCAATGACACCGCCCTTGATGGGTTGCAGCGTCAAAAGCGCGGCGAGAATGGTAATCGGCACCCAGATGGCGAAATGCACCCACATGGGAACGGAAAACACCATATCGGTCATCATGAAACCGCCGACAGCGATATGGCCGATGATGACGATGGAAATATAGGGCGGCAGGTCATCGGACCGGTGGTGGTGCATTTCTTCGCCGCAGGCGGCACAGGCGTCCACCGGCTTCAGAAAGGCCCGGAACAGGCGTCCGCTGCCGCACGCAGGACAGCGATTGGCCATTCCCCGCATGATCGAGCGGCCAAGCGGCCGTTCCGCGCTATCGTCTCCGAAGGTGACTGTTTCCGAGCCCTGATGTGCACTCATCCTTAAGTCCTTCTCCCGTTTTTCAACCGCCTGAAGCGGTCTTGTTATCGTCGCCTTCTGGGCGGTCGCGTCCCGGGCTTTGCGGCAGGACGCGATGTCCGCCGGCCTGCCTTGTGGAACGACCGCGAGCCGACTGGCATCTTGCGCCCCGGGCTCAGCATATCGAAACGAAGCGCGCCTGCCAAAGGCACCGCTTCCGCAAGCCGCACCTGAACCGTGTCGCCAAGCTGGTATCCGAGGCCCGTCTTCTCTCCTGTCAGGGCCTGATGGGCCTCATCGTAAAGGAAATAGTCGGTTCCGAGTGTAGATATAGGAACGAAGCCGTCCGCGCCAAATTGCGGAAGCGCGACAAAAAGTCCCGCCTTGGTGACACCCGAAACACGGCCCTCGAATTCTTCGCCCACCCGTTCGGAGAGATGATGCGCGATCAGCCGGTTGATGGTGTCGCGTTCGGCAGCCATGGCGCGGCGCTCAAAGGTCGAGATTTCGGCGGCGATATCGTCCAGCGTCGCCTCTTCCTGCGGCGTGATGCCGCCTTCGCCGAGGCCAAGCGACCCCACCAGCGCGCGATGCACGATGAGGTCGGCATAACGGCGGATCGGCGAGGTGAAATGCGCATATTTCATCAGGTTGAGGCCGAAATGGCCGATATTCTCCGGGCTGTAGATCGCCTGACTCTGGCTGCGCAGCACCATCTCGTTGACCATGATCTGGTGCGGCGTATCGAGCGCGCGGGCCAGAATGCCGTTGAAGGAATTGGCGCGCATGGCCGCACCCTTGGCCATGGAAATGCCGATGGTGCCGAGGAATTCGCGCAGCACTTCCTGCTTGGAAAGCGTGGGCGCATCGTGGACGCGATAGACCAGCGGCTGCTTCTTCTTCTCCAGCGTCTCGGCGGCGGCGACATTCGCCTGGATCATCATTTCCTCGATCAGCTTATGCGCGTCGAGGCGTTCAGGAATGACGACCTTGTCCACCGTCCCGTCAGGCCGAAGCAGGATCTTGCGTTCCGGCATATCGAGTTCCAGCGGCTGGCGACGGTCGCGGCCACGCTTCATCACCGCATAGGCGTGCCATAGCGGCTTCAGGATCGGTTCCAGCAGCGGGCCGGTCTTGTCATCCGGCCGTCCGTCGATGGCCGCCTGAGCTTGGCTGTAGGAGAGCTTGGCAGCGCTCTTCATCATGATGCGGTGGAAGGTGTGGCCGGCCTTGCGGCCTTCCTTCGAAAAGATCATCCGCACGGCAAGGGCAGGGCGGTCGACGCCTTCCTTCAGCGAGCAGAGATCGTTGGAGATGCGCTCCGGCAGCATCGGCACGACACGGTCAGGGAAATAGACCGAGTTGCCGCGCTTCAGCGCTTCGCGGTCGAGCGGTGCGCCTGATCGCACATACCAGGAGACATCGGCAATGGCGACGGTGACGATGACACCGTCAGGATTGTCGGGCGACGTGTCGGGCTCGGCATAGACTGCGTCGTCATGGTCCTTGGCGTCGGCCGGATCGATGGTGATAAGCGGCAGGTCGCGCCAGTCCTCGCGGTGCGACATGCTGGCCGCCTTGGCGGCATCCGCCTCGGCCAGAACGTTCGAGGGGAAGATATGCGGAATGCCGTGGGAATGGATCGCGATCATCGAGATCGCCTTTTCCGAGGCAACGGAGCCGATGACCGACAGCACCTTGGCGCGCGTCAGCCCGTAACGGCCGCTGTTTCGCGAGGTTTCCACCTCGATCAGGTCGCCGTCTTTCGCATCGCCGACGCCATCGGGGTCGATGACCATTTCTTCGCCGCGCCGGTCGATCGGCATCAGCCGTCCGCCGCCGCCCGCCGTCTCCTTGAACACGCCGAGCAGCGCGTTCTGGCGGCGGTCGATCAGCTTGACGACGCGGGCCGTATAGGCCGGGCCGGAGCTTTCCTTGGAGGGGAAGATTTTCGCCAGAATGCGGTCGCCAAGACCCGCCGCCGGGGCCTTCTTGCCGCGATCCTGCGATGACTGGCGGATTAGCACGGCCGGTGCCGCGCCCTGATCCTCCGGCCATTCTGCCGGCCGGCCGATCAATTCGCCGTCCTTGTCACGGGTGGTGATATCGAGAACCGTAACCGGCGGCAGGCCGCCCGGCCGCGTCAGCGACTTGCGGCTCTTCTGCACCATGCCGTCGGTTTCAAGCTCTTTCAGCAGCGCTTTGAGAACGACGCGGTTCTCGCCTTTCAGCCCGAAAGCCTTGGCGATTTCCCGCTTGGAGGCCTGTTGCGGATGGTCGGCGATGAATTTCAGCAGCACCTCGCGGGGAGGCACCTCGCCATGGATGATGCCTTCACCTTCACTGACCCGCTTGCCGCGCCCGGTGCGTCCGAAACCGTCGCTGGCGGAACCCTGTCTCTGACGCGGCGCTTTGCTCACTCTGCTGCCTTCTTGGGTTTGGCCGCTGCCTTCGGCTTGGCGGCCGTCTTGCTCTTTGCTGCCGCCTTGGCCTTGGTCGCCTTCGGCTTAGCTGCGGCGTCACCATCGGCCTTCTTGGCAGCCGTCTTCCTGCCCTTGGCAGGCTTGCCGCCGGTGCCGGTCTTGGCGATGCGCTCGGCGATCAGCACCAGCGCCTCGTCCAGCGTCACCGAAGCCGGGTCCTGACCCTTCGGAATGGTGGCGTTGACCTTGCCCCAGTTGACGTAAGCGCCGTAACGCCCGTCGCGAACGGTGATCGAGCCGCCATCGGGGTGGTCGCCCAGTTCCTTCAGCGCCGCCGGCGTGCCGCTGCGGCCGCGACCCGGTCCCTTGCTCTGCTTTTCGGCAATCACGGTCACGGCGCGGTTGAGGCCGATAGAGAACACGTCCTCGATGCTTTCAAGGTTCGCATAGGAACCGTCATGCAGTAGGAACGGCCCGTAGCGGCCGAGGCCGGCGGAAATCATCTTGCCGGTTTCCGGATGCTTGCCGATATCGCGCGGCAGGTTGATGAGCGCCAGCGCCTTTTCGTGGTCGATATCTTCAGGCTTCCAGCCCTTGGGCAGCGAGGAACGCTTGGCCTCCTTGCCGTCGCCGCGCTGGATATAGGGCCCGAAACGGCCGGAGCGCAGCGTCAGCTCCTCGCCGGTCATTGGATCGGCACCCAGCGCCTTCGGCTCGTTCGAAGCCGCAGCTTCGGCTTCCGAACCGTCCGAGGTCAACTGGCGGGTGTAGTTGCATTCCGGATAGTTGGAGCAACCGACGAAAGCGCCGTATTTGCCGAGCTTCAGCGAAAGATTGCCGGTGCCGCAAACCTGACAGATGCGCGGATCGGAACCGTCCTCGCGCTTGGGGAAGACCAGCGGCGCCAGAACCTCGTTCAGCGCATCCAGAACGTTGGTGACACGCAGTTCCTTGGTGTCTTCGATCTGGGCAAAGAAATCCTTCCAGAAATCGCGCAGAACCTGCTTCCAGTCCAGCTCGCCGGCGGAAATCCGGTCGAGCTTTTCTTCAAGCGCGGCGGTGAAGTCGTATTCGACGTACTTGGTGAAGAAGCTTTCGAGGAAAGCCGTCACCAGCCGGCCGCGCGAATGCGGGATCAGCTTGCGCTTGTCGACGACGATATATTCACGGTCGCTCAGCGTCTTCAGCGTCGCCGCATAGGTGGAAGGACGGCCGATGCCGAGCTCTTCCATCTTCTTGATCAGCGAGGCTTCCGAATAACGCGGCGGCGGTTCGGTGAAGTGCTGGCTGGCGTTGATCTTCTGCTTGGCGAGGTTCTCGCGCTCGTTGATCGGCGGCAGACGGCCTTCGTCGTCACCGTCGTCGCTCTGTTCGCCATCTTCCTTCTGGTCGGTATAGGCGGCGATGAAACCGTCGAAGCGGATCACCGAACCGACGGCGCGCAGGCCTGCCTTTTCGCCGCCATTGCTGGCGAGGATTTCCACCGTGGTCCGCTCGATTTCCGCCGAGGCCATCTGGCTCGCTATACCGCGCTTCCAGATCAGGTCATAAAGACGCAGCTGATCGGGATCGAGGTAACGCTTCACCTGATCCGGCGTGCGGTTGAAATCGGTCGGGCGGATCGCTTCGTGCGCTTCCTGGGCGTTCTTGGCCTTGGTCGAATAGAAACGCGCCTTTTCCGGCACGTAACGGCCGCCGAACTGCTCGCCAATGGCGCGGCGGGCGGCATCGATCGCTTCCGGGGCCATCTGCACGCCGTCGGTACGCATATAGGTGATCAGACCGACGGTCTCACCGCCGATATCGATGCCTTCGTAAAGCTTCTGCGCCACCTGCATGGTGCGCGAGGCGGAAAAGCCCATGCGCGAGGAGGCCGCCTGCTGCAGCGTCGAAGTGGTGAAGGGCGGGCCGGGATTGCGCTTGACGGGTTTCGCCTCGACGCTTTCGACCACATAGCTCGCGCCTTCCAGCAGCGCCTTCAGCCGGTTCGCATCGTCTCCGGTCTTGATCGAGCGGCTTTGCAGGCGCTTGCCATCGGCCGAAACCAGCTTGGCTTCGAACTCGTCACCGCGCGGTGTCTTCAGAAGCGCGCTGATGTTCCAGTATTCTTCGGAAACGAAACGCTCGATCTCGGATTCGCGGTCGCAGACGAGGCGCAGCGCAACCGACTGAACGCGGCCGGCGGAACGCGCGCCGGGCAGCTTGCGCCACAGCACGGGCGACAGGTTGAAGCCGACGAGATAATCCAGCGCGCGGCGGGCGAGATAGGCGTCGACCAGCGGCACATCGATGTCGCGCGGGTTCGCCATGGCGTCCAGCACGGCCTTTTTGGTGATGGCGTTGAAGACCACGCGTTTTACCGGCTTGTCGCCGAGGACACGCTTCTTCTTCAAGAGATCGAGAACGTGCCAGGAGATGGCCTCGCCTTCGCGATCCGGGTCGGTTGCGAGAATGAGGCCGTCGGAGGATTTTACCGCATCGGCAATATCCTTCATGCGCTTGGCGGATGCGCTGTCGACCTCCCAGGACATTTCGAAATCCTGGTCGGGCAGCACCGATCCGTCCTTGGCAGGAAGGTCTCTGACGTGGCCAAAGGATGCAAGAACCTTATAGCCCGAGCCAAGATACTTGTTGATCGTCTTGGCTTTGGCAGGAGATTCTACGACGACGACATTCATATTGTTTTTCTCTGGAACTGGTCCGTTAACGTGGCCGGGTCACGGCGCAATGCCGCAATTCGCCTTCTTTATATTTCGACATGGACAGGTAATGCGCGCGGGTCAAGAGGCAAGGCCGATTTTATCGCTTCAAGGTGATTACAACCTATGGATAATCTATTGTTGTATTGCAATCTTTGGTAAATTGGTTATGATGGGCAACATCATTTGAATCGACTTATTGCTCTTCGTTTCAGGCAAATTTTGCAGGATAGATATATGGTCCCCAACGCAACAAACAATAATGCCGATAATGAAGGGACCAGAGAGAACTTGGCTTACATTCGCCAGATGCTCGCGGAACTGCGGCAGGTCGCAAGCCGTGAGGGGGCCGACATGCTGTGTTATCTGATCGAGATGGCCTACGTGGAAGTCGGCGATATCCAGAGCGGACGGCGCAAGCTGTCAATCCGCGATGAAGAGCGACACACGCCCCCCGGCATGCCGGTTTAGACGTCCGGCGATATCAAGCTCCAGCAGCACCAGATGAACGGTTGCAGCGGAAAAACCTGTGTGACGGATGATATCGTCCGTTTCCACGGGCGAGGGACCGAGAGCGGCGGCGATGATGCTGCGCTCGTCGTCCCCTGGTGGTGACATCTCGGTGTCGGATCTCGGTTCCTCGATCTTGCGTTCATAGGGCAATTGCGGCTCCATCAGCGGCCGCAGCGCTTCCAGAATATCGGCCGCGCCCGTGGTCAGCATCGCGCCTTCCTTGATCAGCCGGTTGGTGCCCTCGCAGCGTGCATCGAGCGGGGAGCCGGGCACGGCGAAAACCAGCCGTCCCGCTTCTCCGGCAAGCCTTGCCGTTATCAGCGAGCCGGAGCGCTCCGCCGCTTCGACGATGACAACACCGAGGGAGACGCCGGCGATCAATCGGTTGCGGCGGGGAAAATCGCGGGCGCGCGGTTCCCATCCAAAGGGCATTTCGCTGATCGTCGCGCCGCCCTGATCGTATATCTCCTGCAAGAGCCCGAAATTTTCCTGCGGGTAGGGGCGGTCGAGACCGCCGGCCAGCATGGCAACAGTGCCGGTTGCAAGGCTTGCCCGGTGTGCGGCCGCATCGATGCCGCGCGCCAGCCCCGAGGCGATGGTATAGCCGGCGCGGCCGCAATCGCGCGCCAGCATGGCGGCGAATTTCGCGCCGTTGATGGAGGCGTTGCGCGAGCCGACGATGCCGACGCTCGGTCGTGTCGCGGTCACTGCCGATCCTTTCATGGCGATCAGCGGCGGCGCGCCATCCAGCTGCCGCAGGGCAGGCGGGTAGTCCGGCTCACCGATGCCGACGAAACGCGCGCCGAATTTCTCCGCGGTCTCGATTTCGCCTTCCGCCTCCGCCTGCGTGGCGATGCGTGGGCTGCGCGACGAGCCGCCGCGCCTTGAAAGCTCGGGCAGGGCATCGAGCGCCTTTTCGGCGCTGCCGAAATGATTGATGAGTTCGCGGAAGGTGACGGGACCGATATTGTCGCTGCGGATGAGCCTCAGCCACGCGACCCGTTGCCGCGCGGAAAGCTCTATGCCCTGCCGTGTCGTTTCCTCATGCGGCATGGCATATCCTTAAATGGGTCTCAGCCCTTTTGCCCGATCCTGCTTTCAGTGCCCGCCAGCAGGCGCGCGATGTTCTCGCGGTGCTTCCACCATGAAATCGCACTCAGCAGCGTTACCAGCAGCGCCGTCTTTTCAGGTCCGAGCACCCAGAGGGCCACGGGAATGACCAGCATGGCCAAGAGCGCCGACAGCGACGAGTAGCGGGTGATGAAGGCGGTCGCGAGCCAGATAAGCGCAAAGGCCAGCATCATCAGCGGTGCGGCACCCAAGAGCACGCCGATATAGGTCGCCACACCCTTGCCGCCCTTGAAGCCGAGCCACACCGGAAACAGGTGACCCAGAAAGGCGAAGAAACCGGCAACCAGCGACGCTTCGTAACCCCAGAGCGCATTGGCGACCAGTACCGCTGCCGTGCCCTTCAGCGCGTCGAGCAGCAGGGTTGCGGCGGCGAGCTTCTTGTTGCCGGTGCGCAGCACATTGGTCGCGCCGATATTGCCGGAGCCGATCTTGCGCACGTCGCCCAGCCCCGCCATGCGGGTGAGAATGAGGCCGAAGGGAATGGAACCGAACAGATAGCCGATCAGCGCCGAAAGCGCGAGAAGGGCAGGCGCCGTCTGCCAGTCAGTCAAAGCACTCATTCAAACGTCCCCTCTGTCGCGCTGGCCGCGTGATCTCTGTTGGTGATCTTATGCCAAGGAATGAACGGCTTTGCCAGCCACATAAGTGGCAACCGCGCGGCCGCTGAAACGGGCATCCTCGAACGGGGTGTTCTTGGATTTCGAGACCAGCTGCTCCTTTGCCACGAGCCACGGCTCGTCGAGGTCGATCAGTGTGATATCGGCCTTCGCGCCCACCTTCAGCGTTCCGGCATCCAGTCCGAAAATCTTCGCCGGGCGGGTGGAGAGCGCATCGATCAGCCGCATCAGCGGAACTTCGCCGCTATGGTGCAGGCGCAGCGCCGCCGCCAGCAGGGTTTCGAGCCCGACCGCGCCGCTCGCCGCATCCGAAAACGGCAGCCGCTTGGTGTCGACATCCTGCGGGTCGTGCGAGGAGACGATGATATCGATCGTGCCGTCCTTCAGCGCCTCCACCATGGCCTTGCGGTCATCTTCGGCGCGCAGCGGCGGCGAAAGCTTGAAGAAGGTGCGGTATTCGCCAATATCGTTCTCGTTGAGCGTCAGATGGTTGATCGAGATGCCGCAGGTGGCTTTGACGCCCCGCTGCCGCGCAACGCGGATCGCTTCTGCCGATTCCGGCACGGAAATCTTGGCGGCGTGGTAGATCGCCTGTGTCAGCCCGGCAATGCGCAGATCGCGTTCCAGCGGAATGATCTCGGCTTCCTTCGGAACGCCCGACAGGCCGAGCCAGCTTGCGAACAGCCCCTCGTTCATGTCGCCGCCGCCGATATATTTGTCGCGCGTCTCGAGCGCGATCACTGCGCCCAGTTCGCGCGCATAGGTCATGGCGCGGCGCAGCACCAGCGTATCGGAAAGCGCCCTGCGGCCATTGGTGAAGGCGACTGCGCCGGCTTCCTTCAACATGCCGAATTCGGTCATTTCCTCGCCGTTCAGACCCTTGGTGAGTGCTGCTGCGGGATGCACATTGACGAGCGCCTTGTCGCGTGCCGTCTTCTTCACATATTCGACCAGTGCGATGTCATCGATAACAGGATCGGTATCGGGCATCACGATGATGCTGGTGACACCGCCGGCCGCTGCCGCGCGCGAGGCGGATTCGATGGTTTCGCGGTGCTCTGCGCCGGGTTCGCCAACGAAAACACGGGCGTCCACCAGACCGGGAACGGCCAGCAGACCCTTGCAGTCGCGAACGGTCGCCCCTTCGGGAGCGCCCTGATTATGCGCGTCCTTGCCGGCCGCGAGAATGGTGCCGTCGGCACCGATAACGATGCTGCCGGTCTCGTCGAGGTTACGGGACGGATCGACGATGCGGAGATTGTTGAGAACGGTAACGGCACTCATACGCGCTCACCCTGATTTTGCGAGACAAGCAGGGTTTCCATGACCGCCATGCGCACGGCAACCCCCATTTCCACCTGGCTTTCGATCACGCTCTGCGGACCGTCGGCCACGTCGGAGGCGATTTCCACGCCGCGGTTCATCGGGCCGGGATGCATGACCAGCGCATCTTCCTTCGCCGCCTTCAGCTTTTCGGCATCGAGGCCGTAATAATGGAAATATTCGCGCACTGAAGGCACGAAGGAGCCGGACATGCGCTCGCGCTGCAGGCGCAGCATCATCACCACATCGGCGTTCTTCAGCCCTTCCTTCATGTCGTGGAAGACTTCGACGCTCATGTCGCGGATACCGGAGGGCAGCAGCGTGGCTGGCGCGACGACGCGAACGCGCGCACCCATCTGGTTGAGCAGGATGATATTGGAGCGGGCAACGCGCGAATGCAGCACGTCGCCGCAGATTGCCACCGTGATGCCGGACAGTTCGCCCTTGGCGCGGCGGATGGTCAGCGCATCGAGCAGCGCCTGCGTCGGGTGCTCATGCTGGCCGTCGCCGGCATTGACGACGGAGCAGGCGACCTTTTGCGCGAGCAGCGCGGCGGCGCCGGCGGAGGAATGGCGCACGACCAGCACATCCGGGCGCATGGCGTTCAGCGTCATCGCCGTATCGATCAGCGTTTCGCCCTTCTTCACCGAGGAATTGCCGACCGACATGTTCATCACGTCTGCGCCGAGACGCTTTCCGGCAAGTTCGAAGGAGGATTGCGTGCGCGTCGAGGCTTCGAAGAACAGGTTGATCTGCGTCAGGCCCCGAAGCGTCGAGGTCTTTTTCTCGCGCTGGCGGCTGATTTTCACCGCCTCGTCGGCCTTGTCGAGAAGCAGGGTAATATCCTGATGGGAAAGCCCCTTGATGCCGAGGAGATGGCGATGGGGGAAGAAGACCATGCGGTTTGCCTCCTGACGGGCGCCGCATTTTCCCGTGAAAATGCCCGGAACGCCCGAATGCTGATCCGCGCGCTCCCATTCGCTGTGAACACGCCTCAGGAGTGCGGCGGAATTCGGTCCTGCGCTCTATAGAGACTGCATGGTCGCGGGGCAAGCGCCCGCAACTCCTGAAATGAAAACATGGCGATGTTTCCCCAACCCTCGAGGGCAAACGGCCTGACGATGGAAGGCGCAGGCATCAAACGATGCCATGCTCCTTCAAAAGCGCCTGTTCGTCGCCTGACGCCCAGCCGAAAACTTTCGGCGCCCCATCCAGCCTCTGGACGAAGTAGTGAACATCGAAATCGATTGCGACATCCGGTTGTCGCTTGCGATCGAAGGTCGCCGTCCAGGCAACATGGGCAAGGCAATGATGGTCGTCGATGGGCGAGATACGGATGTCGCGTATCCGCATCTCCTTCGTTCCGATCGTCCGGTAGCGCTCGTAACCCTTCATCATGACCTGCTTCAAGTGGTCATCGTTCTTTCCGGTCATCACCCCGGCGGGGGAGGCGGCGATGAAGTCGGAGGCGTAGAGGGAGGCGACCTCCTCCATATCCATGTCACCCTTGAGAGACTTGTTGAAAAATCGCTCATATCGCTCGAAGAGCTTTCTTACGCTGGCCTCCATGGTCTCCTCCCTGTGCAGCCGTTCAGCAAAGTCGCCAACCGAAAAAGCCTGCCGCGGGTTCCACATCAGGCCGCAGATTATGGAGAATGCGTTTATCCGCATGCCTGCCGGTTGTTGCCGCAACTTCTGCGTGGCTTTTTTGGGGACTGTCGTTGACCTTGCCGGAAACGTGTTTGGCATTCGCCGGGCCGGATACCTAAATCGGGATCACTCCCGAAAAATGCTGAAAGCGGCGGTTTAATCGTCTCAATCGCTTCCTGCGGGTGGAATTATGCAATATCACCCCACTATGCAACGCCAGTACAAAACAGCTAGAAGCAGCGGATGACCCAGAATTCCCGGACAGAAGAAACGCTCGCCGAACTGAACCAGCCAAGCCTCTGGTCCGGTATCAACGCTTATCGTTCCGATCCGCTGATCGTCGATCTCACCTCCGGCCTGTCGCGCAATCTGAGAGACGAGTTCGACCAGCTCGGCCGTTACGTCACGTCGCATGAGGCGCAGGAACTGGCGCGCATGGCCAATCAGGGCGTGCCGCAGCTGCATACCCACGGCCCGCGCGGCGAGCGTCTGGATCAGGTGGAGTTCCACCCCGCCTGGCATGCGCTGATGCGCCGTTCCATGTCGTCAGGCCTGCATTCGAGCGTCTGGGAAAATTCTCCCGATACGCGCGGCAATGAGCACAAGGCCCGCGCCACGAAATTCTACCTGACCTCGCAACTCGAGGCCGGGCATCTTTGCCCGCTGACCATGACCAGCGCCTCCGTTGCCGCCATCATGGCTTCGCCGCGCGTGCAGAAGGAATGGGCGCCGAAGATTCTCTCGCGCAAATATGATTCCTCGCAGAAACCGGCCCTGCAGAAAACCGCCGTCACCATTGGCATGGGCATGACGGAAAAGCAGGGCGGCACGGATGTGCGCGCCAACCGCACGACGGCCGAGCGGGTGGGCGAGGGCATCTATCGCCTGTCCGGTCACAAGTGGTTCCTCTCCGCGCCGATGAGCGACGGTTTCGTCATGCTCGCCCAGATGGGCGACGGCATGGGCTGCTTCCTCGTGCCGCGTTATCTGGAGGACGGCTCGAAGAACGGCCTGCATTTCCAGCGCCTGAAGGACAAGCTCGGCAACCGCTCCAACGCATCCGCCGAAGTCGAATTCACCGATGCCTTCGGTTATCTGCTGGGCGATCCCGGCAGCGGCATCCGTACCATTCTTGACATGGTGACGCTGACGCGGCTCGATTGCGCGCTTGCCTCCGCCGGCATGATGCGCGCCTCGCTTGCCGAAGCCGTGCATTATGCCCGCGGCCGTTCTGTTTTCGGCAAGATGCTGGTCACGCAACCGATCATGACGCGCGTTCTTGCCGACATGGCGCTGGATGTGGCGGCGGCCACTGCGCTCTCCTTCCGGCTGGCGACGGCATTCGACGCTGCCCGCAACAATCCGGCCGAGGCCGCCTATGCGCGGGTGATGACGCCCATCGTGAAATACTGGTGCTGCAAGATCGCGCCGGCACTTATCTATGAGGCCATGGAGTGCCTTGGCGGCAACGGTTACGTGGAAGAGCGGCCGATTGCCCGCCACTATCGCGAAGCGCCCGTCAACGCCATCTGGGAAGGCTCCGGCAACGTCATGGCGCTGGATGTGCTGCGGGTTCTCCAGCGCGGCAAGGATCTGTTCGATCTCGTCTTCCAGACGCTGGAGCGTGATCTGGGTGCAGCCGGCAAAAAGACCACCGACGTGCTGCGCGCCGCAATCGCCCTTGCTGAGCGTGACGAGGGAGCGGCCCGCCTGCTGGTGGAGCAGTTCGCGCTTGCGGCCGCTGCCGCCGAGCTTTGCCGTCTCGGCGCCGGCAAGATTGCCGATGCCTTCCTCGAGACCCGTCTGGCTGGCGGCTGGCGGCATACTTACGGCATGCTCGATTCCCGCTTCGATCCGAATTATATAATCGATCTTCTTTATCCGCCTGCATCTTGACCGATGCATGCGGATGAAGGTTTTGCAGTCCCGGCGGGAGGGGTCTCGGATTTGAAAAACAGCAATGGCGTAAAGCGTGTTCTGATCTGTCGTGACACTTTCGCGCTTCGATGCGCGACAAGGGAAGGCGGCTGCCAATGCTGACCTTCCGTTCCGCCCGTTCCGAGGATGAAGACGCGCTCTACGCCATAAGCCTCGCCACCGGCGATGCCGGGCAGGACGCCACCGCCCTTTACAATGATGGCCGCATGGTCGGGCACATCTATTCCGTGCCCTATCTGCATCTCTGGCCCGATGCCGTTTTCGTGGCGGAGGATGAGGAAGGTGTGTGCGGTTATATCGTCGGCGCACTCGATACGGCTGTGCACGAAGAACGGCTGGAGCGGGAATGGTGGCCGCATCTGCGCAGCCTTTATCCCGATCCCGGCGGTGACCAGCAGACATGGGACGCCGACCAGCGCCGCGCCCAGTTCATCCACCATCCGCGCCGCACACCCACCTGGCTCACCGATCCGTTTCCGGCCCATATCCACATGAACCTCTTGCCGCGCACGCAGGGCAAGGGCGGCGGCACCCGGCTTCTGTCGCGCTGGCTCGATATGGCGAGACAGAACAACGTCTACGGCATCCACCTCGGCGCCAGCGAACGCAACCATGCGGGCATGCGCTTCTGGGAAACCCGTGGCTTCAAACGCCTCGAAAGCCACGAAACGCCGGGCAGCGTGTGGTTCGGCATGGCGTTGGAGTAATATTGGCAGATTATGCCAATCGGTGGTATTGGTGGACGTCGCTAATGTCTGGTGGAGGCTCCGATGCCAACGCGTAACGTCGTTCTGACACAGCATCACGAAGAGATCATAGACGAACTCGTTAAATCTGGCCGCTATCAAAATGCCAGCGAAGTGCTGCGCGAGGGCTTACGATTGATCGAAAGACGCGAGCGCCTTGAGGTGACCAGATTGGAAGCCTTGAGGGTGGCGGCGCAACAGGGCTTCGCCGACCTTGATCAAGACCGTTTTACGGATGTGGCGGAGGATGATCTCGACGACTTCATTTCCGCTCTCGGACGCGACGCTGAAGCGCGCCTTGCCAAATCTGATAAGGCATGACGAGGTATCGTCTGTCCGAAGCCGCGCAATCGGACATTATTGAAATTCTTGGATGGACCCACGCGACATTTGGGGCCGCAGCGAGAAAACGCTACGAAAAATTGCTTGTCACGGCGCTGCGTGATGTTGCGCGGGATCCGTTTCGTTCCGGAACAAGTCTCCGCCCGGAAGTGGCAGACGATGTGCGCAGCTACCATCTCCGTTACAGCCGGGAGAGGGCGAGAAGTGAAACCGGCCTGGTTAAATATCCGAGGCATCTGTTGCTGTATCGCGTGTTGAATCCCGATTTGGTGGGCATCGGTCGCATTCTTCATGATTCCATGGAAATCGAGCGGCATCTCCCGGTTGGCTATGGAGATGTCAGCGCCTGAAAATGCGTGGATGCTTTTCCGGCGCGTGCCGGAAACGGCATGGCGTACCCTTCATCCACAAGAACCTTCCGTCCATCCTCTCCGCCACGTTGTTCTTCCCTTCATGCTTTGTTAACCCGTTGAGGAAGGCCTTTCAGAAAACGGGTAGGGAATCATGCTGGCGACCGCAGAGGCGATTTCAGCCGACAGACCGGAAAAGCGCATCAAGGATCGCGCTCAGACCGAGAAGGCGATTTTTAATGCGGCGCGGTCGCTGCTTGCCGAAGAGGGATTTCAGGGTTTTGGCATCAATGCCGTTGCCCGCCGCGCCGGCTGCGACAAGCAGCTCATCTACCGTTATTTCGGTGGCCTCGATGGCCTGATCGAGGCGATCGGCGAGGACCTCGGTTCCTGGGTGAAGGATCGCATTCCGGAAGATACCGGCGGCATGTTCCTTTTGACCTATGGCGACCTCATGGAAAAGCTGGCGCTTTATTTCATGGATGCGCTGCGCAGCGATCCTCTCGTCTGCAAGATCATCGCCTGGGAAGTGTCTGACGGTTCACCGCAGGTGCGGCAACTGGCCGAAGCCCGCGCCAAATCGCTGGGCAAATGGCTGGAGCGTATGCGCGGTTCGCTGGCGGCGCCGAAGGGGGTGGATACAGCGGCGGTCAATGCCGTACTGTTCGCCGCCATTCAGCACCTCGTCATTTCCGCTGCCACCAGCGGTCAGTTCGCTGGCGTACCGCTCAAATCGGACCGGGACTGGGACAAGATCGCCACTGCCGTCAAAAGGCTGGTGCGCGGCGTTTACGGCTGAACCGGTTTCCGCAGGCGGATGGCAGTCGCGCTCGGGCCTGTGCATTAAAGAAAAATCAGTCATGTTTTCGCCGGGCCGGCAACCGCCCGGCGCAGCCGGCCGTTCACGCGATCACGTTCTTTTCCACATGCCAGCGGTCCGTCGTTAACCATAATGACAGCTTTCATTTGCCTCACCATGGCTGCCGGTCCAGTGTGGATTAACGAAATGTTAACCATGCGCAATGACTGCGCATAAGGGAGCCGCAAGTGAGCCGCTGGACAGCTTTAGGCGTCATGATGACGTTTTTTGTTATGCTGCCGTTGGATATCGACGTGCCGACGCTGAACCTCTGCCTTATGGCCGTGGTGCGCTGGGCGGTGCTTGCCGGCGTTCCCGATACGATGTTTGTGCGGGGGCAGGCGGCATGAAGTGGTTTCTGATCCTCTGGGCCGGTCCCGTCGCGCTGCTGGGCAGCTGGTACTGGCTTTCCTATTACGACATGAGCTTCGGCTTCTACATGCTCACACGCCAGACCCATGATCTGGTGTTCGAGATTTACGGCAATATTCTCGGCCTGCCGCCGGAAAGCCTGCCGCCGCTGGTGGCGCGCGCCATCGCCGTCGACAGCCTGATTGTTTTTGCGATTCTCGCCTTCCGCAAGAGAAAGCAGATTGCGGCCTGGTGGCAGGGCCGTCAGTCAGCCGCGCGGGTGAGTGCGGAAAGCCTGTCCAGCGCGCCCTGAAGAATGAAGCTTGCGGCTGCCGAATCGATGCGTTCGGCGCGCTTTGCGCGTGAGACGTCCATTTCCAGCAATGCGCGCTCCGCCGCGACCGTCGAAAGCCGCTCATCCCAGAAAATGAAGGGCAGCGCGGTTTTTTCGCCCATCGTCCGCACGAAGGCGCGCGTCGCCTGAACGCGGGGACCGGCCGAACCATCCATGTTCATCGGCAGGCCGATGATGAAGGCGAAAACTTTTTCCTTTTCGGCGAAAGCCAGTAGTACTTCCGCATCCTGCGTGAATTTCACCCGTTTGATGACGGGGCGCGGCGTTGCGAAACGCCGCGACAGGTCCGACATGGCAAGTCCGATCGTCTTCGTGCCAAGGTCGAGGCCGGCAATCGCCTGTCCCGGCTGAAGCGCCTGCGCCAGTTCCTCAATGGTAAGTGTTGCCATGTCGCGTGTTGCCTTTATCGTTTGCGGACGAATTCGGTGCGCAGCACCAGCCCCTTCACCGCATCATGTTTGCAATCGATCTCTTCCGGATTATCGGTCAGGCGGATCGACTTGATGACGGTACCCTGCTTGATGACCGTGCTGGTGCCCTTGACCTTCAAATCCTTGATCAGGGTGACGGAATCGCCATCCGCCAGTACATTGCCCGCCGCATCGCGCACTTCATTCGCACGCGCCGCTTCTGCAGCCAGTTCGGAGGCCGGTCGCCATTCACCGGTCGCCTCGTCATACACGTACTCGTCATCATTTGCGGCCATGGTCGCCTCTCTTAAATATTGGTAGTGCGGTTGTTCAGGCCGTCCTATGTCATAATATACCGGCAATACAAAGGAGAACTTCCCATGAAAATCACCTGGCTCGGCCATTCCGCCTTCCGCCTCGAAAACGGCAGCGCGAAGATCCTCATCGATCCGTTCTTCACCGGTAACCCCGGTTTTGCCGGGCAGGATGGGAAGTCGGCAGCCGAAGGCATCACCCATATTCTCCTGACCCACGGCCATGGCGACCATGTCGGCGATACCGTCCAGCTTGCCCGCGAGACAGGCGCGACCGTGCTCGCGAATGCCGATCTCGCCGCCTGGCTTTCCGCCAAGGGCGTCGCGAAGGTCGATATGGGCAATACCGGCGGCACGGTGCATTTCGACGGTTTTTCCGTCACCTTCACCAATGCGCTGCATTCCTCTGCCCAGATCACCGAAGACGGCGTCTCCCATTCGCTCGGCAATGCCAACGGTCTGATGCTGCATTTCGAAGACGGCCCGGCCGTCTATCACATGGGCGATACCGACATCTTTTCCGACATGAAGCTCATCAATGAACTGCATCAGCCGGATATCGGCCTTGTGCCGATCGGTGACCGCTTCACCATGGGCGGAGCCGTCGCCGCGCTCGCCTGCCAGCGCTTCTTCAATTTCGGCAATGTCATTCCCTGCCATTACGGTTCCTTCCCGATCATCGACCAGACGCCGGAGAAGTTCGTGGCCGGCATGGAAGGGGCGCAAGCGCGCGTCCACACGCCAAAGGCCGGCGATACGCTGTCCTTCTGACATTTTGCCCGTGCATGTCGCGAGCGTAAAACCGCGTCACTCTTTTACACGACATGCTTTCTACCGTTGCGAATGGCGGACATGGTGATTATAGCGGGTAGGAAAATTCTGACCGGAGTAGAACCATGTCCGTCGATCTCGCCACCGTAAAGCGCGTTGCGCGCCTTGCCCGTATCGCAGTCAGCGAAGAAGAAGCACAGAATATGCTTGGCCAGCTGAACGGCATACTCGGTTTCGTGGAGCAGCTTTCGGAAGTGAATGTCGACGGCGTCGAGCCGATGACCTCGGTGACCCCGGTGGACATGAAAAAACGCGCCGACGTGGTGACCGACGGCAACAAGGCGGAAGACATTGTCGCCAATGCGCCTGCGACCGACCGGGACTTCTTCATGGTCCCGAAAGTGGTCGAATAAGCCGACCGCCTCTGCCGCCCGATTTTTCCAAGATTTCGAAAGCCGTTGCCGACCATGACCGACCTGACGAGCCTGACCATTGCCGAAGCCCGCGAAAAGCTGAAGGCCAAAGAATTTTCCGCCCTCGAGCTGACCGACGCCTATCTCTCCGCCATCGATGCGGCCAACGGCGCGCTGAACGCCTATGTCGCCTTGACGCCTGAAAAGGCGCGCGACATGGCAAAAGCCTCCGACGACCGCATCGCCGCCGGCAAGGCTGGCGAGCTGGAAGGCGTTCCTCTTGGCGTGAAGGACCTGTTCGCCACCCGTGACGTGCACACGCAGGCATGTTCGCATGTTCTCGACGGCTTCAGGCCGAAATATGAATCCACCGTCACCCAGAACCTCTGGGATCAGGGCGCCGTCATGCTCGGCAAGCTCAACATGGACGAATTCGCCATGGGCTCGTCCAATGAAAGCTCCTGGTACGGCCCGGCCATCAACCCGTGGCGCGCCAATGGCTCCGACCAGAAGCTGGTGCCCGGCGGCTCCTCCGGCGGTTCCGCCGCAGCCGTGGCCGCGCATCTCTGCGCCGGCGCCACCGCAACCGATACCGGTGGTTCCATCCGCCAGCCGGCCGCCTTCACCGGCACCGTCGGCATCAAGCCCACCTATGGCCGCTGCTCGCGCTTCGGCATCGTCGCTTATGCCTCTTCGCTCGACCAGGCAGGCCCGATTGCCCGTGACGTGCGTGATGCCGCGATCCTGCTGAAGACCATGGCGAGCGTCGACGCCAAGGATACGACTTCCGTGGACCTGCCGGTGCCGGATTACGAAAAGGCCATCGGCCAGTCGCTCAAGGGCCTGAAGATCGGTATTCCGAAGGAATATCGCGTCGACGGCATGCCGGAAGAAATCGAAAAGCTCTGGGCCAAGGGCGTCGAGTGGCTGCGCGATGCCGGTGCCGAGGTCGTCGATATCTCGCTGCCGCACACCAAATACGCGCTGCCTGCCTACTACATCGTCGCGCCGGCGGAGGCCTCGTCCAACCTTGCCCGTTATGACGGCGTCCGTTACGGCCTGCGCGTCGACGGCAAGGACATTGCCGACATGTACGAAAAGAGCCGCGCCGCCGGCTTCGGCAAGGAAGTGCAGCGCCGCATCATGGTCGGCACTTATGTGCTGTCGGCCGGTTATTACGACGCCTATTACCTGAAGGCGCAGAAGGTCCGCACCCTCATCAAGCGCGACTTCGAAAACGTCTTCCACGAAGGCGTCGACGCCATTCTGGCGCCGATCACACCGTCTTCCGCCTTCGCAGTCGGTGACGAGGAACTCGCCTCCGATCCGGTGAAGATGTATCTTCAGGACGTCTTTACGATCACGGTCAACATGGCGGGTCTTCCGGGCCTCTCGGTTCCGGCCGGCCTCGACGGCAAGGGCCTGCCGCTAGGCCTTCAGCTCATCGGCAAGCCTTTCGAGGAAGAAACGCTGTTCAAGACGGCGCATGCCATCGAGCAGGCAGCCGGCAAGTTCACCCCCGCCAAATGGTGGTGAAAAGCCTAAAGCTACGAGACATGAACGAAGCCGACCGCGATGCGGTCGGCTTCGTCGGTTTTGCGGCATGGCGTTCCGGTGACGCCTTCGACGACAGCTATCTCGATCCTGATGTAATCGAGCGGGTGAGGGGCGAATTCGAGAGTTTCGCCAAGTCTCCGACCGGTGATATTGTCGTCGCTGAAATGGACGGCGTTGTTGCCGGCTGGGGAGCGTGCGATACGGCACCGCATCACATTTCCGATCTCTGGGTGGACCCGAACTGGCAGGGCAAGGGGATCGGCAAAGCCCTGATCCTTCATTTTCTCGACAGAATGCGCGCGCAAGGCGTGCCGCTTGCCACCATCGACACCCATGCCAGAAACCGCGCAGCCATCGGCCTTTACGAGCGTTGCGGATTTGAGATCGTCTGGCGCGGCATGGAATGGTCCGACATCATGAAAGTCGAACTCGAGAAGGTGAAGCTAGAGCGCAGGCTCTCGCCATAACCCGCTCTTACGGCCGCAGCGGCTTCTCGGCGAAATGCCGGGCGACAGCACTGCCGCCGCCCGGTTGATTTATCGATTGTCCAGCTCACCTCGCACGAGTTCCAGCCCGCGCGTCGTGATGCGGTAGGGTTTGCCGCCCGAGGAGGCGATGGCTCTCTTCCGTTTCAGCTTGCGGAAGGTGAGGAGATCGAGGCCGCTGAAAATCCAGCCGTCACGCGTGTAGAGCGCGAGTTTTTCGATTTTGTGGGCGTCGTCTCGAACGAGTTCAATTCTGCCGCCTTGGGCGAGCAGGTGAAGAATGCGCTGTTCGGCGCGGGAAATGTCCATTTTTGGAAGTCCGGTCGGCGTCATATAGACGCGTGAAAGCAAATCCGGGTGCCGTTAAGGCATCCGGCTCGGTTTCAGCATGGCCCGGCGCGCAAGAAACTTGCGGGCAGGGCCTTTACCGGGACTCCGATTGAGCGAACATAAAAACTCCGTTCTTGCTCCTTTTGGGTAGCGGGCAAAGCCGAGGCGGTCAAGTCCCGCCAGGCGCGAGAAAACCACGCTGGTCGAATCGCGCCGGCAATGGTTTAATTTCAACGGCCATGGAGGGCGCGGCTTGATCGTCATTCGCAATGCGCATGAGCAGGAAGCGGAGGTTCTGGCGGCCATCGGCCTCAGGGCATGGCGACAGGCAACCGCGGCTCTCGGCATCACCCCGACCCTTTACGACAATGCGGCCAGCGCCTTTTCCAATTTTACCCGCTCGTCATGGCTGGCGATCAGGGTGGCGGAGTTTGGCGGCTCGGTTGCCGGATGGGCGGCGCGGGAGCATTTCGACGAGACGATTTCCGATTTCTGGATCGATCCTGATTTTCAGCGCCGGCGGGTTGGCACCCACCTGTTGGGCGATGTCGAAAGGCTGATAGAGGACAGGGGGTTCGAGACCATCCGGCTTGAAACCCATGCCCAGAATGAGCCAGCCGTCGCCTTTTTCCGCCACCATGGCTATAGCGTCCGCTGGCTCTCCGTCTCCTATGCGCCGAAGCTCGACCGCGAAGTGCAGTCGGTAGGCCTGCAGAAGCAATTGGCCGAGGTCGAGAGCGGTCTTTATGGGCCGGCTTTCTAAGACAGAGTTTGCAAAGCCTCCACCAGCCGCATCGGCCAATCCGGCATGATGGCGAGCGATGCGACAAGGCCTAGCTGCAATATCACAATCGATATCAGGATACTGCGGAACGGTTCCTTGCGTGTTTTATGCCGCAGCAGCCGTTGTGCCGAGATTGCGCCCAGGCTGCCGCCGATGAGCGCAAGCGATAACAGCGTGCTTTCCCGGATGCGCCATCCGCCATTTCTCGCTGCTTCCTTGTCCCACCAATAGACAAGAAAGACGAAAAGATTGAAGGCGATATAGGTTATGAAACAGAAAGCGACCGTCACCATGACGTGAATTGAAACCGGGAAGCGTAAAAAACGCGTATCCTGTGTCGGCGAAAATCCCGGGCCTGGCGTGAGAGGGTGCAAGATGTCTTGCGCCCGCGCTCCATTTGTTCTACCCACCAAGGCCAAAGAACCCGTATATCGTGAGCTTCAGATGACCCTTGTAGACGTGCGCACCCCCGACCCGAAACGCTTCATTCCCGGCGCCACCGGCGATTGGGAAATCGTGATCGGCATGGAGGTGCATGCGCAGGTTCTCTCCAATTCCAAGCTGTTTTCCGGTGCTTCGACCACTTTCGGCAATGCGCCGAATTCCAACGTGTCGCTGGTGGATGCCGCCATGCCCGGCATGCTGCCCGTGATCAACGAGGAATGCGTGAAGCAGGCGGTGCGCACCGGTCTCGGCCTGAAGGCGAAGATCAACCATCGCTCGATCTTCGACCGCAAGAACTACTTCTATCCGGATCTGCCGCAGGGCTACCAGATTTCGCAGTTCAAGGACCCGATCGTCGGTGAGGGCACCATCACCATTTCCCTCGGCCCGGACCGTCAGGGCAATTTCGAAGATATCGAGATCGGCATCGAGCGTCTGCATCTGGAGCAGGACGCCGGCAAGTCCATGCACGACCAGCACCCGACCATGTCCTTCGTGGATTTGAACCGTTCGGGCGTGGCGCTGATGGAAATCGTCTCCAAGCCGGACATGCGCTCGTCGGACGAAGCCAAGGCCTATCTCACCAAGCTGCGTTCCATCGTGCGTTATCTCGGCACCTGCGACGGCAACATGGATGAAGGCTCGATGCGCGCCGACGTCAACGTCTCCGTGCGCCGTCCGGGCGAAGGTTTCGGCACGCGCTGCGAAATCAAGAACGTCAATTCCATCCGCTTCGTCGGTCAGGCCATCGAATATGAGGCGCGCCGCCAGGTCGCCATTCTGGAAGATGGCGGCGTCATCGATCAGGAAACCCGCCTGTTCGATCCCGGCAAGGGCGAGACGCGGTCCATGCGCTCGAAGGAAGATGCGCATGATTACCGTTATTTCCCCGATCCGGACCTCTTGCCGCTCGAATTCGACGATGCCTTTGTCGAGGCGCTGAAGGTCGATCTGCCGGAACTGCCGGACGACAAGAAGGCCCGTTTCGTGGCCGATCTTGGCCTGTCGGTCTATGACGCCTCGATCCTCGTTTCGGAAAAGGCGATTGCCGATTATTACGAGGCCGTCGCCGCCGGCCGCGATGCGAAGGCCGCCGCCAACTGGGTCATCAACGATCTGCTCGGCGCGCTCAACAAGTTCGGCAAGGATATCGAGACGACGCCGGTTTCGCCGGAACAGCTCGGCGGTATCATCGATCTCATCAAGGCCGAAACCATTTCGGGCAAGATCGCCAAGGACCTGTTTGAGATCGTCTGGAACGAGGGCGGCAACCCCGCGGAAATCGTCGAGGCGCGCGGCATGAAGCAGGTGACCGATACCGGCGCCATCGAAAAGGCCGTGGACGAGATCATCGCCGCCAACCCGGATCAGGTCGAGAAGGTGAAGGCAAAGCCGACGCTTGCCGGCTGGTTCGTCGGTCAGGTCATGAAAGCGACGGGCGGCAAGGCTAACCCGCAGGCGGTGCAGGCGCTGGTGAAGGCCAAGCTCGGTATCGAGGAAGAGTAAGCGGAGTTTGCCTCGTGCCCCGAAAGAGGCATTGAGGCAGAAAGCTCTCATCCGTCATCCTCGGGCTTGTCCCGAGGATCTAACGACCCACAAGGTCCAACGTGCTCAGATCCTCGGGACAGGCCCGAGGATGACGTCGGGTACGAGGGACTGACATCACTTCTGCCGGGATCAACGCCCGGCATTTCTGTTTCAAGACGGAGCCCAATCATGTTCTTCATCCGCACGGCAAGCCTGCGTGACATCGAGCCGGTGCGCACCCTGCTCGCCACGACGTGGCACGCGACCTATGATGCGATCTACGGCGTGGACAAGGTGAACCAGTTGATCCTTGCATGGCATTCGCCGCAGGCCATGAAGGACCGCATCGAGAAAAAGGGCGGCGAGTTTCTGGTGGCTGACGACGGCAAGCGGATCGGCGGCATGGCCTATGGTTCCATGTCCACTAAAATGGCGAAAACGGCCCTGCTGCACCAGCTCTATGTCGCGCCCGACCTCCAGCGGCAGGGCATCGGCCGCGATCTTTTCGCGGAACTCGAAACCTGTTTTCCGGATGCGGAAATCATGCGGTTGGAAGTCGAGCCTAAAAATACTGTCGCAATCGCCTTTTATGAAGGCGTCGGATTTGTCGAGGTGGACCGAATCGAGCGCATGGCCGGCATCGAGGGTTTACCCGGCATCGTTATGGAAAAGAGCCTGACCCGATGAATGCGACATTGCAGAAGCTGATCATCCGTACGGCGCGCGAAGACGATCTTCCGGCTCTCGCCGCCATTTTTGCCGCTGACGAGATTGGCGGTCACGGCGATACCGCGGAGGAATCGGCGCAGCCGGACTATCTCGCGGCCTTCCGCGCTATCGAAGCGTCGCCGAGCGAAACGCTCTATGTGGCGGAACTGGATGGCGAGGTGGTCGGCACCTTTCAGACGGCGATCCTGACCAAGCTCGTCGGGCGAGGGGCAAAGTCCATGGTGATCGAGGCGGTGCAGACCCGCGCCGACATGCGCGGTCGCGGCATCGGTGCGGTGATGATCAATCATTGCCTGGAAGAAGCCCGCCGGCAAGGCCTGAACGCCGCGCAGCTGACGTCCAACATGGCCCGGCTGGACGCTCACCGCTTCTACGAGCGGCTGGGTTTCGAGAAGCGGCATTTAGGCTTCAGGATGAAGCTGAAATAGCGCGGATATATCTCGAAATGCTGGACAATTGCCGTGAGGGGCGGCATAAGCATGTCTTGTGCCGTGCACGGAAAATCGCTGCGGCGCATTCAAGCCCGAGGAACGTAGAATGAAGACTCTCCTGACGCAAATCTTCACCTGGTGGAACGGCCAGACGATCGGAACGCGGTTTCATACCTGGCGTTTCGGCAAGAAGGTAGGACAGGACGAGTTGGGCAACACCTATTACGAAGGCGGCACCACTTCCTGGGGCATGCCGCGCCGCTGGGTCATCTACAATGGTTATGCCGAAGCGTCGGCCATTCCGCCCGGCTGGCATGGCTGGATGCATTACCGCACCGACGTGCCGCCGAGCCAGGAAAGCTACGTTGCGCGCGACTGGCAGAAGCCGCATCAGCCGAACCTCACCGGTTCGTCCAAGGCCTATCGCCCGCAGGGATCGCTGGCCGTGGCCGGTGAGCGCCCGCGCGTGACTGGCGACTACGACGCGTGGACCCCGGGCAACTAAGCATCTTGCGATGCGCGGTGTTGTGCAAAACGCCGCGCTTGCATCCGGCCTCACCGGTTTTTGCCACATTCCGCCCTTAGGCGTTGATCCGGTCGGCGGTTCGACACAGGCAAATATTTGGAGACATATCGTATGAGGAAATTCACGCGAGATCGTTCTTTGCGTGCGCTGACAGTCTCGCTGTTTGCAGCGGTCTCTGCTGTCATCCTCATTTCGCCCGTCTCCGCCGCCCGTCTCGAAAACCGCGTGGCGGTGTTTTCCGGCATCGACAAGATCACCGGCCGCATCACTTCCTTCGATGTCTATATCGATGAGACCGTGCAGTTCGGCGCGCTTCAGGTGACGCCGAAAGTCTGTTATTCCCGCGACCAGACGGAAACCCAGAAGATCGACGCTTTTGTCGAGGTCGATGAAATCACGCTCGACCGCAAGATCAAGCGGATTTTCACGGGCTGGATGTTCGCCGACAGCCCTGGCCTAAACGCCGTGGAACACCCGATCTACGACGTGTGGCTGACGGGCTGCAAGCAGGACTCGGAAGTTCCCGCTCCCTCTACGGCAAGCAAGTAATTAACCCACGACCGCGCCTATTTCTGGCGTCTGAGCTTCTCGGCCAAATCGGCCAGGGCTTTGCTTTTGCTTTCCAGTTGTTCGATCATTTCCTCCCGTGTCAGTTCTGGCTCGATCACGATCGGAACGGTGAACTTGTTGGGCTGATCGCCGGCGGGAGGTGAGGGGAACCTGATTTCCGAGAACGCCCTCTTCACGGCCGTTCTTGTCTGATAGGTGCTATCCCTTATGTTTTTGACCTGAACAGCCTGCGTCTTTCCCGCCGGGTCAACGCGGAAAGTAACAAGGAGCACCTGCTTCTTGTTCGTCCGCACGACCTTGAATTCCGGGCGGCCGGTTACGCCCGTCAAGGCTCGGGAAATTTCGCCCCGCCAGGCGGCCTGCGGGTTGGGGCGCTGTTCGGCAGCGGTGACATTCGCCGCCAGCGTCAACATCAATAACAAGGCCGCAATCCAGCGCATGACAATCCCCCGGTGAACCATATATCATGATCGGATAGGTCATGTTTTTGAGGGTTGCAAGCAAAATCTCAGGTTGTTTTCAGCGTGGATTTTCTTGCGCCGACAATTTTTCGAAGGGCACATCCGGCCTGTCGACAGCCGCTTCAAGTATCGTGCCATATTCCGACTTTGGAATATCGATTGCCCCGAATGTCTTCAGATGTTCGGTCGTAAATTGCGTGTCGAGCAGCGTAAATCCCTGCTGCCGCAAACGCTCGACCAGATGCACGAGGCAAATCTTCGATGCATTGGTGCGGCGGGAAAACATGCTCTCGCCGAAGAAGGCGGCGCCCAGCGAGACGCCGTAGAGCCCGCCGACGAGCTCCTCGCCCTCCCAGGCCTCGACGCTATGAGCGTGGCCGATCTGGTGCAACTCGGTATAGAGCCTGCGGATGGTGGCGTTGATCCAGGTGCTTGGCCTGTCCGGCGCTTCCGCCGCGCATCCGGCCATCACCGCTTCGAAGGCGGTGTTGAAGCGAATCTCGAACGGCTTCCTGCGCATCGCCTTGGCGAGGCTTTTGGAAACGTGAAAACCATTGAGCGGGATGATTCCCCGAATTTCCGGCTCGACCCAGAAAAGCTCGGGATCGTCAGCCGAATCGGCCATTGGGAACAGGCCGGCGGAATAGGCGCGCAGCAGGATATCGACCGTTATGCCGTTATTTCTGCTGCGCCGCCCAACCATATCGTCTTAGTGAGACGCGTCACCGGCCAGATATTTTTCCAGCCAGTGAATGTCGTAATCGCCGTTCAGGATATCCTCATTCTGGAGGAGGTCCTGGAAAAGCGGCAGCGTGGTCTTGATGCCGTCGACGACGAACTCATCCAGCGCCCGACGCAGGCGGCGAATGCACTCGTCACGGTCGCGGCCGTGAACGATCAGCTTGCCGATCATGCTGTCGTAATAGGGCGGGATCTTGTAGCCCTGATAGGCGCCCGAATCGACGCGCACGCCAAGACCGCCCGGCGTGTGGAAGTAGGTTAGCGTGCCCGGCGAGGGAACGAAGGTGCGCGGGTCCTCGGCGTTGATACGGCATTCGATGGCATGGCCATGGAATTCGATATCGTCCTGCGTGACCGACAGGCCCTGGCCGGAAGCGACCCGGATCTGTTCCTGCACGAGATCCATGCCGGTGATGGCTTCCGTCACCGGATGCTCCACCTGCAGACGGGTGTTCATTTCGATGAAATAGAACTCGCCGTTTTCATAGAGGAACTCGATGGTGCCCGCGCCGCGATATTTCAGCTTGCGCATGGCGCTCGCGCAGATTTCACCGATCTTCATGCGCTGTTCGACGGTCAGAGCCGGCGAATTGGCTTCTTCCAGCACCTTCTGGTGACGGCGCTGCAACGAGCAATCGCGTTCGCCGAGGTGAACGGCATTGCCTTCGCCATCGCCGAAAACCTGCACTTCGATATGGCGCGGTTTGCCGAGGTACTTTTCCATGTAGACGGCGTCGTTGCCGAAGGCTGCTGCCGCTTCGGAGCGGGCCGTCGCAACGGCCTCTTCCAGATCGGCTTCGGTCTTCGCCACCTTCATGCCGCGACCGCCGCCGCCCGCCGTCGCCTTGATGAGGACCGGGAAGCCGATCGTCCGGGCGATTTCGAGCGCGTTTTCAGGCTTCACTTCGCCATCGGAACCGGGAACCACGGGAATGCCGAGTTCCTGCGCCGTCTGCTTGGCGGTGATCTTGTCGCCCATGATGCGGATATGTTCGGCGGTCGGCCCGATGAAGGTGATGCCGTGCGCGTCGAGAATATCGGCGAACTTGGCATTTTCCGACAGGAACCCGTAACCGGGGTGAACGGCGTCCGCACCGGTGATTTCGCAGGCCGCAACGATCTGGTGGATGTTGAGGTAGCTGTCACGCGAGGGCGGCGGGCCGATGCACACGCTTTCGTCGGCAAGGCGCACATGCATGGCGTCCGCGTCGGCCGTGGAATGCACGGCCACCGTCGGAATGCCAAGCTCCTTGGCGGCGCGCAGGACGCGTAGCGCAATCTCGCCGCGGTTGGCTATGAGGATCTTCGAAACCATGCTGAACCGCCTTTATTCGATGACCACGAGGGCTTCGCCATACTCCACGGGCTGAGCGTCGTTGACGACGATTTCCACGACCTTGCCGGACTTGGGAGCCGGGATCTGGTTCATGGTCTTCATGGCTTCGACGATGAGGATGGTCTGGCCTTCCTTGACGGTTGCACCCACTTCGATGAAGGGGCGTGCGCCCGGGGCAGGCGACAGATAGACCGTACCGACCATCGGCGACGACACGGTGTTGGCCGGGTTGCGGGCAGGCGCTGCGGAGGCCGCAGGGGCGGCCGGCGCGGCTGCGGCCGGTGCAGCAACGGGGGCTGCTGCCGGTGCGGGCGCATAAGCAGCAGGCGCTGCGGCATAGACCGTGGCGGCGGGAGCGGCGCGGGAAACGCGGATGCGCAGGTCGTCCTGCTCCACTTCGATTTCCGAAAGGTCGGTATCGTTGAGGATATTCGCGAGTTCGCGGATCAGTTCCTTGTCGATACCCTGTTTCTTTTCAGACATGACAAACCCTATTCTTTGTTTCTTTTTATGCCGTGATGTTTTTCAGCGCGTGAAGCGCCATGATGTATCCATATGGTCCGAAACCGCAGACCATGCCCTTTGCCGCGGGTGATACCATCGATTTGTGACGGAACTCTTCGCGGGCGTGGATGTTGGAAATGTGCACTTCCACGACGGGCGTGGAAATCGCGCGAATGGCGTCATGCAACGCGATGGATGTGTGGCTATAGGCGCCGGGATTGATGACGACGCCTGCCGCCCGCTCGCCCGCCTCCTGCAACCAGTCCACCAGCACGCCTTCGTGGTTGGACTGGCGGAATTCCACTGCGAAACCGAGATCGGCACCGGCTTGAAGGCAATCATTCTCGATGTCCTTCAGCGTCTTGCCACCATAGATACCCGGTTCCCTTTTTCCCAGCATGTTGAGATTGGGGCCGTTGATGACGATGATGATGTTGCTCATTCACGTTTCCATAAGAAAATCAGCGACACCTATAGACTGCGCAGCCGTCAAGGAAAAGCCCCCGCAAGCCCTAAACCGGCCGCTTGGCAGGCATCTCACAGGGAATGCAGTGGCTTTTTTAGCAATCAGGAGCAGGTGGCTTTTCCACAGCTGCGCATATTGGCGATTTTTTCCTTCAGCGGGTCGGCGCCGACCGCACCGAAAACCGCCTCGTCGCCGACGATATAGGACGGCGTTCCGGTGATGCCGAGGCTGGTTGCCAGCTTGTAAGTCTCCTGCACCTGCTCGTCATTGGGGTTCTCCGCCATCGATTTGCGGATGTCGGCTTCCTTGAGGCCGAGCGAGGTCGCGACTTCCATGGCGCTGTCCTCATTCGCCCGTCCGCGACCGCCGAGGAGCGTGCGCTGGAATTCGGGATACTTGGCCGGCGCAAGCAGCTTCACGGCATTGGAAACACGGTGGGCCGCAACCGATTCCGGTCCGAGGATCGGGAATTCCTTGAGGACGACGCGCACCTTCTTGTCGCTCTTGAGGATATTGTCCATGTCGCCCATGGCGCGTTTGCAGTAACCGCAATTGTAATCGAAGAACTCGACCAGCGTGACGTCGCCATCCGGGTTGCCGAGCGCCAGATCGAATTTCGATTCGAAAATCGCCTTCTTGTTGTCGGCGACGGCTTCCGCCGCCTTGGCATTACGCGCCGCATATTGCTTGCGCTCAAGCGCATCCTGAACCTCGAGCATGATTTCCGGGTTCTCGATCAGATATTGCTTGATGAACTCGCCCATTTCCTTCTTCTGCTGCTCGTCGAGCGCATGGGCGGGCAGGGAGGCGAATACCGTCGAAAGGGCCGTCACGCTGGCGAGAAGGGTGGAACGGAGAAAATGCGCCATATCGGTCCTCATTCTGTGCGGCCGGAGCCACTTGAAATCTTATGAAGGCAATTACCTTACTTTAAGCCAAATGCCATACGGCAAAAATACTTGTCCGCATTATGATCGCATGATTGTGAAGATTGTGATTCTGCGGCAAGTCTCTGAAATACGGTTCAGGAAAGAGCATGCCCTTGATCACGATGTCGAAGCGGAGCGCAGTCGAACCCTTTCACGCCATGGATATTCTGGCGGAAGCGAATCGGCGCAGGCAGGCGGGCCGCCCCGTCATTTCCATGGCGGTCGGCCAGCCCTCCCATCCCGCGCCGAAAGCCTCGCTTGCGGCGGCTGAGGCGGCGCTGAAGCATGGGCGGATCGGTTATACCGATGCGCTCGGCCTGCGTGAGCTGCGTGAGGCGATCGCCGGCCACTACCGGCTGCGCCATCAGGTCGCCATCGATCCGGCCCGCATCGCCGTGACCACGGGCTCATCTGCGGCCTTCAACCTCGCGTTCCTCAGCCTTTTCGATGCGGGCGATTATGTCGCCATCGCAAGGCCCGGCTATCCTGCCTATCGCAATATTCTGAAGGCTCTCGGCCTCAATGTCGTGGAAGTGCCGGTCACGGCTGAAACCGGCTATACGCTGACACCGGCAAGTCTGGAGCGGGCAGAGACAAAGGCCGGCTGCAAGCTGAAGGGCGTGCTTCTGGCAAGCCCGGCCAATCCGACCGGCACCGTTACCGGCCGTGAGGCGCTGAAGCGGCTGGCCAGCTATTGCGAAAGCCGCGACATGGCTTTCATTTCGGACGAGATTTATCACGGCCTCACCTTTGTCGGCGAAGAGACGAGTGCGCTCGAAATCACCGACAATGCCGTGATCATCAACTCCTTCTCCAAATATTATTGCATGACCGGCTGGCGCATCGGCTGGATGGTGCTGCCCGAAAATCTGGTCCGCCCCGTCGAGTGTCTGGCCCAGAGCCTTTATATTTCCGCGCCCGAACTGTCGCAGCTGGCGGCGACGGCGGCCTTTTCGGCAGCGGAGGAGCTGGATGTCTACCGGGAAAGCTACCGCACCAACCGCGATTTCCTGATGGCGCGCCTGCCGGAGATCGGCCTGCCGCTGGCATCCCCGATGGATGGCGCTTTTTACGCCTATGTCGATACCAGCCGCTTTTCCAATGACAGCATGGATTTTGCCAAGCGCATGCTGGCGGAAATCGATGTGGCGGCGACGCCCGGCATGGATTTCGACCCCGAGGAAGGCCACAGGGCGCTGCGCATTTCCTATGCGGGTTCCGTGTCGGATATCGCCGAGGCCGTTGGACGTATTGCCGGCTGGCTGAAGTAAGTTGGGATCATCCGATTAGGGAGATCAGGCGGGCGTGCAGCCGAAGGTGCTGTTGAACGCCTTTTCGCCCTTTGCCGTGAAGGTCAGCACACGGCCGTTTCCGCGCCGCAGCCAGTCGCGTTGCTGCATGGCTTCAAGCAGCGATGCGCCAAGGCCGCCGCCGAGGTGATGGCGGCGTTCGCTCCAGTCCAGGCAATGCAGGCAGACCGGGCGACGGGCCTTTTCGAGCGGTAAAAGGTCTATGCCGAAGCTTGAGAAGAAGTCGCGTCCGATCTCCGTCAGGGCAGGATCGTCACCTGACGTCACGAGCCCCTTTGCGGTGATGGCGGCAAGCAGCGCCACGCCGCTTTCCCCGGCCAGATGATCGTAGCAGATGCGCGCTTCCCGCAGCGCCTTGTCCTTCGGTCCCGTGCGGACGCGGACTGCACCCGTGCGCTGGGCAAGACCCATCAACGCTTCCAGAACATGCGCCACATCCTCATCGGAAAGACGGAAATAGCGGTGCCGCCCCTGTTTTTCCGCTTTCAGGAGCTGCGCCTCGGAGAGCTTCGACAGATGCCCACTGGCGGTCTGCAAGGTCACGCCAGCGGCTTCGGCAAGCTCGCTTGCGGTCAGCGCGCGTCCATCCATAAGCGCCGTCAGGATGTTGGCGCGGGCAGGGTCGCCGATCAGCGCGGCGACATTGGCGATCAGGGGTCCGTCTTTCATGCTTCGATGGTAGCCGAAGCATTGATGCAAAGCAATGGCGTAAAAGAGAAAGGCAAAACACGAGGAGACAAACGATGCTGACCTGTTTCATCCGCTATGAGATCGATCCTTTCAAGGTCGATGCCTTTGAGCGATATGCCCGCACATGGGGTGAGGCGATACCCCGCTGCGGGGCCGATCTGATCGGTTATTATGCGCCGAAGGAGGGATCGAGCACCATTGCCTACGGTGTCTACAACATCGAAAATCTCGCCGCCTACGAAGCCTACAGGGCACGGCTCGCCGCCGATCCTGCGGGGCGGGAAAATTACGAATTCGCCCGCCGCGAACAGTTCATCCGCCGAGAGGACCGGCTTTTCCTGCGTCTCGCCTCCGCTCCGCATGCTGGAGGTGGACAATGATTGCCGTTATCTTCGAGGTCTGGCCGACTGAAGGCGAGAAGCAGCATTATCTCGACATCGCGGCAGGCCTGCGGGCTGAGCTGGAAACCATCGACGGCTTCCTGTCCGTCGAACGGTTTCAAAGCATCGGCAATCCGGACAAGATGCTCTCTCTGTCCTTTTTCCGGGATGAGGAGGCGGTGAGGGCGTGGCGCAACACCCTGCCACATCGCGCCGCGCAGTCGCTGGGCCGGTCCGGTGTTTTTTCCGATTACCGGCTGCGTATCGCGCAGGTGATCCGCGACTATGGCCTGGAGGAGCGGGAGGAAGCGCCAGCCGACAGCCGGAAAGCCCATCCGGCAGAGGGAAATGGCCTAGGCTGATATTTCCAGCATCAGTTTTTCTGCATGCCGCTGCAAGGCTTTCTGGTTCGAACTCGTCTTTGAAACCCGTTATAGATGGGCCAATGTGGTGCGGGACACCCTTAGGATTGGACAAGGAGAAAAGCGATGTCGGCAGAAAAAGTAGCGATTGTAACGGCAGGCGGCAGTGGCATGGGGGCTGCCGTGGCGAAACGTCTGGCCGCGGATGGCTACAAACTCGCGATCCTGTCCTCTTCCGGCAAGGGAGAGGCGCTGGCGCAGGAGCTGGGCGGCATCGGCGTCACCGGCTCCAACCAGTCCAATGACGATCTCCAGCGACTCACGGATTTGACGCTCGAAAAATTCGGCCGTATCGATGTGCTAGTCAACAGCGCCGGCCATGGCCCGCGCGCCTCCATTCTCGATATTACCGACGAGCAATGGCACACCGGCCTCGATGTCTACCTTATGAACGTCATCCGCCCGACACGGATCGTTGCCCCCGTCATGGTGAAACAGAAAGCGGGCGCCATCGTCAACATCTCGACCGCCTGGGCTTTCGAACCGAGCAGCATGTTCCCGACATCCGCCGTGTTCCGCGCCGGCCTTGCCTCCTACACCAAGATTTTCGCCGATACCTATGCGGCCGACAATGTGCGCATGAACAATGTTCTGCCCGGCTGGATCGACAGCCTGCCGTCGACGGAGGAACGCCGCGAGAGCGTGCCGATGCAGCGTTACGGCAAGAGCGAGGAAATCGCCGCCACCGTGGCATTCCTTGCCTCTGAGGGGGGCGGGTATATTACCGGTCAGAATATCCGCGTTGATGGCGGGCTGACGCGGTCTGTTTGACGGGTTGGCCTCTCCCACTCCTCATTCCTGTGACAAGCGCAGGAATGAGGAAATGTCAGCGGCTCAAAAAACACCCGCTCTTTGCATCGACAAAAGAAAACGCCCGCAACATCGTTGCGGGCGTCTTTTATTCAGGATGTGGCTTCTCTCAGAAGAAGCCCTTGCGCTGCCACCAGCCGCCCTTGCGGGGCTTCGGCTCGTCGCCATCGGCGGGCGTGGAGGAACCGGAAGAGGTGACCACCGGCTCCGAGCTCGAGACATTGCTGCCCCGGTTCGCGCGGACCTTTTCTTCCGTGGCCGGTGCTTCCGCTTCCGAAGCCAGATCGGCCGAAGCCTCACCCACTTCTTCAATGGCCACGTCCACGACGGTTTCCTCGACGATCACCGGCTCCACCGTTTCAACGGCTTCGGCCTTCGGCGCTTCCTCGGTTTCAGTCTTGGCCTTTGCCTTGCGGGTGCGGCGCGGCTTTTTCGGCACGTCCTCTTCCGCGACCTCGGCAACCGCACCTTCCACCACCTCGGCGGCAGTCGGCTCTTCGGTTACGGATGCTTCGGCGGAAGCCTCTTCGCTTTCACCTTCGGCTTCCGAGCCGGCGGCATCGAGAGCCTCGTCTTCCGCACGGTTGCGACGTCCGCCGCGCTTGCCACGACGGCGGCGCTTGCGCTTGCCGTCCTCTTCGGAGGTTACGGCTTCCGCTGCACCGTTTTCGGTTTCAGCATCGGCTTCATCGGTTTCGACGCCATCGTCGTCACCTTCGGCATCATCGCCTTCTCCATCGCCGGACTGGGCGTCGAGCGCGCCGTTCTGCTCGCCCTGACCGCCCTTGCCGCGACGGCGGCGGCGGCGCTTGCGCTTGCGCTTGCCTTCCTCGCCATTGTCGCCCTGCTGCTGCTGGCGTGGCTCGGAGGTCTGCGCCTTGACGATTTCTTCCTCGTCTTCGTCCTCTTCCACCTCGGCGACGAAATCGTCTTCCTCTTCCACGAAGTTCGGCAGCATCTGGATGAGGCTTTCGATCTTCACCGGATTTTCGACGGCTTCACCGCGATCGATGGCGAAATGCTGCGCGCCGACGCCGGCGTCAGCAGCGATGATGATCGACACGCCGAAACGGCCTTCATAATCGACGATCGTGCCGCGCTTGTGGTTGAGCAGGTAAAGTGCCGTTTCCGGCGTGCAGCGCACCGTGATGTTGTGGGTGGTGTTGCGAAGCAGATATTCCTCAACGCCGCGCAGAACATGCAGGGCGATGGAGGATTCCGAGCGAACATGGCCCGTGCCGCCGCAATGCTGGCAGACCTGCGTGGTCGATTCCAGCACCGAAGCGCGGATGCGCTGGCGCGACATTTCCAGCAGGCCGAAATGCGAGATGCGGCCGACCTGAATACGGGCGCGGTCGTTCTTCAGGCAATCCTTGAGCTTCTTCTCGACAGCGCGGTTGTTGCGCTTTTCTTCCATGTCGATGAAGTCGATGACGACAAGGCCGGCAAGATCGCGCAGGCGCAGCTGGCGCGCCACTTCTTCCGCCGCCTCGAGGTTCGTCGTCAGCGCGGTTTCCTCGATGGAATGCTCGCGGGTCGAACGGCCGGAGTTGACGTCGATGGAAACCAGCGCTTCCGTCTGGTTGATGATGAGGTAACCGCCGGACTTCAGCGTGACCTGCGGCTGCAGCATCCGGTCGAGCTGGGCTTCGATACCGGAGCGCGAGAAGATCGGGTGAATGTCGCGGTAAGGCTGAACCACCTTGGCGTGGCTCGGCATCAGCATCTTCATGAAGTCTTTGGCTTCACGATAGCCGTCTTCGCCCGAAACGATGATCTCGCCGATATCCTTGTTGTAAAGATCGCGGATCGAACGCTTGATGAGCGAGCCTTCCTCGTAAACGAGGCAGGGGGCCGTGGAGTTCAGCGTCAGCGTGCGGACATTTTCCCACAGACGCATCAGATATTCGAAATCGCGCTTGATTTCGACGCGGGTGCGGTTTGCGCCGGCGGTACGCAGAATGACGCCCATGCCCTGCGGCACTTCCAGATCGCGCGCGATTTCCTTCAGGCGCTTGCGGTCGGTCGGCTGGGTGATCTTGCGGGAAATACCGCCGCCACGCGCCGTATTCGGCATCAGAACGGAATAACGGCCGGCAAGCGACAGATAAGTGGTCAGCGCCGCGCCCTTGTTGCCGCGCTCTTCCTTGGCCACCTGCACCAGAAGGATCTGGCGGCGCTTGATGACTTCCTGAATGCGATACTGCTTGCGCGGCTTGCGGGCGACGCGGTCCGGAACCTCTTCCATGGCGTCTTCGGCGCCGACGGATTCGATCACTTCCTTTTCGTGGTGATCGTCATCGTCGTCGTCATCATCGTCATTGCCGCGGCGAAGACCCTCGACTTCCTCGGAAATCGTGTCGGTATCGACCATGGCGGCCATTTCGCCGCCGGCGCTGCCGTCGTCTTCAGAAGACGCTTCGGCGGTCTCGACCGCTGCGGCTTCTTCTTCCGCTGTCTTCTTCTTGGCGCGGGGGCGACGGGTGCGCTTCTTCGGCTTTTCTTCCTCGGCGGGCGCTTCTTCGGCTACGGCCTCGACGGCCGCTTCTCCGGAAACCTCTTCTGCGGCAGGCGCAGTCTCTTCCACGACGACCGTTTCAGTGGTTTCGCTGGCGGAAACAATGCCGACATCCGGCTGATCCACCTGCGAAAGGTCGATCATGGGGGCGCCGGGCTCGGGTGCGTCAGCGGATTCGAAATCGTCGCTGCGGCGATGATCCTCGGCTTCCGCTTTCAGGAGGGCCTGACGGTCGGCGAGCGGGATCTGGTAATAATCCGGATGGATTTCCGCAAAAGCGAGAAAGCCGTGGCGATTTCCACCGTAGTCGACGAAGGCCGCCTGGAGGGAAGGCTCAACGCGCGTAACCTTGGCAAGATAGATATTGCCGCGGATCTGTTTCTTGTGCTCCGATTCGAAATCGAATTCTTCGATCCGGTTCCCACGGACAACGACTACGCGTGTCTCCTCTTCGTGGGAGGCGTCGATAAGCATTTTGTCTGCCATGTAAGCTGTGCTCCTCGGCGCAGCCTTGTTTTATACGAGAACAGGCCCGCCACACGGACGAGCCTTTCATATGAGTGCAAGGATGTGCCGGAAATGAAGTCTCCTGCCGGGCGTCTGTAAACTGGCAGCATCCGGACCGACGGCGAGGCGCTTGGCCTGCTCCTGGTATCCGGTTCATGTGAAAACTGCTGCGACATCATTGGCCAGGCGGAACGACAATAATATATAGACCCCTTGGGATCCGATGAATTTGCTCTCCTCAGAGCGGCGGTGGCAGCGCCACCGGGTAGGTCTCCGGCCACGGCCGGAATTGATCGAGTTTCAGGATAAATGTAACGACGGCAGATGATTGCCCGATTTGCAGCGCCAGCGTCTTTTTCGATTGGCAGCCGGCGGGCATCTATCCCGTCAACACTTTTAACCCTCATCCGTGTTGTATGTTTTCTCTGTCATAATAGCAATAGGCTGGCTAAATATGCCATATTATTGGTGGAATTTCCGGGTTAACAATTGGTTCACCAAGGCCTGCGATTGTGGGGCGCAAACGCGCAAACTATCGTACGGCGTGGTCGAAACGGCACTGTTGCCGGCGTTTTTCCTCGCCGTTTATCGAAAATGACTGAAATACGGAATTTCTTGAAGACCATGAATTTCACGCGCAACGCAGCGATATTCGGTGGGAGAGGGCGGCTTGGCGCGCGAATCGCGCGGCTTGCGGCGGCTCTGGCATTTTCCGTCGTCGCCTCTGTTTCCGCCGCGCCGGCAGCCCATGCGGTGGAGCCGCTCGTCGTCCATCAGGCGCGGATCATCGGCGATGAGGCGCGCACGCGCATCGTTCTCGACTTCGCCGAAGAGCCGGAATTCGACGTTCACTATCTCGATTCGCCCGCCCGCATCGTTGTGGACTTTCCGGCGGTGAATTTCAGCTTCCCCGCATCCGACCTGAAGCCGACCGGTCTTTTTTCGGATATCCGTTTCGGCAGCATGGGGCAGAACAGCGCCCGCATCGTGCTGACGGCGAAAAAGCCGGTCCAGGTGGCGGTTGCCGAAACCAAAAAGACCGATAACGGCCAGTCTTTCCATTTCGTGCTCGATACGGAAATCACCACCAAGGGCAAGTTCGCGGAACTGGTGAAGGATCAGCAGTGGCAGGCGCCGGCCCCGGTGACGACTGCCGCGATCACGCCGGATGACAAGACGTCGCGGCCAGCGGAATTCGTCATCGCGGTCGATGCCGGCCATGGCGGCATCGATGCGGGCGCCACCGGCGGCACCACGGGCACCGAGGAAAAGGTCATCACGCTGACTTTCGCCAAGGAACTTGCCGAGCGGCTGAACCGCGAACCCGGCATCAGGGCTTTCCTGACGCGCGATTCCGATACCTTTCTCGCCTTGTCGGAACGGGTGACCATCGCCCGCCAGAACAATGCCAACCTCTTTATCTCTCTTCATGCGGATACGTTGAAGCAAAAGGGCATCCGGGGCGCGACCGTCTATACATTGTCGGACCGGGCATCGGACCGGCAGGCGCAGGAACTGGCGGAGCGCGAAAACAAGTCCGATCAGATCGCGGGCGTCGCTGCCTCCAGCGAGCCGCCGGAGGTCGCCGATATTCTTCTCGATTTCACCCGCCGTGAAACGCAGGCCTTTTCGGTGACGCTGGCTGAAAACATCGTCTCCTCCTTCGAGGGGCAGGTAGGGCTCATCAACAATCCGCACCGTTACGCCGGTTTCATGGTGCTGCGCGCCCATGATGTGCCGTCGGTGCTGCTGGAACTCGGTTTCCTCTCCAATCCGGAAGACGAAAAGCTGCTTCTCGATGGGGAATGGCGCAAGAAGGTGGCCGATACGCTGGCAACCGCCGTTGGGCGATACCGCGCCAAGGCCATGGCAAATGGCGGCTGAGAGGCCAGCCGGCGGAGCGGCAATGCTGTTGCCGCCCTGCCATTGACCGTCGAAAAGCTGTTCAATTCTTGGGTCTTGCGGACGATTACGAAGGCGAAGCCCTATTTTACTCACATTCGCCGCGTTACTCGGAAAGCGGATTCGGTGGCGATCCGCAAAGCGTCCGCAGCGCGATTGCGGGCCTGCCGCCCGGTAACATATCAGCGAATGCTGCCGTATCCGGCTTGTCATCGAAGGTATGGTGTGCAAAACGGCACGCGATATGCAAGGATGCGCCCGTATATCGTCGGGCGTTGATGGTTACGATTCGAATTATCGGTAGCTTGGTATGATCAGACTGATTGGATACTTTTTCGGCTTGGCCAGCGTGCTCTTCCTGTGCGCCGCCGCCGCCGGTGCGATTTATTTGCACGGCGTGACGAAAGACCTGCCGGATTACGCAGTTTTGAGCACCTATGAGCCGCCGGTGACGACCCGCGTGCATGCCGGCAACGGTGCGCTGATGGCGGAATATGCGCATGAAAAACGCCTGTTCCTGCCGATCCAGGCCATTCCCGACCGCGTGAAGGCTGCTTTCCTTTCGGCGGAAGACAAGAATTTCTACAACCATCCGGGTGTGGATGTCTTCGGCCTCGGCCGCGCCATTCTCGTCAATATCCAAAATCTCGGCTCCGGCCGCCGTCCGGTCGGCGCCTCCACCATCACCCAGCAGGTGGCGAAGAACTTCCTTCTGACCAACGACCAGACCATCGACCGCAAGCTCAAGGAAGCCATTCTCTCCTTCCGCATCGAGCAGACCTATTCCAAGGACAAGATTCTCGAGCTTTATCTCAACGAGATTTTCTTCGGCCTGAATTCCTACGGCATAGCCGGCGCGGCGCTCACCTATTTCAACAAATCGGTGACGGAACTGACGATTGCGGAAACCGCCTATCTCGCATCGCTGCCGAAGGGTCCGGCCAATTACCATCCGATCCGCCGCGAAAAGGCGGCTCTCGAGCGTCGCGACTGGGTGATCGACCGCATGGCCGAAAACGGCTACATCACGGTCGCCGACGCCACGGACGCCAAAAAGCAGCCGCTTGGCGTCAATCTGCGTCGCGGTGGCGCGCATATCTTCGCGTCCGATTATTTCGCCGAAGAAGTTCGCCGCCAGATCGTCGAGAAATACGGCGAGGAAGCGCTTCTCGAAGGCGGGCTCTCGGTCCGCACCTCTTTCGATCCGCAGATCCAGATGGAGGCACGCAAGGCGCTTCAGGACGGTCTCGTGCAATATGATGAGCGTCGCGGTTTCCGCGGACCCGTCGAAAAGATCGAGACTGCGGGTGACTGGACGGCGGCGCTCGCCAAGGTCAAGGGCCTGCGCGACGTTCCGGAATGGAAAGTCGCCGTGGTGCTCGCCGTCGCTGCCGATGGCGTCGATATCGGCGTACAGCCGGACACGGAAACGGAAGATGGCGACAAGCGCACGCGCGGCCATATCTCCGCTGAAAACATGCGCTGGGCTTTCCGCGATGCGACTGGCAAGAAGGCGACCGCCAAGTCGCCGGTCGGTGTCGTGGCGGCAGGCGATGTGATCTATGCACAGCCGCTTTCCAATTCCGGCAATGAATATCGCCTGCGCCAGCCGCCGAAAGTGCAGGGCGGCATGGTGGTGATGGACCCGCATACCGGCCGTGTTCTGGCCATGGTCGGCGGCTTCTCCTATGCGCAGTCGGAATTCAACCGCTCGACACAGGCGATGCGCCAGCCGGGCTCCTCCTTCAAGCCTTTCATCTACGCGGCGGCGCTCGATAACGGCTATACGCCGGCGTCGGTCATTCTCGATGCGCCGATCGAGGTCGTTTCCGGCAATCAGGTCTGGAAGCCGCAGAATTACGGCGGCGGTTCCGCCGGCCCGTCGACCCTGCGTCTCGGTATCGAGAAATCCCGTAACCTCATGACGGTGCGTCTGGCGCAGGATATGGGCATGAATCTGGTCGCGGAATATGCCGAACGCTTCGGCATCTACGACAAGATGCCGCCGCTTCTGTCCATGTCGCTCGGTTCGGGTGAAACGACCGTGATGCGCATGGTCTCGGCCTATTCGGTCATCGCCAATGGCGGTAAGCAGATCAAGCCGACACTGATCGACCGCATTCAGGACCGCTACGGCAAGACGATCTTCCGGCATGAGGAGCGCGCTTGCGAGGGCTGCAACGCGACAAGCTGGCAGAACCAGGATGAGCCTGTCATCGTCGACAATCGCGAACAGGTTCTCGACCCGATGACCGCCTATCAGACGACCTCGATGCTGGAAGGCGTCGTGCAGCGCGGCACGGCGGCGGGCAAGATCAAGGTCGATCTGCCGGTTGCCGGCAAGACGGGCACGACCAACGATGAAAAGGACGCCTGGTTCGTCGGTTACACGCCGGACATGGTCGCCGGCCTCTATATCGGTTTCGATTCGCCCGCACCGCTCGGCCGTGGCGGCACCGGCGGCTCGCTGTCGGCGCCGATCTTCGGCGAGTTCATCTCCGATGCGGCCAAGCACATGGAGCCGAGCAAGTTCATCGTACCGAGCGGCATGAACTTCGTCGCCGTCAACCGCAAGACCGGCATGGCGGCGGTCGAGGGCGAGCCGGATACCATCATGGAAGCCTTCAAGCCCGGCACGGGTCCTGCTTCCACCTTCTCTGTCATCGGCGATGACGGATATATGTCGCAGGAAGACATTCTGAAGACCTCGCCGCAGGCGCAGCAGGCCATCACCGGCGGTGGCGGCGGTCTTTATTGATATCACTCATGACGTTTGGCGGGGGCGCGGGTCTTTACATCCGCGCCCCCCGCATTTATTTGAGCAACGAGTTTCAATGAAGGTGAAGAACCAGCGAAATGCGCAATGAAATCGTGAACGTAGTCGACGAAATCAAGCAGGCCATAAGCCTGCTGAGGAGGCATCTTTGACTGGGACCAGGCGATAAGACGACTGGACTGGTTGAATAACAAGGCAGAGGACCCGACCCTCTGGAACGATGCCACTGAAGCCCAGAAGCTGATGCGCGAACGCCAGCAGCTGGATGACAGCATCAATGGCGTCAAGGCGCTCGAGCAGCAGCTCAAGGACAATATCGAGCTGATCGAACTCGGCGAGATGGAAGGCGATGACGAGATCGTCAAGGACGCCGAAGACGCATTGAAGGCGCTGAAGAGCGAGGCGAACCGCCGTCAGGTGGAAGCCATGCTTTCAGGCGAAGCCGATACCAACGATACCTATCTCGAAGTGCATTCCGGCGCCGGCGGCACCGAAAGCCAGGACTGGGCGAACATGCTTCTGCGCATGTATACCCGCTGGGCCGACCGCGAAGGTTTCAAGGTCGAGGTGCTCGAAGTTCACGACGGCGAAGAAGCCGGCATCAAGTCCGCGACGATCCTCGTCAAGGGCCACAATGCCTTCGGCTGGCTGAAGACGGAATCGGGCGTGCATCGCCTCGTTCGTATTTCGCCCTATGACAGCAATGCCCGTCGCCACACATCGTTCTCTTCCGTCTGGGTTTACCCCGTCGTCGACGATTCGATCCAGATCGACATCAACGAGAGCGATTGCCGCATCGATACCTATCGTTCGTCCGGCGCAGGCGGCCAGCACGTCAACACCACCGACTCGGCCGTGCGTATCACGCATATTCCGACCGGTATTGCCGTTGCCTGCCAGCAGGAGCGTTCCCAGCACAAAAACCGCGCCAAGGCGTGGGACATGCTGCGCGCGCGCCTCTACGAGGTGGAGCTGCAGAAGCGGGAAGAGGCGGCAAACGCCCAGGCCGCATCCAAGACTGATATCGGCTGGGGCCACCAAATCCGCTCCTACGTTCTGCAGCCCTACCAGCTGGTCAAGGACCTGCGCACGGGCGTGGAAAGCACCGCACCCGGCAACGTGCTGGACGGCGATCTGAACGAGTTCATGGAAGCGGCCCTCGCGCATCGCATCAGCGGTGGCGCGGATGTGGAAGTCGCGGATATCGACTGACGCGCCAAGCGCGTCGATTGAAAAAGATTACCCCTCGCAAACCCATTGCGAGGGGTTTTTCGTTGGAGGACAAGCATGAAACAGGCGCTTTATATCGTCGACGTCCAGCCAAGCTTCAATCCGCCGGCTGCGCTGGTGGCGGAAATATCCGCTCTCGCCCTGACGATGCCCAGCATCGCCACCGTCGAGCGCCATGACGAAAGCGTGACACCCTTCGAGCGGCAACTCGGCTGGAAACCGGGCAGGGACGACGAGTCGCTTGTTGCGGCAGATCGCGTTTTCATCAAACACGGCTATGCGCCACCCCGGGAGGTCATCGACCATCTTCTGTCGCTGAAACTCGACAGGGTGCTGGTCTGCGGCATTCAGGCCGATACCTGCGTGCTGGCCGCCGGTTTTGCCCTCTTCGATGCGGGGCTGCATCCCACGTTGTTGCCGTGGCTGACGGTGGGCTCCAGTCTCGACCGCAGCGGTGAACTCGGTGCGAGATTGTGGAAACATCATTTCGGTGCGGTTCTTGCCGGGCCAGAGGCGCTGCAAGCGTAACCTTGCCCGGCCCGGGCATCGGGCCGATCAGTTGGACGCTTTCTCGATCTTCATCTCGCCCAGCTCGTCGATCAGGATCGTCCAGCTTTCGGCTTCCTTGGCTATCGGGTCCGTCTTCAGGTAGACGGTCACGAACAGGCCGGGCGAGGCGGGGGCGCCATTCGAGCTTTCGGGGCGAATATCCGTGACATAGGATTTCATCTGGCTGAATTCTTCCAGCTCGATATTTTCCAGGAGATTCGGCCCTTCGGCGGTAAAGACGATGCGCTGAAGGTAGATTTTCGCCGTGCCGTCGCCCTGGCGGATGGCGATAACCTTGTAATAGCCGCGCGTGGGCGAGGCAGGCGGCGGCCGCAACTGCCCGTCTGGGCCTTTCACCGGTTCAAGATTGCGATCTTCCCACATGCCGCTGCTGACGACGAAGATCGCCGAAACCGGCAGCGCGTCAATCGCTTCCGTCTGCGCCCGCGCGGGAAGCGCGGCGGCGGCGAAAAGAAAGGCGGCGAGGATAGGTCTTGTCAGTTGCATGGCCATTGTCGATTGTGGGCGTCAATTGTTGAACTGTTCGGCGAGAACCCGGTCCGACCATGAACGATCCGGATCCGAGAGAATTCTGGCCGTCCTGTCCTGCGATTGTGCGATCCGAACGTGACGAACGGATTTCACCTCGGTGTGGTCGGCCACCGCATTCACAGGGCGCTTGTCGCGTTCGAGAACATGAATATCGACTGTTACCTTATTCGGCAAAAGTGCGCCGCGCCAGCGCCGCGGCCGGAAAGCGCTGACCGGGGTGAGCGCAAGCAGCGGCGATTCCAGCGGCAGGATCGGTCCATGGGCGGAGAAATTGTAGGCTGTCGACCCTGCAGGCGTTGCGACCATCATGCCGTCGCAGATCAATTCTTCAAGCCGCACCTTGCCGTCCACCTCCACACGAAGCTTCGCGGCCTGATGCGACTGGCGAAACAGGCTGACCTCGTTCATGGCAAGTGCCGTAAATTCGTCGCCGTCGGAATCCGTCGTCGTCATGCGCAGGGGATGGAAATCGTTGCCGCTCGCCACCGCGATGCGCTCCAGCAGGCCGTCCACCCGGTAGTCATTCATCAGGAAGCCGACGGACCCCCGGTTCATGCCATAGACCCGCTTGCCGGAATTCATCGTTTCGTTGAGAATCTGCAGCATGAAGCCATCGCCGCCGAGCGCGACGATCACTTCCGCCTCTTCGAACGGCGTATCGCCATAAATGCCTTTCAGCTCTTTCAGCGCCGTCTGCGCCTCCTCGGTTGCGGAGGCGACGAAGGACAGTGAATAGGTAGAATGCGACATCCGCTTCCCTCGACAACGCGCAGACCGGAAACCGTCCACGCAAGGCGCTGTAACCCGTTGAAGCGGCTCGAAATCTTGAAACCTCAACAGGGAGGTCGATATCAAGCCGCCAGACGCACCCTTGGTACATGAAGACGGCGGCTGGCGACAAGGCCTTTCGAAGACGCAGGCGTTCCCTGGCGGCGGACCGCACCGCTCCGGTCCACAGCTTCTTGATTTGCGCCCGCCGACAAGGGTTGCGATGCGGGACGGCCTGATGCAGTTTGCCAAGGCAGTCGGAATGACGAGTGGCAGGAGACGGATGTGGCGCTGAACTACGATATCTACGATGTCTTTACCGAGACGAAAATGGCGGGAAACCCGCTGGCGGTCATGTATGACGCCGACGATCTTCCCCAGGCCACGATGCAGGCGATAGCGCGGGAAATGAACCTCTCCGAGACGGTTTTCGTCAACCGGTCCAGCAATCCGGCCCATGCGGCTTCGCTGCGCATCTTCACGCCATCGGGTGAATTGCCCTTCGCAGGCCATCCGACAGTCGGCGCGGCGGTGGCCATCGCCGAGCGAAATCGCGGCGAGGGCGATGACGATATCGATATGGTCTGCGTGCTGGAAGAGCAGGTGGGTCCGGTGCGCTGTGCGGTGAAGATGCGCGCCGGTGCGGTCAGCTTCGCCGAATTCGACCTGCCGCGCAAATCGTCCCGCGTCGAGCTGCCGCTCGATCACACCGCGCTTGCCGATGCATTGGGCGTCAGCGAGGCGCATCTCGGCTTTGAAAACCATGTACCGTCGATCTGGACGGCCGGGGTACCGTTCCTCATCGTACCGCTGCACAATATCGCCGCCATCAGGGACATGGATTTCGATGCCAATCTTTGGCTGCGGACCGCGCCACTGGTCGAAGGACGCCTGACGGCGGCCTATATCTACTGTCGCGGCGGCGTCAATCACGCGGCGAAGTTCCACGCTCGCATGTTCTCTCCGGATATGGGCATTTCGGAAGACCCCGCCACCGGTTCTGCCGCCGCCGCCCTTTCCGGCGCCATCCACCATTTCGATGGCCTGACCGACGGCCATTATCCGCTGCTCATCGAGCAGGGCGTGGAGATGGAACGACCGTCCCATATCCACCTGCGCATGGACATCAAGGACGGCGAAATCGCCCGCGCCCGCATCGGCGGCCACGCGGTGCGCGTTGCTTCGGGCACGTTCGAGATTTGATTTCAGCGTCACTCGCTCAGTTCGATGTCTTCGAGGAGCGATGAAACAGCGAGCAGAGCCAAAAGAAAAACCCCGGTCTTGACCGGGGTTTTGTCATTTCAGCGTCAATCGGCTCAGTTGAACCGGCCCGCCGCATGGGCAAGCATCGTATAGACCTTGCCGGTATCGGAGGTGAGGTAGGATTGTGTCACGGTCCGGTCGCGGTCGGTGCGGGCCACGTCGGCAAGCAGCTTCTCGAAATCGGTGATGTAGCGGTCCACGGCGGTGCGGAATTCCGCTTCCCGCTCATATTTGCGCTTGATTTCGTCGAAGGTCGTCTGACCCTTCAGCGTATAGAGGCGACGGGTGAAGACGTCGCGCTCGCCGCGCTGGTAGCGACGCCACAGCTCCACGGAGGCATCGTGATCGATGGCGCGGGCGATGTCGACCGAGAGCGAGTTCAGCGATTCCACCATGTGGCGTGGATTGCGGGTGTCGGCCGCACGGGTCGGCTGCTGTTCCGCGCCGGCGCGTGGTGCGGACGCCGCTGGCGTTTCCTGTGATGCGCCGCGCAGCAAATCGCTGATCCAGCCGCCGCCTTCTTCGCGGCGTCCGGCCGGAGCACCCGGCTGGGCCGGGGCAGGCGTCTGACGGCTCTCGACCTGACGGTTCTCAAGTGGCAGGGTGCCGCGCAATGCGGCCGGTGCGGGAGCAGGCTGCGGCTGGGCCGGGCGCTGCTGCTGAACCGGAGCCGGAGCTGCCGGCTGCGGACGCGTCTCGACACGGCGCTCGGCTGCCGGCTGGGTTGCGGCTATGGCGCGGGCGACCGGTTCGGAGACTTCCATCTGGTGGGTCGAACGACCGACGAGCTGGGAAATATCCTGCAGGGCCTTGATCTGTTCGGAAACGGCGCGGCGCATGGCGGCAGCGCTTTCCTTGGCCTCTTCCGGCAGGTCGAAGGCGCCGCGCTTCAGTTCCGCACGGGTCGCATCCAGTTCGCGGCGGATATCGTGGCTCGAGCGGCGGATTTCGTCCGTCGCGCCGGCAAAGCGGCTGACGGCTTCTTCCACGGCCTGACGCAAAGTTTCCTTGAGGCTGGCTGCGGCGGCATTCGATTTTTCCGAGGCGCTGCCGAGAAGATTGTCGACTTCCGAAAGCGAGGATTCGACACCGCCACGCAGGCGGTTGACCAGCTCGTCGGAATATTTCTGCGCGTCGGACAGCGTGCTTTCAATCGAGCGGCTGGCATCCTGACCGGCGGAGAGCAGGGCGCCCCGCATGGTCTGTGCCGCCGAGCGGGCGCGCTGTTCGGTCTCATCGAGCGAACGGCCGATATCGGAGAAGGAGGCCTGCAGATTGTCGCGCAGATTACCGGCGACGTTCTGCGAACGCTCCTCGGCCTCGTTGAGCGTGGTTTCCACCACGCCGATGACGTTGCGCATGGCGCTTTCGATTTCCTCGGAACGCTTGACGAGGCCGACGGACAGGCTGCGCAGCGCGTCCTGGCGCTCCTCCAGCGTGCCGACGAGGCTCGACTGTGCGGCATTGAGGAGCTCGGAAGCCTGGCTCAGCACCTTCGAATGTTCCTCGAAACGGCCGACGATGCCGGCAACCTGCGCCAGCGTCTGGCCGGAAATATTCGACAGGCGGTCGATCTTTCCTTCGAGCAGACGGCTGGAGCTGGACACCATGTCGGCGGCCTGCGAGGCGGATTCGGAGAAGCGGGTCGCCGAGGCGTTCAATGCCTCGTCTGCCGCGCCGAAGCCCTGTGCGGCGCGCTCGACAGCGGAATTGAAGTTGGTTGCCGACTGTTCGACGATTTCCGCCATGCTGTTATGGGTCTGCGACAGCATATCCGTGCTCTGGCGGGTGGCGGCCACCAGCTTGTTGGCCGCATCGCTGCCGGCGCGGGCATATTTGTCGATGCCCTGTTCGACGGCGTCCGCCATGGCCGTATGCGTCTCGGACAGCATGTCGGTGCTCTGGCGGGTGGCCGCGACGAGCTTGCTTGCCGCATCCGTTCCGGCAGCGGCGTAGTCGCTGATCGCCTGTTCCACCATGCCGACCATGCCGCTGTTGCTCTGCGACAGAAGGTCCGCGCTTTGCTGGGCTGCGGAAACGATCTTTTCGGCGGCTTCGCGGCCGATGGTGGCGTATTCGTCGACGACTGGCTTGGCTTTCTCCTCGATCAGGCGCGAAAGCTCGGCGGAGCGGCTGGCCAGCATCGAGTTGAGTTCGCGGGTGCGGTTGTCCAGCGCCGAGCGGATGGATTCGCCGCGGGCGTCCAGAGCGGATTCGACACCCGTGAGCGTCTCGGAAATGACGCCGACCTGAGAGCGAACGACGGCTTCAGCCTCGGCAACCTTGTTGACGATGATGTTGCCCGCCTCGGAGAAGGTCTGAGCCACGGCGGCGGCCTGACCGGAAAGACGGGTCTGGGCATCCGAAATGCGGTTGACGATCTCGCCGGAGCGTTCCTCGATGGCCTTGGTGAAGGCCTCGTTCTGCGCCTGCACCTGTTCGGCGAATTCCGAACCGGACTTGGCGAGAAGGGAGGTGGAGCGCACGGCTTCTTCGCCGATACTCTGGGTGGCGGAGGTGACCGCGCCGCGCAGGCTGACGGCGAGATCGCTCGCCTTGCCTTCAATGGTGCGGTTGACGTTTTCAAGACCGATGGTCAACGCCCGGTCCATGGTGCCGAGGCGTTCATCGATGCGGGCCGTGCCGGTATCGAAGGTCTCTGCCAGACGGCTGGTACGGTTTTCGAACGTGTCCGCGACACGCGTGGTCTGTTCGTCCAGAATACCGGTGATGCGCTCGGCTGCCTCGTCGCTGGTGCGGGCGAAGACGGCCGTCTTGTCTTCCAGCGCTTCGGCAAAGCGGCGGCCGGCATCTTCGATCGAGGTGTTTACATTGGCCAGATCGCCGCCGACGCGTGCCTGCAGCGTATCGAGCGAGGTCTCGATACGGGCGCCGGTCTCGTCGAGACGGGTGGTGACATTGCCGATAGAGGTCTCGATTTTCGAGGACAGGGCATCCGTCGCACCGCCGATTTCGCGGGCAGCCTCGCCGATCTTGACGGCGATGTCGCCGGCGCTGTTGCGCAGGCGCTCTTCCAGCGTCTGCGCGCTGCCGTCGATTGCCTTCTGCAGCGTTTCCTGCTGGGTTTCGAGCGACAGTTCGAGCATGCTGGCGCTGGAGGCGACCGTGGTGCCGATCATCATCGCCTGTTCGGAGAGCATGTCGCCCATCTGGGTCGTGGCAGAGCTGAGCGTCGCGGCAAGATCCGCCTGGCGCTGATCGAGCGCGGTGCGAATATCCTCATGCGATTGCGACAGATTGCTTTCGAGGCGGGACACGCCTTCTTCCACCGTCTGGGCAAAACGGGTGCTGCCGTCTTCGACAACGCTTTCGATGCGGTTGGCCGCGCCCGAAACGCTCTGCTCGATCAGGCCGCTATTGCGCTCCAGCGATCCGGCAATGCGTTCAGCCTGCGAACCGAGCATGGTTTCGAGCCGCTCATGGCCGCTGGCAAGCGCGTTTTCAAGCGTGAATGCGGTGGCTTCGAGGCGCTGGCCGACGCCGGCTGCGGCAAGCGAAAGCGACGATGCTCTGGCATCCATGGCCTCGGCAATACGGTCCTCGACGCCGGAAATCGCCATGTCGAGCGCCATGGTGCGGCTGTCGAGCGCGTCTGCGATGCGCTCCTCCGCACCGGAGACGATGCCCGAGAGGGCCGCAGTACGGCTGTCGAGCGCGCCGGCAATGCGGTCTTCGACACCGGAAACGGCATTATGCAGCGCTGTGGTGCGACCGTCGAGAATATCGGCGATCTTTTCCTCGACACCGGAGAAGCTCATATCGAGCGCCATGGTGCGGCTGTCGAGCACATCGGTGATCCGCTCTTCCGCGCCGGAAACGACGGTCTTCAGCGACTCGGTTCGGCTGTCGAGCGCCCCGGCAATACGGGTCTCGGCGCCGGCCACCAGTTCGCCAAGGGCTGCGGTGCGGGTGTCGAGCGCTTCGGCGATTTTTTCTTCCGCGCCGGAGAATGCCATGTCGAGCGCCATGGTACGGCTGTCGAGCGCATCGGCGATGCGTTCTTCGGCACCGGAGACCACGGCGTTGAGGGCTGCGGTGCGGCCATCCAGCGTTTCCGCGATACGGGTTTCAGCACCGGCGACCACGTCTCCGAAGGTTGCCGTGCGGCTGTCGAGCGCGCCGGCAATCTTTTCCTCAGCACTTGCGACAATGCCGGTGAGGGCAGAGGTGCGGTTGTCGAGCGTCTCGAAAAGTCTTTCCTCGACATTGGCAAAGGTCATGTCGAGCGACAGCGTGCGGCTGTCCATCGTGTCGGCGATGCGTTCCTCGACGCCGGAAATGGCGCTGGAAAGCGCGGCAGTGCGGCCGTCAAGCGTATCGGCGATACGGCTCTCCGCGCCGGAGACGACGTCATGCAGGGCAGCCGTGCGGCTTTCCAGTGTGTCGGAAATGCGGTCCTCGATGCCGGAAACCGCGCCGGTGATGGCCGCCGCCCGGGTTTCGAGCGTTTCGGCAAGACGGCGCTCGACATCGGCGACGACGTTGTTGATCGCGGCGGCGCGTTCGTCGAGCATGGCGGCGAGACGTTCGGCCGTGCCGGAGACGGAGCCGGTAATCGCCATCGAACGGCTGGCGAGCGCTTCGTCGAAACGGTTCTGGCTGGCCGAAAGTGCGCCGAACAGGGCATTGCTGCGCTCCGCCAGCACGGCGTCGATCTTCTCGTGCGAACTGGTGAAGGCATCGGTGATTTCGGCGGTACGCTGGCCGATTGCGTCGCTGAAGGCCTGTGTCCGGCTTTCAAGCGCGCTTTCCAGCATTTCCTGACCCGTGCCGAGCGCGGTTGCGAGCGCCAGCGATTGATCGGTCATGGTGGTGCCGATGCGCTCCAGACCGGCGCTCAGCATGGTGTCGAGCGCTTCGGAGCCGCCGGCAACGGTCTCGTTGATGCGGGCGAGGCTTTCCATCAGCTTGCTGTCGAGGCTGCCGGCGCGCTGGTCGAAGGCGCTGGCGAACTGCGCGACATGCTCGTCGAAGGCAGAGTTGACCTGGCCGACCGTCGCCTGCATCCGCTCTTCGTAGAGGCCGGAGCGAAGATCGAGATCCATGATCGCATCGTCCGCCGTGCTCTGCAGGCTCTGGCGGAAGGAGAGACCCTTCTCCTCAAGCGTTGTGGACAGCTTGTCGAGAACGGTATCCAGCGAACCGCCGATGATCTGCTGGCCGCGGTCGATATTGCGGTTGAGTTCGAGCGTGCGCGTGGACAGCGTTTCGTTGAGCTGGCGGGTGCGCTCTTCAAGCGCGCTGTTGAGGCTTTCCGCACCGCTATCCAGTGTCGAGGCATGGATCGCGAAACGCTCGAGCAGGACTTCACCGCGCTCATCCAGCGTCGAGGTGAGGTTGTGCAGGCGCATGTCGAATTCGTTGGACAGCGTCGCGCCGGAGGAATTCAGCGCCTGAAGCAGGTTTTCGGTCTTGGCGGCGATCAGGCTGCCCATCGCTTCGGTCGAGGCGCGCGATTTTTCCAAAAGCGCGGCCGAGCGGGTGTCGATCATCGAGGCGAAAGCCTCGCCGGTCGTGGCGATCCGCATCGAAAGCTCTTCACCGACGATGGAAAGCTCTTCCTTGATCTGTTCCTGGGCGCCGACGATGGAGGAGCGGATACGCTCGGCGTGATTGACGATGGCGTCACGCTCGGCGGTCAGTTCCTGCACGAGGCTGCGCACGCGCAGTTCGTTGTCTGCATAGCTGCGCTCAAGCGCGTTGACTTCGGAATGCACGAGGGTTTCGAGTTCCGTCGCGCGGGCGATTGTGCGCTCGATACCGTCATTCATGGCCGAGACTTCACGGCGAACCGCCTGGCCGACGGACATGATGCGGTCGGACGCGACCGTTTCCGGCTCGGCAAGGCGAAGGGCGACTTCGGCCATGGAACGGGCGGCGTTGCGCAGATCGCGGGCGCGCGCCATCATGATCGCAAAGGCGAAGAACAGCATGATGGGAACGAGGATGCCAACGACGATCGCCATCAGGCCGGGGATCGCGGTGAGATCGGCCAGCGAGGCAATGTTCCACAGCGCGTTGCCATAAAGAAGATGTGCGATGCCAAGACCGCCGAGCGCCCAGATGACCGACATGATCGTGGCGTTGCGCAGCGCGCCGCCGATGGAGCCGCCTTCCAGCGATTTCAGGATCATGGCCGGGCTGCGCTTGGAGCCGTCATTGGCCGCTTCGAGATTGGGCGATCTGGGCGTCTGTTCGGCAGGCGCGCGGGCGGCCTCGGGAGCAGGGGTCTGTCTGCTTGCTTCCTTCAATCTGGCCTCCGGCTGCTTCGGCGCTGCAGTTTTCCGCGTCTCCGGCTTTTCTTCGAAAGCACCAAGCTGCAGGGCGTCTTCCAACGCCTGAAATGCAGTCTCGTCGACAGAGTCGCTGATCTTGTTATTCGCCATGCGGTTACGCCTCGTTACACATACGCCCGGCTTCATGCCGTTGACCACTTGCGTTCCGCAAGCGGACTGCCGCCATCATGCCAGCGGAACATTATCCCTTGAAGAGAGAACAATTCCGCCATTTACCAAATCCCGAATTGCTGGTGGTCCAGCTTTCGGGCGAAATTACATCACTGTGCCGCAATAACAAAGCTTGAGCTTAAGCCTCGTGGGAACGGCAGTACCGTAGTGACACATTTAGGTGTTCGAAACAATTAATGCGGATTTGCGGCGGTGGCGAAGTGTCGGCTTTTTAACAGTTTTTAAACCTGAGTTTCACGCTGAACGCCTTGTTTCGCATAAGTTTAACATAAATTAACCATAGCAGAAGATTTTCGCCCGCGTCACGCCGTAATTTAAGCCGATAGCAGCGGCCCGGATGCGTGAATACGACACAGATGTGACACGAAACAGGAAACGGCGAGACAGGAATTTCAGCCATGGCAGCGGTCAGTATTGCTTTCGAAGCTCCCGACAATTGCGGCGGTGCGCCCGCCGCCGGTAAAAAACCGATCGATTTCGATCATCTCGCCCGGCAGACGATGGGCGACAAGGATCTGGAGATCGAAGTGCTGCAACTCTTCAGCCGCAACGCCCGCGCCGCCCTGCATGAAATGGCAGGCGCCGACGACAAGGCCGTCATGGCGACGGCCCATCGTTTGAAGGGGTCTGCGCAGGCCGTCGGCGCCGCGGCCGTTTCCGCGGCCGCAGCCGTGGTGGAAGACAAGGGCAATGACAGCGCGGCGATAGCAAAACTCGCGGCGACCATCGTCGAGGCCGAAAATTTCATCCTCAAGCTCTGCCGCTGAGGTGTAACCCATCAAATTTGTCATTTTGCAAGGCCGGTTGCGTCTGTGCGCCCTTGAAGCGGGTTGCCAAGGCGGACCGGCCTTTCTATGTGTTTAGAACAGTTCTTAGATCACATTTTGGATTTCCGGCATGACAAAACTGACCATCGTTGCCTTTGACGGCACGCCCCATGAACTCGACGTGAGCAATGGCTCCACCGTCATGGAGAATGCGGTGCGCAACTCCATTCCCGGCATCGATGCGGAATGCGGCGGCGCCTGTGCCTGTGCGACCTGTCATGTCTATGTCGACGACGCCTGGTCGGAGCGTGTCGGCGGACCGGAGCCGATGGAAGAGGACATGCTGGACTTCGCCTTCGACGTGCGCCCCACCTCGCGCCTTTCCTGTCAGATCAAGATGAACGAGGAGCTCGATGGTCTCGTCGTTCATGTTCCCGAACGTCAGGGCTGAAATCTTTCGTCATTGCTAAACGCAGAAAAAGCCCCGCTCACCTGGTAGCGGGGAGCGGGGCGAGGCGGGTACGCAGCATGCAGGCGAGGGAGGAAACACCTGCGAGCCCTCAAGTGCGCACCGGGAGAACCGGAGACGGTTGCAACCGTCGGACCCGCCGTGGGCCGCAACCATTTCAAACCGTATGAACAAGCTACAATGAGTCTTGCCGGCCGCACCATGACGAGAATTCACGGGTGATATCGGACATGACGTTACGTCATGTCCCGTGTTGTTCGTTTGGATTTGGGGAAGGTACGTCCAGCGACCGTCAGCGGCGGTTCTGGCCCTGCTCGAGCCTGTTCTTCAAAAGCCGTGTCATGCGGGCATCGAAATTTTTCGATTCCACCACATCGAAGCGCAACTGATCGCGGTCGTGTTCGTCCATCACCGTCTGGGTGATCTTGCCGACCATTTCCTGCAGCGTCTCGCAGCTTTTCTGCGGGCGAAGCGACGTCAGCTGTCTTTCAAGCGAGCGGGCATGGGTGCGGGCGATTTCCGCGTGGCGCTCCTCGTGGCGCTTGATATCGGCAAGCAGCGTATCCCAGATGAAGGCCAGTTCCGCCGTGGTGCGGCGACGGTTTTTCCATTGCGGCAGGAGGATGCGGGTATTCAGCACCACTTTGGCCGTTCCGACGCTGCAAAGGCCGTTTTTCTCGACATAGGTGAGCTCGCCGCCGAATTTGATTTCGGTAGCGCCGGGATGGCGCGCGCCGGTATTACGCGTCAGCGGGCCGTGCCTGGAAAGCTGCTGGTCGAGGTCGGCGGCGGTTTTGCCGCTGATCGAAAAATAGGAATAGGTCTTGCGGACGATGGTTTCGGAAAAAGCCGATCCGGGTAGGGAAAGTGCCACTGCGGCCGCTAAAGCGGCGCAAAGAGCACGCGATGATTTGGTCATGACCCGGCCTTCCGGTTGAACTTGAAAAAGGTTTGCTGCATAGGCGGAGCGGAACTTATAAGAATTGGCATAACACTCCGTTATTCCCGAAAGGCGCGTGTTACGTGATAACAGCCGGCAGCAACGCGTGGCAAGCGGCCCATGGCCGCTCCCTGAAACTTGATGGGCGTGGCCGTATTATGGCCATCGTCAATGCAACGCCCGATTCCTTTTCCGATGGCGGCCGTTATCTCGCCGTCGATGCGGCTTTTTCCCATGCGCTGACCTGTGTGGAGGAGGGCGCTGACATCATCGATATCGGCGGCGAATCCACCCGGCCGGGTGCGGCCGTAGTAACGGAGGCCGAGGAACAGGACCGGGTGCTTCCCGTCATCGAAAAATTGCGCCGCGAGACGGATGTACTGATTTCCGTCGATACCTATCGCGCCTCGACAGCGCGGCTGGCGGTCGGGGCGGGCGCACATATCGTCAATGATGTCTTCGGCCTGCAGAAAGACGCGGAGATGGCGGGCGTGGTCGCCGCCACCCGCGCCGGCGTGTGCATCATGCATACCGGCCGCGACCGGCAGAAGCTTGCCGATGTCATCGTCGACCAGTTCGAATTCCTCAATCGCTCGCTGGAGATCGCCGAGGATGCGGGTATTGCCCGTGACGCCGTCGTGCTCGATCCCGGTTTCGGTTTCGCCAAGGACGAGAGCGAAAATGTCGCGCTGATGGCGCGTTTCGGCGAACTTGCCGCTTTCGGCCTGCCGGTTCTCGCCGGTACGTCGCGCAAGCGTTTCATCGGGTCGCTGACGGGCCGGGATGCGGCCCATGAACGCGATATCGGAACGGCTGCGACCACCGCGATCCTGAGGCTTGCCGGCGCTTCGATTTTTCGCGTGCACAATGTTGCCGCAACCCGCGATGCGCTGGCAATCGCCGATGCGGTTCTTGCCAAAACGTCGGCAAAGGCCGATGCGTAGATCAACGAGTGCCCGAATGCCGTGTCCCGAAGGTGGCGCGGCTTTTGGGCGAAACAGTCCTGCCATGGAGGCGATGCGATGAGCCGCTATACCATCATCCTGAAAAACTGTTCTTTTTTCGCCCGTCATGGCCTTCTCGAGCAGGAGGAGGTGCTGGGCCAGCGCTTTTTCGTCGATGCCGAGATGGAAGTCGAGGCGGGTGATGCGCTGGAAACCGACGATATCGAAAACACCGTCGATTATGGCGTGGCTTTCGCCGTCATCGAAAAAATCGTTGTCGGCCAGCGCCGCTATCTCATCGAGGCGCTGGCGAACGACATCGCCAAGGCGCTTCGCGCCCGTTATCCGCAGATCGTCTGGCTCAGGATCACGGTACGCAAACCTTCGGCGCCGGTTCCCGGCATTCTCGATTATGCGCAGGTGAGCGTTGAACACCGTGCCTGAAAAGATGACCGTCGCCGCTTTGGGGCTCGGCGGCAATATCGGCGATCCTGCCGCCGCCATGGCAAGGGCGCTGCGCGAACTCGATGCGCGTGACGATTGCCGCCTGCTGGCCGTGTCCGACCTTTACCGCACGCCGCCCTGGGGCAAGACGGATCAGGCGGATTTCTTCAATTGCTGCGCCTTGGTCGAAACCTCGCTTTCAGCGCCTGCGCTGCTGCAATTATGCCTCGACATCGAAAAGGGCATGAAGCGGGTGCGCACGGAACGCTGGGGTCCGCGCACCATCGATATCGATGTGCTGACCTATGGGAATGAGTCTCTCGTTACGGAAAGCATCGAAGTGCCGCATCCGCGCATGACGGAGCGCGCTTTCGTGCTGATGCCGCTTGCCGATATCGCGCCCGACCTTGAGGTAAAAGGCAAGCCCGTGCGGCAATGGCTTCAACAGGCGGACAAGACGGGCATTGTCAGCGCAAACGAAAAACGGGAGTGGTGGACACTCCCGCTTGGCGATGGCTGAGAAGAGTATGGCTTTTACGGCTTGATCGAACCGACGGCGAGTTGGTCGATATCGCGCGCCAGCGTCACGCCGATGACCGGGATCATCTGGTCGGCGACCTTGACCGAAATGGTGATGTTCATCGAATTGTCGTTCGAGACGCGGGCGACCATCGCACCGTTGAGCTTGGCGCGGTTGATGCCGACGACGACCTTGTCGCCGCTGACCTGTCCGGAGGTGATGTCCAGTCCCTTGCCTTCGGCGCCGTCGAGGAATTTGCCCTCGTAAGAGTTGCCCTTCTGGCTGATGACGGCGGACATGGGCTGGCTGAAGACGCCGACGCGGCAGGTGCCGCCGAGCTTGATGCCGGTCTGCTTGTCGTCGAGCGGCTCGCCCGTCAGATCGCAGGTGAACTTCGTGCCCTTGTATTTGCCGGCGACGATTTCGCCCGGGCCTTTCCAGACACCGGCCACGGAGCGGAAGAACACGTCGTCGCGATCGCGCGATGCCGCATGGACGTCAGACATGCCGAAACCGCCGCTGACGGACAATATGGCGGCAAGCCCGCCCACAAGCGAAAAGAAGCGCGAATACATGATACTTTCCCCGGCGAAGATGCCTGTTCGATAGGCTGCAATCTACCGGCGGAATGGTTAATGCTTGGTTTATTTCGCTCTCATTTGCGGCGTCGTTCGTAACCTTTTGAACCGCCCAAGCCGGAGCAATCAGGCTTTTTCACCGGTTTTTCCACCGCTTAAATCGGGTGTGAGGTCGGACATGAAATCGCCGATCCCCGGCCGCTTCACCGCCCTGAACGGCAGCGGACGGCACAGATACATCGCGGCAATGCCGATTCGCGCCGTCATCAGGCCGTTGACGACGCCTTCGCCGAGTCGCGCCGAGAGTTTCGAGGCAAGACCGTGGCCGAGAACCTGCTGGGCGAGCCCGTCGCCAACGGCGATCGAGCCCGTGACGGCAAGATGGGCGACGACATCGCGCAGGAGCTTCAGCATGCCGAGCGTACCGGGACGGCCGCCATAAAGCTCCGCCATGGCGCGCACCAGCCGCGTCACTTCAAACAGCACATAAGCGAGATCGACCACCGCGCGCGGGCTGACGGCGGTGACGACGGAGACGCGCTTGGACGAATTGAGAATGAGGGCGCGGGCCTGCCGGTCGAGCGGAACGAGCAACTCACGCTCGGCAAGCTCGATCAGATGCGGGCCGTCGATCACATCGTTTTCCGTTTCCTTCAGCGCCGCACGCCCCTTGGCCGTTTCGGCCCGATGGGAGAGAACGGCATTCAGGCGGGCGACGATGGCGCGTGCGGGTTTCGGGCTCTTGTCGAGGCTCGCCGTCTCGGCATCGGCCTTCAAGGATTGCACGGCGTTAAGCCGCATGATGCCGAAGACTTCCCGGCCGACGAGAACGAGAACGGCGAAAAGCGCCACAATAAGAGCGGTAGTGGCCGTGTAACCCAGCCAGTCGGAACGGGAGAACAGGTTGCGGATGAGCTGATCCGCCCACAGCCCGAAGGCGAGCGAGAACAAGACGCCAAGCGCGCCGAGCGCAAGCTTGCCGAAGGAGAAGCGGCTTTTCTTCGGAGACGCCACCGGCAAGGCGGCGGCATCGATCTCCTCAGGCGCCAGAAACGGATCGTCCTCGTCGGGCGTCAGCGAAATCTCGGCGTCGAAGCTGCGCGGCGCGCGTTTCTGTGCGGCGGACGGTCGTGCCCTCTCTTCGGTTTCAAGCGTGAAAGCGGCCGGACGGCGCGCCTGCGGATCGTTTCGTGTGGGAAGCTTCATGCGAGCTTGTCTCCGAACAGGAACTGCATGGCGCGGTCGAGCCTGATATGGGGAACGGAAAGCCTGATGCCGCCGCTGCCCGGCTCATCGATATTCGGCGGGCGGAAGCGCACGACATTGACGTCCGGCAGCGACGCCTTGTCGCCATCCCTATCGATGCTGCGGAAAAGCGGCTCGGGATATTCAGGCAGATCGCCGGGAAAGATCGCCGTCTTGCGATTGCCGTCGAAAGTCTCGCCATTGATGGTTTCACCGGCCATGGGCGTGCCGACGATAACGGGCAGCTCGTGGCCATCCTGTCGCACGCTCGCCTCTCTGGTGGCGCGCACGGAAGCGAGCGCCATGACCTCGATGCCGGCGCCATTCATGCCGATGGTGGTGATAGCGCGGTCCACCAGACGGCGGGTCAGGCGCTCCAGCCGGTCGTGGCTTTCGTGATGCAGGTGATCGGCCTTGGTGGCGGCGATCAGCACCTTGTCGATACGCCGGCCGATCAGCGACGACAGCAGGCTGTTGGTGCCGGGGCGGAAACAGGCGAGAACGTCGCCCAGCGCCCGCTCCAGATCCTGCACGGCTTCAGGGCCGCGATTGACCGCCTGCAGCGTGTCGATCAGAACGATCTGCCGGTCGAGACGGGCGAAATGCTCACGGAAGAAGGGTTTGACCACAATCGACTTGTAGGCGTCATAGCGCCGTTCCATCATGGCACGCAGCGAGCCTTTCGGCGCTTTCTCATCCGTCAGGCCGGGAAGTGGCGCGAAGGTCAGCGCGGGCGATCCTTCCAGATCGCCGGGCATCAGGAAGCGGCCGGGCGGCAAAGTGGAAAGCGACCTTTCGTCTGATTTGCAGGCTTTCAGATAGGCCGCGAAACTTTCGGCCAAACGTCGGGCCGTCATCTCGTCGGCCGGTGCGTTGATATCGAGCGAAGAGGCGATCGCCAGCCATTCCTGCGCCAGTTCGGCGCGGATGCCGCTTCCGGCAAGGGCGACGGTCGCGTCGCTGAACTGTTTATAGTCCTGCGACAGAAGCGGCAGGTCGAGCAGCCATTCGCCGGGATAATCGACAATATCGATGGAAAGCTTGCCGGCCGAAAACCATCGGCCCCAGCCGCTGGCGCTCTGATAATCCAGCGTTATCCTGAGTTCCGAGATCGCCCGTGTCGAATCCGGCCACAGCCGGTCGCGCACCAGCGCCTGAATATGATCCTCATATTGAAAACGGGGAATGGCGTCATCCGGCTGCGGCTCCAGCCGCACATTCGAGACGCGTCCGGACCGCATGGCCTCGAACAGCGGCAGCCGGCCGCCATTCAGGAGATTGTGGACGAGGGAAGAGATGAAAACCGTCTTGCCCGCCCGCGAAAGGCCGGTAACGCCAAGCCGCAATGTCGGGTGGGTGAGGTTGCTCGCACGGTCGGCCAGATTATCGAATGCGATAAGCGCGCTGTCTGTCAGGGACGTAAGAGAAGGCGGCAATGGCAGTTTCCTGGCTGTGTTTAACGGTCACGGCTGCAATATAGGAAGGTATGGCTGCCCAAAAAAGAAGCGCTCCAGCGGATTTTCAGCAGGGCGGCTTTGCAAAATTCTTACGAAGGGCCGCAGCGATTATTTGCCCGGCGCGAGAAAATCGACCAGCCGCCAGCTATTTTTACCGTTTGCGGCGCTGTCATCATGGTCGAGAACCGCAAGGCCCGATGTCGGAAAGCCCGAGGGCAGGGCGGCATGCAGCAAATCCTCGCCGATCATCGCTTCCAGCGTCGCCTCCATGGTGGGGTTGTGGCCCACCAGCATCACCGATTGCGCCTGCGCCTGCGCGGCGATGAGGGAAAGATAGGTTTCGCTGCGCGCATTATACATCTCATCGACGTAGAAGATGTCTATGCCCTCGTTGAAGGCACGCTGCCAAGCCTGCGTGGTCTGCCGGCAGCGCGCGGCCGTGGATGACAGAAGCAGATCGGGGCGGTAATGCCGGTCGGCGGCAAGGTCGGCGATGACCTCCGCCTCGGCAAAACCGGCTTCGTTCAATCCCCGGTCGAAATCCCGTTCTCCCGGCGCCGCCCAGGCGGCCTTGGCGTGGCGCAGAAGATAAACTCGGCTCGGGGAAGATGCTGTCAAGGGCGGGGACCGGCGTTCGAATGTCAGGGCACGGGTTGAATGCTACAGGATAGGGTTGCAGGACCGCAAGTCCTCTTTCCTGTTGGTAAGTCGCGTTGAAGTGATTGAAGAAGAGTTCGCTTCAATACGAATAAAGGATAAAAATTAGTCATTTAGATGATTTTTGTGTCAGTTTTAAAAATGCCTGAAAACTGATCTGCAGACTTGAATCGGCCACTATCATTGGAGTATACACCGCCGCATTGAGATGTTCTTCGAGGAGAATCGCGTTGAGTGAGAAGATCGATCTTAGCAAATATGTGCTCTCGGAAGACGATGAGTTCATGAATGCCAGCCAGCGGGCTTACTTCCGCGCGAAGCTGGTCGCCTGGAAAAATGACATCCTGAGAGAAGCGCGCGAGACCCTCGGACATCTCGCCGAAGAAAGCGCCAACCACCCCGATCTCGCCGATCGGGCTTCCTCCGAAACGGACCGGGCGATCGAACTTCGCGCCCGCGACCGTCAGCGCAAGCTGATTTCAAAGATCGATGCAGCTCTTCAGCGGATCGAAGACGGCACTTACGGTTACTGTGAGGAAACGGGTGAGCCTATCGGCCTCAAGCGTCTGGACGCCCGCCCGATTGCAACGCTTTCCATCGAGGCGCAGGAGCGTCACGAGCGTCGCGAAAAAGTCTATCGCGACGAATAAGGCGCTGCGGCCGAGAGGTCGGCAAATCGCATGACAAATAATAAGGGCACGGAAATCGCTTCCGTGCCCTTTTTCTATTTCAAAGTTCAGGTCGGGAGACCCGCGCCCGTCAGCGGTCGCGGGTTACGGAAAGCTCTCCGAAGATACGCGCCATTTCCTTCTGCATGTCTCCATCCGGTGAAGCGCCGGTGACAGGCGGGGAAGCTGGTTGCGGCTTGATCTGCTTTTCCGCGACAGGAGCGATGGACGGCTCATTATCCGCCTCCTTGCTCTTGGCGATCTCAGCCTCAAGGAAGCTTTCGAAATCGCTGGCGAGTTCATCGGAAAATTTCGGCTCGGCGTCGTTGGAAGCCACTGCCGGATTTTCAGGCTTGGGCGGGAAAGGTGCGGGCGGCGTTGTCTGTCCCGGCTTCAGGTCGGGAAGGACGCGCTCCCGTGCAGCGTCGAGAAAATCGGCGGCGATGGATTGATCGATCACCGGCTCGCGCGCGGCAAAGACCGGCGGGGCGAACTCCGCAGTCCGTTCTTCCGCCTTTGCCTCGACGGGCGCCTGTGCAGGGATTGGCGGTGCGACCGGTGCCGGAGCCGGCACGACGGGCTCGGCACGCCTGGGTTCCGTTCGGGCCGCAGCCACGTCGAGCGATGCAGCCGCCATCGGCAAGACGGCAGCGACCGGAGCCGTTGCAACCGGTATTGGCGGCGGCGTGGCGCGCGCTGTCTCCCGCTCGGGTGCCGCCTGTCTTGCCGGCGGCGCGGTTTCGCGCGCCGTTAAAGGCGTGGGTACGGGTTGCGGCGGGGTTGATGGGCGTGGCGGAACCTGTGCGGCGGCGGCCGCAACGGGTGCTGGACGCGGCGACGGCACAGATGCCGGCGGCTCCGGCCGCTGTGCTTGCTTCACGGGTTCTTCAGGCGCGGAAACGGGAGCCGCAGCCGCAACGGGCTGCTGTTGCGGCAGGGCGGGGCGACGTTCCTGCTGGATCGCCGGCTCGGCTCTCTTCTGCTCGCTTTCCTGGTGCGGCAGCGCCTTCAATTCCGGCTCCTGCACGTCCCTGACAATGGGGATCGCGCCTATACCGCTTTCGATGACGATATCCGTCGGACCGCCGATCATGACGAGATGCTCGACATTGTCACGGCGCACCAGCACCAGACGGCGGCGTGCGTCCACGGCCGTCGCATCGAGAACCTGCAATCGCGGCTGCCGGTTGCGCCCGCCCCGGATGAAAGGGGCAGAACCGCTGCGCCTGCGCAGAAGCCACAGCGCAATCGCCAGAACAAGCAGGGCCACACCCACACCGACGACGGCGACGATGAGACGGTTTCCATAAGCGCCGATAAAATCTTCCATCATGGAGATCATCCCTTCAGATTTTTTGGCTTTTTCGTTTCTTGGGCAATTAATATTGCCGTGGTTCTTATAAAGTGAACGTCAAGCAGGAAAAGACGATTTTTTTGAGCGCGATACAAGGTTTATTCATTTCGCCCCACAGGATTGCCGCCTCAACCGTAACGACGCCACCAAAGCGCCATATCTCGTCCTTCAATGCTGAAAGACAGTGAAAGTTGCAATTCTTTTGCCGAAGGAGCGTTCCCGAATGCCCCAGTCATTGCGCATTAACGGCTCCCTCGCACGGCATTTGATGCGTGTTGTTTTGCTGTTGCCACCGTTTTTCGCGTTTCCGTATTCGATGGCCTGGGCCGAAGACAAGGTGCCGGATAACGCAGCGACCATGGCTGAATTCGTGCGCGACAATCCTTCCTGTGTCGACTTCACCGACGGATGCTCGGTTTGCACCGTCGCTGACGGCAAGATCGTCTGTTCCGCGCCGCGCATTCAATGTCAGGTGAAGGAGCTGACCTGTACAAGGCAGTAGTCTTTTAAGGCTTTTATACACCTTTCAGGCCGTTTTCGCTGTGCGTTTTTAAGCCTTTGTGTCCTGGCGGAGCTTTTTGCCGGTCAAGCGAGTTGCTACAAGAAATTTTACTGCCCGATTCCGTCAGGGAAATGGGGCTGACCGAATGACGACCTGCACGACTGCGAGGCCAAGATGACACGGGTGCGCGAGACAAGCGACAACGACCTTCCGCTGGTGGACAGGCGCGCCCGTTCCGGCACGGTCTTGCGCATTCTGCTTCTGGCGCTGGTTTTGATCGCTGCCGCTGCCGCCTTCGTCTATTTCAAGGATTCGCTCGAAAACGAAATCGTGCTCGGCATTCTCGGCGTGCTGGCCATGATGGGCATCTTCTTTCTGGTCTCGTCGATCATCGGTTTCATCGAGGTCATGCCGCAGTCGCAATCCGACGGGCTTGCCCGCCGATTCCTCTCGGCTCATCCCGAAGGCACGCTGATCACCGACGCCAAGGGGCATATGGTCTATGCCAACGCCACCTATTGCCGGATGAGCGGCACCACCAAGGCGAGCGATATCCAGAGTCTCGAAACGCTCCTGTCGCGCAGCCGGGAATCGACTGAAGCGCTTTACCGGCTCATCAACGTGCTGCGCGAAGGCCGCGACGGCTACGAAGAGTTCCGGTTGCTGAAGCCGCTGGGTGAGGATTCCAACGCGGGCCCGCACTGGTACAGGCTGAAGGGCCGGGTGCTGAAGGATGCGGGCGGCGAGGGGCTGCACGTCTTCCAGATCGCCGATATCACGCCGGAGCGCGAGGACCAGGAGCGCTTCTTCCGCGAATTGCAGAATGCCATCGATTACCTCGATCACGCCCCGGCCGGTTTCTTTTCCGCCGGGCGCAACGGCGAGATCGTTTATCTGAACGCCACCCTGTCGGAATGGCTCGGCATCGATCTGGCGCAGTTTTCGCCCGGTTCGATGACCGTTTCCGATATCGTCGCCGGCGAGGGCATGGCGCTGATCGAATCGGTACACCCGCAGGGCACGGCGAAGCGCACTGAAATCCTCGATCTCGACATGCGCCGGGTGAACGGCCAGAGCATGCCGGCCCGCCTCGTGCATCAGGTCACCTCGAAAGATGGCGCGCCCGGCGAGAGCCGCACCATCGTCCTGATGCGCCCAAAGGGGCAGGAGGATACGGAATCCTCCTCCGCCATGCGTTTCACCCGCTTTTTCAACAACACGCCGATGGCGATTGCCTCGCTCGACGGCGAAGGCCGCATCCTGCGGATCAACGCGCCCTTCCTGAAATTGTTCTCCGGCGTTGTCGGTCGTGACGATATTGATCGCGGCGTCGCGCTTGAGACGGTTATTCACGACAATGAGAAGCCGCGGCTCGAACAGGCGCTGGCCGAGGCCAAAGACCGTCAGGGTGACATTGCACCCTTCGACTCCCGCCACCCGAGCGACGAGGGCAGGCATTTCCGTTTCTACGTCAATGCCGTCATCGATCAGGACGACGAAGCGCCGGAAGAGGTGGCTATCGTCTACGCCATAGAGGTGACTGAGCAGAAGGCGCTCGAGACACAGATGGCGCAGACACAGAAGATGAATGCCGTTGGCACGCTCGCAGGCGGCATCGCCCACGATTTCAACAACGTGTTGACCGCCATCCTGCTGTCGTCCGACCATCTTCTGCTACAGGCGCGGCCTGCCGATCCGAGCTTCGCCGATCTCATGGAGATCAAGCGCAACGCCAACCGCGCGGCCGTGCTGGTGCGCCAGCTTCTGGCGTTCTCGCGCAAGCAGACCATGCGTCCGGCCATCCTCAACCTGACGGATGTGATCGGCGATCTGCGCATGCTGGTGGACAGGCTGATTTCTGGCACCAATGTCAAGCTGGAGGTCGATTACGGCCGTGATCTGTGGCCGGTGAAGACGGATCTGTCGCAATTCGAGCAGGTGCTCATCAATCTCTGCGTCAATGCACGCGACGCCATGCCCGACGGCGGCAAGATCACCATCAGGACGCGCAACGTCGACGCGAAGGAAATCGCAGCGCTTGGCCGTCCGGAATTCCCGGCCGAGGACATGGTGATGGTGGAAGTTGCCGATAACGGCACGGGCATTCCGCCGGAGATCATGGACAAGATTTTCGAGCCCTTCTTCACCACCAAGGAAGTCGGCAAGGGCACCGGCCTTGGCCTGTCGATGGTCTATGGCATCGTCAAGCAGTCGGGCGGTTATATCTATCCCGAATCGGAAGTGGGCAAGGGCACCGCCTTCCGCATTTATCTGCCGCGCCATGTGGTTGAGGCCGTTCAGAGCAACGGGCAGCCCGGAGAGGCGGCGCTTGCTCCGGTCATCGCAGCCGAGCCGGTGAAGGAAGAGCCGCTTGACCTGACCGGTAAATCCGCCGTCGTGCTTCTGGTGGAGGACGAGGAAGCGGTGCGGCGCGGCGGCAAGCGCATGCTGGAAACCCGAGGCTACACCGTGCACGAGGCCGGCTCCGGCACCGAAGCCCTTGAGGTGATGGAGGAACTGGAAGGCAAGGTCGACATCGTCGTTTCCGACGTCGTGATGCCGGAAATGGACGGTCCGTCGCTGCTGAGAGAACTGCGCAAATCCTATCCGGACCTGAAATTCATCTTCGTGTCCGGTTATGCCGAGGATGCCTTCGCAAAGAACCTGCCGGCGGACGCCAAGTTCGGCTTCCTGCCGAAACCCTTCTCGCTCAAGCAGCTCGCCATCGCCGTTCGCGAAATGCTTGACGACAAGGAATAAGGCCGGAGGCGGCGAACCGGATTCGGCTGCGCCGCGACCTGTCGCATCCATTTGCATCCGGCCTGAAAAATACGCCGCTACTGCGGTTCCGTGTCTTCCTGCGCCCTGGCTGCTCCCATATCCGCACTTTTCCCGAGGTTTGCCTCTTGGCAAACGCAATAGTGATTGCACCGTTTCGCAAGGGGCTTAAAATCGCGTCTTAACGACCTAGATATGAAGAGGCGAAGTTCTCCCTCCTGGCAAAGAACTGTCGGTTTGAGAACGGTTTGGAGAATGATGAAAGATGATCGCTAGGCCGATCTACATGCAGGGCGAGGGCGAAGGGGAAGACGGCGGCGGCACCAACCGCGGAACGTCTGTTATCACCCGCGTCAAGCCAAAAACAAAAAGACCGAATTTGTACCGTGTTCTTTTACTGAATGACGACTACACTCCCATGGAATTCGTCATCCACATTCTGGAGCGTTTTTTCCAGAAGGATCGCGAAGCGGCAACCCGCATCATGCTGCACGTGCACCAGCACGGCGTGGGCGAATGCGGGGTGTTTACATATGAGGTCGCAGAGACGAAAGTAAGCCAGGTCATGGATTTCGCCCGACAGCACCAGCATCCGCTGCAATGCGTCATGGAAAAGAAATGAGGATCGCAACGTGCCAACTTTTTCCCCAAGTCTCGAGAAGGCGCTGCACCAGGCACTGACCTTTGCAAATGAGCGTCACCACGAATATGCGACGCTGGAACATCTCCTTCTGGCGCTGATCGACGACGCGGATGCCGCCGCCGTGATGGGCGCCTGCAATGTCGATCTCGATGCGCTTCGCAAGACTGTCAGCGATTACGTCGACAATGAACTGACGAACCTCGTCACGGGTTATGACGAGGATTCCAAACCCACATCCGGCTTCCAGCGGGTCATCCAGCGGGCCGTCATCCATGTTCAATCGTCCGGCCGCGAGGAAGTGACCGGCGCGAACGTGCTTGTGGCCATTTTCGCCGAGCGCGAAAGCCATGCCGCCTATTTCCTGCAGGAACAGGAGATGACCCGTTACGACGCGGTCAACTACATCTCCCACGGTATCGGTAAGCGCCCCGGCACGTCGCAGACGCGCACGCCGCGCGGTGCCGATGAACCGGAAAGCGAAAACAAGGCGAGCCGCAGCAATCCTGAGGAAGACGGATCGTCCGCCAAGAAGCAGCAGGATGCGCTGAAGGCCTATTGCATCAACCTCAATGAAAAGGCGAAAAACGGCAAGATCGATCCGCTGATCGGCCGCCACGACGAGGTCAACCGCACGATCCAGATCCTCTGCCGCCGCTCCAAGAACAACCCGCTTTATGTGGGCGATCCGGGCGTGGGCAAGACGGCGATTGCCGAAGGTCTCGCCAAGCGCATCGTCGAAGGCAAGGTGCCGGAAGCGCTCGCCAATGACACCATCTTTTCGCTCGACATGGGCACGCTGCTGGCCGGGACCCGCTATCGCGGCGATTTCGAAGAGCGGCTGAAGCAGGTCGTCAAGGAGCTTGAGGAATATCCGGGCGCGGTTCTGTTCATCGATGAAATCCATACCGTCATCGGTGCGGGCGCGACCTCCGGTGGCGCGATGGATGCATCGAACCTGCTGAAGCCGGCCCTGTCGTCGGGCGCGATCCGCTGCATCGGTTCCACCACGTACAAGGAATATCGGCAGTTCTTCGAAAAGGACCGTGCACTCGTGCGCCGTTTCCAGAAGATCGACGTCAACGAGCCTTCCATCGATGACGCCATTGCGATCATGAAGGGGCTGAAGCCTTACTTCGAGGATTATCATCACCTCAGATATTCCAACGAGGCGATCAAGGCTGCCGTCGAACTGTCTGCCCGCTACATTTCCGACCGTAAGCTGCCGGACAAGGCGATCGATGTGATCGACGAGACCGGTGCGGCGCAGATGCTGCTGCCGGCCTCCAAGCGCCGCAAGCTGATCACCGAGCGGGAAATCGAGGCAACCATCGCGACGATGGCGCGCATTCCCCCGAAGACAGTCTCCAAGGATGACGAGATGGTTCTCGCCAATCTCGAAAAGGAACTGCGTTCCGTCGTTTACGGTCAGGATATCGCCATCGAGGCGCTCGCCACGGCCATCAAGCTGGCACGCGCCGGCCTGCGTGAACCGAACAAGCCGATCGGCTCCTATGTCTTCTCTGGCCCGACCGGTGTGGGCAAGACGGAAGTGGCCAAGCAGCTTGCCGCCTCGCTCGGTGTCGAGATGCTGCGCTTCGACATGTCGGAATATATGGAACGGCATACCGTGTCGCGTCTGCTCGGCGCACCTCCCGGTTATGTCGGCTTCGATCAGGGCGGCCTGTTGACCGACGGTGTCGACCAGCACCCGCATTCCGTGGTGCTGCTGGACGAAATCGAAAAGGCGCATCCCGACATCTACAACATTCTGTTGCAGGTGATGGACCATGGCTCGCTGACCGACCATAACGGCAAGAAGATCGACTTCCGCAACGTCATCCTCATCATGACGACCAATGCGGGCGCATCTGAAATGGCGAAATCCGCCATCGGTTTCGGTTCTTCGCGGCGCACGGGCGAGGACGAAGAGGCGATCAACCGCCTGTTCACGCCGGAATTCCGCAACCGTCTGGATGCGATCATTCCGTTCTCGCCGCTGCCGACTGCCGTTATCCACAAGGTCGTGCAGAAGTTCGTCATGCAGCTGGAAACCCAGCTGTCTGAGCGCAACGTCACCTTCGATCTGCATGAAGATGCGATCTCCTGGCTGGCGGAGAAGGGTTACGACGAAAAGATGGGCGCTCGTCCGCTGTCGCGCGTGATCCAGGAAAACATCAAGAAGCCGCTCGCCAACGAAATCCTCTTCGGCAAGCTCAAGAAGGGCGGTGTCGTCAGCGTCACCGTCGGCAAGAAGGATGACGGCTCCGAAGGTCTCATACTCGAGGTCCTGCCGGAGACGGCACCCGTGAAGCCGCAGCCGGAGGCCGAACTGAAGGCGGCCAAATCGCCCGGCAAGGCAAAGGCCAAGACGAAACCTGCTTCCAAGGCGGCGAAGGCCAATGAAGAGGCGGATGTCCTTGTTGCCGAGGCCGACAAGTCGGACGAGGACAGCAAGCCGCGGCGCAAGACCAATGCGGTGCCGAAAGTGCCGAAGAAGAAATGATCAAGGTCTTCGACCGATAAACCGATGCCGGGCGAAAGCCCGGCATTTTCATGTATGAAGCGCGCCGCGTTTTCCCTGATACCTCCGGCGCGTTTCATTTTTTGTTTTATGCATGACGTTCCCCCGAAGCTGCGGCACAGTTTCGGGTGACATGCACAAGTGGGTCAGCAATGCAGACTGCCGACAGCGATACCATCCCCCTGAGCGGCTGGTTTTTCAGGGGAATGCGGGGCATATTTTCGCTGCCCTCGCTCATTCTGATGACATCTTTCGTCGGTTTCAGCGCCTTCGCGCTGGAATCCGGTGTCGCGCGCGGTGAAGCCGTGTTCATGACGCTGATGATCTGGGCCCTGCCGGCCAAGATGATCCTGATCGGCTCCATGGTCGGCGGAGCTAATCTTGCCGCCTGCTTTCTGGCGGTGACGCTGTCGTCGGTCCGGATGATGCCGATGGTCGCCTCCATCGTTCCGGAAATGCGCGGCGCGAAGACCCCGACATGGATTTTGCTGTTTCTCTCGCATTTCGTCGCAATCACCGCCTGGGTCTTTGCCACACAGAATCTTTCCAGGGTGCCGCGTGAAGCCCGCGCCGCCTGGTTCGCCGGTTTCGGCATGACGCTCACCGTGGTCAACGCCATCATCGTCGGCCTGTGTTACGGCGTTGTCGCCGCCTTTCCGCCGCTTGTCGCCGGTGTGCTGTTTTTTCTCACGCCGGTCTATTTCGTGGCATCGATCTGGGCTTCGGCCCGTCATTCCGTCGTCAAGGTCGCCTTCGTCATCGGCGTCATCGCCGGGCCTGCCTTCGCGGTCATCGCACCGGAATTCGATATTCTTTATGCCGGGATAGGCGGGGGCACGGCGGCCTATCTGATCGACCGCCTCGTGTTCCGTCGCCGGATAAAACCCGTTTCACCGGAGAGCGAACCATGATGACCGAACATTGGTGGGCGCCCTATCTCTTCATCGCGATTGCCGGCTGGCTGGCGACCGATCTCTGGCGCTGGCTCGGCGTTCTCGCCGGTAACCGCCTGAAGGAGGATTCCGAAGCGCTGCACTGGGTAAGGGCAGTCGCCACCGCACTCGTCATGGCCGTCACCGCCAAGCTGATCGTCTTTCCAACCGGAACGCTGGAAGCATCCCCCCTGTGGCTGCGCATCGGCGCTGCCGCGCTCGGTTTCATCGCTTTTCTGATGGCAGGTCAGCGGGTCATCGTCGGCGTGGCGGTGCCGATCCTGCTTCTGGCGGGTGGGTTATTCGCGTTCGGTTTCTGAGACTGGTATATTCGACCTCAGAGACCGCTCTCTTGGGCTTCCGCAACAAGCCAATCCGCAAGAAGTCTAGCCGGTGCGGTCATCTCTTCGGCTTCCGTCAGCCAGTAATATTTCTCCGTATCGGCCGCCCGGTCGAAGAGCACGGTCAGTCGACCTTCGGCAATCTCGTCGTGAAGAAGCGCCGTCGGGCAGAGGCCGATGCCTTGACCGGCTTTGAGAGCGGTCACGAGCAGATTGAAATCCGCGAAAACCGGACCGGCGTTATCGGGCAGGGATATTCCCCCGGCTGCGAACCAGTTCTGCCAGGCCGCCTCGGTGTCGTCATGCAGCAATTCCGCTCGTAACAGGCTGTCAACATTGTCGAAAGGACCGAATTTAGCGGCATAGCCCGGCGCGCATGTCGGCCGCGTCTCCGCGCTGAAAAGCGCAACCGCATTTTCCCCGGAGGCGATGCCATGTCCTATGGTGAGATCTGCCGGTATTGCGTGATGCGCGCCGGAATAGCTGATGGATACCTGTATATCGGGGTAAAGCGCCCGAAAGCTGGGCAGGCGGGGCGTCAGAAAATGCGCCACGACAGAGGGCAGGCTGGCAAGGCGAACGGTCATGCGGTCATGGCCCTGACGGATCCGGACGGCACCTGAGGCAATCTGCCGTAGGGCGGCCGAAACCGTCGTGCCGAATTCCTTTCCGGACCGGGTAAGCCTCACACCCCTCGCATGCCGCTCGAACAGGGCAACGCCAAGCCAGGCCTCCAGATTGCGCACATGCTGGCTGACGGCAGTTGCCGTCATGCCGAGTTCCTGCGCAGCCAGAGAAAAACTCGTTCTTCTGGCTGCGGCTTCGAATGCGCGGAGGGTGGTGAGCGGCGGCAATTTCATGGTGTCTCAAGGGTAAGTAAGACTTGGCCTGAGCGCAAGAAAAACCCGTCTTGTCAGGCGAGCAAGCATGGCGCAATTTCGCTTCCAGATTTTGATTGCCCGAGGATTTCATGACCGCCATGCCCGCCGCCGAACCCGTCGACGCCGCTGAACGCCGCGCCATCCGTCCTGTTGTCGTTTATCCGAACGGGACGCTTGAAATGCCAGACCTCGCGCGTCTGGAAGAAGCCAAACGAAGCATGGAAAAGATCGATGAGGTCATCGTGCCACCGCGTGACGGCCGCACCTTTCATGTGCCGAAGGGGCATTTCTTTCGCATCGTAAGCGTTGAAGGTCCGCAGGTCGGAGACCTGAACCTCTGGAACGCCCATGATCTGACCGAGCGGTTTTTCAGCGGCAAGACCCGCGCCCTGCACGCCACCCATGTTTCGGTCGGCAACCGGTTGTGGAGCAACCTGCCGTCCCTGCGACCGATGGCGACGATCACGCATGATACGCTATCATGGTATGGCTTCGACGAAGACGGCGGCAGTGTGCATGATGTGATCGGCACACGCTGCGATCCCTATACCAACAAGCTCCTGAGCGGCGACGACTACCACCATTGCTGCCATTCCAATCTGACCAATGCGCTGGCCTCCGCCAAGGGCCTGTCATTCCGGCAGGCGGAGCCGCATGTGCATGACGTCCTCAACGTCTTCATGTGCACGGGTTTCACCCGCGACACACACCAATATTTCATGAAGGCGAGCCCGGTGCGGCCGGGTGATTATCTGGAGCTTTTTGCGGAGATCGATCTTGTCGGCGCGCTTTCCGCCTGCCCGGGCGGTGACTGCAGCGCCACGCATTCGAGCGATACGGCAGCCTGCTATCCGCTGAAGGTGGAAATATTCCGGCCGGATATGGTGGCGCTTGAAGGCTGGCCGTGGCCGGAAAAGAATGCCTATCGGCCTGTGGAGTGAAAAAACACCATTTTCGTTATGCCGGACTGGATCCGGCATCCAGCCACGGCCTGTCTGCGCCGTAAGAAGACTCTCTCGCGATCAAAGACTTGATCGCACTGGACCCCGGACCAAGTCCGGGGTGACGGCGTGGGGATGTGCTACGCTTTGCAGGACACGCGCCTGCTGGGCAACCATCACGAAGCAAGCACGGCCTTTATCTTCTCCGCGTGGGCCTTCAATATCTCGCCGTCGGCCATCACGCCGGAATGCGGCTTCAGCGGCTCACCTTCCTTGCGCGGAATGACGTGGAAATGCAGATGGAAAACGGTCTGGCCAGCCGCCGGTTCGTTGAACTGCGCGATGAAGACGCCATCGGCATCGAAGGCTTCCTTGGCCGCCACGGCCAGTTTCTGCACGACGGGAATGGTCCTCGCCAGCACTTCCGGGTCGGCATCGAGCAGGTTGCGGGAGCCGGTCTTGGGAACCACGAGCAGATGGCCGGGGGCCTGCGGCATCACATCCATGAAAGCAAGCGTATGCTCGTCTTCGTAAAGCTTGTGGCTCGGAATTTCGCCGCGCAGGATTTTTGCGAAGATATTGTTGTCGTCATAGGCGCTGGCCGTCATCGTGATCTCTCCTCATGGCGGACTATACGTCCGGTTCCTGTCTCTCGCCCTTGCGGAAGGGCGTGTGTTCATCAAGATAATCGCCGATATGCTCGACTTCCTCGCGCTCGCGCTGAAGATAATCGGCAATGGCGCGGCGCAGGCCCGGATGGACGATGAAATGCGCCGAATGGGTGGTGACGGGCATGTAGCCACGCGCCAGCTTGTGTTCGCCCTGCGCACCCGCTTCCACCCGTTTTAATCCCCTGGAGAGGGCGAAATCGATCGCCTGATGATAACAGACTTCGAAATGCAGAAAGGGGTGATCCTCGATGCAGCCCCAGTGGCGGCCATAAAGCGCATCCGAGCCGATGAAATTGATCGCGCCGGCAATATAGCGCCCCTCGCGTTTCGCCATCACCAGCAGCACATCATCGGCCATACGCTCGCCGATCAGCGAATAAAATTCCCGCGTCAGATAGGGCCGGCCCCATTTGCGGCCGCCGGTATCCATGTAGAAAGCGAAGAACTGGTCCCAGATATCCTCGGTCAGGTCGCTCCCGGTCAGCCAGTCGATCTCAATGCCGTTTTCCAGCGCCGCACGGCGCTCTTTCTTCAGTCCCTTGCGCTTGCGCGAGGAAAGGGCGTCGAGAAAATCACCGTGGTCGCGATAACCGTCATTGATGAAGTGGAACTGCTGGTCGGTCCTGTGCAGGAAATCGCGGGGCAGAAGGGCGGAGAGATCGTTCTCTTCCAGAAATGTGACATGTGCCGAGGAGACGCCGATCTTTTCCGTCACCTGCGCGAGACCGGAGGCCAGGAGCGCTTTGAAACGTGTCTCGTCCTCGTTTTCGCAGACGAGCAACCGTGGTCCGGTTGCCGGCGTGAAAGGGATCGAGCATTGCAGTTTCGGATAATAATGACCGCCAGCCCGTTCGAAAGCATCCGCCCAGCCGTGGTCAAAGACGTACTCGCCCTTGCTGTGGTTCTTCAGATAGGCCGGCACCGCGCCGACGAGAGCACCGGAGGCGTTTTCGAGAAGCAGATGGTGCCCGAGCCAGCCGGTTTTGGCTGTCGCCGACCCCGATTCTTCCATGGATGATAAAAAATCATGGGAGATAAAGGGGTTGTATGTTTTTCCTGACGTATTGCGCGAGGTTCCGGAAAGCCGTTTCCAGCTTTCCGGATCGATATCCCTGAAGGATTGCGCAATGCTGATGGAATAGTCTTCTGTCATGCCGTGGCGGACGGGTTCTCTCTTGGGTCGAAACCTTCGAATGTCATCTGGTCCGCATATTTATAGGTAGTCTCGCGCGCATTTTCATCCCTGACCGTCCAGGTAATCACCGGAAGGCCAAGTTTTCTTTGCGCCTCGATGAAGCTGTTGGGCAGATGACCCCAATGATAGGAGATAAAATCGAGCCCCATCTGCATCGCTTCGTCATGTTTGAAGAAGTCTTCCGGCTTGTCGCCTTCGGCCGTCAGACCCAGCGGCCAGGGCGAGCCGGCCGCCTTCAGATCTTTCAGCAGATGGTGGTCGAAGCTCATCAGCGCCACGTGGCCCTTATAGCCTTCGAGGTCTTCCAGCACCGCCTCGGCAAAACCGTCGTCGACGCCTTCACCGGCGCGGCCTTTCAGCTCGATGACCAGCGGCACCTTGCCGGCGCAGAGCGTGAGAAGCTGCTTGAGAGTAGGGACCCGGTCCCCGGTTTGGCCGACGGCAAGAAGCGACAGCTCGGCCGATGTGCGTTCGCGCACATCGCCCTTGATGCCGGTCAGGCGGGCCATGTCGTCGTCGTGAAAAATCACCGGCACACTGTCGGCGGCCAGCTGCACGTCGCATTCGATGGCGAAACCGGCTTCGATGGCGCGGGAAAAGGCGGAAAGCGTGTTTTCCCAGACCGCCTTATTGAGATCATGATAACCGCGATGGGCGACGGGCTGAGCCGTCAGCCAGGAGAGTTTCAGCGTCATACGTCGATTTCCACGATGGCGTCGATTTCGACGGCGGCATTGAAGGGCAGGCAGGCCATGCCGACGGCGGCGCGGGCATGTTTGCCCGGCTCACCGAGTACATTGGCAATGAGATTGGAAGCACCGTTGATGACGAGGTGCTGTTCGACGAACTCCGGAACCGACGCAACAAAGCCATTCAGCTTGATGACACGGCGGATTTTCGAGAGATCGCCATTCAAAGCGGCCTTGACCTGTGCGAGAATGTTGACGGCGCAAAGTTCGGCCGCGCGCTGGGCGCCTGGCACGTCGACATCGCGACCAACGAGGCCCGTCACCGCAATCTTGCCCGATTCCATCGGCAGTTGACCCGATACATAAAGCAGATTGCCGCTGATGGTGAATGGAACGTAGTTTGCGGCTGGTGCTGCGGCTACGGGGAGCGTAAAGCCAAGTTCCTTGAGGCGGCCTTCGATGACGTCCGACATTTTCGTCTCCGGTTTTGTTGTAAATCCTTCAAGAATCCGGCATTCAGAAGATGTTGATCCAAAAGCCGGGCGGTTGCTTGTACAATATGAGCGGTGAGTCCAACAGGAGATATTGCATGTTTGTCAGGACGCTTGGTTTCGTTGCCGCAACAGGGCTTATGACCGGCCTGTCAAACGCTGCCAATGCCTTGCCCGTCACGGTTCCCGATCTCGTCGCCCACCGCGCCGTCTACGATCTCGAACTCAAGGATGCGTCCGATCGATCCGGCATCGAGGGCATGACGGGCCGCATGGTCTATGAGTTCACCGGCTCGGCCTGTCAGGGCTACAAGACGGATTTCCGTTTCGTGACGCAGATCAACACCGGCGACGCGGTTCGCATGACCGACCAGCAGACCACGACCTTCGAGGATCTCACGGCCAAGAAATTCACCTTCGAAACCAAGTCCTACACCGACGACAAGCTGGACAAGGAAGTGCAGGGCGCTGCGACCGACGGCACCGATGGCGTGAAGGTCGATCTGACCCGCCCGGATGCCCGCCAGGTCAGCCTTGTCGCCAGCGAATTCCCGACGCAGCATATGTTTCAGGTCATTGAACATGCGAAACAGGGAAAGCGCATCTTCGAATCCCGGATATTCGACGGTTCTGATGACGGCGATGAAAGCCTGATCACCTCCACCCTCGTCGGCAAGTCGCAGATGCCGAAGGATGGCGATGCCGACGCCGGCAAGGCGGGCGAATTCGCCAAGGCGGCATTCTGGCCGGTAACCATCGCCTATTACAACGACAAGACCGGCACGGACGCGTTGCCGATCTACCGCATGTCGTTCAAGCTTTACGAAAACGGAATCACCCGCGATCTGACGATGGATTACGGCGATTTCGTTCTGACGGGAAAGCTTACGAAGCTTGATATTCTCAAGCCCGAAACCTGCGAAAACAAGCCTGTCCGCTGAAAGGCGGCGGTTTCTGCGGTTTTTTCGCATAAATGCTTGCATTTTCACGCGGGCGACTGTATGCGGCTCACCATTCCACACGCGAAGCTTGGGATGTTCCGGGAGAAATCCGGTCCGTTCCGCCCGGTGGTATCGATGAAAATCGGTGCTGTTCGCTTCGCGGGGGTTAAACCGGAAAAGGAGTAACAAGGCATGGCATTGCCCGATTTTTCTATGCGCCAGCTTCTGGAAGCTGGTGTTCACTTCGGCCACCAGACGCACCGCTGGAACCCGAAGATGAAGCCGTACATCTTCGGCGACCGTAACAACATCCACATCATCGACCTGGCCCAGACCGTTCCGATGCTGTCGCGCGCCCTTCAGGTCGTGTCCGACACCGTCGCTCGCGGCGGCCGCGTTCTGTTCGTCGGCACCAAGCGCCAGGCGTCCGAAATCATCGCCGACAGCGCAAAGCGTTCGGCCCAGTACTACGTCAACTCCCGCTGGCTCGGCGGCATGATGACCAACTGGAAGACCATCTCCAACTCGATCCAGCGCCTGCGCAAGGTCGACGAGATCCTGAACTCGGAAGCTTCCGGCTACTCCAAGAAGGAACGCCTGAACCTTGAGCGCGAACGCGAAAAGCTTGAAAAGGCTCTCGGCGGTATCCGCGATATGGGCGGCGTTCCGGACCTGATGTTCATCATCGACACCAACAAGGAAAAGATCGCGATCGAAGAAGCCAAGCGTCTTGGCATTCCGGTCGTTGCGATCATCGACAGCAACTGCGACCCGGACCACATCGACTACCCGATCCCGGGTAACGACGATGCTTCGCGCGCCATCTCGCTTTACTGCGACCTGATCGCCCGCGCTGCCATCGACGGTATTGCCCGTCAGCAGGGCGCTTCCGGCCGCGACATCGGCGCTTCGGAAGAAGCTCCGATCGAGCCCGCTCTCGAAGACGAGGCTGGCGCCTGATATAGGCCCTGTCTGGCGGCGATCTCGGTCGCCGTCTCCTCGACCAGGATATGACAAGGCCGTCAAAGACCTTCAATGGGTTGACGGCCTTGTTCGTTTCAAGCGCTCCGCCACGTTTTTATGAAATCGCTGGCGTCCGATGCGGTTGAAACGGAAGGCAGTCTTCATAACGCTGTCATACTTCAGCGGCACCCATCATCTCGATGCATGGAGACGCCGCAGCACTTGGGAATGCGCATGCCCCTTTCCTGAAATCCTCTCCGGTTTCAAAGGGTGTGCGGCCGGGTACAGTCATCACCCAGAACTTCGGCACGGCAAATTCCGCCGGCTGACCGATCGAACCGATAAGAGGCAAACAATGACCGAAATCACAGCCGCAATGGTGAAGGAACTGCGCGAAAAGTCTGGCGCAGGCATGATGGACTGCAAGAAGGCTCTTGCTGAGACCAATGGCGACATGGAAGCGGCGATCGACTGGCTGCGCGCCAAGGGCATCGCAAAGGCCGACAAGAAGTCCGGCCGCACGGCTGCCGAAGGTCTGGTCGGCGTTGCCACCATGGGTCACAAGGCTGTCGTCGTTGAGCTGAACTCCGAAACCGACTTCGTTGCCCGTAACGATGCGTTCCAGGACCTCATCCGCGGTATCGCCCAGGTTGCCCTCACCACCAACGGCACCGTTGACGCTGTTTCCGCTGCCACTTATCCGGCAACCGGCAAGTCCGTTGCCGACAGCATCAAGGACGCGATTGCCACCATCGGCGAAAACATGACGCTCCGCCGCTCGGCAGCGCTCGAAGTTCCGCACGGCGTTGTTGCGACCTACATCCACAACGCTGCCGGCGACGGCATCGGCAAGCTCGGCGTTCTCGTTGCCCTGAAGTCGGAAGGCGACAAGGCCGTTCTGAACTCCATCGGCCGTCAGGTTGCCATGCACATCGCTGCGACCAACCCGCTCGCCATCCGCGCTGAAGAAGTCGACGCCGCCGTTGCCGAGCGCGAGCGCAACGTCTTCATCGAACAGGCCCGCGAATCCGGCAAGCCGGAAGCCATCATCGAAAAGATGGTCGATGGCCGTATGCGCAAGTTCTTCGAAGAAGTCGCCCTTCTGTCGCAGGCTTTCGTCATCAACCCGGACCTGACCGTCGGCGCTGCCGTCAAGGAAGCCGAAAAGGAAGCCGGCGCTTCCATCGAAGTGACGGGCATGGTTCGCCTGCTGCTCGGCGATGGCGTCGAGAAGGAAGAAAGCGATTTCGCAGCCGAAGTCGCAGCCGTCGCCAAGGGCTGATTATATTTACCCAATCTTGGGAAAACGGGAGGGCATCGCGTGACAACGCGGTGCCCTTCGTGTATCCGCGTTTCGGTTACATTTCCGAGGAGTCATGATGTCTTCCAAGCCGATCTACAAACGCGTTCTTCTCAAGGCTTCCGGCGAAGCCCTCATGGGCGATCAGGGTTTCGGTATCGATGTGGCGGTGGCTGACCGCATCGCTTCCGATATCGCCGAGGCAAGGGCGATGGGCGTCGAAGTCGGCGTTGTCGTCGGCGGCGGCAATATTTTCCGTGGCGTTGCCGTGGCCTCCAAGGGCGGCGACCGTGTTACCGGCGACCATATGGGCATGCTGGCGACCGTCATCAACGCGCTGGCGCTCGCAACCTCGCTGCGCAAGCTCAGCATCGACACCGTCGTTCTCTCCGCAATCGCCATGCCTGAAATCTGTGAGAGCTTCTCGCAGCGTGCAGCGCTCCATCATCTCGCGCAGGGGCGTGTGGTGATTTTCGCTGGCGGCACGGGCAACCCATTCTTCACCACTGATTCTGCCGCAGCATTGCGCGCTGCGGAAATGGGCGCCGAAGCGATCTTCAAGGGCACGCAGGTGGATGGCATCTATTCCGCCGACCCGAAGAAGGACCCGACGGCGACCCGTTTCGACGAGCTGACCCATAGCGAGGTGCTCGGCAAGGGCCTGGCGGTCATGGATATCGCAGCTGTCGCACTTGCCCGCGAAAACCACATCCCGATCATTGTTTTCTCGATCCATGAAAAGGGCGGTTTCGCGCAGATATTGACCGGCGGCGGCCGCAAGACCATCGTGCACGACAAATAATCAAAACGATGCCGCCTCAAGAGGCGATTACGGCCGGCTTGGCCGACAAGATGGAGTATCAAGATGAGTGGTGTTGACCTCAACGATATCAAGCGCCGTATGGACGGCGCCATCAATGCATTCAAGAGCGATATCGCATCGCTTCGCACCGGCCGCGCTTCGGCCAATATTCTCGATCCGGTGACCATTGAGGCCTACGGCTCGCGCGTGCCGCTCAATCAGGTCGCAAACATCACCGTTCCGGAGCCGCGCATGCTCGGCGTCAACATCTGGGACAAGTCGATGGTCAACGCCGTCGACCGTGCGATCCGCGAATCCAATCTCGGCCTCAACCCCATCGTCGACGGCCAGAACCTGCGTATCCCGCTGCCTGAACTCAACGAGGAGCGCCGCAAATCGCTCGTCAAGGTCGCCCATGATTATGCCGAAAAGTCCAAGGTGGCGATTCGCCATGTGCGTCGCGATGGCATGGATGGTCTGAAAAAAGCCGAAAAGGACGGTGACATCGGTCAGGACGAAAGCCGTGGACAGTCGGAAAAGGTTCAGAAAATGACCGATGACACGATTTCGGAAATTGACCGCTTGCTTGCCGAGAAGGAAAAGGAAATCATGCAGGTCTGATATCGTTCGCGATAGACCTGTATTTTATTCGTTTTAATTCCGCGCTGCCCTGTTACTGGATCGATATGCCGACGACGACACGTTCCTCCATACCCGAGCACGTCGCCATCATCATGGATGGCAATGGACGCTGGGCAAAGCAGCGCGGTCTTCCGCGCGTGATGGGGCATCGCCGCGGTGTGGAGGCCGTGCGCGAGACCGTGCGCGCGGCCGGCGATTGCGGAATACGCTATCTCACGCTCTTTGCCTTCTCGTCGGAAAACTGGCGCAGACCCGAATCCGAGGTGAGCGATCTGATGGGGCTTTTGAAAGCCTTCATCCGGCGTGATCTTGCGGAACTGCACCGCGAAAATGTCCGCGTGCGGATCATCGGCGACCGGCAGGGGCTGAAGCACGACATACGTTCTCTCCTCGAAGAGGCGGAGCAGATGACGGCGGACAATACCAAGCTGACGCTGGTGATCGCCTTCAACTACGGAAGCCGCGACGAGATCGCGCGTGCGACAGCGGCGATTGCGCGCGATGTCGCCGAAGGTCGGCTTAATGCCGAATCCATTACGCCGGAGATGATTTCGGCCAGACTCGACACGTCGGGGATGCCAGATCCGGATCTCATCATCCGCACCAGCGGCGAAGAGCGCCTGTCGAACTTCCTGCTCTGGCAGGCCGCTTATTCCGAGTTCCTGTTCGTTCCCGAATATTGGCCGGACTTCGACCGCCAGCGATTCTTCTCCGCAATCGAGCAATATGCAACGCGTGACCGCCGCTTCGGTGCACTCACCGAGCAGGTTGCCGTGGCAGGCGCCTGATGAGCCGTGAACTCAGACTGCGGATCGTGTCCGCAATCGTCATGGCGGCGGTCATTCTGGCCGCGACCTGGTATGGCGGCATTCTGTTCCGCATCGTCGCGGGCCTTCTGGCGATCCTCATCTATTATGAATGGTCGACGATTACCCGGCTGTCGGAGACCAATTCGACCGGCAATGCCTGGGGCTGGTTCGCGGTCGCCGTCATCGCCGGCAATACGATTTTCGGCGAATCCTCGCTCGATCTGCCGCTCTTATCCGGCTTTACGCTGACGGCGGCGCTGTTTCCAATTTTGCGCGGCAGGAACTGGTGGCTGGTAGGCGGCATTTTTTATGCGGGCCTGAGCGGCATATCGCTGGCGGCCATCCGTGGTGACGAGCTGACCGGCTTCGTGTCCATCCTGTTTATCTTCGCCGTCGTCTGGTCGACGGATATTCTCGCCTATTTCGTGGGACGCGCCATTGGCGGGCCGAAGCTTGCGCCTTCGATCTCGCCCGGCAAGACCTGGTCCGGCGCGATCGGCGGGGCGGTAGCGGCCGTGATCGGCGGCGGTGCGGTGTCCATGGCCTATCACGGCAGGATCAGCGTGCTGGTGCTGGGGCTCGCCCTTATCCTCTCGGTGTTCAGCCAGATCGGCGATCTCTTCGAATCCTTCGTGAAGCGGCGCTTCCAGGTCAAGGATTCCAGTCATCTCATTCCGGGCCATGGCGGCTTCATGGACCGTGTCGACGGTCTTGTTTTCGCCTGCTTTACGGTATTCCTCATTGCTTTCGTGCATGCGGCGGCAACCGGCGACGTGCCCGGATCGGGCGGCGGTCTGTTGCCGGGTTTCTGAGCGGCGCGAAAGGTCACGACACAAAGGGCAGATTGTCATGAACACAGTAATGGCGGCGACCGGCTTTCTGACCGGCTATATCGTGCCCTTCATCCTGGTGCTGTCACTGCTCGTTTTTGTCCATGAAATGGGCCATTATCTGGTCGGTCGCTGGTGCGGCATCCGCTCCACCGCATTCTCCATCGGCTTCGGCCCGGAGCTGATCGGTTTCACCGACAAACGCGGCACGCGATGGAAGATTTCCGCGATCCCGCTCGGCGGTTACGTCAAGTTCTTCGGCGATGAGGATGCGGCGAGCAAGCCGGATAGTTCCGGCCTGTCGCATATGTCGTTGGAGGAGAGGGCGCAGACGCTTTCCGGCGCAAAGCTGTGGAAAAGAGCGGCCACGGTTGCCGCGGGCCCGATCGCCAATTTCATTCTCGCCATTCTCATCTTCGCGGTGCTCTTCGGTATCTATGGCCGGATGATCGCCGATCCGGTCGTAGCGGAAGTCCGTGAAAACAGCGCGGCTGCCGCCGCGGGCGTGCAGCCCGGCGACCGGCTCATCGCGATCGATGGCGAAAAAGTGATGACCTTCGAGGATGTCCGCCGTTACGTCGGCATCCGGCCGGGCACGCCGATCACGGTGACGGTCGAAAGGGCGGGCGAGGAGCTGAAGCTGCCGATGGTCCCGACCCGCACCGAAACCACAGACCAGTTCGGCAACAAGCTGGAAATGGGCATTATCGGCATCGTCACCGACCAGACCAGCGGCAATTTCCGCCATATCGAATATTCGCCGTCCGAGGCGCTGGTCGAAGGCGTGCGCGAAACAGGTCACGTCATCACCGGCACATTCAACTATATCGGCAATCTCGTGACGGGGCGCATGAATGCCGATCAGCTTGGCGGTCCGGTGCGTGTGGCGCAGGCCTCCGGCCAGATGGCGACGCTCGGCATTTCTGCCGTTATCCAGCTTGCCGCCGTTCTTTCCGTCTCCATCGGTCTTTTGAACCTGATGCCTGTGCCGGTTCTGGACGGCGGGCATCTGGTGTTCTACGCCATCGAGGCCATTCGCGGCAGGCCGCTCGGCGCGGGCGCGCAGGAAGTCGCGTTCCGTATCGGGATGATGATGATTTTGGGTCTTATGGTTTTTGCAACATGGAATGATATCAGCAGCTTGATCGGCTGAGGATTGTGTTTTAACGGTTTTGTTAGTTATTTGTTTACCTTGTTTTTATGCCGAAGTGGCGAATGAGCCACTCTGGAGCACGAAGTAAACAGAATTTAACGTTCGCGCTTGCTTGTAGGGGAAAAGCAGGTAAAACGACGCACATGGCCGGAGTCGGGTTCCGCCCGCTGAGGGACAACGTAAAAAGGTAAGAATTGAAATGAAGGCTGGTTCAAGATTTTTGAACGCTGTGTCGGCGGTTGCTCTGTCTGCCGGTGTTGCTTCGGTTGCGGGCCTTGGCGTGCTTGCCTCTGCTGGCGCTGCAAATGCGGCCGTCATCAGCAGGATCGATGTTCGCGGGGCCGACCGGTCCGGTGCGGACTCCGTGCGTTCCAACATCACCATTGCGCCGGGTAAGAACTTTTCCAATTCGGACATCGATGAATCGGTGAAGCGTCTTTACGCCACCGGTTACTTCTCGAATGTTTCCATGCGCGTTTCCGGCAGCACGCTGGTCGTGACCGTCAATGAGAACCAGCTCGTCAACCAGGTGGTCTTCAACGGTAACCGCAAGATCAAGGACGACAAGCTCGCCGGCGTCGTGCAGACCCAGTCCCTCGGCCCGTTCAATCAGGCCATCGTGACGGCGGATATTGCCCGCATCAAGGAAGCCTACGCCGCCATCGGCCGTAGCGATGTTGAAGTCACCACGCAGACCGTTTCCGTCGGTCAGGGCCGTGTGAACATTGCTTTCGTCATCAATGAAGGCGAGCGCACGAAGATCGGCCGTATCGATTTCGTCGGCAACAATGCCTATAGCGATGGTCGTCTGGCCGCCGTCATCAATACCAAGAAGTCCAACATGCTGTCGTTCCTGACGCGTAAGGACGTCTATAACGAGGACAAGCTGCGCGCCGACGAAGAGGCGCTGCGCCAGTTCTACTACAACCGCGGTTATGCCGACTTCCGTGTCGTGTCCTCCGAGGCTGTGCTGGACGAGTCCAAGAACGAATACACCATCTCCATTACGGTCGATGAAGGTCAGCGTTACAACTTCGGCAACGTCGCGGTCGAATCGACCGTTCCGGGCGTCGACGGTTCGGAGCTTCAGGGCCTCGTGGAAACCCACCAGGGCGGAAGCTACAGCGCCAAGGAAGTTCAGCAGAGCATGGAAGCGATTTCCAAGCGCGTGGCCGGCGAAGGTTATCCCTTTGCCCGCGTAACGCCGCGCGGCGACCGCGACATGGCTGGCAACACCATCGGTGTGACCTATATCGTCGACCAGGGTGAGCGCGCCTATGTCGAGCGTATCGAAATCCGCGGAAACACCCGTACGCGTGACTATGTCATCCGTCGCGAGTTCGATATTTCCGAAGGCGATGCGTTCAACCAGACGGTCATCACGGCTGCAAAGCGCCGTCTCGAAGCGCTCGGCTATTTCTCGAAGGTCAATATTTCGACCGCCGGCGGCAGCGCGCCTGACCGCGTCGTCATCGTTGTCGACGTAGAAGATCAGTCGACGGGTTCGTTCGGTATCGGCGCCGGCTATTCGCAGAACGACGGTGTGCTGCTCGAAGCCTCCATCGAAGAAAAGAACTTCCTCGGCCGCGGCCAGTACATCCGTCTCGCCGCCGGTGCGGGTGAAGACGATGCGCGCAGCTATACGCTGTCCTTCACGGAACCCTATTTCCTCGGCTACCGCCTTGCCGCAGGTTTCGACCTGTTCAAGAGCCAGAGCCGCAGCGAAGACTATTATGACTACGACGAGCAGGGCTTCTCGCTGCGCGTGACCGCGCCGATCACCGAGGACCTCTCGACGACGTTCAAATACACCTACAAGCAGATCAATTATGATGGCGAAGGCGACTGGGAAACCGGCAGCAACCTTGCCGAGCCCTACAAAGACTTGATCCGTGGCGGTGACTGGACACAGTCCATCATTTCGAACACGCTGAACTACAATACGCTCGACGACCGCAACATGCCGCGTGAAGGCTGGCAGGCTGCTCTGACGAACGAATTTGCAGGTCTCGGCGGCGATTCCGAATATTACAAGATTTACGCCAAGGCTCGCTTCTTCTACACGCTGTCTGACGAGTACGATGTCATTGGTTCGATCACGGGTCAGGCGGGCCACGTCATGCCGACGGGTGACAACCTGCTGGTATTCGATCAGTTCAAGTTTGGCGGTCGTCAGGTTCGCGGCTTCAAGAACGACGGTATCGGTCCGCGCATCGGTTCCGACTCCATCGGCGGCACGACCTATTTCGCCGCTTCTGCTGAAATCACGGCTCCGATGCCTGGCGTTCCGGAAGATTTCGGCCTGCGTCTCGCTGGTTTCGTGGATGCCGGCACGCTGTATGGCAACAAGGTCGCCAACAGTGCAGGTGTGAAGGACGACAACTCCATCCGTGCATCCGCCGGTATCGGTGTGATGTGGGCGTCGCCCTTCGGTCCGATCCGCGTCGACTACGCCGTGCCGATTGCCAAGGAAGACTACGACGAGGAACAGCGTTTCCGGTTTGGCATGTCCAACACTTTCTGATATCGGCAGTCCAGAACTGCAACTTTGAACGTTCTGGAGTTTCCGGCTGATGGAATACAACGCCTTTTTTCCGCCCCACGAGGGACTGCGATTGAAAGATATCGCGGACCGTTTTGGGGCGGAACTGTCTGATGATGCGGCGGGAGAGCGGATCATTCGGTCCGTTGCGCCGGTCTACCGGGCAAAACCCGATCAGCTCTGCTATATTCTTTCGCGCAAGAACCGCGATGAGCTGCAGACCTGCGACGCTGGCGCCGTCATTTGTGACGCCGCACTTGTAGACATGCTTCCGTCTCACACCCCTGCGCTGATATCGAAAAACCCGCACACGCTTTTTGCGCAGGTGGGTGCCTTGCTGCATCCCTCCGCCATGCGGCCCGGTCCGATCGCGCGTATGGAAGCCGAAATTTCTCATGCTGCGCATGTCGATCCATCCGCAAAGCTGGAGGCGGGTGTCATCGTCGAGTCTCTCGCCGTGATTGGAGCTGGCGCCCATATCGGCTCTGGTACGCGCATCGGTCCAGGCGTCATCATCGGGCAGGATGTGCAGATCGGACGCGATTGCACCATTGCCGGCGGCGCAAGCGTTCTTGCAGCCCTCATCGGTAATAATGTGATTATCCATAACGGCGCGCGCATCGGTCAGGACGGTTTCGGTTATGCTCCCGGTCCGCGCGGCATGTTGAAGATCGTGCAGATCGGCCGGGTCATCATTCAGGACAATGTCGAGATTGGCGCCAACACCACGATTGATCGCGGCACCATGGATGATACGGTCATCGGCGAAGGCACCAAGATCGACAATCAGGTCCAGATCGGCCACAACGTCCGCATCGGCCGCCATTGCGGCATCGTCAGCAAGGTCGGCATTGCGGGCAGCACCCGCATCGGCGACGGTGTGATGATTGGCGGCGCGGCCGGCATCAATGGCCATATCAACATTGGCGACGGCGTACAGATCGCGGCGATGAGCGGCGTTGTGGCGGACGTTCCGGCAGGCGCCCGTTATGGCGGCACGCCCGCGCGTCCGATGAAATATTTCCTGCGCGACATGGCCGAAATTCTGGCACGCGCTGAAGGGCGTGATAAAAAAACAGGAGAGAAAAACAATGACTGAAGAAACGAAGACGGCGCTCGGCGCGGCTGACATTCTGGAAGTCATGAAGCTTTTGCCGCATCGTTACCCATTCCTGCTGATCGACAAGATCATCGAGATCGACGGTAACAACTCGGCCATTGGCATCAAGAACGTGACGGTCAACGAGCCGCATTTCACCGGTCACTTCCCGGACCGGCCGATCATGCCGGGCGTTCTGATCGTCGAGGCCATGGCCCAGACGGCAGGCGCGATCTGCGCTCGCAGCCAGGGCGAGGGCGGTCACCTAGTTTACTTCATGACAATCGACAATGCACGGTTCCGCAAACCCGTGATTCCCGGCGATCGTCTGGAAATCCATGTCGTCAAGCAGCGCCAGCGCGGTAATGTCTTCAAATTCCATTGCGAAGCGAAGGTGGACGGCGCGCTGGTGGCGGAGGCAGATGTCGGCGCCATGATGATCCCCGAGGATCAGCAATGAGCACGATTGCCGCCTCGGCCAGAATTCACCCGAGCGCCGTGATCGAAGACGGTGCGGTGATCGGTGAAAACGTCGTCATCGGTGCGCTGAGCTATGTCGGCGCGAAAGTCACGCTGCATGACGATGTTCAGCTGCACAATCACGCCGTTGTTTCCGGCCTGACCGTCATCGGCCGTGGCTCGGTCGTCCATCCCATGGCGGTCATCGGCGGGACGCCGCAGGCAATTCGCCACGACGGTTCGGAAACGACCCTCGAGATCGGTGAGCGCTGCATCATGCGTGAAGGCGTGACGATGAACGCCGGCAGCTCCGATGGCAGCAGCAAGACCATTATCGGTGACGATAATCTCTTCCTCGCCAATTCGCATGTGGCGCATGATTGCCGCCTCGGCAGCCACATCGTGCTTTCCAACAATGTGATGCTGGCGGGCCATGTCACCATTGAGGACCGCGCTATTCTCGGCGGCGGCTGCGCCGTACACCAGTTCACCCGCATCGGCCGCCAGGCCTTTATCGGCGGACTTTCGGCGGTCAATTACGATGTCATTCCCTATGGCATGCTGAATGGCAATCCCGGCATCCTCGGCGGCCTGAACGTCGTCGGCATGACCCGTGCCGGCATCGAGCGCGCCGATATCCATAAGGTCAGACGCGTCTACAAGGCGATTTTCGAGGCCGAAGGCACGATCCGCGGCAATGCAGCGGCCATCGACCGTAACGATTATCTGGATTGCCCGCAGGCGCTTGAAGTCATCGATTTCATCGGTGCGGATAGCGACCGCGCGATCTCTTCGCCCAACCGGGGCAAGTGAGCCGTGACAGGCGGCGGGCGTCTCGCCATTGTGGCCGGCAGCGGCCAGCTGCCGCTTTATGTGGCGGCCGCCGCTCGTGAGATGGGCGAGAACCCTTTCATCGTGCGCCTGCGTGATGATTCCCGTTTCGACTGGAGCGGTTTCGACAATGCCGTCATCAGTGTCGGCGATGTTGCCGGGCTTGGCCGCCTGCTGCGCGAAAACCGGGTAGACCGTGTCGTGCTGTCCGGCGCCGTGGCGCGGCGTCCGGAATGGCGCGAGATCCGCCCTACAGTCGGCATACTGCTCAAATTGCCTTCCATTGTCAGGACGCTGCTGTCGAGCGGCGACGACGCCGTTCTGCAGATGGTTATCAAGATCATCGGCACGCTCGGCGCAAAAGTCATCGGCGCTCACGAGATCGCCCCCGGCCTGCTGGCCGCGATAGGCCCTTTCGGTACGCAAAAACCTGCCGAGGATGATCTGCGCGATATACGCAAGGCGGCTGAAGCCGCGCTTGCGCTCGGCAAGCTCGATGTGGGGCAGGGCGCGGTCGCCGTCGGCGGCCGCATCGTTGCGCTGGAAGGCGTTGAGGGCACGGATGCCATGCTGGCGCGCGTTGCGGCATTGCGCGCCAAAGGACGTATATCCCCGCGCCGCAGGGGTGTGCTCGTAAAGCTCTGCAAGCCGCAGCAGGATGTGCGCGCCGACCTGCCGACAATCGGTGTGGAAACGGTGGAGAATGCGCGAAAAGCCGGGCTGGCGGGTATCGCCGTCGAAGCCGGGCGGGCGCTGGTGCTCGATCGCGAGGCGATGTTGAAAGCGGCCGATGAGGCGGGCATATTCGTCTGCGGCATCGATACATCACTTGGCGGAGACATGATCTGATGACGGCGGCATTAAAAGTGGCGGTCATAGCCGGGGAAGTATCCGGCGATCTTTTAGGCGCGGATCTGATCCGCTCGCTTAAGGCCCAATATACGGGGCCTGTCGAGCTGGTCGGGGTCGGTGGCGAGGCGCTGGAAGCGCAGGGACTGGTTTCCCTGTTCGACTATTCCGAACTCTCCATCATGGGCTTTACGCAGGTTCTGAAAAAACTGCCGAAGCTCATTGCGCGGATCAACCAGACCGCTCAGGCAATCGCCGCCGCAAAGCCCGATATTCTGCTGATTATCGACAGCCCGGATTTCACCCATCGCGTTGCGAAAAAAGTCCGGCAGCAATTGCCGCATCTGCCGGTCGTCAATTACGTCTGCCCCAGCGTCTGGGCGTGGAAGGAATATCGCGCCACCGCGATGCTCTCCTATGTCGATCATGTGCTCGCTCTGCTGCCCTTCGAGCCGGAGGCCATGCGCCGTCTCGGCGGCCCGCCGACAACTTTTGTCGGTCATCGCCTCAGCGTCGACCCCGATGTGCTCTCCGTGCGCCAGAAGCGGGCGGAACGTTTTCTGCCGGCGGATGGCGAACCGAAGACTATTCTCCTCCTGCCAGGGTCGCGCTCCACTGAAACAACACGGCTGATGGAGCCGTTTCAGGCGGCGGCGAGAGCTTTTGTGGAGCGCAACGGTCCGACGCGGTTCCTGTTGCCCACCGTGCCGCGTCAGGAAAAACGCATCCGCGAACTGGCAGCGTCATGGCCGGAGGATATCAGGCCTGAAATCGGTATCGATTCCGCTTTCAAATGGAATGCGTTTGCTGAAGCCGATGCGGCGATTGCCGCTTCCGGCACGGTCATTCTGGAACTCGCGCTCGCGGGCGTGCCGACGATCTCGGTCTACAAGACCGACTGGATTTTCACCATGCTGAGCAAGCGGGTGAAGACGTGGACGGGGGCGCTGCCGAACCTGATTGCCGATTACGCCGTCGTGCCGGAATATTTCAACGAGGTGGTAAGGGCAGGTTCGATGCTGCGCTGGGCAGAGCGTCTGTCTTCCGACACCACCGAGCGGCAGGCGATGCTCGAAGGTTATGCACTCGTGCAGCAGCGTTTGCACACGGATGTGCCTCCGGGCGAAACCGGTGCGCGCATTCTTCTGGATGTCCTGAAGAGCAAAGCTCGTCCCTCACAATAATCATATAAGCACTCTCTCCCACGGGCTGCCGTCCTGCTGCCGATGCAGGCAGGCGAGGGCGCGATTTTACTGCATTTGATCGTTAGTGCGGCAAACGGCTGACCACCTGATAGCTCCCGGCCCATAAATTTCCGTCTGGCACACCTCTTGCTTTCAATCTTGTATGCAAGATAGCCATACATCAGAAAGCGCCCAGAGCGCGGTAGAAGACGCCATCATCTCCGGCATTCTTTCCGCGCGCATTCGTCCGGGAACCCGCCTCAGCGAGAACCAGCTCGCCAGCCTCTTCAGCGTGTCGCGCACGCGCATTCGCGAGGCCATGATGCGGCTGGAGACGCGCGGCATCGTCACCGTCAGCCCGCGCCGTGGCTGGTTCGTGGTGGAGCCTTCCGCCGAAGAATCCATCAAGGTCTATGAAGCACGGCGCATTATCGAATATGGGCTCTTGCGCAATCTTTCCGGCGTCAGCCCGGAAGGCATCGCCATCCTCGCCGATCATCTCGATGAGGAAAAGGCGGCGATTGCCAAAGGCGACCGCCAGCGCCTGACCTGCCTGATGGGCGATTTCCACATTCGCATCGCTGAAATCGCCGGCAACGAGATCATCGTCGAAACGCTGCGCGACCTGACGGCGAGAACCATCCTCATCTCCATGCTCTATCAGTCCGATTTCCATGCGCAGCAATCGCATGACGGACATTGCCGTATCTTCGAAGCGATAAAGGCTGCCGATTTTCATGGCGCCGCCGAACTCGCCATCCGCCATCTCGATGAAGTCGAAACCGGTCTCGATCTCACCCGCAGGCCGGATCCGCTCTACGAGCTTCGCAATTCCCTTTCACTTCAGCCCCTTTCCTCAAGCCCCAAGGAGTAATTCCCAATGATTTCCAGACGTTCATTGCTTGCCATTGCCGCGATTTCCGCAACGCTTGGTTTTTCGCCCGCAGCCTTTGCCGATGCGCTCGGTGATATCACCTCCCGCGGCACGATCCGCGTTGCCGTCCCACAGGATTTCCCGCCCTTTGGCAGCGTCGGCACGGATATGGCCCCGCAGGGCTACGATATCGACGTCGCCAATCTGATCGGCGAGAAGCTGGGCGTGAAGGTCGAACTCGTGCCGGTCACCAGCGCCAACCGCGTTCCCTATCTGCAGACCAACAAGGTCGATCTCGTGATTTCGAGCCTCGGCAAGAACCCGGACCGTGAAAAGGTCATCGACTTCTCCACCGCCTATGCGCCCTTCTTCAACGGCGTGTTCGCTCCGGATTCGGTTGCCGTCACCAAGGCGGAGGATTTGTCCGGCAAGACCATTGGCGTCACCCGTGGCGCGGTCGAGGATCTGGAGCTGACGAAGGTGGCGCCTGCCGATACGACCATCAAGCGTTATGAGGACAATAACGGCACGATCTCTGCCTTCCTCGCCGGCCAGGTAGAAGCCGTGGCCACGGGCAATGTCGTGGCCGCCGCCATTCTCGCCAAGAACCCGCCAAAGCGCCCCGAGCTGAAATTCCTGATCAAGAATTCGCCCTGCTATATCGGCCTGAACAAGGAGCAGCCGGCGCTGCTTGAAAAGGTCAACGCCATCATCGCCACCGCAAAGACCGATGGTTCCTTGAACACGATCGCGCAGAAATGGCTGAAAACCGACCTGCCCAAGGATCTCTGAGCAACCCGGCAAAATGCATGCGCCGGCCTCGCTTTGAGGCAGGACCGGCGCATGGTTTGTCCTCGCCGAAAGGAAGCATCGGGTGAAATACACATTCGATTTTGGATGGCTTCTCGACTATTACCCGCAGATCGCCAAGGGCATCGCCGTTACGCTGGAATTGATTGCCATTGGCGGCGTTCTCGGCATCGCACTCGGCATCGTCTGCGCCTGGGTGCGCGCGCTGGGGCCCAAATGGCTGCGGCCGCCGGTCGCGACCTATGTGGAACTCATTCGCAATACGCCATTCCTCATACAATTGTTTTTTATCTTTTTCGGCCTGCCATCGCTTGGCCTGCAATTGTCGGAATTGACCGCCGCCAATATCGCCATGGTGGTCAATCTCGGGGCCTATAGCTGCGAAATCATCCGCGCCGGCATTCAGGCGACGCCGAAGGGGCAGTTCGAGGCGGGGGCAAGCCTTGCCATGACCCGTTTCGAAACCTTCCGGCATGTGGTTCTGGTACCCTCGCTGCAACGCATCTGGCCCGCTCTTTCATCGCAGGTGGTGATCGTCATGCTTGGCTCGTCGGTCGTCTCGCAGATTGCTGCCGAGGATTTGACCTTCGCGGCCAATTTCATCCAGTCGCGCACCTTCCGCGCCTTCGAAGCCTATATGGTCTCCACCGTCATTTATCTCGTGCTCGCCATCCTTCTCCGGCAGGTGCTGGTGATGGGGGGCAACCTCATCTTTCCGCGCAGGAGTGTCCGATGATCGAATTCTCCACCTGGGATATTCTCAGAAACCTGCTGCTCGCCACGCGCTGGACGGTGTTGCTCTCGCTCGTCTCCTTTGCCGGCGGCGGCTTGGTGGCGCTGCTTCTGCTGTTCATGCGCATTTCTCGGAAAAAATCGATGCGGGCTTTCGCACGCTATTATGTCGAGCTTTTTCAGGGCACGCCGCTTTTGATGCAGCTCTTCATCGCCTTTTTCGGCCTCGGCCTGTTCGGCATCGATGTGCCGGCCTGGCTGGCGGCGGGCCTGACGCTGATCCTGTGGGCAGCGGCCTTCCTCACCGAAATCTGGCGCGGCTGCGTGGAATCCGTCGCCAAGGGCCAATGGGAGGCATCGGCGAGCCTTGCCATGGGACGCCTGCAGCAGATGCGTTATGTCATCCTGCCGCAGGCCATGCGGGTCGCCATTCCGCCAACCGTCGGTTTCTTCGTGCAGGTCATCAAGGGAACGGCCGTGACCTCGATCATCGGCTTCGTGGAACTGTCCAAGGCCGGCACGGTCGTTACCAACGCCACCTTCCAGCCCTTCACCGTTTATGGCCTCGTCGCCCTCATCTATTTCGCGCTGTGCTGGCCTCTGTCGAAGAGCAGCCAGATCCTCGAAAGGAAGCTCAATGTCGCTCATCGAAATCACTGAAGTCCGCAAAAGCTATGGCAGCAACGAGGTTCTGAAGGGCATCAACCTCGATGTGGAGCCGGGCGAGGTCATCGCCATCATCGGCAAGAGCGGATCGGGAAAATCGACCCTGCTTCGCTGCATCAACGGGCTGGAGACGATTTCGGCCGGTTCCATATCGGTCGCCGGCGCGCAGCTTCTCGAAGACGATCTGCATCTGAAAGCCCTGCGGCTGAAGGTCGGCATGATCTTCCAGCAGTTCAACCTCTTCCCGCATCAGACCGTCGGCGGCAACGTCATGCTGTCGCAGGCCGTGGTGAAGAAGACCCCAAAGCCGGAAGCGGAAGCCGTAGCCCGCAAGATGCTGGAACGGGTCGGGCTGGCGCATAAATTCGATGCCTATCCCGATGAATTGTCCGGCGGCCAGCAACAGCGCGTCGCCATTGCCCGCGCGCTCGCCATGCAGCCGATCGCGCTGCTGTGCGATGAAATCACCTCGGCGCTCGATCCCGAACTTGTCGCGGAAGTTCTGGCCGTCGTACGTGAACTTGCCGCTGAAGGCATGACGCTCTTGATGGTGACGCATGAAATGAAGTTTGCGCGCGACGTCTGCTCCCGCGTCGTCTTCATGCATGAGGGCAGGGTGCATGAAATTGGCCCGCCGGAAGAGGTGTTTTCCAATCCAGCAACACCCGAACTCAAGCAGTTCCTGGGCGTTGCTGCACGCCACTGAGAACCATTTGGGTGCCCAACAAAAAAGGCCGGCGGGTGAAAACCTGCCGGCCTTTGATCTTATAGGGTTTCTCGGCTTAGCGCTTGGAAACCGGAACGTAATCGCGCTTGCCGGCGCCCGTATAGAGCTGGCGCGGACGGCCGATGCGCTGCTGCGGATCTTCGATCATTTCGTTCCACTGTGCGATCCAGCCGACGGTGCGGGCAAGAGCGAAGAGAACGGTGAACATGGTCGTGGGGAAGCCGAGCGCCTTCAGCGTGATGCCGGAATAGAAGTCGACATTCGGGTAAAGCTTCTTTTCGACGAAGTAGGGGTCGGAAAGGGCGATCTTTTCCAGCTCCAGCGCGACCTGCATGATCGGATCGTCGGAGTTGCCGGTGGCTTCCAGCACTTCGTACATCGTCTTCTGCATGATCTTGGCGCGCGGGTCGTAGTTTTTGTAGACGCGGTGGCCAAAGCCCATCAGGCGGAACGGATCGTTCTTGTCCTTGGCGCGGGCGATATATTCCGGAATACGGTCAACCGTGCCGATTTCGTTCAGCATGTTGAGCGCCGCTTCGTTGGCGCCGCCGTGAGCCGGGCCCCAGAGGCAGGCGATGCCAGCCGCGATACAGGCGAACGGGTTCGCACCCGAAGAACCGGCAAGACGCACCGTGGAGGTGGAGGCGTTCTGCTCGTGATCGGCATGCAGGATGAAGATGCGGTCCATGGCGCGGGCCAGAACCGGATCGACCTTGTAATCCTCGCAGGGCACGGCAAAGCACATGTGCAGGAAGTTCGAGGCGTAATCGAGGTCGTTCTTCGGGTAAACGAAGGGCTGGCCGATATGGTACTTGTAAGCCATGGCGGCGATCGTCGGCATCTTGGCGATCATGCGCAGCGAAGCGACCATGCGCTGGTGCGGATCGGTAATGTCGGTCGAGTCGTGATAGAAGGCGGAGAGAGCACCGACCGTGCCGCACATGACGGCCATCGGATGCGCATCGCGGCGGTAGCCGGTGAAGAAGCGGCTCATCTGTTCATGCACCATGGTGTGGCGCGTGACGCGGGTGTCGAAATCCTTCTTCTGAGCCGCGGTCGGCAGTTCGCCGTAAAGCAGCAGATAGCAGGTTTCCAGGAAGTCGCCCTGTTCGGCGAGCTGCTCGATGGGGAAGCCACGATGCAGGAGAACGCCTTCGTCACCGTCGATATAGGTGATCTTGGATTCGCAGGAGGCCGTCGACGTGAAACCCGGGTCGTAAGTGAAAGAGCCCGTGTGCTTGTACAGCGTGGCGATATCGACGACGCTTGGTCCGATCGTGCCTTCCCTGACCGGGAGTTCGACCTGCTTTTCGCCAAGTGTCACTGTAGCGCTTTTTTCCGTCATACTGATCCTCCGAAAACATGCGGGTGGGGGCGTTGAGATACGCCCCGCGGTTAAGCGTCTACCGATTAGCTATATGATCCTTGCGCAGATGCCAAGCTATCCAAAGGTCAAATTGTGCATTGCGGCAAACGCAATTGCCTTGCTTTCGTCTTTCCCAGCGATGGCAATTCAATCTCAGTCAACGCAGGGTTAAAGGAAAGGATTGCAATCCCTCGCATCCGCCTGCAAACCTGTTCCCGGTGCGGCAGGGGCGCGGCGCGGATTGCTCGGTCAAGGGGAAAAACAGCATTTCAGATATGCCGAAACGATGCAGGGCGATTTGCCCGGCACGGCGGAAATCCTTTATCCGCTTCGCAGAACCGGCGATGTCGCGACATATGACACGCCCGCCCTTGTCAGCAAGCCGAACCTGCGAGTTGTCGCCTCTCAAAAAATCGCCGCATGCGTCGCCGAGGAGCGCGCATTCGGCCACGATTTTCTTTTCGTCCCGGTTTTCATCGGCTGCGGCGCGATCCTCTGGTTTTCCCTCAATACCTCGCCTTCATTCTCCGTTCTGGTGATCACATGTCTCATCGCCGCCGGTCTGGCGTTCTTCGCGAAATATCGCTCGGGTTTCGCAGCGACGGCCTGCGGCCTTTTCGCGCTGCTTTTGCTGGGCATGCTTTTCGCCGGGGTCGAAACATGGCGTGCGGGAACGGTGGTGCTGGATACGCCCGTCACCACCACCATTACCGGCACGGTGACCCGCCGGGAGGTGGATGCGCGCGGGGACTGGCGATATGTGGTGCAACTAACCGCAACGGAAGCGCCGGCATTGTCACGCCCGCCGGGCAAGGTCTCGCTCCTGTCACGCGGGGGAGGCGAGCCCGCCGCACTCGGCGCGACCATTCGTGGCAAGGCGCGACTTTCGCCGCCATCTGGCCCGGCCTTGCCGGGGCTCAACGATTTCGCCTTCGCCTCCTATTTCAGGGGCATAGGCGCGACCGGATTCTTCTATAAACCGCCACAGACGCTCACTCCACCCGGCATCGACGCGAAGACGAACTGGCTGGAATGGGCCGACATGCGGCTCTATGGCCTTCGCACCGCCATTGCCGAACGCATTCGCAACACCATCGGCGGCGATGCCGGCGCCTTTGCTGCCTCCATTGTCACCGATGAGAGACAGGCCATATCCGCCGAAACGATGGAAGCGTTGCGGCTTTCCGGCCTTGCCCATATCGTCGCCATATCCGGGCTCAACATGGCGCTGGCGTCGGGCATATTTTTCGTGGGGCTGAGGCTTGCCTTCAGTCTTTTTCCGGCATTTGCGCAGCGCTGGCCCGTGAAGAAGATTTCGGCTTTCGCCGCACTCTTGATGACGCTTGCCTATTATCTGATTTCAGGTTTCGCCGTTTCCGCCGAACGCGCCTGGCTGATGATGTCGGTGATGCTGATCGCGGTGCTGTTCGATCAACCCTCGCTCAGCCTCAGGAATGTTGCGCTTTCCGCTTTGGTCATTCTCGCTTTTTCGCCCTCGGAAATCATGGGTCCGAGCTTTCAGATGTCTTTTGCCGCGACCATCGCGCTCGTCGCCTCCTACGCCGCCTGGAGCCGCTGGCGTATTGATCGCGAGCGTCTGTTCATTGGGCGCAAACCGGCATGGATGACGGTGGCGCAAACGGCGGGCGCCATTATCGGCGGTGTCATCACGACGTCGTTGATCGGCGGTCTTTCGACGGCGATCTATTCGGTCGAGCATTTTCAGCGTGTCACCACCTATGGACTTTTCGCCAATCTGGCCGCCATGCCGCTGATGTCGCTGATCGTCATGCCTTTCGGCCTCGTCGCCATGCTGCTGATGCCTTTCGGGCTCGACGCACCATTCCTGAAGGTCATGGGATACGGCATGGCCCTCGTCATCGAGGTTGCGCAGGAGGTGGCGTCCTGGGGCGGAAGTGCAGCGACGGGCCGGCCACACGGGTGGTTTCTGGGGCTCGCCTCGGCTGGTTTTCTGCTGCTGACTTTGCTGCGCAGCCGGCTTGCGCTTCTGGGCATGCCGCTTCTGTTCCTCGCCTTCGGCCTGTCATCCGCCACGGCCTATCGCGATCCGCCCGATTTGCTTGTTCACGAGGATGGCGAGCTGGTGGCGCTGCTGGAGGACGGCAAAGCCTACACGACGAAGGCTCAGCCGCAGGGTTTCGTTTATGGCCAGTGGCAAAGGGCGCTGCTTTTGCCGGAACAGCCTGTGCCGCCGGTCTTTCTCAAGACCGAGGCCACGGCAAACACCGCGGCTTTGACCACGAAGGCGAGGCTTGATCCGCAAGAGATGAGCGCGGTTGCACGGCAGATGACGGCAGCCCTGAGAGACGCCGAGCCCGGTGTTTTCACCTGCAGCAAAGGCACATGGTGCGTTGCGCGCGCGGGAAGCGGCGAATGGATCATCGTTCTGGAAGATGGCCGCTTTGCTGGAAAGGCTTGCGATATTGCCGATATCGTTATCGTCTCCCGCAGAACGTTATTCTCCCAATGCCGCTCGGGCGCACTTCTGCTGAACCGCGATATCCTGCGGCGGATCGGTTCGCTGGAAATGGACTTCGCCGGCAGCGATCAGGCAGGGGTAGTCGGCAGGCTGCGCGCCGCAATCGTCGGAATGGACAGGCCCTGGAGCGAACATCGCTATTACGACTGGAAAAGCGGCCGTTTCGATCGCGACGTGCCCGATGCCGTCATGCGGTTGCTGGCGGCATCGCAATAGAGCGCCGCCAGCATGGACCGTCACGCCTTGATGCGCAGATCCGCGGTCAATTCGCCGATCCCGCTAATTTCCTCTTCATGCGCCGCGTCGCGCCAGACTTCCTTCAACCCGGCCTCGTACCATTCGCGCATGGCGGGAAGGGTGAGCAGCCGGTCGCAATAGGCTCTCGCCGCGGGCGAAAGTTCCGCGCCATAAGTCTGGAAACGAAATGCCACCGGGCAGAAGAAGGCATCGACCGCCGTAAATTTCTGGCCGGCAAGAAAAGGTCCGCCGAATTTAGCGAGACCTTCGCTCCACAGCGTATCGATGCGGTTTATATCGGCCGCAAGCCCGGCATCGCCACCCTTCGGTTTTACGCGAATGCCGACCGACATCGGGTAGAGATTGCGCAGCGAGGAAAAGCCCGCATGCATTTCGCTCGCCGCCGACCGTGACCAGGCCCTTGCCTGCTTGTCGCTCGCCCAGACGCCCTGATGTCTTTCCGCCAGATATTCGGCGATCGACAGCGATTCCCAAACCGTCACGCCCTCATCGACAAGGCAGGGCACCTTGCCGGTCGGCGAGAAGGTGGAGAAGGAAACGCCTTCGCCGAAGGGAATGAGTTTTTCATCGAAGGCGATGCCGAGCGTGCGCATCAATACCCAGGGCCGCAGCGACCATGAGGAATAGTTCTTGTTGGCGATATAAAGATCGTACATGACGTGTTTCCCCGATATGACGCGCATTTCTATACCGGCGGATGGCCCTTGGAATATTTCAAATAATCCATGGCTCCCATAAGCCGCGTTGATGAATGGGAAGTTGAGGGCAGGGAGAAGGAGGCATATCCAAGTCACCGCCCGGAGATGAGGCGAAATACACCCTCTCTTTACTTCCGCTGAGCCGCATTGTTCCAGGGAACAAGCCAAGATGCCTCAAAGGGAGCGTCATCATTTCGATGACGCCCCTAGCGAAAAAGGCGGGGTGCCAATTAATGGTAGCGGCGGATCAGTCCAACCAGCTTGCCCTGGATTTTCACCCGGTCCGGTCCGAAAATACGGGTCTCATAGGCGGGATTAGCCGCTTCCAGAGCGATGGAGGCTCCCTTGCGGCGGAAACGCTTCAGGGTCGCTTCTTCATCATCCACCAGTGCTACGACGATATCGCCCGGATTAGCCGTATTGCCGTTGCGAATGATGACGGTATCGCCATCAAAAATGCCGGCCTCGATCATCGAGTCGCCCTTGACCTCAAGAGCGTAATGTTCGCCTGAGCCGAGCATGTCGACCGGCACGGCCACATCATGGGTGTTGTTCTGGATGGCGGAAATCGGCACACCGGCGGCGATGCGGCCCATGACCGGCACGGTGACGGCGCCGCCGAGATCATTGGCCGGCGCCTTGGGGGCAGGGGCCGGCTCCGGCGTCTTCGGCTTGCCGAGGCTGCCTTCAATGACGCTCGGCGAGAAGCCGCGCTGCGGCCTTGCACCCGGCGCATAGGCCTCAGGCAATTTGATCACTTCCAGCGCCCGCGCCCTGTTAGGTAGCCGGCGAATGAAGCCGCGCTCTTCGAGTGCGGTGATCAGCCGGTGGATGCCGGATTTGGAGGCAAGATCGAGTGCGTCCTTCATTTCATCGAAGGAGGGCGGCACGCCGGACTCTTTCATTCTTTCATGAATGAAGAGAAGCAATTCCTGCTGTTTGCGCGTGAGCATGAGGAAAACACCCTTGAGAATCGTCGTTGAAGTCGCGAAACAAATACAGAACGAACACTATATGTTCCATATGTGTTCCGCAATCCCCTAAAATTTCGTGAAGGGTGCATCGCAGATCGTGATTTGATCGTCGAAACCATGAACAAAGCAGATTGAACGATGTAAGCGGCACATCTTGAATACTAAAACCACCGACCGGGAGACCCGGCCGGTGGTTTCTGGCTGCCGATTTGCTACGCGCCGAACGTCAGTAGATCGTGAGCGCAGGAATGAAGCTGACCGCGATAAGGAGCAGCATCGCCATGGTGAAGAACGGCCACAATTCCCTCGTCGTTGCGCCGAGCGGCGCTCTGGCTATGGAGGACGAGATGAAGAGCGTGGTGCCGATCGGTGGCGTATAGAGCCCAATACCGAGATTGATCACCATCATCATGCCGAGCTGCACCCGGTCGAGCCCGATCATATCCGCAAGCGGCACGAAGATCGGTCCGAGCAGCAGGATCGACGGCGGCAGATCGAGCGGCATGCCGATGATCAGCATCAGGATGTTCATCATCAGAATGATCAGGATCGGGTTGGAGATATTCTCGGCTACCCAGGTGGCGAAATGCTGGGGCGCCTGATCGAAGGTGAGCACCCAGCCCACCGCCGCACTGCCCATGATGACCAGCATGACGACGCCGGTTGCAGAGCCGGCCTCGACAAAATTGTCGCAGAAACGCTTCCACGTCAGATCGCGATAAAAGAAGATGCTGAGCACGAGCGAATAGACGACGGAAAGAACGGCCACTTCTGTCGGCGTTGCAAAGCCGAATCGCAGGCCGAGGATGATAAGGATCGGCAGAAGGATCGCCGGCAGGCTGCGGAATGCAAGTAGCGCCAGATCGCGCTTGCGGATGCGTTCGTCACGCACCGCATAGCCCCGCCGCACGGCAATGGCCCAGCAGACGAAGATGAAACCGACGGCCATGAGCAGGCCCGGCAGAATGCCGGCGATGAACAGATTGGCGATGCTGACGCCGCTGACCAGCGAATAGAGGATCATCGGGATCGACGGCGGAATGAGCACGTCGATGACAGCCGAGGTGGCATTGTTGGCCGCACAAAGGGGAGCGGGGTAGCCCTGGCGCTTTTGCCATGGAATGAGCACCGAGCCGAGTGCGCTCGCATTGGCGACCGCCGAGCCGGAAACGCCGCCGAACACGACCGACGAAATGACGGTGGTGGAAAGCGGGCCGCCGCGCCAGCGCTGCATGGCCTTGGAGGCGAGTTCGAGAAGCTGGGTTCCAAGTTTGCCGCCGAGCATCAGTGTGCCCGCGAGCATGAAGAACGGCAGCGCCAGCATCGGGAAAGACTGCGTCTGGTCGTAAACCTGCTGCGCCACGATCGAAAGCGGCACATAACCGTTCCACAGCACGGCGACGCCGGCAGAGATGATCAGCGCATAGCCGACCGGAACCGCAATCATCATGAGAATACAAAATGCGATGATCATCACGATGGTCATAGCGGCATCTCCTCGGTTGCACCGTGCGGGCGGGCATGCCAGCCGCCGGAGAGAATGCGCAGGCTTGCCGTTGCGGTCGTGACCGAGACCAGTGCCGCGCCGAAGGCGATGGAATAATATCCGATGCTGTTGGGCAGTTGCAGCACAGGGCTGATTTCCGCGCCGGCGATCTCGGCGACGACAAGCGCCTGCTGCGCGAGAATGACGAAGCTTGCGACCGTCACGAGATTGGCGAACAGCAGAACCGCCACCTTGCCGCGTTCGTCGAACTTGTCATAGATCCATTCAACCGCCATATGCGCGCCGCTCTGCGCGGCAAGGGTAATGCCGGCGACGATGAACCATGGAAACAGCATGGTCGGCAATTCTTCCGCAAAATCCAGCCCGCCGGATGTCGATAGATAGCGGACGATGACGTTTGCGGTCATGATGACCGTGAGCAGAATGCCGGTTGCCACGATGATGATGCGGCAGAGGATGGCGATGAAACTGTCAACGCGATTGGCGGCGGACAAGGCTCCTTCGAGCATTGGCGCATCTCCTGAAAACTGAAACCGTATGAATGTCGGCGTGAGCGAGGCTCCCGCCGATCCTGTCGGTGGACATGAAGGTGAGGCCGGGCGGCATGAACCGGCCCGGCATCCTGATCGTCAGCCCTTGGCGGCCTTCTCCAGCTCGGCGACGAAATCGCCGAAGGGCTTCTGCTTCCATGTCTCCAGCACCTGCGCGGTCGCTTTCGCGAAAGCGGCGTGGTCGATGTCCTCCACCACCTCGATGGCGGCGTTGGCCTTGAAGGCGGCCAGAGACGCGCTTGCCTTTTCCGCCGAGAGTTTGCGCTGAAGCGCTCCTGCCTCCTTCGCCGCCGCCTTGACCGCCTCGAAATCCTTGCCCAGCCGCCCCTCGGCGAATTTGGACATCAGGAACGGGGTAGACTCCCATTTATGGGCGGTGAGGCTGATATGTTTGTTGACCTCGTAAAGCTTGGAGCTTTCGATATTCACCAGCGGATTTTCCTGCCCGTCGACGACGCCCTGCTGAAGCGCGATGTAGAGTTCGCCGAAGGCGATCTGAACCGTCGCCGCATCGAGCGCCTTGAAAATATCCATGGTCATCGGGTCGGCGGGGGTACGGATTTTCAGGCCCGCGACGTCCTGCGGCTTGGTGATGGCGTGTTTGGAATTGGAGACATGACGGATGCCGTTGTCCCACCAGTCGAGCGGCACGATGCCGACCTTCTGGAAGCGCGCATCGAGCGATGCGCCGACATCGCCTTCGAGCACCTTGATCGCCTGATCGGCATTGCTGAACAGGAAGGGCAGGCCGAGCGCCGCGAGTTCTGGAACAACGCTCGAAACCGGACCCTGGCTGTTGGCGGTGAAATCAAGCGCCCCGGTGCGCAGGCTGGTCAGCATGGCGGCGTCGCTGCCAAGCGTTTCCGAACCGGCGACATTGATCGCCACGCGGCCTTCGGTTTTCTGGGCAACGAGTTCCGCGAATTTCGCGGCCGCGAGCGTGCGCGGATTGCCCGGCGCAGCCCCATGGCCGAGCGTCAGCGTCGTGGCGGCCCGGGCGTTGCGGGCTGTCGTCAGAATGGCCGGCGCAGCCAGTGCCAGTCCGGTACCGGTCAGGAACATACGCCTGTTGATGGAAATACTCATTTTTCTCCTCCCTGGATTTAAACACCCTCGGCGTTGTCCGATCACGCGGATAACGCGCTCCACTCCCTTGAAACCGCCGGCTCCCTCCGGCTGATTCCGCACTCTGTTTGAGCTTCAGCCTTTAGACCGAACCGCGCGGTACTTCAAAACTTTCATTCTCCAGCCACGTCCTTGCGCGCGCCACGATCATCGCCGTCGAGATGCCGTAGCGGTCATGCAGGGTGGGCAACGCACCCGCATCCAGAAAAGCATCGGGCAGGGCGATCTGCCGCAGGCGCGGCGCCCGGCCGCTTTTCATCAGCGCCATTGCCACGGCCTCTCCAAGCCCGCCGATTTCGCTGTGGTTTTCCGCCACGATGACCAGACGATCCGCCCGGTCCACTTCCGCGAAGATCGAGGCGGTATCGAGCGGCTTGATGGTGGGGGAATGCAACACGGCGCAGCCGACGCCCTCCTTCTCAAGCAGGGCAGCCGCTTCGAGAACCCGCATCGTCAATATGCCGGACGATATGAAAAGGACCTGCGCACCATCGCGGATAAGCTTCGCCTTGCCAAGTTCGAACCGATAGCCATATTCTTCGAGCACCACCGGCACCTGGCCACGCAGCAGGCGCATATAAACGGGGCCGTTATAATCCGTAATCGCCGGCACCGCGCCTTCTATGTCGGTCGCATCGCACGGGTCGATGATCGTCATGTTCGGCAGCGCGCGAAAAATCGCCAGATCGTCGGTTGCCTGATGGCTGGGGCCGTAACCCGTCGTCAGGCCGGGCAGGGCGCAGACGATCTTCACCGGCAGGTTTTCCTCGGCAATTGCCATCGCGATGAAATCATATGCGCGGCGGGCGGCAAAGACCGCATAGGTGGTCGCGAAGGGCACGAAACCTTCGCGCGCCAGACCGGCGGCGGTGCTCATCAAAAGCTGCTCGGCCATGCCCATCTGATAAAAGCGCTCGGGAAAGGCTTTGGCGAAAATATGCAGGTCGGTATATTTGCCGAGATCGGCCGTGAGGCCGACAATATCCTCGCGTTCCTTCGCCAGCTGAACGAGAGCGTGACCGAAGGGAGCAGGGCGTGTCGGCTGGCCCTCGGCGGCGATGGAGGCGATCATCGCCGATGTGGTGAGGCGCTTCTGCGGGGCTGCTGCACTCATTGCGGCCGTCCTTCTTCAAGGGCGTCGAGCGCCAGCTTCCATTCATGCGCTTCCACGCGAATGAAATGGGTGATTTCGCGGTTTTCGAGAAAGGGCACGCCGTGGCCCATCCGGGTATCGAAAATGATGGCGCGCGGCCTGTCATCGGTAAGTGACATGGCGATATCGAAGGCCTCGCGAACCTTGTCGATATCGTTGCCGTCCACGCGCTGCACATGCCAGCCGAAGGCTGCGAATTTGGCGTCCACAGGTTCGGAGGACAGCATCTCGCGGGAAGGGCCGTCCGCCTGCTGATTGTTGAAGTCCACGAGATTGATGAGATTGCCGAGCCTGTGATGGGATGCGCCCATGGCGGCCTCCCAGGTCGAACCTTCGCCCAACTCGCCATCCGACATCAGGTTGATGATGAACCGGTCTGAATTCTTGCGCTTGAGGCCAAGAGCCATGCCCACCGCTATGCCAAGCCCATGGCCGAGCGATCCGCCGGTGATTTCCATGCCCGGCGTATAGGAGGCCATGCCGGACATGGGCAGGCGCGAGCCGTCGCAGCCATAGGTCTCCAGCTCATCTTCCGGAATGATGCCCGCCTCGATGAGCGCTGCGTAAAGTGCAATCGCATAATGGCCGATGGAGAGCAGAAACCGGTCGCGGCCTTCCCAATGGGGATCGTCCGCCCGGTAACGCATGGTGTGAAACCAGGCCACCGCCAGAACATCGGCAATGCCGAGCGCCTGGCCGACATAACCCTGTCCCTGCACCTCACCCATCAAAAGGGCGTTGCGCCGGATGCGCCAGGCGCGTTCCGCCAGCGATACATTCGCCAGCGCCACTTCCTTCGTTGCATCTGCGTGCCGATATCCCTGAGCCATGGTTTCCTCCTCCCGGTCAGAAAAATCGAAGCCGGCTTCCCGGCTTCGACAGGTGGTTTTCAGTGAATGAGCATTCCGCCATTCACATCGACAACCGCACCGGTGACGTAGGAGGAGAGGTCCGAGGCGAGGAAAAGATAGATATTGGCGACATCGATGGCATCGCCGAGACGGTTGAGCGGAATGCCCTTGAGAATGTCGCGGCGCATGTCGTCGGTCAGCTTGCCGCCGGTAATGTCGGTCTGGATCAGGCCGGGAGTGACGGAGTTGACGCGAATGCCGTCAGGTCCGAATTCACGCGCCATGGCCTTTGCGAGACCGAGAACGCCCGCCTTTGCCGCCGAATAATGCGGTCCGCCGAAGATGCCGCCGCCACGCTGTGCGGAGACCGACGACATGCAGGCAATCGAGCCGCCGCCATTGTCGCGCATATTGGGAATGAAGGCCTGGCTGAAATTCAGCACACCGGTCATGTTGACATCGACGATACGCTGCCAGTCCGCGCCGGTAATGTCGAGCGTCTTCACCGGCTGGGTAATGCCGGCATTATTGATGAGGATATCGATCTTGCCGAAAGCGGCGATGACTTTTTGCGCGGCCGCCTCGCAGGAGGCGCGATCCGCCACATTGCCGCCGACGCCGAGATGCTCGCCGCCATCCACTTTTTCAAGCGAGGCTGCGGCTTCGATGCTGCCGGCTTCATCCAGATCCACGATGGCGACGCGGGCGCCGTGGCGGGCGAAAAGTTCCGCCGTGGCGCGGCCGATGCCGCGTTTGCTGGCGGCGCCTGAAATAACCGCGGTCTTTCCATTCAACAACATAAGCAATCCTCCCAAGCCGGGCGGGCCGGCTCCATACGCTTGACGGCGGTGCTCCCGACCTGCCGCCGCATCCAGTCCTGCGACGAATGCAGCCTCGATATTGCAGATGGGCAGAGGGCGCTTCAAACGCGAAGTTTACATCATCTCATGAATCTGCTTCAGTAATCGAATGTTGAACGGCATTTCACTCACCTCCATCCGCGCCTTCGAATCCGCCGCCCGGCTCGGCTCATTCCGGGCCGCTGCCGATGAGCTCAACCTGTCGGCGAGCGCCGTCAGCCACGCCATCGTCAAGCTCGAAAGGGTGCTCGGCACGCCGCTTTTCGAGCGCACCACACGAACCGTGCGCCTGACTGCGGCGGGGCAGACGCTTCTGGCACATGCATCGAACGCCTTCGAGGAGTTGCGGCAGGGCATCGAGGTGGTGTCCTCCAACCGCTCCCATCTTCTGCGCCTGCATTGCGCGCCGAGCTATGCGGCGCAGGTATTGTCTCCGCGCCTGCCGCAATTCTTGAACGCCAATCCGGGCATTGAGGTGCGGCTGGCCGCCAGCACGGCCTATGTGCGTTTCGTCGATGGTGAATTCGATGCCGATATCATCTATGGCGAACCGCAGGGAGACGATCTCATCATTATTCCGCTGGGCAGGGAGCGTGTCACGCCGCTGTGCTCGCCGGCGCTCGCGGACGAGATCAGGACACCCCGGGATTTGAACCGGCAATTGCTTATTCGAAGCGACAACAAACGTCTGCAATGGCCGGACTGGTTCGAGGCCAATGGGCTCGGCAAGCCGCCCATTCAGGCCATGAGTTTCGACCGCAGTTTCCTGGCGATCGATGCCGCCGCCAATGGCGTCGGTGTGGCGCTGGAATCGACACGGCTTGCCCATCGCGAGATAAAATCCGGGCGGCTGGTCGCGCCCTTGAGCGGCGCGACGCAGGACCTTCACTATGTCGGCCATTATCTCACCTATCCCAAATCCGGCAGCCAGCGCAGGCTGGCAAGACGCTTTGCCGACTGGCTGATCGAAGATCTTCAGGATCCTGCATTTGAATAGGAATGCGATTGTTACGTGAATTGAATTCACTGGCGCGTTAATTTTTTCCGCTTGCTCACGAGCGGACCTCTCCGTCATTTTCCGGTCGGAATAATGAGGTTGCAGCGTGATCGGCATCGTCCCTTCGGCTGCGGCTCAAGGGGAGGATTGCATGAAAGATCGCATCATATCGGCGTCCGGCGCGCCATATGACGGCTATGGGCGCGAGGAGATGCTGGAGAGCATCGCCAGGATCGGTTTTCGCCATGTGGAGCCTGCCTTTATCGTCGGTTACACCGAACCATTCGACGAAAGCGCGTTCCTGCCGGCTGAAATGGCGTCATGGCGCCGGTCGCTGAGCGATGCCGGGCTCGGCTGCCATGCCATGTCGTCGCATATCGATCTTGGACTGGAGGATTCCGTAGAAATTTTCACCGGCAGAATGGCTTTTGCGGCGGGAATCGGCGCGAAGGTAATCGCCACCAATGCCTCGGCCCGGCAGCGCGAAGACCGGTTCCTGCGCAATATCGAGGTGCTTCTGCGCCGTGCCGAGGCCTTCGGCATCGTAATCGGGCTGGAAAATCCCGGCGATGGCAGCGACAACCTTTTCAACATCGCGCAGGAGGGCATCGCGCTCACGCGGCGTTTCGGCTCCCCATGGCTTGGGCTGAATTATGACGCGGCCAATACCGCGTCCCATCGTCCGCAACTCAAAAATTTTGCCGATGACGCGGTGGCGGCGCTGCCCGCCTCGGTCCACGCGCATATCAAGGACGTTAAACTAACGCCGGAAGGCTGGTTTTTCGTGCCGGTGGGCGAAGGCGATATCGATTGCGGCAAGCTGCTCGGTGAGATTGCCAAAAAGCCGGAGATGCCGATCAGCATCGAGTTTCCAGCGCGCCTTCACCGTCGCGCGGATGCCCAGCCGGTAAGGCGTATCAGCCCCGCATCGCTTCGGGAAATAGAGCAGGCGCTGACGGTTTCGCTTGACGCGGTCAAAAGAGGATTGGCCGGGGGCGGAGCCGCAAGCTCGGCCGCTGTCGCCTGAGAGGCGGCCCGAGAAGCGATAGGGGCTGGCGCGTAGACGGCATAAAGGAGGAGAGTAATGCAGAGATTTGTGAATAACCCCGACGAGGTGGTCGAGGATACGGTAAAAGGTTTCGTCAAGGCCCATCGCGACATCGTGCGCCTTGCGGAAAATCCGCGTGTCGTCGTTGCCAGATGTGCACCGGTCGCCGGCAAGGTCGGCGTGGTCACGGGCGGCGGCTCGGGCCACGAGCCGGCCTTTATCGGTTACACCGGCCGCAACATGCTGGATGCCGTCGCCGTCGGCGAATTGTTTTCATCACCCACGGCCAAGAGCTTTCACGACGCGATCCGCGAAGCCAATGGCGGCAGGGGCGTGATCGTGCTCTACGGCAATTATGCCGGCGACAATATGAATGTGAAGATGGCGACAAAGCTCGCCGCCAAAGACGGCATCGAGATCGCCACCGTCGTCGCCAATGACGATGTGTGTTCCGCGGCCCCGCAGGAGCGTGAGAAACGCCGCGGTGTCGCCGGCGAAATCTTCATGTGGAAGATCGGCGGCGCCAAGGCGGCAGGCGGCGCTTCGCTGGAGGAGGTGCGGGCAACCGCCCAGAAGGCCATCGACAATTGCCGCTCCATCGGCGTCGGTCTCGGCCCCTGCACCCTGCCGGCGGTCGGCCATCCCAACTTCCAGATCGAACCGGGCGCGATGGAAGTGGGCATAGGCCACCATGGCGAACCCGGCGTTCGCGTCGAGAAGCTGAAATCCGCCGCTGATGTGGCGAAGGACATGTGCAAGATCGTGCTCGACGATCACAACCTGCCGGCCGGCAGCGAGGTGGCGGTGCTGGTCTCCGGCCTTGGCGCGACGCCCGTCAACGAACTCTACATCCTCAACGACACGATAGAATCCGAGATTTCGGCGCGTGGCCTGAAAATCCACAAAACCTATATCGGCAACTATTTCACATCGCTTGAGATGGTGGGCGCGACTTTGACCGTGATGGCGCTGGATGACGAGCTGAAACCGCTGCTCGATGCCGAGGCGCTTTGCACCGTTATGCTGTGAGGAGAAAATTCATGCAGTCTTTTCAGAACGCCAAGGCCGGCGACATCGTTCTCTCCATGGCCGAAAGGATCATCGAAAACCGCGCCTATCTCAGCGAGATCGACGGCAAGATCGGTGATGGCGACCATGGCGTGAACATGGCCAAGGGATTCGGCATGGCCGCAGACCGGCTGAGAGGGCAGGACGCCTCGCTTGCCAAGGCGCTCGATACGCTCGGCACGATCCTGATGACGGAAATCGGCGGCTCCATGGGGCCTCTTTATGGGGTGATGTTTACGGAATTCGCCGAGAAAATCGAAAATGCCGATGTTATTGATGCACCGTCCTTCAGCAGAATGCTGCATGCCGGCCTCGAAGGCGTCAGTTCCATCGGTTCGGCCAAGGTGGGCGACAAGACGCTGCTGGATACGCTGGTGCCGGCCGTTACGGCATTCGACACCGCCACCGCCTCGGGCGCGTCATTCCACGATGCTGCCGCAGCCCTTGTCGTCGCCGCCGAAACCGGCAGGGATTCGACCATCAATCTCGTGGCGAAGATCGGCCGCGCCAGCCGTCTCGGCGAGCGCTCGCTCGGTGTTCTCGATGCGGGCGCCACCTCCTGCGCGCTCATCCTGCGAAGCCTTGCCGAAGGCGCACAGGCCAGATTGCAATCGTGAAAACAGAAGATAGCGGCCGCAGCCCGTCGGGGCTCGCGCGCGACTAACCGGAGATTTGGAAATGAGAATTGTCGCGGGCGCCGACAGCGCCGGAAAACCCCTGCTGGATGCGGTGCTCGCCCATCTCTCGGGCAGGCAAGGGCTGACGGTCGTGGATCGAAGCCAGGACGGATTTTATGCCGATCTGGCCGAAGCTGTGGCCGGCAGCATCATCGCCGGCGAGTTCGATCGCGGCCTCTTGTTTTGCGGAACCGGCATCGGCGTCTGCATTTCCGCCAACAAGGTGCCCGGCATCCGCGCCGCCTTGACCCATGATACCTATTCCGCCGAACGGGCGGCGAAATCCAACAACGCCCAGATCATCACCATGGGCGCCCGCGTGATCGGCCCGGAACTGGCGAAAGCCATCGTCGACACCTGGCTGGCATCGGATTTCGATCCGAAAGGATCTTCGGCGAAAAACGTGGAGGCGATCAACCGTCTCGATGCATGCCGGTGAGCCATAGGTGCGTGACCGGGCCGGGCCGGCGAAGCTGATCGTTTGCATTGCTGGCGTCATCTGTGCTTTGGTCACGCACAAACCGGCTCGGCTTGACGCCCTGCCGCGCAGCACAGGGGCTCGATCATGGCGAACCGAAATAGTGTCGATCATCTCGTTTTGCCGGTACAGTCTCTTGCTGTGGCGAAAGACCGCCTTGAGCTTCTCGGCTTCACCGTCGCTCCGGAGGCCCTCCATCCCTTCGGCACGCAGAATGCCTGCGTTTTCTTCGCGGACGGCACCTATCTGGAACCGCTCGCCATTGCTGATCCGGCTAAATATAATGACTCGGTGAACAGGCGCGACGTGTTCACCGGTAGGGATCGGGCCTTTCGGCAGCGTCATGGCGAGGACGGTTTTTCAGCCCTGGTGGCAAGAAGCGAAAGCGCCATTGCCGATCATGACAGGTTTTCCGCGTCCGGCTTCTCGGCAGGCGATATCTTTGAATTTTCACGGCCCGTGCGGATGCCGGACGGCTCACAGAGTGAGGCGGCATTCCGGCTGGCATTCGCAGCGAGCGGCGCGGCTTCGGATTTCTTTCTGTTCAGTTGCCAGCGATTGCAGGCTTTGCCGAGTGACCGGGCGGCGCTGGAGCGTCACGCCAATGGTGCTTCCGGTCTCAGCGAGATCGTTCTGTTTTCCGGCGGCGATCCCAACGCTGTACGTCTGATCGAAACGGTATTTGCCTGTGAGGAGGAGATGTCTCCAGATGGAGATATTCTTTTTGCGACCGGCAATGCGCGCATCAGGCTGAACCAAAAACCGGCCTTCAGCGAAAGCCTGCTCAATCCTCCCAATGGACTGCACGGCGCAGGCATCGTCTTTTCCGTTGACGATCTTGCCGTGACAGAAGCGGTGCTTGCTGCTAATGGCGTCTCCAGCGCAGAAGCGGGCGGCCGTCTGGTGGTGTCCGCCGCGCCCGGTCAGGGCGTTGCATTCGCCTTCGAGGAAAAATGATGAGCGTTACGAACAATCTCAAAGTCACCGCCGGCGACGGCGCCAATTCGGTTTCCTTTTCCAATAGCGAGCGATTTTCCCTGATCGCCGGCCCCTGCCAGATGGAGAGCCGCGAACATGCCTTCATGATCGCCGGTGTCCTGAAGGAGCTTTGCGACAAGCTGGGGATCGGGCTCGTTTATAAGTCGTCCTTCGACAAGGCGAACCGTACTTCGCTTTCCGGCAAGCGCGGCATCGGCCTTGAGAGCGCCATGCAGGTTTTCGCCGATCTCAAGAAGGAATTCGGCTTTCCGGTGTTGACCGACATTCACACCGAAGAACAATGCGCCATCGTGTCCGAAGTGGTGGATGTGCTGCAGATTCCGGCGTTTCTCAGCCGCCAGACCGATCTTCTCGTCGCCGCCGCGAAAACCGGCCGCGTCATCAACGTCAAGAAGGGCCAGTTCCTGGCCCCCTGGGACATGAAGAATGTGCTGGCCAAGCTCAACGAGAGCGGCAATCCGAATGTGCTTCTGTGCGAGCGCGGCGCCTCCTTCGGTTACAACACGCTTGTTTCCGATATGCGCTCGCTGCCGATCATGGCTTCGCTCGGCGCGCCTGTTGTCTTTGATGCCACCCATTCGGTGCAGCAGCCGGGCGGGCAGGGCGGTTCCACGGGCGGCCAGCGTGAATTCGTCGAGACTCTGGCGCGGGCGGCGGTTGCTGTCGGCGTCGCAGGCCTCTTCATCGAGACCCATGAGGACCCGGACAATGCACCGTCCGACGGCCCCAACATGGTCCATCTGAAGGACATGCCGAAACTGCTGGAAAAGCTGCTCGCCTTCGACGCCATTACCAAAGCCTGAGGGGCGGCGGGCGTTGCGGCGGGCACTGTCTGTGCCAATCGATTTTAATGGCGGGCGGGCCGTTTCTGCCGCCCGTCGTCATTGTAATTTCTTCGCCATCGTCTAAGACAGGCGACGGAAAATATCTGTTCCATTCCCAAGGGAGAGACCATGACTGCCATTACCGATATCATCGCGCGCGAAATCCTCGACAGCCGCGGCAACCCGACCGTTGAAGTCGATGTTTACCTCGAAGACGGCTCCATGGGCCGCGCTGCCGTTCCTTCGGGCGCCTCCACCGGCGCGCACGAGGCGGTTGAGCTGCGCGATGGCGGCAAGCGTTATCTCGGCAAGGGCGTGGAAAAGGCGGTCGAAGCCGTCAATACCGAAATCTTCGACGCCATCGGCGGTTTCGACGCTGAAAACCAGATCCAGATCGACCAGACGATGATCGTGCTCGACGGCACGCCGAACAAGTCGCGCATCGGCGCGAACGCCATCCTCGGTGTGTCGCTTGCCGTCGCCAAGGCTGCCGCCGAAGCCTCCGGCCTGCCGCTTTACCGTTATGTCGGCGGCCCGAACGCACATCTGCTGCCGGTTCCGATGATGAACATCATCAATGGCGGCGCGCATGCCGATAACCCCATCGACTTCCAGGAATTCATGATCCTGCCGGTCGGCGCGGAAAACATCCGCGAAGCCGTGCGCATGGGTTCCGAAGTGTTCCATACGCTGAAGAAAGAACTGGCGGCACAGGGCCACAACACCAATGTCGGCGACGAGGGCGGTTTCGCACCGGGTCTCGAAAGCGCACCGGCCGCACTCGATTTCATCATGAAGTCGATTGAAAAGGCCGGCTACCGTCCGGGTGACGACATGTTCGTCGGTCTTGACTGTGCATCGACCGAATTCTTCAAGGACGGAAAATACGTTCTCGAAGGCGAAGGCCGCACACTGGAATCGGGCGCGATGGCGGAATATCTGGCCGAACTCGTTGCCAAGTACCCGATCATTTCCATCGAAGACGGCATGGCCGAAGACGACTGGGAAGGCTGGAAGACGCTGACCGATCTCATCGGCAACAAGTGCCAGCTCGTCGGCGACGATCTCTTCGTCACCAACTCCGCGCGTCTTCGCGACGGCATCAAGATGGGCGTTGCAAACTCCATCCTCGTCAAGGTCAACCAGATCGGTTCGCTCTCCGAGACCCTGGACGCGGTCGAAACGGCGCACAAGGCCGGTTACACCGCCGTCATGTCGCACCGTTCAGGCGAAACCGAAGATTCCACCATCGCCGATCTCGCTGTCGCCACCAATTGCGGTCAGATCAAGACCGGCTCGCTCGCCCGTTCCGACCGGCTCGCAAAGTACAACCAGCTGATCCGCATCGAGGAAATGCTGGGTCCGCAGGCCGCTTACGCCGGCCGTTCGATCCTGCGCGGGTAATTCCGGCAGTATTGGTTTGTGATGCGGCCCGCCGCTCTGGCGGGCTCATTCAGGGGCGAGCGGTAGCATCCGCATTCAGTCGCCTCGGACTTGATCCGGGGTCCAGCGCGATCAAGTCCTTGATCGCGAACGACTCTCCCCACAGCGCAGACGCGCTGTGGCTGGATATCGGATCATCCTCGGGCTTGTTCCGGGGGCCGGCATGACGAGGGTTCTTTTGACGTCGCTGCCATTCTTAGCCCGCCCTTCGGCGGGCTTTTTTTGCGTCCATCTGCCGATTGGAATTTAAGGTCAACGGATAGTTAAACAATCCGCCTTAGTCTCGAGACTCACGTTATGCGTTTTAAGGCTTCTCTCCGGCATGTGGACCAGACATCATAAAAAGAGACGATTCGGCCGTTTGATCGTTCCGGCCATCACGATCGCTTTTCTTTCCTATTTCGGCTATCATTCCATCCATGGCGACTTCGGCCTTCAGGCAACGGAGCGGCTGGAGCGGCAGCGTATCACCCGCACTGCGGAGCTTGCAAAGCTGACGCAGGCCCGTGTTGCGTTGGAACGGCAGGTGGAATTGATGAGCGATGGCTCGCTGGAGCGGGACATGATCGACGAGATTTCCCGTTACCAGCTGAATATGTCCCGCACGGACGAAATCGTCATCATGAACACATATTTCTAATTAACCGAAATCGAGTTAATTTAACATTTCTGATTTATTCACAGCATCTTAGCGTGAATATGTGCCATGCGTTTAAAGCATTGCTGCATGGCATTTTCTTGCATATGGTACGCGCCACTCTATCCATTCAAACGGCAACTCAGGGAGGGATGAATGGCGCCGCGAAAACCAGCGACCGTATCCGGCCGCAAGACCACGGCAAAGGCCGCAACCGAATTCACCGGCAAGAACAGCCCGGACTTCTCGAAGGAAGAAGAGCTTCACGCTTATCGTGAAATGCTGCTCATCCGCCGTTTCGAGGAAAAGGCCGGCCAGCTCTACGGCATGGGCTTCATCGGTGGTTTCTGTCACCTCTACATCGGTCAGGAAGCTGTCGTCGTCGGCATGCAGATGTCGCAGAAGGAAGGCGATCAGGTCATCACCGCTTACCGCGACCACGGCCACATGCTGGCGCTCGGCATGAGCGCGCGTGGCGTCATGGCCGAGTTGACCGGCCGCAAGGGCGGCCTGTCGAAAGGCAAGGGCGGCTCGATGCACATGTTCTCCAAGGAGAAACATTTCTACGGCGGCCACGGCATCGTCGGTGCGCAGGTTTCGCTCGGAACCGGTCTGGCTTTCGCCAACCGCTATCGCGGCAACGACAATGTCTCCGTGACCTATTTCGGTGACGGCGCCGCCAACCAGGGCCAGGTCTACGAGAGCTTCAATATGGCCGCTCTCTGGAAACTGCCGATCATCTATATCGTCGAGAACAACCGTTACGCTATGGGCACCTCGACCGCCCGTGCCACCGCCCAGTCGAACTATTCGCTGCGCGGCCAGTCCTTCGGCATTCCCGGCATCCAGGTGGATGGTATGGATGTGCGCGCCGTCAAGGCCGCCGCCGATCAGGCGCTGGAACATTGCCGTTCCGGCAAGGGTCCGATCATTCTGGAAATGCTGACCTACCGTTACCGTGGTCACTCCATGTCCGATCCGGCGAAATACCGTTCTAAAGACGAAGTGCAGAAGATGCGCTCCGAACATGACCCGATCGAGCAGGTCAAGGCACGGCTTCTGGAGCAGGGCTGGGCAAGCGAAGACGAACTCAAGGCCATCGACAAGGATGTCCGTGATATCGTCGCCGACAGCGCGGACTTCGCCCAGAACGACCCAGAGCCGGATGTATCCGAGCTCTACACCGACATTCTGCTCTGATCGGGAAAGGGAAACCCATGCCAGTAGAAATTCTTATGCCCGCCCTTTCCCCGACCATGGAGGAAGGCACGCTTTCCAAATGGCTTAAAAAGGAAGGCGACAAGGTTACCTCCGGCGACGTGATCGCCGAGATTGAGACCGACAAGGCGACCATGGAAGTGGAAGCTGTGGATGAGGGCGTCATCGGCAAGCTGCTGATCGATGCCGGCACCGAAGGCGTCAAGGTCAACACGCCGATCGCCGTTCTCCTTCAGGAAGGCGAAAGCGCCGACGACGTCGCGTCCGCTCCCGCGCCGAAGGCTGAAGCCGCAAATTCCGATTCGGATGCGGCCGGCGGCAAGACCCGCGAAGCGACCGAGGAGCCGAGTGCTGCCAAGGAAGCCGCCAAGGTTCCGGCAGCACCCAAGATCGAAGTCGCAGCCGATCCGGATATTCCGGCAGGCACGGAAATGGTGATGACGACGGTGCGTGAAGCGCTGCGCGACGCCATGGCCGAAGAAATGCGCGCCGACGAAAAAGTCTTCGTCATGGGTGAGGAAGTCGCCGAATATCAGGGCGCTTACAAGATCACCCAGGGCCTGTTGCAGGAATTTGGTGAGCGTCGCGTTATCGATACCCCGATCACCGAGCACGGCTTTGCCGGTATCGGCGTCGGTGCAGCGATGACGGGCCTGCGGCCCATCGTCGAATTCATGACTTTCAACTTCGCCATGCAGGCGATCGACCAGATCGTCAACTCGGCGGCGAAGACGCTTTACATGTCGGGTGGCCAGATGGGCGCGCCGATGGTGTTCCGCGGTCCCTCGGGCGCTGCTGCCCGCGTCGGCGCTCAGCATTCGCAATGTTACGCCGCATGGTACAGCCATATCCCGGGCCTCAAGGTCGTCATGCCTTACACGGCAGCCGATGCAAAGGGCCTGCTCAAGGCAGCCATCCGCGATCCGAACCCGGTCATCTTCCTTGAGAATGAAATTCTCTACGGCCAGAGCTTCGAAGTGCCGAAGCTCGATGATTTCGTGCTGCCGATCGGCAAGGCGCGCATTCACCGCAAGGGCAAGGATGCGACCATCGTTTCCTTCGGTATCGGCATGACCTATGCCATCAAGGCGGTTGCTGAACTCGAAAAGCTCGGCATCGACGTCGAACTGATCGATCTGCGCACCATTCGTCCGATGGATCTGCCCACCGTCATCGAATCGGTCAAGAAGACCGGTCGCCTGGTTACGGTCGAGGAAGGTTTCCCGCAGTCATCGGTCGGTGACTTCATCGCTAACCAGGTCATGCGCGCCGCTTTCGATTATCTCGATGCGCCGATCCTGACGATCGCCGGCAAGGACGTTCCGATGCCTTACGCGGCAAACCTCGAAAAGCTGGCTCTGCCGAACGTCGATGAAGTCGTTCAGGCCGTCAAAACCGTCTGCTACAAGTAAGGGGAGGCGTTTCGATGCCGATAAACATCACCATGCCTGCCCTTTCTCCGACGATGGAAGAGGGCAATCTGGCCAAGTGGCTGGTCAAGGAAGGCGACAAGGTCGCACCCGGTGACGTGATCGCCGAGATCGAGACCGACAAGGCGACCATGGAAGTGGAAGCCGTGGACGAAGGCACGGTCGCCAAGCTGGTTGTTCCGGCAGGCACTGAAGCGGTCAAGGTCAACGCCCTGATCGCCATCCTCGCCGCCGATGGCGAGGATGTGGCCGAAGCGGCAAAGGGCGGCGCTGCTGCTCCCGCCAAGGCGGAGGCAAAGGCCGAGGCACCCAAACAGGAAGCCAAGGTAGAAGCTGCTGCCCCGGCAGTCGCTGGAAACGGTTTTGTCGGTAATGCAAGTCCAGCTTCGGCTGGAGGCGACCGTGTCGGCAATGGCGCTCCGGCGTCGGCGTCCGGCGAGCGCATCTTCGCTTCGCCGCTTGCCCGCCGTCTCGCCAAGGAAGCCGGTCTCGACCTCTCGGCCGTTTCCGGTTCCGGCCCGCATGGCCGTATCGTCAAGACCGACGTGGAAAAGGCTGCCGCTTCCGGCGGTGCCAAGGCTGCGCCGAGCGCTGCTGCATCCGCAGGCGCACCGGCTCCGGCTCTCGCCAAGGGCCCGTCGGACGAAGCCGTTCTCAAGCTGTTCGAACAGGGCTCCTATGAGCTTGTGCCGCATGACGGCATGCGCAAGGTCATCGCCAAGCGTCTGGTCGAATCCAAGCAGACGGTTCCGCATTTCTACGTTTCCGTGGATTGCGAGCTCGATACGCTTCTGGCGTTGCGCGCCCAGCTCAATGCGGCTGCCCCCGAAAAGGACGGCAAGCCCGCCTACAAGCTGTCGGTCAACGACATGGTCATCAAGGCGCTGGCGCTTTCGCTGCGTGATGTTCCTGATGCCAACGTCTCCTGGACGGAAAGCGCCATGGTCAAGCACAAGCATTCGGATGTCGGCGTTGCCGTTTCCATTCCGGGTGGCCTGATCACGCCGATCATCCGCAAGGCGGAAGAGAAGTCGCTCTCCACCATCTCCAACGAGATGAAGGACTACGGCAAGCGCGCCAAGGAGCGCAAGCTGAAGCCCGAGGAGTATCAGGGCGGCACGACCGCCGTGTCCAACATGGGCATGATGGGCGTCAAGAGCTTCTCCGCCGTCATCAATCCACCGCATGCCACCATCCTGGCGGTAGGTGCAGGTGAAGAACGCGCTGTCGTGAAGAATGGCGAGATCAAGATCGCCAACGTCATGACGGTCACGCTCTCCACCGACCACCGCTGCGTCGATGGCGCGCTCGGAGCCGAACTGATCGGCGCCTTCAAGCGCTACATCGAAAACCCGATGGGCATGCTGGTTTGATCGGAGCGTGACATGGTGAAATCGGTCCTCTGCTTTGGCGATTCCCTGACCTGGGGATCAAATGCGGAAACGGGTGGCCGTCACAGCCATGACGATCTTTGGCCGAGCGTCTTGCAAAAGGCGCTCGGTCCCGACGTGCACGTGATCCACGAAGGGCTGGGCGGCCGTACCACCGCCTATGACGATCTGACGGCCGATTGCGACCGCAATGGCGCAAGGCTTCTGCCGACGCTGCTGCACAGCCATGAACCGCTCGACCTCGTCATCATCATGCTCGGCACCAACGACATGAAACCGTCGATCCACGGATCGGCCATTGTCGCCATGAAGGGTGTCGAGCGATTGGTGAAACTCACGCGCAATCACGTCTGGCAAGTCGCTGACTGGGAAGCGCCGGATGTTCTGATCGTCGCGCCGCCGCAGCTTTGCGAAACGGCAAACCCCGTGATGGGGGCGATCTATCGCGATGCGATCGATGAATCGGCCATGCTGGCTTCGGTTTACCGGGACCTTGCCGACGAACTCGATTGCGGCTTTTTCGATGCCGGGTCGGTTGCCCGCACGACGCCGGTGGACGGCGTTCATCTCGATGCTGAAAACACGCGGGCCATCGGCCGCGGGCTGGAGCCCGTCGTTCGCATGATGCTCGGACTTTGACACTCATTCTCGTTTCGGGGCGGTTTGCCGTTTTCCGAATAAGACAAGGCAGGATTTCCAATGGCTCAATCTTATGACGTCATCATCATCGGTTCGGGACCGGGCGGTTATATTGCCGCGATCCGCGCAGCCCAGCTCGGCATGAATGTTGCCGTCGTGGAGCGCGAGCATCTGGCCGGCATCTGCTCCAACTGGGGCTGCATTCCCACCAAGGCCCTGCTGCGCACCGCCGATGTGATGCACACCGCCACCCATGCCAAGGATTACGGCCTGACGCTGGAAGGCTCGATCAAGCCGGACGTCAAGGCAATCGTCGCGCGCTCGCGTGGCATTGCCGCGCGCATGAACAATGGCGTCGGTTTCCTGTTCAAGAAGAACAAGGTCGATATCATCTGGGGTGAAGCAAAAATTACCAAGCCGGGCGAGATCGTCGTCGGCAAATCCACCAAGCCGGTGGTTCAGCCGCAGGGTCCCGTGCCGAAGAATACGCTGGGCGAGGGCACCTATACCGCCAAGCACATCATCGTCGCCACAGGTGCGCGCCCGCGCGCGCTGCCCGGCATTGAGCCGGATGGCAAGCTGATCTGGACCTATTTCGAGGCGATGAAGCCGGAAGAACTGCCGAAGTCGCTGCTCGTCATGGGCTCGGGCGCCATCGGCATCGAATTCGCCAGCTTCTACCGCACCATGGGCGTCGACGTCACCGTCGTCGAGATCATGAGCCAGGTCATGCCGGTCGAGGATGCGGAAATCTCCACCTTCGCCAAGAAGCAGCTCGAAAAGCAGGGCATGAAAATCCATCTGGAGACCAAGGTTTCCAAGGTGGAGAAGGGCGCGAACTCCATCACCGCGACGCTGGAGAAGAAGGACGGTTCTTCCGAGAAGATCACCGCCGATCGGATGATTTCGGCCGTCGGCGTCGTCGCCAATATCGAAGGCATCGGGCTTGAGGCTGCCGGCGTGAAGACGGATCGCGGCTTCATCGTCATCGACGGTTACGGCAAGACCAACGTGCCTGGTATCTACGCCATCGGTGATGTCGCCGGCCCGCCGCTGCTCGCCCACAAGGCCGAGCATGAGGCAGTGATCTGCGTCGAAAAGATCGCCGGTCTGCCGAATGTGCACCCGATGGACAAGCTCAAAATTCCGGGCTGCACCTATTGCAACCCGCAGGTCGCTTCTGTCGGTCTCACGGAAGCCAAGGCGAAGGAACAGGGCCGCGACATCCGCGTCGGCCGCTTCTCCTTTGCGGCGAACGGCAAGGCTGTCGCGCTCGGGGAAGACCAGGGCATGGTCAAGACCATCTTCGACAAGAAGACCGGCGAGCTGCTCGGCGCGCATATGGTCGGTGCGGAAGTCACCGAACTCATTCAGGGATTCGTGGTCGCCATGAATCTCGAGACCACTGAGGAAGACCTGATGCACACGATCTTCCCGCATCCGACCATTTCGGAATCGATGAAGGAAAGCGTGCTCGACGCCTATGGGCGTGTGCTGAACGCATAAGTGCTCCGTGATACCCGGCATTGTCTAACCATGCCGGGTGTCCCATATGTCTCGATGCAGGCTCCTTAAAAGGGGCTGGTTCTTTCAGGGAGCGTGGGAATGGAAAGTGTAGGCTGGATTGCAGCAATCATCATCGGCGGTCTCGCCGGCTGGCTTGCGGGCAAGCTCATGGATATGCGCTTCGGCATTTTCATGAACATCATCCTCGGCATTGTCGGTTCGGTGGTTGCCGTTGCGGTGCTTCGAACCTTCGATGTTTTCGTGCAGGACAGCAGGCTCGGCTATTTCGTCACGTCGTTCATTGGCGCCAGCCTTTTGCTGTTTCTGGCGAAGCTGGTACGGCGCTGAAAGGCTTCGTGGCCGGAAGGGGCTTACGCTTTTTCTGGAATTGTTCTAAAGCATCGGGCCAACAGATGTTTAGGTCGCCAGGGGCGATGGAAGCAGGTTTTTAATGGTCACTATTCTCGACAGGACGTCGTCCGACGAAAAGCGCATTCGCCACCCGGAAAAGGCGCACAAGCCCGATACCGAGGTCATGCGCAAGCCGGAATGGATCCGCGTCAAGGCGCCGACATCCAAGGGCTATCACGAGACGCGTGAACTGGTGCGTTCGCACAAGCTGGTGACGGTGTGCGAGGAAGCCGGCTGTCCGAATATCGGCGAATGCTGGGACAAGAAACACGCGACCTTCATGATCATGGGTGAAATCTGCACCCGCGCCTGCGCCTTCTGCAATGTCGCGACCGGCAAGCCTAACCCGCTGGATATGGCCGAGCCCGAGAACGTCGCCAAGGCCGTCAAGCAGATGGGCCTTTCCCACGTCGTCATCACTTCGGTCGACCGAGACGATCTCGCCGATGGCGGCGCTGAACATTTCGAGAAGGTCATCTGGGCGATCCGTGCTGCGTCTCCGACGACGACCATCGAAATCCTCACCCCCGACTTCCTGAAGAAGCCCGGCGCGCTGGAACGGGTCGTCGCCGCCAAGCCCGATGTCTTCAACCACAATATGGAAACCGTCCCGGGCAACTACCTCACGGTTCGCCCCGGCGCGCGCTATTTCCACTCCGTGCGCCTCTTGCAGCGGGTGAAGGAACTCGATCCCACCATGTTCACCAAGTCGGGCATCATGGTCGGCCTCGGCGAAGAGCGCAACGAAGTGCTTCAGCTGATGGACGATCTGCGCAGCGCCGATGTGGACTTCCTGACCATCGGTCAGTATCTGCAGCCGACCCGCAAGCACCACAAGGTCGAGGCCTTCGTGACGCCGGAAGAGTTCAAGTCCTACGAGACCGTGGCTTATACCAAGGGCTTCCTGATGGTCTCTTCCAGCCCGCTGACCCGTTCTTCCCACCACGCCGGTGACGATTTCGAGCGCCTGCGTGCGGCGCGCGAGAAGAAGCTGCTGGCAGCTGCTGAGTAAGGGACGGAAAGGTTCGGTAATATAGGCGCTGGATCGGGCGATGTGCGCTCTTTCCACGTCATGCTCGGGCTTGTCCCGAGCATCTACGACCTATCGATTGGACGATACGTGATTGGATCCTCGGGACAGGCCCGAGGATGACGTTGAGTGGGAGCGAGGCTTGTGAAATGGCTTAGCCGCCTGTCGCCGGCCTTCAACCCAATCACACCACTACCTTCTCCGGCCTATGCGCCCGCATGCACAAGATCACGCTCAGCACCACCGAACAGATCGCCACGATCTCGATAATCGTCGGCCCGCGTCCTTCCCATAAAAATCCGTAAAGCAACGCAAACAGCGTTTCGAACAGGATCATCTGCCCGACCATGGTGAGCGGCAGAAGACGGCTCATGCGGTTCCATAGGGCATTGCCGAGAATAGAGGCGGTGAAACCCAGCCCGGCTGCAACAGCCACAAAATGCAGCCAGTCGCCTGAACTATGGCTTTCGCCGCCAAAGCCAAAGGCCGGGATGGCGAGCGCGAGCGCAAGCCCGCCGGTCACCACACCGGTCATCATGTTCCAGTCATCGGCGCTGACATCGTGAAGGCGGGAGAGCCACCGGGCATTGCCAACCGCAAAGGCCGTCCATGACGCCAGCGCACCGAGCGCACAGGCAAGCCCGATGACGCGAGAGACATCGAGCCCGGCATCGTTTTCCGTCAGCGACTGCCAGGAAATGCCGATAATCCCTATCGCGCCGAAGGCGAGCGACGGCCAAAGCCGCTTCAGCGACACCGCGCCGTGATCGCGGCTCCCGATGATGGTGACGGCGACGGGCAGGAAACCGATGATGATGGAGGTGAAGGCGACGCCGCTCAGCTTCACCGCCGTTGATATGAAGACATAATAGGCGATGTTGCCGATCATGCTCAACCAGCCGAGCGCTATCCACTCCCGCGCGCCAAAATGGGCCGACACGCGTTTCAGGCGCGGCCCGATGATGATGAGGGAAATCAGCCCATAGGTGAGATAACGCGCCGTCGACAGTTGCAGGGCGGAAAAATCCGGCACGAGTTTGGGAGCGAGAAAAATCCCACCCCAGAGCGCGCCCGCCAGCATGCCGTAAAAAACACCGAGACCTGTTCTGTTCATGTCATGTCACATCCGCATTCGTATTGGCCTGCGATGTGCCACAGCCCTTTGCGGCTGTCTTGACAAAAACTCCTGACGGATGTGCTGGCGGTTTTAATGAATCCCGTAGGTCCGACGGTAGGCTGCGGGCGTTTCACCCACTGCATTGCGCATGGCGCGCGTCAGTGCAGTCTGGTCGGAAAAACCGGCCCGCAAGGCGATCTCGGCAATAGGCAGGGTGGAATTGCTGAGCAATGCGCAGACCTTGTCCATGCGCAGCCCGGCCAGCCAGCGGTGAGGCGGGAGGCCGAATTCCTCGAGAAACAGCGCATGCAGGCGGCTGTCGCTGATCGTCACGCAGGAGGCGAGCATCTCGATGGTCCAGGGGAAGAACGGTTCCGCCCTGACGAGTGCAACGAGCCTTTGCAGGCGTTGGCGGATGTCGGCTTTCTCATTGGCAAGGCTGTCGACCAGGAGCGGAGCCCACAGGCCGGCAATATCGTCGCGTTGCCCCTCTGTTCCGATGACGCCGCGCATATAGGCGATCAATTGACGCGTATTCTGCGCTATGTCGAGAAACGGCGATCGAACGAATTTCTCGAGCGTTTGCTCGGGAAGGGCGCTTTCATCGATATCGATCACCAGCGAGCGGTTTCTTGCCGTCGCTTCCTGGGTGTGCGGCGCGTCGCGATGGATGAACACGCCGCGTCCGGTCGACAATTCGTCCTGCCGTCCGGCCACATCGATCAGAAGACGCCCGGAGACCGGAAGAACGATCTGAACGAAGCCATGCCGTTCCTTCGGTCTTTCTTCCCTGTAGGTTCTGATATCGGCGGATGCGGCTGTCATGACGCTGTCGTTTCCATTGTGCAAAGAAATGGCCGCCTCGAAAAAGCGGCCAGTTCATTGTTTGATTATGACATCGTCTTGAAGATTGGGCCAGTCGGCTTTATCGGTCGGCTCTGCGCGCCGGCAATTAACAGTCTTCCTTGGCGGTCGATTCGCCGCGTTTGCGTTTGCGCAGAACCGGCTTGTTCTCTCTCGCCTCGCATTTCGCGACGTCGATCAGATAGGCAAGCACGGGCATGCCGTTCATCGATGCGAGTTGCTTGGCGGATTCGAGAAGGTTGATGATGTTGGAAAAATCGTCCATCGGCTCACTCAGTGGCTCAAAGCGGTTATATGTCGGGTCTGAACCCAAGGATGAATACGCTGGGTGAAATCGGGAGCTTCCAGCGCCGTTGCATCCAATGGGTGTAATATTAGTCGCAAATAAATAGCAATCCCTGCGACGGGGTTACAATAGTCAATTTTCCGTAACTGTCATGCGCGGCGAAGATATCGCTGCGGGGCAATGGCAAAAAAATCCAGCAGTCAGATGAGGTTTCTGAAATGCCAAACTATCTTCACAGGGTGGAAGATGCTGCTGCGATCATCGCCGGGGCGCAGCGAATCATGGTCGTGGGCTGTTCCGGCGGCGGCAAATCGACGCTTTCGCAGAAGCTCGCGCGCAATTTCGGACTTCGCTACATCTCCATGGATCGAGATGTTTTCTGGCTGCCCGGCTGGCAGGCGCGCCCGCGCGAGGAGCAGCGAGAGAGGATAGCCACCATCATTACCGAGGAGCGTTGGCTGATGGACGGCAGCAATCCGTCGTCTTTCGATATACGGTTGCCGCGATCCCACATCGTTTTGTGGGTGCGCATGCCGCGCTGGCTCTGCCTGTGGGGCGCCGTCAGCCGGGCGATCAAGGGTTATGGCAAGGCCCGCCCGGAAATGGCGGAGGGGTGCCCCGAGAGAATAGACATCGAATTCCTGCGCTATATCTGGAATTTCGAGCGGCGCCATACGCCGATCTTCGAGCAGAATTTCGCGCTTTATGGTCCTGATGTGCCGGTATTCCAGCTGAAAAGCCGAAAACAGTTTCGCCGCCTTCTTGATCTTCTGCGTATCGAGGATTAACTGCCGCTCATGCCACAGTTCGAAACGCATCGCCACGTCAAACACTCGCCCGACCGCATGTACGACCTCGTCGCCGATGTGGAGAAATATCCGCAGTTTCTGCCCCTTTGCGAGGCGCTCACCATCCGCTCGCGCAAGGAGCGCGATGGCAAGGTGCTGCTGGTGGCGGATATGACGGTGGGCTACAAGGCCATTCGCGAAACCTTCACCACGCAGGTGCTGCTGAATCCGGCCGAGCGCGCCATCGACGTGAAATATATCGACGGCCCGTTCAAATATCTCGACAATCGCTGGCGTTTCGAGGCCTCGGACGAGGGCGGATCGGCCATTCATTTCTTCATCGATTATGAGTTCAAGAACCGTCTGCTCGGCGCGGTGATGGGGTCGATGTTCGACCGGGCCTTCCGCATGTTCGCGGAAGCCTTCGAAACGCGTGCGGATAAAATCTATACAGACCCGGTCTGATTGAGGGCAATCAGCATCTCAAGCGCGGTCCTCACCGTCGCAAGCCGGATTTCGGTGCGGCCGATCTCGCCATAACGCATTTCCCGATGCAGGATTTTACCGCTGCGCGCCCTGGCGGCCAGATGCACCAGCCCCACCGGCTTGTCGGGGGAACCGCCACCCGGACCGGCGATGCCAGTTACCGCCACCGCAAAATCCGCCCGTGAACGGAAGAGGGCGCCATGCGCCATCTGCAACGCCGTCTGTCGGGATACCGCACCGAAATTCGCCAGCGTCTCGGCGCCAACGCCCAGCATGTCCATCTTGGCTTCATTGGTATAGGTGACAAAACCACGGTCGACGACAGCGGAGGAGCCGGCAATCTCCGTCAGGGCACCGGCGATCAGGCCGCCCGTGCAGCTTTCCGCGGTTGAGACCATGAAACCATGCGCGGTGAAATCGGCAATGATCTGCCGCGCCAACTCTTCTATGTCAGCGGGAAAAAGGCTCATAAAGGTCTGCCCCTGTAGACGACGGTAGCGGTGGCGATTGCCGCTATGCCTTCCCGGCGTCCGACGAAACCGATGGTCTCATTGGTCGTCGCCTTTACCGAGCAGCGCTCCAGCGCGATGCCGAGCATGTCCGAGAGCGCTTCGCGCATGGCCTGCCGGTGCGGGCCGATGCGCGGCGCTTCCGCAATCAGCGAGACATCGGCATTCATGATCGTGCCGCCATTGTCGCGCACCACTTTGGCCGCGTGTTCGAGGAAGATGCGCGAGGCCGCTCCCTTCCATTGCGGATCGGAAGGCGGGAAGTGATCTCCGATATCGCCAGCACCACAGGTGGCGAGCAGCGCATCGGTCAGTGCATGCAAAGCCACATCCGCATCCGAATGACCTTTCAGTCTCTGGTCGTGTTCGATGAAGACGCCGCAGAGCGTCACACCGTCGCCGGCCTCCAGCTGATGCACGTCGTAACCATTGCCGGTGCGCACGTCCGGCAATCCGTGGGAGAGCTTTTCATCGGCCATGGCGATATCCCGCTTGAGAGTGAGTTTTACATTGTCGACCGAACCTTCGGTCAGCGTCACCGTCAGTCCCGCCCATTCGGCAATCGAAGCATCATCGGTAAAATCGGATTTTCCGGAGGCGGCAGCGGCGCGGTGCGCGGCGAGAATATCGCCGTAGCCGAAACTCTGCGGTGTCTGCGCGGCATAAAGCCCCTGCCGGGAAACCGTTTCCAAGACGCGACCATCCGAGCCGCGCTTCAGGGTGTCAGTGACGGAGAGGGCAGGCAGAACGCCACTGGCGCCGGCCCGGTGCAGGGCGACAATGCGTTCCAGCATGTCCACTGGAACGAAAGGCCGCACGGCATCATGGATCATCACATGCGTTAGCTCTTCCGAGGCGAGCGCTTCCAGCCCGGCAAGCACCGATTGCTGGCGTGTTGCGCCGCCCGTGACGGTGACGATCCGCTCTCCGGCATCAAGCCGCTGGATGATCGGCGACAGCAGTGCCGCATCGTCTGCATGACTGACGATCACGATGGGGGAGGCATGATCCCAGGCAAGGAAGGTCGACAATGTATGCTCGATCACGGCCCTGCCTCCGATAGGGCGATATTGTTTCGGCCCTTCCTCGGGAGAGCCCGCTCTTTCTCCGCGTCCGGCGGCGACGATAACGATGCCGAGTTTCATAGTACTTTCCTGCATTGGTCTTATGCTTTGTGCGCAACCCTTAGCGGTTGACAGTCCTGCTCTAGCGTTTCAAAACCCGGATGGCCAGCCCGATAAGACGCGCATTCGCCCCTGCATGCCGCAGGATCAGCCGCCATTGTGTGTTCGAACCTGCACAAATTGCTGCCGACAGCAAAACAGGCAGGCAGTCGCCCAGCAAATAAAAGGTGCAACCCTCTAAAAGTGCTTGGCAACTGCACAAACACTGTCTAAAAATAATGCAAATAACCCTTCTGCATGAAAGATCATCAATTGCATCTTCCGGAGTTGTCAGAACCGTTCAGCATCGGCTCAGTCACGATCCGTAATCGTGCCGTGCTGGCGCCCATGTCGGGCGTGACGGATCTGCCGTTCCGGCAGCTCGCCTGGCGTTATGGCGCGGGCCTTGTTGTCACGGAAATGGTGGCAAGCCGTGAGCTCGTCGCCAATCGCGGGGAATCCTGGGCGCGGCTGAAAAATGCCGGCATGGTTCCGCATATGGTGCAGCTTGCTGGACGCGAGGCGCATTTCATGGCCGAGGCGGCGAAGATCGCGGCCGATAACGGCGCTGGAATCATCGATATCAATATGGGTTGTCCTGCCAAGAAGGTCACGGGCGGTTATTCCGGTTCGGCTTTGATGCGCGATCCCGATCATGCACTCTCGCTCATCGAGGCGACGGTCAATGCAGTCGACGTACCTGTGACGCTGAAGATGCGGCTCGGCTGGGATGAGAACACCATTAATGCGCCGGAGATCGCCCGCCGTGCCGAAGCCGCAGGCGTCCAGCTCATCACCATTCACGGCCGCACCCGTATGCAGTTTTACGAGGGGCATGCGGATTGGGACGCCATCCACGCCGTGCGCGAGGTGATTTCGGTGCCTCTGATCGCCAATGGCGATGTGGAAACGGCCGATGATGCACGCGAAATCCTGCGCCGTTCGGGTGCGGATGCCGTCATGGTCGGTCGCGGCGCGCAGGGGCAGCCCTGGCTGCCGGCGGTGCTTGCCGGACATTCAGCGCCGCACCGCGACGATATTCCCGCCATCGCCATCGAACATTACGAGATGATGCTGGAATTCTACGGAAGGGAAGCCGGTCTCCGGCATGCCCGCAAACATCTTGGCTGGTATCTCGACCGTTTCGCGCCGGAGATCGCCACGACTGACAAGGCTGAAATCATGACATCGCGTGACACGGCGGAAGTGGCGGATCTGCTGCGCTCCGCCCTTAGCGAAAATGCGGGCGAAGACGCCGCAAGGAAGGCCGCATGAGCGCTGACAAACACAGCCCGGCAGATGCAAACCCGCTTGCCATGGCGGTTCTGAACGCGGTGCAGAACCCCGTCATTCTGGTGGATGCCGAAGGTTTCATCGCCTTTGCCAACTGGGAAGCCGAAGCCTTTTTCGGGGCGAGCGCCTCCCATCTCGCGCGCTACCGCGTTTCCACCTTCATTCCCTTCGGCAGCCCGCTTCTGGCGTTGATCGATCAGGTGCGGGAGCGCCGCGCGCCGGTCAACGAATATCGCGTCGATCTGAGTTCGCCGCGTCTTGGCCAGGACAAGCTGGTCGATCTTTACGTTGCGCCCGTTGTCAGCGAACCGGGATCGGTGGTCGTCGTTTTCCAGGAAAGGTCGATGGCCGACAAGATCGACCGGCAATTGACCCACCGGGCGGCAGCGCGCTCCGTTACCGGCCTTGCCTCCATGCTCGCGCATGAAATCAAGAACCCGCTTTCGGGCATTCGTGGCGCTGCCCAGCTGCTGGAGACGTCGGTTGCCGATGAAGACAGGGCGCTGACGCGGCTGATCTGCGACGAGACCGACCGCATCGTCTCGCTGGTCGATCGCATGGAGGTGTTTTCCGACGAGCGGCCGGTGGATCGCGTGCCGGTCAACATCCATTCCGTGCTCGATCATGTGAAGGCTATCGCCAAGGCCGGCTTTGCCCGCAACATCAAGATTTCGGAAAACTACGACCCGTCGCTGCCACCTGTTTATGCCAATCGCGACCAGCTGGTGCAGGTCTTTCTCAATCTGGTGAAGAATGCGGCGGAAGCCGTGGGCAACCAGCCGGATGGCGAGATCATCCTCACCACCGCCTATCGCCCCGGCATGCGGCTTTCGGTTGCCGGCAGCCGCGAGCGCATCTCGCTGCCGCTCGAATTCTGCGTGCATGACAATGGCCCGGGCGTTCCGGCCGATCTTTTGCCGCATCTTTTCGATCCTTTCATCACCACCAAGACGAATGGTTCGGGCCTTGGGCTGGCGCTTGTCGCCAAGCTGATCGGCGCCCATGGCGGCATTGTCGAATGCGACAGCCAGAACCACCGCACGACTTTCCGCGTATTGATGCCCGTCTCGCCGGAAGTGGCGCTCGACGACCGCTCTTTGCCGAACACGACAGGAAATGACCAATGACAGCTACGATCCTCGTCGCCGATGATGATGCCGCAATCCGCACGGTGCTGAACCAGGCGCTGAGCCGCGCCGGTTACGACGTGCGCATCACCTCCAATGCCGCCACGCTCTGGCGCTGGGTTTCGGCGGGTGAGGGCGATCTTGTCGTAACCGATGTCGTGATGCCGGATGAAAACGCGTTTGACCTGCTGCCGCGCATCAAAAAGGCCCGCCCGGACCTGCCGGTTCTGGTCATGAGTGCGCAGAACACCTTCATGACGGCCATCAAGGCCTCGGAAAAAGGCGCTTATGACTATCTGCCGAAGCCCTTCGACCTGACGGAGTTGATCGCCATCATCGGCCGCGCTTTGTCTGAGCCGAAGCGCAAGCCGGCGAAGCTCGATGACGACATGCAGGACGGTATGCCGCTCGTCGGCCGCTCTGCCGCGATGCAGGAAATCTACCGCGTTCTCGCCCGCCTGATGCAGACAGACCTGACGCTGATGATTACAGGCGAATCCGGTACGGGTAAGGAACTGGTGGCGCGTGCGCTGCATGATTACGGCAAGCGCCGCAACGGTCCCTTCGTCGCCATCAACATGGCAGCTATCCCGCGCGACCTGATCGAATCCGAACTCTTCGGCCATGAGAAGGGCGCCTTCACCGGCGCGCAGAACCGCTCCACCGGCCGTTTCGAACAGGCTGAGGGCGGCACGCTGTTCCTCGACGAAATCGGTGACATGCCGATGGATGCCCAGACGCGCCTGCTGCGCGTATTGCAGCAGGGCGAATATACCACGGTGGGCGGCCGCACGCCGATCCGCACGGATGTCCGCATCGTCGCTGCCACCAACAAGGACCTGAAACAGTCGATCAATCAGGGTCTTTTCCGCGAAGACCTTTATTACCGCCTGAACGTCGTGCCGCTGCGGCTGCCGCCGCTGCGTGACCGCGCTGAGGATATTCCCGATCTGGTGCGCCATTTCATCCAGCAGGGCGAAAAGGAAGGTCTGGAAGGCAAGCGTTTCGAGAGCGAGGCGCTGGAGGTCATGAAGGCCTATGCCTGGCCGGGCAACGTGCGCGAGCTGGAAAACCTGATCCGCCGCCTGATGGCGCTTTACCCGCAGGAAGTCATCACCCGCGAGATCATCGAGCAGGAGCTGCAATCGGATGTTCCCGACAGCCCGCTCGACAAGATGGCGGTTCGCACCGGTTCGCTCACGATTTCGCAGGCGGTCGAGGAAAATATGCGGGATTATTTCGCCAGTTTCGGCGATGGCCTGCCGCCGCCCGGCCTTTACGACCGCGTTCTGCGCGAACTCGAATATCCGCTGATTCTCGCGGCTCTGACGGCGACGCGCGGCAACCAGATCAAGGCCGCCGATCTTCTCGGCCTGAACCGCAATACGCTGCGCAAGAAAATCCGTGAGCTTGGCGTTTCCGTTTATCGCAGCTCCCGCCCAACCTGAGAATGTTGACAAGGTCGCATTTGTCGTTGCACTTTCGCCACATTGTGTTGCTTGAAAAACACTAGGAAGGAGAGAGATTCGCCGGTCTGATGCGCGTCTCGCCTGACTTCAGAAATGTGGTGCTGGCTGGCCAGCGATTGGGAGTAGTGCATGCGGAAACCCGCCGCCGAAAACGCCGTTGCCGATGAAGCAGCGGGCATGGTGGTTGCCGATCGCAGGATGTCTTTCGCTTTGCCGGGGCTGGTGCTCGCCGGCGTTGCTCTCGTTTGCGCCATCCTCACCCTGTTCGTGCTTCTGGGCGTCACGCCAATCGCGCCGACATCGAACGTCGTCATTGCCTCCGTCGTCATCAATTCGATCTTCGTGATCGGCCTGATCTTCCTCATCGGGCGCGAAATCAACCGGCTGCTGAAAGCGCGTAAAAAGGGCAGGGCGGCTGCGCGTCTGCATGTGCGCATCGTCGTGCTTTTCTCCATCGTGGCGATTACGCCCGCGGTGCTCGTCGCCATCTTCGCCAGTCTGACACTGAATGTAGGCCTCGACCGCTGGTTTTCGCTGCGCACGCAGTCGATCGTCGATTCATCGAGCAATATCGCCCAAGCCTATATGATGGAGAATGCCGGTTATCTTCAGGGTCAGACCCTGTCGATGGCAACCGACCTCGACCGCAACCGTGCGCTTTTTTATCTGGATCGTACCGGCTTCGTCGACCTGATGACCCGTCAGGCCAAGGGGCGCGGCCTTCTCGGCGCGTTTCTGGTGCAGGAGGACGGCGACGCCGTTGCTCAGGCCGACATCAAGACCGAAAAACCGCTTCCCGCCATACCGCATGACGCGCTTGAAAAGGCGGCCGCGGGCCAGCCGACGCTGATACCGCCCGGTATCACCAACCTCGTCGGCGCCATTATCAAGCTCGAAGGTATCAGCGGCACTTTCCTTTACACGGTGCGCGCCGTCGATCCCAAGGTGATGAGCGCGATGCGGCTGATGGAAGAGAACCGCGCTGAATACAAGGCGATGGAGGCGGGCCGCGCGCCGCTGCAGATCGCCTTTGCAATTCTTTATCTCGGTTTCGCGCTGATCGTGCTTCTCGCCGCCATCTGGACGGCGATTGCGGTGGCCGACCGTATCGTGCGGCCGATCCGTCTCCTCATCAGTGCGGCAGACAGTGTCGCCACCGGCAACATGCATGTGCTGGTTCCCGTCCGCGCGGTCGATGGCGACGTCGGGCGACTGTCGCGCACCTTCAACAAGATGGTCTCGGAACTGCGTAGCCAGCAGGAACAGATCATCGAGGCCAAGGACGATATCGACGACCGCCGCCGCTTCATCGAGGCCGTGCTGTCAGGCGTCACCGCCGCCGTCATCGGTGTCGATGAGAACCGCAGGATCACCATCGTCAATCCGTCGGGCGAAGAATTCCTGGCGCAGACATCCGAGCAGCTTATCGGCGCGCAACTGTCGGAGATCGCACCCGAAATCGAACAGGTCGTCAACGAGGCTAATACCTGGTCACGCGGCAACTTCCGCAAGCAGATCAACATCATGCGGCGCGGCAAGGAACGGACGCTGAATGTGCAGGTGACCCGTGAGGACGCCCGCGACAGCCGTGACAGCTACGTCATCACCCTCGACGACATCACCGATCTCGTCATCGCCCAGCGTTCGACCGCATGGTCGGATGTGGCGCGCCGTATCGCGCATGAGATCAAGAACCCGTTGACGCCGATCCAGCTTTCCGCCGAGCGCATCAAGCGCCGTTTCGGCAAGCAGATCGACGAGAGCGACCGCGCCGTCTTCGACCAGTGTACGGACACCATCGTCCGGCAGGTCGGCGATATCGGCCGGATGGTGGACGAATTCTCCGCTTTTGCGCGCATGCCGAAGCCGACGAAGGAAAAGTCGGATCTGCGGGCGATCCTGAAGGATGCGGCGTTCCTGCGCGAGATCAGCGCCGCCGATACGAAATTCTCAACCGAACTGGGCGATATCCCGCTGGAGGGCATGTTCGATGCCCGCATGCTGGGTCAGGCCTTCGGCAATCTCATCAAGAATGCGACGGAAGCCATCGAGGCGGTAGAAGGCGAAAAGCGGCCGGGTAAAATTCTGGTGCGCGCCGCTTTCGACGAAGCCAATTCGCGTTTCGTGGCTGACATCATCGACAATGGCCGCGGCCTTCCCGTCGAGAACCGTCACCGCATTCTCGAACCTTATATGACGATGCGGGACAAGGGCACGGGCCTCGGCCTCGCCATCGTCAAGAAAATCATCGAAGAGCATGGCGGGTATCTGGAACTCCACGATGCCCCGCCGGAGTTCGATCACGGCCACGGCGCCATGATCAGAGTGCTGCTGCCCTATATCGAGGCGGTCGGCGGCGAAAATAACAAGGAAGCAGCATATGGCGTCTGATATTCTGGTCGTGGATGACGAGGCGGACATTCGCGAAATCGTAGCGGGCATTCTTTCCGACGAGGGCCACGAGACCCGCATGGCGTTCGACAGCGACAGCGCGCTGGCCGCCATTTCGGAGCGCGTGCCGCGTCTGATCTTTCTCGATATCTGGATGCAAGGCTCTAAGCTCGACGGTCTGGCGCTGCTGGATGAGATCAAGAGCCGCCACCCCGAAATCCCGGTGGTCATGATTTCCGGTCACGGCAATATCGAAACCGCCGTCAACGCCATCAAGCGCGGCGCTTTCGACTTTATCGAGAAGCCGTTCAAGGCCGACCGCCTCATTCTGATCGCCGAGCGGGCGCTGGAAAACTCCAAGCTGAAGCGCGAGGTTCAGGAACTCAAAAAGCGCACCGGTGATGCAGTTGAACTCGTCGGCGCGTCGCTTGCGGTGTCGCAGCTTCGCCAAACCATCGACCGGGTTGCGCCCACCAACAGCCGCATCATGATCCTCGGCCCCTCCGGTTCCGGCAAGGAACTTGTGGCGCGCATGGTGCACAAGAAGTCCTCGCGTGCGAGTGGACCCTTCGTGGCGCTCAATGCCGCGACGATCACGCCGGACCGCATGGAAATCGCGCTTTTCGGAACGGAGGGCCTTCCCGGACAACCGCGCAAGGTGGGCGCTCTGGAAGAAGCCCATCGCGGCGTTCTCTATCTCGATGAAGTCGGCGAAATGCCGCGCGAAACGCAGAACAAGATCCTGCGCGTGCTGGTCGATCAGCAGTTCGAGCGCGTCGGCGGCGGCAAACGGGTGAAGGTGGATGTGCGCATCATTTCCTCGACCGCCCATCACCTCGAAAGCCTGATCGCCGAAGGCCAGTTTCGTGAAGATCTCTATCATCGCCTCGCCGTTGTGCCGGTGAAGGTGCCGGCGCTCTCCGAACGGCGCGAGGATATTCCTTTCCTCGTCGATATGTTCATGCGCCAGATTTCCGAGCAGGCCGGCATCCGTCCGCGCAAGATCGGCGACGACGCCATGGCCGTTCTCCAGACACATGACTGGCCGGGCAATATCCGCCAGCTGCGCAACAATATCGAGCGGCTGATGATTCTCGCCCGTCCCGAGGGCGGTGAAGCGCCGATCTCGGCCGACATGCTGCCGTCGGATATTGGCGACATGCTGCCGAAGATTTCGGCGCAGGGCGATCAGCACATCATGACCCTGCCGTTGCGCGAAGCCCGTGAAATGTTCGAGCGCGACTATCTGATGGCGCAGATCAACCGCTTCGGCGGCAATATTTCGCGAACGGCGGAATTTGTCGGCATGGAACGGTCTGCACTGCATCGCAAACTGAAATCTCTCGGCGTATAAGGAAAGAAGGCGCTTCGCCGTAACCGATTATTCCGTCAGAGAGACAGCATGAAAGTCATCATTTGCGGCGCAGGGCAGGTGGGTTACGGCATCGCCGAACAATTGTCGCGGGAAGATAATGAAGTATCGGTGATCGATACCGCCGCGCCGCTCATCACCGCCATTACCGAGACGCTGGATGTGCGCGGTTATGTCGGCCATGGCGCGCATCCCGACATGCTGGCCAAGGCCGGCGCCGACCAGGCCGACATGATCATCGCCGTGACCTTGCATGATGAGATCAATATCGTCGCCTGCGAGGTGGCGCATGCCCTGTTCAGCGTGCCGACCAAGATCGCCCGCATCCGCGACCAGAGCTATCTGAAGCCGGAATATGCCGATCTCTTCAGCCGCGAGAACATGTCCATCGACGTGACGATTTCGCCTGAAGTCGAAGTCGGCAAGATGGTGCTCCGGCGCATCGCCTTTCCGGGCGCAACGGATGTGGTGCGTTTCGCCGACGACACGATCTACATGCTGGCAATCGAATGCATGGAGGATTGCCCGGTCATCAACACACCGTTGCAGCAGCTCTCCAGCCTCTTTCCAGACCTCATCGCCACGGTGGTGGGCGTGTATCGGGATGGTATCCTCAAGGTGGCGCATTCTTCGGAGCAGCTGCGGGTGGGCGATCTTGCCTATGTCATCTGCCAACGCCAGCACGCCCGCCGCACCTTAAGCCTTTTCGGCCATGAGGAGCAGGAAGCGCAGCGCATCGTGATTGCCGGCGCCGGCAATATCGGCCACTTCGTCGCCCGCAAGATCGAGGAAATGCAGCCGAAAACGCGGGTGAAGATCATCGAGGCGGACCGCGACAGGGCGGTTGCCGCATCAGAACAGCTCAGCAATACCATCGTCATGCACGGCTCGGCGCTCGACCAGAAAATCCTGATGCAGGCCGATATTCAGGATGCCGATCTGATGGTGACGCTCACCAATAACGATCAGACCAATATTCTGGCCGCGGTGATTGCCAAGCAGCTCGGCTGCAAATCGAATCTGGCGCTTTTGAACAGTACGTCGTTCCACGACGTCGCCCGCTCTCTGGGGCTCGATGCCTATATCAACCCGCGCGCCGTGACGATCTCCCGCGTGCTTCAGCACGTGCGCAAGGGCCGCATCCGCTCAGTCTATGCCGTCCAGCGCGGCTCGGCGGAGGTGATCGAGGCGGAAGCGCTGGAGACGTCGCCGCTGGTCGGCCAGTCCTTCCGCGACATCGATATGCCGGAGGGTGTGCGCATTGGGGCGATCTATCGCGACGGCGTGGTGATCCGCCCGGATGGCAGCACGAAAATCAAGGCGAAGGACCGGGTCGTGCTGTTTGCATCCGCCGATGCGGTGCGCGACGTGGAACAACTTTTCCGTGTTTCGATACAATATTTTTGACTGTCCCGAATTGAAAATGTGGGTCAATACTCGTACTCATTCGGCTGTTTTGACCGTTGCGGAACGGAACACGATTTGATACCAGAGTTTGAGGTCGGCCAAGCGGGGGACAAGACTCGGCCGGCTTATTATTGATTGATTATTTTCCGGTATCCCTGCCGGCAAAAAAGAAAGAAGCGGCGCCATGGCGGAACGTTCTCAAAACCTTCAGGATCTCTTCCTCAATACCGTTCGTAAGCAAAAGATTTCGCTCACGATTTTCCTGATCAACGGCGTCAAGCTGACGGGCGTTGTCACTTCCTTCGACAATTTCTGCGTGCTTCTGCGCCGTGACGGTCATTCGCAGCTTGTCTACAAGCATGCGATCTCCACCATCATGCCCGGCCAGCCGATGCAGATGTTCGAAAGCGAAGAAGGCGCTGCCTGATCGGGCTCCCTCGACGGATATTCGACATAGACTGACCCGGACCGGGAACATTTCCCGTTCCGTCAGGTTAATTCCCATGGCCGCCCGCGCGGATGCGGTCGGCCGTAATCCTCTTTCTGGACAAGGCTGAACCCATTTCAACGCGCGACACCTCGAACGAATCGATTATTCCGGAGCAGGAAAAGCGCCGCGACGACATGCGTGCGGTTGTCCTCGTGCCGGTCCTCAAGCAGCGCGAAACCCGCGATGCAGCTGCCGGCCCGGCTGCCCCCGGCCGTTCGGTCGAAGCCAAGCTTGAGGAAGCAAAGGGACTGGCGCTCGCCATCGATCTGGAAGTGACGCAGGGTCTCATCGTTTCGGTGAACCAGCCGCGCCCGGCCACACTGTTCGGAACCGGCAAGATCGAAGAAATCGGTCATCTTCTCGACGAGACCGATTCCGGCCTGGTGATCGTCGATCATCCATTGACCCCGGTGCAGCAGCGCAATCTCGAAAAACAGTGGAATTGCAAGGTCATCGACCGCACGGGCCTGATCCTTGAAATCTTCGGTCGCCGCGCCTCCACCAAGGAAGGCACGCTGCAGGTCGATCTTGCGCATCTGAACTACCAGAAGGGCCGCCTCGTCCGAAGCTGGACTCACCTTGAACGCCAGCGCGGCGGTGCGGGCTTCATGGGCGGTCCGGGTGAAACCCAGATCGAAGCCGACCGTCGGCTTTTGCAGGAACGCATCGTCAAGCTGGAGCGCGAGCTGGAGCAGGTGGTGCGCACGCGCCAGCTTCACCGCGCCAAGCGCCGAAAGGTGCCGCATCCGATCGTCGCACTGGTCGGTTACACCAATGCCGGCAAATCCACGCTGTTTAACCGCATCACCGGCGCCGGCGTTCTGGCGGAGGATATGCTGTTCGCCACGCTGGACCCGACCTTGCGCCGCATGAAGTTGCCGCATGGCCGCACCGTCATCCTGTCCGATACGGTCGGTTTCATTTCCGACCTTCCGACGCATCTGGTCGCCGCTTTCCGCGCCACTCTGGAAGAGGTGCTGGAAGCCGATCTCGTTCTGCATGTGCGCGATATGTCCGATCCGGACAATGCCGCCCAGTCTGCGGATGTGCTGCGTATTCTCGGTGACCTCGGCATTGACGAGAAGGAAGCGGAAAAGCGCATCATCGAGGTCTGGAACAAGGTCGACCGTCTCGAGCCGGAAGCGCACGACGCGATCATGCAGCGTGCCGAGGGCCGTTCGGATATCCGCGCCGTTTCGGCCATCACGGGTGAGGGCGTTGATGCCCTGATGGACGAGATTTCAAAGCGTCTTTCCGGTGTTTTGACGGAAACGACGGTGCTTCTGTCTGTCGAGCAATTGCCGCTTATCTCCTGGATTTACAACAATTCCATTGTCGACGGTCGTGAAGATCATGAGGACGGATCGGTCGCACTCGATGTGCGCCTGTCCGAAGCGCAAGCGGCCGAACTGGAACGGAAGCTTGGTAAAGTGACTGTCCGCGAACGCGAGGACTGGGAGCGCTGAGCGCTCCTTGCATTGTCCCAAACTCTCTCCGTCATTCCGGCCTTGAGCCGGAATCCAGCCACGGCGCGTCTGCGCCGTGAGAAGAGTCTTTTGCGATCAAAGACTTGATCGCGCTGGAGCTAGGACTAAATCCGGGGTGACGGTTGCGGATGCTGCGCTGCTGCCAGATGCATTCGGCAGTCATAGTGGAAGTGCTGTGCCTTACCGGCTTCACTGCATATCCCTGCGATCAGGATGAAACCGTATCAAGCGAACGTTCGATGCGTTTCGCCGCCTGCCAGAGATCTTCCATTCTCTCGAGGCTCGCTTCTTCCAGCGTTTCGCCATTTTGAGTTAGCGACGTTTCGATGTGATTGAAACGTCTGCGGAATTTCGTGTTCGTACCGCGCAGCGCATCTTCCGGATCGGCTTTGACATGCCGACCGATATTGACGAGCGCAAAAATGAGATCGCCGAGCTCGTCCGAGACCTTCTCCGGTCTTCCCTCCGCCAGCGCCTCACGCAGTTCGGCGATTTCCTCCTCGATCTTGTCGAGAATGGGAGCGGGGTTCGACCAGTCGAAACCGGCACGCGCTGCCTGTTCCTGCAGCTTCAGGGCCTCGGTCAGCGCCGGCTGGCTGCGCTGTACGCCGCCCAGAAAGCCTGCCTTGAAATCCTCGGTGATGCCGCGTCGCGCGCGTCGCTCTGCACGATCGCGTTTTTCTTCCGCCTTGATGCGATCCCATTGCAGTTTGACGCCGTCCGGCGTGTCGGCGTCGGATACGGCAAAGACATGGGGATGACGGCGGATCATCTTCGAGGTCACGGCATGCACCACGTCGCCAAAGGCGAATTCGCCCATCTCTTCGGCAATCCGGGCATGGAAAACCACCTGCAGCAGAAGGTCGCCCAGCTCCTCGCAAAGATCGTCCATATCCTTGCGCTCGATGGCGTCGGCGACTTCATAAGCCTCTTCAATGGTATAGGGCTTGATCGTCTCGAAGGTCTGAACGACATCCCATGGACAACCGGTTTCCGGCTGCCGCAGGGCTTCCATGATCTCGATCAGGCGGGAAATATCCTTCGAGGCTTCCATAGTGTCTCAAACCTTCGTTTTTTGTTTCTGCGCATCGCCCGGACGGAAAACCGCCGCGCACCTCCTGCGGAAATGCTCTAGTTCAATGGAATATCGTTGCCGCTCTTGGACGACTGGTAGCTGGTGGAAAGATCGTCATAGGCGGCCTTGATGCGGGCCGTCTGTGCCTTCAACGTGGTCTTCAGCGGATCGTCTTCACCCTCCACCAGATCGGCAATGAAATACGAATTCCAGAAGGCATTGTTGCGGCGATAGCCGCCCGGTTCCAGTCCGAAAACTTCCTTGAGGATTTTCAGGTCGTGAGGGATCGCGAAAGCGTCGCGGGAATCCTCGTGGCTGAAGAAGGAGTAGAAATTATCGAAGCCGGCCCAGGTGATGGCGGACATGCACATGGTGCAGGGTTCGTGGGTGGAGAGAAAAATCAGCTCCTTCGTGTTCGGCTTTTCGCCCAGCTCGTAAAACCGCTTCAGCGTGTGCACTTCACCATGCCAGAGCGGATTTTCCAGCTCGTTATTCGTCTCGGCGATTACCAGCGACAGGTCCGATTTGCGCAGGATCGCCGCACCGAAAACCTTGTTGCCAAGGCTGACGCCACGTGCCGTCAAGGGCAGAATATCGTGTTCGATGACATCGAGAAGGCGGGCGGCGAGGGTGGAGCTGGTCAAGGGTCTGGTCCTTCGTGCCGCTTTAAGAAAAAGCGGTCTTCGCATGGGGAAATCGACAGTCGATGGTCGCTCCTTGTTCGGCGCGAGGACCCGCTTTGTCAAGGGATTGCGAGGGGATTCTCAGGGCTTGCGCAGGTGTGGAAAAGCATCGCCGGTTTGTTTTCCTCCAAAACCGGGGTCTTCGAGAAATAAAAATCCAGGTGCCGGAAAGGCTTGAATTTCTGTTTCTTCAATCTTGCACCGCAATGCGGGATATATGTCCAATGCACAACGAACATGATTTTTCCGCTGCTGGCGACCGCCTTTCAACCTTCCCCGCTTTCTTCCGGGTCGAGGGGCGGCAGGTCGCTGTTTTCGGAAATGGCGATGAAGCCTTCGCGAAGGTAAGGCTTCTCGCCAACACCAACGCGCATATCGTTGCCTATGCCGATCAGCCGGAAGCCGATTTTGCCCGTTATATCAGCGAAAACGGCATTGATCATCGGGCTTTGGCTTTCGCCGGCGAATTGATCGAAGGCGCCACGCTGGTCTTCGCCGCTACCGGCGATGAGGCGTTGGACCGTGAGATCGTCACCGTCGCGCGCGCCGCGAAAATCCCCGCCAATGCGGTGGATCAGCCGGAATTCTGCGATTTCTTCACCCCGGCGCTCGTCGCCCGCGCGCCCGTCGCCGTGGCTATCGGCACGGAAGGGGCAGGGCCGGTTCTTGCCCAGATGATCCGCGCCCGCATCGACCAGATGCTGTCGCCGTCGCTTGGCAAGCTTGCGCGCCTTGCCGTGCAGTATCGTGATGCGGCCGAGGAGAACGTGCCGAAGGGCGCCTTGCGGCGCAATTTCTGGCGACGGTTCTTTTCAGGTGCGGTGGCGGATGCCGTCGCCGTTGGCGACACGCTCTCCGCCCGTCAGGCCGTCGACCGCCTGCTGCAATCGCCCGAACGCAGCGAAGGCCGTATCTGGCTCGTCGGCGCAGGACCGGGCGCTGAAGATCTGCTGACGCTGCGCGCGCAGCGCGTGCTGATGGAAGCCGATGTGATCGTTTACGACGCGCTTGTGCCGCAGGCGATTGTCGATATGGGCCGCCGCGATGCGGAGCGCCTCTCCGTCGGCAAGCGCAAGGGCTGCCACAGCAAGTCGCAGGATGAGATCAACCGCCTGCTGGTGCGCCTCGGCAAAGATGGCAAGCGCGTCGTGCGCCTCAAATCCGGCGATCCGCTGGTCTATGGCCGGGCGGGTGAAGAAATGGCCGCGCTGCGCGAGGCCGGTATTGCCTATGAGATCGTGCCCGGCATCACGTCGGCTTTCGCCGCGGCTGCGGATTTCGAATTGCCGCTGACGCTGCGCGGCGTCGCTTCATCGCTGATTTTCACCACCGGCCACGATCTGGCTGGCGATGTCCTGCCCGATTGGGCACGGCTTGCCGTTTCCGGCGCCACCATCGCCGTCTATATGGGCCGCAGTGTTGCCGCTTCGGTCGCGAAGCGGCTGATCGACGCGGGATTGGGTGTGGAAACCACCGTCGCCGTCATCGAAAACGCCAGCCGCGCGGATCGCCGCCTGCTGCATGGCACACTGAACGATCTGCCCGAGCTCGAACATCGCGATGAACTGACCGGACCGGTCATGGTCATCATCGGCGATGCGGTGGCGGGCGCCAATTTTGACAGGTCCGAGGCGCTTGCATCGTCAGTGCGGCCGGCGGATTTCAAACGGGAGTATGTAAATGGCTGACAAGGTTTTGACCGCCAACCGCCTGAGCGATGGCATCGCCGTCTGGCTCGATGCCAACGGGGAGTGGACGGAGAACCTGCAGGGCGCAATCGTTGCCCGCCATGCGGAGGCCGTCGCCTCGTTCGAGGAAATCGGCAAGCGGGATTTCTCCGCCAACAAGGTCGTCGATGTGGCCGTCATCGATGTCATAGAGGAGAACGGCAAGCTTTGGCCGACGCGTCTTCGCGAACGCATTCGCGCCGCTGGCCCCACCGTGCACTATGCCACCGGCTTCAAGCCGGCCGATGCAGCATTCATCGCAGTCTGAGGAAGAATATGTACCGTTACGACGAGTTCGATCACGCATTTGTTGAAGGCCGCGTGGCACAGTTTCGCGATCAGGTTGAGCGCCGCTTGTCCGGTGAGCTGGCTGAGGATGCGTTCAAGCCGCTGCGCCTGATGAACGGCGTCTATCTTCAGCTGCATGCCTATATGCTGCGCGTCGCCATTCCTTACGGCACGCTGAATTCGAAGCAGATGCGGATGCTGGCCCATATCGCCCGCAAATATGACCGGGGTTACGGCCACTTCACCACCCGCCAGAACATCCAGTACAACTGGCCGCGCCTTTCCGATACGCCGGATATCTTGTCCGAACTGGCGAGCGTGGAAATGCACGCGCTTCAGACGTCCGGCAACTGCATTCGCAACGTCACCGCCGATCATTTCGCCGGCGCGGCCGCCGATGAGGTCGCCGATCCGCGTCCCTATGCGGAAATCCTGCGCCAGTGGTCTTCCGTACACCCGGAATTCTCCTTCTTGCCGCGCAAGTTCAAGATCGCTGTCACCGGCGCCGAGCGCGACCGTGCCGCCATTCAGGTGCACGATATCGGCCTGCATCTGAAAAAGAACGACAAGGGTGAGATCGGGTTCGCCGTCTATGTCGGCGGCGGGCAGGGCCGCACGCCGATGATTGCCAAGAAAATCCGCGACTTCCTGCCGGAAGAGGACCTTTTGTCCTACACCACGGCGATCATGCGCGTTTATAACCTGCACGGCCGTCGCGACAACAAATACAAGGCGCGCATCAAGATCCTCGTGCATGAGACCGGTGCGGAAGAACTGGCCCGCCAGGTCGAGGTCGAATTCGCTGAACTCAAGAACACCGAGTTGAAGCTTCCGGATACCGATATTACGGCAATCACCGCTTATTTCGCGCCGCCGGCACTGAAGGACCGGCCGGAAGGCTGGGAAAGCCTGGCGCGCTGGAAGCGGGCCGACGAAGGCTTTGCCCGTTTTGTCGAGCAGAACGTCGCGCCGCACAAGCATCCCGACTACGGCATGGTGACGATTTCGCTGAAGCCGATTGGCGGCATTCCGGGCGATGCGACCGATGAGCAGATGGAACTCGTCGCCGATATCGCCGCGGAATATGCCTTCGACGAAATCCGCATCAGCCATGAGCAGAACATCATCCTGCCGCATGTGGCGCTGGCCGATCTCGAGCCGGTTTATCGCGCGCTGGTAGGCGCTGGCCTTGCGACCGCCAATGCTGGGCTGATCACCGATATCATTGCCTGTCCCGGGCTGGACTATTGCGCGCTCGCCAATGCGCGCTCCATTCCGGTGGCGCAGGAAATTTCCACCCGCTTCGGTTCGCCGGAGCGTCAGGCGGAAATCGGTGAGCTGAAGATCAAGATTTCCGGCTGCATCAATGCCTGCGGCCACCACCATGTCGGTCATATCGGCCTGCTGGGTGTGGAAAAGAAGGGCGCGGAACTCTACCAGATCACGCTTGGCGGATCGGGCGATGAGAACACCTCGATCGGTGAAATCATCGGCCGTGGCTTCGAGCCGGAAAAAGTCACCGACGCCATCGAAACCATCGTCGACACCTATCTCGGGCTTCGCCTTTCGAAGGAAGAAATTTTCCTCGAAGCCTATCGCCGCGTTGGACCGCAGCCATTCAAGGATGCGCTCTACGGTTCCGCTGCAGAAGCCGCCTGAGGAGAATGTCATGACGAAAATCTGGAACCGCGACGGCTTCGTGGAAAACGATCCCTGGGTAATCGAAACGGAAGAAGTGAAAGCGACGGCGGAGCAGAAGCCCGTACTGCCGCTTGCCGATTTTCTGGTTCGTGCCGCCGAAAGCAACGATATCGGCCTCGGCGTTCTGATCACGCCCGCCGACGATGTGACGCGGCTCGGACCCTATCTCGACCGTATCGACCTTGTCGCTGTAAGCTTCCCGGCCTTCAATGACGGTCGCGGGTTCAGCCACGCTTCGCTGCTGCGCAGCCGTCTCGGTTTTGCGGGCGAGGTGAGGGCGGTTGGCGACGTTCTGATCGATCAGGTGCCGCTGATGCTTCGCACCGGCTTCACCAGCTTTGCGGTAACGAACGGCACGGCCATCCGCCGACTGTCCGAAAATCGCCTGCCGGAAATCCCGGTTTATTACCAGCCGACAGCCAAGCCTGCGAGCGGCGGCGAGGCCTATAGCTGGCGTCGTCGTGCGTCTCTATGACACGTTGCGTGGAAATATGAGTTTTTGATACATATTTCCTACGCACATGGCAGTATTGACATTCTCATGCCTTCAAACCGGAGCAAAAATGGTATAATTGCCCGGTCGGAGAATGTCGCATCGAATAAGAATGGACGGAACCTGAAATGAACGCGCCAGCCAAGACGGAAGATTTCGCGATCAAGATACCTGACGGTGTTTACGCCGAGACGGTTTTATCGGTGGAACACTATACCGACCACCTGTTCCGTTTCCGCATGACGCGCCCGGCCGGCTTCCGTTTCCGTTCCGGCGAATTCGCCATGATCGGCCTGATGGTCGGCGACAAGCCGATCTACCGCGCCTATTCCATCGCCAGCCCCGCCTGGGACGAGGAACTGGAATTCTTCTCGATCAAGGTTCCGAACGGTCCGCTGACATCGCATCTTCAGGCGATCAAGCCCGGCGATACCGTGCTGATGCGCAAGAAGCCGACAGGCACGCTGGTTCTGGATGCGCTGACGCCCGGCAGACGGCTTTACATGTTCTCCACCGGCACCGGCATCGCGCCTTTTGCGAGCCTGATCCGTGATCCGGAAACCTATGAGAAGTTCGAGGAAGTCATCCTCACCCATACCTGCCGCGACGTGGCCGAGTTGAAATACGGCTTCGATCTGGTCGAGGAAATCCGCAACCACGAATTCCTGAACGAGATCGTCGGCGACAAGCTGAAGCATTATGCGACCGTCACCCGCGAAGATTACCCCTTCAAGGGCCGTATCACCACGCTGATCGAGAACGGCAAGCTGTTTGCGGATCTCGGCGTTCCGGCGCTCGACCCCGAAATCGATCGCGGCATGATCTGCGGCTCGTCGGCCATGCTGAAGGACACCAAGGAGCTTCTGGAAAAGGCCGGCCTGAACGAAGGCGCCAACAACAAGCCCGCCGAATTCGTCATCGAGCGCGCTTTCGTCGGCTGACGCGGAATTTCCGATGCAACCGAACAGGACAGGAGGCCGCAAGGCCTCCTTTTTGTTTTTAAAGCCGATTGGGTGACCCCCGCAGTATCATGGGGCTGGAACATCCGAACGCGATGGCGCGTTAGCGTTCGAACGAAACCGAACCCATGAAGCCGCTCCATGACAAGAACACGAACAATCCGCGCCACGATCATTGCCGTTACGGCAGGTTTTTTTGCCGTGCAGTCCGCCGCCGCCGATGAAAGTACATTCCTGTCGTCGCTTCAGGGCACATGGACCGGGAAGGGTACGGTGATTACCCGTATAGGCACGCCGGCAATCAGCGTAAATTGCACGCTGAATTCCAACGCCCGGCAAACGGCGCTGCGAATGTCCGGCACCTGCCGGGGATTGCTCGTGGTAAAGCGCGCCATCGCTGCCGATCTGGCTGCCAGCGGCGCGCGTTACAGCGGCACCTACACGGGACCTTCCGGCCGTCCTTCGGCGCTCGCCGGCAATCGCCGGGGAAATGCGATCAATCTCACTGTCCGTTGGCACCGAGATGTCAATGGTGACCGCATCGCCGCCATGACCATAGAGAAGATCGGCGATAATGGTCTGCGGCTACGCACCACCGACAAGGATGGGAAGACAGGCAAGACGGTGGTAACGAGCGATATAAGGCTGGTGCGCTGATCGAGCAACCGAAGATATCGGAAGAGACAGCTCGGTCTATCAGTTAAATTCGAGCAGCAGTGGGCAATGGTCCGAGACTTCCGGCTGTTTCACCACATCGAAGCGATCGACTTTCACGGCCGGATTAACCAGCATGTAATCCGCATAGCGGTTCTGTTTGGCGTAATACGAGGTGCGGGTGTCGGTAAAGCCGCGTGCCGTTACCAGTTCAACGAGGTTCAGTTCCTTCAGTATGGCGAAGGTTTCGCTATCGGGCAGAACATTAAAATCACCGCAGACGACGATGCTATCGCCATCCTCGGCGATGTTTTTCACAAGTTGGACAAGGCGCTTTGCCTGCGTCAGACGTGCGGGCGTATCGTGTTTGCCATGGATATCCCGCAGCCCATGCATATGGGCGATGACGGCGGGCCGGCGGGTCTCGAAATCGAAAACACGAATGGCGTGGCCGGTGCGCGACCGTGGATGATCGCCATACCCGTCCGAGGAGAAGGCGCCATGAACGAAACCCTGCGCCTGCGCGATAATGGCTATGGATTTACGCACGAAGGTCGCCAGTCCCCATTGGGAGGGATATCGAGTCTCGCTCAGCCAGAGATCGCCCTGCGCCGCGGGACAGAACATCGCTACGTGATCGGGCAGAGCGTTCGCCACATCCCGCAGGAAATTCGCCCTTTGTGGCAAGTGAATGCCGTGATCGCGATAGGTGAGCCAGTCTTGCGCGGCGGCCGGCGTATGTATCACTTCCTGCAGACATAAAATATCGGGGTCGGATGAGGATAGGTAGGGAACAAGCTCACCATGGAGCTTTCCGCCCCAGCCGTTCAGGCAGATCAGACGCATTCATGCTCCATGGCCACGGAATTGCATGATCCGGTTTAGCATGGAATGGACGACGATCAATCGTGTGCCGTTTTTTGGACCTCGGTTGTCGTCATACTGCCATGTCATCGAAACGGCCGGCGCAACGCCAGCCGTTTCGCGTCGTGCAGCGCCACATTACATTTTCGGCAGCAGCACCTTGTCTATGACGTGTATGACGCCGTTGGATTGTTTGACGTCAGCGATGGTCACATGAGCAACCGTGCCGTTCTCGTCGGTCAGGGTGATCTTGTTCATGCGTTCCTTGGCCTTGAGCACGCAGCCGCCGACCGTTTTCACGTCATGCGCGCCCTTGTCGTCCGCGATCATCTTTTCGATGGCGGTTGACAGTGCATTGGCGGCAACCACGTGGCAGGTCAGCACTTTGACCAGCTTCTCCTTGTTTTCGGGTTTCAGGAGATCTTCGACGGCACCCTTCGGAAGGGCCGCGAAAGCTTCGTTGGTTGGCGCAAACACCGTGAACGGGCCTTTGCCCTGAAGCGTTTCCACCAGCCCGGCGGCCTTCACCGCTGCGACGAGCGTCGTGTGGTCCTTGGAATTCATCGCATTTTCAACAATGTTCTTGTCCTCGAACATCGCGGCGCCGCCAACCTTGGGGTTTGCGGCATAAGCGGAAACCATGCCGATGGAAAGAGCTGCGGCCAGCGTCAGGGCGCGAACGGAAACTTTGTACATCGTTATTCCTCCTTGGTGACATCAAGGCCCCGAAAGTAGTCCTTCCAGCGGCCGCTATCGGTCATCCGTAGCGATACAAGAGACGGAGGCTGGTCCCGCGAAGTTTCAGGCGGACCAGAAAAAATAATAAATAGCTGATTTTAAAAAGGATTATCTGCTTGCTGTTACAGGCGGCGCGCAGTACCCGAGGCAACGATGGGGCCGGTGGGAAGGCCGGTGGGCGAACCGCCGGCCGGTTCAAGACTGACGGCAAACACGGAACCTTCGCCGAGTGTCGCGCGTATCCCGGAGGGAATGACTATTTCTGCATCGACCGCCGCGTCGATGATACCGAGCGATTTCGGATTACCCGACGGCGGCACCAGCCATAGTTCGAGCGACCGGCGTTCGCCACTGTCCGCAGCAACCGGCGTGATTTTCAGGCGTCCGCTCGAGGCATCGTAGGACGCCACGAGATCGATCACGTTGCCGGGGGCGGTGAGGTTGGCAATGAGCGGCGCCCCGCGCCCGCCGTCGGGCGGAAACAGGCCCGATGCGAAGACAATGGCAACGACAGCCGCAAGCGATGAGGCCAGAGCCAGGCTGCGCCAGAAGACGAGCGATTGCCAGAGCGAACCGGCCGCGTCATCGGGACGGCCGGCGAACAGGCGCTTTTCGATACGGCTGAATATCGAGGCGTCGGGGGGAACCTCGCCATAGGCGTCGTTGAACGTTTCGGTGTCGATCTGCCAGCGTTCCACGAGACGCTGAAAGTCGGCATCCTCCGTCATGCGCTTTTCGACCATCCGGCGCTTTTCCAGCGAAAGAAGACCAAGCACATATTCAGCCGCAAGGACTTCATCCTGCGGCGTGTCGCCACGACTATGTTCGCCAGCTGTCATCGTTCCATGCACTCTCTCAGTTTCAACAGGCTGCGGCGAAGCCATGTCCGCACCGTGTTGAGCGGCGCGTTCATCTCCTCCGCAAGTTCCGCATAACTCATACCTTCCACGTAGGCTCGCCGCACGGCGGCAGCCTGTTCCGGCCGCAGCTCCTCCATGCATCTGTCGATCCGCCGGCCTTCATCGCGCATCACGATCTGCATTTCCGGGTCGGGGGTCGCGCGGTCTTCAAGGTCCAGCACGGTATCGATATCGTCGGTCACGGGCCTTCGCGCCCGGATGAGATCGATACAATGGTTTCGAGCGATGGTGGCGAGCCAGGCAAGGGCATGCCCCGAGCGGCTTGCAAAGGACTGCGCTCTCTGCCAGATCCTGACATAGATTTCCTGCAACGCCTCTTCCGCATCCGTCCGGTCTTTCAAGATACGGATGCAGATCGCAAAAAGTTTCGGGCTGGTGGCCTGATAGAGCGCGGCGAATGCGGAGCGGTCTCCGAGCGCAACGCGCCCGATCAGGACTGCAATCTCGTCGCCTTGCATCCGCACATTCTCCGCCTCGTCCATAAGTTAGACAGACAGATCAGAAAAAACACAAGCCCCTGTGCGTGAAAGCCTCGGACAGGCCCATTGCGATTTAGGCAATAAAAAAGCCCGGATCGCTCCGGGCTTTTTATGTTGAACGAAATAAACCTTACTCAGCCGCTTCGGCATAAGCCTCCATCGGCGGGCAGGTGCAGATGAGGTTGCGGTCGCCATAGACATTGTCGATGCGGTTGACCGGCGACCAATATTTGTCGATGCGGAAGGCGCCGGGCGGGAAGCAGCCCTTTTCGCGGCTATAGGGACGATCCCATTCGCCGACGAGGTCTTCCACCGTGTGCGGCGCGTTCTTCAGCGGGTTGTTGGTCTTGTCCGCACGGCCTTCCTCGATGTCGCGGGCTTCCTCGCGGATCGCCAGCATTGCATCGCAGAAACGGTCGATTTCCGCCTTGGTTTCGGATTCCGTCGGCTCGATCATCAGCGTGCCGGCAACCGGCCAGCTCATTGTCGGCGCATGGAAACCGCAGTCGATGAGGCGCTTAGCGACATCGTCCACCGTCACGCCGCAGCTATCTGCCAGCGGGCGGGTATCGATAATGCACTCATGCGCCACACGTCCCGTTTCGGACTTGTAGAGCACGTCGTAAGCGCCCTTCAGCCGTTCGGCGATGTAGTTGGCGTTGAGGATCGCCACCTTGGTCGCCTGCGTCAGCCCTTCGCCGCCCATCATCAGGCAATAGCTCCAGGAAATCGGCAGGATCGACGGCGAGCCGAAGGGGGCAGCAGACACAGCACCCTCACGACCGTCCGTCGCCGGATGGCCGGGCAGGTAGGGAGCAAGATGCGCCTTGACGCCGATCGGTCCCATGCCGGGGCCACCGCCGCCATGTGGAATGCAGAAGGTCTTGTGCAGGTTGAGATGCGAAACGTCCGAACCGATATCGCCGGGACGGGCGAGACCGACCATGGCGTTCATGTTGGCGCCGTCGAGATAGACCTGCCCACCATACTTGTGGGTGATCTCGCAGATCTCGCGAACCGTCTCCTCGAACACGCCGTGGGTGGACGGGTAGGTTATCATGCAGCACGAGAGGTTTTCCGCATACTGTTCTGCTTTTGCACGGAAATCATCGATATCGATGTCACCATTATCCCGCACTTTGACCGGCACCACTTTCATGCCGACCATCTGCGCGGAGGCAGGATTGGTGCCATGCGCCGAGGTCGGAATGAGGCAGACGTCGCGATGTGTGCCGCCATTCGCGAGGTGGTAGTTGCGAATGGTCAGAAGCCCGGCATATTCCCCCTGCGCACCGGAATTCGGCTGCATGGAGAAGGCGTCGTAACCGGTGACCGAGCACAGCTTTTCGGAAAGATCGTCGATCATCTCCTTGTAGCCAAGCGCCTGATTGGCCGGTACGAAGGGATGGATGTCGGAAAATTCCGGCCAGGTGATAGGCAGCATTTCCGCTGTCGCATTCAGTTTCATGGTGCAGGAACCGAGCGGGATCATCGAGCGGTCGAGCGCCAGATCGCGGTCCGAAAGGCGGCGGATGTAACGGGTCATCTCGCTTTCGGCACGGTTCATGTGGAAGATCGGATGCGTCATGTACTGGCTGGTGCGCAGCAGTTCCTTCGGCAGGCGATATTCCGGCTCGAAATCCGAGATCGAGAAATTGCCGCCGAAAGCACGCCAGACGGCTTCCAGCGTTGCCGGGCGCGTGCGCTCGTCAAGGCTCATGCCGATCTTGGTCGCGCCGACCTTGCGCAGGTTCACGCCTTCCGCCACGGCCGAACGCAGGATGACGCCCTGCATGTGGCCGACTTCAACGGTGATCGTGTCAAAGAAGGTTTCCGGCTCGATGGTGTAGCCGAGCTTTTCCAGTCCCTTGGCCATCAGCACGGCCTTCTGGTGGGTCTGCTGGGCAATCGCCTTGATGCCTTGCGGGCCGTGGAAGACGCCATACATCGAGGCCATGACGGCGAGCAGTACCTGTGCGGTGCAGATGTTCGACGTCGCCTTTTCGCGGCGGATATGCTGCTCGCGTGTCTGTAGCGACAGGCGATAGGCGCGGTTGCCGCGCGCATCGACCGAAACGCCGACCAGACGACCGGGCATAGAGCGCTTATGCGCATCCTTGACGGCCATGTAGGCTGCATGCGGACCGCCGTAACCAACCGGAACGCCGAAACGCTGCGACGTGCCGATGGCGATATCCGCACCCATTTCACCCGGAGACTTCAAGAGCGTCAGCGCCAGAAGATCGGCGGCGACGGCGGCAATCGCACCCGTCTGATGCAGGCGGGAAATCAGGCCGGAGAAATCGCTGACATGGCCGTGCGTGCCCGGATACTGGAAGATCGCGCCGAACACGTCGACCGGATCGAGATCGGTGAACGGGTTGCCGACAATCACCTTCCAGCCGAGCGGGGCCGCGCGGGTCTCGATCAGCGCAATGGTCTGCGGATGGCAATTGGCATCAACGAAGAAGGCGGTCGCCTTGGATTTCGCAACACGCTGGCACATGGCCATGGCTTCGGCAGCCGCTGTTGCTTCATCGAGCAGCGATGCGTTGGCAACATCGAGACCGGTCAGATCGCAGACCATGGTCTGGTAGTTCAGCAGCGCCTCAAGGCGGCCCTGGCTGATTTCCGGCTGATAGGGCGTATAGGCCGTGTACCAGGCCGGGTTTTCCAGAATATTGCGCTGGATGACCGGCGGAGTGATCGTGCCGTAATAACCCTGGCCGATCAGCGAGGTCAGAACCTGGTTCTTGTTGGCCGTTTCACGAAGACGGTCGAGCGCTTCGCGTTCGGTCAGCGCGGCACCCCAGGTCAGCGGCACTTTCTGGCGGATGGAGGAGGGAACGGTGGCGTCGATCAGGGCGTCGAGGCTCTTATAGCCAACGACCTTCAGCATCTCGGCCATTTCCGACGGTGACGGCCCGATGTGACGCCGGTTGGCGAAATCATAGGGCTGATAGTCGGTGAAATGGAATTCGGTGGGCGTCGTCATTACGCGATCAGCTCCTTGTAGGCTGCCTCGTCGAGCAGCGTATCGGCATCTGCGGCGTTGGAAAGCTTGAGCTTGAAGAACCAGCCGGCGCCCTGCGGGTCGGAATTGACCAGCGAGGGATCATCGACGATGGCCTGGTTGATTTCCACCACTTCGCCATCCAGCGGACAATAGACGTCGGAAGCCGCCTTGACGGATTCAACGGTCGCCGCGTCGCCATCCTTGGAGAAGGTGGCGCCCACTTCCGGCAATTCGACGAAAACGAGATCGCCAAGCTGTTCAGCGGCGTGGCTGGTGATGCCAACGGTGGCGATATCGCCTTCGAACTTCAGCCATTCGTGTTCTGCGGTAAATTTCAGCATCGTATTCTCTCCGGAGATGGGATGAGGATTATCGTTTATAGGTGGGCTTGATGAAGGGCAGGGCGGCGACGGTGACGGGCAGATATTTGCCGCGCACTTCCGCAAAGACAGCCGTGCCGGGAGCAGCGTGGGAAACAGGCACGTAACCCATGGCGACGGGACCTTCGACCGAAGGGCCGAAACCGCCCGAGGTCACTTCACCGATTTCCGTCTTGCCTTCGGCATCTGCGAAAAGCTTCGAATGACCGCGCACCGGCGCCTTGCCCTCGGGCTTCAGGCCAACGCGGCGACGCGATGTACCGTCGTTCAGTTCGCCGAGAATGCGCTCTGCGCCGGGAAAACCGCCCTCGCGGTCGCCGCCAGCGCGGCGCGCCTTCTGGATCGCCCATTCAAGCGAGGCTTCGATGGGGGAGGTCGTGGTGTCGATATCGTTGCCATAAAGACAAAGGCCGGCTTCGAGGCGCAGGCTGTCGCGCGCACCAAGTCCGATCGGATCGCAATCGGGATGCTCGAGCAGGGCTTTGGCAATCTCTTCGGCCTTGTCGGCCGGCACGGAGATTTCAAAGCCGTCTTCACCGGAATAACCGGAGCGGGAGACGATGCAGGGCACGTCATGCAGCGGCACTTCCTGCACATCCATGAATTTCATTTCCGAGACGCCGGCCCAGAGTTCAGCCAGAACCGCCTCCGCGCGCGGTCCCTGAAGCGCGATGAGCGCCCGGTCATCGAGAAGCGTTATCTCGCAGGCGTCGGAAAGATGCGCCTTCATATGGGCGACATCGGCGTCCTTGCAGGCGGCGTTGACGACCACAAACAGATGATCGCCGCGATTGGTGATCATCAGGTCATCGAGAATGCCGCCATTTTCATCGGTGAAGAAACCGTAACGCTGGCGGCCTTCCTTCAGGCCGAGAATGTCGACCGGCACCAGTTTTTCCAGCGCGAGCGCGGCATCCTCACTGTTGCCGGATTTCGCCTTCACGATCACCTGGCCCATATGGGACACATCGAACAGACCGGCGGAGGTGCGGGTCTGGAGATGTTCCTTCAGAACGCCGGCCGGATATTGCACCGGCATGTCATAACCGGCGAAAGGCACCATGCGGGCGCCAAGCGATAGATGCAGGGAATTGAGCGGCGTGATTTGAAGCTCGGCGGTATCGTCCAAGGACGCCTCCAGGGTTGCGCGAAACATCGCGCGGGCTCAGGTCATGGCGCGAAAAACGCACCGGGTTCAAGAGCCCCCTCTGTCCTTGTCGCCTGAGATTGTTATCCCTTCGGCGAGCCGTCCTTATGAAAGGTGGCTTCTCTCCAGAGTTCCGTCGTCACCGCTGGTCCTTTTGCCTGAGAGTTTCCGGGGCGGTTGCTCCTTCGGCACCGCAGTGAAGCGGTTTCTCCCAACGATGATGCGACGCTCATTATCTTCGAAGACCCGTTATTGGCAAGGACCAAATGACGCATCTGAACAGATTCTTGCTCCATCTGCGCCATCGGTGGAGCGATCCGGGGCGGCAGATGGTCTTGGCGGCTTTCTTCAGTCGGATTTTTTCTCCGGCAGACCCTTGTGTTTTGTCGATGCGAAATCCTCAAGTTCCTTTTCTGTCATGGACTTCTCCATGCTTTTTGAAGCACCTTTTAAACTGGATTTCTTCATTTCTCCGCGTTTAGCCGCCAGTGCGGCGCCCGCCGCTTTCTGCTGGGCCTTCGATTTTGCTGGCATGTCGGGCCTCCCTTGAACGATGGTTGCGGCAGGAAAATGCCGCCTGGCATCTATTGTTCCCTTGCGACGGTGTGGCCTGCGGCAAAATTCCCCTTTGAAATCGGAGAGAAACAGGGATATCGCCTAGAACATGGATGCAAATCGAAAAAGACGGTTGATGGGGATGGAGAAAATGCTTCGCATTTTCTGCGCGACCCTGATGTTGTCCCTTGGTTTTGCCCACAAGCCGGCACTTGCCGAAGCACCCGCCGTTGCGCTGGATGAGAGTTACCGGCTGCCGGACGGCAGCTTTGCGGAAATCTGCCTTGGCCATGGCAACGGCGTCAATGCTTCCCATACCAAGGAAGGCCCCGCCCATTCCGGCGACGCCATCCTGTTTTGCGAGGCCTGCCTCCTGGCCTCGTCCATTCTTCTGCCGATGCCCGATACGGCTGGCTGGCTGAAGACTGAGTTTGCCTGGCTCGACAATCGCCTGCCTGCGGAATGGTGCTTCCGCTCCGTGCTGACGATCCAGAAGCCCGCCGCGCGCGGTCCGCCATCCCTGTCCGCCTGATTTTTTCGTTTTACGGGATCATCGCCGCCTTTTTGGCGGCACGGAGCGGCTGCGCGGCCCCAGAGGGATAGCAGTCGCAGGGACAAGCAAATGAAAACCACCAAGATCATTACCTGCAGCCTTTTCGTTGCCTCGGTTTCGACCGCGCAGGCTTTCGCCCACGCCACATTCGTTGACGGCTCGGCCGAACAGGAAAGCACTGTCGTTGCCGCCCTCCAGGTGCCGCATGGCTGCGAAGGCGGGCTCGCCACCACCGAAGTTCAGATCAAGCTGCCGGAAGGATTCATTTCCGCCAAGCCCCAGCCCAAGGCTGGTTGGGAACTGGAGGTCATCAAGGGAGACTACCAGAAGGCCTACAAGAACCACGGCAAGGAGATTAAAAGCGGACCGGTCGAAATCCGCTGGAAGGGCGGCAACCTGCCGGATGAATTCTACGACACCTTCGCCGTGCAGGGAAAAATCTCCGGTATAGAGGCGGGGCAGGACCTGCCATTCAAGGTAACGCAGCTTTGCGGCGACAAGGGCAAGGTTTCCTGGGATGAAGTGGCAGCGGCCGGCGTCGATCCGCATTCCCTGAAAAGTCCCGCTCCCACCATTCGCGTTGCCGCAAAGTCCGCACATGCCGGCGGCCATGATCACTCCGCCATGGATATGGATGTCGTAAAAGCCGGCAGCCTCGAAGTGTCGGGCGGCACGACCAAAGCCATGCTGCCGGGCCAGCCCGTGGGCGGTGGATACGTGACCATCAAGAATGCCGGCGATAGCGACGACAAGCTGATTGGTGTCGAATCTTCGTCCGCCGGACGTGCTGAAATCCACGAGATGGCCATGGTCAATGACGTCATGAAAATGCGCAAGCTGGATGACGGCATCGTCATTCCCGCCGGCCAGACGGTGGAGCTGAAGCCCGGCGGCCTGCACATGATGTTCTTCGATGTGAAGAAGCCCTTTGCCGAAGGCGACAAGGTGCCAGTGACGCTCATCTTCGAAAAGGCCGGCAAGGTGGAGATCGTGCTGTCCGCAGGCGCGGCCAAGGGCGGCGGCGACCACCAGCATAATTGACCAATGAAAAACGGCTACCGGAACGCGTGACAGGTCCGGTAGCCGCAAATTTTCATCTATCGTGTTGGTCTTCAGCGCCGTGGCGGAAAAGCAGGATGGCATTCGCCCACGTGATTTTCCGGAACTCGATCGCAAATCTCTAGAAGATCAATCTGACACCAGGCTGAACGCAGGGATTTCGCCCATATGGCGCGAAATTGAAGAATCGACATTAAAATATCTATATATCCACCTGATTTATAAATTACTTTCAGATTTTGAGGCGAGGCTGTTTTCCTCGTAGGCCTCCACGGCCTGCTCCAGCGTCGCCTGCGGCTCCTGACGCTGGCTGCTTGCTATCAGGAAATAGAGGGTGAGGGCCGGCGGCTTGATCGTCGTCATCAGGCCCCTGAGCTGGAAGTCATCGCCATGTTCGGCCTTGCGCGCCAGTTCGTGAATGGCCTCTTCAACCTCGCTCTTGCGCGGCACGCGTTGCGGCGGCTTCATGGCCTCCAGCGCATAGGCCGCTGTATTCGCGGAAACGGAAAGAACCTGTGTCATCGAACCTCCGGCCATCTTCGCCGACCCTGAAAAGCCGGAGATTAACAGCTGCCCATTGTTGGAAGGCTAAATCGCACAGCTGCAATTTAATCGTATTTTAACAGCCGAAAGCGCCGGGCTAAGGGGTTTCGCCGGCGGTTCCCATAGTCTAAAAATGTCCTGGACCGTCCGGTCCGACGATTTCTTCCGGAGACACATTCCCCCCATGATCAATATCGCCCTTGTCGCTGCAGGCGGCGCAATCGGTTCCGTGTTCCGTTATCTGGTCGGGGTCTGGAGCATGCGGTTGGCCGGACCGAATTTCCCCTGGGGAACCCTTGCCGTCAATGTGGTCGGATCTTTCCTGATCGGTCTGCTGGTCGAGCTTGTGGCGCGGCGGCTGAACGCCTCGATGGAAATGCGCCTGTTTCTCGTCACCGGCGTGCTCGGCGGGTTCACCACATTCTCGTCCTTCTCGCTCGATGCGGTCGCGCTGTTCGAACGCGGCGCGCTCGGGCTGTCGGCCGTTTACGTGCTTGCAAGCCTTGCGGTTTCCATCGCGGCGGTTTTCGCCGGGCTGGCCTTGGGCCGCAGTTTGTTCTAAAGGCTTGGTCCAAACGGCGCGCCAGAGATGTGAGCGCGCGATCAGGACAGAAAGACTGGAAATTTCATGGCAGGTATCGAGCATATCAAGGTCGGGGCCGACGAGGCCGGTATGCGCCTCGATCGCTGGTTCAAGATTCATTATCCGGGACTTGGTTTCGGGCAGTTGCAGAAGCTTCTGCGCTCCGGCCAGGTGCGTGTGGATGGCGGCCGGGTGAAGACGGATGCACGCGTGCAGCCGGGACAGATGGTGCGCGTACCGCCGGTCGATTCCGATCTCAAGGTCAAGAGCGGCCCGATCGGATCGAAGGACCTCAAACATTCCGAAGATGGCGAGCTTCTCGCACGCATGCTCCTGCATGAGGACGACAAGGTCTTCGTTTTCAACAAGCCGGCCGGCATTGCCGTGCAGGGCGGCTCCGGCGTTACCCGCCATATTGACGGGCTGCTGGAAGCATGGACCAACCAGAAGGGCGAAAAGCCGCGTCTGGTGCACCGCCTCGACCGCGATACGTCGGGCGTGCTGGTGGTTGCCCGCACCCGCGGTGCTGCGCAGAAGCTGACCGCCGCCTTCCGCGAACGCGATACCAAGAAGACCTATTGGGCGCTGGTCAAGGGCGTGCCGCGCAAGCATCAGGACAAGATTTCCACCTGGCTGGTCAAGGAACAGACCATGGATGGCGATCGCATGCGTATCGCCAAGCATGGCGAGGAGGGGGCCGATCACGCCGTTTCCTATTACCGCGTCATCGATACCGCCGCGCAGAACCTCGCCTGGCTGGAAATGGAACCCTATACCGGCCGCACCCATCAGCTTCGCGTCCATGCGCTGCATATGGGTCACCCGATCATCGGCGATCCCAAATATTACATCGACGATCCAAACTGGGATTTTCCGGGCGGCATCCAGAAGCGCCTGCATCTCCACGCACGCCATATCGACATACCGCATCCGAATGGCGGCCGGCTTCGGGTCAGCGCACCCCTGCCGCCGCATATGGTACAGACCTGGAACCTGCTCGGTCTCGACGTGGCCGATGGCGATAGGGAAGACTGACAGCCCATGAAACTCGTTCTTTTCGATTGCGACGGAACGCTGGTGGATAGCGCCGGCCTGATCCATGCCGTCATGGCCGATACTTTCGCTGATTTCGGCAAGCCGCGCCCCGACATCTCCGAGACCAAGGCGATTATCGGCCTGACGCTGGATATCGCCATCGCCCGCATGCTCGGCAAGGCGCATGTGGATGACGAAGCGAAGGCGATGACGGAGCGCTACAGGGAAATCTATCATCCCCTGCGGGAGCGGCCGGAAATGACCGTGCCGCTTTTCGACGGTATCGCCACGCTGATCGATACGCTTTCGAAACGCGACGATGTGCTGATCGGCGCTGTGACCGGCAAGGGTCGGCGCGGCCTTACCCATATCCTGCAGACCCACAGCCTAGCCGATCACTTCATCGTTTCGCGCACGGCGGATGATTGCCCCTCCAAGCCGCATCCGGCCATGGTGATGGAATGCTGCCATGAAACCGGCATGGTTCCGGCCGATACTGTGGTTATCGGCGATGCGATCTACGACATGCAGATGGCCAAGGCTGCCGGCGCGAAAGCAATCGGCGTCGCCTGGGGTTATGCCTCGGTCGACGATCTCTGGAAGGCGGGCGCGGATGCGGTTGTCAGCCACCCGCGCGAAATTCCGGCCTATGTTCCGGCCGATATTCTTGAATAACCTTTCTATCCGACTGACGAGGACGTGCCATGCGTGATCTCCTGAACGACCTTTCGGAGGGCCTGAGCCATCCCGACCCGATCCTGCGCGCGCAGATCCAGATGCAGAAACCCCTGCCGAAACGGTTCTACAAGGATGTCACCGTTGGCGAGGCGGAGGAGGGCGGCTTTACCATCCTTCTCGATGGCAAGCCACTGCGTACCCCCGCCAAGAAGCCGCTGACCGTCCCGACGCGCGCGCTGGCGGAACTGCTTCGCGATGAGTGGGATGCCCAGAAAGAAGTGGTCAATCCGGTGGTCATGCCCGTCTCTCGGCATGTGAACACGGCCATTGATGGCGTCTCCAACGATACCCAGGCGGTTTTTGAAGACATACTTCGTTTTTCCTCTTCCGATCTCCTCTGCTATCGCGCCGGCGATCCGGAAGCGTTGGTTGCGCGGCAGACGGACCATTGGGATCCGGTTCTGGACTGGGCGGCCAATGTGCTCGGAGCGCGCTTCATTCTCGTCGAAGGCGTGATGCATCAGGATCAGCCGCGCGAAGCCATCGCGGCTTTTGCGGTAACGCTGAAGAAATACGACACACCGATCGCGCTTGCCGCTCTTCACACCATGACATCGCTGACCGGCTCCGCCATTTTGGCCCTTGCACTGGCGGAAGGGGAGCTGACGCTGGAGGAAGCCTGGGCGCTCGCCCATCTGGACGAGGACTGGACCGCCGAGCAATGGGGCGAGGACGAGGAGGCGCTGGAGCGCCGCGCCGTCAGGCTTGTCGATATGCGTGCTGCCCTCAATGTTCTGGAGTCGCTGAAGAGCGCTTCTTAACGCTTTTCTAACCCTGATGGCCGAGTATGCGGTTACCTCACGTTAGGGGAGCCGCAAATCATGAATACTACGCTGAAACGCCTTGGCACCATTGTGCTGGCGTGTTTCACGCTCATGTCTTTCAGGCTGGAACCGGAAGCGACCAATACCGACCGGCTGCTTTACGATGTGCGCGGCGCATTCGTTGCGGCACGCCCGGATGTCGCTCCGGCGCTGATGCAGTCCATTCATGCGCAGGTGCAGAATGCGATCAAAACCACGGCGCGTGGAGAAACCCGGCCGCGCGTGGTACTGACCATCCGTCTCGCATCCGTTACACGCGGCCCGTTCCTGTTCGGGGAAAGGGCGTCAGCCAAGGTCATCGTCCGCGCCGCCGCCGTTGCGACGGGAGAGGTGATCGCGGAAGCCAAATTTACCGCCACTGTCGTCAGCTTCGACAATCAGTCGATAGAGCAGGAACTTGCCTATGGCGTCGCCGAACGCGTGATCCGCGAATTCAGGCTCAGCCGGCCCGGCCCGACAACGCTGGCGACGGCATTGTTTCCATAAGCGGGACACAAAAGGCGAGGGCGTGACGCCTATTCGTCCGCATTTCAGCTTCCGAAATATTTCAAGCTTCAATCGGGCGCATCTTCGATGCTCTTAAATTCACATACGTCGCGTATATGGAATTGACATGCGGCGCGTATGTAACTATCTGGCATACGTAACGTATGTAAATGGGCGTCCGAAGCCCTCTTTTAAAAAGAGCAACGCTTCTCGGCATCCATGACCACTCAGCCAAAAGAGAGATGCATAATGACCGCACGCGAAGCAATTTTCCCCGCTAACAGGCATGCGCTTTACGAGGAGCATGGCTATTCCGCAGCTATTCGATCCGGTGACCTTCTTTTCGTTTCCGGCCAGGTCGGCAGCCGTGCCGATGGAACGCCTGAACCTGATTTTGAACGTCAGGTCCGGCTGGCCTTTGAAAACCTCAAGGCCACGCTTGCAGCGGCGGGCTGCACTTTCGACAATATTGTGGATGTAACGACGTTCCACACGGACCCGCAAAACCAGTTCGGAACGATCATGACCGTCAAGCAGGAGATTTTCAGCCAAAAGCCTTACCCGAACTGGACGGCTGTCGGCGTCAACTGGCTTGCCGGTTTCGATTTCGAGATCAAGGTCATTGCCCGCATCCCGTAATGTCAGGTTAAATCCGAAACGGCGGCGCTTACAGGGCGCCGCCAGCCTGCTTCTCCATCCTTATCCCAGCCGCCCCGCATGCCACTTCAAATGGTCATCCATGAAGGTGGAAATGAAATAGTAGGAGTGGTCGTAACGCTCATGCATGCGCAGCGTCAGGCCGATATCCGTGCCTTTGATCGCTTCTTCGAACAGCCAGGGCCGCAGGCCCTTTTCAAGGAAACTATCGGCCTTGCCCTGATCGATCAGGAACTCGGGAAAACGCGCACCGTCCTCGACCAGCGCACAGGCGTCGTATTGGCGCCATGCGGCCTTATCCGCACCGAGGTATTTTTCCAGCGCCGGCTCGGACCAGTCGGCCGAAGAGGGAGCCACGATCGGTGCAAAGGCGGAGCAGCTCTTGAAACGCTCGGGGTTCTTGAGCGCAATGGTCATCGCGCCATGGCCGCCCATTGAGTGGCCGAAAATGCCCTGGCGGCTCATATCCGCACGGAAATGCTGGCCGACGAGGGCAGGCAATTCTTCCGTCACATAGCTATACATCCGGTAGTGCTCGGACCAGGGCTCCTCTGTGGCATCGAGATAAAATCCGGCGCCCTTGCCCATCTGCCAGTTGGTCAATTCGTCCGGCACGTCATTGCCGCGCGGGCTGGTATCCGGGCAGACGATGATCAGCCCGAGTTCAGAGGCCATGCGGCGATATTCGCCTTTTTCCATGGCATTGGCATGGGTGCAGGTGAGGCCGGAAAGATACCACAGGACAGGGCAGGGCTCATGGATCGCCTTCGGCGGCACATAAACCGCAAAGCTCATCTCAGATTTCAGGGTTTCCGATGTGTGCGAAAATACGCCCTGCATGCCGCCAAAGGCCGTATTTTGCGAAATAATGTTCATGAAGCCATTCCTTGTGAAAATTTCCCGGTTCAGCCCGCAAGCGAGACGGCTGCATTGACCGCGGCCGCCACCAGAACCGTATTGAAGAAGAAAGAAACGATGGAGTGCAGCAGCGTGACCTTGCGCATGGCGGTCGTGGTTATCCCCACGTCCGACGTCTGCGCGGTCATGCCGATCACCACGGCGAAATAGAGAAAGTCGTAACCGCAGGGTTCCTTCGTGCCAGGAAAATCCATGCCGCCGCGATGCTGGCGTTTGCCGTCCACCATGGCGGGCCGCCAGTAAAGATGGGCGTAATGCAGGGCGGTCATGGTGTGGATGGTCAGCCAGCCGAAGATCACCGAGGCGAAGGCGATGAGCAGCGCCCAGACCGTTTCGCCGGTATGGTTGAGGGCCTGAAACAGCGATACCACCGCGACGGCAACGGCAAGCAGCGTGATGGCGATGATGGCGACCGCAGGCAGATCGTCGCTATCGGCATGGGCCTTCAGATGCTGCGCCGTCAGGCCCGATAAGCGAAAGGTAATCAGGGCGAGGTAGGTCAGGAAGAACAGAACGGCCGCGATCTCTATCGCCAGCGGCGGCGCAAAAACCAGCGCCAGGCCGAGGCTCACGGCGCCGACCAAAAAGGCAATGACGAAAGGTTGATGGCGGCGATAGCTGTTGCTTTTCATATTGGCCGGGGTCATGGGCGGCACCTTTCCGTTGGCGCCGTCATTTTTTGACACGGCGGCAGAAACGGTCAAGCGTCTCCAGAAAGGCGGAGCGGTCACGCGGTGAAAAAGCCGCATTATATCCCTTGCTTTCACCGGTTTCGCGCAGATGCGCGCCAAGATCGCGCATTGCTGTCGCCATCCCGATATTCGACTGGTCAAAAACGCGGCCCGTCGGCCCGGTCACCAGCGCCCCCTTGGCGACACAGCGCCCGGCCAGCGGCACATCGGCGGTGATGACAATGTCGTTTTCGGCTGCATGATCGGCGATCCAGTCGTCCGCCGCGTCGAAACCAGCGGAAACAATGACGTTTTTCACCATGGGATCACGCGATGGGCGCAGACCGGAATTGGCAACGAAGGTCACTTCCAGCCCATGCCGCTCCGCCACCTTGAGAATCTCCGGCTTCACGGGGCAGGCATCGGCATCGACATAGATTTGCGGGTTTTGCGGCATGGGCACTCTTTTCGGATAATTCCTGCAACGCTTCTAAGCGCAAACGCCGCGATTACCAAGCCCGCCATTGCTGAAATGCGGGTTTGATGCCGGGCAGGGACCGCACTTGCGACCACCCCAAAAATCGCTTATGTTCACTTTATGTTCTTGTCCCGAAAGGTTTCCCATGCTGGAAGAGTTCATCGTGCAGGCCAAGTCCGCCACCTATGTCGGCGGCGGCAACAAATCCGCGACGCCCACGCGCAAGGGATCGCACGATCTCGGTTATCAGAGCGGCGACTGGCACTATATCGACAGCTATTTCGGTGGAACCGATTTCATCGGCCAGGAGGTCGTCTGGCATGAGGGAACAGCGGTGTGGGCGATGAGTTACTACGGCCGCATCCTCCGGCACGACATGATCGACGGCGCCACGGCTGGCAGTGTCATTCAGCGGTCGCTTTCCACGCTCTATCGGGAGGGCCGGTTCCTTGGCGGCTTCACCCACCCGGTGGAAAATCTTGTCTATGTCGATACGAATGAAGGCGAATTCCGGTCCTTCACCGGCATCGAGCGCATTTACCGGGGCCATGTCGAAACATACCGGCTTGACTATCATGGCGGGATCATAAAGCCATAGAGCGCAGGAAATGCCATGGACGGGAATTTGCAATGGCAAATGGCGACGCTCAATTTTTCAAGGCGACACTCTATTTCGACAGCGAACCCGCGATCTCGGATTTGACGCTGACAGAAGCGTGGGGCGAGGAGGGATATGAATGTGAGCGGCTGAGCGAAAAGGGCGTGTTTGACGGCCTGCGCGGTTCGACCAGGGTTTTTGTAGGCACTCCCGAGCCGGTCGCAGTGGCGCCGGTTGCACCGGCCCAATATCCGGCAGTCGCAGAGGCCAGCGTCGACTGGTCAAAGACCTTTTGCGTCGATGCCAAAGCGGCATATGACGATTTCAGCCGCGCAACACATCAGTGCGAGTTCAAATTCCTCATCATGGCGGATGAGGACGATCCTGAAATCGCCCATAACGAGATCGCCTCAGCCCTGCTCGGCATTCATCAGGTCGCCCCCATGCAGGCCGTTGCATTGCATTATCTCGACATGATCGTCGGCCGCGCCAATCTCGATGACTATCTGAATTACGCAAACAGCCATCTGGACCAGCCGCAGCAAATGGCAACGATGCTGGCCTTCGGAACCTTCGTGATGGAGGAGGGGGAAAAGATCAGGGCCTGGACAACGGGTCTGGAACATTTCGGCCAGACGAATCTGCTTTTCGAAACCCCGGCCGGAGATGCGACGGAAGCGCTTCTCACGCTATTCGGCCTCGGGCATCTCGTTGTCAACGGGCGACGCTTCGCTGCCGGCGAAGCCATAACATCTTTCGACCTTCTTGCGCGTTTCGCGCCCGCCGAACTCGATGCCCGGCCCATGCTGCGCGTTGTCAGGCAGGAAGCCGGCTAGAGCCCGCTGTCTTACCTGGGAGCGAATGGGACGATGATGTTCACCGCCCCATCACTGACTTCAAATCAGCCGGGCTGCTTGGTCTTGCGCAGATACGGAAGAACCGTGTCGTAAGAGCCGAAACGGGCAATCGCATCCTCGTTGGAAACGGCGGCCGTGATGATGACATCCTCGCCCTGCTTCCAGTTGGCCGGGGTCGCCACCTGATGTTTGGATGTGAGCTGGATGGAATCGATAGCGCGAAGAATTTCCTCGAAGTTGCGGCCGGTGGTCATGGGGTAGGTGAGAACCAGCTTGATCTTCTTGTCAGGCCCGATGACGAAGACGGAGCGCACGGTGGCGTTGTCGGCAGGCGTGCGGCCTTCGGAACTGTCGCCCGCGCCGGCGGGCAGCATGTCATAGAGCTTGGCGACTTTCAGGTCCTTGTCGCCGATCAGCGGATAGTCGACGTTGAAACCGGTCGCGGTGCGAATATCGTTCTTCCATTTTTCATGGCTTTCGACCGGATCGACCGAAATACCGATGATCTTGACACCACGCTTTTCGAATTCCGGCTGCAGGCCGCCCATCGCGCCGAGTTCCGTCGTGCAGACGGGGGTGAAGTTCTTCGGATGCGAAAACAGGACCGCCCAGCCGTCGCCGATCCAGTCGTGGAAGCTCACCGGACCATGGGTGGTCTCGGCGGTGAAGTCGGGTGCTATGTCGTTGATACGCAGGCTCATCTGATGTTTTCTCCCTAATGATTTGAACTGAAAACTGATGGTTCTCGGCAATCCGTGTCCGGCGCTGGAGCTTAGAGTTTTTGCGTGAAATGGCCAGCCCTTTCATCGGACTTCGGCGGTATTTGCTTCAGCCCCACAGAGATTTGATGGCCCTGATTTTCCCCGTTTGTCGCGGTTGCGCGATATCCGCCCGGTTGATTGTTTCAGGAGGACATGATTATTCCAGAGACGATCGGGGGGCCATCATGACGACTTCTTCTGCGCCTGTTTCTGCAACGGTTCGGGCACGCATTCCAGCGACGGTCTGGGTGCTGGGCATCGTTAGCCTTCTGATGGATATTTCTTCGGAAATGGTGCAGACGCTGCTGCCCTATTATCTCGTTTCCGGTCTCGGCGCTTCCGCGGTCACTGTCGGTTTCATCGAGGGCATGTCGGTTGCCATCGCCACCACGACCAAGCTGTTTTCCGGGATTATCGCGGACTGGACGAGGCGGCGGAAAATGCTCGCCGTGCTTGGATACGGTCTCGGCGCAATCTCGAAACTCGCTTTTCCCTTCGCAACCTCGCTTGGCTGGATCGTCGCCGCCAAGGCGGTGGACCGGGTCGGCAAGGGCATTCGCGGAACGCCGCGCGATGCCCTTATTGCCGATGTGACGCCGCCCGAAATTCGTGGCGCCGCATTCGGGCTCAGAAAGTCGCTCGATACGGTCGGCGGTTTCATCGGGCCGCTGGCGGCCATCGGGCTGATGTTCGCGCTCAGCGAAAATGTGCTCGCCATTTTCTGGATCGCGGTCATTCCCGCTTTCCTTGCGGTGTTCATCCTCATCGCCGGTGTGAAGGAACCGGATGCGCCCGCAAGACCGAAAGCCGAAAAGCCATTCCGGCTCGCCGATTTTGCGAAACTCAATCAGGCGGTCTGGATCGTCATCATCGCGGCGTCGCTCCTGACCTTCGCTCGTTTCAGCGAAGCATTCCTGTTGTTGAAATCCGAAGAGGCAGGCTTCCGGCCGGCATGGATACCGATCACGATGGTCATCATGCATGCCGTCTACGGCCTGACAGCCTATCCCGCCGGCCGGCTTTCGGACAGGATCGGCCGCTCAGGAATTATCGCGGCGAGCGTGGCCGTGCTGGTGGCCTCCTATCTGACGCTCGCTTTTGCCAATTCCATTCCGTTGTTCCTGTTCGGCATTCTGCTGTGGGGGCTGCATATGGGTCTGTCGCAGGGTCTGCTCGCAGCCCTGATTGCGGAAACGGCACCGTCACATCTCAAGGGAACGGCCTTCGGCGTCTTCAATCTGATGACAGGTCTGGCGGTGCTGGTCGGCAATGTCATCGCCGGCTTGCTGTGGGACCTCCATGGTTCCTTCGGCACCTTCCTGGCGGGCGCCGCACTGTCTTTTACCGCATTGCCGGTGTTGATCTGGGTATCCCGTCGAAAGCGCGCCGCCGCCTGAGCCTGTGCCGAAAACACGACGACGTTGTTTTCGCTCATCCCAGCGCATAGTGTGACGTAACGTCAGGCGACAGCATTCCGGGGTGGGGAGTGATGGAGAACAGCAATGACAATCACCATTACCGCTTTTGAACGTTCGCCCGATGGCGGCAAGGGTCTCGCCCGCGACATGCGCGTCCGCTGGGCACTCGAAGAAGTGGGCCAGCCCTATGACGTCCGCCTTCTTTCCTTCAAGGCGATGCGGGAACCGGCGCATCTGGCGCTTCAACCCTTCGGGCAAATCCCGACCTATGAGGAGGGTGATCTCGTCCTGTTCGAATCCGGTGCGATCATATTCCATATAGCCGAACGCCATGCCGGCCTGTTGCCACAGGATGCGGATGCGCGGGCGCGCGCGATCATGTGGATGTTCGCCGCGCTCAGCACCATGGAACCGCCCATTGTCGAGCATTTTGTCACCGGTTTTCTCGAAAGGGACAAAAGCTGGCACGGCGAGCGACTGCAGATCGTCGATGAACGCATCCGCAAGCGGCTCGGCGAATTGTCCCACCGACTGGGGAAGGCCGAATGGCTCGACGGCGCATTCAGCGCCGGCGATCTGTTGATGATATCGGTGCTGCAACGGATAAAGAGTTCGGGCATTCTCGATGAATACGCAAATCTCGCGGCCTATGTCGCTCGCGGCGAGGCGCGTCCCGCCTATAAACGCGCCTTTACCGATCAGTTGGCGATTTTCAAAGCTGCATCGAACGGCTGAACCGCATCGACGGGAGGCCCCTCACTGCGGACTGCCTGCGATCAAGCCGAGGTGCTGACGCGATAGGCCATTCCGAGCGACCTCGGCGCGGTCTCCTTGAAGCCGAATTTTTCGTATAGCCTGTTTGCCGGCACATCGGCGATCAGGCTGACATAGGCCGAAGCGGGAAGCTCTCTCTTCACATGGCCCATCAGCGCCTCCATGACCTTCTTGCCCAAGCCTCGGCCCTGATGGGCGGGATCGACGGCAATGTCCACGACCTGAAAAAAGCAGCCGCCATCGCCGATCAGCCGGCCCATGCCGATGGCGGAACCTGCATGCAGAACCAGCACGGAGAAGACCGTGCCCTGCAAACCCTTCTCCGCCGCCTCCCGTGAAAAGGGGCTTAGCCCGGCCACGGCGCGAAGGCGCAGATAGTCCTCGACAGACGGGGTTCTCGCGACGATGGAATAGTCAGGGGAATAATCGGGTTGGTTCATTCGACTCTCCTCTTGGCCGCGCTCTGACAGCGCCGCCCAATATGTGGAGGAGAGTTCTACAGGAGCTTTACCGATTCTGAGGCGCAATTTTCAGCGCCTGAAGATCGAGCTGCGCGCGGACGCCCATGAAGGCGGCCACTTCTGCCTGTTAGCGGCGGCCTTCCACAGCGGAACGGATATGCGAGCGGCTGACGCCGATGTCGGAAAGGCTTCTGTCGTCGAGCGCGCTCAGTTCGGCCACGGCGCGACGGTTGCGGAAATAGTTTCGAACGGTTTCGTGAAGTTTCATTTTCGTGGTTTCCAGTGATGAGATTGCATAAAATATGCCCATTCCGACGCGAAAAATACAGGCATTTGCCTGCATGGAAGACATGCAAAAATCGAAACCCGACGTCTGGATAGGGGGAAACGACTGCCGGCATAAGGAAACGCTATAGCGGCAGAAAGGACTTGTGTTGGCAAAATATCCGGCGATGAACCTACTCTGCCTGAAAGATTAGCATGACGTTAATCGACAAGAACCGCAAAAGCGGCAAAAGCTCGCCCGGCCAAAGCCGGAACAGATAAATCCGAAAAGGAGTGGGAACATGAAAAACGGTATTACTCGCAGACTTCTACTGGTTTCCGCAGCGGTCGCTCCGATCCTGAGCCTGTCGCCGGCGCTCTCCGCCTCCGCTTATGCGGCAGAGACGATAAGGCTCGGCCTCGTCGCGCCGATGAGCGGCCCGAATGCGCGCTACGGCGCTTTCTCCATGCATGGCGCGGAACTCGCGGTAAAGGACATCAACGCGGCTGGCGGCATCAACGGCCAGCAGATCGAACTCTTCAATGCCGATAGCCAGGGCACGCCGGTCGAAGGCGTTTCGGCCACCCGCCGCCTGATCGATCAGGACGAGGTGGATTTCGTCATCGGCGATGTCTCCAGCTCCGTGACGCTTGCGATGCAGCCTGTCGCCGAGGATGCCGAGGTTCTGCTGCTGAACGCCGCGTCCTCCAACCCGAAGATCACCTATCAGGCTGGCGTCGGCGGTTTCAAATGGACATTCCGCAACTATCCGACGGATGAGAACCGTGCGCTTGTCGTGGCGAAATACGCCGCCGAACAGCGTGGTTTCACCAAATTCGCCGTCCTGTCGGTCGATAGCGACTACGGCCGTTCCGCCATCACCTTCACCAAGAAATATCTGCCCGACTTCAAGGGAGAAATTCTGAGCGAGGATTATTACAAGGAAGGCGAGGTCGACTTCCGCAGCGTGCTGGCGAAGATCCGCGATAACGGCGCGCAGGCGATCATCATGTACGGTCTCGCCGACACGACGCCGATTGTCGCCCGTCAGATGCTGGAACTCGGACTTGCCGGCAAGGTTACACTGATCGGCAACGGTGAATTCAACACCGAAAAGACAATCAAATCCGCGCCGAAAGCCATGGAGGGCGCTGTTGAGGCCGCAGCCTGGCTGCCGCAATTCGATAGTCCGGCCAGCAAGGCCTTCGTCGAGAAATTCATCGCGACATACAAGGAAGCGCCGAACAATCACGCCTATGTGCATTGGGATACCGTCAACCTGCTCGCCCAGGCGATCAAGGAAGCCGGAAGCGCTGATCGCAATGCGGTCCGCGAAGCGCTCTCCAAGATCAAGTACAAGAGCCCGGTCGGCGAAGTGACCTTCGACGATCACAATCAGGCGCGCCTTCCGATGATCCTTCTGCAGATCGAGAACGGCAAGCCGAGCATAAAGGGCGCTTATACGGCGGAAATCCAGTACCCTGCGAACTGATAGACCGGGAGGGGTACAGCCATGTTCTCGACAACTCTCGAGCAAGTCGTAAACGGGATCGTCACCGGTTCCGTCTACGCGATCGTCGCCGTCGGCATGACCATGATTTTCGGGGTGCTGAGAGCCATCAACTTCGCTCATGGCGAATATTACATGCTCGGAACCTTCGGGGCGTGGTTCGCCATCGATTATCTCGGCCTTTCCTATGAGGCTTCGATCGTCGTCGGCGTTCTTTCCACCGTGGTCGTGGCCTATGTGGTCGGCCAGCTCGTGATGCGCAGAATGGTGGGGGCGCCGGCCGAGTCCGGCGTTCTCGCCACCCTCGGTATCGCGCTGATCCTGCAGAACACGATCATTTTTGTCTTCGGCGGCGGCTACAAGTTTTTCGCCGGCGGTTATATCGAGCCGATTTCCATCCTCGGCTTCACGTTGGCGCAGCAGCGCGTGCTCATTCTGGTCGTGTGTCTGATCGTCTTCGTCGGTCTGGAGCTGATGGTGACCTATAGCCGTCTCGGTATGGCGATGCGGGCGGTCTCGCAAAATGTCGAATGCTGCGGCGTGGTCGGCATCGATGTCTCGCAGGTCGTGTTGCGCACCTTCATCCTGGGCGCCGCACTTGCAGCGCTTTCCGGCGTGCTGACAGCTCCGGTCAATGTCAGCGTCTATGGCGGCATGGGGGAGCTCATCACCTTCAAGACCCTGCCGATCATCATCATGGGCGGCCTTGGCAACGTGCGCGGCACCTTCTTCGCGGCCATGATCCTCGGCATCGCCGAAAGCCTCGTCGCCACCTATGTCGGGCTGCAATTCCGCGACACGGTTGGTTTCGCAACGCTGATCCTGATGCTGATGTGGCGTCCGCACGGCCTGTTTTCGACGCAGGCGCGCTTTTAGAGCATGTCTCCCAAAAGTGTGCAGCGGTTTTGGGACAAAGACATGCGTAAAAACAAAATTAAAGCGCGTCGCATGAGCTCAATTAAACGCGACGCGCTTTAGAAGCCGCGCCCGCCGAATTTACTCGAATTTTGAGGACTCGACATGTCTCTCACAGACACCGTTCCCCAGGCACGCCGCCGCGATCTGCGCATTCCGCTCGCCGCCGTCCTGATCGTCGTAGCACTTGCCGCGCCCTTCATCGGCACGCGTTACGTTACCCACTCGCTGATCATCGCGCTCATCTTCATGCTGCCGGCGCATGGCCTCAATCTGCTCGTCGGTTATACCGGCCTGTTATCGCTGGCGCAGGCGGCATTCTTCGGCATCGGCGCCTATACCGCCGGCCTGCTGGCGGTGCACTATGAAACGCCGTTTTATGTGAACCTGATTGCCGCCGGCCTGGTCTCCGGCGCTCTCGCCCTGCCGCTCGGCATTCCGGCGTTGCGGCTTCGCTCGACGTCCTTCGTCATGTGTACGCTCGGTTTCGTCATCATCGGCCAGGCAATCGCCAAGAACTGGATTTCGCTGACCCGCGGCGACATGGGCCTCTCGGGTATTCCGAAACCCTATTTCGAGCTTGGCCCGCTCTCCTTCACGGTCAGCGGAACCACCAGTTTCTATTATCTGGCTCTGGCCATCTGCTTGCTGGGAACGCTCGCCGCATGGGCAATCGTCCGCTCGCCGGCCGGCCGCAACATGGTCGCCATTCGCGAAAACGAAACGCTGGCGGAGTCTCTCGGCGTACCCACATGGCGTTACAAGCTGATCGTTTTCATGCTGAGCGCCGTTTTTGCCGGGGTAGGGGGCAGCCTCTATGCCCACTACCTCACGGTGGTCAGCCCGCTGACCTTCCAGATGTATTATTCCACGACGATGCTGATCATCGTTCTCGGCGGCGGTGCTGGCATGATTTCGGGAACCGTGTTCGGCAGCCTGCTTTTCGTCGGTCTGACCGAGGCGCTGCGCGTAGCTCCTGAAGTGCGGATGATCGCCTATGGCTTCTGCCTTCTCGTTCTCGTCTTCTGGTTCAAAAAGGGCTTTGCTCCCCTGATCAATCGCTTCTGGAACGCGATCGGAGGTTCGAAATGACGGCTCATCTTCCCATCCTTGAGATAAAGAACCTCAGCAAGTCCTATGGTGCGGTGAAGGCGGTCAACGATGTCAGCATGCACATCAATCGCGGCGAAATCGCCGGGCTGATTGGCCCGAACGGTTCCGGAAAGTCCACCTTCTTCGATTGCAGCACTGGGCTTGCCCGGCCGGATACCGGCAAGGTGATACTGGACGGGCAGGATATCACCGGCTGGTCGCTCAACCGCATCGCCCGCGAAGGCCGCATGCTGCGCTCGTTCCAGAAGACGGTGACCTTCAAGGCGCTCGATGTGGAGGAGAACCTCATCATCGCCGGCCAGATGTTCACCTTTCCCTCGCTCCTGTCGACATTCGGCCTCGGCGGCATGTCGCGCCGCCGCGTGGCCGGGTTGAGAGAGCGGGCGCGCGAGCTGATCAAGATGGCGGGCCTCTGGGACGTTCGCCATCAGCCCGCCGGCAATCTCTCCGGCGGCCAGCAGAAACTCATCCAGTTCGCTTCCATGCTGATGCCGGAACCGAAGCTTATCCTGCTCGACGAGCCGATGGCAGGCATCAACCCGAAGATCATCGAGCGTGTGGTGGAGACGATCCAATATGCGAATAAATCGCTCGGCGTCAGCTTCCTCGTCATCGAACACAATATCGATGTCGTTACCAGCATCTGCCAGCGTGTCGTCGTGCTCGATCAGGGAACGAAACTGGTCGAGGGACTGCCGCATGACATCATTCAGGACCAGCGTGTGAGGGAGGCCTATCTTGGCGGCTGACAGCAATCTTTCCATCAAGGGCCTGCGCGCGGGTTACGGCAATCTCGATATCCTGAACGGCGTCGATCTGGATGTGCCGGCCGGGCAATTCGTGGCCCTCATGGGGCCGAACGGTGCGGGCAAATCCACCCTGCTCAAGACGCTCTATGGCATGACGACCATCAAGGAAGGCGGCATCGACTGGCGCGGCAGGAACATCGCCGGATTATCGTCGCGCTCCATTCTGGGGGAGGGCATATCCTTCGTGCCGCAGGGCCGTTGCAATTTCCCGGTCATGACCGTCGATGAAAACCTGCAAATGGCCGCCTATACCATCCGGGATGCGAAGGTGAAGGCGGACCGGGATTATGTCTACGATCTTTTCCCAATCCTGAAGACACGGCGCTCGACGCTCGCAGGCAATATGTCGGGCGGCGAGCAGCAATTGCTCGAAGTGGCGATGGCGGTTCTGCAGCGGCCGAAGGTGCTGCTGGTGGATGAGCCCTCGGTCGGCCTGTCGCCGGCCGCAATCGGCATCGTGTTCGACGAGCTGCTGCGGCTGCATGCGAATGGCATGACCATCCTGCTGGTCGAGCAGAACACCAAAAAGGCCATGGAGGTGGCTGAGCGCGCCGTCATTCTCCGTCTCGGCAAGGTGATCTGGGACGGCACGCCTGCGGAGATCACCCATGACGAACTTGGCGAATTGTTCCTGACCGGAAAGATGCGTGGCGAACTCGAAGCCGCGCACTGACAGGTCCAAAGCTTTATATCAGACGAGGAAAGACCATGAGCACTTTTGTGCCTGCATCGCGCGTGTCGAAAATCAAGGTATCGCCGAGCACGGCGGCAGCGGCCCGCGCCCGCGAATTGAAGGCCGCCGGCCGCGACATCGCCGACCTGACGGTGGGCGAGCCGGATTTCGATACACCGGAAGCCGTCAAGGCGGCGGCGCATACCGCCATCGACCGGGGAGAGACCAAATACACAGCAGTCAACGGCACGCCGGCGCTTCGCAAGGCGATCATCGGCGACTTCCAGAGACGTCTCGGCATCACCTATGGCGATAACGAAATCTGCGTCGGCGGCGGCGCCAAGCAGATCCTGTTCCTGGCGCTGATGGCAAGTGTGGAGAATGGTGCGGAAGTGATTATTCCGGCTCCCTACTGGGTGTCTTACCCCGATATGGTCATCGCCAATGACGGCACGCCCGTCATCGTCGCATGCCCGGAGGAAACGGGGTTCAAACTGACGGCCGAAGCGCTGGAAGCGGCGATCACCCCGAAAACGCTTTGGCTGATCCTCAACGCTCCCTCGAACCCGACGGGTGCTGCCTATAACGAAGTGGAACTGAAGGCGCTCGGCGACGTATTGCTGCGCCATCCGCATGTCATGGTCCTTTCCGACGATATTTACGATCAGGTCTGGTTCAGGGATGAGCCGATGAAAACCCTCGTTGCCGTCGTTCCTGAACTGAAGGACCGTGTGCTTCTGACCAACGGCGTTTCAAAATCCTATGCCATGACGGGATGGCGGATCGGTTACGGGGCAGGGCCGGCAGCCCTCATTGCCGCCATCAACAAGTTGCAATCGCAAATGTCATCCTGCCCGTCCTCGGTCAGCCAGGCCGCCGCCGCCCATGCGCTTTCGGGCGATCAGACATTCGTGACGGAAAGTGTCGCGGTCTATAAACAGCGGCGCGACTACGCCTGCGCGCGCCTGAACGCGATCCCCGGCCTTTCCTGCATGGCGCCGGATGGGGCCTTCTACCTCTATCCGAGCTGCGCCGGGGTGATCGGCAGGACGACGGCGGATGGCAAGGTGATCGAAAACGATCTCGATTTCGTCCTCTATCTCCTCGATAGCGTCGGCGTGGCGGCTCTCCAGGGCGCGGCCTACGGGCTTTCGCCCTATTTCCGCATTTCCTTTGCCACCTCCATGGAAGTGCTGGAGGATGCATGCGACCGCATTGAGAGCGCGGTGGCGGCCCTGCGGTAAGACAGACCGCTCGGCCCAAAGGAGGCTTTTTTGCGGTCCGCTCACCGTCCCTCATCCCTGTGCTTGTCACAGGGATCCAGCCAGCCCAAGTCCTTGGGCTGAGAGGACTCTTCCCGCCGCGCAGACGCGCGTCGGCTGGATTCCTGTGACGAGCACAGGAATGAGGGCGAGGGAATATCCGATTACATAAAGCACTTGTGTCGTCTACAGTGTTCGGGACATGTGAAACGCTCTATCCCATTGAAATTACGCGCCGTCCTTGCAGAAATCCATTCCTGTTTCCTCCTCGATACGCTAGGATTTCCCCAAAAAGTGGGGACCGATGAGCGTCGATTTCAAAAAACTCAAGAGCTTCGTCAAGATCGTCGATACCGGCAGCGTTTCGCGTGCCGCCGGCATTCTGCGTGTGGCGCAGCCGGCGCTGTCGCAGCAGATCGCGTCGCTGGAACAGCATTTCAAACACCAGCTTTTGTTGCGCAGCAATGTCGGCATCGCACCGACCGAAGCGGGGTTGATCCTCTATCGCCATGCACAGATCATGCTGAAGCAGATCGAGCAGGCGCAGACCGATATCGACCGCTCCGCCCGCTCGGTCTCCGGCCGCGTCTCCATCGGGCTCGCGACCTATTCCTCCTCCAGCGCGCTGTCCCTGCCGCTCATCAAGGAGATGAGGGCGCGGTTTCCCGCCATTACGGTCCATATCAACGACAGTTTCGGCCATATTCTCAGCGAGCTGATCATGACCGGCAAGATGGACATGGCGCTGATCTACACCTCCGATCCGATCAAGGGCGTGACGCTGGAACCTTTGTTCCGGGAAGAAATGTTCCTCGTCTCGCCCGCCGACATGAAGCTGCCGGCCGAACCCGGTCAGCCGCTTCCGCTCTCGGCGCTGGATGGCCACGCGATGCTGCTGCCGAGCAAGGCGCATTTCCTTCGCCGGCTCATCGATGAAGGGCTGGCGCGGGCGCGGGCAAAGCCGGAGGTCATTTCCGAGCTGGAATCCGTGCCTGCTTTGGGCGCGGCGGTACTGGACGGTCTCGGCTCAACGATCCTTCCAGCCTCCGTTGTTCTGGAAACCCCGAGCTTCAGCGGCGCGCAGCTGCACCCGCTCACAACCCCAGTCATCGACGCCACGGTTTCGCTCTGCGTCTCCGATCATATGCCGCTTTCCGAGCCGGCTCTGGCGGCGCGTTCCGTGCTTCTCGAGATCGTCACCAAGCTCAAGAGCGGCCACCACCCCGGCATTCGCGCCATCTGAATTCGCTATAAGCAAACCCTATGGCGGCAGACCGAGGTTGTGTTGGTAAAGGCCGGCTGAAGGCTTCAATTTTCCATCAGTGAACGGATTCAAATTTGGGTCCACAAGGCAGCCAAAGAGGCTGCATGGTCGCTCGAGGGAAACAATGGCAAAACTGGCTTTCGATACTGGCGGTACCTTTACCGATTTCGCGCTTCTGGACGACAGCGGCGAACTTCACCTCCATAAAGTCCTGAGCACGCCGAAAAATCCGGCGGAAGCCGTTGTCCAGGGCGTATCGGAACTGCTCGAAAAACATGGCGATGCGATTGCCATCGGGAACCTGCAGGTGCTTGGCGCAACCACCGTCGTCACCAATGCCGTGCTGGAGCGCAAGGGCGTGGAGACCGGTTTCGTCACCACCGACGGTTTTCAGGATATGCTGCGGATCCGCAACGAGGGGCGTTACGATCTCTATGATCTGAACATCAAATATCCCGATCCGCTGGTCACCCGCGCCAACAGTTTCGGTGCCGAAGAACGCATCGCCGCCGATGGCGAGGTGATGACGGAACTCAAGGAAGAGACCGTTCGCGAGATTGCCGGACGGCTGAAGAAAAAGGGCATCCGCTCTGTGGCGGTCTGCCTGCTGCACGCTTACAAATATCCGCAGCATGAGCAGCGCGTCGCCGCCCTTCTGCGCGAAGAGGACCCGGATATCTTCGTGTCCTTGTCTTCCGAAGTCTGCCCGGAAATGCGTGAATTCGACCGCGCCTCGACGACAGTGGTGAATGCCTATACCCGCCCGCAAATGTCGGGCCACGTCGCGCATCTGCAGCGGGAGTTTGCTGAGAAGGGCATCGACCGGCAGGTGCTGTGGATGACCTCTTCGGGCGGTCTTGTGCCGAGCCGCCGTGCCGCCGAACTTCCCGTGCGCCTGATCGAATCCGGCCCCGCCGCAGGTGCTGTCGCCGCCGCCGAATTCGGCCGCACGGCAGGTGAGGCGAGCGTGCTTTCCTTCGACATGGGCGGCACCACCGCCAAGCTCTGCCTCATTCCCGATGGCGAACCGAATGTCGGCACCGATCTCGAAGTCGCGCATTACCAGCGTTTCCGCAAGGGCTCCGGTTTTCCGCTGAAAATCCAGTCGATTCAGATGATCGAGATCGGCGCCGGTGGCGGCTCCATCGCGGCGAAGAACCCTCTCGGTCTTCTCGATGTCGGTCCGCATTCCGCCGGCGCCATGCCGGGACCGGCGGCCTACCAGCGCGGCGGAACCGAACCGACGGTAACCGACGCCGATATTCTGCTCGGCTACATGGGAACGGAATCCTTCGTCGGCGGCTCGTTCAAGGTGTCGAAGGACGCGGCCCATGAGGCGATGTCGAAACTGGCCACTTCTCTCGATGTGTCTGTCGAGCGCTGCGCCTGGGGCATCCATGATCTCGTCAATGAATCCATGAGCAAGGCGGCTGCCATGCATGCGACCGATCTCGGCGTCGATCCGCGCTCTTTGCCGATGGTGGCTTTCGGCGGGGCAGGACCGGTCCATGCCTATGGCATCGCCCGCAAGCTCGGTATTTCGCGCATCATCTGCCCGACGGGCGCGGGCGTCAGCTCCGCCATCGGCCTGTTGATCGCGCCGGTCGCCGTCGATCTCTCCGCAAGCCATCCGATGGCGCTCGACGCCTGGGATATCGATGCGATGAACCGCCTGCTCGATGATCTTTCCGCTCAGGGTGCGGAAGTCGTTTCGGCCGCCGGCGTTCCGAAGGAGACGATCACCAATCGTTATACCGTGGATATGCGCCATGTGGGGCAGGGTCACGAAATCACGGTGGTACTGCCCGACCGTAACCTGCCGAAAGACCTTTTCCTTGAAGAATTGCGCGGCAGTTTCTTCAAGCTCTATCGCGAATTGTTCGGCCGCACGGTGGCCGCACCCCTGGAAGTCATCACCTGGCGTCTGCGCGCCAGCGGCGAGAAGGATCAGGTCACCCGGCCGCATGAAACCGTCGTTGCCGAAGCCCGCAAGGGCAGCCGGCAGGTCTATTTTCAGGAGGCTGGCGGCTATGTCGAAACCTCGGTTTACGACCACTACAAGCTGCCGGTCGGCCACGAGGTAAAGGGGCCTGCCATTGTGGAACAGCGTGAATCGACGGCTGTCGTCGGGCCGAGCGGCGTCTTCTATGTCGATGCCCACGGCAATCTCGTGATCAACATTCTCTAAGGGGACAGTCAGATGTCGAAACCCGCAACCGATTTCAACGATCCGATCAACCTTCAGGTCATGTGGAACCGTCTGATCTTTATCGCGGATCAGGCCGATAACGTGCTCGGCAAGACGGCGTTTTCGCCGATCGTGCGTGAGAACCATGATTACGTTACGGTACTTCTCGACAGTAAGGGCAGGGCGCTGGCGCAATGCACCTGGTCGATCCCTGTCTTCATCACCTCGCTGCCTGCGGCGGCGCAGAAATATTTCCTGCCGAAGTTTCCGGTCGAGACGCTGGAGGAGGGCGATGTTCTGGCCACCAACGATCCGGAAATCGGAACCGGCCACCTGCCTGACGTGACGATGATCACGCCGATCTTCAAGAACGGCAAGGTCGTCGCCTATGCGGGGTCCATCGCCCATCTTCCCGATATTGGCGGCGCGCCGCTGCATTCGGAAGCCAGCGACATTTTCGCAGAAGGCATCCGTTTCCCCATCGTCAAGCTGCTCAAGGCCGGCGTTCCGAACGAGGATGTGTTCGATATCATCGCAGCCTCCGTCCGCCTTCCCACGGAAGTGCGCGGCGATCTGGAATCGATGATCGCCGCCAACAATGTCATGGGCCGCGAACTGGTGAAATTCCTCGATGAATACGGGCTGGACGATGTCGATGGGCTGGCCGACGCCATCCACACCCGTTCGGAGGCGCAGACGCGCAAGGCGATCCGCGAATGGCCGAACGGCACCTATTCCGCCGAAGTCCTGCTCGACGGCTACGATGTCGACGTCACACTGAAAGCTGCCGTGATCGTCAGGGATGATTCCATCCATGTGGATTATACCGGCACGTCGGATCAGGTCCTGCATTCAATCAACTGCCGCACCAATTATCGTTACGCCCACTCGGTCTACGCGCTGAAATGCCTGCTCGATGCCGAAACGCCCAATAATGAGGGCTGCATCGTCCCGATCACCGACGAGGCGCCGCTCGGCTGCATTCTCAATCCGCAGGAATGGACGGCGGGCAATTCGCGCAACCTCATCGGTCACGTCATTCCTTCGCTGATCTTCAAGGCGCTGGAAGGCATCGTGCCGGAAAAGGTGCTGGGCGATAGCGGCGGCGCGCCGATCTGGGCGGCCAACTGCGTCGGCCAGCGTAACGATGGCACGCAATATGGTTCCGTGCAGAATTTCCATGGCGGACAGGGCGCACGCGCCGAATTCGACGGGCTGGATACGCTGAGCTTCCCCTCCAACTGCAAGGTTACGGCCATCGAAATGTTCGAGGTCGCCGTTCCGGTGCTGACGGAACGCAAGGAACTCATCGCCGATTCCGGTGGCGCCGGCAAACATCGCGGCGGCCTTGGCCAGCGTGTCGTTCTGCGCAATCTCGGCAAGAACCCGATGAACATCTATCTGGCATCGGAACGCGTCCGCCATCCCTGCTTCGGCGTGGTGGAAGGCCAGAGCGGGTCCGCCGGCAAGGTGATGAAGCAGGGCAAGTCGCATTTCCCCAAGGGCAAGGTCGTTCTTCAGACCGGCGAACGTCTGGAAGTTCAGACACCCGGCGGTGGCGGCTGGGGCAGGGCCAGCGAGCGTTCGCGCGCACTGATCGAACAGGATATTTCCGAAGGTCTGGTCACCGCGAAGGCGGCGAAAGAAATCTTCGGCTATTCTGGCGCCATTGCTGCCGCAGCCGAATAGGAGATGAGAATGGGACTGCTGAACGGAAAAATTGCGCTGGTAACCGGCGCCGGTTCAGGCATCGGCCGCGAAACCGCAATTCTGCTGGCGAAAGAAGGGGCGACGGTCGTTCTGACCGGACGCCGCCTCGATCCGCTGCGCGAGGTCGCGGAACTGATCGAAAAGAAGAAGGGCAAGGCCATCGCTCGCACGCTCGACATCGCCTCGCGCGAGGCGATCTTCGACACGGTGAAGTCGATCCGCGAGGCCGTCGGTCCCATTGATATTCTGGTGAACAATGCCGGTTCCGCCAGCAAGGTGCTCAACGCCCGCTTCATCGGCGAGGAGGAGTGGAACGCCACCATCAACGTCAATCTGACGGCCGTGTTCAACCTGACACAGGCGGTGCTGCCGGAGATGATCGAAAAGGGTGAGGGGACCATCATCACCGTCTCCTCGCTCGCCGCCCTCAATCCCAATCTTCTGGGCGGCGTGGCCTATGGCGCTGCCAAGGCGGGCGTGAAGAACTTCATGACCTTCCTGCATAATACCTATCGCAACCAGGGTATCCGCGCGACGACCATTCTGCCGGGCGAGACGGATACGCCGATCATGAACAACCGCGCGCGTCCGCCTCTGAAGGAAGAACGCGCCGTGATGATGGATCCGCATGACGTGGCTCGCGCCATCACACTTTGCGCCAGCCTGAGCAGAGGCGCGGTCATCCCGGAACTGCACATCTGCCCGACCCATATGCGCGACACCTCGAAGGATATCGAGGTCGCGCGCTGGGTAGGCGCGCCGGACGATACGTCGGACATGCCGAAAAAGAACTAGGGAGAGACGTCCATGAATGGAGCAAAGCTGCGCGCCCGCCTTGCGGCGGGTGAAGCCATCAGCATGTTCACCCCGCACCATACGTCGTCGGGCCTTTCCGCCCGGCTGGTGGAACTGGGCGCGGACGCAATCTTCCTCGATTGCGAGCACGGCACATGGAGCTTTGAGGATGTGCGGGCGACCGGGCAGGTGGTGCGCTCCGTTGGGGGCGCTGCCATCGTGCGCCCGCATTCGCACGAGCGGCCGCTCATCATTCGCTATCTCAATGCCGGTGCGGACGGGATCATGGTGCCCATGGTCGGCAATGCCGACGAGGCCCGCTCGATTGTCGATGCAGTGCGTTACGCCCTGCCGTCAGACTATGAAAAGCGGCTTGTCATCGCCATGATCGAGACCGTCGATGCGGTCGATGCTCTGGACGAGATGCTGACGGTCGAGGGTATCGACGTCTTCTTCATCGGCCCCGGCGATCTTTCGCAGGATATGGGCTATCCGCCCGCGCCGCCATTCGGTGAGCCGCGCCCGGATGTGGTGACGGAGAAGGTCGCCATTGCTGTCGACAAGATACGCGCAGCCGGAAAAATCGCGGGAACGCTTGCGACGCTGGATGAAATGCCGCACTGGCGGGAGCGCGGCGTACAATTCTTCTACGTCCATTCCGATCCGTTCCTGCGCCGCGGTCTCGCCGCGGTGAAGAAGGCGCTCGCCTGAGGCGGAGCAGGGGTTTTCCGGCTGAACGATGCCGCAAGCGAGGGCCTGAACCTTCAGGCCCTCGCCATGCCGTTAGAAATCCGCCGTGACGGGTCTCCACAAATGCTCCGGATCGAAGCCGTCGCAGCGCGCGATCACAATCCGGGTGCCGTTTTTAACGCGCCGCCGCAAAAGATCGGAACGGTCGGACTGCGCCCGAAGCCAACCGTCATCCTGAAGCTTCTGCAGCATCGACCGCGAAAGCCCGAGTTCAGACGCCAGCAGTCGGTCAAGGCGTATGCCGGTCTGAAACGGAACCGTGAGATCGATCTCCGCCATGGCCCAGTCGGGAGGTTCATCCCTTATCTGTTTCGCGATATCGAATTCGGGAAACTCGTCGACGCGCTGCGATTTGCGCCGCAAGGCTTCGAGATTGAATGTCTCCGCCCTTATCCATTGCGGATCGTTGGACTGCAGCGCTTCGAGAACGGCAGGGCTGATGTCCCGGACATTCTGGCGTTCGAAAATCGGCCTGTTCCAGCTCTTGTCGCAGATTATGCATCTATAGATAAGCCAGGCATCCAGTTTGCGGCCATTAGCATTGAGCCGGATCTTGCCGCTGGCCTGAAATGCCCTCAGGCCGCCGCATCCGCTGCATGCAAGCCAGGGCTGGGGCGCCGTTCGTGGCGTAATGGTCCATTGGACCCGAAGTAAGTTGCACATAGTCTCTTGGTCTTCCATTCGGAAGTCCACCGAGATGGTGCAGGAGAAAACCCTTGCGGGAACGGCATGGCGGTGTTCTGGGGCGGTGAAGAGCTGAGACAGCGGCGCTGCGCAGGGCACATTGTAACAATGCCAGACCGGTCTCTTGCCACCACCCGATGAACATGATCATACGCCGACAGCCTGCGGCTATCCGGCAATACGGGTGAAACTGGATTGAGACCGGTATTTACTTAGGCAAAGTCTACCTCGATGGGCCAATGCTCTTCGGCGGCGAGAATAACAAATGATCGCTCCGAAACAGAGTCATCCAGTGCGGCGAAAAGGCCGAAAGCCGTTGCGATGCGACTTTTATGCAACGTCAGGTGACCCGCCCATTCTTCTCTGACCAAACGACGTCGACAGACGGATTTTATCTCTCATAAAAAATAATGGAAACATATACTTACATAACAACGGCTTGTGGGTTTATTTCCGGGAGGAGGCAGTTTTACGCCTGTTATCTGCGGCTGTCGGAAACGGAAGCATACGCCGGAGCGTCGAATCCTTGCGGATAAAATGGTGCCACAACGCCGCCGCTACATGAAGAAAGACGATGGCTGCGGCAAGGTAGGCGAGGGTGGCGTGAACCTCGCTCCAGAAGGCCTCCGCCTGATCGGAAATCACCAGAGGCAATCCCGGCACGACCACGAGGTCGAAGACGTAACTGGGGATTTGCAGAGGCGAGGTCGACGCAATTGCCCAGCCGGCGAGGGGAACGGCGAGCGTCAGGAACAGCAACGCGGCGTGAGCGGCCCGTGCGGCAAGCCTCAATGCCAGCCCTTCGCCTTCAAGAGCCTGCGGTTTTTTGCTGAAAACCGACCATAGGAAACGCGGCACGGCGAGGGCCAGCACCAGAAATCCTATCGACTTGTGATATTGGAACAGGTCGAACTGAAGAACCGGGTCGATATTGTCGCGGCTCATCACGTATCCCAGCGCAAGCTGCATCAGGAAAAGCACAGCAATCGTCCAGTGGAACACGATTGCCACCAAGCCGTAGGATATGGGCGTATTACGCCACGGCCGTTCCCGCATCGATGCGCTATCGGAATGATGGTCGAAATATCTCATCGGCTAGCTCAATTGTTGATAGGTATCTTTCGCGATGGCGTCCATGCGGTCGGATGGCAGGTTGCCGACCAAAGCGCAGCGGATGGTTTCGTCGTCCCAGGAGATGGCCTCCAGCGAACCGAGGCTGGAACGCTGCATGGCGGTGTCGCTCGAATCGGCCGCAGCCACGATATAAAGAGTGACGCGCTGCCCGCTTTTATCCTCATACATCAGCTGGGCGGCGGCGCCTTCGGAGCTGGGAAGAACACGGCCGCCGACAAGTGACAGACCGTGGCGGGTGAGGTCGGGAATGTTCAGTTTGCGGTCCAGCCGTTTCGAAATCCATTTCGGCAGGCTGGAAGCATTCTCCGCATCGGCCCGGATTTCCACCGGATGCAGAACCTCGCTCGCAAACAGCTTATGTGCCTGCGTTGCATCCGCCACGATGGAGTGGGTCGGTTCCGTGACCTGGGACACCAGCCCGCGCCCGAACCAGCCGCCTGTCAAGCCAACGGCCAGAATAAGGATCGATGCCGCCGCCATGTTACGCCAATCGGCGCGCTGCGACCGCAGACGCCGCTCGATGCGGTACACATCGAGACGCTCGGGCAGGGCGTCGGTATCAATAGGGCCGTAGAGAGCCTTCAGCGTCGCATTCTGCTGTTGCCATATCGCGACCTTGCTTGCGTCGGCCGGATTGGAGGCGAGGTGGGCACGAACGGCGTCACGCTGCCTGTCTTCGAGCTGCCCGTCGACATAAGAGATCAGATCGGCTTCGGTTATCTGCGGTTCGCTGCCGGTCATTTTATCACCTTGAGATTTGGCTGGTCTTCCTGGGTCATTCGGGCGAGAGCCGTTCGGGCCCGCCCGAGACGGGACATCAGCGTGCCCTGCGGAATTTCAAGAACATCTGCCGCTTCCGCATAACTGAGACCCTCGACGACGACGAGGAGCAGGGCCTCGCGATGTTCGCCGGAAAGCTTTTCAATAGCGCGGGCCATTTCGGCAAGCGCAATCCGGCCCGTCTGCGCCGCCGGCACGAACAGCTGTTCCGCAACATCGTCAATCGGGATTTGCGAGGGCCGGCGATTGCGGCCGCGCAGATTGTTGCGGTAGACGTTGACGAGCACCCGGTACAACCACGGACGCAACGGTCCCTGCGGTTTCCACAGCGCCTTTTTACGGATCGCTCTCTCCAGACAGTCCTGGACGAGATCGTCAGCCGTGTCACGGTCATGCGTGAGCGCATTCGCGTAGCGGCGAAGCGCTGGTATGCAACTCGTCATCTCATCCAGAAAATCCGGCATGGATACTATTCCTTGGCAATGTGCCAGACGCCGCCGACGCCATCGCCCGTGACATCGCCGGGCTTCCTGTCCATCTGCCAGCGATAGAGCGGCTTTCCGTCATGCGACCATTGCATCGTACCATCTTTGCGGGAGATTGGTTTATAGTCGCCATCCGCCCTGTCGGTTTTCGAGGCGGCGAGGGGCGGCCATTTCTTTGCGCAGCCGTCGTAGCAGACCGATGCGCCATTGGTATCATTGTCGAACGTATAGAGGGTCATGCCCTTGGCGTCGGTCAGGATCGTGCCTTTGGTCGTTGCCTTTTCAACCACGGCGCCACCGGCATAGGGTTCGGCTAGGGCAGCTGTGGCGGCAAGCGCTACAACGCCGGCCAGAACGAAATGATGTGCACGCATGAAGATAATCCTCTGAAGGGTAGCGGATCGGACAACATGCCCGATATTAGAAAAACACCCGCCCGCGGCTTTTAATCCCATCGCCGCTCGATTTTTTGCTGACCCAGCGCCTTTATCTGACGCCCTTCAAATCGATGTCGAATGCAACCGTATTCGAATAGAGCGGTACTCCGACACCCATGCCATAAGGCAGGCGTGCAACATTGCCGGTGACGTGGAAGGTGACGGATCCCTTCTGTTGTTCAACGAATGTCGCGTGAAACGTTTCGGGTCTGGATATGCCTCTGGCTGTCAATATGCCTTCAACCACCGCGCTGCGCGGCCCGTCCTGCGTAACGCGGCTGGAGCGAAACACGATCTGCGGATAAACGGCGATATTGAAGACCGCGCTGGATCGCAGGAAGTTTTCCACCCGTTCTTGCCCGGTTTGGACACTAGAAGGGTTGAGACTGATTTCCACGTAAGACCTGGCCGGCTGGTCCGGGTCGATGTCGAAGCGACCGGAAATATCAGGAATTGTGCCCTTGATCCCAGGGCCGGCAACCTGCGCAATTGAAAAGCGGATGTGAGAGGCCGGATCGATACGATAGCGTCCGGCCGCCGACGAGAATGGACTGGCAGAGACCGGCGAGCAAACCAATGTCAGGATAAGGAGAGTGATGGAGTGGAAATATTTCACGGCGCAAGCTCCTTGATGAGTAGTCGCACTCAGGAGAACACCACAGGAAGAGGTTTAATCCGCACCACGCCGGCAGATCGTCAAAATCCCGTCCATAGGGGAAGACCAGCGTTCTCGGCGCTGGGAAAACACCCGTCAGGGAGCTAGATTCAATCCACAAACAATAATCGCATAAGATAGATTATGGAACTAATTTGATGATGTAGTTCCGGATTTGTGTGGCTATTGCTGGTTATATACGTCGCTGCACGATCTAGCCATGGCTGGTTCAACGCCTCGAAAGCCCGGGAATATCTTCTCCTGCCGCAATCGAACCGATCATATGGTTCAGGGATTGAAAAGCACGAAGCGTTGAACCGAACCCAGCCCGTCAGATTGATTTTAGCGAAACACGTTTCTCAAGTTCATCTGCCAACTCTTTGCGTTCGCTATATCTATCTGTGAGATAGCTGGAAGCGTCACGCGTCAGCAGCGTGAATTTCACCAGTTCCTCGCAGACATCCACGATCCGGTCATAATAGGATGACGGCTTCATCCGGCCTTCCGCGTCGAATTCCTGATACGCCCTTGCCACCGAGGACTGGTTGGGAATGGTGATCATCCGCATCCATCGGCCGAGAATTCGCATCTGGTTCACGGCGTTGAAGGACTGGCTGCCGCCGGACACTTCCATGACGGCGAGCGTCTTGCCCTGTGTCGGCCGTACAGAACCGATCGCAAGAGGAATCCAGTCGATCTGCGACTTCATGATGCCGGTCATTGCGCCATGGCGTTCCGGGCTTACCCAGACCTGTCCTTCCGACCACTCTGAAAGTTCACGCAGTTCCCGCACCTTGGCATGGCTGGCCGGTGCTTCATCGGGCAAAGGCAGGCCCTTCGGATTGAATATCCGAACCTCGCAACCGAGCCGTTCGAGCAGCCGCCCAGCCTCGAATGCCAGCAGACGGCTATAGGACACCTCACGCAGCGAGCCGTAAAGGATCAGGATGCGTGGTTTGTGGGTCGAAAACGCCGGACGCAGAGCCTCCGGGTCAATGCTGTGCAGGCGATGCCCCTGCAACGCGGGAAACCTGTCAGACAATGCGCTTTCCTTCATTATTGAGAACCTGCTCGCCATCCTCCTTGAAGAACGGTCCTTTGAAAGTGTCCGGCAGAATATCCAGCACGACCTCTGAAGGACGGGCGAGCCTGGTGCCGAGCGGTGTCACGACGAAAGGGCGATTGATAAGGATCGGCGTTTCCATCATCGCATCGAGCAACTGATCGTCAGTCAGGTCCGGATTGTCGAGACCGAGCTCGGCATAAGGCGTCCCCTTCTCGCGCATGGCTTCGCGCACCGTCAGGCCCGCATCCGCAATCATTCTTGCGAGATTTTCGCGTGTCGGCGGTTCCCGCAGATATTCGATCACGGTCGGATCGATCCCTGCCGCGCGGATCAGCGCCAGCGTGTTGCGCGACGTCCCGCAGGACGGGTTGTGATAGATGGTGGCGTCCATGGTCACTGCCTTTCGGTCATTATGGTTCGGGAAACGGCGGGCGCAGCCTCATACCAGCCCTTCGAGCGGTTCACGATCCAGACGACCGAAAGCATGACCGGAACTTCGATGAGGACGCCGACAACGGTTGCCAGCGCCGCACCTGACTGAAAGCCGAACAGGCTGATGGCGGCCGCGACCGCGAGTTCGAAGAAGTTGCTGGCGCCAATGAGTGCGGAAGGCCCGGCGACGCAATGGCGCTCACCCGTCATGCGGTTCAGGAGGTAGGCAAGCCCCGAATTCAGATAGACCTGGATGAGGATGGGAATGGCGAGCAGGCCGATGATGGCGGGCTGGGCGATGATTTGCTCGCCCTGAAAGGCGAAGAGAAGAATGAGTGTCGCGAGCAGCGCCGCCAGAGAAACCGGCTGCAGCTTTGCCAGAAGGTAATCCAGCATCCGTGACGTGCCGTCAGTCATGAGCCGATGCCTGATCAGCTGCGCAAGGATGACCGGAACGACAATATAGAGCGCAACGGAGAGAACAAGCGTATCCCAGGGCACGGTAATGGCGGAAAGGCCGAGCAGCAGGCCGACCACGGGAGCAAAGGCCACGACCATGATCGCATCGTTGAGCGCGACCTGCGACAGCGTAAACAGCGGCTCACCGCGTGTAAGGTTGCTCCAGACGAAGACCATGGCGGTGCATGGAGCCGCAGCAAGGATGATCAACCCGGCGACATAGGAGTCGATCTCACCAGCCGGAAGATAAGGCCGGAACAGCCAGCCGATGAAAAACCAGCCGAGCAGCGCCATCGAGAACGGCTTGACGGCCCAGTTGATGAACAACGTCACGCCAATGCCGCGCCAGAACATGCCGACCTGCGAAAGAGAGCGGAAATCGATCTTGAGCAGCATCGGAATGATCATCAGCCAGATCAGGATCGCGACCGGAATATTTACTTTTGCGATCTCGGCCGCGGCGATGAGCTGAAAGACGCCGGGCATCAAATGACCGAGCGCGACACCGGCGACGATGCACAGAAACACCCAGACCGTCAGATATCGTTCGAACAAGGACATCAGGCCGACTTTCCTTCAGGATTGGTGGTTCCATCCAACGCACCGATCTGTCGAAGCTGCGTTTCCAGCGCCATCCGATCGATGGATTGCAGGGGCAGGCTGACGAAAGCCGCGATCCTGTTCTTGAGGAAACGCGCGGCCTGCGCGAAGGCGCGCTGAACCTCGATCTCCGAGCCAACCGCAGCGGCGGGATCCTCTATCCCCCAATGGGCCGTCATCGGATGGCCGATCCAGACCGGACAGGCTTCGCCGGCGGCGCTGTCGCACACCGTGAAGATGAAATCCATCCGCGGCGCATCAGGCCCGGCAAACACGTCCCAGCTTTTCGAGGTGAAGCCGCCGGTAGGATACCCCAGCAGCGCCAGTTCCTTCAGCGCGTGAGGATTTACCTCTCCCTTCGGCTGGCTGCCGGCCGAATAGGCATTGAACCTCCCCTCACCCTCCTTGGCGAGAATGGATTCGGCAAGAATGGAGCGAGCGGAATTGCCCGTGCACAAAAAGAGCACGTTATAGATCTTGTCGGTCATGGTTTCGGTCCGTGGTTAGATCGGTGGTCTGGCAAGCCCCGCGATCGAAGCAGAAGAGATGGTGGATACCAGCCCGGCGGCGTTTATGACGGCTTCGCCTGCGGGCTGCAGCAGGGTGTCAGTTCTGCAATCAAAGGCGCACAAAGCTCGGTCGAACCACCGCAGCAATCCTTCAGCAAAAACAGGGTCAGCAGGCGCAACCCGTCAAGATCGGCGCGATAGATGATAGACCGGCTCTGCCGCTCACTCTTGACCAGACCGGCCCGGGAAAGCGTGGCGAGATGCGCCGACATCGTGTTCTGGGGAACGTCGACAAGACGCGCAAGCTCACCGGCCGGAATGCCATCCGGCTCGTGGCGCACGAGTAGCCGGAAGGTCTCCAGTCGGGTAGATTGGGCGAGCGCGCCGAGCGCGGTTATTGCACTACTGTTATCCATATATCCAGAATAATGGATATATTGAATGTGTCAAGTGACGGATATCGTCATGGTCGACAGGCCGGGCGAAGAAATTCCCCTCGCCCTGCCCCTGCAAGCGCTTGAACCAGCTTCGCGTCATAAAGCCGCGACACGACCGTCCTTGAGACCGCAGTCCGGTTTTCCGGGACTATTCGGTACGGGCCTATGCCCCAGCCGTTGCCGGCGTCGGACATCGTCCGGTTTGATCCGCTGCATTGGAATATTGCCGTGCCGACAGGAAGCGGCCGATGATCAGATGCATCATCTCGGCCTCTTTCAGGGGCTGGAAATCGGGATCGACCGCCAGACGCGAGAAAACACCGTCTATCAACGCGGCGATCCACGTGGCGGCGCGCTCGGCGTCGAGATTGGCGTCGATCTGTCCCCGTTCCATTCCCTTGCGCACGAGATCGGCGATGCCCGCGCGAATTTCCTGGTCGGCGGTGCGTACAAGCGCATGAATGGCTGGATTGCGAATGGCTTCGGAAGCGATTTCCAGCACCAGCCGGGCATAGGTCGGATCGGTCGCAAGCTCCAGCGAGGCATCGACGAAACCCAAAATCGCACCGAACTGATCGTCCGCCGCGCCGAGTTCGGCGAAATAGTCAGCGGTTTCCCGTCGCTCTTCGGCAACGATCGTTTCGATGATCGCTTCCTTGCTGTCGAAATAATGGAAGAGATTGCCGGAGCTCATGCCGACCGCCGCGCAAATCTGCGCCGTGGTGGTCTGGTGAAAGCCGTTTTGCGCGAAGCAGGTAATGGCGGCCTCGAGAATCTGCTGCCGCTTGGCTTCATGCTTGGCTGGATCCAGCTTGCGGGCCATGATTGCTCCCATAAATTAATTGAGCACTTAGTCCATTAATTATATCATGATCGCCTGTCAATCTGACTTACCCGTAAAAGGCGAATTGGTAGCGGAGAAGCACCCACCCAGACCGGATTTTCGGTTGCCAGGCGTATACTCCGGCACACGAGCGGGTTTGATTGCATCGCAAAAGAACAGGTGGCCGCCCGCTCATGGCGGCGATTTCGCCAGCGCGCGTGCAGCCGGGCTGAAGAAAACCCAGAACACCAGCAGGCAGAGCGTGGCGGTGAGCCCCCACAAGAACCAGACGGCGCCAACGGCTTCCAGACCGAAACCGGCGATCAGCACGGCAAGCGGCGTCGCCATCATCGCAATCGCCGCCGTGGTTCCAAGCACGCTGCCGCGGATCGCGGCCGGCGCGCGCTTCAGAAACATCGCATTGGCGAGCGGGCCGAGCGCGCCGGTGGAAAGACCGATCAGAGCCGCCGCGATGAGCAGCAAGGGACCGCTCTGAAGGAAAGCGATGAGGCCGATGGAAAACGTCGCGCCGGATATGCCGGCGAGCAGCACGGCCCGTCCGTTCCAGGAGTGGCCGCGAATGGCGAAAACCACCGCCGACAAAGCCGCTCCTGCCCCGGAGACCGAAAGAAACAGCCCGAGATCGAGGACATCCGCGCCGCTGGCCTTGAACAGCACCGGCAGGACAACGGCGTTGAGCGCCCCGAAAACCGCGAGCATCACCATGGCGACGATAAGCAGGAGACGCAGAAGCGGCTCCGCCAGCAGAAAGCGCAGACCCGCAAATGTCGCATCGCCGCTATCCGTGCCGGCGGATTTGCGCCGATGGCGCGGCAGGCAGACCGCGCCGATCATGGCGGCGAGCAGCGAACAGGCCGCCGTGATCATCAAGGCATATTCCATCCCGAGAGCGGCAATGGCGATGCCCGCGACCGGCGGGCCGAAAATCATCGCCGCATTTTCGAGCAATTCATCTATCGAGGTGACCCGCTCGATCGGCATCCGGGCGATGCGGGCAAGTTCCGGCACCCTTGCATCATGGGCGATCATACCCGGTCCGTCGAGCAGCGCCCCGACCACGATCAGGCCGAGCAGAAGGCCGATATCCATCTGCCCCGCCATCATGAGAAAGGGAATGGCCGCGACACTCAGCGCGCTGGCAAGATCGGCGGTAACCGCAACGATGCGCGAACCGAAACGGTCGACGACAGGGCCGCCGCAGAAAGCGCCGATAACCAGCGGTATCATGCCCGCCGCCGCCGCTATCCCTGTCCAGGCGGCATTGCCGGTCAGGGAAAGCACGATCCACGGCAGCGCAACGGCCGCCACCGCATTGCCGAAAAGCGACAGGCCTCCGGCAAGGATGACGCCATAAAGCGGCGCACGACGATGCGGAAGACTAAGCCCGCGAAACCCGGCCCCCGAAACCGTTTCGAGTTCACCACAGGACATCGCAAGAGGCATCGTCTCAACCGTGCTGCTGTCTGAAGGCATCGCACTCTCCAAGTTTCATCGGCTCCCGGCGCTGCCGGTAAGGATGAAGGCAGTAAAATATCTGGCCACTCGGGCTTCAGGACCGGACGGGTGCGAACATGTCCCACCTCGCCTTCCCCGACAGGCTCTTTCCGGCTTGGAATTTAATTAATTAAGTAGTCAGTCTATTTATTGCGGTGAATGTTTTTTTGTCAAGCGGGCACTGAGAAAAATGACATGACAGCGAAAAATGCCGTGCGGGATCACATGTTCAGTGCCGCCAGGATGCTGGGCCAGAAGCTGACTCTGGTGGAGTTGTTGTGCATCACATACGCGACAAATTGGCTCCCCAGGCTGGAGCCGTTCCTCCGCCCTCGTTCCTGTGTCGGTCACAGGAATCCGGCCGATGCGCGTCTGCGCGGCGAAAAGACCGTTCGCGATCAAGGATTAAAAGCAATGAAACTAGATTATAAAAAATATAATTATATCAATAGACAAAACTGATAGTCTCATGCAATTTCAAAACTCGCCTGACGCCTCCCGGCGTCTCAAATCCAGTTCTTCGCTATAGCGCCTCAGCGTATGGCTTTCGGTAAGCAATCCGACAGGCCGATTTTCGATCTTGTCATTGACGACAACCAGCGCTTCGCTCTCCGCCGCATCGAAGGCTGCCGCCGCCTGACGGGCATTCATGGTCGGCAGCAACACATCGTTCTTGTATTGCAGATAGGTTTCGAGGCTGATTTTGCTGGGGTCGCGATCCATCGGGTCGGCGTAGATTTCTGGCACCAGGACGATGCCGGCATAACGCCCGTCATCATGGGTCATGATTACCCGTTGCGTCGAACCGAGCGGGAACTTCTCCTTGAAGGCCGCAAGGCCCATGCTGACATTGGCCTTGCGAATATCGGCGCGCATCATCCTGCCGACCGTCAGGTCGCGGATCCAGCCGATATCATGGGCGCTGCGAATGCTCTCGCCCCGCAGGTGAAAACGCCAGGTGGCGAAGGAGTAACCGAAGGTGGTGCGCACCACCAGCGAGGTGGTGATGACGGCGGCAAGCACCAGCGCCGTGATCTGGAAGTCGCCAGTCAGTTCCAGCGCCAGAAACGTCATCGTCAGCGGACCGCCGATGATGGCGGCGGCGAAGGCGCTCATGCCGATCACGGCATAGACGATGGGCGCTGTCGACCCATAACCGATATAGGGTGCGCAGAGCGCGAAAATCTTGCCGAGCAGCGAGCCCATGAACAGCGACGCGAAAAACAGGCCACCGCGGAAATTCGAACCGATGGAAATGGCGCTGGCCGCCGCTTTCAGCAGGAACAGCCCGGCCACCCCGTATATCGTCAGTTCCGCATCGATATTGAGATGCAGCGCGCCATGGCCGCTCGACAGCACCTGCGGTGAAATCAGCGCAAGTCCGCCCACCGCCACGCCGCCGATGGCGGGACGCAGCCAGCCCGGAATGGCGCTTTTGCGTGCGGTTTCTTCGATGAAGGACACCGCCTGCATCAGCACGATGCCGATGGCCGCACATACGACGCCGAGAAAGATGGCGGGCACATAATCGGCCGGTGTTACACGGCTGGCATCGACAATATCGATCGAGATGCCGTGACCGCCGATGATCCCGATGACCGTCGTCGCCACCAGTGCCGAGACGATGAGCGGCGCAAGCGTCACCACGGTATAGGTGCCGATGATGAGTTCGATGGCGTAGAACGCCCCGGTCAGAGGCGCATTGAAGGCAGCAGCAATCGCACCCGCCGCACCGCAGCCGACAAGGATACGCATGTCCCCTCGCCGCAGTTTCAGCTTGATGCCGATCTTCGAGGCGACGCCGCTGGCGATCTGGGTGTAACCGGCCTCAAGCCCAACGGACGCGCCAAAACCGTTGGAGACGATATTCTGCACGCAGACGATAATGCTGTCCGTCAGCGACAGGCGGCCACCATGCAGCGCATTCGCCTCGATGGGGTCGACCATGGGTTTCTTGCGGGTCTTCGAAAGGATGAAGATGATCAGCCCGAGCACGATGCCGCCGATGATCGGGCCGGCAAGCACGATCCGTCCGGAAAGATCGCTGCTGCTCAGCCGCTCGACGCCGAAAACCAGCATATGCAACGCCGTGCTCAAGGCGCCGATCAACGCCACCAGAAGGCCCGCCGCAATGCCGATGAAGACGGCAAGGAGCACCAGTCCCAGCTCGCCGCGCCGGAACATCGCCCGCAGGCGACTGGCGCGCAGATTGTCGAAGAAGCTCGCCATACTGGGTGCACGGAAAGGCTTGGTCGACATGCTGTTCCTTTTCAGGCGGCGTCAGGCTGCTTCGATCTCGATCTCGAAACGCATCTGATCATAAGCCGGTTCGACATGATCAGGCGTTTCCCGCATCACCGTCTCATAATCGAGCGGAATATGCATGTGGGTCAAGATCGCCCTTTTGGGTGCGAATCTTTCGATCCAGCCAAGCGCCTGTTCCAGCGAAAGATGGCTGGGGTGATAACGGTGCTGCAGCGCGTCGATGACGAGGACATCAAGACCGGCAAGCTTCGGTAGGCTTTCTGCCGGAAAATCGCTGACATCGGTGCAATAGGCGACGTCACCGATGCGGAAGCCCAGCGAATGCACATCGCCATGCTGCTGCATGTGCACGTTGAATGGGATCGGCCCGCCTGCCCCATCGATGATCAGCGCCGCGTCGATATCGGCGATGATCCGCGGTTCGACGATGGGCGGATAGCTGCTGCCCGGCGGGGTCTCCAGGCAATAGGCGAAACCGTCCTTTATCCGCGCCATGGTAATGGGATCGGCATAGATCGGAATGCGGTTTTGCTGAAGGGCGAAATAGATGCGCAGATCGTCGATACCGTGCAGATGGTCGGCATGGGCATGGGTGTAAAGCACCGCATCGACCGCCTCCACCTTCGCCGCGATCATCTGTTCGCGAAAATCCGGGCCGGTATCGATGACGACAGTCGTCCTGCCGCCATCCGGGCCGATCTGCTCCACCATGAAGGCCGTTCGCGTGCGCCGGTTCTTCGGGTTTTCGGGATCGCAGGCGCCCCAGTCGCCGTTGATGCGCGGCACGCCGGGCGACGACGCGCAACCGAGAACCGTGAAGCGACGACGGTAGATTGCCACACCTACACCCTTGTCATCTTGGAAAAGCAGCGGAAGGCGTTTTCGGTGGTGATTTCGGCCATGCGCTCATAAGAAACGCCATGCACCTCGGCCAGAACCTCAGCGGTATTGACCACATAGGAAGGCTCGTTGCGCTTTCCCCGCCAGCGCTTCGGCGCAAGATAGGGCGCGTCCGTTTCCACCAGCAGCCGGTCTAGCGGCACGGTGGCGGCGATATCGCGGATATCCTGCGATTTCGGGAAAGTCAGAATGCCGGAAAAGGAGACATAGCCGCCAAGCTCGACACCGGTTTTCGCCAGCTCGGGACCGGCGGAAAAGCAGTGGAGGATGAACGGGAAGGCACCTTTGTCGCTTTCCTGGCGCAAAATCGCGGCCATATCGTCATCGGCGCTGCGGCTGTGGATGACAAGCGGCAGCTTCGTTCGTCTTGCGGCCTCGATGTGGCGAATGAGGCCGGTCTTCTGGTCTTCCGGCTTCTGCGTATCGTAGAAATAATCCAGACCCGCCTCGCCGATCGCCACGATCTTGTCATGGCTCTCCGCCAGCCGCACAAGCTCGTCGGCGGAAATATCCAGTTCCTCATCGGCATTGTTCGGATGCGTGCCGACCGAACAGAAGACCGACGGATATTTTTCCGTGATCTTCAAAAGTTCGGGCAACCGGCGCACCCGGGTCGAGATCGTCACCATCTGACTCACACCAGAAGCATGGGCGCGGGCGATGATATCGTCGCGCTCAGCCTCGAAATCGGGAAAATCCAGATGGCAATGCGTATCGATCAGCATGGGTCTCGCCTTCACGCTTCCGGTGCGACGTAACGCGGGAAGACCGGCTTCGGTGCTTCCAGCGGCGTGCCCGGAACCAGACGGCCCGCTTCGCCGAGTGCTGTAAAATCACGTTTGTCGGCAGGGGCAGCAACGAGATCCAGCAGCTTCTCGCAGGATTCCGGCATGAAGGGTTGCAGGAGAATGCCGATCTGGCGCACCACTTCCGCCGTAACGTAAAGCACGGTGCCCATGCGCTCGGGATCGGTCTTCTTCAGCGCCCACGGCTCCTGCGAGGCGAAATAGCGGTCGGTTTCCGAGACGACGGCGATGATAGCCGCAAGCGCGCGGTGGATCAGCTGCTTGCCCATTTCCTCGCGGCAAATCTCAAGCAGCCCGTCGGCGGAGGCGAGCATCGCCTTATCTTCTTCGGTGAACTCACCGGGCGTCGGGATCTGACCATCGCAATTCTTGACGATCATCGACAGCGAACGGCTGGCGAGATTGCCGATTCCATTGGCAAGATCGGCATTGATGCGGGTGGCGATGCCCTCTTCGCTATAGCTGCCGTCCTGGCCGAAGGAGACTTCGCGCAGGAAGAAATAACGGACCTGATCGAGACCGAAATGGTTCACCAGATTGGCCGGATCGACGACGTTGCCGAGCGACTTCGACATCTTCTCGCCCTTGTTGAGCAGGAAGCCATGCGCATAGACCCGCTTGGGCAGCGGCAGCTTCGCGCTCATCAGGAAGGCGGGCCAGTAAACCGCGTGGAAGCGGATAATGTCCTTGCCGATGATATGCACGTCGGCGGGCCAATATTTGGCACGCGGGCCGTTTTTATCCTCGATGTAACCCGTGGCGGTGATGTAGTTGGTCAGCGCATCGACCCAAACATACATGACGTGTTTTGGATCGTTCGGAACCTTGATGCCCCAGTCGAAGGTGGTGCGGGAAATCGACAGGTCTTTCAGACCGGATTTGACGAAGGAGATGATTTCGTTGCGGCGTTCTGCCGGGCCGATGAACTCCGGGTTCTCCTCATAGAGCTTCAGCAGCTTGTCCTGATATTCGGAGAGCTTGAAGAAGTAGCTTTCCTCCTCCACCCACTCGACCGGCGTGCCCTGCGGCCCGTAACGAACGCCGTCAGCGCGCACTTCCGTTTCGTCCTCGGCGTAATAGGCCTCGTCGCGCACGGAATACCAGCCGGCATAGCTGTCCTTGTAGATGTCGCCGCTGTCGGCCATCAGGTTCCAGATATTGCGCGAGGTCTCGTGGTGACGTTCTTCCGTGGTGCGGATGAAATCGTCGTTCGAGGCGTTGAGCAGCTTGCCCATCGCGCGGAACTGGTCGGAATTGCGCTCAGCCAGTTCCTCCGGCGAAATGCCTTCCGCACGCGCCGTCTGCTGCATCTTCTGGCCGTGTTCGTCGGTGCCGGTCAGGAAGAACACATCCATTCCATCCAGGCGCTGAAAGCGTGCCATGGCGTCCGTCGCAATCAACTCATAGGCATGACCGATATGTGGCTTGCCGTTAGGATAAGAGATCGCGGTGGTGATGTAGAATGGTGTCTTGTCTGTCATGACGGTCTATCGACTTTACAGGCTGTTTTTTGGATAGACCGCTCTTAAACCATTGTTCGCAGCAGCGAAAGAAAAAGCGTACGTTTTGTACGACAGCCTGCAGACAAATTGGATTTGGCGAGCGCTTGGCATCCGCACTACCGTCACCCCGGACTGGATCCGGGGTCCAGCGCGATCAAGTCCTTGATCGCAAAAGACTCTCTTCACGGCACGGACGCGCCGTGGCTGGATGCCGGATCCAGTCCGGCATGACGGAGGAGAATTTATGCACCGTCGAATCGTACATTCCGTACGATCCCTCGCCTTCAAACGCCGCGAATATCTTCCAGAATGGAAAGCACCATCTGCTTCTTGTCGAGATTATAGGCCTGCGCCACGGTGATGCGTTCCGAGAGCGCCGAGGAAAGCCGTGCATGTTTTTCCGCCGCCGCAATATCGCCCGCCATCGCCGCCGCCCTTGCGCGCTCCATCAGTTCTTCCGTCACATGCTCCATGAAGAAGCCGAGAACGATGTCACCATCCTTCTGTGCCAGAACCTCGGCGAGCTTATGCATCTGCTTGCGCACGCCTGGCCCTTCGGAAGCCATGACCTCCGCAAAGGCCTCGACAATGTCGGAGCCGCCGTAATTCATCAGCTTCAACGCCTGCGCCACGCTGCCCTTGGAGGCGGCAAGCAGGGCGTCGCGCTTTTCGCCTTCCGGGCTTATGCCGAGATGATCGAGAGATTGCACCATGGCCGCATCGGAAAGCGGCAGGAGCCTCAAGGGCATGCAGCGTGAGCGGATGGTCGGCAGCAACTTGCCCGGTGCGTGCGACAGGACGAGGAACATCGCCCGCTTCGGTGGCTCCTCCAGTATTTTGAGGATCGCATTCGCGGCGTTGCGATTGAGATCGTCGGCGGGATCGATGATGACGATACGCCAGTTGCCGGTGCCGGAGGTCTGCGAAAAGAAGTGCCCTGCCCGCCGCACCTCGTCCACCGTAATGGCGGATTTCACACGGCCTGTCTTTTCATCCACCGGACGGGTCAGATGCAGCAGATTATGCGAGGCGCCTGCGGTAATCTGCCGGCTAACCAGCGATTGCGGATCGGGATCGGCGAGAAAATCCGGCGCCAGCGACGGATCGGGATGGCTGAGCACATGATTGGCGAAACGGAAGGCAAGCGTCGCCTTGCCGATCCCCTCCGGCCCTTCGATCAGTATGGCATGATGGCCCTTGCCGGAGCGATAGGATTGCGCAAGGAAGGCTTCCGCTTCCTCATGTCCGAAAAGCTTCGTGTTCTGCTGCGGCGCAATCGCACCGTCGAGAACGCCCTGAACCTCACTCATGCGCCGCGCCCGCTGCTGTTTTCAGCTGTTTGAGCAAGGGATCGACAAAGGACATGACATCCTCCGCCACTTTTTCTTCCGGCTGGTCGGCGTTGACGATCCGGCAACGACGCGGCTCGGCAAGCGCAATATCCAGATAGGCCTCACGCCGCTTCTCGTGGGTCTCGATTTCCTCTTTTTCGAACCGGTCCGGCGCAGCGCCTTCATCCGCGCGCTTTCTGGCGCGGGCGAGCCCCTTTTCGGCGGCGATATCGAAAATCAGCGTCAGTTCCGGCACGACACCGTCAATCGCGATGCGTTGCAGTGTCTCGATAAAATCCGGCTCCAGATTGCCGGTCGTGCCCTGATAGACGCGCGACGAATCGAGGAACCGGTCGCAGAGCACGATCTCGCCGCGCGCAAGCGCCGGGCGAATGACCTCTTCGACATGGTCGTTGCGCGCCGCGGCAAACAGGATCGCTTCCATCCGCACCCCGAAGGATTCCGCCGCACCCGAGAGCAGAACATGCCGAACGGCCTCCGCACCCGGCGAGCCGCCCGGCTCACGCGTCACGATCACCTCGAAACCACGGCCGCGAAGCGCCTCGGCAAGCGTGCGAATCTGCGTCGACTTGCCGGCGCCTTCGCCACCTTCGAAGCTGATGAACAATCCGGTCTTTTCGGCCAATGTCACGTCCTGCACGGGTTTCCTCGAATTCGAAATGCCTGTTTACAGCATCGAACCGAAATCTGTGAAGCGCTTTTCAGAAAATCCGGTGCCTGAACAAAAGCATAGGAACAAGGCCGCCCGTGGAACAGGCTTTCAGAGCCAGAACAGCAACAGTTCCTTCAGCGCGCCTGTCGCATTCTGGGTGAGCGACCCCTTGCCGACCGCCGCCTTCGTATAAAGCGGCACTTCCCGCAACAGGCGCTCGCCCGAAAAAATCTTAAGCGTTCCGGCATTTGCACCGACGTCCAGCGGCGCATTCAGGGGCCAGCGATAGACGATCCTGCCGGAAATACGATCCGGATTATTGACCGGCACAAGCACGCTGACATCTTCCTTCGGCGAAAGATCGATATGCGAAACATCGCCGCCATAAACGCTGACAGACCCGACCGCTTCGTCCTTGCTGAAGAGATGGCGTTTTTCAAAGGCGGTCAGGCCCCAGTCCACCACCCGGCGGGCCTCTTCCTGCCGCGTCTTGTCGTCCACGATGCCGGCAAGCGCCAGATAGACCCGGCGGCCGTCCCGCTCGGCCGAAACGACAGCGGCAAAACCGCTGCCTTCCGCAAAACCGAGACCGAGACCGTCAATACCGCTGCCGGGCATCAGGAGCGTATTCTTGTTGCGCTGGAAAATCCGGTTCCATTCGAAATCCGGTTTGGTGAAAAGCCCGTAATGCTCGGAATAGGTATCATGCAGATGTTGCGCAAGACGCACCATGTCCCTCGCGGTCGTCCGGTTGCCGGGGTCGGGAAGCCCGGTCGAATTGGTGAAGGTGCTGCTGCTCATGCCCAGTTCGCCCGCCCGCACCGTCATGCGCTTGGCGAAGGCGGAATCGGAACCCGCCATGCCTTCGGCAACGACGATGCAGCCGTCATTGGCGTTCTGCACGATGATGCCGGTCAAAAGATCGTTGATGCTGACGGAGGATTTCAGCGCCGCGAACATGGTCGAAGTGCGCGAGGGCGCGCCGCCCGTGCGCCAGGCATATTCCGAGACGGGGTAAGCCGTCTCTGCCGTCACCTGCCCCTTTGACAGCGCATCCAGCACCACTTCCACCGTCATCAGCTTGGCAAGCGACGCGGGCGGAAAAGGCTGATTCTCGTTTTGCGAAAGAAGCACCGTGCCTGTTTCGGCATCGATCATGTAGGCCTGTTCGGCCTTTGCAATGAAGGGGCCGGTCTGCGATTGCACCGGGCCTGCACTGAAAAACGCAAACGCTGCCGCTGCGACGACCGAACAATAGGAGCGATGAATGGCCTTGCGCATGAAACCGCCCAGTCCTGCCTGCCGTAACCGGCTGCCCGCGATAAAGGCGAGAGGCCGGCCGTATCCTTCAATCCGTCAGCGCGACTTGGCCTGCTGACGCTTCACATGGGCGAGTATCGATTGTTCGTTCAGCGCGCCACGGTCGACGAGCACGCTGTCGAAGGCGCTCGCGGTCCTGGAGACCGTAGCAGATTCTTCGGAATAGGCCGCCGCAAATTTGGAGGAAGGCGTCGGCACGCGCAGATAATTGCCGCCGGGCGCCGCCGGCTCACGCATGAAATTGCCTTCCGGACGCTCCGCCAGGATAGGGCCGATTTCCGGCAGGATCGCGAACTGCTCGAAAGCCGGCGCCGGGCCGTTGACCAGAGGCATGGCCTGAAGCGCCGCATTCTTCTTGGAACCGACGAGTGCCGTCTGTGCGGAGCCGCCATAATTCGGGTTGGACGCGGGAGCCGGAACGAAATTCGGCGAGGCCGAAGCCACCATCACGCCCGTCGCGATCTGCCCTTCGGGCGCCACACCCGGCGAACGCGAACCCTTCGGAATATAGGATGCCATCAGATAAGGCATGTCGTGACCATCGAGCGGTGCTCGGCCGGCATATTGTACCCGCACATTGGCCGTGCCGGTGGCCTTCATGTCGAGAAGATCGGCCGTCTTGCTGGAAACGTCGATCAGGCGGCCTTCGTGGAACGGTCCGCGATCGTTGACGCGCACCAGAACCGAAGCGCCATTTTCCATGTTGGTGATGCGCGCGTAGCTCGGTAGGGGAAATGTCGGATGTGCGGCAGAAAGATGTTCTTTGTCGTAGACTTCGCCATTGGCGGTCAGCCGGCCATGGAAGGCGGAACCGTACCAGGAAGCAAGACCGGTCTTGTTGTAACCCGGCTCTTCCTTCGGGAAATAACGGCGGCCCTTGACGGTATAGGCATTGCCGATCAGCTCTCGCCCGCCGCCCTTGGGAATGGCTTTGCCATCGGCCACACGCGGGCTGGCTTTGACGCCATATTCGGATTCGGAAAAATATTCCTTGCTGCGCTTGGGCTTAGGCTTGGTCTCGGATGTCGTGGAACACGATGCGGTTGCGGCGCAAAGCACGGAAATTGCAAGCCACTTCACGCCCGACCTGGCGTTGATGCCGAGTTTCTTGACCGTAGAATTCAAATCGTCTGCCCCACGCTGCTATTGGCTCGGAGAACCGCACCCTCACTTGCCTCGATTATTTGCCCCTGCCATCGAAGCACCTAACAGTCGCTTAATCTTGTGCATAACGTGGCGAAAATGCGAACGACTTCTGCAAATTCGATAAAATTGTAACGAACGTGGTTAATGATTTCTATCTTTTAAGCCCACCCATCGGACCGAATTTACCCGCCTCAACATCTCCCATTCACCGCATCGGCAAGGAACAAACGGACGGCAACCGCGTTCTCTCCCCGCAAACAAACGAGCTTTCCGCCGGTTTCGGCTGAAGGAGGAAACATGATCAAGCTTATGAAAACCACAGCTCTGGCGATGGGCATCGCCCTGGTATCCTTCGCCGCGCCGATCCCCGCAGGTGCACAGGACATGGAACTCAGAATCGGCCCCGACGGCGTTCGCCCCGTCATCCGCGATCGTGACCGGGACGTAGACCGCCGCGGCCCGCCCCGCATGCGTGGCTGCAGCGAACGCGAAGCCCGCGCCGCCGCCCGTGAGGCAGGCCTGCGCGATCCAGAGGTCGTGCGCGTCACCCCTGGTCGTGTCGTCGTCGAAGGCTTCACGCGCCGAGGACCGGATCGCATCACCTTCGCCAATGAACGGGGCTGCCCGGAAATCTGATTGGATGAACACATGGAACCCGCCGCAAGGCGGGTTTCTCATTCGCGCTAGATTCGAGCCATTCCAAAGCTGAGCAAAGCGATCGAGGCATCCCTCGTCGCAGCGTTGTTCGAATGATCTTTGCGCTTGATGGCAGATGGGGTGGGATTCGAACCCACGGTACGCTCTCACGCACGCCGGTTTTCAAGACCGGTTCCTTAAACCACTCGGACACCCATCCATCGGTGGTGAGGCTTTATAGCGGTTTGAAAAAGGCCGTCAATCCCGCCCGGGCGAGCTGTGTCGCCCTTCTCTTATGGTTGGCAGATCATTGCCCCGGGGGCGTTGCCGGCGGCAGCAGGGATCCGTCGCCTGAAGGTATCGAGGGCACCTGCTGAGCCGTATCGAATAACGTCAGGCTTAAGACGATTGCGACAAGCACCAGCAAAAGCGCCACGAAGAGGATTCCCGATTTATCCATGCGTCTGCTCATGTCACGTTATGTTAAAGGCGAATATGTGCAATTCGAGGCAATGCGAAGAATAAAGCGAAAGTCTGTCAAGTTGTCTTACAGATTTTCCAAACTCATCGTTCAAAAATCTGCTGATTGAGCGAAATTTATGCATAGGCGTACTGTTTGGGACGGAAATGGCCTATCGCGTCAGCACTATTGTCACTTATATCAAGCCATCGCTCCCGGGCATTGCCCAACTTTCCCCGAGCGATCAACCTGCCCCGCCTCTTTGCGGGGCTTTTTTCTTTTATGGCCCCAGAAGACGAAGCGCGGCCAAAAAGGCCAGCGGCTCTCTATACCGCCCTCGCCTCAGACGCCGATGCTCGGCCCGCCATTGCCATGCCGGCCGTCACCCCTGAGAATATCCTCGAACAGGTTCAGCAGCGCCGGCGGCAAGGTATCGGACAATTCCGCGATGATTTCATTGGCGCGATTATAGGAATAAATGGCTGAAAGCGTCAGCACCAGCAGCACGATCCACGGCCAGATCGGCTTGCGCCTTTGCGGCGCGCCGTTCGGTTGTTGCGGTAAAGTCATGCCGGCACCTTCCCTTCAGGCCTTCACGCGCGGTTCGCCTCCGGGCGCATAGGCGGTTTTCTGCAGGAAACGGAATATATTGCCGCACTGGGCGCAGCGGATCATGAAATCCGTCGGATCGCCCGAGGCGCGCTCCGCGCGGAATCCACGCGGCATTTCATCGATGCGAAAATCGACGTCCCGGCGGCTCTTGTCATCCGATTCCGATGCTTCGGCAAACCCCTGATGACCACATTTGGAACATTCGAGCTTCCGGGAATATCTGTCGCGCGCTGCCATATGCCGTCCTTTGCTTGGTCGTTATCAGGTAGCAGCGGCAAAACATCATTTCAATGCCGATCGCCTCGGGTTAAAGCTTTGCACGGCTATTTTCCGGCCGGAAACTCATCCGGCGGCCGGAACGAATATGGAAGCCCATGAACGACCAGAAACCCCTGCTTTCATCGTCACTCATGCTCCGGGCCGCTCTCATCGCCGGAATTCTTCTCATCTTTCTCGGCGCCCTCAATGTCGGCATCAAATGGTATGGCGAGCGGATTCTCCAGGCGGGCCATACGACGGCCACCGAGGAGGTGGAGATCGTCATCGGCAACGACCGGCTGAAGCTTGCCAAAAACACCCTGCGGGCGCCTTCCGAGCGCCTCGGCGGAGAACGCGAGCGCGTCGACCTTTATCTGAGCTGGCCTGACCTCAAGGGTTATGAGGAAGCGAATCGCGCCGTCTTCGACGATCCGGCGCAGGCGGCAGGGCTGATCTTCATCCAGCTTTCGCAAAGCACCATGTCCGAGGACATGTCCGGTCGTTTCGGGCCGATCTATTCGCGGCTGACGGAAGGAGAGCCGGTGCCGTTGAAGCACGGCCTGCTGCTGCACCGCCTGCGCGCTGATTCCGGTTACGGCAAGGAAGTCATATTGACCGGCGAGCGCGAAGGCGAAAGCGCCTATGTGGTGCGCTGCCTGCTGCCGCAAACGCCGCAGGCGGCCACCGGCAGCGATTGCCAGAGGGATATTCACGCCGGACAGGACCTCAGCCTGTTCTACCGTTTCTCCTCCACCCTGCTGCCGCAATGGCAAAAGCTGGACGCGGATGTGAAAAACTATATCGAGCGCCGCCTCGTAAAAGACGGAAATCGGTGAAACAGCACGGCACAGATTGCGTGCGAAAAGTCGCATTTTATGGAAGGCAGATACCTTTCATAAACCACTTGGTAACGCCATCCCGATAAAGTTTCTTCCCGGAGCATCGGGCGGGGCGTGTCCGAGCGGAACAGAAATATGCGATTGAAGAGTTCAGCAGTGTTGAAAAGTCTATCTGGGGCACATTCGCGCAAAGCGGGTGCGACGTCTTTCGTAAGGTTTATTGCGTTAACCCTTGCTGCGGCGTTCATAACCGCAACATCCGTTCAAACCGCAAAGGCCGATCCGAAATATGCGGGCATCGTCATCGATGCCAAGACCGGCAAGGTCCTCTATGGCGAGGATCCCGACGGGCTGCGTTATCCGGCTTCACTGACGAAGATGATGACGCTTTATCTGACATTCGAGGCGCTCAATACCGGACGTATCTCGCTCGATTCCAAGGTGCCGGTGTCAGCCAACGCCGCCAAGGAGCCGCCATCCAAGCTCGGCGTGCGCGCCGGCGGCAGCATCACCGTGGAACAGGCTATCCTTGCTCTCGTCACCCGGTCTGCAAATGATATGGCAACCGCGCTCGGCGAATATCTCGGCGGCTCGGAAGACCGTTTCGCCAGAATGATGACCGCCAAGGCCCGCGCACTCGGCATGACCCGCACGACCTATCGCAACGCCAACGGCCTGCCCAACACGGCGCAGATGACGACGGCACGCGACCAGGCCCGTCTCGGCGTCGCGCTTCGCCAGCATTTCCCGCAATATTACGGCTATTTCTCCACCCGCACCTTCAATTTCGGCAAGCAGGTTATCGGCAACCATAACCGCCTCGTCGGAACAGTGAAGGGCGTGGATGGTATCAAGACCGGTTATACCCGTGCAGCCGGCAGCAACCTTGCCACATCGGCTCAACTTGACGGTCGCTCCATTGTCGCCGTCGTTCTCGGCGGCCGCTCCAGCGCTGCCCGTGACGCCACCATGCGCAAGCTTGTCGCAACCTATCTGCCGCAGGCATCGCGTGGCGGCAACAGCAACCTGATCGCGCAGACCCGCTCAGCGCCGGTCGAAGAGCCCGTCGCCGTGGCCGCTGCTGTTCCTTCCGTGGCAGTTGCAGCAACCGCAGCCGGCCTGCCCAATTCCGGTCCGGTGCCGCAGACCCGGTACGAAGAAGCGCCGGTCAGCGCCTTCGCAGGCTCCTCTTCCAATGCAGCCGTCAAGGCCATGGAAGCCGCCACCTGGCAGAAGGGCAAGGATCCAATCAATCAGGCGCCCGCTGCACCGGACCGCAAGTTGATCACCAACTCGACCAAGGTGGACAATATCGTTACCGCCTCCACCACGGCGCCTGTCCTCTCCGCCCCTTCGGTTTCGGCCAGGTCCGAGGCTCCGCAGGGCGGCTGGGTGATCCAGATCGGTGCATCTCCCGATGAGAACTCCGCACGTGGCCTGTTGCAGAACGCGCAGGAAAAGGGCGGCGCGGCACTGCGCTCCGCAAAACCCTTCACGGTCGCCTTCAGCAAGGACGGCTCCCAAATCTACCGCGCCCGTTTCGGCGGCTTCGATGGCCAGAACGCTGCGGTGAATGCATGCAATGCATTGAAAAAGAAAGGCGTCAGCTGCTGGGCGTCACTCCAGTAACAGACGTTTCCGCAGGCGGTGGTTCATAGTCGAAACATCGCCTGTCTCCTCGAAGTTTGTAATGTGTAGCGAGGCTTTCCAAGATGGCAGTCAACGAGAATTATTCGGACATTGCGTCTGGCAGCGGGCATGGCAGCCTGTCGGTTCTGCATCCCATTCACGAAGCGGCGATGCGTATCGCCGATCTCGGTCTTAATCGTTCCAAGGCGAAGACACGCGATCTCGTGGCGCTGCTTCTGTCGCATGGCGCCCGCGCCTGGCGCTCCAATCAGCCGGAAGCGAACATCCACCTTCATGTCGCTAGCCGCTCGGGTCGCGCTCCGGTCCATATTCGCATTCGCTGAAGATCAAACGCAGTCGACAAGACACAAACAAAAACCCCGCGGAGCCTGAGCGCCGCGGGGTTTTTGTTGATTGGTAACCGAAGATAACGAGGCGGCTTACGCCTCGCTCTCCGGTGCCTCAGGCGTATCCGGCAGATTGTCATCGGCCTCTTCGCCATTGCCGTTTTCGCCTTCATCGTCGCCTTCCGGCTCGTTGATACGCTCCACGGAAACCACCTTCTCATCCTTGGCGGTCGAGAAGATCGTCACACCCTTGGTGGCGCGGCTGGCGATGCGGATGCCATTGACCGGCACGCGGATGAGCTGACCGCCATCGGAAACCAGCATGATCTGGTCGCCTTCTTCCACGGGGAAGGCCGCGACGAGTTCGCCGATCTCGTTGGTCTTCGAGGTATCAGTGGCGCGGATGCCCTTGCCGCCGCGACCCGAGGTGCGGAAATCGTAAGAAGAGGAACGCTTGCCGAAGCCCTTCACGGAAACAGTCAGCACGAATTCTTCGCGTGCCTTCAGTTCCTGATAGCGCTCTTCGCTGAGTTCACCCTCTTCCGTCACCTCTTCGCCGACGAGCGCGATATCGTCCTCATCGACGCCTGCGGCACGCCGCTCGGTAGCCGAGCGCTTCAGATAGGCCGCACGCTCCCAAGGTTCAGCTTCCACATGGCCCACAATGGTCATGGAGATGATGCGGTCACCCTCGGCCATGTTGATGCCGCGCACGCCGACGGAGTTGCGGCCGGCAAAGACGCGCACATCGTCCACGGGGAAGCGGATGCACTGGCCGAGCGCGGTCGTCAGCAGCACGTCGTCGCGGTCCGTACAGGTTTCGACGGAGAGGATTTCATCGCCCTCCTCGTCCAGCTTCATGGCGATCTTGCCATTGCGGTTGACCTGCACGAAATCGCCGAGCTTGTTGCGGCGAACCGTGCCGCGCGTCGTCGAGAACATCACATCCAGCGTTTCCCAGGTGGTTTCGTCCTCGGGCAACGGCATGATGGTGGTGATGCGCTCGCCGGGCTCCAGCGGCAGCATGTTGATGAGGGCCTTGCCCTTGGACTGCGGCGTGCCGATCGGCAGGCGCCAGACCTTTTCCTTGTAGACGATGCCACGCGAGGAGAAGAACAGCACCGGCGTATGGGTATTGGCAACGAAGAGACGGTTGACGAAATCCTCGTCGCGCGTCGCCATGCCGGAACGGCCCTTGCCGCCGCGACGCTGCGCCCGGTACGTGGTCAGCGGCACGCGCTTGATATAGCCGAGATGCGAAACGGTGACGACCATGTCCTCGCGGGCGATGAGGTCTTCATCGTCCATATCGGGACCGCCCTCGACGATCTCGGAACGGCGCGGCGTGCCGAACTCGTCACGGATGGCGACAAGCTCGTCCTTAACGATCTGCTGGATGCGCAGGCGCGACGACAGGATTTCGAGGTACTCGGAAATTTCAGCACCGATCTTGTTCAGCTCGTCGCCGATTTCATCGCGACCGAGCGCGGTGAGGCGGGCAAGGCGCAGTTCGAGAATGGCGCGCGCCTGCTCTTCCGAGAGATTATAGGTGCCGTCTTCGTTGATGCGGTGGCGAGGATCGTCGATCAGACGGATCAGGCTTTCCACATCCTGCGCCGGCCAGCGCCGCGTCATCAGCTCTTCGCGGGCCGAAGCGGGATCGGGCGCATGACGGATAACCCGGATGACCTCGTCGATATTGGCAACCGCAATCGCCAGACCAACCAACACATGCGCACGCTCGCGCGCCTTGCGCAGCAGATATTTCGTACGACGGCTGACGACATCCTCGCGGAAAGCCACGAAGGCGCGCAGCATGTCGATGAGCGTCATCTGCTCCGGCTTGCCGCCGTTAAGCGCCACCATGTTACAGCCGAAGGAGGTCTGCAGCGGCGTGTAGCGGTAAAGCTGGTTCAGGATCACTTCCGCATTGGCGTCGCGTTTCAATTCGATGACGACGCGATAGCCCTGACGGTCGGATTCGTCGCGCAGGTCGGAAATGCCCTCGATGCGCTTTTCCTTGACCAGTTCGGCCATTTTTTCGATCATGTTCGCCTTGTTCACCTGATAGGGAACTTCGGTGATGATGATCTGCTCGCGGTCGCCGCGCATCGGCTCGATGGTGGCGCGGCCGCGCATGATGACCGAGCCGCGGCCGGTCTCATAGGCCGAACGGATGCCGGAACGGCCCATGATCAGCGCGCCTGTCGGGAAATCCGGACCGGGAATGATCTGCATCAGCTCCGGCAGCTCGATCGCCGGATTGTCGATCATGGCGATACAGCCGTCGATGACTTCCGAGAGATTGTGCGGCGGAATATTGGTGGCCATGCCGACCGCGATGCCGCCTGCCCCGTTGACCAGAAGGTTCGGGAACTTCGCCGGAATGACGACCGGTTCCTGCAGGGTACCGTCATAGTTGTCGCGGAAATCGACCGTTTCCTTGTCGAGATCGTCGAGCAGCGAATGGGCTGCCTTTTCCAGACGGCATTCGGTGTAACGTTCCGCCGCCGGCGGATCGCCGTCGATGGAGCCGAAATTGCCCTGCCCGTCGATCAGCGGCAGGCGGAGCGACCAGTCCTGCGCCATACGCGCCAAAGCGTCATAGATCGCCGCATTGCCGTGCGGATGGAATTTACCCATCACGTCCCCGGTAACGCGGGCGCATTTGACGTATTTCTTGTTCCAGTCGATGCCGAGTTCGGACATGCCGTAAAGAATACGGCGATGAACCGGCTTCAGGCCGTCTCGCACATCGGGAAGCGCGCGGGACACGATGACGCTCATGGCGTAATCGAGATACGACCGCTGCATTTCCTCCATGATGGAAATCGGTTCAATGCCTGGCGGAAGTTTTCCGCCGCCGGGGGGGCTCTGGTCAGTCAAAACGGATCACATTCTCTGTTAAGAATCGGATGGATTTTTATAGCGGAAACAGCCACGTTAAGCCAATTTCCCGGCGAGTTTTGAACAGGCTTTTGCGTCATTTGCAAGACGAACGCCGCATTTCACGATTTAGCCCGGCAAAAGCGCCGCCGCTCCCTTTCAAAGTGCCGACGACTTGCGTAGGCTCCGCCCTAAAAACAGATGAGACGGGGAAAGAATGGCCAGCAGCGAAACGCTCATCAACGCGCTTACCACACTTCTGGTCACGCTCGATCCGCCGGGCCTTGCCCCCGTCTTTCTGGCGCTGACCGCCGGCATGACGCGCGACCAGCGCAGCCAGGTGGCGCTGCGCGGCTCCATCATCGCCTTCGGCATTCTCGCCGTCTTCGCGCTCTTCGGCCTCGCCATCCTCAATCTCCTCGGCATCTCGCTCGGCGCTTTCCGCATCGCCGGCGGCCTGTTGCTGTTCTGGATTTCTTTCGAGATGATTTTCGAAAAACGCCAGGAGCGCAAGGAAAAGACATCCGAGATCGCCATCACCAAGGACCACCTTCACAATCTGGCGGTCTTTCCGCTGGCGCTGCCCCTGATCGCCGGGCCGGGCGCCATTTCCGCCACCGTGCTACTTGCCGGCTCGATGAAAACCACCGTCGAGATGCTGGTGCTCATCCTGATCCTCGCTTTCGCCATGGCCCTCGTTTATGCCGCGCTGATCGTCTCGGAGCGGATGGACCGTTTTCTCGGCAATACCGGCCGCGCGATCCTGACCCGTCTGCTCGGCGTGCTGCTTGCCGCCCTTTCCGTGCAGTTCGTGGTCGACGGCATAAAATCAGCCTTCGCTTTTTGAAAAGCCGACCCTTGGCGGTGCCTGCGCAATAAATTCCCGCCAACCGCTAAAACGCCGGAAAATCCTCCCTTTAAATCCGACCGCCGCTTCGGCTAAAAGACGCATGTTTTTTCGGATTCGAAAGTTATCTCCATGCGTTCCACGCTGCGTCGCCTCATCCCGGATGCCGCACCCGTCAGCAACAGGGAAAGGCTGCGCTCCGCAACCGGCGCCTTTGTCGGCATTCTGCTGACCGGCCTTATGGGAAGTCTCGCTCTGCGTTTCGATCCCACCCTGCCCGCCATGATCGCCCCGATGGGCGCTTCGGCCGTGCTTCTGTTCGCCGTGCCCTCCAGCCCGCTGGCGCAGCCCTGGTCGATCCTCTGCGGCAACCTTGTTTCGGCCTTCGTGGGCGTAACCGTGGCGCTGCTGGTTCCGGATCTATTTCTTGCCAGCGCGCTCGCCATCAGCCTCGCCATCGCCGCGATGATGGCTTTGCGCTGCCTGCACCCGCCAAGCGGTGCGGTGGCGCTGACCGCCGTTCTCGGCGGCCCTGCCGTGCACAGCCTCGGTTATGGCTTTCTGCTGTGGCCGGTCGCCGGAAATTCGCTGATCCTTCTTGCCCTGGCCCTCGCCTATAACAATGCCACCGGCCGCGCCTATCCTCATGGCCTGAAGCTTGGCAAGGCCGCCCATGGCACCACGGATCCGACCCCCATCCAGAAAATAGGCTTTTCCTCCAACGACCTCGACGAGGTGCTGAAGGAATATGACCAGGTCCTCGATATCGACCGTGACGAGCTCGAAACCATTTTACGCAAGACCGAACTGCGCTCCTGGCGTCGCCGTGCGCTGCATCTCGATTGCGCTAGCGTCATGTCGCGCGATGTCGTCGGTGTTGCGCCTGATGACAGTCTGCGGCACGCCCACGCGCTGATGCACAGCCACCATTTCAAGGCATTGCCGGTCACCAACGATAAAGCGGAGATCGTCGGCATCGTCACCCAGACGGATTTTCTGGAAAAGGCGAGCTGGAGAAACGGCCGTCCCTCCATCGGTTTCCTGCAGCGGCTGCGCCTCATCCTCTCCGGCGCAAGCGCCCCCAACGATACCGTCAAGGACATCATGACATCGCCGGTCAGAACCGTACGGCCGGAAACGGCAATCGAGGAAGCCATCATCCGCTTTGCCGAAGAAGGACTGCACTACCTGCCGGTCATCGACGCCAGAGGCAAGATGGTCGGCATCGTGTCGCAATCCGATGTCATGGTCGCGATGCTGGCGGACAAGGTCGCGGCATAAGCGGCAGCACTCAAGTCAATGAACGGGAAGAACACGCGCTGAAAAATTCCAAGGACGTCGACCGCTACCCGAAAGCGTCAAAGCTTCAGGCGGCGGATGCTTCGACCATGCACCACCGTGAGAATGAGGACGCCTGCACCGTCAATTTCATAGAGGATGATATGGCTTCCATGCTCATGTCGGCGTACACCTTCCCCAATCGCCGGGGCAAGACGTCCCATGCGCGGATTATCGCCAAGCAACTGGAAACAGCTTTTCATTTCATTCTTGTAAAAATGTGCCTGTCTCAATCCGAACTGTTCAACGCCATAGATAAAGATATCGAGAATTTCGCTTTCGGCCTGTTTAGTCAGCCGATAGCTATTCACGCACAACTCCACGTGCCGCCGCTATCCGTTCGGCTTCCGTAAACAGATCATCCATGCTGCGGGAACCGATGCCGCTCGCGCGGGAATCCGCGACGATCTGGCGAAGCTCATCAACGCTGAACTCCTGCCCTCGCCGCGCCCTGTCACGACGCACCAGATCCCGCACATAGTCGCTAACGCTGGCATATTCGCCTGTCAGGACCTGGGTCTCGATCCATTCTTTCATGGGATCTGGCAAGGAAACGGTCATGGTCGCCATGTGTTTAAATCCCCCGTCAGTCCCTCCAAGATACCAGAGAATAGGAAAAAATCACAAAAATTCCGACTTGTGATAGTTTCTTCGATATCAGCGTCAGAACGGAATATCGTCATCCATGTCGTTGGAGAAGCCGCCGGAAGGCTGGCCGCCGCCACGGGAAGAGCCGCCGCGCGACGAGGACTGCTGGTCGTAACCGCCGCCATAGCTGGAGCCGCCGCCACTGCCATAATCATTGCCGCCGCCGAAATCGCCGCCGCTGCGGCCACCGCCCTCACCGCGACCATCGAGCATCGTCAGCGTGGAGTTGAAGCCCTGCAGCACGATTTCAGTGGAATAACGGTCGTTACCGGTCTGGTCCTGCCATTTGCGCGTCTGCAGCTGGCCTTCAATATAGAGCTTGGCGCCCTTCTTGACATATTGCTCGACGACCTTGCACAGGCCTTCGTTGAAGACGACGACGGTGTGCCATTCGGTCTTTTCGCGGCGCTCGCCGCTGTTGCGGTCCCGCCAGGTCTCCGAGGTGGCAATACGCAGATTGGCGATGGGGCGGCCGTCCTGCGTCCGGCGGATTTCGGGATCGGCGCCCACGTTCCCGATCAGAATTACCTTGTTTACGCTACCAGCCATCTCGTCATCCTGTCCGCCGGCCATCATGACCGGCAATTGCATTTCAAAAAATTCGCCACACAATAGCTGCCGCCGCCCGCAAAGGGCACCGCAAGCATGGAACTATCCACAAAGAATAATCTTAAGCTGCGGGAGCAGACATTCGCGCTTGCAATTCGTTCCTTTTTTGTTCTATTAAATCGCAGATTTCGAGTCAAGCATTCCGAAAAGCTGCGACCGATTGGGAATAGACCTCGACACATCCGGCTGCGTCACTACATAAGGACGCGCTGCCATCAAGCCTGTTATTTTTGTCCGAGCCTTGTCATGAGTGAACTGAAGACGATTTCCATCCGTGGCGCCCGTGAGCACAACCTCAAGGGCATCGATCTGGACCTGCCGCGCAACAAGCTGATCGTCATGACCGGCCTTTCCGGTTCGGGCAAGTCCTCGCTTGCCTTCGATACGATCTATGCCGAAGGCCAGCGCCGTTATGTCGAAAGCCTTTCGGCCTATGCGCGCCAGTTCCTGGAAATGATGCAGAAGCCGGATGTCGACCAGATCGACGGCCTGTCGCCGGCGATCTCCATCGAGCAGAAGACCACATCGCGCAATCCGCGTTCCACCGTCGGCACGGTCACCGAAATCTACGACTATATGCGCCTGCTGTTCGCGCGTGTCGGCGTGCCCTATTCGCCGGCCACGGGCCTGCCGATCGAAAGCCAGACGGTCAGCCAGATGGTCGACCGCATCCTCGCTTTCGAGGAAGGCACACGTCTTTATATTCTCGCGCCAATGGTGCGCGGCCGCAAAGGCGAATATAAAAAGGAACTCGCCGACCTGATGAAGAAGGGCTTCCAACGCGTCAAGGTGGATGGCCAGTTCTACGAAATCGCCGACGTGCCCGCCCTCGACAAGAAATACAAGCACGATATCGACGTGGTGGTTGACCGTGCGGTGGTGCGCCCGGATATGGCCGCGCGCCTTGCCGACAGTCTCGAGACCTGCCTCAAGCTCGCCGACGGGTTGGCAGTCGCCGAATTCGCCGACAAGCCCCTGCCGCCGGAAGAAACCGCCGCCGGTGGTTCCGCAAACAAATCGCTCAATGAGACCCATGAGCGTGTGCTGTTTTCGGAAAAATTCGCCTGCCCCGTTTCCGGCTTCACCATTCCGGAAATCGAGCCGCGGCTGTTCTCCTTCAACAATCCCTTCGGCGCCTGCCCGAGCTGCGATGGCCTCGGCTCGCAGCAGAAGGTGGATGAAAACCTGATCGTGCCGGAGCCCGCCCGTACCCTGCGCGACGGCGCCATCGCTCCCTGGGCGAAATCCTCCTCTCCCTATTACAATCAGACGCTGGAAGCGCTCGGCAAGGCTTTCGGCTTCAAGCTGTCGAGCAAGTGGTCGGATCTTTCGAAAGAGGCGCAGCACGCCATCCTTCAGGGCACCGATGACAAGATCGAATTCAACTATCAGGACGGCGCCCGCTCCTACAAGACGGTGAAGAATTTCGAAGGCATCGTGCCCAATCTGGAGCGTCGCTGGAAAGAGACCGACAGCGCCTGGGCGCGTGAGGAAATCGAACGCTACATGTCGGCGGCCCCCTGCCCGGCCTGCGCCGGTTATCGCCTGAAGCCGGAAGCGCTCGCCGTCAAGATCAACAGGCTGCATATCGGCGAAGTCACCGAAATGTCGATCCGCACCGCGCGCGACTGGTTCGAGGTGCTGCCGGAAAGCCTCAACGCCAAGCAGAACGAGATCGCAGTCCGCATCCTCAAGGAAATCCGCGAACGCCTGCGTTTCCTCAACGATGTCGGGCTGGATTATCTCAGCCTGTCGCGCAATTCCGGCACGCTTTCCGGCGGTGAAAGCCAACGCATCCGTCTCGCCTCGCAGATCGGCTCGGGCCTCACCGGCGTTCTCTATGTTCTCGACGAACCGTCGATTGGCCTGCACCAGCGCGACAATGCCCGCCTGCTGGATACGCTGAAACACCTGCGCGATATCGGCAATACCGTCATCGTGGTCGAACATGACGAGGACGCCATTCTGACGGCGGATTATGTGGTCGATATCGGCCCAGCCGCCGGCATTCATGGCGGTCAGGTGATCGCTGAAGGCTCACCGCAGGAGGTGATGGCCAATCCGAAATCGCTGACCGGCAAATATCTCTCCGGCGAACTCGGCGTCGCCGTGCCAGCGGAGCGCCGCAAGCCCAAGAAGGGCCGCGAGATCAAGGTTTTTGGCGCACGCGGCAATAACCTGAAGAATGTCACGGCCGCCGTGCCGCTCGGTGTCTTCACTGCCGTAACCGGCGTTTCGGGCGGCGGCAAATCCACCTTCCTGATCGAGACGCTCTACAAATCGGCGGCTCGAAGGGTGATGGGCGCTCGCGAAATCCCGGCCGAACACGACCGCATCGACGGTTTCGAATTCATCGACAAGGTGATCGATATCGACCAGTCGCCGATTGGCCGCACGCCGCGCTCCAACCCGGCCACCTATACCGGCGCCTTCACGCCGATCCGCGACTGGTTCGCCGGCCTGCCGGAGGCCAAGGCGCGCGGTTATGCGCCGGGCCGTTTCTCCTTCAACGTCAAGGGCGGCCGCTGCGAGGCCTGCCAGGGCGACGGTGTCATCAAGATCGAGATGCACTTCCTGCCTGACGTCTACGTCACCTGCGATGTCTGTCACGGCAAGCGTTACAATCGCGAGACGCTCGATGTCACCTTCAAGGGCAAATCCATTGCCGATGTGCTGGATATGACGGTGGAGGAAGGCGTGGAGTTCTTCGCCGCCGTCCCGGCCGTGCGCGACAAGCTGCAATCGCTCTTCGATGTCGGCCTCGGTTACATCAAGGTCGGCCAGCAGGCCAATACGCTCTCCGGCGGCGAGGCGCAGCGCGTCAAGCTCGCCAAGGAACTGTCGAAACGCTCGACGGGCCGCACGCTCTATATTCTCGACGAGCCGACGACCGGCCTGCATTTCCACGATGTCAACAAGCTCCTGGAAATGCTGCATGCGCTGGTCGAACAGGGCAATTCCGTCGTGGTGATCGAGCATAATCTCGAAGTCATCAAGACGGCGGACTGGATCATCGACATCGGACCCGAAGGCGGCACGGGCGGCGGCGAAGTGGTGGCGACCGGCACACCGGAGGACATCGTCAAGGTCGATCGCTCCTATACCGGTCACTTCCTGAAGGAGCTTCTCGAGCGCCGGCCGGCCGGAAAACGGGAGGCTGCGGAGTAATCCGCAGCTTTCGTCGCAAGGGTTCGATAGGCCGAAGGCCGGAGGAGGAACAGCATATGTCGACATCAGGCACGATCCGCACCGGTATCGGCGGCTGGACCTTCGAGCCATGGGAAGGCACTTTCTACCCTGAAAAACTGCCGAAGAAGCGCCAGCTGGAGCATGCCAGCCGGCAGCTCACGGCAATCGAGGTGAATGGCACTTATTACAGCAGCCAGAAGCCGGAAACTTTTGCCAAATGGGCTTCCGAAGTGCCCGAGGATTTCGTCTTCTCGCTAAAAGCAAGCCGCTTCGTCACCAACCGCAGGGTTCTGGCCGAGGCCGGCGAATCGATGACGAAGTTTCTGACGCAGGGGCTGACGGAGCTTGGGTCCCATCTCGGCCCGATCCTCTGGCAATTCGCCCCGACGAAAAAATTCGATGCGGAGGATTTTGGCGCATTTCTGTCCCTGTTACCCGAGAAGCAGGACGGCATCCGTCTTCGCCATGTCGTCGAGGTGCGCAACGAGACATTTCAGGTTCCGGAATTCATCGATCTTCTCGCCAAGCACAAGGTCGCCGTCGTCTGCGCCGATCATCATGATTATCCGATGCTGCCGGATGTGACGGCCGATTTCGTCTATTGCCGCCTGCAGAAGGGCGAAGACGATATCAAGACCTGTTACCCGAAAAGAGACATCGACCACTGGGCCGAGCGGGTAAAGACCTATACGAAGGGCGGCGTGCCGGACGATCTGCCGCTGATAGCGCCGGATCGGAAGGTCGAAAAGACACCGCGCGATGTCTTCGCCTTCTTCATTACCGGCGGCAAGGTCAATGCGCCTGTTGGTGCGCAGGAACTGCAAAAGGCGGTCTGAACTCTTTCAGCCCGCCATGTCTTTCGTCGGGCTGAAATCGATGGCCGCGAAAGCTGCCTCGATAACCTCCGGACCGGCGCCTGGCCGGGTGGCGTCGCTGGAGAGGATTTGCCGGAAACGGCGCGCGCCGGGCATGCCCTGAAACAGACCGACCATGTGGCGGGTGACGTGGTTGAGACGTCCGCCCGCGGCGATATAGTCGGCGGCATAGGCCATCATCGCGTCACGCAGCGCTATCCAGTCTGGCTGCCTAACCTCTTCGCCATAGATGCGATGGTCGACATCGGCAAGAATGGACGTGTTGTGATAAGCGGCACGGCCGAGCATCACACCATCCATATGCTGGAGATGTTCGCTCGCCTGATCGAGATCGGCGATACCGCCATTGATGCCGATAAAGACATCGGGGTTTTCCCGCTTCATGCGATAGACGAGATCATAATCGAGCGGCGGCACTTCGCGGTTTTCCTTTGGCGAAAGCCCCTGCAGCCAGGCTTTTCGCGCATGAACCCAGACGGCGTCCGCGCCTGCCGCAACAACCCGCTTCAGAAAATCCGGCAGAACCGCTTCCGGCTGCTGATCGTCCACCCCGATCCGGCATTTCACCGTAACCGGCACGCTGGCGACAGCCTTCATTGCGGAGACACATTGCGCCACCACCTCCGGCTCGCGCATCAGGCAGGCGCCGAAGGTACCGGACTGCACCCGATCCGAGGGACAGCCGACATTGAGGTTGATCTCGTCATATCCGTAATCGCCGGCGATCCGCATCGCCTCGGCGAGCTTGGCCGGATCAGACCCGCCAAGCTGCAGCGCGACGGGATGTTCCTCAGGGTGATAACCGAGCAGCCTGTCGCGCTGGCCATGGATGATGGCATCGGCGACGATCATTTCGGTATAAAGCAGCGCACGCTTCGACAATTGCCGGTGCAGAAATCTGCAGCGGGTATCGGTCCAGTCGATCATGGGGGCCACGGCGAAGATTTTTTCGCCGCTTGCAAGCGCTTGTCTGTACATGGATTAACCTCTTTGCGCCGGCTTCTACAGCAAAGGACCGTAAAAAGCCAGTTTTGCTGCCAGGGTCATTTTGAACTGGAAATCGCCCCGGAATCGCGGGACAAGAATTGCACCGAAAAAGACGACAGGAAATCGACATGGCCGCCACCGTCATCCCCGCTCCGAAACCCGTTCTCCTGCCCGTGGAAGGCACGGGCGATCTGTTCCCCGTCCGGCGGGTCTATTGCGTCGGCCGCAATTATGCCGATCACGCCATTGAGATGGGCCACGATCCCTCGCGCGAGCCGCCCTTTTATTTCCAGAAAAACCCGGACAATCTGCTGCCCGCCGGTCAGGACTTCCCCTACCCGCCGCTGTCATCGAATGTGCACTACGAAGTCGAATGTGTCGTGGTTCTGAAAAGCGGCGGTGCCGATATCCCGACGTCCGAGGCGCTGGACCATGTCTGGGGTTACGCCGTCGGCATAGACATGACCCGCCGCGACCTTCAGGACGGCCTGAAGAAGATGGGTCGCTCCTGGGAAGGCGCGAAGGCCTTCGAATATTCCGCACCGGTCTCCCCAATCGTCCCGGCAGACAGGATCGGCCATCCCGCCACGGGCGCGATCTGGCTTGACGTCAATGGCGAACGCAAGCAGACGGGTGATCTTGCCCAGATGATCTGGAAGGTGCCGGAAGTGATTGCCGAGCTTTCCAAGCTGTTCACGCTTGCCGCCGGTGACGTCATCATGACCGGCACGCCGGCCGGCGTCGGCCCCATCGTGCGTGGCGACCGCATCGAATGCGGCGTCGAGGGTGTCGGCACGCTGGGCGTGACGGTTGCCTGAGGCCGTCGAAAAAAGGGAGGACACCAGCATGCCGCTTTACCGTCTCGCCGACCGTGTGCCGCAGACCCCTGCGCCCGATCGCTACTGGGTGGCGCCCGACGCCAATGTCATCGGCTCGGTGACGCTCGGTGAGGATGTCGGCATCTGGTTCGGCGCAACGCTGCGCGGCGATAACGAGCCGATCAGCATCGGGCGCGGCACCAATATTCAGGAAGGCGTGATGGTGCATAGCGATCCCGGCTTTGCCGTCGTCATCGGCGAAATGTGCACCATCGGCCACCACGCCATCGTGCATGGCTGCACCATTGGCGACAATTCGCTTGTCGGCATGGGCGCGACGATCCTGAATGGCGCAAAGATCGGTCGCAACTGCCTCGTCGGCGCCAATGCGCTGGTGACGGAGGGCAAGGAATTTCCGGACAATTCCCTGATTGTCGGCTCGCCGGCGCGCGCCATCCGCACGCTGGATGACGAGGCCATCGCGGGGCTTCGCCGCTCGGCGGAAAAATACATCGAAAACTGGAAGCGCTTTTCTAAGGATCTGGCGATCATCGAAGGATAGGAAACGGCGGGCATCCACGCCCGCCCTGCCGTGAGACTAAGCCGAGCAGGCGGCGCAGAGGCCGCGAATTTCAATGGTGGTCTTTTCCGCCTTGAACTTGCTGTCCTTCACCCAGCGCTCGAGACGGTGGTCGATTTCATGATCGTGGAATTCCGTCACCTGCCCGCAGGATTCGCAGATGGCGAAAGCCACCGTGCCATGGTGGTGCGAGCAGCACTCCGCCTGCGTATGGGTGCAGGCGACAAAGGCGTTAAGGCTCTCGAGCCGGTGCACGAGACCAAACTCCACCAGCTTTTCCAGCGCCCGGTAAACCTGCAGCGGCGCGCGAAAACCTTCGTCGCGCAGCTTGTCGAGGATCATATAGGCGCTGAGCGGCTGATGCGCGTTTGAGAGGGCATTCATGACCAGCGACTGGTTCTTGGTGAGGTTTTGCTGGGTCTGCGCATTCATGATTTGCCTCCTTCATCCGCGGCGCGGGAAAAACCCGGCGCCGGCAACAGGCTTATAACGAAGAGGATCACCGCGGCAACCACGATGGATGGGCCGGACGGCGTATCGTAGGTGAGCGAGCCGAACAGACCGCCGACAACGGCAACCGCGCCGATCAGCGAAGCCACCACCGCCATAACCTCAGGCGTCGCGGAAAAGCGTCTGGCGGTCGCCGCCGGTATGATGAGCAACGACGTGATGAGCATGATGCCGACCACCTTCATGGCAATGGCGATCACCAGCGCCATCAACAGCGTGAAGATCAGCTTTGCGCGCTCCGGGTTCAACCCCTCGGCTTCGGCCAGCTCCGTATTGACGGTGGAGGCAAGCAGCGACCGCCACAGGAACACCATGGAGACGATGACCACCAGCCCACCGCCCCAGATCAGGGCGATATCGCTGCGGGTGACGGCGAGAATATCGCCGAACAGGAACGAGACGAGATCGATGCGCACCCAGCTCATGAAAGCGACGATGACGAGACCGATCGCCAGCGCCGAATGGGACAAAATGCCAAGCAGCGCATCGGCGGAGAGCGCCTGACGCCGTTGCAAAAAGAGCAGCAGCACCGACACGGCCGACGCCACCAGAAAGACGCTGACGATGAGGTTGAGCTGCAACAGCAGCGACAGCGCGACGCCGAGCAGCGCCGAATGGGCCATCGTATCGCCGAAATAGGCCATGCGACGCCAGACGACGAAGCAGCCGAGAGGACCGGCAGTGAGCGCAACGCCAATACCGGCGACCATGGCGCGAACGAAGAAATCGTCAAACATGGCGCTCTCCCTGCCGCTGGCCGGGAGGCGTATGGCCCTCATGCTCATGCTCATGCTCATGGCCGCAGCCGCATTCGTCATGGCTGTCGTGATGGTGACCGTGGTCATGCATATGATGGTGCCCATCCTCGGGGTGGCAATGATCGGTCACCGAACCATCCGCGTGCTGCACCCGGCCATCGGGCAGATGCGTATGATCGTGATGGTGGCTATAGACGGCAAGCGCCTTGGCTGCGGCGCCGCCGAACAGCCGCATATATTCCGGGCTCTGGCTCACCGCCTGCGGCGTGCCCCGGCAGCAGACATGGCCGTTCAGGCATATGACGGTGTCTGTTTCGGCCATCACCACATGCAGATCATGCGAGATTAACAGAATTCCGCAATTATTTGAATTTCTGATATTTTTTATCAGATCATAGAGCGCGATCTCGCCGGAGAAATCGACACCTTGCACGGGCTCGTCAAGAACCAGCAGATCGGGTTTACGGGCGATGGCGCGGGCCAGAAGCGCGCGCTGGAACTCGCCGCCGGAAAGGTGTTGCACTTCCGCATTGGCGAGATGCGCAATGCCCGTCGCATTCAGCGCCGCGTCGATTTCACGGGCTGGCAGCGGCCCGGTCAGCGTCATCAGCCGGCGCACCGAAAGCGGCATGGTCCAGTCCACGGAAAGCTTCTGCGGCACATAACCGACCTTCAGACCGGCAATGCGCGAAACCTCGCCCTCGGTCGGCTTCACCACGCCGATCGCCATTTTCGCGCTGGTGGATTTGCCGGAACCGTTCGGCCCGATCAGCGTGACGATCTCGCCTTTGCTGACGGAAAACTCCACGCCGCGCACCAGCCAGCGGCCGTTGCGCTGCACGCCGGCATTGGCAAGGGAAACAAGTATCTCTTTGCCCCGATGGGCGGAATGAAGCATGGGATTGTCCGTTCGGCGATGTTGCTTACCGCTATTGCATACGTTATAGAGTTACGCAATAAATGTAATAACATAACTATACTTCTTCAAGTGGAGTGCATTTCATGAAATCGTTCCTGATCCCGCTCATGGCATCGGTGGCAATAGCGGCCGCCGCTTCCGGCGCCACCGCCGCGCCCGATGTCGTGGTCTCGATCAAGCCCGTCCATTCCCTCGTCGCCACCATCATGCGGGGCGTCGGCGAACCGCAGCTCATCGTCGACGGCGCGGCTTCGCCGCATACCTATAATCTCAGACCGTCCAATGCCCGCAAGCTCGAAAAGGCCGATGTGGTCTTCTGGGTTGGGCCGGGACTGGAAGCATTCCTGGAAAAGCCGCTCGAAGCGCTTGCCAGCAAGGCGACCGTGGTGGAACTGGAAGATGCCAAGGGTCTGGAAAAGCTGCCCTTCCGTGAAGGCGGCCCGTTTGAAGCACATGACCATGGCGATGAAGGCCACGAAGCGCATGACGGCCACGCTGAAGAGGAAGGCGCGCACGATCATGGACACGACCATGCGGAGGGTCACGAAGGCCATGACCACGGCGCATATGACACCCATCTCTGGCTCGATCCCGCCAATGCCAAGGCCATGGCGCAGACGATAGAAACCGCGCTGATCGCCGCCGATGCCGGCAATGCCGCGACCTATCAGGCCAATACCAAAAAACTGATCGACGACCTCGATGCGCTCGATGCCGAACTCAGGGAAACGGTCAAGCCGGTGAAGGACAAGCCCTTCATCGTCTTCCACGATGCCTATCAATATTTCGAGCATCGTTACGGCGTGAAGACGGCGGGGTCGATCACCGTCAGCCCCGAAACCCTGCCCGGTGCGGACCGCGTCAAGCAGATGCAGGAAAAGGTTCGCCAGCTCGGCGCAACCTGCGTTTTCGCTGAACCGCAATTCGAGCCGAAGCTGATTTCGGTCATTACCGAAGGCACCGCCGCGAAATCGGCGACGCTCGATCCGGAGGCAGCGACACTGGAACCCGGCCCGGACCTCTATTTCAAGCTGATGCGCGGCATTGCAGGCTCGCTGAAGGATTGCCTGTCCTGATGCGCATTGCCGCCCCTAACACCCCGGTTCCGTCATTCCGGCTTTGAACCGGAATACGGGCCGAGGCGTGAGTGATCGGAAGAATACATATTTCAAACAAGTTACTTGCGCTTGAAATATAAAGTAATGCATGAGGAAACGAGGCGCGACAATCGCTGGGTAAAGACGTCGCGCCATCAATCGCAAAGCAGCTCGTTACGGCTTCGGCGCCATTGAAGACCAGACAGGGCTGCTGATGCTCTGCAGGGTTTCCGGCGGCGCACCGTTGATGCGCGCCAGAAGGGCCTTCGCAAGCTCCCTGCCCGCCAGTTTGATATCCTCATTGACGGTGTGGATCTGCGGTTTGATCCAGTTCAGGAACTCGGCGGACTGTTTCGAGACGATATCGATATCTTCGCCGATCCTCACACCCGCTGCCTCAAAACCGGCCACCAGCGCGATTGTGCTGCTGCCGCTGATCGAAACGATGCCGTCGGGACGGTCATCGGATTGCATCAGCCGCTGGCCGAAATCGCGGATTTTTTCGAGCGGCGTTTCGATGGTGATGGCATCCAGCGGAAATTCGCTAAGGCCGAAGTCCCTGATTGCCCTCATGAACCCCTTGCGGGCGTGATCGTGGAATGAAAACCGCGATGGCGGCACGACGACCGCGATCCTTTTGCGTCCGCATTGCGCCAGTCGCTCGACCGCCTCATAGGCATAGGCTTCGTTATCGAAATCATGAAAGGCATGGTCGATGCCCATATCGGACCGCCCATGAGTGACGAAGGGCATGTTGCGCTCCGTCATGAAACGAACGCGCGGATCGTTGGGCTCGATCTTCGAAATAATGACCCCATCCGCCGAACCGGTATCGAGAATATAGCGGATCGGCACCATGGAATCCTTGGCATGGATGTGGGGCGTCACGACCAGATGATATTGTGTTGTGGAAAGAACCTCGGTGATGCCGAAGACCATCTGGCTGGTGAAACCCATCAGTTCTTCATCGACGCTCAACACAAGGGCAATCACATTGGTCTTGCCGGTGCGAAGGCGCACCCCGGCCCGGTTTGGCTGGTAACCGATCTGCCGGGCGATCAGCCGCACGCGCTCCTTGGTTTCAGCGCCGATATCGGGCGCATCCTTCAGTGCGCGCGAGACGGTGGTGATGCCGAGACCCGTCATATAGGCGATTGTCTTCAAGGTCGGACGCTCGCCCGTGGTCGCGGGTATGTCGTCCCTGCCGGATTTGCCAGTATCGTTCATGTCATTTCGCCACGCTTTACCGAACGATAATCATAGATAGCTTTTGCTCCGTTGCAAAGGCAAAGGTCTGCGGTCAAAGGCCGGTCTTGTCCGGCTATCCGCCAATTCAGCTAAAACGATATAGGTCCGGAAAATATTTCCCGACTGCGATCCTTTTCTTACGGGGCCAAAAGTCCGAATATCATGGAATAAAAATTCTCATTTTACAGATTAAAAAACTGACATAAAATACTAATATAAAATAAAAAAACTCACGAATTACTGAGCGAGACAACGTCATTGTCAAGCCCCGGCGTTCCCCGACATTTTTCATGTTACTGATTCCCACTCAAAGGAATGACGGAACGATTGTTTTACGGTAACGTTGCCGAAGGGAGGAAATCGCAAAGCCGGATAAATGTGAGGCAGCCGCTTTGCGAGCGTCCATTTCCCCCCAGATTCTGACACAAGCCTGCACCATGATGCAGGCCAGTCTTCTTCGAATTCATATTATGCAGGGTCCGATTATGATTTCTTCTTCCTCGCCCGAAACCGTCATCGATCTGGCCGGGTCCTGGCGCCTGACCTCGGTGGAAGGAGACCACGCCACCCAGCTTTCCGTACCGGGCGATATTCACACCGCGCTCAAAAATGCGGGCATCATTCCAGATCCCTATCACGGCGCCAATGAGAAGGCGGTACAATGGGTCGCGCAGCAGGACTGGATCCTCGAGCGAACCTTCATTCTCGATGAGGGGGATGCCAGCTGGTATCTCGATATCGATTACCTCGACACCGTCGCCATCGTCTTCGTCAACGACATCCCGGTGCTGAGCGCCGACAATTGTTTCCGCCGTTACCGCCCGGATGTTTCGCGGGCTGTGCGGCCGGGTGAAAACACCATCCGCATCCATTTCCATTCCAACATCGCGGCCGGCGCGGAACGGCAGGCGCGGCAGCCTTTTTATATTCCCTATCACCCTGGCAATTCGCCGATTGCCAATGGCAACATGCTGCGCAAGCCGCAATGCCATTTCGGCTGGGACTGGAATATCGCGATTGCCCCGCTCGGCCTTTACGGCAAAATCTTGCTGAAGCGCCTCGATACAGCCCGCATCGAACATGTCGTCACCTCGCAGCACCATGTCGAAGGCGGCGTGGAACTGCATGTGGCCGTCACGCTGTTTGCCGAAGGCCCCGCGAGCCTGCCGGTCTATCTGTCGCTGAATGACGAAAGGCTCAGGCTCGATTGCGGCGTCGGCGTCGGCGAAACGGTGGTGCGCCACGTCTTCTTCGTGGAAAACCCGGAGCTCTGGTGGCCAGCCGGCAGTGGCGAACAGACGCTCTACAGGCTGACGGTGGAATTGCCCGATGAGACCGTGACCCGGCAGATCGGCTTCAGGACCATCGAGCTTCTGACGGACAAAGACGAGGCAGGCAGCCGCTTTGCCTTCCGCATCAACGGCCGGGAAATCTTCTGCCGCGGCGCCAACTGGATCCCCGCCGATGCGCTTTATTCGCTGACCAGCCGGGAAAAGACCGAAGACCTTCTCTGCTCCGCGGTCGAGGCCAATATGAACATGATCCGCGTCTGGGGCGGCGGGTTCTATGAGGAAGACTGGTTCTACGATCTCTGCGACCGCCTCGGCCTGCTGGTCTGGCAGGATTTCATGTTCGCCTGCAATCTCTATCCCTGCAGCGAGGACTTCCTCGACAATGTCGAACACGAGGTCGACTATCAGGTTAAACGCCTCTCCTCCCATCCGTCCATCGCGCTCTGGTGCGGCGATAATGAGCTGGTGGGTGCGCTGACCTGGTTCGATGAATCCCGCAACAATCGCGACCGTTATCTCGTGGCCTATGACCGCCTGAACCGCACGATCGAAAGAGCCCTGAAAAAAGCCGCCCCCGAAGCGCACTGGTGGCCATCGAGCCCCGCCTCCGGTTATCTCGATTATGGCGATGCCTGGCACGCGGATGGTTCCGGCGACATGCATTATTGGTCCGTCTGGCACGAGAACAAGTCGTTCGACAATTATCGTTCGGTGAAACCACGCTTCTGCTCCGAATTCGGTTTCCAGTCCTATACATCCATGCCCGTCATCCGCACCTACGCGGAAGACAGGGACATGAACATCGCCTCCCCAGTCATCGAGCTGCACCAGAAGAATGTCGGCGGCAATGAGCGGATTGCGGGCACCATGTTCCGCTACTTCCGCTTTCCGAAGGATTTCGAGAATTTCATTTATCTCAGCCAGGTGCAGCAGGCGCTGGCGATCCGCACGGCTGTCGATTACTGGCGCTCGCTCAAGCCCCATTGCATGGGCACGCTTTATTGGCAGCTCAACGACACATGGCCGGTCGCCTCATGGTCGAGCCTCGATTATGGCGGCGGCTGGAAAGCGCTGCATTATGCCGCCCGCCGTTTCTTCCAGCCCGTCACGGTCTCGGCCATCCCCTCAGAAGATGGACGCCGGGTGAACTTCTCCATGGTCAACGACACGGCGGAGGATGTGGAGATCGACATGAACATCATTGCGTTGACCATGGACGGCAACCGCGTGCCGCTGAAATCCGCCAACGGCACCTGCGCGACCGACAGGGCCGCCATGCTGACCGATATCGACATGGACAGCCTGCCTGACGGCGCCGTCCTTGCCTGGAGCTTCATCGCTTCCAACGGCATGACCGGCGAAGGCCACCATGTGCGCGATAGCTACAAGGCGCTGGAGCTTCAGCCCGCCGGCCTGACATTCACCACCAATACACTGAAAAACGGCCAGTTCGAAATCGATGTTACCGCCACCGGTCTCGCCCTCTTCGTCATGCTGGAGGCAGATCAGCCCGGACGTTATTCCGACAATCTCTTCGATCTTGCCGCCGGCGAAACGCGCCGTATCATCTTCACCCCGAAAGCGGACGGCCCCCAGCCGCATTTCCGCATCTTCGATCTTCATACCTGCCAATCCTCGCCCAATCCCGGCATTGAAACCATGCGGAGAAAGGCATAACCATCCCTCTCGGGAATGACAGGTGAACCCACGCCTGTCTTCATCGGTTCAAAAGGTTGCCGGGTTCTCCGGCAGCCAGTCATCAGCAAGCGGAGGAAGACCCATGGTTTGGCAACCGGCCGAAAACCGATATGCATCCATGAAATATAATCATTGCGGCAAGACCGGCCTGAAACTGCCGGCAATCTCGCTGGGGCTCTGGCACAATTTCGGCAACGATACGCCGCACCAGACCAAACAGGCCATTTGCCGCCGCGCTTTCGATCTCGGCATCACCCATTTCGATCTCGCCAACAATTACGGCCCGCCGCCCGGCAGCGCCGAAACCGCCTTCGGTGAAATCCTGAAGACGGATTTTGCCGGCTATCGCGACGAGATGATCATCTCCTCCAAGGCCGGTTACAACATGTGGCCCGGCCCCTATGGCGAATGGGGCAGCCGCAAATACGTAATCGCCTCCTGCGACCAGAGCCTGAAGCGCATGGGTCTGGATTACGTCGATATCTTCTATTCCCACCGCTTCGACCCCAATACGCCGCTTGAGGAAACCTGCGGCGCGCTGGACCAGATCGTGCGTTCGGGCAAGGCGCTTTATGTCGGCATCTCGTCCTACAATTCGAAGCGCACCCGCGAGGCCGCCGCGATCCTGAAGGACCTCGGCACGCCCTGCATCATCCATCAGCCGAGCTATTCGATGATCAACCGCTGGATCGAGGAAGACGGTCTCGTCGATACGCTGGAAGAACTGGGCATCGGCTCCATCGTCTTCTCCCCGCTGGCGCAGGGCATGTTGACGACGAAATATCTGGGTGGCGTGCCGCAGGGCAGCCGTGCCGCGCAGAGCAAGTCGCTGAACCCCGCTTTCCTCAACGAGCGCAATGTCGAGAACATCCGTGCACTCAACAGCATTGCCGAGCGGCGCGGCCAGACGCTGGCGCAGATGGCGATTGCCTGGGTTCTGCGCGGCGGCCGCATCACCTCGGCGCTCATTGGCGCAAGCCGTGTCGAACAGGTCGAGGATTGCGTGAAGGCGCTCGACAAGCCGGATTTCACGGCCGAGGAACTTGCCGAAATCGACCGTTACGCCAAGGAAGCGGATATCAACCTCTGGGCAAAATCCGCCGAACGCGTCTGACTGAGGAGAGACCGCCCGGTTCCGCCGGGCGGTCTGCACATTGCAAAAGCCGGGCCAAAAATCTCAAAACAAAAGATTAACTCCCACCCCTAACCGTTAACAACCATTACATAAATGTAATTTTAAATTCAGTTTCCGTTCATTCGTTTATCCGTAAGTTCTCCTCATCGAAACCCAAGAGGAAACTTCCATGAAAAAGTTCGTCACCATTCTTCTGGCCGCCACCGTTCTCGCCGCTCCGATGGCTCAGGCCCAAAGCCGCCACGACGATCGCCATCGCGGCGTCACCGTCGAGCGTCAGGTCACCACCAAGAAGGTCATCGTCAAGAAGCACCGCTGGGATCGCGGCCAGCGCCTGTCTGCGGGTGAACGCCGCCACGTCATCGACCGCCGCGATTATCGCCGCTATCGCCTTGCCGAGCCGCGCCGCGACCAGCGCTGGGTGCGCGTCGACAACCAGTTCCTGCTCATCAATGCCGTCAGCGGCCTGATCGTCGGCCTCGCCGCCGCCCGCTAATCCAGGCATAGATGAAATGAAAAAGGCCCGCTCGCGCGGGCCTTTTGTCGTTTGTCGTTTCAGCCGATCAGAAAATGTCGGCGCCGCTGCCCCAAGGGCCGTGCGGCTTGTCCACACCGTCGGTGCGTTCGAAACCATGCGCGCCGAAGAAGTCGCGCTGCGCCTGAATGAGGTTGGCGCTGCCGCGGCCACGGCGATAGGCGTCGAAATAACCAAGTGCCGAAGCCAGCGCCGAAACCGGCAGACCCGACAGAACGGCATAGGAAACGACACGGCGCAACGGCGCGTCCGTATCCTTGACGATGCCGGCAAAGGCAGGCGTCACGATGAGGTTGGCCACATGCGGGTCCTTGGTGAAGGCCGAGGTGATCTCATCGAGGAATTCCGAGCGGATGATGCAGCCGGCGCGCCAGATGCGGGCAATCGTCGGCATCGGCAGGTTCCAGTTGAACTCCTTGGAAGCGGCCGACATGATGGCGAAGCCCTGCGCATAAGCGCCGACCTTGGCGGCCAGAAGCGCGCTTTCCAGATCGGCGATGAAGGCCTTTTTGTCAGCCGGTGCCGCTGCGAGTGTCGGCAGGCCGAAGATCTTCTCGGCAGCTTCGCGCTCATCCTTCTGCGACGACAGGATACGGGCAGCCACGGCCGCCTCGATGGCGGTTGCAGCGACGCCCATATTCTGCGCCTCGATGACCGACCACTTGCCGGTGCCCTTCTGGCCGGCCTTGTCGAGGATCAAATCGACCATCGGCTTGCCGGTGATCGGATCGGCGGCGCGCAGGACCTTCTCGGTGATTTCGATCAGGTAGGAATTCAGGCGGCCCTTGTTCCATTCTGCGAACACGTCGGCGATTTCGACGGCGCTCATGCCAAGGCCATCACGCAGGATGCCGTAGATTTCGGCGATCATCTGCATGTCGGCATATTCGATGCCGTTATGGATGGTCTTGACGAAATGGCCGGCGCCGTCATTGCCGAGCCATGCCACGCACGGATCGTTATTGTACTTGGCGGAAATGGAAGTCAGCACCTTCTCGACGCGCTTCCAGCTGTCCTCGGTGCCGCCAACCATGATCGACGGTCCGTGGCGCGCACCTTCTTCACCGCCGGAAACGCCCATGCCGATAAAGGTCAGGCCGCTATCCTTCAGATTGTCGAAACGGCGGATCGTATCGCGGAAATTCGCATTGCCGGCATCGATCATGATGTCGCCATTGGCGAGATGCGGTTTCAGGATTTCCATCTGCTGGTCGACCGGATCGCCGGCCTTGATCATGATGATGATCGGGCGCGGAGGGCGAATGGCGGCGACGAATTCCTCGATGGTTTCGCAGGGGATCAACTGTCCCTGCAACTCCCCAGCCTCGGCGTAGAATTTTTTCGTCGCTTCAGGGGTTCGGTTGAATACGGCAATCTTGTTGCCCTTTTCCGCGATGTTCAACGCCAGGTTCGAGCCCATGACGCCGAGACCGATCAAACCGATTTCTGCCTGTTCCACGGATGTGCCTCCATCTTGCTTTTTGGTGGTCGTGTTGTGGCACTGTAATGAACAAACGGCAAGGCTAGCCGGGACTGAAACGATTAAATTTTGATGACGCAAATCAGCTTTGCATATTTGCGACAGGTCGAGGCCGGTTCAAAACGCCAAGCCCGCCTCGCCTCTTATGATCGTCGGGGCCGGTCGTCACCGTCATCCAGCGCCCGCCAGGCGGCCCCGTCCATATCCTCATATTGGCCCGAGCGCACCGACCAGAGGAAGGCGAAAAGGCCAAGCGCGCCTAAGAACAGCGCGACGGGAATGAGATAGATCAGCATATTCATGCCAGTTGCGCCCCCTCGCCTGCAAATCCGGTCTTCGCTTGGTTCTGAGGACGGACGGTTTCAGCCGTACCGGCAAGACGCAACGCATTGGCCACGACGATCAGGGACGATGTCGACATGGCGATGGCCGCAATCATCGGCGTCGCATAACCGGCAATCGCAATCGGCACGGCAATGATGTTGTAGCCGATGGCAAGCGCGAAGTTCTGCCGAATTAGCCTTCCTGCCCGCTGCGATGTCTCGATTGCGAAAGGCACGGCATCGAGATCCTCCTGCATGAACACGAAATCGGCGGCCTGCCGGCCGATATCGGCGGCGGTGGCGGGCGCCATGGACACATGCGCGGCGGCGAGCGCCGGCGCGTCGTTGATACCGTCTCCCACCATCAGCACCCTGCGCCCCTCGCCGGCAAGCTCGGCGCAACGCGCCGCCTTGTCCTTCGGCGAAAGGTCGGCACGCCAGTTGCCGATCCCCAGTCGCTGCGCCATGGCGCTGACGGCTGCTGCCCGGTCACCCGAAACGATTTCCTGCATCAGGCCCCGCACCGACAGGCTGCGCAATGCCGCAACCGCACCCGCGCGCGGATTATCCTCGAAACCGAAGCTCGCCAGATGCCTGCCATCGAGGGACAGCACCACTTCCGAGCGCGCATCGCCATTGTCGACGCTCACTTCATCCGGGCATGCGAAACGGCGATTGCCCAGCCGGTAGGTTCCGGCTTCCGTCTCCGCCTCGACGCCGGAGCCCGGAATTTCCCGCACCGCCTCATAGGCCGGCACAGCGCCACTATAAGCCGCATGCAAGGCTTTCGACAGAGGATGCCGCGAATGGGCTGCAAGCCCGGCTGCAATCGCCATGGTGGCAGGCTTCACATCGCCGGTCTCGACCAATCTCGGTTTTCCGACGGTCAGGGTGCCGGTCTTGTCGAACAGCACGGTATCGATTTCGGCCAGCCGCTCCATGGCCGAGCCTTCCTTGACCATGATGCCGTGCCGGAAAAGCCTTCCGGCGGCCACCACCTGCACGACGGGAACGGCAAGACCAAGCGCGCAGGGGCAGGTGATGATGAGAACCGCAATAGCGATCAGCATCGCCTGTTTCCAGTCGCCACCGAAAATGCCCCAGCCGAGAAACGTCACCAGCGCAAGAAGATGCACCACGGGAGAATAATAGCTTGCGGCCCGGTCGGCGATGCGCCGGTAACGCGCCCGCCCGCCTTCGGCCGCTTCCATCAGCCCGATCACTTCCGAGAGGAAGGAATCCTTCGCCGATGCCATCACCCGTGCGGTGAGCGAACCGGTGAGATTGAGCGTACCGGCCTGAAGGCTGTCGCCTGCCGTAACGCGGCGTGGCGCGCTTTCACCATTGACGATGGACATGTCGAGATCGCTGCTGCCGGAGACGACCACGGCATCCACCGCCACGCGGTCCCCGGCCGCAATCGCCATCGACATTCCCGGCTGGATATCGGCAAGCGGCCGATATTCCCGCGTTCCATTCTCACCGATCACCGTTGCCCCGCGCGGCGAAAGACGGGCAAGCCCGGCAATGGCCGAACGCGCCTTGTCACGCATGATATGGTCAAGCGTTCGGCCGATCAGCAGGAAGAACAGCAGCGATACGGTCGCATCGAACCATGCATGTTCGCCGTGATGGATCGTCTCCCACAGCGAAACGGCATAGGAAAGCGTGATGGCAAGGGCGATCGGCACATCCATATTGGTGCGGCCGTGTTTCAGTGCGTTCCAGGCCGATTGATAGAAGAAACGCCCGCCATAAATCAGCGCCGGCGCGGCGATCATCGCCGAAATCCAGTGGAACATGTCGCGCGTCGCCGCATCCGCCCCCGACCAGACGGAGACGGACAGAAGCATGATATTGGCGGAGGCAAAACCGCACAGCGCCACCGCCCTTATCAGCTGCGAGCGCAACGAGTCGGAAGCATCCTGCGCGCTGGCGAAAAGATGAGTGCGGTATCCCGTCGACAGAATTGCACGGGCAATCTCGGCGGGATCGGTCCTGACGCCATTGACCTCTTCCCTCCACACAACCGCCACACGTTTGGACGACAGGTTCACCCGTGCCCGTTCCACCTGCGGCAAACGGTTAAGCGCGGTCTCGATGGTTGTGATGCAGGCGCCGCAATACACATCCGGCACGCTGAGATCGGTCTGGCGCAACCCCTGCCCCAGATCGCGGCTCGCCAGCAGCAATTCCTCCGACGATGGCGGATTGACCGGCTCGCCGAGTTGAAGCGAACCTTCCGTTCCCGGTGCGCAGCAGCTCATTTGCGCCCCCTGATGACGGCAATCCGCGTGCCCTCATGCACGATAATCCGGCCGTCCTTGACGGCGGTAACCTCGACGATCCATTGGCCCGGCAGCATGTCATGCGGGCCGGTGAAGACGCCGGTGGAAACCGGGGTCAGCTCCATGTCGAAATTCTGGCGTTCCCCGACAGGCCGGCGAAAATGCGCCGTCACCCTATCGGTGTCGACCGGGCCGGTGTCGGGATGAAACACCTCGTAACGCACCGTCTTTTCATCCACGATGAGCTTGCCCTTGATACCGGTGGCAGCCCTTGCCTTGGCGGCTTCCGCCTTGGCGTTGAACTGCTGGCTGGCCACATAGGTATTAGGCACGACGAGCCCGCTCCAGCTGTTGACCGCGTTCCAGGCCATCACCATGTTGACGGTGATGACGGTGCCGAAAAACAGCAGCATGACACCCAGCATATGCCAGCCGGTGAACGTGAAACCGGACGTCTGGCGATTGTTCACGGTCATTTTTTCACTCCCGGAGCGTTGAAGACAGCATCGTAGCGGGCCGTCTCATGGCCACCCGTATCGCTGACGATGAATTCGAAATTTTCCGCCGCCCGCGCAACATCTTTGCCCGGCAGGGTGACAAAGACCTTCAGCGTCGTCGCCTCGTCCGGCTCCACCGTCACTTCGAAGGTGCGCGCGGCCGTATCCGGCATGCCGTTGATCTTCATCACCGCATTCGGAATGCCCTCGATGGTCAGGCTCATTATGCGCGGCTGCGGCACCATGTTGAGAATGCGCACCGTATAGCCGTTGCGAATGGAGCCGTTCGATTCCAGCACATATTGCGGATTGCGGTCATGCAGCACATTCAGCGCCAGCCGCTCGCGCGTCACCAGCGCAAACAGCATGCCGATACCGACCGCCGACCAGATTGCCGTGTAAAGCAGCGTGCGCGGCCGGAAGACGATGCGCCAGTTGAAGTGGCGGATGCTCTTCCTGAAGCTGCCGTCCTCCTCGCGCACATTGGCGGGGCGGATGGCATGCTCACCATTGCCGGTCGCCAGCGCCATGTTGGACTGGTATTCGGAAAGCGTCGCATAGGCGATCAGCCCGCGCGGCTTGCCGATCTTGTCCATCACCGCGTCGCAGGCATCGATGCAGAGCGCGCAGGTGATGCATTCCAGCTGCTGCCCGTCCCTGATATCGATGCCCATGGGACAGACCGCGACGCAGGCATTGCAATCGACGCAATCGCCGATGCTCTCCCCTGCCGCCGCAGCCTTCTTGGCATGCCGCGAGCGCGGTTCGCCGCGCCAGTCATTATAGGTGACGACAAGCGAATTCTCATCCAGCATCGCCGCCTGAATGCGCGGCCAGGGACACATATAGGTGCAGACCTGTTCCCGCATCAGCCCGCCGAAGACATAGGTGGTGGCGGTGAGGATGGCGACGGTGGAATAGGCGATCATCGGCGCCTGCCCGGTCATGAACTGCATGGCCAGCGTCGGCGCATCGGCGAAATAGAAAATCCAGGCGCCGCCGGTCAGAACGCCGATCACCAGCCAGATCGCGTGTTTCAGCACCCGCTTGCGCAATTTGCCGAATGTGAAGGGCGCGGCATCCAGTTTCATGCGCGCGTTCCTGTCGCCCTCTATCGCCCGTTCGACCACCAGAAACAGGTCGACCCAGACGGTCTGCGGACAGGTGTAACCGCACCATGCGCGCCCGACAGCGGAAGTGACAAGAAAGAGCCCAAGCCCGGCCATGACCAGCAATCCGGCAACGAAGAAGAACTCCTGCGGCCAGATTTCGATGAAGAAGAAATAAAAGCGCCGGTTGGCGATATCGATCAGCACCGCCTGATCCGGCGCATAGGGACCGCGATCCCAGCGCAGGAACGGCGTCAGATAATAAATGCCGAGCGTGACCAGCATCACCAGCCATTTGAACCGCCGGAACCGCCCTTCCGCGCGCTTGGGAAAAATCTTCCTGCGTGCTTCGTAGAGCGGTTTGCGCGTTTTTGCGGAATTGACGGCTTCCGCCTCCAGCCTCTCGACGGGCTGTTGCGGGCGATCCTGTCCGGCGCGATAGATGTTCATGATAGGAGTCCGTTTTTATCTCCTTGCTTTCTCCCATCTCCCCGGTGAAACATCCTTGACTTACATCAAGTGACGACAAAGTGGCGCAGATGGGAACGCGCCGCCAAGGGAGGATGAAATGCCTGTCATGCAGTCGAGAATCATTCATCTGTCGGTCGAAAAACCCTGGAGCCATGTCTATGACTTCGCCTCCAACCCGCAGAACATGCCCCGCTGGGCCGCAGGTCTTGCGGGCGGCCTCACACCGGACGGCGAGGACTGGATCGCCGAGGGCGGGCCGCTTGGCGAGGTGCGCGTCAATTTCGCGCCCGCAAACGAGTTCGGCGTCATCGACCATGTCGTGACCTTGCCGGATGGCGTGAAGGTTTATAACGCGCTACGGGTCACGCCGAACGGCAGCGGTACGGAGGTGAGTTTCACCCTGCTTCGCCTTCAGGGCATGACGGACGAGGATTTCGAGCAGGATGCAAAAGCGATCACGGCCGATCTCAAAACGCTGAAGGCGCTGCTCGAAAAGGATTGATGGAGGAAGCATGACCACGAATACGAACGACCGGCGGATCGACTATATCGAATTCAACGTCGCCAATATCGAGCGCAGCAAGGAATTTTACGGCGGCGCCTTCGGCTGGTCCTTTAAGGATTACGGTCCGCAATATTGCGAGTTTTCCGATGGCCGACTGACCGGCGGTTTCACCACCACGGCGCCGGTCTCGGCCAAGGGCGGACCGCTCGTCATTCTCTACGCCGCCGATATCGAGGATGTGCAACGACGCGTCGAAGCCGCCGGCGGAGAGATCAGTGTTGCACTTTTCGAGTTTCCGGGCGGACGGCGTTTTCACTTCACTGATCCGGACGGGTATGAACTGGCCGTCTGGTCGGATCGATAAGAAAAAGGCCGCATCGCGGCCCACATTGAAACCTCTCCGTCATGCCGGACTTGATCCGGCATCCAGCCACGGCGCGTCTGCGCCGTGAGAAGAGTCTTTTGCGATCAATGACTTGATCGCGCTGGACCCCGGATCAAGTCCGGGGTGACGAGTGCGGATGAGGCACTCTGCCCAAAACATCTCCGCGTGGCCTTAGGGCCGCATCACGCGGCCCTTTGCTTTTCTACCTCAAGCAATCACTCGCCCCCGCCAAGCGAGTGCACGAAGATCGCCAGCTGCTTAACCGTCGTATCACCGAGACGCTCACCCCAGGCGGGCATGACCCCGTGCTTGGGCGAGCGGATCTGCGCGACGATGCCTTCCTCCCCATGCGCCTTCAGCCAGATCGCATCGGCCAGATTGGGCGCGCCGAATTCGCGATTACCCTTGGCATCTTCGCCGTGACACGAAGCGCAATTGTCAGCAAAGACCTGCTTGCCAGGCTCCACCAGAGCCGGGTTGGAGGGGGTGCCGGTGAGACTGACAACGTAGGCAGCAACCTCGCGGATTTCGTCCGATTTCAGAATTTCACCGAAAGCGGGCATTTCCGAAGCACGCGTATCCGCATCGTCGGCAAAACGAATGCCGTGCTTCACCGTCGTATAGATGTCGTCGACGCTGCCGCCCCACATCCAGTCGTCATCGTTGAGGTTGGGATAACCCTGCCCGCCTTCCGCGCCCGAACCGTGACACTGAATGCAATTGACCTTGAAAGCGGCAGCGCCGCCGGAAAGGGCAAATTGCATCAGGGTCGGGTCGGCCTGAATTTCGGCAAGCGACGAATTAGCGATCTTGTCGACAAAGACGCTCTGCGACTGTTTTGCATCGGCAATTTCGGCGGCAATATCGCCACGGCTGTTCCAGCCGAGCAACCCTTGCGTCGCCCCATTGATCAGCGGCCATGCCGGATAGGCGATGGTGTAGCCGATGGCCCACAGGATCGTGAAATAGAAGGTCCAGACCCACCAGCGCGGCATGGGATTGTTCAGCTCGCGGATACCGTCCCATTCATGGCCGGTGGTTTCGACGCCGCTGATGTCATCAATGTGTTTTTCGGACATATCCTAGTCCTCCTTGAGCGGAATGCTGGCGGCATCGTCCGCGGCTTGTCTGGAGCCGGGGCGAAGGGTGAAAACGACGACGCCGGCAAAGAACAGGGTCATGGCAAGCAGGCCCCAGCTATCGGCGAAGTGGCGCATGGCCGTGTAGGTTTCCATGGCTTAAACCTCCTCACCGGTATCCGGCGGCATCGTCATAGGTCGAGAAATCGACCAGCGTGCCGAGCATCTGCAGATAGGCGACCAGCGCATCCATTTCGGTAAGCCTGGCCGGATCGCCGTCGAAATCGCCCACCTTCGCCTTCGGATAACGCGCCAGAAGTTCCGACGAATCCGCATTCGGGTCGGCCTGGGCGGCAAGATCGGCGGCGGATTTTTCGATCATCTCGTCGCTATAGGGCACGCCGACTGCGCGGTTGGCCTTCAGCTCCATGGAAACGTCGGTGATCTTCAGCGTCGTGGTCTTCAGGAACGCATAGGAGGGCATGATCGATTCCGGCACCACCGAACGCGGATCGGCCAGATGCTGCACGTGCCACTCGTTCGAATAACGATCGCCGACGCGCGCGAGGTCCGGCCCCGTGCGCTTGGAACCCCATTGGAACGGGTGGTCGTACATGGATTCCGCCGCCAGACTGTAATGCCCGTAACGCTCCACCTCGTCGCGGAAGGGCCGGATCATCTGGCTGTGGCAGACATAACATCCCTCGCGGATGTAGATGTTGCGCCCGGCCAGCTCCAGCGGCGTGTAGGGTCGCATGCCCTCCACCTTCTCGATGGTGTTTTCGAGATAAAAGAGCGGTGCGATTTCAACGATGCCGCCGATGGAAACGACCAGCAGGGAACCGACCAGAAGCAGCGTCGCGTTGCGTTCGATGACGGCGTGTTTGTCAAGAATGGACATGGGGCCCCTCCTTATTCGGCAGGCTGCAGCGAGGGTGTCGCGCCTTTGCTGGCGCCCTCCTCGCGTTGATGACCGAGGATGGTCATCGTGACGTTGTAGGCCATGATCAGCGCGCCGCTGAGGAACATCAGGCCGCCCAATGCACGCATCACGTAATAGGGGAACAGCGCTGCGACCGATTCCGCGAAGGAATAGACGAGGAAGCCTTGGGCATCGTATTCGCGCCACATCAGCGCCTGCTGGATGCCGGCCACCCACATGACGGCGGCGTAAACGACGATACCGAGCGTGGCGAGCCAGAAGTGCCAGTTGACCAGTTGCAGGCTATAGAGGCGCTCCCTGCCCCACAGTTTCGGCGTCAGGTAATAGATCGCGCCGAAGGTGATCATGCCGTTCCAGCCGAGAGCGCCGGAATGAACATGGCCGATGGTCCAGTCGGTATAGTGGCTGAGCGAGTTGACGGCCTTGATCGACATCATCGGGCCTTCGAAGGTCGCCATGCCGTAGAAGGCAACCGCCATCACCATCATGCGCACGACGGGATCGGTACGGATCTTGTCCCATGCGCCCGAAAGCGTCATCAGACCGTTGATCATGCCGCCCCACGAGGGCATCCACAACATGACAGAGAACACCATGCCGAGCGTCTGCGCCCAGTCCGGCAGCGCTGTGTAGTGCAGGTGGTGCGGACCGGCCCAGATATACATGAAGATCAGCGCCCAGAAGTGGATGATCGACAGGCGGTAGGAATAGACCGGGCGGTTCACCTGCTTCGGGATGAAGTAGTACATCATGCCGAGGAAGCCGGCCGTCAGGAAGAAGCCGACGGCGTTATGGCCGTACCACCATTGCGTCAGCGCGTCCTGCACGCCCGAGAAGGCCGAATAGCTCTTGATCCCGAGGAAGGACACCGGCACCGCCAGATTATTGACGATATGCAGCATGGCGATGGTGACGATGAAACTCAGATAGAACCAGTTCGCCACATAGATATGCGGCTCCTTGCGCGTGAGGATCGTACCGAGGAACACAAGCAGATAGGCGACCCAGACGATGGTCAGCCAGATGTCCACATACCATTCCGGCTCCGCATATTCGCGGCCCTGCGTAATACCGAGCAGATAGCCGGTGGCGGCCATGACGATGAAGAGGTTGTAGCCCCAGAACACGAACCAGCCGAGATTGCCGCCGAACAGGCGCGCCCGACAGGTTCTCTGCACCACGTAAAAGGAAGTGGCGATCAGCGCATTTCCCCCGAAAGCGAAGATCACCGCCGATGTGTGCAGCGGCCGCATCCGGCCGAAATTGAAATAGGGCGCGATATTAAGATCGGGAAAGGCGAGCTGAAGCGCCACCACGACGCCGACCAGAAAACCGACGACCCCCCAGAACACGGTGGCGATGACGCCGTATTTCACCACCTCGTCGAAATATTCCGACTTGAGGCGGGCACGCGCGGCTGAATCGACAGGCGCGAAGGAGACACGGCGCAGCAGAAGCACCGTGCTGACCAGAAGCGTAAAGAACAGCACCCACATATGGGCGGCGAAAAGACTGTCATGGGCAAAGGCTGCCCCGAGCAACGCGAGAAAGGCGCCGAGCGCCACGATCGCGGTTTCTAACGTGTAATTCATTGTTGGTTTCCCCCAACGTGCAAGCCGACCGACGAAAGGCACGGCACGCGCCTGGGAGAGCGGAAACGCGCCTTTGCGTCGGTTGGAGCATTGCCACCGGCAGGGGAACGCCACCTTGATCCAGATCAAGAAAGCAAAGCTGTCGCAGCCCCGGCAAAACGGGGCGCGGCTTTCTGAGAGGAATTTGCGTAAGAGCAAAAATGCGCGGCGACGTCGGCCCTGCTTTCGCTGGTGCCGTTTCAGCCCTTCATCTTCAGGGGCAGACCGGCGGCGACAAAATAGACCTCACCGGCAATGGCGGCGATTCGCTGATGCAGGCGGCCGGCGTGATCGCGAAATTCCCGCGCCATGCGGTTTTCCGGCACGATGCCGAGACCGACTTCGTTGGAGACGAAAATCAGCCTCGCCCGAGCCGATACAATCGCCGCCTCAAGCGCCGCAAAGGCAGCCTCGATATCGGCATTCTCCATCATCAGATTGGTGAGCCACAGGGTGAGGCAATCGATGAGAACGACATTTTCCGGCGCGTCGAGCTGCTCCAGCACGGCGGCAATATCGACGGGCGCTTCATGGGTGGCCCATTCGCCGCCGCGCCGCGCCTGATGATGGACGATGCGGTCGCGCATCTCGTCATCCCATGCCCGGCCGGTGGCCAGATAATGCAGGCTTCCACCGGACTTGCCCGCAAGCTCCTCCGCAAAACGGGACTTGCCGGAGCGCGCGCCGCCAAGAATGAAAACGGAGCGGTTTTTATCTGTCATCTAAAACCTGAAGGAAAAGAATGAAGCGGACCGGCATCTTCGCCGTGTCGCAAGCCAGGGACAGGCAGACATGAAGGGAACGATTCGTAGAAAAAGGCGTCCCCCGGTTGCTCATGCCGGACTGCCGCTGATACCGGGCCGGAGAAAACAAGACCTGCCTGCAGGATGCGGGGCATATCAGCCTTGGCTGCTCCGGATACCGGAAACACCGGTCCTGATGAAAGGCTAGGTGCGAACGGCCATCCTGTCAATCGGTCCCTGCCGTTAGCCAAAAATCAGGCGGAACCGGGACGCAAAACCTTAATCCGGAACCGGCAGACCTGTCGTCCGCGGCAAGATTGATAAAGCGACTTGGTTACCGGAAAGTTAGCGAAAAACCGAATGATGAAACCGCAACGCCAAAGGAGAATATGGAGTGACGGCAGCCGCCGCCATTGCCTTGCCATGGCCTTCAAATCAATATGCTTTCGAAGATTCGCAAACAGCAAGGTGACCTGCCCGTGATGACCGTCATGGACTATATCTCGATCGTCGTTTTCATCCTGCTATGGGCCGTCTATACCCATGTCACGACGGGAACGAGGCTGTTTTCGAGAGCCAGCCTCAATCAGGCCATGGCCGAGCGTCGGCGAGACTGGATCATGAATTCGCTGAAGCGCGACCTGAAGATGATCGACACGCAGATCATGGCCGGCCTGCAGAACGGCACCGCCTTTTTCGCTTCCACCTCCATCTTCGCCATCGGCGGATGTTTCGCCCTTCTGGGCGCGACCGAACAGGTCGAATCGGTGTTTCGCGACATGCCTTTCGTGCATTATGCCGGGCGCACGGCCTTCGAACTGAAGGTCATAGGGCTCACCTGTCTTTTCGGTTATTCCTTCTTCAAGTTCGGCTGGTCCTACCGCCTGTTCAACTATTGCACGATCCTGTTCGGCGCCATTCCCATGGTCCACGATGTCGGCGCCGATCGCGAGGCGGCGGAGCGGGCGGCCGAAAACGTCATAAAGATGAACATCATCGCTGCTAAGAACTTCAATGACGGCCTGCGGACCATCTTTCTGTCCATCGGTTATCTCGGCTGGTTCATCAGCCCTTACGTCTTCATCGCCAGCACGGTCATCATCATCGTGGCGCTGTTGCGCCGCCAGTTCTTTTCCGAAGCGCGACGCGCCATCATGGAAGAAAACAGGCCTTGAAATAGCCGCACTTCAAGGGCCAAGCCCAGCGTGGTACCGGCCTCCCCGAAAGCTTGAAAAACGGAAACCATGGACACGAACGCAGCCGCAAACGAAAACCGCCGCAAAGGCCGCATAGGCGGTCTCGACACCCTGCGCGGGCTGGCCCTCATCGCCATGGCGTCCTACCACTTCACTTGGAATCTGGAATATTTCGGCTATCTCGAACCCGGCACGGCGACGACCGGCCTGTGGAAACTCTATGCGCGCGGCATCGCCAGCTCGTTCCTGTTTCTGGCGGGTTTCAGCCTGTTTCTCGCCCATGGCAAGGGCGTGAACTGGCCGTCCTTCGGCAAGCGTTTTGCGATGGTGGCCGGCTCGGCGCTGCTCATTACCGTCGCCACCTATTTCGCCTTTCCGGACAGCTTCATCTTCTTCGGCATATTGCACAATATCGCCGCCGCAAGCCTTGTCGGGCTGCTGTTCCTGCGAGCCCCCGCGGCCGTGACGCTGCTTTTTGCAGCGATCGCTTTCATCCTGCCGCACTATCTGCAATCCGAACTGTTCAACGCAAAATGGCTGGCCTGGATCGGTTTTTCCACCATGCCGCCCCGCTCGAACGATTATGTGCCGCTGCTGCCCTGGCTTGCGCCCTTCCTCGCCGGACTTGCGGTCTCGCAATTCGTCATACCGCGCGACTGGCTCGACCGCTTTCGAAGCCCGAGTTCGCCTCGCAATCTGATCGCAGGCGCCGGCCGTCACAGCCTTGCCTTTTACCTCATCCACCAGCCGGTGCTGATCGGCCTCGTCTACACCCTGTCGCTCATCGCCCCGCCCCCGCCTGTCGATCAGGTCGAGCTTTACAAATCGAGCTGTGAAAAGAGCTGCGTCGAGCAGGCGAACGGGCTGGAACTGTGCCAGCGTTTCTGCGGCTGCACGCTGGAGAAGCTGCAGGCGGAAAACCTGTTCGACACGATGATGGAAGGCAAGCTCAGCGCCGATCAGCAGACGAAGGTCAGCGAGGTGGCGCAACAGTGTACGGTTGAGGCGCAGTAGGTACGAGTGGGCCAAATCGAGCCGACGTTTTCGAGCGTTCCCATCCGCACTCGGCGTCATCCTCGGGCTTGTCCCGAGGATGACGGAGGAGACATATTAATTCTTAAACGATGACGCAGCGCGAATATCGCCCGAAATTTCGTTCACGTCCCAACGCCGATTTCGGCAAGCCGCGTCAGACAGGCTTCTTCGACATTGTCGAGTTCCGCCAGCGTCTCTTCGATGTCCTTGCGTTTTTGCCGAAGCTCGGCGCGCTTTTCATCGACCTTCTTCATCAGAAGCACCAATTGGCCCGATTCGCCCGGCGGTTCCTTGTAGACGTGGATGATTTCGCGAATTTCAGAGATCGTGAAACCGATACGGCGGCCGCGCAGGATTTCCTGAATGAGGCGGCGGTCCGCAGCCCTGAAAAGCCGTGTGCGCCCCCGACGCTCAGGGTGAATCAGCCCCTCGTCCTCGTAAAATCTCAAGGTACGGGTGGAAACACCGAATTCGCGTGTCAGTTCGGTTATGCTATAATACTTGTCCAAGGGCCTATCCGATTCATAACCGGATGATATTATTTGACCTTCACGTAAAAGTCAATTTTCGCCCGCGTGGCCCTACCCGGAAATACCGTACCACCAGGTCGCGATCCCCAGAAAGGCGAAAAAGCCGACAATATCGGTGACCGCCGTGACGAAGACCGCCGAAGAGACCGCCGGGTCCGCCCCGAACTTGTCGAGCACCAGCGGAATGAGAATGCCCGCCAGTGCCGCCGCCAGCATGTTGAGACACATGGCCGTGGCGATGATGCCGCCGATATGGATATCCTGAAACCAGATACCGGCGACAACGCCGATGGCGCAACCGAACAGCATGCCGTTCAGGATACCCACACCCGCCTCGCGCCTGATGATGCGGGCGGCGTTGTGAATATCGAGGCTTTTGGTGGCGAGTGCACGTACCGACACCGTCATGGTCTGCGATCCGGCATTGCCGCCCATGCCGGCCACCGCCGGCATCAGGATCGCCAGCGCGACGATCTGCTGGATCGTCGCATCGAACAGGCTGATGACAGAGGCGGAGAGAAAGGCGGTGATGAGATTGACCGCAAGCCAGGGCACGCGTGAACGGGACGTGCTGGCAATCGAGTCAGACAGCTCTTCGTCACCGACACCGCCAAGGCGCAGCAGATCCTCTTCGGCCTCTTCCTGAATGACGTCCACCACGTCATCGATGGTCAGCACGCCCACTAGTCGGCCGTTGTCGTCGACCACGGCGGCGGAGAGAAGGTCATATTGCTCGAAGAGCTGCGCGGCCTCTTCCTGGTCCATCTCGGCCGGAATGGAGTGGTTGGTCTCGTGCATGATCGTTTCAATCTTCACCTGACGCTTGGCGCGCAGCACCTTGTCGAGATCGAGCGCGCCGACCAGCTTGAAGGTGGGATCGATGACGAAGATCTGCGTGAAGGAATCCGGCAGCTCCTCTTCCTCGCGCAGATAATCGATGGTCTGCCCCACGGTCCAGAACGGCGGCACGGCCACGAATTCCGTCTGCATGCGGCGGCCGGCCGAGCTTTCCGGATAATCCAGAGCCCGCATCAGCCGCACACGTTCGGTGAACGGCAGTTGCGAGAGAATATCCTCGCGGTCCTCGTCGTCGAGATCCTCGAGAATATAGACCGCGTCGTCCGAATCCAGCTCGCCGATACCGGCGGCGATCTGCTCGTTCGACATCTGATCGACGATATCGAGGCGGATACCCTCATCCACCTCGGTCAGCGCCGTCATGTCGAAGTCGGAACCGAGAAGGCGCACGAGCGCATGGCGCTGTTCAGGCAGGATGGATTCCAGCAGGTCGCCGAGTTCGGATTCGTGCAGCCGCGCCACGTTCTTGCGCAGGAAAAGCAGATCACGGTCAGCGATCGCCGCACCCACCATCGTCAGAAAATCCGAGCGGACGGACCCGTCTTCTGCGTAAATATCGGAGGGCGCTTCCGCAGGCTTCATGTCCTCGGGCGCGACAGGATCGTCGTCACGGTCTGTCATCTGGCGTCCCCTTGTATTCAAATGCCGCAGTGCACGGATGCGCAGGCAGAATGGCGTTAAAAGGTTTATTGTCAACAACCGGATAGCGGCAAATAAACAAGCTCTCCGGCTGCGGCGAAAAATCCATTCAACATTCCTCTTCCGGTTCGCAGGCTTAGCCACGGCCAGCGGCTATAGGCATGTTTAGCCAAGCTTTGCAGCTTGTTTTGCGACAACGCCCACCCCCTTTACGCCGTTCCCGTTTTAAATGTCGAACGGGCGAACAAAGGTTTCGCCGCAATGCACAATTAAGACATTGACAGGCAGCGTGGAACGGCGCTTCTGGATAGGCATTTGACAAACGGCAAACGCCGACAGGCGGGCACGAGAAGACAGATTCCGGGAATCAGGACCATGAGCAAGACGGACTTCATAGGCAAGGCATCGACCGCCGCAGGCGGCTGGGGCGCACTCAAAAGCGTCGGCAAACGCCTTCTCGAATCCGGTGCCCCGATTTCCGGCGCCCGCACGCTTTTGAAGACCAACCAGCCGGACGGATTCGACTGCCCGGGCTGCGCCTGGGGCGACCCGGAACACGGTTCCTCTTTCGAGTTCTGCGAAAACGGCGTCAAGGCGGTATCATGGGAGGCGACGGAAGCCCGGGTGCCGCCGGACTTCTTCGCCAGCCGCACCGTCTCGGAACTGCGCAGCTGGTCCGACTACGATCTGGAAAAGCAGGGCCGCCTCACCCACCCCATGCGTTATGACCGGGCGAGCGACAAATATCTGCCCGTCTCCTGGGACGATGCCTTCGCCGAAATCGGTCGTATCCTCAACAGTCTCGACAGCCCGGACCGGGCGGAGTTCTATACCTCCGGCCGCGCCTCCAACGAGGCTGCCTTCCTCTATCAGCTGATGGTCCGGCTTTACGGCACCAACAATTTCCCCGACTGTTCCAACATGTGCCACGAAGCAAGCGGCGTCGGCCTGAAGGCTTCGATCGGCGTCGGCAAAGGCACCGTGCTGCTTGAGGATTTCGAGCAGACGGACGCCATTTTCGTAATCGGACAAAATCCCGGCACCAACCATCCCCGCATGTTGGGAGACCTGCGCCGCGCCGCCCTTCGCGGCGCCCGCATCGCCGTTTTCAACCCCATCCGCGAAAAGGGTCTGGAGCGCTTTGCCGACCCGCAGGACAAGGTGGAGATGATTACCGGCAGCAGCACCCGCATCGCCACCAATTATTACCAACCGCGCCAGGGCGGCGACATGGCGGCCGTGCGCGGCATGAGCAAGGCGGTCTTCGCCGCTGACGATGCCGCAAGGGCGGCGGGCGAACCCGCCATCATCGATTACGACTTCATCGCCGAACATGCAGCGGAGTTCGAGGCCTATCGCGCTGCCGTCGATGCGACGAGCTGGGAAAGCATTCTCGACCAGTCCGGCCTCACCCGCGCGGAAATCGAGGAAGCCGCCCGTATCTACATGAATGCCGGTTCCGTCATCGCCACCTGGGCCATGGGCGTCACCCAGCACAAGCATTCGGTCATCATCGTTCGCGAGATCACCAATTTCATGCTGCTGCGCGGCAATATCGGTCGGCCCGGCGCCGGCCTTTGCCCGGTGCGCGGCCATTCCAACGTGCAGGGCGACCGCACCGTCGGCATCGATGAAAAAGCCCCGCCCGCACTTCTCGACGCGCTGGAAAAGGAACTCGGCGTCCCCATGCCGCGCAAGCCCGGCCACAATACCGTCGAAGCCGTCGCCGCGATGCTGGACGGCGAGGCTCAGACTTTCATCGCGCTCGGCGGCAATTTCATGCGCGCGACGCCCGACAGCCCGCTGATCGTCAAGGCTTTCGAAAAGCAGAAGCTGACCGTCAATATCGCCACCAAGCTCAACCATTCGCATCTGGTGCCGGGCGAAACCTCCTTCGTGCTGCCCTGCCTCGGCCGAACGGAAATCGACCGCAATTCGGCCGGCCGGTCGCAGATCGTCACGGTCGAAGATTCCATGAGCATGGTGCACGGTTCCGGCGGCATCAACCCGCCGGCCTCGGATGAGCTGCGTTCGGAAGTCGCCATCGTCGCCGGTATCGCCGAGGCGACGCTTGGCAATGCCCAAGTCGACTGGAAGGCGCTTGCCGATGATTACGACCTCATCCGCGACATGATCGAGCGGGTCATTCCCGGTTTCGATAATTTCAACGAGCGCGTCCGCGTGCCGCGCGGTTTTCATCTGCGTAACGCGGCAGCCGAACGGGAATGGAACACACCGGCGAAAAAGGCCACCTTCTATAGCGGCCCCTTGCCCGAACAGACAGAACACCAGCAGGCGCTCACGCGCGATGACCTGTTCGTATTGCAGACCTTCCGTAGCCACGATCAGTACAACACCACGATCTACGGCATGGATGACCGATATCGCGGCGTCTATGGCGAGCGCCACGTCATCTTCATGAACCCGAAGGACATGGAAGCGCTCGGTGCCCATTCCCGCCAGCGCGTCGATGTCATCGGCGAATATGGCGACGGCGTGGAACGCATTGCGCGGAATTTCCGGCTGGTGCCCTATAATATCCCGCAGGGCAGTGTCGGCGGTTATTATCCCGAACTGAACGTGCTGGTGCCGCTGTCGAGCTATGGCGAAGGCAGTTTCACGCCGACATCGAAATCGGTGCTCGTCTCCGTTCGCCTGCGCCGGGATGCCTCCTGATGGAAGAGAAGCAATCCGCCGCCGCGTTCATGGCGGCGGTGGAGCGGGTTCATGAAAGCTCCTCACGGGCGCTGACAGCCACGGGCGCAGCGATCCTTCTTTCGGTTTATCTGAACATCGCCGCTGACAGCCGCAGCATCGCCAACCGGCTGGGGCTTGCACACGCCCTCATTCTGCGCGAAATCACTGCCCTGTCGCCACGTTTCGTGCGGGTGACAAAACGCGATGCCCGCACCCAGCGCAGCTTTCTGGAGGCAACCGAAGAAGGACAGGCCCTTGCGGCGGCGTCCCTGCTGATTTGAAACGAACGGAGCATTCCTTGGCAATCAGGCCGATCCTGCCCTACCCCCATCCCGGCTTGTCCGAAATCTGTCCGCCGGTCACGGCTTTCGACGGGCAATTGCAGGAGCTGGTGACGGACCTGATCGACACGATGCGCGCCGCGCCCGGCGTCGGCATCACCGCCGCCCATATCGGCGTCAAGCAGCGAGTTTTCGTGCTGGAGCTGACACCGGGAACCGTGCTTACCTACATCAACCCTGAAGTCGTCAGCCAATCCACGCAGACCATGCGCCATATGGAGGGCAGCGTCTCCATGCCGGGATTTACCGACGAGGTGGAGCGGCCTTCCGAAATCGAGGTGAGATTTCAGGACGTAGCCGGCGGCGAACACCGGCAGCCCGCCGAGGGATTTCACGCCATCTGCATCCAGCACGAGATCGACCAGCTGGACGGCATTTTCTGGCTGAAGCGCCTCTCGAAACTCAAGCGCGACCGGCTGGTGAAAAAATGGGAAAAATCCCGGAAATCCTGATGGTCAGCCGGTAATCGACAGCGCAAATTCCGCATCGCCCTTCAGCGTGTTGCTGACGGTGCAGATTTCCTCCGCCATATGGGCGATGGCGCCGCGCGTGGCCTCATCGAAATCCCCCTTTATCTCGATCCGGACATCGAAACGCACGATCCGCGACGGCTCCTCCTCAGCCTTTTCGCCGGATACATGCACCGTGACCTTTTCGAACCGGTCGAGCACACCCATGCGGCTCGCCGCAATCCGGGCGCTGAGCGCCAGACAGGCCGACAGCGACGAATAAAGAAGGTCGAGCGGATTGAAACCCGGCTCCGAGGCCGCCGTCACCACCGTCAGGGCGCCTCCGGTGGCCGTGACGACATCGGGATGCCCGAGACGGCCAAGAGTGACGACAGCGCCCGTCGGCCGCTTTTTAACCCTGAACTGATTCATGCCCGACCTCACACCGCGATTTCACCCGATGGAACCAAAATTAGCCTCGCGCTTTTACTCACGCAACGGTGAACGACCGTTGAGTATTGATTGAAAAGGGAGCTGGGACATATGGTTACATCTACGCTCGTCAGCATTCTGATCACCTTCCTGGTGATTGTGCTCGTCTTGTGGCTTATCGCGCGACTGCCGGTCGGCGGCGGTGCGAAACAGATCGCACAGGTGATCGTCATCATCATCGGCATTATTTCGCTGCTGAAATATCTTGCCGTCTTCTGATGTCCCCGCACGGTGCAGACGAAAAAAGGCGGCGAAAGCCGCCTCTTTTTATGCACGGTTTTCACCCCGTCCGGTCGCTATTGCCGAGGCTCGAACTGATAGGTTTTTTTCAGGGTAATATCCCGAACGCTGCCAATACCCAGAAACGGTGTATTGTCGGCATCAAAAATCGCCCTGCCCTTCGCCACAATCCACCGGTCCGACCCGTCCGGCAGATTGACCTTGTAGCGCTGGTCGAAAAACACACCGGTAGTGATGCTTTCAAAAATGGCCTGCGCCACCTGATCGCGCATCTCGACATCGATTCTTTCGAGAATCTCCTCGATCGTCACCCCGCGTGACGCAACCGGCTCCGAAAACCCGTGGCATTCCGCAGTGACCGCATCCATGATCAGCCTGTTGTCGGAAATGCTCCACATGTAATAGCCAAGCGCATTGTCTGAATCCGTTTTGTCCCCCAGCACGAAAACCCCCAGACATATTTTCCTGACAAAAGCTAACATCGGACCTCTAATATTCCACCCCTCGTTTTTGTAGGGGGGAACCGCACGACTACTGCAGCGTGCATCGATATCCACCGAAATTTGACGATGGCCGAATCCAGCTAGAGCATTTCCAGTAAAAGTGCGTAGCGGTTTTACGTCTGGAAATGCGAAAAAACAAAGCGATAGAGCACGTCCGACGATTTCGTTTTGACCGGACGTGCTCCAGGGTTTCGAAATGGACGATAAATTTCGAAGAGGCATCGCAAAATCACCTGCCTGCGCCTACATGGCTTGGGATGACATGTCGAAGGAGTTCAATATGGTGCGAGCCGCCCTCACTTTCGGATTGCTGACCGCAACCGTCTTTCTGGCCGGGTGCCAGACGTGGCATAGTCCATATCGTGGAAACGAGTGGCGCATGGATCAGGTCATGGACGGTGACCCCTACCGTGTCGGCGACGGGCAGCGCAACCGACGCTGATCCACCTCGTCCATTCAATTCGAACGGCGGCAGGTCGATAATTTGCCGCCGTTAATTCATGGCGCTCTGGCTGCGGGATAAAGCAGATTGGTGTGGCGTGGGACACATCCGAGACGGTCCAACGAACCTGGGACAGAAAACAGAGAGCAAGCTAAATAACTGGCTAAAAAAGAAAAAACCCGCCGAAGCGGGTTTCTTTGGTGCGGTCGAGAAGACTCGAACTTCCACGGGTTGCCCCACAGCGACCTCAACGCTGCGCGTCTACCAATTCCGCCACGACCGCATCGTGGTAGGCGTCGACTTGCGCCGACGGGGGTGCATGTAGCAAAAGGATTTTCGGTGCACAAGAGCGTCGTGACAGTTTTTTGAAATTAAAAATCGCACCGCACCATCCTATATGCAGGAAGCCCGGAAATGCTGGGGTTGCGGCCCTGTCGCCATTTTGCGAGAAGGCTGTGGAAAGGACTTTTTCATGCTCACACGCACCGATATCGAGACAAACATGCTACCCGCCGCCGGTTCGCCGCCCATTCGCTGGCGAATCTCGGAAGGCCTCGTCCCCTATGAGCAGGCGATTGAGGAAATGGAGCGTGAAGTCGCCGCCATTGCCAGCGGCGAAGCAGACGAGCTCGTCTGGCTTCTGGAACATCCGCCGCTCTATACCGCCGGCACCAGCGCCGATGCCGCCGACCTTATAGAGCCGGAGCGTTTCCCCGTCTTCGCCACGGGTCGTGGCGGTGAATATACCTATCACGGGCCGGGACAGCGGGTCGTCTATGTCATGCTCGACCTGAAGCGGCGGCGGCAGGATGTCCGCGCCTATGTGGCGGCGCTGGAGGATGTCATCATCCGCACGCTCGACAAGATGAATGTGCGTGGCGAACGGCGCGAGGATCGCGTCGGCGTCTGGGTCAGGCGTCCGGAAAAACCCTTGCTTCCCGATGGCGGCATGGCCGAGGACAAGATCGCGGCACTTGGCATCAGGCTGCGCAAATGGGTGAGCTTCCACGGGCTCTCGATCAATGTCGATCCAGACCTCTCGCATTTTTCCGGCATCGTTCCCTGCGGCATCAGCGCCTATGGCGTCACCAGCCTTGTCGATCTTGGATTGCCGGTTATGATCGGCGACGTCGACGTTCTGCTGCGCGAGGCCTTTGAGGAGGTGTTTGGCGAGGCAGCGCCCGAAACCGGCGCAAGCGGCTGATCCCACCGCAACCTTTGCCGCAGGCCGGTGTTTCCAGCATCGATCACCACAAGAGGAGGAACGATCATGTTCACTACGTCCGCCTATGCCTGCGATGACGGCTCTTCGCCGATGAAGCTCGCGACCATCAAGCGTCGCGATCCCGGCCCGCGCGATGTCGAAATCGAGATCGAATTCTGTGGCGTCTGCCACTCCGATATCCACACTGCCCGCAGCGAATGGCCGGGCTCCCTCTATCCCTGCGTTCCCGGCCACGAAATCATCGGCCGCGTCGGGCGGGTGGGCGCGCAGGTCACCCGGTTCAAGGCGGGCGACCGCGTCGGCGTCGGCTGTATTGTCGATAGCTGCCGGGAATGCGCAAGCTGCGCCGAGGGGCTGGAGCAATATTGCGAAAACGGCATGACCGGCACCTATAATTCGCCCGATAAAGCGATGGGCGGCGGCGCGCATACGCTCGGCGGTTATTCCGCCCACGTCGTCGTCGATGACCGTTACGTCCTCAACATTCCCGAAGGCCTCGATCCGGCGGCGGCAGCACCCCTGCTCTGCGCGGGTATCACCACCTATTCGCCGCTGCGTCACTGGAACGCCGGACCCGGCAAGCGTGTCGGCGTCGTCGGTCTCGGCGGTCTTGGCCATATGGCGGTCAAGCTCGCCAATGCCATGGGCGCAACCGTGGTGATGATCACGACCTCGCCCGCCAAAGCGGAGGACGCGAAAAAGCTCGGCGCCCACGAGGTGATCGTCTCGCGCGATGCCGAGCAGATGAAAAAGGCCGCTTCGAGCCTCGATCTCATCATCGATGCCGTGGCCGCCGACCATGACATCAACGCCTATCTGGCGCTGCTGAAACGCGATGGCGCGCTGGTGCAGGTGGGCGCACCGGAAAAGCCGCTCTCGGTTATGGCCTTCAGCCTCATTCCCGGCCGCAAGACCTTTGCCGGCTCGATGATCGGCGGCATTCCCGAGACGCAGGAAATGCTGGATTTCTGCGCCGAAAAAGGCATCGCCGCCGAAATCGAGATGATCGATATCGATCAGATCAACGACGCTTATGAACGCATGATAAAAAGCGATGTGCGTTATCGCTTCGTCATTGATATGAAGAGCCTGCCGCGCCAGAAGGCCGCCTGACCCCGGAAGGGGGCGACCTTGCGGGCGTCCCCTCTCCCGTTGGACCTTTTGGTCGAAAGCGCAGCCTGACCCATGACTCCCCGATCCATGACCAGCCAGACCGGTTTCAACGATATCGCCAAGGGCATGACCATCATGGCGGGTTGCATGCTGGTGCTGCCGGTCATGGATGCGATTGCCAAATACATGGCGGTGAGCGGCGGCATGTCGCCGGCGCAGGTGACCTTCTACCGCTTCTTTTTCCAGGTGCTCTGCACCCTGCCGCTGCTGCTCGTGGTGTCGCCCAGGGCGCTGTTCAGCGCCAAACGACCGTGGATGAACTGCCTGCGCGGCGTCCTGCACGCCTCGGCCAGCCTGATGTTCTTCGCCGCCGTCAAATACATGCCGCTCGCCGATGTCTTCGCGATCTATTTCGTCGAGCCTTTCATGCTGACGATGATGTCGGCCCTCTTCCTCGGCGACAAGGTGGGCTGGAAGCGCTGGACGGCGATTGCGGTCGGGTTCGGCGGCGCGCTGATCGTCATACAGCCCAGCTTCGAAATCTTCGGCTGGACATCGCTCCTGCCGGTCGCATGCGCCTTTCTTTATACGCTCTACCTCTTCCTGAACCGCGCCATCGGCGATGCCGACAGCCCGCTTGTCATGCAGACAATGTCCGGCATTGCGGGGACCGTGTTCATGGGGGGCGCACTTTTCGCCGGCGATGCACTTGGCGACAAGGATTTTGCCGTCTCGCTGCCGCAATCCGGCTTCGCACTTGCCCTGCTCGTATTGTTGGGGTCGATATCCGGCTACATGCACCTGTTGATTGTCAGGGCCTTCCGGCTGGCGCCGCTCTCTCTGCTGGCGCCGTTCCAGTATTTCGAGATCATCTCGGCGACGATCCTCGGTTATGCGCTGTTTTCGGATTTCCCGACGCCGTCGAAATGGCTCGGCATCCTCATCATCGTCGCATCCGGCCTGTTCATCATCTGGCGCGAGCGCCAGCAGGCCGGTGCGAACCCGCCGCTTGACGGACAGTGACAGCCGACACCTGACGTGCCTCAACCGTTCGAGGGCAGCGGCCCTTCGTCGTGATGGTCCTGCGCCTCCACAAGACTGCCGAGCAGCCAGAGGGAAACCTCGGCCGCTTCTCCGGCCGATTTGAACCGGTATGAGCCGCTATATTTCGGCATGTCGAAAAAGCTGACGACGAAACCGTCGCCGCTTTCAAGACTTTCGACCCGGATGCGCTCGGGATCGATCATCACGCACACATAATGCGATCCCATATTGCGCATGAAGCCGGCATTGTTGTCGTGCAGCCGCACGAAGGCTGCGCCGCCATCCGCCGTCATATGCAGACTTCTGATCGCCTCATTGGGAAAGGCGCGGGCGAAATCCATGATCGCCTGCCCCACATCATGACTGTTATCCTCATCCGTCGCCCGCGACATGCGCCAGGCATAAACAGCGAAGACCGAAAGCAGCACGAAAACGATAATCCAGATCGCAATACTCATCCGGGACGCTCCCTCAGCATCGAAACATCAAGATTCGCGAATCGAAACGATGCGAACCCGGTTCAGGTTCATATAGACCGAGGCTTGTGTGAAGTGTGGCTTTGCGGGATCGACGTCGTTTCGCAGTCTGGCGCGATCCGTGCCATCAGAAACGCTTGAGGAAGGAAGCCTTTGCCAGCAGCCATTGCCGGCGAAGCTGCGACAGTTGCAGGTCGCCGTCGAATACGCCGCTCCCCGCCTTTCTCGCGGCAGCGATGACCGGCCCGGACAGGGCGACGGGAAGATAGGCGGCAAAGACATTTTTCGAAATCTTCGCGCGTCGCGCCTTCTCGATATGATCCAGCGCATGGGCCGCGAAAATTTCGATGGCGATGCCGATGCGCTGCCTGTCCTGCCCTTCAAGAAAGGTCTCGCGGTCGAGCCCGGCCGCAGCCAGCATATCGGCGGGAATATAGACCTGCCCGCGACGCCGGTGCAGCGGCATGAGCAGCAGCATGCCCGCCATGGCCTGCGCCACGCCCGCGTGCCCTGCCGCCTCCGCGCTGGATGCGGCGTCTTCTGTGGAAAGCACGAGACTTGCAAGCTGGATCAATGCGGATGCGGTCTCTCCGGCATAACCTTCCAGCGCATTGCGATCCTCGAACAGGTCGTCATAGAGATCGAAGATACGCGCCTCGATCATATTGGCGAGAACAGGGCGCGGCAGGCGATAGTGCTCGATCGTCGTCAAAAGCGCTGCAGCCACCGGGTGGGACTGGCTGTCGCCGTGCGGATTGCCGTCGAGAAGATCGCGCCACCATTGCATGCGCACCTCGCCGGGCAGCGCTTCGCGCACGGAATCGCGGATGCGGGCGATTTCGGCATTGAAGGCGTATAGCGCGGCAAGCGCATTACGCCTGTCGGCAGGCGACAGAAGACAGGCGAGATAGCGGTCGCGATCGGTATCGCGCAGCGTCGTGAGGCAGACGTCGAGATTTTCTGTGGGTGCCATGGTTCCCCGCGCGAAACGTCCTGTCAGCCTTCGACGGCAATCAGCGCCGCGGCCACGGCGCGCGATTCCGACAGCATGATATTATAGGTGCGCACGGCGGCGCCCGTGCTCATCGGATCCACCGAAATGCCCGCCTCCTTGAAGGCGGCGCGCAATTCCTTCGGCAGGACCCGCATGCCGTCGCCCGTTCCGATCAGCAGCACTTCGATATCCCGCGCTTCCGCCAGAACCTTTTCGAAATGTCCGACCGTCAGTTCTTTCGCATCGACAAGCTCCCACCCATAGATGCCCGAAGGCAGGAGCAGAAGCGAACCGCGATGCGACATGTCGGCAAAACGGAACCCGCCATTGCCATAGGCATCGATGGGCGCCCGGCCGGGAAAATGGGCCGGGCGTATTTCAATCCCGCCGGCCATCAGACGGCAGGCTTGCCGCCAATGGCGCCGGTGTTGTTTTCTTTCTTGTCGTCCTTCTCGTCTTCCGCATCCTTGCTGTCAGGACGCAGCTTGAAGGCGATCAGCACCGGAGCGGCGATGTAGACCGAGGAAAACACGCCGATACCGACACCGAACAGCATGGCGAAGGTGAAGGAACGGATGACCTCGCCGCCGAAGAGATACAGTGCCAGCAGTGCCAGAAGTACGGTCAGACCGGTAAGGATCGTACGCGACAGAGTCTGGTTCAGCGACACGTCGATGATCATGGAAAGCGGCATCTTTTTGTATCGCCTAAGGTTCTCACGGACACGGTCGTAGATGACCACGGTATCGTTCAGCGAATATCCGATGATCGTAAGGATCGCCGCGATACTGGTCAGATTGAACTCTATCCCGAGGAAGACGAACAGGCCGATAGTGAAGACCACGTCGTGCACCATGGAGATGACCGCGCCGAGTGCAAACTGCCATTCGAAGCGAACCCAGATGTAGACCATGATCGCCGCCATGGCGAGCATAACGCCGATGGTGGAGGTAACGGTCAGGTCGCCGGAAACGGCAGGACCCACGACTTCCACGCGGCGGAAGTCGTATTTGTCCTCAAGCTCGCCGCGTACCATGGTGATGGCGGACTGCTCGGCATTTTCGCCGCCGTCCTGCGCCTGAATGCGGATGAGAACATCCTGCGGCGTACCGAAATTCTGCGCCTGGATTTCACCGAGATTGAGCTGGTTCAGACGATCGCGAATATCGGCGAGATCGGCCTCGCCCTGCTTGGCGCGCACTTCGATGACCGAACCGCCCTGGAAATCGATGCCGAGGTTCAGACCCTTGGCCACGAAACCGCCGACGCAAGCGAGCATGATGGCGCCGGTGATCATGAACACCACGCGGCGATAACGCATGAAGGGAATGTCGCGACCGTCGAACATGGCGGTGCGGACACCCTTCGGCAGGTGTTTCGGACGGCTGCGGCGAACCCAGTAGCCGAACATCCATGCCGTCAGCGTATAGGCCGTGAAGACGGTGGTGATGATACCGACGGCCAGCGTGACTGCGAAGCCCTTCACCGGGCCTGTGCCCATGTAGAACAGCACGCTTGCGACGATCAGCGTCGTCAGGTTGGCGTCGATAATGGTCGCAAAGGCGCGGGTAAAGCCATTATCCAAAGCCTGGATCAGCGGTTTGCCGCTCTTCACCTCCTCGCGTATTCGCTCATAGATCAGAACGTTCGAATCCACGGCCATGCCGATGGTCAGGACGATACCGGCAATACCCGGCAAGGTCAGCGTCGATCCGATCACACTCAACACAGCGAGCAACATGATGACGTTGACGATGAGGGCGATGTTCGCCAGCAGGCCGAAGAAGCCGTAAAAGACGAACATGAAGATGAGGACGCCGACGGCGCCGATGGCGCTGGCCGTGAGGCCGGCGGTGATGGAGTCGTTACCGAGGCTCGGGCCGACGGTGCGTTCTTCAACCACGGTCAGCGTGGCCGGCAGTGCGCCGGCGCGCAGCAGAACCGCAAGGTCGTTGGCGCCCTGTACCGAGAAGTTACCGGAGATTTGTCCCGAACCGCCGATGATCGGCTCGCGGATGACAGGCGCGGAAATGACCTGGTTATCGAGCACGATGGCGAAAGGCTTGCCGACATTCTGCTGCGTTGCCTGCGCGAAGCGCTGCGCACCGCGGCTGTCGAAGCGGAAGGTGACGACCGGCTCGTTGGTCTGCTGGTTGAAGCTTGCCTGCGCGTCGACGAGATTGTCGCCGGAAACAAGCGCGCGACGTTCCACCAGATAGGGAACCGGCGGATCGTCCTGCGAATAGAGAACCTCGGAGGTCGCGGGCGGACGGCCGTTCATGGCTTCCTGTACCGGCATCGTCGTATCGACCATGCGGAAGGAGAGCTTTGCCGTCTGGTTCAGAAGCGACTTCAGGCGCTGCGGATCCTGAAGGCCGGGCACCTGCACGATGATGCGGTCCGACCCCTGACGCTGGATGAGCGGCTCGGTGGTGCCGACTTCGTCAACGCGACGGCGCACGACTTCGATGGACTGCGAAACGGCGGACGACAGGCGGTAGTCGATGCCTTCATCCGTCAGGTTGAGCCTGAGCAGATTGTCACCGCCGTCATTCATCGTCACTTCGGTGATGGAGCCGCCGACCAGCGTGCCGGCGGACACCGGCTGCGTCAGGTCGCGAAGCGCGTTCTTGGCGGCTTCCACCTGAGCGGGATCGCTGATGCGGACCTGAATCTGCTGGCCGTTGCCGGTGAGCCCCGAATAGCGGATGTTGGCGTCGCGAAGCTGCGTACGCACATCGCCCACGATCGTTTCAAGCCGTTCCTTGACGATGTCGGAACGCTCGATCTTGAGCATAATGTGCGAACCGCCCTGAAGGTCGAGACCGAGCGTTACCTTGTTGTCCTTGTACCAGGCAGGCATGCCCTCCAGCTGTTTGTCCGTAAACAGGTTGGGAGAGGCGATGAAGACGCTTGCCAGCACAAGCAGCCAGATGAAGACTGTTTTCCAACGGGAAAAATGAAGCATTTCGATCTCGGTCAGGGTTGGGGTCGCGCTGTGCGCAACCCGTCAAAATTCGCAATCGGGCATTCGATAATCCGGCAGGATCAGGAAGCGGCTTCCGTCTTGACCACTTCGCCCTTCACACGCACTTCGGCAATGTAGGCGCGGGCGGCACGGATTTTCACGCCTTCGGCGATTTCGACTTCGAGTTCATTGTCATCGATGACCTTGGTCACCTTGCCGACGATGCCGCCGCCGAGAACGACCTGATCGCCACGGCGAATATTGGTCAGCGTTTCCTGGCGCTTCTTCATCTGCGCGCGCTGCGGGCGGATAAGGAAAAAGTACCAGACCACCATGAGCGGCGCAAACAGGAAAAGCATTTCAAGGCCGGAACCGAAGGCCGATGCGCCGCCCGCTGCGTCCTGGGCAAAAGCTTGACTAATGAACATATAAAACTCCTCAGAATTACGGCACGACCTTGGATGCCGCCCCAGCTTTCAAGCCGCCGGAATATAGTGGGGAACGCCGGGATTGCAACAGATGCAGGACCCACGCCGTACCGATTCCGGACCTCTTAACCTTTATGGGCCTGAAACGCCATGCTAGGCCGGGCGCAAAACAGAGTTTTGAACACCAGACAAGCGGAAGAAACACCATGATTCGAGAAGAAACGGCCTCCCTGCTTCTTTCAGAACTGCGCCGGCTCACCATCGCCGTGGAACGTCTGGCCGGGCCGGCGCCCGCCGTAAACGACTGGAATGCGGCCGATTGTTTCGTCTGGGCGCCAGTCAACTCCTTTATCCAGCCGGTTCCCCGCCCCAACCGCATCGCCCTGAAGCTCATCCGTGGTGTTGACCATGTCCGCGACATTCTCCACGAAAACACACTGCGTTTCGCGGAGGGTTTTGCCGCCAATAACGTGCTGTTGTGGGGTGCGCGCGGCATGGGTAAATCCTCGCTGGTCAAGGCCGTTCACGAAGATGTGCGCGCGGCAAGCGGCGTTTCGCTGAAGTTGGTGGAAGTGCACCGCGAGGACATCCACACCCTGCCCGCTTTGCTCGACATATTGAAAGCCTCCGGCCATCGCGTCATCGTCTTCTGCGACGACCTCTCCTTCGACCATGACGATACGGCCTATAAATCGCTGAAGGCGGCGCTCGACGGCGGCATCGAGGGACGGCCGGACAATGTGCTGTTTTATGCGACCTCCAACCGCCGCCATCTTCTGCCACGCCACATGATGGAAAACGAGCAGTCCACCGCCATCAACCCTTCGGAAGCGGTGGAGGAAAAAGTCTCGCTTTCGGACCGTTTCGGCCTGTGGCTCGGCTTCCACAAATGCGGCCAGGAAGATTATCTGACGATGATCGACAGCTATGCGACGCATTTCGATCTGGGTCTGGACCGCGAAACGCTGCATCACGAGGCGCTGGAATGGGCGACCACGCGCGGCGGCCGCTCGGGCCGTGTCGCCTGGCAATATATTCAGGACGCCGCCGGCCGCCTCAGAAAACCGCTCGACAGATAACGCCACCGTGACATCGGGCGACACGCGGTGTCGTTACGACCACACCGCGTGTCGTATTCCCGAACGCCACATCTCCCCTCACATGGTTTGCTGCCCCCATGGAGTCACCTGTTTCCGGAGGAGCGGACAGGTACGGTGTTCAAACCATGGAGGAGATGGATATGAGCAGGAACAGAGGCGTCGTCTACATGCGGCCTGGTCAGGTCGAGGTTCGCGATATCGATGACCCGAAGCTTGAGGCGCCGGATGGCCGCCGCATTGAGCACGGCGTCATTCTCAAGGTGATTTCCACAAACATCTGCGGCTCCGACCAGCATATGGTGCGCGGCCGCACCACGGCGATGCCGGGCCTCGTCCTCGGCCATGAAATCACCGGCGAAGTCATCGAAAAAGGCGTCGATGTCGAGATGCTGGAAATCGGCGATATCGTCTCGGTGCCCTTCAACGTCGCCTGCGGCCGCTGCCGCTGCTGCAAGTCGCAGGATACCGGCGTCTGCCTGACGGTGAACCCGTCCCGCGCCGGCGGCGCTTACGGTTATGTCGATATGGGCGGCTGGATCGGCGGACAGGCCCGTTATGTCACCATCCCCTATGCCGATTTCAACCTGCTGAAGTTCCCGGACCGCGACAAGGCGATGTCGAAGATCCGCGACCTCACCATGCTGTCGGATATTCTGCCGACCGGCTTCCACGGCGCCGTCAAGGCGGGCGTCGGCGTCGGCTCCACGGTCTATGTCGCGGGCGCCGGCCCGGTAGGCCTTGCCGCCGCCGCATCCGCCCGTATTCTGGGTGCTGCGGTCGTCATGATCGGCGATTTCAACAAGGATCGCCTTGCGCACGCGGCAAAAGTCGGTTTTGAACCCGTCGATCTTTCCAAGGGCGACCGGCTGGGCGACATGATCGCCGAAATCGTCGGCACCAACGAAGTCGACAGCGCCATCGACGCCGTCGGCTTCGAAGCGCGCGGCCATGCGGGCGGCGAACAGCCGGCCATCGTTCTCAACCAGATGATGGAAATCACCCGCGCCGCCGGCTCCATCGGCATTCCGGGCCTCTATGTCACCGAAGACCCCGGCGCGGTGGATGCGGCGGCGAAACAGGGCAGCCTGTCGCTGCGCTTCGGCCTCGGCTGGGCCAAGGCGCAATCCTTCCACACCGGCCAGACGCCGGTGCTGAAATATAACCGCCAGCTCATGCAGGCGATCCTGCACGACCGCCTGCCGATTGCCGATATCGTCAACGCCAAGATCATCGCGCTCGACGATGCGGTGCAGGGCTATGAAAGCTTCGATCAGGGCGCAGCCACCAAGTTCGTCCTCGATCCGCATGGCGATCTGCTGAAGGCCGCCTGATACTTCAGCGGCATATGGCTGATACTCGTAAAAGCGCCCGCGACGGATATCGTTGCGGGCGTACCTGTTTTCCGGCCATATCACCGTCCGGTGAAACCTACGGCTCCCCTACCAGCAACACTTCCAGCTCGGCTTTCGCTTCCGCGGAGAGATAGGGCCTGAACAGGCTTGAGACCTGCTTCAATCCCCAGTCAAGCTGCGGCGGACCGAACTCGGTGATGCCTTCCTGAAGGTTGAGATAGGACGCCCAATAGGTGGAGACGATCCAGAGGTTCGTCAGAACGGCAGGCCGCTCTTCCTCGGGTATCGCGGCGAGGCCCGCTTTCTCCATGCGCGCGACGATATCGCCGACGGCAAGGCGCATCGCGGCGCTTATGGCGCGCACGGGCTCCACCAGCGCCGGGGCGGAAGAGACAAGACCGACCAGATCGCGAAACAGGAAACGATAGTCCCACACCAGCGAAAACCAGAGCCGCAGAAAACCGGCATAGGTTGCCGCCGCTCCCTCATCGGCCCCGTCAATCTTTCCGACAATTGCCAGCGCGTCGGCTTCGAACCGGGCAAACAGCGCCAGAACCAGCGCTTCCTTGGTGCGGAAGTGATAATAGAGATTGCCCTCATTGATCTCTACCGCCCTTGCAATTTCGGCGGTCGTCACGTGATCGGGCCCGCGCTCGTTAAACAGAGTGAGAGCGGCGTCGAGAATTCTCTGGCGTGTGGGGCGTGCCGCCGTCCGCCCGGTACTGCTTTTCTTCATTGATTTCGAACCCGACCATTGAAATCTAAGGTAAGCACCTTAAATACTCACAATAAGGTATACACCTTAACAGGAAATGTAAGTGTTCAACGCGGACAAAGGACCTGTAAATGACCGGAACCGACCTTCGCACCGCCTCCCCGGATACGCCCGGAATCGCTCCCGTCTCCAAATTCGCAACAGCCCGCGTCGCGCTGTCGCTCATCCGCAATCCGTTGAAGGCTCTGCCGCCGGAAATTTTCAGCGAGCCGGCGGTCTTTACCCGTCTCGGCGGCATCATGCGGGTTCATCTTGCCGACCCTGCGCTTATTCATGAGGCGCTGGTCAAGAACGCGCCGCTACTCGGCAAGGGCGAAGATGTGCGCCGCGCCCTCGGCCCCGCGCTCGGCCAGGGGCTTCTGACAGCCGATGGCGATCACTGGAAGTGGCAAAGGCAATCCGTTGCCGCAGCGTTCCGGCACGAGAAGCTGCAGGAACTGCTGCCGGTCATGATCGACGCCGCGCGCCGCGCGCAAGAGCGCTGGCACTCATCGCCTGCCGGCGACATCGATATCGGCCATGAGATGATGCGGACGACCTTCGACATCATCGTCGAAACCATGATGTCCGGCGGCCATGGGATCGATATAGCCCGCGTCGAGCAAAGCATCACCGATTATCTGAAACCCACGGGCTGGACCTTCGCGCTTGCCATGCTGGGGGCACCGGAATGGCTGCCGCATCCGGGCCGGCGCAAGGCGCGCGCGGCGGTGGATTATCTTCGCTCCAGCCTTGCAACCGTCATTTCCGAAAGGCGCCGGAAGCCAATCGAGAGGAACGATCTGGTTTCCATGCTGCTCGAAGCGAAAGATCCGGAAACCGGGCGCATGATGAGCGATACGGAAATCATCGACAATCTCCTGACCTTCATCACCGCCGGGCATGAAACCACGGCCCTCGGCCTCGCCTGGACCTTCCATCTGCTCTCGCAAAACAGCGACGTGGAGCGCAAGGTCATCGACGAGATCGAAACCGTTACCGCAGGTGAACCGGTCGCGGCCGAACATATCGCCCGTCTGACCTATACCAGACAGGTATTTTCGGAAGCGATGCGGCTTTACCCACCCGCCCCTGTCGTGACACGCACGGCATTGCAGGACTTCAGGCTCGGCGAACACGATATCCCCGCCGGCACCGTTCTTTATGTGCCGATCTACGCCGTCCACCGGCACACAACACTGTGGGAAGAACCCGACCGCTTCGACCCCTCACGCTTCGAGCCCGAAAGGGTCAAGGCGCGCCACCGCTATGCCTATATGCCCTTCGGCGCTGGCCCGCGCGTCTGCATCGGCAACGCCTTTGCCATGATGGAGGCTGTCGCAATCCTTGCCGTGCTTTTGCAGAACGACCACCTCAGGAACAAAAGCCCGGCAAATACCGAGCCGCTGATGCGGGTCACCTTGCGGCCGGAAAACCGCCTGATGATGCAGGTGAGCAGCCGAAAAAACAAATCGCCCGCGGCGTAACCGCCACGGGCGACTGGTTCAGTGCGAAACTCCATCCGTCACCGGATGGTGACGATCACAGATCGACGTCGAGGATCGCCATGGAGAAGTTGTAGGAGCGGTCGCCGTCTTCGTCATCGATATAAACGACGCCGAGAAACTCTTCGCCAAGATACACTTCGGCGGAATCGTCCTTGCGCGGACGCGCCTTGACCACCATCGTCGGGTTGAAGGTGCGCTTGAAATAGGCGTCGAGTTTTTTGATTTCGTCGGCTTTCACCACTATTCTCCTGTGCGGTTCGCGTTGGCCCGCTTTTGGCATGGGACAAAGGCCAAAGTAAAGTGAAAGCGGCAAGTCATCCGTGTCTTCCACACGGACGACCGTGAAAATGCCGGCCCCATCGGAGCGCGGCAGGGCCAGTCAGATATCGGCCCCGATAAGCTGGTCCATCAGGCGCGAGGGTTCGGAACACCCTGCTTCTCCCACCACGCGCGCCGGCACGCCGGCAACGGTCGTCTTGGGCGGAACCGGCTTCAGCACCACCGAACCGGCAGCGATGCGCGAGCAGCTGCCGATCTCGATATTGCCGAGGATTTTCGCCCCGGCCCCGATCATCACGCCGTTTCCGATCTTCGGATGGCGGTCCGCCCCTTCCTTGCCGGTGCCGCCGAGCGTGACGCCGTGAAGGATGGAGACGTTGTCGCCGATCACCGCCGTTTCACCGACGACAAGCCCGGTGGCATGATCGAGGAAGATGCCCTTGCCGATGCGCGCGGCCGGATTGATATCCGTCTGGAAAATGCTCGAGGAGCGGCTCTGCAGATAAAACGCGAAGTCCTTGCGGCCCTTCTGCAGCAGCCAGTGGGCGAGCCTGTGGGTCTGGATAGCCTGGAACCCCTTGAAATAGAGGAGCGGCTCCATGAAGCGCGTGCAGGCGGGATCGCGGTCGTAAACGGCCTGAATGTCGACGCGCAGCACGCTTCCCCATTCCGGCCAGTCATCCAGCATGTCCTGGAAGGTCTGGCGCAGAAGTACGGCCTGCATGTCGGGATGATCGAGGAGTTCGCAGATGCGGTAGATCACACATTCTTCGAGAGACCGGTGATTGAGGATCGTCGAATAAAGGAAGGCCGAAAGCAGCGGGTCCTGCGCCGCGGCGCTGCGGGCTTCATTGAGCAGGCTGCCCCAGATGGGATCGACGATCGCCAGCTGTTCGGGCTGACGGGCCTCGGTACGTGCGACCATGAATGGTCTCCTCGTTTGCAGTGGTCGTTCTTTATACAGAAAAAGACGTGCATTAGAAATGGGATTCGAATGACGACTTTAAAGGCGGCAAGGCTTCAGTTTTTCTTCATGCAGCATGAAAAACCGTTTCTTGCCGTCCTCAGCGTTGCCGCATTTCCGGACGGAAAACCGGGCTCCGCTTTTCCCGGAAATGCTCCCGATCAAAGCGAGCGGTAAAATTCCAGCACCGCCGCCTTGAACACCCGGTCGCCGACGGCCAGCATGTGGTCGCGGCCGGGAATATCGATTGCCCGCGCATGCGGCATGATCGCTGCAAGCTCCGCACCGGATCCGGCGATATCGTCCTTCGTTCCGACCGCGATCAGCGTTGGCGCATCGATTTTCTCAGCCTGTTCGCGCGTGACGAGAACCCGCGACGTCTCGATACAGGCGGCCAGCGCCAGCCGGTCGCTTTTCGTCTGGTCGGCGAAGGCGCGGAACATGCGGCCGCGCTCATGGGTGACGACATCGAGCGAAGGTGCGAGAAGCGCCTCGGCAATCGGATCCCAGTCGCCGACACCTTCGACCATGCCGATGCCGAGTCCGCCGAAGACCAGCGAACGCACGCGCTCAGGATGGGCCATGGCCAGAAAGGCGGAAATGCGCGCACCCATGGAATATCCCATCACATGCGCTTCGGCGATCCCGAGATGGTTGAGCAACGCCACCGCATCCCCGGCCATGACGGGCGGATAATAGGCTTCGGAATCGTGCGGCTTGTCGCTTGCGCCGTGGCCGCGATTGTCGATGGCGATCACCCGGTAGCCCGCGTCGCCCAGCGTCTTCAACCAGCCGGGATGCACCCAGTTGACATTGGCGCTGGAGGCGAAGCCGTGGATCAGCAGAACCGGTTCGCCCGCCGGATCGCCCTCGTCGAAATAGGCAAGGCGAAGGCCGTCATGGGAAAAATCGGAAAACTGCGGCGTGTTGAGATTCATCAAGGACATCCTTTTTGCCGGACCATATGGCAGGAATTAGCAATGTTGAACATGTTTTGCTGACGATTTTTATGGAGATGCAATGCGTTTGAGGCTACATATCCGCAACGACGAGCCGGCACGCGAAGACGGATTGCGGCTCGATAACGATATTGCATTTGGAGACGAACATGGCCGGGCATTCCATTCCCCACTTCCAGAACGATGGCGGACACCGCATGATCGAGATCGGCGTCAAGGAATTCATGTGCACCGGCGCTTCCGTTCCTTACGATCATCCGCATATCTTCATCGATATGGGCGACGACAACGAGAAGGTCTGTTCCTACTGCTCCACCCTTTACCGCTACAATCCGTCGCTGAAGGCCGAGCAGACCAATCCTCCGGGCTGCGTCTTCCATGTGAAGGCCGCCTGACCTTCCACTTTTCCTGATCGGGGCGCACCAATGCCCATCAAATCCGTAGCCATTGTCGGTGCCGGCATCGCCGGTCTCACCGCCGCCCTTTCCTTTGCCCGATACGGTATCGACTGTGACATCATCGAGCAGGCCGGTGAGCTGACGGAAGTGGGCGCAGGCCTGCAACTCTCGCCCAATGCCGCCCGCATTCTCGCCGAACTCGGCGTGCTGCCGGAAATCGAAGCGCGCTGGACCGAACCGGTCAGCGTCGAACTCGCCTCCGGAAAATCGCTCGCCACGCTGCTGTCGCTGCCGATGGGCGCGGTGGCTCGCACACGCTGGGGCGCACCCTATGGCGTGCTGCACCGCTCGACGCTGCAGAATGCGCTTCTCCAGGCGGTGACACGCAACCCGCTCTGCCGCCTGCATCTCGGCAAGCGCATCGAAAACGCGACGGTGGACGCGATTGCCGCAACCACCTTCCGTGACCATGATCTGATCGTCGGCGCGGACGGTGTCTGGTCGGCGGCCCGCTTCGCGGTCCCTTCCGCCCCCACAGCCACCTTCTCCGGCAATATTGCCTGGCGCTTCACCGTTGCCGCAAACGACGTGCCGTCAGCCATCAACAAAAGCGCAGTGACCGCCTATCTCGGTTCCGGCGGCCATATCGTCGCCTATCCGCTGAAGGAAGTCGGCGGCTTCAACATTGTCGCCATCGCGCTCGGTGCCGATCCCGGCGCAACCTGGCGGGCGGAATCGAGCGGACGACAGAAAGCCATGCTGCTGGAACAGTTTCGCGGTTTCAGCCCGGATATCGTCCGATTGCTCGATTCGTCTGAAAATCCCACCTTCTGGCCGCTCTATCAGGCCGGCCCGGGCCGCTGGCACAATGGCCGCGACACGGTGCTGATCGGCGATGCGGCGCATGCCATGATGCCCTTCGCCGCACAGGGCGCGGCGATGGCGATAGAGGATGCTTTCGAACTTGCGGGAGCGACGGCAGGCGGCAATGCCGAAAAGCCCCTGCCCTTGCCGCAGGCCCTTGCCAGCTTCGAGGCCCTGCGCCTGCCGCGCATAGAAAAGGCCCGCAAGCGGGCCTCTCTCAATCGTTTTGCCTATCACGCCACTGGCCCGGTGCGTATTGCGCGGGACTTCGTGTTTTCCACGCGCCCCACCGACGCCTTCCTGAAGGACTTCGACTGGCTCTACGGCTATCGCGCCAAAGGCTGAGGTCAAACCCCTGTCGCTGCCGCAAATCCGGCCTCGAGGTCCTTCTTGAGATCGGCGATATCCTCGAGCCCGATCTGCAGGCGGATGACCGGCCCTTCCGACGGACCCTTGGCAATGGTCCTGTCGACAAGCGAGACCGAAACGGCAAGCGATTCGTATCCGCCCCAGGAATAGCCGAGCCCGAAAAAGGTCAGCGCATTCAGGAAGGCGGCCGCCGCCTGCTTGTATTTGCCCTCTTCCGCCTTCAGCACGAAGGAGAAGACACCGCTTGCGCCCTTGAAATCGCGCTTCCAGAGTTCGTGCCCGGCAAAACTCGGCAGCGCCGGATGCAGCACACGGACGACGTCGTCACGGCTCTCCAGCCATGTGGCGATATCGAGCGCGCTTTTCTGGTGGTGTTCCAGCCTTATTCCCATGGTGCGCATGCCGCGCAGGATCTGATAGGCATCGTCAGAGGTGACGCAGATGCCGAGATTGGTATTGGCCTGATAAAGCGCCTTCCAGTGCTTTTCATTGGCCGAAACGAACCCCATCAGCACATCCGAATGACCCGAAGGATATTTGGTGGCGGCGTGAATGGAGACATCGACGCCGAAATCGAGCGGCTTGAAATAAAGCGGCGTCGCCCAGGTATTGTCCATCGTCACCACGCAATCATGCCGGTGAGCGATATCCGTGATCAGCCTGACATCCTGAATCTCGAAGGTGTTGGAGCCCGGCGCTTCCAGATGCACCAGCTTGGTGTTCGGCCGAATGAGAGCCTCGATGCCCTCCCCGATTGCCGGGTCGTAATATTCCACCTCGACACCGAGCTTCTTCAGCATCGTATTGCAGAAACGGCGCGTCGGAAAATAGACGGAATCGACGATCAGCGCATGATCGCCGGCGCCGAGATAGGCAAGGAACGGCACGGTGATGGCCGCAAGGCCCGAGGGCACGAGAATGGTTCCGACAGACCCTTCCAGCTCGTTGACGAGATTGCATAGCGCATCCGTCGTCGGCGTGCCGTGGGTGCCATAGGTATATTTCTGGTTTTCGGTCGAAAGCGTCTCCGCGTCGGGAAAAAGCACGGTCGAACCGCGCACGATGGGCGGATTGACGAAACCGAAACAGTCCGCGGGATCGTTGCCGCCATGGGTCAGGCGCGTATTCACACCTGCGGCGGAAAGCAGGTCATTTGTCTTGGTCATTTCAGATCAGCTTTCGAAGGAACATTGACGCGTGCGACAATGCTAAGACCGCAACGCAAGGTCAAGTCCCGCAGAGACGCCTGAGCAGGTCGGATTGATCCACCGCCGACCAGAATACAAGAAGTATACAAATACTGTGCAAGTGCAAATTTCCGCAAAAATATGCTTATATTTTCACCCTTTGCACACTTCCCGACCAAAATTTGGAAAATTCCGTTTTATAGGCACAATTATTGCCCGCACGTCTTGACCCCGCTGCCAATTGTGATTGTGATAGAAAAAGCGGATCGAAAAAGATCTCGCTGAAGGGGGAGCTGGGGAAGACAAACATGCCGGTCCCCTTCCAAGTGACGATAACAAACAAAGGTTGGGAAAAATGAAAAAGGCAATTCTGTCAGCCGCCATCGGCGCAGCAGTTTTGGGAGGAGCCTCGGTCGCTTCGGCTGCGACGCTTCAGGATGTGAAGGGAAAAGGTTTCGTCACCTGCGGCGTCAGCGCGGGCATTCCGGGATTTTCCAATCCCGATGACAAGGGCGAATGGTCCGGTATCGACGTGGACTATTGCCGTGGTATTGCCACCGCGGTTTTCGGTGATCCTTCGAAAGCCAAGTTCGTCGCCCTTTCGAGCAAGGACCGCTTCCCGGCTCTCCAGTCCGGTGAAGTCGATGTTCTGACCCGTAACACCACCTGGACGATCAGCCGCGACACGTCGCTCGGCTTCAACTTCCGCACCGTCAACTATTATGACGGCCAGGGCTTCATCGCCAAGAAGAGCCTCAACGTGAAGTCGGCTCTCGAGCTCTCCGGCGCCGCCGTCTGCGTTCAGACCGGCACGACCACCGAGCTCAACCTGGCCGACTACTTCAAGACCAACAATCTGCAGTACAACCCGGTCGTTTTCGAAAAGGAATCCGACGCAACCTCCGCCTATGATTCGGGCCGTTGCGACGTTTACACCACCGACCAGTCGGGTCTTTATGCAATCCGTCTGAAGCTGAAGAACCCGGACGAAAACGTCGTTCTGCCGGAAGTCATCTCCAAGGAGCCGCTTGGCCCGGCCGTTCGCCAGGGTGACGATCAGTGGTTCGACATCGTGACCTGGGTTCACTATGCGATGGTCAACGCCGAAGAACTTGGCGTCACCTCCAAGAATGTCGATGAGCAGAAGAACAGCGCCAATCCGGACGTGAAGCGCCTGCTCGGCACGGAAGAAGGCACCAAGATCGGTACCGATCTCGGCGTGACCAACGACTGGGCCTACAACATCATCAAGCTGGTGGGTAACTACGGCGAAGTCTTCGACCGCAACGTCGGCGCTGGCTCTCCGCTGAAGATCGAGCGTGGCCAGAACGCGCTGTGGACCAAGGGCGGCCTGCAATACGCACCGCCGGTCCGTTGATCGGCCCCATTACCGGCTAGATCATAAGGAGGCTGGGCGACGCCCGGCCTCCACTTCAAATTATATAAATAAGCTCGCAAAGAGCACATAAAAGGGAAAGGTGCCTATGGCAGGCAACGCGGTCAGTTCGCAACGATCGCGCGCGCAAAGCGCGTCGTCACTTATCTACGATCCACGCATACGCGGCATTTTTTATCAGGTCCTGACAGTCGTCGTCCTGGCCGCCTTCGTCTGGATCATCGTGACGAATACGATCACCAATCTTCAACGGTCAAACATCTCGTCCGGCTTCGGCTTCCTCAACGGAAGAGCCGGTTTCGATATCGGCCAGTCGCTGATCGCTTATACCAGCGATGCGACCTATGGCCGGGCATTGCTCGTTGGCATTCTCAACACGATCCAGGTTGCGTTTTTCGGCATCATCGCCGCCTCGATCATCGGTTTCATCGTCGGCATCGCCCGGCTGTCCAACAACTGGCTGATTTCGAAACTCGCGCAGGCCTATGTGGAAATCTTCCGCAACATCCCGCCGCTGCTCGTCATCTTCTTCTGGTACAAGGGCGTCATCTCGGTTCTACCGCAGGCGCGCGAGTCGCTCGAGCTTCCGCTTGGAACCTACCTCAACAATCGCGGCTTCTTCTTTCCCAAGCCGCTGTGGGGAGAAGGCACCTGGCTCGTGCCGCTGGCCTTCCTCGTCGCCATCGTTCTCAGCGTCTTCGTTTACCGCTGGGCGAAGGCCAGACAGGAAAGAACCGGACAGCAGTTCCGCACCGGAATAACGGCGACGCTTCTCATCATCGGCCTGCCGCTGGCGACATTTCTGGCGCTCGGGGCGCCGCTGACATTCGACTATCCGATTGCCGGGCGGTTCAATCTCTCGGGCGGCGCAGTCGTCGCACCTGAATTCATGTCGCTGTTCCTGGCGCTTTCCTTCTACACCGCCTCCTTTATCGCCGAAATCGTTCGCGGCGGCATCAAGGCCGTGGCGAAGGGTCAGACGGAAGCTGCGGATGCACTGGGACTTCGCTCCAGCACCACGACGCGCCTGATCGTCGTTCCGCAGGCGATGCGCATCATCATCCCGCCGCTGACGAGCCAGTATCTCAACCTGACCAAGAACTCCTCGCTTGCGGTCGCTGTCGGCTTCGCCGACATCGTCTCGGTCGGCGGCACGATCCTGAACCAGACGGGACAGGCAGTCGAAGTCGTTGCAATCTGGCTGGTCATCTATCTCTCGCTGTCCCTGCTCACGGCCGTGGTCATGAACTGGTTCAATGCGAAAATGGCCCTGGTGGAGCGATAACGATGACGATCAGCAATCACGCATTCGTGCGACAGACCATCGAGGACGCCAAACCCGCGCCCTCGAGCGCCGTCGGCTTCGGCCACTGGCTGCGCACCAAACTTTTCGCCACACCGAAGGACACCGTCCTGACGGTTATCGCCCTTGCCCTGCTCGCCTATCTGGTGCCGCCGATCATCAAGTGGCTGTTCATCGACGCGGTATGGACCGGCAGCGATCGTATCGCCTGCCTGACCGCTTCGCAGGGCGGCGCGCTGCCGGACGGCCAGTCCGGTGCGTGCTGGGCTTTCGTTTCGGCGAAGCTCGGCCAATTCGTCTTCGGCCGCTATCCGATCGACGAACGCTGGCGTCCCATCCTGGTGATGGTGGCGTTCGCCATCATGCTGATACCGATGCTGATTCCAAAAGCGCCGTTCAAGCGACTGAATGCGCTGGCGCTTTTCATCATCCTGCCCTTCATTGCGTTTTTCCTGCTCATCGGCGGCGTCTTCGGCCTGCCGAAGGTGGAAACGCAGCTCTGGGGCGGCCTGATGGTGACCCTCATCCTGTCGTTCTTCGGGATCACGGTGTCGCTCCCCTTCGGCATTCTTCTGGCGCTCGGCCGGCGGTCGAACCTGCCGGTGATCAAGATGCTCTGCGTGCTCTTCATCGAAGTCATCAGAGGCATCCCGCTGATCACCGTCCTGTTCTTCGCCAGCATCATGCTGCCGCTGTTCCTGCCCGACGGCTGGACCTTCGACAAGTTCCTGCGCGCGCTCGTCGGCGTGTCGCTGTTCTCCTCGGCCTATATGGCGGAGGTGATCCGCGGCGGCCTGCAGGCCATTCCGAAGGGACAATATGAAGGTGCGGATTCGCTCGGCCTGAACTACTGGCAGAAGACGAGACTGATCGTGCTGCCGCAGGCGCTGAAGCTCGTCATTCCGGGCATCGTCAACACCTTCATCGGGCTGTTCAAGGACACATCACTGGTCTCGATCATCGGTATGTTCGACCTGCTCGGCATTGTCACACTCAACCAATCGGATGCGAACTGGGCCACGCCCGTCACCGCCATGACTGGCTATATTTTCGCAGGCTTCGTATTCTGGATATTCTGCTTCGGCATGTCGCGTTATTCGCTGTTCATGGAACGGCACCTCGACACCGGGCATAAACGATAAGGGACGCTCAAATGGCAGAAACCCAAGCAAAAAAACTGACCGTCTCGACAACGGACGTGGCAATCGAACTCATCGGCATGAACAAGTGGTATGGCGACTTCCACGTGCTGCGCGATATCAACCTGAAGGTCATGAAGGGCGAGCGCATCGTCATCGCCGGCCCTTCGGGCTCCGGCAAATCGACCATGATCCGCTGCATCAACCGGCTTGAAGAACATCAGTCGGGCACGATCAATGTCGATGGCATCGAGCTCACCAACGACCTGAAGAAGATCGATGAGGTGCGTCGTGAAGTCGGCATGGTGTTCCAGCACTTCAACCTCTTCCCGCATCTGACGATCCTCGAAAACTGCACGCTGGCGCCGATCTGGGTTCGCAAGATGCCCAAGAAGGAAGCCGAAGAAGTGGCGATGCACTATCTGAAGCGCGTCAAGATCCCCGAGCAGGCGAACAAATATCCCGGCCAGCTCTCCGGCGGCCAGCAGCAGCGCGTGGCGATTGCCCGCTCGCTCTGCATGAAGCCGAAGATCATGCTGTTCGATGAGCCGACCTCGGCGCTCGACCCGGAAATGGTCAAGGAAGTGCTCGACACCATGGTCAGCCTTGCCGAAGACGGCATGACGATGCTGTGCGTCACCCACGAAATGGGCTTCGCCCGCCAGGTGGCAAACCGCGTCATCTTCATGGACCAGGGCCAGATCGTCGAACAGAACTCGCCCGCCGAATTCTTCGACAATCCGCAGCACGAGCGCACCCGGCTGTTCCTCAGCCAGATTCTGCACTGATCATTGAAGAGGCGTCGGGAACGGACGTTTTCAAATTGCAAACCCAAAAACGGGACCTCACGGTCCCGTTTCTTTTTTTGATACTGAAACCGAGGGCCGCAAGTGAAACCGGAGCCTCTTTATTATTTTATTCTCGACCCAAGCAGCAATACTTGAACTTCTAACTGGCCAGCCTGATATAGTCGTAGTGATAATTTGATCGCGGCCTTGGACATATTTGCGATGGATGGTTTGCTTGTATTTCTAGGAGACATATTAAGCAGCTTGATATCCGGCAGTCCCCCGAAATCAAATTTTGTGCGGTGGATGGCATATGCGATCAATGCAATCATAATAATACTCTCCGGCCTGCTGATATATGGAAAATACCTGACTTGATTTTCGCTAGCCCGCAGCCTTGAGAAACCACATGTTTCGCAAGGCAATTGGAGCCGAGCCATATCACTCACGCAAAATAGCAAACTCCGACCGTTTAACCATTTGTTACGAAACAAGAATCCTTGTTTTTCAGGGCTTGTGGCGGCTCATGTCATTTTTTTGTCAAATCATGCATTTTTCCGCTTGCAGACCTTCGGGAGCCTGACTATAAGGGCGCCACACCACAAGCGCACGCGCCCTTCGTCTATCGGTTAGGACGTCAGATTTTCATTCTGAAAAGAGGGGTTCGACTCCCCTAGGGCGTGCCACTTGCCTTCGTGTTCTCCCCCATTAAAAAATATGACAGCATCGCATCAGCTCGCAAATTCGTCACGCGTGATCGATGCGCCGGAACCGATTCCCGCCGGGCACGTTAGAATGCTGTCCCCCCGATGGAAGGCAAGCCGGACGAAACGCCAACGGGCAAATCGGCCCGGCTTGCCTTTCCCCTTCAGTCCTCCCCACAGCATCCGCTTCATCCAGCCGGCAGCCTATGCCAGCTAAGGGTTGGAAAACTGCGTCCACAGCCTCCCGCAAGGCATGAGGGCATTACTGACCCGCAGCGATAGGGGCGATATTTCAAGGCCTTGGCCAGTTCTGGCGCAGTTTTCCACAGCCCTTCCGGCCTCCATAAAAAAACTCGTCACGAAGCGAGAAAAATCAATTTTTCCGCTTGCGGACCAACCGGAGCCTGACTATAAGGGCGCCACACCACAAGCGCACGCGCCCTTCGTCTATCGGTTAGGACGTCAGATTTTCATTCTGAAAAGAGGGGTTCGACTCCCCTAGGGCGTGCCACTTGCTTCTCCTTTAAAATCAGCTGCCTGCACGAAAATCTTCACGCACCGCGTAAAGAAGTCTCGTTGTGTCTCATCCACTCGCCTGGGCCGGTGTCCGATGAAATTCCAAGATAGCTGGAAGGCCCTGTCAGTGCGCAAAGTCAGGGCGCGAAAGCCGCGTCCAGAACGCGCAGTTGAACGCGCCTCTGGCCCTGCCAGAGATCGGCGCCCACGGTGCCGGCGACGTGAATATTCCGGCCGCGTGCATTCAGCAGCATCTGCCCCAGAGGCGCTTCTGCGGCGCGGAACGCGATGCCGTCCAGTCGCGAGCCGTCCATGGCTTCCAGCGTGATCTTGACGTGAGCTGTACCCACAAGCCGCACATCGCGCAGACGATGCGCCGGCACGGCAAAGATGGGCTGCGAATGACCGGAGCCATATGGACCGGCCTGCTCCAGCTGGTCGACAAGCTGCAATGTCGCGCCCGACGCGCCGATGGCACCGTCGATCTTCAGCACGCTGCTTTCCACCAGCTCGTTCACGGTCTTTGCCGCCGCTTCCTCGAAGAAAGTCCTGAGCTTGCCGAGATTGGCGCGCTCCACCGTCAGGCCGGCCGCCATAGCATGCCCACCGCCCTTGACCAGCAAGCCGGCCTCCACGGCGGCGCGCACCATGCGCCCCATATCGAAGCCGTTGATCGAACGGCCGGAACCGGTGCCCTTGCCGGAGGGATCGAAGGCAATGGCGAAGGCGGGACGGCGGAAGCGATCCTTCAGACGCGAGGCAAGCAGACCGACAATGCCGGGATGCCAGTTTTCATGCGCAGTCACGATGACGCCCGCACCCGAGCCGTCGCCATATTCGAACAGCGCCTCCGCTTCTGCTTCCGCCAGCATGGCGGCTTCCATGGCCTGCCGCTCGCGGTTCAGCTCATCCAGCCTCTCGGCAATGACTTCGGCCTGCGACGCATCATCGATGGTCAGGAGACGGCTGCCGAGCGCAGCGTCGCCGATGCGGCCGCCGGCATTGATGCGCGGCCCGATCAGGAAACCGAAATGATAGGGCGTCACCGGCCCGCCCAGCCCCGCCTTCTTGAACAAGGCAGCAAGCCCGGCATTGTTCATATGGCGCGCGGCAATCAGCCCCTTCACCACATAGGCGCGGTTGAGCCCCTTCAGCGGCACCACATCGCACACGGTGGCAAGCGCGACGATATCGAGAAGCGACAGCAGATCGAGCGTGAAGGCCTGCCTGTGCCGCTTTTCTTTCAACAGCCGCAGGGTGGCCACCAGCACGAGGAACACGACGCCGGCGGCACAGAGATGCCCCTGCCCCGACAGATCGTCCTCGCGGTTGGGATTGACCAGCGCCACGGCCGGCGGCAGCTCCGTGCCGACCTGATGGTGGTCGATCACCACCACATCCGTTCTCGCATCCCTGGCAGCCTTCAGCGATTCATGGCTGGTGGAGCCGCAATCGACCGTCACGATCAGCGTCGCACCATTGGCGGCAAGCTGCTGCATCGCCGCCGGGTTCGGCCCATAGCCCTCGAAAATACGGTCGGGAATATAGATTTCCGGTGTCAGACCGAAATGCGCGAGAAACCGGTACATCAAAGCGGAGGAAGCAGCGCCGTCGACGTCGTAGTCGCCAAAGATCGCCACCTTCTCGCCTGTCTCGATGGCCCGCACCAACCGCTCGGCGGCCTTTTCGCAATCGGTCAGCACATGCGGATCGGGCATCAGGGAACGAATGGTCGGATCGAGGAACGCCAGGGCGTCATCGACACCCACACCGCGCCCGGCAAGCACCCGTGCGATCAGTTCTGGAATGGCGTGGATCTGGGACATGGCCAGCGCGCGGTTCTGCCCGGCCTGATCCAGCCGCGACACCCAGCGCTGTTCTGTCGCCGACCGCTCCACGCTTAGAAACGCGCGGGCCACGGTATCGGCCGGCTCCATCATTGCCATCCTGTCCATTCATCCTGTCATGCGCCCAATCGCGCTTTAAAACGGGCTAAATGGCGATGGCGCGTTTTTCAAGCAAAAACGCGCTTATGAGGATTCACACCGAAAAAATCGAGAAAAACGGGCTGACGATCGAGACGGCGCCAACAAGCAGCAGCAGCGAGAACACGGCAAGCGAACACCAGTTGCGCTCATGCTCCCCCATATCGAATTCCATGCTGCGGATATTGTCATTGGCATTGTGAGGCCGCGCCCGGTGATGGGCGGCCGCAACGCCTGCACGCTTATTGTCCTTGAACAGGATGATCGATGTCACGGCCACGCCTCCCTCGCTTGGTGAACAGGATTAACCATAGTGCCGAATCGCCTTGTTTTCCAGCGCTTCCGACGCCGTCCCCCCAAATTTTATGGGCGCGAGATTCCCGGCATGATGCAGGCAGTCATAGAACGAAAAACCGCGCCTCCATCCGGAAGCGCGGCCCTCGATAACATCAAGATGACGAAGCGTCTCAGGTGCGCTCGATACGGATGACCTGCGGCTCGCTGACGAGATATTTCTCGTTCTTGATCGCCTTCACGGCCTTGCGGATCGCATCTTCCATCGTCGCATGGGTAACGAGAATGATGGTCTGCGGCGCGCCTTCCACATGCACGCGCTGGCGCTGCACGATGGATTCCAGCGAGATGTTGTTATCCGCCATGCGGGTGGCGATGGAGGCAAAGACGCCGGCCTGATCCTTCACCGTGAGGCGAATGAAATAACCGCCCTCATGGCTCTTCATCTTGGCGCGGCGGTATTCCGTCAGCGATTTCGCCGGACGGCCGAGAACCGGCACCTGCTGGGCGCCCGGACGGCTCTTGGCGATATCGGCAATGTCGCCCAGTACGGCGGACGCCGTGGCGTTGCCGCCCGCACCCGGGCCAACCATCAGCAATTCGCCGAGAATATCGGATTCGATAGCCACCGCATTGGTGACGCCATCCACCTGGGCGATAACGGAATCGAGCGGCACCATGGTCGGATGCACGCGCTGCTCGATGCCGGATTCGGTCACCTGCGCCACGCCGAGAAGCTTGATGCGATAACCGAGTTCGGCGGCCGCCTGAATGTCCTCGCTGGAGATATTGGTGATGCCTTCCAGATAGATGTCATCGGCCGAAATCTTGTTGCCGAAGGCAAGCGTCGTCAGGATGGCCAGCTTGTGGGCCGTATCGTTGCCCTCGATATCGAAGGCCGGATCGGCTTCGGCATAGCCCAGCCGCTGCGCTTCCTTCAGACAGGCCTCGAAGGACAGCCCTTCCTTCTCCATCTTGGTCAGGATGTAATTGCAGGTGCCGTTCATGATGCCGTAGATGCGCGACACATGGTTGCCGGTGAGAGATTCACGCAGCGCCTTGATGACGGGGATACCGCCGGCCACCGCCGCTTCGAAATTGAGAAGCGCGCCCTTGTCTTCGGCAATGGTCGCCAGTTCGACGCCATGTTTGGCCAGCAGCGCCTTGTTGGCTGTCACCACATGGAGACCGCGTGCGAGCGCGGCGCGCACCGCATTTTCCGCCTGACCGGAAGCACCGCCGACCAGTTCGACGAAGACGTCGATCTCGGCTTCGCTCGCCAGCTGCTCCGGCGTGTCGAACCAGGTAATACCCGTGAGATCGATGCCGCGGTCACGCGAACGGTCGCGCGCGCTCACCGCAATAATCTCAATCGCGCGTCCGCAGGTAATCGCAAGTTCGTTGCTTCTCTGCTGGAGGATGCGCACGAGCGAAGCGCCGACAGTGCCGAGCCCCGCTATGCCGATTCTCAATGAATCTGCCATGGGTATGTTCCTGATTGCTGTTGATGGTGGCGGCCGGGACCCGGCCGCCTTGGGTTGCCCTTATCTGTGGGCGTTGAGCGAAACGACGTTATGCATCGTTTCGTCTGCGCTCGACAGGAAACGCTTCAGATTGCGCGCTGCCTGACGAATTCGATGCTCGTTTTCCACGAGCGCGAGACGGACGTAATCGTCGCCCATCTCGCCAAAGCCGATGCCGGGAGCAACGGCGATATCTGCCTTCTCGACCAGAAGCTTGGAGAATTCCAGGCTGCCGAGATGACGGAATTTTTCCGGGATCTTCGCCCAGGCGAACATCGTCGCCGCCGGCGGCGGAACTTCGAAACCGGCCTTGCCGAAGGTGTCGACCATCACATCGCGGCGGCGGCGATAGACATTGCGCACTTCGGCAATGTCGGAACCGTCACCGTTCAGCGCATGCGTCGCCGCAACCTGGATCGGCGTGAAGGCGCCGTAATCCAGATAGGACTTCACACGCGTCAGCGCCGCGATCAGCCGCTCGTTGCCGACGGCAAAGCCCATGCGCCAGCCGGGCATGGAGAAGGTCTTCGACATGGAGGTGAACTCCACCGCAACGTCGATTGCGCCGGGAACTTCGAGAACCGATGGCGGCGGATTGTTTTCGTCGAAATAGATTTCCGAATAGGCAAGGTCGGAAAGCACGATGATCTCGTGCTTCTTGGCGAATGCAATCACGTCCCTGTAGAAATCCAGCGAGGCGACATGCGCCGTCGGGTTCGACGGGTAGTTGACGATCAGCGCCAGCGGCTTCGGAATGGAGTGGCGTACGGCCCGTTCCAGCGGTCCGAAGAAGCTGTCATCCGGCTCGACATTCATCGAACGGATAACGCCGCCCGCCATCAGGAAGCCGAAGGCATGGATCGGATAGGTGGGGTTCGGACACAGGATCACGTCACCCGGTGCGGTGATGGCCTGCGCCATATTGGCGAAGCCTTCCTTGGAGCCGAGCGTGGCGACGACCTGCGTGTCAGGGTTCAGCTTCACGCCGAAACGGCGGGCATAATAGGCTGCCTGCGCGCGGCGAAGGCCGGGAATGCCCTTGGACGAGGAATAGCGATGGGTGCGCGGGTCCTGAACGACCTCGCAAAGCTTGTCGACGATGGCCTTCGGGGTCGGAAGGTCGGGATTGCCCATGCCGAGATCGATGATATCGGCCCCGGCCGCTCGCGCGCTCGCTTTCAAACGGTTGACCTGTTCGAAGACGTATTGCGGCAGACGCCGGACCTTGTGAAACTCTTCCATCTCTTTCCTCATGGGAATGGACCGGTTCTGCCGGCCCATAACGAAGGTTCGTTTTTTGTTGTTAAACGCCGCCGACACGAACCGACCCGGCAGGCGTTATTCATTGTAGCGCAAAGCACGGGAAAACCTACAAGGCTTTTCTCGTCCCACGCCGCATAGCGGTGATCCGCCCGTCCTTCCGGCACGGCCTTCTCAGCCCCGCCGGCAAGGCGGATCGCGCATTATGATCAGGGAACTTGCATAACGCCAGATTCTTGGAAAATGCAAGGCAAGCCATGCTCAAGAACGGCCATTCCTGCCCTTCAGCCGCGCTCACCCTTCACAATTGCCGCGCGGATGACCGAAAGCACGCGCTCCGGCTCGATATCCGTGCAGATGAGCTGGCTCGGATGCCCGTCCCAGTCGCCCGGCGGAAAGGCGCGGCCATCCGGCTTCTGGATCGTCTGGCCGTCGGCAAGACCGCCGCAGACGACACGCACCGGGCCGCTGCGGGTGATAAACAGTTCCGGCGCGACGAGATAAACGCAGGCGCAGCTGTCATGCACCACCATGCCGTCGCCGGTGCGGGTCTTGTAGAAATCGATATAGAATTGCGACAGGTCGGAAAGCAGCTGCACGGGCTTGCCGCCGGCCTCTGCCATCTCCGCCATGAAGGCGCTGGTCATCACGGTTTTTGTCGTCACGTCCAGACCGACGACGACCACACGCCAGGGCGCGGTGAAGACGAGATCGGCCGCTTCCGGATCGCCGTGAATATTGGCCTCGGCCGCCGGCGAGACATTGCCGTTCATGTCGAAGGCGCCGCCCATGACGATCACCTCCTTCACCAGCGCCGCAAAATCCGGTTCCTCACGCAGTGCCAGCGCCAGATTGGTCATGCGGCCGACTGCGATCAGCGTTACCTCGCCGGGATTTGCCTTCACCGTCTCGATGATGAAGCGATGCGCCGGGCGCGGATCGAGCGGCAGATCGATGGTTTCAGGGATATCGATATCGCCGAGGCCGTTTTCGCCGTGGATGAAGGTCGGCCAATGGCCTTCCTTGCGGGCGGGATCGAAAGTCACGCCGGCGCCTCTCGCGACCGGTGCGGTCATCTGCCATTCCCGCTTGAGGAAGAGCGCATTGCGGGTGGTGATATCGATGGGGGCGTTGCCGAAAACCGTGGTGACGCCGATCAGATCGATATCGGGGTGGCGGTGCAGGAACAGAAGCGCCATGGCGTCGTCTACACCGGGATCCGTATCGAATATCACTTTATGCATAATGCCCTCATCCATATGTCTTCAAGCGCCATCCGCTTCTGCCGGCGACGCGCCACGGAAACATAACGATAAGCGGCAACACCGCAATCCCCCCGCAGGCGGCATATCATGCAGAAAAATATTGCGTGGCGGTCTTTTCAGTGAAAGAAGAAGCCCTCTCCCGCCGCCTGCCCGGACATCCCCAGTGCAAGACATCGCCCTCAACGTATTTATCGTTCTCTTCTGCGTCGCCATCTTTGCCGGCTTTATCGATTCCATCGCCGGTGGTGGCGGTCTCATCACCATTCCGGCGATGCTGATCATGGGTATTGCACCGCTCGATACGCTCGGCACCAACAAGCTGCAATCGCAGTTCGGCTCTGCCTCCGCCACCATCGCCTATGCCCGGCGCGGCCATGTCAATCTGAGGGAACAACTGCCCATGGCCGTCATGGCCATGCTTGGCGGCGGGCTCGGCGCGGTCACCGCCGCCTTCGTGCCGTCCGACCTGCTGCGCACCATCATGCCGTTCCTGCTGATCGCGATTGCGATCTATTTCGCCTTCAAGCCGCAGCTCAGCGATATCGACAGCCACCGCCGCATCACACCTTTCGTGTTCGGCTTCACCGTCGCGCCGCTGGTGGGCTTCTACGATGGTGTTTTCGGCCCCGGCGCGGGATCCTTCTACATGCTCGCCTTCGTGGCGCTTGCCGGTTTCGGCATGTTGAAGGCAACCGCCCATACCAAGCTTCTGAACCTCGGCTCGAACTTCGGCGGTTTCGTTGTGTTTGCGATAGGTGGTGCGGTTTTGTGGAAGCTCGGCCTCGCCATGGGCGTCGGCCAGTTCATCGGCGCACAGATCGGCTCCCGCTTCGCCATGAAGAACGGCGCGAAGATCATCCGCCCGCTGCTGGTGCTTTCCTGCCTGGCCATGGCGACGAAGCTCCTTGCGGACGCATCATCCGCATGGTCCATCGCCGCGATATGGGAAACCGTGTTCCCGAAATAGCAGGAAACAGCAAAGCCGGGAGAGTGTCGTCAGAGACTAACGCCTGCCGTCACGCCGTGGCGCGACGTCTGCGATCGGCAATTTCCCGGATCACCACCATGGCGCCCACGAGCTTGTAGGCGGAGGAATAGCAGGGGGACATTTCCAGCGACTTCACGATCGTCCGGCCGTTCTGATCTTCCGCATAGGTATATTTCGACGTATCGCCCTTGAAGCAATTGTCGAGTTTTTCCCGAAGGTCGTTCTGGAAGCGGTGGACGCCGACGAGTTCGGCGATGTGGCAGCCGACGAGCCCTTCCGGCGCATTGCGCTGGAAAGCGTCAAGCGCATTGGCAAAGGACACGCGGTAGCCGGGAGAAACGATGACCACCGGCTCGTCCAGATCGTTGAGCATGTCCTCATCGAGGATCAGATGGCGGTGATGCCATTCCAGGGTGTCCTCGTCCTCGTCACCGATGACCTTGGCCTTGGGCGGCATGCCGACATAACGGTCGACCAGGGTTCTCAGAAGCTCGGAATTGCGCTGCACGCAGCCGAGATCCTCCGCCTCGTGGTTCAGGAGGTCGATGGCGAAACGGAACTGCTCGCGAATATCTTCGGAATTTTCTGTCTTGCGTCCGACGACCCGCTCGAGAAGCTGCTCCAGTTCACGCTCCAGCACTGCGATCTTGTCGGCTTCGTTTTTACCAACGGCAGATTGCAGTTCCGTATAACGCAGCCAGAACAACTCAATCAAATCTTTCAACCCAACTCTCCCTGAACGGGCATAACCCGGTTCCCAATGCGAACGGATTAACCCTTTGCCCCCTGATTATAGCGTCTTTGCGCTTAAAAATGACGTAACGAAACGCAGGAACGCCGCGAGGATTGTTGTCCAAAATATCACAGCAGCCGCCAATTTTTCAATTTCGATAATCCATGAACGAAAAATGAGGTTCCGCTAATATGGAAAAGCACCGAAACGCACGGTTTCCCGACCGAATTTCGTGAAAGTCGCGGAAAATCCGGCCGCACGGCAGTCACCTCAAATCCGGTGCTTCACGTCCCAGCGGTCGTGATACCACAGCCATTGTCCGGGGTATTCGCGCACCCAGCTTTCCACCTTGTCGTTCAGAAGCTGCGCCGTCGCCTGAATGTCGACATTGCCCTTCTCATCGCGCGGAATTTCAACCTTGGGCTCTATTTCCAGCCTGTAGCGATTATCGGGAAGACGCACGCAACGGGCCGGATAGACATCGCAGTTGAACTGCCGCACCAGCTTGGCAAGCAGCGGATTGGTGCGGACTTCAAGGCCGAAGAACTTCGTCGTCAGACCCTTGCCGAACTTCTGGTCGACGAGCACGCCGACACCGCCGCCCTTTTCCAGCTGCCGCGCAAGCGCGAAAGAGGAACCGGCGTGCGACGGCACGAGATTGCCCATGCGCTCCTTGCGGAAATTGAACACCTTGTCCGCCACGAATGGATTGTTAGGCGGACGGAACAGCACCGTCACATCGAGACCGAAAGCCGAGCCAGCCACCGGCAGCAATTCAAAATTGCCGCTATGGGCGGTAAAGACGATGAAGGGCCGCGGATTGTCGCGCAGCTCGAGGAAGGTCGGAATGCCCTCGACCTCGATGCGACCCGGTTCGTTCTTTTCCGGATCGAAATCGAACAGCCGGTCGAGAAACACATATTCCGCCGCAAGCCGGCCCATATTGGCCCAGCTATCCATGGCGATCTCAAGCCGCTCCTCCTCGGATTTCTCCGGAAAGGCGCGCGCCAGATTATGGAGCATCAGCTTGTGGCGGCCGGTTTTCGGCCCCACCCAGCGTGCCAGCCGGTCGGCGGCGCGAATACCCGCATCGGCGGGAAAAAGCTTCAGCAGATTGAGGAGGCCGAAGGCGAATGTCGCAATCAGCCACTGCCGGAAGTGGTCCAGTTTCAGGACAATCCGTGTCAGGAACAGCTTCAAGATGCTCAGTCCATTCGCAGAACGATCTTGCCGAACACCTGGCGCGTCTCCATGCGCTCCAGCGCCCGGTCGATATCGTCGAAGGTCACTTCGGTGTCGATGACGGGATGAACGATGCCGCGCGCCATCTTCTGCATGGCGTTGGCCATGTTTTCCATGCGGCAACCGAAGGAGCCGAGCAGCTTCAGCTGCTGCTGGAACAGCATCATCAGGTTGATATCGGTGGAGACGCCCGACGTGGAACCGCAGGTGACGAGACGGCCGCCGCGCTTCAGCGAGAACATCGAACCCGCCCAGGTGTCCTTGCCGACATGTTCGAACACGACGTCGACGCCCTTCTTTTTCGTGAGCTTGCGCACGACGCCTTCGAAACGGTCGGTCCGGTAGTTGATGACGTGGTCGGCGCCCAGCGCCTTCGCCCGTTCGATCTTGTCGTCGGAACCGACAGTGGTGATGACGGTGCAGCCCATCTTCTTGGCAAGCTGGATCGCCGCCGTGCCGATGCCGGAACCGCCGGCATGGATGAGGATGGTTTCGCCGGACTCCAGCTTGGCATTGTCGAACAGCATGTGCTCGACGGTGCCGAAGGTCACCGGTGCGAGAGCCGCAGCAACGGCATCGACGCCATGCGGCGCGGGCACGAGCTGGCGGGCGGGAATATTGATCTTTTCCTGCGCGAAACCGTCAAGGTGGAAACCGTGCACGCCCTGAACATGTTCGCACAGATTGTCACGGCCTTCGCGACAGGGCTTGCACAGCCCGCAGGTGCGCGCGCCGTAGATCGACACGAGCTGGCCGGGCAGCACATTCGAAACGCCCGGACCGATGGCTTCGACCACGCCCGAAGCCTCGGCACCGATGGTGAGCGGCATCTTGCGCTTGGCGAAAGCCATGCCGCGCCAGCCCCATACGTCGATGTGGTTGAGCGCAACCGCCTTGACACGCAGCGTCACCTCGCCCGGCGCCGGCGCATCCGGTTCGGGCAGGTCCACTTTTTCGAGCTTCCGGTCGTCCACGAGTTGAAGAGCGCGCATATATCAGTCCTTCGCCCAGGGGCGTTTATCTGGGGGCGTTATCTAAAAGCTATTCCCGCAAAACTCTGTAACCGTTTTGCGGCCGGAATGCGTAATCAAAGAAGCGAGAGCGTTTCCGCAATTGCCGCGGAAACGCTCCTGTTGATGGCGAAACCGGTTAAGCCGGTTCCCGCGTCATGACAAGGCTTGCATTTTGCCCGCCGAACCCGAAGGAGTTGGACAGAACCGCGCTCACCTGAGCATCCCGCTTTACATTCGGCACCACGTCGAGCGTGATGGTCGGATCGGGATTGTTGTAGTTGATCGTCGGCGGCAGCGTGCCGGTCAGCATGGTCTGCAGCGAGAACACCGCTTCCACGGCGCCTGCGGCGGTCAGGGTATGGCCGATCATCGACTTGTTGGACGACAGCGGAATATCCTTCAGGCCCTCGCCGAAGACGGCGAGCATGGAGCCATATTCCATCTTGTCGTTCTCAGGCGTCGAAGTGCCGTGGGCGTTGATGTAACCGATATCGCTTTCGGCCACGCCCGCATCGGCCAGTGCCGCGCGGATCGTCGCAATCGCCGGGCCGCCATCGGGCGAAGACCGCGTCCGGTGGAAGCTATCGGCCTTCTCGCCCGCACCCTTGATGATGCCGAGCACCTTCGCGCCGCGTGCAACGGCGGCTTCCAGCGATTCCAGCACCAGTGTGGCCGCACCTTCGGCGATCACGAAACCGTCACGGTCCTTGCTGAACGGCTTGGAGGCCTTTTCCGGCGGGTCGTTCTGGGTCGAAAGCGCGGAGAGAAGCGAGAAGCGAATGAGCGCCTCGGCGCTAACCGAACCGTCGGTCGCAACCGTCAGCGCCCGCTCGGTGCGTCCCTGGCGGATGGCCTCGACGCCGAGCTGGATCGCGGTCGCGCCGGATGCACAGGCCGTAGACAGCGTGACAGGCAGGCCGCGTGTGCCAAAACGGTCGGAAAGACGCTCGGAAATCGCGCCGAACAGGGCGGCTTCCTGGAATGCCGGGTCGGGACGCTGGCGGAAGGCCGTCAGGAACCGCTCATAGGCATCGCCCGGCTGGGCGGCCGGCGGAGACCGGTCGGCAAGCTCGAAACGGGCGCTCCATTCCGGTTCGATAGGCGGCGCTGCGAGAAACAGCGGGCCGTCGAAATCGCCGGAGATACCGGCCTGCGCCAGCGCTTCGATGGTGGTTTCGCGCGCGAAAGCATAGGAACGCTCGACGGAATTCGGAACCGGGATATCGATGAAATCCACCGTGCCGCTGATGCGGGTCGAAAGCCCCTCGGTCGGGAAACGGGTGATCTTGTGAATGCCCGATTTGCCCGACGTCAGCGCCGCCCAATTATCGGCAAGCCCCTGCCCGAGCGACGTGATGATGCCCATGCCGGTGACGGCGACGATGGGACGACCGAGATGATCCCTGAAATTGGAAGTCATGGTCTTTCTCCTCAAACGTCGCGGGACAGAACGGCGACACCTTCGCCGCGCACATGGCCGACGGTGGTGACGACGGCTTCGCTGGCCGCCTCGCCCATGGGCTTTTCCTCAGCCGCATCGAAGGTAGGCACCTTCGCGCCGCTTTCAAGCGTCAGTGCGGCAAGCGCCAGTCCGAGCGGAAACTGTGCTTCCAGCCCATGACCGGTGACGCCGCCAAAACCGCGAATGACGGCATTTGGCAGGGCCTTTTCGAGAATGTCCTTCTCGCGGGCCGTCACGCCGTCATAACCGCTCGCGCCGGAAAATACGACGGTCGCCGCGCTGTCCTTGGCGGGGGCAAGCAGCCGCTCCATACGCTTTTCCATCTTGCCTTCGTCACGGCTGCCGCGGTCGCCCTCGATGGCGTCGATGCGGGCATAAATGCGCGCGCCGCGCTCGCTGGCGTGCTTGCGCGATTCCAGCACCAGGAAGGCTCCGAGCGAACCGGAAACCATGCCGCCGCCTTCCTGGCCTTCGCGCGACCATAGCGGCTGCCAGCCGCCCTGCGCATGCGCGCCGATGGCTTCGAACAGCAGGATCATGTCGGGACGTTCCGCCGAGAAAGCGCCGCCCACCAGCGCATGGCTCGATTCGCCGGAGCGGATGCGGTGGAACGCGGTTTCGACGGCGGAAATGCCGGCCGCTTCCTCACCCATGAAGGTGCGGGAAGAGCCGGTAACCTTGTGCACGATGGAAATATTGCCGGCCATCAGGTTGGAAAGCTGGGCGAGAAACAGCGTCGGGCGCAATTCCGTCGTCAGCTTCTCATTGAGCAGCTTTTCGCGATCATTGCGCTTCAGCGCCTCGTCGACGATCAGTGTATCGACATTGATGTCGCGCTCGCCGCCGCCGGCGGCAACGATCATGTCCATGGTGGCGCAGGCTTCGGCATCTTCCTTCAGCCCGGCATCGTCGAGTGCGAGACCGGCGGCGAAAACGCCGAGGCGCTGCCAGTTTTCCATCTGGCGCTGGTCGCCGCGCTTGGCGATCTGCGCGGACCAGTCGATCTCCGGCATGGGATGGACCGGATAGGGCTTGAACTTTTCGGTCTCGACCACCGGCTCCGGCACGGCGGTTCCCGAAAGAAGCGCCACATGCGCCTGGCTGCCGACGCCGTGACAGGTCACGATGCCGACCCCTGTTATCACCACATCATTGTCAGATTTCATCGTCTGTCATCCTTTGCAGCCGGCCCCGTCGAAACGGTCACGGCTATCCAACAGCGGTCGCGAACAACCACTTCATGCGTTGCGGAATAAAGCGCGCGATGCGGATTGGCAATGGTGAAGGCCTGATCCGCCGTCGCGAGCCCACGATTTTCGTGCTCAAAAACCGGGCCGGCGGGAAAAACGCTCTCCTTCGAAACGAACGGAAACGCTTATTTCTGCGCATCCGCGGCAATCGCCGCCATCAGGCCGACTTCCTCGGCCCGCTTCTTGACGATAGGCCCAAGCGGGATTTCGCTGAAGGGCATGGTCCTGAGCTTAAGCTGCGCGTCGCAGACCTTCTTGCCATCCGAGGTGATCTTCGCCTTGGTAACGGCAAAGCCGGAACCGTCATGCTCCAGCACCGCCTCGATGTCGAGAACAGCGCCCGGCTCCACGAAGGTCCGCATCTTGGCGCCGTCCACCGACATCAGGAACGGCATGGACGCAAAATCGGAAAATGCCAGAACCAGCATGCCGGAAGCCTGCGCCATGGTCTCGATCAGAAGCACGCCCGGAACCAGCGGCATGCCGGGAAAGTGGCCTTCGAAAACCGGGCTTTTGTCGGGAACGACAGACTGCGCCTTCAACGTGCGCGTCGTCATGTCCACGGCTTCGACCTTGTCGATCATCTGAAAATATTCAAGCAGCATCCGTCCGGCCCGTCTCTGGTCGGTTAGTCATGGTTTGCCCGCAGGCGGCATCAAAAGAAAATGCCCGCTGCAAGCGGGCATGGTCACATCAGCCCTTGGCTGCGCGCAATTCGTCGATCTTGGCGCAAAGGTTCTTCAGCACGAAATATTCTTCGGTGGAAACCTTGCCTTCGTTGACTTCCTGCGTCCACTGCTCGAGCGGAATCTTGATGCCGAATTCCTTGTCGATCGCGAAAACGATATCAAGAAAGTCGAGGCTGTCGATGCCCAGATCGTCGATCGTGTGGCTCTCCGGCGTAATGGTTTCGCGGTCGATTTCGCTGGTTTCGGCGATAATGTCGGCAACCTTGTCGAATGTAGCTGTCACGCCCATAATCCTTATTGTCGTTCGTATGAATTATCCTGTCTGACGCACCACATAGGCAAGTCGCACAAAAAAGCCAATGGTTTCGTGACGTAACTTTGAAATTTGCCCCAAAACTGTTGCCTAAACAGCAACCGAATGACGGCCGCGTCCATTGCCGAGATAGGCGTCGAAGATTGCCGCGATGTTACGCACGAAGGGCTTTCCAGCCTCCGTCACCGCAAAAATATCGGCGTCCATCCGCACCACGCCATCCCTGTCGCTTGCGGCAAAATGCTGCGCCTGGGCTCTCACGGAATGGCTCGCCTTGCCGAAACGGTGCTGCAAATGCGAAAGATCGATAGCGAAATCGCACATCAGCCTTTCGATGACATGCGAGCGCAGATGATCGTCCTGCGACAACTCTATGCCCTTGACGGCGGCAAGACCGCCCTCGCCCACCATCCGCTGATATTCCCCCGTCGCCACCATGTTCTGCACATAGCCCTGCGGCAGCCTGCCGATGGATGATGCGCCAAGCCCGATCAGCGCATCGGCCGTGTCGGTCGTATAACCCTGAAAATTCCGCCGCAGGGCGCCCGCTTCGGCGGCCTGACACAATGTATCGGTCGGCTTGGCGAAGTGATCGATGCCGATGGCCTCGTAACCCGCCTGTTTCAGCATCTCCGCCGCCATCGTCATCTGGCGGTAGCGCTCGGCAATATCCGGCAGGGCGTGCTCCGGGATCAACGACTGGTGTTTTTTCATCCACGGAACATGCGCATAACCGAAAAGCGCGATGCGATCGGGGTCGAGCGACACGATCTGGTTCACCGTCTTTTCCAATGTCCCGCAGGTCTGGAACGGCAACCCATAAAGAATGTCGCAATTGACCGAGTGAACACCCCTCGCCCGCACCGCATCCACCACGGATTTCGTCTGTTCGAAGGACTGGATGCGGTTGATGGTTTTTTGCACTTTGTCATCGAAGTCCTGAACCCCGAGGCTCGCCCGCGACATGCCGATGGCGGCAAGCGCATCGTAGCGGCTGTCATCCAGATCGTTGGGGTCCATCTCGACGCTGATCTCGGGTGCGAGGCCGAAGGTGAAATGACGCCGCAGACAGTCCATCAGGCTCTGCATGTCCTCCGGCTTCAGCATGGTGGGCGAGCCGCCGCCGAAATGCACGGCACTCACCACCGCATCCGGCGAAACAAGTGCGCCGACGGCTTCGATCTCCTGCTTAAGTGCTTCAAGATAAACGGCAATCGGCTCGTATTTCAGCGTGTGCTTGGTGTGGCAGGCGCAGAACCAGCAAAGCCGGTCGCAATAGGGAATATGCAGATAAAGTGACAGGCGATTCCTGTGACCGAGCGCGCCGAGCCAGCGGCGATAGGCGCCATTATCGATTCCCTCGTGGAAATGCGGCGCGGTCGGATAGCTCGTGTAACGCGGCACTGCACCCGAATATTTGTGAAGAAGTTCGGTATTCATCGCCCGATTTGCCTTTTATCAAGAAAATGTCGATTTCCTCTCTTTCAGTAACGGCTGCGACAGTTTGCAACTTTGACTTCAATCAAATTGCACCGTAAGTTCTTGCTAAAGTAGACGCAGGGGCGACGGCTACGTGGCGAAAGCCTTGCATGAGACCGGATTTGACACCCACGGTCGCAATCGTCCTGAAAAAGCCAGCATTGGAAAAGGCTTATGGACACGCTGCAGAAGACCATCCACAATTCGGAAGAACCCGTCGTTTGTCGCTCCTGCGAGGCGCGCCATGGCGGGCTTTGCAGCAGCCTGACGCCCCAGCAGCTTTGCGAGCTGAACCGCCATTCCAGCCGTAAGAAACTGGAAGCGGGCAATGAGCTTCTTGGCCAGGGCGAACTCGTCACCTCCTACGGCAATATTTTGAACGGCGTAGTGAAGCTGTCGAAAATGATGTCGGACGGCCGCCAGCAGATCGTCGGCCTGCAATTCGCACCGGACTTTCTCGGCCGCCCCTTCATGGCGGAAAGCAAGATGACGGCGGAAGCCGCAACCGATGTGGAGATTTGTCTCTTCCCGCGCCGCGTCGTCGACCGGATGGTTTCCGAAGTGCCCGATATGGAACGCAAGCTCCACAACCAGTCCCTGAAGGAGCTGGACGAGGCGCGCGACTGGATGCTGACACTGGGGCGCAAATCGGCGCAGGAAAAGGTTGCCAGCTTCCTTTACATGATCGCCACCCATATCGACCCGGAAAACGACGACAAATCCTGTTTCGACCTGCCGCTTTCACGCGCCGATATCGCCGATTTCCTCGGGCTCACCATCGAGACCGTTAGCCGGCAAATGACCAAGCTGCGCAAGGAAGGCATTATCCGCATCGAGAACAATCGCCACATCACCGTGCCCGATCTCGACGTGCTGAGCGAAGCCGCCGGCAACGACTGACGGAATTCGCCTCTCACTGCCCCTGAAGTGCAGGTGCCCCGAAATTGATGTGCGGCGCCCGCGCCTGAGCGGGTGCGAGCGCAAAACCGGCAAGAACCAGCAAAGCGGCGATGCATTTCATGATATTTCACCCCGTGCCCCGCTTTTTCAGCGGCCTGTTTGTTATGGCCGCATCATAAGCGGCAAACCTCATCCATCCGCTTAACATCTTGGGTAAGCGGAAGGTTCAGAGGCAGGGTAAAGAAGGGGTTATGATTGCCGCTCCTCCCGCAAGAGAGAGCCGTCGAAGCAAATCAGGCTTTCGCTGCAAGCAGCAACAGGACGAGGGAGAGAGGGCTGGACATGCCGGCCAGTACAAAAGCGAATACGCAGGCGACCCCGTAACTTAGCCACCCTAAACGATATCGCGTGGCCGCACCCCACAAGCAAACTAAAATATTCAGAACAAAGATCGATATACCGAGAAACATCGACGGCCCTACGTCGAGTAAGCGCAGGACAAGAGGCAGAACGCCCAACAAAACTACAAAAACTAAAAGCACTTTTGGATTGCGCATTTCGACCAAAACCGGTTTCGCAAAATATAGCGCCAAAGCTGCCATACGCGATGGCCATAGCATGTATTGATTTGGGATTTATTGCGAGGCGGCAGGCGTCGCAACCGGCTTCTGGTTTTCGGCAAGCGCCCGCAGCTCCGCCACGCGGCGCTTGTATTCGGCTTCCGAAATCTGGCCGTTGCGCCGTGCCGCACCGAGGCGCGACAGGCTCGATTCCATGGTGGAGGCCTCATCCTCGCCCATCTGGGTGCCTGCGGCCGTCAGCGGCTGCGAGAAGGTCGGATAGGTGCCGGTGTCGCGCTTCTGGCTCACCGCAGTGTCGCTGACCGGGCGCGGGCCGACAATTTCGGCCGTCGGGCGGCGCATATGGGCGGGCGCGACGATCGGCTCCGGAGCCTTGCAGGCGGCAAGTGTGGCGGCGAGCATTGCGCCGGAGAGCGAAAGCACAGCGATTCTTGCCGCATTTTCCGCATATGTTCCCCATGTGCCCATGTGCTTGCCCATCGTCATGTTCCGCCTGTAAGGATATCTGCCGATATCGAATTCGACCATGGTTCGGCCCTTTGCGGCCTCCCCTTGCTGGTGGAACTTGTATTCGTTTTCATGCAGAATGTGCAAACACAAATTTGGTGGAGGATGGTGCATGGCAGGTGTTGACGGCGGGGACGCGAAAAAGGGCGGCAAAACGCCCGGCTTCGACGCCAGCTCCGCCGAGGCCTACCTGATCCGCGACCCGGAAACCTTCGCGATCAATATCGCCCGTGCGCTTGAAAATCTCGGCAAGGCCGCATCCGAGTGGCTGGCGCCGCGCGAACGCGGTGAGATTCCCCAGACCAGCGCCGATCCGGTAACCGATCTCGTCAAGACGCTCTCCGACGTCGCCGAATACTGGATGGCCGAACCGAAGCGCTCGCTCGAGGCGCAGACCCAACTGCTTTCCAGCTATTACGATCTCTGGGCGAAATCAGTGGCGCAGTTTTCCGGCGATGCCGATTCGGCCCCGGAAAAACCCACCGAAAGCGGCCCTGCGGAACGCAGGAGCAGGCGTTTTGCCGACGCCGACTGGCAGGCCAATCCGTTCTTCGATTTTCTCCTGAAAGCCTACCAGACCACCGTTGGTTTCGCCGACCGGATGGTGACGGAGGCAGACGGGCTGGACGAACATACCCGCACCAAGGCGCTGTTTTACATGCGCCAGGTGACGGAGGCCCTTTCGCCGGCCAATTTCGTCTTCACCAATCCGCAGGTCTTCCGCGAAACGGTCGCCTCCAGCGGCGCCAATCTCGTCAAGGGCATGGCGCAACTGGCGGAGGATGTCGCGGCCGGCAACGGCCACCTGAAACTGCGCCAGACCGATTACAGCAAATTCGTCATCGGCCAGAATATCGCCGTCACGCCGGGCAAAGTGGTGGCGAAAAGCCCGCTCTGCGAAATCATCCACTATGCGCCGACGACGCAAAAGGCCTTCAAACGGCCTTTGCTGATCGTGCCGCCATGGATCAACAAATTCTACATCCTCGATCTCAACCCACAGAAATCCTTCGTCGGCTGGTGCCTCGAGCAGGGCCACAGCGTCTTCATGGTCTCCTGGATCAACCCGGATGCCCGCCTCGCCGACAAGGGCTGGGATGATTACGTCCGCGAAGGCATCGATTTTGCGCTGGACACCATCGAGGAGCGGACCGGCGAAAAAGAAATCAACGCCATCGGTTATTGCGTCGGCGGCACGCTTTTATCCTCGGCGCTGGCGCTGCATGCGCAGCAAGGCGATGAGCGCATCCGCAGCGCCACGCTGCTGGCGGCCCAGACCGATTTCATCCATGCCGGCGATCTCAAGGTCTTCATAGACGAAGGCCAGCTTGCCGCGCTGGACAAGCACATGCAGGCGGTCGGTTATCTCGACGGCTCGATCATGGCCACCGTCTTCAACATGCTGCGCGCCTCCGATCTCATCTGGCCCTATGTGGTCGATAACTACCTGCGCGGCGCCGAGCCCCTGCCCTTCGACCTGCTCTACTGGAACTCCGATTCGACGCGGGTGACGGCCGCCAGCCACTCGTTTTATCTGCGCAATTGTTACCTTGAGAACAATCTCGCCCGCGGGCTGATGCGGGTCGCCGGCAAGCGGATCAATCTCGGCGATATCAAAATCCCGGTCTATGATCTCGCCACCCGCGACGACCATATCGCCCCGGCGAAATCGGTCTTTACGGGTGCTGCGCTGTTCGGCGGGCCGGTGGAATTCGTGCTCGGCGCATCCGGCCACATAGCCGGCGTCATCAATCCGCCGCAGCTTGAAAAATACCAATATTGGACAGGCCCGTCACCGGCCGGAGACTTCGATGCCTGGCAGGCCGTCGCCACCCCGCATAAGGGCTCCTGGTGGGTGCACTGGCAGAACTGGATCGAAAGCCAGGATGGCGAGAAGGTAAAGGCGCGAAAACCGGAGGACGGCAAGCGCCCCGTGCTCGGCGATGCGCCGGGAACCTACGTCCTCTCCTGACCCTCCATCATTTCTCACCTTTCAGGCCACATGTTCTTCACACACCCGCTTACTCCCGCCACGCTGATTTCCCGCTACAAGCGTTTCCTGTTCGACGCTGTTCTGGAAGACGGCACTGCGATCACCGGCTCTTGCCCCAATACCGGCTCCATGCGCGGGCTTACGGCTCCGGGCTCCCGCATATGGCTGTCGGAACATGACAGCCCGACCCGCAAGTACCGGCACATGCTGGAAATGGTCGAGGCCGATGGCACCACGGTCGGCATCAACACCGGCATGCCGAACCGGCTGGCGGAAGAAGCGATCCTGAACGGCCGTATTCCGGAACTTGCCGGCTATTCGACGATCCGGCGCGAACAGAAATACGGCCGCAATTCCCGCATCGATTTCCTGCTGTCCGAGCCCGGCCGGCCGGACGCCTATGTGGAAGTGAAGAACGTGCATTTCATGCGCGAACAAGGCCTCGCCGAATTTCCCGATACCGCCACCAAACGCGGTGCGAAACATCTGGAGGAACTGGGTGACGCTGCGCAAGCAGGTTACCGTACGGTGATGCTCTATCTCATCCAGCGCGACGATTGCGACCGGATGCGCATCTGCGACGATCTCGATCCCGTCTATGCGCTGGCGTTTCAGCGGGCGATGGCGCGCGGCGTGGAGGCCTATGCGGTGAAATGCACGGTCTCCCCGGCACAAATTTCGGTCAGCGGAACGGTTAAGATGGACGAATGGCGTCCGGCTGTTTTATGAACAGGGACGTAAAGAGACAGAAAGCACCAAGATGGTCACCTATATCGACGCAGCCTCCGCCCCCCTCAAGAATACCGGCGTCATCCGCCTCTATACCGCTGAGGACTTCGACGGGATGCGCAAGGCGTGCCAGCTGACGGCGCGCTGCCTCGATGAACTCGCCGCAATCGTCAAGCCGGGCGTGACGACCGACGCCATCGATCGTTTCGTCTTGGAATTCGGCGCCGACCACGGCGCGCTGCCGGCAACGCTGAATTATCGCGGCTATACCAAATCCGTCTGCACCTCGATCAACCACGTCGTCTGCCACGGTATTCCGGATGCGAAGCCGCTGCGCGAAGGCGATATCGTCAATATCGACGTGACCTATGTGCTGGATGGCTGGCATGGCGATTCGAGCCGCATGTATCCGGTCGGCCAGATCAAGCGCGCCGCCGAGCGGCTGATGGAAGTGACCTATGAATGCCTGCTGCGCGGCATCGCGGCGGTGAAGCCCGGCGTGCGCACCGGCGCAATCGGCGCGGCGATCCAGGCCTATGCGGAAGCCGAGCGCTGCTCTGTCGTGCGCGATTTCTGCGGCCATGGCGTCGGACGCCTGTTCCACGACACGCCGAACATCCTGCATTACGGCCGCCCGGACGAAGGGCCGGAAATCCGCGAAGGCATGATCTTCACCATCGAGCCGATGATCAATCTCGGCAAACCGCATGTGAAGGTGCTTTCCGACGGATGGACGGCGGTAACGCGCGACCGGTCGCTCTCCGCCCAATATGAACATGCCGTCGGCGTCACGGCCACGGGCTGCGAAATCTTCACACTGTCGCCCGGCGGCTTCGACCGTCCGGGCCTGCCGCCGCTTCCCCCCGCATAAGGCCAGACCCGCCTATGGCAAAACGCCCCGCCCCGCCTTCCGCCGATCTTTCCAAAACTCCCGGCTTTCAGGCGGGCGAAGGCGATCTGTTCAACGGAGCGGATGAGCGCGGTTTTTTTGCCGAATCGCGAAGCGGCGCGAAAAGGCCGGCAGCCATCGTCGAACAGGAAACGGATACCGTCCATTATCATGGACATCGCGACCGGCTGCGGGCGCGTTATCGCGATGGCGGCGACGCGGCGCTCGCCGATTATGAATTGCTGGAGCTTCTTCTCTTCCGGCTGATCCCGCGGCGCGATACCAAACCCATCGCCAAGGCCCTGATCGCCCGTTTCGGAACGCTTGGCAGCGTGCTCGGCGCGCCCTTGCCGCTGTTGCAGGAGGTGAAGGGCGTGGGCGAAACCGTGGCGCTCGATCTGAAGCTTGTCGCCTCCGTTTCCCAGCGCATGCTGAAAAGCGAAATCCGCAACAAGCAGGTGCTCGGCTCCTGGTCCTCGGTCATCGATTATTGCCATGCCGCCATGGCCCATGAAACGCGCGAACAGTTCCGCGTCCTGTTCCTCGACAAGCGCAACGTCCTGATCGCCGATGAGGTGCAGGGTCAGGGAACCGTGGATCACACGCCGGTCTACCCGCGCGAAGTGGTGCGCCGCGCCCTTGAACTTTCATCTACCGCCTTGATTTTAATCCACAATCATCCAAGTGGAGACCCAACCCCTTCGCGCGCCGATATCGAGATGACCAAGACCATCATCGATACGGCAAAGCCGCTCGGCATCACCGTCCACGACCACATCATCATCGGCAAGGACGGCCACGCCAGCTTCAAAGGCCTTCGGCTGATTTGAAGTAAACGCGAAAGTTTAAGAAGAGCTGCAACCCATAGGAGCGGCATCAACACAAAATTAACACCTATAAATTAGCATTTCCGAAAATAATAAATCAAGGCATCGAACCTTGATGCCTGAAGGAACGGGGGTGCTTTATGTTTAATGGAGTGCGTTTCTTTCGCGATAGATCTGGCTCGTCTGCTGTCGAGTTCGCCATCGTCGCACCGATATTCTTTCTCGTCCTGCTCACCATGATCGCCTATGGCATTTATCTGATGGCGGCCTATTCGGTGCAGCAGATCGCCGCCGACGCGGCGCGGACGGCGGTTGCCGGCCTCAATACGACCGAGCGCCAGCAGCTTGCCCGGGATTTCGTCACCAAAAGCGACCTCAGCTACGCCTTCATGGACAAGAGCCGCTTCACCGTCAATGTCGCCACGGATCCCACCAATGCCAACCAGTTCACGGTGAAGGTCGAATATGACGCCCGCGATCTGCCGATCTGGAGCCTCTACAGCTACACCCTGCCCGAGCCGGTCATCCGGCGTTTTTCCACCATCCGGATCGGAGGAGCATGACATGCGAGATATTCATTCCCTGCTTCCCCGCTTCCTCAAGGATAAAACGGGCAACATCGCCATTTCGGCGGGGCTCACCGCACCGCTCTTCATCGGCATATTGGCGCTCGGCGTCGACTACGGTTATCTGACATTGCAGAAACGGCAATTGCAGCAGACCGCCGATCTCGCGGCCATATCGGCAGCAGCCAACGCCACGGACGCCGAAAAGGCGGTTCAGCAATATTTCGCCCTCAATGGCATGGATCTCGGCGTCAGGACGGCCCAGGGCCTTTTGACCGAAAAGGGCCTGCAACCCTTCGACCCGCTGAATGAATTCGCCAACAGCAAGGGTTATGCCGAGGTCATCAAGGGTCACTACGAGCCGGATGCGACAGTCCCGGTCGGCCAGCGTTTCGTCGATAACGCCCTGCCCACCAATGCGATAAAGGTGAACATCGTCGAACAGGGCCAGATATTCTTCGCTTCCGCCTTCACCAAGCCGCCAAAGGTCTCGGCGGTCGGAACAGCCTCGTCCCAGAGGATCGCGGCATTTTCGGTGGGATCGCGGCTCGCCAGCCTCGATGAGGGAATTCTCAACAGCCTGCTCGGCGGCCTGCTCGGCACCACGGTTTCATTGAAACTCATGGATTATCAGGCGCTTCTCGCCGCCGATGTCAATGCGCTGAAGATCGTCGAGGCGCTGGCCATCGATCTCAACCTCACCGCCGGCACCTATAAGGATGTTCTGAAGACGGAAATCAGCTACGGCAAATTCCTCGACGTGCTGACGAAAACCACGGGATTGCAGCCGGCGGTCGTCAACATTTTGAATACGCTGCAAAAAACGGTCAACAAGAGCAATGTCAAGATCAAGCTCGAGGAGATCCTCAATCTCGGCCCGTTCTCGGACAAGCTGATCGGGACGGGCGAAAACCTCAAGGTCACCGCCGGCGTCTTCGATCTCATCAATGCCGCCGCCGTGGCGGGCAATGGCGGCAACCAGCTGGGGCTTAATATCAACGCCAATCTTCTCGGCCTCGCCTCGGTCAAGGCAACGCTCGCCATCGGTGAACCGCCGGTCGAAACGCCATCGCTTGCCGTCGGCGGTCAGGGCACCGTGGTGCGCACCGCACAGACCCGTCTTGCGGTCAGTGTCGTGGTGGACGGGCTTCAGGCCATTGCCGGCCTCAAGGTCAATCTCCCGCTTTATGTGGAAGTCGCCCATGCCGAAGCGCGGCTTGCCGATATTCGCTGCACGGGCGGCGGACAGGGCACCGTCGATGTCGAGGTCGTTCCCGGCGTCGTCGAAATCGCCCTTGGCAATGTCGATACCACGGCCTTTGCCAATTTCGGCAGGGACCCGCGCGTCACCAAGGCCGCAATCGTGGACTCGGCGCTGCTCGCCATCAATGGCAGCGCCCTCATCAACGCCACCAATATGACCAAGACCAAGCTGACCTTCACGCAGTCCGATATTACCCAGGCCAAGATCAAGAGTGTCTCCACCAAGGACACCGTCACCACTCTTGTCAGTTCACTGCTGAAGAACCTCAACCTGGATATCAGGCTTCTCTTCCTCAACCTGGATTTGGGAGGTCTGGCGGGCATTCAGTCGGCGCTTGCCAACACGCTCGCGGCAGTCACCGCTCCGGTCGATCAGCTGCTCTACAACGTGCTTCTGGTTCTCGGCGTCAAGATCGGCGAAGCCGATGTGCGGGTCACGGATGTCCGCTGCCAACAGCCGGCGCTGGTGCAATAATTCAGTACCGCGCATGAAAAAGCCGCCGGAGGGTCTCCCGGCGGCTTTTTTGTTTATGGTTGTCAGATCAGGCGTTGGCGATTGCCAGACGCTTCTCATCGCGGCCGCTCTTCATGCGCTCGGACAGCAGGAACGCCAGTTCCAGAGCCTGATCGGCATTGAGGCGCGGATCGCAATGGGTGTGGTAACGGTCGGACAGCGAATCCGCCGTCACGGCGCGCGCGCCGCCCGTGCATTCCGTCACGTCCTTGCCGGTCATCTCGATATGGATGCCGCCCGGATGCGTGCCTTCGGCGCGGTGGATCTGGAAGAAGCTTTCCACTTCCGACAGGATGCGCTCGAACGGACGCGTCTTGTAGTGGTTGAGCGTGATCGTGTTGCCATGCATCGGATCGCAGGACCAGACGACCTTGCGGCCCTCTTTTTCCACCGCGCGGATGAGCTTCGGCAGGCTGTCCGCCACCTTGTCATGACCGAAACGGCAAATCAGCGTCAGGCGGCCGGCCTCGTTCGCCGGGTTCAGCGCATCGATCAGCTCGATCAGATTGTCGGGCGTCAGCGACGGGCCGCACTTCAGGCCGATCGGGTTCTTGATGCCACGGAAATATTCCACATGCGCATGGTCGAGCTGGCGCGTGCGGTCGCCGATCCAGATCATATGGCCCGAGGTGGCGTACCAGTCGCCGGAGGTGGAATCGACGCGGGTGAGCGCCTCTTCGTAACCGAGAAGCAGCGCCTCATGGCTGGTGAAGAAGTCGGTCTCGCGCAGGCTCGGATTGCTCTCCGCCGTGATCCCGATCGCCTTCATGAAATCCATGGTCTCGGAAATCCGGTCGGCCAGCTTGCGGTAACGGTCCGCCTGCGGGCTGTCCTTGATGAAACCGAGCATCCACTGGTGAACGTTTTCAAGGTTGGCGTAACCGCCCATCGCGAAAGCGCGTAGCAGGTTCAGCGTCGCCGCCGACTGGCGGTAGGCGTCGAGCTGGCGCTCCGGGTTCGGAATGCGCGAGGCCTCGTTGAATTCGATGCCGTTGATGATGTCGCCGCGGTAAGACGGCAGCGTCACGCCATCCTGCGCTTCCACGTTGGAAGAGCGCGGCTTGGCGAACTGACCGGCAATGCGGCCGACCTTTACGACGGGCAGCTGCGCGCCATAGGTCAGCACGACGGCCATCTGCAGGAACGCGCGGAAGAAGTCGCGGATATTGTCCGCGCCATGTTCGGCGAAACTTTCGGCGCAATCGCCGCCCTGCAGCAGGAAGGCGTTGCCTTCCGCCACATTGGCAAGCTGCTTCTTCAGGCGGCGGGCTTCACCGGCAAAGACCAGGGGCGGATAGGTCGCAAGCGTGGCTTCCGTTGCCGCAAGCGCTGCCGCATCCGGATATTCGGGAACCTGCTGGATCGGTTTCTGCCGCCAGCTGCCGGGGGTCCAATTCTGTGCCATGTTCTCACCCTTTTCTCGCCCGCGCGACGTCGCGCGGCCGCCTCGAAAAATTGAGCGGCTTATAGCTCCAAGCATCGGCTTTGCATAGCCGATCCCTGAGCCATCCGGCTCATTCTGCCCGTTTTGAGCGCTCCAGACGCACAAAAGTCAATTCAAACGATTTAACAACCCCGCCGCCCTTCGAAAACTTCGCTTTCAAAGGGCGGCAGGCTGATGTGGGCGACGATTATATCACGCCTGTACCGGCGTTACACACGCTCGCCATTCACGACGCGATAGCTCGGCGAATACATCGTCACCAGCTCTTCGGCGGCCGTCGGATGAACCGCCATGGTGCGATCGAAATCATCCTTGGTGCAGCCGGCTTTCAGCGTGATGCCGAGAAGCTGCGCCATCTCGCCTGCCTCATGGCCGAGAATATGCGCGCCGACGACCTTGCGGTCGGCGGCATTGACGATCAGCTTCATGATCGTCTTTTCCTGACGGCCGGAAAGCGTCGCCTTCATCGGCCGGAACTGGGCGCGATAAACTTCCAGTTCCGGATATTTCTTACCGGCTTCCTCTTCCGAAAGACCGACGGTTCCAATTTCCGGCTGCGAGAACACCGCCGTCGCGATCAACTCGTGATCCGGCTTGGTCGGGTTGTTCTTGTATTCGGTTTCGATGAAGCACATGGCCTCATGGATCGCCACCGGCGTCAGCTGTACCCGGTCGGTGACGTCGCCCAGAGCGAAGATATTCGGAACGTTGGTCCGCGAATAGTCGTCGACGACGATCGCGCCGCGCGCATCCAGCTTCACGCCGGCGTTTTCGAGACCGAGACCCTTCGTGTTCGGATCGCGCCCGAGCGCCAGCATCACCGTCTCGACGGCAAGCGTGCCATGGTTCTTGGTGCGGGCCTGCAATGCGCCCTCACCCTTCGTCACTTCTTCGATGACATCGCCGAGCAGTATCTTGATGCCCTTGGCTTCCATGGCCTCGTGCAGGCCCTTGCGCATGTCCTGATCGAAACGCGACAGGATTTCCTTGCCGCGATAGATCAGGGTCGTTTCGACGCCGAGCCCATGGAATATATTGGCGAATTCGACCGCGATGTAACCGCCGCCGGCGATCAGGATCGACTTCGGCAGCTCTTCCAGGTCGAAGGCCTCGTTGGACGAGATCGTCAGCTCATGGCCGGGCAGCGCCTTGTGCTCGTTCGGCGTACCGCCGACGGCAATCACGATGCGCTCGGCGGTGAAGGTCTCGCCGGTTTTCGTCAGCTTCACGGTATGGGCGTCGACCAGTTCCGCCCGGCTGTCGAAAATATCGGCCTTGGCGTTTTCCAGACCCTTGCGGTAGAGCCCTTCGAGACGGGTGATTTCCTTGTCCTTGGCCGCGATCAGCTTCTTCCAGTCGAAGCTGAGCTCGCCGACGCTCCAGCCGAATCCTTCCGAATCCTCGAAATGCTCAGGGAATTGCGAGGCATAGACAAACAGCTTCTTCGGCACGCAGCCGCGGATGACGCAGGTTCCGCCATAGCGGTATTCCTCGGCGATTGCGACGCGCTTGCCGAGCGAGGCCGCCACGCGGCCGCTGCGCACGCCGCCTGAACCGCCACCGATGACGAAAAGATCGTAGTCATAAGCTGTCATAGTCAAAACCCCTGATCAAAACGACGCCATCAGCCTCAAGGCGAACGGTGGCGTCTTCACGGCACATATAGGTGCTGCAACGCACAAATGAAAAGCCCGGTCTTGCGACCGGGCTTTGAATATTTCTGAACTGTCTGTTCATTCAATCAGGGCTTGGGAGCCGCCGGAGCACCGCCCGTGGCGTTCTGATCGGCCGGAAGCGGCTTCAGATCGGCGCCGGCAACCTTCTGCAGTTCCGACATGCTGGAAGCGTTGAGGTCGCGGTTGATGCCGGCTGCCCAGATGTCGGCGGCCTTCATCAGTTCGCGCGTGGCGATGGGGCCGTCCTTCAGGAGCTTCTTGCCGGCTTCGCTGCTGTAGAAGGTGGAAATGGCGTTCAGCTCTTCGACGGTGAAGGCGCGCGCATAGGTGAGCGCTGCTTCGCGCTCCAGATCGGCGCGGCGCGGCGCAAGCTCGAGAGCCTTCGCGTCAACAGTCTCGGTGATTGCGTCCTGAACGTTCGGCGAAGCCTGAATGAGTTCGGCCTTCAGACGCTCCGCCAGACCCGGCAGAATGTCGTCGAAACGGTCGGTAACGCCAAGAGAGGTGATCGCCTGCCGTGCGGCAGCGATATGCGCTTCCGAAATTTCCTGAGCGCGTGCGGCAGTACCGAACACGATGCCGGAAATGAGGATCGAAGCAGCGGCAGCTTTGCCCAGTCCCGCTAGTTTGACCATGAAAATCTCGCTCCTGTTATACTGCCTGCATCACGCGGGCACCTTCAGGACCCGCGATAATGGCAAGCGATGCCAAATTTATGAAAAGTCCGTGCTCGACGACACCGGGAATCGTGTTCAGCTCGCGTGCTAGCGCTTCTGCATCAGGAATACGGCCAAAAGATGCGTCGAGGATAAGGTGCCCGCCATCGGTCATGAAGGCGCCGTCGCCGGAAGAACGCATCGTCAGCGTGCCGGAAAGCCCGGAACGCGCCGCCAGTTTTTCGATGGCGATACGCGTCGCCACCTGGCCGAACGGGTTGATTTCGATGGGCAGCGGAAAGGCGCCCAGCGTCTCCACCACCTTGCTCTGGTCGGCAATCACGATCATTCGGGCGGATGCCGCCGCAACGATCTTTTCGCGCAGCAGCGCGCCGCCGCCGCCCTTGACGAGACGCAGCGCATGATCGACCTCATCCGCACCGTCGATGGTCAGATCCAGTTCCGGCAACTCGTCGAGGGATTTCAGCGGCACGCCAAGCTCGACGCACAGGCGCGCGGTGCGCTCGGATGTCGGCACGCCCTCGACCTTCAGACCGGCGGCGACCTTTTCGGCCAGAAGCCTGACGAATTCCTCGGCCGTCGAACCCGTGCCGATACCGAGCCGCATCCCATCCTGTACGTGGGACAATGCGGCCTCGGCGGCCTTGATCTTCATCTGGCGGGCATCCATGTGCCTGAAACTCCGGTAACTTTGTCGTCGCCGTGCTGTTTACACGGGTCGAAAGCCAAACGAAAGCCTTTTTCAAGCCAACGAACAGAACGTTGTGACGCGGTTGCAAAGACAGGCCCGTTTGCCTAGGCTTGGCGTGAATGCAAGCACCGATACATCAGTTACACGCATTCCCGAGAGGCCAGTTCCCGTGACATCCCGCCCGCTCTCCCCGCTCGCCATTTTCGATCTCGACGGCACGCTGGTCGATACCGCCGCCGATCTGGTCTCGAGCCTCAACCACACCATTGCCGCAGCCGGCCTTGCCCCCGTCACCTATGACGACCTGACCCACCTCGTCGGCCAGGGCGCGCGGGTCATGATCAAGCGCGCCTTCGCGCTTCGCGAGACGGAACTGCCGGAAGCCGAAATCGAGCCGCTCTATGAGCGCTTCATCACCCATTACCGCGCCGAAATGCCCGGCGAGAGCCGCCCCTATCCCGGCATTGTCGATACTCTGGAGGCGCTTTCGGAAGCCGGCATCACGCTTGCCGTCTGCACCAACAAGACTGAAATCCTCGCTCTGCCGCTGCTCGAAGAACTCGGTCTGACACGCTATTTCGCCGCCATCACCTGCGGCGACACCTTCTCCTTCCGCAAGCCGGATGCCCGCCATATTCTCGGCACCATCGAAAAAGCCGGCGGCGACGTCCAGCGCTCCATCATGGTTGGCGACAGCATCAACGACATTCTCGCTGCAAAGAACGCCGCCGTCCCGTCGATTGGCGTGACCTTCGGTTATTCGGATGTGCCGATGGTTGAATTGGAGCCGGATGTCGTGATCGACGATTTCACTGAATTGACGCCGGCGCTGTTCGAAGAACTGGTTGCGAAGGGTGCAGCAGCCGCCTGAGAGGCTGGACCAGACAAGTAAAGCGCCAGGGAACGGCGATTCCGACGTCGATGAGAGCTGAACAACCTCTCTTCCGTCATGCCGGACTTGATCCGGCATCCAGCCACGGCGCGTCTGCGCGGTGAAAGGGCTCTCGTGCGATCAAGGACTTGATCGCGCTGGCCCCCGGATCAAGTCCGGGGTGACGGAGTACGGTGTTGCCGTTAACGCCAAAATGTAGCAGGCGGACTCCAGCACCAAACAAATTGGGCAGGCCTTTCCTTCAAACAAAAAAGCGCCGTCTCCGGCGCTTTTTTCTTGATGCTATCCTAATCAGATCGACGCGGCCCGCGCCTTCGTCGTCACGGCGAACGCCTTCTGCACATAGCTGTCGCGATCATAGACATCGTCGAAGAACTGCACCTTGCCGTCCTTGTCCGGCCAGGCGGTGAAATAGGCCACGTAGACCGGAACCTTCTCCGGCACCTGCACGGCGCGGTTCTTGCCGGATGCGATCTGCTCTCCGACCTTGTCGACGCTGGTGCCGAGAACGGCGGCGGCCATGCGGCGCGGATCGACCAGACGGATACAGCCATGGCTCAGCGCCCGCATGTCGCGGTTGAAGAAGCTCTTGGCCGGCGTGTCATGCATGTAGATGGCATGCGCATTGGGGAACAGGATTTTCAGGTCGCCCAGCGCATTGTCGCTGCTCGGCGGCTGGCGCACGGAAACGGCGTTTGTGGAGCCATACCAGTTGACGCTGGTGGAGGAGACGGCACGACCGCCCACCTGCACTTCGTAACCCAGCCGGTCGAGATAGGACGGATCGCGGCGCAGCTTCGGCAGCATCTCGTTGACGATGATCGACTGCGGCACGCCCCAATAGGGGTTGAACTCGACGGTCTGGATTTCGTCCTGGAAGAAATAGGTCTGATTGGCCTTGGAGCCGACGACCACCTTCATGCCGAACTGTTCCTGGCCGTCATTGTGGTAATAGGCCATGAAGGCGGGCTGGTTGATGAAGACATAACGCTGGCCGAGATCGGCCGGCAGCCAGCGGACCTGCTCCATGGCCACCTGCACCTTGGCGATCTTCGCGTCATTGCTTTCGCCGACCATGGCGCGCACGGTGGCGCGGCCGATCACGCCATCGGGCTTCAGGCCGTTTTCGCTCTGGAACGCCTTCACCAGATCGACGAGATCGGGCGTATAGTCCGGCGTCTGCTGGTAAGCGGAAATGATCGCGGCATGCTCGGCCTTGAAGGCGGGCGAAGCGCGATGTTCGATGGCCTTGACGACATTGGCCATATCCGCGCTGCTGTTGCCGGGCTTCAGCACCAGATCGGCGGGAACGCGGACGACATGCGCCGCATCGCCCTCACCGCGCAGGCGGGCAAGCTCCGCCTTCAGCGCCAGATATTCGGCGCTAGACGGTTCGCGGCTGCGCAGATAGGCGGCAACATCGGGGCTCAGGCCCGCAAGCTTCAGCACCGGTGCGAGGTTCACCGTCTTGCGCTTGAAATCGTGATAGCCGGAGAGCCGGTTCGGATCGACACGGCCACGGGCCGTATCCTGCACATAGGCGAGAACCTTGGCGGAAAGCGCCAGCTCGAACTGCATCTGCGCCCGCTGATAGGCGTCGGACACGGGTGCCGAGGCCGTCTCCACCGGCGTATCGGTCGCAGCCGCACCGGAAGCGTTGCTGATGCTGGCCGTCACATCCTTTGCCGGCGACGAAATGCTGTAATCGGCCGGATCGAGGCCGCTTTCACCGACCGTCTCGAGAAAGGCGATGACAGCATTGGCGCGCGCGGTCAGCTCGCCTTCCGAAACCCAGAGCGTCTTGCCACCGGCGCCGTAATAGGCTTCCAGCGCCTTGGCGATCTCGGGGGTGGCGCTGAATTTCAGATTGGCAAGGCCTTCACCGAAATTCGCCGTGTTCACCGCACGGGCCGCATCCGCCTTGTAGTCGTAATAGCGCGGGCCGGAAACACGCGGCAGCGGCTCGGGATCGGAAGCATCGGCACTTTGGCCGGCACTCGATCCGGGGGGCGAGGTGACGATGCCGGCCGGCGGCAACTCACCGCGATCACGCGCGATCTTGCCAGGGCCGCCGCGCAGGAGGTCCATCAGCGTTACCGCACCGGCGCTGCCGGGAAGAGCGGTGGAAACGGAAAGACCGAGAGCCAGCACCAGTGCTGCCGATGTTTTTCCAGATGTGACTTGCAATTTGATCCTCGTAGCACCCAGCACCGCCAGCGAAAGGGCGGGCATCAGTTTCATGCTTGTCTAGCCGATCGACGGCCCGTTGAAAAGAAAACGCGAAAAAGCCCACAACCGTGCCGAAATGAACCTTATGATACAGCCAAAGCCGTAAAAACGTAATTTCCAGAATTGGCGAGAATGGTTAAATTTCCATTTATTTCATTCACTTTGCCCTGCCCCATCAGACCTTCCGGGTGCCCCGGAAAGCCCGGTTTTCCAGCCATTTCGCGTCGTAGTAAAAATGACACGCCGGCGCCTTTTTCACCCTGCACCGCGCCTTACGGCGAAATCGCTTTTGCGCGGCGGGAAATATCTGCCTCCGCTGCATTGCAGCGCTTTCATTGCCGGCGCGATGATTCTATATATCGGCCGCACAAGGCGGGCGAAGGCGCCGTTTTGGCGGAGGAAAACGAGTAAAAAGGCAAGATTGATGACAGCCACACGGACGGAAACCGATACATTTGGACCCATTGAAGTTCAGGCCGATCGCTATTGGGGCGCGCAGGCGCAGCGCTCGCTCGGCAACTTCAAGATCGGCTGGGAAAAGCAGCCCGCCTCTGTCGTTCGCGCGCTCGGCATCGTCAAGCAGGCAGCCGCACGCGCCAACATGGCGCTGGCAGGCCTCGACCCCAAGGTCGGTGACGCCATCATCGCCGCCGCACAGGAAGTCATCGACGGCAAGCTGACCGAGCATTTCCCGCTCGTCGTCTGGCAGACCGGCTCCGGCACCCAGTCCAACATGAACGCCAATGAGGTGATTTCCAACCGCGCAATCGAGATGCTCGGCGGCGAAATGGGCACCAAGAAGCCGGTTCATCCGAACGACCACGTCAATATGAGCCAGTCCTCGAACGACACCTACCCCACCGCGATGCACATCGCCTGCGTGGAAGAAATCGTTCATCACCTGTTGCCCGCCCTCAAGCACCTGCACAAGGCGCTGGAAGCGAAGGTCAAGCAGTTCGAAAAGATCATCAAGATCGGCCGCACCCACACGCAGGATGCAACGCCGCTGACGCTCGGCCAGGAATTCTCCGGCTACGCCGCGCAGGTGGCGTCTGCCATCGCCAATATCGAAACCACCCTGCCAGCACTCTCCAAGCTCGCCCAGGGCGGCACGGCCGTCGGCACGGGCCTCAACGCCCCCATCGGCTTTGCCGAAAAGGTCGCCGAGGAAATCTCCAAGATTACCGGCCTGCCCTTCGTGACTGCGCCGAACAAGTTCGAGGCGCTCGCCTCGCACGATTCCATGGTCTTCTCGCACGGTGCGATCAATGCGGCCGCTGCTGCGCTGTTCAAGATCGCCAACGACATCCGCTTCCTCGGCTCCGGCCCGCGCGCCGGTCTCGGTGAATTGTCGCTGCCGGAAAACGAACCCGGCTCGTCGATCATGCCGGGCAAGGTCAACCCCACCCAGTCGGAAGCGCTGACGCAGGTGTGCGCCCACATCTTCGGCAACAATGCAGCACTGTCCTTCGCCGGTTCGCAGGGTCACTTCGAGCTCAACGTCTATAACCCGATGATGGCCTACAATTTCCTGCAGTCGGTCCAGCTTCTGGGCGATGCGGCCGTCTCCTTCACCGACAATTGCGTCGTCGGCATCGAGGCCCGCGAAGACAACATCAAAAAGGGCGTCGAGAACTCGCTGATGCTCGTCACTGCGCTGAACAGCAAGCTCGGCTACGACATCTGCGCCAAGATCGCCAAGACCGCGCACAAGAACGGCACGACGCTGCGCGACGAGGCCGTTGGCGGCGGATACCTCACCAACGAGGAATTCGACCAGTATGTGCGCCCAGAGAACATGATCGGGCCGAAGTAATCGGTTTGGATTCTGGTGGAATGCAGAACGGGCCTTCGGGCCCGTTTTTTTGTTTAAACATATATGGCCGCAGACGTTATCGGGTAGGCGACAGACCTCTCCTCAAACGCGCCGTCATCCTCGGTCTTGTACCGAGGATCTGCCAACGTATCGCCAATCGCAACGTAGCAGATGCTCGGGACAGGCCCGAGCATGACGACGGAGAACGTATCAATAAAAAAGGGCCGCAAAAGCGGCCCTCTTCATCTCATTCAAACCGTCAAACCAGCCGGCTCTGCTCCACCGCCGCTTCCACGAAGCTCGCAAACAGCGGATGCGGGTCGAGCGGACGGCTCTTCAGTTCCGGGTGGTACTGAACGCCGATGAACCACGGGTGATCGGGATATTCCACCGTTTCCGGCAGGACACCATCCGGAGACATGCCCGAGAAGACCAGGCCGCATTCTTCCAGCCGGTCCTTGTAATCCACATTCACCTCATAGCGGTGACGGTGGCGCTCGGAAATATCCGTGGTGCCGTAGATTTCGGCGATCTTGGTGTCTTTCTTCAGCGCCGCCTTGTAGGCGCCGAGACGCATCGTGCCGCCGAGATCGCCCTTGGAGGAGCGCTTCTCCAGCTCGTTGCCCTTGACCCATTCGGTCATGAGGCCAACGACCGGCTCGGAAGTCGGGCCGAATTCGGTGGAGGAGGCATTTTCGATGCCGGCAAGGTGACGGGCCGCTTCTACGACCGCCATCTGCATGCCGAAGCAGATGCCGAAATAGGGCACGTTGCGCTCACGCGCGAACTGCGCCGCCATGATCTTGCCTTCCGAACCGCGCTCGCCGAAGCCGCCGGGCACCAGAATGCCGTTGACCTTTTCGAGATAAGGCGTCGGGTCTTCCTTTTCGAAGACTTCCGACTCGATCCACTCCAGCTTGACCTTGACGCGGTTGGCGAAGCCACCGTGATGCAGCGCCTCGATCAGCGACTTATAGGCATCCTTGAGGCCGGTATATTTGCCGACAATCGCAATCGTCACTTCGCCTTCCGGCGTGCGGATGCGGTTGCAGACCTCTTCCCAGGGCTCCAGACGCGGCTTCGGCGCAGGCTCGATGCCGAACGCGGCCAGCACTTCCGAATCGAGGCCTTCCTTGTGGTAGGCAATCGGAACGTCATAGATATTCGCCACATCCAGCGCCTGGATGACGGCGGAAGGACGCACGTTGCAGAACAGCGAAAGCTTGCGGCGTTCCGCTTCCGGGATTTCCCGGTCGGCGCGCACCAGCAGAATGTCGGGATGAATGCCGAGCGCCTGCAGTTCCTTCACGGAATGCTGGGTCGGCTTGGTCTTCAATTCACCAGCCGCCGGAATATAGGGCATCAGCGTCAGGTGAAGATAGATCGCCGTGCCGCGCGGCAGGTCGTTGCCGAGCTGACGGATCGCCTCCATGAACGGCATCGCCTCGATGTCACCCACCGTGCCACCGATCTCGCAGATGACGAAGTCGTAATCGTCATTGCCTTCGATCACGAAATCCTTGATCTCGTTGGTGACATGCGGAATGACCTGAACCGTTGCGCCGAGATAGTCGCCGCGCCGTTCCTTGTCGATGATGTTCTTGTAGATGCGACCGGTGGTGATGTTGTCGGTCTTGGTGGCCGAACGCCCCGTGAAGCGCTCGTAGTGGCCAAGGTCGAGGTCCGTCTCGGCACCGTCATCCGTCACGAACACTTCGCCGTGCTGTGTCGGGCTCATGGTGCCGGGATCGACGTTCAGATAGGGGTCGAGTTTACGAAGCCGCACCCGATAACCACGGGATTGCAACAAAGCTCCGAGTGCTGCCGCGGCGATGCCCTTACCTAGAGAGGAGACCACGCCGCCTGTGATGAATACATATCGCGCCATGGGATTCACCGGATACCTTTTTACCTCTGATTCCGCCAGCCCAAATTTCATGCTGTTGCAAATTCGCTGTTGACGAATTGGCAATGGGTCAGGCCGGAATGCGAACAAAAGAAAACCGGCAGGCTTTTGGCCTGCCGGAGCGTTAAATCAAAACCGGGCTTATTGACCGGTCGGAACTGCGTTCGGATCGGCGGGCTGCGCCGGGGCCGGAGCGGCCGTGCCGGAAGCGGCCGGAGCCGGGGTCGTCTGAGCCGGTGCGGCTGCACCATTGGTCGGAACGCCATTCTCAGCCGGAGCGGGCGTCGACGGCGTCGTCGCCGGGCCGAGCGTATCGAGAATGCCGTTACCCTGGCCCTGCGTGGCCGGAATACGGTTCAGAATATCGGTCGGGCGCGATTCGTAGCGCGTCAGAAGACCGAGGCCGAGCGAGGTCGCGAAGAACAACGCGGCAAGGATCGCCGTGGTGCGCGTCAGCGCATTGGCCGTTCCGCGCGCGGACATGAAGCCCGAACCGCCGCCGATACCGAGGCCGCCGCCTTCGGAACGCTGGATCAGGACCACACCGACAAGCGCCAGCACGATCATGAGGTGAATAACAATCAAAACGGTCTGCATGACAATCCATTCCATGCCCCGCGCGGAGCACTACAAAGAAGGTTTCGCGGCTCTTTACATGAGGCGAAGGCTTATTCCAAGCCCCTTTCCCGCCATCTGTAACAGGAAAACCTGTCTCAGGCCGTCAGTTGCTCGTATGCCGCATAGATGGACAGGAAGTCTGCGGCTTTCAAGCTCGCGCCGCCGATCAGCGCGCCATCCACGTTCTCGACGCCCATCAGCTCCAGCGCATTGGCGGGCTTCACCGAGCCGCCATAGAGGATGCGCATGGTCTTGCCGGCGTCGCCAAAGCGCTTGACGAGTTCGTCGCGCATGAAGGCATGAGCCTCGCGCACATCGTCCACGGTGGGTGTCAGACCCGTGCCGATCGCCCAGACGGGCTCATAGGCGATGACGGTATTTTCGGCCGTCGCCTCATCCGGCAGGGAGCCGGCGAGCTGGCGCTTGAGAATATCGAGCGTCTGGCCCGCCTTGCGCTCATCCGCCGTCTCGCCGATGCAGACGATGGCGATGAGATCGGCCTGATGGGCGGCCACGGCCTTGGCGCGCACCAGATGATCCGTCTCGGCATGGTCGGTACGGCGCTCGGAATGGCCGACGATGACATGGGTGCCGAAGCAGTCTGCGATCATCTCGGCGGAAATATCGCCGGTATGCGCGCCGGAGGCGTTCTGGTGGCAATCCTGCGCGCCGATCATCAGCGGGCTGTCATCGCACAGCGCCGTTGAGACGTAGAGCAATGTCGAGGGCGGGCAGATCAGCGCATCCACCTTTTCGGACAGCGCGCCCTTGACGCCCTCTGCCATGGCCTTGATCTGATCGAGCGAGGCACGGGTGCCGTTCATCTTCCAGTTTCCGGCAACAAGCGGTCGAACATTCGGCGTCATGCGTATCCCATTCCCTTTGTCTTGAGGCCGCCTGTGGCGGCGCCCCTTCCCTCAGCCGTATCACGGCCCATAATCGCGACAGAAACACTGCCGGAAATCCCGGGATATTCCTTTAACCTCAGCCGGCAACAAATGGTACAAAAAAGCGGCCGAAGGGTTCAAAACGACGGGCAATTTCTAAAAATTTGCCGTTGCTGACCCAAATCGACGCCTCAGCGGCTCAAAATCCAGTTCAAAACCGCCCGCCAGTCGGTCATGCGCACCGGTGTGCCGTGGCTGCCGGTCTCATAGCGCGTGAACCGCGCCGGCTCGCCGGCCTTCAGCAAGGAACGGAAGATCGTGGCCTGCTGATCAGCAGAATAGACCTTGTCGGCGCTGCCATGGGTGAACCAGACCGGCTTCTTCGCCCTGGCAAAGACGCTTTTCGGAAAATCCGGATCGACCGCACCGCCGAGGATCGCCATGCCCTTGAGATTGGCGACGGCAGCCTTGTCGCGGCTGATGCCGTAGCAGATGAAACTGCCCATGGAGGCACAGGTCAAAATGACAGGCTTGCCGCCCGATTTTTTCGCCGCATCGGCAATCAGCGCCGCAACATCGGCAACGCCGTTCTCATCGAAAGATCGCACGCTCGGCGCATAATAGGTGCCGCCATTGGCGACCGCCAGATTTTTCAGCCGGTTGAAATTGCCGCCGAACGTATAGTCGTTCATGCCGAGCCGCCGGTCACCGCCGCGCCCATGGATAAAGATGACCGTGAAGGCCTGCCCGCTTGCCGGCCCGACGCGGCCAACCTCAAGCGCCCTACCCTCAACGGAAACACTTTCCAGCGCCTGCGCCTTCTTCGGCGTCATATCGACATATTGCCGTTTCACCCGCCGCTCCGGCACCTCGTCGCGGCCGTTGATATCGCGCATCTCCTGATAGTCGATGACCTCGGAAGCGCCACCATCGGCCGTGGAAAGCACCGTCTGGGCGGAAAACAGCTCATCCTTGAAGGGACGCAACGGCCCATCGGAGGCGAAGGCTGCAACCGGCATGGCCGCAACACTCAGGCTGAAAAGAGTACAAAACGTGAAATGAGCTGTGGACATGCCTTGGCTAACCGTTCATTCGTGGCTGCGAGACTTGCCATTGCAACCTCGCCAGCGCAATCCTCCTGTTGCGAAACCCTGACACAATCGTGGCATAGGATGCGCCGCGTTTGCCAGACGGACCCACTTCAAATCGGACGGGAACCGCGTTTGGCGTTATGATTGACGCTACTGGCATAATGATTCGCATGGCGAAATTCTGACACACGACTTTGAACTTTGGACATGATGGACGACAGCAACGATCTCTTCTCCGGTCTTCCGGCAGCACGAAACAGCGAAACGGAAACGAACGAGGATACGGTGAAAGCCGTAAATGCCCCGGCGACCGCAGCCGCCAACGCGAATGTGCAGCCGAAACCCGCAGCCGTTGCGGCCGTGACGCCGCCCGCCCCCGTATCACCATCCGGTGACGACTACGGCGCGTCCTCGATCCGCGTGCTCGAAGGGCTGGAGCCGGTGCGCATGCGCCCCGGCATGTATATTGGCGGCACCGATGAGAAGGCGCTGCACCACCTGTTCGCCGAAGTCATCGACAACTCCATGGACGAGGCCGTCGCCGGCCACGCCAATTTCATCGAGGTTCACCTCGACGCCGAAGGTTTCCTGACCGTCACCGACAATGGCCGCGGCATTCCGGTGGAAAACCACCCGCAGGTGCCGGGCAAGTCGACGCTCGAAGTCATCATGACCAAGCTGCACGCCGGCGGCAAGTTCGACGGCAAGGCCTATGAGACATCGGGCGGCCTGCACGGCGTCGGCGTTTCTGTGGTCAATGCGCTGTCCGATCTTCTTGAAGTGGAAGTGGCCCGTAACCGCAAGCTTTACCGCCAGCGTTTCTCGCGCGGCCTGCCGATCGGTCCGCTGGAAGAGCTGGGCGACGTGCACAATCGCCGCGGCACCCGCGTGCGTTTCCATCCCGATCCGCAAATCTTCGGCGACCACGCGAAATTCGAACCGGCCCGTATCTTCCGCATGGCCCGCTCCAAGGCCTATCTCTTCGGCGGTGTCGAAATTCGCTGGAGCTGCGATCCCGGCATGGTGCCGGCCGGCGGCGAAATCCCCGAAAAGGCCGTGTTCCATTTCCCCGGCGGCCTGAAGGATTATCTCGCCGCCACGCTCGGCAAGGAATTCACCGTCACCCGCGAGATTTTCTCGGGCCGCACGGAAAAAACCGGCGGCCACGGTGCGCTGGAATGGGCGGTGACCTGGTATGGCGGCGATACGCAGATCCATTCCTATTGCAACACCATTCCCACGCCCGAAGGCGGCACGCATGAGGCCGGTTTCCGCATTGCGCTCACCAAGGGCCTGAAGAATTATGCGGACCTGACGCAGAACAAGCGCGCCAAGGACATCACCACCGATGACGTGATGATCTCGGCCGCCGGCATGCTCTCCGTTTTCATCCGCGAGCCGGAATTCGTCGGCCAGACCAAGGACAAGCTCGCCACCGTCGAGGCTCAGCGCATCGTCGAAAACGCGCTGCGCGATCCCTTCGACCATTATCTCGCCGGCAATCCGGGCGAAGCGGCCAAGCTGCTCGACTGGGTGATCGAGCGCGCGGAAGAGCGCCTGCGCCGCCGCAAGGAAAAGGAAGTCAACCGCAAGACCGCCGTGCGCAAGCTGCGCCTGCCCGGCAAGCTGGCGGATTGCGCCCAGAACACCGCAGAAGGCGCTGAGCTTTTCATCGTCGAGGGCGACTCGGCGGGCGGCTCGGCCAAGCAGGCGCGCAACCGCGCCAATCAGGCCATTCTGCCGCTGCGCGGTAAAATCCTCAACGTCGGCAGCGCCAGCCGCGAAAAGCTCTCCGCCAACCAGCAGATCGCCGATCTCATCCAGGCGCTCGGTTGCGGCACGCGCACCAAATATCGCGAAGAAGACCTGCGATATGAGCGCATCATCATCATGACCGATGCCGATGTCGATGGCGCCCATATCGCCTCGCTGCTCATCACCTTCTTCTATCAGGAAATGCCGGAACTCATTCGCGGCAATCACCTGTACCTCGCCGTGCCGCCGCTCTACGTCATCCGTCAGGGTGCCAAGAGCGCCTATGCCCGCGACGACGCCCACCGCGCCGAGCTGATGGAAACCGTTTTCAAGGGCAAGAAGGTCGAAATCGGCCGCTTCAAAGGCCTCGGCGAGATGATGGCCCAGCAACTGAAGGAAACCACCATGGATCCCGAAAAGCGCACCCTGCTGCGTGTCGAGATCGACGATGTGGATTTCGAAGGCACCCGCGAGGCCGTCGACAATCTGATGGGCACCAAGGCCGATGCCCGCTTCCGTTTCATTCAGGAACGGGCGGCATTCGCGGATAATCTGGATATCTGATGAGAAACCGATCTAAGTATTGGCCAAAAGGCGTTAGATCTGGCCATTTTGGAAGCTAAAACTGGCCAAACCACATTCTACTGTTTCCGGGTGCTGAAAGGTGCCCGGAAAATACCTTAAGGAACAAAACAGGAATAAACTAGACAGGCCCGGTGTTGGATTATGGCAGACGCGGTGATTGCAAGTTGGGACGGGCACGACTATCAGGCTCGGTTCTTCTGGATACATGCTTCAGGCCTTCGCAATCCGGAGACCCCGCATGTCGTCGAGGTCTCGTACGAGACCGATGGCCCAAAGGGCTTCGATGATGTCGTCGTGCGGTATAGCCCGGGCCAAACTGAACGCCGTTCGTTTAGGGTGGAGACGGCCCACCACCGGTTATATTCCTTTACCGCTCCATTGATTCTAATGATGTTCGGGTTGTCTTGAATGGACATACGAGTCTCCCTGCAGGTTTTCGGGAGACGGTGGCTGTTTCGGATTAAGGGAGTTACCTGTTTGTCAGGGGGAAACTACCCGATCTCCGGCTGGAAAGGTGGATTTCTCGGCCCCGAGCGCCTGCCTCTTCCCGGCTTCAGCGAAAATAGGGACAGACCCGCGAGCCTACAGCCCCTTCCCCCAATCACCGCCTAGAAAACACACGTAAAGGTCGTTCATCTTCGCCGTTACTGGTCGGGCAAATCAAAAAATCTGTCCCGGATTCGCCGCGTTTCGTGCCCATGCCGGCATTTGGGGCAGATCACAAACAATCACATATGACTTTTTGCATCTTATCCTGCGACCAATTCAACTGCTTGCAACCGGCTGCCTGCTTAACTTCGGCCGGAAAAATAAAACCAGCAATAGCAAACACTTAACTATAATTCTGACGTGAAGTATCGCCCCTTGAATCCACTCTGGCCAGCGCCGTGCGAGCTTCGATCTCAACGAAATCCAACGAATAACTGATGCAAATTGGTAACTCAATTCTCATTCTTTTGATAAGCGCGCCAGAGTTGTCTTGCAAAACACCCTCTATTGATTAATGCGTCACATTGGGCAACATGGGGTTGAAGTTTATTGATGACCAGATATCTGGCCAGAGCGCGATTCGTCGTTCCGGCAGCTACCAAATCATCTACAGCAAGTGGTTTCGACGGGAAGGTGATCGGCGGTATCGCGCTGACCTCACCCGCGTTGCGAAACTTGGTCGTCGTTCTCTGCGCAGCTCTTTGCTTTGCTCCACAAACGGCATTGTCACGGGATGATCTCAACAAACGATCGTCGGTAGAGGCAAACGCAGGTCAGGTAGATCCAGGTGTCGCCGCATCGCAGGAGCCTGCCCTGACGATCCAGACATTTGCAGGTCCTATATCTGATAATGCGACGTCCGGTGCTTCACCATGTTTTCCGGTAGACACGATCCGCATCGAAGGCGGCCACGAACTCATTGGCAGCGAAGCTGTGGAGGACGTGACAAGACCCTTCGCATTGTCCTGCCAGAGCAATGAAAGCGTCGGCGGATTACTAAAGGCGGTAAACGGCCTTTTTGCCGACAGGGGTTTTGCCACGACGCAGGCCTGGTTGCCGGAGCAAGACATTGCCGCCAGCAGAACGCTGGTCCTGCGCGTTGTGCCCGGGCGGATCGATGCGGTCACCTACAAGGAGGAGCAGCAGCCTTATAAGGCGTTCTTTCCCCGCATGGCCGAATTAAGTGGCAACGTCGCACGATCCACGTCCATTTCCGAGTTCGTGCAGCAGGCAGATGCCTGGTGGGAGGGCCTTGATGACGATCTCGAACGCCTGACCTTGCTGCCGCCATCCGCCCGGATCGCGATGACTGGCACAATTGCCAAAGACGATGTTCTGCATGTCGATCGCCTGCAGGACACACTCGATAGCCTCAACAGGGTTCCTTCGAACAAGGCAAAGGCGGAGCTTGTTCCGGGCAAAAGGCCGGCGACCTCCGATGTGCAGATCACGAACCGCATCAATGACGCGTTCAGGCTCTACGGCGGTTACGACACGGAATCAATTGAAGGTGTGGATAAGCTTCGCTTCGGGATCACGGCGGAGAAAGACAATCTCATCGGCATTAACGATATGTGGGGGCTGACGCTTAAGAGCGGCGTCGAGACTAACGAGCTAAGCGGCGATTTCGCTGTTCCCGTGGGACGCGCTACAATGAGGCTGAAGGGCGATTGGTCCGAGAACATGATCGACCTTGGTCCGCTTTCCGAGTTGTTCATGACGACCTGGAACGTTAGCGCGGGTGCCGACTGGATCGTTCATTCATCGCGCACGGAGCGGCTCGTCGCCGATTTCACGGTCGCGCACCGTGAACAGAACCGCTACATCAACGGCGTTGGGCTGATGGACCAGCGCGTTTCTCCGCTTCAGGCGGGTCTGACTTACAGCCGCTTTTTCGAACGCGCCAACCTGTCGGCCCGGATCGGTGCCAGCCAGGGGCTCTCTATCTTCAATGCACGCGAAGATGCCGACGATATCGATGACTCCACGCCCCACAGCCAGTTCACAAAGTTGGATGCATCTCTTTCGGGGTCTTATGTCTTCCCCGGGCGCGCCTCCGTTTCGTCCAGCCTGTCCACACAATGGGCAGCAACCGCGCTTTATTCCGACGACCAGATGACGATCGGCTCGCGCAGTTCGGTGCGCGGATTTTCCAATGGAAGCTTCAAGGCTGACCGGGGCGCGGTGTGGCGCAACGAGGTCGCCTTCGCGATGCCGGTCGATTTGCTTTTGGAGAAGGCCGGATCAGGCACACAGCCGGACAGCCAGGGTCCAGTGCAAATATCCGCCCCATCGTCGGAATGGGCGCGAACGACCCTCTCCCGTCTCAACCCTTATCTCTTTCTCGACGCCGGGCTCGGCCGCGACGTTGCCAATGAAGTCACCGGCTATCGGGTCGGCAGTGGTGTGGGCCTGCGATATGGCGGCCCGCGGCTTTCTTTCGACATCGGCTACGCCTGGCGGGTTGCTGAAGACAGCCGAAGCCGGCGCGTGAGCGAGGAAAAGGGCGAGTTGTTCATGACACTGCGTTTGAAGGTTTTTTGAGCCATGCCGTTTTTGTTCGATCCTCCCTCAAGAAATGCTGGCGATAATCACCTCACGTTCGGGCTGTGCTGCTGGCGGGTCTCATCAGTATCCGGAATTGGCATGGCGGCGCTTGTTGCCGTTGGATTACTGCTGATCGCGCCTGCGGCGAAAGCAAATGCGGAGGACGGCAAGGCTCCCGCTGTCCGGGAAGAGACTTCCGGGGTTGCGGCAGAAGCAGTCGTAGAGCCCAAACGTTATGGCGACTGGGAACTGGTCTGCAAGCCGCAGGCGGCTTCCGCCACGCCGAAAGCGGAAAGCGGAGCATGCCGTCTCCAGCAGGCGCAGGCCGTCAACGGCGGGAAGGATGTTGTCTTTCTGTTCAACATTGCGAGGCAGGGAAAACAACGTGTCGCGATCATTTCGACGCCCCTGAACGTCTATCTGCCTGCAGGTCTGGAGTTGAAGATCGATGGCGGGCAGAGACAGCGCGTTATCTTCGAGACCTGCAATATTTCCGGATGCCACGCCGGCTTTGCTCTCAACGGCTCGCTGCTCGGCGCATTGCGCAAGGGAAATGTTCTGACGGTCGCTCTCAAGGACACCAAGGCAACCACCATTCCGCTCAAGGTTTCACTCAACGGGATCAGCGCCGGTATCGACGCGCTGGATGCGGCAACACCATGAGACCAGACAGGGAGATATGCGCAGGGATAGCTCGCCATGTGTTGGCTGCGGTACTGATGGCTGCAGGCTGGCTATCAATGGCCGGACAAGGATTGGCGGCGCCCGGCGAGTTCAAGGACTGCACGGGCAGGATTGAAGAAGTGTCCAACAGCCGCCCGATCTCTTTTGCCGATCTGGCCGGTCGCGTCGGCAAGGTGGACTACGTGCTCTTTGGCGAACGGCATGGCGTCAGGGAGCAGGCAGTTGCGTCGTCCTGTGTGCTGTCGGCAATGGCAAAGGATGATCGTCCCGTAACCGTCGTGATGGAAATGCTCTCGCGCGATGACGATGCGGCAATTGCCCTCTATCGCAAAAACCATCCGGAAACACCGGCCGGGCTGGGCGCAGAACTTAAATGGTGGACGCGAGGCTGGCCAGCCTTCGACAACTGGTTGCCGCTCGTTGAGCGCGCATTCAGCCTTCGCATTCCGTTACGTGGCGGCGATCTGGCGGAAAAAGATGGACGCACGAGCGAACTGACACCAGGCGAGAAAAAGGCGATCCGCAAACGGCTCGGTGCAGCCGAAACCGCAGTCCGCGAAAGCTGGACGAAAGCAATGATGGTAGCGCATTGCGGCCTGATCTCGGACCGGCAGGCCACGCTGAACGCCGACCATCAGATCCGCCGCGATCTTTCGATGGCAGGTTCCGCAGAGCAGGCCCGAATGTTGAAGCATGGTGTTCTGCTGCAGGTCGGCCGTGGTCACGGCCGCAAGGACCGCTCTCTTTATCAGGCCCTTGCGCAGGCAGACGCGTCGGTTCTGACCGTTGGCGCTTTCGCCGAAGGTGAAAATATCACCGACGAGGAGCGCAGGCTCTACGATTACCTGTGGATCGTCGGCAAGGCTGAACTGGCCGACCCGTGCAAATTGACAGGGCTGACGAGCAAGACAGGGGAGTCCATCTCCAGATGAGAAGCACGTTCCAGTTGGCAAACATGAAGCATTCCCTCGCAGCTAGCCTATCCTTGCTGCTGTGCGGCGTTGCGTTGCCAGCCTTCGCGCAGGTCGTTCCCGACGGTGGCAGCAATACGAGGACGAGCACCGATGTCGCGACTGGTGCAACGACGGTTCATATAGCCGAACCGGTCGGCAGCCCCGGGTCCACCATCAGTCACAACACTTATACGGAGTTTTCTGTCAGCCCTTTCGGGGTCAATCTCGACAACAGTACGGTCCATGCACGCACGATTCTGAACGAAGTGACGTCTTCCCGCATCTCCAATCTTAATGGCCCGCTGAGGGTGGTAGGCGACCCCGCGCATGTCATCATTGCCAATCCCAACGGCATTTCCGTGAACGGCGCATCCTTCCACAACACCGGCGGCGTCGTACTTTCCACCGGTGAGGCGTCGATCAGGAGCTTCGAAGTTACACCAACGTCATACCAGGACAATGTCCTGCTCAAGACAAAAGACGGGACGATCAATGTCGGTCCCGGCGGCTTGTCCGGCGCCATGAGCACTCTGCACATGCTGGCCGGGCGTATTCGCATAGACGGGCCTGTCGAAAACAGCGCCGGTCAACTCCGTTCTACTATAGAATTAACCGCCGGCGGCAGCTCCGTCGAATACGATTCAGCGATTCTTCCGAACTCCGATCTCCAGAGCTGGGGGCGGATGGAGGCAGAAGGAAGCGACGACAATTCTGTCGCCATTGAAATAACCTCCCGCGGAACGTTGAAGGCCAATACGATCCGCATCCGCGCCACCAACAATGGCGCAGGTGTCAGCCACGCGGGCAACGGGCTCGCGATGCTGGGTGATTTCGTTATCGATGCGTCTGGCAAGGTCGCGACGAGCGGATCAATTGAAGCGAAGGACAATGTCCATGTTAAGGCGGGCTCGATAGAGGCCCGCTCACTGGCCGGTCAGCCTCAAAGCAGAATCGAAGCCATCAACGGCGCGTTGACGCTTCTTGCCAGGACGGGTGACATCACAAATACCGGTGTTCTGATGAGCGGGAAAAGCCAGGCATTCGTCAAAGCCGCTGGCGATGTAAAACTGTTGACCGAAAATACCGATCAACTGGCAATCGTCTTTGGTTCAGAGGGAAGGCTTGATGTGCAGGCCGAAGGCTCCGTTATCAACAATACGGGCAGGCTCCTCTCCAACAGCGAGACGACAATCGATGCAGGCAAGGACGTCCTTAATATTGCGGACATCCTGAACGGGGAAGGTGTCTGGCACCACCAGAAAGACGACGGCAAACGCCTCTGGTACACGCTCTGGCGATCGCGGGAAACGACCGAAACTATCAGCATAAACTACGGCCAGCCGCGTCTACCCGGCCGACAGGCATATATAATCGGCAGTAGCGTTTCGGTGAAGGCTGGCGATAACATCGTTAACCGCGGCAGTTCGATCAATGCTGATTCCGGGTCGGTGTATATTGAAGGCAGTAGCATCCTCAATGAGGGCGGCCTGTCCGGCTCCCTGCAGTTCGTCAATCGATGCAGGTTGACCTGCATCGGTTATGGCTCGTCCACGACAAATGTTTCGGGTGGCGCCATCAATGCCAACGGCAATATCGAATTGCGCGCCTCATCCTCAATCCTGAACAGATATGGCCAGATCGTCAGCTACGGCAGCATCAACGCGAGTGCTCCCTCCGTGGTGCTGGAGGGGGGCTCGATCCCGACCGTCGTTCAGCGTCCAACCGGCCTCTACAATTTCTGGGGTGGATCGACCGCGTGGATCGGGACCGGTGATCAGGGCGGCGTTTTTGAGGCGCCCCAGGGCAGTATCACGATCAATGCCTTCCGTCCTGTTCAGGTGACTGCGGGCACGCTGCGGGCGCGAGATGGTGTCTTTGCCCCCTCAGGCATCGAAACCTTCAAGGAAACGGCAGGCGAAGAATACCCGTTCGGCCTCGACTCCATCGGGCTCTTTCCGGGGATGGTGGGTAGATGATGGCAGGCCGAATTCACCGGAAATCACCATTCCTGTTCGCCGTGACGCCCAAACTCACGGCGCCGAAAAAAGACGACATTGCTCCCGGGCATGACCCGGAAAATCCCGATCACGGAGTTCAATCCATGCGCAACACATCATGCCGCCGACCGGCCCTCACCTCTCTGGCAGTTATCGCCCTCATGAGCGCTTTGGGTTTAGCCCATCCCACAGCGGCTGGCCCTCTTGAAGATGGCAAGGCGCTTCTGGAAAAGAAGGATTTTTCCAATGCGGCAAAGGCTTTTGCCGACGGTTTTGACAAGGGCGATGGAGAAGCCGGCTTTCATCTGGCGCGCATGGTCGAGCTTGGTGTGGGTTTTACGCCCGACGCGGTGAAAGCGCGGGCTCTTTATATTGCTGCGGCGGAAAAAGGTTCGGCTGCGGCGATGAACCGGCTGGGGCTCATGCATCTTCGCGGCGAAAATGTCCGCCAGGATTTTGCTGCCGCGGCTGAACTCATCTGCAAGGCTGCCGATCTCGGTAATCCGGAAGCCCAGTTCAATTGCGCAGGTCTTGTTCTCGATGGTCTTGGTCGCGCCAAGGATGCCGCAATTGCCTTCGGTTATTACGAGAAGGCCTCGCAAAATGGCCACACCGGCGCGCGCAACATGGAGGCCGCACTTCTTCGAACCGGTACCGGAACCGAACAGGACTTCGCCAGGGCGGTGAAGCTGTTCGAACAGGGCGCGTCACTCGGAAACCCGGTCTCGCTCTACGGTTTCGCCGAGATGCTGGAAAAGGGTGAAGGTGTGGCTGCCGATCCGATCCGTGCCCACCTCTATTACAATCTCGCCAATGAACGCGGACATCCCGGCGCGCGTGCCGCTCTCGAGCGCCTGACAGCGAGCATGACACCGACAGAGATCGAGGATGCGCAGGCGCGTGCCCGCAACTGGAAACCGGCTCAGGCCGTGGAAGCAAATTGATCGATCACATTGAATTTCGAGAGGGACCATGAAGATCACGACGATTTTTATCGCGGCGGGGGCTGCACTTTTGTTGGCGGGTTGCCAGACGGCGAAGCCGCTTTCTCCGGAGCAACAGGCGAAACAGGACGAATACAATCGCGAGAATGATCGAGTCGCCAAGGCGGATTGCGGACTGGTGGATTTGCTCAATCAGCGCAGGACCAAGGTGGACGAGAAGCCATTACATGCACCCGACTGCGCCTATATGCGCAGGAACAATACTCTTGTGGGTTTCGACGGCCGCCCGACGCCTTTACCGAATTTTGCCTTCAACGGGATCCCCGTGCCGATTGGCGGCGTCGTTGCACTCGCCCAGGCGGCGGAAAAGGCGACCAACGAGGAACGCGCAAAGAAAGCGCAAATACCAGCCCATCTGAAATCCGAGGATGGAGCAATCGTTTATCGGAAGATGATCCTTCGCGGGTTCAAGGAAACCGAGGTTGCCGTCGTCGCGGACAGTGGAGCTTTCTCTCACGCGGCCGTAGCGACGGGTCGCGGTCGGCAATATCTGGCATCGGGGGCGAGGTAAGACATGCGCGTTACATTTGTCGGCAAGGCGTTGATCGCATTCAGCCTGATTGGACTTGTCGGATGTCAGGGGGCTGCTCCGTCTGCTGAACAGGCAGCCAGGCGGGAAAAAATCGAACAAGCGAATCTGCGCAACGCACAGGCGTTTTGCACGATGATCGATGAGGCAAATCGATTGACAATCGCTCGCCGGCAGATGCCGCCTGAAAACGACGATTGCGCCTATTTCAGGCGCAACGGCACCCTTGTCGGCTACAGTCCGGCGGTCAGAAACCAATATACGGGCTTCTTCGACAATCTGCGGGATGTCGCGGCCTACGGTCGCGCGCAGAAGGCAGCGTTGCCGGTCTCGGTGAAAAACGACCCGGACGCTTCGGATATCTATCGCAAATTGCTGATCCGTGGTTTTGACGAGGAGATTGCCGGTGAAGTGTCGCGTTCGCGCGCGTTCCTTGAGGCAGCTATCGCCTTCCGGCACGCACGGCAGTCGCAAGGAATAAAATAATGGCTTGTTGGAAGATGACGCGTTTCCTTCCCGTTTTCCTCTCGCTGGCCCTGGCTGCCGGCTGCCGGCCCACCGATCCGCAGCCGGTCGCGACACTGAACGGCGAAAAGATCATGTCGGCGACATGCACCAATTCGATCGTCACCCCGACGGAGCAATCCTGCAAAAAGGCTGTCCTCGAAAAATGCCGACCGGGGGCGACCATCGCCGACATGAGCGAAACATCTCGCCCGGTTTACCGCCATCCGGGATGGACCACGCAATATATCTGGACCGTCCTCATAAAGAACTGCTGACGGCGCGGTTTGCGCCTACCCGAATATGAACTCAATTGCCATTGCTGGTGGGAGTATCCGAATGAAAACGATGATGGTCAAAGCGCTGATCCGCAAGTCCAGACCGGGCAAGCTGGTCAAGAAGGCGACCGCATTGGTGACGTCGGTCAGCCTTGTACTGACGACGATCGCCAGTTCATTTGCACCCGCCAGTGCGCAGGTCATCACAGATCCGACCGCGCCAATTGAGTTTCGTCCAAATGTGACGTCTTCGGGCAACGGAACGCCGACGCTAAACATCGTCAAGCCGTCGAGCGGCGGCGTCAGTCACAACAAATTGCGCGAGTACAATATCGATACGCGCGGGTTGATCCTGAACAATTCCGGGCTTGGCGGAACCTCCATCATCGGCGGCAAGGTTGAATCCAATCCCAATCTCGTCGGTGGCGGCTCCGCCAAGATCATCGTCAACGAAGTAACCGGCAGCAGACGTTCGAACCTCAATGGTGTGACGGAGGTTTTTGGTTCTAAGGCTGACGTGATCGTGGCCAATCCTAATGGCATCGATTGCATGGGATGCGGATTTATCAACACCGGCCGCGCGACGCTGACGACCGGGACACCGCTTATCGACTACAATGCGGGCACGGTGGGACTGGAAACCAGGTCTGGTGACATCACCATTTCCGGTGCTGGCGTTTCGGCCGCGGGCGGCCAGTCGCCGGACGAGATCCGGCTTGATGCAAAGTCGATCCGGATCGATGGCCTGATCGATGCGCGGGGTCGTATCGACCTCAAGGCCGGCTCCAATCGCACGGATGGTTCAACGGGCAAAACGACGGCCATCGCCGGCGATGCCGCGGGCCAGGGGATCGTTTCGAGCGCGGCAGGCGTTCTACGCGCGGCATCGATTGCAGCCCTTTCCAGCGATCTGAGCACAGGAATTTCGCTGGCTGGCAACATACAGGCTCTTGGTATGCTCGACGCCAATGGCGCGCTCCTGCCGGGCGCACTTTCGCTTGTCTCCGCTGGTGATATCCGGATGGTGTCAGGCGGTGTGGCGGGCAACGCCGACCTGCGTGCAGCAGGCGCGCTTCAGATTGCGCGCGATCTCGCGGCCCAGGGAGAAATCTCCATCACCGCCCGCGATGTTTCTCTCCTCGATACGGCGACCGTAGAGGGCGGGCGCGGCCTTTCCATCGTCGCGAGTGCCGACATCGTTTCCGCTGCCGTCCTCAAATCCGGCGGTGCGATGACGGTGGAAGCGGGCGGCAGTGCTTCTCTGTCCGGTATTATCGCCAGCGTCGGCAATATGAACCTGCGTGCGACAGACAAACTTGCCACCGACACGGCGACCCTTGTCGCACCGAACATCGACATCAGGGCGAAGGATGTCAGGCTCACATCGACCTGGTTCGAACCGGGAAAACAGGGTTCGATCACGGCAACGAATGTCGAGATCGGTGACGGCACCCAGTTCAAAAAGACCTCCAAGGTATTTATCAACGCAGCCGAAGAGCTGACCATCGGCACCCGGATCGATACTGGGGAATATTCCAAGCTTTTCATGGCTTTCCGGGACCTGGCTATTTCGAATACCGGCAAGTTCACGACGGGCGACCACCTGTTCGATGTCCGCAACTTCAGGAATGCCGGCGTACTCCTTTCAAGCGGCCAGCTCGCGATCAACGCTCAGCAGGCTATCGTTGATGCAACGGGTGTCATCAAGGCCGGGACGCTCAGGATAACGACCGCAGGCAATCTCACCAATCTGGGAAGCCTCCTCTCCGAAACGACGCTTACGCTTCTTTCTGACGGAAGCGTAACAAATGATGGAAAGATCACCGCAGCAGGTGAACTTGAACTCGATGCCGTAAATTATATCGCCAACTCGCAGGGGGCAAAATTGGCCGCCCAGAAGGCAGAGTTGATCCTCGGGAGCGAACTCCGCAACAACGGAGCGATTAGCGCACTCGAAACCGTCGATATCACCGCCGGCGGCGCGATCACGAATACCGGTGCGATCCGATCCAATGCAGACCTCACTCTCGTGGCGGCTGATCTCCTCAATTCCGGTGCGTCGGCATTGATCGGGACCTATGCGGCAAACGTAAACATCACCCTTTCGGGCACTCTACGCAATGCGGGTCTGATTGCTGCGTCTGGGGATTTGATCTTGCAGGCGGGACAGGGAGTGCAAAATGCCACAAGCGGCGAAATCGTCGCCAAGACAATAGAGACCAGGGTCGTTGGTGATCTGGTCAATCTCGGCAAACTCGTTTCTGATACAACGTTGAACGCAACCGTTTCCGGTCTTCTCGCCAACAGCGGTTCTATCCATGCCGCCAGTGATCTGGAGCTGACTGTAGGCGATCTGATCAACAGTGGCACCGGTTCAATCGCGTCCAGCCGGACGCTGAGGCTTTCGGCAGACACCACTCTGTCGAATTCCGGTCTTCTGCAAGGCAGAGAGGGGTTTTCAGTTTCGGCTGAGAAGCTCGATAACCAGCAAGCAGGACGCATATATGCCGGTTCGACACGCCAGACAGAAAATGGCCCCGTAGCCGTTGGCGAATTGACCGTAAACCTTTCCGGAAGTCTCTCCAATCTCGGTCAGATCGTTTCGGTCAACGGTGCGCTGCTTTCAGCGGCAACGAGCCTTGGCAACAGCGGATCGATTGAGGCTGGTGGAAATCTGCGTCTTCAGACCTATAGCTATATTCCCGGCTCTTCCTCTGCCCGTCTGGTGGCCCGCAACCTCGACCTCATCCTTGGCTCTTCCTTCACCAATGCCGGGCTGCTTGCCGTCGCCGGCAAGCTTGGTCTCGATGTCAAAGGCAATCTTGTCAACGGCGCCACAGGTAAAATCGATGCCGGCGCGATAGAGGCCAGTGTTAGTGGAAACCTGCACAATCTTGGTTCGATCCTGACACCCGGAACACTGAACGCCGTGGTTGGCGGCCTGCTGACAAACGAAGCGCTGATCCATGCCGGAGCGGGATTGAAAGCCCAGGCCGCGTCGCTCGCCAATGTCGGGACCAATGCCGCAATCAAATCCAGTGGCAATATGATCCTCGAGGTTCGCGGCAATCTCGACAACAACCTCGGCCGTATATTCGCTGGCGGCAATCTTGCAATCGAGGTCCTGGCAACACTGACCAACGCGTCGGCCCGCATCGAAAGCGGCGCCGATATGCAGATCAAGGCGACGGCACTGATCAATACCGCCTTGGATGGGACGGACAGCGCGCAGGACTATTACCAGCTCGGCGATCTCAGCATTCTCTATGCGACCGAGCGCACCAGTAGCCCTGCGCGGTACTGGGGGACGATGACTGCCACGCGCGACGAGTTCTCCGGGATTGTTCGGGTTCGATTGCCCGGCACGATCCGCGCCGGCGCAAACATGGAGATTTCAGGTGATGCCCTTGAAAACCGCGAAGGTCGTATCCTCGCGGTCAAGGACCTCTCCATCGACGTGAACCGTATCCTCAACGACATGGTCACCAGCAACATCGATCACTATCGCGTGCAATGGGGCGGTGTCCGGGGCTTCATGGATAACGGGTCCGGCAAGTTCCATGCGCCCGTTGGCGCCGATCCGCGATGGTTCGTGGCACAATTCAACCCCGCCGTTTTCAAGGACCCGGCGCTTGCCGAACGCGCTGAAGGCGGCAACCGGATGATTGTCATTTCCAAGGGCAAGTCGCCGGTGACGATCACCTATTCGGGCAAACAGAAATACAAGGATGGCGTTATCAACGGAGGCGCCGTCCAGGTCATCGAATACGCGGACGCGGCAAGTCTGCTTGATCTGGCTGCGCTCGGTATCGATCCGAACAATATTCCCGATGTGATCATGATCGGCAGCCGTATGGCAGACGTCGGGAGTGGACCCTACGGCAACGCCACGAAAACATATGTCGGAACCGCCACGGTCGGTGTCGGCTCCATGATAAAATCGGGCGGCTCCCTCATGATCGACGGCGGCGCTGCGATCACCAATCGCGGTACGCTTTCGGGAAGCCTCGTGTCCATCGAGGCAGGTGAGTTGCAAAACGGCCTTGGCGCGCCGGGCGGCATCGATGGTTCCGGCTTCGGCAATTATAGCGGCACGACGCCCGGTGGCATCAGTGGCAACGCCGCAGGTCAGTTGGGTATCGTCAACTTCGTGCTCGATGATGTCTCGGTTCCGCCTCTCGACCTCGGGGCTTTCGAAGCGCGGAACCTGCACAGTGTCAACGCCGCCGATTTCGGCAACCTCGTGCGCGTTACCGGCTCGGCCGAAGCCGCGCGCCTTCTCGGCTCGGCGCGCATAGATGGCGCGGCGCTCACCTTCTATGCGGATCCGGTCGCGGAAGCCAAGGCTCTCGCCGAGGCGGCCCGCCAGCAGGCTGGTACGCATCTGGTCGTCGATCCGTCCCTCTCCGTGGAAGAGCAACGGGAGCAGCTTTACCGCAACGCTGCGGAATTCGCGGCGAGCACCGGCGCGCAATACGGCGTGGCCTTGACCGAGGCGCAGCGCGCTGCTCTCGAAAAGCCGATCGTGTGGCATGAAACCCGCATCATCGACGGCAAGCCGGTGCTTGTTCCGCGCCTTTACCTGCCCTCGCAGGACGAACTGCTCCGTGGCGGGCGCGGCGCCGGCCTGATCGCTGCCGACGATCTCCTGATCGATATTGACGGGAAGCTCAACAACAGCGGCGCGATTGTGGCCTCCGGGCTCGCCTCGATTTCCGCCTCCTCTATCCTTAACCAGCGCCTGATCGACCTCGATGAGCGTGACCGCGCACTTGCCGGTGGGCGTGGCGACAGCGGCCTCATCTCTGCCGGCACGCTGTTCATGGCGACCGATGGCGATCTTCTGAATCGGGGCGGCACGCTTGCCTCGGCAGGCGACATCGATCTGAGGATCGGCGGCTCGCTGATCAACGAAACAGAGCGCTACACCCGCACCGTCGATTCACAGGACGGTTGTGTTGGCAAGGCCTGCGGCACCCTGCGCACCGATTATAATGTTGCATCCATCTCGGCCGGACGGGATCTAACCGTCATCGCCGACCGGGATATCGTCAATAGCGGCGGTACACTCGGCTCCGTCACCGACATGCTGCTGGCGGCCGGACGCGATGTGACCTTCGAGACGCTGAAGGACAGTTTCGTCGCTGAAGATTACAAGAAGCGCGGCTTCCTGTCGGGTATCACGGTGCTGCGCAACGAGATCACCACAGCCGAGGCCAGCGCCCAGTCGCTGGTTGGCGATGTCTCGATCCTTGCCGGCTACGGCGTATGCGACGGTGGCAGCCTGTGCGCGAAGGGAACCGCTCCTGGCGATGTTCTTCTGAACGGCGCGCTGGTCAGCGCCTTCGACAAGCTCTCGATCGACGCCACCGGTAAAATCGACATGGGTGCCGTCAGTGAGGAAGTCGAGAACCGCTACAAGGAATGGGGTTTCAAGGGTCTGGGCTGGGGCTCGGTCAAGCAGGCGTGGAACGACGTCGATACGACCGTCACCCGGCTTTCGGGCAATGATGTCTCGCTCAACGCCAAGGGTCCGATCACCGGTACGGGTGTGAAGATCGCCGCCGTCAACGACCTTCTGATGAAGACCGATGACACGATCCGGCTGGAAGCGGCGCAGGATGCGCTTTATTTCACGGAGAAGGGTTTTTACGTCGGGCTGAGCTTCCCGGGATCGGCCGGCATAGATGCCGCGCTGAAGGGCGGCTCCGGCGGCCAGATCCTTTCCGGCCTTGCCGGCATCAATCCGATCACGGCGAAACTCGCAACGCTTGCCAATGCCGACAATGGCCTTGCGGCGGGGCTGGCTGCCGTTAATCTGGCGACCACCGGAGCTTCCGTTTTCGGCGGTGCTGTGGACGCTACCCTCGGACCCAGCAAGGGCGGTGTGGTTGGTTCCGCACTCGATCCCCTCAAATCTTTCAGAGATCCTGGAACAGGACAAATTACGGCAGGGTCGATAGCGAAGACTGTCGGCATCAACCTGTCCGTCTGGAAGAGCGAGCAGCGCTGGAGCGAGAGCCAGGTTTCAGAACTGACGGCTGGCGGCGATATCGTCATGAAGGCCGGGCTGGACGTCATTCTGGATCAGGGCACGAAGATGGTCTCCGGCGGCGATGTCTCCATCGATGCCGGCCGCGATATCCTCATGGCGGCGCTTGTCGATTATGCCAAGGACAAGTCGTCTTCCTTCGGCCTGCAACTCTCCCTGTCCTCGATCGGCTTCGATATCGGCAAGTCGAAGGGCTATGACGAGACGCTGACGAATGCCTCCATCACCTCCGCCGGCAATGTTTCGCTGACATCGGGCCGCGATACGGCGCTTCTGGGCGGCAACATCATCGGCAGGACGGTCGATCTCGATGTCGGGCGCGATCTCACCATCCTCTCGCCGCAGGCTCAGGGCTGGCGCGACGGCTTTTCCTTCGGCCTGACGGTTGGCGTCAACCCCGCCGATTGGAGCGTTCGCGGCTCGAAGGAGGACGGTTTCAAGGCATGGTCCTCCGGCTCGGAGATTGTCGCGGCACAGGGCATCGATATCAAGGTTGCCGAAGACACCACGTTGGTCGGCGCGCTGCTTCAGGCGACCGATGGCGATATCAGCCTCGATACCGGCACACTGACCGTGGCTGACCTGAAGGACACAGACCAATACAAAAACGTTGGCGGCTCGATCGGTCTCAATGGCGGCGGGCTGAACTCCGTCGGCTTCTCCTATGAAAAGAAGGACAAGCAGGGCGAAACCCGCACGACGCTTGATGCGTCCGGTGATCTGAACGTCACCATTCGCGATGCCGACAAGGATGGTGTCACCGGAACGGAAGCGGACAAGGCGGCCGCCGAGCAGCTTCTCGCTTCCATCAACAAGGATGCCTCGAAGTATCAGGAGATCACGAAGGACGACTACACCAAGCTGTCGGGTGAGCTTGATGTGCAGAACCTGATCGAGTTTGGCGATAATCTGAAGAAGATTCAGAACTATCAGCGGGCGCAGAACGCGGCAATTCCCGAAACTGTCGCGGCGCAAGGGCCGGAAGCCATCGATCTCTATCGTGACGCTATCGTGCGCGGGCTGACTGGAGCAGAGTTGCAGAACTATATGGCCTCGCAGGAGTTTCACGACCAACTCGTGAAACGGAACAATCTGTCTGCGGCAATTGCGTCTGGTGAGAAGACAAAGGAAGAGATCTCTCAGATTCTCTATCTTACAGCAGCGGGCGAGCAACTGTTCTTCGACAAGAAGGACAATCAGCTCAAGATCGTCACGGACTGCGGAACCAACGGTTACGGCTCAAGTCCGTGCGGAGTGCCGCTAAATGAACTTAGCAAGCTTTCACCTGACAAGGTACAGAGTTTCATCGATTCCTCGCTTGTTACTCTGCTCCAACCCCAGACGAACATCGATGCTGCAATTCAGGCCGCACTTGATTGCGCCATTGCCTGGACCATTCAGGGCGGCTCATTCGATGCCTTCGGCTACATTGAAAATTATCTGCAAACGAACACCAGCGCCATCAGTGACGAAAGCCGCTACAGGGCCGATGCCAATCTTGCCGTGGCCCGCGCCAATGCAATCCAGATTGCCAAGGCCGTTGATGCGAAGCTCATCAAGAACCTCAACGATGAGAGCATAAACTGGGGCTCCCAGCTCTATGATGTCGCTAAAATCGCACAGGCCGACCCGGATTCGGCCTGGGGCATGATTTCCACGCTTCAATATCAATTGCTGGCCATGGGCGATGCCTCCGATCTGGGGGGGAATACTTGGGCGCGTATGATGCCGGCTCTCAGTGCACTGGCTGACAGCCTTGGCATGGGAGACGCCGTGGCGGCGGGTCGGGACCGCTTCCAGCAAACGAGCGACGAGGAGCGTACGCGCGTCAATCGCGGTATTCGCGCCTGGATGGCAGGCGACGGTAGTTTTGAGAAGTTGTCCTTAGCGGATCAGCAGGCGGCCACCGCCGCTTTGGGAGCCGGAATTGTCACAGTAGGGATTGCTCCTGGCTCCGTCGTTGGGGGGATCGTCGGTCACGTTGTTGGCCGTCCCATTGCTGACATGATACTAGGTGCGCCGCGGATCGGAAGTGGTCTGAAAGCTGATAGTTCGCATCGAGCCGCTAGTTTTGCGACTGCAGAACAGTTGATGACTGGAAAGGTCTTCGAATTAGTTGGAGGGGATGGCGTAAAGCGAACGCTCTTGCAAACCAAAGCTGAATATAACGGAAAGAGCGGAATATTTGAGTATATATTTCAATCAGGTAAAGGTGTAACCCATCAAAGGTTCATCGAAGGAGGAGTAATCAATGGCGCACCAAATCAACGAGTGAAACCATAATCATGATGAAATTAGAATTTAGTTCTGTCGGCCCTTTCATCAAATTGAACTGGATAGACATCCAGTGGGCGGTTAATTTTGGTCTAATAGATGAACGTTTCGCAATTCAATTTGCGGAATCCCGGATCCAGTCAGGCAGTTACTCTGAAGAGGAAATTTCACTCGCGCTTCAAGAGTTTGAGAATGAAAGTAACATTACCGCTCTCTTGGTCACATTAGCATCTTCTACTTTACCTGATACTGGATTCGATTCAAAACGGAAGTGGCTTTTTATTGCCTTGTCCTATTTATTCAACCACAGGTCCGCTTACAGCGATGTTTTTTCCTGCATAGAGGAAGTTTATGCTGACTTCGATTACCCCGCCTGCATGGACGAGTTTGTTCCTTATATGCCGCCCAAAGATGGATACGATCCCACATCTCATTCATTGGAAGAGAACAGGTCGCGATTGCTGATGAAATGGGAGAATTATTTGAACCAAGAGAAAGAAACACTGACCTCACTTGGGAAGCAAAGTGGCTGATTGGACGCAGGAGTTTACTCACAAGTCCAACCACATCAGCAATTTTGCTATGCAACCCAGCAAATCGATGATGTTTTGACCCAGATTCGCTCAGTGCTTCGCATGGTGTGGAACGAGCGTTCCCGGTTTCCCAATCGTCTCGCCGGATCGGGACGGCGATGATTTCGGCTGTCGGACCAGATGACATCGAACATGAAACTCTGGATGGCTCCGCCGCCGGAGGGGAGCGTCCGATGAAGCAGCCGTCGAGATTTCTCACTTTGCGCTGAGGTTGCGTCGCAAAGTCCGTATTTTGCGACATTGCCGAGCGTGAACTTAAAGGGCGGGTTGAGGTTGACGCCGCACTCGCATGGTTTGCGAAAATTCAAGGCAGAAAGAGCCTCGGCAGCTCCGTCCCCTGTCGAGCGACATCTTGGCGATGAGTCAGAAATTCAAGAAGATGAGTACAGATTTCGCGAGAAACCTTTACGAAGGCCGCGCCTACTCGATGAAGCGGTAGGTGTAACGCGAGGCGTGGAGGGTTGACGGTAGCGGGGACCAACTCCGCGCGCTCTTAGGTCAAACCTCCGAATAAGCGTCCGGCTTATGCCGCGATATCCTCGCGAACGCCCAGAATGCGGTCGATCAGTCCCCATTCCAGAGCTTGCTCCGCCGTCATGAAAAAATCACGGTCCATGGCCGCCTCGAATTTTTCATAACTGCGTTTGCAATGTTCGGAATAAAGCCGCGTCATGCGGTGCTTCGCCTGCCGCATCTCTTCGGCATGGATCAGCATGTCCGACGCCTGCCCCTGGAAACCGCCCAGCGGTTGATGAATATGGATGCTGGCATTGGGAAGGGCGCTCCGCTCGCCCGGTTCACCCGCCATCAGCAGAAACGATCCCATGGAGCGGGCCGTTCCCATGCAGAGCGTATGAACCGGTGCGCGGATATAATGCATGGTGTCATACATGGCGAGACCGCTGGTCACCACACCGCCCGGCGAATTGATATAGAGATGGATCGGTTTCTTCGGGTTTTCCGCCTCGAGAAACAGCAATTGCGCGCAGACCAGCGCCGAAACCGCATCGTTCACCTCACCGTTGAGGAAGATGATCCTTTCCCGCAACAGCCGGGAATAGATATCGAAAGACCTTTCTCCCCTTGACGATTGTTCGACTACCATAGGGACGAGTTGCATCGCTTCGCGCATCGGCGAACTCCTGTCGTTGAAATGTCGGGGAACGTTCCGGATCAGGCGGCGAGCTTGATCGGCGAACCGTTATGGTTTGCGGCGGCCTTTATCATCCGGCCGGTATTGACGGGCAGATCATGAATGATGCGCAGGCTGGTGCCGCCATGGGCATTCGCCGCGATCCTGAAGGTGACGGTGCTTTCCAGAAATGGCGGATTATCCTCTCGCAGCCGGTAGCGAACCTCCTCGCCGGGCTTGATATCGATCGCATCGGGTTCCGCCAAAGCCTCCTTCGGCAGCCAGTTTTCACGAAACGCCGGAATGCTGATGGCGCGCCAGACCTTTTGCGGCGGCTCGTCCAGATCATATTCAAGCTCGATGCCGTTTTTCGGCGCTTCCGGTGTCTGACTGTTCATTGGTCCATATCCTTCAGCAGGAGTTTGAGAGCCTCAATGCGCTGCGGCCAGTAGGCGCGATATTTGCCGAGCCAGGCCGCAATGCGCGTCAGCCCGTCCGGATCCACTTCATAATTGACGAAACGGCCCTGCCGTTTCTCGACCACCAGCCCTGCCCCGCGCAACACTGAAAGATGCTGCGACATGGCCGGCTGGCTGATCTCGATCCCCTCACGCAGGGCGGAAGCGTTCATGGCGCCATCCGCCAGCTTTTCGAAAATGGCGCGGCGCGTCGGATCGGCCAGCGCCCGGAAAATATCGTTCTCTGTCATGACAACACATAAGCATACACTTATGTGATTCACAAGCCCTTTCGGCGCGTGGAAAACGCGCCTTTTCACGCCGATGGCACGAGGTGCCGTGAACGCTTTATCCGCTCGCGCGTTTTCATCCCGCCTGATACTCTTCGGGCCGGGAGCGATCAAAACAAGTGACTGCATTTACGGTCTTCATCGTCATTCTTCTTATGGTCATAGGGCCGAGCCTGTTTGTCGTCATCGGCAAACAGCGGGAAAAGGCAATTCCCAAGCGCCCTTCCACCGCCCTGCCCCTTGCCGAAGACGCAACGACGCTGGACCGGCACTGGCAATCGATAAGAAACGGCTGGAACGAGAAAAATGCGCTCTGCCTGCTGCATTCCAACCTCGATGCCTTTGCGGTGCGCGTGGCGGCGGCGCGTGCCGCCGGGCGCAGCCTCGATCTGATGTATTACATGTGGAATGCCGACCTGACCGGACGGCTGATGATGCGTGAAGTCATCGCCGCCGCCGATCGCGGCGTGCGCGTGCGCCTGCTGCTCGACGATCTCGGCGTCTCCATCTCCGACCGCATCTTCCACGCCATCGACAGCCATCCGAATATCGAGTTGCGACTGTTCAACCCCACCAGGGCGCGGGAAAACATTCTGCATCGAAGCATCGAGCTGGTGCTACGCTTCCGAAGCGTCAACCGGCGCATGCACAACAAGGCCTGGATTGCCGATGGCCGGGCCGTGATCGTCGGCGGGCGCAACATTGGCGACGCCTATTTCGACGCCGCCGAGCGGGCGAATTTCCACGATTTCGATATTCTCGGTTTCGGCAGGATCGTCGCCGACGCCACGGAAATCTTCGACGATTACTGGAACAGCGCCGTTTCCGTGCCCGTGCGCTCGCTATTGGCGCGCAGGCCGAGCAAACTCGCCAGATTGCGGCGCGAACTCGATGCCCTGCCGAAAAGCGAAGCGGCAAAACCCTATCTGGAGCGGGTCGAAAGCCAGTATGGCCGCGACCATTTCCTGATGTCGGACCGTCTGCACTGGGTCGAGGCGGCGGATATCCTCGCCGACCCGCCGGAAAAGGCGGCGGGCAAACGCCGCAAGGGTCATAACTTCCTGATGGAAAGCCTGCTGCCGCTGATGCAGGCGGCAAGCGACAGCCTGCACATCACCTCCCCCTATTTCATTCCCGGCAAACAGGGTGTGGGGATATTTCTACAGCTCGCCGAGAACGGCGTGTCGGTCGCCATCCTCACCAATTCGCTGGCCGCGACGGATGTGGCCGCCGTGCACGCCGGTTATGCCCGCTACCGAAAACCGCTTCTCTCCGGCGGGGTGCGCCTGCACGAGCTGCGCGCGCAGGCGGATCAGTCAAACTTCACCCTGCGCGGCTCGGGACAGGCGAGCCTGCACACCAAGGCTTTCACCCGTGACGGCAGGACCGGCTATATCGGCTCGCTCAATTTCGATCCACGCTCCGCCTCGCTCAATACGGAAATGGGCGTCGTGTTCAACTCGGCCCCGCTGGTTGCCCGTATGGACGAGATATTCGCGGGCGAAATCCGCCGCACCATGAGTTTCGAGCTTGAAATCGACAAAGGCAGGCACATCGTCTGGATGACGGAAGAACAGGGGCGGACAAGGACATACCGGCGCGAACCCGACGCCACCATCAGCCGCCGCATCGTCGCCGGTATCATGCGCTTCCTGCCGCTGGAATCGCAGCTTTAGGGAGGAAAGCCTAAGCTCAGGCCGCCGGCCTTACCCCCGCTTTCGCCAGCTGTATCTGCACCAGCGTATCGAGGTTCTGGTTGACCCGGCAATAAAACTCCTCGTCGATGAAGGGGCGCAGCATGAAATCATTGCCGCCCGCCTTCAGGAACCGCGCCGAAAGCAGCCGATTGGTGGAGGAGGACACCCCGATGATGCGCAGTTCATGCGACCCGCGCACGGTGCGGATGCGCCGCGTCAGTTCGAAACCGTCAATATCGGGCATGTTGTAATCGGTCACAACGAGGCCGATATCGGGATTGGCCTTCAGAATATCGAGCGCCTTCGCACCGCTATCCGCCAGGCTGACGCGGAAATTATAACGCTTGAGACGGCTCGAAAGCAGCGCCCGCGCCGTCGGGCTGTCATCGACGATCAGCACGTGATGGCGGTGGTTGGTGAGAAAGCGGCAGACGGATTCCGTCAGCATATCCACGGCGAAAATATTGTCCTTCAGAATATAATCGACCACATCCTTGGCGATCAGCGTTTCGCGCGTCGCCTCATGAAAAGTGCTGGTGAAAACGATGGTCGGGATCGAAAGATCGATCAGATATTCCAGCGCCTCGCCCTTTTCCGCCCCCGGCAGGTTGATGTTGGAAATCGCCAGCGTCACCGGTTCGGGAGAATGTTCGTAACAGGCCTGCAACTCCTCGAAATTGCGGCACACTTCCACGGTAACGCCCAGCAGTTCCTTCAGGCGCATGCTCACCATCTGGGTGAACACATTGGTATCTTCCGCCAGCAAGATGCGGCTGTTGGTAAAAGGCACGCCAGAATATTGCATGCCCGTAATGCCTAGAAAATTCATTCTGCCCCGATCCCCCATCGTATGTCAGGGAAAGATAGCAGGCTCATTTTTCAGAATCATTAATAACACTTTTGCCGGAAAAGCAGTTGAACACATGCTTACCTAAACGGAAATACGGCCCACGAGGGGCCGTATTCCGACTTTGGGAGGGGATATTTTGTCTCAGGCGCGCAGAAGCGCATTGTCCGTGTCGAACGGGCTTTCTTCCACCACTTCGGCATCATAGGAGGTGCCGAGAATGCGGATCTTGAGCTTGGTGCCCACCGCCGCATATTCCGGTTTGAGCATGGCGAGCGCGATGGATTTGCCGAGACGCCAGCCGAAGCCGCCGCTCGTCGCGCGGCCCGCGAGCGCGCCGCTTTCATCGAAGATCGCTTCCGAACCGCGCGCATCGACATCCGTATTGCCTGATACGGTGAGCGTCGAGAACACCCACTTCACGCCGGCCTCTTTATAGGCCACCAGCGCATCGCGGCCGATGAAGCTCTTCTCCGGGCGAAGGAAGCGGTCGAGACCGGATTCATAGGCGTTGTATTCCACCGAAAGCTCGCGTCCCATGTTGCGATAGGATTTTTCGAGCGACATCGAGACCATGGCGCGGATACCGAAGGGCTTGATGCCGAATTCGGCGCCCGCTTCCATCAGCCGGTCGAAGATATAGTTCTGCATCTCGATCGGGTGGTGCAGTTCCCAGCCAAGCTCGCCCACGAAGTTGACGCGCAGCGCATGCGCCGTCGCCACGCCGACGGAAATCTGCCTGCCGGTGAGCCAGGGGAAATCCTTGTTCTCAAGGCTGGTGCGGGTCAGCTTCTTCAGGAGATCGCGCGACTTCGGACCGGCAAGAACCAGCACGCCGTATTTCTGCGTGATCGGCTGCAGCACAACCGAACCATCGGTGGGCGCAAGGCGGCGCAGCACGTCATGGTCATGCGCTTCGAGACCACCGGCCGAAACCATGTAGAAGCGGCCCGGCGCCCATTCATAGACCGTGAATTCCGCCTTCACGCCGCCATTCGGCGTCAGAAGATGGGTGAGCGCGATACGGCCACGCTTCTTCGGCACCGCATTGGCGAGAATGCTGTCGAGCCATGCCCGCGCACCGGGGCCGGAAACCTCCATCTTCGCGAAGGCCGACATGTCGAGCACGCCGACATTCTGGTGGACATTCTTCACCTCGTTGCCGACATGTTCGAAATAGTTCGAGCGGCGGAACGACCATTTCTCGACGATACGACCGTCATCCAAGGCCGGCGCATGGTTGTGGCTGGTGATGACATCCGCACCCACGCCGAGATCTTCCTCGCGGAGCGCATAACCTTCCGGCGCATACCAGTTGGCACGCTCCCAGCCATAGACGGAGCCGAACACGCCGCCGAGCTTCTTCAGACGGTCATAAACCGGCGTCGTCTTCAGCGGACGGGCGGCGGAGCGCTCCTCATCCGGGTAATGCATGGTGAAGACGTTGGCATAGGCTTCCTCGTTCTTGGCGATGAGGTAACCTTCCGTGGCGTAAGGGCCGAAGCGGCGCGGATCTACACCCATCAGGTCGAGCGTCGGCTCGCCGTCGACGATCCATTCGGCCAGTTGCCAGCCGGCACCGCCAGCAGCGGTGATGCCGAAGGAATGGCCTTCGTTCAGCCAGAAATTCTTCAGGCCCGGTGCGGGGCCGACAATCGGGTTGCCGTCAGGCGTATAGGCGATAGCGCCGTTATAGACCTTCTTGATGCCCACTTCGCCGAAGGCCGGAACGCGCACCATGGCGGTTTCGATATGCGGCATCAGGCGGTCGAGTTCTTCCTGGAACAGCTCATATTCGCTGTCATCGGAGGGACCGTCGACATAACAGACCGGCGCGCCGACTTCGTATGGACCGAGAATCAGGCCGCCCGCTTCCTCGCGCATATACCAGGCCGAGTCGGATTCGCGCAGCACGCCCATTTCCGGCAGACCCTGGCGACGACGCTCTTGGATGGCCGGGTGCGGCTCGGTGACGATATATTGATGCTCGACCGGGATGACCGGAATGTTGATGCCGACCATCTCGCCGGTCTTGCGGGCAAAGGAGCCCGTGCAGGAGATGATATGCTCGGCGATGATCTCACCCTTGTCGGTCGTCACCTTCCAGTGACCGTCTTCCAGCTGCTCGATGGCGGTGACGGTGGTGTTGCGATAGATGGTCGCCCCGCGGTCACGCGCGCCCTTGGCCAGCGCCTGCGTCAGATCGGCAGGCTGGATATAACCGTCGTCGGGATGCTGGATGGCGCCAAGCAGGCCGTCCGTCTCGCAGAGCGGCCAGATTTCCTTCACCTGCTCCGGCGTCAGCATGTTGACGCGCACGCCGATGGTCTCGGCGATGCCGGCATAATACATATATTCGTCCCAGCGATCCTTGGTGCGGGCGAGACGGATATTCGAGACCTTGGAGAAGCCGACATTCATGCCGGTCTCTTCCTGAAGCTCCTCATAGAACTTCACGGAATATTTGTGAATCTGGCCGACCGAATAGCTCATGTTGAACAGCGGCAGAAGCCCGGCCGCATGCCAGGTGGAACCCGAGGTGAGCTCCTTGCGCTCGATGAGAACGCTGTCGCTCCAGCCCTTCTTGGCAAGATGATAAAGCGTCGAAACGCCAACGACGCCGCCACCGATCACCACCGCCCGTGCATGTGTCTTCATTTACAGAACCCCTGAAAAGCGCCGGCCTTGCCTTATTCCGCCGACATTGGATGGGAGGAATATGAAGCGCTTGCGGGTTGTTCAGCCGCCTGATTGCGACATGGCCATAGGGTGCTGCGACAGGGAAGAAATTGCCGCCATCGGGGTGGGCTTTCGTATTGCCGCCGCCGCGCTTGCAGAGACGGCGGCAAAGATGTCGAGAAATATCGGGCCGGCACAGACCGGGAACTGCAACACGCTCCTAAAAGGCAGGCCACGGGCCGGACTTGCCGGCTATCGGTTCTGAAGCTGCATTTGCAGCCCCCGCACATCCGGGCCGTCCAGTTTCAAACCCTTGAGGACATCATTGCCGGGAACGATGATCGAATCCTTGAAGACAGGACCACCTGGCAGATTGTGTATCCCACCGCCCCCACCGGGCGGAGGCGGTGGCGGCGGAAAGCCACCGCCGCCACAAGGCGGAATGCGGTAGATGCAATCAGCGGTGAATTGCTCAAGGCCCCCCGCGGTCACAGACGGGCGAACGACATCCTGCGCACCTGCTAAAACCGGCAAAAACATACCGAAGAGAAAAATGACCCGTCTCATTTCGCAACCTCCTGCGAAGAAGCACAAATCCTGGCGCGGTCTTTCACGTCCTTACCGGCAGCCGCCTTTGCTGCAGCATCCAGCCAGGCAGGCGTGCTGTTGCGCATGCCGATGGAAACGCTGTTGAAGCCTATGACAAGCGGGCGTGCAAACTGGCGGTCGGAAAACAGACCGGAGCTGTTTGTGCTGTGAATGGCGTTGTCACTAGCGGCCGCGTCATTGACCACGGGGACCACAGGCTGTTTGCCCTGCGGCCCGGTGGTCGCAGCCGCCGCAGCATCGGATATGCCCTTTTCGGGGTCTCCCCTGTTACCCCCCGCATCCAGAAAAGCTGAGCGGCCCCGACCGTTGGTAACCTTGACGCCGCGGGTCAGAAACGCCTGGCGCACAACCAGCAGGCGGATATCGTAAATATAACGCGGACCACAATCCTCCGTATCCGCGGTTCTCAAAATGTCGCGGCTGAGAATATAGGACAGTTTCTCGCGAAGATATTCATCCGCACAATAGACCTTGGTATCTTGATCATTGCAAAACCCCATCAGCGCATTTTGCGCATGGAAGGGGTTGATCGCGTAGGTCTGAACATTCTGAAGTTCGATTTCCTCGACATCCGCCCGTGCGCCGCCGAAAGCAATATTGCGAAGAAGCCCCGCCATACCCTCCTTGCGCTCGATCTTGATGACGGGAAAAAGCGCGTCCTTCACCTGCAGGCCCGAGGTGGTTCCGTCCGTTGCAATCTCCGCTCGAGGTTGCGAAACCGAGAGCGTCTTCTTGTCCTCCAGCCATGTGCTGTCCCCGAAATAGGGCGCCTCCGACTTCACCCCGAGATAACCCCGCAAATTTGGTATCTGGGTTATCTTGACGTAACGGCCGATGAAGGATTCGCTTTCGAGATCGGCAGGTAAGGATTTGAATTTGTGACCTGAATCGACAATTTCGGCGATGATGTCTCCCACATAGATATCCTCCTGCGGAGGATAGACCGGTTCGATGCCGAGCCGTCGGATGGATTCATTCCAGCGCTTCGGCAGGTATTCGTCGGTCACATCCGCTTCACCCATCAGGAAAAACAGACCCGCCGAGCCGATAACGACCCCCGCCGTCAGAAGGGACAGCCGGGCTGCATGGGGCTGCGTCCACGCCCAAAGCCCCTTCAGCTTCTCCCGAAGAGATGTTTTTGCAGGAACCGGGCCCGGAGGCTGGGCAGGCTGGGCAGGCTGGGCAGGCTGGGCAGGCTGGGCATTCTCATCGACTGGATCCGGCATTTGAACCCCGACAGGAAAGAAATAAACTAAATAATACCATAATATATCAACTTACAGTTTACATATCAATACAGTCATTGCGGGTATTTCGATTATTTTTCATGACGGCGGCCGGGCATATCCGACGTCCATCAAAGTAAAAAGCTGTCCCGGGAAGTACCCATCATTCACAGCAACGCAGCCGGGTGCGAGACCTGGTCCCGCACCCATCGGAACCCATACCGACGGCCCAATGATCGAGATCGGCCGCAGCCGCTCAATTGTCCTTGCCGACCACCTTCGCCGCCGTCGGCTGTTCCGCAACGGCCTTGTCGCCCGTCTTGTCAGCTGCCTTGCCCGCATCCTTTTCCGGCACAGCGCCGGCAACGGGCGATGCCGCCCCCGTATGGGCCACCACCGCCTTGTCGCCCTCCTCAGAAAGCAGCGCCGCCAGCATCTGCGGATTGGCGTCGCCTTCCACGTGGATGTTGAGGTTGCGCTGCGGGAACGGGATGTCGATCCCCTCCTCCCGGAAGCGCTGGAGGATTGCGATACGGAGCGCGTTTTTCACGCCAAGCCCGTTGGAGAGATCGGCAAGGTGGAAACGCAGTTCGAAATCCAGCGAAAAATCGCCGAAGCGGAGGAACTCCACATGCGGCTCGGGATTGCGCAGCACCGGCGGCTGGGCGCGCACCAGTTCCAGCAGAATATCCATCACCTTCTGCGGATCGGAATCGTAAGAGACGGAAACGGGAATTTCCGCGCGCATGATGCGGTTGCGGTGTGTCCAGTTGCCGACCGAGGAATTGATGAATTCCGAATTCGGCACGATGATCGACTGGCCGCGGAAGGTTTCGATTTCGGTGGCGCGCACGGAAAGCCGCTTGACGGTGCCTTCCGTCGTGCCTGTCACCACCCAGTCTCCCACCTTGAAGGGACGCTCGACCAGCAAGATGAGGCCGGAGACGAAGTTGGAGACGATGTTCTGCAGGCCGAAACCGATACCGACCGAAAGGGCCGACGCCACCAGCGCCAGGCTGGAGAGGTTGAGACCGGCCGAAGACACGCCGAAGATGGCCGCCACCGCGATACCGAGATAACCGATACCGGTCTTGACCGAGTTGCGCACCCCGGCATCCACCTGGCCGCGCGCCATGACGTTATTGTCCAGCCACTTCTGGAACCAGCGGGTGATGATGTAACCGATGGCGAAGACGAGGACGCCGCCGAAGAGGCCGATCAGCGAAATGGAGGCATTGCCGACGGTGATGCCGGTTAACAGACGATAGGCCCAGCTTTCGATATCGCCCGGCTGGAAGCCCCAGGAAAACAGGATGAGCGGCACACCGAAGGCAAGCGCGACGGCATAGATGCCAAGCCCCGCGGCAAGACCGGCCTGATCGAGCGCCACCACGCCGAGACCGAAACGCCGCGCGAGATAGCGGCCGGCAAGCGATTCCGCAAAGGCGCCCTGTCGCGAAATCGCCTTGCCCGAGAGAATGCCGATATACATCGTCGCCAGCACCGCGCCGGTGGCGACGATCTGCGTGGCAAGGAAGCGCGCAAGCCCGACATAACCCGTCAGGCAGGCGCCGATGAGAACGAGGCCGCCCACCCGCAGCAGGATGACGAGCCAGCGCGGCAGGCGCTGATTGCCGGTCTCATAATCCTGCCCCTCGCCGATCACAGGCCGCAGGAACGATACGGTCAGCAGGATAAGGCCGATGATGATCGAGGCGAGGAAACTTTTGGCAACCGTGACGATCAGCGGCGAATAAAGCGTCTCGCTGATCGTGCCGAGCAGGTAATCGAGCCCGTTGACGAGCGCCATCAGCAGCACCGCCGAGGACAGCGTGTGCGCGCCCTTGTTGGACACCTTCAGAAGGCGCCATTCCGGCTGCGTCGGCGCAAAGATCGCATAGCTCAGCCGCGAGACGAAATAAACGAAACCAGTGATCGCCATCGCCCCGAACAGGATCGGCGCGATGTCTGACCGCAGCACGTTGAAATTATCGAGGAAGAAGGCGGAGGTGACGAGAAACAGGAACAGCGACAGCGACTGCACCATGGTCGACCAGAAGGCCACCGAAAGCCGTCTCAGATAGGAAGGCTCGCCCGTAAAGGCCCGCCGGTCCATGCGGCTGCCGAAAAAGCGGTAACCGCCCACGAGAAACAGCAGCGCCGCCATGATCGACAGCGTCACCGCCCCGAACATCGGCAGGCGCTTGTAGTTCCAGACGAAGCTCGCCCAACTGCTGAAAGCGTTGTTGAGGTTGGTCAATTCGGTCAGAAAGGCGGAGGAGGCGTCGCCCAGTGTCTGCGCCGAAACTTCGGTGCGCTTGAACAGCGTGGCGGCAAAAAGCGCCCGACGAACGGCAGTGATGTTATTGGAAATCTGCGCGGCATTGGTGGCCGTGCTCTCCACTTCCCCGGCAATCGCATTCACCTCGGCCCGTTCCGCCGTCAGCCGGTTTCGCTCCTCCGTCACCATGCTCGCTTCCGGCGGCTGGTCGTCCGCAGGCGCCGCACCCAGCGCATCCAGCCGGGTCTTGATCTGGTCGAGACGGGTGCGCAGCTTGGTGTTGGCGGCGGCGGCATCGGCGGCGATGGTGTCGGCGCGGCCCTTCAGGTCCACAAGCTGCACATCGTCGCTGCCGCCCGCTTCCACCTGTTTGGCAATCGCCGCGACATCGGCCTTCCATTTCTCCAGCTCCGCCCTCGCCTGTTCGACGGTCGAGGCCTGGATCGCCACCGGCGCGGGCGATGTTGTTTCCCCCTGCGCCGCCGCCGGCATTGCCGACAAAAGACCGCCAGCCAGAAAAAGCACCATGGCCATTATCGCCGCCATGGCGCTCCTTTGCCGCCGATCCCGCACCAGGCCGTCGAACATCCTTCTGCCGTCCATCAATCCGCCGAACATCAACCGCACATCCATGCCTTTCGTCTCTTTGCGCCGCATCAGGCTTTTTAGCGCCTGCCGCGCGGAAAACCACCCGCATAAAGCGAGGTTTTCAGGAGTTTGCCTTGCTTTTCACCACGAGAATCATCACCTTTGATGATGCAGCAACATGGGAGGAAATCATGGAATCTGCTGGCATTGGCTGGATCGCAGCCATCATCATCGGTGGTGTCGCCGGGTGGCTCGCCGAACAATTCATGAAAAGCAATATGGGTGTTTTCATGAACATCCTTCTCGGAATCGTCGGCGCGATCGTCGCCAACGCCATCCTTTCGGTATTTGGAATCGTTTTGACGGGTTGGCTCGGTTATCTCATCGCCGGCTTCATCGGCGCCTGCATCCTCATCCTTATCGGCCGGGCTTTCAGGCGCGGATGAATAAAAGGAAAAATCCGTAAAACCCCGGATTTCCAGACTTTTCCAGCGCGACTGAAATTTTTTCGTCACAAAAATCGAAGAAATTTCATTTCCGCGCTGGACAAGCCCAAACTTCCCCTTTATACGCCCCCTCACACCGCCACACGGTGCCGGTCGGGTGATTAGCTCAGTTGGTAGAGCAGCTGACTCTTAATCAGCGGGTCGTAGGTTCGAGCCCTACATCACCCACCAAATTCTTCCTGAAATGACAAGACGTTGCGATGCTAAATTGAAGCATCGCATAAGCGCGCTTGGCTTTCGCCAAACCGTTCTTTTTCGATAATGTTTCGATAGTGGTTGCGCATAGAGCCGCTCTCGTCACCTGCAACGCGCGGCAGCGCCAACGGTCGGGCCGGTGTCAAAAGCGCTTATAATTCCGTTTCCGGCGCCTTGATGTCTGCCCCGACAAAACGCGGCGCCAGCGGCCGCCCCGCGATACGGCTTCCAAATTGCTCGGTGAAAGGCACAGGTGCCGCCCGCTTGACCGCCTCGATGGCGGAATCGATGAAGGCCTTGCGCCTCGGGCTGTCTTCCTGTGGGCGCGCGGCGGTGACCACCACCTTGCCCCTTATCTGTCCGTCCTTGTGCAGAATGAACTGCAATGTCACGACAAGCCCCGCAGTGTCTTCCGGCGGCACCCAGCAGGCATAGATCGCATCGAACATTTCATCGATATTGCCGGCCGGCGTGGGATCGTTGCAGACCCGTGACTGGCCTGAAGCCTGTGTCGAAAAACCGGCGGACAACAGGACCAGCGCCGCGAGGCCTGACAGCCTGAACGCGCTGGCGAATGGAAACCAATGCGGGATCAAATCAATACCCTCTACCGAAGCCAGATCCGCCTGCATGGACAGACCGACCGTCACCGTTTCTTGAAATCAATTTCGTCAATAAGAATTAAGCGCAGCATTGCGGGGCTTCGCCCGCTCTTAAGTTTCACGATCGCAGCAAGCCTAAACATATCAATAAAAACCAAAAATAAAACAACTTTAAATTAAAATAAATTGCAGAATGAAGAAAATTATTACGATTTGCATCAAAATCATCAAGCAAATCCGAATTTAGAAACATAAAATACAGAGATATACAAATAAAAGACACCAAAAACACAGAGATATATAATGCCGTCAGCTCTCCGCGTGAGGTGAACCGCCGGTCTGGACATATACACCCCACGCCCTGGCAATCACGACCCTCCCCGTAAGAGCGCAGGCTCAACTGCGGCAACCGGCTTTCCATGTGGCCGCCGAAAAGATGATTATTGGCGTTGCGGCACCGCCCGTTTCCCCAAAGCTGTCTCAATCGTCCTTATGATCGGGACCATGAGATTGCTCATCAACATATTGCTTTTCATTCTCGGCGCGGTCGGGAGCGGGATATGTGCGTTTTTATTATCGGCAGCGCTTGCCGATTCCGGATTTCTCGGCTCCTGTTTTGAGGGAAATTGCGCTTATGCAGCGCTTTTCATGGTGCTGCCCGTCGCATGGTTCGTGCTTTTTGCGCTTTATGTGATGGCGCTGCTGATCTGGCGGCGAAAGCCTTTCCGGAACGGAAGGCTCTGAAAACGGAGATGGCGACGTCATCGCCGCCGCACACGCGTTGACAGCGATCAAGACTTGCCGCTAACGTCCGCCTGCTGGGGGATTCGCTGCCAGTGATATGCGGGCCTCATGAGCATACCCGATATCACCGGCCTCTGAATGTGCATGTTCCGATTTGCGTCTCGCGTATGTGGACATGACGGAAAACAGGGAGACCAAAGGATGCGGGCCGCAATCAATTCCCCGTCGCTTTCGATCGACACCATGGACTATCAGGCCGAGTGCCAGTTCGCACTGGAACCTTCCATTCACGGGCTGATCGAAAAAGCCGAACATGCCGGCTGGAACCGCCAGCAGGCCGCCCTTGCCATCGTCGCGCTCGCCAGCGAGCATCTCACCGATCTATTGTCCGCCGGCGGCGTTCCCGCGCCGGATCAACGCCCCCTCTCCTGATACCCTCCTCAAGCCGGGCGGATCAGCGCCGGCGTCATCGAAACATCATCGTAAAAATCAACACAGCAGGTCCGGAGTGTCCCTGTCGACACTGCCGGAACAGGTTCGTGCTGTGAAGGTCGACGTGTGGGCAAAGCCGATCCCGCGCGGCACGCCGACGCAGCCTGTCGCACCCCGATCCGTTCATCGCGCCGGGGCCAAAACACCTGCCGGCAACCCTGCCATAGTGTTGACACAAGCCACCGATAATGAGAACATAAAGTGAACATTATGGAGGTCAGCGATGAACACAGCAGACGCAGCCATAGAAAATGCCCTTTCCGTTGTCGCCCGCTCCCGCGATATGCGCGAACGCGCGCTCGAGCGGCGGCGCGAGCTACAACGGCGAACGGAAGTCATCATCACCCGACCGCTTTACGTGCTCAAAAAGAACGAAGGGCCGAAACAGCTGTCGCTGAAACTCGACAGCTAGAGCACGCCCGGTTTAAACGGAATCGGTGGACGTGCTCTACCTCTTTGTTTTTACGCATTTTCCGGACGTAAAACCGCTTCGCACTTTTACTGGAAATGCTCTAGTCGCCGATGCAAAGAACCGGCAAGAGCGGCGCTGTGAAAGCGACGGTTGCCCCGCCTTCCTCCTGAAAGCAAAATCCCGTGCGGATCACCTCACGCACGGGATTTTTAGAATGAAGAGGTTATTGTTCCTGTTTATTGCATGCGTTGCATTGCGGCTTCTGGTTCACCGGTCGTCGCAACCGTCGCAGGAAGGCGGTCGGTCTTTTTCAGGATGACGACTGGCTTTTCCACCGGATCTGTCGGCGGAACGATGCTTGCGGTTTTGAATTCACGGTCTACGGCAGGAACGGAAGCGTTGATCTGTTGATGACCTGCGCATTCCGCAAGCGCTGCACTGGCGGAAAAAACAAAGACAGCGGCGATAATGAGAACTGATTTCATGTCATTCTCCCTTCGCTCTGGTGGCGATCTCCAGTCTAGGTGGAGACGGGCCGGATTGAAAATCACACTTTAGAGACATCTAAAGTCATCATCATTTCAGCAGTCGTCGTCATCGATGTGCGGAGGCAGGCAACAGGCAAATGCCGTCGCCCCTATTTCTTCCGCACATCCAGCGGATTTCGGCAAAGCGGTCTGCGAAATATCATCGCCACATAACTTCCCTTAAGAGAAATGAGGCTTGGCGTGTAAGTAGAAACCTTCGCCGTGTTGGCGGCCTTTATCGTTCTCCCCTCAGAGGAATTCTGCATGGCACGCCTCCTTCCATAAGCGATAACGAAAATGCGCCGGTCTTGTTCCGCATCGCCCTCTCTTTGCTCCGAGAGAGGTCGAGGCGTCGATGCTTGTTTCTTCTCCCCGCCGGGGAGAAGGTGGCCCGAAGGGTCGGATGAGGGGGCTAGCGCAGAGATATGCGGAGAACGTGCCCCCTCATCCCGCTGCCGCGGACTTCTCCCCGGCGGGGAGAAGAAACAAGTGGCGCTCTCCCCGTGACATTGACTGCCTAAACGCCCGCGCTTGAAAAATTCGCCCAAAACCTCTATATGCCTCAGCGCGAGGACGACCTCGGCCACATCGGCGACAGCATGCGGGACGGCCCGGTCACATACCGGAGAATGAAATGCGTTCCCTGCAAGATCGTATCCGCCACGCCCTCAGCTTCGAAATCATCGGCCTCCTGCTCATCATTCCGCTCGGTGCGCTGCTGTTTGGCATGCCGATGGAAGATATCGGCATTGTCGGCATCGTCAGCGCCACGCTGGCGACGGTCTGGAACTATGTCTACAATCTTGGTTTCGACCACGCCATGCAGCGACTGAAAGGCACGACGCTGAAGACGCCCGCCCTTCGGGTCGCCCATGCCGTGCTGTTCGAACTCGGTCTGCTGATCGTGCTGATGCCCTTCATCGCCTGGTATCTGAATATCAGCCTTGCCCACGCGCTGGTGATGGATATCTCGTTTGCGCTGTTTTACGTGGTCTATGCTTTTGTCTTCAACTGGAGCTACGACCGGGTTTTCCCCCTGCCGGAATGGAAGTCGCAGCAGGACGCCGCCTGACCGGCGCGGAAAGGAAAAACGTCAGCGCAGCGACGCCTTGAAGAAGCTGACCACCTCGGCGTTGAAGCTGCGGTGAAACCCCGCCCGGTCGAAACCCGCCGCATCGCTGCAAATCTGGGGCACGGCCTTTTCCATCTCGGCGGGGCAAGGGGCGATAAAGGAAAAGTGCCCCGCCCCTTTTACCATCCGATAGTCCGGTTTCACCGGCAGATCGTTGCGCAGCCTTGCAACATCCTGCGGCGCGACACCATCGCCGCCGCGTTCCGAACTCCAGAGCTGGACGCGGATCGTGATATTCTTCAGGTCGCCCGCGCCGGGAAAGGCATTCAACGGGTCGGCGGCAACCACAGCCCTTATCCTCGCATCCTGACCGCCATGCTGCGGCAACGTCGTCTTCTGCCGCATCTGCGTGCAAATCGGCGCCTGCGGGTCGGGACAGGGCAGCCCGGCATTGGCAAAATCAGGCGTGCCGCCGGCAAGCACCAGCGCGGTATAACCGCCGCGCGAAAATCCGAAGACGCCGATCCGTCCGGCATCGATGGAACCGGCTTCGCTAAAACCTTCAAGCAGATGATCGAGCAACCGGGCAATATCCGCCGGATGGCCCGTCAGCGCGGAAAGCTCGCCCGCCTTCTTCATTTCAAGCGCATTGTCTCCGGGGTGATTGATCGCCGCGACAATGAAGCCGGCATCCGCCAGCGCCGCCGCCGTGTCCCGATGGCTGAAATAGGTGCCGCCAAAGCCATGGGAGATGACGATGAGCGGATATTTGCCATCAGGAACAGGGCAATCGCGCACGGCGGGCAAAAGGAAGGGACCGATCCTGACTTCTTCCGGTGCGGACGCGCAGGGCGACCACACCGCAGCCTTCATGGCAGCTTTGCCGTTCGCCGACGGAACGTCGATCAGCCGGAGACCGGCCGCCATGGCGGCGCCCGTTCCAGACAGGGCGGAAAACATAAGGCAAAGCAGCAGCAGAAATCGCATCACCAACTCACGGATCGGGCTCATGGATCGGAACCATCATGCATAGGCCGATCGGTGACCGGCGCTACGCGAACATAAAGCGGTTTCCTGTGACGACAATAACACCGAACGCTTAAAGCGATTTCAGCGTCCAGGCCACGATATCGCGCGTGGCGGCGGCAAAGGCCTGATCCAGCGCCTTCACGAAATTGGCGTTGCCGGAACCGCTGACGCGGGCGCTGGCGCGGAACACGTCCTGCGCCTTCACCGTGCCGTTGCGGTCGTTCAAGAGCTTCACCGATATCTCGATATTGGCGATATTCTTCGCCGTATCGATTTCGAAGGCGCGAATATCGGTCACGACCTGATAGTCGATTGCCAGCCCCTGCCCCGGCCGTCCGACGCCGCCGAGCTTGCCGGTATCCTCGAAGGCTTCCACCAGCTTGGATTGCACCATGCGCGGCAGGCGGTCGCTCCATTGCGAATTGCCGAGATATTGCACCTCCGAGCCGGAAAGGCGCACCACGATATTTTCGCTGTCGAGTGCCTTCAGGGCGGTCGGATCGGCGATCAGCAATTGCCGGCTTTTCAGCGAAGGCCCCTGCGCCACCGCCGCCGAAGAGACGGAGAGATCGAAAGTATCGTTCTTCGGCGCACCCGCGCAGCCCGCCATCAAGGCGGCAAACAGCGGAGCCAGAATGAGGGCGCGGCGCTGACGGCCGTTCATCAATCGTGTCATTGGCCCATACCCCTCTTAACGCCTTGTTCTGCCATCATATTGTTTCACGGTTTCGCCGCCGAAAATCAACCGCTGCGGATCGCGGTCGATATTGGTGATGGCATTGTTGAGATTGTCGACCGTGACCCGCGTGCTGCCGATCAGCGCCTGGAAATCCTTCAGGCCCGAGCTGGAGAAACGCGTCAGATTGTCGGCAATCGGCCCGATGCGGGCGTTGAGATTATCCGCCACCGCCTTGAAGGAGGTCAGCGTTTCACGCGCCTTGGCAAACAGCGAATTGGCGTCATCGGTGCCGAGCATGCCGTCCACCTTGGCGAGAATGCCGTCGACGCGGCTGGAGGCGAGGTTCAGCTTGCGACCCATTTCGGTGAAGTCGGAAACCGCCTGGTCGATATCGGCACGGCGGGCGCCGACGTCATCGGCGATCCGCTTGAAGTTCGCCACGGCATCGCGCGCATCGGCGGTCGCAGAGGAAACGTCATCAACCACGGTGCCCACCTTGGCCGGATCGACGGAGGCGAGAAGCTCATCCGCGCGCTTCACCACGGTCTGCACTTCCGTGCTCGCCGCTTCGAAATTGCGCGCCGTGCTCTGCACCGTCTCCATGATGCCCTGAATATCGCTGGAAGCGGAAGCAACATCCTTCGTCACCTTGTCGACATTCGACAGGATGGAATCGATCTTGCCGGCATCCACCGCCTTCACCAGATCCTCGATGGCCGTCAGCGTGCCGTCGAGACGCACCGAAACCGACTGCACCGTTGTGGAAAGCGAGCTGAGGCTGGCGATGAAATTCTTGATGCCGTCGGAATTGGCCGCCAGCGCATCGGAGAATTTTTCGGCATTGCGCACCGTCTGCGTCAGAGGGCCACGCGCATCCTGCACGAAACCCTGCAATTCGCCGATGGCCCCATCGGCGCGTTTCAGGATTTTATCGGCGGTGGCGAGCAGGTTGGTGACGCTGGAAAGATCGGCCGTCAGCTCGGCCGGAACGCCGCTTTCAACGGCTTTCTGCAGAATGCGCTCGCCATCCTTGTTGCCGCCGGAAAGCTCGATATAGGCAGCGCCCGTCAGGCCCTGAATTTCAAGCACGGCGCGCGTCGACGGAAAAACCGGGGCATCGGCCTGCACTTCGGTAAAGGCGATGGAATAGGCCGGATCATCGCGGTCAATGGCAAGGCCGCGCACGGTGCCGACCGGAATACCGTTGAAGCGCACGGGAGAACCGACGGAAAGACCGTTCGCGGAGCCGGGAATACGCACGACAAGCTGGGCCGTCGGGCCGCCACGACCGAATTCCGCCATCCAGTAAACGAAGCCGAATGCGGCGGCGATCACGATCAGCGTGAAAATTCCGACTATGGTGTAGTTCGCCTTGGTTTCCATGCTTCTTGTTACTCCACCGGATTTTCGTGTCTGCCGTCCGGAAGAACGACAGAGCGCGCCCGTTTGCCGCGGAAATAGGACTGCACCCACGGGTCGTCGCAGGCGAACATGTCCTGCAATGTCCCTTCCACCAGCACCTTCTTCTGGCCCAGCACCGCAATGCGGTCACAGACGGAGAAGAGGCTGTCGAGGTCGTGCGTCACCATATAAACGGTCAGGCCGAGCGAATCGCGCAAGCGCGCAATCAGCATATCAAATTCCGCCGCCCCGATGGGATCGAGGCCGGACGTCGGCTCATCGAGGAAGACGAGGTCGGGATCAAGCGACAGCGCCCGGGCAAGGGCTGCGCGCTTGATCATGCCGCCGGAAAGCTCGGAAGGATACTTGTCGCCCGCATCGGGCTTCAGCCCCACCATCTCGATCTTCAGATAGGCAAGCTCGTCCATCAGCTTTTTCGGCAGGTCGAGATATTCGCGCATCGGCAGCTGGATGTTTTCCTTCACCGTCAGGCCGGAAAACAGCGCCCCCTGCTGGAACAGCACGCCAAGCCGCTGGTCGAGCATCATGCGGTCGTCTTCGCTCGCCTTGTCGTAATCGGTGCCAAGAATACGGATCGCACCCGCCTGCCGCGGCAGGAGCCGCAAGATCGCGCGCATCAACACGGATTTGCCCGCACCGGAGGGGCCGATGAAGCCGAGGATTTCACCGCGATAGACATCGAGGTCGAGATTTTCGAGCACATTGCGGCCATTGAAACCGACGGTCACGCCCTCGACGGAAAGCACCACCTCGCGCCCGTCTTTCCCGGTTCTGCTCTCCTGCGGTTTCTGGTCCAGTTTCTCCAACGCGCCCTCCCTAAAAATCGATGGCTGCGTAGAAGATGGCGAAAAGACCATCCACCAGAATGACGACGAAGATCGACTTCACCACCGAGGAGGTGACGTGCTGGCCGAGCGATTCGGCCGAACCGCCCACTTTCATGCCTTCAACGGCCGCGACGATGCCGATGATGAGCGCCATGAACGGCGCCTTGATCATGCCGGCGGCAATGGTCGATTCCTCGACAGCGCCATGCAGGCGCGACAGGAACACCTCAAACGTAATGCCGGAATAAAGCAATGCCACGATGGCCGCGCCGAAAAGCGCTGCGAAATTGGCAAGAATGGTCAAAAGCGGCAGCGCGATGGTGAGCGCCACCAGCCGCGGAAACACCAGCACACCCACGGGGTTGAGGCCGATCACCTTCAGCGCGTCGATTTCCTCGCGCATCTTCATCGAGCCGATTTCCGCCGTGATCGCGCTGCCGGAACGGCCGGCGATCATGATCGCGGTCAGAAGCACACCGATTTCGCGCAATTGCAGAATGCCGACGAGATCGACAACGAAGACTTCCGCACCGAAATAACGGAGCTGGAACGCGCCCTGCTGGGCGATGATCGCACCGATCAGGAACGACATCAGCATGATGATCGGCACGGCGCGCACGCCCATATGGTCGATCTGGTTGACGATCGCCGCCGGCGAGACGCCGCGCCCGCGCCCGAGCTTCATCTGCGCGCCGCGCACGGCCGAGCCGAGAATATACATGCCCGCCAGGAAATCCGCGCCGTTCTGGATGACGGCCTTGCCGATGGGCGCAAAAATACGCTCGACGAGCCCTACCTTCGCAGCGGCTTCGCCCTCCATCTCCACCTTTTCGGGCAACTGGCCGATGACCTCTTCGATACGGTCATTGCCCGTCACGGTGACGGTGGCGCCATTTGCCTCGAGGTCCTTGCGCAGGCGCTGGATGATCCATGCGCCCGTCGTATCGATGGCCTCGACGGAAGAAAGATCGATTTCCACCGGACCGGCGGATTTGCTCTTTTCGATCTTTTCAAGACTGGGGAAAACACCCGCGAGATTGCTGTTGCGCCAGGAACCGCTCATGACAAAACGCAAGCCGCCGCCGGAGACGTTATCGTCTTCGGTGATTGCGGCCGGGTTCGCCTGTTGCCGTGTGTCCTGTTCTTGCATAATGCTCCGAGCGAGTGCAGCCGTCACGAGATTCTTAAAGGTTTCATAACGTTTTGCCCCCCGGCAAGCCACAGTGACGGCCGACAATTCGTGATAAATTTGGCGTCATGTGTCTTTTGCCGCCCAATCGGAAGTGAAAAAACATGCCCCGTTACCTTCAAGCCACAACGGAACGTTTTCCCGTCGCCGGCAGCTTCACCATTTCACGCGGCACCCGCACACATGCGGATGTCGTAACGTGCACCATCCGCGATGGTTCCTTTACCGGCATTGGCGAATGTGTGCCCTATCCGCGTTATGGCGAAAGTATCGACGGCGTCATCGCCGATATCGAGGCGATGGCGGAACAGATCGCTAGCGGCGTGACACGGCAGGAACTACAGCAGGCGATGCAACCCGGCGCCGCCCGCAATGCGGTCGATTGCGCGCTGTGGGACCTCGAAGCCAAGATCACCGGCAAAACCGTTGCCGAGCGCATCCTTGGACAGGCGGCAAAGCCGCTCGTCACCGCCTACACCATCTCGCTTGCAGACCCCGAGACCATGGCCGCGAAAACGGCGGAAAACGCAGGCCGCCCGCTGCTGAAGATCAAGACCGGTACGGCGGATGACGAAGCGCGTCTAAGGGCCGTGCGCGCCGCCGCACCTGAAGCGCGCATCATCATCGACGCCAATGAGGGCTGGAACGATTATAATATCGAATATTATCTGCGGCTTGCGGCAGAGCTGAAGATATCGCTGATCGAGCAGCCGCTACCCGCCGGCAAGGATGACATCCTCGCCCGCATCGACCATCCGGTGCTGATCTGCGCCGATGAAAGCGTGCATTCCACGAAGGACCTCGCCGGCCTGCGCGACCGTTACGATGCGATCAACATCAAGCTCGACAAGACCGGCGGCCTGACCGAAGCGCTCGTCATGAAGGCGGAAGCGGAACGGCTAGGCTTCACCATCATGGTCGGCTGCATGCTCGGCACCTCGCTCGGCATGGCCCCTGCCGTGCTGGCGGCGCAGGGCACGGCCTTTGCCGATCTGGACGGGCCGCTGCTGCTGGCCGAGGATCGTGAGCCCGGTCTGGTTTATGAGGGTTCGCTGGTTTATCCGGCGCGGCCGGAACTGTGGGGGTAAGCCCCAACAAACATGCACGCAACCTCGCCGCTGGTTTCTTCTCCCCGCCGGGGAGAAGGTGGCCCGAAGGTCGGATGAGGGGGCAACGCTAGCGGTATACGGAGAGCTCGCCCCCTCATCCCGCTGCCGCGGACTTCTCCCCGACGGGGAGAAGAAACAAGCGGCATCCGCTTGCTCCATATGAGCTAGTCGAGGCTCGTCTATGAAGAACGCAGTCCTAACGAGATTTTGAGGATAACGATTGACGTTCGAGTTTCGCGCGAATGCACCGCGCCGACCGTCAAAGTGGCTCTTGCAACATCGCATGAAGACGACCATCAGCTTTGCCGCACACTTGACGTCATCCTCGGGCTTGTCCCGAGGATCTATTCACGTCGCGTGAAATCGATCTGCTGCAGATCCTCGGGACAAGCCCGAGGATGACGCCAGAGAGTGAGACCACGCTTAGGGATCGCCGCCGCCATCAAGCAGCGCCCAATTCAGGCCGCGTGCTTCCCGATCAGCCCCGGAATATCCACCGGCTCCATCTCGTCCGATGCCTGTTCGGCGGTAACGTCGCTCGTCTGCATCCAGGTGATCAGCTCGAAGCTGCCATCGGCGTTTTCGGCAATCGCCGTGCAGCTTTCCACCCAGTCGCCGGTATTGATGTAGCGGATGCCGTCCATGTCTTCCATCACCGCATGGTGAATGTGGCCACAGATGACGCCATCGACATTGTTGCGGCGCGCTTCTTCGGCCACCACGCGCTGGAATTCGCCGATGAAGTTGACCGCGTGCTTGACCTGCAGCTTGGCCCAGGCCGAAAACGACCAGTAAGGCAGGCCGATGCGGCGGCGCACGGCAGCAATGGCGATGTTGAGCGCAATCGCCGCATCATAGGCCCAGTCGCCGAGATAGGCGAGCAGGCGGGCGTTGCGCACCACCACGTCGAACTCGTCGCCATGGATGATGAGGTACTTCTTGCCGTCGGCGGCCTCATGGATCATGCGCTCGGCCACTTCGATGCCGCCGAAATGCATGCCCGGAAATTCCCGCAGGAATTCATCGTGATTGCCGGGAATATAGACGATGCGCGTTCCCTTGCGGGCCTTGCGCAGAAGCTTCTGCACCACGTCGTTGCAGCCCTGCGGCCAGTACCAGCTGCGGCGCAGGCGCCAGCCGTCGACGATGTCGCCGACGAGAATGATCGTCTCGGCCTCGTGATATTTCAGGAAGTCGAGCAGATAATCCGTCTTGGCCGCCTTGGAGCCAAGATGAACATCCGAAATGAAAAGCGTTCTGAACTGTCTGGTTTCGATTTGACCGGCCACGGATTTCATCCCCCTGTTCGGTTGCGTCCCTGCGGCTTTCTTACCTCTCAGAACCAGACTCGTGTTTCAGCAACATGACAGACGCCGGTTTTTATAGGGAATATGACGAAAGCCTTCACGAAAACGCGAATAAGCCATGGCCGCATTTGCATAAGGTGCGGTCAAATAACGGCTGTACCACGGGGAAGTTTGTTGTATTCAGGGGTCCGGAATTGAACCAGACATGACGGTGGAAAATGACCTCTCACGATAAGAACAACACGCCCGCCAACACGGCAAAGGCCGACATCGAGGAACAGGCGCTCTTTTTCCACCGCTATCCGCGCCCCGGCAAGCTGGAAATCCAGGCTACCAAGCCGCTCGGCAACCAGCGCGATCTGGCGCTGGCCTATTCGCCGGGTGTTGCCGCCCCCTGCCTCGCGATCCACGAAAATCCGGAAACGGCGGCGGAATATACCGCCCGCGCCAACCTCGTCGCCGTCATTTCCAACGGCACGGCGGTGCTTGGCCTCGGCAATATCGGCCCGCTCGCTTCCAAGCCGGTGATGGAAGGTAAGGCCGTCCTCTTCAAGAAATTCGCCGGCATCGACGTTTTCGATATCGAAATCGATGCGCCCGGCATCAACGACATGGTCTCCACCATCGCAGCGCTGGAACCCACCTTCGGCGGCATCAACCTTGAGGACATCAAGGCGCCGGAATGTTTCGAGGTGGAACGCCAGCTGCGCGAAAAGATGAACATCCCGGTCTTCCACGATGACCAGCACGGCACCGCGATCATCGTCGCCGCCGCCGTCACCAATGCGCTGGAACTCGCCGGAAAATCGCTCTCGAGCGTCAAGATCGTCGCCTCCGGCGCTGGCGCGGCAGCCCTTGCCTGCCTCAACCTACTCGTCGCCATGGGCGCGAAAAAGGAAAACATCTGGGTCCACGACATTGAAGGCCTCGTTTACGATGGCCGCAACACGCTGATGGACGAGTGGAAGGAAGTTTACGCCCAGAAGACCGACAAGCGCGTTCTGGCCGAAACCATCGACGGTGCGGATGTCTTCCTCGGCCTTTCCGCCGCCGGCGTGCTGAAGCCGGAACTGCTGGAGCGCATGGCGGAAAACCCGCTGATCCTCGCGCTTGCCAACCCCAATCCGGAAATCATGCCGGAGGCGGCGCGTGCGGCCCGACCGGATGCGATGATCTGCACCGGCCGTTCGGACTTCCCGAACCAGGTCAACAACGTTCTCTGCTTCCCTTATATCTTCCGCGGCGCGCTCGATTGCGGCGCAACCACGATCAACGAGGAAATGAAGATGGCCGCCGTGCAGGCCATCGCCGAACTCGCGCGGGAGGAAGTCTCCGAAGTGGCAGCAAAGGCCTATAGCGGCGAAACGCCGGTCTTCGGCCCGAACTACCTTATCCCCTCGCCTTTCGATCCGCGCCTCATCCTGCGCATTGCGCCAGCCGTTGCCCGCGCTGCGGCCGCAAGCGGCGTCGCCGCCCGGCCGATCACCGATTTCGAAGCCTATCTCGACCAGCTGAACCGTTTCGTCTGGCGTTCGGGCTTCATCATGAAGCCGGTCTTCAATGCCGCAAAAGCCGCCGAAAAGAAGCGCATCATCTTTGCCGAAGGCGAAGACGAGCGCGTGCTGCGCGCCGCCCAGGTTCTGCTGGAAGAAGGCACCGGCATCCCGATCCTCATCGGCCGTCCGCAGATCATCGAAACACGCCTGAAGCGCTTCGGCCTGCGCATCCGCCCGCATACGGATTTCGCCGTGGTCAACCCGGAAGACGATCCGCGCTACCGCGACTATGTCGATGACTATTTCGCCCTTGTCGGCCGCGTCGGCATCAACCCGGAAGCAGCCCGCACCATCGTGCGCACCAACACCACCGTCATCGGCGCGCTGTCGGTGAAGCGCGGCGAAGCGGATGCGCTGATCTGCGGTCTCGAAGGCCGTTACGACCGCCACCTGCGCGACGTCAACCAGATCATCGGCAAGCAGGAGGGCGTGCGTTCCTTCGCCGGCCTCAGCCTGCTCATCACCCAGCAGGGCGCGCTGTTCCTCACCGATACTTTCGTGAATTACGACCCGACCTCCGAGGAAGTGGCGGAAATGGCCATTCTCGCGGCCAAGGAAATCCGCCGCTTCGGCATCACGCCGAAGATCGCCCTCGCCAGCCATTCCAATTTCGGCTCGCGCGATTCCGAAAGCGCCCGCAAGATGCGCCGCGCCCTGAAGATCGTGCAGGAAGCCGCACCGGAACTGGAAGTGGATGGCGAAATGCAGGGCGGCTCGGCCCTTTCGGAAGCGCTGCGCAAGCGCGCCATGCCGAACAGCGTGCTGACGGGCGAAGCGAACCTTCTGGTCTTCCCGAACCTCGATGCCGCCAACATCACCCTCGGTGTCACCCGCACCCTGACGGAAGGCCTGCATGTCGGCCCGATCCTGCTCGGCACGGCCCTGCCCGCCCATATCCTGTCGCCCAGCGTCACCTCGCGCGGCGTGGTCAACATGGCGGCCTTCGCCGTGGTGCAGGCATCGCACCCTTCGGTGTGATAGAGGCCGCATTAACGCAATTTTGAACAGGCTGTTGCCGCCTTGCGGCAACAGCTTATGTTATCTTCCCGAAACACGGATTTCGTGAAGTATAACGCCCCTGCCACCGGCCGGGGACATCGAACGGATCGAACAATTGACCCGCCGCAGCCGCATCATCGGCCTCCTGCTTCCCCTTGTTTTCATCGCCCCGGCCGCCGCTTTCGCGGATGAGGTCTGCGATACGCTTTATGCGCAATTGCGCGAGCCGCCCCGCGTCATCGGCAACACGGCCGAGGTGCGGCGTTACGCCAATGCGCTCGCCCGCCAGAACATCGTCATCCGCAAGATCAGGAACGACCTGCGCGGCTATGGCTGCTCATCCGGCAGCGTCATCGTCTACGGCAATCCCAATGCCGGCGTCTGCGCCGAAATCGGCGATGCGCTGGCGGAAGCGGAAAGCGAGCGCGACGCCATCATCCGTGACCGCGACGACGCCATGGCGGCCGCGCGTAGCGACGACGCCGACATCAGGCGTCAGCGCATTCTCGCCGCCCTCGATGCCAATGGCTGCAACACCGTGCCGCAGACGGAAACGCAATTGCCGCCGCCTCCGGATGTGACGCGTTATCCCGACGCCTTTCGGCAGAACGGCCCGCAGAACGGCGACGCGCCGGGACAGGCGAGGCTTTCGCCCTACCCCAACGCCGCCGCCGAGGGCGGGCTGCGGACGCTGTGCGTGCGTACCTGCGACGGCTCGTTTTTCCCCATCGCTTCCAATGCCTCGCCGCTCGATTTCCGCGCCCAGGCGGAGCAGTGCGAAAAGATGTGTCCGGGCACCGAGACGGAGCTTTATTTCCACTCCATGACGGATCAGGAAACCGCCGATATGGTGTCTGCAGAAACAGGCAAACCCTACAGGGACCTGCCAACCGCCTTCGCTTACAGGAACGCCACGGCAAAAGCGCCGGGCTGCGCCTGCAACATGGCCGCCTATCACAATGAAATGCAAAAGCAGGAAGAGGCCGCCCGGCCGCAGCCCGAAAAACCCTATTCCGGCATCACCATCATTCCATCACCGCGAGGTGACAAGGCTGAGAAACCCGCCGAACAGCAACAGGCCGCCAAGCCGCCGGAACAGCCCGTTCCCGAACGCGACTATGACCCGAACGATAGCCGCGTCCGCGTCATCGGCCCGAAGTTCTTACCCGACCAGACGGGCCGGATCGACCTGAAGAACCCGGCACTGAAGGGTATACAGCCGCAGCAGTGAAATCTCTTCCGCGCTCGTAGTGGGGCGAGCGCGCGCGCCTTGCTTCTTCTCCCCAAGGGGGAGAAGTCCGCAGCAGCGGGATGAGGGGGCGGCGTCAGCGATGTTCGGAGAGCTTGCCCCCTCATCCGACCCTTAGGGCCACCTTCTCCCCGGCGGGGAGAAGAAACACGCGGCAACGTCCCGCCTTGTTCACAAGCCTCCGCTTCTACACCCCGCCCCAGCGGTTACGAAACACCAGTTCCTCCAGCGGCACGCGCTGCCGCCAGCCCTTCACCGCCAGTTCCGGCTCGTTATAGAGCGCATCGATACGGCCGAGGCAAAGCCAGGCGACGATTTCGATATGATCGGGAATATCGAGAATGGTGCGAATGTCGCTATCGTGGAAAATGCTGACCCAGCCGACGCCGATGCCTTCGGCGCGCGCCGCGAGCCAGAGATTCTGGATGGCGCAGACGGTGGAATAGACATCCGTGCGCGGATTATGGGTGCGGCCCAGCACCACCTTGCCACCACGCGTCGGATCGCAGGTAACGCAGATGCTGAGCGGCGCCTTGCGGATGCCTTCGAGCTTGAGACTGCGATAAAGCGCCTGCTGCTCGCCCGTGAACATCGCCGCCGCTTCCTCATTGGCGCGGCTGAAGGCCACGAAGGCCGCCTGACGGATCGCGCCATCGGTGACGAGGGTGAAATTCCACGGCTGCATGAAACCGACCGAGGGCGCGGAATGGGCCGCCTTCAAAAGACGCTCCACCAGATCGTCCGGCAGCGGATCCGGCAGGAACTGGTCGCGCACGTCGCGACGGGTCTCGATGGCGCGGTAAATCGCCTCGCGTTCCTCACAGGAAAACGGGCGGGCGGGCGAGAGCGCGTGATCGAACGAACTGGCGCCGGGCGGATTGCTTACGGACGGATCGGCTGGCATCGTTTATCCCCAACAATGCGAAGGCCGGGCGCAAATGCGCACCCCGCCTCGACAACAACCTGCCGCCGTCCGCGCGGTTCGGTCTATCCCGTCAGGCCGGTCTTCTGACTTGGCTTCATCCGCCCTTTTCGCCTTCCCGAATTGCTTCAGTGGCTTAAAAAAAGAACGTCCGCCTCACAGCGCTGGGCACGTTCCGGTCTTTCACCGGATTCCCGATTCTCCCGCCGCAAGGGCAGGCACCTGACAGGCAAGCTATGGGCAAAAAAGTTTGCGAATGCAAGCATCCTGCCGGTGGTGCGGCAATGTGGCCTGCCTCACCCCCATCATTCCACCGGGAAATACCTCACATAAGCGAACTCATCCCCATCCGGTGACCAGTTGGGCGAATTCATCGTGCCCTGCCCGCCGAAAAGTTCGAACAGCGTCTCGGCATTGCCGCCATCCATGTCCATCAGCCGCACCCGCACATCGAGATCGCGCGGATGGTCGAAAACGTCGCCGTCATAGGAAACGAACACCACCTTTTCTCCCTTCGGAGACGGGTGCGGAAACCAGTCGCCATAGGAACTGTCGGTGATGCGCTCGACGGCTGAGCCATCCACCCGCACGCGCCAGATCTGCATTCGCCCGGTGCGGCTGGAATTGAAATAGATCCACTCACCGTCAGGCGAATAATCCGGTCCGTCATTGCGGCCCTCGCCATGGGTCAGCCGCGTCTCGACGCCGCTTGTTATATCCATCGAATAGATATCGAAGACCTGATCGCGAATGCCGCAATAGGCAAAGCCCTTCCCATCTGGCGACCAGCCATGCCAGTAAGAGGGAAGATTTTTCGTCATCAACCGCGGCGCACCGCCTGCCGAGGCCATGAGATAAATGGCGCTCTTGCCGAATTCCACCTTGTCGGAAATGGCGTAAAGCGAACCATCCGGCGAAATGCCGTGATCGTTGTTGCAGAGCGTCGCAAAGCCGGTATCGACCTTTTCCGGCGACGCATCACCGGCAAGGGACAGGCGGTAAAGCAGCCCTTCGCTGTTCAGCAGCAGATATTTTCCATCCGGCGACCAGTTCGGCGCTTCGAAGAGATCAGGCGTCTGCCACACCGCCCGCATCTGCCGGGTGCGGATGTTGAAGATTTCGATGGAGCTGCGCATTCTGCCTCCCGGGCGTGTCCGTGTCTCGTTCAAAGCGCCCGGCAATGCAGACATTCCGTTTGCATCCGCCATCGCCTCGATTATGATCCTAGGGCGGCAGGCACCGTCCTGCAAATTCAAACCGGAAAAAACGCCAGCGCTTCGGCACCGTCCGTGACCCTTGCCGTTTCTCCTAAAACCGAGGTTCCGCGATGAATACCATCGCCGATCACGGCATCCGCTTCGGCCGGATCGCCGCAATGCTTCCTGTCAAGAACATCGAAAAGGCCCATGATTTTTACGTCAGCGTGCTGGGCTTCGAAAAGACCTTCGAAAACGGCAACCCCGTCGGCTTCATGATCCTCAAACAGGGCAATGCCGAGCTGCACCTGACATTGCAGCCCAGTCACAAGGCAGCACCCTTCAATGTGGCGCATATGATGGTGAGCGATGTGGACGCGCTGCACGCACTCTGCAAGAGCCAGGGCTTGCGCATCATCAAGGGCCTACAGGACAAGGATTACGGCCTGCGCGCCTTTGTGTTTGAAGACCCGGATGGCAACCGCATCGATGTGGGGCAGGTTATTTGAGATGAGCGAACGGCGCGGGGTTTTCTCCGCGCCGCTTGCTTAAACACGAAGGCTTTTTGTGGAACGAGCGCATGCCCCTTGTTTCTTCTCCCCGCCGGGGAGAAGTCTGCGGCAGCGGGATGAGGGGGCGACGTCAGCGATAGACCGAGAGGTTGCCCCCTCATCCGACCCTTCGGGCCACCTTCTCCCCGGCGAGGAGAAGAAACACGCGGCATTGCCGGGCAAACATCTCCCTACCCGCGCTACCTGTTTAATCACCGATCTCGGAACCGGTTGGTGATCGGATAACGCCGGTCACGCCCAAAGTTCTTCTTGGTGATCTTAACGCCCGGCGCCGATTGCCGGCGCTTGTATTCGGCGAGATAGAGCAGATGCTCCACCCGGTGCACCGTCGCCACATCATGGCCGCGAGCCAGAATTTCCTCGACCGACATTTCCTTCTCGACGAGGCATTCCAGAATATCGTCCAGCACCGGATAGGGCGGCAGCGAATCCTGGTCGGTCTGGTTGGGGCGCAATTCGGCCGAGGGCGCCTTGGAAATGATATTGGCCGGGATCACTTCGCCGGAAGGGCCGAGCGCGCCCGGCGGCACATGGGCGTTGCGCCAGCTGGAAATGGCATAGACCTGCATCTTGTAGAGGTCCTTGATGGGGTTGAAACCGCCATTCATGTCGCCATAAAGCGTGGCGTAACCCACCGACATTTCCGACTTGTTGCCCGTCGTCACCACCATTGAGCCGAACTTGTTCGAGACGGCCATCAAAATGGTGCCGCGCGTACGGCTCTGCAGGTTTTCCTCGGTAATGCCCTCTTCCGTGCCCTCGAAGAGATCGGAAAGCGCCGAGAGGAATCCTTCCACCGGCTCTGAAATCGGCACGATATCGTAACGGCAGCCCAGCGCTTTCGCGCAATCGGCTGCGTCCTTCAGCGATTCCTCCGAAGTATAACGGTAGGGCAGCATGATGCAGCGCACCCGCTCCTCGCCCAGCGCATCGACGGCAAGGGCAGCACAGATGGCCGAATCGATGCCGCCGGAAAGGCCGAGAACCACGCTCTTGAAGCCGTTCTTGTTGACGTAATCGCGGAAGCCCAGCATGCAGGCGCGGTAATCCGCCTCCTCGCCTTCGGGAATCTTCGAAAAAGGCCCGCTGTCGCAATGCCAGCCGTCTGCCGTGCGTTTCCAGTCGGTGACGGCAAGTGTGGCCTCGAACTGACTCATCTGGAAGGCGAGCGTTTTGTCGGCATTGAAGCCGAAGCTCGCGCCGTCGAACACCAGCTCATCCTGCCCACCCAACTGGTTGGCGAAAACGAGCGGCAGGCCGCTTTCAATCACCTGCCGCAGCGCCACCTGATGGCGCACATCCAGCTTGCCGCGATAATAGGGCGAACCGTTCGGCACCAGCAGGATTTCCGCCCCGCTTTCGGCAAGCGTCTCGCAGACACCCATATCGTTCCAGATTTCCTCGCAGATCGGAATACCGATCCTGACCCCACGGAAATTATAGGGACCGGAAATCGAGCCCTCGGAGAAAACGCGTTTTTCGTCGAATTCGCCGTAATTCGGCAGGTCGATCTTGTCGCGCAGCGCGATGATCTTGCCGCCATCCAGAAGCGCTACAGAATTGTGCCGGCCCGTCTCGCCCTGACGCGGAAAACCGATGACGATGCCCGGCCCGCCATCGGCGGTTTCCGCCGCCAGCTCTTCCACGGCTTTCAGGCATGCTTTCAGGAAAGCCGGTTTCAGCACCAGATCTTCCGGCGGATAGCCGGATATGAACAGCTCCGTCAGGAGCAGAAGATCGGCGCCCTGCGTCGCCGCATCGGCCCTTGCCTCGCGCGCCCTGGCGAGATTGCCCGCCACGTCGCCAACAGTGGGATTGAACTGCCCGACGGCAATCCGGAGATGGTTCTGGATATCGTGTCTGTCGCTCATGGCTTTTCAATACCGCGCCCGTGGCCGCTCCGCAACGCGGCAATTGCATGGCGACGCCCGTTACGCATGGCAGGCGCGCGTTCACGCTAAGGTTATCGCCGCACCGGCCAGGTTGCTCAAAGTTCATGTCGCGTTCATCGCGCTTATGTGACAGTTACATGACAATTTTGCGACACCCGATTCATCTCCCCGGATCGGCCGTGCCGCCTGCAATACCGGAGTATGAGTTTGAGAGATTCGGCGCCAAAAACAACGGCTTCCGAAAAGGCTGGTTTCGTCTTTTCGCCTGCATGGACAAGGAGCCTTTCCAAGCTTTCGGGCATCGCCTATCCGCTTGCCAATCTGACGGTCGCGTCCGTCGTGCTGGTCGTGGCGCTGGAGTGGATCGCCCGCGGCTCGCTCACGGATGTCGGCGCTTTCCTCACCTCCTCCGCCCGCCCCGGCATGACCACCATTGCCGCCGTGCTTGCCCTTCTCGTGGCGCTGGATGCACTTCTTGGCAGGCGTTACCTGTCGCTGATCGCGCTTGCGCCGCTCTGCGCGCTGACGGGGCTGATTTCGGCACAGAAACAGACCTATCTTTCCGATCCGCTTTATCCATCCGACCTGCTGTTCGGCCGCCAGATTCTCGAGCTTCTGCCGACCATGCTGAAAGCCCAGCCGATGACGGCAGCCCTCGTCGCCCTCGGCATCTGCGCCACGATTGCCGCTCTCGCAGCGCTGTGGCTGCTGGCGCGCCGCCATTCACCGGGCTTGAGCTGGCGCGAACGCGCCGCCGGTCTCGCGCTGGCGCTGCCGCTTCTTGCCGGTCTCGCCTCGCTTATGGACTATTCGCATTATTCCTGGGTTCGCGATCGCCTCAACATCATTCCCATGATGTGGGATCAGCAGGAAAATTACCGCCATAACGGCTTCCTGATGGCCTTCGCCTTCAATATTCCGATGGCCAATGTCTCGGCGCCGCAGGGTTACGGCGAAAACACCATTGCCGACCTGACCTCCGAGCCCGCCGCCTTCGTCGCCAACAAGGGCGATTACCCCGATGTCATCATGCTGATGAGCGAATCGCTGTGGGATCCGACGCGGCTGGAAAATGTGAACCTCTCCGCCGATCCCATGCCGACGATCCGCGCCAAACAGTCCGGCAATGTCTTTTCCCCGGAATTCGGCGGCATGACGGCGAATGTGGAATTCGAGGCGCTGACCGGCTTTTCCAACGCCTTCCTGCCCTATGGCAGCATTCCCTATCAGCAATATATCCGCCGCCCGGTGCCGTCGCTCGCCAGCTTCTTCCGTGGTGAAGGTTATTCCGCCATCGCCATGCACCCTTTCCAGGAATGGTTCTGGAACCGCAAGCAGGTCTACAGGAATTTCGGCTTCGAGGAATTCCGCTCTGAAGAGACTTTGCCGGCCATGGAGAAACGCGGCAACTTCGCCTCCGACGATGCGCTGATGGACGAGATCATGGCGACGGCCGAAAAGGCTCAGAACCCGCTCTTCCTCTTCGCCGTCACCCTTCAGGGACATGGTCCCTACGAGGCGACCCGTTACGCCGAAAACACCATCGGCGTCGAAGGCGATCTCTCCGCCTCGGCCTCGCAGGCGCTCGCCACCTATTCTCAAGGGGTGGCGGAGGCTGACGAAGCGCTGCTGAAACTGATGCGCTGGGCGAAGAAGCGCGACCGTGAAACCATCGTTGTCCTGTTCGGCGACCATCTGCCGCCGCTCGGCCAGACCTTCGTGGAAAGCGGCTACATGCCGGGCATGGTGGCCAGCCGCCGCGCGCCGCTGGAGGTGATGAAGAAGGAACACGAGACGCCGCTCGTCGTCTGGTCTTCCAAAAAGGGCGTGCGCAAGAATATCGGAACCATCAGCCCGGCGCTTTTGCCCTATCATGTGCTGAAGACCGCCGGCTTTTCCGATCCCTTCTACACGGGAACGCTTGGCGAGGTTCAGCAGGCCTTTTCCGTCATCGACCGACATATGCTGGTGACGACCGACGGCAAGGCCCTGCCCGACTGGTCAATTGCCCCGAACGCTGTTCCCGACGTGGTGCGCGACTACCGCCTGCTGCAATTCGACATGATGTTCGGCCAGCAATATGGCCGCGAGCGCTTCTTCCCCGGTTTCAACTGGCTGCACGAGGGTGCGCCATCGGTCTGATGTTTTTCGGCGGGGGACGCCTGAACCGCATGGCGGCGGAAATCGTTTGAATTCCACCGCCATGCGGGTTTATCTCGGGATAACATCCGCATCGCCCCATCAGAACCGGAGACACACCGTGTCAGATATCTCCGACTATATCGTTTCGCATTTCAAGCGTTCCTCTCGCGAAATCGGCGAAGTGGAGCGGCGCATTCTGGAACTGTCGCACCAGAAGAAGCTGGTTTCGAGCGACACCAATGCGGAATTTTCCGCTGGCGCGAGTTTCGGCGACAGGCTGGCCGACAATATCGCCAAGGTCGGCGGCTCCTGGGGTTTCATCCTCGGTTTCTGCTTTTTCCTGATCTTCTGGGCTATCATCAACACCATCATCCTGACGACCGGCGCTTTCGATCCCTACCCCTTCATCTTCCTCAACCTGCTGCTTTCCATGCTGGCCGCCATTCAGGCGCCGATCATCATGATGTCGCAGAATCGTCAGGCCGCCCGCGACCGTTTCGAGGCCGCCAAGGACTACGAGGTGAACCTGAAGGCCGAGCTTGAGGTTCTTTCCCTGCATGAAAAGATCGATGTGAAGGTGCTGGCCGAACTGGCCGCGCTCCGTCAGGACCTTGCAGCACTTCACCGCCATGTCACCCGCAAGGAAGACTGACGCCGGAAAATTCATCCCCGCTTTTCCCCACCCCGCGACGCGCTGTTAGATTAAACGCAGTCCCGCCGGGTGGACGCCAGACGTGGCGGAAACCGAGGGACGGTCCTGGTGGTGGAACGCTGGCAACGTTCGTGGAAAGGACCATTTCGCAAAAGGCGGTGCACCGCCGCTTGCGAAATACGGCATGGTGAAAGACCCGGCTGCGCAACGCATCCGACCCACACCAACCTCAACCGAAGCGCAGCCGGGCAATCGCCCGAGGCAGAATATCCCCGACCGGTAACGCTGGGCGGGATGAAGCTGTTGGGTTTTGGGCATTTCCATTCCCAATAGACCGAAAGTGCATGGGGCTTCACCCCCCTCTGCCCTGCCGGGCATCTCCCCCACAAGGGGGGAGATCGATCTGCGGCGCGGTCTCGTCCGACACAAAGCTGGAGATTGAAGCAATAAAGATGCGTCTTGCCGATCTCCCCCCTTGTGGGGGAGATGCCCGGCAGGGCAGAGGGGGGTAAAGCCCCGCGCTCCTCCTCCCCCCATGAATCGCACAACCTCCTGAAACCTCACCCCCAGTTACGAATCCGTCAGATTCTTACGCTACAGATTGACGCAGGCGTTTGTTGCATTGCACTCTTGCGGGCAAGGCTGAAGGGGAATCACTCCCCATCGTCAAAATGGCATCACGACCATTTCGCGGCGACGCCATGCCGGATGCGACATCCGGTCATTGCAATAATTCTGTTCCGGGGTTTTTCATGCACCAGTTCGATCTGATTGTTGTCGGCAGCGGTCCGGCGGGAAGACGGGCCGCCATTCAGGCCGCCAAGCTCGAAAAGAGGGTTCTGGTCATCGAGAAGGGCAGCCGCGTCGGCGGCGTTTCCGTGCACACCGGCACCATTCCATCGAAGACCCTGCGCGAGACGGCGCTCAACCTCACCGGCTGGCGCGAGCGTGGTTTTTACGGCCGTGCCTATCGCGTCAAGCAGGAGATCGATGCGGAAGACCTGCGCCGCCGCCTGCTCATCACGCTGGATCACGAAGTGGAAGTGCTGGAACACCAGTTCGCCCGCAACCGCGTGCAGCACATTCGCGGCACGGCGAGCTTCATCGACGCCAACACCATGAAGGTGGTGAAGAGCGACGGCGAGATCATGACCGTGACGGGCACCTCCATCCTGCTGACCATCGGCACCCGCCCCTATCGACCGCCGCATATTCCCTTCGATGGCGAGGCCGTGCTCGATTCGGACGAGATTCTCGAGATCAAGGAACTGCCGCGCTCCATGGTCGTGGTCGGCGCCGGCGTCATCGGCATCGAATATGCCACCATTTTCAGCGCGCTCGATACGCAGGTGACGGTGGTGGAGCCGCGCGAAACCATGCTGGAATTCATCGACAAGGAAATCGTCGAGGACTTCACCTATCAGCTGCGCGACCGCAACATGAAGCTGATCTTCGGCCAGAAGGCGGAAAAGGTGGAGCGCGACGAAAGCGGCAAATGCCTCGTCTCGCTCGGCAATGGCCGCGTGCTGAAGGCCGAGACGGTGCTGTTTGCCGCCGGCCGCGTCGGCGCCACCGATACGCTCAATCTTTCGGCCTGCGGGCTGGAGGCCGACAGCCGCGGCCGCCTGAAGGTCGATCCCGAGACCTTCCAGACCTCGGTGCCGAACATCTATGCCGCCGGCGACATCATCGGTTTCCCGAGCCTTGCCTCCACCTCCATGGAACAGGGCCGCATCGCCGCCCGCCACGCCGTCGGCGCACCGGCAGGCGAACCGCCGCAATTCTTCCCCTACGGCATCTATGCCGTACCGGAAATTTCCACCTGCGGCCTGACGGAAGAAGAAGTCATCGAACGCGGCATTCCCTATGAATGCGGCATCGCCCATTTCCGCGAAACCTCGCGCGGCCACATCATGGGTCTCGACAGCGGGCTGTTGAAGATGATCTTCTCGCTCAAAACCCGCCGCCTGCTCGGCGTCCATATCGTCGGCGAAGGCGCGACCGAACTGGTGCATATCGGCCAGGCGGTGCTGAATCTGAAAGGCACGGTGGAATATTTCGTCGAGAATACGTTCAACTATCCCACACTTGCCGAGGCTTATAAGATTGCGGGGCTCGATGCGTGGAACCGCATGGGTGAGATCAAGAAGGATTGAGGTTGCACCGGGGGCGGCTTTTGAGACGGCGGAGTTGCCGTAATCGGCCTTTTGAGAAAGCATAGCATCCCCACCCCGTCATCCCGGCCTCGAGCCGGGATCCAGCGCGATCAAGTCTTTGATAGCGAAAGACTCTTTCACGGCGCAGACTCGCCGTGACTGGATGCCGGGTCAAGCCCGGCATGACGGAGGAAAGGTTTGCGCCCCTAAAGAGACTTTCTCACCTGCGAACTAACCGTATACAGCCAGCCCGCCCCCTCACCACCGAATACTATACCGCGCACTCACCCCCGGCCGGAAATGATCCGCATAGCCCTGATCGAGCGTCCCCCGCACAGTCAGATTGTCGCCGATCTTCTGCTCCACCGCCACGCCGCTGCTGAACTCGTTGAAACTGTTGCGGCTCGCCCCCGTCAGCACAAAGGCCGTGCCGGTTTCCGAGCGGGACAGGCGCAGCGACTGCGACACATCCAGCCCGTTCCATTGCTGCGCCGTGCCGTCATAACGCACGGTGAAATTGCGGTTCGCCTCGATATCCAGCTCCGGCGTAACGATGCGCTTCTGCTGCGAGGTCACGGAAAGGCTGCTCGACCCCGTCAGCGCGTTGACGATCACACCGACATCACGGGCCAGGGAAACGCCGGGCAGCTGTTCGGCCAGCAGCGTGACATTACCCCATACCCGCACCGGTGTATCCACCACCTGCCCCGTCTTGGAAGCGCTCATGCCCATTTCCAGCCCCGCGCGAATGGGCGTATCGACCGGCAGTTTCGCGCCGATGCGCGCCGTATAGGAACGGTCTGAATTCTTCACCGGCTTCCAGATCAGCCCCGCCTCATCGGCGTGTGCCGCAGTGCCAGCGGCGGTGAAAAGAGACAATAGAAGGGTAAAACCCGTTCGTGGCGACATATCTTGTCCCCTTGCAAATTAAGGGCGCACCGGGAGAACCCGGCAGGCACGGTAAAAGCTTAAGGCCAATGGTTTGGCAGCGATAGGGCCGCGCAAGGGCGGCACACAATGCCCGAACGACCGCATGCAGCGGCCGGGGCAAATCATGCTGCGCAGGGTGCCAGATGAACGGGAGATGAACAAGAGCAGATGCAGCAAAAAATCATGCTGCACTGCATTGTGATCGAAACGAAGGTAGGGAAGCCCGCGCGACCGCCCAGAAACCGGACGCCCAAAACAAAAAGGCCGCAGCTTTCGCTACGGCCTTTTTTTTCAATCAGCTTGCACTGAAGAAGATTATTCGGCGTCGCCTTCAGCGGCCTTCTTCTTGGCCGGAGCCTTCTTCTTCGGAGCGGCTTCTTCGCCTTCAGCGGCGTCGTCAGCCTTGGCGGCAGCCTTTTTCTTGGCTGGGGCCTTCTTCTTGGTTTCCGTTGCTTCTTCGGCGTCGTCAGCCAGAAGCTCTTCCTTGGAAACGGTCTTGTCCGTTACCGAGATTTCGGAGAGCAGCTTGTCGATGACCTTTTCTTCGAAGATCGGAGCGCGCAGCGAAGCGGAAGCGCCGGGGGTGTTGCGGAAGAAATCGAGGATTTCCTTCTGCTGGCCCGGGAACTGCTGCAGCTGCTGGAACAGCGCGCGCTGCATTTCTTCTTCGGTCACTTCAACGCCGGCCTTTTCGCCGATTTCGGAGAGAACGAGGCCGAGACGGACGCGGCGTTCAGCAAGCTTGCGATATTCTTCGCGGGCTTCTTCTTCGGTCGTGTCTTCGTCAGCGAAGGTCTTGCCGGACTGGGCAAGATCGGTGTTGATCTGACGCCAGATGTTGTCGAACTCGGCGTCGACGAGGCCAGCTGGCGTGTCGAACTTGTACATCTCATCGAGCTGGTCGAGGATCTGACGCTTGACCTTCTGGCGGGTGATGTTGCCGTACTGGCTTTCGATCTGACCCTTGACGATTTCCTTCAGCTTTTCAGCCGATTCGAGACCGAGCTTGGTGGCCAGTTCGTCGTTGATTTCAACAGCAGCGGCAGCAGCGACTTCCTTGACGGTGATGTCGAAGTTGGCTTCCTTGCCGGCAAGGTTCGCAGCCGGGTAATCGGCCGGGAAGGTCACGGTGATGGTCTTTTCATCGCCAGCCTTGACGCCGACCAGCTGGTCTTCGAAGCCGGGGATGAAGCGGCCGGAACCGAGAACCAGTTCGGCATCTTCGGCAGCGCCGCCGTCGAAGGCAACGCCGTCAACCTTGCCGAGATAGTTCATGGTGACGCGGTCGCCATCGGCGGCCTTGCCCTTCTTGGTCTCGTAGGTGCGGGCGCTTTCGGCGATCTTGAGGATCTGCTCGTTGATTTCGTCTTCGGAGACTTCAACGACTTCGCGGGTAACCTTGATGCCGTCATTGACCTTCAGTTCGATGGCCGGAATGATTTCGTAGGCAACGGTGAACTCGAAATCGGATTCGGCCGACAGGATCTTTTCGGCTTCCTGCTCGTCTTCGGTCATGGAGATGGCCGGCTGCGTCGCAGACTTTTCGCCGCGGCTGGAGAGGATTTCGGTCGGCTTTTCACGAACCAGCTCGTTGACGAGGTCGGCCATGATGGACTTGCCGTACATCTTCTTCAGGTGGCCCATCGGCACCTTGCCGGGACGGAAACCGTTGATGCGAACCTTGTCCTTGGCGTCAACCAGGCGCTCGTCCAGACGGGCCTTCATGTCGGCGGCCGGAATAACGACCTTGAGTTCGCGCTTCAGCCCTTCAGCGAGCGTTTCGATAACCTGCATTTTCCTAACCTTCACATCATGGCGGCGGTGCTCAGACAGCCGTTGGTTTACTTTCGAGCACTGCGCCGGAAACGTCGTTCCCCGGCCGTGGCTTCCCTTATTTCTTTACACAAGCGCCTGCCGGACACCATTTAGCCTGCACCGGAGAAAAGACCAAAGGGGAGAAATGAACCCCGAAGCTCCCCGCATCTTATAAAGATGCACTCTGGCGCAAGCGTGGCGCAGCCATGCCTTGCTTGTGGTGCGGGTAGAGAGACTCGAACTCCCACGCCGAAGCGTTGGTACCTAAAACCAATGCGTCTACCAATTCCGCCATACCCGCACGTTGGGCGGCGGTATGTCACAATGTTCAGAAAGGGTCAAGCACGCCTTATCGCCGCCTTTCGTTTCCTCCGGACTTTTCTCATCCCCCGCGCCGGTGGCAGGAGGCGGCCGCGCTCTCCGCTTATTCGCCACCCGCACCGGGGAACAGCGCGCAACAGCCGGACAGAGGCGATTTGGCGCGGAAAAAAGCAAGCCGCACCGCATCCGCCTCTCATCGCCTTCCCACCCCACCTCGCCCGGCACATCGAATGCAGGCCGGCGGAGAAAACAGGCAATATTTATGCGGCTACATTGACATTATATATAGCGCGCCCCGCAGCCCACATTGCCGGATTGCCGGGCGCTGCTCCAGACCAGCGATTGAGGGGCTTTCGCACCCTGCCACGCCCCTTATCCGGTCATCCCTCACGCCTTCGCACTGCGGAAGCCCCAGGCGACCACCAAAAGCACACAAATTGGTCACAAATTATGCATGAATCGCCGCAATCGGCCTGTTTTACCGGCTTGCATTGCAATACGTGCATAGGTGACATCTTGCTTTGTCTGTTTTTGTTTTGATTAAACCGATTATATTCATGGTCATACAGAGATCGAGTTCAGCCCCGGACCAAAGCCTCCCAAGACTGGCCGCAGAGACTGAACAGCACGAAGAGGAAGATGAAAATGAACATTGCACGCTCGCTCACCAACTGGCGCAAGTATCGTCAGACCGTAACCGAACTCGGCCGCATGACCGACCGCGAACTGAGTGACCTCGGCATTGGCCGTCAGGACATCCGCCGCGTCGCCAAGACCGCCGTCGGCTTCTGATTATATGCCCCGCCGCTCCTTGCGGCGGATGCGAGACGACCTACCCAAAAAGGCCTGAGGCTCCCGCCTCCGGCCTTTTTTCGTTTTGGGCGGTTCTCCGCGTCGAAGCGGCACTGCCACAGCCGCCAGCAGGGTCGGCAGATGAAAAATGCATCGATGGCCGACCATTTACGCAGCGCCCGGATAGCGTCCGAGCCCCTCCCGACGCGCCTTTTCACACCTGAAAGCGCCTTTAGCGCCGCCAAAGGCTGCCATATCAGTCAAAACCGCCTGAAACACAGGCATTTCCGCTCATATTTTGCTCAGATGATATTCAAAGCCGCAAATTTAGCCGACATACTGCACAAATGCATGGCAGTAGCCTAAATTCTGCACTGCACAACATGGCTCAATGTCTATATATAAACCTCAACAGCCGAGAGCACAGAGAAACGCTGAGCCGGCAGACGAAATCAACAGAGATAGATTGAGGAAACGACCATGAACCCCATCCGCATCGCAAAGAACTGGATCTCCTACCGCCGCACGATCAACGAACTTGGCAGCCTTTCCAACCAGGCTCTGAGCGACATCGGCCTGACCCGTTACGACATCCGTAACGTAGCAGCCCGTTCGTTCCGCTAAGGCGTAAACGATCGTCCCGCTGCCCGACCTCCAGGGCGCGACGATTGAGCGACAGGTAAAAAAAGCGGCGCCTCTGGCGCCGTTTTTGATTCTGGCGATATTTGCGGCAAACATTCTAGTTCCGACGATTTAATCTGGTCGCCCACGACTATTCGGTTTTACAATGCCGATGTGCCTCTCGCGGACAGCTAAACTGACTGCATTCAGGTCCTATTGACAAAGTTCTAGATCGTCAGGAAATTCCATCCGTCATGGGTTGGGAGGGACACGTTGCCGTCGTCTCCGGAAGTTTTCGAAAAGTATCGATCTGCACTTTTAACAAAACCGTTATCGGCGGTGTGGCGGGGCCATGGCTCGGCAATTTTCTTGGAGTTTGGCGGCTTATCGCCCCAAGAGAAACGCGACGGCACAGCGGGAAATTCGCATGGCGACGTCACAGTCATGATCGAATGGAGTTGGCGGATCGAAAGTGAAGACGCGATTGTCTGCGGGAGTTGGAGCGACGAAGAAGGCTGGGAAGAGATTTTTCAGTCACTTATCGGTCGTGACGTTCAATGCGCCGCGTTATTCGGGCGACTTCCGGAACTCTCGATTGCGTTGGCAGGCGGGCTGTATGTAGTTTCGTTTATGACCGCCGAGGGTCAGCCTGGATGGACCATATTTGACCGTTGCTCCGCGCACCAGCAATCCAGCTGGATCGAAGTCCGCGACGGCAAGGTTTGCGAGACTTCGAAAACGAAAAACGCACCTGCCACCATTGACCCGGCTCCCAAATCGCTCGAAGCGTGATTCAACATTGCTTGAGCCAAGTTTGACTGCGACGATTTGAGCGATGCAGAATAGCAGATAATTGAATCGCTGCCGTGGAGGGAGCGCGAAAGTATTTCGCGCCTGCAGCATCTCAATCACTTGTTTCACGATGCCCTGCACCCCATCCCGGTCCTCCCCCCCAAAAACATTTGGCTGCCTCAGCCATGCATGCTAGTGCATCCCGCAACAATGCCGCGTCCTCTGGGACCCGCGCGAAACAATCACTCAAGAGACAGCCGCCGGACGGGAGCCTCTGCCCCGCATGCGGCCCATGGACGCCAGATGGACGCCAGCATGCAAGACAAGACCACTTCTCCCATTCACGTCGTGGGCGGCGGACTGGCCGGTTCGGAAGCCGCGTGGCAGATCGCTGAAAGCGGTGTGCCCGTCATCCTGCATGAAATGCGCGGCGTGCGCGGCACGGATGCGCATAAGGGCGATACGCTGGCGGAACTGGTCTGTTCCAACTCCTTCCGCTCCGACGATGCGACCGCCAATGCGGTCGGCGTCATCCATGCCGAAATGCGGCTTGCCGGCTCGCTGATCATGGCCTGCGCCGACAGGCACCAGGTGCCGGCCGGCGGCGCGCTTGCCGTCGACCGTGATGGGTTCTCCGAGGCCGTGACGAAAGAGCTGGAAAATCACCCTCTGGTGACAATCATCCGCGAAGAGGTGAACGGCCTGCCGCCGAAGGAATGGGGCAACTCGATCATCGCCACCGGACCGCTCACCTCGCCGGATCTTGCAGCCGCCATTCAGGCAGAGACGGGTGAGGATGCGCTCGCCTTTTTCGACGCCATCGCCCCCATCGTGCACCGCGACAGCATCAATATGGATATCTGCTGGTACCAGTCGCGTTACGACAAGGTCGGCCCCGGCGGCACCGGCAAGGATTACATCAACTGCCCCCTGAACGAAGAGCAGTATAACGCCTTCATCGACGCGCTGATTGCCGGCGACACGGTGGGTTTCAAGGAGTGGGAAGGCACGCCCTATTTCGACGGCTGCCTGCCTATCGAGATCATGGCCGAGCGCGGCCGCGAGACGCTACGCCACGGGCCGATGAAGCCGATGGGACTGACCAACGCCCATAACCCCACCATCAAGGCCTATGCCGTCGTGCAGCTGCGACAGGACAATGCGCTCGGCACGCTCTACAACATGGTCGGTTTCCAGACCAAGCTGAAATACGGTGTGCAGGCGGATGTATTCCGCATGATACCCGGCCTCGAAAATGCGGAATTCGCGCGCCTCGGCGGCCTGCACCGCAACACCTATATCGATTCCCCGATCCTGCTCGACCGCTCGCTGAAGCTGAAATCCCGGCCGGACCTGCGTTTCGCCGGCCAGATCACCGGCTGCGAAGGTTATGTGGAAAGCGCCTCCGTCGGCCTTCTCGCCGGCCGCTTCGCCGCCGCCGAACAGAAAGGCGAGGCCCCGAGCCTGCCGCCGGCCACCACCGCGCTCGGCTCGCTCCTCAACCACATCACCGGCGGCCACCTCTCCTCCGATGATGAGCCGGGCAAACGCTCCTTCCAGCCGATGAACATCAATTTCGGCCTCTTCCCGGAACTGGCGCCGGGCTCAATCGTCAAGCCGGAAGGCGTGAAGCGTTTCCGCGGCAAGGACAAGACGATCATGAAACGCCAGCTTATTGCAGCGCGGGCGTTGCGGGATTGCGCGGCGTGGCTCGGCGAAAGCCAGGCCGAGACAGAGGCTGTCTGAGGCCGATCAGTTCGGTTTGAATGGCGAGCGCTTGAGGTTCCATTTTGCGAAATCCGATTTGCCGCTCTGGTAAGGATATCGCTGCGAAAAGAACGGGTTGACCGCCGCGACATATTCGAATTTGAGCGAGATATCGGCCACGGCAGCGATCAGAGGCCGATAGCTGTACCGCCCAGAGACGACAATGATAGCTTCCTGAGCGACGAAACCGTTGGCAATCACGGTTTTCTCCCAAGGCACATCTTCGGCAGATCCCAGAAAATTGTGGGCGGGAAATTGCAGCCGGGCGACCTTATCCACCAGTTTGACGCTTCTCAGCGTCAGGTCGAGTTTGCCCGCCTGGAGAATGCCGCTGCCGGAAAGGACGACGAAACTCGGAACCCCCGTGCGCACCCGTTCCTCGAATTCGGGGAATCTTGCCGCCCAGCGCGCTGAATCGTCGACTATCGTCATGAACCGGTCATAGCTGAGCCAACCCCGCCCGACCTCAATGATCACTGCAAGCATAAGGACAAGCAGCGGCGCCAAAAGCCCCATTTCCAACGCCGCAGCGCCAGAACGGCAACGGCCGAAACCAGCAAGACGCAAAACCCATGTCGCCTTTTTCATTCCGTCACCCGCACGGCAGTGATCGCCAGGGAAATGTTGCGCAACTGATGAATGCCGCCCGTGTCCGGCACGAGGAAACGCGTCGTCGGCATCAAAAAATTCCAGTTGTAACCGATGGCCAGAATGTACTGCCCGGCGGTATCGGCGGGCGGGCGAAAATCGTTCACGATCGGTATGGGCACTTTGGCTTCGGCAATATCGTCGTCGGGGATCGGCAAAAGGGCAATCTTGAGAGTGGTCTCATCCGTCCCGCCAATAAAGCGAGAGGAAATTGCCTTGCGCAACGCAATCTCGGTCGCCGGTTTACCGTCCGCCGCCGCCTTACGGAGATATTCGATACCCGCATTCGATGCGAACGAGAGATAAAGATAATAGAGCATCAGCAGGCCGATTTCGAGCGTCCCGAAAATCAGCGCAAAAAACAGCGGCAACAGCAGAGCCGTCTCAACTGCCGTTGCTGCCTTTCGGTCGCCAAATAGCCGATAACATGCGGCATGCGCGAACCGGCATCTGCGCGGGCCACCACGGCTTTTATCCTGACGCGGGGAAAGTAAGGACTTCATCTCAGCCCTCTTCCATTCGATCCACATAGATGAGCTGGAAACCGGTGATGATGCCACCGAAGCTGTCGCTCAGGCCGGTTGCCTCAATCGTCACCCGATAGATCGAGTAGGCCTTGACCCTTAAAATGTACTCCCTCGGTGTCCAGGCAATACTGTTTTTATCCTGGGTCAACTCCCACACCCGTTGCTGGGGTTTCAGGTCAGGAAGGAGCTGTTGGAGCGAGATCTTGATTCCGTTTGTTTTTTCCACGTTCTCGACGGCCCGGCGCCCATTGTACCAAACCATGATCTTATATATTCCGGGATGAAGCTCGACATCCTTGTAGATCGAGCTATTGGCTTCGATATTTTTTTTCTTGCCGGGCTCAGGCGGCCCCCAGTCACTATCGAGCTCCATGACATAACGGGTTGGCAATGAGAGCTCGGTGCCCGGCTTCTTGTCGATTTCGATCTTGTCGGTGGTCTTTGCCTTATCGACCTCCTTCAAAGTACAGGCTTTGTCGTTGGCGGTAGGGGCCTCGTTGAGTTTCTTGCTCTGCATTCCCGCCGGATAGCCCTCCCAATTGTGGTTGCGGCGGCAGCAGGGGCTGCTCCAGTCCTGCAACTCGACGCCGGGGCCGGTCCCGCCATCCCATCCGATTTCCGAATAGGGATAGACACCCCAGCAACCGCCGGGGGTTTCCTTGGTAACGCCGTTTTTCAGAACCCGCTCGACGCCGAGAGCGTTGCTCTCGAACATATTGTCAATGATGACCGCATCGTCCTCGGGATAGGGTGGGATGCCCTCGCAAGAGTAGGCAAGGCGATATTTCAGCTTCTCGAGATTGAACATCTCCGAGAAAATCAGCCCGTAACTGAACTCGGCATTGATTTCTGTCTCAGTCCACTTCACTTTCACGTCGCGCGAGAGGACCTTCTGCTTGGTGGATTGAATCATGGCATCGAAGGCCGCGGTCACATTGTCGCGCCGGACAGTGTCAAGCAACGTGTAGGTGCGAGTCGGCTTGGTGGCTCTTTCGCATGCCATCGCCATGACCCGCTTTGACTGGTTGTAATAGGCCAGCGCCCTGCCACCCTCAAAAAGCAGCCCCAGCAAAATGATAAAGACCGGCAGCAGCAGCGCGGTCATGATGGCGAAGGTACCCGCACGGTCCCTGAGGAGCGATGAAAACAGGCTCCATTTCCATGCCGCTTTTTTTATCCGCCTGCTCGTCATCAAAACACCGTCTCATGTCGCTCATCGCCATGGGAAAGGCGCGCTGTGAAAAGCGACAGGCCTGGCTTTCTGCGACGCTAAAAAATGTCCGGCTCACGCCGATCGCTCTAAAATTGCTCGTTGGTCGCCGGCGGCGCTGCTTTTCGAGCAACTTCGCCTGACCACTGAAATACAGGGGTCAATTAACACGCAAACCGTAAATCAAAGCTCAATCGAAACCTAAAAATATGAAGCAAATTCATATGCTTAGTTTATTTATTAGTAAATTAGAGCTCGCCAATAAAATCGTATGACCGCGTAACGGCAGTGTGGGGTTTGCATTCACGGTTTCTTCCGAAAACACAAACTTGGGCTCGCCCCTTGTCCCTCCAGCCAAGCTCGGGCAAAACAGCCCTGTTCAATCACAAGACAATGCCAGGAGATAAGATATGGACGTTCGCGCCGCAGTTGCCATTCAGGCCGGAAAGCCGCTTGAGGTCATGACCGTTCAACTCGAAGGCCCGCGCGCCGGCGAAGTGCTGGTTGAGGTCAAGGCGACCGGCATCTGCCATACAGACGATTTCACCCTGTCGGGCGCCGATCCGGAAGGCCTGTTCCCGGCCATTCTCGGCCATGAGGGCGCGGGCGTCGTCGTCGATGTCGGACCGGGCGTCACCTCGGTCAAGAAGGGCGACCATGTCATTCCGCTCTACACGCCGGAATGCCGCGAATGCTATTCCTGCACCTCGCGCAAGACCAATCTGTGCACCTCCATCCGCGCCACACAGGGCCAGGGCGTGATGCCGGACGGCACCTCGCGCTTCTCCATCGGCAAGGACAAGATCCATCACTATATGGGCTGCTCGACCTTCTCGAACTATACGGTTCTGCCGGAGATCGCGCTTGCCAAGATCAATCCCGACGCGCCCTTCGACAAGGTCTGCTACATCGGCTGCGGCGTGACGACCGGCATCGGTGCGGTCATCAACACCGCCAAGGTCGAGATCGGTTCCACCGCAATCGTCTTCGGTCTCGGCGGCATCGGCCTCAACGTGCTGCAGGGCCTGCGCCTTGCCGGCGCGGACATGATCATCGGCGTGGACATCAACCCCGACCGCAAGGCCTGGGGCGAGAAGTTCGGCATGACCCACTTCGTCAACCCGAAGGAAGTCGGCGACGACATCGTGCCCTATCTCGTCAACATGACGAAGCGCAATGGCGACCTGATCGGCGGCGCCGATTACACATTCGATTGCACCGGCAATACCAGGGTCATGCGTCAGGCGCTGGAAGCCTCGCATCGCGGCTGGGGCAAGTCGGTCATCATCGGCGTTGCCGGCGCCGGCCAGGAAATCTCCACGCGCCCGTTCCAGCTCGTCACCGGCCGCAACTGGATGGGCACCGCCTTTGGCGGCGCACGCGGCCGCACGGATGTGCCGAAGATCGTCGACTGGTACATGGAAGGCAAGATCCAGATCGACCCGATGATCACCCACACCATGCCGCTCGAAGACATCAACAAGGGCTTCGACCTGATGCATAAGGGCGAAAGCATTCGCGGCGTCGTGGTTTATTGATTGAACAAGACGCAGGCGGGCGCGCGTAACCGCGCGCGCCCGCCATTCATGCAAATGTGATCGCCTCCAACCCGCTGCAGCCATTGCGATTAACGGGACGGTAAATCTATCGTCGTAAGCCGATACTACGCGGTGGAGTTGAAAATCCATCCCCGCCCAGAACGACGCCAGACCTGCGGAGAGCGACCCTGAAAATCGTACCGATCGACAACGGAAACCGCGTCGCCGCCGTCGCTCTTCTGGCGAAAGGCTTCCCGGAAAAAAGCGAGGCCTTCTGGTCGCGCGGGTTGTCGCTCGTCAGCGAACATCACGAGCGGCGCGAACTCGGCGCTATCGGGCAATTGCTGATGAAGGGCGACGATGCCGCAGGCGTTCTGCTGACGATCAAAAGCCGTCTGCCGGAGACCGGCAGGATCGTCGTCAACCTGTCCAGCTGGTATGTGGAGCCTTCCTGCCGCTGGTTCGCCCCGCGCATGTTGCAGATGGCATCCTCCAATGAGGACGAAATCTTCACCGATCTCACCCCCTCTCCCGAAGCCTGCAAGCTGAATGAGAGGCTGGGCTTTGCGACGGTGACCGATTGCACGCTTTTTTATCCGCTGCCCTTTGCAGCGCTTCGCCCGGCAAGCGCACGGCTGCGCCCGCCAGGAGAGATAAAACCGGAAATACTCTCCGCCGAAATGCGCGACATGCTGGAAGACCATGCCCGTCTCGGCTGCATCGTGGCGGTTATGGAGGCGGAGAACCGCCATTACCCGCTGGTCTTCCTGAAAACCACGACCAAAAGATTGCCATCCGCGCGCCTCATCCATTGCGAAGACCGGCAGGTCGCGCAAAGGCACATATCCGCAATTGCCCGCCACCTTCTCGGCCATGGCCGGCTTGCGCTGACCATGGCGGCAATGGGCGCAGAGCGAAAGGCCGGCGGGCTTGCCGCACATAAATCTGCACCGATACAAGTAAAAGGCGCATGGAACCCACGATTTATTAACGAAGCATACTCAGAGTTGGTGTTATTGCCACCGTAGGTATTTTAGTGAGTCGTGCGCGACTTGACGGAATCTTGGCCTCTACAGAAAAAGCGCCGTTCCGGGCAGGTCATTGGGAAACACGCGGGAAATCGGAGAACGAGCATGCTTGCAGCGAAAAAGAGTGAAATCGACGTTGCCGATACCATCTATTCCTACCTCTCCAACCGTTTTCCCGCCTATGCCCCCTTTTCCGCCGACACGCTGCTTCTCGAAGGCGGCGTGATCGATTCGCTCGGCTTTCTGGAACTGATGATCTTCCTCGGCGAGGGTTTCGGCATCATTCTCGATGACGAACATTTCACGCCCGAAAATCTCGGCACGCCGGCCGATCTCATCGCCTTCGTCCTCAGGGAACGGAGGAGATGACACCCCATTTCCTGCTGCACCACCTGCTTACCGTCCGCGCGGCGAGCGACGATCAGGCCCTCGTCCACAAGGACCGATCGCTGAGTTATCGCGAATTTTCCGCAGCAGCGGCCCGTTGTGCGGCGGCATTGCAGGAAGCGGGAGCGCAACGCGGTGACCGCGTCGTCATCTATCTGCCGCGCGGCATCGAGGAATGCTGGTCGATATTTGGCGTGAGCATGGCGTCCGGCGTCTTCGTGCCGGTGAACGCATTGCTGAAGGCGCAGCAGATCCGCCATATCGTCAGGGATTGCGGCGCAAAAATCGTCATCAGCGACGCCGCTATGATGGATGAGCTGAAAGCGGCACTGGAAGACCTTCCCGACGTCACGGTCCTGCTGGCGGAAGAGATAGAGGCCCGCGCCGGCGCACCCGCCCGGCCTTCAGCGGCAATAGGGGAAGACCTGGCCGCCATTCTTTATACCTCCGGCTCCACCGGCTCGCCGAAGGGCGTGATGCTGTCGCACCGCAATCTTCTCGCCGGCGCCCGCATCGTGCGCACCTATCTGAACATCACCGGCAAAGACCGCATTCTGTCCCTCCTGCCCTTCAGCTTCGATTATGGCCTGAACCAGTTGCTGACGGCGGTGGAACAGGGCGCGGCCACGATCATCTCCACCTTCCGGCTGGGCGATGAGATCGTCCGCGATCTGCGCGACCATGCCATCACGGGTCTCGCCGGCGTGCCGACGATCTGGGCGATCCTGACGAAAGCGGCCCCGTCGCTCACAAAGACGCCTCTGCCGCATCTGCGTTACATCACCAATTCCGGCGGACGCGTGCCGCAGGAAACCGTCAAGGCGCTGCGCGAGAAGCTGCCGGATACGAAAATCTACCTGATGTATGGCCTCACGGAAGCCTTCCGCTCCACCTTCCTGCCGCCCGATGAAATCGACCGCCGCCCGACCTCCATCGGCAAGGCTATTCCCGAATGCGAAATCTTCATCGTCACCGCCGAGGGACAAAGGGCGAAGCCGGGTGAGTCTGGCATTCTTGTGCATCGCGGCCCGACCGTCTCGCTGGGTTACTGGAACCGGCCGGAGGATACGGCAAAGGTGCTGCGCCCTCACCCCTTCATTCCGGCGGCGATGGGCGGCGAGACCGTGTGTTATTCCGGCGATCTGGCGGTGGAGGACGAGGATGGTTTCTTCAGCTTCGTCGCCCGCAACGATGCGATGATCAAATCGTCGGGCTATCGCATCAGCCCGACCGAGGTTGAGGAAAGCCTGATGTCGACAGGCCTTTTCCAGCAGGTCGCCGTCATCGGCCTGCCGGACCCCTTTGCGGGCGAAAAGGTCCATGCCGTGGCGACTGCCGCCAACCAGAATATCGATGTGACGGCGGCTCTGAAGAAGGCGGCCGAAATGCTCGCCCCCTTCATGATCCCGCGCGCTATCGAACTGGTGGAACGGCTGCCGGTCACGGCCAACGGCAAGGTGGATTACCGCGCGCTGGTGCGCGAACGGACGGACAATGGCGCCAACGGATAAACCCCAGAGCCACGGCCCGGCTTTTGCAGCCGCGTTATTCGGCATAAGCGAGAACGATCTGATGATCGGCGGACTTCCCGTGCGCGACATTGTCGCCGGGACCGGAACGCCTTGCTTCCTCTATGACGCCGCCGCCATGCGCCGCGCCTATCGCGATCTCGAAACCGCGCTCGACGGTTTTGCCGATATCTATTATTCGGTGAAGGCCAACCCCCTGCCCGCCATCGTTTCGCTTTTCCGGCAGGAAGGTGCGGGTGCGGAAATCGCTTCCGTCGGCGAATACCGCGCCGCCATCAAGGCCGGTGTCGCAGCGGAAAACATCATCTTCGCCGGCCCCGGCAAAGGCATGGCCGAGTTGCGCGAAGTGATCGAGGGCGGCATCGGCGAAATCCACATCGAAAGCGCCGAGGAAATCGCCCGCATCGAGGCAATCGGCAAGCCGGTCAAGGCGTCGATCCGCATCAATCCGGTGCCGGATGCACAGGCCGGCGCGATGCGCATGGGTGGCAAGGCCACGGCCTTCGGTTTCGATGAGGAAGAGCTGGAAAATGTCCTGCCGCTCTTCAAGGACGCCCGATATATCGATCTCGTCGGCGTCCATATCTACGGCGGCACGCAGATCCTCGATGCCGACATGCTTGTCTCCCAATGGAGACACAGCATTTCCCTTGCCGCGCGCATGGCCGAGATGCTCGGCAGGCCGCTCGAAACCATCGATCTCGGCGGCGGTCTCGGCATTCCCTATTTCGCAGGCGAAACGCCGCTCGATCTTGAAAAAGTCAGCGCCGCCATTGCCGATCTCAAGGCGCTCCTGAAGGCGCATCCGCTGATAACCGACGCCCATGTCATCGTCGAACCCGGCCGTTTCCTCGCCGGTCCCGGCGGCGTCTATGTGGCGGAGGTGAATTCGGTAAAGACCTCGCGCGGCACCACCTTCGTGGTGATGGATGGCGGCATGCACCACCACCTGGCCGCCTCCGGCAATCTCGGCCAGATCGTCAAGCGCAACTACCCCATCGTCGCACCGGCCATGATGCGGGCGGAGCATGAGGAAACGGCAACCATCGTCGGCCCGCTCTGTACGCCGCTCGATACGCTCGCCCGCAATGCGGCGCTGCCGAAGCTCAAGGCCGGCGATCTCCTCGCCATCCTGCAATCGGGCGCCTATGGCGCCAGCGCCAGCCCAGCGGGTTTTCTGAGCCATGCGGCGGCGAAGGAGGTGCTGGTGGAGAATGGAGTGTTCGAGGTGATAGGGCGATAATCACCCCCGAAGCAACCTGTCCCCCACCGCGAATTTCGATTTCAGCAGACACTCGTCATACTCCGCCTCGGCAACGGAATCGAACACGATACCGCCGCCGACATTGAAGACGGCGCGGCCGTCGTCAAACAGGCTGAGCGTGCGGATCGCCACGGAGAACCGCATCTCACCACTTGGAGACATGAAGCCGATTGCGCCGCAATAGGCGTCGCGCGGCGTCGCTTCCAGCTCTCGCAGGATTTTCATCGCCCACATTTTCGGCGCGCCAGTAACGGAGCCGCAGGGAAACAGGGCGGCGAAGATATCTTCCACCGTCACGTCAGGCAGAAGTTTCGCCCGCACATGGCTGACCATCTGGTGCACGGTCGGATAGGTCTCGATATCGAACAGCCGCGGCACATCAAGGCTGCCGACTTCGGTGATGCGGGAAATATCGTTGCGCAGCAGATCGACGATCATGCGGTTTTCGGCGAGCGTCTTTTCGTCCGCCAGCATTGCGGCGACAATCGCCCGGTCTTCTTCCGCATCGGCTCCGCGCGGCGTCGTTCCCTTCATCGGATGGGTTTCGATTAAACCTTCCCCGTCGACCGAGAAGAACAGTTCCGGTGAACGCGACAGGATGACCGGGCCGCCGAGATCGACCAGCGCGCCATATTTCACCGGCTGCCGTTCGATCAGCGACCAGAAGGCCGTCAGCGGATCGCCGCTCCAGCGGGCATAAACGGGCATGGTCAGATTGCCCTGGTAACAGTCGCCGCGACGCAGATGCCCGTGCAGCCGCGCGAAACGCTGGCAATAGTCTTGAAGGCTCCATGCCGGCACGGGATCGGACAGAAACGCATCCGCATCCGGCAGATTTGCTGGGCGCGCGAACCGCCCCTCATCCGGCTGCGGGCCGGAAAAGACGCCGAAATTGAGAAACGGCACGTTGCGAGGCTCGTCCGCGAAAGGCGCAAGTTTCGGCTCGAACAGGAAACCCGCTTCGTAGGACATATAGCCGGCGAGGTATTTCCCGGCCCGGCGCAGCTCTTCCATGCGCTTCAGCGCAGCAAAAAACGACGCCGGTTCATCCGCGACGATGATCTCTTCCGGCTCGGTGAAGGCTGTCACCGTGCCGGTCGTATCATCCCGGAAAAGAACGTAAGGCGCGTGTGCCAAGGAAAGCGTCCGAAACAGGAGAAAAAGTCGGGAAGAGTCAGATGGGGTCTATATCGCCCCGCGCCCACATTTCGATGGTTTCCGCATAAAAATCGGCGAAACGGCCTTCCTCGATAGACTTGCGGATACCCTGCATCAGCTCCTGATAATAGGCAAGATTGTGCCAGGAGAGCAGCATGCCGCCCAGCGCCTCGTTGGCGCGGGTGAGATGGTGCAGATAGGCGCGGGAATAATCGCGCGAGGCCGGGCAGTTGGACTGCTCGTCAAGCGGGCGCATATCCTCGGCATGGCGGGCATTGCGGATATTGACCTTGCCGCGACGGGTAAAGGCAAGCCCGTGGCGGCCGGAACGGGTCGGCATCACGCAGTCGAACATGTCGATGCCGCGCGCCACCGATTTCAGGATGTCATCGGGCGTGCCGACGCCCATCAGGTAACGCGGTTTTTCGGTGGGCAGCACCGGCAGGGTGATATCGAGCATGCCGAGCATCACATCCTGCGGCTCGCCGACGGCAAGGCCGCCGACCGCATAGCCCTTCAGATCGAGCTGCTTCAGCCCTTCGGCGGAACGGACGCGCAGGTCCGGCTGGTCGCCGCCCTGCACGATGCCGAACATGGCCTTGCCGGGCTGATCGCCAAAGGCCACGCGGCAGCGCTCGGCCCAGCGCAGCGACATTTCCATGGCGCGCTCGATTTCCTTGCGCTCGGCCGGCAGCGCGATGCATTCATCGAGCTGCATCTGGATGTCGGAATCAAGCATGCCCTGAATTTCGATGGACCGTTCCGGCGACATATGGTGCAGCGAACCGTCCACATGGCTTTTGAAGGTCACACCCTGCTCGTCAAGCTTGCGCAGGCCGGAAAGCGACATCACCTGAAAACCGCCGCTATCGGTGAGGATCGGGTGCGGCCAGCGGATCAGCTCATGCAGGCCGCCAAGGCGGGCAACACGCTCAGGACCCGGCCGCAGCATCAGGTGATAGGTATTGCCGAGAATGATATCGGCCCCAAGCTCCCGCACCTGATCGAGATACATGGCCTTGACGGTGCCGACCGTGCCGACCGGCATGAAGGCGGGCGTGCGGATGACGCCGCGCGGCATGGCGACTTCGCCGAGGCGCGCGCCGCCGCTCGTGGCTTTCAGGGTGAAGGTGAATTTGTCGTGCATCAGTTTTTCCGGAACAACAGGCTGGAATCGCCATAGGAATAGAAGCGGTATCCGGTTTCGATGGCGTGCTTATAAGCGTCACGCATCGTTTCGAGACCGCAGAAAGCCGAAACGAGCATGAACAGCGTCGATTTCGGCAGGTGGAAATTCGTCATCAGAATATCGACCGCGCGGAAGCGATATCCCGGCGTGATGAAGATGCCGGTGGCGTCGGACCATGGGTGGACAACGCCATTCTCGTCGGCGGCACTTTCGATCAGGCGCAGCGATGTCGTGCCGACGCAAACGATCCGTCCGCCGCGCGCCTTGACGGCATTCAGCCGGTCGGCGGTTTCCTGCGACACATGGCCGACCTCGAAATGCATCTTGTGATCGTCGGTATCGTCGGACTTAACCGGAAGGAAGGTGCCTGCCCCCACGTGAAGCGTCACGAAATGCCGCTCGATGCCCACCTTGTCCAGCGCGGCAAACAGATCGGGCGTGAAATGCAGCCCGGCGGTGGGAGCGGCAACGGCTCCCTTCTCGCGGGCATAGATGGTCTGGTAATCGGTCTGGTCCTGCGCATCTTCCGGGCGTTTCGCCGCGATATAAGGCGGCAAGGGAATATGGCCGACCGAGGCGATCGCCTCGTCCAGCACAGGACCGGAGACGTCGAACAGCAGCGTGATCTCGCCCTCCTCGCCCTTCTCCTCGACGGTGGCTTCCAGATGGGCAAAGCCGCAGGCATTGTCGCGCTCGTAACCGAAACGGATGCGGTCGCCCTGCTTGATGCGCTTGCCGGGACGCGCGAAAGCTTTCCAGCGGGATTGATCGGCGCGCATGTGCAGCGTGGCCGAAACCGCCGTCTCCGGCGCACCTTCGCGCAGCCGTACACCCTCAAGCTGGGCGGGAATGACGCGGGTATCGTTGAACACCAGCGCATCGCCGGGCTTCAGGAAGGACGGCAGGTCGAAGACGCGGTGGTCTTCCATGCGGTTTTCATTCGGATCGACGACCAACAGGCGCGCGCTGTCGCGCGGGTTCGCCGGGCGCAGGGCGATATTCTCCTCGGGCAGATCGAAATCGAACAGGTCTACACGCATTGCAAGGGCTCTCGAAAATATCAAAACCCGCCCTGCATTGCATGGGGCGGGTGGAAGGTGGTGACAAGGCTTCCTCTAACGAGGCGTCATCCTCGGGCTTGTCCCGAGGATCTAACGATCCACATCGTCAACGTGGTTGGATCCTCGGGACAAGCCCGAGGATGACGACGGAGAGGTTCTGACACCTTCTCAACATTCGAACCGCCCCGCAGTCGCCTGCGGGGCGGCTTGATTCTTTACCCCTCAGGCCGCAGAAGCGAGCTTGATGGAAACGATCGAATCCGGGTCCTTCACCGGCTCGCCGCGCTTGACCTTGTCGATGGCTTCCATGCCTTCGATGACCTGGCCCCAGACGGTGTACTGCTTGTTGAGCCACGGAGAATCCGTGAAGCAGATGAAGAACTGCGAGTTGGCGGAGTTCGGGTTCTGCGAACGGGCCATGGAGCAGGTGCCGCGCACGTGCGGAATGGCGGAGAACTCGGCCTTCAGGTCCGGCTTGTCGGAGCCGCCCATGCCGGCGCGGGCCGGGTTGAAGCTTTCCGCACCCTTCTTGCCGAACTTCACGTCGCCCGTCTGGGCCATGAAGTCTTCGATGACGCGGTGGAAAACGACGCCATCGTAAGCGCCTTCCGATACGAGTTCCTTGATGCGGGCGACGTGGCCCGGAGCAACTTCCGGCAGCAGCTGGATCACGACCTTGCCGGTCGTCGTTTCCATGATGATGGTGTTTTCCGGATCCTTGATCTCGGCCATGACTATTCTCCTCTGTTCGGGCTCCATTGCCCTTACCTTACTTTTTGCCGACGGTGACCTTGATCATCCGGTCGGGGTTGGAAACTTCGCCGTTGCCGCCGGCGCCGCGCTTGATCTTGTCCACGGCTTCCATGCCGGACACGACCTTGCCGACCACGGTATATTGGCCGTTCAGGAACGGACCGTCGGCAAACATGATGAAGAACTGCGAATTGGCGGAATTCGGATCCTGCGAGCGGGCCATGCCGACCACGCCGCGCGTGAAGGGAACCTTGGAGAATTCGGCCGGAATATCCGGCAGATCGGAACCGCCGGTGCCAGCGCGCTGGGCGCTGAAGCCCTTCTCCATGTTGCCATACTGCACGTCGCCGGTCTGCGCCATGAAGCCGTCGATGACGCGGTGGAAGGCGACATTGTCATAAGCACCCTTCTTGGCCAGCGCTTCGATCTGCGCCACGTGCTTCGGCGCGACATCCGGCATCAGTTCGATGACAACGGGGCCGTCCTTCAGCTGCACGGTCAGGAGTTCGGCGGCGGAAGCGAAGGTGCTGGCGGCAAGCGCGCCTGCAAACATGGCGCCGGCAAAGGCAAATCGAACGAGTTTCATCGGATTGGCTCCAGAATGTGGGGCTGAAGTCAGCGCTTCAGCTTGGCGTTGAGGGCTTCAAGCACGGCTTTCGGCACGAAGGCGTCGACATTGCCGCCCATGGCGGCGATCTGCCGGACCAATGTGGCTGTAATGGGTCGCGACGAGGTGCCGGCGGGCAGGAATACGGTCTGGATATCGGGCGCCATCTGGCGGTTCATCCCGGCCATCTGCATTTCATAATCGAGATCGGTGCCGTCGCGCAGGCCGCGCAACAGAAGGCGCGCGCCGTGCTGGCGGGCGGCATCGACAACAAGATTGTCGAAAGAGACGACTTCCATGCGCGCCGCTTCGCCCGGCAGATGTTCGGCAAGCGCCCGCTTTATCAGCCCTGCCCGCTCCTCGAAGCTGAACAGCGGCGCTTTTCCGGGATGAATGCCGACCGCAACGATGACTTTCGACGCCACGTTCAGCGCCTGGAGAAGCACATCCAGATGTCCGTTGGTCATCGGATCGAAGGATCCTGGATAAAAGGCAATCGTCATATCGCTCTCAGGTGGTGGGCGCGTCTCGACGCTTCAGCATATGTGCCGCCTTTTGTCATGGAGAGGCACGCGGCGCAAGACTTTATAACCACCCCTCACAAGCGCGGCTGCGGCGTGAACCGCGGATGAATGGGCCGTTCAGTGCGGTTTCACAGCTATTTTGTCTAAATGCACGGCATCGGGAAACCGAAACGCCCCTCACTCGTTAAGCATCCGGAGAATTGAAAATGCTGGCCTTCATGATCGTCCTTTCGATCATCGCTTCATTCGCAGCCGAGTATCTTTTTCTCGAATGACGACATCAGCCAGTTTCCTGAACGCCAGATGAACGAGCCATTCAAGGAAGTTTCACAGGCGCGATGCTAATCGATTTTTACGGTTGACGCGGAACATGTCGAGACATGGCGCGTTAAGAAAGAACCAAAGGAACGGACAGATGTTTATAAGAGAAAAACAGTCTACTTCGGCGAAAATCAGCGTGATCAGCACAGCCTGGACAGTACTGGTTATCGCAATGGTAGCAACGACGTTTAGCCTTTATGAACAGAAGCCTGAAAAGCTGGGCCCGGACTATCCGCAGCTGACCGCCCGTTATCAGTATATGAATTACTACTGATAGCGGAGAGAATTTTCTCGAAACTCCCGGAGACCATATCATGTTCACATTTCTGACAATGCTTCTTGCCCTGATCAGCGTTATGTTCGTGACATCGATGGTCTCCGTGGTCGCCGAGATGCGACGTGAAGACGAGGAATTCAAGGCGATGATCCGGCGCGACCGCGCCTTCTGAGCGCGACGGGCCGGGCAGACGGCCGCTTAAAAGTGATTCTTTTCAACCGCCTGGACCTTCCGGGCGGTTTTATTTTGCGCCTCGCGGGGGGCGATGGGGCGAAGACGATGGCGGAAAATCCCGCCTCCAATCACACAAGCGTTTTCAAAACCCCGTTTTTCCAAGGCAAATTCCCTTCAATTTCCGTTTGGATTGATTTAAGGAACGCCGATACGTTGCGGGCCGGACAGCCGGCGACCGCGATGACGTTCCTGTGAGGTTTGCATAACGATGCTCGATTCCCTGAGAAATGCTTCTCGAACCATGGCAGCCAAGCTGCTGCTTCTCCTGCTTGTTGTCTCTTTTGGCATCTGGGGCGTTTCCGCATCGCTTGTCACCGCCAATTCCCACGCCGTCATGACGGTGGGCGACCAGACGGTCAGCCCGGAGGAATTCCGCCTCGCCTATCAGCGCCAGATTTCCGATCTCAGCCGCCAGTTCGGCACAAGGCTGACGACCGAGCAGGCCAAGGCCTTCGGCATCGACCGTCAGGTCTTCAGTCAGCTTGCGGCCGGTGCAGCGCTTGATGAGCTGGCCTCAAGGATGAATCTCGGCCTTTCGGAAAACCGCCTCGCCAATCTCATTGCCGAAGACCCTGCCTTCAAGGCGGTCAACGGCCAGTTCGACCGCAATCTCTTCAGCGAACGCCTGCGCAATTCCGGCTTCCGCGAGGATGACTATATCAAGGAACGCAGCAAGGTCGCCGTCCGCAGCCAGATCGTCGAAGCCGTTTCCGACGGTTTTGCCGCGCCGCAGGTGCTGGTGGATGCGCTGAAGCAATATCGCAACGAGCAGCGCGCCGTCGATTACGTCATTCTTTCGAACGCCGTCATTCCGCCGGTCAAGGCGCCGGGCGACGACGTGCTTGCCCCCTGGTTCGAAACCAACAAGACGAAATATCGCGCGCCCGAGTTCCGCAAGTTCACCTATGTGAAGCTTGAGCCGTCCGATATCGCCGATCAGGCCGCCGTCACCGACGCCCAGATCGCCGATTATTATAACAGCCACAAGGATAGCTTCCGCACCGCCGGCCGTCGCACGGTGGAGCAGTTGACCTTCCCTGAAAAGGAAATGGCGGAGGCCGCCGCCGAGCAGATCCGCCTCGGCAACACCACCTATGACCAGGTGGTGAAGGATCAGGGCAAGACCGCCTCCGACGTCACCCTCGGCGAATTCACCAAGGATACCATCCCCGACCAGTCGATTGCCGACGCCGCTTTCGCCATACAGAAGGATGGCGGCGTATCGCCGGTGGTCCAGGGTTCCTTCGGCCCGGTTCTCCTGCGCGTCACCGGCATCAAGCCGGAAACGACCCGCACGCTGGAAGAGGCGAAGGAAGATATCCGCAAGGACCTCGCCACCGCCGCCGCGGCGGAAGAAATCACCAATGTTCACGACCGTTACGAGGATCTGCGCGCCGGCGGTTCTTCGCTCGCCGATGCGGCAACGCAGCTGAACCTGAAACCCGTCACCATCGCCGCCATCGACGCTTCCGGCCTCGATGAAAAGGGCGATTCGGTTCAGGGCCTGCCCTCCCCGCAGCTCGCGCAGGAGGTCTTCAAGACCGAACCCGGCACGGAAGCGCTGCCGATCAATCTCGGCCGTGAAGGCTACATCTGGTTCGATGTCGACCAGATCATCGCGGCCCGCGACCGCACACTTGCTGAAGTTCGCGACGATGTCGTGGCCGACTGGACGGCGGAGCAGCAGCGCAACGCGCTTGCCGCCAAGGCCGAGGAACTGAAGGCGCGCGTCGAAAAGGGCGACACGCTGGAAGCCGTGGCCGGTGAGCTGAGCCTTGCCGTCGAACAGAAATCCGGCCTGCGCCGCAACAGCGAAGACGCTATTTTCGGCCAGCAGACCATTGCGGCGGTCTTCTCCGGCGCGGAGGGCAAGGTGGGCACGGCGGCCGATGCCGACGGTTCCAGCCGTATCCTCTTCAAGGTCACCTCGGTCGACACCAATGCGCCTGCCGACGCGCTCGCCAATGACGACCAGCAGTTCGCCGCCATTGCCCGCGCGGCCGGCGACGACATGCTGGACCAGATGGTCAACCGCCTGCAGAATGACTATGGTGTCACCATCAATCAGGCCCTCGCCGATCAGGCGATGGTCGGCTTCTAACCCGGGGGCGACAAGATGGCCGAACTGAAGCCGCTGATCGCCAAGGTCGCCAATGGAGAAAGCCTGAACCGCGAGGAATCGCGGGCGGCTTTCGACATTCTGATGTCGGGCGAAGCCACGCCGTCGCAGATCGGCGGTTTCCTGATGGCGCTGCGCGTGCGCGGCGAGACGGTGGACGAAATCGTCGGCGCCGTCTCCTCCATGCGTTCCCGCATGCTGCCGGTTTCGGCCCCCGCCAATGCCATCGATATCGTCGGCACCGGCGGTGACGGCATCGGCACCTATAATATCTCGACGCTCGCTTCGATCATCGTCGCCGGCACCGGCCTGCCGGTCGCCAAGCACGGGAACCGGGCGCTGAGCTCCAAATCCGGCACGGCGGATGCGCTCTCCGCGCTCGGCGTAAAGCTCGATATCGGTCCTGAACTCATCGCCCGCTGCATCAGCGAGGCGGGTCTCGGCTTCATGTTCGCGCAGCTTCACCATTCGGCCATGCGCCATGTCGGCCCAAGCCGCGTCGAACTCGGCACGCGCACGATCTTCAACCTGCTCGGCCCCCTCTCCAACCCGGCCGGCGCCAAACGGCAATTGCTCGGCGTCTTTTCGCCGCGCTGGCTGGTGCCGCTTGCCGAAGTGCTGCGCGATCTGGGTTCGGAAAGCATCTGGGTCGTGCATGGCGACGGCATGGACGAGGTGACAACCACGGGCGTTACCCATGTCGCGGCACTGGAAAATGGCAAGATCCGCACCTTCGACCTGACGCCGAAGGATTTCGGTGTCGAGCCCGCTTCCATGGAAGATTTGAAGGGCGGCGACGGCATTGCCAATGCGGCGGCGCTGCGCGAGGTCCTGTCCGGCAAGCGCAACGCCTATCGCGACGTGTCGCTGTGCAACGCGGCCGCAGCACTGGTTATCGCCGGCAGGGCGGAAACACTGTCTCAGGCGATGGCGATCGTCAGCGAGGCGCTGGATAGCGGCAAGGCCGCAGCCGCGCTCGACCGTCTGGTTGCCGTGTCCAACGAGGATCAGGAATGAGAGCGAGATCATGAGCGACATTCTGAAAAAGATCGAGATTTACAAGCGCGAGGAAATCGCCGCCGCCAAGGCGAAGGTTTCGCTGGCCGACCTGAAGGCCATGGCCGCAGGCCAAAGCGCGCCGCGCGGTTTCTACAGGGCGCTCCGGGCAAAGCAGGCCGAAGGCAAGTTCGGCCTGATCGCCGAAATCAAGAAGGCCAGCCCCTCCAAGGGCCTCATCCGTCCGGATTTCGATCCGCCGGCGCTGGCCGCCGCCTATGAAGCCGGTGGCGCCGCCTGTCTTTCGGTGCTGACGGATAGCCCAAGCTTTCAGGGCGCCCCGGAATTCCTGACCGCCGCCCGCAATGCCTGCGCCCTGCCGGCGCTGCGCAAGGATTTCATGTTCGAGACCTATCAGGTGCATGAGGCCCGCGCCTGGGGCGCGGACTGCATTCTCCTCATCATGGCCTCGCTTTCCGACGACGAGGCGAAACGCCTTGAAGACGAGGCTTTCGCGCTCGGCATGGATGTGCTGGTGGAAGTGCACGATGAGGAAGAAACGGAACGGGCGCTGAAGCTCGCCTCGCCGCTTCTCGGCATCAACAACCGCAACCTGCGCACCTTCGAGGTCAGCCTCGAAACCAGCGAGAAGCTCGCAGGCCTCGTGCCGACGGAAAAGCTGCTGGTCGGCGAAAGCGGCATCTTCACCTTCGAGGATTGCCAGCGTCTCGAAAAAAGCGGCATCGGCACCTTCCTCGTTGGCGAAAGCCTGATGCGCAAGGACGATGTGACGGCGGCCACCAAAGCCCTTCTGACCGGCCAATCCGGCATTCTGGCCGCGGAATAATGCACCGATGAGCGAGGCGGGAAAGCTCACCCATATCGATGCTGGCGGCGAAGCGCATATGGTCGATGTCGGCGACAAGGCCGAGACCGTCCGTGTCGCCGTCGCCGAAGGCTTCGTGAAAATGAAGCCGGAAACGCTGGCGCTCATCCGCGAGGGCAACGCCAGGAAGGGCGATGTCATCGGCACCGCACGCCTCGCCGGCATCATGGCCGCCAAACAGACGGCAAATCTTATCCCGCTCTGCCATCCGCTGATGCTGACCAAGGTGGCGGTGGACATTGCCGAAGACGCCGCCCTGCCCGGCCTGCGGGTCGAAGCGCTGGTGAAACTGTCCGGCAAGACCGGCGTGGAAATGGAAGCGCTGACCGCCGTATCCATCGCCTGCCTGACGATCTACGACATGGCCAAGGCCGCCGACAAGGCGATGGAAATCGTCAATATCCGCCTTCTGGAAAAGAGCGGCGGCAAATCCGGCGATTTCCGGCGACAGGAGACTTGAATGAAACCGCTGCTGCCCGTGGATGAGGCCATGAGACGCCTTCTGGAAGCAGCGGTTCCGGTGACCGAAAGCGAAACCCTGCCGCTCGCCGAATGCGATGGCCGGGTTCTCTCGGCCGATCTCATTGCACGCCTCACCCAGCCCCCCTTCGATGCCTCGGCCATGGACGGTTATGCGCTGCGCAGCGCCGATGCGGCGGAGATCGGCTCGGTCCTCACCGTCATCGGTCAGGCCGCCGCCGGCCATGCCTTTACCGGCACGGTGGGTGAAGGCCAGGCCGTGCGCATCTTCACCGGCGCGCCCGTGCCGCAGGGTGCGGATACCATTCTCATTCAGGAAGATGCCGAAGTGCTGGAGGGCGGGAAAATCCGCACCGCCTTCGACGTCACCGCGGGGCGACATATCCGCCCGCGCGGACAGGATTTTACCGAAGGCGAAGCGGCCCTCACGGCCGGGCGGGAACTCGGTTTCACCGACCTGACGCTCGCGGCGGCGATGAACCATGCCGCGCTCACCGTCTATCGCAGGCCGCGCATCGCCATCCTCGCCACCGGCGATGAGTTGCTGCCGCCGGGAAGCGCGCCACAGCCCGCCCAGATCATCGCCTCCAATACCTTCGGCGTCGCAGCCCTCGCCCGGCAGGCCGGTGCCGAGGTTCTCGATCTCGGCATCATCGCCGATGATGACAGGCTGATCCGCGCCGCCATCGGCAAGGCGGTCGCGGCGAAGGTCGATGTGCTGGTGACGCTCGGCGGCGCCTCCGTCGGCGACCACGACCTCGTGCAGGCCGCCTTGAAGGCGGAAGGCATGCAGCTCGATTTCTGGCGCATCGCCATGCGTCCGGGAAAACCGCTGATGGTCGGGTCCATCGGCGCCATGCAGGTTCTGGGCCTGCCCGGAAACCCGGTTGCCAGCCTCGTCTGCGGCCTGCTGTTCCTCGAACCGCTGCTCCGCAGCATCGCCCGCCGCGCGCCGCTGCAACGCACGACGACCGCCCGCACCGCCACGCCGTTGAAAGCGAATGATCACCGGCAGGATTATCTGCGCGCCCGTTTCAGCACGGACGAAAACGGCCTGCTGGTGGCGGAAGCCCATGCGAAGCAGGATTCATCGATGATGAAGATATTGGCCCATTCCGACGGGCTGATCGTGCGCCCGCCAAATGCGCCGGCGGCGGCGGCTGGGGCGGAATGCCCGGTCATCAGGCTGAGATCCTGACACGCAGGCGATACGGCCGGACCTGCGGCCGGCAGCATAACTCGCCTCTTCCTGAACCTTACCGAATGGTTGCCGCGCCGTCACAAAACGGCACCGCCACGTGCCGCATGGCACGGAAACCGAAGATAAGACTGTAACATTCCTGTATCCCGACACGAATGATAAAAAAAACCGCCTATAGGCGGGATTTCCACGAATTCAAAAACCACCATGCCTTTCCGCCGCGGGATTATTTCTCCATATTGTTGTGCCAAAATAAATCACACGAATCCCGTTATTGGGATTGACAGAATAAATGCGATGCTGTCACCAAGGCGAATAGTAGAGGGAAAAAGTTCCGGAATTCTTCAAAATGAAAATTACTTATATTTATCAATTAAATAAAATAAAAAGTGACGAAAATGAAGTTTCCGGGCACAAAAATTAGTTTCCCATAAATTAAGCTTTCCAAAACGAGCTTCATAATAATAATCATAGTCGATAAGCAGACTCACTGGAGTTTCTTGATGAACACGGCATCCACGCCCAAAACCACGGGGCCCGACATTGCCGGGCAGATTGCCTATGCCATGCGGAGCATGGGTGTTTCGCCGATCCCGCGTAACTACAGCCTCTTTTACGAAGCCTATATCGGTTCGAACCCTGCCCTGACGAAGGATCTGGCCGCGCTTGGAAACCGGGTCACGCAGGAGGATCTGGACGAGCTGTCCTCGCGTTACGGGGAAGGCAATCCCGCCCGGTCCATCGACGATGCGCATGAGAAGCTCAGGCGCGAACTGGAGGGCCTTCTGGGCACACTGAGGCGCGAACAATCCTCCATCGAAAACTACAACAGGATTCTCGGCGAAACGCGCCAGCGCATCGATGACAAGAATGCCGCCAGCAGCAATATTCTGAGGAATGCGATTTCGCTGCTGGCCGAGGCCACCGGCTCGAAGATCATCGACGGCGAAAAGGCCTTCAACGATGTCAACCGCCATGCCGAGGAAATGCATCAGGTGCGTCTGGAGCTGGATGAGTACAAGCGCATCGCCAATACGGATTCGCTGACGCGCCTGTCCAACCGGCGCGCCTTCGACGACCGGCTGGCATCCGTCTATGACAGCTCCATCGGCCTGCAATATACCACGCTCGTCCTGCTCGATATCGATCATTTCAAGCGGATCAACGACACTTTCGGCCATCCGGTCGGCGACAAGATTCTCGCCACCGTCGCCTCGGTCATCCGCGCCAATGTCCGCAAGGATGGTTTCGTCGCCAGAAGCGGCGGCGAGGAATTCGCCATCATTCTGGACGGCAATACGCCGGAAGAGGTGATGGTGATGTGCGAGCGCATCCGCCTGTCGCTGGAAAGCACGCCCTTCCGCAATTCGAGATCGGGCGCCGACTACGGCACGGTGACGATCTCCCTCGGTTTCGCTTCAGCCGCGCAGGCCACCAACCCGAGCGAGCTTTACGGCCATGCGGATACGGCGCTCTACCACGCCAAGGAAACCGGCCGGAACCGCTCCGTCTATTACGAGGACGGCATGCAGAAGAACTATACCGGCAAGAACTGGCTGATCTATCGGACGTGAAGCAAATTGCGCCAATTTGGGCGCATTAAAAACACGGCGCTCTCCCCACCCTCATTCCTGTGCTTGTCACAGGAATCCAGCCAGCCCAAGTCCTTGGGCTGAAAGGATTCTCCCGCCGCGCGGACGCGCGTCGACTGGATTCCTGTGACAAGCACAGGAATGAGGGCGGGAGGGGGAAGCCTCACCACATGGTCTTCGCCGCCCGCGCCGCCCATTCCCGGTCATAGGTCTCCTGATCGAATTCCGCCTTGGCCGCCTTGAGCAGAAGACCGGGTGTCGGAAGCGAGGCCGGGTCGACGAAATTATCGGCGTTCCACAATTCCGAGCGCATCAGCGCCCGGGCGCACTGGAAATAGACTTCATCGATTGTCACCACGATGACGGTGCGCGGATGTTTGCCATCCATCTCGAAGCTCTCCAGCAGATCGGGATCGACGGAGACCACGGCGCGGCCGTTGATGCGCATCGTCGTATTCGAGCCGGGTATCAGGAACATCAGCGCCACGCGCGGATCGCGCACGATGTTCAGAAGCGAATCGACGCGGTTATTGCCGCGCCAGTCCGGCAAAAGCACGGTCCTCTCATCGGCCACCCGGACCACGCCGCCCTTGTCGCCGCGCGGCGAACAGTCCATGCCTTCCGGTCCGACCGTCGCCAGCGCCAGGAAGGGCGAAGTCTCGATCATCAGCCGGTATTCGGCCGTCAGCGTCGCTGTCACCTTGGCGATCGATGCCTCACTCGTGCTGTCATAGATGGCCTTCAATTCCTCAACCGTGCGAATGATCGTCATGTCCGTTCCTATCCCTGCCAATTCCCTCTGTCGCCGCCGAAAGACCGGGGCGTCCTATTCCTCTGCCGCTTCCGCCTTTTCCCGCTCGGCCCGCTCGCGCGCGGTGCGGGCGGCAACGAGATCGGCCGGCTGGGCGTTGCCGCGGATCAGCGAACGGCCGGCATAAATGCCACCGACGACTTCCATGGCGAAACGTTCCTCGTCGCGGTCGCGGAATTCTTCCACCAGACGCGCGGCGTCTTCCCGCTCCTCGCCCATGGCGCCGAGCACTTCCTCGCTGAAATTCAGCGCCGATTCCAGCGTTTCGCGGATCTGGTAATCGACGCCCGCCTTCAGCAGATCGATGGCATGGCCGCGGTCGTAAGCACGGGCGAGAACCGGAACCAGCGGGAATTCGTGCTTGACGATCTCCGCGATCCTGACGGCCGCCTCCTTGTCGTCGACGCAGATGAGAACCGCGCGCGACGTGCCCGCACCGGCGGCATGCAGGATTTCCGCCCGCGAGCCGTCGCCATAATAGACCTTGAAACCGAATTCCGCCGCTTCACGCACAAAGTCGGCATCCTTGTCGATCAGCGACAGAGTGTAGCCCCGCGCCAGAAGCGGCTGGCTGACGATCTGGCCGAAACGTCCGAAGCCGATCAGGAGAATGCTGCCCTCGACATTTTCAGGCACGTCGAGATCGTCGGTATTTGGAACCGCCGCCGGCACCAGCCGGTCATGCAGGATGACCATCAGCGGCGTCAGCACCATGGAGATGATGATGGTCGCCGTCAGTATGGCGTTCGCCTCCCGGTCGAGAATGCCGGCGCTGACGGCGGCAGAATAAAGCACGAAGGCGAATTCGCCGCCCTGCGCCATCAGCACCGCCCGTTCCAGGCTTTCGCGCCGGGTGGTGCCGAGCGCCCGCGCCACGCCATAAATCAGGAAGGCCTTGAGCAGCATGTAGCCCGCGACGCTGATGACCACGAGCTGCCAGTTGGAGGCGATGACGGCAAGATCGATCGCCATGCCGACGCCGAGGAAAAACAGGCCGAGCAGGATGCCGCGAAACGGCTCGATATCCGCTTCCAGCTGATGGCGGAAGGAGGATTCCGACAGCAGCACGCCGGCTAGAAAGGCGCCCATGGCCATGGAAAGACCGCTGACCTGCATCAGAAGCGCCGAACCCAGCACCACCAGCAACGCCGCGGCCGTCATCACCTCCCGCGCGCCGGAAGCCGCGAGCAGGCGAAAGAACGGGTTGAGAAGATAACGCCCGGCAAGAATGAGCGCACCGACGGCGGCAAGCGCGATGCCGACGGAAGCCCAGCGCTCCGACGCCGTGACATGTTCGCCGCCCGAACCGAGGAAGGCGACAAGCGCCAGCAGCGGCACGATGGCCAGATCCTCGAACAGCAGGATGGCGATGATGCGCTGGCCTTTCAGGCTCGACATGCTGTTGCGCTCCTGCAGCATCTGCATGACGATCGCCGTCGATGTCAGCACGAAACCGGTGCCGGCGACGAAGGACATGATGACGGGAAAACCGAGACCGACCCCGATCAATGTCAGGCCCGCCATGCAGACCAGCACCTGCAGCGCCCCCAGCCCGAAAATATCCTGCCGCATCGACCACAGCCGCGACGGCTGCATTTCAAGGCCGATGATGAACAGGAACATCACCACGCCGAGTTCCGCTATATGCAGAATGGCCTGCGAATCGGAGAAAAAACCGAGACCGTAAGGCCCGATCACCAGGCCGGCGGCCAGATAGCCGAGCACCGAACCGAGGCCGATGCGCTTGAAGATCGGCGCAGCGACAACGCCTGCCGCCAGCAACACGACCACCTGGGCCAGATCATTTCCGTTCGCTTCTACAGCCACACGCCACCCCGCTGAAATTCGATAAGACGAGGGTGTTCCCTCCCTCACTTCCTAGCGCATCGGCGTGAAAAGCGAAAACGATTTTACTGAAGGACGATGCGCAGATTCAACGGGTTATTTGTCCATCAGGCATGAGGGCTTCAGATGCCGCTGTCCTCCTCCCCCTCATTCCTGTGCTTGTCACAGGAATCCAGTCGACGCGCGTCTGCGCGGCGGGAGGAGTCTTTTTCAGCCCAAGGACTTGGGCTGGCTGGATTCCTGTGACAAGCACAGGAATGAGGGGAGAAGCGTCCGCAGGCCTTGCGTCCGCCTACCGGTATCGCGGTTCCCTGCTCAAGCCCTTTTCGGTGAGCTGCCGCTCATAATCCGCAAACAGCGCATCGCCGGTCTCACCCAGTTCCTTCAGATATTTCCAGGTGTAGATGCCGCTATCGTGGCCATCGTCGAAAACGATGCGAACCGCATAATTGCCGGTGGCGACCATGGAACGGATGGCAACATCGCGTTTGCCGGGCACCGTGACCTTTTGTCCCGGCCCATGGCCCTGCACCTCGGCAGAGGGCGAAAGCACGCGCAGCATCTCGGCTTGAAGCCGGTAAACGCTTCCATCGTCGAAGGAAACGGTCAATTCGCGCCGGTCTTTCGACACAAGCAGCTCGGTCGGCCAGGCATCGCTCATTTTTCACTTCCGCAAGCTCGTCATATGCGTCAGAATTACGGACTTGCCTCACGATAGGCAAGCCACTACATCACCTGATAGAGCACACATTCGGCGTGTGTGCCCGGCGCAAGGCGCATTGAGGATGGAGACGTGAACGGTTTCTCCGGCTCGCTTGAAAAAGCGAAAACCCTGACGGAAAACAGCACACCGATGGTGGACCCTTTCGGCCGCGCCATCACCTATCTGCGCGTTTCCGTCACCGACCGCTGCGATTTCCGCTGTACCTATTGCATGTCCGAACACATGACCTTCCTGCCGAAGAAGGACCTTCTGACGCTCGAAGAACTCGACCGGCTCTGTTCCGTCTTCATAACGCGCGGCGTGCGCAAGCTGAGGCTGACCGGCGGCGAGCCGCTGGTGCGCAAGAACATCATGTCGCTGGTGAGGAACCTCGGCCGACATGTGCGCACAGGCGCCCTCACCGAGCTGACGCTGACCACCAACGGCTCGCAGCTTGCGAAATTCGCCGCGGAACTCGCCGATTGCGGCGTGCGCCGCATCAACGTGTCGCTCGATACGCTCGACCGCGATAAATTCCGCCACATCACCCGCTGGGGCGATCTCGACCGTGTCATGGAGGGGCTAGACGCCGCCCAGGCCGCGGGTATCAAGGTCAAGCTCAACGCGGTGGCGCTGAAGGACTTCAACGACGCCGAGATTCCCGATCTCATGCGTTTCGCCCATGGTCGCGGCATGGACCTGACGGTGATCGAAACCATGCCGATGGGCGAGATCGAGGAAGACCGGACCGACCGCTACCTGCCGCTTTCGCAGTTGCGCGCCGATCTGGAAAAGAGCTTCACGCTCATCGACAGCGACTACCAGACCGGCGGCCCCGCCCGTTACGTGACGGTGAAGGAAACCGGCGGCCGGCTCGGCTTCATCACGCCGATGACCCATAATTTCTGCGAAAGCTGCAACCGCGTCCGCCTCACCTGCACCGGCACGCTTTATATGTGCCTGGGCCAGGATGACGCCGCCGATCTGCGCACCGCGCTGCGCGCCTCAGACAGCGACGCCTATCTTTCCAGCGCCATCGATGAAGCCCTTCTGCGCAAGCCGAAGGGGCATGATTTCATCATCGACCGCACCCACAACCGGCCTGCCGTCTCCCGCCATATGAGCGTGACCGGCGGCTGACACTGTTTCTCGTCCACCCACCCATATAAACGGTTGAAATGCCGGCTGTGCCGTGCCACGTCTCTTTACATGGAGGAATGCGCGGTCACGCCGGAAAGGCGGCCCAAATCGCCCCGAAAGGGCGGCCGGGAAAACCGCGCATGGTCTGGGATATTTTGGAATGGCATTGACGGACAATACGCGCGGCGCCCTGTTGATGGCGCTCGCCATGGCAAGCTTCACGGCCAACGACGCCCTGACGAAATCCGTCACCCCCTATATCAACACCGGCCAGATCATGTTCGTCCGCGGCATCATGACGGTGGTGCTGATCTACATCGCCGCCCGCCATTTCGGCGCGCTCCGGCCGCTGAAAACCCTCATGCGCCCCATTATCATCCTGCGCTGTCTCTGCGAGGTGACGGCGGCCGTGCTCTATCTGACGGCGCTCGGCCTTATCGAATTTTCCAATGCCTCGGCCATATTGCAGTCCCTGCCCCTGGTGGTGACGCTGGGTGCGGCGCTGTTTCTGCGCGAACCCGTGGGCTGGCGGCGCTGGGTGGCGATCATCGTCGGTTTTATCGGCGTGCTCGTCATCATCAGGCCCGGCCCCGAAGGCTTCACGCCGGGTGCTCTTCTGGTCGTCGCATCGCTCGCCGTCACCGCCGCGCGCGATCTGCTGACCCGGAAAATGTATGCCGATGTGCCCTCGCTCGCCATCACCGTCATCACTGCCTTCGTCAACATGGCGGTGGGCGGCCTGCTGATCGTGCCCTTCGGCGGCTGGCAACCGATGAACTTCATGATCGTATCGCATATGGCCGCTTCGGCCATTCTCGTGCTGGTCGGCTATCAGGCGATCATACTGTCGATGAGATCGGGCGAAATCTCCTTCGTCGCGCCGTTCCGTTATACCGGCCTGCTCTGGGGTTTCATGATCGGCGTGTTCTTCTTCAATGAAAAGATCGACAATTACACCATCGTCGGCGCCATGATCGTCATCGGCTCGGGCCTTTATACCTTCTACCGCGAAAGCCTGCGCAAGCGCTCGCAGATGGCCAAGCGCGCAGCCGCCACACCCACCGCCGCGACCACGGTACGGCCGGCTTCCGTAACGAAAACTGCCGTTACGGAAGAGGCGGGAGAATGACATGAACAGCGGCCGTTTTCTGGACAGGACCACCCCGCCCCACATCATCACGCTGGTGGTCATCGCCGGCGTTGCGGCGCTGTGCATGAATGTGTTCCTGCCCTCGCTTGCGGCCATGGCGGTTTATTTCGAGACCGACTACGCGGTGATGCAATTTGCCGTTTCGGGTTATCTTGCCGCCACCGCCTGCCTGCAGCTCATCATCGGCCCGCTCTCCGATCTCTTCGGACGCCGCCCGGTCATGCTGGCCAGCATCGCCATCATGATCGTCGCAACGCTCGTCTGCATGCTCGCGCCCAACATCACCGTCTTCATGATCGGGCGCGTTGCGCAGGCGGCCGTCGTTTCCGGCTTCGTGCTGGCGCGCGCCATCGTGCGCGACATGGTGCCCATGGAACAGGCGGCCTCGATGATCGGCTACGTGACCATGGGCATGTCCGTGGTGCCGATGGTGGGGCCGACGGTTGGCGGGCTGCTTAACGACATTTCCGGCTGGCAGTCGAGCTTCGCCCTCCTCTCCCTGCTCGGCGTCGGCATTCTGGTGCTCGCCTGGTTCGATCTCGGTGAAACCAACCACAATAAATCGGCGAGCTTTTCGCAGCAGTTTCACGCCTGGCCGGAACTTCTGCGCTCGCCGCTCTTCTGGGGTTATGCGCTGACCTCGACCTTCTCATCGGGCATGTTCTTCTCCTTCCTCGGCGGTGCGCCTTTCGTCGGCAGCGTGCTTTACGGGCTTGCGCCGGCCATGCTCGGCCTGCAATTCTTCTTCATGGCCAGCGGTTACATGCTCGGCAACTTCATCTCCGGCCGTTATGCCAGCGAAATCGGCATTACCCGCATGATGCTGTCGGGCAATGTCATCGCCATTGCGGGCATCGCCACGACCATGATGCTGATCTCCGCCGGGGCGGAAAGCGCCTATGCGTTTTTCGTGCCGCTCGCCTTGATCGGCGTCGGCAACGGCGTGACACTGCCGAGCGCCAATGCAGGCATGGTCAGCGTCCAGCCGCATCTGGCCGGTTCCGCCTCCGGCCTTGGCGGCGCGATGACCATCGGCGGCGGCGCAGCGCTCTCGGTGCTCGCCTCCTCGGTCCTGTCCAGGGAGGACGGAACCTGGCCGCTTCTTCTGGTGATGCTGGCGACCGGCCTTGTCGCCCTCCTCACCACCTATGTCGTAAGGCTGCAGGAAAAGCGGGAATGACGGCCCCTTTCGAAATACCCGGTCTCGTGCTCGCCGGCGGGCTTTCGCGGCGCATGGGCAGCAACAAGGCGATGGTGCAATTGGGCGATGCGCCCCTCATCTCCCATGTCATCAACCGCATCACGCCGCAGGTCTCAGATGTCACCATCAACGCGGCCAATGGCTGGGCGGAGAGTTTCGGCCTGCCGCTGCTGCCCGATACGATGAACGGCCATGCCGGGCCGCTCGCGGGTATTCTGGCCGGCATGCGCCATTTCCAGCACCGCAGGGATGCGGCGAGCCACTTCCTGACGGCGCCCGCCGACAGCCCGTTTTTCCCGGACGATCTCGTGGCGCGGCTTTACGAACACCTGTCGGACAATGCGATCGTCATCGCCGCCTCCAGCGGCCAGCTTCACCCGGTCTTTGCGCTGTGGCCGCTGGCGCTGGCCGACGATCTCGAGGCGTGGCTGAAGAACGATGCGAACCGGCGCATCCGTGCCTATCTCGCCCGGCATGTCACCATCGGCGTGGCCTTCCCGCCGCTGGAAACGGCAAAGGGCAGCCTCGATCCGTTCTTCAACATCAACACGCCGGATGAACTGGCGCTGGCGCGCAGCTATCTGGAGAACCTGCAATCATGACGGCACAAAAAGTCTTCGGCATCGCCGGCTGGAAAAACTCGGGCAAGACCGGCCTTGCGGTCCGTATCGTCACCGAGCTGACGGCGCGCGGCTACCGTGTCTCCACCATCAAGCACGCCCATCATGATTTCGATATCGACAAGGTCGGCGCGGACAGCTGGCGTCACCGGCAGGCCGGCGCACATGAGGTCACCATCGTTTCCGGCACCCGTTTCGCCATCATGCATGAATTGCGCGGCGAACCGGAACCCTCCTTCGAGGATATTCTCGCCCGCCTCGCCCCCTGCGATCTGGTGCTGATCGAAGGCTACAAATACGAGCCGGTGCCGAAGATCGAAGCACGCCGGCTGGAGGCCGCCAAGACCGAACCGCTTGCGCCGCTCGATCCGCATATCGTCGCCATTGCCGCCGATCACGCGGTGACGGGCACGGCGCTGCCGGTTTTCGATCTCGACGATACCGGCGCCATTGCCGATTTCATCGAGAAGACGGTTGGGTTAGTGAGGGCGTAAACAGGCGTCAGAACGGAGCAGCGTCGGCGCCCAGGCCGCCTCCCCACTTCCGTCATACCGGCCCTGAGCCGGTATCCAGCCAGCCCAAGTCCTTGGGCTGAAAGGACCCTCTCGCCGCGCCGACGCGCTGGATGCCGGATCAGGTCCGGCATGACGGAGGAGATGTGCCATGAAGCCGAAACCCACAACGCCTGCCGCAACGACGACGCAAGCTTCCGTGATCCCCCACCCAAAAATGAAAAAGCCGGGCTCTTCACCCGGCTTCATCATTCCTTGAGACGCAATACCTATTCAAGGAAACTGGAGGGGTTCACCGGCGTCGCATCCTTGCGAACTTCGAAGTGAACCTGCGGACGCTTGGCGCTGCCGGTCATGCCCGATGTGGCGATGGTCTGGCCGCGCTGAACCTTCTGGCCGCGCTGCACATCGAGATTGGCGGCGTTGCCGTAAACGGTGACCTTGCCGTCGTCATGGCGGACGAGAACCGTGTTGCCGAGCTGCTTCAGGCCGTTACCCGCATAGATGACCACGCCGTTTTCGGCGGCCTTGATCGGCGTGCCTTCCGGAACGGAGATGTTGATGCCATCGTTGCGGCTGCCTTCGACATTGTCGCCGAAATTGTTGATGACCGCGCCGCGAACCGGCCAGCGATATTTGCCGATGCCCGTGGATTCCGGTGCGACGGAAGCCATGTCGGCCTTTTTCTCGATGTCGCTGACACTGGCGGTGGCCGGTGTGGCAGGCGCAGTCGGAGCCGCGGCAGCAGCCGGCGCCTTGTACGGCTCAGGCTTGGCCGATGCGGTTTCGACCGGCTTGGCCGCTTCCTTGGCGGGAACGGAAGCCGTCTTGATGGCATCCGTCGAAGCGCCGGGCATGGTGAGCGTCTGGCCGACGCGGATGCTTTCGTTGCTGAGACCGTTTGCCGCCTTGAGGGCAGCGACGGACACGCCGTTTTCGCGGGCGATCTTCGCCAGGCTGTCGCCCGGCTGAACCTTGTAGCCACCGGTCGGCGGCAGCGGCTTGCCGCCGGGAGGCGTCAGCTTGCCGGTCTCGGAGGAAACCTTGTCGCGGGCGGCGGCCTGCGACGGCAGCACGGCCACGTTCCCTTCAGGACTACGCAGCGGTGTCGGCTGGTCGCCATTGCGGTTGAGAGCGATATCGCCGGCCGCGTCCTTGGCGGCATTGCGGACCTGACCGAACTTCGGAATGAGGATCGACTGGCCGGCCTGCGCCGAGGATGCGGTCTTCAGGCCGTTGACGCGCAGCAGTTCCTTTTCCGGAACGCCGTAGCGGTTGGAGAGGGTCGCGATGCTTTCTCCGGGACGCAGGGTCACGGAGGAAGCGCCATCGGTGTGCCAGCCGTTCTTGTCGGAACGAACGGTTGCGGTCGTCAGATTGTCGGTGACGGGAGCGGCAGCCTGCCGGGCGGGCGCTGCAAGAGACGGTGCGGCCTTGGGCTGAGCGGACGGGAAAGGCTGGGCCATGGCTTCGTTGCGGGTCGACGGATCGCGGCTTGCCACCGCCGTCGGCGCCGACAGTTCGGAACGCTGCACCGGAGAGGCCGAAGCCGAGCGGGCCGTGGAAGGCTGAACGCCGCCATAACCGCCCGATTGCGGGTAGGAATTGCCCGCCATGTTCTGGTTGGCATAACCGCCCTGCGGTGCGGCAGAGGCGTAACCGCCATTCATGTCGCCCTGCGGAACCGGGGCCTGCCCGTAAGCACCGCCGCCCTGACGGGCAGGAATTGACGCCGTGGTCATCTGATCCGGTCCACTGGAAAAGAGGCCGCTGAACCGCGTTGCATCCGAGCTACAGCCCGTTGCGACGCTTGCCAGCAATGCCGCTGCGAACATTTTTGCGACTGATTTTCCGATTTTAGACGAATGTCTCATACGCATGACTCGATCTACACTGACGCCAACCCGCCGCATCGAGACCGATCCGGCACAAATTTCACTTCTTGCAAGGCCCATTTCCCGAAGTGGGGAAAACCATGCGTCGATGTTTATGATTAAAGCGCGTTAGTGTTACCACGCCGTTAAAACGTTAAGCCGTTCAGCGCTTTTTTGACACTTCGATAACCATGACGAAAACCGGATGCGTCATGTTGATACAATAATGATATTGAAAATCAGATAGTTGCGGCAATTCAGAACATTAGGATACAAAAATAGAATGTCGCCAAAATTTTCATTTTGTCACAAATGACGCGCAATATGAGTGCTGAGCGGCAGGTAAGGCGCCTCGAACAGCTCTTCCTTCTCGAAGCGGCTGCCGGTCTTGGAGAAGCGCGTCATCACGCAACGCTCGTCTTCGAGAATGATCGGCGCGATCATCATGCCGCCCGAAACGATCTGTTCGGCAAAGAAGCGGGGCATGGTGGTGAAGGCGGCGGTGGAGACGATGCGGTCGAAGGTACCCTCGCCCACCAGACCGTTGCTGCCATCCGCCTGACGGATGACGACGTTGCGGATGGAGAGATCGTCGAGACAGTTCTGCGCCTGCTGCACCAGCGTCTTGTAACGCTCCAGCGAAAAGACGCGCTCCACCCGGCGAGCGATGATCGCGGTCATGAAACCGCTGCCCGTGCCGATTTCCAGCACGCGCTGGCCGGGTTTCAGTTGCAGACGGGCAAGGATCTTCACCGCCATGTCGGCGCCTTCCATGAAGGCGCCGCAGTCGATCGGGATCGTGCGGCTGGAATAGGCGTCCGCCGCAAATTGCGGCGGCACGAATTTGGAGCGTGGCGTCTGCTCGACCGCCGTCAGAAGGTCAAGATCGGAAATCCCCTCGCCCCTTAAGCGGAGAACGAGAGCGGCAAAACCTTCCTTTTCGACCATTGCGGATTTCAATCGGCGACTCCGAATCCAAGTGCTTGCGCAACCCGATCCTTCACCGTGTAGTCCGTCAGGTCAAGCTTAAGCGGTGTGACGGAAATCTTGCCATGTTTCAAAGCGTGGATATCGGTGCCTTCGCGGAAGGTGCCGAGACGCTCGCCGAAGCGCAGCCAGTAATAGGGAAAACCGCGGCCATCCTGACGCTCTTCCACCGTCAGGCCGAAATCGAGCTTGCCCTGTCCGGTCACGGAAACGCCCTGCACATCCTTGGGCGCGCAATTGGGGAAATTCAGATTGAGGAACGTGCCATCGGGCAGATCGACATTCATCAGCTTGCGCAAAAGATCCGGCGCATAGGTCTCGGCGACTTCCCACGGCACGACACGGCCGTCGGCATGGCTGAAGGCCTGGCTGAGCGCAAAGGAGCGCACGCCCTGCAGCGTGCCTTCGATGGCGCCGGCAATGGTGCCGGAATAGGTCACGTCATCGGCCATGTTGGCGCCGGCATTGACACCGGAGAGCACGAGATCCGGCTTTTCCGGCAGGACTTCGCGAATGCCCATGATGACGCAATCGGTCGGCGTGCCGCGCAGCGCGAAATGCTTGTCGGAAACTTTTCGCAGACGCAGCGGTTCGGACAGGGTCAGCGAGTGCGCAAGACCGCTCTGGTCGGTCTCCGGCGCGACGATCCAGACATCGTCGGACAGCGTGCGGGCGATACGCTCCAGCACGGCCAGACCTTCGGCGTGAATACCGTCGTCATTCGTCAGCAAAATCCGCATGTTTTCCTCCGCTGCTGCATCCCACTATGAGGACACAATGATTTCTCTCACAGAAGCACCCCCACGACCGTCATTCCGGCCTTGAGCCGGAATCCAGTCGACGCGCGTCTGCGCGGCGGGAAGAGTCTTTTTCAGCCCAAGGACTTGGGCTGGCTGGATTCCGGCTCAAGGCCGGAATGACGGCCGCGCCCTTAGCAGACGAACAATCAGGCCGCCTTCTCGATGCGCTTCAGACCGCCCATATAGGGCAGCAGCACGTCTGGAATTGTGACGGAACCGTCCTCATTGAGATAATTTTCGAGAACCGCGATCAGGCAGCGGCCGACGGCCGTGCCGGAGCCGTTCAGCGTGTGTACGAACTTCGTCGCCTTGTCGTCCTTGCCGCGATAGCGCGCATTCATGCGTCGCGCCTGGAAATCGCCGCAGACCGAGCAGGACGAAATTTCGCGATAGGTGTTCTGCCCGGGCAGCCACACTTCCAGATCGTAGGTCTTGCGGGCGCTGAAGCCCATGTCGCCGGTGCAGAGCGTCATGGTGCGGAAATGCAGGCCAAGGCGCTTCAGCACCTCTTCGGCGCAGGCCGTCATGCGCTCATGTTCGGCAACGGCGCTTTCCGCATCGGTGATGGAGACGAGTTCGCACTTCCAGAACTGGTGCTGGCGCAGCATGCCGCGCGTGTCGCGGCCGGCCGAGCCCGCTTCCGAACGGAAGGACGGCGTCAGCGCGGTGAAGCGCAGCGGCAGCTTCTCCTGGTCGAGAATTTCGCCGGAGACGAGGTTGGTCAGCGTCACTTCCGCCGTCGGGATTAGCCAGCGGCCATCCGTGGTCCTGAACAGGTCCTCGGTGAATTTCGGCAATTGGCCGGTGCCGAACATCGCCTCATCGCGCACCATCAGCGGCGAGGACACTTCGGTATAACCGTGTTCGCCGGTATGCAGGTCGATCATGAACTGGCCGAGCGCCCGTTCCAGACGCGCGAGCTGGCTGGTCAGCACGGTGAAACGTGCACCGGAAAGCTTGGCGGCGCGCTCGAAATCCATATAGCCGAGCGCTTCGCCGATATCGAAGTGTTCCCTGGCCTCATGGTTCCAGCCGGGCTTCTGGCCGACCACGCGGGCCACCACATTGTCATGCTCGTCATTGCCGTCGGGCACGTCATCGAAGGGCATGTTGGGCAGGCGCGACAGCGCATCGTTGAGCTCGGCGGTAACCTGACGGTCTTCCTCCTCCGCACGCGGCATGTTTTCCTTGAGATCGGCGACTTCCGCCTTGAGTTTTTCGGCAAGCTCCATGTTCTTCTGCGCCATGGCGGCGCCGATTTCCTTGGAGGCGGCGTTGCGGCGCGATTGCATGTCCTGCAGGGACTGGATGACGGAACGGCGCTTTTCATCCAGCGCGATCAGGCCGCTGGCGGCGGGCTCCGCGCCACGGCGTGCAAGCGCCGCATCGAAAGCTTCGGGGTTTTCGCGTATCCATTTAATGTCGTGCATCGTCGTTCCAGACCGTTGTTGCATCGTCGCGTTTTACAGCAAAACGCCGGGCATGAGCCCGGCGCGAGGAAATGTCGTGAGCGGCGAGACCTTCAAGAATGTCAGGTCTCCTCCAGCTCCGTGCTTTTGGATTCCGCCGCACGTTTCCTCTCCACGAGTCGAGCCATGTAGATGGAAATCTCGTAGAGAATGATCGCAGGCAGCGCAAGACCGATCTGGGACATGGGATCCGGCGGCGTCAGCACGGCGGCGACCACGAAGGCGAGGACGATCGCGAACTTGCGCTTTTCCCGCAGCCAGTCGCTGGTCAAAAGCCCGACGCGCGCCAGAAGCGTGGTGACGACAGGCAGCTGGAACACCAGACCGAAGGAGAGAACCAGCGTCATGATGAGGCTCAGATATTCCGACACCTTCGGCATCAGCGAAATCGCCACCTCGCCATCCTCGGGCAATTGCTGCATGGCGAGGAAGAACCACATGACCATGGGCGTGAAGAAGAAATACACAAGCGCCGCACCGATGAGAAAAAGGATCGGCGACGCGATGAGGAACGGCAGGAAGGCCGCCCGCTCGTTCTTATAGAGACCGGGCGCCACGAATTTATAGAGCTGCGAGGCGACCACCGGAAACGAGATCACCATCGCGCCGAACATGGCGACCTTGATCTGCGTGAAGAAGAATTCCTGCGGCGCGGTATAGATCAGCGACGATTTCGTGACATCGAGGCCCGCCCAGAGAACCGCCCATTTGTAAGGAATGACGAGCAGGTTGAACAGGTGCTTGGCAACGGCGAAACAGGCGATGAAGGCGACGAAGAACGCGCCGAGCGCCCAGATCAGCCGCGTGCGCAACTCCATGAGATGCTCGATAAGCGGCTGCGGCTTGTCCTCGATATCCCCGCTCATGCTTCATCCTTTTTGGGCTTTGCGGCCTTGGTTTTTGCCGTTTTCGCCGGCTTGGTCTCGGCCACGACCGCCTTGTCTGCGGCAGACTTCCTGACGGCCGCCTTTTTGGCGACGGCCTTCACGGTGGGATTGGAAACAGCGGGCTTCGAAACGGCGGGCTCACTGGTTTTCGCGGCGGTTTTCGTGGCCGGTGCGGTTTCGGGCGCTGCCGCCGCGGCCTTGCTGCGGGCGGCGCGTTTGGGCTTGGCGGCAACCGCTTCGGCCTCCACGGTCGCAATCGATTTCGCCCGCGCGCGCTTCGGCTTCTCCTCCGCAGCGACGGCTGCGGCGACCGGCGCGGCGACAGCAGGCGGCGCATCCGGCAGCTTCATCTCCGGCTCGGGCACGCTGACCAGCGGCGCAACCGGCTCGCTTGTGACGGGCGCTGGGGTGGAAGACAGGCCGTCCGGCGGGGTGGTCGCCTTCTGCAGATCGGACTTGATCTCATTGCCAAGCTGGCGAAGCGGGTTCATCGCATCGCGCAGCGAATTGGTGGGGTTGAGATTGCGGACATCGGAGATGGTCTGGCGCACATCGTCCATGTCGGCCTCTTTAAGGGCCTCGTCGAACTGGGTGCGGAAATCCCCCGCCATCTTGCGAAGGCCGGCCATCGTCTTGCCGAAAGCGCGGATCATGGGCGGCAAGTCCTTCGGCCCGACGACCACGATCAACACGACCGCAATCACCAGAAGCTCGCTCCAGCCGATATCTAACATCAATATGCTCCCGAGACCCTAGCGCATCGGCCCTAAAAATCGGAATCGATTTTCGACCGGAACGATGCGCAACATACAAGTGGTAGAGCGTCCTTGTGCGTCCGAAAGAACGCACGGCGCTCTAGCGCCAGTCCCACACCAAGCGGCGACAGGCCGCTTACTTGATCTCGTCAGCCTTGTGGTCGACGGTCTTCGTGTTGGCATCGGCCGGCGGCGGCGTCTGGTCTTCGTCAGCCATGCCCTTCTTGAAGCTCTTGATGCCCTTTGCGACATCGCCCATCAATTCCGGGATCTTGCCGCGTCCGAAGAGGACGAGAACGATCACCAGCACGATGAGCCAATGCCACACACTAAAAGAACCCATAACTGAAACTCCTGAATTTCGCTTTCAGACGATGTAAGACGTTTGAAAGGCTTTTTCAAACGACAAATCGCCGCTTCGACAGCGAGTGCGCATAAAGTTTTCGTGGCCCCGCCAACAGGATGGCGATATCAGTCGTCGCCATCGCCGCCGCCCGGCGCAAGCAGGCCCAGTTCCTCGAGATCGAGCTGCGTGATCGGGTCTTCGTCCTCGCGCAATTCGTCGCTCATCATTGGCAGAGGAACGCCGAAATTGGAGGGAATGCGGCCCGAAAGCAGCCCTGCCCCCTTAAGCTCCTCGAGGCCCGGCAGATCGCGCAATTCCTCAAGGCCGAAATGGTCGAGAAACTCCACCGTGGTGCCGATCGTCACCGGCCTGCCGGGTGTGCGCCTGCGGCCACGGAACCTGACCCAGCCCGCCTCCATCAGCACATCAAGCGTGCCGCGAGAGGTCTGCACGCCTCGGATTTCCTCGATTTCGGCGCGTGTCACCGGTTGATGATATGCGATAATCGCCAGAACTTCCAGCGCCGCGCGCGACAGCTTCTTCGGCTCCTTTTCCTCGGCGCGGATCACGAAGGAGAGATCACCGGCGGTGCGGAAGGCCCATTGCCCGCCCACCTGCACGAGATTGACGCCCCGCTCCGCATAAAGAACCTTGAGATGCTGCAGAATGGCGACGACATCCATGCCGCGCGGCAAGCGCTCGGCGATGAAAGCCACGGAAACCGGCTCGGACGAGGCAAAAACCAGGGCCTCGGCGATCCGCTCGGCCTCCCTCAGCTGGCGCTCGGAAAATACCGCGGGTTCGGGCTCGGCCCCTTCGGCCGCGATGGTGGCCTCGGCGGTCTCGTCGTCATTCATCATTGTCAGTCCTTTCGGCATTCACCGCACGGTCGTCTCGTCCACCCTTACGCATATAAATGGGCTGGAAAGCGCCCTCCTGCCGGATTTGCAGCGAGCCCTCGCGCACCAGCTCCAGCGAAGCGGCAAAGGCGCTGGCAATCGCCGTCACCCGCATGGCGGGATCGGGCACATATTGCAGCAGATACTGATCGAGCACGGTCCATTCCCCGACATCGCCGAGGAGATGGGTCAGAAGCTCACGCGCCTCGACAAGCGACCAGACCTGCCGTTTTTCAATCGTGACCTGGGTAATCGCCTGCCGCTGCCGCAGATTGGCATAGGCGCTCAGGAGATCGTAGAGGTTCGCCTCATAGGCCGAGCGGTTGATATGCGGAATATGCTCCGGCGCGCCACGGGCAAAAACATCGCGGCCGAGCTGGGCGCGGTTGACAAGGCGTTCCGCCGCCTCGCGCATCGCTTCCAGGCGTTTCAGCCGGAAAGCGAGCGTCGCGGCCATTTCCTCGCCCGAGGGACCGTCATCCTTCGATTGCTGCGGAATGAGGAGCTTGGATTTGAGAAAGGCGAGCCACGCCGCCATGACGAGATAATCGGCCGCAAGCTCGATACGCACGCGGCGCGCGCTTTCCACGAATTGCAGATATTGTTCGGCAAGCGCCAGCACCGAAATGCGCGACAGATCGACCTTCTGCGTGCGGGCAAGATGCAGCAGCAGATCGAGCGGGCCTTCGAAACCCGCGACATCGATGACCAGCCCGGCCTCGCCCGTCAGCCGCTCCGGCGTCACATCCTGCCAGAGCTTGTCCATCGGTGTCGAATTGCGAGACTTGTCTGCGGCCATTGTTCCATCCGCCGGGCGTCCGGCCTGTCGTCCCGATTAACGGGCCGCCGCCCGACTGTCAGGAAACGGCCCACATGGCGTTGAATTCGGCTCTCAGTTCCGCTTCGTCGGAAGGGTCCGCAACGGGGAAACCCGCTTCCACGGCCCGCACCCGCTCCAGCGAACGGCCGGAAAGAACGGGAACCTCCTTCACGACCTCAAGCATTTCACCCATCACACCGTTGCAATGCAAGACTATATCGCAGCCGCCCGCAACAATATTCGCAGCTCTTTCACCGAGCGTGCCCTTCAGCGCATTCATGGAACTGTCGTCGGACATCAGCAGGCCGTCAAATCCGATCCGGCCGCGAATGATTTCCTCGATCACCTTCGGCGAGGTCGTCGCCGGCCGTTCGCGGTCGACGGCGTTGAATACCAGATGCGCGCTCATCGCCATCAATTCGCGGTTCAGCGCCCGGAACGGCACGAAATCATGGGCGTCCAGCTCATCGAGCGGCACATCGACGACCGGCAGTTCATGGTGCGAATCCACCATGCCACGGCCATGGCCCGGCATATGTTTCATGACAGGCAGCATGCCGCCCGCCTTCAGCCCGTCCGCCGCCGCCTGCCCCATCTCGGCCACCATGGTCGGCGTGTAGCCATAGGCGCGGTTGCCGATGACATTGCTGGCACCTTCCACCGGCACATCGAGCACCGGCAGGCAATCGACATTGATGCCGAATTTCATAAGGTCGAAAGCATGCAGGCGCGACATCAACCAGGCGGCGCGCAGACCCGCCCCCCGGTCGCGCTCATAGATTTCGCCGAGAATGCGGGCGTTCGGATAGGCCTGCAGGATCGGCGGCTTGATGCGCTGCACGCGACCGCCCTCCTGATCGATAAGAACCGGCGCGTCTGGCCGCCCGACGGCATCGCGCATGGCGGCGACGAGATCGGTGATCTGCTGCGGCTCGCCAATGTTGCGCCCGAACAGGATGAAGCCCCAGGGCTGCTCATCGCGGTAAAGGGCAATCTCGTCGGCAGTCAGCGAAAGCCCGCTGCATCCGAGGATCATAGCTTTGCAATCGGTCATGGTGTCACGCCTGTTACAGAATAGATGGGAAGAACTTTGCCTGCTCCTCGGCCAATGCCGGGGCGGCGACGTTTACCGTCCGTCACCCCGGCCTCCGAGCCGGGGTCCAGCGCGATCAAGTCCTTGATCGCGTAAGACTCGTTTCACGGCGCAGACGCGCCGTGGCTGGATGCCGGATCAAGTCCGGCATGACGGAGGTTAGGTGCTCCGTCACTGTCGTTAGACAACAGCGCCGGGGTACTACCCCCGGCGCGTCTCTATCACCGCGCCACGAGGCAGCTACCGCCGGCCGAGCGGAACTTTTCGCACAGCGCCACGGCTTCGTTCTTGTCACCCGCCGGGATGCGGACGCGGTAGAACGTGCCCTTGCCGGCGATTTCGGCGGCCTTGATGTCGACGCCGCGTCCACCGATGACCGAGCCGAACTTGGCCGACATGTTCTGGTAGGACTTCTGGGCTTCGGCCTGGCTCGGCAGCGAGGCGATCTGGATGTAGTAGCCACCGGCGGAAGGCGTGCTGGTCGCTGCAGGCGTCGCGGCTGCCGTCTGCTGCTGCGCGGCCTGCGGCTGCGCCGGAGCGGTCGCGGGGCGGACATTGCCCTGGTTGGTCACCGTTGCCACCACATTGGCGGGCTGCGAGGACGGACGTGCCGCAGGAACGGGCGCCGCCGACTGGGCAGCCGGTGCCGTATGGGCGGTCGGTGTCGTAGCGGCAGGCGTATTTGCCTGCGGCTGAGCCTGTTCCGGCGCGACCGGAACCCGCGATGCGGCGATGACGGCGGGAGCGCCCTCACCGGGCTTGGCGGTCTGCGGCGCTGCAAGCTCCTCAACCTTGTCGGCCTTCGGCGGCTGGGCTGCCGGTACCTCGACTTCCTGGGCAACCAGCGTGCCGTCAGGCTTGACGATCATGGTGCGGACCTTGCGCGGCGAAACGCCGGTTGCAGCCGAACCTTCGGTCTGTGCGGCCTTTTCTTCCGGCGAAAGCAGGCGCGGATCCTCGGTTTCGCCAACCGGCGTGCCGGCGGCTTCCATATCCGCGTCGTTTTCGCCTTCCAGCGGCAACTGTTCAGGGATCAGCGTGCGCTGCACCACATCCACCGGCTGCTCGTTGCTGGAAATCAGCGCCGGCTGCTTCGGATCGGCAGCGCTGCCACCGGCCACGCGGTCATAAACCGCCTTGTCCTGGTTCGGCACAACGCGACCGCCCGGATTTTCCGGCACGACCTTCATCGGATCGTTATCGGCGGAAATGATGACCGGTGCGCCATTGGAACCGGTGCTGGACGAACCGCCGGAGACCAGCGCGTAAACGCCGCCACCGATCAACACCAGACCGATTGCAGCGGCAACCGGCATGATCCAGCGGCGACCGCCGCGTTCATCTTCCTCACGATAGGCCGCCTGATGGTCGACATAGGTGTTTTCGGCATCGCGCGGGGCGCTGCCACGGGAAGCCGCAGCCTCCTGCATGGAGCGGCGGAAATCCTCTTCCAGCGCCCGTTCGAATTCATCGGCCTCTTCCGGAGCCTGCGCGGGACGCGCCTGGGCAGCGCCACGGTTTTCCGCATGCTTATGACGGTCGAGACCACCGGCAACCGCGGGCGCAAACAGCGTCGCAAGCTCGGTATCGATATCGAGATCTTCCTCGTGGCGGCGCGCGGCCGGCTTGGGTTCGAAAACCCCGACCGGCAGTTCCGGCACGTCCATCTCGACGATGTTTTCCGGATGTTCTTCCGTCTCGCCGATCTGGGAAGGATCGAAAGGCAGGCTTTCCAGCGTCTGCGGCGCGGCCGGCTGCGGTGCTGCGGCGGCCGGACGCGGCTGAACCGCAGCAGCGGCCACGGGTGCGGCAACGGCAACGGGAGCCGGGCGCGGCTGCGGCGCGGGCTGTTCCCTCACCGGCTGCGGCGCAACGGCAGCAGCGGCAACCGGAGCGGCCGGCGGCTGGCGAACGGGCTGCGGTGCGGGCGCAGGCGCAACTTCCGCCTCGGCGATTTCAGACAGGTCCAGATCAAGATCGAGATCGTCGAGCGCAAGCTCGAAATCATCATCGTTGAAGCCGGCGAAATCCGTGAAATCAAGCTCCTCAGCGGGTGCTGCGGGCGCGGCAGCGACAATCGGCGCTGCCTTCACCGGCGCAGCGGCAACCACGGGCGGCTCCACCTTCGCGGCCTGCGCAGCGGGAACGTCCTGCACCAGCGGTGTTTCGCCGCGACCGGGAATGGAATATTTCGCGACGTCGTAAATCAGCTCGTCCATCGGCGAAAGATGTTTCGTTGCCGGTTTCTCGGCAACCTCGAACGCCAGAGGCTCTGCGGCAGGCGCAAAGGTCTCGGCGACCGAAGGCGTAAAGGACGGCGCGGTCTCTTCCGCCTGAACGACGGCAGGTGCGGGAGCGGGCTCGACCTGCGGCTCGATACGGGCTGCGGCAGGCTGCTGTTCGGAACGCGGCTCGACCCGCTTCGGATCGGCGGCCGAAACATCCCGGCGCGCGCCGAAATTGGCAAGCGGCAGCCGCAGGCTGGAAAATTCCAGCGAGGAACGGCCGCCATGCGACGGCGGACGCACGGAAACCGGTGCGGGCGCTTCCTCGGCGACAGCTATTTCCACCTCATCGGCGAGATCGAAAGCCTGCGGCTCCGGCGCATAGGAATGAACATCGGCGTGAATGTTGCTCGAAACATCGGCCGGAAGCTCCGGCATCGTGTGCCATTCTGGCTCTACGGCCTGCGGTTCTTCCCATGCCACCTGCTGGGCGGCGGGCTGGTAAACCATCGGCTCGGCGGGACGCGACTGGCGCGAATGCACATCGAAAACTTCCGCCACCGCGGAGGCATCGTCGCGGAAATCCGCGCGAATATCCTGCGTGGTCGTTTCGACATAGTTGTGAATATAGGCCTGATCGACTTCCGGAAGCGGCTCTTCCCTCACCTCCGGTGCGGATGCTGCCACGGGCGCGGGTTCATCCGCCGGCGCAAGCTCGGGCTCGCGGCGGGCGAAAACCGATTCGACACGCTGCATGAAATCGTTGGGGTGGATGCCCGCACGAACATCGTTTGCCGGATCAAGAACGACCGGATCGGCGTGCGGTGCGTCGTAAACCTCGAATTCCCTCAGAAGCTCATCTTCGAGATTGAATTCGGGTTCGCGGCGGGTCACCGATGGCGCAGCCTCGGAACCCGCATGCGAAGGACGATCTTCGAAGCCGACGATACGCGCCAGTTCTGCCAGAGGATCGTTGTCAGCGAACCCTTCGGACCGGGCGTCCCGGTTATACGCGACATTTTTTTCGACCATTACGTGTTCCACCATCTACGCATTGCAGCTCTTGCCAGCGTATTGTGAGCAAATAATGGTGATATGTTATCGCATTTCAGCAGGTGCGTCCGCTCCTAAAAGCGTAAGGCCGGACCTCAAAACATTTGCGACAGCATTCACCAGCCCAAGTCTGGCAATGCTCAATTCTCGGTTTTTATCGTTAATAAAACGTAATTCCGGCTGGTCTTTACCCTTGTTCCAGTGTCCATGGAAGGAACTGGCGAGATCGTAGAGGTAAAAAGCAAGCCGGTGCGGCTCATGCGAAAGGGCCGCCGATTCGATCAGGCGCGGATATTCCGCAAGCTTTGCAACCAGCTGCAACTCATTGATATCGCTAATCAAAGCAACAGAGGCCGCCATCTCTTCAGCCGACGGAGAAAGCCCCGGAAACGCTTCCTGCGCCTGCCGGAAGATCGACATCGAGCGGGCATGCGCATATTGCACGTAAAAAACCGGATTATCCTTCGATTGTTCGGTCACTTTCGCGAAATCGAAGTCCAGCGGCTCGGAATTCTTCCGATAAAGCATCATGAATCGCACCGGATCGCGACCCACTTCGTCGACAACATCGCGCAGCGTGACGAAGTCGCCGGAGCGCTTCGACATCTTCACCGGCTCGCCATCGCGGAACAGCTTGACGAGCTGGCACAGAAGCACCGTCAGTTTCGACTTGCCTTCCGATACGGCGCGCGCAACCGCTTCCAGCCGCTTCACGTAACCGCCATGGTCGGCCCCGAGCACATAGATCATCTCAGAGAAACCACGGTCGAACTTGTTTTTGAAATAAGCAACGTCGGCGGCGAAATAGGTGTAGGAACCGTCCGACTTCATCAGCGCGCGGTCCATGTCGTCGCCCACCTCGGTGGAGCGGAACAGCGTCTGTTCGCGGTCTTCCCAGTCTTCCGGCAATTCGCCCTTCGGCGGCGGCAGGGTGCCCTTGTAGACATGGCCCTTGAAGGTGAGATCGTTGATGGCCGAGAGGATCGGGCCGCCATTGCCCTCATGCAGCGTGCGCTCCGAGAAGAACACATCGTGCCGGACGTTGAGCAGCGCCAGATCCTCGCGGATCATCGCCATCATCGCGTCGATCGCCTTGTCCTTGACGATCGGCATCCACTTTTCCTCGGGCATGGCGCGCAGCTTGATGCCATATTCATCCGCCAGCGCCTGACCGACGGGAACGAGATAGTCGCCGGGATATAGACCGGACGGAATGGTGCCGATATCTTCGCCGAGCGCCTCGCGGTAACGCAGGAACACCGAACGGGCCAGCACATCGATCTGCGAGCCGGCATCGTTGATGTAATATTCCTTGGTAACGCCGTAACCCGCAAAAGCGAGCAGGTTCGCCAGCGTGTCGCCGACGACGGCGCCACGGCAATGGCCGACATGCATCGGGCCTGTCGGATTGGCGGAAACATATTCGACGTTGATCTTCTGGCCCGCACCGATAGTGGAACGGCCGAAATCGACGCCCTGCCCGATCATGTCGGCAAGCAGACGCTGCCAGTAACCGACGGAAACCTTGAGATTGATGAAGCCCGGACCCGCGACATTGACGCTATCGACATCGCCATCGGCCTGAAGGGCGGGCACGATGAGTTCTGCCAGCGCGCGCGGATTGGTGCCGAGCGGCTTCGCCAGTACCATGGCGGCATTGGTTGCGACATCGCCGTGGCTGAGATCGCGCGGGGATTCGACGGTAATTCGACTGAAATCGACCTTTTCGCGGTTCTCTTTCACGAGATCGAGGGTCTCGAGCGCGTTTTTGATCCTGGTATCGAAATCGGCAAAAATGTTCATCGTTCCAACCTGCGCGAAGGGCTTCTGTTTATATCCGGCCTTTTAACCGGGTCGGCTTCGCGATCGCCCGCTGCCCTATCGCAAATCGGGGGTGTGGTCAAACAGCCGCTGGTGGGCGCGCAGTGCATAACTGTCGGTCATGCCGGCCAGATAGTCGCCCACATGCCGGGCTTTTGCAGCTACGCTCATGCCGGAAATGCTGTCCACCCAGTAGTGGCTCTGCATTTCCGCCGGCGTTTCCATATAACGGTGGAAAAGATCGGTGACGATCTGTGTGGCGCCGGCGCGAATGCGCATGATTTCCGGGTGGCGGTAGATATGGCCGAACAGCAGTTTCTTGATCTGCCGGTCGGTCTCGGCCATTTCCGGCGAGAAAGTCGCAACGGTGAAATCGGCAGCGCGAATATCCGCCGCACTCTTCGGCTTCAGACGGGCGAGATTCTGCTGTGCGACGCCGATCACATCCTCCACCATATGGGTGATCTGCCGACGCATGATCTCATTGGCGAAACGCTCCTTGTCGAGTACGGGATATTTCGCCCGCACCTCGGCCATCAGGCCGCCGAGGAACGGCACCTCCTCCAGCATCTCGAAGGTGAGATAACCGGCACGCAACCCGTCATCGATGTCGTGGGTATTATAGGCGATGTCATCGGCAATCGCCGCCACCTGCGCCTCGAGGCTGGCATAGCTGCCGATTTCCAGATCCTGCAGCTCGCAATATTCGAGGATGGGCAGCGGAACCGGTCCCTTGATCCCCTCGCCCCTGGCATTCACCAGCGGGCCATTGTGCTTGACCAGCCCTTCGAGCGTCTCCCAGGTCAGATTGATGCCGTCATATTCGGCGTAACGACGCTCCAGCTTGGTGACGATGCGCAGCGACTGGGCATTGTGGTCGAAGCCGCCATAGGGCAAAAGCACCGCATCCAGCGCATCCTCGCCGGTATGGCCGAAGGGCGTATGGCCGAAATCATGCACCAGCGCCACGCCTTCGGCCAAATCCTCATCGAGCTTCAGCGCGCGGGCGAGCGCCCGGGCGATCTGCGCCACCTCGATGGTGTGGGTGAGACGCGTGCGATAATGGTCGCCGTCAGGGCTGATGAACACCTGCGTCTTGTGCTTCAGGCGGCGAAAGGCTGTCGTGTGGACGATGCGGTCGCGGTCGCGCTGGAACTCCGAGCGCGTCAGGCTTCCGGTTTCGGGAAAAAGACGCCCGCGCGTGGTCCATGGATCGGAGGCGAAAACCGCCCTCTCGCCGCTTCCGAAACCCAATGCGCGCTGGTCTATGATCATGCATCCACCTGTTGTCTTCTCCAGCCGGGACTTCCTTTTGGTCTCGGCCATTGACCTTTTCATTCACCCTTCATACCTATCGCAGAGGTCGGCGCAAAGCATCATCGCCGCGCTGACCGCCTTCACACAGGCTATAGACCGTTAATTTGACCGGTTTATAATGGTGACAACGAGATTATTGCTCTCCGGTTCTTGACCCCGGCAGGAGAAACGACATGGAAAACAGCGACATTACCCTTTCGGAAGCTGCGGCGAAGCGAATCGCCCAGATCGTCGCGGCCGAAGCCGGCAAACAGGCGCTGCGCGTCTCGGTGGAAGGCGGCGGCTGCTCGGGCTTCTCCTACAAGTTCGATCTGGCTGAAGACAAAGCCGATGACGACATCGTGATTGCCCGCGGCGACGCCACGGTGCTGATCGACAGCCTGTCGGTCGTCTATATGGCCGGCTCTGAAATCGACTTCGTCGACAATCTGCTCGGCCAGTCCTTCCAGATCAAGAACCCGAATGCTGTGGCAAGCTGCGGCTGTGGCACCAGCTTTTCTATTTGAGTGGGAAATACCGGCGCGCAATCCGCACGCCAGTCACCAAGCTTTGAAGTAACTCGCATCTCTCTCCTCATTCCTGTGCTTGTCACAGGAATCCAGTCGACGCGCGTCTGCGCGGCGGGAAGAGTCCTTTCAGCCCAAAGACTTGGCTGGCTGGATTCCTGTGACAAGCACAGGAATGAGGGAGGAGAAACGCAGCGACCCCGCCCGCCCGGCGTCTTTCCACCACATCCGCACCATCAATTTCCAAAAACGGTGGCAATCGCTTTTGCATCGGGTAAAAGTACCCTCGCAAAAGGGAAACTCCGATGAAGATTGCCACCTGGAACATCAATGGCGTCAAGGCGCGTATCGAAAACCTCTGCCAGTGGCTGAAGGATTCATCGCCCGATATCGTCTGCCTTCAGGAAATCAAATCGGTCGACGACGGTTTCCCCCGGCTGGAGCTGGAGGCGCTCGGCTATCACGTCGAGACCCATGGCCAGAAGGGCTTCAACGGTGTCGCCCTGCTCTCGAAGGTCAAGCCCGACGAGGTCAATCGCGGCCTGCCGGGTGACGATGCCGATGAACAGGCGCGTTTCATCGAAGGCGTGTTTTCCGTCGATGGCGGCGCGATCCGCGTCTGCTCGCTTTACCTGCCGAACGGCAATCCGCCGGACGATCCGGTGAAATATCCCTATAAGCTTGCCTGGATGGAACGGCTACGGCATTTTGCCGAAGATCGCCTCGCGCTCGAGGAACCGCTAATCCTTGCGGGCGACTATAACGTCATTCCCGAACCCTTCGATTGCCACGACCCCCGTGTCTGGGAGGGCGACGCCCTGTTCCTGCCGAAAACACGCGCAGCCTTCCGCAAGCTGGAGAATCTGGGTTTCACCGACGCCGCACGTGCGACGACGGATGAAGCAGGACTTTATTCCTTCTGGGATTATCAGGCCGGCGCATGGCCGAAAAACAACGGCATCCGCATCGATCATCTGATGCTGTCGGCCGAAGCTGCCGACAGGCTGCAATCCGTCAGCATCGAAAAACATGTGCGGGCTTGGGAAAAACCGTCCGACCATGTGCCGGTCTGCGGTTATTTCGATTTCAGTCCGGTCGGCTGACCGGCTTCCATCAGACGGAAGAAGCCGCCTCGATCGCCATTCTCAATCCGGCCCGTTCTCAATCCGGATCGTTGAACTGCATGTTCTGCGCCATGGCGATGGCGGCGCGGCGATCGTTCTCACCGGCAAGCGAAAAAGCCTGCTCCTGCAGGTTCTGTATCCAGGTGCAGTCCGCCGCCGTGCATTTGTCGAGCGCCGCCGTCATGAAGGCCAGCCCCTGTGTCGTCTGGCCTTCCTGGAAGATCAGGTTGCCGAAAATCGACATGGCGCCGGCATGGCCGTGCTTGCGGGCCTGGTTGAGCCACTTCTTGGCCTGCTGCACATCGGCGCGGCCGCCCTCGCCGGCGAGAATCATCTCCGCCAGACGGAACTGCGCCTCCGCGACGCCAAAGGTGGAAGCAACCTGGAAATAAAGCTGGCGGGCCTGCGACAGGTCCATCTTCACCGGACTGCCGGGAATGCCGTGACGGTAATAATCGGCAAGGGAAAGCAGTGCATTGACGAAAAAGCCGGTATCTTCCGAACCCGGCTCCACGCCCTGATTAGCGATTTCGCTGTAGATCTTGAAAGCTTCGAAGTCGTTCTTGGCGACGCCATCGCCAAAGGCATACATATTGGCAAGCGCCCAGCGCGAGCCGGTATGGCCCTTTTCAGCCGCGTAGCGATAGGCCTCGACGGCTTCGCCCTTATTGCCGTTCTTGTAGGCCTTGAAGCCGAACTTGAACAGGTCGAAGGGGCCGGATTCCTTGGTCACGCCCGCATTGATGTCAAAAGCCGCAGCAGGCATTGCGAGCGACGCAAGCAACATGCCCATGAGGAGCGGCTTTAAAACGTTGGCTTCACATTTCAGCATTTCAGCGAACTTCTCTCACTCTTCCCGGCATATAGCCAATACTTGCGGAATACTGCAAAGCCGAACCCCGCCGGGTCGCGATTTTTCGAACACACTGCGTCTTTCCGGCAGCACTTTCCAGCGCACCACCGGTGGTCTTTTGCGGCAATTGCCCTAATTTTCCAGTGAGACAGATATAGGCATAATTTCCGGCAATATAACGGCATTTCACCGTCCACCGGTCAGCGCCAAACAAGAAAGCCGGATGAAATTCCCGTATTACTTGCTTAAACCCTGAATCCAAACCCGTTTTCACTTTCCGGCCTTGCGCACCACCACATCAAACGCCTGCATGTTCTTCCATTCCCGCGTCCCTAAACATAAGCCAAGCACCCTGTTTGTGGCGGGAAATGGACAGATATGCTCACATTCCAACGCGACCACACGCTTGCAGAAAAGTGTTGCCAAATCGTCACAAAACTTTCGGGCTAGAAAATTTTATCGAGCAGGAATCATAGTCGCGCATGAAAAAAGGCCCGGTTGGTAAACCGGACCTTTATTTTAGCATCTGCGGAAGGATGATGTCAGAACTTGACCTTCACGCCGGTCGAGATCGCCGCCACGACGTCGCTGCCGAAGCTATAGCCAGCCTCGTCGCCGCAGGTCGCGGTGCCGACGTTGCTGCAGCGGCCGCCGCTGATCGAGGATTCACCCGAGGTCAGCAGGCCGACAGCACCGGCGATCTTGAACTCGACGTTCGGCGTGGGCGAATAAACGAGCTGGGTGCCGACCATCCAGGTATCGGTCTGCGTGCCGATAACCGTCGATGTGCCGCGATCCCAGGTCAGGCTGACGGCGCCGCTCCACTGGTCGTTGAACTTGTGGCCGATACCGCCGGTAACCGTCCAGCCGTCACGATAATAAAGATCGAGCGTGGTGAGCGAGGTGACGCCCGCAATACAGGACGGGACACCGACCTGGCAGAAAGGCACGACCTGAATCTGGCTCCAGTCCGTCCACTTGACCGAACCGAAAGCGAGCCAGTTCGGCGCAATACCGGACTGCACCTTGAGTTCCAGGCTGTCAGGCATGGAAACCGAGCCGTAAACCGGGGTAACCTTGCCGCCGTAAGCGATGAGAGCCGGGCTGCCGGCTGCCGGAAGGCTTCTGAGGTCGACCGTACCGTTCAGATCGTGATCGACCGCGCTGTTATAAACGAGGCTCGTGCGGAAAGCGATTTCCGGTATCTCATAAGCGATACCTGCGCGCCATCCCCAGCCGTCGCCTTCCATATCGAGCTTGCCGACACCGGAATAAAGGGAAGGATAAGCCGGACCGAGCGCCGTCGGGGAAATCACCTGACGGTATTTATAACCGCTGACTTCCTGATAGAAGCCGCCGCCGATGATCGAGAAATCGCCCTTGCCGAGATCGAACTTCACGCGGCAGGTGGTGGCGTAGTTATGCGACTTGACCTTGGTTTCGATATTGTAGCTCGACCCCTGCCAGATGCCGGGGTTCAAATCCGCGCCCCAGGGCTGCGAATAGTCGAACATGCAGTCGCCGAAATCGCCGATGGCCGCCTTGGCGCCAACGCGCGTCGACCAGTAGTTTTCAGAATCGTCGGCGGTGGTCGACCAGGAACCGGGCAGCGGACCGCCGCTCTTCAGCGGATTATCGCGCGCATTCTCCACCTTGCGCTGCGGCGCGACGAAAGTGGCGGAACTGTCGAGAACGTAATCGGACGGATCGAACAGCAGATCGATATTGTAGCCGCCGCGCTCAAGGCCACTCGCCAGTGAGGGCGTTACCGCCGCGATGCTGACTGCGAAACATACCGCGCCGCGAAAAATTGCAGTTTTTGCCATCTCTCTCCCCAATCAAGGCAATGTGATCATCAAAAGAGTGAAGCGCTTCGCAGCAAATGACAATCTGCCGCACTCTGGCACAGTTCTGCGACACTTCTCCATTTTTTACGTAAGAATTTCATGTCGATCCCCTTGCATAATCATTTTAGGTTATTTTTCTAATCCAATTGAAGCAATCAGACATAAAATGAAACAAATTCCCACTTGAGACAGGAATTGTCGCCAAATAACCACACTCGCGAGTTTCCCGAGGAAACGCGCTTATCAGGCCGTTTTTGTTGGATTTTTTGGCTGTTTCAGAGGTTCTTGGCCGGGCATGGCATGAAATAATCGCTCTTTCGGGTGCCCATGATTCGCCATTGCAGTGCAGCAATCAATCGAGACGGATTGTTACGCAGAAACAAAAACGCCCCGTTTCGAACGGGGCGTTTTTGTTTCCATAAAAGAGCCAGAGGCAGCTATTACCCCGCTTCGCTAACCCGCGTGAGCGCCGTTCTCAGGCTTGCAAGCTGCACTTCCAGCTCCGCCTTGCGCTCGCGCTCGGCGGCGACCACTTCCGGATCGGCATTGGCCACGAATTTTTCGTTCGACAGCTTCTTGTCGATGCGTTCCATTTCCGCATCCACCTTGCCGATCGCCTTTTCGAGACGGGCTTCCTCAGCGGCCAGATCGATGAGCTTGCCGAGCGGCAGGCAGACCGTGGCCTCACCGACGATGATCTGCGCCGAGCCCTTCGGGGCGACATCGGCGGCGCGGATTTCATCCGCCCGCGCCAGGCGCCGGATGGCGGCGGCGTGGCGGTCGAGCCGCGCTTCGGTGGAGGTATTGGCGCCGACAACCACCAGCGAAGCGGTGGCGCCCGGCGGCACGTTCATCTCGGCGCGCGCGGAGCGAATGCCGGAGACGAGATCGATCAGCCAGTTGATTTCGGCCGCTGCGGCATCGTCGCGGAATTCCGGCACCGGCCAGTCGGTCAGGCAAAGCAGATTATCCCGCTCCTCGCCCTCGCCCGCCGTATGCGCCCACAGCTCTTCCGTCATGAAGGGCATGAAGGGATGCAGGAGCTTGTAGATCTCGTCCAGAACATAGGCCGCGCAGGCCTGCGATTCCCTCTTGGCCTTTTCGTCTTCGCCGCTGAAGACGGGCTTCAGCAGTTCCAGATACCAGTCGCAGAACTGGTTCCAGACGAAACGGTAGAGAATGCCGGAGGCGTCGTTGAAACGGAAGTTCTCGAGCGCCGCCGTCACGTCGCGCGCCGTATTGGCAAGCTCGGTCAGGATCCAGCGGTTGATGGTCAGCGACGCGGTTTCGGCCAGGAAATGCGGATCGCGCTTCACGCCGTTCATCTCGGCAAAACGGGTCGCATTCCAGAGCTTGGTGCCGAAATTGCGATAACCGGCAATACGCGCCGGATCGAGCTTCACGTCGCGACCCTGCGCCGCCATGATGGCGAGCGTGAAACGCAGCGCATCCGCACCATATTCGTCGATCAGTTCCAGCGGATCGATGACGTTGCCCTTGGACTTCGACATCTTCTGGCCGTTCTTGTCGCGAACCAGCGCGTGGATATAGACCGTGCTGAAAGGCTCGACCGGGTTGCCCGCATCGTCCTTCATGAAATGCAGGCCCATCTGCATCATCCGCACCACCCAGAACGGGATGATGTCGAAACCGGTCACCAGCACATTGGTCGGATAATAGCGCGCCAGTTCCGGTGTCTGCTCGGGCCAGCCGAGCGTGGAGAACGGCCACAGCGCCGACGAGAACCAGGTGTCGAGCACGTCTTCGTCGCGGGTCAGGATTTCACCCGGCTTGAAGTTCTCAAGCTTCTCCTCGACCCAGGCCTTCCAGGGACCTTCGTGGGCAATATAATGCTGGATGGCTGCCTGAAGCGCCTCTTCTTCGGTCTTCTCAACGAAGACCTGTCCGTCCGGACCGTACCATGCGGGGATCTGGTGACCCCACCACAATTGCCGCGAAATGCACCAGGGCTGGATGTTTTCCATCCACTGAAAGTAGGTGCTTTCCCAGTTCTTCGGCACGAAATTGGTGCGGCCTTCGCGAACCGAGGCAATCGCCGGCTGGGCCAGCGTCTTGTTGTCCACCCACCACTGGTCGGTCAGGCGCGGTTCGATCGGCACGCCGCCACGGTCGCCATGCGGCACGACATGCTTGTGCGGCTCGATCTTATCGAGCAGACCGGCTTCCTCGAAGATTTCGACGATAACCTTGCGGGCGAAGAAGCGATCCTGTCCTTCCAGACGGTCCCATGCGCCATGCAGCGCCGCGGGATGGCTGAGACCCTCGAGGAAATCCTCGTTCTCCTTGATGGAGATCGTGCCGTCGATATTCATGATGTTGATGGCGCGCAGGCCGCAGCGCTTGCCGACTTCGAAATCGTTGAAGTCATGCGCAGGCGTGATCTTCACAGCGCCCGTGCCGGCCGTCGGGTCGGCATAGTCATCGGCGACGATCGGAATCTTGCGGCCGACGATCGGCAGGATGACATGCTTGCCGATGATGCCCTTGTAACGTTCATCCTTCGGGTTCACCGCAACGCCGGTATCGCCGAGCATGGTTTCGGGCCGTGTCGTGGCGACGACGATATAATCGCGCGTTTCGAACTCGGTGGGCTTGCCTTCCTCGTCGAAAGCAACCGGGTATTGATAGGTGACACCCTTTTCCAGCGGATAACGGAAGTGCCAAAGGTTGCCCTTCACCTCGATCTGTTCGACTTCCATGTCGGAAATCGCAGTCTGCAGCTTCGGGTCCCAGTTGACGAGGCGCTTGTCCTTGTAAATCAGGTTCTGCTTGTAAAGGGTGACGAATACCTCGAGAACGGCCTCGGAAAGCCCCTCATCCATGGTGAAGCGCTCACGCGACCAGTCGCAGGAAGCGCCGAGACGTTTCAGCTGGTTGAAGATCAGGCCGCCGGATTCGGCCTTCCATTCCCAGACCTTCTCCACGAAGGCCTCGCGGCCCATCTCGCGGCGGCCCGGAAGCTGCTGCTCCATCAACTTGCGCTCGACGACCATCTGCGTGGCGATGCCGGCATGGTCCATGCCCGGCTGCCACAGCACGTCCTTGCCGCGCATGCGCTCGAAGCGGACCAGAATATCCTGCAGCGTGTTGTTGAGCGCGTGGCCCATATGCAGGGAGCCGGTCACATTCGGCGGCGGGATGACGATGGTGAAGGTTTCCGCGCCCGGCTTGGCGTTGGCGCCGGCACGAAAAGCGTTAGCCTCGTCCCAGGCTTTGGCGATCTTCGGTTCGACGGATGCGGAATCGTAGGTCTTTTCGAGCATTTCCTGACCTGAATTTTAGAGTTCTTGTGTGGATTTTTTTTAAATAAGGATGGACGGGAGAGAGTCAACAGAAACCCGCCCGCGAGCCAACCGTTGAGCGGACCCACGGGTGACTATGACCCCATAACACCTTCATCTTCAACAAAAAAGCCGCCCCGATGCCGGAGCGGCCCCTGTTTCGTCGCATCCGCCGCAATCGCACATGCGGCCGGAGCGGAACTTAGCGGCGCGAACCGCGCGCCACGCGCTCGATTTCCTCGCGCACCAGACGCTCCACGAGCGTCGGCAGATTGTCTTCCAGCCAGTCCTGCAGCATCGGGCGCAGCATTTCGGCGGCCATATCCTCGATCGAGCGCCGCTCGACGCCGTCGAAAACCTCTGCAAGCTCGCTGAACGAACGGGCGATCTGCGCACCGGCAGCGGCGGAAAGAAGATTGAGCGACAGACCGCCCTCAACACCCACCTCGTCTTTTGCCTGTGGCTCAGCCAGATCGAATGCCGGTTTCTCAACGGCAGGTTCCAGCACCGCTATGTCGAAACGCTCCGCTGTCAGCGGCGTTTCGAGAGCGCCGCGCAGCGAAAGCTGATCGAAGCGGTTTTCGGCCGAAGACGCGCTTTCGATGGCGGCAGCGGCAGCGCGATCCTCAGCGGCAAAAGATACCGGCTGCTCGCTTACGCCAGATGCCGGCTGCTCGCTCACGCTCGCGGCGGCCGCAGCCGCCATCAGCGGACGAACATCCGTCGGGCGCTGCGGTGCGGCGCGTTCGGAAGACGGCGCGGACAAAGGCTGCGATACGGTCGGCGCAGCAGCCTGCGGTGCGGTCTCGGCCGCGCCACGCTGGGCCTGCGCGGCGAAAGCCTGCGGCCCCATGGCGGCGTTACGGTCTGCGGCGGCACGCACACGGGCGGCAACATCGGCAAGGGACATGGTCTTCTCGGCGGAGCTTTCCTGCCGTTCAGCCATGGGCCCTTCAGAAATCGGCGAAAAATCCTGCGCAGGCCGTGCGCCAAAAGCCTGGTTTGCGGCGGGGGGAACGCGCGCCGGCGGGCTGATGGGCTCCGCCACGAAGGCCGCTTCGCTCGCAGCCTCGTCTTCGTCGTCATAGACCGGCGGCAATTGCCCGGAAAACGCACCGGCAGGTCCGGTCTCGTTGCTTTCGATGATCCGGCGGATAGACGCCAGAATCTCTTCCATGGACGGTTCACGCGCTACGCTTGGCTGAGCCATATCAATCCCCGGTTTCCACTCTTCGAACGCCCTTGCCGCATCCCTCGGACACCGGATGAGCGCTCCTTGACCTGTTCAATTTTCACATCGCGTTTTCGACAACCGAAATCGATCGTCACACCGATGCTCTGAAACATGGCCGGCCAAGCGCCTGAGCATTTCGCCGTCCCCGTCGCAGGATCATGCGGGGCAGAAATACGCACACCCCGAATCACCCTTAGTTTAGGTCAGCATAGCGAGGAACTAAATCACTGATTCGACAAGTTTCGTGATGATGCACAGCTTTGTGAGAACGGCCCGAAAGGACGCGCCGCGCCGGCAAACCGAACATAAAAACGCCGGGGCGGAAACTCCACCCCGGCGTCAAAAAAGAAGATGATCGTTTGCCGATCAGAAAACGAATTCGGCCGCCTTGGCAAAACCCGGCAGCGGCTTGACCGAAGCATTGAAGAAAGTGGCGGCCGATGTGCTGTTGCCATCGCGGCGATAGACGGTGGCCTTCGCGGCGCCGCCATATCCGACGACGACAACCAGACGGCCGCCGTCACGCAGCTGGTCGGTCAGTGCCGCCGGCACTTCCTCCACCGAGCCGTTGATGAAAACGAGGTCATAGGGTGCTTCGCCCGCATAGCCCTTTTCGAGGTCGCCGGTCACGACGGCGACATTGTCATATCCAAGCGAAGCGAGCGTCTCGGTCGCCTGTGCGGCCAGCGCCTCATCGCTTTCAAGCGAAACCACCGAACCGGCAAGCTGCGAAAGGATGGCGGCCGCATAACCTGCGCCGCCGCCGACTTCCAGCACCACGTCCTCCTTCGACACGGCCGAAAGCTGCAGCAGCTTCGCCAGCGGCGAGGTCTTCATGACATAACGGGCCGGACGGCCATCGCGGGCGGGACAGATCTGCAGGTCCTCGTCCACATAGGCAATCTGCCGCACGCCCGCCGGCACGAATGCCTCGCGCGGCACGCTCAAAAACGCCTTCAGCACGGAATGCGACGTCACGTCGGTCGTGCGCAACTGGCTGTCGACCATATTGGCGCGTGCGGTTTCGAAATCCATCATATCGTATCGCCTCAATTTCATGGATGCCGGTCGGGAAGCCTCGGCTCCAAAAGCTCAAAACGGCAGGGGCTCACCCTCGCCTTTGGATAATCTCATAATTGCCCAAGCGCACGCTTTCAAGCGCGCTAAGCCGGATGTGTGGGAAAAAGCGACAGGATATCACGCCCATGAAGGAGACTTTTTATCGTAACGATCTGTCTTCGTGCGCAGAAACTAAAAAACAAGCGCATTCGAAATTAGGGCCTTGCACCCTAAATGGATTCGTTCTAAATGCCCGCCATCGCTCAAGACGACGAGCGGTTGAGGCCTCGTGGCGGAGTGGTGACGCAGAGGACTGCAAATCCTTGTACCCCGGTTCAATTCCGGGCGAGGCCTCCATATCTTCCATCACACCCAATTTCGGTATGAACTGAGCAGCGCCACACAGGCGCTTGAGTTCAACTCGCCTGTCATCATGCGAGCGACGCTGCCCCTTTTTGTATGATCAGATCCGCCCAAGCAGAACCAGGATCAGGACGATCACCAGAACCAGTCCGAGACCGCCTGACGGGCCATAGCCATAATTATGGTAACCCCAGCTTGGCAGTGCGCCGATCAGGAAAAGAATGAGCAGGATGACGAGGATGGTGCCGAGCATGTGTAACCCTCCACTATTGGCATGTGCCCTGCCTGTTTGAATGATGAAACGCGCAAAAAGTTCCCTTTCCTGTATAGCCGGCAGCATAATGGTGGAAAGGCATCCTCTTCCGTTTCAACGGGTTACACCGGAAATTCGGGAATGCGGCCTTGCCTGCTCCGTCTCGGGAAATAATTCTCTGGCTAATTATATCGCCGCAAGAAGCCCTGAAGGCCTGCTGCGGGCCGGCCTTCACCGGGATCGACCAAAGCAGCGATTTATTCGAGGTAATTTCTCGGCCTATGTCTATCGGCAGTTGTCCGTCATATTAGCGCCAGTCCCCCGTACCCTGAAACTGGCGGGAGACGGAGAGATCTGGCATCACTGGCAGTGCGCCAGATCTCTCCCGCCCCTCCCCACGCTCCTCGAATTCTCCTTTGCAGGCACACGGATATTTTACCGGCTGTGTTTGGCGTTTCCCTTGCCTTGCCGGTTTCACTCCGGCTAGACCCCGGACCGGGAGGGAGAAACGAGAATCATATGTCCGGTTTTGCGAACCTCATCCCGCTTTTCATCTTCGGCCTCCTCGTCTACTTTTTCTTTCGCTGGGTCGCGCGCGACATTCAGAATCCGAAGAGCAAATAGTCCGGGGAAATCGTCTCCGGCCCCCTGCCCGCCGGGAACCGCCGCGCCTCGATATCGTTTTCCCAGACGCACTTCGGAGGACAGGATGAAAACGCTCGTATCGTCGGCCGCTATCACGCTCACACTGGCGCTTGCCGGATGCACCACGGCCGGACCGGCCGCCTATGTCGGCCCCGCGCCCTATGTCGAACCCATTCCCGGCAGTATCATCTACAGGGGCCAGCCGCGCACCAAACTGACGAAATCGCCGATCGGCAGCACCTTTACCCATGAATTCCGCATCGACGCCAGCACGCGGGCGGTGGAAACCTACCGCATCGCGCCGGACCGCTCGCTGGAACTCATCGACCGCCGCATCATCCGCGAATGGCTGTTCGGGCGCGACGACTGACCGCACCGCAACCGCGCGAAACGGGCCGGGAACGGGATTGCGCATCCTGACCGCTTGGTTTAGAGCCGGGCGCAACAACCACTATGGATAGGCGATGAATACGCGCTGGCAAAAACCCGTCCTGATCGCGTTCGAAACGCCGGGCGACTATACGAGCATCGACACCACGCAGGCGGCCTCCTGGGCGCTGATCGAGGATTGGCCGATTGAAGACGGCGATGCGCTGGACAAGGCGCTGCTGATCTGCGCCGCCGTCGATGCCGGCAGGAAAAAGCCCGAGGATGCGCGCAAGGCCTTCATCGCAGCAGCAATCGAAGCCGGCCTCGATATCAAGGCCTGACGGCGGAACACCTGCCGGCCGTCGACTAAAAATGCCGCCTGCGGCGTCAGCTTTTCAGAATAAGACGTTGGATGGATCGCAACAGATGGAAGCTTCCGGAAACATGAAAAAAGCCCTGTTCATTTTTCTCCTCTCCTGCCTAGCGATCGGCCTTCTCGGCCACCTCGTGGTGGCCTTCGTCGTCACCGGCTGAAGCGCGAAAATCCCCTTCGCCGGAAGACGGGGCGAGTGGACATTAGAATTTCCTGAATTTCATTCTTTCGTTATGGAACCGCGATAAACTCTGGCCGTTCTCTTTTCATCCAACAGGAGGAGGATTGGAATGCGTGACGGATTGAACGGTTTTCTCGAAATCTCGATGCTCGGCTTCGTGGTCGCAAGCTGCCTTTTCATGGTCAACCTACCGATCTGACCCACGGCAAAAATTCTTCTTCGACAGGACCGGCGACGTGACGTTCCGGCATTAAAAAATGCGGCCTTGTGGGCCGCATTTTTTTTCAACACATCACCCAATCAGGCGGAAAGCTTGGCGGCGAGTTTCGCCACATGCGCGCCCTGGAAACGGGCGGCTTCCAGTTCGATTGCGGAAGGCTGGCGCGAGCCGTCGCCATCGGTGATGGTGGAGGCGCCATAGGGTGAGCCGCCCTTGATTTCATCGACGCCCATCTGGCCCTGGAAAGCATAGGGCAGACCGACGACCGCCATGCCATGGTGCAGGAAGGTGGGGATGAAACCGAGGATGGTCGATTCCTGACCGCCATGCTGCGTGGCGGAAGAGGTGAAGGCCGAACCGACCTTGCCGACCAGCTTGCCGCCGAACCACAGGCCGCCGGTCTGGTCCCAGAAATTGCGCATCTGCGAGGCGACAGTGCCGAAACGCGTGCCGGCGCCGACGATGATAGCGTCATATTCGGCAAGCTCGTCCACCGTTGCGATCGGCGCTGCCTGATCGAGCTTGAAATGCGAGGACTTGGCGACTTCTTCCGGCACTAGCTCTGGAACGCGCTTCACGACGACATCGGCGCCCGTCGATTTTGCGCCTTCGGCGACAGCGTAAGCCATCGTTTCGATATGACCGTAAGAAGAATAATAGAGTACAAGAACTTTCGTCATTCTCTTCGTTTCCTTTGTTGTAACTGTTTCCGGCGTACCGGCGATAAGCTTCTTCAAAAATTCAATGATCATCGGCGTTGACCCGTCAAATGTATGTGAAGAAAACCTAGCCGAGAGGCCCTTATCCCGCCAGCCGGGGATTGGCATACGCACTGTTCACCATGAGTGAACGGAAAACCGGAACGTCAACCATTTACAAAAAGACATTTTTTCAAAACCGCTTTGCATTCCCCGGGAGCGGGGCTAACGTCGGGTGAAACAGATGACGAGTGCAACCATGTCCAATCCCTCCTCCGCCCAATCCGTCGTGACCGCCGCCATGCTTGCCATTGGCGACGAACTGCTTTCGGGCCGCACCAAGGACAAGAATATCGGCCACCTCGCGGATGTCCTCACCATGTCCGGCATCGACCTGAAGGAAGTGCGCATCGTCGCCGACGAGGAGGAAGCGATCGTGGAAGCGCTGAACGCGCTGCGCGGCCGCTATGATTATGTCTTCACATCAGGCGGCATCGGCCCGACCCATGACGACATCACCGCGGATGCGGTCTCTGCGGCGTTCGGCCTGCCCTGCGAGCACGATGCCGAGGCGCTGCGCCTGCTGGGTGACATGTATCGCGTCCGCGAGATGGAGTTCACCGAGGCGCGCAAGCGCATGGCGCGCATGCCGAGAGGAGCCGCCCACATCGCCAATCCCGTTTCCGTCGCCCCCGGCTTCGTCATCGGCAATGTTTACGTCATGGCCGGCGTGCCGCAGGTGTTTCAGGCCATGCTGGACAATGTCATGCCGACGCTGCGCACCGGCGCAAAAGTCATGTCGCAGGCGGTGCGGTCGCCCTATGGCGAAGGCGATATCGGCACGCCGCTGACGGCCATCCAGAAAGCCCATCCCGAAACCAGCATCGGCTCGTATCCCAAATATGACGGGCAGCGCTTTTCGACGGAAATCGTGGTGCGCGCCCGCGACGCCGGCGTCCTGAAGGCGGCAGCGGACGCGGTTGCCGCCATGATCGAGACCATCGGCCATGAGAAAAGACTGGCAGCCAGCAAGGGCGATGCAACCGCCTAAGGCAGAAAAGGCTTGAGACAGAAAAGGCTTGAGACCGGGAAGCTTTGACCAAAATCAAGGTGGCGGCCTGTAAAGGCGGCCACTCTCCCCCTGAGCATTTCCAGGAAAAGCGGAACAGCTTTTCCGTCCGGACAATGCATAAAACAGAGACTTGGATCGTTCTGGCGATTCGAAGAAAAGCCAGAACGATCTGAAAACGACATGTCACCGAGGAGAGAGAAATGGGTTACAAGACGATATTGGCAGTGGTCGACAATGTTTCGAACACGCAAAAGCTCGGCGAATTCGTGGTAAGCCTTGCCGATCAGTTTTCCTCGCATGTGATCGGCCTGCATATGGAAACGCTGGCCGCCGTTCCCCTCGTCGCACCGATGGAAATTCCCGATCCCGCCACCGTGCAGGCGCTGCAGGACGTGGCGCATAAGGAAACCACCGATGTCGGGACTATTTTTGAGCGTACGCTGTCCGCCAACGGCATCTCGCATGAATGGCGCAGCTTCGTCACATCGGTGGGTTACGCCTCCGCATCCGCCATCGACAGCGCCCGTTGCGCCGATCTCATCGTCGCCCGCCAGAGCAACTCCTCCGCACTCTCCGACAGCCGTTCGGATATTGACGGTTTCCTTTATGAAAGCGGCCGCCCCGTTCTCCTCGTGCCGCATGTGCTGACCGTTGCGAAACCGATCAAGCGCGTCCTGATCGCCTGGAACGGCTCGCGCGAGGCGACCCGCGCCACGTTCGACGCCCTGCCCTTCCTCAAGGCGGCCGATAGCGTCGAGATCTTCTCCGTCGATCAGGCCGAGAGCGAAACGCAGTCTTCCGGCCTCGCCGGTGCGGAACTGGCCGCCACGCTCGCCCGCCACGGCGTCAACGTTACCGTGACCTCGCAAGAAAAGATCGCCGGTGTCTCGCCGCAGGCGGCCATCGAAAACCGGCTGTCCGATAACAGCATCGACCTTCTTGTCATGGGCGCTTACGGCCATTCCCGCTGGTGGGAACTGCTGTTTGGCGGTGTCACCCGCACCCTGCTCGATTCCATGACGGCGCTGACGCTGCTGTCGCGTTAAAAATGGATGCGGCGCAAACAGCGCGCCGCAAGCCCCGCCATCTCGGTTAAAATGAGCGTTTGCCCCTTGTTTCTTCTCCCCGCCGGGGAGAAGTCCGCGGCAGCGGGATGAGGGGGCAAGGGCAGTGAGTTACGGCAGCGTTGCCCCCTCATCCGACCCTTCGGGCCACCTTCTCCCCGGCGGGGAGAAGAAACAAGCGGCAATCTCCAGCTCTGTCCTTTAAGCGGAAAGCTTGCCTTTTTGCCGGTCTTGCGGCTATTAGCCAAAGCCATCGACAATTTTGACCAGATGGTAGACGACATGTCCCTTCCCGATAAAGCCTTTCCCGTCTCCTGGGACCAGTTCCACCGCGATGCCCGTGCGCTTGCCTGGCGTCTTGCCGGCCTCGACAAAGAGTTCCGCGCGATCGTCTGTATCACCCGCGGCGGCCTCGTGCCGGCGGCGATCATTTCCCGCGAACTGAATATCCGCCTGATCGACGCGGTCTGCATCGCCACCCGCCATGATTACGTCAATCAGGGCGAAACGGTTCTGCTGAAGGGTGTCGCCCCGGAACTTTCGGCGGATGGCGGCGAAGGCGTGCTGGTGCTGGACGACCTGACCGATACCGGCAAGACGGCGCTCGAAGTGCGCGAAATGCTGCCCAAGGCGCATTTCGCCTGTGTTTACGCCAAGCCGAAGGGCGTGCCGACCATCGACACCTTCGTCACCGAAGTCAGCCAGGACACCTGGATTTATTTCCCCTGGGACATGGGTTTCACCTATCAGGAGCCGATTGCCAAGGGATCGCGCGGCTGACCAGCCCCGCAGAGAAAAATCACGCTTTGAAACCGCCCCATCGGGGCGGTTTTTTTGTCGGGAAACGCCTTTATGGCGACAGCTAAAAAACACGGAAAAACCGCAGTGTCGCCTTTATGCCTCACCCCGGAAATGCGGGGTTTTGCCTTTCCCTTGCGGAAACCAGCCTCGCGCAAGCTTCAAACTTTCCCGCCAAGTCACTGATTTTTCTAAGAGCTTTTCCTATCCCCGTTTTCCACAGGCACTCCACACAATATCTTGTGGTTAAAAATGGGTTTCAATCTATGGCTTGACGAATCTGTGCCGCGAGAGGAAAGTGACAATTATGTTGCGGCGGCAACGGACCGGAAAGTAACGAGGCCGGTTCCTCTCCATCTTCAGCGCGCATGTCCAAAGCGGCGTCCCGGCCATGAGGGGGCGGTTCGCCGCAGGCTTTTGCGCGCCTTTCGGAACCGCCAAAAACATGACGCGGGGACTGGCGGCAGGAAGCTGTTGATACTATATTTAGTATTCCATGACATGCTTGCAGCCGAATAAGCCACGAGATACAGGGATGACATCCAAGGATGAACATCCCTTTCAGATCGGCAACAACCGGCTGCGCGAAGGCATCGCACGGCTGGACCGGATTTTTGCGCCCTTCACCGGGGCGCCCAATGGACGAGGACAGAAACCATGCGCATTGAACGCCGCTTCACGAAGCCCGGCCAATCGCCTTATGCGGAAATCGACTTCCGCAAGGCCGTCAGTGAAATCAAGAACCCGGATGGATCGATCGTGTTCCGTCTGGCGGATATCGACGTTCCCGCGCAGTTCAGCCAGGTTGCCACCGACGTTCTGGCGCAGAAATATTTCCGCAAGGCCGGCGTGCCGAAGTTCCTTAAGAAGGTTGAGGAAAACGACGTTCCTTCCTTCCTGTGGCGCTCGGTGCCCGATGAAAAGGCGCTGAAGGATGTGCCCGAAGCCGAGCGTTTCGGCTCCGAAACCGATGCGCGTCAGGTTTTCGACCGTCTGGCCGGCACCTGGGCCTATTGGGGCTGGAAGGGCAAATATTTCTCGTCCGAAGAAGATGCGCTGGCCTTCCGCGATGAGCTTGCCTATATGCTCGCCACCCAGCGCGTTGCGCCGAATTCCCCGCAATGGTTCAACACCGGCCTGCATTGGGCCTATGGCATCGATGGCCCCGGCCAGGGCCACTTCTATGTCGATCCCTTCACCGGCAAGCTGACCAAGTCCAAGTCCGCTTACGAACATCCGCAGCCGCATGCCTGCTTCATCCAGTCCGTTGAGGACGATCTCGTCAATGAAGGCGGCATCATGGACCTGTGGGTGCGTGAAGCGCGCCTGTTCAAATACGGTTCCGGCACCGGTTCCAACTTCTCCTATCTGCGCGGCGAAGGCGAAAAGCTTTCCGGCGGCGGCCGCTCCTCCGGCCTGATGAGCTTCCTCAAGATCGGCGACCGCGCAGCGGGCGCCATCAAGTCCGGCGGCACGACCCGTCGTGCAGCGAAGATGGTCGTTGTCGATGCCGATCACCCTGATATCGAAGCCTATATCGACTGGAAGGTGAACGAGGAGCAGAAGGTTGCCGCTCTCGTGACCGGCTCCAAGATCGTCGCCAAGCACCTGAAGGCGATCATGAAGGCCTGCGTCAATTGCGAGGCCGACAATGGCGATTGCTTCGACCCGGCCAAGAACCCTGCCCTGAAGCGCGAAATTCGCGCCGCCAAGAAGGACATGGTGCCGGAAAACTACGTCAAGCGCGTCATCCAGTTCGCCGAACAGGGTTACAAGGACATCCAGTTCAAGACCTATGACACGGATTGGGATTCCGAAGCCTACCTCACGGTATCCGGCCAGAACTCCAATAACTCCGTTTCGCTGAAGGACGATTTCCTGCGCGCTGTCGAAAATGACGGCGACTGGAACCTCACCGCCCGCAAGGACGGCAAGGTCATGAAGACGCTGAAGGCCCGCGACCTCTGGGAAAAGATTTCCCACGCCGCCTGGGCATCGGCAGACCCCGGCCTGCACTTCAACACCACCATGAACGACTGGCACACTTCGCCGGCCGCCGGCCCGATCCGCGCCTCCAATCCGTGCTCGGAATATATGTTCCTTGACGACACGGCCTGCAACCTCGCCTCGCTGAACCTTCTGCAGTTCAAGGATCAGGCAACGAAGCGCATCGATATCGCCGATTACGAACATGCCGTTCGCCTGTGGACCGTCGTGCTCGAAGTCTCGGTCATGATGGCGCAGTTCCCGTCGCGCCAGATCGCCGAACTTTCCTATGAATACCGCACGCTCGGCCTCGGTTACGCCAATATCGGCGGCCTGCTGATGTCCTCGGGCATTCCCTATGACAGCGCCGAGGGCCGCGCCATTGCCGGTGCGCTCACCGCCATCATGACCGGTGTGTCCTACGCCACCTCGGCCGAAATGGCCGGCGAGCTTGGCCCCTTCCCGGGCTTTGCGCCGAACCGCGACAACATGCTGCGCGTCATCCGCAACCACCGCCGCGCCGCTCACGGCCAGTCGGAAGGTTATGAGGGCCTGTCGGTCAACCCGGTCGCCCTCATCCATGGCGATTGCCCGGATCAGGACCTGATCGCCCATGCCGTCGCCGCCTGGGACAAGGCGTTGACGCTCGGCGAACAGCACGGCTACCGCAACGCCCAGACGACGGTTATCGCGCCCACCGGCACGATCGGCCTCGTAATGGATTGCGACACGACCGGCATCGAGCCCGACTTCGCGCTGGTAAAGTTCAAGAAGCTCGCCGGCGGCGGTTACTTCAAGATCATCAACCGCGCCGTTCCGGATGCGCTGCGTTCGCTTGGGTATTCCGAAAGCCAGATCGCCGAGATCGAAGCCTATGCCGTCGGCCATGGCAATCTCAACCAGGCGCCCGGCATCAACCCTTCCACGCTGAAGGCCAAGGGCTTCACCGATGAGAAGATCGAGGCCGTCAACGGCGCGCTGAAGAGCGCCTTCGACATCAAGTTCGTCTTCAACCAGTGGACGCTCGGCGCCGACTTCCTCAAGGAAACGCTGAAAGTTTCCGACGAGCAGCTCTCCGACATGAGCTTCAACCTGCTCGAGCACCTCGGCTTCGGCAAGAAGGACATCGAAGCGGCAAACGTTCACGTCTGCGGCGCGATGACGCTGGAAGGCGCACCGTTCCTGAAGGCCGAGCATCTGCCGGTCTTCGATTGCGCCAACCCCTGCGGCAAGATCGGCAAGCGTTATCTCTCGGTCGAATCGCATATCCGCATGATGGCGGCGGCACAGCCCTTCATCTCGGGTGCGATCTCCAAGACGATCAACATGCCGAACGATGCGACGGTCGAGGATTGCGGCAGCGCCTACATGCTCTCCTGGAAGCTGGCGCTGAAGGCAAACGCCCTTTACCGCGATGGTTCCAAGCTTTCCCAGCCGCTCAACGCTTCGCTGGTGGAAGATGAGGACGAAGAAGACCTGATCGAAGAGCTGATCCAGCAGCCGGCTGCACAGCAGGCCGTGACGATCACCGAAAAGATCGTCGAACGCGTCATCGAGCGCGTCTCGCGCGAGCGTGAAAAGCTGCCGAACCGCCGTCAGGGTTACACCCAGAAGGCAACTGTCGGCGGTCACAAGGTCTATCTGCGCACCGGCGAATTCGGCGATGGCCGCATCGGCGAAATCTTCATCGACATGCACAAGGAAGGTGCTGCCTTCCGTGCGATGATGAACAACTTCGCCATCGCCATTTCGCTCGGCCTGCAATATGGCGTGCCGCTGGAAGAATATGTGGAGGCCTTCACCTTCACCAAGTTCGAACCGGCCGGCATGGTGCAGGGCAACGACGCGATCAAGAACGCCACGTCGATCCTCGACTACGTGTTCCGCGAACTCGCCGTCTCCTATCTCGGCCGCCATGATCTGGCCCATGTCGATACGTCGGATTTCTCCAACACGGCGCTCGGCAAGGGTATTCAGGAAGGCAAGACCAACCTCGTTTCCACCGGCTGGACCCGCGGTTACAAGCCGACGCTGGTTTCCAGCAATGGCGGCGAACGTTCGTCTTCCGAGCCGAAGGGCTCTGCAACGGCAGCCCCTGCCCGCGCCTCGGCCAACGTCACCTCCTTCGCCGGCTCCGCCGCCCGCAAGCTGGAACCGACCGTCTCCGTCGCAACCTCCGAAATCGTCTCCTTCAAGCGGGACTATGAAGAGCGCGCCAGGGAACTGGCCGAAGAAATCGCCGAGGAAGTGATCGACGACGTCGCCCAGGAATCCCAGCAGACGGCAACCGCCCTCTTCTCTGACAAGGCCGCCGCCGACGCCGCATCGGCCAAGACGGAAGCCAAGAAGGTGGAAAACGAACGCCGCATGCGCTCGATTGCCCAGGGCTACACGGGCAACATGTGCTCGGAGTGCCAGAACTTCACGATGGTGCGGAACGGCACCTGCGAGAAGTGCGATACTTGTGGCGCTACGAGCGGTTGCAGCTGAGAAAACAAACTATAGAGTAAAATCCCAGCCCGAATTCTATTCGGGCTGGATTACATAATAGAACAAAAAGGCAACAGCTAGGATCTATGCGATGACGGAATTTAATTGGATTTGTCCTTTTTGTAATCGTCATCAAACTGTTTCCAACGAAAAGCTACACGTGCGGGATTATAGCATCCACGTCGGTAGTAATGCAGACGGTGAAGTGGGCTTCCGCATTATCGCGATCGGATGCTCAAATCGAGAATGCAAGAAAGTTTCGGTAGATTTTACGTACGGGAACACTATCGAAGATAGAGACGGAAACATCATAGATGTTACGGAAATAAAGCACGTAAAAGTAACACCAGAAAGCTCTGCAAAAATAATTCCTGATTATGTTCCGGCTGCAATTACTCAAGACTATTACGAGGCATGCCGAATTGCCAATTTAAGCCCAAAAGCTTCGGCGACTCTAGCACGAAGATGCCTGCAGGGAATGATCAGAGATTTTTGTAAAATATCAAAGAGCAGGTTGGTCGACGAAATTTTAGAAATTAAATCGAGGTTCGAAAATGGGACTGGAGTTAAAGGCGTCTCGGAAGAGAGCTTAGAAGCGATCGACGCGATTCGAAAAATTGGAAACATTGGCGCACACATGGAAAGAGACATAAACAATATCGTTGATGTCGATCCAAACGAAGCGTTAGTACTTATCGGACTTCTAGAGAGTCTTTTTGATGAATGGTACGTAGCCCGCCAAAAGCGAGAAGAGCGCTTTGCGCAGGTGGCGAGAATTGCCACAATTAAAGAACAGAAAAAAAATAGCTATTAAATTACAACCAACTTTATGAAGCGAAAAGCCGCATTTTTGGATGAAAACAAAGTGCTTTGTCGGTGCAATGGCTGGTAAAATCGATCAAACCGACTGGGCCCGTCTTCACGCCATGACGGACGAAGAGGCGGAAGCAAACGCGCTTGCCGATCCCGACAGCCCACCGTTCTCCGCAGAACAGATCGCCTCCGCCCGAAGAATGCCGCGCATCAAGATCATCCGCCGGGCTCTGAAGCTGACGCAGGAGGAGTTTTCCGTCCGTTATCATATTCCGCTCGGCACCCTGCGCGATTGGGAACAGGGCCGCAGCGAACCGGACCAGCCTGCCCGCGCCTATCTAAAAGTCATCGCCGTCGACCCCGAGGGAACGGCGGCCGCGCTCCGTAAAGGCGCGGCCTGACCCACTCACCCCATAAAATCCACCAGCAACTTCACATTCAGCGCCGCGATCACCACCGCGATCAGCCACGCAAAGGCCGAGAGCCACAGCGGCGCGCGCAGCGCGCCCATCTTGGCGCGGTCGGAGGTGAACATCACGAGCGGGAAGACGGCGAAGGAGAGTTGCAGGCTTAAGACCACCTGCGTCAGGATCAGCAGTTCCGCCGTGCCGCTATCGCCATAGAAGATGGTGACGCCGGCGGCGGGGACGATGGCGATGGCGCGGGTGATGAGGCGGCGTAGCCAGGGGGCGAGCCGCATCTTGAGGAAACCTTCCATCACGATCTGCCCGGCAAGCGTTGCCGTGACGGTGGAATTGATGCCGCAGCACAAAAGCGCCACGCCGAACAGCGTCGGCGCAATGGCAAGGCCGAGCAGCGGTGCCAGCAGATTATGGGCTTCGCCGAGTTCGGCAACATTGGTCTGCCCCGCCTTGTTGAAGGTCGCCGCCGCCAGAATGAGGATCGAGGCGTTGATGGTGAGCGCGAACATCAGCGCGATGGTGGAATCGAGCGTGGCGAATTTCAGCGCCTCGCGTTTTTCGGCAAGCGTCTCACCGATTTCGCGGGTCTGCACGATGCCCGAATGCAGATAGAGATTATGCGGCATGACGGTGGCGCCGAGAATGCCGAGCGCCAGATAAAGCATGTCCGGATTGGTGACGATCTCCGTCGTCGGCGCGAAACCGAGGATCACCTGCCCCCAGTCGGGATCGGCGAGCGCCACCTGAATGGCGAAACACACGGCGATGACGCCAAGCAGGGTGATTACCAGCGCCTCCACCCAGCGGAAGCCGAGCTTCTGCAGATAAAGGATCAGGAATACATCGAGCGCGGTGATGAGAACGCCGAGTTCGAGCGGAATGCCGAAAATGAGGTTGAGGCCGATGGCCGTGCCGATAACCTCGGCGATATCGGTGGCGATGATGGCGATTTCGGCCAGCAGCCACAGCACCATCGCCACGGGTTTCGGATAGGCATCGCGACAGGCCTGGGCGAGATCGCGGCCGGAGGCGATCGCAAGACGGGCGCAGAGCGATTGCAGCACGATCGCCATGATGTTCGAGACCAGCGCGACGGTGAGCAGCGTGTAGCCGAATCTGGAGCCGCCGGCGAGCGACGTCGCCCAGTTTCCGGGATCCATGTAACCGACCGCAACGAGATAGCCGGGGCCGAAAAAGGCCATCGCCCGGCGAAACGTGCCGGCATTCGGTTTGACCCGGATCGAGCTGTGAACGTCGGACAACGAGAGATCGTCGCCGTTCCGTCGCCATCCAAAGACTGGCTTGTCCATTTTCTGCGCTTTCAAATGGGAGATTGAATTGGTGCAATTGCAAATCATTCGCATAAGAGGCAACGGCTGACAAGGGGAGTTTTGCGGCCGGATATCGACGTACGATGCCGCAGGCGCGTGCCCGGTTCGGGCGCGAACCGACACACCATCACGCGCTTATGGCTGGCCCTCCTCTCCTTCCCGCCGTGCGCCGGCTGGATTCCGTCTAAGGCAGGGATGATGGAGGTCGGGAAAGAGAGCGGCAGCGAATGCGGAGACGCTGTCATCTCGAGGGCCTCACGGCCTTGTCATCGCCCTGCCCCGTCGACTTCGGAACGGTCGCGTACCCGCCTGCGTTGATCTTTCAGGAAGCAACCTATTGCGGGAAAATTCATGCGACAGGGCCACAAATTCAGCCTGGTGAACCATCCGAGCCGATGGCCGAAATATATTATGGCGCACAGAAAACCGCGCGACTGGCTGATGACGATCAGCGGCATCGTACTGCTGTTCATCGTCGCCGCCGCGGTCGCCATGGGTTATCTCGTCACCAGCCATCCCGGCAAGCCGGAGCCCAACCCCGGCATCGTGGAGGAACAGGCAGCCGAGAACGGCGAATAGATTGCGGCGTCAACGCGCCGCTTATCAGCTCAGGCCCGCAAGGTGCCCGCTGAACTGCGCCTCGTGCAACCGGCTGTAATGGCCCTTGGCGGCCAGCAACTCGGCATGGGCGCCGGTTTCGGCAATGCCGGTCTGGTCCACCACCACGATGCGCGAGGCGTCGCGGATCGTCGCCAGCCGGTGGGCGATGACGAGTGTGGTGCGGCCTTTTGCAAGCTCGGTCAGCGATTGCTGGATGGCGCGTTCGGTTTCCGTGTCGAGCGCCGAGGTCGCCTCATCGAGAATGAGGATCGGCGGGTTCTTGAGGAACATGCGGGCAATGGCAAGGCGCTGTTTCTGGCCGCCGGAAAGCTTGACGCCGCGCTCGCCGATGACGGTGTCGAGCCCGAGCGGCATGGCCTCGATGACGCCATCGAGACGGGCGCGCCGCGCCGCATCCATGATGTCCGCATCCGAGGCGCCGAGCCGGCCATATTCGATATTCTCGCGGATCGTGCCGCCGAACAGGAAGACATCCTGCTGCACGATGCCGATCTGGTTGCGCAGCGAAGCAAGCTTCATCTTGCGGATATCGATGCCGTCAATGGTGATCGCGCCGCTGGTGACATCGTAAAAACGCGGCAAAAGCGAGCAGAGCGTCGTCTTGCCCGCCCCCGAAGGGCCGACAAAGGCCACCGTCTCGCCGGCGCTAATCTTCAGGTCGATATTGGTAAGAACCGTCTTGCCCTCGGCATAACCGAAACCGACATGGCGATATTCAATATTGCCGCGCAGCAGCGGCGCTTCCACCGCATCCGGCGCATCGACGATATCGGGCGCGGTGTCCAGCAGTTCGGTGAAGCGGCGGAAACCGGCAATGCCCTTCGGATAGGTCTCGATGACCGAATTGATCTTTTCCACCGGGCGGAAAAATACGCCCACCAGCAGCAGGAAGCCGACGAAGCCGCCTTCGGTCAGGCTGCCCGTCAGCACGAACCAGGCGCCGCAGATCATCACGATCATCTGCGTCAGGCGCATGCTCATATAGCTGAGCGAGGTGCTGGCCGCCATGATCTTGTAGGCATCGAGCTTGGTGCGGCGGTATTTCTGATTGTCCTTCTCGAACAGCGCCCGCTCGTGATCCTCATTGGCGAAGGCCTGCACGACCCGCATGCCGCCGACATTTTCCTCGATACGGGCGTTGAAATCGCCGACACGGCCGTAAAGCGCGCGAAAATTCTGCGTCATGCGGCCGCCGTAACGGCTGGTCACCCAGGCGGTAACGGGCACGACGGCGGCGGTGATGAGCGCGAGCGGCACATTAACCGAAAGCATCAAGAGGAACGCGCCGATGAAGGTCATGATGGCGATGAACAGATCCTCGGGGCCGTGATGGGCCACCTCGCCGATCTCTTCCAGATCCTTGGTCAGCCGTCCGACAAGATGGCCGGTCTTCTGGTTGTCGAAATAACGGAAGGAGAGCTTTTGCAGATGATCGAAGGCCAGACGCCGCATGTCGGTCTCGATATTGATGCCGAGCATATGTTTCCAATAGGTGACTGTCGCCATCAGCCCGGTATTCAGCACATAGATGACCAGCAGCCCGACCGAAGCGGCAAGGATGATGGCCCATTCACCGCCCGGCAGCAGCACATCCACAAAGGCCTTCACCGCCATCGGAAAACCGAGTTCGAGCACGCCCGACAAAACCGCGCAGGAAAAATCGAGAATGAACAGACCGCGATAGGGACGGTAATAGGCGAAGAAACGGCGGAGCATGGCATGACCTGGAGATCGGGCGCGGCAACCTTACGCCGCAAGAAAAACGGAGTTCAATTCTCATATTTCGATGCGCGCGCCAAGACCGATGTTCTATTTTTACCAAAATCGTTCAATAGGTTCAGCAATAAACACACAACGGTAATGTGATCCGATTATATTGCACTTATATGTATCGGTGTGACAGAGTGAATGCACCCTTCGGGGAGAATGCGAGAAAGAGCCTGCCGTGAGTAACATTGACAGCCGTAAGCCCAGTGGCGAACCGAGATGGCTTGGTCCCGCCAGCCCGACGCGGATCGCCCTGATCCCGCCCATCTCGGCTGCGCGCTGGCTTCTCGTTCTTGTCGCCCTTGCCGGCATTTATTTCTTCCATGGCTTTCTCGTCCCCGTTCTCGCCGCTCTCGTCATCGGTTTCGCCAGCTGGCCGGTTTATACGCGGCTTCTGCGGCAGGTGGGCGGCAACACCACGCTCGGCGCCACCATCGCCATCATCCTCATCCTCGCCTTCCTCGTGGTGCCGATCTTCATCGCCGCCTCCTATACGGCAAGCGAAATCCGCGAATGGTTCGGCTGGGCGGTGCATGTCAACAAGACCGGCGCCCCCGTGCCGGACTGGATCGCGGCGCTGCCCGCCGTCGGCCCCTGGCTCGGCGAACAATGGGTGAAATATATCGGCACGCCGGGCGCCATCGGCGAGCTCATCCAGCTCGTCAGCGGCGCCAATATCGGCAATATCTACCGGGCGATCCTCGCCGCCGGCAACGGCGCGTTCCACCTGGTGCTGACCCTGCTGTTCATGCTGATCGCGCTATTCTTCGTCTACCGCAACGGCGCGGGCTTCACCCGGCAGGTCGATCTGGTCGGCGAACGCATCCTGCCGACGCGATGGGAACGCATTTCCCGCGTCGTGCCCGCCACCATCAGCTCCACGGTCACAGGCATGACGCTGATCGCCATCGGCGAAGGCATCATCCTCGGCATCGCCTACTGGATCGCCGGCGTGCCCTCGCCCGTCACGCTCGGCGTGCTCACCGGCGTCATGGCGCTCATTCCGGGCGGTGCGCCGCTCTCGTTTACCCTGGTGTCGATCTATCTGGTCGCCAGCGGCTCGCCCGCCCACGGGCTGGCGCTGTTCGTCTGGGGTTCGGTGGAACTCTTCATCGTCGACAAGACCATCCGTCCGAAACTCGTCGGCGGCCCGATCAAACTGCCCTTCCTGCCCACCTTTTTCGGCCTCGTCGGCGGCGTCAAGACCATGGGCTTCCTCGGCCTCTTCATCGGCCCGGTGCTGATGGCGCTCCTGGTCGCGATCTGGCGCGAATGGGTGCGTGAAGTGGAAATCTCCGCCGCCGCCAGCGCCGAGGCTCCGCCCCCGCCGCCCACGCAGGAAGACGCCATCGATGAGGTTGCCGCGCTCGAAGACAATAGCGAGGAAACGACCGCTTTTCGGAAAGCGGCGTTTTGATCGGTGAAGCCTGCGGGCAGACGCCTTGACGCTGGTGCCGATAGATAGTCCTTAAACCGTGCATCCGTCATGCTCGGGCCTGTCCCGAGCATCTGCTACCGATTGATTCGACGATACGTGATTAGATCCTCGGCACAGGGCCGAGGATGACGTGCAGGATACGGCAAACTCGCGCAGTAGGCCTAAAGCACCTTCTCCATGAACAGGCTGAGCGGATCCGGCTTATAAGGCGCAAAGGCCTCGATCTCCACAAACCCCGCCTTGCGGTAAAGACCTATCGCCTCCGGCTGGCTGATGCCGGTTTCGAGACGGATGACGGAAAGGCCAAGCTCGGCGCCGCGCGCGACAAGCGTATCCATGATCAGCTTGCCGATCCGCAATCCCCGCGCCTCGGGATCGACGAACATGCGCTTGACCTCCGCCGTGCCGTCACCCGCCTCCACCAGCGCGCCGCAACCGACGACGCGGCCGTTATGCCGCGCCACGAAAAACGAGACATTGTCCTGCTCGAGCGCGCCGATATCGACCAGATGATTGCTCTCAGCGGGGTAAAGCGAGGCCATATAGACGTTGGAAAGGTCGATGAGGCGCAGAACCGCATCCTGCCGGGGTGTTTCAAGCTTGATTTCGGTGGCCAATGCGATGCCTGCCTTCTCTATAAAAATGCGTATTTCGTCGTAATGTCACTGCAATCGGGATAGATGAGTTTCTAGAGCATAAATCCCGACAGAGGCAACACACACCATGAAAACAGCCCTCGTTCTCATGACCTTCCTTGGCTGCGACGACAGCGCCACCGATTGCCATTACCTCGCGACCTCACAGCAGCGCTGGACGAGCATCGAACTGTGCGACGCCGTGTCGGAAAAGGAGCTGGAGCGTTACGCCAACGCACCCTACCCCGTCGTGGTGGCCGTGTGCCAGACACCAGGCGAACAGCCCCCGCAGACTGCCGGCACGCAACCTCCCGCCTCGGCACCGGCCGCTGCACCGCAGGCAACGGCGGCTGTTACGCCGAAGGAAGAGGAAAGCCTCACCAAACAGGCAATCAGCCGCGTCAGCCGTATCCTGCCTTCCACCGAAGGCATAAAGCATCTTTTGGGGACACCGGTGAGGATGGTTGAAAACAGCTATTCGTGGATCGCCAAACGGTTCGATAAGTGATTGCTGGGAACCGATCTTCCCTCATTCCTGTGCTTGTCACAGGAATGAGGGTGAGAGGATGCACCCGCGGAAACCCGGGCCTCACGCCGCCTCGACCGTCAGCGCTTCCGCATAATACCGCGCCTTCTGCCGCTCTTCGGCGATGGCGAGCTTGCGCACGGCATGCAGCAGTTCGAACAGCGTTTCGGAACCGTTGACGTCACGGAAATGCGCCAGCAGTTCCGCCGAGACGGAGGCCGCCACATCAGAGAGCTGCGAGCGGGCGGCGCGGCGCCACATCAGCGTCGCCTCGATGAAGACGTCGACAACATCGCCGAAAAGACCGACCGACTGGAACAACGCCTTCAAGGCATGCGGCCGCCCCGTCGCCAGAATGGCGCGCACCTTGCGGTCATCGAGACCGGAGAGATTGACCATGGCCGCCGTGAAGAATTCCAGCCGGCCCGAACAGACGGCATGGATGAGCAGCGCTGGCGTCAGTTCCAGCCGCTGGCGCAAATGCTCCACCAGCGCCGGCAGCTCCGGCGAGGAAACGCTGGCGGCGATAAGGATGGTGGCGGAATCTTCCGCCTCGCGGAAAAGACTGTCGGCGCGGTTGCGCGCGATCATTGCGTGAACCAGCGCGGAGCCCGCGAGAGCTTCGCTGATGCGGCCCATCAACAGGTGACGCGCATCGGCGGGCAGCGCCTCGCGGCGAAGCAGGAGATCGCGAATATCGGCGTCCGAGCCATGGCGCTCGGCGATGCGCCTGAGCGAAAACGGCGTGATGAAAGCATCGTCGTTTTCGAGCAGGATGATGGTTTCCGGCAGGTCGCCGACTTCGGCAAGCGCTGCGCAGACACCGCGCGGCAGGCCCGGCCTTGCGGCGATGAGGGATCGCGTCAGGCTTTCGCCGCGCCCGACGAGGTCGACCAGATCGGCTTCGCCGAGAACCGGCGAGCGGGCAATGACGGTGCAGGCGATTTCCGGCTGGTCTTCGGCGAGTGAAACGAGAATGGCGCGCGGTGCGTCATGGGCATCCGCCAGCGCTTCGGCAAGCGCCAGTCGCACACGCGGCGAAGGATCGTCGAGCAGATAGGTCATCGCCATATAGGCGGCATCGCGGTTCTCGCGCGCCATGTCGGACTGAAGATAGGCACGGCCGAGAGCATTGGCGGCTTTCGCCCGCTCGGTCGAGCCAGCCTTTTCAGACCAGCGAAGAAATGCCTGTACGATCACCTGAGCCTCGAAAACATTCGCAACAATGGATGGCGGCATCATCGCCGCCACCATGTATAAAACTCTAGGCGCAAATGGTTTACGTTTGGTTCACCATAAAAATTAACCGTAGCCGAAGAAGGACTATATTTATGGCGCAGTAGAGGGGCGCTGCAGCTGGAATACATCGCTGCCGCCATCGCAGTAATCCATATAGCCCATGCGCGCCACGGGTCGCGACAGCCCCATATCGATGCGCCCGTCGCGAATGATCGTTTCATCGATATGGATCGCCATGACCTGTCCGATCACCATCCACGAATCCGCCGGCTGGCCGTCGACGTCCTTAAGCTGCTGTATCTGGGTCACGCGGCACTCCAGAACCGCCAGCGCCTCGCCGACGAAAGGCGCATCCACCACCCGCCCGTCAACGGCGGTGAGACCGGCAAGGGCGAACTCATCGACATCATAACCGACGGGGGCAGAAGACGCATTCATCCGGTCCACCAGATGGCGGCTGACGAGATTGGCGGTGAAGACACCGGTTTCCTCGACATTGCGCAGACTGTCCTTCCTGCCGCTGGAGGAGAACATCACAAGCTTTGGCCGGTCCGAAATCGCATTGAAGAAAGAATAGGGCGAGAGGTTGAGGGAACCGTCCCTGCCCTTCGAGCCGATCCAGCCGATCGGACGCGGTGCGACGATGGCCTTGAACGGATCATGCGGCAGGCCATGCTGGTTGGTGTCCGTGGTGTAGAACATCAAACGTCCCCGACCCAGGTGACGACGTCGGCAAGCTCCGGCCGCGGCCGCTCCACCGGCGGGAATGTCGTCGAGCCGATATGAATGAACCCGGCCACCTTCTCTTCCGCGCCGACCTCGATTTCCGCGAGGAATGCGGAATCGAAAGCAAACCATTCCGTCAGCCAGTTCGCCGCAAAACCGCTGGCATTGGCGGCGAAGATGAGGTTGAGGCACACAGCACCGGCGGACATCACCTGTTCCCATTCCGGAATCTTGAAATGCGGCTTTGCGGTGCTGATGACGGCGATAACGACGGGCGCGCGGGTGAAGCGGGTGCGTTCCGCTTCCTGCTGCTGCAGGTCAAGTTCCGGGTTCTTTTCAAGCGCGATCCTCAGCGCCGTCTCACCGAGACGCACGCGCTCCTCGCCGCGATAGACGACGAAGCGCCAGGGGGCGAGCTTGCCATGGTCAGGCACGCGCACGGCAAGGCGCAGGATGTCCTCGATTTCCGCCTTCGAAGGTCCCGGTTCGGCAAGTTGCAGGGCCGGCGTGGAACGGCGAACCTTGAGATAATCGAGGAGCTTGATATCATTTGTCATGATCAAAAATCTTCCATTCTGCTGTCATCGCAAAAACATGGGCCTTGAAATAGCCACGGCATTGGTTTTGAAGTGATCCGGGAAAATCAAGAAGTCAATCGGTATCGAAAATGTCGGCAATCAAAATCGCGGCACGTCTGACCATTGCATGTGCCGTGCTTGGCCTTTTATCGCAAGCCGCTTTTTCGCAGGACGCCTTCAAAGACTTCAAGCAGCTCGGCGGCACGCCTAAAATGCCGAAGCTGAACGCTTTCACCGCCCCTTCCGCACCCAACGCCCCGGAAAGCACCGCCCGCGATATCAGCATGGAAGCCAAGCTGACCAGCGAAGGCGAAGCGGTGAAGGAAGGCCTGTCCTGGCGCGTCTTCAGCCCCATTCCCGGCGCGGACGGCAAGTTGCCGATGCTGGCAAGCTCGGAAGGCGGCTCGGCGGAATTCCATCTGGTGCCGGGCGAATATTTCGTCAACGTCGCCTTCGGCCGTGCGGGCGTCACCAAGAAACTCAATGTTCCGACTTCCGGCAATGTGCAGAAACAGGTGCTGATTCTCGATGCCGGCGGCTTCGTGCTGAATGCGGTTGCGGGTTCCGACAAGCAGATTTCCGGCAACCAGCTCAAATTTTCCGTCTATTCGTCAGACGCCCGCCCCGATGGCGAGCGCGGCCTCGTCATGGCCGATATCAAGCCCAACACCATCGTGCGGCTGAATGCCGGCACCTATCACGTGGTTTCCGAATATGGCAACGTCAACGCGGTGGTGCGCGCCGACATCCAGGTGGAAGCCGGCAAGCTGACGGAAGCGACGCTCCAGCATCAAGCCGCCCAGATCACCCTCAAGCTCGTCTCCGAAGAAGGCGGCGAGGCCATTGCCGATACGGCCTGGTCGGTGCTGAACGGCGGCGGCGACGTGGTGAACGAAAGCGTCAGCGCCTTTTCGACCATGGTGCTGGCGGAAGGCGAATATACCGCCATCGCCCGCAACAAGGACAAGGTTTTCCAGCGCAACTTCAAAGTAACCTCCGGCCGGGATTCGGACGTGGAAGTGCTGATGAAGGATCAGGCGCCGGAAGATATGACCGGGGATTTCGAGTAGGCGTCACCTACATCTCATCCGTCATGCCGGACTTGATCCGGCATCCAGCCACGGCGCGTCTGCGCCGTGAAGAGAGTCTTTCGCGATCAGGGACTTGATCGCGCTGGACCCCGGATCTAGTCCGGGGTGACGGAATGCGGTGCCCCGCTTCTGCCAATCATACCGCTGCTGAGCACATTGCCCCACAAACAAAAACGGCCCCCGAAGAGGCCGTTGTCATTTCTCACGCAGCCTGCTTCTTCGCCGCAAGCTTGCGCTTCACATCCGGCGGCGTCGCCTCATCCACGAGGCTCGTAATCGCATCTTCCAGCGACATCGGCGTCTGGTTCTGCGAACCGAGACGGCGGATGTTGACCGTGCGCTCTTCCGCTTCCTTGCGGCCGCAGACGATGATGACCGGAACCTTGGTCACCGAATGCTCGCGGATCTTGTAGTTGATCTTCTCGTTGCGGAAATCGGTCTCGACCGCCATGCCAGCCTCGCGCAGCGCTTCGGCAACCTCACGGCCGTAATCATCCGCATCCGAGGTGATCGTCGCGACGACCACCTGAAGCGGCGCGAACCACAGCGGCATATGGCCGGCGAAGTTCTCGATGAGGATGCCGAGGAAGCGCTCCATGGAGCCGCAGATGGCGCGATGGATCATCACCGGCTGCGTCTTTTCGGAGTTCTGGTCGATATAGAAGGCGCCGAAGCGTTCCGGCAGGTTGAAGTCCACCTGCGTCGTGCCGCATTGCCATTCACGGCCGATGGCGTCCTTCAGCGTATATTCGAACTTCGGCCCGTAGAACGCACCCTCGCCCGGCAGGATGCCGGTCTTGATGCGGCCTTCGGACTGCTCCTCGATGGTCTTCAGAACATCCATCATCACGCTTTCGGCGCGATCCCAGAGATCGTCGGAACCGACGCGCTTTTCCGGACGCGTAGAGAGCTTGACGACGACTTCGCTGAAACCGAAATCCTCGTAGACGGACAGGATCAGGTCGTTGATGCGCAGGCATTCCGCCGCCATCTGCTCTTCCGTGCAGAAGACGTGCGCATCGTCCTGCGTGAAGCCGCGAACGCGCATCAGGCCGTGCAGCGCGCCAGAAGCCTCGTAACGATGCACGGTGCCGAATTCCGCAAGGCGGACTGGCATTTCGCGGTAAGACTTCAAGCCATGCTTGAAGATCTGAACGTGACCCGGGCAGTTCATCGGCTTCAAGGCGAAGACGCGCTGATCGGCTTCCTCGTCATCGGGATGGGTGAAGGCATGGGCGGATTTCACCGCGAACATGTTCTCCTGATACCAGCCCCAGTGACCGGAGGTTTCCCACAGCGACTTGTCCAGCACCTGCGGCGCGTTGACTTCCTGATAGGTATTGGCGAGCCGGCGGCGCATATAGGCCGTCAGCGTCTGGAACATCCGCCAGCCCTTGCCGTGCCAGAACACGACGCCCGGGCCTTCTTCCTGGAAATGGAACAGGTCCATTTCGCGGCCGAGACGGCGGTGGTCGCGCTTTTCGGCTTCGGCCAGCACATGCAGATAATTGTCCAGCTCTTCCTGCGTCGCCCAGGCGGTGCCGTAGATGCGCGACAGCATCGCATTGTTGCTGTCACCGCGCCAATAGGCCCCGGCTACCTTCATCAGCTTGAAGGCCGTGCCGATCTGCCCCGTGGAGGCCATATGCGGCCCACGGCAGAGATCGAACCAGTCGCCCTGATAATAGATCTTCAGGTCCTGACCTGCCGGAATGGCATCGACCAGCTCGACCTTGTAGTTCTCGCCCTTGTCGGCGAAAACTTGCCTGGCCTTTTCGCGCGACCAGACTTCGCGGGTAAACGGCTTGTTGCGCAGAATGATTTCCTTCATGCGCTTTTCGATCTTCGGCAGATCTTCCGGCGTGAAAGGTTCGTTCTTGGCAAAGTCGTAATAAAAGCCGTTCTCGATCACAGGGCCGATCGTCACCTGCGTGCCGGGCCACAGTTCCTGCACGGCTTCGGCCATGACGTGGGCGGCATCGTGACGGATGAGCTCCAGCGCACGCCCGTCTTCACGCGTGACGATCTCGATTTTGCCATCGGTGATGGTCTCGGATAAATCGCGCACGGTGCCGTCAAGCGCAATGGCGACAGCCTTCTTGGCAAGCGATTTGGAGATGGATTCGGCGACCTCGCGGCCGGTCGTACCGGCGGGGTAGCTGCGCACGGATCCATCGGGAAATGTAAGGGAAACAGCTTCAGACATTGTCTAATCTCCTGTCCAGTCCCGCCAACGAATGCGGGTGGTGTTGGAATAATGATTTGCCCGCGACAAGCGGACAGGCAGGCTGATAAAGGCTTTTGCCATTGCAGTCAAAGGCGAAGGACAGCTCAGCGAAGCATTTGCGCGAGACCATTGACCGTATTGGCGTTGCGGGTCGTGCCGATACCGAGCCTTTTGGTGGTCAGCACGGACAGCAGCCTGCTCTCGCTTGGCTTGCCGCCAAAATCGATCCATAGATCGCCGCCGGCAAGAGCGATCTTTTCCCTCCCGCGGTATTTCTCCAGCAATTCGAGGACGCCGTTGTCCAGCGGCGCCCGCATCACCCGGACGCAGACATCCGGCGGATTGCCCTGGACGAAAGGATTGTCCGCCGCCAGTTTCAGCCAGTCGCCGCCCGAACGAACGAGAATATCGACATGTTTGCCGAAGCGGTCTTCGAAGGCGCGCTCCAGCCTGTCCTCAATCTCACGAACAGGTGCCGCCCCGGCACGGAAAACCAGATTTCCAGTCGCGACCAGGGTTCTGCATTCGGCAAATCCCAGCTCTTCCGCCATTGCCCGCAAATCGGCCATGACGAGCCGCTTGCCCGCGCCGAGCACGATGCTATGCAGCAGGGCCACATAGTCATTCATCGATGCAGGCTCCAGTAACGCCACGGCATCCACCAGCGCCTGCGGCCATCGAGCACTTCCGGCACCGGGTCCAGCCCGCTGGTGCCGCCCGGCCCGCAGCGCGCGACGCGAAACAGCGTCATCCAGCCACCGGCCCAGAGCCCGTGTCGGGCAATCGCCTCATAGCCATATTCGGAACAGGTGGGGATATGGCGGCAGGAATTTCCAATGAAGCCGGATAGCGTCAGCTGATAAAGCCGGATGAAACCGACGCCCAGAAGCCGCCCCGGCGTTTTGGCAAAGCTGCCCGTCCAGTTGCGGGATCGGCCCGCTTTTTCCGCCGTCTGCTGGTGCCGGCAGCCCGGTTCGCCGCACATCGCCTAACCCGCGGCGTTGAGAGCCGGCCGCCCTTCGATCTGGTCGAGCGCATCGACCACCGCTTCGAAGGTCAGCATGGTGGAGGCGTGGCGCGCTTTGAAATCGCGGACGGGCTGAAGCACCCGCATATCCTCGAAACGGCCCGTCGGCCCTTCGCCGTCCTGTTTCAGCATGGCGAGCATGTCTTCCCGCGCCTGCCGGATTTCGCCGCTGGAAGCCCCGATGATGTGGTGCGCCATGATGGAGGCGGAGGCCTGGCCGAGCGCGCAGGCGCGAACCTCATGCGAAAACGCCGTCACGATGCCGCCTTCGACCTTCAGATAGACCTTGAGCTTGGAGCCGCACAGCCGGGAGTGTTTCTCGGCGCTGGCATCGGCATCCTCAAGAACGCCGATGAGCGGAATATTCCCGGCAAAGTCCAGAATGCGATTATTGTAGATATCGTCCATCGTCGGTGCCCGGCGCGCTCAAGATTGCCCAAAAACAGGACAGGTCAAATTTTTCAAACACAGCGTTTGTCGCAGTGAAGCTTTCCTGCCCTTCATTCTCATTATATGCTAACGAGCTTTCTGGACATCAAGCCGTGATGAAATTAACGGCTCCGATACCGAAATAACAGCATCGGTCTTGCCAAAATGCTGTAAAACAACCAGATAGCAGCAACTGCGAACAAGAGTTCGCGATGAAAAACGAATTCAGGTGCGGCCTTTACCCGCATCGGGAGAGACGGAATGGATGCGATCGTGAAGAATTTCCCCGGCGCTGGCGCAAAACCCGACGTGGCAGAAGCTCGCCCAAGCCAGGCCGAAGCGGAAGAAGCAGTGCGCGTTCTTCTGCGCTGGGCAGGAGAAAATCCCGCCCGCGAAGGACTTCTGGATACGCCGAAGCGCGTCGCCAAGGCCTATCGCGAGCTTTTTGCCGGTTATGAGCTGAACGTTCAGGACGTGCTCGGCACGACCTTCGAGGAAGTCGGCGGTTATGACGATGTTGTGCTGGTGCGCGACATCCCCTTCTTCTCCCATTGCGAACACCATATGGTGCCGATCGTCGGCAAGGCGCATGTCGCCTATCTTCCGGCGGGCCGCGTGCTCGGCCTGTCGAAGATCGCCCGCGTCGTCGAAATCTTCGGCCGCCGCCTGCAGACGCAGGAAAACATGACCGCGCAGATCGCGAGATCCATCGAGGAAACCCTGAAACCGCGCGGCGTGGCCGTCATGATCGACGCTGAACATATGTGCATGTCCATGCGCGGCGTAAACAAGCAGGGGTCGACGACGCTGACCACCAGCTTTACCGGCACGTTCAAGAACGATCCGGCCGAACAGGTGCGCTTCATGACCATGGTGCGGAACCGCTAAGCGCCGGACCGAAGGCCGTAACGCGGTTTTCGGAAAATCCGATGCGCAAGAAAATTCAGAGTGGCGGAAGCAGATCCGTTTATCCGCCGCTCCCATCGTTCCGCCAGTTGATTTTCCGGGGTTACCATGTCCATTCCCTTTCCATCCGCCTCTGCGGATAAGGAAGTGCTCGAAAACGCAGGTCTTTTTTCACCGAAATTCGATGCGCACGGCCTCGTCACCGCCGTTGTCACCGATGCGCGTGACGGCGAGTTGCTGATGGTCGCCCATATGAATGCGGAAGCCCTGTCGCTGACGCTGGAGACTGGCATCGCCCACTATTACAGCCGTTCGCGCGACAAGATCTGGAAGAAGGGCGAAACGTCGGGCAATCTGCAGACGGTGAAGGAATTCCGCACCGATTGCGATCAGGACGCCGTGTGGCTGAAGGTATCCGTCGCCGGCCATGACGCCACCTGCCACACCGGTCGCCGCTCCTGTTTTTATCGCACGGTCGAACTCTCCGACGGCCAGGCGGTGACGAAGATCACCGACGATACCCGCCATTTCGATCCGGCGACCACCTATTCCGCAACTTGAACGGCCACCTTCCATCGGCCGCACCAATTTGCTACCAATATAGCGGGTTCCGGGGATAGGACGGAGCCTGACGGAACTGGCAGGGAGTGCGGTCATGTTGGGATGGGGAAATCGTCACAATCAACTTTCGGCTGGCAACCCCGAAGCCTTCGGCAACGAACCGCCGGTCACCCAGATCGTCGATACGCGCAGGATAGCGCTCGCCCTTGGCGGCGGGGCTGCGCGCGGCTGGGCCCATATCGGCGTCCTGCGGGCGCTGGATGAGGCCGGGGTGAAGATCGGCATGATCGCCGGCACCTCTATCGGCGCGCTGGTCGGCGGTTGTTATCTCGCCGGCAAGCTCGATGAGCTGGAAGAATTCGCCCGTTCGCTGACGATGCGCCGCATTGCCGGCCTGCTCGATCTCACCATCGGCGGCGGCGGGCTCTTCGGCGGCATGCGGCTGACCAAGCGCATGCAGGAACATCTGGAAGGCCTGCGCGTCGAAAACCTCGACCATCCCTTCATCGCGGTCGCGACGGAACTGCGCACCGGCCACGAGGTCTGGATTCACCAGGGCGATCTCGTCACCGCGCTGCGCTCTTCCTACGCGCTGCCGGGCATTTTCGAACCCGTGCAGTGCAACGGCCGCACCCTGATCGACGGCGCGCTCGTCAACCCCGTGCCGGTTTCGGTCTGCCGGGCCTATGAGCAGGCGCTGGTCGTCGCCGTCAATCTGAATTACGACCTCTTCGGCCGTTCCGCCGTTGTCAAGCACGCCGCCTCGCCATCGCATGGCGGCGTCGCACCGGCGGTGGAAAGCCCGCCGCGTCCCGGCCTGCCGGGCGTCATGGTGCAGGCTTTCAACATCATTCAGGACAGGATTTCGCGCTCGCGCCTGGCGGGCGACCCGCCCGACCTCATGCTTCACCCCCGCATCAACGATATCGGCCTCTCGGAATTCCATCGCGCCAGCGAAGCCATCGACCGGGGATATGAGGAAACGCGCTCCCGCATTCCGGAGCTCGAGCGCATGCAGCAGGCGTTCCGGCGCTGATGCGCGAGACCCTCGCCCCTCATTCCTGTGCTTGTCACAGGAATCCAGCCGAAACGCGTCTGCGTGGAGAGAGGAGTCCTTTCAGCCCAAGGACTTGGGCTGACTAGATTCCTGTGACAAGCACAGGAATGAGGGAAGCGATACGCTTCGCGAACTAACTCACCCGGCAATATAGGCCTTGATGTGCTCCGCTTCGGCTTCGATCTCGCCAATCCGCGCCTTCACCACGTCACCGATGGAAATGATGCCGGCAAGGCGGCCGTTCTCTTCAACCGGCACATGCCTGAAGCGCCCGCCCGTCATGATTTCCATCAGCTCATCGGTGGTGGAATTGTGATGACAGCGAATGACATTCTTGGTCATGGCCACCGACACGGATTGCTGGAGGGAAGCGGCACCCTGGCCCGCCACGGCCTTTACCAGATCGCGCTCCGTGAAGATGCCGAGAACGACGCCATCGGCGTCGGTCACGACGACGGAACCGATCTTATGCGCGTGCAGCGTTCCCGCCGCTTCGCCAATGCTGACCTCCGGACCGACAGTCACGACGTCCCGGCCCTTGCGGTCGAGAAGATCCTTTACGAATGTTGGCATGCCTTCCTCCTCTTTTCAGCGATACGCAGCGCCGCAGTCTCCCCCGGCGGTTGCAAATCATGGGATATGGTGCGCTGAGGTCCGCATGAATGCAATCCCGGATGGGACGCGCGAAAGCAAATTTGCGCCACGGCCGACAAGGAGCGTGATCGGCTCAGACCAAGCGTCGATCGAAAAGCCCGAAGAACAGGAAGCCGAGCAGAAAGCCGAAGACATGCGCATCCCAGGCGATTTCACCGCCGACATCGCCGAACAGCGGCACGCCGACCGCGATCAGCACATTGCCGAACAGCCACATCAGCGTGAAGATCAGCACGGTGCGGTTGGAGAGCGCACCAAGAATGCTCTGCCGCGGCATCAGATGGCCGAAGGAGGCGCTATATCCGCCACGTGCCGGGAAAGCGAAGCGGCAGGCCGCCCCCATCAGCGCCGAAACCACACCCGACGCCCCGATCAGCACCGTCACATCGCCCCAGTTCAGCGCCGCATGACCGAAGGCGGAAACGGCGGCGGAAATGCACCATAACAGCACGAAGCGCACTGTTCCGATCCGGCGCAGAACGGGCGCTCCGAAGGCCATCAGCCACAATCCGTTAAAGAGAATGTGCTCGATGCCGCCATGCAGGAAAGAATAGGTCACCGGCGTCCAGAGCCATTCCAGCCCCTGCTGGGAAAACGGCACCGCATAACGTAGCGGAATGAAGCCGAAGGTGAAGATGAACCAACCATTACCTTCCTCCGACAGAAGATAGGCGGGAACGACATAAGCGACGATCAGCGCGGCCAGAATGCCGACCAGCAGCGATGGCAGGTTGAAGACGGGATTGTTCGTGTCGTCTTTCGGCTCCGGCGTTTCCGAAACCGGCGGCTGTTCGCCGTCCCCATAGGACATGATCCCATCCCTGTCTTGGTCGAATTTTGCGTTCCCCGAGCAATATAGGAAGCCCGAACGAAAAAAAAGCCGTCCCGCCTTCGAAGCGCTCGACGCCCAAACCGCTATCGGCAAGGACGCCGGGCCGCGGGCGGTCCGGCTTGCGGGCCCGCCTTAAAATAACAGGCGACGCCATCGAATTGTGCTGACGGAGCTTTCCCCGACATGGCCGCTCCGATGCCACGACTATCGCCATTGGGCAATATCAACCCTTTGTTAACCTTAACAAATCCACTTGGCACGAAAATCGCTACACCTCCAGATACAGACGTTCGGATGGACATGATGTCCCAAAAACGAACATGGAGAGATGCTATGAAGAGCATGGCCGGACTGGACATATATGCCTATTGGGATGAACTGCGCGGCAAGCGATCGGCCCCGCGACGCGAGGACATCGATCCCGCAAAGCTGAAACATCACCTTGGCGATCTTTTTATCCTCACGGACAAGGGAGAGAACACCCCGTTTTTCCGCCTTGCCGGTACACGTCTTTGCGATCTGTTCGGCCGGGAATTGCGGGATCGCCCATTTTCGGAATTGTGGCAGCCGGCAAATGCCGTCTTCCCCTGCCGTGTCGCGCGCGGCATCCTGCACCACCAGTTGCCCGTGGTCTTCGATGTCGAGGCAGAGGACAGCTATGGCGCGGCACCGCTGGCATTCGAAATGCTGCTCCTGCCGCTACGCACCGATCCCGACACCGCCCCAAGGTTGCTCGGGGCACTGCTTGCGGAGCGGCCGCGACACGAATTCGCCGCGCCCATCCAGTGCCTGTCCATGCAAAGCAGCCGCCTGCTGCGCCTGGACATCGCACCGGCAGGGTATCCGCTGAACAAGGGGGCCGAGGATACACCGCGCACCGAAAGCTGCTGACGGACCTGTTCCAACGCTCTCCGCCCCTCCGGGAGAGGTCCGGCAGCACCGGAATCTCAAAAAAATACGTCAGAACTGTAACGATATTGCCGATCAGAAAAATTGTAGAGATTAAACAATACAGTCTGTTAACTCGCGCAGGGTAGAAACTTACCGTCATCATTCATTACAATTGCGCTGCCCATGTTTTCGTCCCGCTCGGTCAACACCGCCCAAATCCTGCGTCCGGTTGAGGAAGCTCATCTCGACGACGCCGTCCGTGTGTCCTTCACCGGCCGTCTGATGTTGCCCGACCATGAAGAATATGATTGCACTGCGACCGAGATGACCGCCGAGAGGGCGCAGTTCACCTGCTCGGGCATTGCCCGCCACGGTGACCGCGTCATCGCCTATCTCCAGCATATCGGCCGGATCGAAGGCACGGTGACATCGCTCACCGCATCGGGCTTCCTCATCGCCATCAACGCGCCGGAGCGCAAGCGGGAAAAACTCGCCGCGCAGCTCGCCTGGATCGCCAAGCGTCAATTGCTCGGCCTGCCGGAAGACCGTCGCCACGACCGCCTGACGCCGCGCAATGCGAGAGCCCAGCTCGTTCTGGAAGACGGCGTGCTCGTCGCCTGCAGGTTGATCGACCTTTCCCTGTCGGGCGCGGCAATCGAGATCGAAAACCGGCCGCCGCTCGGAAGCCGGGTCCAGCTCGGCAAGAACATGAGCGGCAAGATCGTGCGCCACTTCATGGAAGGCGTCGCCGTCGAATTCGACCGCGTCCAGTCGCCCGACGCACTGATCGAATTTCTCTAACTAGTTCCACCCGGACACGGCAGGTTTTGCGCCCGTAAGAATGCGTACGGCATTTTGGGCGCGTTTTGCGCTCGCCCCAATCGCATAATTGCGAAGATTCCCCGACGGCGCCTTGGCAGTCAATGCTCTGTCTTCGCCCATATCGGGCTCACCAGCCGCTCCTGGCGTCAGGTGCTTTATTCTCACTTCTCGCTACCGAACTCCCATTTCATACCCTGACGCCTATGGCATGCGGCAGACCGACCTGGATCCACCATAGTCGGTAAAAAGGATGAGCGCGGCGGAACATGTTGCGCCCTTGGCCAGATCATCAACGGCACGAAAATCGCTCCGCAAAACTTTTTTCCAGAAAAAATGCAGTTTTTTTGAAGTTTTTTTGTCGCTTTTTCCGGCCTGTCCCAGCCTGAAACAGCCATCCCAAAACGGGAAATCCACCTCTTCGCCACGCGCCGCCAGCCCGCTGCGCGCGACCGCAGAAACCGCAGGACGCCGAAAACCGCTGTCAATACAGCGGTCTAGATGGCTACCAAAAGCCTAAAGCCAGGATGCGTAAAATTGTAATAAAATTTGCTTCAAACACGCATAAAAACTAGTTCGAATACAGTTCAAAACAACGGCTAATTTGCTGAAATTTAAGCTCAAATTGCGCTTCGCAAATTTCCGCCGGGTCAAAATATACCTGCGAATGTCTCCTCACCACGGGGAGACAAGCAATGAACAAGAACAACCGTTTCGTTTTCACTCTGATCGCATTCATCGTCAGCGCCTTCGCGCATCAGGCAAGCGCCTCGCCGGCCGCCGTCATGCGCGTCATCGGCAAGGCCAATCCGCCGATCGGCCACTATGAATTCTGCCAGACCTATCAGAGCGAATGCCAGCCGACCTCGCTGGACAACGGCCCGATGAAGCTGACCGAAGAGCGCTGGAAGACGATGCTCGACGTCAACTACACCGTCAACACCACCATTACGCCGATGACCGACATGGAAATCTATGGCGTCGAAGAACGCTGGGCCTATCCCACCACGGTCGGCGATTGCGAAGACTTCGTGCTCCTGAAGCGCAAGATGCTGATGAACAAGGGCTTCTCCGCTTCCAACCTGTTGATCACCGTGGTTCTGCAGCCGAATGGCGAAGGCCATGCCGTTCTGACCGTCCGCACCGATCGTGGCGATTTCGTTCTCGACAACATGCGCAATAAGGTCATGAACTGGTCGGAAACCGAATATACCTACCTGAAGCGCCAGGACACCGCCAATCCCGGCCGCTGGGTCAAAATTCAGGATGGCCGCGCCACCAATGCGGTCGGCGGCATCAACTGACCGCACGACCGACCCGTCTCCCCAAATGAAAAAGCCGGCTCCGCAAGGATGCCGGCTTTTTCATGTTCAAATCCGTTGAGCGTCAGAGCAGCCCAAGCTCCGCCAGTTCCCGCCTGAGATCGGAAGGCATATCCTCGCCGCCCGTGCCGCCGCCGAGATCGCGGGGCGCCTCGTCGTCCTTCAGGTAACGCCAGCCCTGAAACGGGCGCTTCGGCGCAGGTGAGGTTTCGATAACCTCCGGGCCGAGAATGAGATCGCAGCGGGAAATGCCGTCTTCGCCCTTGAAGGAGCGGATATCGAGAAGTTTCTGCCGCGCCTGCACCTGCCCCTTGATGACCCAGTAGAGCGAACCGCCCTCGAGCAATTCCTCGACACGTTTCGGGATCATCCGGGTGGTGTGGACGCTGTGGGGCTCAAGGCCTGCGGCAATTGCGGTCAGAGCACGATGCGCGACCCAGTCTCTCAAGTCCTGGATTGAATCCGCGCCGACGCAAAGTTTGATGAGATGTAGAGGCATGGTTCTATCAATGCCTTTTTGCGGCGGGCGTCAAGCATGGCAACCATGCCTGACGCCCTGCCCGCTCAGCACTCCACAACGTTCACGGCAAGGCCGCCGGTGGAGGTTTCCTTGTATTTCTCGCTCATGTCGTTGCCGGTCTGGCGCATGGTCTCGATACAGGCATCGAGCGGCACGAAATGCTGGCCGTCGCCCTTCAGCGCCAGCGAGGCCGCCGTCACCGCTTTCACCGCGCCCATGGCATTACGTTCGATGCACGGCACCTGCACAAGCCCGGCAATCGGATCGCAGGTCATGCCGAGATGATGCTCGAGCGCGATCTCGGCGGCGTTTTCCACCTGTTCCGGCGATCCGCCCATGACCGCGGCAAGGCCCGCCGCCGCCATGGCGGAAGCCGAGCCCACTTCGCCCTGACAGCCCACTTCCGCGCCTGAAATCGAAGCATTGTGCTTGATGATGCCGCCGATGGCGGCCGCCGTCAGCAAAAAGTCGCGCACGTCATCGACGCTCGCATCCTCATGGAAATGCCGGAAATATCTGACGGTGGCAGGAACGACGCCTGCCGCACCGTTGGTCGGCGCGGTCACCACGCGGCCGCCGGCGGCATTTTCCTCGTTCACCGCCATGGCGTAGACGCTCAGCCAGTCATTGGCCATGACCGGGTTCAGCCGGTTGCTGCGCCATTCCGCATTCAGCTTCTCGTAAATGGAGCGGGCGCGGCGGCGCACCTTCAAGCCGCCAGGCATGATGCCGTCCACTTTCAGCCCGCGCTCGATGCAGCCGTTCATCGCTTCCCAGATCTGGTCGAGACGCTCGTTCAGCTCCTCGCGGGAAACCACCGTCTCCTCGTTGGCGCGCTTCATCTGGGCGATGGTGCGGCCGGAACGGGCCGCCATATCCAGCATTTCCCGCGCGGTGGCGAAGGGATAAGGCACGCGCGGACCGTTATCGATGGTCTTGCCGCGCTGCTTGATCGCCTCCAGCTCCGTATCGGTCACGACGAAACCGCCGCCGACGGAATAATAGATGCGCTTGATGAGCAGCCTGCCCTGATTGTCGAAGGCGGAAAAGGTCATGCCGTTGGCGTGGCCGGGCAGCGGGTTCTTCTTGTCGAAGACCAGATCTTCGGCCGGGCGGAACACATAGGAAGGATGGCCGGGCGGCGTCACGGTGCCGGCCTTTTCCACCGTCTCGATAATGGCGTCCATCGCATCGGGATCGACAATATCCGGCCGTTCGCCGGTGAGGCCGAGAATGACGGCACGCCCGGTACCGTGGCCGATGCCGGTAAAGGCGAGCGAGCCATGCAGGCTGACCTTCAGCTGCGCAACGGCCGCGCCTGCCGGCCGCGGCCACTCATCGCTGAGGATCAGCGCCAGAAAGCGGTTGGCTGCCGTCATCGGCCCCATCGTATGGGAACTCGAAGGACCGATACCGATCTTGAAGACGTCAAAGACCGAAAGAAACATGAAGTTCGCCTTGAATAAGAATGGATTCCACCACCATCATATCCAAAGCCGAAACGGATCGCCACAAAAGAGCGTCAGCGGTTTGCGCAGCTGCGACATAATTGCCTTCAAACGAAAACAGCACGGTTTCCAAAGGAAAACCGCGCCGTTTCAAAACCCGTCATTCAGGAGAGATGCTTATGGGCTGCCAAAAATGTACGTCAATGCGAGAAAAGCGGCAAAGCCTGCAAGTGCGCGCAAGGTGACGCCCCAGCAGGATTTCTGAGCGGTTTCTTCCATGATTACTCCAGCTATTCACTCTCCGGGGGATCTTCAAGACCCGGCCCGTTGAGGCAAGCATTTATTAAAATCCGGCGGCGAAGGCAAATGCAAAAAGCGGCTAAATGAAGGCGTTTTTGACAAGCTGCCATTCGCCCCGTGCATAGGTATGTGAAAAAACAAGGCGTTAGCGTGAAGCCCGCATAAGCGCCATTTTGGCGATCGCCGCAATTTGGACTAAAGTGTAACCGTTATTTAAAGCTTATGCACAAACGCCTGTTGAAAACCCCGGCCGCCGGCACGTTACGGTCGAACTTCCCGCGCTGAAATACTGCGCCTTGAAAGGGCGTAACCTGTGCTTTATCGACGATGGCAACGGCAACGATGCGAGTCACCCCATGCAGCAGGCATCCTCCTTCCCTGATCGCGAAACGGTCGCATCGAAGCTCACTTCGCTTGCAAGCGAGGATAAAGCCTGGGTGCTGCTGTTGATGGAAAACGCCCTGCAGGACGAGAACCTGCTGGCTGGCCTCAATCTTTATCTCGACCAGCAGACCAATGCCCGCTTCCTCAACAGCCTGAAGCTGGAAACAACCGGCGAATGGCTTGGCGGCAATGCCCCTGCCCGGCTGCAGATTCGCATCGCGGAAACCGCAAGGGCGAGCCAGCATCCCGCTTTTCTCGCCTTCCGCAAGGGGCTGACGGCATCGGCCGGTCTCGAAAAAGCCTATCCCAAGGCGCCGATCTGATCGTTCAGGCTAATCCGGCACCCTGTCGACAACGGCGATGATCGGCCCCATCAGGAACAGCGAGTCCCGCCTTTTCATCGCGGGAATATCGACGCTGGATATGGTGCCATCGAGATAGAGCGCATTCGGCGCGTCCAGCACATCCCTGAACAGCGTGGCGAAATCGTAAAAGCGCACGGTATTTTCCGAAATGGCGAAATGCACAATGCCGTCGCGGGAAACGCCGACGCCGTTGCGCCGCTTCAGACTGTCGCTATCGGGCAGAAAGCGCGGATGCAGCTTGCCATCGATGACGAGCATCGGCCCGGATTGCGTGGCGAAGTCCGGTTTTACGCCGGCCGCCAGATAGGCCTGCGTTTCCAGCACGCCGGCCGCGGCCCCCTTCAGATAAAACACGCCATTGGGCAGAAGATGAAAATTGCCCCAGCCGCCGCCGGTGCTGATCGGCGAGCGTTCGATGCCATTTTCGATAAAGAGCCCGACGGGGGAATAGTCCGAATGATACATGCCACCATTCATGGCAAAGACGCTGAACATGTGCTGCCGCCATAGCGCCGACGAGAGAGCGGCGAATGAACCATATCCCTCGCCGGAGACATGATCGCGGTCGTAAATCCGGATGGTGCTTTTTGCCGGGTCGAAACTGCAGACCGTATAACGACCGCCCGCATGGTCCATGACCCTGCAGAAATCCGCCTGCCCGCCGGCCTGAGCCGAAAACGGCAACAGCAATGGCAACAGCAGCTTCGCCAGTCTTTTCATCGATCCGTTCATGCCCGCCCCGTGATTCTCGTCGGGGCACATTCGCAGAAAAATTCGGTCAAAGAAAAGGCGTCACCCGTGTTTCAGGATGACGCCGGACCTTTAAGGGGAGATGTCGTCAGCGACGGGCGGCGCGGTCCACATTGCGGCCTGCATCCTGCGTCGCGTCGACGGCGTTCGCCGTGTCACGACCCATGCCGCGAATGGTGTTACCGCAGGAGCTCAGGGTGACAACGGTCAACAAAGCCACGAAAACGGTCGAAAGAATGCGTGTGATCATGTGAAACTACTCCCCTATGACTTGCCGTCCAAAGGCAAGTACCGATGTGATATGCGTCACAATAACGTGAGTCCCAAAAATCCGTTCCAGCGGCATTTCAAAAAATCCTGTCGATGAAAATTAACATGGTTTTGAAGTTCACGCGTGAAACTCGGCGTCTGGATCATGGCTTAGGAAAATCCCGTGGGTGATATGACTGACATCAACAATCGGCTTCTGGTGATGACGGCGGGCGGGGTGAACCCTAATGTCATGATCAATGCGCTGGCGGCCCGATTTCCCGACATCCATGTTTTCATGGAGCAGCCGGAAAGCAAATCGGTCATTCTCAGGCGGCGCGCGCGACGGCTCGGCTGGATAGTCGCTGCGGGCCAGATGGCGACGATGATCGCCTCACGGCTCGGCAAGCGCTTCACGCTTCGCAGAAGCGATGAGATCATCGCCGAACACGGCCTTTCTCCCGATCTCCACCACAGCCTCCCCGTCACCCAATTCGCCTCGCTCAACGATGAGGAATGCCGCAAGGCCGCCAATCTGCTGAAACCGGCGGCGATCTTCACCATTTCCTGCCGCCTGCTGACACCGACCACGCTTCAGGCCCTGCAATGCCCGGTCATCAATTTCCATGCCGGCATCAACCCCGCCTATCGCGGGCAGATGGGCGGCTACTGGGCGCTGGTGGAAAAAGACCGCGGCAATTTCGGCGCGACCGTGCATCTGGTCGACAAGGGCGTGGATACCGGCGCTACGCTCTACGAGAAGCGGCTGAAACCATCCCCTTCCGACACAATTGCCACCTACCCGCTGCTTTTGACCGCCGCTTCGGTGGATATCGCCGTCAGCGCCATCGAGGACGCCCTTTCCGGCAGCCTTGCACCGCAGCCGCCCTCACCCGGCAAATCGGTACTGCGCTTCCCGCCGACCATCTGGACCTGGCTTTGGAACGGCCTGACGAAACGGATCTGGTGAAGCCGCGCGTCAGGGTTTAGGGCCGAGCTTCGTCGCAGATGCAAGCCTGTCTTGCCGCAACAGGCACAGACTTCGCCGCAAAATAGGTGCATGATAATAAAAAGGATCACGCACAAATTGCCCGATATTTCCGCCGCTTCCATCATTCCCGCCTCCATCGAAGCCTCGCCCGCGCAGGTGCTTGGCTCGACCGACCTTGCCGGTCTCTTTCCGCAGGGCGTGCGCGTCTATCTCACCGACACTGGAGCCGCCTCGCAGGAAAGGCTCGTCGAAGCCGCAGGACATTTGCGCGACCTCGGTTACGAGCCGGTGCCGCATCTTGCAGCGCGGCGCATCCCCTCCCGCGCAGCGTTTGAGGAACAGGTAAAACGGCTTGCCGGAGAAGCGGGCGTAACCGATGTTCTGGTTGTCGGCGGCGGCGTCGACCGCCCGGCCGGTACCTTCGCATCCAGCATGGACATGCTGTCCACCGGCATTTTCGATCGTTGCGGCATAAGGCAGATCGCCATCGCCGGCCACCCGGAAGGCAGCCCGGATTTCAACGACGAAACGGCGATGGCCGCACTCAGGCTGAAACGCGATTTTGCCGAAAGAAGCGATGCCGCAATGCGCATCGTCACGCAATTCGGTTTCGATCCCGCGCGTTTCATCGCCTGGGCGGAAGGGTTAGCGGCGTCAGGCATCGAGCTTCCGGTGCATATCGGCGTTTCCGGCCCGGCCAAGATCACGACGCTTTTGAAATATGCCGCGCTTTGCGGCGTCGGCAATTCTATCGCCTATCTCAAGAAAAATGCGCTTTCGCTGACGACGCTCGCCAAGGGCCATTCACCGGAAAGCATCGTCGGACCCATCGAGCGGCACTGGCAGGCTAATCCGCAGGGGCCGATCCGGCAAATTCACGTCTTCCCCTTCGGTGGATTGCAGAATTCGGCCGACTGGCTGGTCAAGCGTGGAAGCTGGCAAACCGGCGCGGTGGACCGTTCGGCATCGCCGGATTCGATGGCGGGCTAAAACCGCGATTCTAACGGCGCGACGAGCCACGGCCGCCGCGCACCTCCAATATCTCAGGCCGCCTTGGCGACTTCGACAAAAGCGTTTCGAATGCTTTCAGCCACGGCAAGAACAGGGCGCGACGCCTTGTCACCCATGATCAGGCGGATATCGAAACAGCCGAGTTCCGGCAGGCCTTCCTTGTCGCCCAGAATGACCATGTCGTTCTGCACATAGGATCGCGGCAGCGGCGCGATGGCGAGATCGGCGGCAATCGCCGCGCGCTGCGCCATGGTATGGCCGCTGAGATAGGCCACGCGGAAATTACGGCCGCGCTTTTCCAGCGAATGGATCGCTTCCGAGCGCCAGATGCAGCCCTCTTCCCAGATGGAGATCGGCAGCGGATCGCGCAGATAGGCGGTACCGCATTTTGCGCCCGCCCAGACCAGACGCTCGCGCATCAGCACCTCGCCCGTATCCCGAAGGGGATGGGAGGCACAGTTGACGAGGGCAAGATCGAGCCTCTGCTCATCCATGCGCTTATAAAGATTGGAGCTGGAATCGATGGTGACGTCGATCATGATGCCGGGGAAAGCCTCGGCAAAACGCTTGAGAATGCCCGGCAGCAGGCCACGCTCGCCAATATCCTCCGGCGCGCCGAGACGGACGACGCCGGAAAGCTCCGGCATGACGAAACGCGACACGGCCTCGTTGGACAGCGCGATCATGCGCCGCGCATAGGTCAAAAGCGTCTCCCCATGCGCCGTCAATGTCACCGAGCGGGCATCGCGCAGGAAAAGCGTCGTTTTCAACTGCTCTTCAAGCTTCTTGATCTGCATGGAAACCGCAGACGGCGTTCTGAACACCACTTCTGCGGCGGTGGAGAAATTTCCCGTTTCCGCGATGGCGACGAAGGTTCTCAATATGTCGTTATCCAGCAACGGTAGCGGTTGGCGGAAAGTCACGGTCATGGCACGCACCTTCAAATATTTTGATTTATAGATGGATATCATTTCGTTTGATTGAATGTCAACAAGCGCGCACCATCCGGGACATCGATTGACGGGGCGGATTTAGCCTCGTCGGCAAGCACATACCGAAGTCGCAAACAGGATCGTGGTTCAGGAAAGGATCAAGACATGACCATGATACATTATCTCCCCGTGGCGAACCGTTCCTCGCACCGCCCGTCATCCAGCGGCTGGCTTCATCGCCTGTCCGACCATGTTGCCGCCCGTTACGCCGCATGGCGTCGCGAAAAAATGCTTCGCGCACTGGAGGCATTGCCGCCTGAAACATTGAAGGATATCGGATGGCCGACGACGGACAACAGCCGCATAAACGTCATCCGCAGATGACATTCAACCGGTGGCTCGCAACGTTTCCAGACGTGCGAGCCATCCCTGCCCGTCCTTCGAATGGAAGGACAAGGGCGCAAAATAGCCTGCCTGTTTTACATGCGACACACCGCCTTTTTTAAAGGCTTGTCGCAAAATTTGCATATTTCAAAAGCGATTTTTTGACAGCCCCGATTCCACGGCGTATTTTTCGTTAAAGATGTCGTAAACAGGACATCCAGAAGACCAATTCCAAGGGAGGAATTGCGTATTCGCAACGGAGCACGGGCAAATGAGCAGAAACTCCCAGAAGAAGCGCTCAATCGTCTTTTTTCTCATTCCGCAATTTACCATGCTGCCATTCGCCGCAGCGGTTGAAACGCTTCGCATCGCCAACCGAATGTTGGGCTATCAGGCCTATGAGTGGCGTCTCTCCTCGCTCGATGGCCAGAAGGTCATGTCGTCAAGCGGCATCTGTCTTGAGCCCGATACCTGTCTTGCCGATGAGCGGCGCTACGTCAGCGGCGAAAACCGCCCGGAAATGGCGATCATCTGTTCGGGCATCGATGTGGATCAACACATCAACAAATCCGTCAATGCCTGGCTGCGCGAAGCCTATAATCGCGGCATCGCCATCGGCAGCCTCTGTACCGCCGCCCATATTCTCGCACAGGCGGGCCTTTTGAACGGCAAGCGCTGCGCGATCCACTGGGAAAACCTGCCCGGTTTTTCCGAGGCCTTCCCGCAGGTGGAAGTCTACGCGGACCTCTTCGAAGTCGACAGCAACATCTATACCTGCGCCGGCGGCACGGCCTCGCTCGACATGATGCTGAGCCTGATCGGCCAGGATTTCGGCGAAAACCTCGTCAACCGCGTCTGCGAACAGCAATTGACCGACCGGGTGCGCAGCCCCAATGACCGCCAGCGCCTGCCGCTGCGGGCCCGCCTCGGCGTGCAGAACAGCAAGGTTCTGTCGATCATCGAATTGATGGAAGGCAATCTTGCCGAACCGCTGTCGCTGCTCGATATCGCCGACGCCGCCGATCTGTCGCGCCGGCAGGTGGAACGCCTCTTCCGCCAGGAAATGGGCCGCTCGCCTGCCCGCTATTATCTCGAAATCCGCCTCGACCGCGCCCGCCACCTGCTGGTGCAATCGGCCATGCCGGTGGTCGAAGTCGCCGTCGCCTGCGGTTTCGTCTCCGCCTCGCATTTTTCCAAGTGCTATCGCGAAATCTACAATCGCACGCCGCAGCAGGAGCGCGCCGAACGCAAACTCCTTATCAGCGCCTCGCGGATGGCAATGGCGAGCCAGGCAGGCAAGGCTGCGCATTGAATGCGGGCTGAATGCCGCAAACGCGACGGACTTGCTTCAGGGATAAACCTCTCCTTCGTCATGCCGGACTAGATCCGGCATCCAGCCAAGGCGCGTCTGCGCCGTGAGAAGAGTCTCCTGCGATCAAGGACTTGATCGCACTGGACCCCGAAGCCCCGGGGTGACGGAGTGCGGATGATAAAACTGTGGTAAGATCGCAGGTTCAGCGAGCGGCCAGCAACGACCCGGTTCACAGTCCTGCTCCAACACAATCAGACCAAGTCACCCAAACGGCCGAACCGCATGGGCGAGGTCCTCCGCCGTCAAGCCGTCGCCTGCCCTATGGCCAGCCTCGCCATGCAGCCAGACACCGGCCGCGGCCGCTTCGAAGGCGGGAGCTCCCTGCGCCAGCAGCGCGCCGATGATACCGGCCAGCACATCGCCTGACCCAGCCGTAGCAAGGCTCGCGGGAGCATTGGTGTTGACCAGCGCCCGGCCATCCGGCGCGGCAATCACCGTATCCGCTCCCTTGTAGACCAGAATGGCGCCGCTGCGCGCCGAGGCGACCTGCGCCTTCTCGATCTTGCTCAGCATCTTGTCGGCGGCAAGATCGGGAAACAGTCGCGCAAACTCGCCCTCATGCGGCGTCAGCACGAATTTGCCCGTGCCTGACGTGACGTGCGCAAACAGGTCCTCCTTGTGATCCCTGAAAGCCGTGATCGCATCGGCATCCAGCACCACCGCCTTGTCTCCAAGCAGGGACACGAATTGCCGCGCCTTTTCGAGGTCGCCGAAACCCGGGCCGAGAACGAAAGTGCCATGACGCCCATCGTCCAGCCACGACTGCAAATCGTCGGCATCGTCCACCGGTGCGTTCATCACCGCCGTCAGCGTGACGGACAGCACGTCGAGCGCTTGCCTCGGCGCGGCGATGGTGACGATGCCCGCCCCCGCCTTCAGTGCCGAAAGCGCGGTCATGCGGCTTGCGCCCGTCGTATGGGCCGGGCCGGAAAAGACGGTCAGATGCCCGCGACGGAATTTATGGGTTTCCATATCGGCATGAGGCAAGGCATCCCGCCAGATCAGCGTGCTATTTTCCGCCACCGATCCCGCATGGGCGTCAAGGATGCGGGACGGAATGCCGATATCGAATACCTCGAGCGTTCCACAAAGCTCCCGCCCCGGCATCAGCAGATGACCCAGCTTGCGCGCCATGAAGGTCACCGTCCGCTCGGCTCTGAACGATGCGCCGAGAGGCACGCCCCGCCTGCCGCAGAGGCCCGAGGGCAGGTCGACGGCGAGAACCGGCACCTTCGCCCGCGTGACCGCCTCGATCACCCGAATAAGCTCCTGCGGAACATCGCGGGACAATCCGGCCCCGAACACCGCATCGATCACCACGTCGCCGGCAAGAGGCGCATAGCCGTCAAGCGGCAGCGGCGTCACGCCGCTCCGCTCGAATGCCGTCCGCGCATCGCCGCTGAGCGCGCCGACATCGCCGAGATGATGAACCGCGACGACCGCCCCGCTCTGCAAAAGCGCCCGCGCCGCCACATAACCATCGCCGCCATTGTTGCCGCCGCCGCAGAGCACGACGAAACGCTGCGCCTGCGGATAGTGACGCAGCACCGAGGCGGCAACCGCCTGCCCCGCCCGCTCCATCAGATCATAAAGAGGAATGCCGGATTGCCCGGCCGCCGCATCGATGCGGGCCATGGCAACAGGATCGATCAGGAAGAGGCGCGGAAGGGATTTCATGTCCCGATCATCCCTTCAAAACGCCGGAAAGGCAATCGATACAAAAATAAGCAAATAGCCATGTCTAAATAATAGACAAATGCATAAAATATAAACAAACGGCTATTGTTCTGATCACACCTTTCCAAATATTCAAAAAAACTAAAATAATACAAATTCACAGAAATGCTGATGGATTTTTCGGGTTTCCGCGAGAAATTGGCTGGAAAAGCGCAAAAAGCGAATGCATTTTGTGTCGGAAAGCCGGGGGATCGAAGTTTTTTCTTCAAGCCCGCTTCCGATCTGGCACAATACGTGCATTCTTGTGGCAGAGCGGGAGTTACCTGCTTTAACGGGAGAAGCGGAGAGATATTTTCTCATGAAAAAGATCGAAGCGATCATTAAGCCTTTCAAGCTCGATGAAGTGAAGGAAGCCCTTCAGGAAGTCGGACTTCAGGGAATCACGGTCACGGAAGCAAAAGGCTTTGGTCGTCAGAAGGGCCACACGGAACTCTACCGCGGAGCAGAGTACGTCGTGGACTTTTTGCCGAAAGTGAAAGTCGAAGTCGTATTGGCGGATGAGAATGCGGAAGCCGTCATCGAGGCGATCCGCAATGCGGCGCAGACAGGACGTATCGGCGACGGAAAGATTTTCGTTTCCAATGTCGAGGAAGTCATCCGCATCCGTACCGGTGAAACAGGCGTGGACGCCATATAATCAAGAACGTCCCGAGCCGGGGAGGCTTGGGTTTTCACCTCGTCATCATCACACTCAAGGAAAACGTTTAAATGACGACCGCAAACGATATCTTGAAGCAGATCAAGGATAACGACATCAAGTTCGTGGACCTGCGCTTTACCGACCCCAAGGGCAAGCTGCAGCACGTCACCATGGATGTTGTCTGTGTGGACGAAGACATGTTCGCCGATGGCGTCATGTTCGACGGCTCCTCGATCGCCGGCTGGAAGGCCATCAACGAGTCCGACATGGTGCTGATGCCCGATCCGGCCACCGCCCATATCGACCCGTTCTTCGCCCAGTCCACCCTGGTCGTCCTTTGCGACATCCTCGACCCGGTCTCGGGCGAAGCCTATAACCGCGACCCGCGCGGCACCGCCAAGAAGGCCGAAGCCTACCTCAAGGCGTCGGGTATCGGCGACACCGTTTTCGTTGGCCCGGAGCCGGAATTCTTCGTCTTCGACGACGTGAAGTACAAGGCCGATCCCTACAACACCGGCTTCAAGCTGGATTCGTCCGAACTGCCGTCCAACGACGACACGGATTACGAGACCGGCAACCTCGGCCACCGTCCGCGCGTCAAGGGCGGTTATTTCCCCGTTCCGCCGATCGACAGCCTCCAGGACATGCGCTCCGAAATGCTGACGGTTCTGGCCGAAATGGGCGTGGTCGTCGAAAAGCACCACCACGAAGTGGCTGCCGCACAGCACGAGTTGGGCGTGAAGTTCGACACGCTCGTCTCCAGCGCCGACAAGATGCAGATCTACAAGTACGTCGTGCACCAGGTCGCCAATGCCTATGGCAAGACGGCAACCTTCATGCCGAAGCCGATCTTCGGCGATAACGGCTCGGGCATGCACGTTCACCAGTCGATCTGGAAGGGTGGCAAGCCGACCTTCGCAGGTGACGAATATGCAGGCCTTTCCGAGACCTGCCTCTACTACATCGGCGGCATCATCAAGCACGCCAAGGCCATCAACGCCTTCACCAACCCCACCACCAACTCCTACAAGCGTCTGGTGCCGGGTTATGAAGCGCCGGTTCTGCTCGCCTACTCCGCGCGCAACCGTTCCGCATCGTGCCGTATTCCCTTCGGCTCCAACCCGAAGGCAAAGCGCGTCGAAGTCCGCTTCCCGGATCCGACCCAGAACCCCTATCTCGGTTTTGCGGCCATGCTCATGGCCGGCCTTGACGGCATCAAGAACAAGATCCACCCCGGCAAGCCGATGGACAAGGACCTTTACGACCTTCCCGCCAAGGAACTGAAGAAGATCCCGACCGTCTGCGGCTCGCTGCGTGAAGCGCTGGAAAGCCTCGACAAGGACCGCAAGTTCCTGACCGCCGGCGGCGTGTTCGACGACGACCAGATCGACTCGTTCATCGAGCTGAAGATGCAGGAAGTCATGCGTTTCGAAATGACCCCGCATCCGGTCGAATTCGACATGTACTACTCGGCCTGATCGGCCTTTGGAGCGCTCCCATCGGGGCGCTCCATCCATTCCGGCGGTTTTCCCTGGAAAGCCGCCGTTTTCTTTTGAAGCCCAGCCATCATTGCGAAGAATGTCGAACAAGCCAGCCTCTCAGCAAACGCGCCTCACGGACTGGCTCATCTTTCTGGCGGTGCCGTTCTTTTTCTCCAGCAATGTCATTTTCGGCCGTGGCGTCGTCGGCGAAGTCTCGCCTTTCATCGCCGCCTTCATCCGCTGGATCGGCTCGACCCTCATCATCGCCCCCTTCATGATCGCCGACTGGCGCAATTGCCTTGCCTTCGTGCGGCGGAAAACGCTCCTTTGGCTCATCCTCGGCATTCTCGGCATGGGCATCTGCGGCGGCGTGGTCTATTGGGGGCTGACCATGACGACGGCCGCCAACGGCACGCTGATCTACACCACGTCCTCGCTGTTCATCATCCTGTTCCAGCGCGTCTTCCAGGGCCGCCCGATCCGGAAGCTGGAAGTGGCGGGCATGGTCATCGCCTTTGCCGGCGTGGCGGCCATCGTGCTCAAGGGCGATATGTCCGCTCTCTGGCACCTGAATTTCAACATTGGCGATTTCGCGATCCTGACGGCGGCCATCGCCTTTGCGGTCTATTCGCTGCTGCTTCGCGATCCCGCCGCACGGCAGATGGCCTCTTTCAGCCTTTTCGGCCTGATCGCCTTTTCCGGCGCGCTCGTGCTTCTGCCGCCGGCGGCGCTGGAACTGGCGCAGGGCGGCATGTTGCCCGCCACGCCAATGGCCTGGGCCAAGATCGGCGGCATCATCCTGTTCGCCTCACTATTGGCCTTTTATTGCTTCACCCATACGGTGCGCGTCTTCGGGCCCGCGACCGCTGGCATCACGCTTTACATGATGCCGCCGGTCTCGATCCTCATGGCCACGCTGTTCCTGGGGGAGACTTTCGAGACCTATCACGCCATCGGCATCGTGCTGGTCACCGGCGGCGTCATCATCGCCACCGCGCCCATCGGCAGAAGGCGCTGAACGCGGACGGCAGACCGGCGCCAAAACCGCTAGGTCTTGATATTTCGCATTCCGATACCAACTAGTATTGGGAAAGGAAGTACATGCCATGAAACAAAGAAACGCAAAATTCACGCTTGGCGAAATCGTCCGCCACAAGGTGTTTCCGTTCCGCGGTGTGGTGATCGACGTGGACCCGGAATATGCCAATACCGAGGAATGGTGGAACGCCATCCCTGCGGAAATCAGGCCGGATCGCGACCAGCCCTTCTATCATCTTCTGGCCGAAAACGAGGAGACGGAATATGTCGCCTATGTTTCCGAACAGAACCTCGTCCACGACGAAAACGAGACGCCGCTCCGAAATCCCAATATCGGCCGCATCTTCGACAAGGCGCCGAACGGCGAATGGCGCCCAAAAATGTCGACGGCGCATTGACGCCCGCCAAATTTCTCCCCTCCCTCCCAGGGGCATAAAAAAACCGGTCTGTCGCCAGACCGGTTTTCCTGTTTTGGGAGCTTACGCTGCAATCAGGGCTTCGGCGCGCCCTTGGCAGCATCCTGTGCGGCTTCCAGCTTCTTGCGGGCCTCTTCAGCCTTCTTCTGCATGCCTTCCTGCAGGCTGCGCTGGCTTTCGGCCAGCTGCGACTGGGTGATCGCCGGGCCGTCATAGGCACCGGTGAAGCCGGAGAGTGCAATCTTGATGGGGTTCGGCGCGCGGCGGAAGTTGATGGAGGTGAAGACCACCTCGCTACCCTTCTTCAGGGAAGCGATCATGGCGTCCGTCAGCGGAACTTCGGCCGTGCACTTGTCGGGAAGGCAAACGGCGTAGTCGAGCTTCTGGCCCTTGCCGCCGTCGATCTGCATCATCACGCCCGGAGGAACGAGGCGCGCGGTCGGAACGGAGACCTGCAGCAGCTTGCGGTTGACCTTGCCTTCAACGGTGATGAGGCCGACGGCGGTGATCATCTGGCCGTTCTGGGCAAGAACCACGTTCTGCACGACGCAGACATCGTTGTCTTCCTGCTTGGAGCAGGTCTTGAACCAGCCGAGCGGCGGAGCGCCGGCGCCCTGAGCGGCGGGCGCGGCATCCTGCGCCTGCGAGATGGCCGGAGCGGACATTGCGCCGAGAGAAAGGACCAGAGCGGACAGAGCCGTCCGGGTGAATGTGTTTGCCTTGTGCATCATAAGAGTTCCGTCTCCTGAATGTCTGCCAGAACAGAACCGCAAGATCCTGTTCGCCGATGGCGGTATCCTTCTGCCCGTTCAACTGTCGTTTAAATGAGGCAAATGCGTGACCCGTCTCTTCCGGTCCCCCTGTTACATGCCGATCGCGGCGATATCCAGCACTTCTTTAACTTTTTCTTGAGCTGACCCAAGATTTCCCGCCGTTGCATGGGTCATGCAATGTCCGTGTGCTACATATCTGCCAGAATCATGACGATAAACCGGTCAGGTCCACATATCGGACTGACCGTTGAGACAGGATAGTGACATGCGCAACCTTGCGGCCCTCATCCCCGCATTGTTCCTTCTGGGATCATCCCTGCTTCCCGCCGGAACCGCCCTGGCACAGCCGCTTCACGGCATTTCCATGCACGGCACACCCGCCCTGCCGGCAGATTTCCGCCACCTCCCTTACGTCAATCCGGACGTGAAGAAAGGCGGCCGTATTTCCTATGGCGTCGTCGGCACCTTCGACAGCCTCAATCCCTTCGTTCTCAAGGGAATGCGGACCACCGCACGCGGCGTCTGGGACCCGGAATTCGGCAATCTTCTTTACGAACCGCTGATGCTGCGCTCCAGCGACGAGCCTTTCAGCCTTTACGGCCTGCTCGCCGAAACCGCGGAGTGGGATGAGGAGCGCAGCTTCGTACAGTTCAACCTCAACCCGAAGGCAAAATGGTCCGACGGCGAGCCGGTGACCGCAGATGACGTGATCTTCACCTTCAACCTCCTGAAGGAAAAAGGCCGCCCACCCTTCAACACCCGTCTGGACGGCGTGGCGAAGCTGGAAAAAATCGGCGATCGCAGCGTGCGTTTCACCTTCAATGACAAGGCGAACCGCGAAACGCCGCTCATTCTCGCCTCCTCCACCCCGATCCTGCCGAAACATGCGATCGATCCGGAAAAATTCGAGCAGGCGGGCCTCGGCGCGGTCGTCGGCTCGGGTCCATACCGAATCAAAACCCTGCGGCCGGGCGAACGAATCATCTGGGAGCGGAACCCGGATTATTGGGGCAAGGATATTCCGGGCAAGGTCGGCTTCGACAATTACGACGAGATCAGCGTCACCTATTTCCTTCAGGTCACCACCATGTTCGAGGCCTTCAAGAAGGGCGATATCGACATTTATCCTGAAGGCGACGCCATCAACGGCACTTCCGATACCTCGCACTGGGGACAGGCTTACAATTTCCCGGCCGTCCATCGCGGCGATATCGTCAAGGACGTCTTCCAGCCGCGCCTGCCCACCGGCATGTTCGGCCTCGTTTTCAACACCCGCCGCGCCGTCTTCGCCGACGAAAAGGTGCGCGAGGGCCTGTCCTATGCGCTCGATTTCGAATGGATGAACAAGAACATCCTCGGCGGCTCCTTCAAGCGCACGCAGAGTTACTGGCAGAACTCACCGCTCGGCGCCTATGGCAATGCCGCCGACGAGCGTGAGCTTGCCCTGCTTGGCGATGCGGCGAAAACCATGCCGCCGGAACTGCTGGCGGGAACCTATGCCATGCCGACCACTGACAGCACCGGCGCGGACCGCAAAGTTCTGAAAATGGCCGTCGACAAGCTGAAAGAGGCTGGCTACAGCATCAAGAACGGCAGGATGTCCGACGCCAATGGCCGTCAGCTTGCCTTCGAAATCATGACGCAGAACCCGGCGCAGGAGCGCATTGCGCTTGCCTATCAGCGTTCGCTCAACCTGATCGGCGTCGCCATGGGCATCCGCTCGGTCGATGACGGGCAATATCAGGCCCGCTCGAACAGCTTCGACTATGATATGATCATCCGCTCCCTGCCGTCCTCGCTTTCGCCGGGGATGGAACAGCTCAACCGCTGGAGTTCGCTCTCGCGGGATGCGCAGGGCAGCTTCAACTATGCGGGTGCTGCAAATCCCGATATAGACCGCATGATCGAGGCCCTGCTGCAGGCAAGGTCGACGGAGGATTTTCAGGCGGCGGTGCGCGGTTACGACCGCCTTCTCGTTGCCGGCCACTATGTCATTCCGCTCTATTATATCGGCGCGCAATGGGTGGCCCGCTGGAAATATATCGACCGCCCGGATATGACGCCGATATCCGGCAATCAGAAACAGACCTGGTGGGATGCACGGGCGCAATAAACCGCACCGCACCCATCCCCGGCAGAGAAAAGGGAAGATAAAACCATGGAACGCATCGTTATCGACGTCGTATCGGATATGGTCTGCCCGTGGTGTTATCTCGGCAAGGCAAGGCTCGATCTCGCCATTGCCGAGGTGCAGGACGAAATCAGCGTCGACGTGAACTGGCGTCCTTACCGCCTCAACCCGGATTATCCGCCTGAAGGCGTCGACCAGAAAGCCGCTCTCGAGGAAAAGCTCGGCAAGGAGCGCCTGGAACAGGCGCATGCCACGCTGGTGCAGCTCGGCAGGGAAGTCGGCATCAATTACGATTTCGATGCGATCAAGATCGGCCCGAACACGCTCGACGCCCATCGGCTGTCGCTCTGGGCGCATTCCGAAGGCCGCGACGTTCAGGAAAAGGTCGTCACCGCCCTGTTCAAGGCCAATTTCGAGGAAGGCCGCAACATCGGCGATCACGCAGTGCTGACCGATGTGGCCGAAAAATCCGGCATGGACGCCAAGGTCGTAGCCCGGCTTCTGGCCTCGGACGCCGACAAGGATACCGTCATCGCCGAAATTGATGCGGCGCAGCAAATGGGCGTCGCCGGCGTGCCCTTCTTCATCATCGACCAGAAATACGCCATAAGCGGTGCACAAACGCCGGATGTATTGATTGCTGCACTGCGGGATATTGCAAAAATCAAGGCGGACGAGCATAGATCGATGAACTGACGGTCAAACCACCGGCGGTTTTCATCAACTCGATTTTTCGCCGGTGTTTCCGTGTCCGACCAGACCCTGAAAGGCATTCTGCTCGCCTTTGCCGCCTTCGCTGCCTACGCCTGGAGCGATGCAAGCGTTAAACTCATAGAAGGCCAGATTTCGCCGATCGAATCGGCCTTCTTCGGCGCCCTTTTCGGCCTCGTCGCCCTGCCCTTCATCCGCAAACGCAACGATCGCTGGGTGGATGTGGTGAAAACGACGAACCGCCCTTTATGGATCATCCGCTTTTTTGCCGCCGGCACCGGCGCAGTCGGCAGCGTGACCGCCTTCACCCATCTTTCCATGGCGGAAGCCTTCGCGCTGATCTTTCTGCTCCCTTCCTTCGTCACCATCATGTCGGTGGTGTTCCTGAAGGAACAGGTGGGCATCAAGCGCTGGTCGGCCGTCATCATCGGTTTCCTCGGCGTGCTGGTCATCCTGCGGCCGGGCTTCCGCGAACTGGGCGTCGGCCATCTCGGCGCCATCATCGGCGGCTTCAGCGGTGCGCTCAGCATCGTCATCTTCCGCGCGATGGGCCCGTCGGAAAAGAACGTCTCGCTTTATGGTGCCGGCGTGCTCGGCTGTCTCACCATAAGCGGCATCGCCATGGTGCCGACTTTTGTCATGCCAGCCGGCGAGCAATGGCTGCTGCTGGCGGGATATGGCCTGCTCGGCGCGCTTGGCAACGTACTGGTCATGTATGCCGCCCAATATGCGCCCGCCGCCATGATCGGCCCAACGCAATATAGCCAGATGCTCTGGGCCATCCTGTTCGGTTACCTGATTTTCGGCGACCGTATCGACGGTTGGATGCTGGTCGGCATCGCCCTCATCGTCGGTTCCGGCCTGCTCACGCTGATCCGCGAGAAACAGAGAAAAGTGCCGCTGCCCGCCTCGATCGCCGCCACCGACCAGAACGTGGCCGTCGGCATCACGCCGGAAGACGGGCGCTGAAGCATAACGAATGCGAAGAACCGGCAACGCGTATTCACGTCGCCGGCATGGCATTCGATCAATCACAAACCCTGACCCGATACATATCGCCCCAGGCGTTCTGCCTCCACGCCACGTGGCAGCGCGGGTAGGCCGGCTGGTAAACAACCGGCGGGCCATAGGCCGGTGCGGCATAAACGGGTGGACCGTAGGCGGGCGCGTAATATGCGGGGCCATAAGCGTAGCCGGGATGTCTTGCACCCGCAATCAGCGCTCCGCCAATGATCGTGCCGGCAATGCCGGCGGCAAGGCCGCGGCCGAAATTATTGCGCGCTTCCGCCTGGCTGGTGGTGGCAATTGTGGTGCCCGCAATTGTCAAGGCAACCAGACCAGCGGTGGCAAACCTGTTGATGTTGGTCCACATCGTCCTGCTCCTTCATCACCCGGCGGCATCTACCGATCCGCCGCACCGGGTATGGAGCTGAGACTACGCCCGTGAAGACTACCAGCGCATGTCCGTTTCGTTACATCGGCGTAATTTTTGCTGAGCCTTGCGGGTTGGGTTTTTCGAGGATTGGCCATTTGTTAGCAAGCCGAGGGTGGGTGGGGCTTTACCCCCCTCTGCCCTGCCGGGCATCTCCCCCTCAAAGGGGGAGATCGGCAAGAGGCCCTTTTGTCGCTTCATTTTCAAGCTTCCAGATGGGCGAGACCTTGCCACAGATCGATCTCCCCCCTTGAGGGGGAGATGTCCGGCAGGACAGAGGGGGGTAAGCCCCACGCGCCTCGGTCTGCTTTGGGTCGACGACCTCCCGAAGTTTTAGGACCGCGCCAGTTCGGCAAGCTGTGTCATGATCATCGCCGCACCCGCCAGCCGCTTTTCCGGCGTCGGCAGGTCGCGCGTCAGGAACAGGCTGTGATCGGGGCGGATCTTCGCCATCGTGCCCTGCTTGCCGATATAGGCGACAAGTGCTGCCGGATTGGGGAATTCCTTGTTGCGGAACTGCACGACCACGCCCTTCGGCCCGGCATCCACCTTCTCGACATTGGCAGTGCGGCAGAGCGACTTGATGTAGACGATCTTGAGGAGATGCTGCACCTCTTTCGGCAGCGGGCCGAAACGGTCGATCATTTCCGCGCCGAAACCATCGATCTCGCTGATATCCGCAAGCTCACCGAGACGGCGGTAAAGACCCATGCGCAGATGCAGATCGGGAACATAGTCCTCCGGGATCATGACAGAGGTGCCGACCGAAATCTGCGGCGACCAGCCGCTATCCTGCACCTGCTCGTCGCCCTTCACTTCGGCAACCGCTTCTTCCAGCATCTGCTGGTAAAGCTCGAAACCGACTTCCTTGATATGGCCGGACTGTTCCTCGCCGAGCAGATTGCCCGCACCGCGAATATCGAGGTCGTGGCTCGCCAGTTGGAAGCCGGCGCCCAGCGTATCGAGCGATTGCAGCACCTTCAGCCGCCGCTCGGCCATCGTCGTCAGCACCTTGTTGACCGGCAGGGTGAAGAGCGCGAAGGCGCGCACCTTGGAACGGCCGACACGGCCGCGCAGCTGGTAAAGCTGGGCAAGGCCGAACATGTCGGCGCGGTGCACGATCAGCGTATTGGCAGTCGGCACATCAAGGCCGGATTCGACGATGGTGGTCGACAGCAGCACATCATATTTGCCGTCATAAAAGGCGTTCATGATGTCTTCGAGTTCGCCGGCCGGCATCTGCCCATGCGCCACCGCCACCTTCAGTTCCGGCACATCCGATTGCAGGAAGGCGTGAATGTCAGCAAGATCGGCAAGGCGCGGGCAGACATAGAAGCTCTGGCCGCCGCGATAATGCTCGCGCATCAGCGTCTCGCGGATGACGAGCGGGTCGAACGGCGAAATGAAGGTGCGCACCGCCATGCGGTCCACCGGCGGCGTGGTGATGAGCGACAGTTCCCGCACGCCCGTCATGGCAAGCTGCAAGGTGCGCGGAATAGGCGTCGCAGAGAGCGTCAGCACATGCACGTCGCTCTTCAGCTCCTTCAGCCGCTCCTTGTGCTTCACACCAAAATGCTGCTCTTCATCGATGATCAGCAGGCCGAGATTGGCGAAACTGATGCCTGCGCCGAGCAGCGCATGGGTACCGACGACAATATCCGTCTTGCCATCGGCAACTTCCTTTTTCGTCAGCGTCAATTCCTTGGAGCCCACGAGGCGCGAAGCCTGCTGCACCCGGATCGGCAACCCACGGAAACGTTCCGAGAAGGTGCGGAAATGCTGGCGGGAAAGCAGCGTGGTCGGCACCACCACAGCCACCTGCACGCCGTTCATGGCGGCAAGGAACGCGGCGCGCAACGCCACCTCGGTCTTGCCGAAACCGACATCGCCGCAGATGAGCCGATCCATCGGCCGGCCGGCGCCGAGATCCTCGCGAATGGACTCAATCGCGTTCAGCTGGTCTTCCGTCTCGTCATAGGGGAAACGGGCGGCGAATTCGTCGTAAAGCCCATCCGGCGCCGTCAGCACCGGCGCATGGCGCACCAGGCGCGCGGCGGCGATGCGGATAAGCTCGTCTGCCATGTCCAGCAGGCGCTTCTTGAGCTTGGCCTTGCGCATCTGCCATGCGCCGCCGCCAAGCTTGTCCAGCTGCGCTTCCGCCGCATCCGAACCGTAACGGGACAGAAGATCGATGTTTTCAACCGGCAGGAACAGCTTGGCGTCATCGGCATAATGCAGTTCCAGACAAGCGCGCGGCGCACCCGCCGCCTCGATTGTCCGCAGGCCGACGAAACGGCCGATGCCATGTTCGGCATGGACGACCAGCGAGCCCTCATCCAGCCCCGCCACTTCCGAGATGAAATCCGCGCCGCGCTTGCGGCGCTTGGAGCGGCGCACCATGCGGTCGCCGAGAATATCCTGCTCGCCGATAACCGCCAGCGTTCCGGTTTCGAAACCCGCCTCAAGGCTCAGAACCGCCGAGGCCGCCTCGCCCTTGCCGAGCTTCTCTACCTCTTTCAGCGAGGTGACTGGCTTGATCTTTTCAAGCCCGTGCTCATTCAGCACCTGCAACAGCCGGTCGAGCGAACCTTCCGACCAGCCTGTTATCAGCACCTTCCAGCCCTTGGCGCGGCGTTCGGCAATGTGCTTCACCGCCAGATCGAAAACGTTGATCCGTTCTTCGCTCTCGCCCTCGGTTGGCGGACGCGCCCAGCGCGGCCCGACATGGGCATCGAGCGTGGCGACCGGGCGGCCTTCGCTGTCCTGCTCGTTGAAGGGTGTCAGGCGTACCGCGTTGACGGCGGCGAGTGCGGCATCGAAGCTCTTGCCATCGAGATAAAGCTGGCCGGGGGAAACTGGTTTATAGGGCGCGCCCTGGGTCGAGCCCTTGGTTTCGCCGGAGCTGCGGCGCGCATCGTAATAATCGAGCACCAGCTTGGAGCGCTCTTTCGCCGCCTCCCGCGCCGTGTGATCGGTGACGATGCGGAAATCCTTCAGATAATCGAAGGCGGTCTCCAGCTGCTCGTAAAACAGTGGCAGCCAATGCTCCATGCCGGCATAACGGCGACCTTCGGAGACGGCCTGATAAAGCGCGTCGTCGCGGGTCGCCGCGCCGAATAGCGACAGGTAATTCTTGCGGAAACGGCTGATCGTATCCGGCGTTAGCGTCACTTCGCTCATCGGGTTCAAATCGAGCGAGCGCGCCTGACCGATGGTGCGCTGGCTGGCCGGATCGAAGGTGCGGATGCTCTCCAGCGTATCGCCGAAGAAATCGAGCCGCACCGGCTCTTCCGTGCCCGGCACGAACACATCGAGAATACCGCCGCGCACGGCGAATTCACCCACTTCGCGCACCGTCGCCACCCGGTCGAAACCGTTGCGTTCCAGCCGCGCGGCAATCTCTTCCATGCGGATCTGGTTGCCGGGGCGGGCCGAAAAGCCGAGGCTCTCGATAATATCGCGCGGCGCCATCTTCTGCAGCATGGCGTTGACGGTGACGAGCACGATGGCCGGATGCGGCTTTTTCGCGTGAGCGATGAGGCCGGAGAGCGCCGCCAGCCGGCGCGCCGAAGTGTCGGCGCTCGGTGACACGCGGTCATAGGGAAGGCAGTCCCAGGCGGGCAGCGTCATCACTGGAATGTCAGGCGCGACGAAACCGAGGATCTGTTCGAGATCGGCGACCCGCTGGCCATCCGACATCACATAGGCGACCGACGTGCCCGCCCGTGCCATATCGGCAAGCAAAAGGGCTTCCATGCCGGAAGGCACGTTTCCGATGGTCAGCGGCGTATCGGCCGACGACACCAGCTTTGCATCGAATCCGGCTATCATATTTTCAGGCTTTCAGGGTTTCGGCGGTGACGAGATCGAAATCGGGACGGTAGGAGGCGATCTTCTCGAACAGCGGGGTCTGAAATTTCTCCGGTATCGCAAGGGCGCCGGTCACCATCTTGACGAGGTCGTTATCCTCTTCCGCCATGATGACTTCCAACTCATCGAGCTGGTCATCGGAAAGCCCGGCAATATTGTCTTCCGCGAATTGCCCGAGCACCAGATCCATCTCACGAATGCCCCGATGCCAGCAGCGGTAAAGAATCCGCCGGCGTCTCGGATCGAGGTCGGCACTCGTGCGCACCAGTCCAGTCATCGCATTCACCTTTCGGTTGATTAATCAACAAATTGTTGACTGCGACTTCCTATAGAACAGGAGGCGAACGCTTGGGAACCGGTTTTTATCGAAATAATGCCGCAGTAGTGAAAATCTGCCGGTGATAACCCGCCTTTGTGGCCAGCGAAGTCTTGCATAAGCCGCCCCCTTCCCCGATTTTGCTGACCCATGCGCCCGGCCATTCTCGATCCGCTGTTTGCCTCCGTCTCCACCCTTGCCGGTGTGGGGCCGAAACTTGCCGATCTTCTGGCCAAGCTTTTGAGCCGGGAAAGCGCCGACGACACCCGCGTCATCGATCTCCTCTTTCACGCGCCATCCAACGTCATCGACCGCCGCAACCGCCCCGGCATTGCGCTGGCCAGCCCCGGCGCCATTGTCACCATTCAGGGACGCGTCGACCGGCATCAGCCACCGCCGCCGGGAAACCGCAACGCGCCCTATCGCGTCTTCCTGCATGACGAGACCGGCGAACTGGCGCTGACCTTTTTCCGCGCCAAGGGCGACTGGCTGTCCAAGGCCCTGCCCGTCGATGAAGAGGTTCTCGTCAGCGGCAAGGTGGACTGGTTCAACGGCCGCGCTTCCATGGTGCATCCGGATTTCATGGTGAAGCTTTCCGAGGCGGAAAACCTGCCTTTGGTGGAAGCGGTCTATCCCATGACCGCCGGACTATCGCCCAAGGTGCTGCGCCGCGCCATCGAAGGCGGGCTGTCGAAGCTGCCGGTCTTCCCGGAATGGATCGACGAGACGCTCAAGACCCGGCAGGGTTTCGGCGATGTCGCCTCAAGCTTCCGCGAATTGCACGACCCGCGCGACAGCGCCGATATCGAGCCGCAGGCCCCGGCGCGCAGACGGCTCGCCTATGACGAATTCCTCGCCGGGCAGCTGTCACTGGCGCTGGTGCGTCAGCGGCTGCGCAAGGTGGCGGGCCAGCCGATCCGCGCCAAGGGTGACGTCGCCGCGAAAATCCTGTCGCAACTGCCCTTCTCGCTGACGGCAAGCCAGAGCGCCGCCGTGAAAGATATCCTGACCGACATGGCCGGCGAAGACCGCATGTTGCGGTTGCTGCAGGGCGATGTCGGTGCGGGCAAGACACTGGTGGCGCTGATGGCCATGGCAACGGCGGTGGAGGCCGGCGGACAGGCGGTGCTGATGGCCCCGACCGAGATCCTTGCCCGGCAGCACTACGCCACCATATCCAAACTCGCTCAGGCAGCGGGCATCACCGTCGAAGTGCTGACCGGCCGCACCAAGGGCAAGGAGCGCCGCGAGATCGAGGAACGCGTGGCTTCCGGCGAAGCGCAGATCGTCATCGGCACCCATGCGCTGTTTCAGGACAGCGTGAGCTACAGGAACCTCGTGCTGGCCGTAGTCGACGAACAGCATCGCTTCGGCGTTCACCAGCGCCTGCGCCTCACCGCCAAGGGCATCACGCCGCATATGCTGGTCATGACCGCCACGCCCATTCCGCGCACGCTGGTTCTGGCAGCCTTCGGCGATATGGATGTCTCCAAGCTCACCGAAAAGCCGGCCGGCCGCAAACCCATCCAGACGGTGACGATCCCCACCGAACGGATCGGCGACATTGTCGAGCGACTGCGCGCGGCGCTGAAGGAAGGCAAGAAGGCCTACTGGATTTGCCCGCTGGTGGAGGAGACGGAAGAATCCGACCTGATGTCGGCGGAGGAGCGGCATGCGGTTCTCTCGCAAATGCTCGGCGCCAACATCGGCCTTATCCACGGACGCATGAGCGGCCCGGAGAAGGATGCCGCCATGCTGGCCTTCAAGAATGGCGAAACCCGGTTGCTGGTGGCAACGACCGTGGTGGAAGTCGGTGTCGACGTGCCGGACGCGACGATCATGGTCATTGAACACGCCGAACGTTTCGGCCTCGCCCAGCTTCACCAGTTGCGCGGCCGTGTGGGCCGCGGCGACGAGGCCTCCACCTGCATCCTGCTCTATAAAGGCCCGCTCAGCGAAAACGGTCGCGCCCGGCTCTCCATCCTGCGCGACAGCGAGGACGGCTTCCTGATCGCCGAGGAGGATTTGAAGCTGCGCGGCGAAGGCGAGCTCCTCGGCACCCGCCAGTCCGGCACGCCGGGCTTCCGCATCGCCAGCCTCGAAGCCCATGCCGACCTTCTGGAAATCGCCCGCAAGGACGCAGCTTACGTCATCGAGCGCGACCCCGAACTGACAGGCCCGCGCGGCAATGCGCTGCGCACCCTGCTCTATTTGCACCGCCGCGACGAAGCGATCCGCTTCCTGCACGCCGGCTGAAAGTGAACCGCCATGAACATGATCGACCCGCGCCGCCCGCCACCCGCCTTCCGCAAGGGCTACGCGCTCTGTTCGCCGCAGAATATCCTGCAACCGGAGACATTTGCGAAGAGCGCGAAAAAGGCAATCGGCAAGGCGTTCAAGAAGCCCGGCCGCAAGAAGGCCTGGAGCCAGGCGCTGGAAGAAGGCTGGAGCGTGCGGCTGGTCTACATGCGGCTTTTCGTTCCCGTATTCCACGCGACCAATACGGGGACGGAAGTGGATGATCTGGATGACGAGGATTGATATGGTCCATTGAATGGACTAATTATAATGCTAACTTTAACGCCCGAGGTTAGCCGTGCAGATATCCGTGACGGATGCAAAAAGTCAGCTTACCGAACTGGTGCGCCGCGCCGAAGCCGGTGATGAGGTCATTCTCACCCGTCATGGCCACGCCGCCGTGCGGCTGGTTCCGGTCACTGCCGTGGCGGATAAAACCTCCCGCAGGGCCGCGCTCGCAAAAGTACGCGCGACTGTCGCCAACAAAGCCGATGATGGCCCGAATGCCGCGCATAGTCAGGATTTTCTCTATGACGAGCACGGCCTTCCGAAATGATCGTTATCGATACGTCGGCTCTGATGGCGATCCTGCTTGATGAACCCAAAGCGGATGCCTGCGCCGCAGCTCTCGAAACGGATGAGGCTCTGCTCATTTCCGCGGGGACGCTTGCGGAAGCCATGATCGTGGCGCAGCGGCGCGATCGCAGCCGGGAACTAGAGATGCTGATCGAAGGTCTGAGCGCCGAAATCAGACCAGTTACCCCCAAATCGGCGCGTGGCGTTTCCGAAGCTTACCGCATCTGGGGCAAGGGCATTCATCCCGCCGGACTGAATTTCGGCGACTGCTTTGCCTACGAGCTGGCGAAAACCGAGGGTTGCCCCTTGCTTTATGTCGGCAACGACTTTTCGCAGACGGACATCCTCGGCGTTCTCTAACCGTCAAACCGGCGCAATCATTTTCGGCGGTTTGAAATCCGGGGCCACCAGACCGCCGGATATCAGCAGTTTCGCCGCATCTTCCGGTGTCATGTCCAGCATGACGATCTTGTCTTTCGGCACGAACAGCAGGAAACCGGCCGTCGGCACCGGTGTCGGCGGCAGGAAGACGGCGACCATCTGCTGGCCCATTTCATTGAAACGATGGGCAAGCTCGCCCTTGGCCTCGGAGGCGACGAACACCATCGCCCAGGTGCCGGATGACGGAAACTCGATCAGGCCGACCTTCTTGAAGGAATTCGAATGCTCCTTCAGGACGGATTCGAACAGCTGCTTGATGCTCTTGTAGATCGGCCGCACCAGCGGCATGCGGTTGAGGATGGATTCGCCGACGCCGAAAATCCATTTGCCGATGAGGTTATTGCCGAGAAAACCGATGAGGGTGATGCCGATGACGGCGATCAGCAGGCCGAAACCGGGAATAGCCACATCGAAATATTGCTCGGGATCGTAACGGGCCGGAATATAGGGCTTCACCCAGCTATCGGCCCATTGCAGGAAGCTCCACACCAGCCACATGGTGATGGTGACGGGCGCAAGGATCAGAACGCCCGTGAGGAAACTATTGCGCAGGCGGGCTGCGAATGAAATTTTGACTGGAATATCGGTCATTTACCGTTCGGAATTAAGCGTTGTCGCCATCGAAACCCGGATGAAAACCGACAATGCCGGATGGAGTTCCACCATGCAAGCGAAGAACTGTGAAATATTCGTCAGGAATCCCTTCCGCATTCACCCCTTCGACATGGCGAAAACCGAAGCGGCCATAGTAGTCCGGATCGCCCGCGACAACCGCGCCGGAAGCATTCAGACGCTCCAGAACGGCAAGCCCGTCCCTCACCAGCCTTGAACCGACGCCCTGCCCCTGCCGTTCCGGTGTCACGGAAAGCGGCGCGAGGCAGAACCAGCCGGTCTCGCCGCTGGTGAGCGTCACCGGCGAAAAACCGATATGGCCGATGATGCCTTCGCTATCCTCGGCAACCAGTGAAACCGTGAGCGCACCCGCCCTGCGCAACCGCTCGACGATCAGATGTTCCGTCTTGTCGCTGTAATCGACGTTACGGAAAGCATCTTCCGTAACGCGAGCGATCGCCGCTTCATCGCCCTGACGCTCCGGCCGGATGATCATTCCACCGTTACCGATTTCGCCAGATTGCGCGGCTGGTCCACATCCGTGCCCATGAAGACGGCGGTGTGATAGGCGAGCAGCTGGATCGGCAGCGAGAAGACCATCGGCGCAATAAGCTCATCGACATTGGGCAGCGTGATCGTCGCCATGGTGTCGAGCTTGGAAGCGGCGGCCCCCTTCTCATCGGTGATGAAGATGATGCGGCCGCCGCGCGCGGCGACCTCCTGCATATTCGAAACGGTCTTCTCGAAGAAACGATCATGCGGCGCGATGACGATGACCGGCATGTTCTCGTCGATCAGCGCGATAGGCCCATGCTTCAGCTCGCCGGCGGCATAACCTTCGGCGTGGATATAGGAGATTTCCTTGAGCTTCAGCGCGCCTTCCAGCGCCAGCGGGAAGCTGGTGCCGCGGCCGAGATAAAGCACGTCCTTGAAACGCGACAGATCGCGCGACAGCGCTTCGATCTGCGGCTGGATGCTGTTGAGAACCTTGCTCATGATACGCGGCATCTCGGTCAGATGGCGAACCAGTTCGGTTTCCTGCTGGGGCGTGACCGTACCGCGTGCTTTTCCGGCGGCAACGGCAAGCGAAGCGAGCACTGCAAGCTGGCAGGTGAAGGCCTTGGTGGAGGCGACGCCGATTTCCGGACCGGCAAGGATCGGGAAGATCGCATCGGATTCGCGCGCCATGGTGGATTCACGCGTGTTGACCACCGCGCCGATCTTCAGCCCCTCCTGCTGGCAATAGCGCAGGGCCGCCAGCGTATCGGCGGTTTCGCCGGATTGCGAAATGAACAGTGCGGCCTGCGTGGGAACGAGCGGGATTTCGCGGTAACGGAATTCCGAGGCGACATCGATTTCCACCGGCAGACGCGCATAACGCTCGAACCAGTATTTGCCGATCAGGCCGGACAGATAGGCCGTACCGCAGGCGGAAATGGCAAGACCGGAAAGCTTGGCGAAATCGATGGCCGTGTCGGCCTGCTTCACGGTCTTGGAGGCAAAATCCACATAATGGCTGAGCGCATGGGAAATGACTTCCGGCTGCTCGTAGATTTCCTTTTCCATGAAGTGGCGATGGTTGCCCTTGTCGACCACATAGGCCGTCGCCTGCGAGATTTGACGCTCGCGCTTCACCGGCTTGCCCGAGAAATCGATGATTTCCGCACCCTGACGGGTCACGATGGCGCAATCGCCATCCACCAGATAGGTGATCTCGTTGGTGAAGGGCGACAGCGCGATGGCGTCGGACCCGAGGAACATTTCACCCCGACCGTAACCGACGGCAAGCGGCGGGCCGGAACGCGCCGAAAGCAGCGTGCCGGGATCGTCCTTGAACATCACCACCAGAGCATAGGCGCCCGTCACGCGGTTCAGCATCTTCAGCATCGCCTCGCGATGGCCGAGACCGTCGCGGGTATATTTCGCCAGAAGCTGCGCCACCACTTCGGTATCGGTCTGGGTGGTGAAGCTCGCGCCTCCGGCGGTCAGCTCTTCGCGCAGTTCGGCGAAGTTTTCGATGATGCCATTGTGGACGACGGCGACGCCGTCGACGAAATGCGGATGGGCATTGGTTTCGTTCGGAACGCCATGGGTCGCCCAGCGGGTGTGAGCGATGCCGACCACGCCCGGCAGCGGCTCTTCCGAAAGTCTCTTCTCCAGGTTGAAGAGCTTTCCTTCCGCCCGGCGACGGTCCATCGCGCCATTGTCGATGGTGGCGACACCAGCCGAATCGTAACCGCGATATTCGAGACGCTTCAGCGCATCGACAAGCCGTTCAGCAACGGGCTGGGTTCCGACAATTCCGACAATTCCGCACATATATTTCTCCAGACGGCGATCTCTTCGCCGAAACTACTAACCGTTCCCGAACAATCCGCAATTATGGCGCCGGTCACTTTCGGTATCGTTTGGTAACGTCCGTCAGGACGACTTTTTCTTCGCTTCCTTCAGCGCCTTCGCCCGCTCGCGCACAACGGTCGCCCGGCCCGGCTTCATCTCCTGCCGCGCGCGCCCGAACGCTAGCGCATCATCAGGCACGTCATCGGTAATCACGCTGCCGGAGGCGATATAGGCCCCCTCTCCAATGGTGACAGGAGCGACCAGCGACGAGTTCGAACCGATGAAGCTGTTGGCACCGATCCGCGTTTCGGCCTTGTTGTAGCCGTCGTAATTGCAGGTGATGGTGCCAGCGCCGATATTGCTGCCCGCGCCGATGAATGCATCGCCGATATAGGTCAGATGATTGACCTTGGCGCCCTCACCGATCTCCGCCTTCTTGACCTCGCAGAAATTGCCCACCTTGGCATTGGCGTGCAGGTTCGCGCCCGGACGCAGCCGCGCATAGGGACCGACGGCCGCACCTTCGGCGACATGCGCCCCTTCCAGATGCGAAAACGCATGGATGACGGCGCCCGGCTCGATGGTGACGCCGGGACCGATGACGACATTCGGCTCGATCAAAACGTCCTGGCCGATCTTCGTGTCATAGGAGAGAAAGACGGTTTCGGGCGCAATCATCGAAACGCCGTCCACCATCAGTTCGTGGCGGCGGCGCTCCTGCCAGAGCTTCTCGATAAAGGCCAGTTCGGCGCGGTTGTTGCAGCCGACCAGTTCCGTTTCGGGCGCATCGATGGCGACGGCGCGGCGGCCGAGGGAACGGGCGATCTCGACCACATCGGTCAGATAATATTCGCCCTTCACATTGCTGTTGCCGATCCGGTCGAGCAGGTCCAGCGCGTTGCGACCGTTGATGGCCATCAGGCCGCTATTACACCAGGTAACCTTACGCTCCACATCGGTCGCGTCCTTCTCCTCGCGGATAGCGACGAGCTCACCATCCTTGACCAGCAGCCGGCCGTAACCGGTCGGGCGGTCGGTATGGAAACCGATGACGGCGACATCGGCGCCGGCGGCAATCGCCTCACGCGCCCGGTCGAGCGTTGCAGACGTGATGAGCGGCACATCACCATAGGCAACAATGAGATCGTCGAAACCGCGTTCGATGGCTGCGCGTGCGGCAAGAACCGCATGGCCGGTGCCCTTGCGTTCCGTCTGCAGGAAAGCTTCGACCTGAAGACCCTTCATGCTTGCGGTAGCAGCGACATTGTCGGCATCGCGCCCGACCACCAGCGCCACCGTGCCGACGCCAGATCCAGCCACCGCCTCAACCACATGGCTGATCATCGGACGCCCGGCGACCGGATGCAGCACCTTGGATTTCGACGATTTCATGCGCGTGCTGTCGCCCGCTGCGAGAATAACGGCTAGAGAGCTGCGCTCCATAAGACCTCCAACACCCAGTCACCGACCGCAGGGCGGCCAGGACGGCGGCATATGTTTGACTTCACGCCGTCCGGAAAAACGAACGGGCGCATCGGTAATTTCATTCCGGAATTGCTATAACGGCGGCCCACTTAAGAAACCATGCAAATCTGCACCAAATTTCCGCACCGATTTTCATCAAACGTGATTGGAACGGGATCGCATCCCGCTCCCGCGGTGTGATTTATCGCCGGGGGTTGCGGGCCGTGAATTCCAGCACCTGCTGGCGGCCGTTTTCGATCAGCCTTTCCATCTCGCGGCGCGCTGCGGCCTCATCGCGCAGGCGAAACGCCTCCACGAGCCGCAGGTGGGACGCGGAAACGTCGGAAATCTCATTGGGATCGGTTTCCGGGTTGCTCATCCGGAAAATGCCCACCAGAGCCGCCTTTATCAGCGAACCGACGGTGCGCATGAACGGATTGCCGGACATTTCGGTGATGAGGACATGGAAATTCATATCCGCAAGCGCGCGCTTTTCCTTGGAATAGGCCGTATTGCCCATCTCGTTGGCATAAGCGGCGAGCTTGGCGATATCCGCATCCTTTGCCCGCGTCGCGGCAAGACCAGCGCCATAGGGCTCGAAAGCCTGACGGATATCGTAAAGATGCAGCAGAAATTCGTCGCTGACGCCCGCCTCGAAATGCCAGAGCAGCACTTCGCTGTCGAACATGTTCCAGCTTTCGCGCTCCGTCACCCGGGTGCCGATACGCGCCTTGGGGGAAATCATGCCCTTGGCGGTCAGCGTCTTCATCGCTTCGCGCAGCACTGTGCGCGACACTTTCAGCCGCTCCATCAGCTCGGCATCGCCCGGCAGGATATCGCCCGTCTTGAAGGTGCCGGACACGATATCGAGACCGAGCTTGTGAACGACCTGTGCATGATTTGTCCGCAGCTTTCGAAAACCGATAGCCGCATCGAGCATTCCGCGCTGCAAGTGCCATGTCCTTCCGTTCGGTTGGCGATCGCGCCAGACGTGTATATCTCAAGTCAGAATATAGTGAAAAACATCAAGTCGCCTGAAAAGCAAAGGCAAACTTCGTCCACGGCGTAAAACATATGAAAATAACAAAGGCCGCACATGAATTTCATGCGCGGCCTGTTATCGGCGGGAATGGAAAGTCCCGTTATTGCGGCAGCTTGTCGTCCACGCCGGCGACGTAGAAGTTGAGGCCGAGCAGAACGCCGTCCTCGGCCTTTTCACCCGCCTTCAACCATTCCGAACCGTCCTGCTTCTTCACCGGGCCGGTGAAGGGGTGCAGCTCGCCCGACTTGATCTTGGCTTCGGTGTCCTCAGCCATCTTCTTCACGTCATCAGGCATGTTGGTATAGGGCGCCATGGTCAGGATGCCGTCCTTCAGGCCGTCCCAGACGGATTCGGACTTCCAGGTACCATCGAGAAGAGCCTGCGTGCGCTTGATGTAATAGGCGCCCCAGGTGTCCTTGATGGCGGTCAACTGCGTCTTCGGACCGGCCGCGATCATGTCGGAAGCCTGACCGAAAGCCTTGATGCCGCGTTCGGCCGCAACCTGCATCGGCGCGGTGGTGTCGGTGTGCTGGGTCAGAATGTCGACGCCCTGGTCGATCAGCGCCTTGGCGGCATCGGCTTCCTTGCCGGGGTCGAACCAGGTGTTGGCCCAGACGACCTTCACCTTGAAGTCGGGATTGACTGACTGCGCGCCGAGCACGAAGGCGTCGATGCCCATCACCACTTCCGGGATTGGGAAGGAGGCGATGTAGCCGGCGAGCCCCTTCTGCGACATCTTCGCGGCGATCTGGCCCTGAATGTAGCGGCCTTCATAGAAGCGCGAATTGTAGGTCGCGACATTTTCGGCGGTCTTGAAGCCGGTGGCATGTTCGAACTTCACCTTGGGGAACTTCTGGGCGACCTTCACGGTCGCATCCATGAAGCCGAAGGAGGTGGTGAACACCAGTTCGCAGCCCGAACGGGCCATGCGCTCGATGGCGCGTTCGGCATCCGGACCTTCCGGAACGCTTTCGAGGAACGGCGTTTCGATCTTGTCGCCGAAATGCGCCTGCAGTTCCTGACGGCCGATATCATGCGCCTGCGTCCAGCCGCCGTCGGTCTTTGAACCGACATAGATGAAGCAGACCTTCTTGGCGTCGGCGGCTTCCGCCGAGGAAACGACGCCGCCGAGAGCCGCAACGGAAGCGGCGAGTGCGATGACCAGTTTTTTCATTTTTACCCCTGTTGGTTTGGAGACTTGAGACTTCTTCACCTGTCCGGCACGAAGGATTTGCCAAGCGACGCCGGTGTATTGATCAAGGTCGTGCGGCGATTATGCGAGATGATGACCAGCACGACAATAGTTGCGAGATAGGGCAGCGCCGAAAGCAATTGCGACGGCACCCCGATGCCGAAGGCCTGCGCGTGCAATTGGCCGATGGTGACGGCGCCGAACAGGTAACCGCCCGCCAGCACCCGCCATGGGCGCCAGGAGGCGAAGACGACGAGCGCCAGCGCAATCCAGCCGCGCCCGGCCGACATGTTTTCCACCCATTGCGGTGTGTAGACAAGCGAGAGCTGCGCGCCGGCGAGACCCGCGCAGGCGCCGCCGAACATGACGGCGAGATAACGGGTGCGGATGACATTGATGCCGAGCGCATGGGCCGAAGCGTGACTGTCGCCGATGGCGCGGATTTTCAGGCCCGTGCGGCTCTTGAACAGAAACCAGCCAATGCCGGCGACAAGCGCGATGGAGAGGTAGAAGATCAAATCCTGCCGGAACAGCAGCGGACCGAAGAAGGGAATGTCCGATAGCAGCGGAAAGACGATGGGCTGCAGTTTCACACCCGGCAGGCCGACGAAACTTTCACCCAGCATGCCCGAGACGCCGAGGCCGAGAATGGTGAGCGCAAGGCCCGTCGCCACCTGATTGGCAACGAGCGTCAGCGTCAGGAAACCGAAGAGCAGCGAGAAAACCGCACCCGAGGCAATGCCGGCCAGAATGCCGAGATAGGGAGACCCGGTCATATGCGCGGCCGCGAAAGCGCAGACCGCACCCATGATCATCATGCCCTCGACACCGAGATTGAGCACACCGGAGCGCTCCGTCACCAGCTCGCCGGAAGCGGCGATGACGAGCGGCGTGGCGGCGGTGATGACGGTGAGGAGAATGGCCTGAAGCATATCCATCATGCCGCTCCTTCTTTACGATGCGCCTTGCCGGAAAAGACCACCCTGATGCGATAGAAGATCAGCGTATCGCAGGAGAGCACGAAGAACAGCATCAGCCCCTGAAACACGCGCGTCACCTTGTCGGAGACGCCGATGGAAAGCTGGGCCGCCTCGCCGCCCAGATAGGTCAGCGCCAGCACCAGCCCGGAAAGGATGATACCGAGAGGGTTAAGACGGCCGAGAAAGGCGACGATGATGGCGGTAAAGCCGTAACCCGGCGAGATGCTGGGCTGCAAATGGCCGATGGAGCCGGAGGCTTCCGAAATGCCCGCAAGCCCCGCCAGCGCACCGGAGAGCAGCAGCGAAAACCACATCATGCGGCTTGAGGAAAAACCGGCAAAACGCCCTGCCCGCGCCGATTGGCCGAGCACGGTGACCTCAAAGCCTTTCAGCATGTAGCGCATCATGAACCACAGCGCGATGGCCGCGACGATGGCGAAAACGAAACCCCAATGCGCGCGGCCCGAGGCCAGCATTTCCGGCAGAACGGCGCTGTCGTTGAACGGCTTGGTCTGCGGGAAGTTGTAGCCGCCCGGATCGCGCCAGATGCCGCGCGTCAGCCAGTCGAGGAAAAGCTGCGCGACATAGACCAGCATCAGGCTGACGAGGATCTCGTTGGTGTTGAACTTCGTCTTCAAAAGTGCGGGAATACCGGCATAAAGCGCACCGCCCACGGCGCCCATCACCAGCATCAAAGGCAAAAGCAGCGGCGAATGCCAGTCGGGATAAAGCACCGGCAGAATGGAGCCGGTGATCGCGCCGATGGTGAATTGCCCCTCCGCGCCGATGTTCCAGTTATTGGAGCGATAACAGATCGACAAGCCGACCCCGATCAGGATCAGCGGTGCGGCCTTGATCGCCAGCTCGTGCAGCGACCAGACTTCCAGCAGCGGCTCGACGAAAAAGGCGTAAAGCGCATCCAGCGGGTTCTTGCCGAGCATGGCGAACATGACAGCGCCGACGAGCAGCGTCAGCGTGAGCGCCAGAAGCGGCGAAAGCAGCGTGAAAAGCCTCGAGACCCCTGCCCGTTTTTCAAGCTCAATGCGCATGCTGGGCGGCTCCCGAATGTGTGTGGATGCCGCCCATCAGCAGGCCGATCTTTTCAAGCGTCATGTCTTCCACGGGATGGGTCTCTGACAGCTTGCCGTCGGAAATGACAGCGATATTGGTGGCGACTTCGAATATTTCATCGAGATCCTGGCTGATGACGATGACGGCCGAGCCCGCCCTGGCAAGATCGACAAGCGCCTGGCGAATGCGGCTTGCCGCACCAGCATCCACGCCCCAGGTCGGCTGGTTGACCACCAGCACGGCAGGCTGGCGGTCAAGCTCGCGCCCGACGATGAATTTCTGCAGGTTGCCGCCCGACAGCGACCCGGCCAGCGGATCGGCCCCGCTTTTGCGCACATCCATGGTTTCCGAAATACGCCGCGCCGCCGCCTTGATGACTGAACCACGCACGATGCGCAGGAAACCGCCGGTCAGAAACGCCTTGCGGTCGGAGCGCGCCCGCGCCAGCAGCAGATTGTCGGAAAGGCTCATGCCGGGAACCGCAGCATGGCCATGGCGCTCTTCCGGCACGAAACCCGCGCCCATCAGCCGGCGGCCATTGATGCCGATACGGCCGACCGGCTTGCCGCGCAGATGGATCGCATCGTTATTATAGACCGGATATTCGCCCGAAAGCGCATCGAACAGCTCGCCCTGACCGTTTCCGGCAACGCCGGCAATCGCCAGTACCTCGCCGGCGCGCACGGTCATGGAAATCGATTTCAACGCCACGGCAAAAGGCGTGCGTGGCGCGACCGAAAGCCCCATGACCTCGATCTGCGGCGCACCCAGCGCCTCGCCCGTGGCCCGCGAAACGCTTGCGACATCGCTGCCGACCATCATGCGCGCCAGCGATGCCGGCGTTTCCCTGCGCGGATCGCAGGCGCCCGTCACCTTGCCGTGACGCAGAACGGTGGCGCGGTCGCAGATGCGTTGCACCTCTTCGAGACGATGACTGATATAAAGCACGGAGCGGCCTTCGGCCTTCAGCTTCTCCAGCGTCTCGAACAGCTTATCGGCCTCCTGCGGCGTCAGCACCGAGGTCGGCTCGTCGAGAATGATGAGGCGCGGATTCTGTAGCAAAGCGCGGACGATTTCGATGCGCTGGCGCTCGCCGACCGAAAGATCGGCCACATGCGCATTGGGATCGAGCGGCAGACCGTAGGCGCGCGACAGCGTTTCCGCTTGCCCGGCGATTTCCTTCAATGAAATTTTCGGATCGAGCGACAGGGCGATGTTTTCAGCAACGGTCAGCGCCTCGAACAGCGAGAAATGCTGGAAGACCATGCCGATGCCGAGCCGGCGGGCCTCACTGGGTGAGCCGACGGAAACCGGCTGGCCCTGCCAGATAATATCGCCCTCGGTCGGTGCGAGAACGCCGAACAGCATCTTGACGAGCGTGGATTTGCCCGCGCCGTTTTCCCCCAGAAGCGCGTGGATTTCGCCCGGCGCAATATCGAGATCGATGCCGTTGCAGGCGGCGAAATTGCCGAACAGCTTGGTCAGCTTGCGAACGGACAGGAGAGGCACGGCCTCCGGCGCCAAAGTTCCAGTCACGAGTTCCCTCTCTCACCAACCGTCATGCCTTCTTCGAGGCGTTTCAAACGGTTGCGGTAATTGTTCCCAATCCCGCACCAAAAAGTATGCAATGATACGCGATCAGAACTTATTGATAACGGTTTTGCTGCTGCGCACAACTGAAAAAGAAGCCGCTTAAATGCAATTTGCACAAGCAATAAACGGCTTTACCCTTTTCTTATTTCGCGCCGAACGAGGGGAAAAACTGCAATATTCCACCGATGCAATAAAGATAGATGCCGCTCGCCACAAAGCCGATCACGGCCCAGGTCGGGGTTTCGAAATGCATCAGCAGCGAATAACCGCCAAGCGCGCACCAGATGAAGACCACGGCGAGATTGAGCGGCCTCAGCCGCTTCACCCGCACCGGATGCAGGAAATTGATCGGCAGGAATGTCAGGAACACCGAAAACGTAACGACGGCCATGGCCGTTGTGGCGCTGGCGTCCATGACGAACAGGGTGAACACCACCATGTTCCACACCACCGGAAAGCCGGAGAAGAAATATTCGTCCGTCTTCATGCCCATGTCGGCATAATAAATGGCGCTAGACACCACGATCATGCCGGCCGCCACGAAGGATAGCGGCTCGCCGATCATGCCCTTCTGATAAAGCGCAAAGGCGGGCAGCAGCACATAGGTAACATAGTCGATGATATTATCGAGCGTATCGCCGGACCAGTTGGGCAGCACTTCCTTCACCCTGACCTTGCGGGCGATGGGACCGTCGATGCCATCCACCAGAAGCGCAAGCCCCAGCCACCAGAACATGTCGACGAAACGGTGTTCGGCTGCGGCGACCACGCCGAGAAAAGCCAGGAACGAGCCGGAGGCCGTGAGCATATGGACGGAAAAGGCGCGGATTTCCGCGTAGGGAACACGCTTATAGTTGAAAATTTTCATAGTCAGCGTCTGTGCCCCGTTTTTTCATCCGCCTGTTCATTCCGGTATGCGGCCATTCACCACGCTTTGCAACCGGCTCAATCCGCTTATCCTAAGACTAATATCGCGGCACAACCAACGAATCTTCGCAACCGGATGTTCCGGGACCGAAGTGGATTTACCCGACCAAAGCCTTTATGATGCTTTGAAAATAACAACGGATCAGGACCATGAGACACTTCGATATCGCCATCACCGGTGCGGGACTTGCGGGCCAGATCGCGGCCATCGCGCTGGCGCGGGCGGGCCGCCACGTGGCGCTCATTGCACCTTCCAGCGACAGGAAGGACCAGCGCACCACGGCGCTGATGGACCAGTCCATCCGCTTCATGGACCGTCTCGGCCTGTGGTCGCGCATTGCGCCTTCGGCCGCACGCCTTTCCACCATGCAGATCATAGACGGCACCGACCGCCTGCTGCGTGCACCCACCGTGCAGTTCCGTTCCTCCGAAATCGGGCTGGACGCCTTTGGCTGGAACATCCCCAACGAGGCTTTGCTCGGCGTTCTGAGCGAAGCGGTCGGGCAGGAACACAATATTACCCGCCTCGACACGTCCGCCGAGACAATCGACATCGGCAACGACCGCGTGACGGTGACGCTTGCGAATGGCGAAACGCTCTCCGCCGATTTCCTCATCGGTGCGGATGGCCGCAAATCGATGGTGCGCGATGCTGCCGGCATCGGCGTCAAATCCTGGTCCTATCCGCAGACGGCCATTGTTTTGAACTTCGGCCATAGCCGGTCGCATGGCAATGTCTCGACGGAATTCCACACCCCCACCGGCCCTTTCACGCAGGTTCCCCTGCCCGGCAACCGCTCCAGCCTCGTCTGGGTCGTCACCCCGCAACAGGCGGAGGAATTGACGGCGCTACCGCTGGAAGCGCTTAGCCTCCGGGTCGAGGAGCGCATGCAATCCATGCTGGGAGCCGTCACCGTCGAGGACAGCGTGCAGGCATGGCCGCTCTCTTCCATGACGGCGCATCGCTTCGGCAAGGGCCGCGTGGCCCTGATCGGCGAGGCCGCACATGGTTTTCCGCCCATCGGCGCGCAGGGGTTGAACCTCAGCCTGCGCGACATCATCGCGCTGGCGGAATTGCTGAGCGCCGTCTCCGACCGGCCGATTGCGGCCGATGCCGGCAGCAGCTTCGACCGCAGGCGACGGGCGGATGTCTACAGCCGCACACTGAGCGTCGATCTCCTGAACCGCTCGCTGCTTTCCGACCTCCTGCCGGTGCAGATGGCGCGCGCGGCGGGCCTGCACGTGCTTTCCGGCATCGGCACGCTTAGAAGCATGGTCATGCGCGAAGGCATCGAACCGGGCCGTGGGCTGAAGGCCCTGCCCTCCCTGCTGTTCGGCAGCTTCAAAAAGGCTGGATGAAATAGACCACGCCGGTCAGCGTGAGGACCGACAGCACCGTCGAGATCAGGATCGTTGCCGACGCCCGCTCCTGCCAGACGTGATATTGCTGGCCGATGACGAAAACATTCGTCGCGGTCGGCAGCGCGGCCAAAAGCACGGCCGAATAGATCCACACCGGCTCGAACCGCCCGAGCGACGAGAGCAAGAGATAAGCGGCGAGCGGATGCAGGATCAGCTTTGCCGGCACGATATAGCTGATTTCCACCGGCACCCGTTTCATCGGCCGAAGCGCCAGCGTCACGCCCATGGCAAACAATGCGCAGGGCGCCGCCGACTGCGCCAGATAATCCACCAGCCGCTGCACCGCCTCCGGCGGTTGCCATGACAGCGAAGCGGCAAGAAATCCGGCGATGACGGAGACGATGAAGGGATGGGTGAAGACCTTGCGCGCCACATCCAGCGCAAGTCTTGCCGGAGAGCGCTTGTCACCGCCCGCAACCGCCATCATTGCCGGCGCGACGATGAAATGGGCGGCGTTTTCCAGACAGACGATCAGCGCCACCGGCACCGCCGCCTTTTCGCCAAGCGCCAGAAGCGCAAGCCCCGGTCCCATATAGCCGATATTGCCGTAGCTTGCCGCGAAACTCTGGATCGTGGTTTCGGCAAGGCTGTTTTTCCGCACGAACCGGCCGATCAGGAACACAGCCAAGAAAATACCATAGGTGCAGGCGAGACTGGCCGCGACGAAATCCATCCGCGCCAGTTCCTCCACCGGCGTTTTCGACACCAGCTTGAAAAACAGCGCCGGAAGCGCCGCATAGATGATGAAGGTGTTCAGCCAGCCCATCGCCTCGACCGGCTGCTTCGTGATGCGCGCCGCTCCGTAGCCGATGAAGATCAGGCCGAAAAACGGTAACAGCAATCCGACGATATCCGTCACTATGTTTCCCCCGCAAGCAACTCCAGCGGGAGGCTTAGCCGATTTGCATCAGGATCGGAAAGGTCTCCTGGAACCAGATCGCCACATTGGTGATAAAACCGGACATGAAAGCGAGACCGGTCAGCACCAGCAATACGCCGAGCAGCTTTTCCACGAGGCCGAGATGGCGGCGGAAGCGGACGAGGAAACGCATGAAGGAGCCGGAAAACGCCGCCGCGATCCAGAACGGTACCGCAAGGCCAAGAGAATAGACCGCAAGCAGCGCCGCACCGTCGCCAACCGTATCGCGCGCGGCGGCGACGCCGAGAATAGCCCCCAGAACCGGGCCAATGCAGGGCGTCCAGCCGAAGGCGAAGGCAAGACCCATGACATAGGCCCCGGACAGCGTGGCAGGCTTGCCCGCCCCCTGAAACCGCGCCTCGCGCGAAAACAGGCCGATGCGGAACACGCCGAGAAAATTCAGGCCCATTAGAATGATGATGAAACCGCCGATCTTGGCGAGAATATCGAGATTCTGGCGCAGAAGCGTGCCGATCGTCGAGGCGCCGGCCCCAAGGGCCACGAAGACCGTGGCGAAACCGAGCGTGAAGAAGAAGGCCGAAAACAGCACGGCCCTGCGGATCTCCGGCCGCGGCGCGGTATCTTCCGTCCTGAACTGCTCGACCGAAACACCCGCCATATAACAGAGATAAGGCGGCACCAGCGGCAGAACGCAGGGCGACAGAAACGAAAGAGCGCCGGCCAGAAGCGCGCTGAACAGGGAAATATCGGCAATCGACAAGAAAGAACTCCGCATTCCGCAAAGCCGCCGCGATTCTCGAGCTTCGCTGGCACTTCACGCTTCATTTTCGTGCATGTCATTGCTGCAAAAGGATTTCACCCGTCCGGCCGACATGTCTGAAGCCGGTTTTATCCCCAGCCGCCCCCTCTCTCCAATCACCTTTTCGGGGGTGCGACAAAAAAAACCGGATTGATTGTCGAAACCGCTTTTTTTGGGTTGACCGAACGGATCGCTCTACCTATGTTCCGCGCACTTCCGAAGGGCAGCCAAGCCCCGACACGGGAGAGCGTAGCTCAGCCGGTAGAGCAACTGACTTTTAATCAGTAGGTCCAGGGTTCGAATCCCTGCGCTCTCACCACTTTCAAATACAATTTTCTGATATTTCACAAAGAGTTAGCGCCGAAGGTGACCGAACTCCGGCGGGAATTGAAAAGATTCGCCCACAGTCCTCGAGGGTAAAATAGCGATATCCGCCGCAAGCCCGGATTTCATAACAGCCGCTGCGATTAGGGCCACCAGCTCATGTGCCAGCGTCCCGGCATGACCGGACAGTCGCTTTCAATCGCTTGGAATAGTTCCTCAGGTCGAAAGTCTCAGCCACGGAAATCACCGTATTTAATATTCCGGCAAACCCAATCAGGAGATCATTTGCGCGCGGCAGTACGGCGGCAGCGCCAGTTCCAGTCTCTTGGCTCACCCGTGTCCATATGGACCGATTCGGTGTGGCAATAGGTGCCGACGCCACCGCGTTCCGGCAGGGAACGCAGATAGGTGGCAAGCTCCCATTTGGAGACGCCCTTGATCTGGATGTCGGCGGCATCGCAGGTATAGTGCTTGGAGCCCTGCCTTATGCCCTTCGGCGGACGATAGCCCGAGGTGACGATCGCCGGGCTGTTATAGTGGCGCTCCACATCCTTGATCATCCGCACCAGTTCCGGCTTGAAACAGCCGACTTCGACACGGTCCGTCTGCAGGAAAAGCCCGTTCGGGGCGACGCGGGTGAGGCCGGAGAGCGAAGCGAGCTTCATCAGGCCGGTCGGCTGGTCATCCTCTTCATCGAGATGGGCGTCGTCGAATTCGTCGGACATCATGGAGCGGCCGGAAAGGGCGATGCCCATCGTCCCGTCCGAAACTCCGGGCAATGCCGCGACCTGCGTATTGCCGGCCGTGCCGCTTTCAATCATTTTCGGCAGGCGCTTTTTGGCCGCACCGGCGAAAAATGCCGCAAGCGTTACGCCCTTACCCTCGCTTTCCTGCCCCTCGCCCGCCGCCTTGGCGTCCTTGGCTGGTTGCGCGGCAACGGCCGCGAGCTGTTCCGATGCCGACTGCGGCACGGGTACGGGAACCGGCTGACGATTTTCGCTGTGCTGTTCCGCCGGCGCCTGTGCGGCTGCCGGGACCTGAGCCGGCGCTGCCACCGGTTGCGGCTGCGCCGCCTGTACCGGCGCCGAATAGACGCTGCTGACGGCGGGAACGATTCTCTGGGTAGGAGCGCCCGCAGCACTGGCGGGCGCTGCTGCTGCGGATGCGGTGGAATAAATGCTCGTTGTCCCTGCGGAGATTGCCGTTGGCTGCGTCGTCAATCCGCCGATATCGGGGGCGGCGCCATAGGCCTGCGCCGGGCCGCCCGATGCCTGCGGCTGGGCTGGCGCGGCCGCTCCGGCCGCCGATGCCACGGCCGGATCCACATAATGTCCCTGTTGCGCGCCGGCCGCAGCAGTTGAAGCGGCGGTCTGCGGCTTCTGTTGTGCGGAAATTTCCGGCTTTTTGGTCGCCGCCGCCATCTCATCGTCGGTCACCGCCGAAACGCATCCGGAAAGCCCGAGCAGCGAAACCGCGATGACGAGACGCTGACGGACCAGACGTCCTTTCGCGCTCTCGACAGTTGTCATGGGTGGCCTCCGTATCTTGCATTTCCAACAGCAGCACGGGAACGGGCGCGTGTGCTTCCCCAAAACGGGACTGGCCGTTTCGATTCGCGGACTATGCCTCATCCCCTCGGGACAAGGCAAGAGCACCCGAAAACGCCGCTGCTCACCGGAAAATCCCTACCAGGAACCGGTATTCTGCATAGATATCCACGGTTCGGCTGGTGCGAGGCTTTCGCCCTTCTGCAGAATTTCGAAGGAAATACCATCCGGCGAGCGCACGAAGGCCATATGTCCGTCGCGCGGCGGCCGGTTGATAACGATGCCGTTCTGCTGAAGCCGGGCGCAGAAATCGTAGATATTGTCGACCTCGTAAGCCAGATGGCCGAAGTTGCGGCCGCCGGTATAATCCTCGGTATCCCAGTTATAGGTGAGTTCGAGGCACGGCGCCTTGTTTTCCTTTGCCGCAGCAATGTCGTCACGCGCCGCAAGAAACACCAGAGTGAATCGGCCTTTTTCGTTCTCGATTCGGCGTATTTCCTCAAGACCCAGCAGGTCGCGATAGAATTTCAGTGATTCGCCAAGGTCTTTGACGCGAACCATTGTGTGCAGATACCGCATTTTCTTCCTCTCCATTACACGGGTCCGGAGCCGTTAAACGCATGATGGCAAGCCCCGGACAAGGACGGCGACATAAAAGCAGCTGCGTAAATCAAAAACTAGGGCTTGCGTGAAACCGTTACCAAGATGTTAATCTGGCGCACAGGAATCAGTTGACCGGTGTATGGCGCGTAATCGAGGGGTTGGCAGGATATGGCTGATAGGATGTCATCGAAAACGATAGTCGATGTCGAGGACCTTTCGGGCGATGCCGTGGACCTGACCGAAATTACCGGCGTCGTGAAGTGGTTCGATGTCGCCAAGGGTTTCGGCTTCATCGTGCCCGACAACGGCACGCAGGATGTGCTGCTGCACGTCTCCTGCCTGCGCCGCGACGGTTACCAGACAATTCTTGAAGGAACGCGCATCGTCGCCCTCATCCAGCGGCGCGACCGCGGTTTCCAGGCGTTCCGCATCCTGTCCATGGACCAGTCGACCGCCGTTCATCCCTCGCAGCTGCCGCCGGTGCGCACCCATGTCCAGGTAACGCCTTCGAGCGGGCTTGAGCGCGCCATCGTCAAGTGGTTCAACCGCACCAAGGGTTTCGGCTTCCTGACGCGCGGCGAAGGAACGGAAGATATTTTCGTGCATATGGAAACCCTGCGCCGTTTCGGCCTGACGGAGCTTCGCCCCGGCCAGGTGGTTCTGGTGCGTTACGGCGATGGCGACAAGGGCCTGATGGCGGCGGAAATCCACCCCGACAACCCGGTTTCCATCGGGATGTCGCATTGATGTCCGCCCTGCCCCATATGGTGAAAAGCGCCGTTATGGCGCTTCTTTTTTTCACGCTCGCCGCCGCCGCCCAGGCTCAGCAACAGCAGACTTTCACCTCCGAACCGCTGCAGATTGAAACCGCCGGGGGAAAGAGCCACGATTTCACTGCCGAACTGGCGCTGAACAATGCCCAGCGCGAACAGGGCCTGATGTTCCGCAAGAGCATGCCGCTTGAAAACGGCATGCTGTTCGACTTCGGTGAACCGCGTGACGTCGCCATGTGGATGCGGAACACGCTTATTCCGCTCGACATGCTTTTCATTGGCCGCGACGGCCGCATTACCCATATTCACGAAAACGCGGTTCCGCATTCGGAAGCGATCATCAGCTCCCGCGGGCCAGTAAAATTCGTGCTTGAACTGAATGGCGGCACCGCGAAGCGCTATGGCATCAAGCCGGGCGATATGGTTCGCAGCGCGCAAATCGGCAACCGGAAATGACGTTGCCGCGTTATTGCGTCTGAATGAGCCGGACGAGCTTTCGCCCGGCTGGCGCAATATTCAGTAGACCGGCTCGATATGGCTCAGAATCCGGCAATTGGAAATGGAAGCGGCAAGGTTGATGGCGATGTCGATCGCTTCGACCGAATCGGCCGTGCCTTCCAGATAGATCACATCATTTTCGACGGTTGCGGAAATGCGCGACTTTTCGAGCCCCGATTCGAAGGCCAGAGCCGACGTGATTGCCTGGCATACGCCGGCCATGCGGTCCCCGAAGAAGCTTTCCTGAATGCCTGACAAATTGAACATATGCGTTCTCCTTCTTATGGACATAACAACGCCCTGAGGGCGGTTTTGTTCATCTCCGGTTCATCTATTTGTTCATCTTCCATTCATCTTGGAAAATTGGAACCCCCTGATCGATCACATTTTAGGTGATCGGGAACCATTTCGTGAGGCGGGCATTTCGCGCATGGGAGAATGAAAGACCTTCAAGGCAGGTAAAACAGGGAGGAGAATGACATGCTGATTAACAGAACGGAGCCGTGTCACCACGCCTCGTGGATGAAACCGGTGGCGATCCACCTGCCGCTGTGCGTCGCCGTGGAAATCTACAGCCCGCTGGTGGCGCTGGACATGCTGATGTACCGTTGGCCCGAGGAACACGGGCCGGAATATGAAGAGGCGCGCAGGAACTGCCTCGATGCCATCGCCGGCAGATGCGACATCGAGAAAGCGCGGGAATCGTTTCTTGTCGCAAGCAGTCATGCCCATATCCTGAACGTCCACTAAAATTCATCGACCGTCATGACGATTGGGCCCTTCCATGCGGAGGGCTTTTTCTTTTGCGCGCGGCTTCTGCGACGCTTCCATGCACGGCGCAGCCTGCACACCGGCCGATGATGACATGTAACTGTCACGCAAACGTTATAATCGGCAGAGACGAATTCCATGGAATCGATTGGCGCGCAGACCGCCAAAAGCTTGGGAGTGGAACTGGCCAGCATGGAAACTGTCTTTGCCCTTTGCGCAATTCTGCTCCTCGGCTTCAATCTTCTCGGCATCGTTCTGGCCGGCTGGCGACTGACGAGGCGGGACACGGAAAACGATCTCGTCCGGCAAAAGCCGCCTGTCTCGCTTGTGGTGCCGCTGCGCGGCGTGGAGAACTTCACGCCCCTGACGCTGTCGCGCGCCTTCGAACTCAACTGGCCCGATTATGAGCTGCTGTTCTGCGTCGCCGATGAATTCGACCCCGTGATCGAGGAAGTTCGCAAAGCGCAAGCCGCCTTCCCCTCGGTTTCCATGCAATTGCTCATTGGCGATGACCGCATCAGCGCCAATCCGAAACTGAACAATTGCGTCAAGGGCTGGCGGGCCGCCCGGCATGAATGGGTGATTCTGGCCGATTCGAACGTGTTGATGCCGAAATCCTATATTGCGACCATGATGTCGGCCTGGCGGCAGGATAGCGGGCTCGTCTGCTCGCCGCCGCTCGGGTCAAGGCCTGCGGGTTTCTGGGCGCATGTGGAATGCGCTTTCCTCAACGGCTCGCAGGGGCGCTGGCAATATGCGGCGGAAGCCATCGGCATGGGTTTCGCACAGGGCAAGTCGATGTTGTGGAACAAGCCGTTTCTGGAAGACAATGGCGGCATTCGCGCGCTGGCTGCTGAAATCGCAGAAGACGCCGCCTCGACGAAGCTGGTGCGAAGCGCCGGCCGCAAGGTGCATCTGGTCTGCGCCCCCTTCGAACAGCCTCTCGGCCAGCGCCATGCCGGCGAGATCTGGTCTCGCCAGACCCGCTGGGCGCGGTTGCGACGCGTGACCTTCCCGCAATATTTCGCGCCTGAAATCCTCACCGGCGCACTTCCCCCGCTCCTCTTCGCGCTCGCCGCCGCCGCCATGATGGATGTAAACCTCGCCATAACCGCCTTTGCCGTCCTCGCCCTCATGTATGTGCCGGAACTTGCGCTTGCAGCCCTCAACCGCTGGCCGATATCGCTCCATACGCTGCCGGCAATGATCGCCCGTGACATGATCATGCCTGTCGTCTGGGCGCGAAGCTGGATCGGCAGCGCGGTGGCATGGCGCGGCAATGTCATGACGATCGGCACGGCAGAGAGCACTCTGGCCGGTCCGTCCGCGGAATAAATCACAGCTATTTGGAAGAAGTTACGCCGGAAAGCTGATGTTTTGCTTTAAAATGGTCGGAGTGGAGAGATTCGAACTCCCGACCCTCTGGTCCCAAACCAGATGCGCTACCAGACTGCGCTACACTCCGCCGAGGCGATGGCTGGGGAATACACGGTTCACCCGCAGTCCGCAACAGGGAAATTCATCTTTGTTCAGCCACGGCCCCGATGAGCAAAACGTAACCTCGAAACGATGGCGCAGGATCGGACGGCAAGGGGATAATCGTCTTGACTCTCACCTGAAGTCAGTCCATTTCAAATTCAACGTTCCTGACACGATTTGGTTATTCTATTCAGGTACGTGATGAATAATTCGGGGCGTTTCGCCCCGCTGTCCAACCGGAGCAGTTTCGACATGTCTGCGAAGATTTACCGCCCTGCAAAAACCGCCATGCAATCCGGCAAGGCGAAGACCAATGTCTGGGTTCTGGAATTCGACGCCGAGGTTCCGCGCAAGATCGATCCGATCATGGGCTACACCTCCAGTTCCGACATGAAGCAGCAGCTCAAGCTGACATTCGAGACGCAGGAACAGGCCGAAGCCTATGCCCAGCGCAAGGGCATCGAATACCGCGTCATCCAGCCGAAGGAAGCGACCCGCAAGGTCGTTTCCTACACCGACAATTTCCGTTTCAACCGCACCCAGCCCTGGACGCACTGAAACACGACGATCAAAGTTTTTGCCGGAGTATCGATTGCCCGGCATGACGGCCCCTTAGCTCAACTGGATAGAGCAACTGCCTTCTAAGCAGTAGGTCGCAGGTTCGAGTCCTGCAGGGGTCGCCAAAAATCTAAGCAAAATCGATGACTTCCGTTATTTTTCCGACATGGGTTCGACCATCCGACATGTCTGTTAGACGGGCTTTCCGCCCGCCCAGCACGTCACCCTCGATATAATCAGATTCGAAATCCACATAGCGCTTGGCCGTGGCGCTGGTGACGCACAAGGCCAATGTGCAGCCGGGTATTATTCTTTCCGCCGATCCCTCCAATTGGGCGACGGCCGACGAACAATGGATGCGGGCAACCAGACTGCGACGGCTCGCGATCTATATCACCGTAACCTACCTCGATATCTCGCAGGCGGACATGGCCCGCGCCCTTGGCGTGAGCAAGGCCACCGTTTCGCTTTGCTGAAAGAGCTCGGCGACGAACGCGAGCGGCCGGAGATCGAAGCGGCGCTGGCCTATGTTGAAGAGGCGTTTCGGTCATGATTGAGTTTTTGTGCCTCATCGGTGAGCAAACTCATGTCAAAGCGGGCGGTGTCTTTCAGATAGATGGCGGCCTGTTCTTTTATCGAACTGGCGTATTCCAATGCTACCTCCATGACAGTCATCGCGACACCCAACGCATCCTGATCGAGTTTTGCGTCAGGCTTCAGCGCGCCCCACATATCGAGAATAAAATCGAACTGAGCTTTTATAAATGTCGCGCTTCGTTGAGGGACGAATACGTCTTTCTCGAAGTTAACAAAATGACTGCTCTGAATGAAACGATGTACGACATCGACCTCACTTATGACGGTCTTATAAGTGTAGCTAGTTCCGTTGAGTTTGTGCTGCTTCGTTTTCTCGATGTGGTCCTTCGTCAATTTTTCTACTTTGGTGCTGTGGTCAATTATGTGGTTCGCCAGTGCTCTAAGCCTTCTGACCTCCATAGATTTGCTGATCTTGTACTGATTTTCGGCGTCCTTAACTTGCTTAGCAAGGTACAGGATAGAGGGAACTGCCGCACCAACTGCTGCCCATCCGCCAACTGCCGAAAGCCATTCCCTAAGACAATGTTCGGTTTCAGCGCCACAGAACGCTGCTCTGCCCATAGTGATCCGCAACATAACAATCGAGATAATAATGAAGGGAATTATCCATCCCCATCTGTCCCAGTGTTCCCTCATAAGTCTCCCCGTCTTCAATTCGGTCAGACAGTAGTTGAGTCGTTCGTATTCTTTCAATGGGAACGTGCAGAATGAGCGATACCCATTTGTACATGTCCTACCTGCGGTTAGACGCTCCCAGCCGGCCTTTTGCCGTCGACTGGGAAAAGCGCTCGCAAGGTTGCCGATTATGCCGTGCGCTTCGAGCAGGCATTGCTCGCCAGTGGATACACCGGCGATGGAAAACAGGTTCAGTCTGAAAAGCCGTCAGGACCGGAGTTGCCGCCGGGCGAAGATCTTGTTGATAGCGCTGCTATCGTTGAGCCGACGCTGCCTGTCCAGAATGTCGATCCGGAGAAGCCGCTCCTGAAATCGAAACCGTTTGGCAATGGATCATCACAACGATCGTGGTGCCTCTAGTCGGCCCTTGCGGCCTACCCCTGCCCCATCAACGTGAAATACCCCCACACCGCCACGAAAAACGCAATGACAGCCGCAATCGTCAAAGCCTTCCTGGCTTTCGGTCCCAGCGGTTCGCGTGGCTTCTTCGGCGGCACCGGTTTGCGGAACTTCACCACATTGTCGTTCATTCTATCTTCGTCCTGACTATCGCTGCTGAGAGCTCAGCCGCGTTTATGGCATCGATCTTCCCGGATTTATCTCTAGCAGACCAGAACTATCATAAATATTACCAAGTTTTCACTTCACCCTTGGGGCAAGCTATGTCACTTCCCACAATCAGAGGAATACAACGGCGATAGATGGACGGACAAACCGGAGAGCGGCGACAACCCTCTGTGGTATTTTGAACTTTGCGGGTGACGAGAATGAATGACGCCAATACGAGTGGCAGCGATACCGAAAACAGCCAGCCCGATCTGCGCGAGATTCTGGGAACGAACAGAAACGGCCGCAAGAAAAAGTCGCGTCGGTATCTTTATGCCGCAGCAGCCATTGTGCTGATTGGCGGGGGCCTTGGTTATTATTACCAGTCACGTGCGGCAGGCGTTGCTTATAGCTACACCACGGAAGCTGCGCGTCAGGGCGATCTCTCGGTCATCGTCACCTCTACCGGCTCGGTTCAGCCGACGGATCAGGTCGATATATCGAGCGAACTCTCCGGCACCGTGCGCAAGGTCAACGTCACCTATAACAGCCCGGTCAAGGCGGGAGACGTATTGGCGGAGCTGGATACCAACAAGCTCGAAGCCGATGTGCAGAGCGCCCGCGCCAAGCTTGCCTCCGCCAAGGCCAATGTGCTGAAGGCCCGCGCCGATCTCGGTTCGGCCAAAACCTCCATGGAGCGCCTGAAGTCGCTGGTGCAGAACCGGGTCTCCAGCCAGCAGGATCTGGACGCCGCGCAGTTCACCCATGATGCGGCTGCCGCGACGCTTGAAGTCAATGAGGCCACCGTGCTTTCGGCGGAAGCGGATCTGAGGCTTGCCGAAGTCAATCTCGGCAAGGCCAAGATCGTCTCGCCCATCGATGGCGTCATCCTCACCCGCAGCGTCGATCCCGGCGCCACCGTCGCCTCCTCGCTCAATGCCCCGGTGCTGTTCACCATCGCCGGCGATCTGCGCCACATGGAATTGCAGGTCTCGGTGGATGAGGCCGATGTCGGTAAGGTCGAGACCGGTCAGAAGGCCAATTTTAACGTCGATGCCTATCCCGACCGCAGCTTCCCGGCCGAGATCGAGACCGTGCGCTTCGCCTCCGAAACCGTATCCAACGTCGTGACCTACAAGGGCATATTGACGGTCGATAATGAGGAACTGCTGCTGCGCCCCGGCATGACGGCGACCGCCAATATCATCGTCGAAGAGATCAAGGATACGCTGCTGGTGCCGAATTCCGCGCTTCGTTATACGCCGCCGCGCGAATCCGCCTCCCGTGGCGGCGGGCTGATGAGCCTGTTCCGCCCGCCGCGCATGGGCCGCTCGCAGAACCGCGATGCCGGCCAGGCGGCTGCCGCCGGCAAAAGAACGGTCTGGGTGCTGCGTAACAACACGCCAGTCTCCGTCGCTATCGAAACCGGTTCCACCGACGGCCAGCATACCGTGGTAAAATCGGGCGAGTTGAAAGCCGACGATCAGGTGATTACCGACGCAACGGCCCGCAACGCCGGCTGACGGAGGACAAGCCCATGCAACAGCCGCCGCTCATCGAATTCCGCGATGTCGTCAAGCAATATGGCCGCGGCGAAGCGACCATCCGCGCGCTCGATGGCGTCAGCCTCTCCATTCATGAGAAGGAATTCGTCGCCATCATGGGGCCGTCCGGCTCCGGCAAATCCACCTCGATGAATATCATCGGCTGTCTGGATGTGCCGACATCAGGCGAATATCTGTTCCAGGGCGTGCCGACCAGCGGCTTCGACAACGAACATCTGACGCTGCTGCGCCGGCATATGCTGGGCTTCGTGTTTCAGGGCTTCAACCTTCTCTCGCGCACCTCGGCGGTGGAGAATGTCGAGCTGCCGCTGATCTATCGCGGCATGAAGGCCTCGGAGCGGCGCGCGCGCGCCATGGAGGCGCTGGCGCAGGTGGGCCTGAAAGGCCGCGAGGACCACACCACGCAGGAGCTTTCCGGCGGCCAGCAGCAGCGCGTGGCTATTGCCCGCGCTATCGTCACCCGCCCCGCTTTGCTTCTGGCCGACGAGCCGACCGGCAATCTCGATACGAAGACCAGCATCGAAATCATGGAACTGATTACCGCGCTCAACCGCGACAGGGGTATCACGGTGGTCATGGTCACCCATGAAGAGGATATCGCCGCCCATGCCGGACGACTCCTGCGTTTCGTCGACGGCCACCTCGCCTCCGACAGCGCGATGGACAAAAAGGAGACCGCCGATGTTCTTTGAAACGTCGCGTCTTGCGCTGCGCGCCATCAGCCGCAACCTGCTGCGCTCCTTCCTCACCGTGCTCGGTGTCGTCATCGGCGTGGCCGCCGTCATCGCCATGGTCACCATCGGCAACGGCACGACCGAACAGGTGAAATCGGAGCTTTCGCGGCTGGGCACCAACATGCTGTTCGTGCGCCCCGGCCAGTTCGGCCCCGGAAGGGCCAGCACCGAAGCCAAGCGCTTCGATGACCGCGATGTCGAGGCCATCCGCAACCAGATATCAGACATCCGTGCCGTGGCACCGCAGAACCGCAGCTCCGCCGCAACCGTCATTTTCGGCGGTAAGAACCACCAGACAAGCGTCATCGGCACCACCAACGATTATCTGGTGGCACAGGACTGGACCATCGCGCTCGGTCGCGATTTCCAGCCCGCCGAAGATCGCGGCGGCCAGATCGGCTGCATCATCGGCGAGACGGTGCGGCAGGAACTGTTCGGTGCGGAAAACCCGGTGGGGCAGACGATCCGCGTCAGCAACATCTCCTGCCCCGTCATCGGTGTGCTGGGCAGGAAAGGCCAGTCCGGCCTCGGTGACGATCAGGACGACACGATCATCATGCCGCTTAAGATCCATCAGCGGCGCATCGGCGGCACCACCACCATTTCATCTATCATGGTCTCGGCACAGGATGGCGTTTCGACTGCCAAGGTGCAGAGCGACCTGCAAAACCTGCTGCGCGAACGCCGCCGCATCGGCATCGGCCGAGAGGACGATTTCACCGTCAACGACATGACGCAGATCGCCTCGGCCATGACCGGCACGACGACGTTGCTCACCGGTCTTCTGGGTGCCGTCGCCGCCGTCAGCCTTCTGGTCGGCGGTATCGGCATCATGAACATCATGCTGGTTTCGGTGACGGAACGCACCCGCGAGATCGGCATTCGCCTTGCCATCGGCGCACTGGAAAAACAGGTACTGACGCAGTTTCTGGTGGAAGCCGTCATGCTGTCGGCCTTTGGCGGCCTTGTCGGCATCCTCACCGGCCTCGGCCTCGCTTATGCCGTCGTCGGTTATCTCAACGTGCCCTTCGTCACCAGCCCGTCGATCATCTTCCTCGCCTTCGCCTTTTCGGCGGCCATCGGGGTGATTTTCGGCTATTTCCCGGCACGACGGGCGGCGAGCCTGAGCCCGATAGAAGCCTTGCGTCATGAATGAAAGCCGGCGTTCAAACCGCAACCGGCTTTGTGTGAGAAGAAACGGCAGCCTCTTCCCGGGGATTGACCCGATCCGCTTCAGTCGCTCACCGGGGAGCGTGCACTATCCACCCACTCTTCGAGCGCGCGCTCTATGTCGTCCTGACAGGACGGCAGGTTTTCCTTCTCGCTGATGGCGCGGAGATACATTTCCACCGCATTCCGTTGCAAAGGGGTCAGTAAGGAAAACGTCTCATGGCACCCGCGCAGATAGGTGGCGAATTCGTGCCTGTAGTCGCCATCGAGATCGGCGATCATATAGGCGGGCAGATGAAATCGCATTCCTTCAGCATCAAGGAAGGCGGGGCTGCCGGAATGTCTGTTGAGGTCCTTCAGCGGGATTGCCGCCCAATCATTCTTCTCATCGCCAGCGCGACATGCGGCGCGAACCTCATTGCTCGCATAATCGTCAAGCGCCTGTGCCTCGGAAAGGCCGACGCCGCCGCCCAGGGTGACACCCGCGAATGCCTCTCGCACCGCGGCTTTCGCATTCGCAATATTGTCGGGTTCCTGCCTCATCACATAGTCTGCCTGTTCAATGATGGGCTCCCCCACTCCCGTCACCATGCACTGTCGGCCAGTCTCCACCCTCGGTCCGTTCGAGCGGGGGACTATTCAACGCGTCATCCCTGGATGCCGCAGATCCCTTTATCTCCTCCCAGTAAAACGCAAGGCAAACAATACCGACAATCAGCGTCAGGCCAGCCACGACGCTGGCGACGATCAGCCCTATCGTCCAGATATCAATCGAGGCGCTGCTGATGTCCATCCCGCTTCACTCCCCACGATAATCCTGCCGGCGGTCCGAAACGCCTTCCAGCATGGGCGGCGGGCGGTTCCGCCCCTCCCGCCAAACCTCGCAGAATATCCGATATCCTTGCTGATCTTGCGTCAGGGCGTCAATCGGATAGGCTCGCCCTCAAGTTTACCGGATGGAGTTTGGATGTTCAAATCGGTATCGGACAGCGCCGCTGCCGCAGACGGCGGCTCGCTCGCCCTCTTCGTCGAACGGATTGACGGACAGACGGAGCTGTTTGTGATCAATCGCTCCCTCGCGTCACGCGGGACGCCCGACTACAACAGAGTCAGCTCGAGCCTTAGGCCGCTTGCCGGGGAGGATTGCGGGAAGATCGCGGCAGCTCTCGAGCCTCTATTGACGACGACGCCATCGGTTCATCCGCTGGCGGATTTTATCGATACGCTGAAACAGCAGTCATGATCCTTTGAAAGCTGATTTGCGCGGGACGCAGTTTGCGGAAAATGAATCTGAAACCTCTCATCCGTCATCCTCGGGCCTGACCCGAGGATCTACAAACGTCTCAAGGGATTTGACGGGGATGGATCCTCGGGTCAAGCCCGAGGATGACGTCGCGTTTGTAGGAACGCTGTGTGCGTAAGAAAGGTCTGTCTCTCCATCGCAGAGATAGCGTAACCAATCAAACGTTGGCCTCAGCCTCACGCTGCTTTGCCAGCGCCGCCAGATCGGCCGGCTTCAGCTCAACCGATTCACCGCAGCCGCAGGCCGATGTCTGGTTCGGATTGTTGAAGGTGAAACCGGAGCGCATCTTGGTCACTTCGAAATCCATCTGGGTGCCGAGCAGATAAAGCACGGCGGAAGGCTGAACCCAGACCTTTGCGCCTTCGAATTCAACCAAATCGTCCTTCGCATCCGGCTCGGTCACGAGGTCGATGGTATATTCCATGCCCGCGCAGCCGCCCTTCTTGATGCCGACGCGCACGCCCCTGGCATCCGGCCCGGAATTTTCGACGATTGCTTTAACGCGCGAGGCAGCAGCCCCGGTCATGGTCATGATCGCAAAGCCCATGGGCCTAATTCTCCTTCGACAATCGAGTTCAAGGCTCGATGCTTATGGATTTCAATCTAATAGCGCCTGAGAGTGTCATCAAGGGATGACATCAGTCAAATCACGTCAATACCAGCCGACAGCGACCTGTGCTTCTTCCGACATGCGGTCCGGCGTCCACGGCGGATCGAAGGTCATTTCGACCACGACACCGGAAACACCCTCGACGGCGCCAACCGCATTTTCCACCCAGCCCGGCATTTCACCGGCCACCGGGCAACCGGGGGCCGTCAGCGTCATGACGATCTTGACCATCCGGTCATCCTCGATGTCGATCTTGTAGACGAGACCGAGTTCGAAGATATCGGCCGGAATTTCCGGATCGTAGACGGTCTTCAGCGCCGCGATCACGTCATCGCTGAGGCGTGCCAGCTCATCCGGCGGAATGGTCGAAACCTTTTCCTGAGCTTCGGTCGCATCCTGGGTCTTTGCAGTGGCTTCGGCAGTCATGGTCTTAAACCTCAATCCTGATCTCTCAAATCCCGATATCAGGCGAAAAATTTGCGCGCATATTCCAGCGCCTCAACAAGAGAGTCTACTTCGGCGCGGGTATTGTAAAGGCCGAACGATGCCCGGCATGTGGAGGTAACGCCGAAGCGTTTCAAGAGCGGCATGGCGCAATGGGTGCCCGCACGTACCGCAACGCCGCGCCGGTCTATCACCATCGAGACATCATGGGCGTGAATGCCCTCAAGCTCGAAGGAGAAGATGCCGCCCTTGTCAGGCGCATTGCCGATGATGCGCAGCGAATTGATCTCTCGCAGACGCTCGGCAGCGTAAGCGGCAAGATCGGCCTCATGCGCGGCAATCGCGGCGCGGCCGAGATTGTCCATGTAATCCAGCGCGTAACCGAGGCCGATCGCCTGCACGATGGGCGGCGTGCCGGCTTCGAAACGGTGCGGCGGCTCGTTATAGGTCACATTGTCTTCGGAAACGTCGAGGATCATCTCCCCGCCGCCCTGGAACGGCCGCATCTCGCGCAAGCGGTCGGCCTTGCCATAGAGCACGCCGATGCCCGACGGACCGTAAAGCTTGTGGCCGGTCATCACATACCAGTCGCAATCGATATCGCGCACATCGACCGGCATGTGAACCGCGCCCTGCGAACCATCGATCAACACCGGAATGCCACGCTCATGGGCAATGCGGCAGATTTCCTTGACCGGCACGATGGTGCCGAGCGCATTCGACATATGGGTGATGGCGACAAGCTTGGTGCGCTCCGTCAGGCTCTTTTCGAAAGCCTCGATATGAAACGCGCCGTCATCGTCCACAGGCACCCAGACGAGCTTCGCACCCTGCCGCTCACGAATGAAGTGCCACGGCACGATGTTGGAATGATGCTCCATGATCGAAATGACGATCTCGTCGCCCTCGCCGATCTTCGGCATGCCGTAACCGTAAGCGACCGTATTGATCGCTTCCGTTGAGGATTTGGTGAAGACGATCTCGTCCACCGAACCGGCGTTCAGGAAACGGCGCACCTTTTCGCGCGCCGCCTCATAGGCGTCGGTTGCGGCATTGGAGAGGAAATGCAGGCCGCGATGCACATTCGCATACTCATTGGCATAAGCATGCGAAACGGCGTCGATCACCACCTGCGGTTTTTGAGCGGACGCGCCGTTGTCGAGATAGACCAGCGGCTTGCCATAGACCTCGCGCGACAGGATCGGGAAATCCTTGCGCACGGCTTCGATGTCATAAGGGGCCGCCAATGCGGCGCGTTCGCTCTCAGGCATGATGTTCCAGCCAGCCGGAGATGATCGTCTCCAGCGCCTCTACCAGATTTTCTTCTTCCAGTTCCTCGACGATCTCGGCGACGAAGGCGTTGACGAGCATCGCCCGCGCCTTGGCCCCCGGCACGCCGCGCGCCATCAGATAATAGAGATGGTTGTCGCTGATATCGGCAACCGTCGCGCCATGGCCGCACTGAACATCGTCAGCAAAGATTTCCAGTTCCGGCTTTGCCGAGAACTCGCCATCGTCGGACATCAGCAGCGTATTGCACGCCATCTTCGCATCGGTCTTCTGGGCATCGGGCGCCACCCGGATCATGCCCTGGAAAATGCCCTTTGCGCGGTCGAACACCACGTTGCGGAATACTTCCGTCGAGGTCGTGTTCGGCACGTTGTGACCGAGAACCATCGTCACGTCGGTATGGGTTTCGCCGCCCAGAAGGTTAACGCCGCGAACGATGAGGTCAGTGCCCTCGCCTTCCACGTCCATGCGCAGTTCCTGACGCACCAGCTTGCCGCCGGCATTGACAATGAACAGACGAATCTTGGCGTCCGCGCCGATTTTCATGCGCAGTTGGCCAAGATGGATATCGGCCGCACCCTGTTGCTGCAGGATGATCCAGGTCACTTCCGCGCCATCCTCGACAACGATGTCGCTGACGGAGGAAACGAAGGCTGCATCCAAAGTCACCGAAAGGTGACGTTCGATGACGGTTGCCTTGGAACCCTTGCCGAAACGGACCGGGAAGCGGCTGTGAACCTGGCCTGCGCCATGGATCGCCTGCAATTCGATCGGCTTCTCGATCTCGGCATCGGCCGGGATCTCGAGCACCAGACCGTCGCGCACGAAGCTGCCATTGATGCGGCCAATCGCGTCATCCTTGCTGGCTTCAGCGAGGCCGGCGGCGGCGGAGCCGTCGAGCAGGCTTTCGGCAAAACGCGACACGCGGACGTCTTCAATCTTGCCGATATCGGCCGTGCCATGCTGCAGATAGGCAACCAGCGAGCCGGCAACCGTCGGCGCCAGCTTCTCGATAACAGGCGCGGGCCGGTCTTCCGGAACGGCGCGCAGCAGGCTCTTCAGATCGGTATAGTGCCACGCCTCGATGCGACGGGTCGGAAGACCGCCGGTCTTCAGATCGTCGAACAGCACGTCACGCGCGGCAACAACAGCGCCGTCGCCCGGCAATTCGCTGAACTTGGCGGTGTAAGCGTCGACCAGCGCGGTTTCCGCTGGCGTCAGCCGGTTGGTAGCTTGAATGTTCATGGACATCACCTCCTGGCCTTTAACTTAGGCCGCTTCACCGATGATGTCGGCGTAACCGTTGTTTTCCAGTTCCAGCGCCAGAGCCTTGTCACCCGAGCGGATGATCTTGCCCTTGTAGAGAACGTGAACGCTGTCAGGCACGATGTAATCGAGCAGGCGCTGATAGTGGGTGATGACGACGGTGGCGCGATCCGGCGACTTCAGCGCATTGACGCCGTCAGCCACGATCTTCAGCGCGTCGATGTCGAGACCGCTATCGGTTTCGTCGAGAACGCAGAGCTTCGGCTCCAAGAGCGCCATCTGCAGGATTTCAGCGCGTTTCTTCTCACCGCCGGAGAAGCCGACGTTGAGCGGACGCTTCAGCATTTCCATGTCGATCTTCAGATCGCCGGCAGCTTCCTTGACGCGGCGGATGAAGTCCGGCGTCGTCAGCTCGGACTCGCCGCGCGCCTTGCGTTGCTCGTTCATCGCAACCTTCAGGAACTGCATGGTGGCGACACCGGGAATTTCAACCGGATACTGGAAGGCAAGGAAGATGCCCTTGGCGGCGCGCTCGGCGGCATCCAGTTCCAGAATGCTTTCGCCGTTATAGAGAATGTCACCGGAGGTGACTTCATAATCTTCGCGGCCCGACAGGATGTAGGACAGCGTCGACTTGCCGGAACCGTTCGGCCCCATGATGGCAGCAACCTCACCGGCGGCAACCTTCAGGTTGAGACCCTTGATGATCTCGGTTTCGGTATCGGCGATCTTTGCGTGCAGGTCGATGATTTCAAGCATGGATGTATCCTAAGAATTGTGTGAGCGAAGGTGCGCGAACATCGCGCACTCAAGTGCGTGTCTGGGTGACGATCAGCCGACCGAACCTTCCAGCGAAATGCCGATCAGCTTCTGCGCTTCCACGGCAAATTCCATCGGCAGTTCCTGAATGACTTCCTTCACGAAACCGTTGACGATGAGCGCGATGGCCGCTTCCTCGGGAATGCCACGCTGCAGGCAATAGAACAGCTGGTCTTCGGAAATCTTCGACGTCGTCGCCTCGTGCTCGAAATGCGCGGAGGAGTTCTTCGCCTCGATATAGGGCACCGTATGCGCGCCGCACTTGTCGCCGATCAGCAGCGAGTCGCACTGCGTGAAGTTGCGCGTATTGGTCGCCTTGCGATGAGCCGAAACCTGGCCGCGATAGACGTTTTCCGAGAAACCGGCGGCGATGCCCTTGGCGATGATGCGGCTCGACGTGTTCTTGCCGAGATGGATCATCTTGGTGCCGCTATCGATCTGCTGATGGCCATTGGAGACCGCGATCGAATAGAACTCGCCACGGCTGTCATCGCCGCGCAGGATGCAGGACGGGTATTTCCAGGTAATCGCCGAGCCGGTTTCCACCTGCGTCCACGAAATCTTCGAACGGTCGCCACGGCAATCGCCACGCTTGGTCACGAAGTTGTAGATACCGCCCTTGCCTTCCTTGTCGCCCGGATACCAGTTCTGGACGGTGGAATATTTGATTTCGGCATCATCGAGCGCCACAAGCTCGACCACGGCCGCGTGAAGCTGGTTCTCGTCGCGCTGAGGTGCCGTGCAGCCTTCCAGATAGGAGACGTAGGCTCCCTCTTCGGCGATGATCAGCGTGCGCTCGAACTGGCCGGTGTTCTTTTCGTTGATGCGGAAATAGGTGGAAAGTTCCATCGGGCACCGCACACCCTTCGGCACGAAGACGAAGGAACCGTCGGTGAAGACGGCCGAGTTCAGCGTCGCGTAGAAATTGTCCGTCGTCGGAACGACAGAGCCGAGATATTTCTTCACCAGTTCCGGATGCTCGCGCACGGCTTCCGAAATCGACATGAAGATGACGCCGGCTTTCGCCAGTTCCGCCTTGAAGGTGGTGACGACCGAGACGCTGTCGAACACGGCATCCACGGCGACCGGGCGCTTTTCGACGCCGGCAAGGATTTCCTGTTCCTTCAGCGGAATGCCGAGCTTCTCATAGACCTTCAGAAGCTCCGGGTCGACTTCATCCAGCGACTTCGGGCCGGGCGCGGTCTTCGGCGCGGCGTAGTAATAGAGATCGTTGAAGTCGATCTTGGGGTAGCTGACGCGCGCCCAGGTCGGCTCTTCCATCGTCAGCCAGCGCTTGTAAGCCTCAAGACGCCATTCCAGCATCCATTCCGGCTCCTGCTTCTTGGCCGAGATGAAACGGATCACCTCTTCCGAAAGGCCCTTCGGGGCCTTGTCGACTTCGATATTGGTTTCGAAGCCATATTTATACTGGTCCACATCGATCTGGCGGACCTGATCGATCGTTTCCTGAACCGCTGCCATGTCGTTCTCCAATCTCGCCGGAGCCAAGGTCCGGTGGCTTGTCAACGTATCAAGGCGGAAAGCCGCCTTATCCATCTTCGGGCAATGTCACCGCGCCGTTAAGCGGGGCGGAGCTTATACCCATGTAAGTGCGGGATGGCGCTTTTCACACATCCCGGCAAGCGGAAAATTGCTATTCCGCAATTCTTTGCCGCATTTTAAGCGGCCTGACCGGAAAGCCTGCGCCGCCCGGCAATTTTCGCAAACGCCGCAAGCGTCCGTTCTATATCGGCCTCATCAGTCGCATGGCCAAGGGAAATCCGGAGTGCGCCAAGCTTGGGATCACGCCCCATCGCCGTCAGCACATGGCTTTCCCCCACCTTGCCGGACGAGCAGGCCGAACCGGCCGACAGCGCAATGCCTTCGATATCGAAAGCGATCTGCCCCGTTTCCGCCTTCAGGCCCGGCAGGGTAAAAAACGTGGTATTACCAACGCGGGCAACGTCCTCGCCGTGGATGATCACGTCCGGCGCGCTCACCCGCATGCCGTCTTCCAGCCGCGCCCGCAGAACGGCAAGACGCGCCGCTTCAATCTCGAGATTCTTGGCAGCCACAGCGGCAGCGGCACCAAAACCGATAACCGACAGGGTATTTTCCGTGCCGGAACGATGCCCCTTTTCCTGCCCGCCGCCATGGATAAGCGGCTTCGGCATCATCACCTCGCCGCGCGAGACCAGCGCGCCAGCACCCTTGGGGCCACCGAGCTTATGGGACGAGATGACCAGGAAATCGGCATCGAGCGCATTGATATCGAGCGGAACCCGGCCTGCCGCCTGCACGGCGTCGACCACCATCAATCCGCCCGCCGCATGCACCAGCCGCGCCGCTTCCGCCACCGGCTGGAGGATGCCGGTCTCATTGTTCACCATCATGCAGGCAACCATCGGCAGGCCGGTCGAAGCATCGTGCGAAGACAGCAGCGTCTGAAGTGCCGCAAGATCGATGACACCCGCTGACGTAACGGGAATTTCCGTAACGTCAGCCTTGCCGAACCGGCCGCCTTCGCGGAAAGCGGGGTGCTCGATAGCGGAGACGTAAAGACGGCCATAGCGCACGGGAGCGCGCCCCATCTTGAATTCAGGCGTCAGCACCAGATTGGCAGCTTCCGTCGCGCCGCTGGTAAAGGTGACATGGGCAGCCTGCGCGCTAACAAGTGCCGCAACCTCGCGGCGGGCGCCCTCAACGGCGGCGCGGGCGGCACGCCCTTCCCGGTGGACGGAAGACGGATTGCCGGCAAGATCGAGCGCGGAGACGAGAACATCGCGCACGGCGGGCAAAAGCGGCGCCGTGGCGTTCCAGTCCATATATGTCCGCGTCAAAACCGTCATGACGATGAGGCTTCATCCAATCTTCAATGCGCCAAAACGCATTTTTCTTGAAATTACAGTTGCGCTTGCCTTATGACACCACCCGAGTGCTTTAGCACACGCAAAGTTTCGAATTATTCTAAACTGCGTTCTAGAAAAGATGACAGAGTTCGTCAAGTCTTCTCATCGGAAGAATGCGGTTGGAGAATGAAAAAACACGACCGGAGTACCAATGCCCGAAGTCATCTTTAACGGCCCTGCGGGTCGCCTCGAAGGCCGTTATCAACCCTCCAAGGAAAAGAGCGCGCCGATAGCGATCATCCTTCATCCGCACCCACAGTTTGGCGGCACGATGAACAACCAGATCGTTTATCAGCTCTTCTATCTTTTCCAGAAGCGCGGCTTCACGACGCTCCGGTTCAATTTCCGCTCCATCGGCCGCAGCCAGGGCGAATTCGATCATGGCGCCGGCGAGCTTTCCGATGCCGCTTCTGCGCTCGACTGGGTGCAGAGCCTGCATCCCGATTCGAAGAGCTGCTGGGTCGCGGGTTACTCCTTCGGCGCCTGGATCGGCATGCAGCTTCTGATGCGCCGCCCGGAAATCGAAGGTTTCATGTCGATTGCGCCGCAGCCCAATACCTACGACTTCTCCTTCCTCGCCCCCTGCCCGTCGTCGGGCCTCATCATCAACGGCGATAGCGACAAGGTCGCGCCTGAGAAGGATGTGAACGGCCTGGTGGAGAAGCTGAAGACCCAGAAGGGCATCCTCATCACCCACCGCACCGTTCCCGGCGCCAACCACTTCTTCAACGGCAAGGTGGACGACCTGATGGGCCAATGCGAGGACTATCTCGACCGTCGCCTCAATGGCGAACTGGTGCCGGAACCGGCGGCCAAGCGCATTCGGTGATTGGCTGCGCCTCTTGGCGGGCGGCTCGATTTTTCTACAATGATCGCCGGCGGGTGAAGCTTACCCCCTCTGCCCTGCCGGGCATCTCCCCCTCAAGGGGGGAGATCAGCTAGACGCATGCTCCTCGCCTAAGCCTCTGCGTTAAAGATAACCGGAAGGTCGCCGCGATTCGATCTCCCCCCTTGAGGGGGAGATGCCCGGCAGGGCAGAGGGGGGTAAACCCAGCCCGCCGTCGCCAATTACCCCCGCACCAAAACCCCACCCGTCACCGGCTCCTTCACCCCCGTCGTACCGGGATAGGTCAGCGGCAAACCCTTCAGCGAGCGCACGGCAAGATACGCCCAGGCCTCCGCCTCCATCGCCCCGCCATCGAAACCCGCCTCTTCCGCCGCGATCACCCGCGCTCCGGACTTCGCGGCAAGGTCTGCAAACTCCGCCATGATCACCGGATTGAGCCGCCCGCCGCCACAGACCACATAGGTCTTCGCCGCTTCGGGCAGATAGCTCGCCGACTTCAGAATCGCCGCCCCCGTCAGATGCGCCAGCGTCCGCGCCCCATCCGCCAGCGAGACTTCACCCTTTTTCGGCGGCACGAAATCGCTGCGGTCCAGCGACCGACGGATATTGGCTGAAAAAAACGGGCTTTCCATATAACGCGCCACCAGCGACGCGACGACGGTGCCGCCAGCCGCCGTCTTGCCGCCCTTGTCGAAGGCTTTCCCCGTATGCGCCTCGATCCACTGGTCGATCAGCATATTGCCCGGCCCGCTGTCGAAAGCCGCGAGCCGCCCCGCCTCACCGACATAGGTGAGATTGGAGATGCCGCCGATATTGACGAAGACGGCCGGCGTTTCGAACCCATCGGGCAGATTGGCGGAAAGCGCCATGTGATAGGCCGGGATCAGCGGTGCACCCTGCCCGCCATGGACCATATCGTTGGCCCGCATATCGTAAACCACATCGATGCCGGTTTCCTCAGCCAGCAGAGGCCCATCACCGATCTGCACGGTCAGCGCCTCATCCGGCCGGTGCAGCACCGTCTGACCATGAAAACCGATCACATCGATATCGCCGGGCTGGAGCCGGTGACGATCGAGAAAGGATTTGACCGCCACAGCATGGGCGAGCGTCAGCTTGCGCTCGGCCTCCGCCAGATCGCCGGGACGTTCACGCCGTTCCCGAATGGCTTTGGCCGTGACCAATGCCTTCTGCCAGATGGCGCGCAGGCCCGGATCATAGGGGAAATACCCACTCGGCCCGTGTCGCACCACGCTTTCGCCATCGGTGCGCAGAAGTGCTATATCGATGCCGTCCATCGATGTGCCGCTCATCAGCCCGATTGCCGTTTTGATCTCGCCCACCTGCCGCTCCCCTGCATTCTCGAATCATGATGATGTGAATCCCGATATTCATGGCCGAAACGGGTGCACATTTCAAAAAACAATGATAAAGCCGCGACGTTCATTGGTTCTCAATGACCGCAAAGATCAAACCAGAAAGTAAAAGGTTATGTCCAGGTTCAAGTCCGATTTCCTCCGCACGCTCGATGAGCGCGGCTTCATTCACCAGATCTCCGATGAGGCAGGTCTCGACGAACTGTTCGCCAAGGAAACCGTGACCGCCTATATCGGCTATGACCCGACGGCTTCGAGTTTGCATGTCGGCCACCTCACCCAGATCATGATGCTGCACTGGATGCAGAAGACCGGCCACCAGCCGATCTCGCTGATGGGCGGCGGCACCGGCATGGTCGGCGACCCCTCCTTCAAGGAAGAGGCCCGCAAGCTGATGACGATCGACATGATCGAGGACAACATCACCTCGCTCAAGCATGTCTTCGCCAATTACCTCGATTATGACCGCGCCAATAATCCGGCGCTGATGATCAACAATGCCGACTGGCTGCGCGGCCTCAACTACCTCGAATTCCTGCGCGATGTCGGCCGCCATTTCTCGGTCAACCGCATGCTGTCCTTCGACAGCGTAAAGACCCGCCTCGACCGCGAGCAGTCGCTGTCCTTCCTCGAATTCAACTACATGATCCTGCAGGCCTACGACTTCGTGGAGCTGAACCAGCGCACCGGTTGCCGCCTGCAGATGGGTGGCTCGGACCAGTGGGGCAACATCATCAATGGCATCGATCTCGGTCACCGCATGGGGACGCCGCAGCTCTACGCGCTGACCTCGCCGCTTCTGACCACCTCTTCGGGTGCGAAGATGGGCAAGTCGGCTTCCGGTGCCGTGTGGCTGAACAAGGACCTGCTGCCGGTCTATGATTTCTGGCAATACTGGCGCAACACGGAAGATGCGGACGTGGTTCGCTTCGCCAAGCTCTTCACCACCCTGCCGATGGACGAAATCGCCCGTATTGCCGCCCTTGGCGGATCGGAGATCAACGAGGCGAAGAAAATCCTCGCGACCGAAGTGACCGCCATCCTGCATGGCCGCGCTGCTGCGGAAGAAGCGGCCGAGACGGCGCGCAAGACTTTCGAAGAAGGTGCGCTCGCCGAAAACCTGCCCTCCATCGAGGTTCCGACATCCGAACTCGATGCCGGCCTCGGCGTTCTCTCGCTCATCGTCCGTGCCGGTCTCGCCGGCTCGAACGGCGAGGCCCGCCGCCACGTTCAGGGCGGTGCGGTGAAGATCAACGACGTCAGCGTTTCGGATGAGCGCCAGACGGTCGGTTCCGGTGAAATCACCGGCGACGGCGTCATCAAGCTGTCGGTCGGCAAGAAGAAGCACGTTCTGGTTCGCCCGGCGTAAGACTTACAAAAACATCGTGTCGAGGACTGCGAAAGCGGTCCTCGATGCGCCGATACCCCCACTTCCGTCATGCCGGACTAGATCCGGCATCCAGCCACGGCACGTCTGCGCCGTGAAAGGGCTCTCGCGCGATCAAGGACTTGATCGCACTGGACCCCGGATCAGGTCCGGGGTGACGGAGTGCGGGTGCACCCATTCTCGCCAAACAGCCGCTTGCGCCAAGCTTTGCGACGCTCCATTCACTGAAATTCGAAAATCTGCCGGAAGACGCCCGGCGCGATCAGCGACAGCGGATTGATCGTCAGCTTCGGCTGGTCCGTCTGGCCGGAGAGCTTGAAGGTGATGCCGAGCAAGCCCCGGTCGCGGCCATTGCCGAGGAAGATGCCGATGAAGGGCAGCTCGCCGAACAGCCGGTTCAGGCCATAGGCGGGCATGAAGGTGCCGGTCATATCCATACGGCCGCTCTGGTCCTTCAGAAGCCCCTGGAAGGTCGCGCCGATCTGCTCGCCGCGCACGACGCCGTTTTCCACCGCCACCGAACCGTTGACATAAACCAGCCGGGCAAAGCCGCGCTGGAATTTTTCCGAGCTGACATCGATATTGCGGCGCACCGCATTGTTGAGGCTCCTGCCGTCCTCGCCCGTCGGCGTGGCCACGATGTCCTGAAGCTTGGCTTCGTTGACGACGGCAAAATTGCGCAGGTCGAGCGATCCGCTCCAGTCGCTGCCATTGGAGGTCGTCAGCGCAAGGTTGAGAAGGCCGCCGCGAATACGGCTGTAGATATTGGCGAAACGGGCAAGCGAACCCGCATCGCTGCTGGTCAGCGTCACGGTTCCCGTCGCCCCGCGATTGACGGTCTGCGCCACCACCGCCTGGCCGTTGCCGGTGACGCCACGGAAATCGATGGAGCGGACCTTGCCGTCCCGCACACTGACATCGGAACTGACATTGGCAAGGATTTCATCGTTGAACCCATAGACCTTGTCGAATTGCGTCTTGATGGCAAGGGATGGCTGCGAACGCGACGTCCCGTCGCCGCTGCCGGAAGAGCTGCGAAGCTTTGAGAGGAAAGGCCTGACATCGGCGGATTTCCCCGATGCGTTGATGATATAGCCGTTCTTCGAAGCGGCGACCGAAACGGCGTAATTATCGGAGGGCGAAAGCTGCACGCGGCTGAGATCGGCTGAAATCAGCCCGTTCTTGCTGAAGGCGATATCGCCGGCAGCGCCGAAGCCATCACCATCGAGTGAAAAGTCGCTGATCGTCGTGCGCCCGTCTCCCATTTCCATAGTGAAGGTGGCGCTGGCGGGAATGCCGATACCCTTGCTCCAGCCAAGCCCCGGCAGAATGATCGACGCCTTGGTCAGATCGAGCCGGATATCCTGGCGTTTCGGGTCGGCGCCGTCGATTTCAATCGCCGTCGTGCCGCCGAGGACCGTGGAAAGTTCCGGAGCGAGCTTGGCAACCTGAGTTTCGTTCAGGCTTGCCTTCAACGACAGCGTCGGTGCGATATCGCTGTTCTTGCGCACCGGCTCCGTCATCACGATGTCCATCGGCACGTCGTCCACGCGGCCCCTGCCCTCCAGTTTGAGCTGGCGGTCGTCCAGCGTCATGAAACCGTCGAGCGCAGTCACCTTGTGGCCCGCAAAGGGTTTGGTCAGCGACAGGTTCTTCAGATCGAGATCGGCCGTCCACACCGGCGGAGGCGGGTTGTGGCTGGAAAGCAGGCCAACGGTCAGGTTGGCATGGGCTTTGACATCGCCGGTGAAATCCTCGGGCTTGAACTGCGTATCCTTGAGCGCATTGATGGGTTTGAGCGCCGCAAGCTCGGCCACGGCATCGGCCGAGCCCGAAACGTTCAGTTCGAGATTTCCGAGCAGCGGCTTGTCGTAAACAGCGGAAATGAGAAAACGGCTGTTCTCCAGCGCGAGCGACCGGTTCGACGGGAAATAGGATGTCCCCCGCTTGATATCGACGGCCATCTTGCCGCCGACGAGATCGAAATGCGCATCGACATCGCGCAACGGCGGAATGTCGCCGGTGGTATTGAGACGCGTATCGTCAATATCGAAACGGATCTGCATTTCGCTTTCGCCGAGCACCAGCGGGCAGCCGGGGCCGCACATCCGTCCCTGCGGGATGAAGATCGCGATTGAACCATTGGTGACGGTGCCGCCGTAGAGATTGGACACCACCCAGTCACGCGGCTTATGCGCCATCCAGAACGGCCAGAGCTGCTTGACCGCCGTGGCCTCCATCTTCGGAATCTGCCCGCCGAAGCTGATTTCCGGCGACCCCTGGCCGAACCGGATTTTCAGCGATCCCGCCATATCTCCAAGCGGGCCTGTCACATAAAGCGAGGGAACGTCGAGCTGCTTCGTTGCCGCCGTAAAATGCCCGTCCGCCTTCAGGCTGAAAGGAACCGGGGCCTCGCCCGAAGCTTCGGACGAAGCAACGGCGTTGTCGATCCGCAGCGAAAGGCCGAAACCGTCTTCGGTATCGCTGATTTCACCGGCGACCGGAAGAATTGTCCGCCCGAGCTCCAGCCGCGAATTGTCGATGACAAGGGTGCTCTTGGCAAAGTCATAACGCGCATGGACGTTGCCAGCCGTAAAGGTCTGGGACTCACCGCCGATCATCAGCGTTCCATTGCCGAGGCCGAGCGAAATCTCCAGCCGTGGCTCCTGCCCTTTCATGGCGCGCCGAGCGACAATATTGATACCCGTCTTGACGTTCAGGCCTTCATGGAGATTCCCGTCGGGATCGTATTTCTCAAGAAACGGGCCGATATCGAAACCGTCGATGCGGGCTTCAAAACCGTCTATCCGGCCACCCGATCCCGAAGTCTGCAACGACACGCTGGCAATTTCACCGTTAAACAGCGTTTCTCCATCGAGCGAATATCCGCCCTCTTGATCGGGCGTCAGCGACAATTCGCGCACTTCGACGGTGCGCGGCTTGCCCAACTCTCCGGGCGGCAGGTGAACCGAAACGCTGGAAATATCGATTTCCTCGGTTCCGCTGCTCAGAAAAGCCTGAGCGAGCTTGTCGAGCTGCCCGAAGGCCTCCTGCAATTGCTGCGGCACGGCGTCGAGCTTGACGCTGGCGAGATCGAACCCGTTACCCTTGGGCAAAAGCGCCGTATCGAGCTCCATCCCATCGGCCTCGAGGCTCTCCACCGAGACGCGGCCGGTAAGAAGCGCAAGCGGATCAAGCGCCATGCCGATTGCCCGCGCCCGGCTCATATGCTGGCCGGATTCCTTCTCGATGATATCCACGTCCTCCGCCACCAGCGCAAGGCGCAGCCCGGTGGAAAACCTGATCGCCGAGGAACCGATCCGCGCGCTGTAATGGGGGCCGAGCGCCCTTTCCAGCGCCTGCTGCGCCTGGCTGGAAAGCGTCGCATCGATCGATCCGGTCTCGACGGAAAGAATGATGCCGCCGATGGACAGGAAGGCCAGCACGAAAAGCGCTGCGAAAATCTTGATGAAGGCGCGCACCATGGAGCGCGGCGCCGGGCAATGCACGATGATGGGATCTTCGGCCTGCGCCGAAGGAAGATCGTGCAGCGCAATTATATCGCGTCTGCCGAACTTGACCTTTTCACCCCTTACTTCAGCCATACGCCCGTGTTTGCCCCTGAATAGCTTTTGTTTCGCCGCAACACCGGAGCGGATGGCGAAAAGTGTAAGCGGTTTTCGTCCGGAATGCCGCTCTAATTCTTTAATCCAGATCACGATTGAGATTTAAGGTCGAAACCATCTGAAATCTCAATCGTGATCTGGACGACGCGCGGTTTCGCTATATATCGAATGTGGCGACTTTCCCTCAACATCCCGGCGAAAGAAAGGTAGATTATGACAGACTTGACGATTGGCGGCCCGGCTCCCGATTTTACTTTGCCCCGCAACGGTGAAGGGACGGTGACATTGTCCAAACTGCAAGGCAAGGCCGTCATCCTCTATTTCTACCCGAAGGACGATACTTCCGGCTGCACCGCAGAAGCCATCGACTTCAGCGCGCTGGGCGGCGAATTCGAGGCAGCCAACGCCGTCGTCATCGGCATTTCGCCCGACAGCGTCAAAAGCCACGACAAGTTTGCGACAAAACATTCCCTTTCCGTCATGCTCGCTTCCGACGAGGAGAGGAAGGTTCTGGAAGCCTATGGCGTCTGGAAGGAAAAAAGCATGTATGGGAAAAAATACATGGGCGTCGAACGCACGACCGTCCTCGTTGCCCCGGATGGAAAAATCGCGGAAATCTGGAACAAGGTGAAGGTCGCGGGCCATGCCCAGGCCGTTCTCGAGGCTGTGAAGAAGCTCTGAGGGACCAACCCGTCGTGACGCCCCCGTTCAAAATCATCTCGCTGCGAGGCGGCGCGACGGATGCCATCGTGAGCGCCGATCTCGACAGAAAGACCGCACTCGCGCAGGAAACGGCGACACGCTGGTTCGAGCGCCGACTGTCGCTGCGCTCGCCGCTCGACCCGCCGCTGCCTGAGCGGCCGGGCAGGCCCGAGAAGCCGGAACTCGTGCCGCCGACCGCCGTGGAACGCCGCTCCCTTCACAGCATCAAGGGCCGCATCGCGCTGCTGCACGCCATAGCCCATATCGAACTCAACGCCGTCGATCTCGCGCTCGATATCGTCGCCCGTTATGCCAGCGAGCCGGTACCGCATTCCTTTTTCGACGGCTGGATGCAGGTCGCCTTCGAGGAGGCGAAACATTTCCGGCTGGTGCGGGACAGGCTGAGAAGCCTCGGCGCCGACTATGGCGATCTGCCGGCCCATGACGGGCTCTGGCAGGCCGCGCATTCCACTCGCAACGATCTCACCGCACGGCTCGCCGTCGTGCCGCTCATCCTGGAAGCGCGCGGACTGGACGTCACCCCTTCCCTGCAGGCGAAGATGCGTGAGACGGGCGATCTCGAAAGCGCTGCCGTTCTCGATGTCATCTATAATGACGAAAAGGGCCATGTCGCCATCGGCGCGAAATGGTTCCGGTTCCTGTGCGCGCGTGAAAAGAAGGACCCGGCCGCGACCTTCAGGCAGCTGGTGCGCGCCAATTTCCGCGGCCCTTTGAAACCGCCCTTCAACGACATTGCCCGCGCCGAAGCCGGCCTGACGCCCTCCTTTTATCGCTCGCTCACATCCGTCAGCCAATAGCCGACACCGCCGAAAGGCCTCTCCGGCAAAACTTCGTTAACCTTAACGAATTATGATTTCCCTTAAGAAATCGGCCAGTCCGGAGAGAGATTGTGACTGATACGGCGGAAAACCGGGTATTCGGCAAAAAGCGTGAGCCGCACGTGCTCATTCTCGCGCGCGGCGACAGGGTGCGGCACATGACCATCCGTCCGTGGATGGCGGCGCTTGCCGGCTGCACGATCGGCCTGTTTTCGCTCGGCTATCTCGGAGCCACAGGCTATCTCATTTTGCGTGACGACCTGATCGGCGCGACCATGGCCCGCCAGACCCGCATGCAGAACGACTATGAAGACCGCATCGCAGCGCTGAGAGCCCAGGTGGACCGCGTCACTTCCCGGCAGTTGCTCGATCAGCAGGTCGTTGAAAAGAAAGTGGAAAAGCTGCTGGAACAGCAGGCGGCACTGACCTCGCGGCACGGCCGCATGAGCGAATTGCTGGAGCGCGCCGAGAACTCCGGCATCGCCGCCTCCCCGGCCGCGCCCTCGTCTCTTTCGAACGCCATGGCGCCGGAAAAACGCGCTGACCTCTCCGGCGGCCTTTCGGCCATTGAAAAGCTGATGACGCCACGCAAGCCGCAGGCGGAAAAGCCCGCCACATCGGACAGACGCGCCGCCTATGTATCCGAAGCCGGCGAAACGCCATCCGACCGGGCCGACCGGGTGTTTTCCAAGGTGACACTGTCGCTGAAGGATATCGAACGCCAGCAGATATCGCGCATCGCCAGACTGACCAGCGACGCCGAGGACAAGGCGAATGCGATGCAGGACATCATCCGGCAGGCGGGCCTGAAAATCGAAGAGAACGGCAATGACGACATAGGCGGCCCCTATGCCGATCCCGAGCGCGGTGACACCGATCCTTTCAACCTGTCGCTCACCAATCTCGACAATGCGCTGAACCGGCTCGACATCGTCAAGGAAACCGCGACCAACCTGCCCTTCGGCAACCCGGCCCCCGGCCGGGCGATCACCAGCCGATTCGGCAACCGGATGGATCCGTTTCTCGGCCGCCCGGCGCTGCATACCGGCATCGATTTTCGCGCCGAAACCGGTGCCGACGTCAAATCCACCGGCGCGGGCAAGGTGACGGTGGCGGAAAATTCCGGCGGCTACGGCAATATGGTCGAGATCGATCACGGCCAGGGCGTCTCGACGCGATTCGGCCATCTCTCCGCCATTCTGGTGAAAGCCGGCGACAGGGTCGAGGCCGGTGACGTCATCGGCCGCGCCGGCAGCACCGGTCGCTCCACCGGTCCGCATGTGCATTACGAGGTGCGCCGCAACGATACGCCGGTCGATCCGATGCGGTTCCTGATCGCCGGAACGGAACTCAAAACCTATTTAAAATAGCAGCCCGATTTTAATGCTTTTTTTGCGCTTTTTACGATAAATCGCTGAAATCTGCACCAAAGGCCCAGAAGCCCCGCCCGAACCCCGCTGTTTCGCGCGCTTTTCCCGTTGTTTCCTTGACTTTCCGGCAATTTGGGCATATCCCCGCGCCAAGTCTTTGCAAGTGCCGTCGCGGCACGCAGGTGTTCTTACCGAACCAGAACGGAAAAAGTTCTTCCTTTGACAACATTCTCTGATCTTGGCCTGAGCCAAAAAGTTCTTTCCGCTATTGCAGATGCCGGCTACACGACGCCGACACCCATTCAGGCTGGCGCCATTCCGCCGGCGCTGGAAAAGCGTGATATCTGCGGTATCGCACAGACCGGCACGGGCAAAACCGCGTCCTTCGTTCTGCCGATGCTCACCCTGCTCGAGAAGGGCCGCGCCCGCGCCAGAATGCCGCGCACGCTGATCCTCGAGCCGACCCGTGAGCTGGCAGCGCAGGTGGCGGAGAACTTCGAGAAATACGGCAAGAATCACAAGCTGAACGTCGCGCTCCTCATCGGCGGCGTTTCCTTCGAAGACCAGGACCGCAAGCTTGAGCGCGGCGCCGATGTGCTGATCTGCACCCCCGGCCGCCTTCTCGACCATTGCGAGCGCGGCAAGCTTTTGATGACCGGCGTGGAAATCCTCGTCATCGACGAAGCCGACCGTATGCTGGATATGGGCTTCATTCCCGATATCGAGCGCATCGCCAAGATGATCCCGTTTACCCGGCAGACGCTGTTCTTCTCGGCCACCATGCCGCCTGAAATCCAGAAGCTGGCCGACCGGTTCCTGCAGAACCCCGTCCGTGTCGAGGTCGCCAAGCCCTCCTCCACGGCAAAGACCGTTGCCCAGCGCATCGTCGCCGCGCACAACAAGGACTATGAAAAGCGCGCCGTGCTGCGCGATCTCGTCCGCGCCGAAGAAGCCGAACTGAAGAACGCCATCATCTTCTGCAACCGCAAGAAGGATGTGGCCGACCTGTTCCGCTCGCTTGACCGTCACGGTTTTTCCGTCGGCGCGCTGCATGGCGATATGGACCAGCGTTCGCGCACCACGATGCTGCAGAACTTCAAGGACGGCAATCTGAAGCTGCTCGTCGCCTCCGATGTTGCCGCACGCGGCCTGGACATCCCCGATGTCAGCCACGTCTTCAACTTCGACATTCCCATTCATTCGGAAGACTATGTCCACCGCATCGGCCGTACCGGTCGTGCCGGCCGCTCGGGCAAGGCTTTCACCATCGTCACCAGGAGCGACACGAAGTATCTCGACGCGATCGAAAAGCTGATCGGCGAAAAGATCGAGTGGCAGAACGGTGACCTCTCCACCCTTCCCGCGCCGATGGAAAGCTTTGAAAGCAATTCCGGCCGCCGGGGCAAGGAACGGGGCGGCAGGGGCCGCGACCGCAACCGTCGCGACGCAGCGCCGGTCGAAAACATCAATCAGGGTGCACAATCCGCTGCGGATACGGACATCGCGGCTCATGGAGACGACAAGGTGAAAGCAGAACGCAAGCAGGAAAAGACCCCGCGCAATTCCGACCGCAACAGCCGCAATCCGCTGCACGCCAATGACGACAACCGCGACCGCCGCCGCCATTATCGCGACCATGACGATGGCCCGACACCGGTTGGTTTCGGCGACGACATCCCCGCCTTCATGCTGATCGTGGCCAACGCCAAGGCCTGACCGCGGGAATGGACAGCATGACGCCGACCGCCAGGCCAGGTCTCGATTTTCCGGGTGTCGGCGTCGGCCTCGCCATCATGCGTGATGGCCGCGTGCTTTTATGCCGGCGCCTGAAGGCGCCGGAAGCCGGATACTGGAGCATTCCGGGCGGCAAGGTCGATCACCTTGAAACTTCCCTCGCCGCAGCGCGCCGCGAGGCCGAAGAAGAAACCGGGCTCAAGATCGGCGACGTCGAATTCCTCTGCCATAGCGAATTCATCGATACGGAAGATCGTCACCACTGGGTTTCGCTGATCTTCGTCACCCGCGATGCGCAGGGTGAGCCGGCACTGACCGAACCCGACAAGCTTTCCGCCATCGGCTGGTTCGATCCGGATAAGCTTCCCGAACCCATCTCCGCCTTTGCCAGAGACGCCCTGGCCGCCCTGAAATAAAGCCGCACAGGCGGCCGACCGAACTCGCTCGCGGGCGATAATGGCCGTCAACGGGGCATTTTCAAGCAGCCATGTTGATCTGTACCTCGGAGCCGGCTTCGCCCTCTCCGCGCGATATCTTTTCCATAAATTCGAAAATGAAAGAACGTCTTTGCGCAGGGCTTTTCTAATTCAATTTTAAATTGCTTAAATTAGCTTCATATAAAAAACCGCCCCAGTTTCCCGAAGCGGTTTATACGTAATGAAAAAAATAGAATATGAAATGCAATATAGTCTGGCAGTGCTTATAATCGGAACACTTTCCGAGGCCTGTTACAGCCAATTTCAGTCGTCCCCTGAAACAGTTACATCTAAGCTAATCATTTACTTTCCGTCAAGCAAATCTTCTCGCAAATGCGAAAAAAACATGGCGGAAAAGAGGTGAATGATGGGAAGGTTTATATATTTACGTTATATATCAATAAATTACAAATATGAAAATAAAATGTGCATCTTTTTGTGCTGCACTTTAAAAAGCAGAATCGCGGGCCGGCTTTTTCTAAACTGTGCTTATACGCGCCACATGTAATGGATTTATGAAGTAACGCCCGCCGCGACAATGATGTGAAATACTTCCCCACCCATCCGGCGCAGGAGCGAATTGCTCGTCGGCAAAAATAATCCTTCAATAAAAACATGGTGCGCAATTATATCGGACAGCAACAACTACAAGCTGCGACGACGACCTGCCCTCTCGAATCGGACAACTTCAGAGCAAATCCGCCGTCCCGCGGATGGCGATATGCGAATATGATGGAACATCGGCGATTTTTCCTTTGGAAAACCGGTTGTTGCCGATAAACATCAAGCCGGGACAACAGGATTTCTATCACGTCATGCTTTCACTTCGCCTGCTAACGATCATCGCCGGTTTTGCCCTCGCGGGCTCAGCAAGCGCGGCATCGATTGGCATCGTTGCGCCCCAGAGCGGTCCTTACGAACTTCTGGGGCAGCAGGTACGGCAGGGTGCGAAGGCGGCGGCGGCAAAGCTCGGGCTGGATGTGGTCGAAATCCATGAAAGCTGCGAAGATGGCAGCGGCGGCGCGATAGCCGATGGCCTCGTGGCCGCCAAGGTCAGCGCCGCAATCGGTTTCTTGTGCACCGAAACGCTTCAGGATGTTCTGCCGCCGCTGAAAGCGGCCGCCATTCCCGCCATCACGCTTTCCAGCCGCGCGCCGATTCTGATGGAAGACGCGCTGAAATACGGCTGGCCGCTCTTTCGCCTCGCCCCGTCCGACAGGGCCGAATCGGACAGGATCGCGGAGATCATCCTGCGCGACTGGAAGGGACATTCCATCGGACTTGTGGATGACGGCACGATCTACAGCCGCGAGCTGGTCGACCGCATCCGCTCGTCGCTTGAGGAAAACGGCCTGAAGCCCACCCTTGCCGATACGATGCGTCCCAACCAGGAACAGCAGGTGGCGCTGGCGCGCCGGCTGGCGCGCACCGGCATTTCCCATGTTTTCGTCGGCGCGGAGCGCAATGACGTCGCCATCATCGCCAGAGATGCCGGGTCGGAGAACATTCCCCTCACCGTCATGGGCGGCGATGCCATGAATGCGGCCAACAATCCGGTCCCTTTGGCCGCGAATGTGCTGGCGGTCACCCGCCCGGCCTATGATACCCTGCCATCGGCCCAGGCGGTTGCCGGCGAACTGCGCGGCGCCGGCATCGAGCCGGAAGGTTACGTCCTGCCGGCCTATGCGGCTGCGGAACTTACCGCCGCCCTTGCGGAAGCCACGCAGGCGCAGTCGAAACCCGCGCCGGAGATACTGGCGGGCGGCACCCTTTTCAAAACCGTGCTCGGCGATCTCGGCTTCAGCCCGTCGCATGACCTTTCGGACAATCCCTATCGCCTGCAGCGATGGAACGGCCAGCGCTTCGAACCGGCAGACAAGGCCGAAAGACAATAGGCGAAACCCGCGCCGCCGAAAATTCGAGGGAACGCAGCTGAAAACCGCCGGCAACCGCGCCGCCAGCCGTTTCAAACCCCGATACTTGGTGTTAAAGGCAGCTTACGCAACGCGTCGAGAGGAGTTTGCCCCATGTCCCTGCCCATCCGCATAGCCCCGTCCATTCTGGCTGCCGATTTCGCCAAGCTCGGACAGGAAGTCGCCGATGTCACGGAAGCGGGCGCGGACTGGATTCATCTTGACGTGATGGATGGCCATTTCGTCCCCAACATCTCCTTCGGGCCGGATGTCATCAAGGCGCTGCGGCCGCACAGCATGGCCTTCTTCGACTGCCATCTGATGATCGCACCCGTCGACCCCTATCTCGAAGCCTTCGCCAAGGCGGGCTGCGACAGCATCACCGTGCATGCCGAAGCCGGGCCTCACCTGCACCGCTCGCTGCAGACGATCCGCGGGCTCGGCAGAAAGGCCGGCGTGACGCTCAACCCCGCAACACCGCTTTCGGTCATCGAAAACGTGCTTGACGATGTCGATCTGGTCCTGATCATGAGCGTCAATCCCGGCTTTGGCGGGCAGAAGTTCATTCCGGCCATGCTGGACAAGATCCGCGCGGCAAAGGCCATGATCGGCGACCGGCCGATAGAACTCGAAGTGGATGGCGGCGTGACGGCGGAAACCGCAGGCGCGATCGTTGCCGCCGGTGCGAATGCGCTGGTGGCCGGCTCGGCCATCTTCAAGGGCGACGGCGTTGCCGACTACCGCAAGACGGTCGCGCAACTGCGCCACGCAGCGGAAGCCGCGCGGACATAATCGCCGCCGCCGAAGGGGCACGGCAAGGCGTTGGGGGATCGGCATGGAAAGCGACAGGCGGGGTTTCCGTGACACGGCTTCGGCAGCGCTGTTTCCGCTGTTCGGCGCGCTTGTCTGGGCCGTCTGTTCCAGCGCCGCCGCCGCCATCGGCCTCTATGTCAGGAACCGGCTGGAAACCGACCATGCCACCGACATCATCATGCTTTTCTTCGCGGGCGGCCTTTTCGGTTGGCTGCTGGCCATGGCGGCGCTGCACTTCCTCCCTGCTTCCGCCGCCCTGCCGCTGCGTTTTGCGGCGGCCTGTCTTGCCATCGCTTTTTTCACGCTGGCAGTTGCGGCGGCGTTTTTCGCTTTCGAATACCGTATTTTCTATGCGCAATGGCACGCGCCGGCATTCTCCCGCATCTGGTTTTTCCAGCAGCTCTTCACATCGCTCGGCGCGATTTACCAGTTCTGCATTCTCGGTCTTGGCTTATATTTTCCCTTTGCCATCGTTCCGCTCCTGCCTGCGGGCGCAATCCTCTGCCGACGTGCACAATGAGCAACAGAGGCATGTAGCTTGATAGATTGAGATTACCGGAACACTTTGCTAAACGGGCAGCAAAATTCCTCCACAAAGAAAGTCATTGCCATGATCCCTCGTTACTCCCGGCCGGAAATGGTCGCCATCTGGTCGCCGGAAACAAAGTTCCGCATCTGGTTCGAGATCGAGGCATATGCCTGTGACGCGCTTGCCGAACTCGGCGTTATCCCGAAGTCCGCTGCCCAGACGATCTGGGAAAAGGGCGGCAGCGCCACCTTCGACGTCGCCCGCATCGATGAGATCGAGGCCGTCACCAAGCATGACGTCATCGCCTTCCTCACCCATCTTGCCGAATTTGTCGGTCCCGACAGCCGTTTCGTGCATCAGGGCATGACCTCGTCGGACGTGCTCGATACCACGCTCAACATCCAGCTCGTGCGCGCCGCCGATCTGCTGCTCGCCGATATGGACCGGGTGCTGGCGGCGCTGAAGACCCGCGCCTTCGAACACAAGAACACGGTGCGCATCGGCCGTAGCCACGGCATCCACGCCGAGCCGACCACCATGGGCCTGACCTTCGCCCGCTTCTATGCCGAGATGCACCGCAACCGCGAGCGCCTCGTCAATGCCCGTGCGGAAATCGCCACGGGCGCGATCTCCGGCGCCGTCGGCACCTTCGCCAATATCGACCCGCGCGTTGAAGAACATGTCTGTGCCAAGCTCGGTCTCATCCCCGAGCCGGTCTCCACGCAGGTCATCCCGCGCGACCGCCACGCCATGTTCTTCGCAACCCTCGGCGTCATCGCCTCGTCGATCGAAAACGTCGCCATCGAAATCCGCCACATGCAGCGCACCGAGGTTCTGGAAGCGGAAGAGTTCTTCTCGCCGGGCCAGAAGGGCTCGTCCGCCATGCCGCACAAGCGCAACCCGGTTCTGACCGAAAACCTGACCGGCCTTGCCCGTCTTGTGCGCATGTCCGTCGTCCCGGCAATGGAAAACGTTGCCCTCTGGCACGAGCGCGATATCAGCCACTCCTCCGTCGAGCGCGCCATCGGCCCCGACACCACTGTCACTCTCGATTTCGCGCTGAACCGCCTGGCCGGCGTCATCGAGAAGCTGGTAATCTATCCGGACAACATGCTGAAGAACATGAACAAGTTCCGCGGCCTCGTGCATTCGCAGCGCGTTCTCCTGGCGCTGACGCAGGCCGGCGTATCGCGTGAAGACGCTTACCGTCTGGTACAGCGCAACGCCATGAAGGTCTGGGAACAGGGCGCCGATTTCCTTGAAGAACTGCTGGGCGACGAGGAAGTGCGCGCCGCCCTTCCCGAAGAGGTGATCCGCGAAAAGTTCGACCTCGGCTACCACACCAAGCATGTCGACACGATCTTCACCCGCGTCTTCGGCAACGCCTGAGACTTGAGCCGAGTTTGAGACCTTGAAGTTAATGCCGCCGCGACCTTGATCGCGGCGGCATCACAACACAGATATGGGCGCATGAAAGTTTCAGAAGCAGATATCCTGATCGTCCCCGGTTATACCAATTCCGGCCCCGACCACTGGCAGAGCCGCTGGGAGCGCAAGCTTTCCACCGCCCGCCGCGTCGAGCAGGCCGAATGGTCCAAACCCGTGAAGGAAGACTGGGTCGCCCGGCTGGTGGAAGAGGTCAATGCCTCCACCAGACCCATCGTCCTCGTCGCCCATTCGCTCGGTGTGCCGACCGTCATCCATGCCCTGCCGGAAATCGGCAAGAAAGTGTCCGGCGCGCTGCTCGTCGCGCCGCCCGATGTCGCCAATCCCGATATCCGGCCGAAGCACCTGATGACGTTCGGGCCTTACCCGCGCGATCCGCTGCCTTTCCCGGCGATCACCATCGCCAGCCGCAACGATCCTTTCGGCTCCTATGAACATGCCGATGACATTGCCGCCGCCTGGGGCTCGCTTTTGATCGACGCCGGCATGTCCGGCCATATCAACACCGAGTCGGGCCATGGTCCGTGGCCGGAAGGCGGTATGGTCTTCGCGCAGTTTTTGAGCCGGCTGAAGGCTGTCGAGCCCTGACGGCGCCGGCGCTGCGGACCGCCTCCGCTTCGATCGGCCCCGGAAGCCTAATTTCAGGGCGCAGCCGTTTCCCCGGCCTGTCACAAGAATTGAAGGGAAATATGCGAGCCGCATTGTAGAATGCACTCTTTTCCTTTATGGGACCGCTTCAAAGACCAAACGCAACGCCACCAGAATCGGCGTCAACCAAGAGACCTGCAATTATGAACCGTCGCCGCCGTATTTACGAAGGCAAGGCCAAGATCCTCTACGAGGGTCCGGAGCCAGGCACGCTTATCCAGTTCTTCAAGGACGATGCGACCGCCTTCAACAAGAAGAAGCATGAAGTCATTGACGGCAAGGGCGTGCTGAACAACCGTATCTGCGAATACGTCTTCACGCATCTGAACAAGATCGGCATTCCCACGCACTTCATCCGCCGCCTCAACATGCGCGAGCAGTTGATCAAGGAAGTGGAGATGATCCCGCTCGAAGTCGTCGTGCGCAATGTCGCTGCCGGCTCGCTGTCGAAGCGCCTCGGCATCGAGGAAGGCGTGGTTCTGCCGCGCTCCATCATCGAGTTCTATTACAAGTCGGATGAGCTCGAGGACCCGATGGTCTCCGAAGAGCACATCACGGCTTTCGGCTGGGCTAACCCCGCCGAGCTCGACGACATCATGGCGCTCGCCATCCGCGTCAACGACTTCCTCTCCGGCCTGTTCCTCGGCGTCGGCATCCAGCTCGTCGATTTCAAGATCGAATGCGGCCGCCTTTTCGAAGGCGACATGATGCGCATCATCCTCGCCGACGAGATTTCGCCCGATAGCTGCCGCCTGTGGGACATCGAGACCCAGAAAAAGATGGACAAGGACCTGTTCCGCCGCGACATGGGCGGGCTTCTCGAAGCCTATTCCGAAGTCGCGCGCCGTCTCGGCATCATCAATGAAAACGAACCGATCCGCGGCACCGGTCCAGTCCTGGTAAAGTAATATCGGCCTCGTGAAGTAATATTGGCCTAACAAGGTAAAATCAGGAGAAGATCAGGTGATCAAGGCACGGGTGACTGTTACGCTGAAGAACGGCGTTCTCGATCCGCAGGGCAAGGCAATCGAAGGCGCGCTCGGCAGCCTCGGTTTCGGTGGCGTCGGCCATGTCCGTCAGGGCAAGGTCTTCGACCTGGAGCTGGAAGGCGCCGACAAGGCCAAGGCCGAGACCGACCTGAAGGCAATGTGCGAAAAGCTTCTGGCCAATACGGTCATCGAAAACTACGCCATCGCCATCCTCTGAAGCCCAGGAGCCGCTCCGATGAAATCCGCTGTCGTCCAACTTCCCGGCCTCAACCGCGACCGCGACATGATCGCGGCGCTGACGAAAATCTCCGGAAGCGCGCCCGTCACCATCTGGCAGACGGAAACGGATATTCCCGACGTCGACCTGATCGTCATCCCGGGCGGCTTCTCCTATGGTGACTATCTGCGTTGCGGCGCCATCGCCGCGCGTATGCCGGTAATGCAGGCCATTCGCGAAAAGGCCGAAAAGGGCGTCAAGGTTCTCGGCGTTTGCAACGGCTTCCAGATTCTGGTCGAGGCGGGCATGCTGCCGGGCGCGCTGATGCGCAACGCCTCGCTGAAATTCGTCTGCCGTGAAGTGAAGCTCGAAGTCGCCAACAACGACACGGATTTCACCCGCGCTTACGACAAGGGCCAGATTCTGCGCTGCCCCGTCGCCCATCACGACGGCAACTACTTCGTCGAAGCCGACGAGCTGAAGGCGATGGAAGACAACGGCCAGGTGGTGTTCCGTTATGCCGACGGCACCAACCCCAACGGGTCGCTGAACGACATCGCCGGCGTCATCAACGCCAGGGGCAATGTCCTCGGCATGATGCCGCATCCGGAAAACCTGATCGAAGCCGCCCATGGCGGCAATGACGGTCGCGGCCTCTTCGCTTCGGCGCTCGGCGTCGTCGCAGCTTGATAGACCGGGCGGGCTTCGAGCCCGCCTTTTTTGATGCCGGTTTCGGCGCCTTCTCGGCCTCTTTTCTGGATGACCTGATGCCCCGTCTTCTTCGACACAATGCCTACAAGGCCGCCGGACTGATCCTCGCGGCGGCGGCGCTTGCCGCCTGCCAGCCGAAACCGCAGCCTTCCTCCTCCTTCTCCCGCGCGGCCCTGCCGACCATGGAACGGATCGCGCTTGGCGCGAATGCCTGCTGGTTCAAATCGGGCGACGCGGCGTTCAAGGCCTATCGTCTGGCGCCGGAACTCAACTCCTTCTCCGGCCGTCCGCGCATCCTGCTCGTGCCGCGCAACAGCCCGGAATCGCGCCCCATGCTGGTGGTTCAGGCAGAAGGCAACCCGGCAAAACTCGATGCTTTCGGCCCCGTGATGAACGAAGCCCTTTCCGGCCGCATCGCAACCGACGTCAAGCGCTGGGCGAATGGTGGCAAGGGCTGCTGATCGACAGGCACCGGCACCCCGTGAGAACGCGGTCGGCATAAAAAAACCCGCCAGCGCCGGTTGGGATTGGCGTGGCGGGTTGCCGAATGGCTGCTTGGCGCCGGGGAAAGAAGGCGCCGCTCTCCGACAAAAAATCAAAGCGGCCGCGGCGGCCAGGAAAACAGCCGGGATTTCGCCGCCTCCTTCAAGGCTTCATCCCGCGTAACGCCGATATCGTCCAGCAGATCGTCCGAAAGTTCCCGCAGGGCAAAACGTCCCTGACGTTTCCGCTGCCATGAGGATACGCCCGCAATCAGGCGACCAATAAGCGTGCGGGCGATCTTGGCCGGAAAGGGCGCCGGTGCGACCATGTCGCCGGCATCGCGGAACACGCGTTCCCGTTCGTAGCCATCAGGATAGAGTGTATCCGCTGTCGAAAGGTATTGATCCATCTTGCGCATATTGCACCTATTGTCTCCGTGCGTTTAGCCTCATTCAATGCAGACAATAAATACAATTGACTTGGGCATGGATACAATGCATAAATTGTCACCATGACAAATTGGCTTCCCGACATTACCGAGGGCGACGGCCCGATTTACCTGCGCCTCGCCGACAGTATCGAAGGCGCGATTTCCGACGGCATCCTGCAGGCCGGCTCGAAATTGCCGCCGCAGCGCAATCTTGCTTACGATCTCGGTGTGACAATCGGCACAATCAGCCGGGCCTATGCGCTCATCCATGAGCGCGGCCTCGTCAGCGGTGAGGTCGGACGCGGCACCTATGTCAATGAGCGCAAGACTCCTGCCCCGTCATTGCCCATGGAGTCGACAACCGCCGCCTTCGGCAGCACGCGCCATGCCGTCGATACCAGCGCCGAATTCCGGTTGAACACCACCGCTGCGCCGGATGTCGGCCAGAGCGTACTGATCGCCAGGCACATCGAGGCGGTGACCAGAGAGCATCCCCAGGACATTACCAATTATGCCCGCTCTTTTCCCGACAACTGGTGCATGGCGGGCGTTCGCTGGCTTTCCCAGAACGGCTGGTCGCCGAAGCCGGAAAACATCGTTTCGACGCTTGGCGCCCATGCGGCGGTGATGAGCGTGATGTCCGCGATGACCGCGCCGGGCGACCGCATCGTCTTCGAACCCGTCACCTATTCCCACATCAGCCGCAGCGCCGCCCTTGCCGGCCGGCGGGTGACGCTGGTGGAAGCGGATGAGAACGGCATTGTCCCTGACGATTTCGAACGCGTCTGCGCCCAGCAGCACCCCAAGATGATCTTCCTGATGTCGGCCGGCCAGAACCCGACCTGCGCCACCCTGCCGGAAGAGCGCCGCCGCGCGATTGCCGATATCGCCCGCCGTTACGGCGTGTGGATCGTCGAGGACAATCTTTATGGCGCGATGACGCGCGATGCGATCCCGCTGATCGCCGAATTTGCGCCCGACATTACCTTCGTCGTCGGCGGCCTGTCGAAATCCGTCGCCGCCGGCGTGCGCGGCGGCTGGGTCGCCTGCCCCGCGCAATATTCCTCGCGCATCCGTATTTCCCACTCGATGATGACGGGCGGCCTGCCCTTCATGCTGGCCGAACTGAATGCGCGCCTCGTCAATAGCGGCGACGCCCACGATATCCGCAAGGATTGCATCGCCGAACTGAATGAGCGCGAGGCGATTGCCCGGCGCGTCTTTACCGGGCTGGACTTCAATTCGCTGCCCGACATCGCCTTCCTGTGGCTGAGACTGCCCGAACCATGGCTTTCCGGCACCTTCCGCAATGCGGCGATGAAGGAAGGCGTGTTGATCGACGACGAGGACGAGTTCAAGGCCGGACGGACGGACAAGGTTTTCCACCGCGTCCGCATCAGCTTTTCCGGGCCTTCCACCCGCGAGGAGCTGACCCATGCCTTCGGCATCCTCCGCCACCTGCTGGATAACGGCTCCGCCGGCTATGAAAGCGTGGCGTGATACGGGTCGCAACGGGTGAATAACCGCATAAACCGCCAATTAGCCGGCAAAGCGGCGCATTTTCCTGTCGCGCCATGGAGCCTCTTGCGCTAAAGAACCGGAAACTTTCCTCGGCTCGAACCGCGTGAGACCTATGTCGATTCCAAACTCCATCAAGATCACCCCGGAACTCGTTGCATCCCACGGGCTGAAGCCCGACGAATACCAGCGTATCCTCGACCTGATCGGACGGGAGCCGAGCTTTACCGAGCTTGGCATCTTCTCGGCCATGTGGAACGAGCACTGCTCCTACAAATCCTCCAAGAAGTGGCTGAAGACCCTGCCAACCAAGGGACCGCGCGTCATTCAGGGCCCCGGCGAGAACGCCGGCGTGGTCGATATCGACGATGGCGACTGCGTCGTCTTCAAGATGGAGAGCCACAACCACCCGTCCTATATCGAGCCCTATCAGGGCGCAGCAACAGGCGTCGGCGGCATCCTGCGCGACGTCTTCACCATGGGCGCACGCCCCATCGCCGCCATGAACGCCCTGCGTTTCGGCGCGCCTGACCACCCGAAGACCCGCCACCTCGTGGCTGGCGTCGTCGCCGGTGTCGGCGGTTACGGCAATTCCTTCGGCGTGCCGACCGTCGGCGGCGAAGTGGAATTCGATCCGCGTTATAACGGCAACATCCTCGTTAACGCCTTTGCCGCCGGTCTTGCCAAGTCCAACGCGATCTTCCTCTCGGAAGCCAAGGGCGTCGGCCTGCCGGTCGTTTATCTCGGTGCGAAGACCGGCCGCGACGGCGTCGGCGGCGCGACCATGGCGTCCGCCGAATTCGACGAATCCATCGAGGAAAAGCGCCCGACCGTTCAGGTCGGCGACCCCTTCACCGAAAAGTGCCTGCTGGAAGCCTGCCTTGAGCTGATGAAGACCGGTGCGGTTATCGCCATTCAGGACATGGGTGCGGCCGGCCTCACCTGCTCGGCCGTTGAAATGGGCGCCAAGGGCGATCTCGGCATCGAGCTTGACTTGAACGCCGTACCGGTGCGCGAAGAGCGCATGACGGCTTACGAAATGATGCTGTCGGAAAGCCAGGAGCGCATGCTCATGGTTCTCGAGCCTTCCAAGGAAGAGGTCGCCAAGGCGATCTTCGTCAAGTGGGGCCTGGACTTCGCCATCGTCGGCAAGACCACCGACGACCTGCGCTTCCGCGTGCTGCACAATGGCGAGGAAGTCGCCAACCTGCCGATCAAGGAACTCGGCGACGAGGCTCCCGAATATGACCGCCCATGGACGCCCGCCAAGGTGCCCGCGCCGCTGGCGGAAAACGACGTCCCAGCCGCCGATATCGCCGATGCGCTGGTGTCGCTGGTCGGTTCGGCCAACAATTCCTCGCGCCGCTGGGTCTACGAACAGTATGACACGCTGATCCAGGGCAATTCGCTGCAGCTTCCCGGCGGCGATGCCGGCGTGGTTCGCGTCGAAGGCCATGACAAGAAGGCGCTCGCCTTCTCCTCCGACGTGACGCCGCGTTATGTTGAGGCCGACCCGTTCGAAGGCGGCAAGCAGGCCGTAGCCGAATGCTGGCGCAACATCACCGCCACCGGCGCTTTGCCGCTGGCGGCCACCGACAACCTCAATTTCGGCAACCCGGAAAAGCCCGAGATCATGAGCCAGCTGGTCCATGCCATCAAGGGCATTGGCGAAGCCTGCCGCGTGCTGGAATTCCCGATCGTTTCCGGCAACGTCTCGCTCTATAACGAGACCAACAGTCAGGCGATCCTACCCACCCCCACCATCGGCGGCGTCGGCCTGCTGAAGGATTGGAGCCGCATGGCACGCATCCGCTTTGCCGCCGCTGACGAAGTGGTGCTGCTCGTCGGCGCCCCTGCCGGCCTCGGCACGCATATCGCCCAGTCGGTTTACATGCGTGACATTCATGGCCGCATCGATGGCCCGGCGCCGCATGTCGATCTGGCCGCTGAAAAGAACAACGGCGATTTCGTCCGCAGCCTCATCACCGACGGTCTTGCCACCGCCGTTCACGATTGCTCCTCGGGCGGTCTCGCACTTGCAGTCGCCGAAATGGCGATTTCGTCGGGCATCGGCGCGACCATCGACGCGGTCGAAGGCCACAACCCGGTCCTCACCTTCTACGGCGAAGATCAGGGCCGTTACGTTCTGACGGTCAAAAAGGCCGATCTCGATGAGGTGCAGACAGCGGCGAAGGCGGCGGGCGTTTCCTGCCCGGTCATCGGCGTTACCGGCGGTTCCACCGTAAAGCTGGGCACGGCGCGGGCTGTCGAGATTAAAGAATTGCACTTGGCCTATGAATCGTGGTTCCCTCAATTCATGGACGGCGAAACTTTGCTCGCCGCAGAATGAATTAAGGAGAAACACCATGCCCATGAAACCCGGCGACATTGAAGACATGATTAAGGCGGGAATTCCCGGGGCAAAGGTCACGATCCGCGATCTGGCCGGTGATGGCGATCATTACGCGGCGGAAGTCGTTGCGGAAGCATTCAAGGGCAAGACCCGCGTGCAGCAGCACCAGATGGTCTATGACGCGCTGAAGGGCAATATGGGCGGCGTTCTGCATGCCCTTGCCCTGCAGACCTCGGCTCCCGAATGATTGCGCCCGTGAAAGCGGTTCCGGCAACAGACCGTCTCTGTCCCGCCTGCGGCAGAGCGTGAAACCTGCGGAATAAATCAAGGCCCGCGTGATACTCTCACGCGGGCCTTTTTTCATGTCCGGCCGAATGGGTCGTCGCCGCTTACAAGGCGGGCGGCGTCTGCGAATCCAGAGCGGCGAAGGAGGCGGCCGGCAAGGGGCCCGCTGTCAGCAGGGTAAAATCGTAACCGGATCTGCGGTCCGGCCCCAGCACATATTGCCGGTGCATGCGCAGGAAGTTGCGCTTGTTCTTCTTATAGCGGTCCGGCGAGAGCGAATGCTTGAAACGGATCGGCACGATCTTCGGCTGCGGCGCATCCCTGTGACCGGTCAGGCCCACGGTATTGCACCGGTAGAGATGAATCGGATCGGTCAGGCACTGGATATCGAACCATGTCACCTCCGGGTGACGCGCAATCGAACCGACGCTCTCGCGAAGCCGGTCGGCGCTCGACAGGAACGCACATTGCAGCGCCGCCCCGCCCAAGGTCGCAAAGGACAGTTTCCGGCCATCCAGCGCATCCGGCTTCAGTTCCAGCACACGGCCGATCACGGCGAGCGCAAGGCTAGCGCCCATGCTGTGGGAAACCACCAGAACCTCGTCCGAAGGCTGCTCCAGCGCCGTCAGAACAAGTGCTGCCCTCTCCTCGATCCAGTCACGGGCAATCGGCTCATCGCGGCCGACTGCGAGCGCGAACCGCCAGTCCGCATAAAGATGCAGGGTATGAAACCACTCCGCAAACGGCAGGAAAGCCTTCACGAAAAACAGGGCGGCGACGGGAAGACTGATCGCCAAGAGCCAGAGAGGTAAGGCGAAAATTAAGGGCGACAGGGCAATCGCCGCCGCAAGCGCACCGCCGACAAGCATCAGCAGGAACGGAAAGATGAAGAACAGGCCAAAACGCCAGGCGTGGCGGAAGTAACGCGCCGCGCCGCCCTCGGCGATGATGCCGGCGCCTGCCTTGAAACCGAGCCAGATCTGCCGCCAGACGGGCTCATCGCGCAATTGCGATATCACCGCATTATGGTCGTAAACGAAAATGTCGGAGCGCGTCCGCCAGTCGCCCGCCGAGGCCTCAACCGTGAATGTTTCGCCCCCGGGCGCATTCTCCAGCGGCCCCACGGCATAATCGACATCCCATGTCTTGCCGGCCAACGCCGCCGCCCGCTGATAACGCAGATGATGGGCGGCCGCATCGAGCGGATCGAAACCGGGGAAATAAAGAACAAGTCGTGACTTGACGGCTGGCATGCATGAACCTTCGGCCGGAGCATTTCCAGTAAAAGCGCAATCGCTTTTACGTTAAGACAATGCGTAAAAACAAAGAGATAGTGCGCTTTTGCGTTTCGGAGAAAAGCAAAACCGCGCTAGAGACACCCGAAAGGATCGCTTGATACAGCGGGCGATGCACGTATAGTAAAAATCGCGACGGAAATGTGATTTATTTATCGGTGAGGGAAATTTGTCTGGCATCGTCGATCAAGTACTCAACGGCGTCGTCAAGGGCGCGCTGTCTGAAATCCTCACCAAGACCGGTATCCGCAAGACGCGCCGCGCGCGCCGGACGAAAAGCACCGGCTCGCTGGCCGGCGGCATCGTCGGCTCGGTTCTGGAAGCCGCGATCAACGCCGCCGTCAAACCCAAGCCAGCCAAGAAGCAGGTGAGCAAAAGACGCACGGCCGCCGCCCGCAGCCGTCAGAGATATCGCTGAGGCGTCGCAAGCCACTTTTTTGGCATGTCGTGCATTAAAACACGGACGCATTTTTTACGCTTTCCGGGTGGAAATCGCGCCACGACATGTTATCTAGGAACAAACAGAAAGCAGCGGCCTTGAACCGCATGTGAAAGGAATAGGCCTATGAGCGGCATTCACGACATGATCGACAGCGAAGTGAAGAGCAACGATATCGTTCTTTTCATGAAGGGCACCCCGCAATTTCCGCAGTGCGGTTTTTCCGGCCAGGTGGTACAGATCCTCGATTATCTCGGCGTCGACTACAAGGGCATCAACGTGCTTGCCGATGCAGATATCCGCCAGGGCATCAAGGACTATTCCAACTGGCCGACCATCCCGCAGCTCTACGTCAAGGGCGAATTCGTCGGCGGCTGTGACATCGTAAGAGAGATGTTCCAGTCCGGCGAACTTCAAAACCACTTCCAAGAACAGGGTATCAGCGTCCGCGGCGCGGCCTGATTTCGGCCGGTTCATCCGGCCCACCCTGATTGTCAGAAATTTATGCCAGGCGTTGCTTCATGCAACGCCTTTGCCGTTCTTTTTGGGGCAATCCTGTGACAAATCTTTCACAATCCACCGCTTCGCGCGCAGGCTCGATGGGGCGCACGGAATTCATCGCGCTTGCCGCAATGCTGATGGCGCTGAACGCGCTCGCCATCGACATCATGCTGCCCGGTCTTCAGGAAATCGGCGCCTCGCTCGGCGTCGAGAACGAAAACCACCGCCAATATGTGATTTCCAGCTATCTTCTCGGCTTCGGCATCGCCCAGCTTCTCTACGGACCGATTTCGGACCGCTTCGGACGCCGCAAGCCGATGTTCGTCGGGCTTGCCATCTACATCGTTTCAGCCATCGCCGTGGTCTTCGTACCGTCCTTCTCCGGGCTGCTGATGCTACGCTTCATTCAGGGCATCGGTTCGGCGGCAACGCGTGTCATCACGGTCTCCATCGTGCGTGACATCTATGGCGGACGGCAGATGGCGGAAGTCATGTCGCTGATCATGATGGTCTTCATGGTCGTGCCGGTCATAGCGCCCGGTACCGGCCAGATCGTGCTGTTTTTCGGTGACTGGCACCTGATCTTCGCTTTCATGGCGGCCATTGCCGCCGTGGTGACGGCCTGGATGTATTTCCGCCTGCCGGAAACCCTGCATCCGGACGATATCCGCCCCCTGACCGCAAGCTCCATCCTCGGCGGTTTCAAGATCGTGCTCACCAACCGTATCGCGCTCTGCTATACGCTCTCAAGCACCTTCATCTTCGGGGCGCTATTCGGCTTCATCAACTCGGTCGAACAGGTCTATAAGGGCATTTACGGGCTCGGCGCATGGTTTGCGGCGGCTTTTGCGGGCGTGGCGCTGTTCATGGCCTTCTCGTCCTTCGTCAATGCAAGGCTGGTCGGCCGGTTCGGCATGCGCAAGCTGTCGCACGGCTCGCTGCTCGGCTTCATCGCCATCACCTTCGTCTGGCTGCTGGTGCAGGTGCTGGGGCCGGAACCGATGCCCTTCGCCATCTTCATCGTGTTCTTCGCGCTGGCCATGTTCCAGTTCGGCTGGATCGGCTCGAACTTCAACTCGCTCGCCATGGAGCCGCTCGGCCACGTCGCCGGCACCGCATCCTCCGTCATGGGCTTCATGGGAACCGTCGGCGGCTCGCTGATCGGCGCGGCCATCGGCCAGTCTTTCGACGGCACGGCGCTGCCCATGGTGGCGGGCTTCTTCGCCGTCTCCATCGTCGGCCTCATCTTCGTGCTGATCGGTGAAAAGGGCGTGTTGTTTCAGGCGCATAACAAGCCGACCCGCTGAGGGGCGATGGAAAAATGAAAGGGCGCGGAATTCTGTTCCGCGCCCTTTTTATTGATCGACGGTTCACGTCATACGCATTCCGTCACCCCGGACTTGATCCGGGGTCCAGCCAGCCCAAGTCTTTGGGCTGAGAAGAGTCTTCCGCCACGCAGACGCGCGGCTACTGGATGCCGGTATCCAAGTCCGGCATGACGGGCAAAAGCCTTTCCGCCCTGCCCCTTAGACAACACCACCTCAAACCGTAAAAATCTTCTCCCGCAGCAGTTCCCACGTCTCCTGATCTGGCGCGAGCAGCAGCCCGCCATCCAAATGGCTCGGCAGATAGGGCGAGCCGTCGAGGCGCGCCGCGTAAGCGCCCGCCTCCTGCGACAGCAGCGTGCCGGCCAGATGGTCCCAGGGCATCAGCTTGTTATACATCAGGAAATGCATGTGGCCGCCGCAGAACAGGCGATATTCATGCGCCGCGCAGCGATAGCTGGTGAAGAGCCGCACATCGGCGAGGTTCGTCAGGATCTTGCGCCGTGTCTCCACGTCGAAATAGCCGGTATTGGCGATGCCGACCATCTGCGACAATTCCGGCGCCGGCACGACCGACATCTCGGTCTGCGAACCGTCGGCGCTGCAAAGCCACGCGCCGGAACCCTTTTCGGCAATCGCCCAGTCATTGCCCATGGGATCGAAGATGAGGCCGGCAACGGTCTCGCCCTTGGAGATGACGCTCATCATCACGCCGAAGAGCGGCAGGCCGGAAGCGAAATTATAGGTGCCGTCGATCGGATCGACCACCACGGCAAGATCGGCATCGGCAAGCTTGCCGAGCAGCGACGCATCCGCCGCCACCGCCTCTTCGCCGATGAACAGCGCATCAGGCATGATGTCCTGCACACGCGCACGGATCAGCCGCTCGGCGGCCTCGTCAGCCTCGGTGACGAGATCGATCGCCTCGCTCTTGATCCGCACATCGCCTTCGCCCAGATTGCGGAACCGCGGCAGGATTTCCACTGCCGCCGCCTCCTGAAGCGCATTGGCGAGAGAGGCGATGTCGAGTTCGAGAGCCATGGGCGATATCCTTCTATTTGAGCGCGATCTTATAAGGCGACGATTTCCCGTCGCAGCATCTTCCAGCTTTCCTTGTCGGGAGCGGACAGGATGCCGCCCTCCGTCTGCCCCGGCCGATAGGGCGTATTGTCGAAACGAGCCGTGTAACCGCCCGCCTCCTGATGAATGAGCACGCCGGCGAGATGATCCCACGGCATCAGCTTTTCATGGCCGATGAAATGCAGCTTGCCGGCCGAGGCGAGCCAATATTCATGTGCCGAGCAGTTGAGCGACAGCGCCATCTTGATCTTCGCCATATTGGCCGCAATCACCGGCCGGCGATCCTGATGGCTGTGGCCCCAGGAAAAGATGCCGACCATATCGGACAATGGCGCGGGATCGGCAACCCTGAGCTTCGCCTGCGAACCGTTCCTGCGGTTGAGAAACGCACCTTCGCCTTTCAGGGCAACGATGGTATCGCCCATCACCGGATCGTGGATGATGCCCGCCACCGTCTCGCCCTTGACGGTGACCGCAAGCAGCGTGCCGAAAGCGGGAAAACCGGAAGCGTAATTGAAAGTGCCGTCGATGGGGTCGATCACGAAGGCAAGCGGCGCATCGGCAAGTGCGGGAATGACGGATTGGTCCGCCTCATAGGCCTCTTCGCCGACGATATGGGCCTTCGGAAATCGCTGAAGGAGAGCGGCTGTTATCGCCTTTTCCGCCAGAACATCGGCCTCGGTGACGAGATCGACGGCCGAGGTCTTTTCGGAGATCGCACCGGCGCTCAGGTTTCGGAAGCGGGGAAGAATTTCATTCGCGCCGGCAGCGGCAACGGTGGAAACGAGGAAGTCGATATCTTTGTCGGAAAGGGTCATCGGGCGGGGCACTTCTTCATAAGGGGGAGTTGGCCTCCCTACGCTCTTCAGGTGACGCCCCGGTGACAGAAAGCGCCGAAAAATCAAAAAGCTTCGGATCGAGCAGATGCGACGGATTGACATGGGCAAGCGCCCTCAGCATCACGTCCTTGCGGCCCGGCATACGCCGTTCGATGTCGGCCAGCATCTCCTTCATCGCATTGCGCTGAAGCCCGTCCTGCGAGCCGCAGAGGTCGCAGGGAATGATCGGGAATTCCATCGCCGCCGCGAATTTCGCCATATCCTCTTCGGCGCAATAGGCAAGCGGGCGCATGACCATCAGGTCACCCTCGTCATTCAAAAGCTTCGCCGGCATTCCGGCCAGCCGGCCGCCATGGAAGAAATTCATGAAGAAGGTTTCGAGAATATCCTCGCGATGATGGCCAAGCAGCAGCGCGTCGCAACCCTCCTCCCGCGCAATGCGGTAGAGATTGCCACGCCTGAGCCGCGAACAGAGCGAACAGTAAGTGCCGCCGGACGGCACCTTTTCCTTCACCACGGAATAGGTGTCGCGATATTCGATGCGATGGGGCACGCCGATCTTCGCCAGATACTCCGGCAACACGTGCTTTGGAAAATTCGGCTGGCCCTGATCCAGATTGCAGGCAACCAGTTCCACCGGCAAAAGGCCGCGCCATTTAAGATCGAGCAGCAGCGCCAGCAGCCCATAGCTGTCCTTGCCGCCGGAAAGGCCGACAAGCCAGCGCTTCTGGCCATTCAGCATGCCGAAATCGGTGAAGGCCTGGCGAACGTTGCGCAACAGCCGCTTGCGCAGCTTGTTGAAGGAAACCGACCGCGGTGCATTGTCGAACAGGGGATGCGAGCTGCCGTTCTCTTCGGACGGATCCTGATCTGCGCCGATCTGGTCGGCCCCGGCCCGATCTACAAAGTCATCGATCTTGGTGAGAATGTTCATCATCAGCTCGCTCCGGCACGACTGCCGTTCTTAATGCAGGCAATGCCCCCATCCGCCGGCAATATCAAGCCCCGAATACCGACCAGCCGGTTTTCGTCGCCAGCATTTCCAGCGCCTGTGACCCGAGCGCCGAGTTGCCGACCTTGTTGAGACCCGGCGACCAGACGGCGATGGACGCGTTACCCGGCGCCACCGCCAGGATGCCGCCGCCCACACCGCTCTTGCCCGGCAGGCCGACATGATAGGCGAAATCGCCCGATCCGTCATAATGGCCGCAGGTCAGCATCAGCGCATTGATACGCCGCGCTCGCCTGTCCGACACAACCGTATGCCCCGTCAGCGGATTGCGGCCGCGATTGGCAAGAAACAGTCCGGCGCGGGAAAGCTGCGCGCAGGTCATGGACAGCGCGCACTGATGGAAATAAACGCCGAGCGTATATTCCACGGGGTGGTGCAGATTGCCGAAGGACCGCATGAAATTGGCAAGCGCGAAATTGCGGAACCCCGTCGCCTGCTCGGATTTCGCCACCGTATCGTCGATGCTGATCGTATCGTCATCCGCGAGATAACGAACGAAACGCAAAAGCTCGCCGATAGCCTCACGCGGCTGGTGGCCGGCAAGCACGATATCGGTCACGACGATAGCACCGGCATTGACGAAGGGATTGCGTGGGATTCCGTGCTCGTGCTCCAGCTGGACGATGGAATTGAAGGAAGAGCCCGAAGGCTCGCGCCCCACCCGGTTCCACACCGTTTCCCCCGCCTTGCCAAGCGCCAGCGTCAGCATGAAGACCTTGGAGATGCTCTGGATCGAAAATGGCGTCAGCGCATTGCCGGCCGTATAGGTGGTTCCGTCGACGGTGGTGATGGCGATGCCGAACTGGTTGGGATCGACCTTGGCAAGTTCGGGAATGTAGTCCGCGACCTTCCCCTCGCCGAGCCTCGGCGCCATGCTGTCGTAAATGGAATCGACGATCGCCTGAATGTCCTGCATGCAAAGCCTTCCCCGCAAACAAAAAAGCCGCCCCGAAGGGCGGCTTCCTGAATACTGAAACGCGTCGATTAACGCGAGTAGAATTCGACTACCAGATGCGGTTCCATGACGACCGGGTACGGCACGTCGGAGAGAGCCGGAACGCGGGCGTAGGTCGCAACCATCTTGTTGTGGTCAACTTCGATGTAGTCCGGAACGTCGCGCTCAGCGAGCTGAACGGCTTCCAGAACGGTTACGAGCTGCTTGGACTTCTGGCGAACTTCGATAACGTCGCCCGGCTTGCAGCGGTAAGAACCGATGTTGACGCGAACGCCGTTAACCGTGACGTGGCCATGGTTGATGAACTGGCGCGAAGCGAAAACGGTCGGAACGAACTTGGCGCGGTAGACGATGGCGTCCAGACGCGACTCGAGCAGGCCGATCAGGTTTTCGGAGGTGTCACCCTTGCGACGGTTTGCTTCGTCGAAGGTGGCGCGGAACTGCTTTTCGCGCAGTTCGCCGTAGTAGCCCTTGAGCTTCTGCTTGGCGCGCAGCTGCGTGCCGAAGTCGCTCATCTTGCCCTTGCGGCGCTGGCCGTGCTGGCCCGGGCCGTATTCACGGCGGTTGACCGGGGACTTCGGACGGCCCCAGATATTTTCGCCCATGCGGCGGTCAATTTTATACTTAGCCGATTCGCGCTTGCTCATCGTATTTCCTTCTCAAAAGGTTATGCCGGTTTGTTGCCAAACCGGTTCAAGGAAACACGCCCTCCTCTGAAGCCCGTTTCAGGGCCTCTGACAGGCTTCTCACATGCAAATGGAGAAACCACGGGACATGTCGGTGATATTGACCGCCGAACGTCAGCCTTTAAACTGCAAGGCAGTCAACAAAACACACCGGACATCACTGCCCGGCGTTGGGGCGGCTTCTATAGTCGTTTTACAAATTTGTCAAACAGCGCCTGCCAATTTTTTCTCGAGTTTGCCCTTGAAAACATCAAGGGGCCACCCATTTACCCATCGTGATCAGAACTCGGGCCCCTCTGACGTGTTACCGGACAACACGTGATGTCGAGTTTCTTTAGGTTGGGGCCCACGTATATTCTTGACACACGTTCCCCATCCGCAAAGCCAACCTCGTCCGGCTAAAGGTTGACTGATGGAGTTCCTCCTCAACGATTTTCTCGGCACCCCCACATGGATGTGGGCTGTCTTCATTTCTCTCGTCCTTGGCCTGCTCGCGCTCGATCTCGGCGTGCTGCACAAGAACTCCAAGGAAATCGGCGTTCGTGAAAGCCTGCTGATGTCCGGCTTTTACATCATGATCGGCTTGGCCTTCGGCGGCTGGATCTGGTACCAGTCCGGCGAACAGTCGGCGATGGAATATGTCACCGGCTTCGTGGTCGAAAAAAGCCTGGCGATGGACAATATCTTCATCATCGCCATGATCTTCTCCTATTTCGCCATTCCCCGCCAATATCAGCACCGCGTGCTGCTCTGGGGTATCCTCGGCGTCATCGTCCTGCGCGGCATCATGATCGCCGGTGGCGCGGCCATCGTCGAAAACTTCCACTGGGTGCTTTATCTCTTCGCGGCCTTCCTCGTCTTCACCGGCCTCAAGATGCTGTTCTCGTCCGACCATGATGAATCGGATATCGGCAATAACCGCATCCTGAAGTTCCTGCGCAGTCACCTTCCGGTGACAAACAGGCTGCATGGCGAGAAATTCTTCGTCAAGGAAACCGATGAGGCCACCGGCAAACTCAAGACCTTCGTGACGCCGCTCTTTCTGGCGCTCATCATGGTCGAAATCGCCGACCTGATCTTCGCAGTCGATTCGATCCCGGCGATCTTCGCGATCACCACCGATCCGTTTATCGTCTACACGTCGAACATCTTCGCGATCCTCGGCCTGCGCGCCCTCTACTTTGCGCTCGCCGCCCTCATCCACCGCTTCGCTTATCTGAAATATGCGCTGGCTGCGGTTCTGGTCTTCGTCGGTTCGAAGATTTTCGTCGCCGACATGCTGGGCATCGCCAAGATCCCGCCCGCCGTCTCGCTGGGTGTCACGGTCGCCATCCTCGCAACCGGCATCATCGGTTCGCTGATCGCGACGCGCAAGGAAGCAAAGGCCATCGAGTAAGGCCTTGATCGAGGAGGCGGAAACGCCTCCTCAGCCTCTTTCAGAATTCCGCTGACGAATGAGGTTGCCACCGCCACATAATATACACGCCGTCACCCCGGACCTGATCCGGGGTCCAGCGCGATCAAGTCCTTGATCGCAATAGACTCGTCTCACGGCGCAGACGCGCCGTGGCTGGATGCCGGATCAAGTCCGGCATGACGGGAGGTATGTCCAACAGGCAGCTTGCCAACCTCACTCCGCCGCCAGTCTGGCATCGTCCTCAGCCGCATCCGCATCGCCGGGCGCGGTTTTCGCGTCGAGATCGGGAAACGCCACGATGCGTTTGCCGGAGAAATCGGCATGCACCACCACAAGCTCCTTCTCCTCGAAATAACCGAGCAGCCGCCGCGCGCGGCGCGCGGAATGGGTGCCATAAGCGCGGGCGATGCGAGCATCCGACGGACAAGGCTCCTCGCCGAGAGCGGCCTTGACCAGCAGCAGGAAAACACCCTGCAGGTCATCGGAAACCGACGTCGACAGTTCCAGCGCCTTTTGCCAGCCTTCGCTGGCCGCCATCGCCGCATCCACGCCTGAGCGGGCAATTGCCACCTGCCGGCGGAATTCCGGCAGCGTCATCGGCGTGCCGGGAATACGGCGCATGCGGGCGCGCACCAGAAAATCCTGATAGAGCACGGCATCGGTCCGATAGGCCGATTGCGGATCGTCGAGAATTTCGACGAGAACCGTCGCGATTTTCTCCTCACGCTCCTCCGGCGTCATCTCCGGCTGGCCGCTTCGCGGCTGCTCGGGTGAAGGACCGACGGCGGCAGGCGTGGAGCGGGAGAGTTCGGCCAGAATATCTGTGGTCGGGCGTGGTGCTGGCGGTGTGCGGCGCACGGCAGGCCGGGTAAACTCTTCAGGATCCGGCGTGAAAATCAGGTCCTCGACATCTTGAGGCGCATCCGGCAGCGGCATCAGCTTCGGCGAAGACGAACGCGCCGAGGTTTCCACCGGGCCGATGACGATGGGCAGCGGCCGGCGCGACAGCGCCGGGCCGAGCGCCACGAAATTGCCGCGCTGCAAATCGCGAAACATTTCCGCCTGCCGCCGGTCCATGCCGAGCAGATCGGCCGCGCGCGCCATGTCGATATCGAGGAAGGTGCGGCCCATCAGGAAGTTGGAGGCTTCCGCCGCCACGTTCTTGGCGAGCTTGGCCAGGCGCTGGGTGGCGATGACACCGGCAAGGCCGCGCTTACGGCCACGGCACATCAGATTGGTCATGGCGCCGAGCGACGCCTTGCGGGCATCCTCGGTCACCTCGCCGCCGACGGAGGGCGCAAACATCTGCGCCTCATCCACCACAACAAGCACGGGATACCAGTATTCACGATCCGCATCGAACAGACCGTTGAGGAAGGCGGCGGCGGCCCGCATCTGCTGCTCGATATCAAGGCCTTCAAGCGTCAGCACGCAGGAAACGCGGTGCTGGCGAATGCGGTTGGCAATGCCGGCAAGTTCCGCTTCGGTGCGCTCGCCATCCACCACCACATGGCCGAACTTGTCGGAAAGCGTGACGAAATCACCCTCGGGATCGATGATGACCTGCTGCACCCATTGCGCCGATTGCTCGAGCAGCCGGCGCAGCAAATGCGACTTGCCGGAACCGGAATTGCCCTGCACGAGCAAACGTGTCGCAAGCAATTCCTCGATATCGAGCTTGGCCTGCTGCCCGCCCGATAGAGTTCCCATGTCGATGCCGACCTGCAATGTTTCGTTCCTTGTCCTGCATGTCATCCGGCCGATTCCCGTGGCGGCGGCCGAACATGCTCTTTACCAAAAAATCGCCGGTTGCGTCTGCCCCATGCCGGTAATGCACAGGCAATTACGCCCCATCTATGCGGCTTCTGATGAGACCCGCAAAAATGAAAGCCGCCTGCCGAACACATTCAGCATCAGCCCGACGATGACCAATGCAGCACCGACCACTTCAAAGACGGTAATATGCTCCGCAAAAGCGAGATAGGCGCTGATGAAACCGACAATCGGCACCAGCAGCGAAAACGGCGCCACGGTTCCGGCAGGGTAACGCAGAAGCAGGTAACTCCAGATGCCTGCGCCAACGATGGTCGCGCCATAGGCCATGTAGATCACCACCAAAGCCATCGTCGGCGTCGCATTGAATAGCCCTTCCGCAATCGCATCAGGTCCCTCCACCACCAGCGAAAGCAGGATCAACGGCAGAACCGGCACAAGGCTCGTCCATGCAACAAAGGAAACCGCATTCACTTGGCCGATGCGGCGGTTGACGATGTTGCCGCAGGCCCAGGCAATGGCCGAGCCGACCCCCATCAGGAGCGGTATCAGCGCTGCCGCCGTCATGCGCTCCACGCCAATGACCGCCAGCCCGCCGAAAGCAATGATCGCGCCGACGATCTGCGAGGGCAACGGCCGTTCGCCAAGAAACACCCCGGCGAGCGCCAGCGTGAAAAAAGCCTGCGACTGCATGACGAGCGAAGCAAGCCCCGCCGGCAGGCCGAGCTTGATGGCCGGGTAAAGCAGGCCGAACTGCACGAAACCCATCGCCATGCCGTAAACGATCATATGCCGCCACGGCACGTTGGGTTTCGGCAGGAAGAATACCAGGGGCACGGCCGCAAAGAGATAACGCACCCCCGTCAGAAACAATGGCGGCATATCGGCGACGCCAACCTTGATGACGACGAAGTTGAAGCCCCACAAAAACACGGTGATCAGGGCGAGAAGTATATGCGGCAATGCCATTTTGTTGTGTCCGAATTTCAGGCGATCGAGAGCTACCTTACGGCGCGACCGCCCTCTTCCAGCCAAAGGCTATGAGACCGGCGCCGATCAGGAGACCGCCGCCCGTGCGGTTGACAATGCGCTGGACCTTCGGCTTGCGGATCGTATTGCGGGCAGCACTTGCCAGAAGTCCATAAAGCGCCGCATTGACAGTGGCAAGCACCAGGAATGTCACCTCGAAAATCAGCACCTGCGGCCAGAAGGGCAATGTCGGCACCAGAAACTGCGGCAGGAAGGCCACGAAGAACACGATGCTCTTCGGGTTCAGCGCGGTGACGATATAGGCATGCAGGAAGATTTTGAGCGGCCTTTCGCGGCCGGTCACGCCCGTTCCTTCCGCCCCCTCGCCGCTGACCGGCGAACGCCACAGCTTGATGCCGAGATAGATGAGGTAAGCCGCACCGATCCATTTAAGCCCGGTGAAAAGCGCCGCCGATGTGGCAAGCAGCGCGCCGAGCCCGAGCATGGAAGCCGTCATTGCGGTAAAATCACCAAGCGCCACACCCGTCACCGTCGCCGTGCTGGCCTTGCGGCCATGGCCCAGCGCATAAGAAATCACTAGCAGGATCGTCGGTCCCGGAATGGCAAGCATGATGGCGGATGCGGCCACGAAGGCCAGCCAGTTCTCCAGCGGCATGATGAATCTCCCTATCTGATTTTTGGGAGCAAGCCACCAAAACCAGAAGGTATCAAGCCAAATCTTCGAAGATTATGCCGCCCTGTCATCCAACGGACGAACGGGCGGCTGCTCACGTTTCATCGCCTGTGCGAGATCGTAATTCGACTGCATGGCAAGCCATGCCCGCGCGGTGCTGACCCCTGCCCGCTCCAAGCGTAAGGCAAGGTCTGGGCTGACTCCTGCCCGTCCGTTCAAGACCCGAGAAAGCGCTACGCGCGACATTCCAAGCCTTTCAGCAGCGTCTGTTACGGAAAGCTGAAGTGCGGCAATAACCTCCTCCCGTAACAACTCACCGGGATGAACAGGAAATTTCATCATTGGAACAATTCCCTTCAGTGATAGTCCTGATAGTCGACAAGTTCGACGTCGCTATCCAGAAATCGAAACGTCACACGCCAGTTTCCATTCACCCATATGGACCAGTGGCCCCTCATATCACCCTTTAACGGATGAAGTTTGAGACCAGGAAGATTAAGATCGGGAGCGCCTGCCGCAACCTCAAGCAAGGTTAGTATTCGGCCAAGCTTGGCGGCATGGGCAGGCTGAATACCCTTCGTCGTCCCGGAACGATAAAAAGCTTCTAGCCCTTTGTGTCGGAAACTAACGATCATAGGAACACCGTATCCCGTATCGCATCGCTATACAATACGTAACGGCAGAGATGCGGCGGCCGCCCCGACGTTTTTCGCCGGAGAGGCCTTTGCCAATCAAAACCGGGGCGCCCAGTAAGGAACCTCCCAATCCCGCCGCCGCTTCACCCGCGACGGCTCAAGGCCGATATCGACCAGAAGGCGCTCAGGCAGATCGGCAGGATCGGTCGGCGGCGCACGCGGCACCAGTGCGGCAATGAGAACCGCTTTCAGGGTTTTCCAGACACCGAATGTGACGAACAAGCGATCGACCGCATCCGGCAGCGCATATGCTACCAATGGTTGATTTTTCTGCATGGGAGATCCATCCCGGCGCGGCAAAGCGGCCAGGTCCTTTATCGATGGAAAACGACATGCCGGAAGCGCAGACGCAGCAGCAAGGGCCACGCGGACGCACGATCACATGTCGGACGAAGTAAAAATGCCAAACGGCAAGGAAATCAGGCCATAAGCCTTATCGGAGGGAGATGCCTCGGGTCACATAACCGCCGATAATCATGCCGGAAAGGCCTGACATGCCGTTAAGGCGCATATTGATGTCATTGGTCATTCCACGCCTCCATTTATAGCGGTTACAGACAAGATGCATCTTACACAAGAAATCCGGCGCGACAAGTGGTCGCAATCTCGAATTGCAAAAGACGGATAAAACAGATGCAAAAATACAACAGGCGCTCAGGCCGCCGAAACGCTGAGACCGAAACCCTGCATCAGCCGCCGGGTGGCGAAATCCGGCTTGCCGGAGGTGAAGACGGCAAAATCGAAACCATCCGGATGCTCCGCATCCTGCGGCAGCGGCACGAGGTGGCGCGCGCGCCGCGCAATCGCCTCGGCGGGGTCGAGCCAATCCACCGGCCATGGCGCCAACCTGCGAAACAGATTTGCCATGAAGGGGTAATGGGTGCAGGCAAGAACGACGATATCCGTGCGTTTTCCCTCGCTGTCGATGAAACAGGGTTCGATTTCGGCAAGCACAGCCTCATCCGAAACCGGCTCGCCCCTGATCCAGCTTTCCGCCATGCGCGCCAGGTTTTCCGAACCGACGAGGCGGACATGACATTGGCTGGCAAAGGACTGGATGAGATCGCGCGTATAGGCGCGCTTGACGGTGCCCGGTGTCGCCAGCACGGAAACGAGGCCGGAACGGGTGCGCTCCGCCGCCGGCTTGATGGCGGGCACAGTGCCAACGAAGGTCATCTGCGGAAAGCGGGCGCGAAGATCTGCGCCAGCAAGCGTGAAGGCGGTGTTGCAGGCGATGATGCAGACTTCCGGGCTATATTCGTCCAGCAGCTTGTCGAAGAGCGAGAGAATGCGCGCCTTCAGCGCTTCCTCCTCCCAGCCGCCATAGGGAAAACCCGCATCGTCGGCAACATAGATGAAGCCGCGCTCGGGCATCAACACGCGCGCCTCGCGCAGCACGGTCAGCCCGCCAATCCCGGAATCGAACACCAGCACCGGTTTCAGCACGTCGGCCGCCGCCGCCTCACTCGTCTTCAGCATTCTCCCCTGCTCCCCCGGCCGACGGCCCCGCTGCCCTTCCCGCCTGCTTCGGCCACTGCCGTGGAAAGCGGTCGAGCGAATTGATCACGCCACGGAAAACGCTGATTTCCTGCTCGGAAAAACCGCGTCGCGACAGCACGGCGCGCAGATTGTCGACCATTTTCGGCTTTTTTTCAGCGGGATGAAAATAACCCCGCGCATCCAGCGCTTCCTCGATATGTTCGAACAGGCCGAAAACCTGTTCCTTGGTCGAAGGACGCTGCTCGACGGACTGGAAAAGCGTCTCTCCCAGATCGTCCATGCCTGACTTCATCCATTCATAGGACATCAAAAGCACGGCCTGTGCGATATTGAGCGAGGCAAAAGCGGGATTGACCGGAAATGTCACGATCTCGTCGGCCAGCGCCACTTCCTCATTGGTCAGCCCCCAGCGCTCGCGCCCGAAGAGGATACCGGTCTTTTCGCCAGCCTTGAATTTTGCCCTGAGCGTATCGGCGGCGGTGACGGGCGCACGCACCGGCTTGAAACCGTAACGCTCGCGCGCGGTCGTGGCATAGACGAAGTTCAGGTCCTTGATCGCCTCTTCCAGCGTCTCGAATACCTTCGTGGCGTCAATGACGTGATCGGCCTTGGACGCTGCGGCGCGCGCCTTCTCGCTCGGCCAGCCGTCACGCGGATTGACCAGACGCAATTCGGCCAGGCCGAAATTGGCCATGGCCCGCGCCACCATACCGATATTTTCACCAAGCTGCGGTTCGACGAGAATGATCGCCGGGCCTTCCGCCACAAGTTCGAGATCGCTGTTTGTGCCTGCCATCGTCTTTTGTCCGTGTGTTGAAGCGTCGCATCGATTTTCAGCCCGATGCGCTAAAGCGCGCTTCACTGGCACAGATCGGCGCCAAAATCAAAGCCGGCGCGGAAGCCTGGATCCATCCCGCTGGCAAGACGCCCCTTATTGCTCTCCCTTGATGATCGTCGCCATCTCTTCGCGCAGCGAATCCCTGCCCTCATCGCCGACCCGGTGAATATCGCTGATGACCGGGCGACCGTCTTCCTCGACGACGTCGAAATGCACTTCGTCAACCGTCGCCTTCATCTCCGCCTCATCCATGCAGGCCCAGAGCTTGAATTTCGCCGTCACATCCGTCACGCCGTCCTTCACCGCGCCCGGCGTTACGGAAACATCGGCCAGCGGGCAGCCATCCTGCGAGTTCGTCACGACATCGTAACCGAAGGGATCGCCGGTCTCGCCGCTTTCGGCCTCATAAGCCGGCTTCTTGGAGGCTTCGCGATATTGCGCGACGAAATCCTTGCTGAACAGGCTGGTCAGCATGTCCTCGTCGAAAACGTATTTCCAGTTTTCCGCCTCGCCCGACCAGTTCTTGACGGTGATATCCATCACCTTCTGAACGGGATCGGCAGGCCCGGCGGCGAGCGCGCTATGCGAAAAGAGGACGGCGGCAGTCAGAAGCAGAATATTCCGCATGATGTGATCCCGGGATAGGCCCGACAGGCGGGCGAAGCGATTCGCCTGACTGTATTCCGGCATTATGGTTTGGCAATGCGCAAAGCGTTATTGCGCTGCGCCAAAAAAGCGCCCCCCATGGCTTTGCCTCAGGCGCGCGCGATGCTATAGCCGCACCGGATATTTTTCCGGATACCGGCGCCATCCGGCGCCACAGCTTCGAAGGTGAGGAATTCATGGTAAAGATCAAGGTAGCCAATCCGGTCGTCGATCTCGACGGCGACGAAATGACCCGTATCATCTGGCAGCTCATCAAGGACAAGCTGATCCTGCCATACCTCGATCTCGACATCGAATATTACGACCTCTCGGTTGAAAACCGCGACGCCACCAACGACCAGGTCACGGTCGATGCGGCGCACGCCATCAAGAAGCATGGCGTCGGCATCAAGTGCGCGACCATCACCCCGGATGAAGCCCGCGTCGAGGAATTCGGCCTGAAGCAGATGTGGAAGAGCCCGAACGGCACGATCCGCAACATTCTGGGCGGCGTCATCTTCCGCGAGCCGATCATCTGCAAGAACGTTCCGCGCCTCGTTCCCGGCTGGACCAAGCCGATCGTCGTCGGTCGTCACGCTTTCGGCGACCAGTACAAGGCAACCGATTTCAAGTTCCCCGGCAAGGGCAAGCTGACCATCAAGTTCGTCGGGGAAGACGGCCAGGTCATCGAAAAGGACGTCTTCGACGCCCCGAGCGCCGGCGTGGCGCTTGCCATGTACAACCTCGACGAATCCATCCGCGAATTCGCCCGCGCCTCCATGAACTATGGCCTGATGCGCAAGTGGCCGGTTTACCTCTCCACGAAGAACACCATCCTCAAGGCCTATGACGGCCGCTTCAAGGATATCTTCGAAGAAGTCTACCAGAACGAATTCAAGAAGCAGTTCGACGAAATCGGCATCACCTATGAACACCGCCTGATCGACGACATGGTCGCTTCCGCGCTGAAGTGGTCCGGCGGCTACATCTGGGCCTGCAAGAACTACGACGGCGACGTGCAGTCCGACACGGTTGCTCAAGGTTTCGGCTCGCTCGGCCTGATGACCTCGGTTCTCCTGTCTCCCGATGGCCGCACGGTCGAAGCCGAAGCCGCACACGGCACGGTCACGCGCCACTACCGCCAGCACCAGAAGGGTCAGGAAACCTCGACCAACTCGATCGCATCGATCTTCGCCTGGACCCGTGGCCTCGCCCACCGCGCCAAGCTGGACGACAATGCGGAACTGGCAAAGTTCGCGGCAACGCTCGAAACCGTCTGCGTCGACACCGTCGAAAGCGGCTACATGACCAAGGATCTGGCGCTCCTCATCGGTCCGGACCAGCCCTGGCTCTCCACCACCGCCTTCCTCGACAAGATCGACGAGAACCTCAAGACGGCGATGGCGGCTTAAGCCGTCCTTCCCTGCGACTTCAAAACCCGGCCTTGGAGCGCCGATCTGATTGACATCAGATCGGCGCTCCAAGTTTTTATTTTTGAAGCATAATCTTATCGATCCTCGCTTCGCTCCGGTCGGATTATGCTTTGGCACCGGGTTTTTTATGTGTACCGTAGAGCTGAAACGTCAACTGCGCGGCGCGGGCCGAGCGTTCGCCTATCTCCTCCTGCGTCGGCAGGCCAATCGCTCCCGTCGCACGCCTTATCTGCAAATCCCCCGCGAGAAGCGACAACCAGATTTCCGCAGGCTCTTCCGATGCCGCCGTGCCTATGAGACCCTGTTTCTCCAACGCCTGAAAATACGCCGCAAGCTTCGGCATCACGTGGTCACGACCCTTTTCCGCCAGAAATGCTCCGAGCGTGGCGTCACCGCCGGCTTCCGCCGCCGCAACCCGATTGAGCAGCACCGCCCGCTCCCCCAGCAGCATAGCCAACAGGTCAGCCCCGAAACGGGAAAGCTCGCCCACGCCATCGGCCGCTTCCGCCGAGGGCAATATCAGTCTTGCCGCATTTTCTTCGACCATGGCTTCGTAAAGCCCGGCCTTGCCGCCGAACCAGCCATAGAGCGTTTCCTTGGATGATTTGCTCACCTTCGCCAGCGCCTGCATGGAAAAGGCGGCATAGCCATCCCGGGCCAGCATGGCGAAGGCATGTTCGACAATCTCGCGCCGGCGCACTTCCCTGCTTTCGTTTCGCATCCACACTTCCTTGACAGTAACCGTACGTATGCGTACGGATATACCGTACGCATATGTACGGTTATTTGATGGAGATTTCCATGTCCAGCTCATTTCTGCACGCGATAAGAACAAGGCATTTTCCCGCTCTCATTGTTGCGAGAGAACCGGCAATATCTTTCTTACGCATAGCTGCACCGCTCAGCCTCGGCATGATGGCCGGGTTCTTCTTTGCCTTCAGCAATCCCGTGATGATGGCTTTCCAGCAACTGGAGGCCGATATCTTCCTCCAGGCGTTCAACGGCATCAATATCAGCGTCCGCAACGGCGTCTTTTTCACCGCCTTCTTCGCACCCTTGGCCATCCTCCTCGCCGCCGCGACCGTTGATCGCAACAGCCGGCTGCTGTGGGTGGCGGCGCTCGCCATCTACACCGTCGTCGTCATCCAGACGCGAATGGTCAACGTTCCGATCAACGAGTTTTTCAAGACCGTCACCACCGAAATGCCGCATGACTGGCAGGAGCTGCGGGACCGCTGGGCACTTTCCAACCTCCTCCGCACCGTGCTCACCACGATTGCGTTTTCCCTCGTGCTGCTTGCCGCAACGCGGCATGCAGGAAGGCAGCCGGCGGAGTAAGCAGCGACTGCCCCGACATGGGACGGCAATGATAGCTGGCAGGCGTCATGAAATATCAGGCAACGGAACCCCGGCTGCAACGCCGGGTTTCTTTTTTGATCACAGTATCTTGATTAGCCGTGGCACTAGGCGCAGAGTTCGATTCCGCGTGCCGCGGCCAGTACAACAATAAGACAAAGCTGAAACAGCATCTACTTACACATAACTTGCCCGGCACAGTCAAACGTTCATCGGAGCATCGGCGCGATCTTTAAGGAACACGCGAATGATGCTGCGGGCCTTAAAAAATGCGAAGCGCGAGCGCGAAATCCGTTCCGGTTTTCCCATGGCGCTTCAGGGATTTTGCTTGGGGAGGCAAAAGCATGAGTGAATTGATCTTCTACACCAACCCCATGTCGCGCGGGCGCATCGCGCGATGGATGCTTGAAGAAGTGGGCGTTCCGTACCGAACGGAAATACTGGGCTTCGAGACCTCGATGAAATCGCCAGCCTACCGGCTGATAAATCCGATGGCCAAGGTGCCCGCCATCAAACACGGCGATACCATCGTCACCGAGGCGGCGGCGATCTGCGCTTATCTCGCCGATGCCTTTCCCGGCGCGAACCTTGCACCCACACCCAAGGCACGCGGGCTTTATTATCGCTGGATGTTCTTTGCCGCAGGCCCGCTGGAAATGGCGGCCAGCATGAAGGCGATGGGTTTCGAAGTGCCGAAGGAGAAGCTGCGCATGGCCGGCTGCGGCAGCTATGCGGATGTGATGAATACGCTCGAACGGGCCGTCAGCGAAAACCGCTTCATCGCCGGCGATCTCTTCACGGCGGCCGATGTCTATGTCGGCGCCCATATCGGCTGGGGGCTGCACTTCGGCACCATCGAAAAACGCCCGGCCTTTCTCGACTACATGGCGCACCTCACCGACCGCCCCGCCTTCAAACGGGCCGCCCATCTCGACGAGGAAGCGGCAAAGGACTTGCAGGCGACGGGCTGAAAGACGGGAAGACCGTTTCACCTGAAGCGGAATATCAGCCTCGCAAAGATCACATGCCGATTATTCGTTTTTGTAACCGGCGTGGCCTTTGAATGGTTGCCCCTTACCTCTCGCCTCTGGGCTTGAGCGTCCAGAATCAAAAAAGGCGGGATAGAATTCCCGCCTCATCTATTGAAACCTTTCCTTGGTCATCCTCGGGCTTGACCCGAGGATCCATAACCCACTGGAATCAATGGATCCTCGGGTCAAGCCCGAGGATGACGGCGCGTGTTATGCGGCCAGCGCCGCCGCCACCGCTTCGATGGCTTCCTGCGCTTTCGCGCCATCCGGGCCACCGGCCTGCGCCATATCCGGGCGGCCGCCGCCGCCCTTGCCGCCGAGTGCGGCGGAAGCGGTGCGGACGATGTCCACGGCGCTGAAACGGGCCGTCAGATCTTCGGTCACCGCAGCGACAGCACTTGCCTTGCCATCGTCGGAAACGGCAATCAAAAGCACGACGCCGGAGCCGAGATTGGCCTTGGCCTCATCGGCAAGGCCCTTGAGGTCCTTGGCATCGATGCCGGACATGGATTTTGCCAGGAAATTGACGCCCGCGACCTGCTGGATGTCGTTTGCGCCGGCATCCGACGAACCGCCGCCCATGGCGAGTTTCCTGCGCGCATCGGCAAGCTCGCGTTCCAGCTTCTTGCGCTCGTCGAGCAGGCCTTCGACACGCGACAGCACATCGCCCGGCTGAACCTTGAGCGACGAAGCAAGCGCCTTGACCCGCTCATCCTGCTCGGCGAGATAGGCAAGCGCGCCCTGACCCGTGACGGCTTCAAGACGGCGCACACCGGCACCGACAGCACTTTCGCCGAGAATGCGGATAAGACCGATCTGGCCGGTGGCAGCCACGTGGGTGCCGCCGCAGAGTTCGACGGAATAGGGACGATTGGCTTTCGCGCCGTGAACGCCGGTGCCCATGGAGACAACGCGAACCTCATCGCCGTATTTTTCACCGAACAGCGCCATGGCGCCCTCGGCAATGGCGTCATCGACGCTCATCAGGCGGGTGACGACAGGCGAGTTCTGTAGCACGATCTCGTTCGCCATTTCCTCGACAACCTTCAGCTCCTCGGCCGACATCGGCTTCGGATGCGAAACGTCGAAGCGCAGGCGTTCTGGCGCGACCAGCGAGCCCTTCTGGGCGACGTGCGTGCCGAGCACTTCGCGCAGCGCCTCATGCAACAGGTGGGTGGCGGAGTGGTTGGCGCGCAGACGCGAGCGGCGGTCATGATCGACCGTCAACTGAACGGCGTCGCCGAGCTTCAGACCGCCCTTCGACACCGTGCCCAAATGCACGAAGAGGCCTTCGCCCTTCTTCTGGGTATCGGAAACGGCAAAGGCGCCATTGTCGCCGGAGATCACGCCGGTATCGCCCATCTGGCCGCCGGACTCGCCATAAAACGGCGTCTGGTTGACGACGACCTGCACCGTCTCGCCATCGGCAGCGCTTTCCACAGCCTTGCCGTCCTTGACGATTGCCTGGATGACGCCCTCGGCGGTTTCGGTGTCGTAACCGAGGAATTCGCTCGCGCCGAGCTTTTCCTTGAGCTCGAACCAGACGGTCTCGGTCGCCTTGTCGCCGGAACCGGCCCAGTGCGAGCGGGCTTCGGCCTTCTGGCGCTCCATCGCATCGGTGAAGCCGGAAATATCGACGCCGATTTCGCGGGCGCGCAGCGCATCCTGCGTCAGGTCCAGCGGGAAACCATAGGTGTCGTAGAGCTTGAAGGCGGTTTCGCCATCCAGCATATCGCCCTTGTGCAGCGTCGACGTCGCGTCGGACAGAAGCGACAGACCGCGTTCCAGCGTCTTGCGGAAACGGGTTTCCTCGAGCTTCAGAGTCTCGGAAATCAGCGCCTCGGCACGGACCAGTTCCGGATAGGCGCGGCCCATCTGCTGCACCAGCGCCGGCAGCAGCTTGTAGATCAGCGGCTCGCGCGCGCCGAGAAGTTCGGCATGGCGCATGGCGCGACGCATGATGCGGCGCAGGACATAGCCGCGACCTTCGTTCGACGGCAGAACGCCATCGGCGATCAGGAAGGCGGACGAGCGCAGATGGTCGGCGATGACGCGGTGGCTGGCGCGCTTTTCACCTTCGGCCGGAACGCCGGTCGCTTCCACGGAAGCGGCAATCAGCGCGCGGAACAGGTCCGTATCGTAATTATCATGCTTGCCCTGCAGCAGCGCCGAAATACGCTCAAGGCCCATGCCGGTGTCGATTGACGGACGCGGCAGGTCGATGCGCTCTTCCTTCGTCAGCTGCTCATATTGCATGAAGACGAGGTTCCAGATTTCGATGAAGCGGTCGCCATCTTCTTCCGGCGAGCCGGGCGGGCCGCCCCAGATATGATCGCCATGATCGTAGAAGATTTCCGAACAGGGACCGCAGGGACCGGTATCGCCCATCGCCCAGAAATTGTCGCTGGTCGGGATGCGGATGATGCGGTCGTCGGAGAAACCGGCGATCTTCTTCCAGAGGTCAAAGGCCTCGTCGTCGGTATGGTAGACGGTGACCAGCAGACGATTGCGGTCGATGCCGAATTCCTTGGTAATCAGGTTCCAGGCATGGGTGATCGCTTCTTCCTTGAAGTAATCGCCGAAGGAGAAATTGCCGAGCATTTCGAAAAAGGTGTGGTGACGGGCGGTATAACCGACATTGTCGAGGTCGTTATGCTTGCCGCCGGCGCGCACGCATTTCTGCGCCGAAGCGGCCGTGGAATAGGGACGGCTTTCAAGACCGGTGAAGACGTTCTTGAACTGCACCATGCCGGCATTGGTGAACATCAGTGTCGGATCGTTGCGCGGCACCAGCGGGCTGGAGGGCACGATCTCGTGTCCGTTCTTCTTGAAGTAGTCGAGAAAGGTCGACCGAATTTCATTCACACCGCTCATGCCCACACACCGCTCACAGCTGGAGTCCATCACTTCCACCCCGAAGGATGGCTATATTGCAAAATCACTGGCTTTTATCGTTCGCATCCTGCCCTGTCCAGCCATGGAGGCGAAGCAAGACATATAGGCAAATAAAAAGGGCCACGCGAAGAAAAATCGCACGACCCTTTTTGATCTATATCAGTTCGGCAAAGTCTGCGGGTGGCAATGCCCGAGCCTTCACGGAAGGTGTCAGCCTTCGTCGGAGCCGTCGTCGCCTTCGCCGGCGTCCGGCCCGCCATTCTGCAGGAAGCGGTCGGCGATCAGGCCGGCATTCTGGCGCAGCGCCAGTTCGATCTCATTGGCCGTTTCCGGATTGTCGCGCAGGAATATCTTGGCGTTTTCACGCCCCTGCCCCAGACGCTGGCTATTATAGGAGAACCATGCACCGGACTTCTCGACGATACCGGCCTTCACGCCGAGATCGACAAGCTCACCGGTCTTGGAAACGCCTTCGCCATACATGATGTCGAATTCCACCTGCTTGAAGGGCGGCGCCATCTTGTTCTTGACGACCTTCACACGCGTCTGGTTGCCGACAACCTCTTCGCGCTCCTTGACGGCGCCGATACGGCGAATGTCAAGACGAACGGACGCATAGAACTTCAGCGCGTTGCCGCCCGTCGTCGTTTCCGGCGAACCGAACATGACGCCGATCTTCATACGGATCTGGTTGATGAAGATCACCATGCACTTAGACTTGGAGATCGACGCCGTCAGCTTGCGCAGCGCCTGGCTCATCAAACGCGCTTGAAGACCCGGCAGGCTATCGCCCATTTCACCTTCGATTTCCGCCCGCGGCGTCAGCGCCGCAACTGAGTCGACGACCAGCACGTCAACCGCGCCGGAGCGCACCAGCGTATCGGTGATTTCCAGCGCCTGCTCGCCCGTGTCGGGCTGCGAGATCAGAAGGCCCTGCAAATCCACACCGAGCTTGCGGGCATAGACCGGATCGAGCGCATGTTCGGCGTCGACGAAGGCGCAGATGCCGCCCTTCTTCTGGGCTTCGGCAATGGTCTGCAATGCCAGCGTCGTCTTGCCCGAGCTTTCCGGGCCATAAATTTCAATGATGCGCCCCTTCGGCAGACCGCCGATGCCGAGCGCGATATCCAGGCTGAGCGAACCCGTCGAAACGGTCTCCACTTCAACCACATTTTCATTGGAACCGAGCTTCATGATCGATCCCTTGCCGAACGACCGTTCGATCTGGGAGAGCGCCGCTTCCAGTGCCTTGCTTTTATCCACCGATTTATCCTCTACGAGACGCAAAGAATTTTGTGCCATCCGAACCACCTTTAGGTTATTGAAGCCGCACAGGCAATGAAGCAGTATGGAAACGGTATGTACTCTATTTGTTCTCATTTCGCAAGGCTAAGCCAGCATATTGAAAACAAATAGCGATAAGTCGTTTGTTCTGCTTTCGTTTTTCCGTGCCCGGCCCATGGCCGCAAACCGGATGCGAGGTCAGGAAGACGTCAGTTTAGGCCGAATCGTCCGGTCTTTCCATCCGCCAAAGAGGGAAACGCAAGCGTGAAGAAAATACTCGTTCTGGGCGGCGCGCATATCGACAGGCGCGGCATGATCGAGACTGAGACGGCGCCCGGCGCGAGCAACCCCGGCTCCTGGATGGAAGAGGCCGGCGGCGGCGGTTTTAACGCCGCGCGCAATCTTTCCCGCCTCGGTTTTCAGGTCCGCATCATCGCCCCGCGCGGCGGCGATACGACCGGTGAGGCAGTGGCGGAGGCCGCACGGCAGGCGGGCGTGGAAGACACACCCTTCACCTTCCTGGACCGCCGCACCCCAAGCTACACCGCCATTCTGGAGCGTGACGGCAATCTCGTCATCGCGCTGGCCGATATGGACCTCTATAAGCTCTTCACCCCGCGCTGCCTCAAGATACGCGCCGTGCGCGAGGCAATCACGGCGAGCGATATCCTGCTCTGCGACGCCAATCTGCCGGAAGACACGCTGACGGCGCTCGGCCTCGTCGCCCGCGCCTGCGAAAAGCCGCTGGCGGCCATCGCCATATCCCCCGCCAAGGCGGTGAAGCTGAAAGCGGCGCTCGGCGATATCGACATCCTCTTCATGAACGAGGCGGAAGCCCGCGCGCTGACCGGCGAAACGACTGCCAATGTTCGCGACTGGCCCAACATCCTGCGCAAGGCCGGGCTTGCCGGCGGCGTCGTTACCCGCGGCGCAAGCGAGGTGGTGGCCTTCAGCAGGACGGAGACGGCGATCCTCCACCCGCCCCTCATCCGCGAGGTGAAGGACGTAACCGGCGCGGGCGACGCCATGGCGTCGGGTTATCTCGCCGCCATCGCCGAGGGAAAGACGATTGCGGAAGCGTTGAGGCAAGGCGCGGCGGCGGCCGCCATCACCGTGCAATCGCCCTTCGCCACCTCCCAGGACCTATCAAAAGACAGTGTCGAAGCCATGTTGGGGCTTGTTCCCCAGGCTGAAATGCTGGCATGAACCCGCTTTTAAAAACTGGAACAGATGAAATGACCCGCCCTATCTCCCCGCTCCTTCCAATCGTCTATTCTCAGGAAGTCGCCGCCGCCAAGCAGCGCGGTGCGCCGATCGTGGCACTTGAATCGACCATCATCACCCACGGCATGCCTTACCCAGGCAATATCGAGATGGCGGAAAGCGTCGAACAGATCATCCGCGATCAGGGTGCTGTTCCGGCCACCATCGCGGTCATTCACGGCACCCTGCATATCGGCCTTGAGAAAGACCAGCTCGAGGCGCTGGCCCAGACCACCGACGCCATGAAGGTCTCGCGCGCCGATATCGCCTTTGCGATCGCCGAGCGCCGCACCGGCGCCACCACGGTGGCCGCCACCATGATCGCCGCCGCCCGCGCCGGTATCCGCGTTTTCGCCACCGGCGGCATTGGCGGCGTACACAAGGGCGCGGAAGAGACCTTCGACATCTCCGCCGATCTGACCGAGCTTGCGAAGACCGGCGTGATCGTCGTCTGCGCCGGCGCCAAGGCCATTCTCGATATTCCGAAGACGCTCGAGGTTCTCGAAACCAATGGCGTGCCGGTCGTCACTTTCGGCTCGGAAGAATTCCCGGCTTTCTGGTCGCGCTCCTCCGGCCTGCCGAGCCCGCTCTCGCTCAACAGCCCGGCGGCAATCGCCAATTTCCAGACAACCCGCGAACAGCTGGGTATCGAGGGCGGTATGCTGGTGGCCAATCCCGTGCCGGAAGAGGACGAAATTCCGCGCGAGGAGATGGAAATCTACATCAACCGCGCCATCTCCCACGCCGAACGCGACGATATCACCGGCAAGGAAGTCACCCCCTACCTGCTCGGCGACATCTTCCGCCTGACGGATGGCCGCAGCCTGGAAACCAATATCGCGCTGGTGCGCAACAATGCCCAGCTGGCGGCGGAAATCGCGGTCGCGCTGAACTGAAGACACACATCTCCTCTTCGGGCGGTTCCCAAAGTGAGTGCTGGGGGGTTTTGGAGGCTGGAACAAACACTTCCTCCGTCATGCTCGGGCCTGTCCCGAGCATCTGCTACGTCTCGACCGGAGGAAACGTGATTAGATCCTCGCCTCAAGGGCGAGGATGACGTCGCGTATTTGGAAAGCCTGTCCCAATGAAAAAGGCCCGGAGAGCCTGCGCTTTCCGGGCCTTTGTTTTTCATCAGAACCTAGTCACTTCTGGGCGACCGGCTTCACCAGCGGCGTCACGCGGCGGATGGTGACGCGGCGGTTCTGCTGTTCCGGGCCGAGCGTCTGGACCTTTAGGTAACGCTCACCATAACCTTGCGTCGCGAGGTTTTCCGGCGGAATGCCGTAAACATCGGTCAAGACGTTGGCGACGGAAGCGGCGCGCTCGTCGGAAAGCACGAGGTTGCTTTCATCAGAACCGACGGCGTCGGTATGGCCTTCGATCAGGAAGGTTTCACCCGGGTTCTTGTCCAGCGCCTTGTTGATGGCATCCGCCACCTTGCGCAGCGAACGGGCCTGCGTCATCGGGATTTCGGCGCTGCCGGTGGCAAAAGTGATGGTATCGAGGTCGATACGGCGCACCTTGTCGCGGATACGGGCCGAATAACGCACTTCATCCAGCGAATAAACACGCTCCACCGGCTCGACCGGCGGCTGTTCCAGGAAGCGGTAATAATCGCGGTCCGGATCGCTCGAGGTGTCGATGATGTAGTCCGTCACGGGAATGCGCAGGCGCATCGGCGGCAGGTCGAGGCCCGGATCGCGATAGACGTAATCGCGGTCGGGATCTTCCATCAGCTCCGGCGCATAGAACAGCACATATTCGCGGCCGCGATCGTCGATGCGCGAGCGCTGGATCACGTCGCCGTAACGGTTGCGGATGGTCACCACCTGCGTTCCGTCACGACGCTCCACGGTTTCGCGGACACGGCCGCCGGGCAGACGCTCGTAATAGGGCTCGCCGCCATCGCGGATGAAGCGCTGGTTGTCGTCGCCGCGCACCACGACACGGTCGCCGAACTGCAGGATGATCGGCGCATCGCGGTCGCGATCACGCGGACGGCCTTCGCGCGGCTGCCATTCGCGCACGCCTTCCGGCCGCTCATATTGCGGGCGACGGTCGACACGCTCGCCCTGCTGCGAGGTGATGGCTTCCATCTTGACGGGCGGCGGCGGGGCCTTGCCTTCGGCGGCGCCGGCGCGCTGCGCTTCGGCGTCGGAGGTCGGGACCTTCACGTCACCCGCCTGTTCGCGTTCACGACGGCGCTCCTCGCGGGTCTGGCGGTTGCCGGAACGTTCCACCTCCTTGTCGCTGTCTAGAACGGCGGCGCCCTTGTCGACCGGCAGAATGACGGTATCGGCGGTCTTGGACGGGTCCTTGGCGATGGCCTTGGCCTTGTCCAGCTCTTCCTTCGTCATCGGTGGTGCTTCCGTCTGCGGAACAGCGACCTGATTGGGGACGGGTTCGCCGGCCGGCGCCTGTCCGGTTGTCGTACCGCTCGGCGGCGGCGTCGGCGCGCCTGGCAGCGGGGCTGCGGGTTCGGTTCTGCCCTGACCCTCTACCGGCGGCTGTTCCGAAGGCTGACGGCCCGGTGCGGGGTTTGGCTGGGCTTCAGGTGCCGGCGGACGCGCGGGCGTCGGCGCTTCGGTCGGAACCGGTGCTTCCTTCGCGGCAGGCTCGGGAGCGGCCGGCTTTTTCTCCGGAACGGCTTTTTCGGCCGGTTCGGCTTTCTGTTCCGGGGCCTTTTCCTCTACCGGTGGCTTTTTGGCGGGGGCCGGTTCGCGGGGCTTGGCCGGCTCGCCGGCATTTTCAGGGCGTGCTGCGGGCTCCTGTTCGGCGGCAGGTTCCTTCGCGCGCTCCTTGCGGGGACGCTCAGGACGCTGCTCGCCCTCGCCCGCGGGCTGTTCGGCCCGTTCCGGCTTGCGCGGACGTTCCTTCGGCTGCTCTTCGGCCGGTGCGGCTTCGGGCGCGGCCTCGCGCTGGCGTGCGGGGCGCTGTTCGCCCTCGCCCTGCGGCTCCTGTGCACGTTCGGGTTTGCGGGGACGCTCCTGCGGCTGCTCTGCCGGCGCGGGCTCCGGGCGGGCCTCACGCTGCTGCGGTTCCTGCTGGGGTTCGGGCTGCGGCTCCCTTTGCGGCTCGGGACGCGGTTCGGCAGGCGCGGCTTCGCGCTTGGGCTCCGGTTCACGCTGCGGCTCCGGCGCACGCTCCTGTCGTTGCGGCTCGGCCTGCGGCTGCTCCTCTTCGGCCTGCTTGCGACGCTTGCGCAGTTCCTCTTCCGGGTTCGGTTCTTCCGGCTGCGCCTGCGCCAGAATCACCTGACCGGTCGCAGCATCGCCGGGAAGCGCCTGCGACACGGGCGTCTGCGCCCGCGCAGCACCGGCAAAACCGGCCGCGGCCGGCTCCACCGCAATCGCCAGCGACATGAGGGGGAAAACCACCCCCGTCAGCAATGTGTTCTTCTTCAGCATCGGTGTTTCCTCATCTGCCATTATTGGTCGCCAGTCTTGCGACATCTTGATTCCGGCTGCGCGTGCAGGCGCTGGTCAACGCCTCGCACACGCTTCGGTTCCCATGATGGACAAAGCCTTCTGTACCGGAAATGAACAGATCAAGGCGTTTTCGTGGAAGCTCTGCGGCACAATCGCGGTCACTAATATTGCAGTTGCATTTTTTGACCAACCGGATGAATAATCGCATCCGCGCTGAAGGCTACAGGCGGTATCATCCGCTGCGCCCTGCGCCCTGCGCCCATGGCGTCCGCACTGAAAACAACAACAGACCGCGGATGAACGACCAAAAGAGAGGATCGAAATGCCTATTTCCACCCGTCTGCTCGCAGCCGTATCGATTGCCGCCATCTCGCTGTTTTCAGGTGCTGCCCTCGCGCAGGACAAGATCGTCATCGGCACCGAAGGCGCCTATCCGCCCTTCAACAATCTCGAAGCCGACGGCACGCTGACCGGCTTCGACATCGACATCGCCAAGGCGCTGTGCGAACAAATGAAGGCCGAGTGCACCTTCGTCACCAATGACTGGGACGGCATCATTCCCGCCCTTCAGGCCAAGAAGTTCGACGCCATCATCGCGTCCATGTCGATCACGCCCGAGCGTCTCGAGAAGGTCGACTTCTCCAAGAAATATTACAACACCCCGCCGGCCATCGCCGTGCCGAAGGATTCGCCGATCAAGTCCGTCGACGATCTGAAGGGCAAGTCGCTCGGTGCGCAGGGTTCCACCACCCACTCCAACTATGCCGAAAAGCATTTCCCGGATGCCGACGTGAAGATGTATCCGACCGCCGACGAGTATAAGCTCGACATCGCCAATGGCCGTATCGACGCCGTCATCGACGATATCGTCGTTCTGTCGGAATGGCTGAAGACGGATGCTGGCGCGTGCTGCAAGATCCTGACGCCGCTTCCGGTCGATGTCGAGATCAACGGCAATGGCGCGGGCGTCGCCGTCCGCAAGGGTGACACGGCGCTTGCCGACAAGTTCACCGCCGCCATCGCCGGCATTCGCGCCAGCGGCAAGTATCAGGAGATCAACAAAAAATACTTCGATTTCGACGTTTACGGCGAGTAAGCCCGTTCGATCTGTTGAAATCTCGTGGCGGAAGGCTTGCCCTTCCGCCATTTTTGTTTGAAAACGTCACGATAACAATCACGGCGGCTTAAGACCGCAGGGGAAAATTGGCATGAGCGGAGCATTTTCCGCCATAGGTGCGTTCTGGACCTATGTCTCGACACTTCTCGATCCCTTTTGCGGGCCGGTCGGTCTCTTCTCGCTTTTCGGAAACGGCACCCTGGTCGCCTGCGGCGATGCGGGCTGGGGCGATGAAATCGCCTTCGGCGTCAAGGTCACCATCTCGCTGGCGCTCGCCACCCTGCCCGTCGGGCTGCTGATCGGTTTCCTCATCGCGCTCGCCGCGCAATCGGAAGAAAAATCGCTGCGGCTGGCGACCGGTATTTACACCACCATCTTCCGTGGCCTGCCGGAACTGCTGACGCTTTTCATCGTCTATTACGGCATCCAGATGCTGCTGCAATCGGTGGCCGGTTATGTCGGCATCACCGGTCCGGTCGAGATCAACGCCTTCGTGGCGGGCATGGTGGCGCTGTCCGTGGTGTTTTCGTCTTATGCGTCCGAAGTGCTGCTCTCCGCCTTCAAGGCCATACCAAAAGGGCAATATGAGGCCGGCGCGGCACTGGGGCTTTCGCGGGGCCGCACCATGGTGCTCATCATCATTCCGCAGCTGGTCAGGATCGCCCTTCCCGGCATGACCAATCTCTGGGTCATCCTGCTCAAAGACACGTCCTACGTCTCGATCATCGGCCTTGCCGATATCGTTCGCCAGACCGGCATCGCCGCCCGCGTCAGCAAGGAAGCCTTCTTCTTCTACAGCATCGCCTGCCTGCTCTACCTCATGCTCGCGCTGCTTTCGTCCATCGGCATCGGCTTCATCGATCGCTGGTCGCGCAAGTCGGAGGTGAGCCGATGAGCCATATTCAGGAACTCATTCCCCCCCGCCCCGCCCCGGCTGTCACGGAAAAGCCGCTCAATATTTCGCGCATCGTCGGCATCGCCGTCATCACGCTCTGGCTGCTGCTCGCCGCCGGGCTGATCTTCGCCATGATCGAGGGCTGGGACTGGGACAAATTCCAGCGTTACGGGCCGCGCTATATCGATGGTCTCATCACCACCATCACCCTCGTCGGCAGCTCGATCATTCTCGGCGCCATTCTTTCCGTGCCGATCGCCTTCGGCCGCATGTCGGAAAACCGCATCGTTGGCGCGCTGGCCTATGCCTATGTCTACGTCTTCCGCAGCACGCCGCTTTTGGCGCAGCTTTTCCTGATCTATTACGGCCTCGGCAGTTTCCGCCAGGGGCTGGAAACCGTCGGCCTGTGGTGGTTCTTCCGCGAGGCCTGGTATTGCGGCCTGTTGTCGCTCACCCTCAACACCGCCGCCTATCAGGCCGAAATCCTGCGCGGCGCGATCCGCAGCGTGCCGCGCGGCCAGCATGAGGGCGCCGCCTCGCTCGGCCTGTCGAAACTCGTCACCTTCCGCAAGATCATCCTGCCCCAGGCGCTCATCGTGGCGCTGCGTCCCTATGGCAACGAAATCATCCTGATGATCAAGGGTTCGGCGGTGGTCTCCATCGTCACGGTCTTCGACCTGATGGGCCAGACCCGCTACGCCTTTTCCCGCACCTTCGATTATCAGGCCTATCTCTGGGCCGCGATCTTCTACCTGACGATCGTGGAAACGCTGCGGCATGTCTGGGCATGGCTGGAAGCCCGCCTGACCCGGCATCTCAAGCGCTAGTCGCAACGTTGGCAGCACTCATCAATGAAGGCTGCCAACATTTTGAAAAATATAAATATTTTGTGACAACCCATGTCTTTGGCAAGCTTGGATTAACCATGACGTGTTCCCATATTCGATACAGCGGTAACGCTGTGATCGGCAATCATGGAAACGGGAACCGCCGTCATGAACAAGGACATGGAAATGATGCTGAGAGGCTACGGCCTCACCACCGCCCAGATATTTTATCGCCTGCCGGATCATCCGCTGGTTCTCCAGACCTATGTCTGGCAGGACTATGATCTTGCCCCGGACTTCCCTGAGATGCATGGCTTCCTCAAATTCTGGAAGGAAAAGCTCGACGGACCGCTGCACTCCGTCCGCTACGTGCACCGGCAGGTCATCTCGGCGCAGGAATGGCGCGCGCTCAAGGGGGAGTTCATCATCCACTGAGCCATCGCGCCACATAAACATTGCGCCCGTCCCCGATGCGGCTTACAGCAAACCTCAACTGAAGATGCTGACGGATAAGGCACGATGACGAAGAACCAGAAAATCGACGAAGAGGCGCTTGCCGAGGCCTATAACCGCGCGCTCGCGCTTGAAAAAGCCGGCGATGTGGACGCGGCGGTGAAGGCCTATGAAGAGGTTCTGGCCATCGACCCGGACGATCACGGCGGAGCGGCCGTTCGCATCGCCGCCATGGGCCGGGGCGAAACCCCGCCGAAGGCGCCCGACGCCTATGTCGAAACCCTGTTCGACCAGCATGCCGAAGCTTTCGAGGATATTCTTGTCGAACAGCTCGGTTACGCCGTGCCTATGATGGTGCGCCAGCGGCTGCAGACGCTGAACCTCGGCCCGTTCAAGCGCCTGCTCGATCTCGGCTGCGGCACCGGCCTCACCGGCGAGGCGCTGCGCGACATGGCCGACGATATCACCGGCATCGACATTTCCGAAAACATGGTCGAAATCGCCCATGAAAAGGACCTCTACGAGACGCTCTACGTCGCCGAAGCCGAGGATTTTCTCGAGGATAATGACGACGAGCCTTTCGACATCATCACCGCCACCGATGTGCTGCCCTATCTCGGCGCGCTGGAGCCGCTGTTTTTCGGCGCCGCCGAAAACCTCAACGCCGGCGGCCTGCTGATCTTCTCGTCGGAAACCCTGCCCGAAGAAACCCTGGCCGGACGCCCCTATATGGTCGGCCCGCACCAGCGTTTCGCCCATGCGGAAACCTATGTCCGCGAAAGACTGGCCGCGACCGGTTTTGAAATTCTCGAAGTGACCGACATCAATGTGCGCATGCAGGACGGCAATCCGACACCCGGCCATCTGGTGATCGCCAAGCTCAAGGGCTGATGTCGCTTCGGCATCGTCGCAGACGTTGCGGCAGATTTCTTCTCCCCGCCGGGGAGAAGAAACAAGCGGGACATGCTCGCCCTACGTTTAAGGAACATTGCTGAATCAACCTCTCAGCAACACCCGCCAGCGGGTTGAAGAGACTCATCTTTCCGGCCCGCTCAGCTCGCCTTCGGTCGCCAGACGATATCCGCCACGTTGAGTTTCTTCGGCACGATCTTCAGATCGTAGAACTCATCCGCAAGCGCCTGCTGATAGGCGATGGCCTCATCCGGAACCAGCGAAACCCGCCCGAGATCGGCGCCCGGGCGTGTCAGCGAGACCTTGGTGACATCCTCGGGAACGCCGGTGATCGACGCCAGCGACTTTGCCGTTGCATCGATATTGGCCTGCGCTTTCGCACCCACATTCGCCAGTTCCTTGAGGATCAACGGCACGAGATCGGGATTGGCCTCCACGAAATCGCCATTGGCAAGGAAATAGCTCCACGGATCGACGATGCCTTCGGCGGTCGAAAGAACCCGCGTCGTCGGCTCTTTTTCCGCCACGGCAAAATAAGGATCCCAGATCGACCAGGCATCGATGCTGCCGCTACGGAAGGCGGCCGCCGCATCCGGTGGGGCAAGATCGACCGGCGTAATGTCGTTCAACGTCAACCCTGCCTTTCGCAACGCCTTGACGGTGACATTATGCGCGCTGGAGCCGCGCTTGAAGGCGACCTTCCTGCCTTTCAGGTCTTCCAGCGTCTTCAGCGGCGAATCCTTCTGCACAAGGATGGCCGATCCGCCGGCCGCCGCTTTGTAAGTGCCCACATAACGCAGATTACCGCCCGCAGCCTGCGCGAAAAGCGGCGGCACATCGCCGGTCGGCCCTATATCCAGCGCGCCGGCACCCAGCGCTTCGAGAAGCGGCGGCCCGGAGGAGAATTCCGACCATTTGACCTCGATGCCGCGATCCTTCAGCAACGCTTCGAGCGCGCCCTGGCTTTTCGCGAGCGCTATCACGCCATTCTTCTGCCAGCCAATCCGCAATGTGGTGGTTGCGGCACTTGCCCGCCGGATATGCGGCAGAAACACCGCCCCGGTCGCACCTGCAATCAGTCCCAATGCTCCGCGTCGTGTAAGCATATGGATATCCCTCGCTATTCCATCCTTCGACAGTAAAAGCGTAGATATTCGAGAGATTTTATCAAAATCGCAGTTTGCGCGGAGACAGCGCCGGGAGAATTGAATGTGCGAATTTGCCACGATGGGCGGAATAGAATTGTCGTGCCCCGGCGGCGGCTACCGGATGGACCTTCCGGCTGGATCAGCCCTTGGCGGGCAAGATCGGCGAGAAAAACGACCCGCAAATGAAAATGCCCTCCCCGGCAACCGGAAAGGGCATTGGTCGAAAAACTGACCGGCGGCGGATTACTCCTCGCCGGATTTCGGATTGTCCAGCAGCATGTAGTCGAGCGGCAGCTCGGTCGTATATTTGATCTGCTCCATCGCGAAGGCGGAGGACACGTCGCGAATTTCGATCTTGGCGATCATGCGCTTGTAGAAGGCGTCATAGGCCGCAATATCAGGCACGACGACGCGCAGCAGATAATCGACATCGCCGCTCATACGGTAAAATTCGACGACTTCCGGAAACTCGGAAACCACCTCGGAGAAACGCTTCAGCCATTCGATGGAATGGGAGGCGGTGCGGATGGAGACGAAAACCGTGACCTTGGTGTTGACCTTGACCGGATCGAGCAGCGCCACGCGCCGGCGAATAACGCCGTCTTCCTCCATTTTCTGGATACGCCGCCAACAGGGCGTCGTGGAAAGGCCGACCTTTTTCGCCAGATCGGCAACGGCCAGCGTGGAATCCTCTTGCAGAATGCGCAAAATCTTACGGTCTAGGCGATCCAATGCGTCTATCCTCCTGAATTAATTTCCTTTCAATACACTAATTTTTGCAGAAAAACAGAAAATTGTTTCACTAAAGCCGCATTTCCACATGTTGTCGCAGAACCGGCAGCAGTTCCTCCGTGAACCATGGGTTCTTTTTCAGCCAGCCGGTATTGCGCCAGCTTGGATGCGGCAGGGGAAAAATGCCGGGGCCGGAATTGGCATGGAGAAAGCCGCGCCAGTCCTGCACCGTTTCCGTCATGGTTTTGCGCCGCCTTTCACCCAGATGAAAAGCCTGTGCATATTGGCCAATGGCGAGGATCAGCTCCACCTGCGGCATCGCCATTATGACCCGCTCACGCCATTGCGGCGCGCATTCGCGCCGGGGCGGCAGGTCGCTGCCCTTGTCGTCATAACCGGGAAAACAGAAACCCATGGGCACGATGGCGAAACGATCCGGATCGTAGAACGTCTGCCGGTCGACGTTCAGCCATTGGCGCAGCCTGTCGCCCGAGGCATCGTTGAATGGCAGCCCTGTTTCATGCACGCGAAGCCCCGGCGCCTGCCCAGCAATCAGGATGCGCGCCTTGGTCGACATGACGACCACCGGCCGGGGTTCGTGCGGCAGGCGATCGGCCATTCCCCTGAGCGGCTTGTCGCGACAGAGACGACAGCCGGCGATTTCGCCGCGTAATGCGTCCAGCCCGTCATCACGCACCGGCACTAGCTTAACCATGATCCCACCCCAGAAGATGACGGACAATGGTGAGGAAACCCGCCGCCGGCGTTTCCAGATCCGCGGCACGGTGTTCCCGCCGCCATTGCGACGGTTTCTCGAATTCTCCCGCCCAGATGCCCAGTGCCTGCCTGCGCGCCGCCGCCTGTTCGCTGGAGAACTGGAAATAACCGGATGCGACGGCAAAACCCGCCGACACCATTTCCGATGAGACATCCCTGCCGCCGGCGGAACAATAAACCAGCAGCCGCCCGTAACGGTCCCTGGAACTCCCGGAACAGGAGAAATCCTCAGCCCCGGCCAGCCTTTGCAGGACACGGCGTGCCTCCTCACCGCACGGCCAGCTTTCGCTGCCGCGCAGGCATGTCTGCGCAAGCTCCGGCGCATCGATGCCAAGCAGTCGGAAACGTTCCTCACCCTTCGACAGCGTATCGCCATCGATCACGAAGAAGCGGCCGCTATAGGTTTCGCTGTTGATCTGGTCGAGCTTGGCCGCGATCAGAATGCCGAGAAAAACCGTGGCGAGAAAAAGCCCGCCATCGCGAAATGCCGAAAGCCGCCTGCCCTTGCCTCCATTTCGTCTCATGTAACAACAAACCCTTGTCAGAAATGGCAAACAAATCCTTTCACGGCAGCATCTTCTTAAGATTTTGCGCGTAGTCTGCAAGGGTTCATGTCACCCTGCGTTGTAACAATGAGTAAAAGCGTCAGCACGTCCACCGACAAGATCATCGTCGACCGGTCGAAAAAGCATCGCAACAAGGCGGTCTTCGACACGGTGAAGACGACGCGTGAACGCCTGCAGCAGGGGGCCGGCGCAAGCGACGCCTATGAACGCGAAATGCTGACCATGCACATCGCCGAAACCCTGCAGGGCGCGATGATCATGCCGCTTTTCATCCTGCTCGCCTCCATCATCGGCCTTTATATAACCCGCGACATCAGCCTGATCATCTGGTCGCTGATTGCGCTGAGCTTCCACGCCTTTTCCCTGCTCTTGGCCAAGCGGGCGGCAAAACAGGAAATCACGGCCGACAATCTTCAGCACTGGAAAAGTCTCTTCCTCGGCATGCAGATCCTCATCGGCTGCGCCTGGGCGATGTTTGCGCTGGCCGAGCCGGTGCGCAACGACCCGACGCTCGTGCTTTTCTTCAAGGGCTCGACGCTGCTGATCGCGCTTTCGCTCACCGCCATGGCCAATTTCATGCTGCGGCGGGCGACCTTCATGACCTTTTTGCCGGTGCTGGCGGCTCTCTGCATGACCTCGGCCATTTCGCGCAATCCTTTCGATGTCGGTCTCGCGCTGATGTTCGGCATGGCCATCCTCTTCTGTCATCGCATCACCAGCCGCCTTTACCAGACCAGCATCAAGCTCCTCTCCTCGCAGACGGAAAAGGACGACCTGATCGCCGAACTCGAAGTCGCGAACTCGGTGTCCGACGAGGCACGGCGGCGCGCGGAAGAAGCCAATCTGGCGAAATCGCGCTTTCTCGCCTCCATGTCGCACGAGCTGCGCACCCCACTCAACGCCATTCTCGGTTTCTCCGAGGTCATGTCCTCGGAAGTGCTCGGCCCGCTCAACAATCCGCTCTACAAGGAATATTCCGGCGATATCCATCGCTCCGGCCAGCATCTGCTTGATCTCATCAACGAAATCCTCGACCTGTCGCGCATCGAGGCCGGCCGCTACGACCTGAACGAAGAAGCGATCTCGATGCTGGAAATTGCCGAGGATTGCATCGGCATGATCCAGCTTCGCGCCCGCGCCAAGAACATCAAAATTTCCCAGCAGTTCGAAAACAGCCTGCCGCAGGTGTGGGCCGATGAAAAATCCATCCGTCAGGTCATCCTCAACCTGCTGTCCAACGCCGTGAAATTCACGCCGCAGGGCGGTGAAATCCTTGTGAAAGCCGGCTGGACGGCGGGCGGCGGCCAATATGTCTCGATCAGGGATAACGGTCCCGGCATTCCCGAGGACGAAATTCCCGTGGTGCTGTCCGCCTTCGGTCAGGGATCGATCGCGATCAAGAGCGCCGAACAGGGAACCGGCCTTGGCCTGCCCATCGTTCAGGCGATCCTCGCCAAGCATGACGGCCAGTTTATCCTGAAATCGAAACTGCGCGAGGGCACCGAAGGCATCGCCATCCTGCCGGCCAAACGTGTGCTGCAAAGCCTGCCGGCCGTGGAAGAAACCCACGCCATCCAGCCGCGCCGCCGGTCCTTCGCTTAGGGCACTTCCAGGAAAAGTGGCCCCGGTTTTCCGTCCGGAAATGCCTTGAGGCTAACAACTTCAGAAGAACAGCGTCGTTACCAGCGAATACAGCACGAAAAATCCGTTCGCCATCAACAGGCAGAAGACGGCAAAGGAGCCGAGGTCCTTGGCGTGCCGCCCGACCGAGGAAATTTCCGGCGAAATGCGATCCACCAGCTCTTCGATGGCGGTATTGAGCGCCTCCACCGAAAACAGCAACAGCATCAGCACCGTAAAGACGAGAAGATGCGCAAAGGGTGCGCCGACGACCAGAAGCAGGGCAAGCCCGACGCCGAAGGCGAGAACCTCATGCCGGAACGCCGCTTCCAGCCACAGCCGGCCAAGCCCCTGCACGGAATAGCGCGCGGCGGCAAAAAGATGCCGCCAGCCTTTTTCCTTGCGAAAGGCGGGTTCCGGTTGCTTCTTTTGCGGCGTCACGTCCATCTTCGGCCTCAATGGTCGGTGCGGGAGCTGATGCGGGTGTCCACACCCGCCGCTTCGAATGTCGCCATGCCGGAATGGCAGGCGGCGGCGGCCTTGACGATGCCGGCGGCAAGCGCTGCCCCCGTGCCTTCGCCCAGCCGCATGCCAAGCGCCAGAAGCGGCGTCTTGCCGAGCTTTTCGATGGCGGCCAGATGGCCCGGCTCACCCGAGACATGGCCGATCAGGCAATGGTCGAGCGCCGCAGGATTGGCAGCCTTGAGGAGAGCGGCAGCGGCCGTCGCCACATAACCGTCGATCAGCACGGGAATGCGCTGCACACGGGCGGCAAGGATGGCGCCGGCAATCGCTGCGATTTCGCGTCCGCCGAGACGGCGCATGATCTCCAGCGGATCGGACAGATGATCCTTGTGGAACTCCACCGCTGCCTTCACCGCCGCGATCTTGCGGGCCATGACTTCGCCTTCCGAACCGGTGCCCGGACCGGTCCATTCTTCCGCCGTGCCGCCATAAAGCGCGAGATTGATCGCCGCCGCAATGGTGGTGTTGCCGATGCCCATTTCGCCGACGCAGAGAAGATCGGTGCCACCGGCAATCGCCTCCATGCCGAAGGCCATGGTGGCGGCGCAGTCGCGCTCAGAAAGCGCCGGCTCGCAGGTGATGTCGCCGGTCGGGTAATCGAGCGCCAGATCGAAAATCTTCAGGCCAAGATCGTTTGCAACGCAGATCTGGTTGATCGCCGCACCGCCTGCCGCGAAATTTTCCACCATCTGTTGGGTCACGGATGTCGGATAGGGTGTAACGCCATGACGGGTGACGCCATGATTGCCGGCGAAGATCGCCACCAGCGGGCGGGTGACGGCCGGAGAACGGCCGGACCAGGCAGCCAGCCACATGGCGATTTCTTCGAGGCGTCCGAGCGAACCGGCAGGCTTGGTCAGCTGCGCATTGCGCTCCTTGGCCGCCACAAGCGCATGCGTGTCCGGGCCGGGAAGCTCGCGCAGCAGCGCGCGGAAATCGTCGAAGGGCAATCCGCTCATGCTCATGATATCTGTCTTTCTCGTCGTCGGGTTGGCTGTCGCATCGGCTCATGCGTCCGGAACTTGTGTTTTCCGGCAAATCGGTCTTTGTTGCGCCTCTCATAATCGCGGATGCGCCGCGGAACAACCGGAAATGCAGCGACTGCAACGGAGAGAGCATGAAGGCCGGGGATTTTATAACAGATGTCATGCATTCCCTCGCCTTTCTGAGCCGCCTGCCCATTCCCTCGCGGTTTTTCGATGATGCCGACGGCGTGTCGATGCGCCGCACCGCCCGCGCCTTTCCCGCCGCCGGCCTGCTGATCGCCCTGCCCGCCGCTTTCCTTATTGTGGTTTTCGCAGCCTTCGACGCCTCTCCGCAGCTTACCGGCTGGCTCGTCATCGGCCTGACGGCGCTCATCACGGGCGCGCTGCATGAAGACGGCCTGGCCGACATGGCCGACGGTTTCGGCAGCGGCAAGGAGAAGGCCCGCATGCTTGAGATCATGAAGGACAGCCGCATCGGCAGCTATGGCACGATTGCCATGATCCTGTCCTTTGCGCTTCGCGCCACCGCACTCGCCTCGCTCATTGAGACGCTGCCGGCAAAGACCGCCGCCGCCACCCTGATCGCCGCGCTTGTCCTGAGCCGTGCCCTGATGGTGTGGCACTGGCAATCCCTGCCCGCCGCCAAAACCTCCGGCATCGCCGCCGGCGCCGGTCAGCCGGGCACAAGCGAGCGCAACATCGCGCTGGTGATCGGGCTACTGCTTTTCACACTCTTCACGCTGCACGCGCTGCCGCTTCTGTCGATTGCCCTTGTGCTGGCGGCAGCCTTTCTGGCAGCCGTCCTTTTCGGCAAGCTCTGCGACAGGAAGATCGGCGGCCATACCGGCGACACCATCGGCGCCTGCCAGCAGATCACGGAGATCGTGATTCTCATCGCCCTTGCCCTTGCGGCCTGACAGCCTGATATAAATCATCATGGAAACACCCTGCATTCATATCTGCCGCCTCGATGAAACCGGCAGCCTCTGCATCGGCTGCGGGCGAACGCTGGATGAAATCGGCGGCTGGGCGGGATATAGCGACGCGAAGCGCCGCGAAATCATGCGGTTGCTGCCGCAAAGACTGGCAAACCTGCCCGAGACCGCCAAGGAGACGCATACCGCATGAACAGGCTGACCATCGTTCTCCTCCTGCTGGCCGTCGGCCTTGGCCTGCTTCTCATCAATCACGACGGCGGCCGAACGCTCGGCATCGATAACGATCAATTCGCCCACGTGCTTTATCTTCTGCCCATTGCGGGCCTATTATCGGCCGGCATTCTGGCGGGAAGACGCGGCAGCCTCAGTACCGTCATCCGCCAGCTCGCCGTCTGGCTCGTCATCATTCTCGGCCTCGTCTCGCTCTATCTCTATCGCTACGACCTGCAATCTTTCGGCGACCGGCTGCTGGGCGGCCTGATGCCCGGCCGCGCCGTGGTGGTGACGACGGCTGGCGGCGAACAGGAAATCGTCCTGCATAAATCGATGAGCGGCCATTTCGAGGCAAATGTCGGCGTCGAGGGCAAGACGATCCACATGCTGGTCGATACCGGTGCAAGCTCGGTGGTCCTCGCCAATGCGGATGCGACCGCAATCGGCATCGACACCGCAAATCTCCGCTATACCGTTCCGGTGATGACCGCGAATGGCCGCACGGCGGCAGCCCCCGTCACCCTGTCGGAAATCAGCATTGGCCCGATCATGCGACGCAACATCCCCGCCCTCGTCGCGCAGGATGGCCAATTGGGCCAGAGCCTGCTCGGCATGAGCTTCCTGTCGACGCTCGGTTCGCTGCAGATGCAGACCGATGAATTGCGGTTACGGGATCGGTAAACTCAGTCCCTTGCGATTCACTTTCCGGGTTCATACGAGCTGTCGGCCCCGGAAAGGAAATACCCCGTTGCGACCGCGATCGGGATATTCTTTTCGCGCACAAGGGCAACGGCAGGCCATTGCCCCTTGATTCCTTCCCATTTGATAATTTATGTTGGTTCCGTTCTCAGGGCGGGGTGCAATTCCCCACCGGCGGTATCGGGATTTTTCCCGGAGCCCGCGAGCGCTTCCGGTCTCCAAAGCCGGAAGGTCAGCAGATCCGGTGAGAGGCCGGAGCCGACGGTATAGTCCGGATGGAAGAGGACAAGGCATAGGACGCCCGCGCGTGAGCGGGCTTCGCATTGCATTGTTCGCCCAAGGGATATTTGGCGCTTCTCGAAGCGCGAAAATGCCGCAAAACGGCATAACCCTTGAAAGGCTTGAAAGAAAATGACCATTGCTAAAATTGAAGACGCGATCGAAGCCATTTCCCGTGGCGAGATGGTGATTGTGGTTGACGACGAAGACCGCGAAAATGAAGGCGATATCATCGCCGCCTCCGACAGCATTACCCCACAGCAGATCGCCTTCATGATGAACCATGCGCGCGGGCTGATCTGCGTCGCCATGCCGGGCGAGCGTCTCGATGCGCTCGACATTCCGCTGATGGTGTCGCGCAATACCGAATCCCTCAAGACGGCCTTCACCGTCTCGGTGGACTATATTCCGGGCACCACAACAGGTATTTCCGCCGCCGACCGCGCAAAGACCGTGCGCGCGCTGGTATCGGAAGAATCGCGCCCGGAAGATTTCGCCCGCCCCGGCCACATCTTCCCGCTGCGCGCCAACCCGCAGGGCGTTCTCGGCCGCACCGGCCACACCGAAGCAGCCGTGGACCTCTGCCGCCTCGCCGGCAAATATCCCTGCGGCACCATCTGCGAAGTCGCCAATGACGACGGCACCATGGCCCGCCTGCCCCAGCTCGAAGTCTTCGCCGAACGCCACGGTCTGCTGGTCGTGACGATCAAGGACCTCGTTGCTTACCTCAAGGGCGAGGTTGTCGAGGATGTGTTGCAGAAGCAGGTTGCTTGATCTGCTGCTCGTGGTGTGAATACGAAAACGCCCGGCGCAAGCCGGGCGTGATGCTTGTGAAACCGTCTGGCTTCTCCTCTTCCGTCATGCCGGACTTGATCCGGCATCCAGCCACGGCGCGTCTGCGCCGTGAAAAGAGTCTTTTGCGATCAAAGACTTGATCGCGCTGGACCCCGGATCAAGTCCGGGGTGACGGAGGAAAAAAGCCGCGTCAACCTGGCCCATAGGTCTGGCGCGCCCTATCGTCCACCTCAACGCTACCGCGTCGAAAACCCTACCAGCAGCAGAAACCGCCATCCACCAGCAAATCCACACCCGTCACGAAGCTCGCGGCATCCGACAGCAGGAAGATCGCCGGCCCAACCATCTCATCCACGCCCGCCATGCGCTGCATCGGCGTTTGCTCTTCGAACAGCTTCGTCTGGTGCACCATTTCCGGCCGCGTATTCATCGGCGTCGCCGTATAACCCGGCGAGATGGTGTTGACGCGGATGCCGCGACCCACCCACTCCATCGCCATGGATTTCGACATGTGGATGACGCCAGCCTTCGAGGCATTATAGTGGCACTGCATCAGCCCGCGATTGACGATGACGCCCGACATGGAGGCGATGTTGACGATTGCGCCGCGTCCGTTCTTCAGCATGGCATTGGCCTCCGCCTGGCAGGAGAGGAAAACGCCCTTCAGATTGATATCCATCATCGTCTGAAACTGGCTTTCCTCCATCTCCTCGGCCGGATTGGCGTTGGCGATGCCGGCCGCATTGACGGCGAGCGATAGCGCGCCAAGCTCGGCTTCAGTACGCGCAACCGCATCGGTCAGCGCCTCTTTGCTGGTCACATCAGCCGCGATCTGGATCGACTTGCGCCCGGCTTTGGCGATGAAATCGGCCGTCTGCGCCAGACCGTCATCGGTGCGGCGATCAAGCAGCGCGACATTGGCACCGGATTGTGCGAGCCCCATGGCGATCCGCTGGCCGATGCCGGAGCCGGCGCCGGTGACGAGCGCCACCTGACCGGAAAGATCGAACAGTTTCGGCGCGTTGAGCGTGATGGTAGACATCGGTATTTCCTTCTTCAGATGGTTGCCAGTTCCATGACCGAGACGTCGTTTGCTTCGTCCCGGTTGAGGATGCCGGCCTGTTTTCCCTGCGCAAGCACGAGGATGCGGTTCGAAACGCCCAGCACCTCCTCGAGATCGGAGCTGACGACGATCACGGCCACGCCGTCTTTCGCCAGACCGACAATGATATCGTAAATGCCCGCCCGCGCGCCGACATCGATGCCGCGGGTCGGCTCGTCCAGCACCACCACGCGCGGATTGCGGGCAAGCCATTTGGCAATGACCACCTTCTGCTGGTTGCCGCCGGAAAGATCCGATGCCGGCTGTTCGCTGCGGCCCTTCACCCCGAATTTGGCGATTGCCTCCCTGGTGAAGGCACGCTTGATGCGTGGCGTGATCCAGCCGGTGCCGACGCGGTCGAGATTGGCATAGATCAGGTTTTCGCCGATCTCGTGCTCCACCACCAGCCCCTGCAATTTGCGGTCTTCCGGCACCATGACGATGCCCTTGGCGATGGCGTCCGCCGGGCTTTTCAGCGTCAGCACCTTGCCATCCAGCAGAACCTCACCCGCACTCGTCGGATCGGCGCCGGAAATGGCTCGCACCAGCTCGGTGCGTCCCGCGCCGATAAGACCGGCAATGCCAAGGATTTCACCGGCGCGGACACCGAAGCTGATGTCGCGGAAGGCATTGTCCGCGCCGGTCAGCCCTTTCACTTCCAGCACCATCTTGTCCTGCGGCTCCGGCAGCGTCGGGAACAGGCGTTCCAGCGAACGGCCGACCATGCTTTCGACGATGGTGCGCACCGGCGTCGCGCTATCGGCAAATTCATGCACCCGCTCGCCATCGCGCAACACGACGATGCGGTCGGTGATCTGTTTGATCTCTTCCATGCGGTGGGAAATATAGATGATGCCCACGCCCTCGGCGCGCAGCTTGCGCACCTGCTCGAACAGCGCCTGCGTTTCCGCGCCGCCAAGTGCCGCCGTCGGCTCGTCGAGGATCAGAAGTTTGGCGTCCAGCGCCAGCGCCTTGGCGATTTCGATCAGCTGCTGGTTGGCGGTCGAAAGGCCGGCCACCTTGCGGGTTGCGGGAATGTGGAGGTTGAGGCGCGCCAATTGCTGCTGGGCTCTGCGCACCATCTCGGCGCGGTCGACAACGCCGTTCTTCATCGGCCAGCGGCCAATGAACACGTTTTCGGCGATGGAAAGCTCCGGCAGAAGCTTCAATTCCTGATGGATGAGGACGATGCCCTTGTCGATCGCCTCTCGCGGCGAAGACGGCGCATAGGGTTGCCCGAGCCATGTCATCGTGCCTTCGGACGGTTCACGCGAACCGGCGATGATGCCTGACAGCGTGGATTTGCCCGCGCCGTTTTCACCCAGCAGGGCCACCACTTCGCCGGGATAAACGTCGAGATCGACGTTTTTCAGGACCTCGAGCGGACCGTAACGTTTGCTGATGCCACGGAGCGAAAGAACCGGCTCGCGCATGACGGGACCTCCCAGGACACGATCGCGGCAGAGATACGCCACAGCCTTGTGTCCAAATTGCATAGAGACAAACCAATGAGAGCCCCGCGCATCCCATCGGAGGCGCGGGGCGGATGCATCAGGGATGGTTGGCGATGAAGCCTTCGACATTTTCCTTGGTGGTCAGCGTCGCATCGGAAAGCTGCACGGCCGGAACCTTCTCGCCGCCGACGATCTTGACGGCCATCTCGACAGCCGTGCGGCCCATCTTCTGGGTCTGCTGTGTTGCGGTCACGTCGAAGACGCCGTTCTTCAGCGCCTCAAGCGCCGCCGTATCGCCATCGAAGCCGCCGACGACGATCTTCTGCGAGGGATTGGCGACCTTGATCGCCTGCGCCGCGCCGAGCGCCAGACCGTCGGCCTGCGCAAAGACGATGGAAACGTCAGGATTGGCCTGCAGCATGTTCTGCATGATCTGGAAGCCTTCGTCCTGGCTCCACATGTTGGACCACTGTTCGGCAACGATCTTCACGCCGGAATTGGCCTTCACCGATTCCATGCAGCCCTTGGTGCGGTCCACTTCCGGTGTCGTGCCCTTCTGGCCGTGGATGATGACCATCTTGCCCGAACCGCCGGCCTGCTTGATGATGTAATCGCAAACCGCCTTGGCGGAGGCGACGGAATCGGTGGCGAGGAAGGTATCGCCCGGCGCGCCATCGGCATTGCGGTCGATGTTGATGACCGGAACGCCGGCGGCCTTGGCAAGCTTCACCGGAACGGTCGCGGCAGCGGCACCGGCCGGAATATAGATCAGCGCATCGATATTCTGGGTCAGCAGATCCTGGATCTGGTTGACCTGTGTCGGGCCGTCGCCCTTGGCGTCGACGGTGACGACGGCAATGCCGCGCGTCTTGGCTTCGGCTTCAACGGCCTGCTTGATCTGGTTGAAGAAGTTCGCCTGCAGATTGGCGACGGCAAGGCCGATCTTCTTGACTTCGGCGGCATTGGCAGAGCCGAGCGACAGGGCGAGAAGGGCGGCGGATGTCAGCAGAATGCGTGAAAATTTCATGATTATTCCTCCATTTGTTGATTGTTGACCTTCGGGCAGATCGAACCTCCTCCCCTCCGGCCGTTTATTTCACGCCTCCCCAATAAGGAGGGTCGTTTATTGCGCGGACGGCTCAGCACCGCCCGCAGGCAAATTCAGCTTCTGCGGCGGCGCAATGTTTCAGCGCCAACGGCCAGCACGATGACGACACCGATGATGACCTGCTGGAGAAAGGGAGAGACGTTGAGCAGGTTGAGGCCGTTGCGCAGCACGCCGATGATCAGCACGCCAATCAGCGTTCCGCCGATGCCGCCCGCACCGCCCGAAAGCGAGGTTCCGCCGATGACGACGGCCGCAATCGTATCCAGCTCGTAACCGAAGCCGCTTGAGGGCTGCACGGAGTCGAGACGTGCCGCAAGAACGATGCCGGCAAGACCGGCAAGAACCGCGCAGGCGACATAAACGCAGATCGTCACCAGCGGCACATTGATACCGGCAAGGCGCGCCACTTCCGGGTTACCGCCGACCGCATAGACCGTGCGGCCTTCCGAACGGAAGCGCAGGAACAGCCAGGAAACCAGAACGACGACAAGCATCAGAAGCACGGTCGCTGTCAGCACGCCGAAATGGCGGTCGATTGCCAGCATCATGAACCAGTCAGGGAAACCGACGATCTGCTGTCCATCGGTGATCATATTGGCGAGACCGCGCGCCACCGACATCATCGCCAGCGTGGCGATGAAGGCCGGCACCCGAAAAGCCGTAACCAGAATACCGACCACGAGGCCGCAGGCGGCGGACGCGATCAGAGCCAGCACGATGGCCATACCCATCGGCATGCCCGCGACATTGGCCGTCCAGCCCATGATCATCATCGACAGCGCCAAAACCGAGCCGACAGACAGATCGATGCCACCAAGCAGGATCACAAAGGTCATGCCGACGGCCATGATGCCGAGAACGGTGATCTGGTCGAGAATGTTGAGCCCATTGCGCAGCGACAGGAAATTCTCGCTGGCGAAGGTCAGAAACACGCAGAGCAGCAGCAGGCCCAAAAGAGGTCCGGTCGCACCGCTCAACCAGGCAAGCGGGCTCCTGGTGTGCGTGACCCCCTCATTGCGTTCAATCGCGGACATGGCTCCTCCCGGTGACTGTCTTGCATTTTTTAAACCGATTAGAATAATTATTCATCATCGGTGAAACATGCATAAGCCAGTTTCGAGAAGCTTGTCAATAGGGTGTTAATGGCGGGACAGACCCTGCGGAGGATGGGATGGCTGGCGACTTACGCTCCCGCCCTCATTCCTGTGCTCGTCACAGGAATCCAGCAGACGCGCGTCTGCGCGGCGGAAAGACTCCTTTCAGCCCAAGGACTTGGGCTGGCTGGATCCCTGTGACAAGCACAGGGATGAGGACGCCGCGAATACCCTTCCCCATGAAAAATTCAGCGACACCGGAACGGAGCGGCTTGGGCCGAAACAACACAATTCGCAATTCCGGCTTGACAGAAACGCCATCTCTGCAATTATATAAATAGCTGTATAAATATTCACACGCATGTTTTGAAGAGGATTCCATGCAGTCCCAGGAGCTAGAGCGCATTGCGCGCCAGATTCGCCTTCGCGACGTACAAGCCGTTTTCGAAGCGGGTGCGGGCCATGTCGGCGGCGAAATGTCTGCTATCGACATCATGACGGCCCTTTATTTCCGCGTCCTGCGCATCTGGCCGGATGATCCGAAGAACCCTGCCCGCGACCGTTTCGTGCTTTCCAAGGGCCATACGGCCTGCGCGCTGTATGTGACGCTCGCCAAGCGCGGCTTCATCCCGGAAGAGGAAATCTCGACCTTCCTGCAGCCGAATTCGCGCCTTAACGGCCACCCGAACTGTAACAAGGTGCCAGGCGTCGAAACCAATACCGGCCCGCTCGGCCATGGATTGCCCGTCGCCGTCGGCATGGCCAAGGCGGCCAAGCTTTCCGGCGCGGATTACCACACCTATGTCATGACCGGCGACGGCGAGATGCAGGAAGGCTCCAACTGGGAAGCCATCATGTCCGCCGCACAGTTCGGCCTGAACAACCTGACGCTGATCGTCGATCACAATCGTTTCCAGCAGGGTGCGGCGCTTTCGGAAACCAACGATGTCGCACCGCTTCGCCCGAAGCTCGAGGCTTTCGGCTGGGAAGTCAGCGAAATCAACGGCAATGCCATGGCGGAAGTCGTGCCGGCGCTGGAGCATCGCGGCGACCGCCCGCATTGCATCGTCGCCCACACCAACAAGGGTCATGGCATTTCTTTCATGCAGGACCGCGTCGACTGGCACCATAAGGTTCCGAGCAAGGAACAGTACGAAATTGCCGTCAAAGAACTTTCGGAGGCATTGTGATGAACGCGCCCGTAACCGCCGCCAAGCTTTATGACTGCCGCGACGCCTTCGCCGAAACGCTGGAGGCGCTGGCCGCCGGCAATGACAAGGTCGTCGCCGTCTGCAACGATTCGGTCGGCTCCTCGAAACTCGGCGGCTTCAAGTCGAAATTCCCCGAGCGCCTCGTGAATGTCGGCATTGCCGAACAGAATATGGTCGGCGTCGGCGCGGGTCTCGCCAATGGCGGCCAGCTACCCTTCGTCTGCGGCGCATCCTGCTTCCTCACCGGCCGCGCGCTGGAGCAGATCAAGGCCGACCTCGCTTACTCCAACGCCAATGTGAAGCTGATCGGCATATCCTCGGGCATGGCCTATGGCGAACTCGGCCCGACGCATCATTCCATCGAGGATTTCGCCTGGACCCGCGTTCTGCCCAACCTGCCGGTCATCGCCCCCTGCGACCGCATCGAGACGGCCGCCGCCGTCAAATGGGCGGCGGACTATGCCGGCCCCTGCTTCCTGCGGCTGTCGCGCGTCGGCGTGCCGGATCTGCTGCCGGAAGGCCATGTCTTCGAACTCGGCCGCGCCAATCTGCTGCGCGAGGGCTCCGATGTGACGCTGATCGCCAACGGTACGCTGACGCATCGCATCGTCAAGGCCGCCGACATTCTGGCAAGCCGTGGCGTCAGGGCGCGTGTGCTGAACATGGCGACCGTGCGTCCCATCGATGAGGCGGCCATCGTCGCTGCTGCGAAGGAAACCGGCGCGATCCTGACGGCCGAGGAACATTCGATCTTCGGCGGCCTCGGCTCCGCCATTGCCGAAGTCGTGGTCGAACAGGCCCCGGTGCCAATGAAGCGCCTCGGCGTCCCCGGCGTCTTCGCCCATACCGGTTCGGCCGAATGGCTGCTGGATGAATTCGGCATGGCGCCTGCCGCCATTGCGGATGCGGCCGAAGCGCTGATCAAGAGAAAATAAAGTCTCCTCCCAGAGTCGTCGCGTGTCTTCGGATGCGCGGCGACACCCTTTCTGCAATATCGTCGTTTAACCGCCGCAAGGCGGAAACGAAAAACTGCCGACGAAAGACTCCCATGATGCGCGCCATTCTGTCCATCGATCAGGGCACCACCAATTCCAAGGCCATTCTCGTCTCGGAAAGCGGAGAGCTGCTGGCGCGCGGCTCATCTCCGGTCGGCATCGCCTATCCACAGCCCGGCTGGGTGGAACAGGAGCCGCAGCGCATCTGGGCTTCGGTCTGCGAAGCGATCTCCGCCTGCCTTGCTGCCGCGCCTTCTGACGTCGATGTCGCAGCCATCGCCATCTCCAACCAGCGCGAATCCGTGACCATCTGGGACGGCGAGACCGGCGAGCCGCTCGGCCCGGTGCTCAGCTGGCAATGCCGCCGCACGGCGCAGGATTGCGCCGAACTGATCGAGAAGGGCCATTCCGAGCGCGTCATGGCGCTGACCGGCCTGCCGATCGACCCGATGTTTCCGGGCGCAAAAATGCGCTGGCTGCTGGAGCGCGCGCCGAAGGGCCGCAGGCTCCGCCTCGGCACCATCGATAGCTGGCTCATCCATTGCTTCACCGGCGGCAAGGTCCATGCCTGCGACGCCTCCAATGCCGCGCGCAGCCAGGTGCTCGATCTCAACCGGCAGGTCTGGAGCGATGAGCTTTGCGAGCTCTTCGGCATCGATATCGACACCCTGCCCGATCTGCGCGACAGCAGCGGCGATTTCGGCACCACATCGGGCGTTCCCGGTATCAAGGACGGCACACCGATCCTCGCCGCCATCGGCGACAGCCACGCCGCCCTCTTCGGCCATAGCGCCTTCAATCCGGGTGACGGCAAGGTAACCTTCGGCACCGGCTCCTCGGTCATGACAACCCTGCCGTATTTCATCGCGCCCGAACGCGGCATCACCACCACCGTCGCATGGCGGCTCGGCGGCAAACCCACCTTCGCCTTCGAGGGCAATATTCTCGTTTCCGCCGCCTCCCTGCCCTGGATGACGGAGATTCTCGGCCTGCCGGATGTCGCCGCCCTCGTAGAGCTGGCCGCCACCGCCGAGCCAAACGGCCCCGGCTTCGTGCCGGCCTTCGTCGGCCTCGGCGCACCCTATTGGGATACGAATGCGCGTGCGCTTTTCTCCCAGATCAATTTCAGCACCAGCCGTGCCCAGATGGCCCGCGCTGTCACCGATTCCATCGCCTTTCAGGTCCATGACGTCTTTGCCGCCATGCGCGCGCAGTCGCCTTCCGGTTTCGGGCGGCTGTTTGTGGATGGCGGGCCGAGCCAGAACCGTTTCCTGATGCAATGCGTCGCCGATATGCTGGAACACCCCGTCATCCAGCGCGATGCGCCGGAAGCCTCCGCGCTGGGTGCTGCCTATCTCGCCGGCCTCGCCCTCGGTTTCTGGAGCGATCTTACGGCCATCGCCGCCCTTGCAAGCCAGGGCAACACCATCGCGCCCGCCAACAGCGAAAGCCGGCAGCGGCTTAGCATCTGGCGCGACGCGATTGCCCGCTCGACCTTGCCTGTAACCTCGGGTAATGGTGAATAAAAATTCACCCTGGAGGGCTTATGGGCAGGCTAAACGAACTTCGAATGATTTCCCGCGTGGCGCAGATGTATTTCAGCGAGCACAAGCGTCAGGCGGAAATCGCCCAGCATCTCAATCTTTCGCAAGCCACCGTCTCGCGCATGCTGAAGCGCGCCGAGGCGGAAGGCATCGTCCGCACCAGCATCATTCCGCCGCCCGGTACCTATAGCGATCTGGAAGCGCAGCTGCGCGAACGTTTCGACCTGCCGGAAGCCATCGTTGTCGATTGCAGCGAGGATCGCGACGGTGCGATCATGGCCCGCATCGGCGAGGCAGCGGCCCATTTCCTCGAGGTGACGCTGTCGCAGAACGAGATCATCGGCGTCTCCAGCTGGAGCCAGACGATCTTCAAGATGGTGGAAAACATCCATCCGCTTAAAGGTGCCAAGGCGCGTTATATCGTCCAGACACTGGGCGGCATGGGCGACCCTTCCGTGCAGACGCATGCGACCCAGATCACCACCCGGCTGGCGCGGCTGACGGAGGCCGAACCGAAACTGCTGCCGGTGCCGGGCGTCGCCACCTCGCGCGAAGCCAAGCTCTTGATGCTCGCCGATCCCTTCGTGCGCGAAACCATCGATCTTTTCGGGTCGATCACGCTCGCCATCGTCGGCGTCGGCGCCGTCGAACCATCGGAGCTTCTCGCCCGTTCCGGCAATATCTTTTCCGCCAAGGAACTGGCCGATCTCGCCCAGGCGGGTGCGGTGGGCGACATCTCGCTGCGCTTCTTCGACAGGCAAGGCAAGCCGGTGAAGACGCCGCTCGACGACCGGGTCATCGGCCTGCCGCTGGAAAACCTCTCCAATGTCGACCGCGTCATTGCGCTCGCCGGCGGCTCGAAAAAGACCGAGGCGATTGCCGGCGCACTCAGAACCGGTGTGATCGACGTGCTCGTCACCGATAAATTCACCGCCGAACGACTGGTCGGCAAGGAAACATAGCCAAAATCCCATAAGGAGGAGACATGAGGCGCTTTGAAGGTCAATCCGTATTCGTGACCGGAGGCAATAAGGGCATCGGATACGGCATCGCCCGCCGTTTTGCCGAGGAAGGCGCAAAAGTCGCCATCGCCTCTGTCGACAGGGACACCCATGACGCCGCCAGAAAACTGGCGGACGAAACTGGCGCGGTCACCCATGGCGTCATCCTCGATGTGCGTGATGCGGCGGCGGTGCGCGAGGCCTATGGTGCCGCCGAAGAGGCGATCGGCGCGCTTTCCATCTCCGTCCAGAATGCCGGCGTCATCACCATTTCCAAGATCGAGGAACTGACGCAGGAACAGTGGGATTTCAATCTCGACGTCAACACCAAGGGCGCGTTCCTCTGCTGCCAGGAGGCGATCCGCCGCTTCCGCGAAAGCGGCACCAAGGGCCGCCTCGTCAACACCGCTTCCGGCCAGGCGCGTCAGGGCTTCATCTATACGCCGCATTATGCCGCCTCGAAGTTCGGCGTCGTTGGCCTGACGCAAAGCCTTGCCAAGGAACTGGCGCCTGAGGGCATTACCGTCAACGCCATTTGCCCCGGCATCATCCATACCGAAATGTGGGACTATAACGACCGCGTCTGGGGCCAGATGCTGGGTGAGTACAAGCCCGGCGAACTGATGGCCGAATGGGTGCGCAACATCCCCATGCGCCGCGCCGGAACGCCCGCCGAAGTGGCCGCACTGGTGGCGTTTCTGGCTTCCGACGATGCGGCCTATATCACCGGCCAGACGATCAATGTCGATGGCGGGTTGATCATGTCTTGAAGCTTGTCTGGGAACGGGTGCAGAGCACCCAACCTCCCTCATCCCTGTGCTCGTCACAGGGATCCAGCCAGCCCAAGTCCTTGGGCTGAAAGGACTCTTCCCGTCGCGCAGACGCGCGTCGGCTGGATTCCTGTGACGAGCACAGGAATGAGGGAAAAAGCCGATGCCGTCAGTTGCGCAGCCTATATCCCGTCTTGAACATCCAGCCGACAACACCGAGGCAGAGCGCCAGAAACAGCGTGATCATCGCCAGACTGATCACCGGATTGACGTCGGCGATCTCATAGAAACTCCAGCGGAAACCGCTGATGAGATAAAGCACCGGGTTGAAGTGGCTGACCGTCTGCCAGAAGGGCGGCAGCATGTCGATGGAATAGAAGCTGCCGCCAAGGAAGGTCAGCGGCGGCACCACCAGCATGGGGATGAGGTTCAGCTGCTCGAAATTCGTCGCCCAGATGCCGATGATAAAACCGAACAGGCTGAAGCTCACCGCCGTCAGCACGAAGAACAGGATCATCATGAACGGATGGGCGATGGTGATATCCACGAAGAAGGAGGCCGTTATCAGGATGATCGTGCCGATCATCAGCCCCTTGGTCGCCGCCGCCCCGACATAACCGGCCAGAATTTCCGTCATCGCCACCGGAGCGGAGAGGATTTCATAGACCGTACCGGTGAATTTCGGGAAATAGATGCCGAAGGAACCGTTGCCGATACATTGCGTCAGAAGCGTCAGCATGATGAGGCCGGGCGTTATGAACGCGCCGTAGGAAACACCGCCAACCTCCTGAATCCTCGAACCGATCGCGGTTCCAAATACGATGAAATAAAGCGAGGTGGAAATGACCGGAGAGACCACGCTCTGCAGCAGGGTGCGACGCGTGCGCGCCATTTCGAACAGATAGATGGCCTTGATGGCTTCGAAATTCATTTCTGGCCTCCCACCAGCGAAACGAAGATATCCTCAAGCGAACTCTGCCGCGTTGAAATATCCTTGAAATGGATGTTGGCGGCGAAAAGAGCGCTCAGAACATCGGCAATGCGACCCTGTTCGCCATTGTCCTCGATTTCATAGGTGACGGTGCAGCGGTCATCGGAAAGCGTCAGACCGAAGGGCGCAAGACTGTCGGGCAATTGCTCCACGGGTTGGGCAAGCTCCAGGAAAAGCTGCTTGCGGCCGAGTTTCTTCATCAACGCCGTTTTTTCTTCCACCAGCAGCAATTCGCCGCCATTGATGACGCCCACACGGTCGGCGATTTCTTCCGCCTCTTCGATGTAATGCGTGGTGAGGATGATGGTGACGCCCTTGGCGCGCAGCTCGGAAACCACATTCCACATGTCGCGGCGCAGCGCCACATCCACGCCCGCCGTCGGCTCGTCAAGGAACAGAACCTTCGGCTCATGCGCGAGCGCCTTGGCGATCAGCACACGCCGTTTCATGCCGCCGGAAAGCTCCCGCAGCATATTGTCCTTCTTGTTCCAGAGCGACAGGGATTTCAGGATGCGCTCTATCAGTTCCGGGTTCTTCTTTTGCCCATGCAGGCCGCGCGAGAAGCTGACGGTGTTCCACACCGTCTCGAACTGGTCTGTGGTCAGTTCCTGCGGCACGAGCCCGATCAGGGCGCGGGTCTGGCGAAAATCCTTCACCACGTCGTACCCGCCGACAAGCACCGAGCCTTCACCGGGATTGACGAGGCCGCAGACGATGGAGATCAATGTCGTCTTGCCAGCACCGTTCGGACCGAGAAGGGCGAGGATTTCCCCCTCCTTGATATCGAGGCTGACACCTTTGAGCGCCTGAAAGCCGTTTGCGTAGGATTTTGTCAGATTCCGTATCGAAACAATGGCATTCATGGCGAATCTTTCGAAAAACCGAGTAAGATGCACGCCATATAGGCCGGGAAAGGCGCAAATGCCAGTCCGACGGGTTGAACACTGCGTTCGGCGAAGAGGGAAAATCAGCCGTAAACGCTATAGAAAAACTGCGCCGCAACGAAGACCAGAAACAGTCCGAAGGCGCGCTCCAGCTGCTTCTTGCTAAGCGCATGCGCCAGTCGCGCGCCATAGGGCGCGACGACAAGCGTAATGGGGATCAACAGCACCACGGCGATCCAGTTGATGAAGCCGGTGGAAAACGGCGGCAGGCCCGCATCGCCCCAGCCGGCCCAGATGTAACCCAGCAGCCCCGGTAGCGAAATCAGCACGCCGACGCCGGAAGACGTGGCGACCGCCTGGTGGATGGTGCGCCCGTAAAGCGTCATGAAGGTGTTGTTCATCACCCCGCCGCCCACGCCCATCAGGCCGGAAAAAAGCCCGATGCCGGTGCCCACCAGAAAACGGCCCGGGTTTTGCGGCAGGTCGGAACCGAGATGCCAGCTTGCCCGGTTGAAGATCATCCGGAAGGCAAGCGCCAGCGCGATGAAGGCGAAGATCAGCCGCAGCGCAACGCTCGAGGCATGGGCGGCAACCACGGATGCGAGGATGGTGCCGAGCGGCACGGCGACGATCCAGCCCTTCAGGAGATCGATATCGACCGCGCCCTTCTGGCGATGCGTCAGGAACGAGCGGATGGAAGTGGGCACGATAATGGCGAGCGACGTGCCGAGCGAGAGATGCATGCGCACCGCCTCCGGCACATCCAGCAGCCCGAAGACCTGGTAGAAGACGGGCACCAGCACCGCACCGCCACCGATGCCAAACAACCCCGCCAGAAGACCGGCGACCACACCCGCTGCCGCAAGCGCCGCAGCAAAGACCATCAGCTCTGAAACAGGGGGCATAAAGGCAGGCTCCCGAGGGCCGTTGTCACAAACATGTGACCCTCATAGCGTATCAGAAGAGCGCGGCAAGCCATGTTGGCCGCAGGTCAGTACGGCGCGATGTCTTTTGCCGCACATCCGCGCCGGATGGACCACTCCATGGGATCGTTTCCCATTGCATGCCCTTGCAAAGACGCCGATATCCCCCCGATAAGGCTGTCTTCTTCAACCGGCCTTCGGGCCGGTCTTTTTTTGTGGGAATGTGACGGACGGCTATCGAGCTAGCGGCAGAGAAACATCCCCAACCTTCGTCATTCCGGCCTGACCCAAAAATCCACCGCTTATGTCATCGGCGGCAGCCCGATGACAAGCCGCACTCCATATTCGACGTCATCCTCGGCCTTGTGCCGAGGATCTGCCAACATATCGCCAATCGCGACGTTGCAGATGCTCGGGACAGGCCCGAGCATGACGGAGGAGACGCTTTCAAACTCAGCCGTCAGCCTCCACCCGCGCGACTTAATCACAATGCCTGTAACCTGACTTGCGGGTGCGCAGGTCGAAGTGAAAATGGTTCCAGTGATTGGGATCGCTGCCCGGTCCGAGAACGGTGGAGAAATATTTGCAGCTATCGGACCTCACCGCCTTCAGCAGCGCTTTTTCGCGGAAGGCGAAGAAGCTCTTGCTGCGCACGTCGATTTCCTTGCCGTTCTTCAGCGTGATGGTGCCGATATCGATGGCGTTGCCGCGCGCATGTTCGGACCACGGATTGCTGGAGCGTGAATTCATCTTGCGGCAGGAATAACCGCCCATCGGCGTAATGCGGCCGACGCCGGAAAGATAACGGAAGCGCGAGGATGGCACGAGCTCGAATTTCACCCATTTGGCGAAGGCAAGCGTGACCTGGCAATTGAGCTTCACCGCCGGCCGGATGGCGACGCCGCTGGCGAGACCGCTGAGTTCGATCGGATAATCGATACCGCAGGTCGGACCGTCTGCAATGCGCGCAACATCCCGGAAAGCGACGCCGAGGCGGCGCAACTCGGAACGGCAGGCAACTTCGGAGGATGGCATGACGCCGGGCGGCATCGAGCGGTTGCTTTGCAGCCCACCGCCCGCCATCGGATCGTTCGGCATCACCATCGCCACCTCTTCCACCGGCTGACGACGGGAGGAGGCGCCAAGCGGCGGCGGCGGGATGAGCCGCGATTGGCTGGCCCGTTGCGGCTGGCGGGCCGGAGGAACGGCTACGGGATTATCGGTGCCGATACCATCCACCACCGGCTGCGCCGAAGCACCTTCGGCAATATCCGCGTCCTGTTCTTCGGCAAGTCCGCGGACCGGCTCCACGCCCAGCATGGAATCCATGTTCACGCCGCCTTCGCCTTCGGCGATCTGATTGCTGCTCATCTGCTGCGCGGGCATGGTCTGCCCCTGCATCGTCTGGCCCTGCATGGTCTGCGCCGGCATATTGCCATGGCCGCTGGCCGCCATGCGCGCCTGATGCTGGGAATCGAGCGTTGAATAACCCTGCCCGCCCTGCGGCGATTGCAGCAGGGGATCCTGCGAGGCGTAAGGCTCCGGCATCGGCTGTGAAACGGCTGCCGGATAATCGGCGCCCTGCCCGGCCTGCTCGGCCTGATACACCGCACCCGCCGGCGCGCTGTAACCCTGCTGCCGCGAGGAGCGGATGGCACTGACGCGTGTGGTGCCGTCCACCTCCGCCGGTGGCACGAGGCCCTCCGCCGAACACGACACCATGACCGTGGAAATCATCAGCAACGTCACAAGACGACGCGGAAGGGAAACATACGCCATACGAGAACCTGTACCTTCAGCGGCCGCTATTCGCGGCAATACAGGATAAATTTTAAAGAAATGAGGTAAACGAAACCTTATTGGTTGCGGGAAATAACGAATGATGTGTTTGGCGCAGTCCCATCCACACAAGACTGCGACAATCGCGTCCGATGACGACGCGGGCGGATAAAGTCCTGTCCATAACAAAGGGCGCGGCAAAGCCGCGCCCTTTAACTTTCCTGAAACACCTGAAATCAAGCAGCCCGCGAAACCTCGCGCCCGGCGCCATGTCCAAGCTCGAAACGCGACAGCAGCGAGCGCAGCTGGCGGCTTTCCTCGGCGAGCGTCTGGCTGGCCGCCGTCGTTTCTTCCACCATCGCGGCGTTTTGCTGTGTCATCTGGTCCATGTGATTGACGGAGGTGTTGATCTCCTGCAGGCCGGTCGCCTGCTCGCGCGCCGCCGTGGCGATGGAGTTCACATGGCCGTCGACACGATTGACCAGCGCCACGATCTCCTCCAGCGCATCGCCCGTCGAGCGCACCAGCGCGACGCCACCGCCGACTTCTTCGGCCGAACGGTTGATGAGGGTCTTGATTTCCTTGGCCGCATTGGCGGAGCGTTGCGCCAGTTCGCGAACCTCCTGCGCCACCACGGCAAAACCACGCCCGGCCTCGCCCGCACGCGCCGCCTCCACACCGGCATTCAGCGCCAGAAGATTGGTCTGGAAGGCGATTTCGTCGATGACCGAGATGATCTGGCCGATACGCTTCGAAGACTCCTCGATGCGGCCCATGGCGTCGACGGCATTGCGCACGATCTCGCCCGAGCGGCCGGCGCTGGTTTTCGTGTCCTGCACCATCTGCCGGGCCTCGTTGGCACGCTCGGAAGCGGTGCGCACCGTGGCGGTGATCTCGTCCAGAGCCGCCGCCGTCTCTTCCAGCGCCGCCGCCTGCTGTTCGGTCCGGCGGGAAAGATTGCCGGTCGCACCGCTGATGTCGGAGGCGCTGTCATTGACCACATGGCCGGTTCTGGCAATCGCCTCGATCGCGCCGTGCAATGCGCCGACGGCACGGTTGAAGTCCATGCGCAGCTTTTCATAATCCGCGCCGATATCCGTAAGCGAAACGGTCAGGTCGCCATTGGCAAGCGCCTCAAGCGCATTGCCAAGGCGCTCCATGGCATGGGCCTGCCGCTCGGATGCGGAACGCAGAACCATCTCGTTACCGTGCCGCTCCTGCTCCAGCGCCCGCTGCTGGTCGGCCTCGCGGGCCTGCAGCGCGCTGCGTTCATTGACGCTGTCGCGCAGCACCAGCAGCGTCTTGGCAATCGCGCCGATTTCATTGCGACGGTCGGCGAACTGTATATCTGCCGCGCCGTCACCGTCGGCAATCCGCCGCATGCTCTGGCGGATAAGATCGATCGGCCGCGTCACGCTGCGCACGACGGCTGCGGCCACGCCGACAACCAGAAGACCGGCGGCGATGCAAAGACCACCATTAAAATAGACGTCGCGCCAGAACACCGCTTCAAGATCGTCAACATAAACACCAGTGCCGACAATCCAGCCCCAGGGAGCGAAACCGGCGACATGGGAAAATTTCTCGACCGGCTCCGGCGCACCGGGCTTCGGCCAGTAATAATCGACAAAGCCCTTGCCGCCTGCCTTGACCGTATTCACGAACTCAACGAACAGCGCCTTGCCGTTCGGGTCCTTGTTGGCGGTAAGGTCCGTGCCGTTCATTTCGGGTTTGATCGGATGCATCACCATTTTGGGATGCATGTCGTTGATCCAGAAATAGCCGCTGCCATTGCCATAGCGCATTGCCGCAATGGTCGTCTTGGCCTGCTGTTGCGCCGCCTCCCGCGTCAGGCTTCCGCCCTGCTCCAGCCGGTAATATTGATCGAGAATGGCAACAGCGGTTTCGTTCATTGCCGCAAGCCCGGCTTTCCGTTCCCGCTCCATCTCGTGGTAGCTTTCAAACAGGCTGAATGTCAGGGCCGCGGCCAGTATTGCCAGAAACAATGCGACGAGCGCATAAAGGCGCGTAGATATTGTTACGTTTTTCATGTTCCCCCTCAACGTCGCTGATGCACTTCGACCAGCCGATGTTAAAGGCAAAAAATTTATTATTATTAAATACACATATTATACGTTGGTATTATTCTTATATGCTCATACTCCTCGGCGCCACCATGCCAGACAGGCACAGCAAGCGTGAATTTTCAAACCGGCCGGCGGCATTTAAAGACACCGTTAACCGTGCGGCCCCTATCCTCTTTGACCGAAATTACTTTACAGGGAGGGCGCGATGGCCCGGCCGAATTTTCGCTATACGCATTATGACCTGAAGGAATTGCGGGCAGGAACTACCCTTGAAATATCCCTGTCAGCCGTCAACAATGTCCGGCTGATGACGGGCGCGAATTTCCAGCGTTTCACCGAGCTGCTCGATTTCAAATATCTCGGCGGCGTCGCGAAAAAATCGCCGATCCGCATCGCCATTCCCGAGACATTGCACTGGCATCTGGTGATCGATGCCGAAGGCCATAGCGGCCTGGCGGAATCCTCGGTCAAGATGCTGCCCGCGCAGCCGCAGGCGGCACCGCATCGCAAGGCATCCTGATCTTCCTTAAAAAACAGCGCGTTGTCGCGGTTTCGCGACTCTTTTTGCCAGCGGCCTGAATCTTTTTATTAAGATCGACCGCGATACGGTTTTCGGCGCAACCGCGTAAAATCCTAGCGCGATCCCCGCTCGCGACGCAGCTTCGCCCACCAGTCCAGACGCTTGCGGATTTCCCTTTCAAATCCCCGATCAGGCGGATCGTAAAAGGTCGTGCGCCCCATTTTCTCCGGGAAATAATCCTGCCCGGAAAAGGCATCCGGCTCGTCATGGTCATAGCGGTAACCGTCGCCATAACCCTCACCCTTCATGAGCTTGGTCGGCGCGTTCAGAATATGTTTCGGCGGCACCAGCGAGCCGTTTTCCTTGGCCGCCCGCATCGCCGACTTGAAGGCCGTATAGACGGCGTTCGATTTCGGCGCGGTCGCGAGATAGACGCAGGCCTGCGCCAGCGCCAGCTCCCCCTCGGGTGAGCCGAGATAATCATAGGCATCCTTGGCGGCATTGCAGACGGCGAGCGCCTGCGGATCGGCAAGGCCGATATCCTCCACCGCCATGCGCACCAGCCGCCGGCCGATATAGAGCGGGTCTTCACCGGCATCGAACATGCGGGCAAGATAATAAAGCGCGGCATCCGGGTCCGAACCGCGCACCGACTTATGCAGCGCGGAAATGAGATTGTAATGGCCGTCCTGGCTCTTGTCGTAGACGGGCGCACGGCGCTGCACGATGCGCGTCAGCCCTTCGGTATCGAAGGTCTCATCCTTCCTCGCCGCACGCCAGACTTCCTCGGCAAGGGTCAGCACGGCGCGGCCATCGCCATCGGCCATGCGGATCAGACCGGCCCGCGCCTCTTCCGTCAGCGGCAGGGGCTTGCCCTCCGCCTCCTCGGCGCGTTTCAATAGTTCGCTCAGGCTCTCCTCGTCATGCGAGCCGAACGTCAGGACACGCGCCCGCGACAACAGAGCGGCATTGAGTTCGAAAGACGGGTTTTCGGTGGTGGCGCCTACCAGAATGATGGTGCCGTCTTCCATCACCGGCAGGAAGCTGTCCTGCTGGGCGCGGTTGAAGCGATGAATCTCGTCTACGAAAAGCAGCGTCTGCCGCCCATTCATCCGCCGTGTGCGCGCCGCTTCGAAAACCTTCTTGAGATCGGCGACACCGGAAAAGATCGCCGAGATCTGCTCGAAAGCCAGCCCCGCCTCGCCGGAAAGCAACCGGGCAACCGTGGTCTTGCCGGTGCCGGGCGGCCCCCAGAAGATCATCGATCCCAGCGAACCGCTATCGATCATGCGGCGCAGAACGCCCTCCTCGCCCGTCAGATGCGGCTGCCCGCTCACCTCCGCCAGCGTCTTCGGACGCAGACGATCGGCAAGAGGCCGCCGGTTGGCGACCTCCACGGGCACTTGCGGGGCGAAGAGATCGTCGCTCATCGCAGGAACTGCCGGATGCGCTGCCCGTCACGCAGGATTTCCACCCGCCAGAAGCCGGGATTGTCGTCCAGCGCCTTCTCGACCGCAGCCGTGGAGGCGATATCTGCACCGTTCAGCGACAGGATCACGTCTTTCGGCTGGAAACCGACACGATAGGCCGGCGAACCGCGCTTCACATCGGTAATGACAACGCCGGTCACCTGCGACGGCATGCGCAGTTCATCGGCAAGCTTTGGCGAAAGATTGGCGACAGTCGCACCGGCGAAGGGATTGCGTCCCTCGATCAGCCGTTCATCACGCGGTGCGGTTTCCGGCGCAGTATCGAGCGCGATGGTCACCTTTTTCTCTTTCCCTTTGTCCATGACGGTCAGTTCGGCGGATTTGCCGATGCCAGCGGTCGTCAGGCGATAACCCAGCGCATCCGGATGCTCCACCTCGAAGCCATTGACGGCGGTAACCACCTGTCCGGGTTCGATGCCCGCCTTTTCGGCCGGCCCACCCTTGACGACGCTAACGACCAGCGCGCCGCGGGCGCGATGCAGGCCAAGCGCCTCGGCGACATCCGATGTCACCGGATCGAAGGTCGCACCGATATAGGGCCGCTCGAAGCTTGCATCGCCACGCTCGGCGGCAGCGACGAAAACCCGGACCAGATTGGCGGGAATGGCGAAACCGATACCGTTCGAGCCGCCGCCCTTGGAGAAGATGGCCGTATTGATGCCGATCAGTTCACCCGCCATATTCATCAAGGCGCCGCCGGAATTGCCGGGATTGATGGAAGCGTCGGTCTGGATAAAGAAGCCGAAATCGCCCTGCGTCACCTGGTTGCGTGCCAGACCCGAGACGATGCCGCTCGTCACCGTCTGGCCGACACCGAAGGGATTGCCGATGGCCAGCACCAGATCACCCACCTCAATCGCATCGGAATTGCCGAGCGACAGCACCGGGAACTGCTCCTTCGCATCGATTTGCAGAATGGCGAGGTCGACGCGGTCATCCTTCAGCAGCACTTTGGAGGAAAATTCACGCCCATCCGCCAGCGCCACCTTGATGTCATCGGCACCATCGATGACGTGATTGTTGGTCACCACGAGGCCGCCGGCGGTCACGATGACGCCGGAACCGAGCGACGACTGCTTTTCCGTGCGGTTCGGCATCTGCTGGCCGAAGAACTGTTCGAAGAAAGGATCACCGGCAAAGGGCGACAGACGCCGCTGTACGACGCGTTCGGCATAGACATTCACCACCGCGCCTGCGGTGCGCTTGACCAGCGGCGCGAAGGAAAGCTGCATTTCCGTGTGGCTCGACGGCACGGTCCTGTTATCCTGCGCCGCAGCACCCACAGGCAGGAGAATGAGTGCGGCGAGAAAGCCGGTGGACAGATACTTCAACACGCTTCGCATGTGATTCCTCATCGTCATCAGTATGATGGAGTTATAACGCCAAAGCCTGTAAAGCAAAGAGCGGCAAGATGATGGCCGTCCTTTTCCAGGCATGGATCGGTGGGCGACATTGGAACCAACAGCGCCCCTTTTCGGTTTCACCGGCACCTGACTTTCCTTAAAAAGAGACGACTCATGCATCTGAAACCGATCCTCCTTGCCTGCGGCATCCTGCTTGCCCCCTCCTTCATTTCTCTGGCCAGCGCGGCGAGCTTCGATTGCGCAAAGACCGATCTGGCCGCGGATGAAAAGGCGATCTGCGACAACCGCACGCTGAACGATCAGGATGTGAAGATGGCCACCACCTTCGACATCCTCACCCAGCTGATGGCCATGGGCGCCCGCGACACGCTGCGCGACGAGCAGAGCCAGTGGCTGAAGAAGCGCCAGGAATGCGCGGCGGATGTCGCCTGCCTTACCAGCGCCTACGAGGAGCGCATGAAGCGCCTCGGAGAGGCGTTCCAGAGCATCAACCGGCCGCTGTAACGCAAACCCTATATTGACAACATATTGTCAAAATGGCAATGTGTTGTCATGAAAACGGACAACGCACACATTCTTTCCGCGCTGGCGGTGGCCATCTTTCGAACCAATGGCGCGTTAATCGCCGCGGGCGACGCCCTGTCTGCACCCTTCGGCCTGTCCAGTGCACGCTGGCAGGTTCTGGGAGCGGTGGCGCTTGCCGGCCAGCCTTTGACCGTGGCGCAGATCGCACGGAACATGGGCCAGACCCGGCAGGGTGTACAACGCCTCATCGATGAGATGGAACGACAGGACATTGTCTGCTTCGAAAACAATCCGCACCACAAGCGGGCCAAGCTCATTCGCCTTACCGAAAAGGGCGAGAATGCCTATGCCTCCACCATGCAGCAATGGAATGAACTCGCCGGCCGTTTAGCCACGGATATGCAGGCGGAGCAACTGAGTAACGCCATAGACTGCCTGAACCAGCTTTTCGCCGGGCTGGACGCCGATCCGCCGCAAGGCTGATCCGATCTTCTAAAGGATTATATCGATGAGAACCCTTCATCCCGTCGCCGGCACGCTGGCGCTGGCGATCATACTCGCCTTTTGGTTATCCACCGCGCTCACCGAAATCTCCGGTTCCAGCGAAGCGATCCGTACCGTCAAACTCGCTATTCCCTGGGGGTTTCTGGTGCTTGCGCCCGCGCTTGCGGTCACGGGTTTCAGCGGCTTCCGCATGGGCGCGAAATGGAAACATCCGCTGGTCGCAGCCAAGAAGAAACGTATGCCGCTCATCGCACTGAACGGGTTGCTGATCCTCGTCCCCTGCGCGCTTGTGCTTCGGCATTTCGCCCTCTCAAACGATTACGGCGGGGTCTTCTACGCCGTTCAGGCGCTGGAGCTTTGCGCCGGGGCGCTCAATATCACCCTTCTCGCAAAAAGCTTCCGCAATGGCCTTCAGCTAAAACGCCGTCTGGCCGCTTAGTTCGGCGTCTCGCGCTTGAGGTTATACCGCCCGGATGATGGTCTCCATAAGGCCATGCAACTGGTCACGATAACCGGTTCGGGCGGAAGGCGCATCCTCGCGAGAGGTCATCACGACCGATAGCCGTCTGGCGGGTACGATATAGAGCATCTGCCCGCCATAACCCCATGCATAATAGACCGTCTCGCCTGCCATCTCCTTGATGAACCAGCAATAGCCATAGCCGTCGCCGTTGAAGACGGAATTGGTGCGCTGCCGCCATGATTGCTCGATCCAGCCCTGCGAAATCAACCGCTCACCGCCGGGTGTCACACCACCAAGGCGGTAAAGCTCACCGAAGGCCAGCAACGACCGCGCCGTCATCGCCATCTGGTTGCCGCCGAGATAGATGCCCTGCGGATCGCGCTCCCAGCCGCCGATTGAAAATCCTTCAAGCGGACGGAACCAGTCGCGCGCGAGCGACAGCGTCGAACGGCCGGACGCTTTTGTCAGGATCGCCGAGAGCAGATGGGTGGAGCCGGTGGAATAAAGCATACCGCCGCCCGGTTCCCCGGCAAAACCGGAACCCAGCGCCATCCGCACCCAGTTGCGGCTGGCGACCCAGCGGCCATAATTGGGGCCAGACATGCGTTCCAGGCCGGATTGCATCGACAGCAGGTTGCCGACGGTGATCCGTTCCAGCCGGGGATCGGGATTTTGCGGAAAATCGCCGCGCAGAACGGTCGCGATCGGCTGGTCTGCGCCTTCGAGAATCTTGCGATCAATGGCCATGCCGACCAGCGCCGAGATGATCGATTTCGAGGCCGACTTGATATTGGTGGAGCCGTTCAAACCGGCGCCGTGATAGGCGCGGCTCGCGACCTCTTCGCCATCGATGCTGACAATGACCGCCTTGAGGCTGGAAAGCGCATCCGCCTCCCTCAGCAACGGATCGAAACGGATGCCGTTGCCGGTGCTTTGCGCGCGGGCAAGCGGGGCGAAAGGCAGGGAAGCGATAAGGGCGAGTGCGGTTCGTCTTTTCATGTCACTGAGCTAGGAAGCCATACGGCGATGAAAAGAGGAAACGCCGCCAATCACTCCAATGTGACCTGATTTCAAGCACCGGATTTCCATACCCCAATTCGATGGTCTCGCGAAATCTCTATGAAAACAGGGCGTTGGCCTGCATTCCGGAATCGAGATGCAAAGCGCTTGAATCAGTTTCTGATCTTGAGGACTATTGCCCTGCCGCAAATGCAAAGACGGGAAACGATGCCGCAACTGAAATCATCGCGCCTTCTCCTCCGGCCTTTTAAAATGACGGACTCGCCGCCACTCGCCCGGCTGACGAACGACCCGCTCATTTTGCGCAATCTGCTGCGCACGGCCTATCCTTTCGAACCCGATGATGCACGGCGCCTCATCAGGCGCATTGCTGAGCGTCGGCTACCGGTATGGGCTGTGGATGATGGCAGTCTGGTCGGTCTCATTGGGCTTTCAGGCGAATTCGGCCTTTGGCTTGATCGCCGTGTTTGGGGAAAGGGCTATGGAGAAGAAGCCGGACGCCTCGTCATCGATTATGCCTTTCAGCACCTGAACATCAGAACCCTGCATGCCAATCCCCTGTTCGACAACAGGGCGTCGCACCGTCTGATGGACAAGCTGGGCTTTGTTGCGACCGGCCGTGCAAATGCCTTTTGCCGGCAACGGGGAAAAATCGTGCCGCTTCGACCTTATCGGCTCGATAAAGAATAAACGGCACAAAAAAGCCGCCGTCTATCAACGGCGGCTTTATCATCACGGAAATCCGGAAATTACTCCGGCAAAATCCGCACCGCGCCCTTGTCAGCGCTCGAGGCAAAGGCCGCATAGGCCTTCAGCGCCGTCGTAACATTGCGTTTGCGTGGCGCTTCCGGCTTCCAGCCCAGTTCTTCCTGCTCGGCGCGGCGCGAAGCCAGCTCCGCATCGGTGACCTTCAGGTTGATGGTGCGGTTCGGAATGTCGATCTCGATGAGATCGCCCTGACGCACGAGGCCGATGGCGCCCCCCTGCGCCGCTTCCGGCGAGGCATGACCGATGGAGAGGCCCGAAGTACCGCCGGAGAAACGACCGTCGGTGATCAGCGCGCAGGCTTTGCCGAGGCCCTTGGATTTCAGATAGCTGGTCGGATAGAGCATTTCCTGCATGCCCGGCCCACCCTTCGGCCCTTCGTAGCGGATGACGACGACGTCGCCCGCCTTGACCTCGTTGCCGAGAATGCCCTTCACCGCCGCATCCTGGCTTTCGTAAACCACTGCCGGGCCGGTGAATTTCAGGATGGATTCATCGACGCCCGCCGTCTTCACGATGCAGCCGTCGAGTGCGATGTTGCCGTAAAGCACGGCCAGACCGCCATCCTTCGAAAAAGGCTTCTCGACCGAGCGGATAACGCCGTTTTCGCCGTCCGTGTCCAGATCGTCCCAGCGCGAGGACTGGCTGAAGGCCACCTGCGTCGGCACGCCGCCGGGGGCGGCCTTGAAGAACTGGCGCACCGTCTCGCTGTTGGTGCGGGTGATGTCCCAGCGGTCGATGGCGTCGCCCAGCGTCGCCTCATGAACGGTATAGGTATCGCGATTGATGAGCCCACCGCGTTCCAGTTCACCCAGAATACGCATGATGCCGCCGGCGCGGTGAACGTCTTCCATGTGCACGTCCTGCTTGGCAGGCGCGACCTTGGAAAGGCAGGGAACCTTGCGGGAAAGACGGTCGATGTCTTCCATGCCGAAATCGACGCCGCCCTCATGCGCCGCCGCCAGAATATGCAGCACCGTGTTGGTGGAACCGCCCATGGCGATATCCAGCGACATGGCGTTTTCAAACGCCGCCTTGTTGGCGATGGTGCGCGGCAGGACGGTTTCGTCCTCCTGCTCGTAATAACGGCGCGCCAGATCGACGATAAGATGGCCGGCTTCGACGAACAGCCGCTTGCGATCGGAATGGGTGGCGAGCGTCGAGCCGTTACCCGGCAAGGACAGGCCCAGCGCCTCGGTCAGACAGTTCATGGAATTGGCCGTGAACATGCCGGAACAGGAACCGCAGGTCGGGCAGGCCGAACGCTCGATGACCTTCACATCCTCGTCGGAAATCTTGTCGTCTGCAGCAGCGACCATGGCGTCGACCAGATCAAGCGCCACCGTCTTGCCATGCAGGACGACCTTGCCGGCCTCCATCGGACCGCCGGAAACGAAGACGGCGGGGATGTTGAGGCGCATCGCCGCATTCAGCATGCCGGGGGTGATCTTGTCGCAGTTGGAAATGCACACCATCGCATCGGCGCAATGGGCGTTGACCATATATTCCACCGAATCCGCGATGATTTCGCGCGACGGCAGCGAATAGAGCATGCCGTCATGGCCCATGGCGATACCGTCATCGACCGCGATGGTATTGAATTCCTTGGCAACGCCGCCTGCCGCTTCGATTTCGCGGGCAACCAGCTGGCCGAGATCCTTCAGATGCACATGGCCCGGCACGAACTGCGTGAAGGAATTGACCACCGCGATGATCGGCTTGCCGAAATCGCTGTCCTTCATACCGGTGGCGCGCCAAAGGCCGCGCGCGCCCGCCATGTTGCGGCCGTGGGTTGTCGTTCTGGAGCGATAGGCTGGCATGGTGTTTTCCTCAATCTCTTGGGCTAAGACGCGTCTTCCGCAACGCGGTCAAAACGGCCTCTGCCCTATTTTGCGGTTTTTCTAGCGCAAACCGCAAGCCCTGTCACTGTCACCTTGGGGCAAAACAGTACGGTTCGGTACGGTACGCTTTCTCTTCATCGTGCTATCCGGCCGCGCCTTCATCACAAATGCGCGATTTCCGCCGCCCCACCGTTGTTTTTCCGCAGAGCGCTGAAACATATCTGTGCAGCGGCCGTATTGGCTATCATAATCGATTTATCGCCGATGTACCCGGCTTTTGTGGAGGTTCCAATGCCCGCCTATCGTCCGCCCCTCATCTCGGCAAATGAAATCACGCCAAAGAATATCTACCTGTCCAGACGTGGCTTCCTCGGCACGGCGGCGGGACTGGCGGCAATCGGGCTGGCCGGGCGCGAGGTGATTGCCGCGCCGCTTTCCGCAAAACCCGGCGCCTACAAGCTGGATGAGAAACTCACACCGCTCGATGCTGTCACCAGCTATAATAATTTCTACGAATTCGGTGTCGGAAAATCCGACCCGAAGGAAAATTCCGGCAAGTTCAAGCCCACCCCCTGGACGGTGAAGGTGGATGGCCTCGTCTCCAAACCGCAGGAATTCGGCATCGAAGAGCTGATGAAATATCCCCTCGAAGAGCGCACTTACCGCATGCGCTGTGTCGAGGGCTGGTCGATGGTCATTCCGTGGATCGGTTTCCCGCTCGCCGTCCTTCTCGACAAGGTGGAACCGCTTGGCAGCGCGAAGTATGTCGCTTTCGAAACCGTGGTGCGGCCGGACGAAATGCCGGGGCAAAGCGGCCTGTTCCAGCCTCTCTCCTGGCCCTATGTAGAGGGGCTTCGCCTCGATGAAGCACGCCATCCGCTCACCATTCTCGCCGTCGGCCTTTATGGAGAGACGCTGCCGAACCAGAACGGTGCACCGATCCGCCTCGTCGTACCGTGGAAATACGGTTTCAAAGGCATCAAATCCATCGTCCGCATTTCGCTGGTCGAGAAACAACCGGAAACGACGTGGAAAAACTCCAACGCCCGCGAATATGGCTTCTATTCCAACGTCAACCCGAATGTCGATCATCCGCGCTGGAGCCAGGCGACGGAACAGCGCATCGGCGAAGGCGGTTTCTTTGGCACCCAAAACCGCCCTACCCTGATGTTCAACGGTTATGACGAGGTGGCGAGCCTCTATGCCGGCATGGACCTGAAAGCGAATTATTGACCATGGCCTTCGCCCTGCCTCTTCCCTCGCTGCCGAAGCGTTACCAGCCGGCGGCCATCTGGTCGCTTTATGTGATCGGCCTCTGTCCGGGCCTCTGGTATTTCTATCTCGCCGCAACCGGCGGCCTCGGCTTCAATCCGGTCAAGGATTTCGAACACCTGCTCGGCATCTGGGCGCTGCGCTTCCTCTGCCTCGGGCTTCTGGTGACGCCGCTGCGCGATCTCTTCAACATCAACCTCATCGCCTATCGCCGCACGCTGGGCCTGATCGCCTTTTATTACGTGCTGGCGCATTTCACCGTCTATCTGGTGCTGGACCGCGGCCTGATCCTCGGTTCCATCGCCGGCGATATTCTGAAGCGCCCCTATATCATGCTCGGCATGGCCGGGCTTCTCATGCTCATACCGCTGGCGCTCACCTCCAACCGCTGGTCGATCCGCAAACTCGGCAGCCGCTGGAACACGCTGCATAAGCTCGTCTATCTCGTGCTCATCGTCGGCGTGCTGCATTTCGTGCTGGCGCGAAAGTCGGTCACGCTGGAGCCGGTGTTTTATATCAGCACGATGGTGGTATTGCTCGGCTATCGGTTGGTACGGCCCTCGATCATGTCGATGAAGAGAGCCAAACGCGCGAGACCCGTCCGGCCATAATGGCAGCAGCCCCAATCCCCGCGATATAACAGACTATATTCCACAGCGAAAAAACACGGCCGAGCAGCAAAGCGCCGGCCGTCGTTGCGCGAAACGCATCCAGTGCCGGGAAATGAACAAGCCGGATGAGTTCCACGAGAACGACGGCAAGAATGGCGATGTGAACCTCATAGCCGTGCCAGCGGGATGGGAAGAAGGCTGCCAGCAGCAGATAGATCATCGCTCCCCAGAGCACGGATCCGCCATATTTTACCGCCACGAACGGCAGTCCCACGTCGTAACCGAAGCTCCGCAGGCAAAGGCCGCAGACGATCACCACCATCGCCCCGGCCAGAAGCCGGATGCGGGCGAAATAAGATGGGGATACGCGCGGCAGGCCCATACGGCTTCCTTCGGGTTTTCGTATGAAAGGTGACGAACTGAGATCGGGGACGGAAATGAGCACAGCAACAAGCCCAGCCGCAAACCGCCTCTCCGTCCTGGACAATCTGCTCTGCGATACCTATCCCTGGGGCGAACTCAAGGGCATCAGGCGTTTTATCGTCGAGTTTCTGTATTTCGGCGTCAAGGAAGCCCGCGCCTGCATGTTCGCGGGCTTGTTCTTCGTCTCCATCTTCGTGGTGCCGCATGGCGGCGTGCTCGGCATTCCCCGTTATGACGTGCTGCTGATCATTGCGCTCGCCATCCAGTTCTTCATGATCTGGAGCAGGCTCGAAACGCTTGACGAGGCCAAGGCCATCCTGCTGTTCCATATCATCGGCTTCGCACTGGAAGTGTTCAAGACATCGAGCGCCATCCAGTCGTGGTCCTATCCGGATTTCGCCTATAGCAAAGTCCTCGGCGTGCCGCTGTTTTCCGGTTTCATGTATGCGGCCGTCGGCAGCTACATCATTCAGGCATGGCGATTGCTGGATGTACGCATTCGCCACTATCCCACCTACTGGATGGCGACCCTCATCGGCATCGCCATTTACGCCAACTTCTTCACCCATCACTTCATCGGCGATTACCGTTGGTACATCGCCGCCTGCGCCATCGGGCTCTACTCCCGCGCAACGGTGATCTTCCGCCCCTATGATCGGGATCGAAAGATGCCGCTACTTCTCGCCTTCATCCTGATCGGCTTTTTCGTCTGGCTGGCGGAAAATATCTCCACCTTCTTCGGCATCTGGAAATATCCCGATCAGCTCGGCGCCTGGTCCGTCGTGCATATCGGCAAATGGAGTTCATGGTCGCTGCTGGTCATCATGACTTTCACGATCGTCGCACACCTCAAGCACATCAAGGATCGTATTTACGTTCCGGAGTGAAGAGGGAGCCCAAGACGTTCTCAAATCTCTTGTCATAAATGTCATCGAGACACTTGCTACGACGATATGGTCGGAGAAACGATGAGCTTCTCTGCGAGAGAGGCAAGACGACATCATGAAGAAGAGCATTACACCCGCACCCGTATTCCTGAAATTTACAGGCTACATGATTCAAGACTTCGAAATGTTCGAAAGCTTGGATGGCGTCTTACTTTTAGGTTTGTATCACTTAACCAAAAAGGAGCGAAATGAGCTCAATACATTCCTGGCATCCCTGTTGCGCTCTGATATTTCAGATCGCTTGATCGGAGATCTTTGGAACACATCCAATGCTGAATTTGGTGCCGAAGGTAAGGGAATTAGATGGCTTCTCAACCGGACCGTTGAGTTGATCGAAGGTGACGACGGCACTGACGGTTACTATCTGCGTCGTTCATGACTATTCTTTGGGAAAATAAAAAAGCCGGGCAATCTCTCGCCCGGCTTTTTTAACTCATGACGCCTGAACGGCGTCAAACCTTATGCAGCTTCGGCAGCAGCAGCTTCAGCGGCAACGCGAGCCTTGTCGGCTGCGCCCTTGGCGTCAACGTCGCGCTCGACGAATTCGATGACGGCGAGAGCGGCATTGTCGCCCTGGCGGAAGCCGGCCTTCATGATACGCAGGTAGCCGCCGTTGCGGTTTGCGTAGCGGGCTGCGATCGCGTCGAACAGCTTGCGAACGGCGTCCTGATCCTTGATCTGCGAGATCGCCTGACGACGAGCGTGCAGGTCGCCGCGCTTGCCGAGGGTGACGAGCTTCTCAACGATCGGGCGAATTTCCTTCGCCTTCGGAAGCGTGGTTACGATCTGCTCATGGGTGATGAGCGAAGCAGCCATGTTGGCAAACATTGCCTTGCGGTGGCTGGCGGTTCTATTGAGCTTGCGGCCTGAATTACCGTGGCGCATTGCTATTCTCCTTCTTCGCAGGTTCCTTCTCTAAGGCCTGCCGTTTCCTGGCACATGCAGATGACTTATCTGCTGTTTGACGGGGAAAGGCAGTCTTTAAAGGGTCTGCCTTTTTGATTGTTAGTACTGGTCTTCGTAACGCTTTGCGAGATCTTCGATGTTCTCAGGCGGCCATGCCGGCACTTCCATGCCGAGGTGCAGACCCATGGAAGCGAGAACTTCCTTGATTTCGTTCAGCGACTTGCGACCGAAGTTCGGCGTGCGAAGCATTTCGGCTTCGGTCTTCTGGATCAGGTCGCCGATATAAACGATGTTGTCGTTCTTCAGGCAGTTTGCCGAACGAACGGACAGTTCGAGCTCGTCGACCTTCTTGAGAAGCGCCGGGTTGAACGCGAGTTCGGTAACCGATTCTTCTTCTGCTTCCTTCTGCGGCTCGTCGAAGTTGACGAAGACGCCGAGCTGGTCCTGAAGAATGCGAGCGGCGAAGGCAACGGCGTCTTCGCCGGAAACCGAACCGTTGGTCTCGATCGTCATGATCAGCTTGTCATAGTCGAGAACCTGGCCTTCACGGGTGTTTTCCACCTTGTAGGACACTTTCTTGACCGGAGAATAGAGGCTGTCCACCGGAATGAGGCCAATCGGGGCATCTTCCGCGCGGTTGCGCTCAGCCGGTACGTAACCCTTGCCGTTGTTGACGGTGAATTCCATGCGGATTTCAGCGCCATCGTCCAGCGTGCAGATCACGTGGTCGGGGTTCAGGATCTCGATATCGCCAACCGTCTGGATGTCACCAGCGGTCACGGCGCCCGGACCCTGCTTGCGCACGACCATGCGCTTGGAATCATCGCCGTCCATCTTGATGGCGATTTCCTTGATGTTGAGCACGATATCCGTCACATCTTCCCGAACGCCGGGGATGGAGGAGAATTCGTGCAGGACACCGTCGATCTGCACGGCCGTCACAGCGGCGCCACGCAGAGAAGACAACAGAACGCGACGCAGCGCGTTGCCGAGGGTAAGACCGAAACCACGCTCCAGCGGCTCGGCAACCAGCGTTGCCTTGGTGCGGCTGGACGAGGTGAACTCGACCTTGTTCGGCTTGATAAGTTCCTGCCAGTTCTTCTGAATCATCTTTAAACCTTCCGTTCGCCGCCACCATCCAATCGTGACGGACCGAGCATGAAAACACCGAGAGGAACCTAATTCAGCGGTTCATCAGTGGGTTCTTGAGCGCAAGTCCGCCGATCGAAATCGACGCGCACACGCCAGATACACGAAAATTCCGCCAGACCTGAGGTAAGGCGGAATTTCCGAACCACGGTCGCGTCAGACGCGGCGCTTCTTGCGCGGACGGCAACCGTTGTGCGGGATCGGCGTCACGTCGCGAATGGAAGTGATCATGAAACCGGCAGCCTGCAGGGCGCGAAGTGCCGATTCACGGCCGGAACCCGGACCGCAAACTTCAACTTCAAGCGACTTCATGCCGTGTTCCTGAGCCTTCTTCGCGCAATCTTCAGCAGCGATCTGGGCAGCGAACGGGGTCGACTTGCGCGAACCCTTGAAGCCCTTGGCACCAGCGGACGACCAGGCAATAGCGTTGCCCTGTGCGTCGGTGATGGTGATCATCGTGTTGTTGAAGGTCGAGTTGACGTGCGCGACGCCCGACGTGATGTTCTTACGTTCGCGACGGCGAATACGTGCGGCTTCCTTGGCCATTTTATACCTTTCATTGATCTCTTCACCGCCGTAACACCAGCGGCTACACCGGCGATCAACCCCATCGGAGCTTCACGCCAAACTCAGAAAGGCTGGCGCGGACTGCACCAGCCTCCCCTTTCCGGAGAACCGGAAAATTACTTCTTCTTACCAGCGATAGCCTTCGCCGGACCCTTGCGGGTGCGGGCGTTGGTGTGCGTGCGCTGACCGCGGACCGGAAGGCCACGACGGTGACGCAGGCCGCGGTAGCAACCGAGGTCCATCAGACGCTTGATGTTCATCGAGGTCTCACGACGCAGGTCGCCTTCGACCTGGTAGTCGCGGTCGATGGCTTCGCGGATCTGAAGAACTTCAGCATCCGTAAGCTGATGAACGCGCTTCTCAGCCGGAAGACCGACCTTGTCCATGATTTCCTGCGCGAATTTCGGACCGATCCCGTGAATGTAGGTCAGCGCAATAACAACGCGCTTCGCGGTCGGGATGTTGACGCCAGCGATACGTGCCACGTCTCTTCTCCTTGGTTCCAGTTGCCATCCGGCAAGTGGTGATTCCATTCGAGCGGCCGACAAGACCGCCAGTTCAAATTGGTGTCCGTGACAAGTCAAAACGACCGAACCCGGATCTCCCTTCCCTTAGGGAAATCCGCGCCAGTCGCTTGGGATGTCGCGAGTTGGCGCGGTGTTTAACGGAATCAGCGCAAAAAAGCAACCGGCTCCGCCAAGATTCTTTTACGATCCAAAGGATCAGCCGCCATGCGCAAGCGAGATATGGGCAAGAGCGCAACAGCCTCGCCCATCCGCTCCGTCAATCAGGCGGAAGCTTTCTCGAGAACGCGCTCGATAGCCTCGGTGACAGCATCGACGTCAGCCATGCCATCCAGCGTCACGAGCTCGCCCTGTTCGCTGTAATAGGCGGACAGCGGCGCGGTCTTCTCGCGATATTCCGTCAGGCGCTTGCGGAACGCTTCCGGATTGTCATCCGAGCGAACCGTACCGCCGGCGGCAATGGTTTCAGCCACGCGGTTTTCGATTCGGCGAATCAACGCCTCTTCGTCCACCTTGAGTTCGATGACGGCATCGAGGACCAGATTCTTCTTGCGCATGTTCTCGGCAAGCGCCTTGGCCTGCGGAACGGTGCGCGGATAGCCGTCGAGAATAAAGCCCTTGGCACAGTCAGGCGCTTCGATGCGTTCGGAAACGATCTGATTGACGATATCGTCGGAAACAAGCCCGCCGGCGTCCATAACGGCCTTGGCGCGTTTGCCGATTTCGGTGCCCGCGCTAACCGCAGCGCGAAGCATGTCACCGGTGGAAAGCTGCGGGATCCCGTACTTGTCCGTCAGCCGCTTGGCCTGGGTTCCCTTGCCCGCACCCGGCGGACCCAAAAATATCAGTCTCATCGTCCCCTCTTTCCTCCACGCAACTTCGACTTCTTGATCAGCCCTTCATACTGCTGCGCGATCAGGTGGCCCTGAATTTGCGCAACCGTGTCCAGAGTTACACTGACAACGATCAAAAGCGAAGTACCACCAAGGGCTAATGGAATGCCCGTGCGTGCGATAAGTGTCTCAGGAAGGATACAGACGAAGACAAGATAAATCGCGCCGACCACGGTGATGCGGGTCAGGACGTAATCGATGTACTCCGCGGTGCGCTCGCCCGGACGGATGCCCGGAATGAAGCCACCATGCTTCTTGAGGTTATCTGCGGTGTCCTTCGGATTGAAGACGATCGCCGTATAGAAAAACGCGAAGAACGCGATCAGCAGGCCGTAGAGCGCCATGAACAGCGGCTGTCCGTGCTGCAGCGACGCGATGATCGAAGTTGCCCAGCCCGGCAGATTGGTGTTTCCGGCAAAACCCGCAGCCGTTGCCGGCAGCAGCAGCAGCGACGATGCGAAGATCGCGGGAATGACGCCGGCCGTGTTGAGCTTCAGCGGCAGATGCGAGGTATCGCCCTGGAACATGCGATTGCCGACCTGTCGCTTCGGATATTGGATCAACAGGCGGCGCTGCGCGCGCTCCACGAAGACGATGAGCGCGATGACGCCGATTGCGACCACAACCACCGTCAGGATGAGCGGGGTGGAAAGCGCACCGGTACGGCCGAGTTCCAGCGTGCCGGCCAGCGCCTTGGGCAGGCCTGCGGCGATGCCCGCGAAGATGATCAGCGAAATACCGTTGCCGATACCGCGCGAGGTGATCTGCTCACCCAGCCACATCAGGAACATCGTGCCGCCGAGCAGCGTGATGACGGTGGAAATGCGGAAGAACCAGCCTGGATCGACCACGAGGCCGTTACCGCTTTCGAGGCCGACCGCAATGCCATAGGCCTGCAGCGTGCCGAGCAGCACCGTACCGTAGCGCGTATACTGGTTGATGATCTTGCGGCCGGCTTCGCCTTCCTTCTTCAACGCTTCGAGCGAGGGCACGACCGAGGTCATGAGCTGCACGATGATCGAAGCGGAGATGTAAGGCATGATGCCGAGCGCGAAGATCGCCATGCGCTCGACGGCGCCACCCGCAAACATGTTGAAAAGACCGAGAATACCGTTGGCCTGGCCACGGAAGGCCTGCGCATAGGCTTCGGGGTTCAGGCCCGGAAGCGGAATGTGGGTGCCGAGACGGTAGACGAGAAGTGCGGCAAGAGTAAACCAGAGACGCTTTTTCAGATCCTCCGCCTTAGCGAAGGTCGAAAAATTCAGGTTCGAAGCCAGTTGTTCCGCTGCTGAAGCCATAAATTTCTCCGAATGACCCTTGCCAGCCAGCGCAACCGGCCGATGCGGAAAGGTCTAAAAGATACTGGTCAAAACCGGGCTTCGGACAAACGCGGCTCTGAGCCGCCATCATGCCTCACCCTGTTTTTTATGTCCTATCCCCTCCCCTACGGAAGTTCAAGAACTGTGAGGCTCTCCCTGCAGCACTTTCTGCCGCAAGCGGGGCCGTGGAAGCACACCGCGAAGAGATTGCCCTGATGCTCTATAAATCGATTTAGATCGAAAGCACCATAGGCCAGGGAGCGCAAACGCCCGGAGCGACGAGCCCCGGGCGTCTGAAGTCTATATATTACTCGGCGGCTTCTGCTGCAACTGCGAGAAGCTTGATCGAACCGCCAGCCTTTTCGATCTTTTCGATTGCGGGCTTGGAAGCGCCGGCAACTTCGAAAGCGACCTTGGCCTTCAGCTCGCCGTCGGCGAGAATGCGTACGCCGTCCTTGGCGCGGCGGATAACGCCGGCAGCCTTGAGAGCAGCGGCATCGATCGTTGCGGAAGCGTCAAGCTTCTTGGCGTCGATGGCGGTCTGAATGCGGCCGAGCGATACGACAACATATTCGGAAGCGAAGATGTTGTTGAAACCGCGCTTCGGCAGACGACGGTAGATGGGCATCTGACCGCCTTCGAAACCGTTGATGGCGACGCCCGAACGAGCCTTCTGGCCCTTCACACCGCGACCACCGGTCTTGCCCTTGCCGGAACCGATACCGCGACCTACGCGGATACGGTCCTTGGAGGCGCCTTCGTTGTCTCTGATTTCATTGAGTTTCATGATAGGTTACTCCGTCTCACTTCTCGTCAACGACGCGAACGAGATGCTGGACCGCACGGATCATGCCGCGAACCGCCGGAGTGTCTTCCAGGGTGCGCTGACGATGCATCTTGTTGAGACCCAGGCCGATCAGCGTCTGGCGCTGGATTGCCGGGCGGCGAATGGGGCTGCCGATCTGTTCGACCGTAACAGTCTTCTTGGCTTCAGTAGTCTTCTTGGCCATGATCCAGCTCCTTATTCTTCAGAAGCGTTGCCGGAAGCGGCACGACGAGCCTGAAGGGTCGCATACTTCAGACCGCGCTGTGCAGCGATGTCCTTCGGATGAACCTGATGCTTCAGAGCGTCGAACGTAGCGCGAACCATGTTGTACGGGTTCGAAGAACCGGTCGACTTGGCAACAACGTCATGAACGCCGAGCGTTTCGAAAACGGCGCGCATCGGACCACCGGCGATGATACCGGTACCGGCCTTGGCCGAACGCAGCAGAACCTTGCCTGCGCCGTGACGGCCATTGACGTCGTGGTGCAGCGTGCGGCCATCGCGCAGCGGAACGAAGATCAGATCGCGCTTTGCGCTTTCGGTTGCCTTGCGGATCGCTTCCGGAACTTCACGAGCCTTGCCGTGACCGAAGCCAACGCGGCCCTTCTGGTCGCCAACGACGACGAGAGCGGCGAAGCCGAAGCGACGGCCACCCTTAACAACCTTTGCAACGCGGTTGATCGCGACCAGCTTGTCGACGAATTCGCTATCGCGCTCTTCGCGGTTCTGACGCTCTTCGCGGGAACCTCTTTTATCCTGTGCCATTGTCCTTGTCCTTTTTCTTTTGCGGGTGGAACGGCAAACGAAAAGACCAGCGGTCCCGATGAAGAGATCCGCATGGTCCGGTGAAATTCCGCCCGGATCGTTGTCCGGGCGGAAAAAAATCAGAAGTTCAGGCCGCCTTCGCGGGCAGCGTCTGCCAGAGCCTTGATGCGGCCGTGGTAGATGAACGCGCCACGGTCGAATACGACATCCTTGACGCCAGCCTTGACGCCACGCTCGGCAACCAGCTTGCCTACGACAGTTGCTGCTGCAACGTCGGCGCCGGTCTTGAGCGAGCCGCGCAGATCGGCTTCGAGCGTGGAGGCAGACGCAAGCGTCTTGCCAGCAACGTCATCGATGATCTGGGCGTAGATGTTCTTCGACGAGCGATGAACCGACAGGCGCGGGCGGCCGTTGGCAACCGCCTTGATCTGGCGGCGCACACGGCTCGCGCGACGTGCAAGTGCTTCTTTCCTGCTAGCCATTTCGCGTGATCCTTACTTCTTCTTGCCTTCTTTGCGGACAATACGCTCTTCAGCGTACTTCACGCCCTTGCCCTTGTAGGGCTCGGGACCGCGGTATTCGCGGATTTCCGCGGCTACCTGGCCAACCTGCTGCTTGTTGATGCCGGAAACGATGATTTCCGTCGGCTTCGGAACGGCAATGGTGATGCCGACCGGCGGCTCGTAAACAACATCGTGGGAGAAGCCGAGAGCCAGCTGCAGGTTCTTGCCCTGCATGGCGGCACGGTAACCGACGCCGTTGATTTCGAGCTTGCGCTCATAGCCGTCCTTAACACCCTTGAAGATGTTCTCGATCATCGTGCGGGACATGCCCCACTTCGAACGAGCTTCCTTGGTGCCGTTAGCCGGCGTTACGGAAACGCCATTATCTTCGAGCTTCAGCTGAATGTCGTCGTTTGCGACGAAAAACAGTTCACCCTTCGGGCCCTTAGCAGTAACCTTCTGGCCGTCGACATTGGCCGTCACACCTGCTGGAACCGGAACGGGCTTTTTACCGATACGAGACATTATTCAATCCTGTCTGTTCGTTATGGAGATCCTTGCTCGGGTCTTAGAAGACCGAGCAAAGAACCTCGCCACCAACGTTCTGTTCGCGAGCCTGGTGATCGGCCATCACGCCCTTCGGGGTCGAAAGGATGGTGATGCCGAGGCCGTTCGCGACCTGCGGAATGGACTTTACCGAGACATAAACCCGGCGGCCCGGCTTGGAAACGCGGCCGATCTCACGGATCACGGACGCGCCTTCGTAGTACTTCAGCTCGATCGTGAATTCGGACTTACCGTTTTCGAAATCGACCTTGGAATAACCGCGAATGTAGCCTTCAGCCTGCAGCACGTCGAGAACGCGTGCGCGGAGGCTGGAAGCCGGCGTGCTTACCGAAGACTTGCGGCGAGCAGCACCATTGCGGATGCGGGTGAGCATATCACCCAAAGGATCAGTCATGGTCATGTGCCCGTCTCCTTACCAGCTCGACTTGACAATGCCCGGCACCTTGCCGGAATTGCCCAGCTCACGAAGCGCGATACGCGACATCTTGAGCTTGCGATAGAACGCGCGCGGACGGCCCGTTACTTCGCAGCGGTTGCGGATACGCGTCTTCGAGCCGTCACGCGGCAGCGAAGCGAGCTTCAGAGTGGCCTTGAACCGGTCTTCGATTGGAAGGGACTGGTTCATCACGATCGCCTTCAGTGCGGCGCGCTTGGCGGCCTGCTGGGCGACCGACTTGCGGCGGCGCTTGTTCTTTTCAACTGCGCTTGTTTTCGCCATATCGGAGTTCCTTTTCTACGCTCGTCGTTACGGTTAGTGACGGAACGGGAAGTTGAACTCTGTCAGCAGAGCCCGAGCTTCGTCGTCCGACGTCGCCGTCGTGCAAACGATGATGTCCATGCCCCACATCTGATCAACCTTATCGTAGTTGATCTCAGGGAACACAATGTGTTCCTTGATGCCCATGGCGAAGTTGCCACGGCCGTCAAAGCTCTTCGGGTTCAGGCCCCGGAAGTCGCGAACGCGCGGAAGCGCGATGTTGACCAGACGATCAAGGAATTCGTACATGCGGGCGCCACGAAGGGTAACCTTCGCACCGATCGGCATGCCTTCGCGAACCTTGAAACCTGCGATCGAGTTGCGAGCGCGGGTAACGACCGGCTTCTGGCCGGCGATCGCAGCCAGGTCACCGGCAGCGATGGTGGGCTTCTTGGAGTCGGCAGTCGCCTCGCCAACACCCATGTTGATCACGATCTTTTCAAGCTTCGGGATCATCATCACGTTGGCGTAGGAGAACTTCTCCTGCATGGCGCCACGGATACGGGAAACGTATTCCGTCTTGAGACGCGGCTCGTACTTATCAGCCATCGATCACTTCTCCCGAACGCTTGGCCACGCGGACCTTCTTGCCATCCACAACCGAGAAGCCAACGCGGGTCGGCTTGCCATCCTTGTCGACGATGGCGATGTTGGAGATGTGCAAGGATGCTTCCTTGTTGATGATGCCGGCTTCCTGGGCCTGGGTCTGGCGCTGGTGACGCTTCACCATGTTAACGCCACGCACAACGGCCCGATCTTCCTTCGGCAAAACCTGGATTACTTCGCCGGTACGACCCTTGTCCTTACCGGTCAATACGACAACCTTGTCGCCTTTACGAATCTTCTGCATCGCATTCGCTCCTTACAGTACTTCCGGAGCCAGCGAGATGATCTTCATGTGGTTCTTGGCGCGAAGTTCGCGCGGAACCGGTCCGAAGATACGGGTGCCGATGGGCTCTTTCTTGTTGTCGATAAGAACGGCTGCGTTGTTATCGAAACGGATGACGCTGCCGTCAGCGCGGCGGATGTCCTTGGCGGTGCGCACGACAACCGCCTTCATCACGTCGCCCTTCTTGACGCGGCCGCGCGGAATAGCTTCCTTGATGGAAACGACAATAATGTCGCCAACAGAAGCATATTTGCGCTTCGAGCCGCCCAGCACCTTGATGCACATGACACGACGTGCGCCGGAATTATCCGCCACGTCGAGGTTTGTTTGCATCTGAATCATGTCAGGTCGCCTTCTTGTTGTTACCGGAACGGTTGGGCAAACTCTCCCGAGTAAGCCCCCTGCCCCAGCTTATGAATATCTCTTTTTTTGCGCGGAAATGTCGTGACAGGGTGGTTTCCCGAAGGACCTTCCGTGCGCATCAAAGCAAAAGACGCTCGATTCACGAGCGTCCTTGCGGTGCTTCATACAGGAATTCGCGCCAAGTGCAAGACACCTGGCGCGATTCTGATGAAATTAAGCCTGGGCGGAAACGACCGTCCAGCGCTTGTCCTTGGAGATCGGTGCGCATTCCTCGATGGAAACGACATCGCCGACCTTATACTGATTGTTTTCGTCGTGTGCCTTGTACTTCTTCGAACGACGAACGGTCTTCTGAAGCAGCGGGTGAGCGAATCGGCGCTCAACCCGGACTACGACAGTCTTCTCGTTCTTGTCGGACACTACGACGCCCTGCAGAATGCGTTTCGGCATATTATTCTTCCTTAGGCCTTGGCTTCTGCCGCCTTCTGGCGGGCAATGGTTTTAACGCGGGCGATATCCTTGCGGACTTCGTTGATGCGCGAGGACTTCTCCAGCTGACCAGTTGCCTTCTGGAAGCGCAGGTTGAACTGCTCCTTCTTCAGATCGGCGAGCTTGTCCTTGAGCTGGTCGGCGCTGAGGCCGCGAACTTCATCGGCTTTCATGTGCCTTGCTCCTTACTCTGCGATGCGCTGTACGAAGCGCGTCTTGACCGAGAGCTTGGCAGCGCCGAGACGAAGCGCCTCACGGGCGATCTCCTCGGACACACCGTCGATCTCGAACATCATACGACCGGGCTTGACCTTGCATGCCCAGTAATCGACCGAACCCTTGCCCTTACCCATACGAACTTCGGTCGGCTTTGCCGTTACCGGAACGTCGGGGAATACGCGGATCCACACGCGACCTGCGCGCTTCATGTAACGCGTGATCGCGCGGCGGGCCGCTTCGATCTCGCGTGCATTCACGCGGTTCGGTTCCTGCGACTTCAAGCCGAATTCACCGAATGCCAGGTCAAAGCCGCCCTTGGCGACGCCCTTGATGCGTCCCTTGAACTGCTTACGGTACTTAGTACGCTTTGGCTGCAACATTTTCTTACTTCTCCGAGCTTATCTTTCGCCAGCGTCAATCAAGCGTTTTCGCGACGACGATCGGGACGATCGCCACGCTCACGGCTTGCAGGGCCCTGTGCGTCGCCTTCGAGACCGCGACGCTCAGAAGCCATCGGATCGTGCTCAAGGATTTCGCCCTTGAAGATCCAGACCTTGATGCCGCAGATGCCGAATGCGGTTTCAGCTTCAGCCGTGCCGTAGTCGATGTCCGCACGCAGCGTGTGGAGCGGAACGCGACCTTCGCGGTACCATTCGGTACGAGCGATTTCTGCACCGCCGAGACGGCCGCCGCAGGTGATCTTGATGCCTTCGGCGCCAAGACGCATTGCGGACTGAACAGCACGCTTCATCGCACGGCGGAAAGCCACGCGGCGCTCGAGCTGCTGAGCGATCGACTGGGCAACCAGCGTCGCATCGATTTCCGGCTTGCGCACTTCAACGATGTTGAGGTGCGTTTCGGAGTTGGTCATTTCGGAAAGCTTCTTGCGAAGCTTCTCGATGTCCGCACCCTTCTTGCCGATGATCAGACCCGGACGAGCCGAGTGAATCGTGACGCGGCACTTCTTGTGCGGACGCTCGATGACGACCTTGGCGATACCGGCCTGCTTGAGTTCCTTGATCAGGTAAGCCCGGATCTTCAGGTCTTCATGCAGCAGCTTGCCGTATTCTGCGGTGTCAGCGTACCAGCGGCTATCCCAGGTACGGTTGATGCCGAGGCGGAAGCCGATCGGATTGATTTTCTGACCCATTATGCGGCCTCCCCTTTTTCCTCGACTTCACGAACAACGATCGTGAGGTGAGCGAACGGCTTTTCGATGCGGGAAGCACGACCACGGCCACGAGCGTGGAAACGCTTCATGGTGATGGACTTGCCAACATAGGCCTCGGCGACGACGAGAGCGTCGACGTCGAGGTCGTGGTTGTTTTCCGCATTGGCAATTGCAGATTCCAGCGTCTTCTTGACGGTGCCTGCAATGCGCTTGCGGGAGAATTCGAGCTCGGCGAGAGCGCGATCAACCTTCTTGCCACGGATAAGAGCGGCAACCAGGTTCAGTTTCTGGGGGCTGACGCGGAGCGTACGGGCAACGGCCTGAGCCTCGTTGTCCTTCAGCCGGCGTTCGGTCTTAGCCTTCGCCATGATTACTTCCTCTTTGCCTTCTTGTCCGCGCCGTGACCGTAATAGGTACGGGTCGGAGAGAATTCACCGAACTTGTGTCCGACCATGTCTTCGTTGACGGAGACGGGCACATGCTTGCTGCCGTTGTAGACGCCGAAGGTCAGACCAACGAACTGCGGCAGGATCGTGGAGCGACGGCTCCAGATCTTGATTACTTCGTTACGTCCGCTCTCGCGCACCTTCTCAGCCTTGGTGAGAAGATAGCCGTCAACAAACGGACCTTTCCATACTGAACGAGCCATTAGTGACTACCTCTCTTACTTCTTACGCTGATGGCGCGAGCGCATGATGAACTTGTCGGTCGACTTGTTCGAACGGGTGCGCTTGCCCTTCGTGGGCTTGCCCCACGGAGTAACCGGGTGGCGACCACCCGACGTGCGACCTTCACCACCACCGTGCGGGTGGTCGACCGGGTTCATGACGACGCCGCGAACGTGCGGACGCTTGCCGCGCCAACGGGAACGACCGGCCTTGCCGTCGTTGATGTTGGCGTGGTCCGAGTTCGAAACAGCACCGATCGATGCGAGGCAGGAGCCGTGCACCAGACGCTGTTCGCCCGAGTTGAGGCGCAGGATGGCCATGCCGGCATCGCGGCCGACGAGCTGGACATACGTACCGGCGGAGCGAGCGATCTGACCGCCCTTGCCCGGCTTCATCTCGACGTTGTGGATGATCGAACCGACCGGAATGTACTGAAGCGGCATGGTGTTGCCGGGCTTCACGTCCACTGCCTTGTCGGAGGCGATCACCTTGTCACCGGCAGCGAGACGCTGTGGCGCGAGAATGTAAGCCTGTTCGCCGTCGGTATACGTAACCAGCGCGATGAACGCGGTGCGGTTGGGGTCGTATTCCAGACGCTCAACGGTGCCTTCTACGTCGAACTTGCGACGCTTGAAGTCAACCAGACGGTAGGTCCGCTTGTGACCGCCACCCTGGAAACGGACGGTGATCCGGCCCTGGTTGTTACGGCCACCCTTGGAGCTGAGGCCCTGGGTGAGAGCCTTTACCGGCTTGCCCTTGTAGAGCGAAGCGCGGTCCACGATAACCAGCTGGCGCTGGCTCGGCGTGGTCGGATTGAAACTTTTCAATGCCATTTTCTTGTTCCCTTTTGGGTCTTTGCCCGCTTGGGCCTAACCTTTAGAGTCCGGTGGACACGTCGATGGATTGACCTTCGGCGAGCGTGACGACGGCTTTCTTGACGTCCTTCAGCTTACCCGCGAATCCACGGAAACGACGGGTCTTACCCTTGCGGATAAGCGTGTTCACAGCCGTGACTTTGACGCCGAAGAGAGCTTCCACGGCAGCCTTGATTTCAGGCTTGGAAGCGTTCTTGGCGACGTTGAATACGACCTGGTTCTGTTCGGATACCAGCGTCGACTTTTCCGTGATCGAAGGAGATACGATCACATCGTAGTGGCGAAGATCCGTCATTTGAACCGCTCCTCCAGAGCCTCTACAGCAGCCTTGGAAAGCACCAGCTTGCCACGGCGCAGGATGTCGTAAACATTGATGCCCTGAACCGGCAGAACGTCCACGTTCGGGATGTTCTGAGCAGCGAGCTTGAAGTTGCCATCAAGCTCAGTGCCGCCGATAACGAGAGCGTTGGTCAGGCCAAGCGAAGCGAAGCTGCCCAGCAGAGCCTTGGTCTTTGCTTCGGACGCGACGAGCTGATCGACGATGATCAGTTCTTCAGCCTTCAGCTTTGCAGACAGGGCGTGACGCAGAGCGAGCGCGCGAACCTTCTTCGGAAGGTCGTGTGCATGGCTGCGAACGACCGGGCCGTGGGCCTTGCCGCCGCCGCGGAACTGCGGTGCGCGAGCCGAATGGTGACGAGCGCGGCCCGTACCCTTCTGCTTGTACATCTTCGCGCCGGTGCGGGAAACTTCCGACCGGTTCTTGGACTTGTGGGTTCCCTGCTGCTTCTTTGCAAGCTGCCAGCGAACCATGCGGGCCAGGATGTCCTGGCGGGGGTCGAGGCCGAAGATCTCATCCGACAGAGAAACCTTGCCGGCGTCTTTTCCCTCGAGGGTCTTGACGTTCAATTCCATGATAAGGCTCCCTTACTTCGCAGCCGACTTGACGGCGTCGCGGACGATGATCCAGGAACCCTTCGAGCCGGGAACTGCACCCTTCACGAGGATGAGGCCACGGTCTTCATCGGTCGAAACGACTTCGAGGTTCTGGGTCGTAACGCGCGTCTGGCCCATATGACCAGCCATGCGCTTGCCCTTCCAGACGCGGCCCGGATCCTGGTTGTTACCGGTCGAACCGTGTGCACGGTGCGATACGGAGTTACCGTGCGAAGCGCGGCCACCACCGAAGTTGTGACGCTTCATAGCACCGGCAAAACCTTTACCGATCGTGGTTCCAGTGACGTCGACCAGCTGGCCGGACTGAAAATGATTTGCGGTCAGTGTTGCACCGATGTCGATCAGGTTCTCGGGGGAAACCCGGAACTCGACGAGCTTGGCTTTCGGTTCGACATTGGCAGCGGCAAAATGACCGCGAAGCGCCTTCGTCGTGTTCTTGACCTTGGACTGGCCGGCACCGAGCTGAACTGCGGTATAGCCATTCTTGTCTTCCGTGCGCTGGGCAACGACTTGTACGTTATCCAGTCGCAATACTGTTACGGGGATATGTTCACCTGCGTCGTTATAGACGCGTGTCATACCCACTTTCTGTGCAATCACACCTGAACGCATTGGTTCATCCTCTTGCGAGCCTTGAAGGGAAAACCCTCTCTGGCCTTTGTTAAGGAGTGCCCTTCGACATCTCACGATGTTTCCGGTCTCCGGTTTGGAAGTCGTTGGATTACTCCACGTACCTTCCTTGTTATTTCAGCCCTCACCTTGGATGGATCGGGCCGGGTCTTAGAGCTTGATTTCCACGTCAACGCCAGCAGCGAGGTCGAGCTTCATCAGAGCATCGACAGTCTGCGGGGTGGGGTCAACGATATCGAGAAGACGCTTGTGCGTCCGCATTTCGAACTGTTCACGGCTCTTCTTATCAACGTGAGGAGAGCGGTTGACGGTAAACTTTTCGATGCGGGTGGGGAGCGGAACCGGGCCGCGAACGCTGGCGCCGGTGCGCTTTGCGGTCGACACGATTTCACGGGTAGAGGCATCGAGGATCCGGTGATCGAACGCCTTGAGGCGGATACGGATATTCTGGCCGTTCATTCGTCTTGTCCTTGTTCTTTGTTATTCGTTTCCGCACGCGGAAACACATGAACTTCTATTGATCGTGGCGCCGCAGATTTTCAAAAATCGAGAGAAATGCGCTGTCGCATCCCAATCATTTCAGTTGTCTGTATTGCTAAAACACCGCGTTTCGCAATCGCTTGCGAATCCAGCGGTGAGTGTGAGTGCGCGTTTACGCGCTTTCACCGAATTTTTCAAGCACTAAAAATGCAACGCCGCCAGGCTTTTTACCAAAAGTCCGGCGGCGGTGTTGTTCACACCGCCGCCAGTCAGAATTTCAAAGGTCGAAATTACTCGACGATCGAAGCGACGATGCCTGCGCCGACGGTACGGCCGCCTTCGCGGATAGCGAAGCGCAGCTTTTCTTCCATCGCGATCGGAACGATCAGCTCGACGTCAACGGTCACGTTGTCGCCAGGCATAACCATTTCCGTGCCTTCCGGAAGCGTAACGATGCCCGTTACGTCCGTCGTGCGGAAGTAGAACTGCGGACGGTAGTTCGTGAAGAACGGCGTATGACGGCCGCCTTCTTCCTTCGTCAGGATGTAGGCTTCGGCCTTGAACTTCTTGTGCGGCTTAACCGAACCCGGCTTGCACAGGATCTGACCACGCTCGACGCCGTCACGGTTAACACCGCGAACCAGTGCGCCGATGTTGTCGCCGGCCTGGCCCTGGTCGAGCAGCTTGCGGAACATTTCAACGCCGGTAACCGTCGTCTTCGAGGTCGGACGGATGCCGACGATTTCGACTTCTTCGCCAACCTTGACGATACCGCGCTCAACGCGACCCGTCACAACCGTACCACGGCCAGAGATCGAGAACACGTCTTCGATCGGCATCAGGAACGGCTGGTCGATCGGACGCTCAGGCGTCGGGATGTAGGCGTCAACCGCAGCCATCAGCTCGCGGATCGCGTCTTCACCGATCTTCTTGTCGCTGTCTTCAAGAGCAGCAAGGGCCGAACCCTTGATGATCGGGATATCGTCGCCCGGGAAATCGTAGGACGACAGAAGTTCGCGAACTTCAAGCTCGACGAGCTCGAGAAGCTCGGCGTCGTCAACCTGGTCGACCTTGTTGAGGAACACGACGATCGCCGGAACGCCAACCTGACGGGCAAGCAGGATGTGCTCGCGGGTCTGCGGCATCGGGCCGTCGGCAGCCGAGCAAACCAGGATCGCGCCGTCCATCTGGGCAGCACCGGTGATCATGTTCTTCACGTAGTCGGCGTGGCCGGGGCAGTCGACGTGCGCGTAGTGACGGGCAGGCGTTTCGTATTCAACGTGCGCCGTCGAAATCGTGATACCACGGGCCTTTTCTTCAGGCGCGGCGTCGATCTGGTCATACGCCTTGAATTCGCCGAAGAACTTCGTGATCGCTGCCGTCAGCGACGTCTTGCCATGGTCAACGTGACCGATCGTGCCAATGTTGACGTGCGGCTTATTGCGCTCAAACTTGCTCTTTGCCATTAGTGGCTCTCCATTCTTGTCCCTTGACGGGAATAATCTTCAAAATTCGGTGGGGCGTACCCCGATCACTTCTGACCGGAGTACTTAGCCTGGATTTCCTGCGCCACGTTCGACGGAACCGGCGAATAGTGGTCGAACGTCATCGAGTACTGTGCACGGCCCTGCGACATGGAGCGCAGGTTGTCGACGTACTTGAACATGTTCGCGAGCGGAACATGCGCGTTGATGACGACGGCGATACCACGGCTTTCCTGGCCCTGGATCTGACCACGACGGGAGTTCAGGTCGCCGATAACGTCACCGACATAGTCTTCCGGCGTTACGACTTCGACCTTCATCATCGGCTCGAGAAGCTGTGCGCCAGCCTTCTTCGCTGCTTCACGGAAGCAGGCACGCGATGCGATTTCGAAGGCGAGAACCGACGAGTCAACATCGTGGAATGCACCGTCGACCAGCGTCGCCTTGACGCCGAGCATCGGGAAGCCAGCCAGCGGACCGGAAGACAGAACGCTTTCGATACCCTTCTGAACGCCCGGGATGTATTCCTTCGGAACAGCACCGCCGACGATCTTCGACTCGAACTTGAAGTCTTCGCCTTCGGGGTTCGGTTCGAAGATGATCTTCACGCGAGCGAACTGACCGGTACCACCGGACTGCTTCTTGTGCGTGTAGTCTTCTTCGTGCTGACGCGTGATGGTTTCGCGGTAGGCAACCTGCGGAGCGCCGACGGTTGCTTCAACCTTGAACTCGCGACGCATGCGGTCAACGAGAATGTCGAGGTGAAGTTCGCCCATGCCCGCGATGATCGTCTGACCGGATTCTTCATCCGTCTTGACGCGGAACGAAGGATCTTCAGCAGCCAGACGGTTGAGCGCGAGGCCCATCTTTTCCTGGTCGCCCTTGGTCTTCGGCTCGATCGCGATCTGGATGACCGGCTCGGGGAATTCCATGCGCTCGAGGATAACCGGCTTCAGCGGATCGCAGAGCGTATCGCCAGTGGTGGTTTCCTTGAGGCCAGCCAGAGCAACGATGTCGCCGGCAAAGGCTTCTTCGATGTCTTCACGGCTGTTGGAGTGCATCTGCAGCATACGGCCGACGCGCTCGCGCTTGTCCTTGACCGTGTTGATGACAGACGTACCCTTTTCGAGCTTGCCCGAGTAGATACGTGCGAAGGTCAGCGAACCGACGAAGGGGTCGTTCATGATCTTGAACGCGAGCATGGAAAGCGGCTCGCTGTCGTCGGCATGACGCTCGATTTCGGCTTCGGTCTTGAAGTCGATACCCTTGATCGCGGGAATGTCCAGCGGAGAAGGCAGGTAGTCGACAACAGCGTCGAGAAGCGGCTGAACGCCCTTGTTCTTGAACGCGGTACCGCAGAACATCGGGTGGAACTTCACGTCGATGGTGCCGCGGCGAACGAGCGCACGGATCTTGTCGTTGTCGGGCATGATGCCGTTCAGGTAGTCTTCCATCGCTTCTTCGTCGATCTCGACAACGGTCTCGATCAGCTTTTCGCGATATTCGTCAGCCTTGGCCTTCATGTCTTCCGGGATTTCGACGACGTCCCACTGAGCGCCGAGCGATTCGTCGCGCCAGATGAGTGCGTTCATCTCGATCAGGTCGATAACGCCCTTGAACTCGGTCTCAGCGCCGATCGGCAGCTGCATGACAACGGCGATGGCGCCGAGACGGGTCTTGATCATTTCCACCGAGCGGTAGAAATCAGCACCGGTCTTGTCCATCTTGTTGCAGAAGATCATGCGCGGAACATGATACTTCTCGGCCTGGCGCCAGACGGTTTCCGTCTGCGGCTCAACACCGGCGTTGGCGTCGAGCAGCGCGATGGCGCCGTCGAGAACGCGCAGCGAACGCTCGACTTCAATGGTGAAGTCGACGTGGCCGGGGGTGTCGATGATGTTGAAGCGGCGCATCTTGCCGTCGCGACCCTTCCAGAAGGTCGTGGTGGCAGCGGAGGTGATGGTGATACCACGCTCCTGCTCCTGCTCCATCCAGTCCATCGTGGCAGCGCCATCGTGAACTTCGCCGATCTTGTGCGACTTACCGGTGTAATAAAGGATACGCTCGGTGGTCGTCGTCTTGCCGGCGTCGATATGCGCCATGATACCGAAATTGCGGTAGTCTTCGATTTTATATTCGCGAGCCATAATGGACTGCCTTTCGATATGCGACCGGTTAAGATTACCAGCGGTAATGCGAGAATGCGCGGTTGGCGTCGGCCATCTTGTGCGTGTCTTCGCGCTTCTTGACAGCGGAACCGCGGTTGTTCGCAGCGTCCATGAGTTCGCCGGAAAGGCGATCGACCATGGTCGTTTCGTTGCGCTTGCGGGCAGCCGTGATCAGCCAGCGGATAGCGAGGGCCTGACGGCGCTCGGGGCGAACGTCGACGGGAACCTGATACGTGGCACCACCAACGCGGCGCGAACGCACTTCAACGTGCGGAGCAACGTTGTCGAGGGCGGAGTGGAACACGCCGAGCGGCTCCTGCTTCGTCTTGCCCTGAACGACGTCGAACGCGCCGTAAACGATGCTTTCTGCGACCGACTTCTTGCCGTGAAGCATGATGGCGTTCATGAACTTGGTGACGACCAGATCGCCGAACTTCGGGTCCGGGTTGATCTCACGCTTTTCTGCACTATGGCGACGGGACATATTCTTTGTCTCTCAATGTTATTGACGCTAAACCACGCGGAGAACCTCGCGCAGCGCCGGAATTTGTTTAAACCCGAATTACTTCGGACGCTTCGCACCGTACTTGGAGCGGCGCTGCTTGCGGTTCTTGACGCCCTGGGTATCGAGAACACCGCGGATGATGTGGTAACGCACGCCCGGCAAGTCCTTTACGCGGCCGCCGCGGATCATGACCACGGAGTGTTCCTGAAGGTTGTGACCTTCGCCCGGAATGTAGCCGATGACTTCGAAGCCGTTGGTGAGGCGGATCTTGGCAACCTTACGCAGAGCCGAGTTCGGCTTCTTCGGGGTCGTCGTGTAAACGCGGGTGCAAACACCACGCTTCTGCGGGTTTTCCTGAAGAGCAGGAACCTTGTTGCGCTTTACCTGTGCCTGGCGAGGCTTGCGGATCAGCTGGTTTACGGTAGGCATATAACCATCCCTTGCAAAAACTACTTTAGCCACCCTCACGGGTGGCGGCTATGCCGTTGCCGGCGACGATGCACGCATATATCCTCATGCGCAAAACGTGGCCCGATCCGTTTTCACGGATGGACCACCAAGAGCAGAGGACACCGGATGAGGCGTCTTGCGTGCAACATTCGTGTCTTCTACGTGCAATGGAGACCCGTTTGAGATGATGTTCGGGAAAAAGGTTACCGAACGGCCAGCACCCACAGAGGCTCCGATGGCGGGCGTACTACTGTTTTAGCCAGCTTTCGTCAAGGGTGAATCCACATTTTGCGCCGCCACCCATGGCCGCAAAGCCCACGTCCGGGCCATTTCCAACCCGCTTTAACATAAGTCGGCACAGAAGGCAGCGATTTTGACCTCCACGCTTTGGCTTTTCATAAAATCCGTCTATTGATTCCCCATGGCGGGCCGGAGCGGCTCCGCCATGGGCGGGACCGATTCCCTCGGCCCGCATCACAGCAACGACAGATCAAGGAACCGCGTCATGAGCACCCTCCCCGACAACGACAACGGACGCGACGAGCCGATGGTCTTCATCGTCATCGGCAAGGCCTATGAGACCGACAATTCCGAGGGCATCGACATCCACGTCATCCTGCGCGCGCCGGATGACGATACCGCCGTGCGCGAAACGCTGAACGCGCTTTCCGAGGAAGGTTTCATCGAAGCCGATCTCGACCAGATCGGCATGCTGACCGACGTGCCGGATGAAGAGCCGCACGCCTCCGCCTATCAGGGCGCGCTCGAAGGCGAAGTCGCCATCATCCGCTTCGCTTGAGGCGCAGGTCCGTGGCGGTAAGACGTGTCGTCGCCAACATCGCAACGCCGGAACCCGCGCGGGCTCAGGCGTTCTATGGCGATATTCTCGGCATGACCGTCGCCATGGACCACGGCTGGATCCTGACCTATGCCAGTCCGCTCGAAGCCAGGGCGCAGGTCAGCTTCGCAAGCGAAGGCGGCTCCGGCACGGCAGTGCCGGACCTTTCCATCGAGGTCGATAATTTCGAGGAGATCCACGAAAGAATCCTGAAAGCGGGCTTGCCGATCGACTATGGCCCGGTTACCGAAGCCTGGGGCGTGCGCCGGCTGTTTCTGCGCGATCCCTTTGGCAAATTGGTCAATATATTAAGTCACTCATAGATTATATACTTTGAGTACAATAGTATTATTTGATTATACGTTGAACAATACCGGAATATGAGGTTTAAATAGCCCCGACACAAGATTCCAGTGACGGGTTGAATACTATATTGTCGGCAGACATTATCGATGACATTTATGAGGCAGCGCTTTTCCCCGATCGTTGGGCACAGGTCATTGCCGCCATCGGCCACCGGCTGGATTTCTGGGGTGGCGCCCTTACCTGGGGCAAGGGTGAAGAAGAAGCCTGGCTTTACACGCCCAATTTCCAGGAGCTGATGCAGGCCTTCATGGATGGCGGCTGGAACCGCCGAAACGACCGCCTCACCCGCGCAATCCGTGAGGGGCAATTTTCCTTCGTACAGGATTTCGATGTCTTCACCCATGATGAATGGGCCGGCCTGCCGATCGTGCGCGATTTCCTCATACCCCGCGGACTGGGATATGGCGCGGCCACCCAGGTTGCCCCGCCCGACCATCCGGCAATGACGGTGCTTTTCGAACGCAAGCTCGATAGCGGCATCATCGGGCCTGAAACCATGGCGGCGCTCGACCGGCTGAGACCGCATATTGCCCGCAGCCTCACGCTGGCAACCCGGCTGCAGCGGCAGAAAGCCGATGCCATGACGCTTGGACTGAACGCCATCGGGGCGCCGGCGGCGGTGCTTCAGGCGAGCGGACGTGTGCTTTCTGCAAACGACATGTTTCTCTCCCTCAGGAAATGTATTTCCCCCCGCGCCCACGACAGGATCGTGATTGCCGACGAAAGAGTGAACCGGCTGCTCTATAAGGCGCTTGCCGGGCATAATATCGGCTCGTTCCCGCTGCCGACCGGCGAAGATCGGTCCTGCATCCTCCACGTCATACCGTTGCGCAGGAACGCACTGGATCTGTCCCCGAAAGGCTGCGCCATCGTGCTGATATCGCAACCCATGGGCACCGTCGCCGACGCGACCTCACTGCTAAAGGGGCTTTACGACCTCACCAGGGGCGAGGCCCGTGTGGCGCTGGAAATCATGAAGGGGCTTTCGCTTCCCGCCGTGGCGAAGCAATTGCAGATTTCCCACGAAACGGTGCGCAGCAACGCCAAGTCGATCTATGCGAAGACCGGCAGCACCGGCCAGACCGATCTCGTTCGCCGGCTTTCCGTCCTCACCCGTTATAACATCCGCGAACAGGGCTGAGCCCGCCGCACGTGGCTGGAGACGCCGGCCGACCGCAAAAGCCACAGGTCCCTGTTCCACATAAACAAAAACGCCCGGATTGCTCCGGGCGTTTTGTTCTGAACTTTGGCGGGGCTTCGCAAAGCCCCTGCCCTTCTCTGCCTTATTCGGCGGCCGGAGCTTGGTCCGTCATGTCCTGCAGCATCTGGTTCGCAGAGCCTGCACCGGTGCCCTTGCGACGTTCCTCGAGAATGAGGTCGTCGCGCGAGGTGGCGATGCGGCGGATCTGCGTCATGGTGCCGCCAGTACCGGCCGGGATGAGACGGCCGACGATGACGTTTTCCTTGAGGCCCTGCAGCGTATCCGTCTTGCCGGCGATTGCAGCTTCCGTGAGAACCTTGGTGGTTTCCTGGAAGGATGCGGCCGAGATGAAGGACGGCGTCTGCAGCGAAGCCTTGGTGATGCCGAGCAGGACAGGATCGCCGTAAGCCGGCTTCTTGCCCTCTTCGATCAGACGGTCATTCATGTCGTCCAGCTCGATACGGTCGACATTGTCGCCGACGATGTACTGGCTGTCGCCCGCATCGGTGATTTCAACCTTCTGCAGCATCTGGCGAACGATCACCTCGATGTGCTTGTCGTTGATCACAACGCCCTGCAGACGGTAGACTTCCTGGATTTCGTTCACGAGGTAGGAAGCCAGAGCCTCCACGCCCTTGATCGCCAGAATGTCGTGCGGTGCCGGGTTACCGTCGAGGATGTATTCACCCTTTTCGATATAGTCGCCTTCCTGAAGATGGAAGGGCTTGCCCTTCGGGATCAGGTATTCGACCGGCTCGACGCCGTCTTCCGCAGGCTCGATCATCACGCGACGCTTGTTCTTGTAGTCGCGGCCAAGACGGATCGTACCATCGATCTCTGCGATGATGGCGTGGTCCTTCGGACGACGGGCTTCGAACAGTTCGGCAACGCGCGGCAGACCGCCGGTGATGTCCTTCGTCTTGGCGCTTTCCAGCGGCGAACGTGCAAGCACGTCACCCTGGGAGACCTTCGCACCCGGCTCGACCGACAGGATGGCGTCGACCGAGAGCTGGAAGCGGGCTTCGCCACCACGGGCAAGCTTCGCAACCGCACCGGAAGCGTCCTTGATGACGATCGCGGGCTTGAGGTCCGAACCGCGCGGCGTCGAACGCCAGTCGATAACCTGACGCTTGGTGATGCCGGTAGATTCGTCGGTGGCTTCCAGAACGGAAAGACCATCGACGAGGTCCTCGAAGTGAACGGTACCTTCCACTTCCGTCATCATCGGACGGGTGTAGGGGTCCCACTCTGCAAGACGCTGACCGCGCTTAACCTTGTCGCCGTCGTCAACGAAGATCTTCGAACCATAGGCAACGCGCTGCGAAGAACGCTCCTGACCACGCTCATCGAGAATGGTGACGGCCATGTTACGGCCCATCGCGATGAGTGCGCCTTCGGAGTTGCGCAGGATGTTGCGGTTCTTGATCGCAATCGTGCCCTCGTAAGAGGCTTCGAGGAACGACTGGTCGACCACGTTCGCCGTACCGCCAAGGTGGAAGGTACGCATGGTAAGCTGCGTGCCCGGTTCACCGATGGACTGTGCGGCGATGACGCCGACGGCTTCGCCCATGTTGACAGGCGTACCACGTGCAAGGTCACGACCGTAGCACACGCCGCAGACGCCGATCTGCACTTCGCAGGTCAGAGCCGAACGGATGCGGACGGACTGGATACCGGCCTTCTCGATGGCGGCCACGTCGGCTTCGTCGATCAGCGTGCCGGCCTTGACGATGTTTTCGCCGGAAACCGGATGATCGATGTCGTCCAGAGCCGTACGGCCGAGGATACGTGCGCCGAGCGAGGCAACGACCTGACCGGCATCGACGATGGCGGTCATGGTGAGGCCCTTGTCGGTGCCGCAATCCCTGGAGTTGACGATGCAATCCTGCGCGACGTCGACGAGACGACGGGTCAGGTAACCCGAGTTCGCCGTCTTCAGGGCGGTGTCTGCGAGACCCTTACGGGCACCGTGGGTCGAGTTGAAGTACTCGTTAACGGTCAGGCCTTCCTTGAAGTTCGAGATGATCGGCGTCTCGATGATTTCACCCGACGGCTTCGCCATCAGGCCGCGCATGCCGCCCAGCTGACGCATCTGGTTCGGAGAACCACGAGCACCCGAGTGGGACATCATGTAGATGGAGTTCATCGGCTTCTGGCGGCCCGTTTCCGGATCGAACTCGACAGCCTTGATGCGTGCCATCATCTCTTCGGCGACCTTTTCGGTAGCCTTGCCCCAGGCGTCGACAACCTTGTTGTACTTTTCGCCCTGGGTAATGAGACCATCGTTATACTGCTGTTCGTATTCCTTCACGAGAGCTTCGGTGTCGCCGACGATCTTCACCTTGCTGTCCGGAATAACCATGTCGTCCTTGCCGAACGAAATGCCGGCGCGGCAGGCATGGGCAAAGCCGAGCTGCATGATGCGGTCGCAGAAGATGACCGTGTCCTTCTGGCCGCAATGACGGTAGACCGTGTCGATCATCTTGGAGATGTTCTTCTTGGTCATTTCCTGGTTGCAGACGTCGAAAGGCACGTTGACGTTCTTCGGCAGAAGTTCGCCGATGAGCATACGGCCGGGGGTCGTCTCATGGATCTTCGAAACCGGCTTGCCATCGGCATCCACGGTCTTGAAGCGGCCACGGATCTTGGCATGCAGCGTCACGACCTTGTTTTCAAGCGCGTGATGCAACTCGCCGATATCCGAGAAGGCCATGCCTTCGCCCGGCTCGTTCTGGTTCATGATCGACAGGTAATACAGGCCGAGAACCATGTCCTGCGAAGGAACGATGATCGGGTGGCCGTTTGCCGGATGCAGGATGTTGTTGGTCGACATCATCAGCACGCGCGCTTCGAGCTGGGCTTCCAGCGAAAGCGGAACGTGGACAGCCATCTGGTCACCGTCGAAGTCGGCGTTGAAGGCCGTGCAGACGAGCGGGTGCAGCTGGATGGCCTTGCCTTCGACCAGCATGGGTTCGAAAGCCTGGATACCCAGACGGTGCAGCGTCGGTGCGCGGTTCAGGAGAACCGGATGCTCGCGGATGACCTCGTCGAGGATATCCCAGACTTCCGGCTTTTCCTTTTCAACCAGCTTCTTGGCCTGCTTGACGGTCGAGGAATAACCCTTGGCGTCGAGGCGGGCATAGATGAACGGCTTGAACAGTTCGAGCGCCATCTTCTTCGGCAGGCCGCACTGGTGCAGCTTCAGTTCCGGACCGGTCACGATGACCGAACGGCCGGAATAGTCGACGCGCTTGCCGAGAAGGTTCTGGCGGAAGCGGCCCTGCTTGCCCTTGAGCATGTCGGAGAGCGACTTCAGCGGACGCTTGTTGGCACCCGTGATGACGCGACCGCGACGGCCGTTGTCGAACAGCGCATCGACGGATTCCTGCAACATACGCTTTTCGTTGCGGATGATGATACCAGGCGCACGAAGCTCGATCAGGCGCTTCAGACGGTTGTTACGGTTGATGACGCGGCGATAGAGATCGTTGAGGTCGGACGTCGCGAAACGGCCGCCATCCAGCGGAACCAGCGGGCGCAGGTCCGGTGGAATGACCGGAACGACCTTCATGATCATCCATTCCGGACGGTTGCCGCTTTCCATGAAGTTCTCGACGATCTTCAGGCGCTTCATCAGCTTCTTCTGCTTCAGGTCAGAAGTCGTTTCAGCAAGCTCGACGCGCAGGTCGCCGGCGATCTTTTCGAGGTTCATCGAAGCCAGCATCTCATAGATGGCTTCAGCGCCGATCATGGCGGTGAACTGGTCTTCGCCGAATTCGTCGACGGCGATCATGTACTCTTCTTCGGACAGAAGCTGGTTCTGCTTCAGCGAAGTGAGGCCCGGTTCGGTGACGATGTAGTTCTCGAAATAGAGAACGCGCTCGACATCCTTCAGCGTCATGTCGAGCAGGGTCGAGATACGCGAGGGAAGCGATTTCAGGAACCAGATATGGGCAACCGGCGCTGCGAGCTCGATATGGCCCATGCGCTCACGGCGAACGCGCGACAGCGTGACTTCAACGCCGCACTTTTCGCAGATGATGCCCTTGTACTTCATGCGCTTGTACTTGCCGCACAGGCACTCATAGTCCTTGATCGGTCCGAAGATGCGCGCGCAGAAGAGACCGTCGCGTTCCGGCTTGAACGTACGGTAGTTGATGGTTTCCGGCTTCTTGATCTCGCCGTAGGACCACGACAGGATTTTTTCCGGCGAAGCGATCGAAATCCGGATGGAATCGAAATGCTGCGCAGGCACCTGAGGATTGAAAAGATTCATGACCTCTTGGTTCATGCCTTGTCTCCTTGAGAGGCTAGCTGCTGCCCCTGTTTGCATCTGGACCGGCTTCTTCCCGGGTCACCGTCCAGAGCTTTAAATACGGATTAACCGCATAATGCGGCGAAAGTGTCCCGAACCGGCCAATACCGTCCGGGAAACCGGCAGGCGCCCTTGAAGGCGCCCGCCTCTATCGTCTTATTCCGCCGCGTCGGGCAGCTGGTCTTCGGGCTGGTTCTCGATCTTCGAGTTTTCCAGTTCGACCGAAAGACCGAGCGACCGCATTTCCTTGACGAGAACGTTGAAGCTCTCCGGAATACCGGCCTCGAAGGTGTCGTCGCCACGGACGATCGCTTCGTAGACCTTGGTGCGGCCCGCCACGTCGTCCGACTTGACGGTGAGCATTTCCTGCAGCGTGTAAGCCGCGCCGTATGCTTCCAGAGCCCAGACTTCCATTTCCCCGAAGCGCTGTCCGCCGAACTGCGCCTTGCCGCCCAGCGGCTGCTGGGTAACGAGCGAGTAAGGACCGATCGAGCGAGCGTGGATCTTGTCGTCGACAAGGTGGTTCAGCTTGATCATGTACATGTAGCCGACGGTGACCTTGCGGTCGAACGGCTCACCGGTACGACCGTCGTAAAGGACGGACTGACCGGATTCATGCAGACCTGCCTTCTTCAGCATCGCGGCGACGTCAGGCTCATGCGCACCGTCGAAAACCGGGGTCGCGATGGAAACACCGCGCTTGGCTTCTTCGGCAAGCTTGACGAGCGAATCGTCATCGAAACGCTGAACCTCGTCATTGGCTTCAGACGCGTAGATTTCCGTCAGCTCGCTGCGAAGCTCGCTGATGTCCATCGTCTTGCGATACTCTTCGAGCATCTCGCCGATCTTCTTGCCCATGCCTGCGCATGCCCATGCGAGGTGGGTTTCGAGGATCTGGCCGACGTTCATGCGCGAAGGCACGCCGAGCGGGTTCAAGCAGATGTCGACATGCGTGCCGTCTTCGAGGAACGGCATGTCCTCGACCGGAACGATACGCGAGACGACGCCCTTGTTACCGTGACGGCCGGCCATCTTGTCGCCCGGCTGGATCTTGCGCTTAACGGCAACGAAGACCTTGACCATCTTCATGACGCCCGGAGGCATTTCATCGCCGCGCTGGACCTTTTCGACCTTGTCCATGAAGCGCTGTTCAAGGCGCGACTTGGATTCGTCGTACTGGCCGCGAAGCGCTTCCAGCTCGGACTGAGCCTTCTCGTCTTCGACCGCGAACATCCACCACTGCGAGCGGGGATATTCGGAAACGACGGCGTTAGAAAGCTCGACGCCCTTCTTGAAGCCCTTCGGACCGGCGATGGAAACGTGGCCACGCAGCATGTCGATCAGACGGCCGTAGACGTTACGGTCGAGGATCGCCTGCTCGTCGTCGCGGTCCTTCGCCAGACGTTCGATCTCTTCGCGCTCGATAGCCATCGCGCGCTCGTCCTTCTCCACACCGTGACGGTTGAAGACGCGGACTTCGACGACAGTACCGAACGTGCCCGGAGGCATGCGCATGGAAGTGTCGCGAACGTCGGAAGCCTTTTCACCGAAGATGGCGCGCAGAAGCTTTTCTTCCGGCGTCATCGGGCTTTCGCCCTTCGGCGTGATTTTGCCGACGAGGATGTCGCCCGGCTGAACTTCCGCACCGATGTAAACGATACCGGCTTCGTCGAGGTTCTTCAGCGCTTCTTCCGAAACGTTCGGAATGTCGCGCGTGATTTCTTCCGGACCAAGCTTGGTGTCGCGCGCCATCACTTCGAATTCTTCGATGTGGATGGAGGTGAACACGTCGTCGGAAACGATACGCTCCGACATCAGGATCGAGTCTTCGTAGTTGTAGCCGTTCCAGGGCATGAACGCGACGAGCGCGTTGCGGCCGAGAGCCAGATCGCCGAGGTCGGTCGACGGACCGTCCGCGATGATATCGCCCTTGGAGATGTTGTCGCCGACGGAAACCAGCGGACGCTGGTTGACGCAGGTGTTCTGGTTCGAACGCTGGAACTTCTGCAGACGGTAGATGTCAACACCGGACTTGCCGGCATCGAGGTCTTCCGTGGCGCGGATAACGATACGGGTCGCATCCACCTGATCGACCACACCGCCACGACGGGCTGCGATGGCAGCGCCGGAGTCACGGGCGACGATCGGCTCCATGCCGGTACCGACGAACGGCGCCTCGGCGCGCAGAAGCGGAACGGCCTGACGCTGCATGTTCGAGCCCATGAGAGCGCGGTTGGCGTCGTCGTTTTCCAGGAACGGAATGAGAGCCGCTGCGACCGAAACGAGCTGCTTCGGCGAAACGTCCATCAGGTTGATGTTGTCACGCGGTGCGAGCATAACTTCGCCCGAGTGACGGCAGACGACGAACTCTTCCGAGAACGAACCGTCTTCATTGAGCGGCGCGTTGGCCTGCGCGACGTAATACTTGGCCTCTTCCATGGCGGAGAGGTAGATCACGTCGTTGGTCACCTTGCCGTCGACGATCTTGCGGTACGGGCTTTCGATGAAGCCGTACTTGTTGACGCGGGCGAAGGTTGCAAGCGAGTTGATCAGACCGATATTCGGGCCTTCCGGCGTTTCGATCGGGCAAATACGGCCGTAATGGGTCGGGTGAACGTCGCGGACTTCGAAGCCGGCGCGCTCGCGGGTCAGACCACCCGGTCCAAGAGCTGAAAGACGGCGCTTGTGGGTGATTTCCGAAAGCGGGTTCACCTGGTCCATGAACTGCGACAGCTGCGAGGAACCGAAGAATTCGCGAACGGCGGCGGCTGCCGGCTTCGCGTTGATCAGGTCCTGCGGCATCACGGTGTCGATTTCGATCGAGGACATACGTTCCTTGATCGCACGTTCCATGCGCAGAAGGCCCAGACGATACTGGTTTTCCATCAGTTCGCCGACAGAACGGACACGGCGGTTGCCGAGGTTGTCGATGTCGTCGATTTCGCCCTTGCCGTCGCGCAGTTCGACCAGCATCTTGACGACGGCGAGGATGTCTTCCTTGCGCAGCGTGCGCACGGTGTCTTCCGCATCGAGGTCGAGGCGCATGTTCATCTTGACGCGGCCGACGGCCGACAGGTCGTAACGCTCTGCATCGAAGAACAGCGAGTTGAACATCGCTTCCGCCGATTCCATGGTCGGCGGCTCACCCGGACGCATGACGCGGTAGATGTCGAACAGAGCTTCCTGACGGTTCTCGTTCTTGTCGGCAGACAGCGTGTTGCGGATATAGGCGCCAACATTGACGTGGTCGATGTTGAGGACCGGAATCTCGTCGAAGCCGGACTGCAGGATGAGACCGAGGGTCTTCTCGTCGATTTCGTCGCCGGCTTCGAGATAGATTTCACCCGTCTCGTAGTTGACGATGTCTTCGGCCAGATAGTTGCCGTAGAGGTCTTCGTCGGTCGCCTTCAGTGCCTTGAGGCCCTTCTCCGTCAGCTGACGGATCAGGCGCGGGGTCAGCTTCTTGCCACCTTCGACCACGACTTCGCCGGTATCGGCGTCGATCATGTCGGTGATGACCTTGGCGTTCTTCAGCGTCTCGGGCTGGAACGGAATGCGCCAGCCGTCGCCGTCGCGCTCATAGGAAGCCTTGGTATAGAAGGTCGACAGAATGTCTTCGCCATCCATCCCAAGCGCCATCAACAGCGAGGTCACGGGGATCTTGCGGCGACGGTCGATACGCGCATAGACGATGTCCTTGGCGTCGAACTCGATGTCGAGCCAGGAACCGCGATAGGGGATGACGCGGGCAGCGAAGAGCAGCTTGCCGGAAGAATGGCTCTTGCCCTTGTCGTGATCGAAGAACACGCCCGGCGAACGGTGCATCTGCGAAACGATGACGCGCTCGGTGCCGTTGACGATGAACGTACCGTTATTGGTCATGAGCGGCATGTCGCCCATGTAGACGGACTGTTCCTTGATGTCCTTGATGGACTTCGCGCCCGTATCTTCATCGATATCGAACACGATGAGGCGCAGCGTCACTTTCAGCGGCGCAGCATAGGTCAGATCGCGCTGACGGCATTCCTCGACGTCGAACTTCGGCGCTTCGAATTCGTAGGACACGAATTCAAGCATGGAGGCGCCGGAAAAATCGGTGATCGGGAATACGGACTTGAATACGGCATTCAATCCCTCGTCGGGACGGCCACCCTTGGGCTCGTCAACCATGAGAAACTGGTCGTACGAAGCCTTCTGAACCTCGATGAGGTTCGGCATTTCCGCTACTTCTGGAATTTTGCCGAAAAACTTGCGTACGCGCCTGCGACCGTTAAACGAAAGGGTCTGAGCCATCGTCGCTCCTTTAAAATTGCATCCGGGCCTGCAACGGACGGGAACCGATGGCCAGTCGATCCCGTCAAGCAATGGGTGTCATCAATCTCGTTCCACATCCCGGATCGATCAGGCCGGATTGCCTAGATGAGCCGGTTCGGAACCATTCTCTTGAAGAACCCATTACCCAAAAGCCATTTTCACGCGGCTTTTGGGTAATGAGTTTTAAAAACGATGACGACGGAAAGGGGCATAAAGCCCCTTCCCGCCAGTAATCGCAAGATTACTTAACGTCGACCTTAGCGCCGGCTTCTTCAAGCTTCTTCTTGAGATCAGCAGCTTCAGCCTTGGAAACAGCTTCCTTGACAGCCTTCGGAGCGCCTTCAACGAGGTCCTTGGCTTCCTTCAGGCCGAGGCCCGTGATAGCGCGGACTTCCTTGATGACGTTGATCTTGTTGGCGCCAGCGTCAACCAGGATCACGTCGAATTCAGTCTTTTCTTCTTCAGCAGCAGCAGCAGCGCCTGCACCGCCAGCAACAGCAGCAACAGCTACCGGAGCAGCAGCGGAAACGCCCCACTTTTCTTCGAGAAGCTTGGACAGTTCTGCAGCTTCCAGAACGGTCAGCGAGGAGAGGTCGTCTACGATCTTTGCGAGATCAGCCATTTTGATAGTTCCTTTTGTTCAGTTCGAACCAGTTTGAATATTTACAGCGAAAAACCGCCTTAAGCGGCTTCGTCCTTCTTGGCGTAAGCCGAGAACACCCGTGCCAGCTGGCTTGCAGGTGCGGCGACAACCGTAGCGACGCGGGTTGCCGGGGCATTGAGAAGGCCCAGCAGCTTTGCGCGCAGCTCGTCCAGCGAAGGCAGGGTCGCAAGCGACTTGACTGCTTCAGCGTTGAGCGTGGTTGCACCCATGGCGCCACCGAGAACAACGACCTTGTCGTTGGTCTTGGCGAAATCCATGACGACTTTCGGAGCGATCATCGGGTCGACGCTGTATGCAATCAGCGTCTGGCCCTTGAAGAGATCTGTCATCCCTTCCGACTCCGTGCCCTGAAGAGCGATCTTGGCCAGGCGGTTCTTCGCGACCTTGACGGTGCCTCCGGCAGCGCGCATCTTCGAACGGAAGTCGTTCATCTGCGCAACGGTGACACCAGCATAGTGGGCCACGACAACCGAACCGGAAGCCTTGAAGACTTCGTTCAGCTCCGTGACGAATTCGCGTTTTTCCGCTCTTTCCACTGTCTGTCTCCAGTAGACGGGAACACAACATGTGAACCCGTCGGGTTTGCCTTTGCCCCAAGGGACCTTTTTACAAAGATCCCGAGCGACGCTCGAGGATCCTGTCCCCCGCTCTGTCGCCGCAAACGGCTTCAGGCACAGGCACACCAGGTTCGAACCGGACAGTCAGGCATCTAGGATGCCTCAAATCCAGCCTCACCCGTCTCATGCAGGTTGAATGATTAAGGCCAGGTCCCGAAAGACATGGCCACCCGCAATCTCGGACAGGAGTTCCGGGGTTTCCCCGGAAATCTCCGGCTCCTGGGAGCCGGAAATTCTTTTATTCACACTTCCCGTGGGAAGCGCGAGAATTGATTAAGCCGTAACCGACGAAGGGTCGATCTTGACGCCCGGACCCATGGTCGAGGAAATCGCGACGCGCTTGACGTAGTTGCCCTTGGCACCCGTCGGCTTTGCCTTGATGACGGCATCGGCGAAAGCCTTGATGTTTTCTTCAAGAGCCTTGGCGTCGAACGAAGCCTTGCCAACGCCAGCGTGTACGATACCGGCCTTTTCGACGCGGAACTCGACAGCGCCGCCCTTGGACGCCTTGACGGCGCCGGCAACATCCATCGTCACCGTACCGACCTTCGGGTTCGGCATCATGCCACGCGGGCCGAGTACCTTGCCGAGACGGCCGACGAGCGGCATCATGTCCGGGGTCGCGATGCAACGATCGAAGTCGATCTTGCCGCCCTGAACGATTTCAACCAGTTCTTCTGCACCAACAACGTCAGCGCCAGCAGCCGTGGCTTCATCAGCCTTGGCGCCACGGGCGAAAACGGCGACGCGAACGTCACGGCCGGTGCCGTTCGGCAGGTTGACAACGCCACGAACCATCTGGTCCGCATGGCGCGGGTCAACGCCGAGGTTCATCGAAACTTCAACGGTTTCGTCGAACTTGGCGACAGCACGTTCCTTGACCATCGAAATGGCGTCGGTGAGAACGTAAAGCTTGTTAGGATCCACGCCTTCGCGGATCTTCTGAGTGCGCTTTGCTACCTTGGCCATGATCAACCTACCACTTCCAGGCCCATGGCGCGGGCGGAGCCCTCAACCATTGCCATTGCGCCTTCGATGTCGGCTGCGTTCAGATCCTTCATCTTGGCTTCAGCGATCGTCTTGACCTGAGCCTTGGTGATGGAGCCGACCTTGGCGCCCTTGCCAGGCGTCTTGGAACCGGAGGTGATCTTTGCTTCCTTCTTCAGCCAGTAGGTCATCGGCGGCTGCTTCATGACGAAGGTGAAGGACTTGTCCTGGTAATAGGTGATGACGACCGGGATCGGCATACCCTTTTCCATTTCCTGCGTGGCGGCATTGAACGCCTTGCAGAATTCCATGATGTTAATGCCACGCTGACCAAGTGCCGGACCGATCGGCGGGGACGGATTGGCCGCCCCGGCCTTTACCTGCAACTTGAGCTGGCCTGCAACTTTCTTAGCCATATCTCTCTGCCTTTCAATTCAAACCGGTTACCCGGCTTCTCTTAAGCCGGATTGCTCCGGCGGCTGCGGTTGCGTGGTGCGGCGCCCTGCCCCGGCTTAAAGAGCCAGTTAGCCTTCCACGCGCTTGGGGTCTCGCCCCGCCAATCAGACCTTTTCGACCTGATTGTATTCCAGCTCGACCGGCGTAGCGCGGCCGAAAATCGACACTTCCACCTTCAGGCGCGAACGCTCTTCGTCGACATCCTGAACCACGCCGTTGAACGACGCGAACGGACCGTCGGAAACGCGAACCTGCTCGCCGATCTCGAACGAAACCGAAGACTTCGGACGCTCGACACCTTCCTGAACCTGACCGAGGATACGCTCGGCTTCATAATCGGGAATCGGAACAGGCTTGCTGTCCGAACCGAGGAAACCGGTAACCTTCGGCGTGTTCTTGATGAGGTGATAGGCCTCATCCGTCAGGTTGGCGCGCACCAGCACGTAACCTGGAAAAAACTTGCGCTCGCTGTCGACCTTGCGGCCGCGACGCACCTCGACCACCTTTTCGGTCGGCACGAGGATTTTCTCGAAAAGATGATCCAGACCCTTCTGACGGGCCTTTTCCTCGATCGACTCGGCGACCTTCTTTTCGAAATTCGAATATGCGTGAACGATATACCAGCGCGCTGCCATTTTTATTCTCCGTTCGATCCTTCCACCAGGCCTTTGACCGCGCCGTTACCGGCCTACGTTCAGCACCAGGCTAAGCAGCCAGCCGATGAGCTGATCCGCAGCAAAGAAGAACAGAGCCGCAAAAATGACCATCACCAGCACCATAGCCGTCGAAATCATGGTCTCGCGGCGCGACGGCCAAGTGATTTTTGACGCTTCGGCGCGAACCTGCTGCAGAAACGTAAACGGATTGGTTTTGGATGCCATTGACTGCCCACGCAATTACGGCGCGTAAAGCCGAACTAATCAGCCCCACGCACCGCGTGTCTGTTTTGACCCTACATAAACACCGATTCCCTTTTTAACAAGAGGAAATCGACATTCCGCGAAATTCGCCGGAAATCCGGCACCCATCTGCCATGCAGCGAGGACCCGCGCTTGCGAATGGAAAGTGGCAGGGGCAGAGGGGCTCGAACCCCCGACCTGCGGTTTTGGAGACCGCCGCTCTACCAACTGAGCTATACCCCTTGATCACCTGAACCGGCTGCGAAATCGCTTGGCCAATTCGGTATGCGCTCCTTTAAGGTGCAGGGAAAAGAATGGCAAGTGTGTTTTTTGTTTTTTCACATTGTCTGGCAAAATACCCCGGCATGCCCCTCCCACGGGTACATCGTTCAATTCGCTGATCTTCCCCGCATTTCATAGGAACGCCCATGAGCATCTATCTCGTCCGTCACGGCCAGACCGAATTCAACGCCGTTCGCCGCTGGCAGGGTCAGGTCGATTCGCCGCTGACGGAACTGGGGCGACAACAGGCGATGCGCATGGGCCGCAGGCTCGCCGCGCTGATCGAAACCGATGAAGTCCATATTTTCTCCAGCCCGCTCGGCAGGGCGAGGCAGACCTGCGAAATCGTCGCAGGCGAAATCGGCATGATCGACGGCATCACCCTCGATCCCGGCCTGATGGAGATCGGCATGGGCGTATGGGACGGCATGACGGATTACGAGATCGATTATGAATATCCCGGCATGCGCGACGGGCTGGATCGATACGAATGGTTCTTCCACGCGCCGGGCGGTGAGACGTTCGAAAGAATGACAAGCCGGGTGGCCCGCAGCCTGGAGACCATTCAGCAGAGACAGGCGCGCGATGCGATCGTCATCTGCCACGGCATCACCAGCCGCCTGTTGCGCGGCGTCTATGCGAACCTTCCAAAGGAGGAAGCATTGCGCCTCGATGTGCCGCAGGACGCATTCTTCCATCTCAAGGATGGCGACATCGTCCGCATCGACTGCTGAGAGTCCGTTTCGAAACTCGGCGGCGGAGAGCCGGCAGGTGATTTTTGTGTCTGGCAAGAAGAAGATCGAAGGCGATATCCGATGATATCGTCAAGATTTTCGACGCAGCCAGACGCAAAATGCATCGCCGGATCGACCCGTCCGACGTTTTCAAACGGACTCTGACCCTTTCGGGCAATAAAAAACCCCGCTGTCTCCAGCGGGGTTTTCTCAAATCCCTTGCGGGAAAAGATTACTCGACGATCGAAGCCACGATGCCTGCGCCGACGGTACGGCCGCCTTCGCGGATAGCGAAGCGCAGCTTTTCTTCCATCGCGATCGGAACGATCAGCTCGACGTCAACGGTCACGTTGTCGCCAGGCATAACCATTTCCGTGCCTTCCGGAAGCGTAACGATGCCCGTTACGTCCGTCGTGCGGAAGTAGAACTGCGGACGGTAGTTCGTGAAGAACGGCGTATGACGGCCGCCTTCTTCCTTCGTCAGGATGTAGGCTTCGGCCTTGAACTTCTTGTGCGGCTTAACCGAACCCGGCTTGCACAGGATCTGACCACGCTCGACGCCGTCACGGTTAACACCGCGAACCAGTGCGCCGATGTTGTCGCCGGCCTGGCCCTGGTCGAGCAGCTTGCGGAACATTTCAACGCCGGTAACCGTCGTCTTCGAGGTCGGACGGATGCCGACGATTTCGACTTCTTCGCCAACCTTGACGATACCGCGCTCAACGCGACCCGTCACAACCGTACCACGGCCAGAGATCGAGAACACGTCTTCGATCGGCATCAGGAACGGCTGGTCGATCGGACGCTCAGGCGTCGGGATGTAGGCGTCAACCGCAGCCATCAGCTCGCGGATCGCGTCTTCACCGATCTTCTTGTCGCTGTCTTCAAGAGCAGCAAGGGCCGAACCCTTGATGATCGGGATATCGTCGCCCGGGAAATCGTAGGACGACAGAAGTTCGCGAACTTCAAGCTCGACGAGCTCGAGAAGCTCGGCGTCGTCAACCTGGTCGACCTTGTTGAGGAACACGACGATCGCCGGAACGCCAACCTGACGGGCAAGCAGGATGTGCTCGCGGGTCTGCGGCATCGGGCCGTCGGCAGCCGAGCAAACCAGGATCGCGCCGTCCATCTGGGCAGCACCGGTGATCATGTTCTTCACGTAGTCGGCGTGGCCGGGGCAGTCGACGTGCGCGTAGTGACGGGCAGGCGTTTCGTATTCAACGTGCGCCGTCGAAATCGTGATACCACGGGCCTTTTCTTCAGGCGCGGCGTCGATCTGGTCATACGCCTTGAATTCGCCGAAGAACTTCGTGATCGCTGCCGTCAGCGACGTCTTGCCATGGTCAACGTGACCGATCGTGCCAATGTTGACGTGCGGCTTATTGCGCTCAAACTTGCTCTTTGCCATGTGAATTGCTTCCTGTGAACGTGAAGTAGTTTCCCCGGCGTACCGGTTTGGTGTCGCCGTTTAAGGCTTTGTAAGCGAATGCGCAAGACTTAATTGTGAAAGCGTCTTCGCGCGCGCTCTAAGCGTGCCTTGAGGCCCGTATATGGTATCTGATTTGCGACATTCAAACCCTCGCGAGGGCGAAGCGGGCATCCGCTCGATGGCCCCATCCTTCGGAATGGCCGATCACTAAATAAGATATTTCTATCACAACTTCTTTACCTGCACCGGCATGATGGCTTAAGGACATTTCATCGCCGGGGGGAGACGGGCGACTGGAACCCGGCGCGAACGCGCCATCCCAAGCCATATCTCGATCCGTCGCTTCCCTCGCGACCTCTCTATCCGTTTCAGGACCATCCCATGGAAATCTTCACAGCTGCCGGTTTCACGGCATTCTTACAGGTCATCGCAATCGACCTCGTGCTGGCGGGCGATAACGCCATCGTCATCGGCCTTGCCGCCGCCGGTCTGCCCGCTCACCTCCGCCGCAAGGCGATCCTGGTCGGCATCATCGCCGCCACGGTTCTGCGCATCGGCTTTGCCGCCGTCACCGTGCAGCTTCTCGCCATTGTCGGCCTGCAATTGTTCGGCGGCCTGCTGCTCGCCTGGGTGTGCTGGAAGATGTGGGTCGAACTGCGTGAGGCCGCAGGCTCCATCGAAGACGAGGTGACGGACGAAGAGGCCGACCTGACCAAGGGGCACAAGACCTTCTTCCAGGCCGCGACCCAGATCGTCATCGCCGATGTTTCCATGTCGCTGGATAACGTCCTTGCCGTCGCCGGCGCCGCACAGGAACATGTGACGGTGCTCATCATCGGCCTCGTCGTTTCGATTGCGCTCATGGGCCTCGCCGCCAACTTCGTCGCCAAGCTGCTGCACCGCTATCGCTGGATTTCCTATCTCGGCCTGATGGTCATCATCTATGTCGCCCTCAACATGCTGTATCACGGCACGCTCGAGGTTCTGCCCTATCTCCAGCCCTATCTGAGCTGAAACGACCAGCAGACACGCTTCTCCACAAGGCCCGGAAACGCCGTTTCCGGGCCTTTTTCATGGCCTGCGCCCGTCAGGTCGCCTCATCCTCTTTGCCGTCGCAGGGCAGGAAGAATCAATCGCCGCGCTTGCTGCAACATCGGGAGAAGACAGGGAAATCGTGAATTTTCGCCGATGGATTCTGACAATTGAGGTCAGCCACGGGCAAGCCTAGGGAGCTAGTCAATAAGTCATAATAATAAAAAGAAAGGTAAAGCTGCCAATGGCTTATGACTGGAGCGGCGGTCGTACCCGCCGCCTTCGCAGGGTGAGGCTCGGTGTTGTCGCCAGCTCTCTTATCCTGCTGGCGCTTCTTGCGTCGCTCGTTCTTGGCTGAACGCGCCGCGCGCGCACTCCCACGCTGACCGGCGGCATGGCAAGGTTTTCAGAAACCGCCCTGCCGCCGCTCCTTTGCGGGAAGGAGCAGACGCTCAGGATTTCCTGGCCTCGACGCAATGAACCGGCTGCTTCATCTCCGGATCCGCCATCAGATCGTAAAGATCCGCCTCCTCGCCCTTCGACCACCAGACATAAATGCCGCCCTGATATTTCGCGCCCGAGCCGGAAATGACATTTGCGGCAACGGTGACACCATCCTTCAGCCCCAGCCGCACGAGGCTGATCTCACCGGCATTGAAATAGACGGCCTCCACCTTGTCGGCGGCGCATTGATAGACGGTCTCCACCTTTTCGACCGTCGTGTCTTTCGGAAGCGGAATCACCAGCTCTTCAGCCATGGCGCCGGTAGCGACCGACATGGAGAAAGCTGCAAGGCATGTCGCGGCAACGGATTTTTTCATGATGACCCTTTCCTGATTTCACCGAACCATAAGGTCACGCCAGCAAAGCCGAAATGGGGCGGTCGCCTCGCACCATATCAAATTTTCGGGAATATCGGCCTCGCAGGCATAAGGCGGCTTTGTCGCCGCACAGGCCCTGCGGCACTTTCATTCAGGCCGGCAAGCTGTGGCAAAACCTATCGAAACAGCCAATAAACGACGCCAAGGATCACCGTCCACATCAGCAGCGATATGGCCAGCACGGTGAGATAGTTTCGAAATCGTCTGGTCATCCGCCCACATTGCCGGCGAGCCGTCATCGGACAGCCGCAGCCGTTGAATTGCTGGATGCGGATCAAGCCGCAGGGTCAAGTCTTTCTATCAAGAGACTGAATCGCAAGCCATTCGCAGATTTTACCCACCCGAAAACGGGGTTGCCCCATACGGCACGTTTCCACCCATCAAGGAACGGAGCCATCCGCGATCAGGTCCTGATCGCGGACAAGAAGCGATATCCGCATCTGCCGGGAATGGCGGCAAGGAAAAAAGGGCGCAAGGGCAAACGATCGCAGCCGAATCGACTCACGCGTTATCCGAAACCATGTCGGATAACGCGCCAGTGCCGGCGGTAATCCGCCCCCGCCTGTCTCAGCTCTTCAGGGCCGTGTTGCACAGGCTCCAGTAGCCGCCGCCCTTCTGTATCCATTTCAGATCGCCGAGCGTGCCGTCATTCTTGTTCTTGTGATAGGAGTCGACACAGGTTTTCAGGCGGGCCTTTGCGGGCGTCTCGCTTGAATATTTCTTATCGACAGCACTCGGGAAAGCGACGCCCTTCGGGGCCTTTGTCGTCGCTTTTGCGGGTTCTTTTTCGGTGGTGGCCGCGACCTGCTTGTCGTCGGCCGCATCCTCGGCTGCCGCCTCGCTGCCGCAGAACTTGGCGCGATAGTCGTTCCACTTGACGTCCTTGGCCGACCCGTCGGCTTTCGCCGCCTGATATTTCACGCTGCACTCCTTCATGGTGAGTGCGGCTGCGGGGGAGACAAACGCCGCCGATGCCAGCAGCGCAAAGGATGAGAGAATGACAACCCTGTTAAACATTGAAGACTCCCGTTTGCATGATTGCCGGCCGACTATCTGACCGGATTTTCCGCTTGTCAACGAGCAGTGCGAAAGGACGGGAAGCGAAGCAGGTGGGAATGGAACTTGCTTGCCGGACACACCGTCTTCCCGGTGAAGGCAGCATCGCACCGTCATCATAAACGCCGCCGCAGGACCGGGAGCACCCCGATATTGCCGCTTCAACCGCCTCCCGCGCCCAGCCCGGAGAATCACGTGTTCGTGTGGCGTCAACCCTTCACCGGAACGAATTTCCTAAGTTTTCGTTAGCATACCGAACGAATAACGAGGATTTATCGATGTTGAGGATGCCGAAGACCATCTCCGCGCTCGCTCTTGGCGTCGCGATATCTGCCGCTGCTGTCGTGCCCGCCCATGGGTTGAGCCTCATACAGCCGGCCTACGAAACACAGGCGCAGGCGCAGAATTCAGATCAGCGAGGCTACCCCGCGTCTGCCTTTGCGGCGGGGAAAGGCGAAGAGGCCACGCCCAACGGCTACGCCCTCTCTCAAGCCGAAATCGACCATATAAAATGGTGTGCGGCGCGTTACACATCCTACCACCCCACCGACAACAGCTACATGGCTCCTGCCGGCACGCGGACGCAGTGCCGCTCACCCTATTGATTCGGCTGAGGCCCGGGCTGCATCTCCAGCCCGGGCCGTTGCCGACAAGATAAAATTTACCTTAAATTCTACTGATCTGAACCTTTTGCCCGGCCAGCCGTTTGAAGGCGTGCCAACGGGGAAAACGCGATGTTCTGGAATCTGGAAAAGCTTGAGCAGGAGCGACTTGATCTGATCGAGGTCATCACGGCCCTGCGTCGCGTGGAGCGCCTGTCGAAAACGGATCGCACCTCGATCTTTGAGGAAATCACGGCGCATATGGGAAGGCTGAGCGAACTGGACGCGGAAAAACTGCGGATCCAGTCAGCGCTGGAGCCATCCTGAAGACGCGTTCTGCATGGAGCCCTGTCGTATTCAGTCGCGATAACAGCCGACACCATGTCACTGAATGCGCCTTGGCTCATCCAAGGGCGAGGTATTTGGCGATCGTGAGATCAGCCACCATCGTTTCATTGATCAGAGGCTTCATTGTTACCGGGTTAGCCAATCGGCCAGCGTGCACTAGCATCTGGACCGCATCGAAAATCTCGGAATGCACTTTTTCGGATAAGTGCGCCGATGTCAGCGGCACCTTGATCGCGTCCAACGCTTGGTTGTTCATCAGCAGTGCGCCAAGCAGAGCCTGCTCCGCCTCTTTGTTCGCAGGGATAAATTTGTGGTTCATTGTGTTCGCGCTGCCTCCCTATTGCAACTAGACATAGAATCAGCCGAAGCCAGCGACAGGCTGATAGGGTGGGTAATTTGATGGCTGACAAGAAAAGCGTGGAAGTGGCTGATGAACGTGCTGGTGTGGATGCTGTTGGCTTGGTCTTGGTTGTATTCGCCGCGGTTGTTGTTTCGGGTGGGCTTATCGGAGTAGCCGAAATAATTTCGGCAGACGGGGCCAGGATCGACAGCCTCGCGCAGCGCTCCGAGGTCGTGCGTAACATCGGCCTTTTTCTTCTTGGCGTGATAGGCCTTCCACTCGCCATTTGGAGGAGCTGGATTGCTAAACAGCAAGTCGATGAAATGATCGCGCAAGGCATCCGCACTGAGCGACAGCTTCAACACGCGGATAAACAACTTCAACTCAATCAGTCTTCCGAAAACCTTGGATTTGTAGAAAAAGGTGGCTCTTTGCTTGACGACGACAAGTCCTCCAAGCGAACAACAGGGGTTCACATTCTGGAAGCGGTCCTCCAACAAACTGACGACGATGTCTCTGCATTTGCCGCCGAGAACATTCTCTATCAGTTTATTAAATATCACGAAAAACGAGAGGCGCTTGAGTACTTTCTCGCATGTAACGCAATGCTCAAACGCATCAGCTTCTGGGCTGGAAGAAATGAAGCCGATGCACGTCAGCTTAAAAAACAAGGCGCGAGCAACATATTCTTGAAACACGCTGAGCTGGATAATATCTACTTCGTGGCCACTACAAATCTGGAGGACTGTGATGTCGAAAAAGCAATATTCGCCAGTTCCGACGTCACGCTCATCGATTGCAAAATTGAGGATTCTCTTGTGCTCAAGATTGCCGCAAACAGCAAGAATAACCGATTTATCAATTGCGATTTCAGCGCAGCTGATATCGCAATTGATATCGAAGGATCCAGTTTCGAGGGCTGTTACTATCATGCGGATCACCCTCCTTCTCAAGCAACTCTGCGGTTGCTGACTGAACACCTCGAGGCGAGAGATGGATCTAGCGAAAAAATGCTCCTGAAGTAGTACGATGCCCATTATGCGCCCACCCCCGCAAACAGACAGCCCGACGGTGCGCGCTCGTTGCGCTGCTGGAGAAAGTCTTGGAATGCCGGTCGATACCGGCCCGCGTGGATCTCGACGCCACGCCAGCATACAGCGAGCGCAGCAGCTTCGGCCGCATTGTCTCGGGCGGCCTTTTTTTGCCGGCAGGATGATGAAGCGCACTTAGGCACCTTGGATAGATCGAATTTCAGAGCACTTCGGAAATTGGAGCATCGCGCAGTTCAGCCGGACAGATAAAATTCGCCCGAGCATTCGCCAATGGCGTGGCCAATACAGCAACATGCCGAGAGCTGCCGATACAGGTATGCAGGTTCTTTCCCGCATCCTATCGCATGGCGTATCCCATGGGAAAGCTTAGTTCCAACCCGGCAGAGGGGATCAAGCGCCTCTATAGCTCCGACCGATCAGAAATCATCTGGACCGATTCCGATATGGCGCAGGTGAAAGCAGATGTTTCGGACGAGATTAGATGGGTGATCGATCTAGCCGCTCATACAGGGCTGCGCGTTGGGAATTTTCTGTGCCGCCCATGGTCGCACGTTGAACCAGACGCCGTTGTAATCACGACAGGGAAGAGCAAGCACAGGCGCGAGGCAATAATCCCGCGCTACGACGCCTTGAACGACGTTCTGGCGAATATCCCGAAGAGGTCGCCCGTCATTCCTCACTAGCACGAAGAAAAAGCCCTAGAAGCAGGATGGATGCAATACGATGTTTTGGCGCGCGAAAGAAAAAGCAAAGATGCTCGACTCCGATCTGCATTTCCATGACCTGCGCGGAATCGCTGCTACAAAATTCTACGTCGCCGGCCTGTCGATCAGAATGATTGCGGAAGTAATGGCGTGGGAAGAGGAAGCAGTAGAGAAAATCATCCGCCGATATGTGGGTAGAAATTCCGCTACGAAGGAGATGATTCGCCAGCTGAACGAGGCCAGAACGCGAACAGAAAATGTAAAACCAACTGTAAAACAGTCGTGATTTTTCAGCTACAAAAATAGGGATAAGTTATTGAAATTTAAGCTGGAGCGGGTAGCGGGAATCGAACCCGCGTATTCAGCTTGGAAGGCTGCTGCTCTACCATTGAGCTATACCCGCGGTGGTGATTTCGATCCGTGCAGAATGGTGGAGGGAGTTGGATTTGAACCAACGTAGGCGTAGCCAACGGATTTACAGTCCGTCCCCTTTAACCACTCGGGCATCCCTCCAGCTTTCTGCTAGGATCGAGCGACCAAGCTCTTCAGATTTCGCTGCGGCGAAGCGCCGTTGCGTCGTCTGTGGCGCGTATATGACGGCCTCGTTCGTTTCTGTCAACACGCCCTTTCACGAATTTTCGGGAAAAAATTCAAACCTCTTTACGGCCCTGTGGATTATCGCGGGGGCTGGTGCGCGCCTCCCGGCAGAGATATAAGGCGCCATGAGCAAAGACGATCCCAAGAACAAATCCACCCGCGACACGCACTATGCCAACCTGCGCCGCGCCGTGCGCGACGCCAAGCGCGAGCGTGGCGAAATTCCGACCCCGCAGCAGCCGAAGCGCAAGAACCGTGGCGCAGACGACTGGAAACCGCCGCAGCTTGCGCCCGATCAGGTGCATCTTTACGGCCTGCATACCGTGCGTGCGGCACTCGCCAATCCCGAACGGCAGATCGTCAAACTCTCCGTCACCCAGAACGCCTTTGTGCGGCTGGATATCGGCGAGGCGGATGCCCAGCCCTTCCCGGTCGAGATGGTTTCGCCGCAGGATATCGACCGTGTGCTCGGCCCCGAGGCCATCCACCAGGGCGTGATGCTGGAAACCCGACCGCTGCCGGTCAAGCGTCTCGGCGCGCTGAAGGACAGCCCGCTTATTCTCGTGCTCGATCAGGTGACCGATCCGCACAATGTCGGCGCCATCATGCGCTCGGCGGTCGCCTTCAACGCCGGCGCCGTCATCACCACCATGCGCCACAGTCCGACCGAGTCGGGCGTGCTGGCGAAATCGGCTTCCGGTGCGCTGGAACTCATTCCCTATATCCAGATCACCAATCTGGCCGATGCGCTGGGCGAGCTGCACAAGCTCGGTTTCTTCTCCGTCGGTCTGGATTCCGAAGGCCCCGCCCCCATCGAGCAGACGTTCAGCGGTGAAAAAATCGCGCTGGTGCTGGGCGCCGAAGGCAAGGGCCTGCGCCAGAAAACGCGCGAAACCGTCTCGGCGCTCGCCCGTCTCGATATGCCCGGCGAGATCAAATCGCTCAACGTTTCGAATGCGGCAGCCATCGCCCTTTATGCAACGCAGCAATTTCTGGGCAAAGCGTCGTCCTGACGCTTCGCCTTCCTTGCGAAATCGCAAAGCGCAACGCATGCTGCGCCTTTGTCATTCGCACGGAGCAAATCTCAACATGACCGACCAGACCATCAAACCGACCGGCGAGCTGACGCTAAGAACGCTCGCCATGCCGGCCGACGCCAATCCGGCCGGCGATATTTTCGGCGGCTGGGTCATGTCGCAGATGGACTTGGCGAGCGGCATCCGTGCTGCGGAGCGTTCCCGCTGTCGCGTGGTCACAGCGGCGGTCAAGGAAATGGCCTTCGAACTGCCGGTGAAGATCGGCGATACGCTGTCCATCTATACCGACATCGCCCGCGTTGGCCGCACCTCCATCACGCTGACGGTGGAAGCCTGGGCGCAGCGGTCGCGTTATGACAAGCTGGAAAAAGTCACCGCCGGAACCTTCATCATGGTGGCGATGGACGAAAACGGACAACCCACGCCCATTCCGGCAGCGGAATAAGCGCGCTGCGGCGCTGGGCTCCAGCGCCGCACTCCATTTAAGCAGCATATATAACAACAAGCAGCATCGGCATCCCACGCCTTGCCGGATCGTTATTGCCCCTCCCTTCCCGTCATTGTGTCACGGTGACATTTCGCCGCAAATATGACATTCCGATTGCATGGGATTCATTCGCAGGATCATGCAGGACAGAAGTTCGGCTGGCGCCATCGCCATGCTGGCGGTTCTGCTTTTCCTTTTGCAGGGGCTCGCCAACGGCCTGACCAGCGGCAATATGGCGATGGCCGCGCTGGCGGCGGATGAGATCATCTGTTCCAGCCATATGCCGGAAGGCGGCTCCGGCAAACAGAACCCCGCCGGCAAGATCGCCGACGACTGTTGCGGCACGCTCTGCCGTCTGGCTTCGGCCACGGTCGCCGCTCTTCCAGATATTCCCATCGAGCGCGCGGACAATATTCTCCCTGCGGTCCAAGTCGCCTTCCTGAACGTCGACGCGGCGTTGCCGCCATCGCCGCCCAATCTGGAATCGCGCCCACGCGCACCTCCCTCCGCTCCGCAGCGCTAGAACACTGTCCGGCCTGCCGGAAAATCAATTCTCTTGCGGAGACATCCATGTCCGTTACGACCTCTTTCGAGGGCGAGCGTGCGCCTGCGCATTCCTCGTCCGCAAATCTTTACCGCGCCGTATGGCGCTGGCATTTCTACGCCGGTCTCCTCGTCCTGCCCTTCATGATATCGCTCGCCGTCACCGGTGCGCTTTATCTCTTCCGGGACGAGTTCGATAATCTCATCCATTCAGACCTCAAGCGGATCGAAGTGGCGCAAAATGCGCCGAAAGCGCTGCCTTCCGAGATCGTGAGTGCAGCACTTGCGGCCGTTCCCGGCACAGCCGTCAAATATACCACCCCCGCCGATCCCGGCGCGTCGACGGAAATCACCGTCAATACGGCGGATGGAAAGCGGGCCGTCTATGTCAACACCTATACCGGAGAGGTTACGGGCTCCCTGCCGGATCGCGGCACCGTCATGTGGACGATCCGCTATCTCCACAGTCTGAAATATTTCGGTACCTATGCCCGCTATCTGATCGAGATCGCCGCCGGCTGGTCCATCCTTCTTGTCGCCACCGGCATCTATCTCTGGTGGCCGCGAAAGCAGACCGGCGGTGTCGTGACCGTGCGCGGCACGCCGAAAAAGCGGGTGTTCTGGCGCGATACCCATGCCGTCACCGGCATTTTCGTCGGTTTTTTCATCGTTTTCCTTGCGGTCACCGGCATGCCCTGGTCAGGCGTCTGGGGCGCGAAGGTCAATGAATGGGCGAACGGCAGCAACTTCGGATATCCGGCGGGCATTCGCACCGATGTTCCGATGTCGGGCGAACATCTCGATCACGTGGCGAAGACGAGCTGGTCGCTGGAGCAGGCGAAAATACCGGAATCCACGCATTCCGCCGAAGGCCAGCCAATTGGGATCGACGAGGCGATAGCACGTTTCGACGCGCTCGGTCTTGCCGCCGGTTACGCTGTCTCCCTGCCGGGAAAACCGACGGGCGTTTATAGCGGCTCCGTCTATCCCAACGATCTGGCGCAGCAACGTGTCGTCCATCTCGATCAATATAGCGGCAAGCCGCTGATCGATATGGGCTACGTCGATTACGGCCCGCTCGGCAAAGCGCTGGAATGGGGCATCAACGTACATCTGGGCCAGCAATATGGCCTCGCCAACCAGATCGTGCTTCTGGCGGCCTGTATCGGCATTGTGCTGCTTGCCGTGTCTGCCGGCATCATGTGGTGGAAACGCCGTCCGAAAGGGTCACTCGGCGTGCCACCCCTGCCGCAGGAAAAACGCGTCCTGCACGGTCTGCTCGCCATACTCGCCATCGGCGGCATCATTTTCCCGCTGGTGGGCGCGAGCCTGCTGGCCATGCTGGTGCTGGATCTGATCGTACAGTCGCGCCAGAAACGACGCGCGATCTGAAAATGAAAACAGCCGGGCGAAAATCCCGGCTGTTCCCTGTTATCGGCAATGCGACGGCAACGGCCCTCAGAACATCGTATTGTTGTTCGCCGCCTTTTCCGGCACCTCCTGGATCACGTCCCAGTGCTCGGTGATCTTGCCATCGGTGACCCGGAAGATATCGACGATGGCCCTACCGCGATCGCCTTCATTTTCCGTCGAATGGATGTGCAGATAGACCAGATCGCCATCCGTTGCGCTGCGAACGATCCGCGCTTTCGACTGCGGATTCTCCTTGAAGAAGCCGGTAAAATAATTGACGAACGGCGCCTTGCCGTCCGGCACCATCGGGTTGTGCTGCTTGTAGCCGTCGACGAGGACGGTGGCGCCCTTCGCCACATCATGCTTGTTGAAGACCGTGTCGTAAAACTCGATTACCAGTTTGCGGTTGGCTTCTTCCTGCGCGAAGTCCCGCGCTGCGGTTTGCGCCAGAACCGGTGCGGCCATCAGCGCGGGTGCAAGGGCAAGGGTGGCGATGGCAAGACGGCGTGTTACGAAATTCATGGGTGATACCTCTCAATAACCGATGGTGAAACGCTGGCGGGAATGCTGCGGCTTCTCGATTTCATCGACAAGCGCGATGGCATAATCTTCGAAGGAAATGCGGCTGCCCTCATCGTTGCTGAGGAGATTATCCTTGCCGATGCGGAATTTGCCGGTTCTTTCGCCCGGCACGAATTCGGCGGATGGCGACAGGAAGGTCCAGTTGAGTTGCTTTTCCTGTTTCAGCCGGTCCAGAAACTCCGCACCCTTGGTAGCCTCAACCTTGTAGGCGGCCGGGAAATCCGGCAGGTCGACCACACGCTGGCCCGGCGCGATTTCAAGGCTGCCGGCGCCGCCGACAACGAGATAGCGCTGAACGCCGGAGGCGCGCACGGCCTCGATCAGCGTTGCCGGATCGCTGGCGGTGAAATGCACCGAGCTGATCACGGCATCGTGACCCTTCAGCAGTTCCGAAAGCCCTGCCTGATCGAAAACATCGCCCTTCTTTGCCACCACATTCGGCAGGCTGGCGATCTTTTCGGGATTGCGGGCGATTGCCGTCACCTGATGTCCCCGGTCGGAAAGTTCCTTCAGAATACGGGACCCGGCATTGCCGGAAGCGCCGATGAGCGCGATTTTAGCCATGGCTTCTTTCCTCTTGTCACTATCGTTACCGGTCTAGATTATAGACCGCGAAGAAGAGCTATGGTATCGCAGCCATAGCCGCAAGAAGTCAGCGGCGGCTGATCTGGTCACATGGCGATGACCTGCAAGGGTAAAAAGGGCAAGGGGTAAGGACATGGCGGATACGCAGACGAAAGAAGTTTTTGCCTTCGACCAGCCCTGCCCCATCCGCGACGTGCTGGACCGTATCGGCGATCAATGGAGCCTTTTGGTTCTGGAAGCCCTGCAGGGCGGCGTGCTGCGCTTCAACGAGCTCAACCGCAGGATCGACGATATTTCCAAGCAGATGTTGTCGCGCACGCTGAAACGGCTGGAAGAGGATGGCTTCATCCGCCGCACGCTTTATGCCGAGGTGCCGCCGCGCGTGGAATATGAGCTGACCAATCTCGGCCGCTCGTTTCTGGTGCCGATGCAATTGCTGGTGCAATGGGCTGACGAGAACCACGTTCGCATCTGCAAGGCCCGCCTGCTATATTCCGAAAACGACAGTCGCGGCTGACCGGAAGCAGGCCGCGTCTAGCCCAGCCGGTAAACCTTGCAGACCAGCCCCGCCGGCTGGCGATAGGTCATAAATCCCATGGCGTCGTAATAGCTTTGCCCGAGCATGTTGTCCGCGCCGATGCTGGCGTCGATATTTTTAAGGCCACGCGCCTCCGCCGCCCTGCGCGTTGCCGCGAAGAGGGCGGATCCCACGCCTCTTCGTGCTGCCTGCGGGCTGACATGGGTGCCGATGATGCCCCAACCTTCCGCCACGCCATAGGGATTGTCCGTCCGCGCATAACGCAGCGACTGGAAGCCCAGAATACGCCCGTCGTCATCCTCGGCGACCGAGCATTCGATACGGTCGGCGTGCTGGATGTAATTCTCCAGCACCGCCGTTATATCCGTCGGCGCTTTTCGGAGGCCGGCCGAGAATATCTCGTTCTGAACCGCCGCCATTCCGGCTGCATCGTCAACTTTCGCAGGCCGTATTTTCATCGATACATCACCTCATATCCGTTGCGACTGGTTCCGGGCCGGCAAGGCGCCGGGGTATTTATTCCTTTTCAGGAGCGGAAAATGAAGGAAGCGCCGAAAGCGATCAACGCAAAACCGATCACGTGATTGATAGTGATGCTTTCCTTCAGCCAGAAGATCGAAAACAGCGCGAAGACCGCGAGCGTGATGACTTCCTGAATGGTCTTGAGCTGCGCGGTGGAATAGACCTCAGAACCGATGCGGTTCGCGGGAACGGCAAGCACATATTCGAAGAAGGCGATGCCCCAGCTGGCGACAATCGCCAGGAAAAGCGCACTGCCCTTGTGCTTGAGGTGGCCGTACCAGGCGAAGGTCATGAAAACATTGGAGGCGACAAGCATCAGGACAGGCCAGATATGGGCAGGGCTGATTGAGAACGGCATGATGGATCCTGGAAAAAAGGGAGGGATGTCATGAAATGCGGCAGGAGAAGGCAGTCAGAAGGGAACCCTCATTCCGCCCGTATGGATTTGCTCTAGCGCATCCGCCCGAAAACCGGAATCGATTTCCTACGGATTTGAACAAAGCTGTCTTCAGCCGCTACGCAACGCATCCGGCCGAATTTTGTTCCGCACGCTTCGTTTCCTTTTTGTACTCATTTTTTCACCACATCCCCTTCCCTTTATGCGTGACTCCCTCCATATTTCACCCATGGCCAGATCACCGAAAAACTCCACCTCCTCGCCCTCGGGCTTCGAGGAAGCTCCGCAATCGTCCTTCGAAGGCGCGCCGCTTAGCGGCAGCGTCGCCGATTGGGTGAAGCAGCTTGAGGCGGAAGCGGAGGCGTCCTCTGTGGAAACCCAGCGCGAAATCGCCTCGAAGGCAGGCAAGCACCGCAAGAAGATCGAGATCGAGGCGCGCAAGGAGGCCCAGAAAGCCCCCCCGAAGACGGCCAAGAACACCACGGCCTCCAAGACCGCACGCGGCGTTTCCATCGGCGCATCGAGCGATCCGAAAACCCGCGCCGCCGCCGGTCTCAATCCGGTCGCCGGCATGGACGTATCGCTGGAGGATGCCGCCAACCTCGCGCCGGGCGCCGTCACCGCCACGGTGGACGCGCTGTCGAAACTGATCGAGAGCGGCAATCCGCTGTTCAAGGACGGCAAGCTTTGGACGCCGCACCGCCCGGCCCGCCCGCCGAAATCGGAAGGCGGCGTCGCCATCCGCATGGCCTCGGACTACCAGCCCGCCGGCGACCAGCCGACGGCCATCAACGACCTCGTGGAAGGCATCAATTCCGGCGAACGCAGCCAGGTGCTGCTCGGCGTCACCGGCTCGGGCAAGACCTTTACCATGGCCAAGGTGATCGAGGCGACGCAGCGCCCGGCCGTCATCCTCGCCCCCAACAAGACGCTGGCCGCGCAGCTCTATTCGGAGTTCAAGAACTTCTTCCCCGACAATGCGGTGGAATATTTCGTCTCCTACTACGATTATTACCAGCCGGAAGCCTATGTGCCGCGCTCCGACACCTTCATCGAGAAGGAATCCTCGATCAACGAACAGATCGACCGGATGCGCCACTCCGCCACCCGCTCGCTGCTGGAACGCGACGACTGCATCATCGTCGCCTCGGTTTCCTGCATCTACGGTATCGGTTCGGTCGAGACCTATACGGCCATGACCTTCCAGATGCAGGTGGGCGACCGGCTGGACCAGCGCCAGCTCCTGGCTGACCTCGTGGCCCAGCAATACAAACGCCGCGACATGGATTTCCAGCGCGGCTCGTTCCGCGTGCGCGGCGATACCATCGAAATCTTCCCGGCCCACCTTGAAGATGCCGCCTGGCGCATCTCGATGTTCGGCGACGAGATCGATTCCATCACCGAATTCGACCCGCTGAGCGGCCAGAAGACCGGCGAGCTGCAATCCGTCAAGATTTACGCCAATTCGCACTATGTCACCCCGCGCCCGACGCTCAACGGTGCGATCAAGTCGATCAAGGAAGAATTGAAGGGCCGCCTCGCCGAGTTGGAAAAGGCCGGACGCCTGCTGGAAGCCCAGCGGCTGGAACAGCGCACCCGCTACGATGTGGAAATGCTGGAGGCGACCGGCTCCTGCGCCGGCATCGAGAACTATTCGCGTTATCTCACCGGCCGCAATCCCGGCGAACCGCCGCCGACCCTGTTCGAATATATCCCTGATAATGCACTTCTGTTCATCGACGAAAGCCACGTCTCGGTGAGCCAGATCGGCGGCATGTATCGCGGCGACTTCAGGCGCAAGGCGACGCTGGCCGAATACGGCTTCCGCCTGCCCTCCTGCATGGACAACCGGCCGCTGCGCTTCGAGGAATGGGATGCGATGCGCCCGCTCACCGTGGCGGTTTCGGCAACCCCCGGCTCATGGGAGATGGAACAGTCCGGCGGCGTCTTCGCCGAACAGGTCATTCGCCCGACCGGCCTCATCGATCCGCCGGTCGAGGTGCGCTCCGCCCGCAGTCAGGTCGACGATGTCCTCGGCGAAATCCGCGAGACCGCCGCCAAGGGCTATCGCACGCTCTGCACCGTGCTGACCAAGCGCATGGCTGAAGACCTGACCGAATATCTGCACGAACAGGGTGTTCGCGTCCGTTATATGCACTCGGATATCGACACGCTGGAGCGCATCGAGATCATCCGCGATCTGCGCCTCGGCGCTTTCGATGTGCTTGTTGGCATCAACCTGCTGCGCGAAGGTCTCGATATTCCCGAATGCGGTTTCGTCGCCATCCTCGATGCCGACAAGGAAGGCTTCCTGCGCTCGGAAACCTCGCTGATCCAGACCATCGGCCGCGCCGCCCGTAACGTCGACGGCAAGGTCATCCTCTATGCCGACAATATCACCGGCTCGATGAAGCGGGCGATGGAGGAAACCTCCCGCCGCCGCGAAAAGCAGATGGCCTATAACGCCGAACACGGCATCACGCCGGAATCGGTCAAGGCGAAGATTTCGGACATTCTTGATTCTGTTTATGAGCGCGATCACGTAAGGGCCGATATTTCTGGCGTTTCCGGCAAGGGCTTCGCCGATGGCGGCCATCTGGTCGGCAACAATCTTCAGGCCCATCTCAACGCGCTGGAAAAATCCATGCGCGACGCCGCCGCCGATCTCGACTTCGAAAAAGCCGCCCGCCTGCGCGACGAAATCAAACGCCTCAAGGCCGCCGAACTGGCCACCATGGACGACCCGATGGCCAAGGAGGAGGCCCGCGCCATCGAAGGCGGCGGAAAGAACAACAGACGCAGCCACTTGTCGATCTCCCCGCCGGAGGGTGAGACGTCCAGCAGGACAGATGCGGGCGCCGCAGCGAACGAAAGCGGCAAATCCCTCTTCGCCAAACCCTCGCTGGATGAAATGGGCCCCGGCTCGGATGCGGGAAAACCGCTGTTCCGCAGGAACACGCTGGACGAGATGACGGTGGGCAGGACCGAAAAACCCGTGCGCGGCGCGGTGCCCGACAAGCCCGAGACCGAGCCCGGCAAACGGTTCTCACCGTTGCTGGAAGGCCAGCCGGAGCGCGCCACGGACGATCCGAGGCCGCTGGTGCGCGGCAAGATCGGCGCGGGTTCCTATGAGGACGCCGGCGAGCAGAAGCGCAAGAGCCGAACCAAGGGCAAGACGGGCCGGCCGGGGCGCTGACGCACGAAGACACGAGGTCGACCTGACGGACAGCGGGTTAACGTACCCGCTGCTCCATATGCGAAGTTTCGGGAGGCCGTACGGAAACCTGAAACGGGACAAGGCATCCAGACACTCGGCAATCGCCGTCAGTTCTCGCATTGCCTGATTAGCGACCTGATCTCGGTCGGTCCGAATAGCTTGACCAGATCGTTATCTATCGATGCGGGAATATAATCTTCGTTTTCCGCGGGCTTGATATAGGTCGAGGAATAGATCGGACCGGCGGGAAACGCGCCCGTGAGGCAGGCCTTCAATATCTTGATCTCCGTACTACCCCTGATACGCGGTCCCTGAATGCGGGAACGGCGCACCCGCTCCTGCAGTTCCGCGAGCCCGGCAACGTCCTCAGGCTTAATCCGCCACACGGTCGCGGCTGTTCCCACCCGTTTTTCCGGCCGGAACCTTGCAAGGGCAGCGGCATCCGTATCCTCTACCAGCGTATAGGTATAGACCGTCTCGCCTTCCAACCCATCTGTCCGGCTCCGGGCGATCATCACGGCATCGCCGGAGCGCAACGAAAGATAGGAAGGAAGCTGCAGCCCCACCCGCACATGCTCGAAATTCATTGTCAGAAAATCGAGCCGCATGAGCTTGGGAATGCTGGAAATCGGCACTGTCATGCAGCCGGAAAGAAGCAGGAGCAAAACAAGCAATCGTGTGAAATGCGATAATGTCAATTTTATCATGGTCAAAACCTGAAAGCTGCAGCGCGATGCGGAAGGGTCGCCGGATCGGGTTTTCCGAAGCCGTTGCATCGCGCGCAAACTTGCGCGGGCGACATTGCCGCAACATTATGGGTTCCGGAACGCCCAGTGCGCGCGCACGTTGATATGTTCTGGAAATGGCAGCAGGGAGCGACCGCATGTATCGAAAAAATCTGGCGACGTTCTGCCTCCTCGTCACCTGCACCCCGGCCTTTGCCGGACAGATCGAGGATGCGACCTTCCATAGTCCCGCCCTGAACGCGCCGCTTCCCGTGAACATCTATCGCCCGGACGGCGCGCCGCCGGAAAACGGCTGGCCGGTACTTTACCTCCTGCACGGCCATGATGGCGACCAAAACAGCTGGCGCGATCTCGGCAATATCGAAAAGACACTCGATACGCTCATCGCTGCCGGCGCCATCCGCCCGCTGGTTGTCGTCATGCCCGCTGTGAAAAACAGCTGGTATGTGGATTCCGCCGCTGTCGGCGGCCCAGGCGATTACGAAACCGCCCTGACCGGCGATCTGCGCCACCAGATCGAAAAAACGCTGCCGGTGCGGAAAGATCGGGAAGGCCGCGCCATCGCCGGCCTCTCCATGGGCGGTTTCGGCGCCCTGCATCTCGCCTATGGCCATGAAGACCTCTATGGCGCCGTGGCCAGCCTGTCGGGCGCCATCTGGCAGAATGTCCCCGCCTCCGATCTCGATAAAACACCCGCCGAACTCAAGCTCATTCAGGACAGCGCCTTTTTCCACCGGGTCGACCGCACCACCGTCACCAGCGGCATCGTGCTTCCCTCAACCGGCGACCATTTCTCCGGCGCCTTCGGCACACCTTTCGATGCAAGGCTCTTCAACGAAAAGAACGTCTTCACCCTCATGGCGCAACATGTCGCCGAAAGCCAGGATTTGCCCGCCACCTATCTGACCGTCGGCGACGATGACGGCTTCTTCCTCTGGCGCGGCGCCATCGCCCTGCATGAGACGCTGCAGGCCGACAAGCGCAAATCCGAGCTGCGCGTGACCGATGGCGATCACGTCTGGTCGGTGTGGAAGGTCTCGATTATCGACGCGCTGAAGTTCATCGATGGGGAATGGGACAAGGCTGCCGACAAAGCCAAGGATTGAGGCGTGGAGCCTCTTTCTCGTCACCGGGTAGATCCTATTATTTTCCGGCCCGCTTTTTCCCGCTCTTCCCCACCGCGTTCAACGCCACCGCCGCCCTGATCAGCGCCGCCAGCGCCTCCTCATCCACGACATCCCCCTCGTGAAAATCAATCGCCCGCCGCATATTGCCCTCAAGGCTCGAATTGAACAGCCCCGCCGGGTCCTCTAGCGAGGCGCCCTTGGCGAATGTCATCTTCACCGCGCTCTTGTAGGTTTCGCCGGTGCAGAGGATGCCCGCATGCGACCAGACCGGCACGCCGCGCCATTTCACCTCTTCCACCACCTCCGGATCGGCCTTCCTGATCGCCGCGCGAATATGCGCGAGCGTCTCACCGCGCCAGTCGCCGAGCTCCGCGATTTTCCGGTCGATGAAGTCCGATGGTGCGGTCTCCTCCGCATCTTTCCCCACCGTGTTTTTCGCCATGGCATCCTCCCGATTTCGATGCAAGCCTGTTCCTTTTTTCAGCATAGACGAAATTTTCCTGTCCTCCCATGAGGAACCAAATCCGCCTCCCGTCGTTTCCTCCCCGAACGCAACGTTCAGCATACAAAGGGAAGAAACATCATGAAAATCAATGTCATCGCTCTCGCTGCGGCAGCAGCGCTCTCCTCTTCCGTGGCTTTTGCCCAGACGGCCACTACTGCTCCTGCTGCCGGCGCGGACGCCACTTTGTCCGGCCCCGGCATTACCATGGGCACCAAGGCCAGCGGCCGGCTGAAGTTCGTCAATGTCCAGAAGACCGACCTCACCGCCTCCCAACTCGATGGCATGGACATCTATAACGCCCAGAACGAAAACATCGGCGAAATCGAGGATGTCGTCATCGGCGACGGCAAGTCCGTGATCGGCCTTGTAGCCAGCGTCGGCGGTTTCCTCGGCATCGACAAGAGCTATGTGGTGCTCGACCCGGCCTCCGTTGCGGTCCACAACGACAACGGCACCTGGAAGGCCTATGTCGACACCACCAAAGAAGCGCTTCAGAACGCTCCGAAGCTCGATTACGACAAGCTGGACGACTGATTACCCCTGCAGTCCGCAAGCTTGTCCCCCCGCGCCCTGTCGCGGGGGTTTTCATATGTGGCGCCCTATCGGAAAACCCGACGCTCCCCACCGGAGGGCCCTTGCCTGACGGCGCGCCTCTCGCCTATCTTCGGCGCGCAAATCACCAAGGATCGCTGCGTGCCCGCCAATAGCCTCTTTTCCTTTGCCATCAGCACCGCCATCACGCTCAGCGCCCTGCCTCTGTCAGCGCAGGCGGCCGACTGGAAACCGGCCGAGCAGATAAAAACCTATGCCATCAGCGGCAATACGGGCGGTGCGCTTTATCAATCGATTGGCGAACGCGGTCCGACCGCCGGCGTGCAGGCCATTGCCCACACCACCTTCAAGCTCACATGGCGGCGGGATTACCGTCCGCAGCCGGATGGTGCCTGCGTGCTGGCCACCGCAAGGCCCAATCTCACCATCATCTACACCTGGCCGAAAGCGCCGGCCAGTCTGCCACCCGCCGTCGCCGCCAGCTGGAGGACATTCATCTCCGGCGTGGAAACCCATGAACGCGTCCATGGTGACCATATTCTCGACATGGTGAAAAAGATCGAGGCCTTCAGCATCGGGCTGAGGGCGGAGAACGATGCCAAATGCCAGAAGGTGCGCGCCGTTCTGCAACAGCGTCTGGGTGAGCTTTCCAACGAACAGCGCCAGCGCGGCCGCGATTTCGACCGGGACGAGCTTTCCCCCGGCGGACGGGTGCATCAACTCATCCTCGCCCTCGTCAACGGCCCCTGAACGGCCGCCTATTCCGCCGCCTCGCCTTTCAGCAAGGGCTCGGCCAGCGTCACGCTTTCCAGCTCGTAGGAATAACCTTCGAGCATCGTATAGGCCTGTTCGATTGCCTCGATCTGGGCTTCGGCATTACGGATGGCTTCGGCGATGGACTGGCTGCGGGCGCGCAGCATCGAACTCAGCACATCGGTTTCCGGCTTGCGGCCGAGACGGTCCATATGTTTGCGAACCCGCGTGCGGTGCCGTTCCAGCTCGAGAATATGGAAACGGCTTTTCAGAATATCGTCGGTCAGCTTGCGGCGCATGGCGGCCACGGGGTCGAAACTGCCGGGTTCGCGTTCGTCCAGAATGAATTCATTCACCAGCGTTTCCAGCATCAGCAGGCCCTTGAGGTCCTTGGCGTCGGCAAGCTGCGGATCGTAGCCGGTATCGTCGAATACCTTACGGCGCACCGGATCCTTCAGCAGCTCATAGGCCGTCTGCAGGCGCGCGAATTGCTCGGCATCGCCGCCGCTATCGGGATGCGCGGCCTTGGCCACCTTGCGGTAGGCCGACTTGATCGCCGCCTCGTCGGCATCGCGCTCCACGCCAAGCAAAACATAGGGATCAATCACAAAAACACCTTCAAACGCAAACTGTTACCCGCATGCCCAACACCGCTCCCGTCTGGCACGCGGGCGGATCATAGGCCAATTCCGCCCGGCGCGGCACCCCGCCCCGGCGGTTAAACCGGCAAAGCCCACACAAAGCCTCGCGGCGCGCCGCATCGGAACGGGCGAAAAAGCCCTTGATGCCGAAATTTGTCGGACCCAAGGCGACTATAATGACAGGGAGGACAAAATTGTGGAAAGCGGCGGCAAAACATGCCGCACGGTTCCGCACCGCGCCTGCCGCAACCGGCCGGAAAACACCGCAGGAAGAAGCGTAACCGGCGCGTTTTCAGGGGGTTATGGTGGAAAGACGTCAACGGGTGTAAGCTTGGCCTTTGGATTAGAAGGGAGGACGATCCGATGCCGCAAACGATTACCCAGACCGTCACGGACTATGTCCATGCCATGGCCTATGCGGATGAGAGCCTGATGCGTGACGTTTTCGACCCGCGCGCCAGCATCGTCGGAACCTTCGAAGGCGAGATCGAATGGCTGTCCCTGGAGGACTTTGTCGACCAGATGCGCAAAAGCGAACGCGGCCTCCCCGATCACGATCCCGCTTTTGAAATCATGGGCATCGACAAGGAAGGCGACAGCGCCTCGGTGAAGCTGACGACCCGTTTCGACGGTATGGATTTTTACGAATATCTCTCCCTGCTGGAACGCGACGGCAACTGGTCTATCGTGCACAAGCTCTATCACATAAAGCCGTAGGCGATCATCGAAACCGCCACCCCGCATTGTGCGCTTGCGCGTTCCACTCGCAGCCGCGGCTCGCGATCCGGTTATTTCGCCGCTGAAGGAGCTAGAACAGGTCGCTGTAGATCGCCGTTATCCACAGCGCGTTAAAGAAGAGCCAGATAACACCAAGCCACATGATTTTGCGGCTGCTATCGGTTCTCATCGCCACAATCGCGATAAGCAGACCGCCGACTATCCTTGCCAGATACCATGGCCCGAGCTGTTCGAAATGTTCCCTGCCCTTGATGTAGGTGTCCACCAGATCGAAGACGAACGAGGCCGCAAACAGGGCAAAGAACGCATGTCGCCTGCGCACGAAAAAACTTTCCCGTTCGGACAGCTCCTGAATGTGATCGGGATAAAGCAGCGTCGACATCAAAAAGAACAGCGACGTGTAGACCAGAACGAAAATGTAAATCCAGAAATTCCAGTTGTGGATCAGCCGCAGGGCAAACTCCCACCACCAGAAATGGACAGCTCCAAGAAGCAGGACAATCGACCAGACGATCTGCGCGTGCATGCGGTCGGTTTTCTGCGGCTCCTGCAGCCTTCTGGAAAGTCCGGACAACACCCTGGTAATGGCCAGGCCGAGGATGAGGCTTACCAATATCCGCAAATGACCATATGCATCCATTGAAAGCGCCCGCTGTTGCTCAACTTATCCGCCGAACAATATGCTTAAACCTTCGGGCTTTACAACTCTGGCGGATGCCCCGCCCTTCCCGATCTCGCCTTCTAGCGGACTGGACCGGCTTCCTGATGCGAGAGTTCCCCGGTTAGCGGACCGGAAACGCGAGCTCCAATTTGGTCAAAACTCAGCCACCAGCAACAGCTCGACCGAGCCATATTTGCACTGCGACATGGGCAAACATAAAGCTGACACTGGCCGGACGTGCGAGAAATGATGAAGCACCTGCGCCAACTGTCCAGAGTGAGACCTTGCGGCAGGGAGATTATCGTCTCCGCACTGACAATTGCGACACCACCTCCAGTTTTTTAACGCCCGGCTGGGTGTTAAGGAAGCTCATTGTCGCGGGCCTTATCCGCGCCACCAAATGCAGCCTCAACTCCCGGTACCTTTACGCCAAAACGGCCGTATCCGGCACTTCCAGCGGCGGCGACCACCAAACCAACGCCTATGAAGGATGAAAGGGTTTCTCTGCCTTCAGGCGCGAACACAACGATTAGCGACGCCCCAATGAGAAACACACCCGCAAGGCAGAAAAGCCCAAGTTTTTGGATTGTTTTGGCCCTGATCTGTGCGAGGATAACCTGCCCCTGCTGTTCAACAGCTACTCGGCCGCTTGATTTCATTCGCAAGCCATTCTCATCCATATGAACCTACATCACCACCCCCTTAGATTTAATCGCCCGCGAAATACAACCTTTGACAAAGTGCATGTCAAGCTAAAGTAACACAGTATCGAAATCCGACCGCTACCGATCTTTCCAATAACGCCAGGAATATTGCCTTCGGCCATTTAGAGATGGGACACAGTCTCACTTAGATGCGTCATCGAACTGACGTTGAAATGTCATGAAGCTGAAACACTAAAAGGACATGTGTGCGAACGTAAACCAACGCAAATGTGGGTTCACAAAAGTCAACAAATGAGTGGAGGGCACAAGATGCTCAAAGCGATAATGTTGGCGGTCATGTTTGCCTGTGTCTCATATTACTACGCGGGACACAGCATTTCGGAAATGAAAAGGGCCATCTCAATTTTCAGAGACGGCCCCCAAGATAAACCAAGACACTGACGCTTGACCGTCAAGGGCGGGAGGTCTCGACCACCTCCTGCCCAACTTGGTTGGCGGTTTTTTACACGTGAACTCTTTAAGGTCAACGAACGGGACCATGAATTTTTTATGACGCGCACGGTGTGTAAGTCGCGCACCCGGGGCCGAACTGAGCCGCTTCGCGCTATTTCGCCGTCAAAGGAGCTTACGATTGCTTCATCTTTCCAAAAGACTTGTCGAATTTCGTGACTGGTAGGCGTCATGGTCAATACCGATGGAATCTCGCGACTATTGAGGGTGCCAAGCATAAGAGAGGGTAGCACCCGCTCGACAATTCGTTTGGTCATAATTGGATTGCACGCGACACCAAGTCGTCTTAGCGCAAGGAAATGACGCGACTGCGCATCAATGGAGTGATCTGCCGCGACCTTCGGGGCATTCACGGGAAGAGGCCGAGGGGATTATCGGCATCACTATTTGGCTGGACAGGAGGTTACTGACGCCATCAGCAAAGGAACGCGTTAACAACAAAATGTAAAAAGCGCGGCATGCTGTAAAACAGCATGATCTTGAAATTTCAGATAAGCAGTTGATATTATAGAAAAATACTGGTGCCCCCGGCAGGGTTCGAACCCGCGACCCCCTGATTACAAATCAGGTGCTCTACCAACTGAGCTACAAGGGCAAGCCAGTGCCTTGCCAACTATCAGATTCTGACTTGGTGTAAAGCAAAAACTAACGCCGTGGCATCGACAGACCGCTTTTCCACACCGTGGCCGGCTGGGCTGTCCGCATGATCGCAATTGTAGCAAAAGGCCCGGAAAATAAGCGAAGTATTTACGCAGCGCCACTAGAATGGCGATGAAACATAACCATTCCAGTGAGAACAACGCATCATATGCGCGCGAGCATACAGAAAATCCAGCTGACAGGCACGATCATCATCGCCGTAAGCTCCATCCTGCTGGCAACCCTTGCCGCGCTGCCCAGCGTCTACAATTTTCTGCGTTATCGCACCAATGCCGCGCAGCTCACCCGCTTTGAAACCGCTCTCCAGTCCGCATGGCTGGTGTCGGCCGAGCGAGGCCCCGCCAATAATCTGATGGGCGCATCCGTGCCGGATGCAAGGCTGGCCGAAGGGCTTGCCGCCGCGCGCAAGGCAACGGACGACAAGCTGTCAGAGCTGGAGAAATCCTTCGCCGACGATATCAGGACACAGCCTGAACTGGCGAAGTCACTTGCTGAAACCCGCCAGAAGCTCGAGCAATCGCGAGAACTGGTCGATCAGGTTGCCGCGCTCCCTCCCGACGCGCGTAACCACGGCGCGATGTCCAACGCGATTTCATCGATGTTCAAGGCGGCGGACAGCGTCAATCTGCTGCGCGGCAGGGCCGCACGCGCCATCATCAAGGTGACGCCCGACGTGGCGATTGACATCGCACTGACGGGCACGGCGGGCGTGATGCGGGACCGGATCGGCCGCCTCGGTTCCTATGTGATCATGAGTCTAAAGGCGAACAGGCAGGAAAAGCTCGGTTATCGCGCCAAGTTCGATACCGAGATGCAGAGCCTGCTGTCACTGAGGGCATCGCTAATCAATTATACCGCCGCTTATCTCTCGACCCCGCGACTGGACGGGGCATTGCGCGATCTTGAAACCCAATATTTCGGTCAGGCTTTGCGTTACGCGCAGAATACGGTCGTGATGGCCGTACCATCCGCCCAGCCAAGCGCACTTGAATTCTCCAGAAACTATATCGAGGGCATGCGGTCGTCCGACACCCTGCGCGATCTTATTCTGTCCGAAACGCGCGCACGGATCGAAAAGAAAAAGCAGGAGGCCCTGATCTATGGCGGAACCTCGCTCTTTCTCGCCGGCATCGCTGTGCTGGTGCTGTTGCGGCTGACATCGGTTTACAAAACCGCGCTGTTCCGGCCCATGCAATCCGTCCAGGCGCAGATCGCCGCCATCGCCGGCGGTGATCTTTCCGAGAGCAATCATGAGGACAGGGTTGCTCCGGAAGTGAAGAAGATGTTCGAGGAACTGGATTTCCTGCGCGAACAGCTTCGCCAGAAGGGTGAAATGGAAAACCAGCAGCGTGCGCTGGCCGAACAGCTGCGCACCCTTTCCGAAACCGATGCGCTGACGGGCGTCTTCAACCGCCGCGCACTCGAAAAGGCTGTTCGCTCCATATTGACGGGCGAGGAGCAATGTCAGTCGCTCGGCGTGATGATTGTCGATATCGACCATTTCAAATCGATCAACGACCGTTACGGCCATGCCATGGGTGACATCGCGCTTCAGAAGACCGCCGGCCTGTTGCGCAGCGCATTGCGCAAGGACGACATTCTTGCCCGATATGGCGGTGAGGAATTCGTCGTTGTGCTGCAGAATGTCAGCCACGCCACGGCGACGGCCACGGCCGACCGCCTTCGCCGCCTGATCGAAGCCCAGACCATCGACGAGCAAAGCGGCCTGTCGCTGACGGCAAGTTTCGGCGTGGTCTGGCAGGAAGCGCGTGCGATCAACAGCTGGGACGAGTTGATCGCCATCGCCGACGACCGGCTTTACGAAGCCAAGCGTGCGGGCCGCAACCGGGTCTGGGCAACCTATTTCCCGAAGGTCGCGAACGGCTAAGAGCATCGCCGGCGGCGGGTTTTGCTTCGACTAGATCAAATCCAGCGTCATGACCACGGGGCAATGATCGGAAGCCTTCGGACGATCCCAGCCGGTGCGGGGATAACGTTCGACCTCCTGCCCCGGCGGGAATATCGTCCGGAAAGGCTGTCCATTGCGAATGATTTCGGGAACATGCGTGACGTTCGTCTCCGCCAGACGCGGGGACAGCCAGATATAGTCGAGCTGGCACAGATGCTGCTCCTGCGGCCCGCGTGAATGGTAAAGCGTCCAGCGATCCATGACGTCACGGCGCATCATCGGATTGACCACGAAACCATCGGCCGAAAGGATATCGAGCGCGCTGCGCTCCTCTTCGACGGGCGCGAAGCTGTAGCCGCTGCGTCTGTCGCCGGAAATCGCGACACGCTCCTGATAATCGTTCAGATCGCCGCAGATGGCGAAATTCTTGTTGCGCGTATTGCCCACACCCCAGCGGTTTTCAATGATACTGCGCACGGCCATGGCTTCCGCCTCGCGGATCGGCATGGTGGCGATGCGGGCGTCGACCGCATCGCGGGCATTGGTCATGGATTTGAAATGCGTAACGTAAAGCGTCAGCGGCTTTCCACCGATCCTCAGGTCGATTTCCAGGCAATCCCGTTTGAAAATCTTGTCGTCGATCTGGTTTGTCACGGCAAGCGCGGGATTGAAGAGATCGAGATTACGATAGGTCAGCGCCGCATGGCTCTTGATATCGACCACCTCGATCCTGTCGCCGTCCCGCGTCTCCTCACGCATGACCACGGCGACATCGATGCCGCGGCTGTCATTGCCCTCGACCAGATATTTCTGCAGGTAGCCATTGCCGACCATGCGATAGAGATAGCCATATTCGAAGGCCTGCAGGGCGGCCATGTTGTCCACTTCCTGCAGGCAGAGAATATCGGCATCCGCATCGGCAATGGCGAGCGCCGAAAGCTGGCGCGTATCGTCGGTGGAAGACACCATCCGCGCGCTTTCCAGCGCCTGATAGGTCGCCTCGTCCCTGATATCGAAAAGCTGGATCGCCCTGTCGCGCCGCGTCTGGTTGCGAAAGCCGGTGAAATCGAAACGGGTGAGGAGATTTTCGATATTGAAGGTGGCAAGCCGAAGCGACATGAATGATCCCTGTTTTGAATACCGAGACTAGCGATTCCAGACCCGTTTCGCCAGTGGAGTGTTCTCGCACGAGTGCGGCGCTGCCTACCTCTTTCCGATTGCTGAATTTCTCTCCGTCAATACCGGCCCTGAGCCGGTATCCAGCCAGCCCAAGTCCTTGGGCTGAAAGGAGTCCTCTCGCCGCGCAGACGCGCGGCGGCTAGATTCCGGCTCAAGGCCGGAATGACGGGGAACCCAATAAAATGGGAGAAGCGAGATCTGCCGTATTATTGCATCGACAGGTCGCCCGTGACACCACCTCTAAAGCCGCCACGCCGCGCGAATGGCGACCGGCAGGCGATCACCGACTGCCACCGCTTCGCGCGAATAGGCCCTCAGCGCCTGCCCATCCGGCAGGTCGAGGCGCAGGGCATAACGCTCGCCCTCATAAAGAACCGAGGTGACGGTGCAGGCAATGCCCTCTGCATCCCGCACCACATCCTGCGGCCGCACGAGAATATCCGCCTGCGGCAATAGCCTGCCGCTCTCCATCGCTGCCCGAAGTTCTGCCCAATCAAGGTCGCGCGAAGTCCCTTCCGGCACCGGCAAGGTCAGGATCGCCCCCTGCCCCACCAGCGAGCCGACCAGCCTGCCTTCGGGCCGCGCATAAAGCTCCGCCGGTGGCGCGACCTGCAGCAGCTTGCCCTGCGACATCACGGCGACATCGGTTGCCAGCGCCATGGCTTCCGCCTGATCGTGGGTGACATAAATCATCGTCGCGCCAGAGCGGATGTGGAACTCGCGAAACGTCTCCTCCATCTCCTGCCGCAGATGCCGGTCGAGATTGGCGAGCGGCTCGTCGAGCAGCACCACGTCAGGCTCGGTAACGAGGCAGCGCGCGAGCGCCACGCGCTGCCGCTGGCCACCGGACAATTCAGCGGGGCGGCGATCGGCGAAGCTCTCGAGGCGGACCGCGGCAAGCGCCTGGCGCACCTTGTCGCGATATTTCTCACCCGAAATACCGCGCACCTTCAAGGGATAACCGGCATTGTCGGCAACCGACATATGCGGCCACAGTGCATAGGACTGGAACACCATCGCCATGTTACGCCGCTCCGGCGGCACCATGCTGCCGGCATCGGCCAGCACCCGCTCGCCGAGCAGGATGGAACCGTCGGTCGGCTGTTCGAAACCGGCGATCATGCGCAGCACCGTCGTCTTGCCGCAGCCGGAAGGCCCGAGCAGAGCGAGAAAACCGCCGTCGCGCACCGTCAGCGACACATCGTCCACGGCTGGTTTCGAACCGGCACCGAAACTTTTCGACAGGCGGTTGAGGATCAGTTTCGCCAAGGGACCACTCCTTTCGGCAGATAGCGCCCCAGAATTTCCAGCAGAGCCATGAGGAAAATCACCATGATGACGACAAGCACCGAAAGTGCCGAGGCAAGATCGAAGCTGCCGCTGTCATCGAGATTGTAAATGAGCACGCCGAGCGTCTGGGTGCCGGCGGACCACAGCAGCGCCGAAACCGTCAGCTCGTTGCAGGCGATCAGGAAAACAAGGATGACCGATGCCCCCGCCGCAGGCCCGACCAGTGGCAGGATGATATCCTTCAGCCGCCGCCAGAAACCGGCGCCGGAGAGCCTTGCCGCCTCTTCCAGCGACGGGTCGAATTGCAGGAAGGCGCTGACCATGGGTTTGAGGCTGACGGCGAAGAAGGAGGAGAAATAGGCGAGCAGAATGATCCAGATCGTGCCGTAAAGCGTGATGCCGACAAGCGGAATGGGAGCCGCGAAAAGCAGCACGAAAGAAACGGAAATCACCACCCCCGGCAGCGCATAGGGAATATCCACCAGCGCCGAAAGCAGGAACATGAAGCGGCTCTTGCCGCGCACCAGGAAATAAGCCGTCAGCACCGTCACCGCCAGCAGGCAAAGCGAGGTGGCCGTCGCCAGAAACAGCGAGTTGCGGAAGGCGGTACGCGTCACGCTCTGCCGATAGAGCAACTCCTCATAGGCATGCAACGTCGCGGTCTTGAGGCTGAGCGGCACGCCATAGGCAGGCGCGAGCGAGCTTGCCACCAGCGCCGTCAGCGGCGCCACCAGCATAAAGAACAGCACGAGCCACAGGGCAAGCTCCGCCGGCACCCGCCACAGCCCAAGCCGGAAGGTCGCCGCCTTACCGGAAAGGCCTATGATGCGATAATCCCTGCCCTTCATCGCCCGTTCCTGAAGCGCAAGCCCGGCGACGGAGATGATGGCGATCATGGTGGAGAGAATGGCGATATCGCCGAATGTGCTGGTGCCGAAACTGGCAAAACGGCTGTAGATCAGCGTCGGCAGGGTGAAGAGCGAGGCGGGAATGCCGAGGATCGCCGGAATGCCGAAATTGCCGACACTAGACACGAAGGAGATCGCCGCCCCGGCGATCAATCCCGGCGTCGACAGCGGCAGGATGATATCGAACAGCACGCGGCGCGGCGAAGCACCGGAAAGCTTGGCTGCCTCGATGCCGTCCTGCGGCAAGGCCAGCAGACCGGCCCGCAGCGACAGATAGACGAGCGGCGCGTGCTGCACACCGAGCAGCAGCGCGATGCCCGCAATCGAATAAAGCGGCTGCGGCGATCCCATCGCCGGCGCAAGGCCGATGGCCTTCAACAGCGTGCTCGAGGGACCGGTCATGCCGATCCACGACAGCGCCGTCACCTGCGGCGGTATCATCATCGGCAACATGAACAGGAAGCTCAGAATCGACTTGCCGCGTATGTCGCAAAGCGTCAGCGCAAGTGCGAAAGCGCCGCCGATGCCGAGCGAAATCAGCATGCCGAAAAACGATGTGGAGAGCGTGTTCAGCGCCGCATCCCAAAGCGCCGGATCGGCGAGAAGCCGCCATATGTCACCATTAAGTGATGACATGATGCCGGTATAGGCGAGCCGCCCGAGCGGCAGGGCGCTGAGCGCAAAAACAACGCTGACCACAAAAGGAAACAGCCAGCGCGGCTGGCTGCTTCCATAGGCATTGGAACGGGACATGCCGCTATATCAGCCCTTGGAGCCGAAGATGTCGGAGAAGGTCTTCAGGTCCTGTTCGGAATTCTTCAGCGCATCGGCAGCGTTGAGCGGCAGAACCTTGATCTTGTCGCGGGCCGGGAAACCTTCCGGCATGCCGGCATCAGCACGAACCGGGATGTAACCGAGCTTCACGAAGCCCTGCTGGCCCTTTTCGGACAGCACGTAATCGACGAACTTCTTCGCCGCTTCCTCATGCTTGGTGCCCTTGATGATCGCGACCGGCTCGGTGACGGCCGAAACGCCCTCTTCCGGGAAGACGAACTCGACCGGCGCGCCCTTGGCCTTTTCGCGGATCGGCATGTAATCGACGACCACGCCATAGGCCTTTTCGCCCGATGCAACGGACTTCAGAACCGCGCCGTTGCCACCGCCGGCAATGGCTTCATTGGCCTTCAGCTGCTTGTAATAGTCCCAGCCGAGATCCTTAACGGCGGCAAGCGTCTGCGCATGGATCAGCGCCGCACCCGAGGTCAGCGGGCTCGGCATGGTCACCAGACCCTTGGCTTCCGCCTTGGCCAGATCCTTCCAGCTCGTCGGCTTCATCGCAGCGGCGGTGTTGTACATGATGCCTGTCGTGATGAGCTTGGTGGAATAATAAAAGCCGTCCGCATCGTAGAGCGAGGCATCGATGTTCTTGGCTTCCGCAGACTTGTGGGCCAGAAGCTGGCCAGCCTGCTTCATGCGCTCCAGCGTCACGGTATCGGCGATCAGCAGCACGTCGGCAACCGGATTGCCGGCATTGATCTCGGCCATTAGCTTGGCCATGATCTTCGGCGTTCCGTCACGCACCCATTCGACTTCAAGACCGGGATTGGCAGCCTTGAAACCATCAACGGTCGCCTGCGCGTCCTCGTTGGGCTGGCTGGTGTAAAGCACCAGATCGGCGGCATTGGCGGCGGTGGCGATGAAGCCGAGCGACACGATGGCGGTGAAAGCGGAGAGCAGCGTTTTCATGGGTCCAGTCCCTGTTGTTTGGTGGGACCGCTAAAACATGATTGCATAACATGTATGTGACAGGCAGGATTTTTGGGGTGTGATCTGTTGGGATCGTCGAGATTGAGGGGAACAGTGCCCCTTGGCGCTTGCGGCTCACCCCCCTCTGCCCTGCCGGGCATCTCCCCCTCAAGGGGGGAGATCGGCAAGAGGCGCTGACACCACTTCGGTCTCAAACATCGAGATGGGCGAAACCTGCCCGCGAGTCGATCTCCCCCCTTGAGGGGGAGATGTCCGGCAGGACAGAGGGGGGTGAAGCCACAACCTCCGTCGTTGCCGCAAAGCCCCTTAAATAGCCGGCAACGCCTCGCCCGTTTCCGCCTGCGCCGTCGCGATCAACCGGCCAAGCCGCTTCATGCCTTCCTCGATCATCGCCTCGTTGGCGCAGGAGAAGCTGATGCGCAGCGTATTCGTGCCGGAGCCATCCGCGAAGAATGCCCGGCCGGGAACGAAGGCGACCTTTTCCGTGGCGATGGATTTCGCCAGCAGAGCTGCGCCATCCATACCCTCAGGCAACGTCACCCAGATGAACATGCCACCTTCCGGCTTCGTCCATCGCGTGCCCTTCGGCATGTATCTGTCGAGCGCAGCCAGCATCGCGTCGCGACGGGCGCTATAGGCTGCCTTGATCTTGGCGACCTGTTTGTCGAAGCCGCGCGAGGCGACACGTTCGATGGCGATCTGGTTGATGGTGGAGGAATGCAGGTCGGCGGCCTGCTTCATCAGCACCAGCTTGCGGATGACCGGCGCGGAAGCGACGATGTAACCGACGCGAAGGCCTGGTGCGAGCGTCTTCGAAAAGCTGCCGCAGTAGATGGTGCGGGTGTTCTCGATGCCGCCCGAGCGGGCGATGTCGAGCGCCATGATCGGCGGAACAGCCTCGCCATCGTAACGCAGCGACTGATAGGCGGCATCTTCGATGACGGCGATATCGAGTTCATCGGCCAGCGCCAGAACCTTTTCGCGGCCGGCCAGATCGACGGTTTCGCCGGTCGGGTTGGAGAAATCGGCCGAGAGATAAGCGAACTTCACCGCACCGCCGAGCTTGGCCGCCGTTTCGCGGTAAGCCTCGGGCGTGCGGTTGCCGCCGGGGTTCAGCTGGTCGTAATTCGGCTCATAGGCGTTGAAGGCGGAAAGTGCGCCGAGATAGGTCGGCCACGTCACCAGCGCCGTATCCTTCGGCGACAGGAACAGCTTGCCGAGATAATCGAGACCCTGCTGAGAACCGGAAACGATAAAGACGTTATCGGCGGTGCAGTCGATGCCGATCTCGGCCATTTCGCCCGCCAGCCATTCGCGCAGCGGCTTGTAACCTTCGCTTACCGAATATTGCAGCGCCGAGTTGACCTGCGAACCCGAAAAAATTTCCGCATAAGCCTGCTGAAACTCCTCTGCGGGGAAAAGAGCCGGGTCAGGAATACCGCCGGCAAAGGAAATGATATCGGGCTGCTCGAGCAGCTTCAGCAACTCGCGGATTTCGGACGCTTTCATGCGCGAAGAGCGCGTGGCGAAAATTTGTTCCCAATTGAGCATGGGTACGTTTCCTCTTGTGTCGTTTTTATGCGTGCATCTTTACAGAAATGTCGATACGTCAGCAATACTGACTTATCAGTTTTTCGAATTATTTCTGCCTCCCTGCACCTTGCCCGCAACCGACCTGCCTTAAGGCCCGATTTTGCGGACAAAGCCAAATACACCCTTGCGCAAAGCTTCACAATCACACCTTTGCGATTGACGCGGCATGGTTTTCCAGCTGGATTGCGCGCGCGCCGCAACACGGCGAAAGCATCATGGGAGTTTGACGACATGCTGAAAAATATCGACCCGGCGCTGAATGCCGATGTCCTGCACGCGCTGCGCGCCATGGGTCACGGCGATACGCTGGTAATCTCCGACACCAACTTCCCTTCCGATTCTGTTGCCCGCCACACGACCGTCGGCAAGGTGCTGCATATCGACAACGTCTCCGCAGCCCGCGCCATGAAGGCGATCCTCTCCGTCCTGCCGCTCGACACGCCGCTGCAGCCCTCGGTCGGCCGCATGGAAGTGATGGGCGCGCCGGATCAGCTGGAGCCGGTGCAGGTGGAAGTGCAGAAGGAAATCGACGCGGCGGAAGGAAAATCCGCTCCCATGTATGGCATCGAGCGCTTCGCCTTCTACGAGCAGGCAAAAAAAGCCTATTGCGTCATCACGACAGGTGAAACCCGATTTTATGGCTGCTTCCTTCTGACGAAGGGTGTCATCCCGCCAGCGAAGTAAGGCCGAAAACGGGAAAATTGCGCCAACCGCCCACCTTCATGACAATTTCAAGTTGTTATGGCAAAAACTTCCACTAGGCTTGAAAAACCAACCGGAGGTGTGCGGATCATGACCCAATATGTCCTGGCGTTCTGGAATGTCGAAAACCTGTTTGCGCCGGAGGGTTATCCGGCGCGCGAGCCGTGGATTGCCGAGCGGCTGAAGAACGATCTGAAAGGCTGGACCGAGGACCTGTTCAAAACCAAGGTCAAGCAGCTCGGTCTGATCATAAGCCAGATCGGCGGCGCGGGACCGGATCTGCTCGGTGTCTGCGAAGTCGAGAACCGTTTCGTTCTGGAGACGCTGGCGGAACATCTGAACGACCTCATGCCCGCGCGCTCCTACCGGGTCGTGCACGCCGATTCCAGCAAGGACCAGCGCGGCATCGATACCGCCTTCATCTACGACAGCAAAAAGCTGCTGATCAACGAGAACGAGATTTTCAGCCATTTCGTGATGCGCCGCACCGGCACGCGCGACATTACCCAGTGCACCTTCATCACCAAGGGCGGCCGCCAGCTTATCGCGCTCTCCAATCACTGGCCGTCACGCTCTGGCGGCGCGGTGGAAAGCGCCGGTTTTCGCATGACCGCCGGTGAAACGCTGGGCTACTGGCACCAGCGCATCAGGGAAGAGAAAGGCAACGACATCGCCGTCATCGCCTTCGGCGACTTCAACGACGATCCTTCCGATGCATCGCTACGCTACCACGCCAATTCCACCCGCGAGCGCGACGATGTCGAAAACTCGCAATCGGCCATGTTCTACAATCTCACATGGAATTACCTGCGCCAGCCGGTGGTCGATTCAGTGGGCACGGCAAGAACCATCTACGGCACGCTCTATTTCAACGGCGATGCCAATATCTTCGATCAGATCCTCGTTTCCCGATCGCTTCTGACCGGTAGCAGCGGCTTCAAGGCGCGTGAGGAGACGGCAAAAATCGAAGCCATTGCCGCCATGGTCAGCCACAGCAAGAATGAGGGGCCGATCCGCTTCGGCCTGTCGAAAGGCGATGCGGTCAAAAACGTCAATCTCGGTGGGTTCTCCGATCACTTCCCGGTTTCGGTGATTATCGAAGAAGAAGACGCCATCGTGTGACAGCACATCGAAAACAAAAAGGCCGGAGCTATCGCCCCGGCCTTTTAATCTTCTGCAAGCAATGAAGCTTAGTTGACGGCCTTGTCGACCAGCTTGTTCTTGCCGATCCAGGGCATCATGCCGCGCAGCTTGGCGCCGACTTCTTCGATCTGGTGGGAGTCGTTGTTGCGACGGATACCCTTGAAGCGGGCGCCGCCGGCCTTCCATTCCTGCATCCACTCGGAGGTGAACTTGCCGGTCTGGATGTCGTGCAGAACGCGCTTCATTTCAGCCTTGGTGTCGGCAGTGATGATGCGCGGACCGGTGACGTATTCGCCCCACTCGGCCGTGTTGGAGATCGAGTAGTTCATGTTGGCGATGCCGCCTTCATAGATCAGGTCGACGATCAGCTTCACTTCGTGCAGGCACTCGAAATAGGCCATTTCCGGTGCGTAACCGGCTTCGACCAGGGTTTCGAAACCGGCGCGGATGAGCTCGACGAGACCGCCGCACAGAACGACCTGTTCGCCGAAGAGGTCGGTTTCGCACTCTTCCTTGAAGTTGGTTTCGATGATGCCCGAACGGCCGCCGCCAACGCCGCAGGCGTAGGAGAGAGCGAGTTCAAGCGCGTTGCCGGAAGCGTTCTGGTGAACGGCAACGAGGCAGGGAACGCCGCCGCCCTTCTGGTATTCGCCGCGAACCGTGTGGCCTGGGCCCTTCGGTGCGATCATGACGACGTCGAGCGATGCCTTCGGCTCGATGAGGCCGAAGTGAACGTTGAGGCCGTGTGCGAAAGCGATTGCTGCGCCATCACGGATGTTGCCGGCGATGTCGGCCTTGTAGATGTCGGCCTGGAGTTCGTCCGGCGTCGCCATCATCAGAAGGTCGCCCCACTTGGCGGCTTCGGCAACGGTCATGACCTTGAAGCCGTCGGCTTCGGCCTTCTTGACGGTCGGCGAACCGGCCTTCAGAGCGATGACGACGTTCTTGGCGCCGGAATCCTTGAGGTTCAGCGCATGGGCGCGGCCCTGGGAACCGTAGCCGACAACGACGACATTCTTGGACTTGATGAGATTGAGATCGGCATCACGATCATAATAAACGCGCATTTTATGGTCCTTCCCTAATGCTTGTCTCTCAGTTGTCTGAACCGGAATGTCAGGCGGGTTTGCCGCTGAGTTCCGAATGTACTTTTTCCGTGCCGTAGAGGGTCAGAAAGGCGACGACCGCCTTCTTCGCCCGGGCGGAAAAATCCTTGTCCGGCGCCTCGCCCAAAAGCATGCGCACATGCAAATCCGAAACGATGAGGCCGTAAAAACTGCGATACGCCTCTTCGGCATCATCGAAACGCAGATAGCCCGAACGGCGACCCGCCTCAATCAGCCCACGCGCCCGCCGGTCGATCTGGCGACGGCCGCGTTCCAGCAGCAGATCGCCGAGCTTCGAGCCGTCACGGCTCGCCTGCCCTATCGCCAGACGGTTAAGCGCCAGCGACACGTCACCCGCCAGCACATCCAGCAGATCATGCGCGAAAACCTCGAGGTGATCGGCAAGCTGCGGTGCGGAAACGCGGTCGCCCGCCTTCTCGAAGGTGCGGACCTTGCTCTGCTGAAAGGTGATCATCGCCGCCAGCAGGCCGTCCCGGTCGCCGAACCACTTATAGAGGCTTTCCTTGGAACAGTTGGCGGCGCGCGCCAGACCCGATGTGGTGAGCGCTTTCTCGCCGCCCTCGACCAATAGACGCAATGCCTGATCCAGAACGGCGTTCTGGCGCGGCGAAAATTCCTGCGCTGTGATCGGGTCGGAAGCCAAGTCTTTCCACTCCAGGGGCTCGATTAATGTACCGTACGGTACGGTTCGAGCGCCATTTAAGCGGAGGCTGCTTGCCCGTCAAGCGGATTCTTCGGGGGAGGATGAGAATTGACGCGGTGCGGTGCAGCGTGAATGCCGGCCTGGGGAGCTTTACGAGGTTGTGCGTCGGTTAGTGGATTGATGGCGGGTGGGGCTTACCCCCCTCTGCCCTGCCGGGCATCTCCCCCACAAGGAGGGAGATCGGCAAGCGGCTTTGGCGCCGCTTCATTCTCTGGCCTTGAGATGGGCGAAGCTTAGCCTCATATCAATCTCCCCACCTGTGGGGGAGATGCCCGGCAGGGCAGAGGGGGGTAAGCCACACCCGCCATCAATCCGCTAACCGACGCACAACCTTCCCAACTACCCAACCGCGCTGATCTCCCGCGATGCATCAATATCCCGCGACGGCGATAACCCGTAGAAACGGCTATATTCGCGGCTGAACTGCGACGGGCTCTGGTAACCGACGCGATGGCCGGCGGTGCCCGCATCCAGCCGCTCCAGCAGCATCAACCGCCGCGCCTCATGCAGGCGCAGTTGCTTCTGGTACTGAACCGGCGTCATGGCCGTGATCGTCTTGAAGTGATGGTGGAAGGACGAGACGCTCATGCCGATATGATCGGCCAGATCCTCGATACGCAGCTGGCGTGCGAAATTCTCACGCAGCCAGGCAATGGCGCGGGCGATGCGGTTGCCATGGCTGCCGGCCGCGATGATGTTCATAAGCTGCCCACCCGCCGGTCCGGTCAGGATGCGATAGAGGATTTCCTGTTCGATCAGCGGCGCCATGGCCGCAATGTCCGCCGGACGGTCGAGCAGGCGCAACAGGCGAATGGCCGCATCGAGAAGTTCCGGCGTGGCCGTATTGACGACGATGCCGCGCTGGGCGTTCGCCGGCTCGGCAGGCGGATCGATGGGCACGCGGCGCATGAGATCGAGCAGCTTTTCGCTGTCGATGGCAAGAGCGATGCAGAAATGCGGCACCTCCCTGCTCGCCTCCACCACCCGCCATGCAACCGGCAGATCAAGCGAGGTCAGGAGATAATCCCCCGCGCCATAATTGATGGTGTCCGTTCCCAATTGAACGCTTTTCGAGCCCTGGATCACCAGCGCGAGACAGGGGCGATAGCTGCCGTGGCATGGGGCGCTCGGCGTCGTGCGCCGGCTGATGCCGAGGGAGTCGATTGCCGTCTGCACCTCGCCGTCCTGGGTAGCATGCCGCGCGGCAATGGAGGCGATCTCCTGATAGACATTGAACGGCAAGGACATAGGGGAAATCCCTTAACTGAAGGAAGAGATGCGTCGGATGCCTTTTATCTAGAAAGCCGCACGGCCCGCGCAAAGAGTGCGCCACCATATTTTTGCAGGATCGTGCAAAAAGCTCGGAGGATCGCTCTAACGCCGCCTCGCGCTTCCATCGCATATTCCGTCGTCCCCAACTCCCGAAAGGATATTCAGATGGCTATTGCTAGAGGTTACGCTGCGACCGATGCGTCGAAGCCGCTTACCCCGTTCACCTTCGAACGCCGCGAGCCGAACGACGACGACGTCGTCATCGATATCAAATATGCCGGCATCTGCCACTCGGACATCCACACCGTCCGCAACGAATGGAAGAACGCCGTCTACCCGATCGTTCCCGGCCATGAAATCGCCGGCGTCGTGAAAGCTGTCGGCTCCAAGGTCACGAAGTTCAAGGTCGGCGACCATGTCGGCGTCGGCTGCTTCGTCGATTCCTGCGTTGGCTGCGCCACCCGCGATCTCGACAACGAGCACTACATGCCCGGCCTCGTCCAGACCTATAACGACGTCGATCCCTTCACGAAGACCGCGACCCATGGCGGTTACTCCGACTCGATCGTCGTCAAGGAAGGTTATGTCCTGTCGATCCCGGACAACCTGCCGCTCGACGCTTCCGCACCGCTTCTCTGCGCCGGCATCACGCTTTATTCGCCGCTGCGCCGCTGGAACGCCGGTCCCGGCCAGAAGGTCGCGATTGTCGGCATGGGCGGCCTCGGTCATATGGGCGTCAAGCTCGGTGCCGCCATGGGCGCGGATATCACCGTTCTTTCCCAGACCCTGTCGAAGAAGGAAGACGGCCTGAAGCTCGGCGCGAAGGAGTATTACGCCACCAGCGACGCCTCGACCTTCGAGAAGCTGGCCGGCACCTTCGACCTGATCATCTGCACAGCCGGCGTCGCCATCGACTGGAACGCCTATCTCGGCCTCCTGAAGCCCAAGGGCAGCATGGTCGTCGTCGGTGCGCCGGAACATGCAATCCCGGTGCACGCCTTCTCGCTCATCATCGGCGCGAAAAGCCTGTCCGGCTCGATGATCGGTTCGATCAAGGAAACCCAGGACATGCTGGATTTCTGCGGCGAGCACAACATTGTCTCGGAAATCGAGACGATCAACATTCAGGACGTCAACGAAGCCTATGAGCGCGTGCTGAAGAGCGATGTGCGGTATCGCTTCGTCATCGATATGGCGTCGCTCGACGCTTGAGCGTTGGATTAGGCACACACGCCACATCCGCACGCCGTCACCCCGGACTAGATCCGGGGTCCAGCCAGCCCAAGTCCTTGGGCTGAAAAAACTCTTCTCGCCGCGCAGACGCGCGTCGGCTGGATGCCGGATCAAGCCCGGCATGACGGAGGAGAGGTTGGGCGCGCCGACAGAAGCACGAGGGCGGGAAGCGCAGGCTTCCCGCCCTTTCTTGTTGCACACCCTGCCCTCAGGCCTCGTCCTTCAGCGTCTCTTTCTGGGTAATCAGCCGCGCGCTGTGCTGGCCGCTTAAGTAAATCCACAGCCAGCTCCACGCCACGGCAAGCCGCGACCGAGTTCCGATCAGGAAGTAGATGTGGGCAAGCCCCCATATCCACCACGCCAGCACGCCCTTGAGTTTGAACCTGCCGAAATCGATTACCGCCGCGCGTTTGCCGATGGTCGCCAGATTGCCCTGATGGCTGTAGCGGAACGGCGGCGGTGACGGCCGGCCGGCCAGCCGCGCCTTGATGACTTTCGCGACATAGGCGCCCTGCTGCTTTGCCGCGGGTGCGATGCCCGGCACCGGCTTGCCGTTTTCCTGATTGACGGCGGCCGTATCGCCGATGACGAAGATATTCGGATCGTCTTCCAGATTGAGATGAGGTCCGACGACGGCCCGCCCGGCCCGGTCGGCGGCGGCGTTGAGCCATTTCGCGGCGGGCGACGCCTGCACGCCGGCGGCCCAGACCACGGTGCGGCAGGGGTAATAGGTCTCGCCCACCGTCACGCCCTCATCGCTGCACGCCGTCACCGGTGTGCCGAGCAGTACCTCGACGCCGAGTTTTTCGAGCGCTTCCTTCGCATAGGCCGAAAGATCTTCCGTGAAGACCGGCAGAACGCGAGGGCCGGCCTCGACGAGCAGCACCCGGGTTTTTCTGGTATCCACATTACGGAATTCCGCCGGCAGTGCCTTATGGGCCAGTTCGGCGATCATGCCCGCCATTTCCACGCCCGTCGGCCCTGCGCCGATAATGACGAAGGTCAGCAGCGCCTGCCGTTCCTCTTCACTGGTGGCGAGTTCGGCCCGTTCGAAAGCCAGAAGCAAGCGGCGGCGGATTGTCGTCGCATCTTCGAGCGTCTTGAGACCGGGGGCGGAACGCTCCCACTCGTCGCGGCCGAAATAGGCGTGGCGGGCGCCGGTTGCCAGCACCAGCGTATCGAAGCCGATCACCTGACCCGAACTTAAATGCACGGTCCGCGCCGCCCGGTCTATGCCGGTCACCTCCGCAAGCAGGGTCGTGACCTCCTTGCGGTCGCGGTAGAGATGGCGGATCGGCCAGGCGATTTCGGATGTCGCCAGAGCCGTCGTCGCAACCTGATAAAGCAATGGCTGGAACAGGTGGTGATTGCGACGATCTATCAATGTGATGCGGACAGGGGCCCCCTCCAGCCCGTGTACCAGTTGCAAACCGCCGAAGCCTCCACCCACGACGACAACATGATGTTCTTGCATATGTCTTCTGCCTTCATAAGCTCGCGCACGGAGCATGCGCCGGCAAACTATAGGCAAAAAAATTGACTTTGGTTATGAAATAGCCTGACCGCAGGCGTGACAAAAACGCCGGACTGTTTCAGCCATGCCATATTCAAGCGCATCCGCCGTCAGCCCGTGACCGATGGAAACCTCGGCCAGATAAGGGATGCGTTTCATCAGCTTGGGCAGGTTTGCGACGGTGAGGTCATGGCCGGCATTGACGGCAAGCCCGAGCGCTCTGGCATGATCCGCCGTCTGCCCGAGCTTTTCGAGAAGCGCATCACCCTTTTGCGGATCGTCAAAACAGCCGCCATAGGGGCCGGTGTAAAGTTCGATGCGCGCCGCCCCCGTCTCGGCCGCCAGTTCCGCCGGCTCGCGCTCCCCATCGCCATCGGCAAAAAGCGAGACGCGCATGCCGCCAGCCTTCAGGCGCCCCACCACGTCTTTCAGGAAAACGCCGTGTTTGCGGAAATCCCAGCCGTGGTCGGAGGTTGCCTGCGAGGGATCGTCGGGCACCAGCGTCACCTGCTCCGGTTGGGTCTTCTCGCAAAGAACGAGGAAATCCTCGGTCGGATAACCTTCGATGTTGAATTCCGTGTCAGGGAAACTGTCATCGATCAGGGCGCGCAGCACCGGCAGATCGGAAAAGCGGATATGGCGCTGATCCGGCCGCGGGTGTACAGTCAGCCCGCTTGCCCCCGCCGCCAGTGCAATATGCCCGAAATGCGCGACATCCGGCCATGGAAGATCGCGGCGGTTGCGTAACATGGCAATTGCGTTCAGATTGACAGAAAGTTTTGCGGGCATGGCATCGGGGCTCCGGTTCGGAATTGACATCCTGTTTCACGCAGGTTGAGGCCAATCGCAAGAAGGCCGGCGAATTTTTTATTACTACGGGAACGAAAACAGGCAATACACGTTACGGTTCTGATGTAGCGTTTGGCATGAGGTCTTGATCGGAAAACATGCCCGTCTTGGGGGAACAAGCAACGGGCACCTTTAAAAAGGCAGGCACACTGTCAAAGAGCGCGAAGGGGGAGACAATGCAGGATGGCCGGATGCCGTTCGAAAGTCACGGCGACGAGGACAAACCCAATCTAAGGATCAGCAGCTTTCTACCGGATATAAGCCTGCCCTCCTCCCTGCCCGCGGAACCCGTGCCCATCGCCGACATGGCCAATATCTTCGGGGTGACCCACCGAACGCTGCATTTTTACGAGGAAAAGGCGCTGCTGACCTCGAAGCGCATCGGCCAGATGCGGGTCTACACCCACCGCAATGTCCAGCGCATGGCCGTCATCAACGTCTGCCGCGAAGTGGGTATTTCCGTCGCCGCCATTACCGAGATCATGGAAAAATTCGTCCGTTCGCTCTCGCAAAGCGAGGCGGACGATATATTCCACGCCGCGCTGCGGCAGCGGAAGCGGGAATTGACAGCCGAGCTTTCCACCCTTCAGCGCCAGGCCCAGCAGATCGAGGAACTGCTGGTCGCCGACACGGATGCGGACGGCATGGATGGCGCGGAACGGGCGCCCGCCAAGGACATCGCCCTCACCGACACCGAACGAAAATGTCTGGAACTGATGGCGGAGGGTTACGCCCCGGTGCGCCTTGCCCGCGCCCTTGGTCTTTCGGGCAGCGATCTCAATGTTCTCGAGGCGAAGATCATCGGCAAGTTCAATGCCAGCAACCGCTTTCAGGCGGTCGCCAAGGCGGTTCTGCTCGGCGTCATCCGTGCATAGTCACGATCAACGAACGATGGTCAGTGTCTCCGCCGCACGGGTAATGGCGGTGTAAAGCCACCTCTCGCGCGAGTCCCGGAAAGCATAGCTCTCGTCGAAGAGAACCACGTTGTTCCACTGCGAACCCTGCGCCTTGTGCACGGTCAGCGCATAGCCGAAATCGAATTCGTCATACCGCTTGCGCGTGGACCACGGAATTTCCGTCTCCACATCCTCGAAGGCCGCCTTCAGCAATTTGATCTTGGCAGCACCACGATCCATATCGTCGTCTTCAGGCCGGATCATCAGGTTGATGCCGGGCTTCACCGTTTCGCGCGAAGAACTCATCACCTGCCAGAGCGAACCGTTGAGCAGCCCCTTGGCCGGATCGTTCCGGAGGCAGACCAGCTTGTCGCCGGATTGCGGGTAATCGGCGGTAAAACCCTTCAGCTCGCGAAGCCGCTGATTGTAACGGCGGCGGGTGCGGTTGGTGCCGACCAGCACCTGATCGGCATCGAGAACCAGCGACTGCGTCACCTCGGATTTGGAAATCACCTGCGCCGTCCCGTAATCGCCGCGCATGATCTCCCGGCCCTCCCGCACATCCATGGCGAGATGGATGATGGGATTGTCCTTGGCTTGCCGATGGATTTCCGACAGCAGATAGTCCGGCTCCTGCTCGGTAAAGAAGCCGCCGCCCGAAACCGGCGGCAGCTGGCCGGGATCGCCAAGCACGAGAATCGGCGTGCCGAAGCTCATCAGGTCCTTGCCGAGCTGCTCATCCACCATCGAACATTCATCGATGATGATGAGCGCCGCCTTGGCGAGCGGGCTCTGGCGGTTGATGGAGAACATCGGCGCAATCGAAGTCTTGCCGGTTTCCTCGTCTTCCACCGTTTCTTCGCCGCGCGGGCGATAGATCAGCGAATGGATGGTGCGCGCATTGGTCGCCCCGCGCGAGCGCAGCACCTGCGCGGCCTTGCCGGTGAAGGCCGCAAACAGCACCTCGCCATCGACATTTTCCGCGAAATGCTTGGCAAGCGTCGTCTTGCCCGTTCCGGCATAACCGAACAGCCGGAAAACCGGCGTCCGGCCTTCCTTCAGCCAGCGGGAAACAGCCTTCAGCGCTTCGTCCTGTTGCGGTGAAAATAACATGCGCCCTCATCGCAGGATTCGAGCGTCATGCGCAACAGAAAAAGAACGAAAGATGAATCGCTACGTGATAATGCGGCAATAAAACACGGCTGGTTTTTAAACCGTGGTCGCTATCATCCCTCGTATGAAGATATTGATTCTCGGCGCAACAGGTTTCATCGGTTCGGAGGTTCTCAAAAGCCTGCACCTCCGCGGGCATGCCGTGACGGGGCTGGCGCGTTCGGTCACCCGCGCCCGCGACAAATGGCCTTTCGCCAACTGGGTCTCAGCCGATCTTTCCAGGATGACGCACGCGACAGACTGGTCATCGCTCGTCCATGACCATGACGCCATTCTCAATTGCGCGGGCGCGCTGCAGGACGGCCTGTCGGATGACCTTGCCGCGACGCAGGAAAAGGCGATGCTGGCGCTCTATGAAGCAACGGCGCAGGCGGGCGGCAGACGGATAATCCTGATATCGGCCCGCACGGCGGGCGCCGCATCCGGCCTGCCCTTCCTCGCCACCAAACGCCGCGCCGACGAGGCGCTCGCCGCAAGCGGTCTGCCTCACGTCATTCTGCGCCCCGCGCTGGTGCTTGGGCGAAACGCGCACGGCGGCACGGCACTCGTGCGTGCGCTTGCAGGCTTTCCCTTCGTGGTGCCGCTCGTCAATGGACGAATCGCCGTCCGGACGGTCGCGGTGGAGGATGTGGCAACCGTGGTATGCGCGGCGATCGACGGCGAAATCCCGGCGGACAGCGATCTAGAACTCGCCGCGAAGGAAACGCTGACATTGCAGGACGTAGTCGCCAGACACCGGCAATGGCTGGGCCTGCCCCGTGCTCCGATCATAAATCTTCCCGCCGCCTTCATGCGCCCCGTCGGCTTTGTGGCGGATGCCGCAGGCAAACTCGGCTGGCGGTCGCCACTGCGTTCGACCGCCATGACGGTCATGTCGGAAGGCATCGTAACGGAGAATGAAGCAGGACCGGCGATGGCGTCACTCAAGACCCTGGAACAGACGCTGGCCGCCCACCCTTCCGGCGTTCAGGACCTGTGGTTTGCCAGATTATATCTGTTGAAACCCCTGATCGTTCTCTGCCTGTCTTTATTCTGGCTGCTGTCCGGCCTCATACCGCTGCTGAATATCACTGGAGCAGCGGCGCATTTCCTGCCCTTCATGCCGCACACGCCGGCTGTCATTCTCACACTCGCCACCTGCCTCATCGATATAGCCCTCGGCATCGCCGTCCTGCTGCGGCCGCTCGCCAGAAAGGCGCTTGTCGCCATGCTGCTGGTCAGCGCCGCTTATCTGGCCGGCGGCAGCCTGCTGGAACCGACCCTTTGGCTCGATCCGCTCGGTCCTCTGGTCAAGGTTCTGCCTTCCGTCGCCCTGACGCTCGTTGCCCTCGCCACCTTGGATGAACGCTGATGACACTTGAGGAACTGCTACGGCTTGCCCATGTCATCGGCGCGACGGTGCTGTTCGGCACCGGCGCGGGCATTGCCTTTTTCATGGTGATGGCACGGCGGACGGCCAGCCCGGCGCTGATCGCCCATGTCTCAGGCACCGTCGTCATCGCCGACACGGTCTTTACCGCCACCGCCGCGATCATCCAGCCGTTCACCGGATATTTTCTCGCGCGCATCATCGGCTGGCCGCTGACCGAAGGCTGGATCGCGCTTTCGCTCGCCCTTTATGTCTTCACCGGCATTTTCTGGCTGCCGGTGGTGTGGATACAGATCAGGCTGCGCGATATCGCCCGCGACTGCGCCGCCACCGGGCAGGCCCTGCCAGCGCAATGGTTCCGCCTTTACCGCATCTGGTTCGCCTGCGGTTTTCCCGCCTTTTTCGCGGTTCTCGGCATCATCTGGCTCATGCTCAACAAGCCGGACATTCCCCTGTTCGGCTGATGCGGCTCAATTGACCGCCTGTCGCTCGACAAGCTGCGCCAGCTGCTCCGCAACCGTGTTCCAGCCGTCGAAGAAGCCCATCTCCGCGTGCCTGTCGCGATCCTCAAGATTGTTGTGCATGGCATAGGCCACATATTCCATGCCGTCGGGGTGATCGCGAAACGTCATCACGGCGGTGAGGAACGGCTGGGCGGAGGGGCGAAAACCCGCCGTCAGCGCATCGGTGAAAACCAGACGCTGCTCATGATCCACCGCCAGAAAACATCCTTTGACATGCGGACCGAAGGTCGTGCCGTCCTCGCTATAGCGCGTTTCGAAGGCGCCGCCGGGATGAAGCTCCATGCGGTCGACCCGGCATTGGCCGGGATGCGGCACCCACCATTGTTCGAGGCTGGCCTTGTCCGTCCAGGCATTCCAGACGAGCCGGCGCGGCGCCCTGATGATGCGTGAAATCTTCAGGTCGAGATCGGGATTGAAAGTCTCGGTCATTGGTCATTCTCCCCTTTACTGGACATCCTGTCCTGTTGCGCCATAACGAATTGTTCGAGCCGGTCGGTGCGGCCTTCCCAGATGGCGCGCTGTTGCGACAACCAGCCATCGAGCATGGAGAATCTCTGTTTCTCCAGGGAACAGAACCGGACACGCCCCTGCTTGCGCGTCACGATCAGCCCCGCCTCTTCCAGTTGGCGGATATGTTTCATGAAGGATGGCAGGGCCATGTCGAAGGGCTCGGCCAGCGTTCCGATACTCGCCTCCCCGCCGCCCAGCCTCAGGATCACCGCCCTGCGGGTCGGATCGGCAAGAGACTGGAAGATATCGTCGAGCGCGTCTGAATAGTTTTCCATAAGGCTAACTATCATATCAAAATAGTTAGCTCAATGGATAAGTTTAAAAATCGCGAAAATTCGTTGCCGCAGGGAATAATCCGTCGGGTTGCGGTGTCTCTTGATGTGCTGGCGGCAGAGGCCGCCCGAACCAAGGAGGATATGTCCATGAAGATCCGCTTTATCGTTCCCGCCCTCGTTCTGGCTTTTGCCGGAACGGCCTATGCCGCCCCTATGGTCGAAACCGTCAAGACCGCCAAGGGCGATGTGCTGGCGGGCGAAAAAGGCATGACGCTCTACACTTTCAAGAACGACAAGAAGGGCGTATCCAATTGTTATGACAAATGCGCGGTGAACTGGCCGCCGTTTTTCGCAGCCGCTAGCGACAAGGCCGAGGGCGCCTATTCCCTCGTGAAGCGCAAGGACGGCAAGATGCAATGGGCGAAGGATGGCATGCCGCTTTATTACTGGGTCAAGGACACGAAAAAAGGCGACGCCACCGGCGACGGTATGAACGGTGTATGGGATGCCGCAAAACCCTGATGGCATGAAGGACGAAAAGCGGGGGAACCATTCCCCCGCAGCCGGCAGTTTCGAAACCGAAATGCTGGCGCTGATGCCCATGCTGCGCCGTTATTCCCGCAGCCTTTCCCGTTCAGATGCCGATGGCGAAGACCTCTTGCAGGACTGCGTGGAAAAGGCGCTGGCCAATAAAAGGCAATGGCGCGGAACGGGTTTGAAATCATGGGCTTACACGATAATGACGAATCTTTATCGTAACCGCCATCGCGCCGAGAAACGCCACCCGTCCGAGAGCCTGGACGGCCATGAGAGCATCGCCGTCACGGATACGCTCTCCGACACGCTGGAGAACGACCGGCTGCACGGCGCACTCGCCCTTCTTTCGCCGGACATGCGCGCCGTGCTGATGCTGGTGACGGTGGAAGGCTACAGCTATCAGGAGGCGGCCGAGACATTGTCGATCCCCCTCGGCACCGTCATGTCCAGACTGTCCCGCGCCCGCGAAACCCTTCGCCAGCATCTGGCGGCGGATAATATCATTCCCCTGCGGAGACCAAGATGAAACGGCTAGAGGCCATAACCGAAGACGATCTGCACGCCTATGTCGACGGACTTCTTTCCGACGATGACCGCGCGGCTGTCGAGGCCTGGCTGGCGGAAAGGCCGGAAGAGCAGGCCCGCGTGGAGGAATGGAGAAAACAGGCCGATATTCTGCGCAATGCCTTCGCCTCCTATGCCGCCGCGCATCCGCATGATGCATCGATGCTCAGCCCGCAAAAGAGGGACCGCGCATGGCGGGCAAAACCGGTTCTGCTGCAAACAGCGGCAGCCCTTTTGATCTTCGTGGCGGGTGCTGCGGCGGGCAGGCTTCTGCCGCCGTCTTTTTCCACGCCGCAGGACGTGACGCTGGCGTCGCTGACGACGGATATTCCGGCGCAGGCGAAATCCGCCTATCTCATCTATGCGAGCGAGGTGCGCCATCCCGTCGAAGTCGGCGCGGGAGAACAGCAGCATCTCGCCACATGGCTCGGCAAGCGGCTCGGTTACCCCTTCACCATCCCCGATCTCTCGAAGATCGGATACGACCTCGTCGGCGGGCGTCTTATCCCCGTCAGCGGCAAACCGGGCGCGATGCTGATGTATCAGGACAAGACCGGCCGTCGGGTGACGGTGCTGATCGGCCACAACGAGGAAAACCGCACCACCAGCTTCCGCATGGCCAGCGCCGACGGCATCGAGACCTTCTACTGGATCGACAATGAACTGGGTTACGCCGTGTCTGCCGAGCTGACGCGCGACGAGGTGCAGGCGATCGCCGAGGAATGTTATCGGCAGTTCCCGACGTGAAGACCGTTATTTCAGCATCGGCCAGAGGCTGATGACGAGAAGCACAGCCATGGTGATATTGAACCATTTGAGCCGGACCGGCACAGCCAGCCATTCCCGCAATGCCGAGCCGAAACCGGCCCAGGTGGAAACGCTGGGAAGATTGACCGCGGCGAAGGCCACGCCAACGAGAAGCACGGTGAGGAAATATTGCCGCTCATCCGTATAGGTCGCCATCGCCGTCACCGCCATCACCCACGCCTTGGGATTGACCCACTGAAAGGCGGCCGCAGCAAGGAAACTCATCGGCTCCGATGCGGCCGAACCCTCGCTCAGGCTGCGGGAGGTGCCGATCTTCCACGCAATCCAGACGAGATAGAGCCCGCCTGCGAATTTCAGCCCGGTGTAAAGCACGGGCACCGAATGCAACAACGCGCCGAGACCGAAGCCGACCCCAATCAGCAGCGACAGGAACCCCGCCCCGATGCCCAGCATATGCGGGATGGTGCGGCGGAATCCGAAATTCACGCCGGAGGCAAAAAGCATCATATTGTTCGGGCCGGGCGTGATGGATGTGGTGAAAGCAAACAGCACCAGCGCGACAAGAGTTTCGACAGTCATGATTTCTCCTTGAGCCGAAATCCTATCCGCCGGGCCAACATCAGGCCACCCCGCCGAACCGATGGCCGTGGTCAATTTTTTTGATGGATCGATCCTCTCCATGCCGGCTTTGAGAAGTCGGAACAAAGTTCTATTGTCCGATCACCAACCGCTGGAGCGAACCCATGTATGACGATATTCCTTCCGTCACCCTGCCCTCCGGAAAAGAGGTTCCCGCCCTTGGCCTCGGCACCTGGAACATGGGGGAGACGAGATCATCCGCGCCGCAGGAGGTCGAAAGCATCCGCAAGGCGATCGATCTCGGAATGACGCTGATCGACACGGCGGAAATGTATGCGGACGGCAGATCGGAAGAGGTGGTCGGCGCGGCCATCGCCGGCCGTCGACAGAACGTGTTTCTGGTCAGCAAGATCTATCCCTGGAACGCCAGCGAAAGAGGCACGGCGGAGGCCTGCGAACGCAGCCTTGCAAGGCTCGGCACCGACCATATCGACCTCTATCTGCTGCACTGGCGCGGCGAGCACCCGCTTGCAGAAACCGTGGCGGCTTTCGAAAGGCTGAAGAGCGACGGCAAGATCGGCGACTGGGGCGTCTCCAATTTCGACACCGACGGCATGGAGGAGCTTTTCGCGGTTCCCGGCGGCAAGAACTGCGCGGCCAATCAGGTGCTCTACAATCTGTCCCGGCGTGGGCCGGAGTTTTCGCTACTGCCCTGGTGCCAGGAGCGCGGCGTGCCGCTGATGGCCTATTCCCCCATCGAGCAGGGCCGCATCTTGAAGAACCACGAACTCATCCGCATCGCCAAGGCCTATCAGGCGACACCGGCGCAACTGGCGCTCGCCTTTCTTCTGGAGAGGGACGGCGTCATCGCCATTCCTAAATCCGCCAGCGTTTCCCGTGTCGAGGAAAATCGCGGCGCGACCGATCTTGAAATAACCGAGGAAGACTGGGCGGCGCTGGATGCCGTCTTCCCGCCGCCAACGCGCAAGACATCACTGGAAATGCTGTGAGGTAACAGAGGGTTACGAAACACTTCAGAATCAATCGCTCAAGCGGTTGAATCGGAATGTGAACGCCAGGCCGAAAAGCAGGCCCATTGTTCAGGGATGCGTCATCAGTCCCGGACCGGAAGAAACGGCGCGACAAGCCGCGCCGTCAGATCATGAGAACGCACCGCGCTTCATTACGGTATGCGGTGCTCATATTCCTCTTTCAGCCCCAGCCAGGTATCCCAGAAGGGTCCCGGCTCCTCTTCCTGAAGTCGGGCAGCGAGAATATCGAGGTGCACGTGCCAGCCGGCGCTGACATTGAGCTTGGTCGTGCGATCCGCAAGCCGGCGATGGACCAGCGTCAAAAGCACGTCCTTGCCCAGAGCCTGAAGCTCAATGGACACCTCCGCGCCCTCGCCCCAACTGAAGACAAGGCGGTGCGGCGGAACGACGGTGATGATGCGGGACGCCATCCTGTGCTCTTCGGAAAAGCCTTCCGGGCGACGGCCCGGCGGATCGGAAAGCTCATCGTTACGCCAGACGAGTTCGAACGGCGCATCGGGCGCAAGCCGCATTTCGCCGGAAGCCAGCCAGCGACGGCGAAGCTCGCTTTGTGTCAGATAGGCCCATACCCGCTCGATCGGCCCCGGCAGCAGCCGTTCGATCTTCAGGGTTGTCGGTTCGACAAGACGGCCATAGGCGTCAGGCATTGCAATATCAGCCATTGTCATTTCCTCCATCTGCAGGGATTTTTCCCTGATCATCCTCCCTGAGCATCTGCTCAAGAATATCGAGGCGACTGCCCCAGAACTGTCGGTAGAAATCGAGCCATTCATGCGCCTCTGCCAAGGGTTCCGGCGCAAGGCGACAGACATGGATGCGCCCCCTCACCTCGCGGCGGATAAGCCCCGCATTTTCCAGCGCCTTGATATGTTTCGATGCGGCGGCGAGCGATATGTCGAACGGCCTGGCCAACTGGCTCACCGTTCGCTCACCAAGGGAAAGATCGCGTAGCATCGTGCGCCGCGTGGCGTCGCCAAGGGCATGAAAGACGGTATCGAGATGTGAAGCGGATAATTCAACCATGTTGTTGAATATAGACTGCCGCCCCGGAAAGTCAATCATATGGTTGAATATATGCCGATCCGGGCAAAGCCATAAAAAAACCCGCGGCGAACCGCGGGCTTATATTTCAGCATATGCTCCGGATATGGAGGTTACATCCCCTGTGGGCCGCGATTCATCGCCGCGATACCGGTGCGGCAAATCTCGATCAGGCCGAGCGGCTTGATGATCGCCACGAACTGGTCGATCTTCGACGACTTGCCGGTGATCTCGAAGATGAAATGCTCCACCGTCGCATCCACTACCTTGGCCTGAAACGCATCGGCAAGGCGCAGCGTCTCAGCGCGGTCCTCGCCGGAACCGGCGACCTTGATGAGCGCCACTTCGCGCTCGATAGGCCGCTCCTGACCGAGTTCGCGGGCGCGAACGGTGAGATCGAGAACCCGGTGCACCGGCACGATGCGCTCAAGCTGCGCCTTGATCTGCTCCAGCACGATGGGTGTGCCGCGCGTGACGATGGTGATGCGCGACAGATGCGCCTCATGTTCCGTTTCCGAAACGGTCAGGCTTTCGATGTTGTAGCCGCGGCCGGAGAACAGGCCGATGACCCGGGCGAGGACGCCCGGCTCGTTGCTGACGAGAACCGACAGCGTGTGATTTTCGACGGCAGCCGTTTCCTTCTGGATGAAATAGGCCGAGCCGGTGGGTTGTAGGTGTGCGTTCATGTCCTTTTCCTCTCCCGGCTCAGACTAGCTGACGGCCCTTGGCGTCAATGGCGTTGGCAACCGCTTCATCCGTCGCCTCATCCGGCAACAGCATCTCGTTATGGGCTTTACCAGACGGGATCATCGGGAAGCAATTGGCAAGATTGGCGACGCGGCAATCGAAAATGACCGGCTTCTTGACCGCGATCATTTCTGCAATCTTGTCGTCCAGTTCCTTCGGATCGTCGCAATACATGCCGACCGCGCCATAGGCTTCCGCCAGCTTGACGAAATCGGGCATCGCTTCCGTATAGGAGTTGGACAGGCGGTTGCCATGCAGCAGCTGCTGCCATTGGCGCACCATGCCCATATACTGGTTGTTGAGGATGAAGATCTTCACCGGCAGACCGTACTGGATGGCGCAGGACATTTCCTGAATGCACATCTGGATCGAGGCGTCACCGGCAATATCGATGACCAGCGCGTCCGGGTGGGCGACCTGAACGCCGATGGCCGCCGGCAGGCCATAGCCCATGGTGCCGAGACCGCCCGAGGTCATCCAGTGGTTCGGCTCCTCGAAACCGAAGAACTGCGCCGCCCACATCTGATGCTGGCCAACTTCAGTGGTAATGTAAGTGTCGCGACCCTTCGACGCCTCATAAAGCCGCTGCAAGGCATATTGCGGCATGATGACATCGTTGGAATTCTTGTAGGCGAAGGAATTGCGGGCGCGCCAGCGCTCGATCTGCGCCCACCAGTCGGCCGTCTGCGCCTTCTCAACCTTCTTCGGCAGAGCGCGCCACAGGCGAACCATATCTTCCAGAACATGGCTGACATCGCCGATGATCGGCACGTCGACGCGAACCGTCTTGTTGATCGAGGACGGGTCGATATCGATATGGATCTTCTTCGAATTCGGCGAGAACGCATTGATGCGGCCGGTAATTCGGTCGTCGAAACGCGCGCCGACGCAGACCAGAACGTCGCAATCATGCATCGTCATATTGGCTTCGTAGGAACCGTGCATGCCCAGCATGCCGAGCCAGTTCTTGCCGGAAGCCGGATAGGCGCCGAGGCCCATCAGCGTCGAGGTGATCGGGAAGCCGGTCAGCTCCACCAGTTCGCGCAGCAGCCGGGTTGCCTCCGGACCGGAATTGATGACGCCGCCGCCGGTATAGAAAACCGGCTTCTTCGCCTTCGACATCAGGTCGATGGCGGCATGAATGGCGTTCAGATCGCCCTGAACCTTCGGCTTGTAGCTCTCATGCTGGGTGGCGGCGGAGGGCGGCGTGTAAGTGCCGGTGGCGAACTGGATGTCCTTCGGAATATCGACGACGACAGGACCGGGACGACCCGTCTGCGCGATACGGAAGGCTTCATGGATGATGCCCGCCAACTCGTTGACGTCCTTGACCAGCCAATTGTGCTTGGTGCAGGGGCGCGTGATACCGACGGTATCGCATTCCTGGAACGCGTCGGAACCGATGAGCGTGGTGGGAACCTGGCCGGACAGGCAGACGAGCGGAATGGAATCCATCAGCGCATCCTGCAGCGGGGTGACCGCATTCGTCGCGCCGGGGCCGGAGGTGACGAGCATGACGCCGACCTTGCCGGTGGAACGGGCATAACCTTCGGCGGCATGGCCAGCGCCCTGCTCGTGGCGCACGAGGATATGCTGGATGTCTTCCTGCTGGAAAATCTCGTCATAGATCGGAAGCACGGCACCGCCAGGATAACCGAAGATGTGCTCGACGCCATTGTCCTTCAGCGCCTGCAGAACGATCTCCGCACCTGTCATGCGATTGCTGTTTTCCGTATTGTCCTTATCCGTCATTGCCTGTTTCCATCCCGCTTTGGCTTTGGATATCGAGGAGCCCGAGGGCCTGTTTGAAGACATAAAAAAAGGCCCCTAGAGGAGCCTCGTTCAGCGCATGGGTGCTTTCGCCGGATGGTTACACCATCCTGCCCATGCGCCGTCCCACCACGATAAGTACGTTAAGATTTTTCATGGGCCGGAGTGTTAGCCACAAAAGCGCCAGCCGTCAACGCATATTGCGGGAAAAAATCGCCGCCGCCTTCTTTTATTACCCGAAAGGCTGCTTGCGCGAAATTTTCGAACGCAGCCGGTACACATGTTGTTAAGCATAATCTTTTAATATCGAGAACGCAGATACTGCCCGAACCACCGCGATCATCCGCATGTACCGGGAAAAAATGTGAGTAACGACACGTTTCATAATGCGTCCCGCATGGACGAAAACGAACGGCGATCCGGCCAGCAGCCGGCGAACCGCATGCTGGGCCGCGTCATCGCCTGTAACGGTGCGCATGCCACCATCGCCGCCGAAACGGAACCCGGCACCACCGATGTCTCGCAGCTCTGGTCCGTCGGACGCCTTATCTCCATCGAAATGGGTACGAGCCGTGTCGCGGCGCTGGTCTTTTCCATGCGAACCGGCGAGGACTACTGGGCGGCGGACAGGCCGAACAGGCTGCTGATCGAGGTTGAACTGGTTGGCGAAGTCTATCGCACCGAGGATGGCAGCGAGCGCTTTTCCACCGGCATCTCCCGTTACCCCTATCTCGGTGCGGTGGCGCATCGCATCCGCACCAGCGATCTTGCCAAGATTTACGACAGCGGCAAGCGCGACGCCTGCACGATCGGCAGGCTGACGCAGGACGATACGATCAACGCCACCATCAGCATTCCCCAGATGCTCGCCAAACATTTCGCCGTCGTCGGCTCGACGGGTGTGGGCAAGACCACCGCCGTCTCGCTGCTTCTGAACAAGGCGATCGAGACCGACCCGAAGCTGCGTGTCCTCATTCTCGATCCGCATAATGAATTCGCGGCCGCCTTTCCCGATCATTCAGTCGTCATCGACACCGATACGCTGGATCTTCCCTTCTGGCTGATGCGCCTTGAGGAATTTGCGGAAGTGATTTTCCGCGGCCGCAAACCCGTGCCGGAAGAAATGGATGTCCTTCGCGACCTCGTTCCGGAAGCGAAAAAGGCATTTCGCGGCACCGAGGGTTCCGCCGTGCGCCGCACCTCCGACAAGAGCGCGATCACGCCGGATACGCCGGTGCCCTATCGCATGGCCGATCTTCTCGCCCTCATCGACGAGCGCATCGGCCGGCTGGAAGGGCGTGGCGAAAAACCCGCGCTGCGTTCGCTGAAGGGCCGCATTCTCTCGGCCATCAACGACACGCGTTACAATTTCATGTTCTCCAGCAATACGATCAGCGACACCATTCTGGAGACGGTCGCGCATATTTTCCGCATTCCCGGGGAAGGCAAGCCGATTTCGGTGTTCCAGCTTTCCGGCATCCCCTCCGAAGTGGTGAATTCGGTGGTCTCCGTCCTCTGCCGCATGTCCTTCGAACTGGCGGTGCTGGCGCGTGGCTCGCTGCATATGCTTGTCGTCTGCGAGGAAGCGCACCGTTATGTACCTGCCGACCCCGAGCGCGGCTTTTTCCCCACCCGGCAATCCATTGCCCAGATCGCCAAGGAAGGCCGCAAATACGGCATTTCGCTCGGCGTCATCAGCCAGCGGCCAAGCGAGCTGGACCAGACCATCCTGTCGCAATGCTCGACGGTTTTCGCCATGCGGCTGTCGAACGAGATCGACCAGAAGATCATTCTCTCCGCCGTACCGAACGCATCGACCTCGACCACCAGCTTTCTGTCTTCCATCGGCAATGGCGAGGCCATCGCCTTCGGCGAGGCCGTCAATGTACCGATGCGCATGCGTTTCGACCGCGTGGCCACGGCCAAATTGCCGAAGGCGAGCGGCACCATCAGCCATACGAACCATGAAACCCCTGACACGGTCGATCTGAACAACATCGTCACCCGCATGCGCGCCACTGCCAAGCCTGTTATCACCGGCTTCCAGCAAAGCGTCGAAGCAGCCTTTTCCGATCTGCCGGAGCCGGCAGCCGCACCACGGGAGACGGACGACATCGACCGCTGGAAGCGGGAACTGGGGACGGCCGCACCGGAGGGATACGAGCCCTACCGCCCGGACATGCTGCCCGGCCGCACGCTCTCCGCATCGCCAAATCCGGCGGCACCCGATGCCGCCTCCGGCGCCGTCAACGAGTTGCGCAAGGCGAGTTTCCAGATGCAGGCACAGAATGGCCCGCCGCCCGGCGATGCACGTCCGTCGCTCCGCGAAAGCCTGCTGAAGAAGCCGCTCGGCAGTCTCTACCGGAAAGACTGATGGGCGCTCTCACGGCTGGATACGTGTCCAGTCGTCGCCCATCTGGTTGCGGAACCAGGTCATCTGCCGTTTGGCATATTGACGGGTCGCGGCCGCCGATTTTTCGATCACCTCCGCCTCGCCGATCCGCCCGGCCAGCATATCGGCAATCTGGGCAACGCCGATCGCCTTCATTGCGGTGGCATCGGATGCGAGGTTAAGCGCGAGAAGCGCCTGCACCTCCTCCACCGCCCCGCTATCCATCATCATCTCGAAACGCCGGTTGATGCGGTCATGCAGCACCGGCCTTTCCGGCAGGACGACGAATTTTTGCGCCCGGTCGGGATCGACGATCACCGGGCCGCTGGCGCGCTGAAAATCCCGGATCGACTTTCCGGTCGCCTTGAGCACCTCCAGCGCCCGGACGATACGCTGGCCGTCTCCCGGCTGCAGCATATCCGCCATGGCCGGATCGTGCCGTGCGAGTTCGGCATGGAGCGCAGCCGCCCCCTCCCCGATCAGCCGGGCGCGCAGCCCATCGCGGATGTCATCCGGAATGGCGGGCATGTCGGAAAGCCCACCCGTCAGCGCCTTGAAATAAAGCCCCGTACCGCCGACGATGACGGGCAAACGCCCCTGCCCGCGCAAATCCGCAAGCAGGGCGGAAATCTCCCGCAGCCATTCGCCGGTTGAGTAGAGGCTGCTCGCCGGCACATGGCCGTAGAGAAGATGCGGCACGCCCTCCATCTCGTCGTCGGACGGTCGCGCGGTCAGCACCCGCAGCGTGTCGTAAACCTGCATGCTGTCGGCATTGATGACGACGCCGTCCCGCTCCCGCGCCAGACGAAGCGCAAGCGCGGACTTGCCGCTTGCCGTCGGGCCGGTTATCAGGATCGCATCAAAATTCTCATCAAGGTTTTTCATCATGGCTCTCGTTGCCACGCTTATCGCCAATCCGTCAAATCCTGTTCTGACACCGGCCCTCGGCGAGGCGGCCGCAAAGGCCGTCAACGCATCGGGCCTTTATTGGCTGGCCGATGGCATCGCCTGCGATATCGCCCTGCCTTCCGGCACCGCAGCCGAACAGGCGCGGAGCGCCATTGCAGCCACGCTTGCCGGCCAGCCAGTCGATATCGTCATCCAGGAACAGGATCAGCGCCGCAAGAAACTGCTGATCGCCGATATGGATTCGACCATGATCGGCCAGGAATGCATTGACGAGCTGGCCGCCGAAGTCGGGCTGAAGGAAAAAGTTTCCGCTATTACCGCCCGCGCCATGAATGGCGAGATCGCCTTCGAACCCGCACTGCGGGAACGTGTGGCGCTGCTGAAGGGCCTGCCTGTCTCGGTTATCGACGATGTCATCGAAAAGCGCATCACGCTTACCCCCGGCGGCAGGGAGCTGATCGCCACCATGAAGGCCAAGGGCTACTACGCCGCTCTCGTTTCCGGCGGCTTCACCGTCTTCACCGGCCGCGTCGCCGCCATGCTGGGTTTCGATGAGGACCGCGCCAATCTGCTCGGCGAAGCCAATGGCGAGCTTGACGGCACCGTGACCGAACCGATCCTCGGCAAACAGGCCAAGGTGGATGCGCTGAACGATATTGCCGCAAGGCTCGGCATCTCGCCGGAAGAGGCGATGGCGGTCGGCGATGGCGCCAACGATCTCGGCATGCTGCATCTCGCCGGCGCCGGCGTTGCCCTGCACGCCAAGCCGGCCGTGGCCGCCGAGGCACAGATGCGCATCGACCATGGCGACCTGACGGCGCTTCTTTACATCCAGGGCTATCGCAAGACGGATTTTGTCACTCCATGATCATCCGAGAGACGCCACGACTCATTCTGCGCGAGTGGAAGGAGAGCGACCGTGACCTGTTCCGCGAAATCAACGCCGACGAAAAGGTCATGGAGTTTTTCCCCTTCCGCCGCAGCCATGCGGAAGCGGACGCCGTGCTGGAAACCATCAACGGCATGATCCGCGGCAGCGGCTACGGTTTTTATGCGATGGAACTGCGCGAAACCGGCGAGGTCATGGGCTTCTGCGGCATCTCCCCCGTCATGAACCTCGATCCGCCTTTCCCGGTCGGCACCATGGAGATCGGCTGGCGGCTCGCCACCCGCTTCTGGGGGCACGGCTATGTCACGGAAGCGGCGCAGTCGCTGCTCGTCATGGCCTTCGATGAAAAGGAAACGCCGGAAATCGTCTCCTTCGCCGTCCACAACAACCACCGTTCGACGGCGGTGATGGAGCGCATCGGCCTGAAGCGCGATCCTTCCCGCGACTTCGACCATCCGCGCGTGCCGGAAGAGACGCATCCGCACCTGCGGCCGCACGTCACCTATGCGCTGACGCTGGAGGAATGGCGGGCGCGATAAGACACCTGCCCGCCAGTTCCCAAGGTCATTTCACTGCGGCATTGCCGCCATCGGCGAACAGAGCGGCGCCGGCGACGAAGCTCGCCATGGGGCTCGCGAGGAAAAGCGCTGCCCGCGCAATTTCCGGCGGCTCAGCGATACGTTTCATCGCATGCAGGCCGGCAGCCCATTCCTTCTGCGCGTCGTCTCCCGCAGCAGGTGTATCGACCCCGCCGGGCAACAGCGCATTGGCGCGAATGCCCTTCACGGCATAATCGGCGGTAATGCCTTTCACCAGCCCCATCAACCCCGCCTTGGCCGCGCCATAAGCCGCCATGCCCGGTATGCCGGCGCTGGTGCCGACAAAGCTCGAGGTGAAGACGATGGAACCGCCACCCCGCATCAACATCGGCGGAATCTGGTAGCGCGCGCCCAGAAAGGCGGAGGTGAGATTGACGTTGAGCGCATGATCCCACTCCGCAGGCAAAATCTCCGCCAGCGGTTTCATGGCTCCCACCGCACCGGCATTGTTGACGGCGATATCGAGGCCACCGAAGACGCTTATGGCCGCATCCGCCAAACGGGCATGGGTTTCGGCAACACCGGCATCGCCGGCAACCGTGTGGACACGGCCGCCGGCCTCACGAATGTCTGCGGCAACCTCATGCAGAGCCTTTTCGCCGCGCGCATTGATGACAACAGCCGCACCTTCGGCGGCAAACAGCATCGCCGTCGCCCGGCCGATGCCGGATGACGCGCCGGTGATGATGGCAACCTTGTTTTCGAGTAATTTCATATCCTTGGCCTCCGTTCGATGGAGACCAAGAATTAGAGAGCAGCCGGGATCATAACCACCCGATTCCTGCCTGACCGGGCGGAAAGCGCCTTATTCCAGCGGCAGCGCCACGACGCGCAAATTACCCTGCGCATCGGCCACCATCATATGCGCATTCTTGCGGCCTTCGGATTTCAGGCCGTTGACGCGCACCAGCACGTCGCCCGGAACTTCCATGAAGTCCTGCCCGACCTCGACGATGATATCGCCGGCCTTCATGCCCTTCTGCTCGGCGGGCGAACCCGGATCGACGCTCGCCACCAGCACGCCTTCAACGCTTTCGGCAATGCCCTTTTCGGTGCGCAACTCATTGCTCAGCACCACGAGGTTCATGCCGAGCACGCTCTGCGGCGCCTCACGCACTTCCGGCGTCTGGTCCTGCGCCTGATCGTCGGCGCCGCCATCATCTTCCGGTGCAACCACACCGCTATCGCCGTCTTCACTCTGCTGATCTTCGGCCGAGGCCTTTTCGTCGGTCGTATCCTGCAATTGCCCGAGCTTGACCTTGACGGTCTCTTGCCTGCCGTCACGCAGGATCACCACATCGACCTCCTTGCCGACCGGGCTTTCCGCCACGATCCGCAAGAGGTCGCGCATTTCATGAATATCCTTGCCGTCGAATTTCAGCACGACATCGCCGGCCTGGATCGGGCCGTTCTCCACCGGTCCGCCCTTGGCGACACCGGAGATGAGCGCACCCTTGGCGCTGTCCATGCCGAGGCTTGCCGCCACATCGTCGGTGACGGGCTGGACACGAACGCCGAGCCAGCCGCGGCGCGTCTCACCGAACTCGATGAGCTGCTGAACGATATTCTGGGCAAGCTCCGTCGGCACGGCGAAACCGATGCCGATCGAACCGCCGCTCGGGGAAATGATCGCCGTATTGATGCCGATAACCTCACCCTTCATGTTGAAGAGCGGACCGCCGGAATTGCCCTTGTTGATGGCCGCGTCCGTCTGGATGAAATTGTCATAGGGACCGGCATTGATGTTACGCCCGCGCGCGGAAATGACGCCGACTGTCAACGAGCCGCCAAGCCCGAAGGGGTTGCCGATGGCCATCACCCAGTCGCCGATGCGCATGCTGCGCGAATCGCCGAACTTGACGGCCTTCAGCGGCGTTTTCGGCTCCACCTTCAAGACGGAAAGGTCGGTCTTGGTATCGGTGCCGACCAGCGTTGCCTTGAGCTTCGATCCGTTCGGGAAAATCACCTCGATAGCGTCAGCGCCCTCAATGACGTGGTTGTTGGTGACAACGTAGCCGGCCGGATCGATGACAAAACCCGAGCCCAGCGAACTCACCTTTTCGCCGCCCTCGGGCTTCTGGCTGTCGAAATAATCCTTGAAGAATTCCTGAAAGGGCGAGCCCTCCGGCAGACGCGGCGGAACAGGGCCCTTGCCCTCGGTCTTGACGTTCTGCGACGTGGAAATATTCACCACCGCATCGAGAAGCGGCTCGGCGAGATCGGCCACCGATTCCGGCCCATGGCTTTGCGCTCTCGCAGCAACCGGTGCCGTCAGGCTACCTGCCACAAGCGCGATGCCCGCGACTGCGGCGATGCTGCTGCGAAAAGGCGAAAGAAGGGTCACGGCCATAAGCGTCCTCGCGTTTCAAATAGTCTTGCCCTGCATATATCGGCAAAGCATAAGGCGGAATGATGAAGTGTAAAAATACCTTTTCGTGAACAGGCGGGGGACGCCTTGCCCTTAGCCACAGCATTGGCACGAAAACGGACCAAAAAGAAAGGGCCGGTAAAACCGGCCCCTCCAAAATCATTTTATCCGCTATCAGTTCGCCGGCGCTGGCGCAGGGGCAGCCGGAGCGGCAGGGGCCGCACCGTCGATATTGTTGAAATAACGGAAGAAGGTCGAGTCCGGGGACAGAACCAGCGTCGTGCCGTTGCCGTTCAGCGCATTGGCATAGGCGGACATGGAGCGATAAAACTCGAAGAAGTTCGGATCGCGCTGGAAAGCCTCGCCGAACACCTTGTTGCGCTCCGCATCGCCTTCACCGCGCAGCACTTCGGACTGACGGCGGGCGTCGGATTCCAGCTCGACGACCTGACGGTCGGCGATGGCGCGGCGGCGCTGCGCCTCTTCGTTACCGCGGGCGCGGATCAGTTCGGCCTCGGCCAGACGTTCCGACTTCATGCGCTCGAAGGTCTGCTGCGAGACTTCCTGCGTCAGGTCCGTACGGCGGATGCGGACATCGACGATGCTGATGCCAAGCGATTCCGCATCGGGACGCAGATCGTCGCGCACTTCCTGCATCATCGATGCACGGGCGTCCGAAAGCGCCGATTCGAAGCCGCGCAGACCGTAGACCCGGCGCAGCGATGCGTCGAGACGGGTACGCAGGCGCGATTCCGCCGACATCTGGTCACCCGAGACCGTCTGCCGGAAGCGGCGCGCATCCGTAATGCGATAGACCACGAAGGCATCGACCTCGTAGAACTTGCCGCCGGAAACCTGAACACGGATATTGTCGTGATCGAAGCGCAGCGCCCGGTTCTCGATATATTGCACCCGGTCGGCATCCATGAAGGCGAAGGGCAGCTTGAAATAGAGGCCCGGCGCGGTTTTCACATCCTGAATTTCACCGAAGCGGACGACGATGGCCTGCTGGCGCTCGTTGACGACGAAGATCGACGAATAACCGAGGAAAAGCACGACGGCGAGACCGACAAGAATGGCAGAAAGACGGTTACCCATATCAGTTGCCTCCCTGCTGTGCTGCGCCCGGATTGTTACGCATGATCTCGTTCAGAGGCAGATAAGGCACCACGCCCTGTTTTTCGTCGATGATGATCTTGTTGGAACCCTTCAGGACCTGCTCCATCGTTTCCAGGAACATGCGCTGGCGGGTCACGTCCGGCGCGGTGCGATACTGGTCATAGATGGAGACGAAACGCTGCGCCTCACCCTGCGCCTCGTTGACGACGCGCGACTTGTACGCGTTCGCTTCTTCGAGGATCTGCGCGGCCTGACCGCGAGCGGCGCCGAGCTTCTGGTTGGCGTACTGGTTGGCTTCCTGAACGAAGCGGTCTTCGTCCTGTTCGGCACGCTGCACTTCGTCGAAGGCATCGGCCACTTCGCGCGGCGGCGCCGCATCTTCGATGGCCACGGCATTGATGGAAATGCCGGCGCCATAACCGTCCATGGTGGACTGGATGATGGTGCGCACATCCGCCGCAATCGCCTGACGGTTATCGCGGAAAATGTCCTGTGCCGGACGACGGCCGACGACTTCGCGCATGGCGCTTTCGGAAACCTGCTGCAGGGTTTCGGCCGGGCTGTCGACGTTGAAGAGATAGGATTTCGGATCGGAAACCGTATAGAGCACCGAGAACTGCACGTTGACGATGTTCTGGTCGCCCGTCAGCATCACGCCGCTCGACGATGACGACGAGGCGCGCGAACCGATATTCTGCTGCTGCTCGGTAACCTTGACGATTTCAACCGTCTCGATCGGCCACAGATGGAAATGCAGACCGGGCATCGAGATTTCGTCCTTCGGACGTCCGAAACGCAGCTCCACGCCGCGCTCGTCCGGCTGGACGGTATAGATGGACTGGATGCCGAGGAAAACCAGCACGACGAGAACCACGATGGCAACCGCGCCGCCGTTGAAGCCGCCGGGCAGTACATTCTTGAAACGGTCCTGGCTGCGCCGGATGATCTCTTCGAGATCGGGCGGGCCGCCATTGCCGCCGCCACCGCCGCGAGGCCGGTTAGGCCCCTGCCCCCATGGGCCGCCACCGCCGCCCTGGTTGTTTCCTCCACCGCCGCCGCCCCAAGGGCCGCCGCCGCCATTCTGATTGCTCCAGGGCATCAATACCTCTTTATAAAAGCCTCTCCCGGTTCCGTTCGAAAGCGATTGCTCGCGTGCGGCGGGAATATCGACCCGTTATAGGAAGGAGAAGCGTCCGTTTCAACGCAGAGGTGGTAACTAAATACCCAATCAGGGTAAATAGTTCACTTTGACGCGGCTCTTCGCACATAAGTGGTAAACAGAACCGGATAATTGTCCTTTTCCCCTGCGGGAGCGGGGATTTCCTCGGTTTTCTCAAAAACGGCAGGATCGATTTCCGGAAAAAAAGTGTCGCCATCGAGCTTTACCGCGACATGGGTGACGGAAAGTTGATCGGCGAAGGGCATGGCCTGACGGTAAATCTCACCGCCACCGGCCACGAAGACCTCATCCACACCCAGTTCCGCAGCCTTGCTTCTGGCGAGCTTCAAAGCCTCCTCCAGCGAGGAGACGACATCCACGCCTTGCGGCCGGTAGTCGGAATTGCGGCTGACGATGATATGCGGGCGGCCCGGCAATGGACGCTCGCCGACGGATAAAAACGTCTTGCGGCCCATGATGAGCGGCTTGCCCATCGTCATCGCCTTGAAGCGCTTGAGGTCGGTGGAGAGTTTCCACGGCATGTCGAGGTCGCGGCCGATGACGCCGTTTTCGGACACCGCGACGATGATGGTGACGCGCGGCTCGCTCATACCGCGATCGGCGCCTTGATGCTTGAATCGGCCTCGTAGTTTTCCAGCGTAAAGTCTTCGAACTTAAAGCTGAAAAGATCCTTCACATCCGGGTTGAGGCGCATCGTCGGCAGGGCCTTGGGCGTGCGGGTCATCTGCAGCTTCGCCTGTTCGAAATGGTTGGCATAGATATGCGCATCGCCGAGCGTATGGACGAAATCGCCCGGCTTCAGGCCGGTGACCTGCGCCACCATCAGCGTCAGCAGCGCATAGGAGGCGATGTTGAACGGCACGCCGAGGAAAATGTCGGCCGAGCGCTGATAGAGCTGGCAGGACAGCTTTCCATCGGAAACATAGAACTGGAACAGGCAATGACAGGGCGGCAGCGCCATCTCGTCCACCAGCGCCGGGTTCCAGGCCGAAACGATGTGACGGCGGGAGTTCGGATTGGTTTTCAGGCCCTCGATCAAAAGCGCGATTTGGTCGACATGGCGGCCGTCCGGTGCGGGCCACGAGCGCCACTGCGCACCATAGACCGGACCGAGATCGCCGTTCTCGTCGGCCCACTCATCCCAGATGGAAACGCCGTTTTCCTTGAGATAGGCGATATTGGTATCGCCCTTCAGGAACCACAGCAGTTCATGAATGATGGAGCGCAGGTGCAGCTTCTTGGTGGTGAGAACCGGAAAACCTTCGGAAAGGTCGAAACGCATCTGGTAACCGAACACCGAGCGCGTACCCGTGCCGGTGCGGTCTCCGCGGTCGGAGCCGGTTTCCATCACATGCCGGAGAAGGTCGAGATATTGTTTCATGCGTTCTGCCGCCGATTCCCTGATATCGAGGGAATATAATAGCACAGGGCGGCAGAACCAATCACCGGGGAAACGCTTATCCCCGCCTTTCAGGAAAAATCAGAGAGATTGCAGTTTCCCGAGTTCCTTGGCGACCAGATAATAAAAGGTCACGCGCGATTTGGAGCGGTCCGCAGCCATGGCCTTGGCAACGGCATCGATTGCCTGATCGGCCGTACCGTCGGTCACGCCGAGCTTTTTGCCGCACCAGCTCGCCTTCACACGTGCAAGCTCTTCCGGATCGGAAGCGGACACCAGCGAGGAATCCCGGTTGCGCAGGGCGATGCCGAGATGTTTGACGATCTTGCCGACCACGGCTTCGTCGGCTGCTGCGTCGTATTTCTTCACATCTGCGAGATAGTCAGTCATGTCCACTCCTTCGTGTGTCCCCGGCCCGGTGTTGCTTCTGGTGACCGGTTGCATGGACAATGGGACAGCAATCCCTCGTCGTCAAGAATTGTCTAAAGTGCGGACCGCAATCACGAAACCTTTTCATGGAATTGTCATCACCCCCCTTTTCTCAGGCGGTCGAAACGCCTATATGAGCCTTGCCGGGGCAACCCGGCTATGGCGATAAACGGTCGGTGTAATAAACCTATTGGACCCGGGGGCGTTATACAGACAACCGGTGCCAGTTAGTCGACGAGCCAACTCCCCCTCAGAATGAAGCATGCGTGCCGATCGCCCCTAGGCGATCGAACAGCACGCATTCCGCTTAGAAGACAAGGCCGAGGAGCGGAGCCCAACTTCGCAGCGAACGAGGTCTTGTCGTCAAAAAGAACTTAAGAAGCCGGCCGGTAGGCCGTCATTTGCGGCAAAGCCGACTTGGACCCCGACCGAAGGAAGGGGCTTTGAGCGCCCGACCTCAGCAACACTGGCAGTCGATCACTCTGGCCGTTCATCATCGTAACATCCGGCTACAAAGCTGGCGCGAATACCCCAGCCTTCCGTTCCACTAGGCGCGAGAAAAATCACGCCGCGCTTGCGGTAGTGGCGGACCAGTTTTTCAACGCTTGCGATCCCGGCTGCACCCTTCTCGATCATGTAGATCGTGCGCGGACTGATGCCGGAATCCTCCGCCACCTCGGCCTGAGTTTGACCAAGGACAAGTCGAGCTACAGCAAGCATTCGTGACGGCGGCCTCATGCCGCCTTGGTGTCATCAAAAGCCTCGCCTCGCAAACAAATGTTGACAATAGCGATCACATCGCGAAATGTTGCGATAGATTCGCTAATTGAAGCGATGAAACCGCTAATATTTCGTGGTTCTTGGAAGCCGCGAATCAACATGAGAGGGCAATCCCATGAAGTTCGCCTATTTGAGCGCAGAAGATGCACAGAGACTGTCCGCCGATTTGCGCTCGGTTGAGGCTGGAATCACCCACACACTGTCACTCCACACCGCTCCCATCCTCGAAGCCCATCAGATGTATTCACGCAGGACGGCCTGCCTCTCAGGATACGTCTTTGGACATCCATCTCTGGGAGACAGTCGTGAAATCATGACCAGTCAGCTCATGTACATGGACACGGAGATCGGCATCGCGCGTACGCTCAACCGTTGGTACCGCTTGGGGCGTCCGGCCGGAACTGGAGAAGCATGAAGCCGGGCCGAACGCGGCCTGCTTCGCACCCATGCTGGACTAAGATTCAAATAGGTGTCCCGTGACAGATAAACCGCCATCACAAGATCGCCACTTCCAACGCCGGCAGCAGGCAGCAATCGCCGGATTGCATCTGCCGACCGCCGAGGAGTTGCTCCGAGGGATGGCCTTCTTCCGCGAAGACTTGGCCGAAGACATCCGCGAATATTCCGACCGTCTGTCGGGTCTCCTTAAGAAGCGAAAGCGAACTAGGCTTGCGCTCCTCACCACTGGCCTGGATGAGCTAGCATTGCATCCCAGTAACGACGCCGTGCTTGCGGTGGAGGCCGCTCTCGATCTCATTGATGATGCCCAAGGATTGCCGTTCGATGAGTGCCGCCTGCGATGCAGATTCTACCGGGCGTTCTTCGGGGATGGCCAAGCGACGGCGTTGATCGCCGGGGAGATCGCCCATCTAGCTTCTGAGAAGCTCACTGCTGCGGAGAGTCTCCACCTGCTGTGGCGTTCGCTCAGTTGGGCAGCACAATCCCGTGCACTCCACGCGCGGCAACGGGCGGGTGTCTCTATTCAGCGATCCGCAGAGTGGTTTGAGATGGAAGTGCGGACCTACGAGGACCACTTCAAGAATGCGATCACGTCAACAATGTTCGATGGGTCTGAACCCAAGGATTCAGGTGATGCCGGCTTTTCAATCCCGACCTGGGAAGAAGAGCCCTTAGAGCACCAGACGCGACCGACTAACGGTGTCGTCGTTATCAACGGCATCGGTAATGACACGACGGCCGAAGGGAAGCGAGTAGCCAAGGAATTCGAACAGTTCAAACAGCGTGCGTTGCCTTTGCCCGGCATGCCTCAATTGAGCGAAGTTCGTGCGCGGCTGATCGCGGAATTTCCCTATGCAGTGACGGTTATTGACAATGTGCTGGAGGGCCTTGATGGCCGGGGCAATGTCTACCTGAGACCAATGATCCTGTTTGGTGCGCCCGGAAGCGGCAAGACTGAGTTTGCCAAACGATTGAGTAAGGAACTCGGCGCGCCCTTTGAAGTCATATCTTGTGGCGGCCTGAGCGATAGCGCCATCGGCGGGACCGCCCGGAGGTGGTCATCGGGCGAACCAAGCCTCGCGATCATGGCCGTGCGTCGCCACCGGTGCGCCGGACCGATTATAATTCTCGACGAGATCGATAAGATCGGCACCAGTCGCAACAATGGCAATGTGCACGACGTGTTGATCGGCCTGTACGAACCGGTGACATCGCACTGCTGGCATGATCCCTACATTCAGGCCCCATGCGATCTGTCGCACGTGTCTTGGCTGATGACCGCGAACTCGATTGAGCCGATCCCGGGAGCCTTGCGCGACAGGTGCCGAATCTTTCGCTTTCCCACCCCGGGAGCCGATCAATTGCCGACGCTCGCCCCGCGTATCCTGGAGCGGCTGTACATCGATGCGGGTTACGATCCGCGCTGGGCCAAGCCACTCGAAGGATTCGAATTGGACGCCTTGGCGAAAGTCTGGGCCGGTGGTTCGATCCGAAGGTTGGAACGGGTTGTCGAGGGATTGCGGAAGGCGCGCGAGCAAGCAAGGCGGCTACAATGAGCTTTCCCGAGGTCTCATATGCTGGCACGCACGTAATGTTTGACGGCGACGTACACTCCTCGCGGAGGAGTCCAACACAAGCCGCTTCGCGTGCAGACATCTCCTAGCCTGGGCCAAAGGCCGTGCTCAACGTGACTAACGACTGCTCGAAATGGAGTCTGGTATGCCACGAGGCGGTAAGGATAAGACCACCGAAGCCGACGACGTCGGGCCGCTCGAAGAAGCGCCGGACGGCCAGGAGACTTTTGGCCAGGCACTATCACGTGCTGGCTTCGAGCCGGCAAAGGTCGGGCGCAGGATTGTGTCCCAGGGGAGACGCAGGGAGATGCTAAAGACGCGTGCTTCCAAGGACGCGGACAAGTAGAGCTTCGGAAGGGGCATTCGCATCCTCCGGAGCCTCAAGGAGGCGAGATCATCCCGGGAGCGAAATCACCTCGGAATGATGGGGCAGCTTCATCGGAATGGGCACTGTTAAAGGACCAGTGGTCGTCGACATTACCATCCGAAATGGCCCCGGCGCGAGCTACCGAATTGGCCGCGAGCCCCTGCCCTTTGGCCCACAATGGCCAAAGAGCTTTCAAATACTTCCCTTTCTTATCCGATCAGTCTCGATAGTCCGGCGCCTGGCGCTCAAGCTGCCGCCGGATGCTTTGCAGATGCATCCTGGCACTTTCCGGATCCCCTTCCCGCATTTGCCGGGCCATATCGGCGGCGACATCCGGTAAAACCGGCAGAAGTTTGCGGCCTCAGCCCATCGCGAGTGTGGATGGCGATGACAGAATTGCACTTTTAAAGCGAAGTAATTACACAGATTCGTATTCTCACCTTCTTTCTCAAGGCGACGACATGCGAATAGCCAGCGTAAAGATAAGCAATTTCCGGGGAATCAAGACTGCGTACTTACTTCTGCCTGCCCACGCGGTTATCATTGGCGACAACAACGTTGGCAAATCCACCGTACTGGAGGCTATCGATTTGTGCCTGGGGCCAGATCGGCTCAACAGGCTCCCTCCGATCGACGAGCATGATTTCCACCTTGGGCGATATCTCGCAAGTGCTGCCGCCCCCCCCAAGGACGGCAAAGCGGACGCTGCCGCTGAGGCCGCGCCGAAACCAGCAGGAGAAGAGCCGGCAGCGGGCGAATCCAGCAATCCGATAATCGAAATCGAGCTCACTGTAACCGGGTTGTCGGAAGAACAGCGGGATCACTTCAATTCAAACATCGAGTGGTGGGACGAAGCAACCGAAGCCCTCTTCAACGGTAGCGCCGAGGAACTCGATGATTCCTTGTCGATCCCCGCCATCCGCGTAACCTTCCGCGGATGGTACGACGAGGCGGAAGACGACTTCGCCGGAAAGACCTACTACACGCGCAGTCTCGCAGAGGACGAAGCGCCGTCGACTTTCGGAAAGCGAGACAAGCAGAAGTGCGGCTTCCTCTATCTCCGGACACTGAGAACCGGATCCCGTGCTCTCAGCCTCGAGCGTGGAAGTCTCCTCGACATCATCCTACGCCTAAAGGAGATAAGGCCCAGAATGTGGGAGGACACGCTTCAGGGCCTGAAATCTCTTGACGTCGCGACGGACCCGGATCTCGGACTCAGCGGAGTGCTGGAAAGCGTCGCGAAGGCGATGAAGAAATACGTTCCTAAGGAATGGGGCACGAACCCTCACCTGCGGATTTCGAACTTGACGCGCGAGCACCTGCGTAAGGCGATCACGGCCTTCATCGCGACGGGGGAAGGAGACCATGCTGCTCCGTTTTTCCGGCAGGGAACGGGGACTATCAACATGCTGGTCCTGGCGCTGCTGTCGCAAATCGCGGAGGACAAGCAGAATGTCATCTTCGCGATGGAGGAAGTCGAAACCGCGATCCCGCCATATGCACAGAAGAGGATCGTTCACGAACTCCGCAAGCTTTCGGCGCAGTCCATAGTAACTTCGCATTCTCCCTACGTGCTGGAGGAATTCGGCGTAGACGAGACGTTGATACTATCTCGGGCTGCGGACGGCGTAATGAAGAAGTCCACGGTGCGGCTTCCTGACAGCATCAAGCCCAAACGTTACCGACAGGACTTCCGTCAAAGGTTCTGCGAGTGCCTCCTTGCAGGACGGGTGCTCGTGGTCGAAGGTGCGACGGAAGCAAGCTCCTTCCCAGCAGTCGCCCGGAGGCTCGCAGAACTCGACCCCGAGTCCTACCAATCGCTGGAAGCTCTCGGAATCAGCGTCTTCGATGCCGGCAGCGACTCGCAGGTCGCGCCGATGGCGAAACTATTTAGCGATCTCGGGAAAAGAATCTTCGGAGCCTGTGACCACCAGACCGCCGAAAGCCAAGCTGCAATCGAGGCAGAGGTAGAGAAACTCTATATGCACGACCAGCACGGTTTCGAGGCGTTGGTACTTGGAAACACCACAGCCGCGGCGATGGAGCGTTTTGCCGACCTGGTCGAATGGCCGCAGCATCTCACGACGAAGTATGCGGGAAATCCGAAGTCGAACATCGCCGGAGCGCTGATGGATCTGTTCACCTGGAATAAGGGCGGATGGAGTGCAGCAGACTTCCTAGCGCAGTGCACCGTGGAAGAAATCCCCCAGTTCCTGAGAGACGCGTGCACCGATCTGAAGGAACGGTGCGCGCCTTCTGAGCCGGAAGCGGATCTCGGCGCGTCTGTCGTCGAAGCTGGTGGCCAGGATGCCGTTTGAACTGACTGAAGGCCAGAAGGACGTCCTTGGTTCCGACGGCTGCCTACTCGTCAGGGGAGGCCCCGGTTCCGGCAAGACCACCGTTTCGATTTTGAAAGCGGCAAGGCTGACAGTGGGCTTGAGACCAAGCCAGCGCGTCCTGTTTCTCAGCTTCGCGAGGGCCACCGTTGCGCGTGTGCTCGAGGCAATCGCGGAAGAGGACTCGCTGACGACCGCGCAGCGTCAGGCTATCGAGGTCGATACCTACCACTCATTCTTCTGGAGCCTGATCAAGACACACGGCTGTCTCCTAGGCTGGCCGCGTCGCCTGACGGTGCTGACACCGTCGGGGGAGGCAGCGGTCGTTTCAGACATAACGTCGCAGTATAAGGCGCTCTCCAAGCTTTCGGACGCGGAAAAGGCGGAGCGCAGGGCGCAGATCAACACGGAGTTGGAGAGGGTGGCTCGAGAGGATGGGCGCGTCTGCTTTGACCTCTTCGCACCGAAAGTCGCAGGCCTCCTAGAGGCAAGCCGAAAGCTTCGAGGACTCGTGTCGTCGAAGTATCCAGTGATCGTGCTCGACGAGTTCCAAGATACGAACGCTGACCAATGGCGGGTTGTCAAAGCCCTCGGGGAGTTCTCCACCTTGATCGCCCTCGCCGACCCCGAACAGAGAATCTTCGACTTCATCGGTGCGGATCCTGAACGGCTGAATCATTTCATAAACGCCTTCAATCCGACCACTTTCGATCTCGCCGGGGACAACCACCGGAGCAAGGGCACTGACATCGCGCTGTTCGGCAACGACATCCTGCGAGGCAAATATAGCAAGAACTCGTATAACGGCATCGACTTCGACACCTTCGCCTCCGCCGACGCCCCCGCTATGATAAAGCTCAAGTCGACCGTGCTGGCGGCTCGCGGACGACTTCAAGGGCGTGGTGATCCTTCCTGGTCGATGGCGGTTCTTGTGCCGACCAAGAGACTGACGAGAGTGGTGTCCGACTCCTTCAGAGCACCGACTGGCCAGTTGCCGGCAATTCCGCACGAGGCGGCAGTCGAGCTTGACGCCGCTATCCTGGCTGCCGAGGTGATTGCATGTCTACTGCAGCCCGACGACGGCGTATCTCATAGAGACGAATTCATAAACCTGGTCGCCGAGTACTTTCGTGGCAAGAACGGCAGCGAGGCCTCGATAACAAGCATCCGTCAGGCATCGTCTATCATTAGTGCCTACGGGAAATTGAAGGAACGGGCGGCACGTGGACTTCCGCCGACGGCAAACAGCATCATGGTCGCTACGATGGAAGTTTACGACGCATGCCGCGCACTCGTTGTCACAGGTGATCCGGATAGCGACTGGAGGGCGATCCGAGACGTTCTTGAAAACGGATCATGTCAGAGGTTGACGGAGATTGGCACCGAGACCCGCAATGTACGGCTTTTAGGCCGCGGAAGCCAGCTTCGACAGGCCTTGTCGGAGGACCGACGTGCGAACGGCGCCTACAAGAACGCACTTGCCATTGTTCGAGCAGCCTTCGTCCAGGAGCATTTCGCCAACCGCTCGAAGCCTGAGCGCGGCATTTCCGTGATGAACATGCACAAGGCAAAAGGAAAGCAATTCGACGAAGTCATCATTTACGAGGGCTTTCCGAGGCGCAAATACGGTGGGGAGATCGTCAGCAACAGCGACCGCATTGTCCGTGGCAATTCCCGCCAGCATGCGAATGCAGAGACGAGGCAGAATTTCAGAGTCAGTATAACGCGTGCGAAGCTGATGACTACGATCCTGACCCCCGCCGATGACATTTGTGTGCTCCTGATCCCTAAGGACGACGACTAGGCGGAACAAGCAGCATCCGATTGTTTAGGTCTCAGTTGAATGCCTTCGGAAGCGGCCGTTCGCCGCTAGGCCCGACGAAGTATCGCGCTCGAAACACCCTATCTGGATGGCAAAGATTGAATTTCACGAAAGTGAGGCTCTTCACCGCTTCCAAGTTGTCCAACCCACGTTGGCAAGAACCATTCTCGAACGATGTCCTCGAACGTTTGGCCAATGGCGGAAAACTGCTCCCAAGACAACGTGCAAAGTTCATGAAACTGCTTGAGCGGCGTAAGGGCAGCGTCGTCGCCTTTAATGAACGCTTCGAGTCCCCGCAAGATTAGACCGAGCGTATCGGCCTCAATGTTCTTGATGATCAAGTCCAACCTGGCTCTATAGTCCCGCATTAATTGCCATGGGATGTCCCGTTCCCAGATAGGCATTGCACGCAAGCGCCGCGCGAATCTCTCGATCATGGCGAAATTGCTGGCAAGGTTCTCCACATACTCATGCCTGGCGAGCTCCTGGAGAATCCAGCGAGCTTCGCGGTACTGAAACTGCGCGAGGTTGAACATGCCGTAGAGTTTGGCGCGAGCGGCGTAGAACTGCATGACTTGCGCCGATCTCGCATCGGTCAACTTGTTTGCTGCAGGGATGAGCACCGTGATGGTCCCTTGCCGACTGAGGTCGATCCCGCGCGGCTCTATGATCTTGTCATAGTAGTCGGTCAGGCAGACGTAGTAGACTTCGCTCTCGGAAAGATCGCAGACGAAAAGCATAAGTGGTGTCGACGGCCCCATGAGACGGGCATTGTCGACCGTATCGGTGTCAATCGCAAAACGGACAACGTCGAGTTCATGGTCCGCTTCCATGTCCTGTGCGTCGAGAGCTTTTTCGACATTGCCTCGCCGCCTGATCGGCTCAACGCCGCGCGCAAGTGACGTTGTCGACTTGAGTTGAACAAACAGAAATTCTCCCAGCGTAGGAATCTGCTGTCCCTCGCGCTTGAAAACCTCGATTGTCACATCCACGCCGTAGTCCGGATGCAATTTGCGGATAACCCATTCCTCTGGAAGCAGCTTTGAGACTAGAAGCTCGGAAGCGTCTTCCTTTAGGTGGTTGTCGACGCGGCGTTTCGCCATTGCTCGCATCCCTAGTTAGCTCTAAATTTCACGATTGCACGTCGACAAATGACTTCAGCGATTCTGTAGGATTGGGACGCTGGTGAGTATCACAGTCACTCAGTCGGTGGGCGAGAAGAAAGCCGCAGATCCTGCGATGGTTTCGACCAATAGACTCCGGTCTAAAAACACATTGCGTTGCTCGCAACTTGTTTCAGCGATGAGCAGACAGCCGTGGCAGGCCGCGCCATGGAGCGCTCGGTCCTCGGATGCCTTTGTTGGGTCGTGATCAGCACAGATAGGGTCACCAGAACATAGCCCGAGGCGGCGGAGAGCGGACGCCATGACGCCCGGGAAGCGGCGAGTGACCTCAACCAGGCCGCCGAGCGTTCCCTGATTACCGGCGCTAGCGGTGTAGATGAGGATACCGCAATCCTTCGGCTGGCCTGGCAGACCAGGAATGAGATAAAGGCGCTCTTTCAACGAGCTTGCGGGATAGCCGCAGTCGATCGCCACCTCGTTTATCAGAGCATGAGAAAGGCTATGCGCCATCGTGTACTCGATGTGCTCTCCTTCCCACGCCATCTTGTCTGAAGCGCCACGGTCGCGACGCGATTTCCTCCAGGCTCTGAGACCGCCTTCCAAGACGGTTCTACGCTCTCGAACCGATGATCGCGATGCCCACGCCATTAGCGCAACAGGGTCGAAGCGTATGAAAAAGCCCTCACCGTACTGTTCGATCGCCGGCAACCATTCCGGAACCTCGCCTAGCGGCGCGCCGTTCACAGCGAGACCAACATCCTCCACCCCATCGTCAGCCAATGGGGCCGGTTCAAAGCGCGTGAAACCATAGAGGCAGGACACCTCCCGAAGCCGGTGGACCGCCACTAGGTCCTTGATCCCGGCAAGCGTAGGTTCACGTTTCGGATCCCAGAGGTTTCGATCGAGCGTTTCGGCATGGAGTCGGGCGTCGGGGCGGTTCTCGCCGATTAGCGCGCGCCCGCTCGCCAGCAATTGGAACTCAGCAATCCGAGGATTCATCTGGTCGGTATGATCCGAATTCTTTCCGGCCGCTGTTCGAGCTTCTATTCGACCGAAGACGTCGGTATCGGAGAACGGTCCCAGGTTCGCCGCGACAAGTGGGTTGAACCGTTTCGCCATGGCGACCTCGATTGCGGACGAGCAGGTGCTCACGTTCGACCACACCACGTCGAGCGCCTTGTCGAGCGCGTCGTTCGCTTCAGGCAACGAGATCACACGTACGATCTGAGGAAAGTATGTGTTGGTTGCACTGCGGGTGAGGAGCCGGAGGGAAATGTCGCAGCCGTCCGGATCGTCCGGACCAATCCAAGGTCTCTTGCCGCTGCACGGCCCGAGCCGACCGGGTTGAAAAAGCTCCTCCAGCGAAAGCTGCGCGCCGCATTCACAGACGATGCGAGTGTCGCGGGGATCGGCGCTCGTACCGGAATCTTCGAGCCACATCGCCCTTCGGCAGGCACCGCCTTCGCCCCGCGCCTCGCCAAAGCGCCCGGCATGCACGACCCGCCGCCATTCGATATCCTGCAAGTGCCCCTTCTCGCATCCGCAGACGAACCGGAGCGGCGAGGCGTGGCGCTTCTTACCGTCGTCGCCTTTCCAGTCGAGCCGCTTCGGAGCCTCCAGTTCACTGAAGCGGACGATGCGGCGTCGGTTGGGTGCATCGCCGGCGATGGAGTCGCAGGCGAACCACTCCGGAAACACCTTTGCCTTGATGGCCGGTGACGGTAAGCGCGGGTTTCCGGGATCAATAGGCGGAGTGCGGAAACTAAGCGGCTTTGCTGAGGAAATTCGCTTGTCATTGCCACCCGCAAGCCGGCGCTCCAGCAACTGCGCGAGCCGCGGTTCCTCGATTGGCTGGAATGCCTGGGGACCGAAGGATTCCCAATGGTCGAGTCCCATCACTAGGACGGAACGGTCGGGGAGATCCATCATCGCACCTGGCCCAAAAAGCCCGACCACTTGCCCCATGCGTATCTGGTCTTTTGCCATAGTGGACCTCAGCTCAGCGTGTTACCGAAATTGTCGATGATTTTCAGGATCGAGGCATGTTCGACGTCGCGCATCGAACGACCCGCCTTAAAGGCTTTAAGGTCGGGATCGAGGCCCGCCAGCAGCGGATCGAGCGGCTGGTGTAGTAGTGCCTGAGTGCCCGGATAGCCGTAGTAAAGTCTCTCGGCGTTTCCGCGACGGTCGTCGGCGATTCGTCGCCAGGTGGTGAGCAACTCCTCCACGATGTTCTTGAGTGCAGCATGTCCTCCGACAACTGACTCCGAGGGTGCACGGGAGAGGATCACGTCGACAATCTCCGGCACCAGCACATGGTCGGGCATCTCAACAGCGTTGCGCTCGTCGGTCAGCTCCGGATGCAGGTGCCTAACACAGGCCACGATGACGGCGGCCAGTGCTCGGTCGATCGCTCGCGCCGCCCAAGGCGTCACGCTGGTCGGTTCGACGACGCGGTAGAACGCTGCATGGAACTGGCGGAAGCGCTCGAAGTGTAAGCGATCGCGCGGCTTCTGTGCGTTGAGGAGTGTCACCACCAGTCCCGGCTTGTCTGGCAATCTCCCTACGCGGCTCGATGCCTGAATGTACTCCGAGGCCGATTTCGGCTGTCCCTGCATCAACATCAGCCCTAGGCGACCTATGTCGAGGCCGACGGAGATCATATTTGTGGCGAGCGCTACATCGACGCCCGCCTTGTCGGCGGCCACCACCGCAAGCGAGTCCTTCGCCGCGGCCACCTTGTCGGTACTTTCGCGTGAGGTGAGTTCGAGCACGTCGCGCATGCGACGGCTCGCGAAGGGCTGATCGGGTGGGGCGACGCGCCGCCGCTTGTCTCCGTAGTCTGAGAGATAACTGCGCACCTCGTCTTCAACGATGCGTCGTGCGCCACCGAGTTCGCGCAGCGCGTTGAAATAGCCAAGCGCGGTCATATAGGAATCGGCGTCGTTCCCATCGTCAGCCTCCTTCTGGGCGGCGGCGAGCAACGTGGTCAGCGTTCGCAGGAAGACGAGCTTTGGGCCCTTGCCCGGAGCGGCCAGTCCTAAGTACAGCCGCGCTGGACGTTGGGTCGGCGGTACGGTCTCGGCAAAGAAGCTGTCGCGTCGGTCTGGACCCGGTGGAGGAAAGATCTCGGTGCTCTCGCGGTCGAAGAGCGCCTTGATCTGTGCCGTGGCACGCCGGACGGTCGCGGTGGAGGCGACTATCTTAGGTCGAACACGTAGGCCCATCATCGTTCGACTAGCAAGCCGATCGAGAGCAACTTCGTAGAGCGCCGCGACCGTACCGAGAGGCCCGCTGATCAGGTGCAGCTCGTCCTGGATAATCAAGTCCGGCGGGTCGAGTGTGAACCCGTTGCCTAGCGGCCTTCCGTCCCCCGCCTTGTCGTTCGCGCCGTAAAAGCCCCATTCGTCCGTGCGGTTCACATGGCCGAAAAAGGCGCCCGCCTCGCCGAGCCAGGGAAGCCCAGCGAACTTGTCGACGGTAGCGATGACAAAGGCTGGGAGTCGACGGTAGATCGCCTCGTCGACGGTAAGAATTGGCAGCGCCCGCCCGCCGGTGAAGTCGCAGTCCGCATTGGTACAGCGAATCTCCATGTTCTTCGGTGCAAGGGCGTTAGGCGTGCAGGCAAAGCTGTCGGCTGTGAAGGGCTCCGCGCACCATGGGCAGACCTTTATCGGCGCTGGCGCTTCCCGGCCTGAGGTCTTAAAGCGCTTGACGCGGATGACCGCCGTGTCCGGATTGGGGTTGCCTTGGCCGCCGAGACGGTTCGGCGATGCGGCGGACCCGACCCAAAGGCCGATCTCGATCGGCCAGTCACCCAAGAGACGCTGCGTTCCTTCCATCCAGGCAGGCTCGCCGCGCATCAGTTCCAGTGCACAGACGACGCCCGCTGCGCGCGAAAGCTGATCGAGCGTGAGCAGGCGCAGCGTGTAGCGCATCAGCACCGAGACGCCCGCACCAAGCTTCCCATCAGCCGTCAGGCGGCGATGAGCGATTGTCCAGGCGGCGAGGCCGAGATAGGCTTCCGTCTTGCCGCCGCCCGTCGGAAAGAACAGCAGGTCAACGATTTCCCTGTCCTCGTGCAGCTTGTCATTCAGGCCGGGCAGGTTCAGCAGCACGAAAGCGAGCTGAAACGGCCGCCAAGTCGGCTGCTTCTGCGCCGCCGGATCGCCGTTGCGGCCCGCTGTGCGCTGCCGTGCCGCACGGGCGACGGCCTCATTCATCGCCTGGAAGGCCAGCCGCGCCCACTTGTCCTTCTTCAAGAGCCCAATGCCAGCCTCAATGCGTCCCTGTGCGCGGCGGGCAGCATCAAGCAGTCGCGCAGCAGTCCTACGCCGCGGCTCTCCCTCGATCGTACCAATCCTACTCGCTTCGGTATCGATCCAGGACGCATATTCGCCGGGCAGGCCCGAGAGCGCTGCCACCAGCGCATCCGGGTCGCGGGCAGCGAGTTTCGACAAATCCTCCATGCCAAATGTCGCGCCGATCTTCTCGTTCGGCTCGACGCGTTCCACCTCTGCCAAGGGCAGGAAGTCCGTATGTGCGGCGCGCACTACGCCTTCCTCGTCGGGCACCCAGCCTGCTGATGTGGCGTTGCCAACCGCGAATTCAGCCACGTCGCGATAGTGGAGGTCGGCCATCGCGGCATCCGGATCTTCGGAACCGAATCCTGTCATGTCCGTACGAGGAAATAGAGGCAGTTCGCTGCGGACCTCCAGTCTCACCTGGAAAGCGAAGGTCACGTCGGCAAAGCGGCGGCGCGTCGGATCGCGGCGGTTGACGAGCATCACCGTCAGCGCCATGACGTCTGCATTGGTGCCGTCTGGCTGGGTCAAGCTATAGGGCCGTGCAAAGGCTTCAACGACGAGTCCGCCGCCGGGGCGCTGCTTTCCGGCCGAGCCTTCAAGTGTACGGGTTATCCGTTCCCCAGGCCTCGGAACCGCGATTGTCACGCGAGCCATGCCGGGAATGCGCTGCCATGCAACATTGCGGTGCTTCGGATCGAATGCCGCCGCATCGTCGAGGAACACCTCAGGCGGCAATGGAGGCTCGGTTACATAGTCGCCCCACGTGGCGGTGACGTCGACGGTTTCTGCACGCGCATCTACCAGAACCGTCAGCCCGCACGCCGATGGTGCCAGCGGTCTTCTTGGGGCAGGATCGTCGGGCGCGGTATCGTCAGCGGCGCGGGCATTTCCTGTCTCAGGATCGCCCTGTTCCTCGCCGTCGGTGACCATGTCGCCGGTCTCCTCCGGTTGGTCCACTTCATCAGCGCCGTCTGTCGGAGCTGGCACTAGGAATCCTGTGAGGTACCAGCGCGAAGGATTGGTATCGAGCTTCTCGTCCGCGATGTCGATGTCATTCAAGTTTGGTCCGATCAGATCGCGTCGGAGCGTCTCTACGAGACGACCGCGCACTGCAGTCGGCGATTTCGGATCGATGCTCATGACTCCCCCTCAGTTTTCGTCGGCGTCCGGCGATTCCTGCTAACCCAGTCCTATTCGTAGACGGCTTCCCGTCCTTGCTGATAGTCGCCTACCACCCAGATGAAGCTCTGGATGTCGATTCTGTCACGCGGACGTATATCGGCCAGTTCCCGCTCTGTCTTCGCAACGAGGTCGAGCAAGCCCTCGTAGACCGGCAGGCTAAGCCGCGCTTCGTATTCCGAGGCGAAGCGGTGGCCGACGCGGGTTGCGAAATCCTTGGTGGCTTCCGGCTTCAGGAACATATGGATGTCGGGCCGCCAGAGATACGGCAGGTATGTCGAGACAGTCCACTTCGCGTTGTCGTGTGGCTTCAGCGCCTGCTCCATCGCGAGAAGGTGTGACTTGCCGCCGTCCAGCGTGAAGCGCGCTGCAGCTTGGACGAAATCGTCGGCACGGGGACCGCGCAGCACATCCTGAAGCCGCGTCTTTTCGAAGGGCGAGAGCATGTTGGTGGCCCGGAACACGGCCAGCACCGCTTCGCCGAAGCCTGTACCATCGACCGCCTTCTCGAGCGGCGCTGTGTCGTCAAGCTTAGCCTTCGCCGCAAGCTTATAGTCGCGCTCCTGCGAAGCGTATCCGTCGGAATGGAAGCCGTTCGGAAAGAAGGTCAGGAAGCGCTTCCTGGCTCCGTCGAAGCCGAAGTATTTCGGGTCGCTCTTCCCCGCGTCATCGTGCAACTGCCGCCAGACGTCGTCGGCGTTCTCTCCTTCGGCGCAGCGAATGCCATCGGCGAGACCGAAGTAGCGGCCGTTCATCCGGACGAGGCGGAGCTCCTTCTTGCCGAGCTTGGCGCATCGGATCGTTTCGGCCTTGCTCATTCTGGCGTCTCCAGGTTCAAAGCGCTCGTCAGCCTTGCTGCCATGCGCTCCTCGAAGTCTAAGCGCAGTCTGCCGTCGAGCGTACACCATTGCGACTTCTGTCCGCGTACCATCACGAACTCGTTGATGATCGGTTTGTTAAGGGCGTCGGTGACAATCGCGATCCGGTAGTGCGCGTTGGGATTGCGCTGGCTCTGGTAGTTCTTGAGGCAATCAAACTCGTTTACGGTCAGTTCAGCACTTACGTCGCTTCCGGACCGTCCTTTGACTTCTATGTGCAGGATCTCCTCGTCCCTGGTGGCGACCAGATCATAACCAAGGTTTTCTTTTTCCACCGACTCGATCGTGAAACCGAGGCGTTCTAGTTTCGAACCAACCGCCAGGACAGCCGCCTCTTCAATCCTCCGACGCCTTTCAACGTCTGCCTGCCAGCCCGAACGCTTGGCATTAGGCGTGCTGCCGGAGCGTCTATCTGTCGACGTCTCTCCAAGATCGATGTTTTTGAGGATCTTGTTCAGGAGCTTAAGAGCAGGAGATCCCGGTTTGGGGTAGAATACTTTCTGTTGCCCCGGCCAAGACTGACCGTTGCGCGGTTGACCCGGTCGGACAAAGATCGGACGTGCATCAGGATCTAAGCGCACGCAGTTTTCCGCCTTGGCGGTGCAGAGAAAACTGGCAGCCTCGCCGTCGATCAGGCGCCTGCGGGCAAGCTTGCCTTTAGGATGCTGGACTTCGCGGAAGACCGTCGCGTTGTACCAGACGCCGGTTACCGCGCGGCCACCCTGCTCAGGATGCGGCGCGGTCCACACGACTGTCGCTCCCTCCAGCTTCTCGGCATGCCGCGGCACATCGAAGTGCTTCTCCAAATGCAGATTTCCGGTTGGCGGCACGTAGCCGTAGCACATGCCGTCGATGTTGCGGAAATTCAGTATCTCATGCCCGTAGCCATTCTCGGCAGCGAACTTGAAGCCGCCAGCACTCAAGCTGGCACGGTCTCCATCGTACTTGGCCATCCATGCCGTATGAAAAACAATGATATCAGGCATCGTTCTCCTCCCTGCCGTCTACCTCGTCATCTTCTCCTTCATCCACCGGAACCATCCCTGCCGCGCGCTCAGCAGCAGCGCGTTCAGCGTTCAGCGCAAGTAGGCGGGCAAGGACTTCGTCCTTGAACTCTTCAGGCCAGTCGAGACGGGTCTTGGGCGTTTTGCCTTCATCGGCGTCCTGCTCGATGAACTCAGGCAATACGCGGTTTGCTAGATCATCCCAGCCATAGGCGCGCAGCACTTCTACGTCCATCTCGTGATGCAGCGCACGCAGACGGGCGATGTCAGCGGCGTTTTCACCACGGGCATGAAAGCGGTTGTAAGTCTTGGTTAGGCCTTCACTGCGGGCAATCATCAACTGGGTGCGGAAGGCGTGATAGTTCGCGGCGGCCGCTTCGAGGATAGGAGTGGTTTCGAAAGAGGAAGGGAGTGGAAAAGACGAAAAGCACTTTCTTGGCGTGTACGTAGGGCGATCTTCTAATGTCGAACCGAAGAAACGCGCCCACCCTTCGTGCAGCCGTGACTGTAGGAGGCCAAAAACGCTCAGGGAGCAGTAGGCAAAAACGATCAGGCGCTGATCAAAAACCGCAGTCCTCGGGATCAACGTTAATGCGTGATGTGCACTCACCTGTGACAGCGCGATAACGTGAGGAAGGTTTGCAACAGCCTTATAGAGACCCGGCTGCCGATCCCCGAAACGCCACCATCGTTCGCGGCGTGCCTTGCGGGCGTCCTTATCTCTTTGTGGCTTGACTAATCTTTCAACGATGCCCATCAGGTCGGGCCATCCACTCCGAGCCTCAACTTCGGTCATTTCGTCGAAATCGATTACATATCGCCGATGGCTGCTTGTCGGATCGTTGTTGACGTCTTCGCCACCGATGTATGGAAAAATGCGCTCCGCATTTCTGGGATCGCTCGCGATCAGCGTCCGCATCGTCTCGAGGCTTTCTGCCTCACCCCTCGTAGCGGCAACATCATCGAAGGTGAATCCTATGCCGAGAACAATGGAGCCCTGAAAGGCCCTTCCCGAATTGGCTGCCAGCGCGTTCGGCGAGGTATCAAGATTGCCCTCCACCAGATAGGCTGAGATGCGGCGCACTTGTTTTGAATCGAGCACCGGCGAGACCGCACTACCCTTCATTACATGAACGACGGAAACAACAACTGCTGCCTCGCCCGGCCACTTTAGCCGTCGGGTGGCGCGGAAAATCGCGCCTCCATCAGCAATGATTTTTGTTAGACCTGACGCGCGAGTATCGCCCTGGCCTATGGTATTGGTGGCAATGAGTCCGAAAGCCCCGCCCTGGCGCAACAGGTGGAATGAGCGCAGGAAGAAATGCGCCACTAGGTCGGCATTGCCATGCGACCCTTCATGCATGGCCTGCAGCCAGGACAGATAGTGGTCACGATTTCCGGCAATGATAGTATTCTTGCCGGCGAAGGGCGGATTGCCGACGATGGCGTCGTAACCGGGATTGCCGGCGCGTGCCCTAGGATCAAACACCTCGGGGAACTCCACCTCCCAGTGGAACGGCTGCAGTGCGCCCTTACCGGTGGTGAGGCTGCGTGAACGAGCCACGATGCGGTCGAACCAGTCCGACGCCGTGATATTGGTCTGGACGATCTTCTGGAAATCCACCAGCGCGGCTATGCGAGGCTTCGATTTGCCTGCCGAGAAGAACGCGGCGAGCACGCCATCGCCGACAAGCCTCGCCATGTCGAGCCGCGCGTCTACGATGCGCAATTGCGCGCCGAGTTCTGCGGCAGTCGCCCATTCCGCCCGCTTCTGAATTTCGAAACGCAGCCGCTCGGCTTCCCGCAAATGGTCGGACACGAGCTTCCCGACGAAGGTCGGTTGCTTCGTCGTGTCCCAGTGCGTCGCCGCGATCTGGTCCTTGGTCAGGCCCACGAGACTGTCGCCGCATTTCAGCGCGTGATCGACGAACGTGAACTCGTGGTCGCGGGCGAGCGTGGCCAGCCACAGCGACAGCTTGGCGAGGTCGACCGCGCGCGGGTTCCTATCGACGCCGTAGAGGCAACGCTGTGCGACCAGCCGCCGGGCATGCAGCGGCTCGTCTTCGTCCGGCGGTATGGTGGGGCGAGTCTGCGGCCAGCGCGCCCAAGCCAGCACCAGCCGATCGCCCAACGCGCGGCAAGCCTGTACAAGGAAGGCGCCCGAGCCCATGGCCGGGTCGCAGACCTTGATCTCAAGCACGTCCTCCGGCGTGGCGTCCGGACCGATGCGCTCGAAGGCGGGCTCCAGCGCGTGCTGCACGATCGGGGCAGTGAGTGAACGGGGCGTGTAGTGGCTGCCCGTCCGCCGCCGCTCGTCGGTCGGCTGCAAGAGCGGCGTGCCGGGAGCCGCGACGGCGGCACCCGGCGAGGCGCGTTCGTCGACGATGGGCGTGAGTGCCGCGACGAGCTCCTCGATCGTGTCGGCCTCCTTCAGCGCCTTGCCGACCTTGTCCGTCACCTTGCCTCGGTCTGCTTCCTCCTTGAGGAATTTCGCCCGGTCGTTCGGCTTCGCCGCGAGCAGCTTGTTCAGGTCCACGAAGACCGGTGTCCGGTCATTCTTTCCCGCGCGTATGGCCAGCGCAGGTCCGTCCATGGCTTCCACCGTGAAGCCCATTACGGTCTCGTAGACGCTGCCGATCTGCTCCACGTCGAGCGTGCGGTAAGATAGCTTGTCTCCTCCAAGCACCAGGAGGCGGTCGAGTACCTTCGCCAAGCACTCGTCCGATACCTCGGCTGGCCTCGGCGAATCCTCGGTTTCGTCCTGCCCCTGCAGGAAGGGAAAGGCGGCGGGATCGAACAACTTGCCGCCACGCCCGCGAATCCAGTCGCCGGAGCGGTCTCCCTGATGAACGAGGCGGAACAGCGTGAGCAGTCGCGACCAGGCGCCACGACGCAGGTGCATGCTTAGCTCGTGCCGAGCGCGATCCTCCATCAGCCGCGCATGCAACGTCCGCACGCCATAGCCCTGGTCGTAGAGTCGCCGGGCCTCGGCGTCTGTGCGCGAGGGAATGAGTTCGCGATCCTCGGCGTACAGCAGGAATACTAGGCGTAGCAGCACGGTCAGCAGGCCGTCGTAGACATGCTCCGGCCGCTCGATGGCCAGCCGCTCCATGCGGGCGCGGTCGGCGTCGTGCAGGCCGCGCATCAGCTCGTGAAGTGCGCCGAGCACCTGCGCTGCGAGCTTGGTCGAAACCTCGGCCTGTTCGTCGCGGCTCTTCTGGAGGAGCGCCGGCAGGCGGCGCTCTGGCGCGTCGTTGTGCAGCCGGAAGGAGGAAAGAAGCAGCTTCAGGCCGCTCAACATCGGCCGTCCGCCCACCTCGCCGAGCGAGCGGAGTGGGAAGCGCAGCCAGCCGCTGGTCTCGCCACGGGGAGCGTGGATGAGGCGCAGTTCACTGTCGGTCACAAGGATTCCCGTGCGGACCCCCCGATCTTTACACAGGCGCTCCAACCGCTGGTGCGGTGTCGCTTCCCAGCCCTCCAGGGCGCCGCGGCCGTCTGGATCGACGCCCGCTGCCTCGATACGGACCAGCATCTGCCAGCCGCCCTCAGGATCGGCGACCGCCCAGTGCGGCGCGATCTCGATGTCGCTTTCCTCAATTCGCAGAACCAGATCGTCGGGGATCAGCGCTCCGCCGGGGCTGCCCGCCACTCGGCCCGGCCGCCAGCCGAGAATGTCGGCGAAGAACGTCCAAGGATCGAGAAGCGCCGGTCCAGAGTCCTTTAGCGACAGATGCGACTTGATCGCCTCGGTATCAGAGCGCGTCTGCTGCTCAGGAACAAGCTCATAGGCCTTCAGCACCACCGGGGCGACGACGAGCCCGACCGGCTGGACATGGCCGAGCCATTCCTCGTTTGGATCGAATGCTGCCATGCTCAATTCCCCTCCGGCCAGAGGTAAACGAGTCCTATCGTCTCCAGCCGGTCCGCGACCACGCTGTAGGACTCACGTACGCGGCGGGGGCCTGTCTCGATGTCGTTCGTGAGGCGGTCGAGCTTCGCCTTCCAGTGTCGTCTGTCGCGCCGCCGCTGCTCGACTTCCTCTACGATCTCGGGCAGGAAGCTCATCTGCTTGTCGTCCGGCTCGGCGTCGGCCTTGGCGATGCGCGCGCGCTGGTCCTCCAGCAGGCGCTTCAGCGAGGTCGCCTCCGCCTCGGCGATCCTGGCTAGATCCTTCGCCGCCTCGGCTTTGGCTTCCTCGGCGCGGGCGCGCAACTCCGGTTCCAGGTCAGCAGCATCCTGGGCGGCGTACTGGCGGATGCGATCAACGATCTGGGGTGCGGGCACGCGAGCAGCCCGGAACGCTTCCTCGAGCTGGACAAGGGTCGCTGCCTCACGCGTCGGACCGAAAGGCTTCAGCGGTTTGCTGCCCCGCCCAGCTTCCGTCCATGCCGCTGTCACCAGGATGATCTCCTCGTGGAGGCGCGCAGCCCCCGGCCCGTAGAGCGCCAGACGGCCGATCAACACGACCCGCGGCTGGGCGCCGGGACCAATCACCACGCTCGCCCTTGACAAGCCAGATGCGAATCCTTGCGCCAGGAAGCGCGCCAGCAGGCGCCGGACGAGCCTATGCTCTAGGTGGACCTGAACCACGCCCTCGGCATCAACGCCCGCCGAGGTGATGGCAGGCTTGAAGCTAAAGGAGCGAACTGGGACATCGCGGCGCCAGTCCTTCAGGGTCTCACCGCGTTTGCGGCGGCGAATGCGCAGGTCGTCCAGTGCTTCCGCCCAACCCGCCGTCTGGAAAGCGGGCTCCGACGGGTCGAGACGGAAGGTAGAGGTCTCACCGACCGCGCCGTCACGGTGAGCGTCTAGCGAGGAACCCGTGCGCGTGAGGGCAACCGACATCACCGCCTTAAGGTCGTTCGGATCAACACCGACGCGCACACGCGAGTCCTCTAGCGCGGATCTGAGGTCGTCGAGCTCCTTAGCCTGGCGGGCACGGCGCGCCACGGTCGTATCGTCCATCTCCTCGACGGCCGTCTGGGTTTGCTCGTCGGGTGTCTCGCCGTCGCCGTCGATCTCACGGGCGAGCCCTTTGGCGCCGCGGATGCCATCCTGCATGAGCCGCCGGTTGATACGCTCGGCAATGACCTGGCCAGCAGATCCTAGCTCGTCGTGGATCTTCTCTGTCTTGCGAACCAGCGCCTGCAGAACGACGTCCTCCTCACGCTGCTCGTAGACGAAATATCGGCAGTGCACGACCGGAGAAGGCTGCAGCTTGCGGTCGATACGACCATTACGCTGCTCAAGCCGCGCAGGATTCCAGGGCAGATCGAAGTGGATTAGGTCGTGGCAACGCATCTGCAGATTGATGCCCTCGCGGGCGGCATCGGTGCAGATAAGGATTCGCAGCGGGTCTTCCGTCGGATCGGCGTTGAATCGGCGCTTCAGCTCCTCGCGCCTATCCGTCGAAGTTGCGCCGGTAAAGCACGCGATGCGATCGTCCGGCAAGAGATCGTCGAGCGCCTCTTGGAGGCGCTTTTCCAGCCAGCGCCGAGTGTCCTCGTACTCTGTAAAAAGGATGAGTCGGCGCTCGTTCCAGAGCCCGCCTGGAGCCAGGTTCTCGCGAATCCACTGGGCAAGGCGAACGACACGTGCATCCGGCTCCTGCGCATGCCGGCGCGCTATCTTCAGCATACCATCGACCATTGCGAGGTCGGAAACAGCGGCTGTGGCCATGCCCGCCGTTTCGGCCGCTGCGTTCTCGTCCTGATCGAGCAGCAATTCCGCGGCAGCCTCGTCCTGAGGCTCTTCTTCCATTTCGGCAGCCTGACCAAGCGCGCCGGCCGCGAAGCTTACCGTTTCTCCTTCCGCCGCCCGCATCAGTCCTTTGCGATGCACCTCCAGCGTCCGTGCGAAGGCTGCAATGGAGGACAAGAGCCGCTGCTGCAGACCGACCAGCGTCAGCCGCACGTATCCGGCCTGCCGCGGCGGCAGTCCCTCCGCCTTCGCCCGCACCGCGTCGGCATACTCACGCAGCATAGCGGCAAGCTCGAGTTCGGGCGCGCTCTGCGGCAAATCGGCGATCTGGATAGGCTCCACCTTGCGAAGCGGGAAGCGCTCGCCGAAGTAGCGCAGGTCCGACTTCAGCCGTCGAACCATCACCGGATCCAGATCCTTCGGCCGGACTGGCACACCGCGGGTGAAACGCTGTGGGTCAAGGATCTCAAGCAGTGCCGAAAAGGAGTTCGAATGCCCATTATGTGGGGTGGCCGACAGGAACAGGCGGTGTTCGAACCGGTCTGCAAGACCGCGGACGACGCGGGTGAACTGGCTTTCAATCGCATACTTCATGCCACTGGCGGGTGCCGCATGATGCGCCTCGTCGAGAATAAGCAGCGAGCGCGGACGGAAGTCGCCGAGCAGATCGCGTAACCCGGCGACATAGGTTTCGTCCGTCAACAGCGAGTGCGAGAGAATGAATCGCGAGCCTGATGACCAGGGCTCGGCACCGTATCCGCGTTCCCGCCGCAGTGTGTTTAAATGCTCGCGGTCGACGATGGTGAACGAGAGGCCGAACTTAGTCTCCAACTCATCCTGCCACTGACGCACCGTGCCAGCAGGTGCGGCAACCAGGACAAAATCGATGCGGTGACGAAGCAACAACTCGCGGAGGACGAGGCCGGCTTCGATCGTCTTACCCGCACCGACGTCGTCGGCAATGAGGAGGTTCACACGGGGTAGCTTCAGCGCCTTGCGCAGGGGCAGAAGCTGAAAGGCGTCCTGATGAATTCCGGCACGGAACGGCGCCTGAAACAGATCTCGGTCTGACGACGTTGCCGTGTTCCACCGGAGCGTCTTGAGGTAAGCTGAAAAGGTCGCCGGGTCGTCAGTGCCTTGCTTGGCGATCTGTCCCCAGCCTTCGTCGTCTAGCACCTCGGCATCAAGTTCGGCGTCCCAGAGAACTTCAACCGTCTCGCCTGCGGCATCGTCATCGATGCAGGCTAGCTTAACGACTGGGAAGAGAGTGCTTAGCGGTCCACTCTCCACCAGCCAGCGGCGCGCTCTAACGCGCACGAACTGTCCTACTGATGGCGCCATAATCCCCCCACGGGAAGCACCTTGGGTGCTGCCACAATTTCATAATTACCCAACCCCTAGTAGCGGGCGCAATCCTAAATGGCCAATGAATTTTCGATTGAAATATCGTTGCTTACGTAGATGCCCAGTATTGCCCTCCAAAATGTCACAAGCCGACTGTTGGCTGACGGCCCCAACGCTCCATACGAATCGCCATTGGGGACGAAGCCTCACTGTCTAAGCCGAGCGTCAAGCTCGAAGCGATCGAACGCCAGTGAGGAGTGCGCTACTTGGCCAAGCCCGTCGCCTGCGGATCATTGAGGGCGACGCCCTGCCGTCCGACTTGCCATTTCGCGACGCTCCCTTCCACCTGGCCTGGACGAGGACGATTTTCTCGAGCAACGACTATACCGCCGAATGGGGCGACCTCCCCGCGATAGCGATTAGCCGAATTGGCCGAAAGTTGCGTGTGAAAGCCGGACAGCTTCTTCGGCCGTTGCCGACGTTCAGGCGTGCTGGCACGAGCTTGATTCCAAATCCCCCTCTTGGGAATCTGAGCTCGCGATGGCTCACAACAGGAACGTGAGACGTGCAAACCCAAAAGACGGCTCGCACGCGTGTTCAGATCCAGGATACCCGCGCTCGGCTTCACCCTTCGCCGAGTCCTTTGATCGATGCCTATGAGCTCGCGGCATGGCTTCCTGTGATGGGATTCATGGTTCGCCAAGAAAATGTGGTTGTCGCCACCGCACGCTGATCGGTCAACATTGTGAAGTCTTTGAAATGATTTGGCTACTTCAGAACGCGCGTAGCCACGTCGTTTAGGGCGAGTTGCTGGCCCAAAGACTCGCAGGCGCACAACCAAAGATTCAATCCCAAGGTGATTCTTGAACGAACAGCATCCGCATGAATCCTTTACTCAATTGTTGACATCAACTATCTGATTTAAAACAATAATGTTAAACCAAACCTTGACTTATTAATCGAGTCATTTACCCTTGCGCCCGAGTTCTCGCTAGAGATATACACGCATAAAGAGCATAGCCTGAAAGGGCTTGGGAGCACAGAGCATGGCGTCAATGCAATTCCCCGGAGAGCGGCATGTCCCCTCGCGAAGTCGCGTGATATCGCACCTGCCGTTCATCCTGACGCAAGACGACGACTATCCCGACGGGATCAACCACTTCATGCATGATCGCGGTCGCGGCAAGATAGACCCCCGCAACATCGACAAGCCACACACCAGACTAAAACCGCTGGCCCAGGAAACCATCGAGGGCATTGGTTACAAAATTTGCGACCTAGTGACTTGGGCTGAAACCGAGGAGGCGCATCCCGACTTGGGGATCATTGCGTGGAACGAAATAAAAAGATGGCATGTCGAAGGACCGTACCTCGACGCGATGCGGCGCGGATATTGGAGCCAACGATACTGGCAGACGGGAGTTCCGCACAAATTACACCCGCGATCGACGATCGCTCCCCGGCTGCACGAGCAGCTTCTCTGTTATCAATGGATGGAAAAGCACGGCTACATCGAGGACTTCGATTATGAGCCCGTTTCTCTTGCCGCGAGGTCTACGATTGAATTGGCTAACGCGAATTACGCGTCGAAAGCGACAGCCGACGACGACCCAAAAGAGAAGCCTCAGTTTCGCCGAACACGAAAGAAGCCTGGCGACGGCGTTCTTCCTTCACCCGAGCAGATGCTCGACTTTTTCACGGCTGTAACGCCCGTTACGAACAGGAAGGCCACCATGAACATGTATGAGCTGGGATGGCGCCTCAACGAAAACCAACGAAACGCCCTTCTGCCGGGCGTGGTGTACTCGCGCGATGTCTCGGACAGAAACCGCGATGTCTGTCACTATAGCTGGAGCGGTGAACCGCGGCTCCTCAAATACTCTCTTAGCGATGACGCTATGATTGGCGTTCTGCCCGATCGAGCGCTTGCCTTCTCCAACCCGCCGGCGCTCAGTATGAGAATAATCGGGAAAGGGCGAAAAGTCAGGCTTTGCCACGCACGCGTCGGCTGGATCCAGTCACTATGGAACTTTGTGGATGGCCCTAGGCGCGACATCTTGCGACGGAACGGCATCGCAAGTGTCGACGCAACCGCGCATCTGTTCATAGATAGCGAAGGAAGACCCCTCTCGAATGAAGCGCTCAGTAAAGCGATAACGAGAGCCAACGACCGGCTTAAGCCGTCGGTTCGGATCACTGCCCACACATGCAGACATCTCCACGCTTGCTACTTCCTGAAACACCATATTGAAGCGCGGGCCGCCGAAGCAGGAATCCCTGTTGACCAGCTAACCCATGAACAAATTTATCAGATCGCCGAACTTCCTGCCCGAACGCTGCAATTGCATCTCGGGCATGAGCATTTCGAAGACACAGAAACCTACATCGAAATGCTGATCCACTCGTGGCTTGCACCGAAATTCTATGGCGCTTGGAACGAAGCACTGGATGGCCTCAATTGAAGAAAGGGCCGCGGAAAGGTCAGCGAGCGGCCGGAATTTCTCTCCGGTCGAATGTTGGGCAGCATGTAGCTATCCATCCTGTGGTCGCAACTAGCGACCTGGAGAGAGGCTGTGATTTCGGAATTTTCTCTGATGTCCCACTTATCCGCGATAACGAAAGCAAGATCAGGCGCAATTTTTTCGAAGAGCGCAAATCGGCGAGTGAAATAAACAAATTCTTACGATTTTTCGCAAAATTTGTCAGGAAGTATGAAGCTGCATTCCACACAACAGTGCCGACGACCGCGGCAGAAGTGGACTGGTCGTTCGGCTCCTATTTCGTGTTCGAATGCCATACCCTCGCCAGCGCCGCTTCTAAGGTTCGCCTCTTTCTTCGCCTGATGACTGCTATCGGAGTTCCATCATCCATCCTTCCGCCGAACCCATATCGCGATCCCGACCCCGCGGAGCGCGATGTGCTCGACGAAAAGAAATGCCGATCACTCATGAAGCTCGCGAAAGAAGAAGCTCAGCTTGTTCGCAACCGACACGCGCTCGCGTGTTCCCTGCAGACTTCCGGAAGAGATCCCAGACGAAGCTCGGGCGCACCACATGGTTCATGGAAGTCGCTCGAGAACCGTTTGTGGTTTTGCAGAGAAGTTCTTCAGCTTAAGCCAGTAACCCATGCAACGCTGATAGCCCAAGGCAATAAGTCCGCAATTGCGGCAATGGAAAAGCCTCCCGGAGTGAGCGTCATCAGTAATGAGCGCGGAGCCGAGACGGTTCACGGGATATCCGCCCACTTCAGATACTATCACCCCGGACTCGGCGACCTCCTTCCATTCGTTGTCATGTTTCTCATTCGATCGATGGCGAACTTCCAATCTCTCGCGGACATCCAAGCATCATCAGACTGGTGGAAACCTTACCCCTTTGCCCTCGACGCCGCGACTGACGACGACCGTTACGTTATGATAATCCTCTCAAAGAGCCGAGGGGCACAAAAAGGAAAAGTAGCGGACGCTCCTGCGGCGGTAACATTTCCAAGTCTGAAAAAGCCACAATCACATCCGTACCAGATTTTGAAGTTCGTCAAGGAACTGACCGCACCACTGCGACGAGAAATATGCCGGCGGATTGACGAGCTTCGAAAGCCTGAGCTTTCGGCCGATGAAGTGGCAGAGCTCGATCGGCTGCTTTTCATCAAGGATGATCTCTTCATATACAAAACTGAGTTGCAGATTACCTCGCTTCGGTGGGTTGCGCACAAATTGAATGGCCCGCCTGCGGAGCTGCACAATGGAATGTGCAGGTACGGTATCACCACCGTCCGAGAGCTGCGCGATGCCGGATTACATTTTTCCTTTCGGGCATCGTCATACAACCTAGTCATTCTTCATATGCTCGCGCGGCACAGCAACGCAGCGACGGCCCGCGACTACGCTCGCCGGCGGGCATTCTTCCAAAAGAGCGAAGACCTATTTGTCGCGATATTCGACCGGTCTGTGGAACTCGTTCGCAAGGGAAAATACTCATTAGAGGCCCTGAAGCTTGCGTTAAAGACACAAGGCTTGGAAGACTGGCAGATCAAAAATATCTTGGATCCCGAAACCGAGACGAGATGGGGGAATCGATGCGCAGATCCCACACATCCGCCTGAAGGTTTAAACACGGTAAGCTCTCCGGGCACTAGCTGCGCCTCACAGAACTGTATCGACGGATGTAAATGGGCGCGCTTCTTACCTGATTCACTGACAATGCTCGTTCAGCACGATTTGGATATCGCTCATCAGCTCGACAATATTGGCGCAGCAAAGGAAATCCAAAACACATTAAGCCAGCGGCAGAAAAACCTCCGAAGAATTCTAGCAGCCTTCCCGCAACGAGCCGTGGATCGCGAGCGCCATCGACTGTCCGTGGCGTCAGTGGATCAACGCACATGAGGATCAAACGGCTTGAAGAATACGATCTGACGCTCGACGCGGACGACGCGATTCTTTGGCTCATGAGGGAGCGCACGCTAAACAGGATCCGGCCACCTTACATCGGCAGTTTCGCCGTTCTCCCGGGCTTCCTCTACCTCCACATGCGCTGGATGATGCCTCGAAAATGGTTCCCCCCAGGATCGAGTCACAAAGGGATTTTGGATTTCCTTGGTGGATCACAATTGAGCGACGGCCGCACCTGGAAATTGAATGGAGAATCGCTCCTCCTGGAACAACTGAAGCAGATCGCTGTGATTCTTCTGCATCACGCGAGCCTCGTCGGCCACAGAGCAAAGCCCGTATCGATTTCAGCGACCTTCAAAATACTCAGAAAATTCATGCATGCCGTACAGGCGTGTGGCTGTGAAAGCCTTTCGGAAGTTACGCCTTACAACATCCAGCAGATAATAGACCTTCACTCCAGAAATCAGGGTACGAGGCTTATTGTAGCGCTTTGGGTTGAACGGCTCGTTCGCTTGTCCGAGCTCGGCTACATTCAAGACGGCCTCAACGACTACGACTTCGAAATTGAAGTAGGAAACGAAAACCCGGACACATCGACGGAAAAAGGCGAACAACCGCTCAATGACCAAGAGCGCCAACTCGTTCTTTCGAATGCGCTACGCGTTATTGACTGCAGAGAGGACTTCACGAATTGGGTTCGCGCCTGCCTCGAGGATGTCGCTGCCGTGCCTGACGCCCGCATGTGGCTCCTGGAGAGATTTCCTGGAGCGCAACGTTCTCGCTACTCGTATCCGTCAATTTTCCATCGGCTCTATCATGGGGCGGCTGGTTATTTGATCGCTGATGCGATCGGACCGAGACCCTCGGAACTTCTCTCCGCCATGCGAGGTTTCATCAGAATCGTGGACGGTGAGCCGGCGACTGTATTCGATCGCTATGAACTCACCACTGAAACATCCAAGGCCCAGAAGTCGTGGCGCGGCGTCCAACGTCACCTGCGCGTGTCTAGTCTCCTTTTCGAGGTCGCAGCAGGTCTTGAGGAAATGCATGACTTGTTCGAGAAAACAACGGAGCGACTTTTTTCGCCACCGTATGGCGGTAACGAATACACCACCAATAACTTTAACCACGTTCTGCGTACATTTTGCCGCATAACCGAAATACCCTTCAGCCTAACGGCCTACACTGGGCGAAAAACGCTTGTAAGAAACGCTGCCCGTGCCGTGACCAACGGACTCGCCGCAGCCGAAGTAATCCTTGACCACGCCCACCGGGGAGAAACCGCGGGTTATGCGCTGTCGAACTCGTTCGTTCGAGAGGATATTCACGCTGAAAGCATGGACATCTTTCAGGATAAATCCCGGACTCTTTTGGAAAGCACCGTTGCCGCTGGCGGCGCTGGTCTGGGCGGCGAACAGGGCCGCAGGATCGAAATGCGTATGGCCGCGCTCATGTCAGAAAACCAGGGCATCGTCGTGAATGAAATAATTGAAGTTTTTCTGGAGGAACTCCTACGCCAAGGCATCGCACCTATACCTGTGATGCCGGGTGTCTTGTGCGTCAAAAAAGGATCTGTGCGCGGATCTTGCTCCAAATTCACGGGCGATACCCTTCCCGATGTCGGAAAATGCACAGCCGAATGCCCCTACCAGGTTCAAGAGAGGCATCGCCATGCACTCATTCAGTGGGAGCTGGAGAAGGTCGCACGCGAAGGATTTGGGTCGTTATCTCGGCTCCAAAAAGTTTATTGGCTAGATCATATCCGGGAGCAGTTGCACGCATGGCCAGACCTCAAGCCCAAGCTCGATGAAATTGTCAACCTAAACCCGGAAATTGGGAGAATGATATGAAACCCCGTGCGCCCATTAGTGTGTCAAAAAAAGCCGTCAATGGTCTGGCGAAGCACTCTGCCGACCGAACGGACAGATCGTTGGACAAAATCCGGGCCGGGAAAACGCTCGTAGAGCGAATGTTGAAGAGCGGCGAACTCGCGGCACAGGTCTATGGCGACGACAAGGAATCACTGGAGCAAGGCGTCTTCATGGAAATGTGTGGCCTCGGCCACAACTTCCTTAACGGGAAAAAGCACAAGACTGATACGAAGTCTGATGTTCTCGCCTTTCTCGCGGATGTGAATGAGCGGCTGCCGAAGTCCCTACCTGTTGAGACTAGGGACAAAGACGACAGTTGGAGAATAAAGTACCTCAAACTTAAGGCTCTCTATGAAAACCTCCAAAGGTCCTACGACGACAGCCAAGAATCATATTCAAGGCTTGCGACTAGAGCCCATCACTGGTTTCTGGACATCCGGCAGGCTCGGCGCGAAAACCGATTCCTCAAAGAGAAACTGGGTATGAAAGTCGTTCCTATTCCACGGTGATGATCTATAGTGCCCATTGAAATCTCATAGCGAATGATCTATCTCAATTATGCCCCCGCAAGGGGGCTACGGTGCTAAACCTTATATGCAATAGATGTACAGGACGCGGCTTCGAAGCCGCCGCCTCCACCAAGAACAGCCGAAAGCGGCTGCTGTTGATGGGGGCGAAATGGGATCGACTGGCATTGAAAGATATAAGCTGTGCTCGGCATGATACCACCGTTATCGGGTCAAAAAGTGTAGTTGCAAACGACAACAACGCTAAGGAATACGCTCTCGCTGCCTAATGGCGGTGCGGGAATTCCGCTCTAAGTCCTTACGGTTAGCCCCGTAAGGCGGGGTTCGGAGGTACCTGGCAACAGAAACCTCCACCTAATCCTAGCCGTCAGTTAGTCCACGTCAAATGCGTTCAAACTATTGATTGTGCTCAGCACTTACGTCGACTAACTTAACTCTTGTCTTTATAAAGTTCGGTACCCGGCGCCTCCACCAAAAACCGGCGGACTTTCATGAAACGAAGGCCGGCTTTTGATGGGGGCGAAATAGGATCGACAAGGGCGTAAAGATCGAACTTTTGCTCGGCATGATACCGCCGTTATCGGGTCACAAGTGTAGTTGCAAACGACAACAACGCTAAGGAATATGCTCTCGCTGCCTAATGGCGGTGCGGGAATTCCGCTCTAAAGTCCTCACGGTTAGCCCCGTGAGGCGGGGTTCGGAGGTACCTGGCAACAGAAACCTCCACCTTCTCCATTTTGCCTGAATTGGTTATATGATAGCTGACTCGCAATCGGCATCGGCTTTTCCGTTGCTGCCGTTCAGGACATTGCGTATACTTGGCCAACGCGTGAGCGTCAGGATCGGAAATGATCCCGGCTCAAGGATTACGCGAAGATTCAAAGTGTTACAGCGTCCTTGGCGCGCAAGTCGCGCCGTGCATGAAAAGACGTTCGAATAAGGGAAAGACAGGACCGCATGGGGCAGGATCATATCCGTTACGACATTCTCGCACAGGATGCCCTTCGCGGCGTTATTCGTAAGGTTTTGGGTGAAGTGGCCGCAACTGGCCGTCTGCCCGGCGACCATCACTTCTTCATCACCTTCCTGACCGGCGCGCCGGGCGTGCGGATTTCCCAGCACCTCAAGGCGAAATATGCCGAGCAGATGACCATTGTTATCCAGCATCAGTTCTGGGACCTGAAAGTAACCGAAACCGGCTTCGAAATCGGCCTGTCCTTCTCGGATACGCCGGAAAAGCTGGTGATCCCTTATAACGCCATTCGCGGTTTCTACGATCCTTCCGTCAATTTCGAGCTCGAATTCGACGTGCCTCTGGCCGAAGAGGAAGAAATCGAAGACGCGGAGATCACCGCTTATCCCGTTTCCCATGAGGCAAAGCCCGCTGCCGCTTCCGAGACGCCCAAATCCGGCGAGGAAAAGAAGGAAGGCTCGGTCGTTTCGCTGGATGCCTTCCGCAAGAAGCAATAACGGCTTTTACGCCGAGCTTACGAAACCCGAGGAGACATATCCCCATGGCGGCCGATATCGTCAATCTGCGTCAGTTTCGCAAACAGAAAGCCCGTAGCGAAAAAGAAAAGCAGGCGGAGCAGAACCGCCTGTCCTTCGGCCGCACCAAGACCGAAAAAAATCTTACCTCGGCCCTGAACGAAAAGGCCGAAAAGGCGCTCGATCAGGGGCGGCTCGAAAAAAACGATGACGGGACCGGCAAAGACTGACAGGCCGGCCGACCGTCGCGGATTTCGGGACTATCGGAAAAGAATCGCAAAACAGGGACTTGCCGGGGAGACATGATTCAGACCTCCAACCGGTTTCACCGGAGACCGATCTGATGATCCGCAAGCACTCCGCGACGTTGCACGGCCACCGCACCAGCATTTCACTCGAGGACGCCTTCTGGGACGAGCTGAAAACCATTGCGGAAAGACGCAAGATCAGTTTCGCGGCCCTGCTCGCCGAAATAGACGACAACCGCTCCGCCGACAGCAATCTGTCCTCGTCGCTTCGGGTTTATGTGCTGAACTGGCTGAAAACCCGCTGACCTTCCGCAAGCTGCCCTGTCAACGATGCTCCGGCCACGAGCGGGCCTGTCGCCAGCCGGATTTTACCCATCCAGCCACTACGAAAAATTCCGCCGAAAACTCGTAACGCCGTGAAAGTATTCATTAAACATTAGCGGCATAATCTGCCCTCCAAGGCATCCCCGTATTGCGTAGCCTTGCTTTCAGATTTTGTTTCAGATCCTTCCATTCCACACATCCGCCACGAGGCGACCATGGTTTCTGCCGTTTCGGGAACGAGCACCGCTGTTTCCCTGCTGTCTTCTTCATCCACATCGTCTTCAAGCGTTTCCGAACTGAAAGCACAGATTGCCGAAAAGCAGTCGGAGCTTGCTGAGACCACGGAAGCAAAAGCACAGGAAGAGCTGAAGAGCGCAATCGCGTCGCTCAAAGCTCAGCTTGAGGCTCTCGAAAACAGCGCCGAAAAATCAGCATCGTCGAGCGAAAATGCGGAAAATCCGAGCCTTTCCGGTGAAAGCGCCAGGATCGGCACCAAAAATTTCGACGCCGACACGCCATTCGGCGAACGCGAAACCTGGATTTGACAGTTTCGTCGGGATTTTTCCGTCAAAGCGATTGATGGGCGGCGCAAAATGCTCGCCGCGGAAGGTCGCAAACCTTTGCCGGATTTGGCCTCATCGCTGGGTCAAACCATTGCTGTCCGGTCCCCTTGAAGTCGCCGGTGAAGAACGCACTTTCGTTAGACGTCTTCGGAACTGCACCAAAAATCTAAACACGTCAAAAAACAGGCCGGAGCATGACGCGGCATGCGGAGGGAAGCCCCGCGCCGTTCGTCAACCAGCTTAAAAGGAAGTCAGCCTCGCTTGCCACACAAGCTTACGGCGTGGCGGGAGCGTTTTCAGGCGCCAGTTGCCGGATCGCGTTTTCCGTCGGAGGCACCACCAGAACCGGCGCCGATTGCCGCTCGGGCGTCGGCTGTTGCCCCTGTTCCTGTTGTTGCTGTTGCTGCTGCAACCGCTCCTGCTGTTCCTTTTCCTGACGCAGGCGTTCTTCGGCCGCAGCCTTCAAACGCGCCTCTTCTTCGGCCTTGGCCTTGGCTTCCGCCTCCACCCGTTCCTTCTCGGCCTGCCGCTCGGCCGCCTGCGAGCGATAAAGCGCCACTTCGCGGCGCAGGCGCTGCTTTTCGAGAACGCTGGCCTGCATGGCCTCCACCCGACGGCGCTCCTTTTCGAAAGCCCGGAGCGACAGGTAATTGCTGAGCGCCGAAACGTCGGTCGTCAAAGCCGGCGCGGCAAGCGGGCCGTTATAATTCAGGCGCACCGAAGGCTCGGCCCCCGCAACCGTTTCGGTGCCGGGATTGAACAGGAGATCGAGGTCGCCGTTCACCGTCGAAGCAGCAAGATCGACCGTTGCATCGGCCGTGAGCGTTACCGGATCGATCCCCGCACGCAAATTCTTGAAATGAAGCGCGCCGCCATTCAGCGAGAATGGCAAGGCCACATCGCCGAGGCCGATTTCGCCCTGCCACAGGCTCTGGTCCACCAGCGGCCGCACCTTGGGCGCGTCGATCGGTTGCTGCAAGCCGTCCGCCGCCTGCAGGATCGGCGGCAGGGTGCCGGGATTGAGCCCCTTCAGCACCAGCCCACCGGCCCGGATTTCACCCGAACCGCCTGCCGATTTCAGCATTTCACCGACGCTCTTGCCGGTCGATTCGGCCGTCAGGTCGATGGCGACCCGGCCCGCCGCGACCGGCCCGTTGGCATTCGCCCACAGGATCGGCTCCGGATTGGCGTCGGTTACCGCGATCTTGGTGCGGAAAATGCCCGCCCCCTCGCCCGTGGACATGGCGAGCCGTCCCGTGAGTTTGCCGCCCATGAAGGTGCCGGCAACATCGTCGAGCGAGAGGCCGCCCGCATCATGCGTGACCTGGGCCGAAACACCCGTGACCGTGCCGAAGGGGCCCGCCTCGAAGCTTTCCGCTTTCAAGGCAAGCGAAGCCTTGAGCTGCGGGAAGGCGGCCATGGCCAGCGGCTTGGCGTTGAGCGCCCCGGTTTCCGGATCGATCACCGGCCCATAGATCGCATCGCCCAGCCAGGCGAGATCGGCCGTTCTGACCGCAAGATCGCCGGTAACGGGATAGGGCGCGGCGCGCTGGAAGGCCAGATTGCCCGAGAACGGATTTCCGCCCGCCTGCCCGCCTATCGAGGAAAGCGCGATCTTTTGCCCATCCACCGCCACTTTCGCATTGGCCTTCAACGCCATGCCACCGCCAAGCTGCGGCAGGCCGACGGCGTTCATGATGAGATAGGGCTCGATGTCAGCGCTTTCGAGCGCCACGTCGGCGCTGCCCTCACCGAAATTGGCGGCCGCAACGGCAAAGGAACCGTTCATCGAAAAATGCGTGCGCTCCGTCGAGAAGCGCAGTTCGGTCTGGGCGGGCGAGCCGAGCGTGCCGTTGAGCTTGATGGACAAAAGCCCCTCGCCATCCGCATCGAAGGGCAGCGGATCGAGCCCCGCCTGCCCGAACAGGATGGCCGTTGACTGGTTTTTCAGAACCGCTTCCAGCGACATGGCGGTATCATCGGTGATCGACAGGAAATCCGGCATCTTGGCCACGGCCGACAGCCGACTGCCATTGACCGTGCCGGAAACGGCGACATTGGCGCCGCCATTTTCGCTATTGACCGAAACATCCATTGAGAGATCGGAATTGGCGTACCACGGCGCGCTCGCCGCCAGACGGCTGAGGAATGGATGGTTCGGCAATTTCTGCTGCAGCATGGTGAAGAACGGCTGCATATCCGCCGCATGCAGATTCACCGTGCCCTTGCCCGCATATTTCAGCAGCGAACCCTGCAGCTCACCCCTCGCCCTGACCTCCGCACCGGCGATGTCTCCGGCCGTCATGTTCTCCAGCGAGAGAACGCCGCCCGCCATGGTGAAGGCGGTCTCGACATGATTGGCGGTGACACCGGCCATGTTGAACCGGTCAGCCTTGAATTTTGCGGTAATGCGGTGGTCGAGGACGGAACTGCCGACCTGATCGCCAAGCGCCAGACTGCCGAGCGCCTTCAGCGCATCGAGATCGATTTCGTTACCGGCAAGATCGATGGAAAGATTGGAGGTCTTGCCGTCGGAGCGTCGTTCGAGCTCACCCTTCAGCGACGCATCGCCAACTGCAAGCTCCAGATTGTCGAAACGCTGGTTGAGCGTCGTCAGCGAGACATCGGCGGAAAAACCGGCGGCATTGAGCTGGCGGATCGCCGGATCGACGGAACCGGAAAGCCAGTTCGCCAGACCCGAGGGCTGGTTGGAGGCGAGAAGCAGATTGCCGTTGAAGGCGGGGCCGCCGAGAAGCGTCAACGATCCCTTGGCCTCAAGTTGCGTCCGGCCCGGCAGGGTCGCCACGGCATTCACCACCTGCCAGCCGCTGCCTTCCGGGCGCACATCCAGCCTGATGTCGCGAATGGTCGTGTCATCGGAAACGAGCGCCGGAAGGCTGATGCTGGCCTTGCCCGGCACCGGCGGCACCGGAATGCGGGCCACCATGGCCGCAAAGGCCTCGATACGCTGGCGCACAGAGGCGGTGGGCTGGCGCGAGGTCTTGCCCGCCTGCACGACGGGCGGCGCAAACCGGGCGACATCGATCTGCTGGCCATCGGCCGTCAGCAGGAATTCCGGCTTGGCGCCGGTATCGAGCGTCGCTTCCCCGGTCACGACATAGGGATTTTCACTGCCGCCCAGCTCCATGCGGTAGCTCGGGATACGCACGCTTTCATTGGTGAGTTCAAAGCTGCCGCGGGTGCGCGGCGAGGAAAACAGCGATTGTCCGGCCTGCTGCTTCTGCTTTTCGTCTTCGCGAAAACTGAAGGAGAAAGAACCGCTATAGGCCGGCTTTCCCGCCGTTGCGGCAATCGCGCCATCGAGATCGACCTCGACCGGATGTTCGTCCGGCACCAGCCGCACCCTGAGCCCCATGCGGCCGGCGGCATAATCCGGCTCGCTGCTGGAAAGCGAGAAGGAGCCCGGATGCCCGTCGACGGCGGCGCGTCCCTCCGCCTTCCACGGCCCGGCCAGCGAATTGGCGGACATGTCGGCATTGAGACCGGTCACGACACGGTTGCGGCCGGATTGCTCGTCGATGAATTCGATCTGCCCGCCTTCGATCTGCACGCTCTCCAGAACCACGGTGCGGGCTGGAATTTCCGCACGGCTGCCGCGCATCCAGTCCAGCGTGCCATCCTTCAGCAGCCTTATCTTGGCTTTCGGTTCCTCGATGCGCATGTCGAAGATGCGCGCCTCGCCGGAGAGGAACGGCGCAAGCTCGGCATCCATGGAAAAACGGGCGACCTGAATGAGCGGCGATCCATCCGCATCCGTTCCGGCGCGCACATCATGCAATGTCACCGAGGGGAAAGGCAGGATACGGGCTTCGACGCGGCCATGCACCACCACCTTCTTGCCGAGAATACGGCTTGCCTGATCCTCGAAATCGCGGCGGAAATCCGTCCAGTCGACGAAATAGGGAATAAGCAGCGCCGAAAACAGCACCACGGCCAGCAGTCCGCCCAGAAAAACCAGAATACGTCCGAGCACTGACCTGCATCTCCCTTCGCGAACGCTGCAAACCTATTCTTTTCTGCCTTAACGGCAAGCAGCCTTTTGTACCAATCAAATATGAGAATGATCAGACAAGACGGAACAACTTGCCCGGATTGAAGATGTTATCGGGATCGAGCGACGTTTTGATGGCACGCATCATATCGAGCGCATTTCCCGCCTCTTCGGCAAGAAAACTCATCTTGCCCTGGCCGATGCCGTGTTCACCGGTGCAGGTGCCGTCCATGGCGATGGCGCGGCGGTTGAGGCGGGCGACGAAGGCTTCGGTTTTCGCAACGCTTTCCGCGTCCTTGCCGTCGAAGAGGATGAGGACGTGGAAGTTCCCGTCACCCGCATGGCCGACGATGGGTGCGAGAAAGCCGTTTTCCTCGATGTCCTGCTGGGTTTCCACCACGCAATCCGCCAGCCGCGAAATCGGCACGCAGACATCGGTGGAAAGCCCGTCGAGATGCGGCGCGAGCGCGCGGGACGCCCAGTAGGCATCGTGCCGCGCCTTCCAGAGCTTGTTGCGCTCGGCCGCGTCGCTGGTCCAGCGGAAATCGACGCCGCCGCATTCGGCGGCGATCTCCGCAAACTGCTGCGATTGCAGCGCCGCCGTTTCCTCGGTGCCATGGAACTCCACGAAGAGCGTCGGCTTCTCCGCATAGTTCAGGCCGGAATAGGCATTGCAGGCGCGCACCTGCACCTCGTCCAGCAATTCGATGCGGGCGACCGGAACCCCCATCTGGATCGTCATGATGACGGCATCGCAGGCCGCCTTGACGCTGTCGAAGGTGCACACCCCGCCGGCGATCTTTTCCGGAATACCCTGAAGCCGCAGCGTAACGGAGGTAATGACACCCAGCGTCCCCTCTGCACCGACGAAAAGCCGCGTCAGATCGTAACCTGCGGACGACTTGCGGGCGCGGCGGGCAGTGCGGATTTCCTCGCCATTGGCGACGACGGCGGTAACGGCCAGCACATTGTCTTTCATCGTGCCGTAACGCACGGCATTGGTGCCAGAGGCCCGCGTCGAGGCCATGCCGCCAATGGAGGCATTGGCGCCGGGATCGATGGGGAAGAACAGGCCGGTATCGCGCAGATAGACATTGAGGTCCTCGCGCGTCACACCCGGCTCCACCGTCACGTCAAGATCTTCGGCATTCACCTCAATGATGCGATTCATCCGGCTGAAATCGATGCAGATTCCGCCGTTCGGCGCATTCACCTGCCCTTCCAGCGAAGACCCCGTTCCGAAGGGAATGACCGGCACCTTATGTTGCGCGCAGACCTTTACCACCGCCTTCACATCGTCCGCACTCTCGGCAAAAACGACGCCGTCAGGCGCCTGCAGGGTCAGATAGGTGGTGGTGTGGCCGTGCTGCTCGCGAAACGCCTGTCCGGTCTGGAGCCTGTCGCCGAGCTGCTGCTTCAGCACCGCGAGCGCAGACGCGATACCCTCTTCGTTCCGCTTTCCCGCCACCACATCTTTCAGCGCCATCGTCCGTCTCCACCTCAACATCTGCCCGTAACGGATTCGATCCGTTACGAAATTCCGTCAGGTGGTATGGGATAAGGTTAACGCTTTGTCCAGCATCGCGATTGCGCCAAACACTGTTTGGCGGCAACCGTTTTTCACTCCGCCGCCAGCAACGGCTTGTCCTCTTCCAGCGCCTTGCGGCGGGCGGCAAGTTCAAGCTCGCGGTGAAGGCGGATTTCCTCATCCGCCTGCGGTTTGGCGAAGCGGGCAATCAGCAGGTAGGAGACCGGCGTGATGTAAAGCGTCACCAGCGTCGCAAAACCGAGGCCGCCGACGATGACCCAGCCGAGCGCGATGCGCGCTTCCGCGCCGGCCCCCTGCGCCAGCACCAGCGGCACGCCGCCGAGAATGGTCGCAATCATCGTCATCATGACAGGGCGCAGGCGGATGCTGGTGGCCTTTTCGATGGCCTCGCGCACGGTTGCGCCCTGATCGCGCAGATGATTGGCGAATTCGACGATGAGAATACCGTTCTTGGCCATCACCCCGACGAGGAGTACGAGCCCGATCTGGCTATAGACGTTGAGGCTCGAGCCGGTGACCAGCAGCGCGATGACCGCGCAGGCAAGGCCGAGCGGCACCGTCGTCATGATGATGACCGAACTCAGCACGCTTTCGAACTGCGCGGCCAGCACGAGGAAGATGATGGCGATGGCGAAACCGAAGGTCAGCAACATGCCGCTCGAATTTTCCTCCAGCGTCGCAGCCTCGCCCAGCGGCAGCAGACGGGCGCCGGGCGGCATGACGGATTGCGAGAGCTCATTCACCTTTTGCAGCGCCTCGCCCAGCGAAACGCCATCCTTGAGGTTGGCGGTAAAGCCGACGGAGGGAAGCTGCTGCTCGCGGTTGAGCTGCGGCGCAACCGCATTTTCCTTCAGCGTGGCGATGACCGACATCGGCACGATCTTGCCGTCGCCGGTTTTCAGGAAGACGTTTTCCAGATCGGTCGGATCGTTGATCGGCCGGGTGGAAGACAAAAGCCGCACGGGAATCGCATCGCCATCCACGAAGACGTCGACAATCGAGCGACCTTCCAGCAGTGACTGCATGGCGCGCGACAGGCCGGTGATGTCGATGCCGAGATCCGATGCACGCTCGCGGTCGATGGAGACGGAGATTTGCGCCTGATTGGGTTCATTGTCGAAACGCGGCGTGTCGAACAGGCCGCTTTCCTCCATGGAAAGCAGCAATTTCTGCGTCGCCTCGGTCAGCGCCGCATAGTTGCTGCCAACCATCGCCATCTGCAGGCCGTTGCCGGCACCGCGAATTCTGAGGCTGTTCGGCTGCATTGCATTGCCGCGCAGCGCCGGCACCCTGTTGGCGGCGGAAGTGACATCGGCGGCAATCTGGTTCTGCGTCCTCTCACGATCGGCCCAGGGCGCAAGCGTCAGCACCATGAAACCGGTATTGGACGAGCCGTTCATGCCGGTGATGGAGTAGATATTGCGGATTTCACCGCTGTCGCGCAGCGGCTGCAGGTTTTCCTCGATCCGCTGCAATTGGTCGCGGGTATAGTCGAGGCTGACGCCCTGCGGCGCGGTGACCCGCATCATGATCGAGGCGCGGTCCTCGCGCGGTGTCAACTCGTTCTGGATCATGCCGAAGGCGATCCATGACAGGCCGGAAAAGATCAGCGCCACGACGATGACGATAAGCGGATTGTTGAGGCAGGCGGAAAGCGTCGTTTTGTAGGTGGAGGCAAAGACATTGCCGAACCAGGCAAGCGGTCCCGTCGGCTCCTTCAGCCCCTCCTTCAGCATACGCGAGGCGAGCATCGGGCAGAGCGTCAGCGCCACGATGGAGGACAAGCCCACCGCGAAGGCCAACACGAAGCCGAATTCACGGAACAGGCCGCCAAGCTGGCCCGGCAGGAAGGAGAGCGGAATGAACACGGCGGCAAGCGTCGCCGTCGTCGCAATGACCGCGAAGAAGACTTCCTGCGTGCCGAGAACGGCGGCGGCGCGCGGCCCCATGCCTTCCGCCCGGCGGCGCACGATATTTTCCAGCACCACGATGGCGTCATCGACCACCAGACCGGTCGCCAGAACGATGGCAAGCAGCGTCAGAATATTGACCGAGAAGCCGACCATATAGATGGCGACGATGGTGCCGATCAGCGCCACCGGCATGGTAATTGCCGGAATGAGGGTGGCGCGCCAGTCGCGCAGGAAGAGATAGAGCACGACGACGACGATGATCGCCGAGAGACCGAGCGCCAGCTCGACCTCATGAAGCGCGCCTTCGATGAAGACGGCGTCGTCACTGGTCACGACGATGCGCGTACCTTCGGGCAGATTGGCCGACATGGTATCGACGGCGGCCTTCACGCCCGTCGAGATACTGAGCGTGTTCGACTGCGCCTGACGGATGACACCGAGACCGACGCCCTGCACGCCATTGGAGCGCAGCGAGGTGGATTCGTCATCCGCCCCAAGCATGACGGTCGCGACGTCCCGCAGGCGGATATTGTTCTTGATGAGAAGGTTGGAAAAGTCTTCAGGCTTGGTCAGGCTGGCCGTGGCGCGCACGACAATATCCTGCGTCGTGCTTTTCAGCGATCCCGCCGGCACATCGAGGGCAGCGCTGGCAAGCGCATTGGAAACGTCGGTCACCGTCAGACCACGGCTGGCAAGCGCCGCCTGATTGAGATCGACGCGGAAAACCTTTTCCTGATCGCCGTAAAGCTCCACATCGGCCACGCCGTCGACGGCGGCCAGACGGTCGATGATCTCGTCATCCACAAGCTTGGTCAGGTCTTCCATGCTGAGCGTGGAGGAGGTGACGGCAAGGCGCATGATCGGCTGGCTGTCGGAATCCGCCTTGATGATCTGCGGCTCGTCGGCATCGTCAGGCAACTCGTTGGTGACGCGGCCGATGGCGTCGCGCACGTCATTGGCGGCAACCGCCAGGTCGACATCGTCGCCGAATTCCAGCGTCACGCGGCTGGTGCCGAACTGCGAGTTGGACGAGATGGACTTGACACCGCTGACACGGGCCACCGCACCTTCGATGGTCTGCGTCACTTCCTGATCGATGGTTTCGGGCGCCGCCCCCTCATAGGTGGTCCTGACGCTGATCGTCGGCCGGTCGACGTCAGGCAATTCGCGCACTTCAACGCCGACCAGCGCCGCAAGGCCGGCAACGACCAGCAGCGTGTTGAGAACCGCCGCCAGAATCGGCCGGCGCACGAACAATGCCGTAAAGGCGAGTTTGGAATCCTGACCGGAGGAGGGCGGCTGCGTCGTCATTGGCTGGCAACCTCCTCGGGCTTCGGCTGGCTGCCGACGCGGACCGCGCCGCCTTCCCTGACACGCTGAAGGCCCTCGATTACGACAGGCTCGCCATCCGCCAGCTCCGCCTTGACGAGAACGGCATCGGGATTGCGCTGCACGATCTGCACCCGCACCTTGTTCGATTTATTGTCGGTCACACGCCAGACGTAGGAGCCTTCCGCATCCCACTGCACAGCCAGCGGATCGACCGAGGCATAGGTTTCCCCGGCAAAACGCATGGTGACGCCGAAGGACATGCCGGCCCTCAGTTCGTCCTTCTCATTGCCGAACTTCGCCCGGATGCGGATCGTGCGGCTCGCCTCATCGACGCGGTTGTCGACGGCCTCGATCTCGCCCTTGAAGGTCTCACCCGGCCGGGAAATGGACGTCGCCTCCACCGGCATGCCGACCTTGATCGCAGTTGCGAACCGCTCGGGAGCCCAGAAATTGACGAGAATTTCCGAACGGTCATCAATGCTGACGATGGTTGACTGCGTGGTGACGTTATCGCCGATATTGGCGGCGACGATACCCGCCACACCCTCTATCGGCGCAACGATGTCGCGGCGCTTGAGATTGAGTTCGGCGGTGCTCAGCGCAAGCTTGGCGGCTTCTTCGGCGATCTGCGCATCCAGCACATCGAGGCGGGAGACGGATTTCAGGTTCTTGTAGGAATTGGATTTTTCAACGGCGCTGCGCAGCGCCACCTGCGCCTTGTCGCGCTCGATCACCTGCTCTTCATCGTCGAGCCGCGCCAGCACCTGGCCTTTCACGACACGTGCGCCGGAAGAGGTGCGGATTTCGGAAAGCGTGCCGGAAGCCTGCGGCATGACGACAACCGACTGGATCGCCTCGCCATTGCCGATGGCGTTCAGCCGGTCATTGACCGTGCCCTTCTTCACCGGAGCCGTCACCACCAGTGTGGCGTTGCCGTTGCGGCGCGCACCGCCGGCATTCTGCCCTGTGGACGCACCGGCGGCCGGGCCGCCGGATGCGGCGACTTCGATCGCCCCGGCAGGCGTTTTGCCAAGCCCCATGCTGGCGAGCACATTGCGGGCTTCGGGCGAATAGAAGCCCCAGAGACAGAGCCCCGCTCCCACCACGGCAACACTGACACCCACCTGTTTCCAGACCCGCATATATTTCTCCGGTTGATCCGCGCAGCATAAAACATTCCCGAAAACGTGCGTTCCGGGACAGATGCAGTATTCCTGCTTGGCCGAGGCAAGGCAACGCACAAATCCGTTCCTTACGTAATTGTAATTTGGGCGCAATTGCCGCCAGAAGCAGTCAATCCGCAATCCATCCGTGCATTCCTGTCGCAAATATCCGCCATTGGGCTAATCTGCCCCCGAGACGCCATAACCGGAGGAAGCGATGAGCACCGTGACGAAGACCGAAAACCCGGAAACCGATCCTCGCGTCAAGGCGGTGTTCGATGACATCCGCGCCACCCGTAAATCGGATTTCATCAACAATATGTGGCTCTACCTCGCCTTCGATGCCGATCTGCTTGAAAAGACATGGGGTGAGGTCAAGGCGGTGATGGCGACACCTTCCGCGCTCGATCCCGTGGTGAAGGAAATGCTCTATATCGCCGTTTCCGTCACCAATGGCTGCTCCTATTGCGCCCATTCCCACACGGCAGCCGCCAAAGCGAAAGGCATGACGACAGAGCAACATGCCGATTTGCTGCGCGTCATCGCGCTTGCCGCCAAGACCAACCAGCTTGCGGTGGCGCTGCAAGTGCCCGTTGACGCCGCTTTCGACGCCGACAGGCAGACATGAAACGAAAAAATGCCTTGGAATGGGCGTTTTGACAGTTGATACCGGAATAAAAGCAGAACACGGTTCTGGCCTTTATATCCCGAATCACTACATTGGGCCGCATGAGCAACAGTTTTGACGATATGCCGTTCTTCGATGAGGAACCCGCCGCACCGCGCAGGGCAACGAACAATGCCGGTGCGGAAAGCAGCGGCGGGCTCGGCATTGCCGCCCGCGCCATGGCGGCGCGCGATCAGACGCGTGCTGCGCCCGACTATCTTTCCGGCCTCAACCCGGAACAGCGCGATGCCGTGGAAACGCTGGACGGACCCGTTCTCGTTCTCGCCGGCGCCGGCACCGGCAAGACCCGCGTTCTGACGACCCGCATCGCCCATATTCTCGCCACCGGCCGCGCCTATCCAAGCCAGATTCTTGCCGTGACCTTTACCAACAAGGCTGCCCGCGAGATGAAGGAACGTATCGGCGTTCTCGTCGGCGGCGCTGTCGAGGGCATGCCCTGGCTCGGCACCTTCCACTCCATCGGCGTCAAACTCCTGCGCCGCCATGCCGAACTCGTCGGCCTGAAATCGGACTTCACCATTCTCGATACCGATGATGTCGTGCGGCTGATCAAGCAGCTCATTCAGGCCGAAGGACTGGACGACAAACGCTGGCCGGCAAAACAGTTCGCCGGCATGATCGACGGCTGGAAGAACAAGGGCCTGACACCGCCGGATATTCCGGAGGGCGACAGCCGCGCCTTCGCCAACGGCAAGGGCCGCGAACTTTACACCGCCTATCAGAACCGCCTGAAAACGCTGAACGCCTGCGATTTCGGCGACCTTCTGATGCATCCCATCAGTATCTTCCGCCGCCACACAGATATTCTGAAGGAGTATCACCAGAAGTTCCGTTACATTCTGGTGGACGAATATCAGGACACCAATACGGCGCAATATATGTGGCTGAGGCTGCTCGCCCAGCGCGCCAAGGGCGAACCGCAGAATGTCTGTTGCGTCGGTGACGACGACCAGTCGATCTATGGCTGGCGCGGCGCGGAAGTGGACAATATCCTCCGCTTCGACAAGGATTTCCCTGGCGCCAAGGTCATCAAGCTCGAGCGCAACTACCGCTCCACCGAGCATATTCTCGGCGCGGCCGGCCATCTGATCGCCCATAATGAGGGGCGTCTCGGCAAGACGCTCTTCACCGAACGCAGCAGCCCGGATGACGAAAAGGTCGTGGTGCATGCCGCCTGGGATTCCGAGGAGGAAGCCCGCGCGGTCGGCGAGGAAATCGAACAGCTCCAGCGCAAGAACCATAATCTGAACGACATGGCGATCCTCGTTCGCGCCTCCTTCCAGATGCGCGAGTTCGAAGACCGTTTCGTCACGCTTGGCCTCAATTACCGCGTCATCGGCGGCCCGCGCTTTTATGAGCGCCTCGAAATCCGCGACGCCATGGCCTATTTCCGCCTTGTGTGCCAGCCGGCCGACGATCTCGCCTTCGAGCGCATCGTCAACACGCCGAAGCGCGGTCTTGGCGATACGACGATCCGTAATCTGCACGACTATGCCCGCGCCCGCGATATTCCGATGCTGGCAGCGGCCGCCGACATCATCGAGACCGACGAGCTGAAACCGAAGGCGCGCAAGGCGCTGTTCGATGTGGTGCAGGATTTCCGCCGCTGGCAGGGCCTCTTGGAAAACACCGAACACACCACGCTTGCCGAGCAGATTCTCGACGAAAGCGGCTATACCGCCATGTGGCAGGCCGACAAGACGGCCGAAGCGCCCGGACGACTTGAGAACCTGAAGGAACTCATCCGCTCGATGGAGGCCTTCGAGAGCATGCGCGGCTTCCTCGAGCACGTCGCCCTCGTCATGGATGCCGAGCAGAACGAAAATCTCGATGCCGTCTCCATCATGACGCTGCACTCCGCCAAAGGTCTGGAATTCGACACCGTCTTCCTGCCCGGCTGGGAAGAAGGCCTGTTCCCGCACCAGAGGGCGCTGGACGAAGGCGGGCGCTCCGGTCTGGAGGAAGAACGCCGCCTCGCTTACGTTGGCATCACCCGCGCCAAGAAGCTCTGCCATATCTGGTTCGTGTCGAACCGGCGCATTCACGGGCTGTGGCAATCCACCCTGCCCTCGCGTTTCCTCGATGAACTGCCGCCCGCCCATGTGGATGTCGCGGCATCCGACAGCAGTTACGGCGGTTATGGCGGACGCGGCGGCTACGGCCAGTCGCGCTTCGACAAGGCCGATCCTTTCACCAACAACTATTCCACCCCCGGCTGGAAGCGCGCGCAGCAGAACCGCAGCGACGCCACCCGTGACAATTGGGGCACCCGCTCCGGCCATGCGGTGGAACGCATCGGTTATGGCGAAAGCGGCCCGCGCACCCGCACGATCGACGGCGAACTGGTGGCGAAATCCGTTGCCGACACGCCATCGAAATTCTTTGTCGGCGACCGCGTCTTCCACCTCAAATTCGGCAATGGCAACATTTCCGCCATCGAAGGCAACAAGCTGACGATCGACTTCGATCGCGCCGGCCAGAAGCGTGTGCTGGACGGATTTGTGGAAAAGGTCTGATTCGACAACCATGAGTGCCCGAAGGCTGCTTTTTCCATAGCCCGCGTCATGCCGTTGCAATAAAGGAGTTGCAATGGGGAAGTGGAACTGGCGAGGACAGCTTTGCATATATTACCGAAAAGCCAGCGCAGGCTCGCCGTTTTCCTGATCAATATGGACAGCGCCACCAAACGCCTCGCGGATATGACCGCGCGCCTCGACGCCATGGGGCTCAAGGCGGAGCGTGTCCCCGGCGTCAATGGCAGGGAACTGAATTACCCCATCCCGGAATTCAGCGAGATTTCCTACATGCTCATGCATGGCCGCCGCACCTCGCCGCCGGAAATCGGCTGCTATCTCAGCCATGTCGCCTGCGCCAATAAATTCATGGCGGGCGATGCAGATATCGCGCTCATCCTTGAGGATGACGTGGTCTTCGACGATGATTTTCTCAACGCCATCGACGAGGCGGTGCTGAATGGCGGCGACTGGGATTTGCTGCGGCTCACGACCGTCAGCAATGGCCGTAAATTCCCGTTCCGCCCGCTTTCCAACGGTCGCTCGCTCGCCATTGCCATCACGCGGGAAAAAGGGTCGGGCGCCTATCTCGTCAACCGTCGCGCCGGAAAATGGATATCGAAGCTGATCCCCATGCGGCTCGCTTATGACATCGCATTCGATCTCGAATATCTCGCGGGGCTGAAGGCGGCCTTCCTCTACCCGCTCTGCGCCACGCAGGATGCGGATGGGGAAAGCCAGATCCAAAACAATCTGCGCATCTACCGCCTGCCGCGCTGGCGCTATTTCACCGTTCTGCCCTATCGCGCCTATCTGGAAACCAGCCGGTTCCTGCTGCGCGGCATTCGCTTCGCCGTCGCCAGGGCGAGCGTTGCGATGGAGCGCGGCAAGGGCAAGACCGCCCAGGCCGGTCATTGATCGATCCGTCTTACACTTCGCCGGGCGTGAAGCCGACGAGATAGACCGCCGCGACCACGGCTGCGAGAATGAAAATAGAAATGACGAAAATCGTCATCCGGTTCAATGGTTTGCGCGTCGTTTTCTTCATGGTGGAATAATGCGTGGCCGCATCGCTTGTTCCGCAACGCACAGGATAATGTCGTCTAAAACCGTGAGCCGCCGCAATTCGATTCCGCTTCAGGCACATATGGGCTAAAGCTCGTCTCCATCTTCAGCTTTGCCGGCCCACCATGACAGACACGACGCATCCACGCCTCAACCCGCTGCATCTTGCCGCCGCCTTCGCCAGCGGCTGCCTTTTGACATTGATGGTGCATTTCAACGGTCAGCTTGCCCATTACGGCAATGCGCTGTTTTCCTCCTGGACGGCGCATGGCACCGGCACGGTGGCAGCGCTGATCTATCTCGCCATCATGCGTCCGAAGAAAGACGCGGGCGCGGCAGAAAAACCGAAAGCGCCGCTCTGGGCCTATTGCGGCGGGGTCGTGGGTGCGGCCATCGTCATCCTCACCTCCACCGCCGTCAATTCGCCGCTGGCGCTTTCCGGCACCATTGCGCTCGGGCTTGGCGGACAGGTGATCTTCAGCCTCCTGGCGGATCTTTTCGGCCTCTTCGGCCTGCCCAAAAGAAAGCCGGACCTGCGGGACATGGCGGCGGTGGCGCTCATTCTCTGCGGCAGCGCACTCATCATCCTTGTCGGGAGAACGGCATGATCGTCTGGATCGCCATGGCCTTTACCGGCGGCGTCTTCGTGGCGCTGAGCCGCCAGATCAACGGCCGCCTCAGCCTGTCCAACTCGCCGCTCATCGCATCGTTCTGGAACCACATTGTCGGTTTTGCCGTGCTGACGGTCATCGGCCTCATCGTCGGCGGCCTCATTCCGCCGGGCGCGGCCGATGCGCCCTGGCTTGCCTTTATCGGCGGGCCGATCGGCGTCGTCTTCATCGCTTCGGGAAGCTGGCTCATTCCGCGTATCGGTGCGGTCAATACCGCCCTTCTGGTCATCAGCGGCCAGATGGTTTCAGGCGTGGTTCTCGATCTTTTCGGCGATCATCCGCCGAAACTATGGGCAAGCGCACTCGGCATCCTGCTCATCTTCGCCGGCATGGTGCTGACACAGCGGCGCGGTCGCTAGAACATTTCCAGTAAACGTGCGAAGCGGTTTTGCATCAGGAAAATGCGGAAAGCTCAGGAATCGCTGCCGCGCGAAAACATGCCGAGCAGGGTCTTGCCGCCGATTTTACCGCCGCTGCTCGCAAGTGTCGGCCGGTTGCCGTTCAACTTCGGCACTACGACCATGCGCTTCACTTCGCCGCGCTTGAAGGCCGCAAGGAAGCGCGGGTAATCCCGGAACACCACGCAGCCATTCGATTCGCCGCGTTTCGCCAGCATGTAGGTATGCGCCAGAAGACCGTCGCGACCATGCGGGTTGACGCCGTTTTCCGGCGTCAGGCGAATGGCCTCGACGCCATGGAACCGCGCCTCGCGCATCGTCAGACGATAGCTGGAAGGCGGCGTCGAACCGCGCATTCTCACATGCACGTAATCGGGGTTGTCGCGCATCTTGCCGATGCCGGAATGCGCTTCTAGCTTCTCGCCATTCGGCATGTGCACCACGCCGGAGGAAATATCGTAGATCGCCGTGCCATTGCCGCGATCCGGCCACGGAACCGCATCCATCTTGCTCGGCTCACGCATCGGATTGTCAGGCTTTGCAAAGGCGAGCATGGCGCCGGTGCTCTGCTTCGGCGGCGCAGGGGCGCGAAGGGGAACCGGCGCATCGAAAGCCGGCGCCGAAGCGACGGCCGGAACATGTTCCTCGGTCTTGGACGATGTCGCGGGACGCGGTGACGGCTCGACCGTCTGAGCCGTCGCCACCTCGGGACGGAAGCTCGGCAGCGGCACATCATCGGGCAGCAGGCTGCTTGCCTCTTCCTCGATCTGCGGCCGCGCCAGCGCCACTTCAAATGCCGGGTGCTGCGGAACGGCGCTCTGATAGGCAACCTCGGAGGTGCGACCCAGGGCCGAATCGACGATCGCCGACGGCTTGAGCGCGGCAAGCTGCTTCACGGTCGCCGGCCCTTTTGCGTTGGCAGCCGCGCCGAAGCGCTCGCCGAATTCCTTTGCACCGATCTCGGGCATGATGCCAGCGAGGCGAACCGCCTTCTGCTGGCCATGGCTGTGGTCGCTCAGGCGGGAAAACTTGCGCACGTGAATATCCCGCGCAGCCGCGTGGGCAATTGCCGTCTCCGTGGAAGCAAATCGCGTCACCAGCGTCTTTTCAAACTGCCCGACACCATGCGAAGCGGCGGCCATGCTGTGCAGCGAGGCAAAGGCGGCGAAGGCGAAAAGGCCGGCAAAGGCGCCGCCGCCAAGGAGGGCGGACATTCGGCCGAACGCGAAGGATTTGCCTCTCTTGACGGAAGACGAACCGGCAAGACCGGCGCCATTATAGGCCGCAGCAGAAAACGCCATGATACTCGTTACTCGAACCGTTCACGCACACCCGGCCGACGCCGGAGGGATTTTGGGACATCCGAAGGGCGGGCAAACACCACGCCGGTTTCGGAACTGACTGGTTCGAAGCATGACGAATTATGGTAACCAAAGTGTTTACGAGTCCCTGCAAAAATAATTCGTTAAGGTCTGCGCATTGTAAGGCGAAGGCAAAACAATGACTTGCGCGGGTACTGCGTGCATCCGCACTGCATTGTCCGGGGAAATACCCCTCAAAGGGTCGTCATCGGCCTAAAAAAATTCCGCCGCCGCATTGTCAGGTAAATTCCGACTTGGCCGGAAATTTGCTGCAATTGCGGCAGGACTGCGACAGGGCAAGCCCCCCTGCCCAAAACATCCGTGCCTGCCGGATAGGTCGAAAGGGGCTTGATCCGTTAAAGCCGGCTTGGCATCCTGCCCTAAAAAGGGGAGGCACATCATGAAGGCGCTGCTGCTCATCGATATCCAGAACGGGTTTTGCCCGGGCGGCAATCTGGCCGTTGCCGATGGCGACAGGGTCGTGCCCATCGCCAATGCCCTGATCGACAATGGCGGCTACGATCTCATCGTCGCCTCGCAGGACTGGCACCCGGAAAATCACGGCAGCTTCGCCTCCCAGCATCCCGGCAAGAGACCCTTCGACATGGGCGAACTCTCCGGCAAACCGCAGATGATGTGGCCGGACCATTGCGTGCAGGGCACGCCGGATGCGGAATTCCATCCCGACCTCAAGACGGAAGCCTTCGATTATATTCAGCAGAAGGGCGAAAACCCCGCCGTCGACAGCTATTCCGCCTTTCGCGACAATGATCAGGGGGCGACGACGGGACTGGCCGATTATCTGAGCCGTCAGGGTGTCACGCAACTCGACGTCTGCGGCCTTGCCACCGATTATTGCGTCAGTTTTTCAGTGCTCGATGCCCTCGACATGCTGCCCGGTGTGAATGTCCGTTTCATCGAAGATGCCAGCCGCGGCATCGACCCGCAGGGCATCAAGGCCGCGATTTCGACGATGCGGGAAAAAGGGGCGGCCATTCTCAAAAGCCGCGACATATTGCGGGACTAGTTTAGCGCGGCTTCGGCTTCTCCAGCACGTCGATATCGCCTGCTGCATCCTCAAGGCGTCTCAGGATCGCGGCATGTGCATCCCGGAGCCCCTCATTATAAAAAACGTGCCCCAGCTCCTCGGCCAGAAAATCCACGAAGATTTCCGCCTGCAGATGGCCGATTTCGGCTTCGGTCTCCCGGGCAAGATAGTCCCGGATACGTGCGGCCAAGGCGGCCTTTTCCTGCTTTTCCAGCATCGATCTTCCATCGTCTGACTGTTGAGGGGTACGGGAGGAAGGCGGTGAAACCGTCCGTCCGGCATCGGCCATATGGGGCGTTACCGTAACGGAAGCTTCAAGGGAATCAATCGATCCATTCATGCAATTCGTTTGCCAGCCGGGCGGGACGGCGATAGAGCGGCGGGCAAGGAGTTTCCAGAAATGTTCAATGCAGATTTTCGCGAGGGATTGAAGAGCGGTTTCCCGATCGCCCTCTCCGCCGCCCCATTCGGTGCGCTGTTCGGCGCGGTCGCAGTCGATAACGGGCTCAGCGTCACCGAAGCCACGATCATGAGCGGCACCGTCTATGCGGGCGCGAGCCAGCTCGTGGGTATCGAATTGTTCGGCCAGAAGGTTGCCCCCTGGCTGATCGTTCTATCCGTCTTCGCCGTCAATTTCCGCCATATCCTCTATTCGGCCGCCATTGCCCGGATGATCTCGAACTGGTCTTTCCTGCAGAAAGCCGCGGGCTTCTTCGTACTGGTCGATCCGCAATTCGCCGAATCGGTCAGGAAATACGAAAATACCGGCACGGTCGGCTTTTCCTGGTACATGGGCTTTGCAGCGCCGGTCTATGTGCTGTGGCTGGCCATGACCATTCTCGGCGCATCGCTCGGCAATATGGTCGGCGATCCCAAAGCCATCGGTCTCGATGTGCTGCTGCCGATCTATTTCATGGGCATGGTCTTGAGCTTCCGCCAGCGGGAGAATTTCTACCCGGTGATGCTGGCAAGCGCGGTTGGTGCAACGGTTGCCTATCACATCGTCGGCTCGCCGTGGCATGTCAGCCTCGGCGCCGTCGCCGGAATTCTCGTCGCGGTCCTTTATCCGCCGAAACCGAATGGCACGGCGAATTCTGAAAGCGGGGTGGAAACGCCATGAGCGACATGCTGCACACCGATACGCTGATCCTGATCGCGCTCGCCGCCATCGCCACCTATCTCACCCGCATCGGCGGTTATGTGCTGATGACGCGGATGAAATCCATCCCGCCGCGCATGGAGGCGGGACTGAACGCGGTTCCCGTGGCGGTTTTGACCACGCTCGTCGCACCTGCCTTTTTCGAAGGCGGATACGAGGTGAAGATCGGCATGGTGGCAGCGCTTCTGGTCTGCCTGCGCTTTCCCGGCCTGACGATGCTCGCCATCGGCTGGGCCATCGTCATCGCCATCAGGCATTTCGGGCTGCTTTAAGCGACCCGCCCCAATGGCTTCGTCGCGGCAACGAGCCACGCCTTAACCTCCTCGTCGGTGATCAAGGGAGAAAGCTTCTCCAGAACCCCGGCGTGATAGGCGTTCAGCCAGCCCAGTTCTTCATCGGTCAGGAGAGCGGCGACGACCAGCCTGCGGTCGATGGGGCACCAGGTCAGCGTTTCGAAGGAGAACATCGGCTGGTCGCCGCCGGCGACCTCCTCCGCCTCGCATACATAGATGAGGTTCTCGATGCGGATGCCGAAAGCGCCGGGCCGGTAATAACCCGGCTCGTTTGACAGGATCATGCCGGGCAGAAGCTCCTGCGTCGAAAGCCGCGAAATGCGCTGCGGCCCCTCATGCACCGAAAGATAGGAGCCAACGCCGTGGCCAGTGCCATGGGCGTAATCCGCTCCCGCCTTCCAGAGCGCGATGCGCGCCAGCGGATCGAGATCGCAACCGCGCGTTCCCTTCGGAAACCGTGCGGTGCTGATGCCGATCATGCCCTTCAGCACCAGCGTGAAGAAACGCTTCTGCTCTTCCGGAACGGCACCGATTGCGACGGTACGGGTGATATCCGTGGTGCCGTTGACATATTGCGCGCCGGAATCGACGAGGAACATCTCCCCCGCCGCAAGTGTGCGGTCGGTATCGGTGGTGACGCGGTAATGGATGATGGCGGCATGTTCGCCGGCGCCTGAAATCGTATCGAAAGACACGTCCTTGAGCGGGTTTTGCAGCCCCTGCCCCACCTTAACCCGAGCGGCCTCCAGCGCCTTGACGGCGGCGATTTCGGTGACGCTGCCCGGTTGCTGGCGGTCCAGCCAGCAGAGGTATTCGACCATGGCCGCGCCATCCTGCACATGGGCGGCTGCCGAGCCGGCCAGCTCCGCCTTGTTCTTGCGCGCACGCGGCAGGCGGACAGGATCGGCCTCCTCTATCAGCGAGCCGCCCGCCGCGGTGATTGCGCCGGTCAGCGCCACCGGAGTCAAATCCGCATCCACCATGACGCGGCCCTTGGCGCTGGCGATGGCATGCAGACGGTCAGCGATCTTCGACGGCGGCAATTGTGTCGCGAGCTGCGCCAGATAGGCCTCGGTCTCGATGCCGGTCTTGCGCTTGTCGAGAAAAATATCCGCCCTGCCGTCGGCATAGATGATGGCGCGGGCGAGCGGATGCGGCGTATGCGGCACGTCGTTGCCGCGAACATTGAAAATCCAGGCGATGGACGACGGATCGGTAACCAGCAGGGCATCCGCGCCCTTTGCCGAGACCGTCTCCGCCAGCGAGGCGATCTTTTCCTTCGCCAGCCTGCCGGTAAAGGCCTCCGGCTGGATAACGACGGGCTCCAGCGGCTCGGAGGGGCGATCCTGCCACAGGGCGTCGAGCGGGTTCTTTTCCAGGAGAACGACCGAACCGCCCTTGCCGGCAAGCACCTTTTCCAGCCGCTTCAACTCCGCGCCGGTGTGCAGCCATGGATCGATGCCGAGCCGGAAACCCTGTGGAGCATGTTCAGCCAGCCAGACGGAGGGCGGCGCGCCAACCAGATCGCCGCCGCTGAAGATCGATTGATCGACCTGCGACTTGAGCTGCGTCGTATAACGGCCATCGACAAAAACCACCGCCTCCGTGCGCGTCACCAGCGCAATGCCGGCGGAACCGGTAAAGCCGGTCAGCCAGGACAGGCGCTCGGCGCATTCCGGCACATATTCCCCCTGATATTCATCGGCGCGCGGCACCAGAAAACCGTCGATACCAATGGCATCGAAACCGGCGCGCAGCGCCTCGACGCGGGCCTTGCCAAATTGCGGCGCGGATTTGTTTTCGAAGGTCTGGAACATGGGCGTCTTTCGGGAACTGTCATGAGAAAAGCTGCAAGGTTGCGCCGTCAAATCATTGGCGCGCAACGACAATGCCACGCGGACAAAGCCGGTTTCAAGCCATATATGACAGAGCGGATTGCGGCGATAAATTGTGCATATTTTGCGAAATAAGTAATACTCAAGGCAAAGTGGCATGCATTAAATGCATATCTACCCTGAGATATCCCCTCTAACTAAACAAAAACACATCGCTTATCTTGAGATCAACACAGCGAGAGAGACACTCTCCTGGCAAACAAGGATTTGAAGCAATGGCAAAATCTTTCCTCCGCACCGCCTTCGATCGCGTCGTTGAAGCACGCGAGCGTCAGGTCAGCCGCCATGTCAACGCCGCCCTTCTGAACCTCGACGACAAGTCGCTCGAAGCGCTCGGCATGAACCGCGCCGATCTGCGTCGCAAGGCAAAGTCCAGCTACGTATTCTGATGACGTCCGGCGCGGCGATCCTCCCTCCACCGCGCCGAACAGGAATACGTCAACCCGCTTGAGCAAGCTCCTCCCATGCTCGCGGGTTTCCAGGCGGCGCGAAAGCGCCGCCTTTTCTTTTGCCCGAAAGGGATGTTGCCGCTGGTTAGTCCCTGCGCAGATGCAGCGTGACCCAGCCGTTGCGCCAGATGGTGCGGACATGGGAAAGCCGGGCGCCATTATAGGCGGAAAGCACCTTCCAGCGCTGCGACGCCAGAATGCCGGACAGGATGACGGTGCCGCCGGGCGCCAGATGCGTGACCAGCTGCGGCGCCATCTTGATGAGCGGCCGGGCCAGAATATTGGCTATGATGAGATCGAACGGGCCGTGCTTGCGGAAGGCATCCGAGTGGAAGCCCGGCGCGGTCTCCAGCGCCATCCCGGAGACGATGCCGTTCAGCCGCACATTCTCCTTCGCCACCTTGACGGCGATAGGGTCGATATCCGTCGCCAGCACGGGAATGGGACGCATCTTGCGCACGGCAATCGCCAGAACGCCGCTACCGGTGCCGAGATCGAGCGCATTGCGCACGGTCCGCGCCCGCAGAACCTCCTCGATCATCTCAAGGCAGCCGGCCGTCGTGCCGTGATGGCCGGTGCCGAAAGCCTGTCCCGCCTCGATTTCGATTGCCAGATCGTTCGCCCGTACCTTGTCGCGATCATGGGCGCCATGCACGATGAAACGCCCTGCCCTGACCGGCTTCAGCCCCTCGAGCGACTTGGCGATCCAGTCGACATCCGGAACGGTCTCCTTCTCGATGACGAGATCGGGAAAGGCGGGAGCAAGCAGGGCGCTGACACGCTCGCGGAACTCTTCCTCCTGCTCGGCCATCAGATAGACCGAGGCTTCCCAGATATCGCGCTTCTCATCCACCTCGGTCGTGGCAATCGCGACATCCTCCTCGCCGAAATAGTCCGACATGAGATCGAGGATTTCACCCGCCTGGATTTCGGTCGTGGTGACGTAAAGTCGGATTTCGCTCACGGCGGGCTGCTTTCTCTGGATGAGGTTATTGTTCTTGCCTTTGCCACAAAACCTCGGCCAGTCCAATAAGCCCGGCGCAATTATGCCGCCTCTATCAGCCCTTCAGAAGATTCTGGAGCTTCTGCTCGGCGACTTCGGGGTTTTCGCCATAAGCAATGGTGCCGGAAAAACGGCCATTGGCGTCGAGCAGAATGACGGACGCCGTGTGATCCATGGTGTAATCGCCATTCGGATCCTTCTCATCCACCGGCACCTTCTTGGCATAGATGCGGTAACCCTTCAGCGTCTCGGCGATCTTGTCCGCCGGACCGGTGATGCCGGTGATGCGCTTCGAGACGTTCGAGACATATTGCTGCATGATTTCAGGCGTATCGCGCTCGGGATCGACGGAGACGAAATAGGCCTGCAGCTTGTCGCCGGCCGGGTCCACCTTCTCCATCCAGCCGTTCAGCTCGAAAAGGGTTGTCGGGCAAACTTCCGGGCAATGGGTGAAACCGAAGAACAGCGCTGTCGGCTTGCCCTGAAACGCCTTTTCGGTGATCGGCTGGCCGTTTTGCGCCGTGAGTTGGAAGGGCACGCCATAGGCCGTCTCCACCATTTCATTACGCGTCTTCGTCATTTCGATCGTCAACCAGCTGACAACGCCGGCGAGAACGAGCACGACGGCCCACAATACGATGCGAATATTTCTCATTGTCCAATCCTACCCCGAAAGCCGGCGGCATATCGCAGGCCCTGGCAGACAGATAACGAAAGGCGACGGGGACGGCAAATCAACTGGGCGTATTTGCGGGAACCGCGCTGATTTGTCACAAATCCGCAGCCGGAAAACGCGTCACAGGCACCAGGCGATGCCGCTCTGTACCGTGGACAGGAAAATATCCGTGCCGTGCCGCACCCAGCCGTCAAAGGCAAGAAGCACGATGGCAAGCAAGGCCACAGCGGCAAGACTAGCCAGAATAAACTTCAGCGGATGGGAAACGAGCGTGTTCATATGCCCATCATAACCTGTTTGCGTGAGCGCGAAAACCGCCAAAATACTGGGTTTTGCCGGCGGGGCAGCAGCAATTGTTAGGGAAAGTTTAAAATCTTGCTGTGCATTATGACCATAGCGGTTTTTAAGCCTCGACATGATGTCTCCCGGTCCATTCTCCGGCCACCGCATAAAGCTCAATCCTGCGCGGGCCTGTTAGAGAGCCATCAGAGGAAACCTGCCGTCATGTCCAACGCCATCAAGCAATCCGGCGCATATCTCGAAATCGTTTCCTTCCATCTGGGCGATCAGGAATTCTGCATCGACATCATGGCGATCCGCGAAATCCGCGGCTGGGCGCCGGTTACCCCGATGCCACACACCCCGCCTTATGTTCTCGGCCTCATCAACCTGCGCGGCGCCGTCATCCCCGTTATCGACATGGCCGGCCGCCTCGGCATGAAGATGACCGAGCCCTCCGAACGCTCCGCCATCATCGTCACCGATATCGGCGGCAAACTGGTCGGCCTCCTGGTGGAACAGGTCTCCGACATGATGACCATCCGCTCCGAAGACCTGCAGCCCGCGCCCGATATCATTCCGGAAGAGCAGCGCAGCTTCTGCCGCGGCATCGTGGCGCTGGAAAAGAGCATGGTCTGCTTCCTCAACCTCGACACAGTGATTGCGGACGAGCTGGCACGCGAAGCGGCCTGATTAAGCCGGCTCCTGCCTCTTGATAGGATTTGGAGCGCCTAGCGCCAGCGCCGTCGAAGCGGCGCGGGTTGCATAGTCTGGCAGTCCCGTTTCAGAAGTACTCCGTCACCCCGGACCTGATCCGGGGTCCAGCGCGATCAAGTCTTTGATCGCGAAAGACTCTTTCACGGCGCAGACGCGCCGTGGCTGGATGCCGGATCAAGTCCGGCATGACGGACAGGGTCGGACAAAATCTCACGGCTTGCCCTTTTGCCATGTGACCTGCTGGTTATAGAGCGGCACCGTGGAAATCGCCATCTTGGCCGAACCGTCGGTCAGCTCCCGCGCATGCACCAGATAGATCAGCGTATCGTTCGCCCTGTCATAGACGCGGCTGACGACGAGCTTCTTCCAGACCAGCGACATGCCCTGCCGGAACACCTCTTCCCCGCCCTTCGACAGATCGATATCGCCGATCTCCACCGGCCCCGTCTGGCTGCAGGAAATGGCGTTGTTGGAAGGGTCTTCGAACCAGTTGCCGTTTTTCAGCCGGTCGATGACGCCGCGCTCGAAATAGGTCACATGGCAGGTCACGCCCTTGATCTTCGGATCGGCGATCGCCTCGATGACGATGTCATTGCCGATCCAGTCGACGCCGACCTCGCCGACCACCTGCGAATGCGCCGCTGTCACCGGAAGCAATGCCAGAAAGCCCGCAAACAAACCCGACAGAGTTTTCATCGTCATCGCATCTTCTCCGTTACGCTGCTTCAAACATAAGTGCGCGGAACGGTTACGCAACCCGGGAGACGGCGCGTTTTTTCATGCTGCAGGGCTGGTAACCGGTGGAGGTGAGACGCCCCGCGACCATGCCGATCTTTTCCGGCAGCTCGCGGATATGGGCGACGCGCAAGGCTTTGGCCGCTGCAATCGAAGCGGCCGCGCAGACGACGGCATCTTCGGCGGCATTGTGATGCACGAAACGCAGCTGCAGGTGATGAGCGATGACATTCAGCTTGTGCGACGCCAGATTGGGCCAGACATGCCGGGCGATCTTGACGCTGCACAGATAGGAAAGATCGGGATAGGACTGCCGGTATTTATCGAAAGACGCCCGCATGACGCTGAAATCGAAGGCGGCATTATGGGCGATCATGGTGGCGCCGTGGAAGTCGTCGATGAACTCCTCCATCACCTCCGGAAATTCCGGCGCATCTTCGACATCGGCCGGGCGGATGCCATGCACCGCGATGTTGAAGGGCGAAAACCGCATGTCCTTCGGCCGGATCAGCCGTTCCTCGACGCGAACGATCTCGCCGCCCTCTATCCACGCAAGTCCGACGGAGCAGGCGCTGCCCCGTTCCTCATTGGCGGTCTCGAAATCGATGGCGATGGTTTTCAAGAGTGATTCCCGTTGTTTCATTCCGGCATAAACCGGATTGACCTCAAAGAGAACCGGCCTCGGCAGAACCCGCTTCCGAAAGCATCCAGTCGATGAGCGTCACCAGATCGGGATTGTCCAGCATACGCCGCGGATAGACGAGGAAATAGGCGAGCGTACTGGCCATGTCCTTGCCGAAGGGCGCTATCAACGCGCCTTCCGCAAGCTCGCGGGAGACCAGCGAACGCCGGGTCAGCGCAATGCCGTGCCCGGCCTTGGCCGCATCCAGCGCGCCGTTGCTGTCGATGAAGACGGTGCCGCCGGAGGCATCCACGTCCGATGCTCCCGCCGCCTCCAGCCAGCGCCGCCATTCATTGCGGTTTTCATCGTGCAGAAGCGGAATGGATTTCAGGTCCCCCGCCTCCTGAAGCGGCCCATATTTCTCCAGAAGTTGCGGCGAGCAAACCGGCAGAGTGCCGTCATCGATGAAGCGGATGCTCTCCAGCCCTTCATAACGACCGAACCCGTGCCGTACCGCCAGATCGACATCGTCCCTCGAAAAATCCACCAGCCGGTTCGTCACGCTGATGCGGACATCCACCTGCGGATGTTGCTGCTGGAAGGCAGGCAATCGCGGCATCAGCCATTGCACGGCGAAAGTCGGCGTGCAGCTCAGCGTCAGAACCGTAATCTCGGAGCGCGCCGTCAGTTCCGCCGTCGCCTCCCGCATCATCCGGAAGGCGGTGCGAAGCGCGCCGTAATAGCGCTCCCCTTCGCGCGTCAACTGGATGCTGCGCGGCTTGCGGAAAAACAATTGCACACCAAGACGCGCCTCCAGTTCCCGGATTTGCAGGCTGACGGCACCGGGCGTGACATTCAACTCATTGGAAGCAAGCGTGACGCTGCGATACCGCGCTGCGGCCTCAAAGGCCTGCAACCCTTTCAGAGAAGGAAGTTCGGCTGCCATGGTTTAGCTGATCTCAATTATCGAACGAGAAACAATCGTTTGAAAGCATCATAAAACAGGGAGTAAATAGACGCAACAAGACCTGAAACGCAGTGAAAACCACCCATCTCTAGCTTGAGCAAAACTCAACCGATATCGGGTGGATGGCGGCGAGCCCGCCTGCGATCATGTCGATGCTCATGCTTTGGGAGATGACGATGGCGATACAGAAACAGATGGATGCCGGCGAATGGGCGATGCTTGTCGCGCTTTCGCTTCTCTGGGGCGGATCGTTCTTTTTCATCGGTGTCGCCGTCAAGGAACTTCCCCCCGTCACCATCGTCACCCTGCGCGTCAGCCTAGCGGCAATCGCGCTTCTGATCGTCTGCCGCATCATGGGCCTTCGCCTGCCGCGTGAATGGGCGGTGTGGCGCGCCTTTTTCGGCATGGGTCTGCTCAACAACATCATCCCCTTCTGCCTGATCGTCTGGGGTCAGACCCATATTGCCAGCGGACTAGCCTCAATCCTCAATGCCACCACGCCTCTCTTCACCGTCATCGTCGCCCATTTTCTGACCGCCGACGAGAAGATGACCGGCAACAAGCTCACCGGCGTGTTGATCGGCTTTGCCGGCGTGGCGACCATGATCGGCCCGGCCGCCTTCACCGGCTCATCCGGTCTCTGGGGCCAGATCGCCATTCTCGGCGCGGCCATCTCCTATTCCTTCGCGGGCATATTCGGCCGCCGTTTCAAGGCCATGGGCGTGCCGCCGCTGATGACCGCCACCGGCCAGATTTCGTCTTCGACATTGATGCTCATCCCGGCCGCCCTTCTCATCGATAAACCATGGACGCTCGCCATGCCGGGCCTCGGCACCTGGGGCGCACTTATCGGCATCGCCCTCTTGTCGACAGCGCTCGCCTATCTGATCTTCTTCCGCATCCTCGCCAGCGCCGGCGCCACCAACCTCGCCCTCGTCACCTTCCTCATTCCCGTCAGCGCCATCCTGCTCGGTTCGCTGCTTCTCGGCGAGCAGCTGGAGATGAAGCACTTCGCCGGCATGGCAATGATCGCCGCCGGTCTTGCGGCGATCGACGGCAGGCTGCTTTCCAGATGGCGTCAGCCCCGCGCGAGGCCGCAGTGACGGCAGGAGAGCTGAGGCCGCTCCGACAAAAGGTGGCCCCACGTTCCTCGTCCTGAAATTTCCGGGACTGAACGTAGCCTTGCCGTCTTGACGCTGAGCGACGCCTCTGGCCTTATGCCCGCCATGATCGGTTTTGCTATCCATATGCACCTCACCGCAACCATTCGCCCCGCAGGGCGTGTGGCGGTATCGGCGCGTTAGTCAGTCGGTCAATCCGTCCACCACCCTGCCGCATATTGGCAGGGTGCGGTGTTTCCGCTCTGCCTCGGCTGAAAAACGAAGGAGAGCAGACATGCCGGATTTCGATATTTCCCCGCCACTCGACCCCGACGCGCACTGGCCCGAAGGCCTGTGCATTCGCGCACGCACGCCGGCAGATGCGCCGGGGATAACAGCACTGCACAATATGGCCGGATATCGCTACGGGACGCTGCGCTGGCCGCATCACACTCCGGAAGATATTCGCAAGGGGATCGAAACCCAGCCGGCCAACAGCTTTGCGCTGATCGCCATCCTCGACGGCAAGATCGTTGGCGATATCGGCCTGACGCGCCACAGCAACCGCCGGGCGCATGCGGGCAGCATCGGCATGGGAGTCCATGACGCCTATAAGGGACGCGGGATCGGCAGCGCCATGATCGGCGAAATCCTCGCCATAGCCGATCGCTGGCTGGACCTGAAACGGATCGAACTGACCGTTTTCACGGACAATGAACCGGCGCTGGCGCTTTATCGCAAATTCGGCTTCGAGGTCGAGGGACACCTCAAATCCTTCGCCTTCCGCGACGGCGAGTATATCGATGCCTATTGCATGGCGCGTCTGCGATAGCGGTTCAGACGGCTGCGGAGTGATCCGCAAACACTTCCCGAATGGTCCGGCGCGACCATTCGGCCATTTTGTCGTTACGTCCACGCTCCGCATCCAGCACGATCAATGCCTTCCACAGCGCCCAGCCGCGCCCGCGCTGCCATGTCCCCTCATCCAGCTCCAGCGCCCGGCGAAAAACGGCGCGGCTTTCCGCATCGAGCACATTCCACGCGAGGATGAGATCGGAAGACGGATCGCCGACGCCGGAACTGCCGAAATCGATGACGGCTGAAAGCCGGCCGTCCTTCACCAGCAGATTGCCCTCGGCAATGTCTCCATGCACCCACACCCCCTGCTTCCGCCAGTGGCTCGAAAGTGCAAGCTGCCATATTTCCATGGCCAGCGCCTGATCCACCTCATCCGCAAGCCGCGCCGCCGAAGCCTTCGCCTCCCCGTCATAGACCGAAAGCGAGCCACCGCGATGGAAGTTATGTGCGCCTGCGGGTGGGCCATCCGCAGCATCCACCCCGTGCAATGCCCTTAAAAACGCGGCGACATCGATGGCGATGGTTGAGAGATCAACGCGATCCAGATACCGGGCGAGCGGTTCGCCCTCAAGCCAGCGATAGACGGACCAGCGGAACGGATAGCCCTCTCCCGGCTGCCCGAGCGCCAATGGCGCAGGAATCGGAAAAGGCAGGAGCGGCGCAAGCGCCGGCAACCACCGATGCTCCTTCTCCACCTGCGCAACATACCGGGCGGCACTTGGCATGCGAATCAGCATCTCATCGCCAAGACGGAAGCTGCGATTGTCCCACCCGCTCAGTTCCACCGGCCGGATATTTAACGCCGCCCATTGCGGAAACTGGCTGTCAACCAGCGCCCGGACCTGCTCTGTGCTGACGACAATGCGGTCATCCATGCTGTGCTCTCCGTGTCCGGTGCAAAGCTCTAGCGGCAGAGAACAACATTGCCATGACGGTGTATCAGCCGCCGATCAGGGCCAGCCACTCGTCCTCGTCCATAGTCTGCACACCCAGTTCCGTCGCCTTGGCAAGCTTGGAACCCGCCCCCGGCCCTGCCACCAGAATATCGGTCTTTTTGGAAACCGAGCCGGCCACTTTCGCGCCGAGGCTTTCGGCGCGCGCCTTCGCCTCGTCACGGGTAAATTTCTCCAGCGAGCCGGTAAACACCACCGTCTTGCCCGCCACCGGACTGCCATCGGTCGAGGGCTTTTCGGCTTCCTTCGGGCGAAGCTCCCGTATCAGTCGGTCGATGACATCGAGATTGCGCGGCTCCTTGTAGAATTCGATGATGGCGCGGGCCACCACCTCGCCGATGCCGTCGATGCTGTTGAGTTCGGCCCAGGCATCGCTCGCCGGATCGGCTGCCGCCTTCATGCTCTCTTCGAAATGGTCGTAAGTGCCATAGGAGCGCGCCAGAAGCTTCGCCGTGGTCTCACCCACATGGCGGATGCCGAGCGCGAAGATCAGGCGGTGCAGATCGATTTCACGGCGGGCATCGATGGCGTCGAACAGCTTTCTGACGCTGACCTTGCCGAAGCCGTCGATATTCTCAAGCTTGGTCAGATGCGAGGCTTCCTGCCGCGCCTTCAGGGTGAAAATCTCAGGCGCAGTCTTGATCGAGAGCGCCGGATCGTCGCTTTCGAAGAAGAAGTCTATCTGCTTGGTGCCAAGCCCTTCGATATCGAAAGCATTGCGCGAGACGAAATGTTTGAGATGTTCAACCGCCTGCGCGCGGCAAACGAACCCGCCCGTGCAGCGCGTGACCGAATCGAGCTTACCGGTCTTCTCATTACGCTCCCGCACCGCATGGCTGCCGCAGACCGGACATTTTTCCGGGAATGCATATTTCACCGCCTCGGTCGGGCGCTTTTCCAGAAGCACGTCCAGCACTTGCGGAATGACATCGCCGGCGCGCTGCACGATCACCGTATCGCCGATGCGGATATCGTGGTCCTCCGGGCGGATACGCTCGCCGCTATTGCCGATGCCTTCGATATAATCGGCATTGTGCAGCGTCGCATTGGTGACGACGACACCGCCAACAGTGATCGGGGTGAGACGCGCCACCGGCGTCAGGGCACCGGTGCGGCCCACCTGGATTTCGATATTCTCAACGGTGGTAAAGGCCTGCTCGGCCGGAAATTTATGGGCGGTGGCCCAGCGCGGGCTGCGCGAGCGGAAACCAAGCCGCTCCTGAAGATCGAGCCGGTCGACCTTATAGACCACGCCATCGATATCATAATCGAGATCGGGCCGTGCGACGCCTATTTCATTATAATGCTCAAGCAATTGCTCGGCGGAGGTGAATCGCTTCATCAGCGGATTGACCGGAAATCCCCACTCCCGGAATTTCTCCACGATGCCATATTGCGTATCGGCAATCCGCGCCGGCTGGCCGCTATTCGAAACCTCGCCCAACGCATAGGCGAAGAACCGCAGCTTGCGTTTCGCCGTCACATTAGCGTCGAGCTGGCGCAGGGAACCGGATGCCGTGTTGCGCGGGTTCACATAGGTCTGCTTGCCTTCGGCCTCCATCTGGGCATTGAGCGCCAGAAAGTCGCTCTTGGCCATATAGACCTCGCCGCGCACCTCCACCACATCGGGCGCATCGGCGGGCAGCTCGTCCGGGATTTCCTTGATGGTCCTGATATTGGCGGTGACATTCTCGCCCGTCGTGCCGTCTCCACGCGTCGCCGCCGTCTTCAGCCTGCGGTTCTCATAGCGGATCGACATGGAAAGCCCGTCGATCTTCGGCTCGGCGGTGAAGGCGATGGAATCGTCCGGCAGATGCCCGAGGAAGCGATAGACGGAACTGACGAAATCCCGCAGATCCTCTTCCGAAAACGTGTTGTCGAGCGACAGCATCGGCCGCGCATGCACGATGGGCGCAAAGGTCGGAAGCGGCGCGAAGCCGACTTTTCTCGACGGGCTGTCGGCCCGCACCAGCGCCGGGAAAGCCGCTTCGATCGCATCGTTGCGACGCTTCAGCGCGTCATAGTCCGCATCCGAAATCTCCGGCGCATCCTTGCCATGGTAAAGCGCATCATGGCGCGCAAGCTCGGCCGCCAGAAACGCAAGCTCGGAAGAGGCTTCAAGCTCGGTGAGGTTTTCGACGGATTTCTGGTCTTTCGACATGACGGCCTCTTTTCGGAATTACCGAACGCTTTTAGCCGAAATAACAAACATTAAAAACAGTTTTGCCACTGGACTCACAAGCCGAATCCGCTCGCCCAACGCAGCGGGCAGCCGTCAGTCCTTGGCCGCCAGCAGGCGAGCCGCCGCAGCCCTCGCCTCGTCCGTCACCGACGCACCGGCGAGCATGCGGGCAATCTCTTCGGTGCGGTGTTTCGGCTCCATGGTGGCTACGCGCGTGGCGATTCGCTCGCTGCCGTCGCCAGACGGGCCCTTGGAAATGAGTAGATGGGTCGCCGCCCGTGCCGCCACCTGCGGCGCATGGGTAACGGACAGGACCTGCACGGTTTTGGACAGGCGGCGCAGCCGCTGGCCGATGGCATCCGCCACCGCACCGCCGACACCCGTATCGATTTCATCGAACACCAGCGTCGGTGCTGAGCCGCGATCCGCCAGCGCCACTTTCAGCGCCAGCAGGAAGCGGGACAATTCACCACCAGAGGCCACCTTCATGATCGGTCCCGGCCGTGTGCCCGGATTGGTCTGGACGTGGAATTCCACCGTGTCGATGCCGTCGGCCGTCGCCTGTTCGGGATCGGAGGTTACCTCGACGGTAAACCGCGCCCGCTCCAGCTTCAGCGCCGGCAGTTCTGCCATCACCGCATTGGAAAGCGCATCCGCCGCGTGACGGCGCTTGTCGGAAAGCGATTGCGCGGCACGGTCGAAATCGGCCTTCACCACGCCGAGATTGGCCTCGAGCTTGCCGAGCTTTTCTTCGCCGGCATCGAGATCGGCGAGATCGGCCACCATTTTTTCGGCGAGAGCCGGCAGATCGGGCACGGCAACATTATATTTGCGCCCGGCAGCACGCAGCGCAAACAGCCGCTCCTCCACCCGCTCCAGCTCACGCGGATCGAATTCGGTGCGGCGCAGCGCCGCCTCCACTTCCATCTGCGCATTGGAAAGGCTGTCGAGCGCGGCATCCAGCAATTGCACTGTGTCTTCCAGCAAGCCCGGCGCTTCATGGCTCTTGCGCTCCAGACGCCGCATCATCGAGGCGATGACAGGCACGGGCGAGGCATTGCCGTTCAGAAACTCGCTTGCCTCGGCGATATCGCCGGCAATGCGTTCGGATTTCTGCATCACCGCCCGGCGTTCGGCCAGCTCGTCCTCTTCACCGTCGCGCGGCGAGAGCGTTTCCAGCTCTTCGACGGAGGAGCGAAGGTAATCCGCCTCGCGCGCTGCCGCCTCCACCTTGGCGCGATGCGTCTTCAGCGCACGCTCGGCATCCTTCCAGGTGCGATAGAGGCCCTGAACGGCACGAGCCTCATCGCTCAGACCGGCAAAGGCATCCAGCAGCGTCCGATGTGCATCGGTATCGACAAGCGCGCGATCATCATGCTGACCATGGATTTCGACCAGCAACTGCCCGAGCTGGCGCATCATCTGCACGCTGATGGCCTGATCGTTGATATAGGCCTTGGTGCGACCGTCAGAGGATTGCACCCGGCGGAAAATCAGGTCGCCATCGTCGTCGAGACCGTTTTCACGCAGGAGAAGCCGTGTCGGGTGATTGTTCGGGACCTCGAAGGTGGCGGTGACCTGCCCCTTCTCTTCCCCGTGGCGCACAAGGCCGCCATCGCCACGGCCGCCAAGCGCGAGCGAGAGACTATCGAGAAGAATGGATTTGCCCGCACCCGTCTCGCCCGTCAACACGGAAAGGCCCGCCTCGAAACCGAGGTCGAGCCTTTCGATGAGAACGATATCGCGAATCGAGAGCTGGACCAGCATGGCCTATGCCCCGTCTCAGGCGCCGATGAGCTTCTTGCCGGCGCGCGAAATCCAGGACCCCTTGTTTTCCCGCGGCTCCAGCCCGCTGCCCTTCAGCAGCTTGTAGGAATCCGAATACCATTGGCTGTCAGGATAGTTGTTGCCGAGAACGGCGGCCGCGGTCTGCGCTTCGTCCACCAGGCCCATTGCGTAATAGGCTTCCGTCAGACGCGCCAGCGCTTCCTCGATCTGGTTGGTGTTCTGGTACTGCTCGACGACGATGCGGAAACGCGAAACGGCGGCGAGGTATTCCTTGCGCTCAAGATAATAACGGCCGACCTGCATTTCGCGGCCGGCGAGCTGGTCGCGGGCGAAACGGATCTTGGCCTGCGCATCGGCGACATATTCCGAATCGGGATAGTCGTTGACGACCTTGTTCATCGCCTCGACGGTGCGCTGTGCGGCGCGCTGGTCCTGCGTGACGTCGGAAATCTGCTTGGAATAGGCAAGACCGATCATGTACTGAACGTAAGCGGCATCCTTGGAACGCGGATATTGGCGCAGGAACCGGCTGCCGTTGGTAATGGCCACATCGTTCTTGTTGGTGCGCGTGGCAATGAAGGTCTGCATCACCAGCGCCTTCTGGCCCCATTCGGTGAACGGGTACTGCTTGTCGATCGCCTCGAACTTGCGTGAGGCTTCCGTCATGTTACCGGCGTTCATGTTGGCAAGCCCCTGCTTGTACAGAACATCCGGCGGATCAGTCTCGACGCCGAGCTTGGTGATGTCGATATCCGGATCGGACTGGCAGGCCGTGACGGCGACACTCGCGCCGACCAACATCAACGAGACGGCGATCCCCCGCATCGTACCCTTCATTGCACCAGACCCTACATGCTTCATTCGACAGTTCCCACTTCCCGCGCAAATACATAAGCATCGGCTTTGCACTGGCGTTCTAGCCATAAAAGCATCCGCAGGGCAACGCAATGATGACGCATTAACGCATTTTTATGGCATCGACCCGTGCAATCGCATGAATATCAGGCGATATTACGCAACTTCTTGTTCGCATCGCGAAAAAGCCGCCCCAAAGGGAGCGGCTTTTTCTGTCAATTGATAGCCTGCGAAGGAATTCACGCAGACCAGGGTGCGAATTCCGGCATGTTGACCGCAACGAATTCGCGGGCGCGCACCATCTGGTTGCGGGCGGCCGGCGCCTCGACGATCTCATAGGCGGTGCGGTCGCTCAAAAGCGCCTTCAGCGCATTCGCATTGACCTTGTGGCCGCCGCGATAGGAGCGGTAGCAGCCGATGAACTGCGCGCCGGCAAGCGCCAGGTCGCCCACGGCGTCCAGCGTCTTGTGACGAACGAATTCGTCCTTGGCGTAACGCAGGCCTTCCATGTTGATGACGCTGTTGTCGTCGGAGATGACGACCGAGTTCTCAAGCGAGGAGCCGAGCGCATAACCGGCGGCCCACAGGCGCTCCACATCACGCATGAAGCCGAAGGTGCGGGCGCGCGACAGTTCGCTTTTGAAGCTCTCCGCCGTCAGGTCGCCCTTCCAGGACTGTTTGCCGATCAGCGGCGTGTCGAAATCGATGTCGACCTCGAAGCGCGTACCGTCATAGGGACGGAACTCCGCCCAGGACGCGCCCGAATCGATACGCACCGGCTTGATGACGCGAATATAGCGGCGCTTCACGCCGAGGCTCTTGATACCGACCGATTCGATCGCCTCAATGAAGGGAGCGGAGCTGCCGTCCATGATCGGCGCTTCAGGACCGTCGACTTCAACGATGAGGTTATCGAGGCCCATGGCGTAGATGGCAGCCATGACGTGCTCGATCGTCGCCACCGACTGGGAAAGCGAACGGCCGAGCACGGTGCACAGGTCGGTATTGCCGACATTGGCCGAAACCGCCTTCAACTCGGTAACGCTGCCATTGTCATGAAGGCGGTGGAAGACGATGCCCGTTCCGGCTTCTGCGGGCTGGAAGGTCATCGAAACCGGATTGCCGGAATGCACGCCAATGCCTTTGAGCTGAACAGCATTTGCGATAGTTGTCTGAAATCCGAGCAGTCCGATAGTCATGCGAATATGCCTTGTTTTGCAAACCGCGCCGCTTGAGCGCCGTTCAAGTTTTCGAGCCGGTTTGGCAACCGGCCAAGTCCGTGTTTTCCTTTACCCAGCCTCATACATACGCACATGTAGGTGCCACGACAAATCACTGTTCGTTTCGGATTGTTACACGCGTAAACCTTTGAAAACGCGAATTAATTTAGTGTTAATAACGCAAAATAAACAAAACGCCCGGATCGTGAAACCCGGGCGTTCGAAGAGGCGGATGGAATCGCCCTTAGTTGGACTGGCGGCGCAGGAAAGCCGGGATTTCCAGCTGGTCGTCGTCGTGATGGCTGGACGATGCAGGCGTTGCACGGCCATGATCGTCAAGCTGGCCACGACGCGGTGCGTAGAGGCTGGCTTCCGGCGAAAGCGGGGCGCGGCGCTGCTGCGGCGCCATGCTCGGCGCATCCATCATGTCGGACGGAACTTCTTCTTCTTCGCGGCGACCAAGCGAGTTGGTGATGCGCTTCAGAAGACCCATCGGGCCACGCTCTTCCTGGGCGGCAGGAGCGGCGTGGGTGCGGTGGTCCAGCTCGGCCTTGACGACCGGCGGGAAGTCTTCGACCTTCGGCATGCGTACCGGCTCGGCCTGGCGGGCAACCGGTGCGGGTTCCTGATAGACAGGAGCCTGCGGCTGCTGCATGCGCGGCGCCGGAGCGGCAACCTGTTCCGGAGCATGGTAGACGGGCGCCGGAGCGACCGGTGCCGGAGCGGCCTGCTGAACCGGCTGGGCCGGACGGAGAGCCGCCGGCGCTTCAGCCGGAGAAGACGCGAACAGCTTGCTCTGCGGACGGAAATCCTGAGCCGGCTGCTGGTGTGCGGCGAAACCGAGTTCGCGTTCCATTTCGGCTTCCGCCGAACGGATGGTCTGGGCGATCGGGTCTACGGCCTTCTGTGCCTGCGATACTGCTGGAGCAGGCTGAACTGCGGCCGGAGCGGAAGCAACGGCCGCGGAAGGACGGATAAGCGGCTTGGCAACGGCTGCTGCGGCACGCATATCGGCAACGTTCTGCTCGCCGACGCCAGCAACGCGGTCGATGCCGGTCGCCACGACGGAGACGCGGATGAGACCTTCCAGAGCTTCGTCGAAGGTTGCGCCGAGGATGATGTTGGCATCCGGATCGACTTCTTCGCGAATACGGGTTGCAGCCTCGTCGACTTCGAACAGGGTAAGATCGCGACCGCCGGTGATGGAGATCAGCAGGCCCTGTGCGCCCTTCATCGAGGTTTCGTCGAGCAGCGGGTTGGCGATTGCCGCTTCCGCAGCCTGCATCGCACGGCCCGGACCGGAAGCCTCGCCGGTGCCCATCATCGCGCGGCCCATTTCACGCATGACCGAGCGAACGTCGGCGAAGTCGAGGTTGATGAGACCTTCCTTCACCATCAGGTCGGTGATGCAGGCAACGCCGGAATAGAGAACCTGGTCGGCCATGGCGAAGGCGTCGGCGAAGGTCGTCTTGTCGTTGGCAATACGGAAGAGGTTCTGGTTCGGAATGACGATCAGCGTATCGACGGACTTCTGCAGTTCCTCGATGCCCTGTTCGGCAAGACGCATACGGCGGCCGCCTTCGAAGTGGAAAGGCTTGGTAACGACGCCGACCGTCAGGATACCCTTGTTGCGGGCGGCCTGTGCGACGACAGGAGCAGCACCCGTGCCGGTGCCGCCGCCCATGCCGGCGGTGACGAAGCACATGTGGGTGCCGTTCAGGTGATCGATGATCTCGTCGATGCATTCTTCAGCGGCGGCGCGGCCGACTTCCGGCTGGGAACCGGCGCCGAGGCCTTCGGTGACGTTGACGCCGAGCTGGATGACCCGGTCTGCCTTCGTCATGGTCAGCGCCTGCGCATCCGTGTTGGCGACGACGAAGTCGACGCCCTGGAGGCCGGCCGTGATCATGTTGTTGACAGCGTTACCACCACCACCGCCGACACCGAAAACAGTGATGCGTGGCTTCAGCTCGGTGATATCAGGCTTTTGCAGCTGTATCGTCATTTTAGCATTCCTTCTTTCTCTGGCCGCATCGCCCCGCTGGCCGATTCTTGAAAACTCAACTCTGAAACCTCCGGCTTACGCCACGAGGCCACTCAAAAACTCTCTTTCAGCCATTGCCCCACCCGGGCTATCCGGCCGCTACCCGTACCAAACGGCGAGAACATTCCGCCTTGCGCCGCATGAATTTCGATGTCCGCCACCTGCGGATAGATCATCAGTCCGCAGGCGGTTGAAAATGCCGGTCCCTTCGCCGCCACCGGAAGACCAGCCACGCCCATGGGGCGGCCGATGCGAACGTTGCGGGCGAGAATGCGCCGTGCCGTTTCCGGCAGCCCCGTCAGCTGGCTTGCGCCGCCGGTCAGGACAACGCGCTTGCCGACGATGGGGCTGAAGCCGGACTTCTGGATACGATCACGGATCAATTCCAGCGTCTCTTCGATACGCGCCCGCACGATGCGGGTTACTAGTGCTCTTGAAACTTGCGATGGTTGATCGCGATCGTCTTCGCCAATCGGCGGGATCGAAATCATGTCGCGCTCATCCGCGCCATTCAGCAAAGCCGAACCATGCACCACCTTCAGTCTCTCCGCATCTTCGATTCGTGTCGAGAGGCCACGTGCAAGATCTGTCGTAACGTGATGGCCGCCAAGGCCGATCGCGTCGGTGTGAATGAGACGGCCTTCGGCGAAAACCGAGATCGTCGTGGTGCCGCCGCCCATGTCGATGGCCGCGCAGCCGAGTTCGACTTCGTCGTCCACCAGCGCCGCCAGACCGCTGGCATAGGGCGTCGCCACCATGCCTTCCACGGAAAGATGCGCGCGGTTGACGCAAAGCTCGAGGTTCTTCAGCGCCGTGCGTTCGACCGTCACGACATGCATGTCGACGCCGAGAAGATCGCCATACATGGAGAGCGGATCGCGAATGCCGCGCTCGCCATCCAGCGAATAACCTGTCGGCAGCGAATGCAGGATCGCCCGGTCCTGGCGCATGGACTGCTGGCTTGCCGCCACCAGAACCTTGCGCAGATCGCTTGCCTCCACTTCCTGGCCGCCGAGATCGATGCTCGCGGTATAGATATCGCTTGCCAGCCGTCCGGCGGAAACATTGACGATCAGGCTGTCGACGGTAAGGCCCGCCATGCGCTCGGCCGCATCGACCGAAAGACGGATGACGCCTTCCAGCGCGTCGAGATCGGCGATAACGCCGGATTTCACGCCGCGCGAACGCTGATGGCCGATGCCGATGATTTCGACCTTATGGGTACGGCCGGGCAGGATTTCGCTTTCCTGGCGCGGCGTCAGCCGGCCGATCATGCACACGACCTTGGTCGAACCGATGTCCAGCACCGAAACGATGTGGCTGCGCTTGGAAGAAAGCGGCTTCAGGCGAGGCAGGCCGAAATGGGAAGAACCGAAAAAGCTCATGTGTTCTTCTCCGCCTTCTTGAGAGCCTTGGTGCGCGCATCGACAGCGGCCTGACGGCGTTCCGTGGCGCCCTCGGTCAACTGGATCGTGGTGCGGTCAGCAAGCCGGAGATCGACGGCGGCGACATCGCGCGACAGCACCTTTTCCTCGAGATCGAGCCGCGCCAGCAATTGCAGCGCCTGCGGCAGGTTTTCTTCCGGCAGCTTGACGACGATGCCGTTATCGAGATGCAAGTCCCAGCGGCGGCCGGCGATACGGACATAGGCCCGGACACGGTTGCGGATTTCCGGCCAGTCGGCCAGCTGCTCGACGAAACCGGCAGCACCCGTTTCCGCGTCGCGGCCGACGAAGAGCGGCAGGGAGGCGAATTTATTGTCCCGCAGCGGCGCAATCACGCTGCCGCTTTTTTCGATCAGCGACAGTTCCGTTCCATGCTGCCAGATGCCGAAGGCCTGACGCTCCTTCAGCCGGACTTCCACGGTCTTGGGGTACACCTTGCGGATATCGACATCTTCCACCCAGGGAAGCTGCACCAGTTTGCGGCGCGCCGCATCGATATCGAGCGCGATCAGCGAGGTGCTGCCATCGAGGCCGAGAAGCTGGAACACTTCGATTTCGGAGGTCTGCAGATTGCCGGAAACCTTCACGTCCTCGACCGCAAAGCCTGCGGCGGATGTCGTGGTCTGGGTGACGATATTGGTGTGCCCGCCGAGCGACATGCCGTAAAGCCCGGTCACCGCGTAAAAGGCGACGGCCGAAATCGTACCGGTATGGGCTGGAATGTGAATGCGTCCGGTCACAAGGCTGACACCGAAGCGCACGAAGCGACGCAGAGGACGCGGCAATACCATGCGGTCGTCGGCGCTGGCCGCCGCCGCGAATTGTTCGCGCTTTTTTGCCGTCGACTTTTTGCCGATCACCGCAAACACGAAGCGTCCTCCACCATCCAGCTGACAAGGTTACCAAAGGAGCGGCCAGCATGGGCCGCCATTTCCGGCACCAGGGAGGTCGGCGTCATGCCCGGCTGCGTATTCACTTCAAGCCAGATAACTTCGCCATCTTCTGAGAAACGGTCGTCGTAACGAAAGTCTGAACGGCTTACGCCACGGCATCCGATCGCCCGATGCGCCATAACCGCCAGTGTTTGAATTTTTTGGTAAATTTTCGGTGAAATTTCTGCGGGAATGACATGTTTCGAGCCACCAGCCGCATATTTTGCGTCATAATCATAGAAATTGTGACCGAGCGGCACCACTTCGGTGACGCCCAGCGCCTCGCCGTCGAGTACACCGCAGGTCAGTTCGCGGCCGTGAATATAGCGCTCGACCATGACCTGATCGCCGTAGCGCCATTCCGACGAGGTGAGAATCTGCGGCGGATGCGACTGGTCTTCCTTGACGATCACGACACCGAAGCTCGAACCTTCACGCACCGGCTTCACGACATAAGGGGGTGCAAGCGGATGCTCGCTGGTGAAATCGAAGCGGTTCATGACGCGCTCGGCAGCCACCGGGATGCCGGCAGCAGCGGCAACCTTCTTGGCCTGCGCCTTGTCCATGGCGAGCGCGGAAGCGAGCACGCCGGAATGCGTATAGGGAATGGCGAGATATTCGAGGATGCCCTGAATGGTGCCGTCTTCGCCAAAGGGACCGTGCAGCGCGTTGAAGGCGACATCCGGGCGCAGCTCGGCAAGCACGGCGGCGATATCGCGCCCCACATCGACCCGGGTGACCTTGTAGCCCTCGTCTTCCAGAGCCTGCGCGCAAGCGTTGCCCGACGACAGGCTGACCGGCCGCTCCGACGAAAATCCACCCAAAAGAACAGCTACGTGCTTGCCGCTCATCGATACCTCTGACACCAACTCTCCGTTACGAACCACGCTCCGAACCGACCGAATTTGACGAACGGTGATTCTGGCACATGACCCTTGAGATCAGTTAAACGCCATTAAGGTTAATGAATCGTTTACTTTCGTTAACCGCCGCGTCCAACGTGCCGAGTTTCGTTAAAGAATCAGCACCGATCCGGATTCCCTCCTTGGAATCAGAGAGTTGCATGGATTGCAACATGCAGGTTTTCAATGATCGGAAATAAAACGGCGCTCGTGCGTCTGCCGCTCCGCGATAAAGGCAAGGCCGAAACGTTAACAGACGGGATTATTCCCCAGGGAAAATTATCTGGCGTTTCAGCGTTTTAAAACCGCGGCCTGAATCAGTCTCTCAATCGCCAAACCATCCCCGAGAGGCATAACCACACGTGTCGCACTGGTGGATCACATTATCTGCATTATTTCTTTTTTAGCATTCCATAAGAACAAAAATTGCGTTAACGCAGTCGTCGCCTCCCAAGGCATGACATTGCAATCATCCAAAATGGAACCAATACCATGACCGACGCGATATCTCCGGTATCGCCGACCGCTGACACTTCGAACGTTGTAAAGACAAATTCGCCTGCACGAGTTCTCACTGCCAGCCTGGTCGGCACGACCATCGAGTTTTTCGATTTCTACGTTTACGCCACGGCCGCAGTGCTCGTGTTCCCCACTTTGTTCTTCCCGAACAATGACCCGATGACGGCGCTTCTGGCGTCCTTCGCCACCTTCTCCATCGCCTTTTTCGCCCGCCCGCTGGGCGCTGTGGTCTTCGGCCACTATGGCGACCGCGTCGGCCGCAAGACCACCCTTGTCGCCGCCCTGCTCACGATGGGCGTTTCCACGGTCGTGATTGGCCTCCTCCCCTCCTATGAGACCGCCGGCGTTCTGGCGCCGCTGCTGCTCGCGCTTTGCCGCTTCGGTCAGGGTTTCGGCCTTGGCGGCGAATGGGGCGGCGCCGTCCTGCTCGCTACGGAAAACGCACCTCCGGGCAAGCGCAGCTGGTACGGCATGTTCCCGCAGCTCGGTGCACCCGTTGGCCTGTTCCTTTCGTCCGGCGTGTTCTGGATCCTGCTGCACTTCATGTCGCAGGAAGCGCTTTTGAGCTGGGGCTGGCGCATTCCCTTCGTCGCTTCGATCATCCTGATCGCGGTCGGCATGTGGGTTCGCCTGTCGATCACCGAAACGCCCGACTTCCAGAAGGCAATCGAAAAGGAAGAACGTGTGGCCGTGCCGGTCGCGGAACTGTTCCGCAACCACAAGCGCAGCCTCGTGCTCGGCACCTTCGTGGCGCTGGCCACCTTCGTACTCTTCTACATCGGCACTGCCTATCTTCTGTCCTACAACGTCAAGGTCCTGAAAATCCCGTTCCTCGACGCGCTGGAAGTGCAGATCCTCGGCTCCATCGTTTTCGGCATCTTCATTCCGATCGCCGGCAAGCTCGCCGAAAAATTCGGTCGCCGTGAAATCCTGATCCTGACGACGGTGCTGATCGGCCTGTTCTCCTTCCTGCTGCCCGGCCTGATGTCCGGTGGCGAAGGCTCGATCTTCGTCTTCGCGGCTCTTGCCATGATGCTGATGGGCATGACCTACGGCCTGATCGGAACGGCGCTCGCCGCCCCCTTCCCGACCCGCGTGCGCTACACCGGTTCGTCCATCACCTTCAACATGGCCGGCATCTTCGGCGCATCGCTGGCGCCTTACATCGCCACATGGCTGCAGGTGAATTACGGCATGGGTTATGTCGGTTATTATCTCTGCGTATCGGCGCTCATCACGCTCGCCTGCATCCTTCTGTCCCGCAAGGACGAAGTCTGAGCCACGCAGGGTTCCAAATACAAGAAGGCCCGCGGAACTTGAGGTTTCGCGGGCCTTTTCATATCTGCGCCCGATAGCGCAACAGCGCATCCATTCCCGGCTTTGTTGGAAATACGCTAGGCGACGGATTGGCGGATGTCGCGCTGGCCTGACACGCAGATGCGGTTACGCCCCGTTCCCTTTGCCTGATAGAGCGCCAGATCGGCATTGTGCAGGACTTTTTCGAAGACTTCGGCATCCTTCCGGACAGCCACGCCAATCGATATGGTGACACCGATCCGCATCTCCTGATAATCGACCGGCACCGCCTCGATACTCGCACACAGCCTTTCGCAAACGTCCAGGAACGATTGCAGCCCGGTTTCCTGCACGACAACGAATTCCTCGCCACCCATTCTGGCAACGCTGGCGGAGGCAGCGAAGGCGGCGCGTATCCGCTGTGCGACACTGGAAATCACCGCATCGCCTGCCAGATGGCTGAACCTGTCGTTCACGGACTTGAAATGATCGATATCGAGGAAGGCGACGCAATAATGCGGGCCAAGATCGATACATCCGGCATAAAGCCCAAGGCGATTGCTGAGGCCCGTCAAGGCGTCGGTATGGCTCAGATACAGAAATCGCTCATGCGATTGCGCCAGAAGCTTCACTTCCCTGGCATTCAGCCAGCAAACCAGCAGCGTTATCGTAAACGAGATTGCGGCGGACAGGGTAATGCCAAGGATAAGCCCGTTGACGAGATCCGTTACCAGCCCGAACTCCGCCAGCAGAAGCAGACCGAAGAAACAGATAAGAACAGCTATAACCGTGACGACACAGGCGACACGGATTGCAAATTCCAGCGGTTCAAGCCGCCGGCGGCGCTCCGACGTCGCAATCGAAAAACTCATCATCTCGATCAGTTTTTTCCAGAGACCCAACACCATCCCCAGCAGCGCCCAATCATCTAACGTCGTCGAAAACTCTAATATAAATCGTCTAAAATATTGGAGAGGGCCGACACCCTCTCCACTTTCATCTTGCTATAGACCATAACCATTGATCGACCGTTACGATAAACGCCAACGGCCGCATCAACGCAAGGTTTTGTCGCCAACTATACCGGACAACACCGGATTTCAGCTTCCGAGGAAAGGCTCCACCTCACGGCCCGGCATGAAAAGGCCAAGCCGCTTGATTTCCCATTCCAGCCGGATGCCCGACTTTTCGAACACGCGCTTACGGATGGTCTCGCCCAGATATTCCAGATCGTAACCGGTCGCATGGCCGGTATTGATCATGAAATTGCAATGCAGCGACGACATCTGCGCGCCGCCGATGACCAGACCGCGACCGCCCGCCTCATCGATCAGTTCCCAGGCGGAATGACCTTCGGGATTCTTGAAGGTGGAACCGCCCGTCTGCTCGCGGATCGGCTGCACGGTTTCGCGGTGATGACGCACAGCATCCATATCGGCACGGATTTTCGCCTTGTCTTCGGGATACCCCTCAAACAGCGCGCCCGTGAAGATCAGGCCCGCATCGGCACCGGAATGGCGATAGCTGTAGCCCATCTCGGCATTGGAAAGCACATGCTGGTTGCCCTGACGGTCGACCGCATAGACCTCCACGACACGCTCGCGCGTCTCGCCGCCATTGGCGCCCGCATTCATGCGCAGCGCACCGCCGATGGAGCCGGGAATGCCGTAATAGAAATGGAAACCGCCGATGCCATTATCCATGGCCATAGCGGCAATATGCTTGTCCGGGCAGATCGCGCCCGCCTTGATGCGGTTTTCACCGGCAAGCTCCACCTGGCCGAAGCCCTTGGCCGACAGACGGACGACAACGCCCGGAATGCCGCCATCGCGCACCAGAAGGTTCGAGCCGACGCCAACCACGGTCAACGGCACGTCTTCCGGCAGAATTTTCAGGAAGGCAATCAGATCGTCGGTATCGTGCGGCTGGAACATGACTTCCGCAAGACCGCCGGCTCTGAACCACGTCACGCGGTCCATGGGCGCATCCGGTGTCAGACGTCCCCGCAATTCATTTACCCCGTCGCCGAGCCTCCCCAGCAATTTAACCCCATCGACCTGTCTCATTCAGACTTTCCTGATATGCTCTTCAATTCCGAAGGCAGTACTGCTGCCCATTGCGTGATATTTCCAGCCCCCAAGAGAACCACGAAATCACCCGGATTCGCAATGCCTGCAACCACTGAGGCGAGATCTTCCCGTTTCTCGAGAAAACGGGCGTCACGGTGGCCGGCGGCCTTGATGGCCGAAACCAGCGCTTCCGAGCTCGCGCCCTCGATCGGATCTTCGCCCGCGGCATAGACCGGAGCAAGGATAATCGTGTCGGCATCGTTAAAACAATGCGCGAAATCGTCGAACAGGCTGGAAAGGCGGCTATAGCGGTGCGGCTGGTGCACGGCGACGATGCGGCCCTTGCAGGCCTCCCGCGCCGCCTTCAGCACGGCCTTGATCTCCACTGGATGGTGACCGTAATCATCAAAGACCTGTACGCCGTTGGCTTCGCCCGTCAGCGTGAAGCGCCGCTTGACGCCGCCGAAGGAGGCAAGGCCCTTCTTGATGTCGGCTTCCGAAATGCCGAGACGATTGGCAACCGCAATCGCCGCCGTCGCATTAGACACATTGTGGCGGCCGGGCATCGGCAGGACGAGGTCCTTGAAGGAGAATATCTTGCCGGTACGACGACGGCGGATTTCCACGTCGAACACCGAGCGCGTGCCGTCGATGCGCACATTCGAAAACCGCACATCGGCCTGCGGGTTCTCGCCATAGGTGATGACCTTGCGGTCCTCGATCCGGCCGACCAGCGCCTGCACTTCCGGGTGGTCGAGGCACATGACGCCGAAACCGTAGAAAGGCACGTTCTCGACGAACTGACGGAAGGCAGCGCGCACGGCATCGAAATTGCCGTAATGGTCGAGATGTTCCGGATCGATATTGGTAATGACGGCCACATCGGCCGGCAGCTTCAGGAAGGTGCCGTCGGACTCGTCGGCCTCCACCACCATCCATTCGCCCGCGCCCATGCGGGCATTGGTGCCGTAAGCATTGATGATGCCGCCATTGATAACGGTCGGGTCGAGATTGCCGGCTTCCAGCAGCGTCGCGACCATGGAGGTGGTCGTGGTCTTGCCATGGGTGCCGCCAATGGCGATGGCGTTACGGAAACGCATCAGCTCGGCCAGCATTTCGGCCCGGCGAACGATCGGCAGGTGCTTTTCACGCGCCGCGATGAGTTCCGGATTGTTCTTCTTGATGGCGGTGGAAACGACCACGACCTCGGCATCGCCGATATTATCCGCCGTATGACCGACGAAAACCTCGATGCCCTTGTCGCGCAGGCGCTGCACATTGGCGCTGTCGGCCTGATCCGACCCCTGAACGCGGTGGCCGAGATTGTGAAGCACTTCGGCAATGCCGCTCATGCCGATCCCGCCTATGCCGATGAAATGCACAAGGCCTATGGCTTTCGGCATCTTCATGCCCCAACTCCTTCATTCTTTATCTTGAATTCCTGTACGGACCGGCCGGAAGCAATCGCCTCCACCAGATCGGCCAGCACATCCGCCGCATGCGGTTTGCCCGTCGCCTTTGCCGCCGCTGCCGTTGCCGAAAGACGGTCCGGCTCCGAAAGCGCTGAGGACAGCAGGCCGGAAAGCTTCTGCGGCGACAGTTCCGCCTGCTTGATGACGCTTGCCCCGCCAGCCGCCGAAAGCGCTGCCGCATTGGCGGCCTGATCGTGATCGAGCGCATGCGGATAGGGAACGAGGATCGACGGGCGGCCGATCACCGAAAGCTCCGATACGGTCGAAGCGCCCGAGCGGCTGATGACCAGATCGGCCTCGCCGATACGCGACGCCATATCGCCGAAGAAGGGCGAAACATCCGCCTTCACGCCGAGCTTCTGATAGGAGGCGATCACGCTGTCCTTGTCTTCCGGCCGCGCCTGCTGGGTGACGACGATGCGCTTGCGCTGCTCATCCTTCAGCAGGCAGATCGCCGCAGGCACCGCGCTGGAAAAGAACTGCGCACCCTGGCTACCGCCGAAAACGACAAGCTGGAATGTCTCACCCGTCTGCGAGGGCGTATAGGGTATCTCCGACGCCGCCAGCACCGCCGGGCGAACGGGGTTGCCGGTGGCCACCGTCTTGTCGGAATATTGGCCGTTGGCGGGCGGCAGGAAACCGCCGGCGATTGCCTTCACCCGGCCTGCCAGCGCCTTGTTGGCGCGGCCCATCACCGCATTCTGCTCGTGAATGATGGAGGGAACGCCAAGCCCGGTCGATGCCAGGAGCGGCGGCACGGTGGGATAACCGCCGAAACCGACGACTGCGACCGGCTTCAGTTTCGCCACCAGCCGGCGCGCAGCGCGCAGACCAACCCACAGCTTCCAGAGCGAACGCGCCACGGAAATCGGGTTTTTCGAGCCGATGGTAGCGGACGGCACGACATGGATTTCATCCGCCGGGAACTTGCCCGCATAACGCTCGGCGCGGCTGTCGGTGACCAGATGCACCTGATAACCGCGCGCTTTCAGCGTGTGCGCGAGCGCCTCGGCTGGAAAGACATGGCCGCCGGTTCCCCCGGCGGCAAGAAGAACAATACCCTTGCTCATGATCGTTTACTCCGCGGGAACGCCGGAACCGACGCGGAAGAAACTCCGCTCCTGCGCCCGCTTTTCGGGTCTGTGGCGTGTCAGCGCCAGAAGGAAGCCGGCGGTCACGCAGATCGCCATCATTGACGAACCGCCATAGGAAATCAGCGGCAGCGTCATGCCCTTGGCGGGCATCAGTTCCAGATTGACGCCGATATTGATCATCGACTGCATGCCGATCTGCAAAACGAGGCCGGCCACGGCGAAGCGGCAGAAATCGTCCTTTTCCTTGAAGGCATGCGAGAGGCCGCGCAGCACGATGAAGGCGAAGATCGCGACGAGGAACATGCAGAAGACGATGCCGAATTCTTCCGCCGCCACCGAGAAGATGAAGTCGGTATGGCTGTCGGGAATGATGCGCTTGACGATGCCCTCGCCCGGTCCGCGCCCGAACCAGTCGCCGCGAATGATAGCCTCACGCGCCGTGTCCACCTGGAACGTATCGCCTTCGCCGGTCCAGAAACGGTCGATACGACCGGCCACGTGCGGCAGCATCAGATAGGCGGAGATGATGCCGCCGACGCCGACGCCGCCGAGCATGATGATCCAGAACCACGGCACGCCAGCCATGAAGAACATGCCGCCCCAGACCACCGACGTCAGGATCGTCTGGCCGAAGTCCGGCTGGGCTATCAGGAGCGCCGCCACGATGCCGAAGGTGATGATGGCGAAGAGATTGCCCGGAATTTCCGGATGGCGCGCCCGTTCGGCAAACAGCCAGGCGCAGACGATGACGAAGGCCGGCTTCATGAATTCCGATGGCTGGATCGAGAAGGTGCCGATGGAAATCCAGCGCCGCGCACCCTTGACCTCGATGCCGAAGAACAGCGCGAAGATCATCATCAGCAGCGAAGCGATGAGCATGATGACCGCGACGCGGCGCACCTGACGCGGCGACAGGAAGGACAGGCCGACCATGATCGCCAGCGAGGGCACCATGAACATCGCCTGACGCTCGACGAAGAAGAAACTGTTGAGGCCGATGCGCTCGGCAACCGCCGGCGAGGCCGCAAAGGACAGCATCAGGCCGATGCCCATCAGCGCGATGAACGCCGCCAGAAAGAAACGGTCGATGGTCCAGAACCACTCTGCGACCGGACCGCGATCAACTCGGCTTACCATGGCCTTCAGCCCCCTTTTCCAGAGTCAACCAGCATCGTCATGCCATCGAGCGCCGCGACCTGCGTGACGAACGAATCGCCTCTGATCTCAAAGTTCTTATATTGATCGAAGCTTGCGCAAGCCGGGGATAACATCACGATATTGCCAGCCGTCGCATCTTTTTCCGCATCCGCCGCCGCATGTTGCACGGCCTTGTCCAGCGTGCCGGATATTTCGTAAGGCACGGCCTCGCCAAGCGTCGCGGCAAATTCGGCCGCCGCCTCGCCGATCAGATACGCCTTGGCGATGCGCGGGAAAAGCGGCGAAAGGCTGGTGATGCCGCCTGCCTTGGGCAGACCGCCGGCGATCCAGTAGATACGGTCGAAACTTGAAAGCGCCGGTGCCGCAGCATCGGCATTGGTGGCCTTGCTGTCGTTGACGAAGGTGACATTGCCACGTCGGCCGACCGGCTGCATACGATGCTTGAGGCCGGGAAAAGACTTCAGGCCTGCGCGAACTTCCTCTTCGGAAACCCCGACGGCAAGGCAGGCGGCGATTGCCGCCGCAGCATTCTGCGCATTGTGGCTGCCGCGCAGGGTCTGGATACCGTCGAGATCAACCAGCAGCGCGGAAGTGCCGCCATGCGCCCGCAGGATGCGGCTGCCTTCGGCATGAAGACCTTCGGAAACGACATTGCGCTTGGAAATGCGCTCCACCTTGACACCGGCGCGTTCGATACGGTCGGCGATCAGCGTCGAATGGCTGTCATCCACACCGACAATTGCCGTGCCGCTACCTGCCACCAGCCGCTCCTTGACATCGGCATAGTGCTGCATCGTGCCGTGACGGTCGAGATGATCAGGCGTCAGATTGAGCAGAATGCCGGCGGTCGGATTGATCGTCGGTGCGAGATCGATCTGGTAGGACGAGCACTCGACAACATAGAAGCGCTGCGCCTTCGGCGGATCGAGGCTCAGTACCGCCGTTCCGATATTGCCGCCGAGCTGCGTATCGCGGCCGGACGCCTTGAGAATATGCGCGATCAGCGCCGTCGTCGTGGACTTGCCGTTGGTGCCGGTAATCGCGATGAAAGGGCAATCCGGCGCGTGCGCACGGCGCTCGCGGATGAAAAGCTCGATATCGCCGATGATCTCGACGCCCGCAGCTTTCGCAAGGTCGACCGACCAATGCGGTTTCGGATGCGTCAGCGGCACGCCGGGCGCCAGAACGAAGGAAGAGAAGTTCGGCCAGTCAATCGTCCGGAGATCCGCCGTCTTGATGCCTTCGGCCTCGGCCTTCGCGACGCTGTCGGGATTGTCGTCGAAAGCAACGACATCCGCCCCACCCGCGACCAGTGCGCGGGCGGTGACGAGGCCCGAACCACCAAGCCCGAAAAGCGCGACCTTCTTACCTTTGAACGACGTGACCGGGATCATCGCTCACCTCAGCTTCAGGGTGGCGAGGCCGAGCAGCGCGAGGCCAACGGAGATGATCCAGAAACGGATCACCACCTGGCTTTCCGTCCAGCCCTTTTTCTCGAAATGGTGGTGGATCGGCGCCATCAGGAAGACGCGCCTGCCGGTGCGCTTGAACCAGAAGACCTGGATGATGACCGACAGGGTTTCCATGACGAAGAGACCGCCGACGATGACCATAACGATCTCGTGCTTGGTCGCGACAGCGATGGAGCCGATCAGGCCGCCGAGCGCCAGCGAACCCGTATCGCCCATGAAGATGGCGGCGGGCGGCGCGTTGAACCAAAGGAAGCCGAGGCCCGCGCCGATGACCGCGCCGACAATGACGGCGAGTTCACCCGTGCCGGGCACGAAGTTGATCTGCAGGTAATTGGCGAAAACCGCGTTACCGGCGAGATAGGCGATCACGCCAAAGGTGGCGGCCGCGATCATGACCGGCACGATGGCAAGCCCGTCGAGGCCATCCGTCAGGTTCACGGCATTGCCCGCACCGACGATGACAAAAGCACCGAACAGCACGAAGAAGTAGCCGAGATTGATCACGAATTCCTTGAAGAAGGGAAAGGCGATGGAACTGCCGAGCGTGCCGCCATGCGGGGCGGAAGCGAGCGCCATCTTCATCATGAAGAACACGGCAATCGCCGCGATCAGGAATTCGATGCCGAGACGGGCCTTGCCGGAAAAACCCTTGTCGCTCTGCTTCGTCACCTTCAGGTAATCGTCATAGAAGCCGATGGCTCCGAAACCGAGCGTCACCATCAAAACGGCGACGACATAGACATTCGAAAGATCGCCCCAGAGCAGCGAACCGCCGAGAATGCCGGCAAGGATCATCAGCCCGCCCATGGTCGGCGTGCCGGCCTTCTTGAAATGCGTCTGCGGCCCATCGGCGCGGATGGGCTGGCCCTTGCCCTGGCGCACGCGCAGCGAATTGATGATCGCCGGTCCGAACAGGAAGACGATCAACGCAGAGGTGAACATCGCAGCGCCCGCCCGGAAAGTGATGTACCGGAACAGGTTGAAGATTTGAATTTTATCCGACAGTTCGACGAGCCAGATCAGCATAATTGCCCTTTCAAAAGGCTATTTCAGACTTGGCGTTCCGTCTCGGGGAATGCCGGATACTTGTCAAGCAGGGCGGCGACAATCTTGCCGAAACCGAGGCCAAGTGACGATTTTACCATCAGCGCGTCTCCCGGTTGCACCCATTGCAGGGCGAAATCGGTCAGTTCCGCCGTCGTCGGGAACCAGATGACGGTCACACTATCAGGCAGCGCATCGCGCAGCGCCGCCATCGCCTCACCCGCCAACCAGACATGCTCAATACCGGCGGCGAGCAGTGGGCCCGCCAACTCTTCGTGCAATTGCGCGGAAAACTCGCCCATCTCCAGCATGTCGCCGAGAACGGCGACGCGCCGCCCGTGACCCTGCGTTTCCGTTTCCGCCAGCACGGCAATCGCCGCGCGCATGGAAGCGGGGTTGGCGTTATAGCTTTCATCGATCAGCAGGAAGGTGCCGCCGTTGATTGCCAGCCGATGGCGCTGGCCGCGCCCCTTTACCGCCTCGAGCGTTCCCAGCGCCTCGAAGGCGCGGTCGAGATTGGCGCCGGTGACGGCAACGGCGCCCAGCACGGCCATGGCGTTATCGGCAATGTGCCGGCCGGGAATATTGATGTGCAATTCGCTGGTTTCGCCGTTCAGGATCGCCCAGATCGTCGAGCCCGTCGTCGTGCTCTCGAAATCCGCGAGACGGAAATCCGCCTTGGCATGCTGCCCGAAGGTGAGGATATGTTCGATGCCCTGTTCCTGCGCCGCTTCTTCAAGCTGTTCGAACTGGGCGTTATCGCGGTTGAGGATGACGGAACCGCCCTCCTCCAGACCCTCGAAAATCTCCGCCTTGGCGGCGGCGATCTCTTCAATGTTCTTGAAATTGCCGAGATGGGCCGGCGCAATGGTCGTGATGATCGCTACATGCGGGCGCACCAGCTTCACCAGCGGCCGGATTTCACCGGAATGGTTCATGCCGATTTCGAACACACCGAATTCCGTGTCGGCAGGCATGCGCGCCAGCGTCAGCGGCACGCCCCAATGGTTGTTGAAGGAAGCCACCGCCGCATGCACCCGGCCTGAAGGGGCGAGCGCCTGCCGCAGCATTTCCTTGGTCGTGGTCTTGCCGACCGAACCGGTCACCGCAATGATGCGCGCCGACGTTCTTTCACGCGCGGCGATGGCGAGCTTGCCGAGTGCGGCAAGCACGTCTTCCACGACGATCATCGGCACGGTCAGGCGGCCGAGCGCCGGCAGCTTGGCTTCGGCAACGACCAGAAGTCCCGCCCCGTTCGCAACGGCGAAGCTGGTGTAATCATGACCGTCCACCCGGTCGCCCTTGATGGCGAAGAACGCTTCGCCCGGCTTGACCGTCCGGCTGTCGATGGAAATGCCGGTGATTCCGGTCGGCAGATTGCCCACGGGGCGTCCTGCCGTGATGGCGATCATGTCGGCGACTGTCCATAACCAGCTCAAATCTTCGATCCTTCCAGCCCTGCCAGTGCAGCGCGCACCTGTTCATGATCGGAAAACGGCAGCGTTACCGAACCGACGATCTGCCCCTCTTCATGCCCCTTGCCTGCGACGATCAGCGTATCGCCATGCGAAAGCAGCGACACCGCATGGCGGATAGCGTCCGCCCTGTCGCCGATTTCCAATGCGCCGGGCGCTGCCGCCATGACTTCGGAACGGATCGTTGCAGCATCTTCCGAACGCGGATTGTCGTCGGTGACGATGACGATGTCGGAAAGCCGCGTCGCAACCTCGCCCATGATCGGGCGCTTGCCCTTGTCGCGGTCGCCGCCGCAGCCGAAGACGGTGATGATGCGGCCCGAGGTGAAGGGCCGGACCGAGGTGAGCACATTTTCCAGCGCATCCGGCTTGTGGGCATAATCCACATAGGCAAGCGCGCCGTTCTTCGTCTGACCTACGAGTTCCAGACGACCGGCGGCGCCGATCAGCTTTTCAAGCGCCTTCAGCGCGGTTGCTGCGGGAACGCCGGTGGACATCGCAAGACCGGCTGCGACAAGAGCGTTCGCAACCTGAAAATCACCCGCCAAGGGGATGTCGACTTCATAAATCTCGCCGTCATGATGCACTTCGATCATCTGCTTGTGACGGAAGTGCTCGACACGCTTCAGGGCCAGATATTCGCCCTTGCGACCGACCGTGCGCACATCGAGACCGGCTTCGCGCGCCGCGCGGATCGCCTGTTGCGACCATGGATCGTCGGCGAAGATCACGGCGGGAGCGCCCTTTTCCATCAGCGTATCGAAGAGCCGCATCTTCGCGGCCATATAGTCCTCGACGGTCGGATGATAATCCATGTGGTCGCGGCCGAGATTGGTGAAACCGGCGGCTGCCAGCCTCACTCCATCGAGACGGCGCTGGTCGAGACCATGGCTGGACGCCTCCATCGCCGCATGCGTCACGCCTTCGGCGGCAAGTTCGGCCAGAAGCGCATGCAGCGTCACCGGATCGGGCGTGGTGAGCGCGCCGTAATCCTCGCGGCCGGGTGCAATCACACCTGTCGTGCCGATCTGCGCTGCGGCATGGCCGGCGAAAGCCCAGATCTGCCGCACGAAGGATGCAACGGACGTCTTTCCCGCAGTGCCGGTGACGGCGACCATGGTTTCCGGCTGTTTTCCGTAAAAACGGGAAGCGGCAAGGGAGAGATAAAGGCGTGGATCGGTGACCGAAAGCACCGGCACATCGGCATCCAGCGCGTGTCCGGAAACGACAGCGACCGCGCCCTTGGCAACCGCGTCCTTCACATAGGCGGCGCCATCCGCCCTGGTGCCCGCAACCGCCACGAACAGGCTGCCGGGCGCAGCCTTGCGGCTGTCTGCGGTGATCCCCCCGATTTCGATCGCCCCGATCTCAGACAGGAGCAATTCTTTCAATTCCGGAAACGCATTTCCGGATATATCTCGCAAATTCATCGACTGTGTCCGTCTTGTCCCCCCGGCGCGAATCGCCGGAACATCATAAGCTAACAATCAATAAGACACGAGCAAGGCCGAGCCATCCTTGCCGAACTTCGGCTTCACGCCCAGCACGGCCGCCGTACGGGTGATGATATCGCGCACCATCGGCGCTGCGGATGTGCCGGCGAGTGCCGCACCATTGCCCTTGTCCGTCTTCGGCTCGTCGATGAAGGACAGCACGACATATTGCGGATCGTCCATTGGAAAGGCCGAGAGGAAGGCGTTGAAGTTCTTGTCGTGCACGTAACGTCCGTTGACGACCTTGTCGGCCGTGCCGGTCTTGCCGCCGACGTTGAAGCCATCAACGCGCGCGTTGCGGCCCGAACCGTTGACCCCGTTCCATTCGAACAGGAAACGCATGTCCTTGCTGGCGCCCGGTTTCAGAACCTGCTTTGCCACCTGATCGGCCTGTTCGCGGGTGCGCGGCAGGAAAGTCGGCTCGATCAGTTTGCCGCCATTGACCAGTGCGGCGCCGGCAACCGCCGTCTGCAGCGGTGTCGTGGAAACGCCGTGGCCGAAGGAAATGGTAATCGAGTTGATCTTCTTCCATTCGCGCGGCTGCGACGGCAGCGCCACTTCCGGCAGTTCGGTCTGCATGCGGGTCAAAAGGCCAAGCCGGGTGAGGAATTCCTTGTGGCCTTCCGTTCCCACCGTGTCGGCAATCTTCGCCGTACCGATGTTGGAGGAATACTGGAAGATTTCCGGCACCGAAAGCATCCGGCCCTTGCCGTGGAAGTCCTTGATGGTGAAACCGCCGATGCGGATCGGATAACGCGCATCGAAGGTATCGCCGAGACGGACGCGGCCCGAATCGAGACCCATCGCAATCGTGAAGGACTTGAAGGTGGAACCCATTTCGAACGTGCCGTTCGACATGCGGTTGAGCCAGCCTTCCTTGGCGCCTTCGGCCGGGTTGTTCGGATCGTAATCCGGCACGGAGGCCATGGCGAGGACTTCGCCGGTATGCACGTCCAGAACCACCGCGCCGGCGCCGATCGCCTGGAACTTGGTGATGGCCGAGGTCACGACTTCGCGGACAATGGACTGCACGCGCAAATCGATGGAAAGCTTAACCGGCTCCAGCGGCTGGTCGCTGGTCATGCCGAGCGCCGTCAGATCGGCAAGGCCCTGGCTGTCGACGTAACGTTCCATGCCGGCAACGCCGCGATTGTCGATATTGACGTGACCGACGACATGCGCGGCGGTCGGCCCGCCGGGATAAAAGCGGCGCTTTTCCGGGCGGAAGCCAACGCCTGGAATGCCGAGCGCCAGAATCTGGCTCTGCTGCTTCGGCGTCAACTGGCGGCGCAACCACTGGAAGCGCGAATTGGAGGAAAGCTTCTGATAGGTGCTGCGCTGGTCGAGATCCGGCAGAACCGTCCGCAGCTTCTCGATAGCCTCATCGATATCGACGATGCGGTGCGGCTCGGCGAAAAGCGAGACGGTGCGAATATCGGTGGCCAGAACCTCGCCATTGCGGTCGAGAAGATCGGGGCGCGACGCCATCAAGCGGTCGGCGGGTGCGATGCTCGACACCGTTTCCTGCTCCGCCATGCCATATTGCACGAGACGCCCGCCAACGACGGCGTAAAAGGCCACGAAACCGAAAATGATCAGGCCGACGCGGCTTTTCGCCTGGGCGGCGCGCTTCTTGCGCGCGCCTTCAAAGGCCGCATGATCGGTGTAGACGCCGGTGGTGCTGGCGGAAAAATGAGCCTTGCTCTTCAAAACCATGACGCGGGAGAGAAAAGACATCAGCGGTTCACCGATCCTGTTATCGTGTCATCCATGTCGTCGGTTTCATCGCCCGCGACGGCGGAGACGGCCGGAGCCGCTGTGGGACGGGAAACACGCGCCCGGGGTGTCGGAACCGGAGTGCCGTTGACGGCAATCTGGCCAGCCGGCGGTGATTTCTTTTTGGTGGCCGCGCCAAGCGTCGCACCCGGCTTGGAACCGTTGACGGCGGCGGCAATGACATCCTCGACGCTCATGCCTTCCGGCTCGGGCGGCTGCGGCAGTTGCGAGCGCAGCATCGGCAGCTCGCGCGGTTGCGCCAGTTGCGTCGGCAGCGTCGGCGAAAGGCCAAGCTCGTCCTGATAGGCATTCACGAGCCGGTGCAGACGGTTCGGCTGCGTCAAGAGCGCCCAGTCGGCCCTCAAAAGATCGATCGTATCCTTCTCAAGCTTGATTTCGGCCTCCAGCTTGCGGACCTCCTCAAGCTTCAGGTCGGCCTTGTGCTTGATCGAATAGGTGACGACGGCCGCGGCGACCATCACACCCATCAAGATGACATCGAAAGTGCGCAGCATATCAGCCTCCCATCTTTTCAAGGCTGGCGAGATCGGGAAGCTCGAAGATCGAATAATCCGCCGCGCGCGCCGGTGCGGTCGTGCGCAGACCGGCCCGCAGTTTGGCGGATCGGGCACGCGGATTGAGTTCCGCCTCCTCATCGCTGGCGGCGATCATCGGCTTTCCGATGTTATCGAAAATGGCGGGCTTGTCCTCCACCATCGGCAGGTGCCGGGAACCGGCGGCCTTGCCCGAACGGTCCGAGAAAAATTTCTTGACGATACGGTCTTCCAGCGAATGGAAGGTGACGACGACCAGCCGGCCGCCGGGTTTCAAAACCTGCTCGGCGGCAAAAAGCGCCTGCGCCAGCTCGCCCAGCTCGTCATTGACGAAGACACGCAGCGCCTGAAACACCCGCGTTGCGGGATGAATCTTGTCTTTGGCTTTACGCGGCGTGACGATTTCGATGAGGCCTGCCAGATCGCGGGTGGTGCGGAACGGCTCTTCCGCCCTCTTCTTCTCGATGGCGCGGGCGATGCGGCCCGGCTGCTTTTCTTCACCGAGAAAACCGAAGATGCGGATCAGATCGCTGACCTTCGCACGATTGACAACATCGGCCGCCGAAACGCCGGAACCCGACATGCGCATGTCGAGGGGACCGTTTTTCTGGAAGGAAAAACCGCGCTCGGCCTCGTCGATCTGCATGGAGGAAACGCCGATATCCAGCACGACGCCATCGAGCCCGCCTTGCGGGGCATGCTTCGCGAGATCGGAGAATTGCGACTGGATGAGGCTCAACCGGCCGCCATTGGCGGCAACCATCGCCTGGCCGCCGGCGATCGCGGTCGGATCGCGGTCGAGCGCGATGACGTCAGCGCCCTGATCGAGAATGGCCTGGGTGTAGCCACCGGCGCCGAACGTGCCGTCGAGAATGATCTTGCCGGATGATGGCTCCAGCGCGGCAATGACTTCGCGAAGCAGGACCGGGATGTGACGCTGAGGTCCGCCATCGGCATCAGAAGATCGTCCGCCAGAATTCGCCGCCATTCCGTGTCCCCGTCCTAGGCGGGGCAAGCAGCCGAAAAACCGCGCCCCGCTCTTGCTTCCGCCTGCGCCGCCAAAAACGCATTCGGTTGCCAAAGCTGAAAATGATCCGCCCGTCCGACGAAGGTGACCTCGGTGGATATGCCGGTAAATTCCCGCACGAAATCCGTCACCATCAATCGACCTTCCTGGTCGAGCTTCATGAAAACGCCGCCGCCGTGAACCAGCAGCGACATCGCGTTCGCCTCGGGCGAGAAGGCATCCATCGACGCAATCTGCCGCTCGTAGCGTTCCAGCAAATCCGGACCGCCGACACTGATGGCCGGAAAGGCGAAATCCTGAAGACAATAAAGCTCCTGAATGCCGCGCCTGACCAGCACCGAACGAAACGGAGACGGAACCGAAACGCGCCCCTTGGCGTCGATCCTGTTCGTCACGTTCGATAAAAAGCGGTCCATTACTCAACTCGCCAAAACCGCATTCCGCAAAGCGAACCATCCACTTCACAGACGACACCGGTACGCACGACACATCGCCAAGCGCCAGGGCGACGTGCCCTGCAGCAGCCCCTCGCAGGCTCCTCACTCGTTTCAGCGATTGCGGGTCAAAAACACGACCCAATGTGGTGTGCATTTGGGATATCATGGGACACTATGGGCGTCAATGGGAGAAGCCGGCACGATACCGACTTCGCATCGGAAATTCATAAGCCGTTAAGTTTAACGAATGGTTTACTTCAGCCGCAAAGACGCTTTTTCACGGCACACAAAGGCGCGGTGAAACCGCCGTTTTTCTGTTTTGAAACAAGGAAATGATTTCAGCCGCACCGCTTTTGATCGCGGTTGGGGCGAATGCGCCTCTTCATCCAGCCCATGGTCTCAGCCACAATGCACGGAAGGCGGCGCACGATGGCGCTCCGCGCCACAGGTGACGGCAGTACGATGTCGTTTTTCATCGGGAGCATTCCAGCTAAAAGCGTGACGGCGTACGGGGCCGCCCGACACGTCGAGGATCGGCCCCATATTCGCCCGGCAATTGAACTGGAAATTGCTTTCGGCCCTATGGACCGCAAACATTATTTCACCGCGATGACAACCTTGCCCTTCGCACGACCGGTCTGGATGTAGTCCAATGCCTCATTGGTCTTTTCGAACGGGAATATCCGATCCATCACCGGACGTATGTGATCCGCCTCGATCAGAGCGGTAATCTTTTCGAGTTGCCCGCCATTCGCGGTCATGAATAGGAAAGAATAACCGATCCCCCGGCGTTTCGATTTCCTCCTGATGTCGAAACTGAGCAGGCGCATGACCTGACGAAGCAGCCAGCCGAAGCCATTTTGCCGGGCGAAATCCGGATCGGGCGGCCCGGAAATCGAAATCAGTTTCCCGCCCGGTTTCAGCACTGCGATGGATTTTTCCAGCGTGTCTTTTCCGAGGCTGTTCAGCACGACGTCATAGCCCCGCAACACTTCAGCGAAGTCTTCCTTCTTGTAGTCGACCACGACGTCCGCACCGAGACTTCTTACCAGATCCATGTTGCCTGTACTCGTGGTCGTGGCCACATATGCCCCGAGATGTTTGGCAAGCTGGATCGCGATAGTGCCTACGCCGCCCGAACCGGCATGGATCAGCACCTTCTGTCCCTTCTGCACATTGGCCCGCTCGACAAGCACCTGCCATGCCGTCAGGGCGACAAGCGGTATGGATGCGGCCTCTTCCATGGTCAGATTGTCCGGCTTCATCGCCACATCGGCCTCATCGATGGCGATGTACTCGGCAAATGTCCCGATACGTGCCTGGTCCGGTCGGGCATAGACCTCGTCACCGGGCTTGAATTTGCGGACATTGGCACCGACGCGGACCACGACACCCGCCACATCGTTGCCCAGCACCAGCGGAAGGCGGTACGGCAGGATGAGCTTGAACTCTCCGTCCCTGATCTTGTTGTCCAGAAGGTTGACGCTGGCGGCGCGGATTTCGACCAGAACGTCGTTTGCGCGCAACCCCGGGTCGGGGATCTCGCCGAGCCGCAATGCGCCGCCTTTCTTGTAGCGATCGATCAGAAATGATTTCATCGGACTAACTTTCGTTTCTGTGGCTGGCACACGGCACCGGCAATAAAAGCTCAATCGGGAAGCCTGCTGAATTTCCGAAAGCTCCTGTCGACGAAGGACTCTGGCAGGAAGCGGCGGATGAAGCGGGCCTGCCCCGCAGCTTTTCCGGCAGTATAGCGTCGTTTGGGCGATGCCGTATTGGCGGCCTCTACGACAACTTTTGCGACCACCTCCGGGGCATCGCCCTTTTCGATGACGTCACGCATCAGTTTCTCGGCGTCCGCCCGAACCGTATCGTAGAGGGCAAGCGGCCGGTCTGGCCGTGTGATGTTTTCTTCGAAGGAGGTGCGGGTCACACCCGGCTCGACAAGCACGATGCGGATGCCCTGCGTTCGCACTTCATGATCAAGAGATTCCGAATAGCCTTCAATGGCGTGCTTGGTCGATGCGTAAAGCGCATTATAGGGGGCTGGGATCAGCCCGAGTATGGAACTGAGGTTGACGATACGGCCGCGACGCTGCCGTCTCATGACGGGCAGAACCGCATTTGTCACGCGCATCACGCCGAACACGTTGACGTCGAATACGGCCTTCGCCTGCTCCGCCGTCGATTCTTCCGCCCCGCCCAGCAAACCGATCCCGGCATTGTTGACCAGAAGATCGATCCTTCCTGCGCGGCTCAAAACCTCGTCCACCACGCGCCGCACGGACGCATCGTCGGTAACGTCGCAGATCAGCATCGTGATCCCATCCTCGATGTCGGGCATCGGCTTTCGGCTGGTGCCGAACACACGGTAACCGTCGCGCCGGAGCGCCTGCGCCGTCACCAGCCCGATGCCGGAGGATGCACCCGTCACCAGGGCAATGCCGCGTTCTGTCTTGCTCATCTGCGTCCACTTTCATTTTGCTATGGAACAACAATGAGCATTGCGTTACTATCAAATCGATACAAAGTCACTACTAAAAAGATATCGACATGAAAAATCTCTCGGACCAGCCCTGCCTCATCGCCCGCAGCCTCGCCCTTGTCGGCGACGCCTGGAGCATGCTGATCATGCGCGATGCCCATGCGGGCCTCACCCGCTTCGATGATTTTCGCAAGAGCCTCGGCATCGCGCCGACGATGCTCACAGCGCGGCTTTCATCGCTGACCGAAGAGGGACTACTGGTGAAACGCCGTTATTCCGATCGTCCGCCACGCTACGAATATATGTTGACGGAAGCCGGCCGCGATTTTCTGCCGGTCCTCTTTGCAATAGGCGCATGGGGAAACAAACATCGCGGCGGCGGTGAGGTAACCCGTTTTTTCGACGCTGAGACCGGAACGGAAATCGATCCCGTCACCATAGACCGCGTGACAGGCGCTCCAGTCGGAACCCGTCCCATTCGTATCGCGAAACCCGAATGAGCACGCGCCGCAGAAAGTGATCACCGTCACCGCGAATGCTCCAGATTAGCAGCGGAGCATCGCACACAGGCAGGAAAATTCGCCAGTTGGCCTGTAAGCCGGGTTCTGTATGGCCCCGGTTTGACCCGGAACGTGGCAGCCATTCATCTGGGACGGCATTTGCATGCCGCCTCGCGCAACCCACCCGGATGACGGGCCTGGAAACCGGCTGTGAACGGGCTTTCGCCCATCCCGTGTCATCCCTATTCGGTCTTGCTCCCGGTGGGGTTTACCTTGCCGCCGCTGTTACCAGAAGCGCGGTGGGCTCTTACCCCACCCTTTCACCCTTACCATGCGATGCATGGCGGTTTGCTCTCTGTGGCACTTTCCCTGGGGTCGCCCCCGCCGGACGTTATCCGGCACCGTATTTCCGTGGAGCCCGGACTTTCCTCACCTTACCGTCTTTCGACATTGGTAAAGCGCGGCTGCCCGGCCAACTGGCATGGGCTGCATAACCATGTTCCGAGGCGAAAGCCACCGAAAAGCGCAGGCAAGGATCAAAGAAATACCGGCTTGAAATCCGTCGAAAAGGCGCCATCGGCGATTTCTCCGTCCCGCAGCAGCACAGCACCGAGCCGTCCGATCTCATCGGAACTCTTGGCCGCCGTACCATTGCCGCCGGTCAGAACCGCAATCTTCGGCGAGGCGGTGAAGCCGATGGCCGGATAACCGCTTTGCGTTTTGGAGACGACGCAGGCGGCCATCGAGACACGCGAGAGATCAATGGAAGGCACCAGCGATCCGACGATCTCAGAGAGATGATCACGCACGCTTTCGCGTCCGCCGGAGCGGAACCATTCCCGGATTTCCGGGTCGCTGCCGAGCCTCTTGTCGTCGGGATCGCCGCCGATCTTCAGATAGAATTTGCCATCCGGATAGCGCACCGGCGGCAGAAGATAGATATGTTTCGTCGTGTCGCGCGGCTCATAGATCAGCGACGGCATCTCCGCATATTGATCCAGATCGCCCTCATCTACCTCGAAGAAAGCGACGGTGCGTGCATAGACATCGAGCGCCACCGGCTGCGGCAGCAGATCTTTCGTGATCGAGAAGCCGCCGGCCGCCACCAGCACCCGGTCTGCGGTATAAGCCGCGCCCGAGGCAGTCTCCACCCGTGCGCGACCATCCTCTTCGCGCGTCGAGACGACGATATCGTCGACAAGCGTAACGCCCGCCATTTCCGCCAAAATGGCCTGCGCCTTCACCAGCCCACGCGGATTGACGTATCCGGCATTGTCCCTTTCGAACACGCCCTCGCAACCCGGCTCGAAGGAGAAATAGGGAAAGCGGCTTTCGAGGCCTTCCCCGTCCAGCAGTTCCGTGGACACGCCGAGCCGCGCCGCCGCCTTGCGGACATCGTCGACAAAAGGATTATCGCCGCCCCGTTCAGGCCCCACCATCAGGCAGCCGACCGGTGCATAAAATTCAACGCCGCTTCTGGCGGCGATATCGGCGTAACGCGCTATCGAGCGGTTGGCGAGCAGCGCCCAGTCGGCATCGCCGTCGATGGTGCGGGTAATCCGCGCCTCGTCATAGTGGCTGGCAAAGACTCCCTGATGCGATTTGATGTCGGCAGGTTCGCCGGGGCCGATCAGCGCGACGCCATCCACCGTTTCAGCCAGATGGCGGGCGGCAGCGGCCCCCATCATGCCGCGACCCACAACGATGTATCTGAAATGTCCCGACATGCCGCCCTCTTCACCCGCTCATTTCCGTCGCAACCTTGTAGCTGCTTCGCCCCTGAATGTCAGACGAAAACCGGCGACATTTCGGCGGCGAATTCATCCTCGGTCAACTGACCGTTCAAAAGCAGCATGGCGCCCAGCCGGCCGATTTCGTCCGAAGACTTGGCGGAGACGAAATTGCCGCCGGTCAGAACCGCGATATTGGAGGATTGCGTATAGCCAATATAGGGATAGCCGCTGCGGGTAATGGAGGCGACACAGGAGCCTGAGGTGACCGGGCAGCCCGCAAGCTCCGGCATCAAGGAGAGCGCCCGTTTTTTCAAAAACTCCACCTCACCCGGCGTGCCGTCCGAATGGAACCAGTCAATCGCGTCGGTGAGCGTTTCAAGCCTGCCCTTTTCGCTCTCGCCGCCGATCTTCAGATAGACCTTGCCATCGGGATAACGCACCGGCGGCAGGATATAGACGATGTCGTCCTCGGTCTCCGCCAGTACGATGGTGGAGGGCATCGCACCGAACAGCGCCTGCCGCGCCTCATCCAGCTCAAAAAAGACGATGGTGCGGCCCGTGGCCGCCATATCGACCGGAGAAGGCAGAAGCTCGGCCATGTTGGTGAAACCGCCGGCCGCTACGATAACCTTTTCAGCCGTATGAACCGCCCCTTCCCGAGTCGAAACCTCGACGCCATGGGAAGTATCGCGAATATGCGCTGCCGTCTGGCGCACAAGCCGCGCGCCCTGCGCAACGGCAATCGTGCATTGCGCCTTCACCAAGGCGCGCGGATTGACGTGGCCGGCATATTGCGCCTCGAAATAACCGCTGTGATCGGCCGGCAGGGAGAACATCGGAAACCGGCCAGCCAGCGCATCAGCGCCGAGTGTCTTTACACCGAGACCGAGACGGTCGGCCGAGGCAAGCGCGCGCGAGACATAGTCCCCCCCAAGCCCCTTACCGTTTCCGGTAAACAGGCAGCCCGCTTCCGTGAAAAAGCGGATGCCGCTTTTGGCCTCGATCTCCGCATAACGGCGGATGGAGCGCTGCGCGAGTTCAGCCCAGACCGCATCGCCATCAAAACCGCGGGTAATGCGCGCTTCGTCGTAATGGCTGGAAAACACACCCTGATGAGTCTTGCGATCGGTGGGTTCGTCCGGGCCGATCAGCGCCACGCCATCCGTATGCACTGAGAGATGCCGCGCCGCAGCCGCTCCCATCATTCCGGCCCCGACGACGATATATTTGAAATCCGGCATGTCATGCTCCGTATCAGACTTGCTTCTGACTACAGCATGCCGGGCTGAACCGGAATCGCTTTTCGCAATTCCGCAGATGATCGATGGCGGCCTCAGCCGGCCAGCAGCGCCTGCACCTTGCCGCAATAGCGCTTGGAGACCGGGTTCATCCGGGTGGCGCCATGGCCTGCATTGTAACGCAGGATCGTGCTGCACACCTGGCCGCCGCCAAGCTGATGCGCCGTCGCCAGATATTGCATGCCCCAGCGAATATTGGTCTCGGGATCGTAGAGCGCCTTGGTCGTGCCGCGATAGCCCATCATCCGCGCCGTCGCCGGCTTGATCTGCATCAGCCCGACCTCACCTGCGCTGCCGCGGGCTTTCGGATTGAACTTGCTTTCCACCGAAACCACGGCATGCGCCAGATTGGTGGGAACGCCGTAACGCTTGGCATATTTGACGATCAGATCGGAATAGTCGTTCCTGAGCGAGGATGGCAGGCTCTTTTCGGGAATGGGATAACCGGGCTTGCGGAAGAAGGTCTCCAGCGTCACGGTTTTGGTCTTGACGTCCTCGTCTTTGGCAAAAGCGATCCCCGCCTGCGAAGCGAGCATAACAACGCCCGCCACGACAGCAACAACAACCCTGTTCATATGCAGAAAAAGTCTCCAGATCGGATGACAGAAACAATGAAGCGACACAAATAATCTGCGCCCGGAAAGTCGATCACGACCTTCCGCTGTCCGGTCTCCTTGATTGATATTGACGGCAGGTTCCCCTAAAGAACGACACCGCATGCAGTGACGTTCTTAAACTTCCTCAATGCGGATTAACTGTGGCACGGTAAAAAAAGCGACTTGAACGGCAAGAAAATCGGGAACGATTTTCCAGAATTCGCGTTCAGGCGGCCGAAAATCTCGGCAGGCTGGAGATAAGCCGATGCAACGTGTCGATGGTGGAGAAATCCGCGATGCCATCCACCAGAGCGGGACGGAAATGCCGCTGGAAGGCAGCCACGGCGCCTTCGGTTTTCTCGCAATAAGCGCCTGTAATTTCAACGCCATAACCATAGATGGACAGCATCGACTGCAGCGCTTCGACCGGTTGGCCATGATCGCCGCGCTGGAAAAAGCGGCCGCCACGGATCGGCGCAGGCTCCACCCAATGGCCGACACCGTGCTGCGACAGGATGTCCCACGGGAATTTTTCACCCGGATCGACCTTGCGGATCGGCGCGACATCCGAGTGCGCCAGCACCCTTTCCGGGACGATAGACCAGCGCTGGCCGCAATCGCGACACAATTCGATGACGGCTTGCACCTGTTTCTTCGGAAATTCCGGCAGGCCGCCGGGATGGCCCTGATTGGCGATCTCGATGCCGATGGAGCGGGAATTGATGTCCTCATCCCCCGCCCAGATGCTTTTGCCCGCGTGCCAGGCACGGCGGGTTTCAGGAACCATCTGAATGACGCGCCCGTCTTCGAAGACGAAATAATGGCTGGAGACCTGACTTTCCGGATTGCAGAGCCACGACAGCGCGCCGTCGGCCGTCGTCATGCCGGTATAATGCAGCAGGATAATATCGGGGCCAGCCACACCCAGCCTTTCGCCATGGTTAGGCGAAGGCGCAACGGCTGCGCCCCCGAAATCCGGGGTAAAATCCGGCAGACATTCACTCATGCGACGCGGCGTTCTTTCTCGATGGCCGCATAGGCGGCGTTGAGAGCCGCCATACGCTCATTCGCGGCCGCATGCAATTCCATGGGAACGCCGCGTGCAATGAGCTTGTCAGGATGGTGTTCGGCAACCAGCGAACGATAACGCCGGCGAATATCGGAAAAATCGTCGGAAGGCGAAACGCCGAGCACGCGATAGGGGTCGCGCCCGTCCATATGGACATGCCGCGCCATGATCGTTTCGAAGTGATCTTCGGTGATACGGAAGATTTCCGCGATCCGGCCGAGGAAGGCCAGTTCCCGCTCATGGATCAGCCCATCGGCCTTGGCGATGTGGAACAGGCCGTCGATGACGCTTTCCAGCATCTCGCAATTGGCGTGCCCGGAACCGCACAGACCGGCAAGCCGCTCCGCATAGGCCTCGTAACCGGCAACGTCCTGACGGGCGAGATTATAAAGACGGGCAACGTTCTTGGCTTCTTCTTCCGGAAAATCGAAGATTTGCCGGAAGGCGCGCACTTCGGCATCGTTGACGACACCGTCGGCCTTCGCCATCTTGGCGGAAAGCGCGATGATGGCCACGGAAAAGGAAACCTTGCGGCGCGTCTCCGGATCGCCCTCGAAAAGGGTGCGGATGGCTTCCACCACGCGCCCAAGCGCACCGCCTGCCGCGTCGCCGATTGCGCCGAGCAGACGTTCCCACAGGGATGAAATTTGCAGACAGGCGAAATCGAACATCATGCGACAAGCATGACGGGATATTGCCGCGAATGCAATATGTCCAGCGGACCGGCGGCATTAACTTTTATTCATCTTTGCGACAGTTTTGCTTCAGGAACAAGAGAGCCGCAGACGATGGGGCCATGGTTTTCCACAGACGACGGGGAGCCGGCCACCGGCTATGCCGATTGAAACGATTATATTCCGCCACTTTGCTCAAGCCGCTGAAAAACCGCGAGAAATCGGCGTTTTTCTTTATAAATTCACTTTACACCTACACGCGGCTGTCGCATCCATTTGCCAGACATGTCTTTGGGTATATGTGAAAAGGAGAGCCATGATGGCCAAACAGAAAGTCGCAATGCTGACCGCGGGTGGCCTTGCGCCCTGTCTCTCTTCGGCCGTGGGCGGCCTGATCGAGCGTTATAGCGACATTGCGCCTGATATCGACATCGTGGCCTATCGCTCCGGTTATCAGGGCGTACTTCTGGGTGACCGTATCGAGATCACCAGGGATATGCGGGAAAAGGCGCATCTGCTGCACCGTTACGGCGGCTCGCCGATCGGCAACAGCCGCGTCAAGCTCACCAACGCAGCCGATTGCGCCAAGCGCGGCCTGGTCAAGGAAGGCGACAATCCGCTGCGCGTTGCGGCTGACCGGCTGGCGGCTGACGGCATCACCATTCTCCATACCATCGGCGGTGACGACACCAACACGACGGCTGCGGACCTTGCCGCCTATCTCGGCGCCAACGGCTACAACCTCACCGTTGTCGGCCTGCCGAAGACGGTGGATAACGACGTTGTGCCGATCAAGCAGTCGCTCGGCGCCTGGACGGCCGCCGAAGTCGGCGCCTCCTTCTTCGACAATGTCAGCAACGAACAGAGCGCAGCACCGAAAACCTTCGTCATCCACGAAGTCATGGGCCGCCATTGCGGCTGGCTGACAGCCGCCACCGCCCGCGCCTATATCCAGAAGACCAGCGGCAACGACTATGTCGAAGGCCTGATGATGAACACACAGATGAAGAATATCGACGGCATCTACCTGCCGGAAATGGCCTTCGACATCGAGGCGGAAGCCGAGCGCCTGAAGGAAATCATGGACAGGAACGGTTATGTCACGCTGTTCGTTTCCGAAGGTGCGGGCCTCGATTCCATCGTCGCCGAACGCGAAGCCTCCGGTGAAGCCGTCAAGCGCGACGCTTTCGGCCATGTGAAGATCGACACCATCAATGTCGGCGGCTGGTTCCAGAAGCAGTTCGCCAGCCTCATCGGTGCGGAACGCTCCATGGTGCAGAAATCTGGCTATTTCGCCCGCTCCGCCGCCGCCAATGGCGACGACCTGCGCCTCATTCAGGGCATGGTCGATCTCGCCGTCGAAAGCGCGCTCAACAAGGTCTCCGGCGTCACCGGCCATGACGAAGACCAGAATGGCAAATTGCGGACCATCGAGTTTCCGCGTATCAAGGGCGGAAAGCATTTCGACCTCTCTGCAAAATGGTTTACCGAAGTGATGGAACACGTCGGTCAGCCGTTCACAGCGGCCTGATTTTACGATAGGCTAAAATAATACGGCGACAGGGAGGGCAAGGAGGAAGAGAATGTCTGGACAGGCCTGGCTGATTTTTTGTGCAGCATGTGCCGTTGTGTTCGCACTCCCCTCTCCCCTTGTATTCTCTGTCGCCTCCTATGCCGCCATTCGCGGCAAAAAGACGGTCTTCGCCTCCGTCATCGGCGGCGCGCTCGGCATCGTCACGGCCATGACGATTTCCGCCATTCCGGTGGCCGGTCTCGCCTGGCTGCCGCAATCCTTCGTGGAAATCGTGCAATGGGCCGGCATCGGCTGGCTGATGCTGTTCCTCCTGTGGACCTTCGCCACGCCTGCCGCACAGGCGGCCAATGCCGATAATGACAACCTGCCGGGCAAATCCTGGAGCGGCATTTTCCGCGATTGTTACGCGATTGCCGCCCTGCGCCCGCGCTACTTCGCTTTCTTTCTGGCGTTGCTGCCGCAATTCGTGTCCGCCTCCGGCAATGCAATTGAAACGCTCGCCGTGGCGCAGGCCGCCATCCTGCTTCTGGCGCTGGTGATTCTGACCGCGCAGGCGCTGTTTGCCGGGCCTACTCTGGCGATGGTGCGCCGCATGTCGGGCGATAAAAAAATCCGGCCGAAATACCGCACCCACTTCATTTCCGGCCGCGCCGTCAGCGCCGGATACAGGCGCATCGCGGCCTGAAAAACCGCCCGAAAGCCGGGGAGAAACGTCCCGGCTTGCCGCTATCCTTACAATAGGTTAATGAAGGCTCGACGGGACACTGCCTGCTTCGCTCGACGCGGGGGTATCGAAAGACAGGCATAACGAAGGCGGCAACATGCGAAATTCGGGAAAATTCCGCGGAAGAAGTGCACTTCTTCTGTCTTCCACCGTGGGTCTGGCACTGGCATTGAGCGCATGCACCAGCGTCGAATATACCGCAAAGGAAGGGCCGAACGGCCCGAAGATCGCAACAGTCAATCCCGCGACCACTCCAGCGCAAACATCCGCGCAGCCGGCAACGGCCGAAGCAGCAGCGGGCGCGACCCCGGTAGCAGCAACAACGGTGCAGACCGCCGAAACCGCACCCCCTTCCCAGCCTGCAGCACTTCCCACCGCCGTCGCCGTCAAGGGCGGACGCGTGGCGCTGCCGCCGGCTTCTGAAATTGCTGCAGCCGCAGCCATCGCCGCCCAGATGCAACCGCAGCAGAACGAAGTCGCCCAAGCGAGTGTGACGACATCTGCGCCGACCACGGCCACGGCACTCGCACCGACAAGCGCCACTGCGGCGGCCGCAGCCATCGAAACGGCTGACATGGCGGCCAAGCCGGCTGCCCACAATGCCGCCGCCGATCTGCCGCAGGTGGTTGCCGTCAAGGGCAGCTTCCCGCCCGCACCGCCGCCGCCCGGCTCGCCCTCCATCGGCACCGAGCTGACTGCGGAACGCAAAGTCATTCCGCTGCCGAAGCCGGACAGTACGGTTCTGGCCTATGCCGCCGGCCCGACCAACGCCGCGCTTACCGCCATCCGTCAGAACGAATCGATGACGGCGCCGCTCAATTCCGCACCGGCCGGACGCGAAAAGCTGAGCGGCCTTATTACCAAATACGCCACCATGTATGATGTGCCGGAAGATCTGGTTCACCGCGTGGTGCGGCGCGAAAGCATGTATAATCCCGGTGCCTATAGCAGCGGCAATTTCGGCCTGATGCAGATCCGGCACGCCACGGCCCGCTCCATGGGCTTCGATGGCCCCGCCTCCGGCCTGTTCGATGCCGAAACCAACCTCAAATACGCCGTCAAATATCTGCGCGGCGCATGGGTTGTGGCGGGCAACGACCGCGACAACGCGGTCAGGCTTTACGCGCGCGGTTATTATTACGACGCCAAGCGCAAGGGCATGCTGCACGTTCTGCGCAAGTGATGGCCTCCGGCTCTGTTATGCGAATGCAACCGCGCGGCTTTTCTTAAGCCGCCGGGTGTTTTCATTTCGTCATCGTGATTGGGCGGCGCAGGCCGGTTTTCCAGCGTCTGCCCTATTCCCCGCCTTTGCCCACAGCCCCTGTCATCAAATTGTAGTGTCACGGCTGTAGACGCCTCTCAATCGACTGAGAGGTGAACATATGACGAGTGCGGCACCCAAGACCGGCTTCAGCAAGAACACGAAACTGAAGTCCGCATTGCTCCAGCACAAGGCACTCTCCAAAAGCGGTCTGTCCGAGCGCTTCTTCGGCGTCCTCTTTTCCGGCCTCGTCTATCCGCAGATATGGGAAGACCCGGAAATCGACATGGAAGCGATGGAGCTTGGCGAAGGTCATCGCATCGTCACCATCGGCTCGGGCGGCTGCAACATGCTGGCCTATCTCTCCCGCAATCCGGCCAGCATCGATGTCGTGGACCTCAACCCGCACCACATCGCGCTGAACAAGCTGAAGCTCGCCGCCTTCCGCCATCTGCCCGCCCATCAGGACGTGGTGCGCCACTTCGGCCGCGCCAATACGCGCAGCAACAGCCACGGTTACGACCGCTTCATCGCCGAGCATCTCGACGCCACGACCAAGGCTTACTGGTCGAAGCGCACCCTTTCCGGCCGCCGCCGCATCTCTGTCTTCGACAGAAATATCTATCGCACCGGCCTGCTCGGCCGCTTCATCGGCGCCGGCCATCTCATGGCCCGGCTGCACGGCGTGAAGCTCACCGAAATGGCCAAGACCCGCACGCTGGACGAACAGCGCCAGTTTTTCGACAGCAAGGTGGCGCCGCTGTTCGACAAGCCGGTGGTGCGCTGGCTGACGAAGCGCAAAAGCTCGCTCTTCGGCCTCGGCATTCCGCCTCGGCAATATGACGAGCTGGCCAGCCTTTCCGCCAATGGCACGGTTGCATCCGTGCTGAAGGAGCGGCTGGAAAAGCTCGCCTGCAACTTCCCGCTCAGCGACAATTATTTCGCCTGGCAGGCCTTTGCGCGCCGTTATCCCGAACCGCATGAGGGCGCGCTGCCCGCCTATCTCAAGCCGGAATATTACGAGACGATCCGCAACAACACCGCCCGCGTTGCGGTGCACCACGCCACCTATACCGAGCTTCTCTCCAGAAAGCCTGCAAGCGCTGTCGACCGTTATATCCTCCTCGATGCGCAGGACTGGATGACGGACACGCAGCTCAACGAATTGTGGTCGCAGATCAGCCGCACGGCCGCATCCGGCGCGCGCGTCATCTTCCGCACTGCGGCTGAAAAGAGCGTCATCGAAGGCCGGCTTTCGCCCGATATCCGCAACCAGTGGGTCTATCTCGAAGAGCGCTCCAATGAGCTCAACGCCATGGACCGCTCGGCCATCTACGGCGGCTTCCATATCTACCAGAGGGCTATGGCATGAAAACCATCGGCGAGAATGTGGGCCTTGCAGATAGCGCGCACGCGAGCCTGATGGACCGCATGTATCGCCACCAGCGGCATATCTACGATATCACCCGCAAATATTACCTTCTCGGCCGTGACCGGACCATTTCCGGCCTCGATGTGCCGAAGGGCGGCACGCTGTTGGAAGTCGGCTGCGGCACCGGCCGCAACCTGCTGCTGGCCAGCCGCAAATTTCCGCAGGCGAGACTGTTCGGCCTCGACATTTCCGCCGAAATGCTGCTGACCGCAGCCGAAAATTTCGCCGGCAAGGCGGAACGCCCCATTCTGCGCGTGGCCGACGCCACCGCTTTTCGCGCCTCCGAATTCGGCCAGCCCGACGGCTTCGACCGCGTCATGATCCCCTATGCGCTGTCGATGATACCGGACTGGGAAAAGGCGATCGAACAGGCGCTTACGGCGCTGAAACCCGGCGGCTCGCTGCATATCGTCGATTTCGGCCAGCAGGAACAATTGCCGAAGTGGTTCCGCACCCTTCTGCAAGCCTGGCTTACCCGTTTCCACGTCACGCCCCGCGCCAATCTCCGCTATGTTCTGGCCAATATGGCCGGCCGTTTCGACGGTAATCTCGAATTCGAGGAAATCGCCCGGGGTTACGCCTGGCGGGCTGTCATCACGCTTCCGGTTGCCGAAGCGCAGCAGCCGAAAATCCACCGCATCCTGGCCGACGCCTGATTCCCGGCGGATTGCGAAACCCGCCTGCGCGCCTGTGGCGTTGCCTTCAAGGCTCCGCCCGGCAAGGTTTCAGCAGTAAAAATCGCAAATCGCTTCAAATCCAGCGGCTTGCGAGATGCAAAAAAGCACCTTGCCCCTTGCCATAACCGCTTGTTTACCATGTTATGCGTAAATCGGGAGATACGGCGCGCCGTTTTGCGGCCGCGGGATGGGCAACACTTTCATCAGGGTTTCAATGCGGCTGCGTTTATCGGCACTATTGTCGGCTTTGCTGTTGATCGGCGGCTGCACCTCCACCAGCTATGACCTGCTGGAAACCGCATCCGTTTCCAGGCCGAAATTTTCCGATACCGATCCGCAGGATTTCGGCGCGAACAACCCGCACCGCCATGAGGTACACGGCATCGACGTGTCCAAATGGAATGGCGATGTCGACTGGCAAACCGTGCGCAAATCCGGTGTCTCCTTCGTCTTCATCAAGGCGACGGAAGGGTCGGACCGCATCGATCCGAAATTCGGCGACCATTGGCGCAGCGCGGCGGCGGCAGATGTTCTGCACGCGCCCTACCACTTCTATTATTTCTGTTCGACAGCAGACGCCCAGGCCGACTGGTTCATTCGCAACGTGCCGAAAGAGGCCGTCACCCTTCCCCCGGTTCTCGACGTGGAATGGAACCCGGCCTCGCCCACCTGCAAGACACGCCCGGCGCCCGGCATCGTTCGCGCCGAGATGCAGCGTTTCCTCGACCGCATCGAAGCCCACTATGGCAAGCGTCCGATCATCTATACCTCGGTCGACTTTCACCGCGACAATCTCGTCGGCCAGTTCAAGGATTACCACTTCTGGGTCCGCTCCGTCGCCGCCCATCCGGCCAAGATTTACGAAGACCGCAAATGGGCCTTCTGGCAATATACTGCAACCGGCGTCGTGCCCGGCGTGAAGGGTCCGACCGACATCAATGTCTTTGCCGGAACGGAGAAAAACTGGCGGAAATGGATTGCTTCCGCCAAATAACACGGCCAAGAAGCAACACTTTTGAAAAATCGGCGTTGTTCTGCAACGTCAGATCATTCGGTCCGTTTTTTTGTCGCAAACATATGGGTAAAGCGGGCTAACAACCTATCGAGGAAATTCCCATGCCCACGTTCCGGTCGCGCAGCATCGTTTTTGCCGCCGCTTTGTCGTTTCTTTCCACCGGCTCCGCCCTCGCCACACCGCCAGTGGCCGCGCCCGACGATCCCAAGCAGGTTGCCTGCGGCGGCGATCTCGGTGCATTTCTCGAAGGCGTGAAAGCCGACGCACTTGCCAAGGGCATTCCGGCCGATGCGATCCAGAAGGCGCTTGCCGGCGCGCAGATCGACCCGAAGGTGCTCTCGCGTGACCGTGCGCAGGGCGTCTTCCGTCAGACCTTCCTGGAATTCTCCCAGCGGACCGTCAGCCAGGCCCGTCTGGATATCGGCCGCAAGAAACTTCAGGAACTCTCCTCCACCTTCGCCCGCGCCGAAAACGAATTCGGTGTTCCGGCCGGCGTCATCGCCGCCTTCTGGGCCATGGAGACGGATTTCGGCGCCGTTCAGGGCGATTTCAACACCCGCAACGCGCTGGTGACCCTCTCGCATGATTGCCGCCGCCCGGAACTCTTCCGCCCGCAACTGTTGGCGCTGATCGAAATGGTCCAGCACGGCGATCTCGATCCCGCCGCCAATACCGGCGCATGGGCCGGTGAAATCGGCCAGGTGCAGATGCTGCCCAAGGACATCATCGCCTTCGGCGTCGACGGCGATGGCGACGGCCACATCAACGTCAAGAGCAGCGCCCCGGATGCGATCCTGACGGCTGCGAAGTTCATCCAGCATCTCGGTTTCAAGAAGGGCGAACCCTGGATTCAGGAAGTCTCGCTGCCGGAAAACCTGCCCTGGGAAAAATCCGGCCTCGGCGGTCCGCTGACCGCGGGTGGCTGGTTCGCACTGGGCGTGACCCCGCGCGACGGCAACAGAAACTTCGCCACCCTGCCCGCAGCCCTCATCATGCCGCAGGGACGCAAGGGACCGACCTTCATCACCTATCCGAACTTCAACATCTATCTGGAATGGAACCAGTCGTTCATCTACACGACCTCGGCCGCCTATTTCGCCACCCGCCTCATGGGCTCTCCCGTCTACAACAAGGGCAACCCGGAGCCCGGTTTCGATGATGCGACCATGAAGGAGCTTCAGACCAAGCTTGAAGCGCGCGGACACAATGTCGGCAAGGTGGATGGCATTCTCGGTTCCGGCACCCGCGTCGCCATCCAGAAGGAGCAGCAGCGTCTCGGAATGCCCGCCGATGGCTGGCCTTCGACCGCACTTCTGCAGGCGCTTTAAGCAATCTTAACGGCGCCTTCCGGCCCTTAATCTGTCGGACGGAATCAAGGCATAAAGCGTTAATCTCGACCTGATGACTGGGGATAACACCCCGGTCATTTACTTTTTTTAAACATATGAAGCACTGCGTGATAAGAAAATAATCTTTTATTTTCAAATAATTACAGAAATTTCTTTTTTATGCCGTCTGAAGACGTGCTGCACTGCATCACAAAAACCGCTTTTCAACTGCCACAAAACGGTCATATTATCGAACCTGTCAACAAGAGGAGGCACCCATGGGACTTACAAAATCTCTCAATGCCTTGGCAGTCGGTTTGGCGTTTTTGTTCGTAGCGATGATGCTTTTCATCTGACGAGACGTGAAGACCAAACGCAGATAAGAACCGTAGATGACACGAGTTTAAAAAGCGCAGGCCCTGAGGGACCTGCGCTTTTTTCATGTCGGTAATCTGCTCTGGTAAAATCAGGCGGCGCTGCGGCGCAGACGCTCCAGCCCGAGATTTTCAAGCACCGCATCAACCAGCGGCGCGCGGTTCATGGTGTAGAGATGGAATTCATTGACGCCACGCCGCTGCAGATCGGCGATCTGCTCGGCGGCAACCTCCGCGGCAACGCGGGCGCGACCTTCCAGATCGTCGTCATAACCTTCGAAACGCTCATCCAGAAAACCGGGAATGCTGGTGCCGCAGCGACCGGCGAAACGCTTGAGCTGGGTGAGGTTCTGGATCGGCATGATGCCCGGAACCACTGGAATGGTGATGCCCGCAGCCGTCACCCGCTCCATATAGCGTTCGAACACGTCATTATCGAAGAAGAACTGCGTCAGCGCCCGCGTCGCGCCATTATCAGCCTTGCGCTTCAGCATATCGATATCGACCGCTTCGCTTGCGCTTTCCGGGTGTTTTTCCGGATAGGCCGACACGGAAATCTCGAAATCGGCAATTTCACGCAGCCCCTTCACCAGAGCGGCGGCGTTCTCATACCCTTCCGGATGCGGCTTGTAGGCCGTGCCGATGCCAGTGGAGGGATCGCCGCGCAGCGCCACGAAATGACGAACGCCGGCATTGCGAAACTCTTCAATGACCTGATGCACGTCCTCACGGCTGGCATCCACGCAGGTCAGATGCGCGGCAGTCGCCAGATGGCTGTCGCCGATCATGCGGCGCACCGCATCCAGCGTCGGCGCCTTGGTGGAACCGCCAGCGCCATAGGTGACGGACACGAAATCCGGGTTCCATTTCTTCAGCTCGGCAACCGTTTCCCAGAGCTGGGTTTCCATCTCGGGATTCTTGGGCGGGAAAAACTCGAAAGACAACCGGATATCGCCATTTTGGCGCGCGGTTTCCGACCTCAACATATCATGCCCTCCCGGCAGCAAGTAAAACGGCCTCTTGCACCACATCGTCTGCCATCAGCAGCCGCTGGTCACGGGCAACCCATATCGTCACGTCCAGAGCTTCGTCGGACGCTTTTTCAGAATGAAGATCGACGGCGCGCTCCAGAGAAAGCCCGGCCTTCTTCAGCCATTCTTCCATCAGCGGATGCGAGAAACCCAGCCGCACATGCGCATGCTCGTCGCGCAGATATTCGAAGGAATGCGGCGCAAGATCGATAACGATCAGCCGCCCGCCGGGGCGCAACATGCGCGCGGCTTCGGAAAGCGCAATCTCCGGCTGGTCGAGGAAATGCAGAACCTGATGGATGACGATCAGATCGAAATCCTGGCCTTCCAGCGGCAGGTTGAGAATATCGCCATGGCGCACGGATGCATTGACCACGCCCGCCTTGTCGAGATTGGCACGCGCCACCGAGAGCATGTCACGGCTGGCATCGACGCCGATCGCGCGGCGATAAATACCGCTCAGAAGCTGCAGGATGCGGCCGGTACCCGTGCCGAGGTCGAGCAGCGAATCGACCGGCGTGGTGCCCACCAGCTTCAGAAGCGCGCCTTCCACGGCCTCGTCGCTGACATGCAGGCGGCGCAACTCATCCCAGGCGGAGGCGTTGCGGCTGAAATAATCCTGTGCCCGCTCCGCCCGTACCCGCTTGACGGTGGCAAGCCGCTCGCTGTCACGCTGGAGAACCGCGTCAGACGGCGACGCGGCGCCAAGCAGCTGCCGGACAACAATGGCGGGCTCACCATCCTGCCGCAAGCGGAAATAGGCCCAGGCGCCCTCCTGATAACGCTCGATCAGCCCCTCTTCCGTGAGAAGCTTAAGGTGACGGGAGATGCGCGGCTGCGACTGGCCGAGAATTTCGGTAAGATCGGTAACCGTCAGATCGCCAGCCGCCAAAAGCGCCAGCAAGCGAAAGCGCGTGGGCTCACCCGCCGCCTTCAGAAGATCCACCAATTTGTCCAGACCGAACGCCACTCTGCCGCGCCTCGCAAGCTAATCAAGATATAAAGATATCTTTATGTCGACGTGGTGCTCGATGCAAGCGCAAAGTGTTCCGTGAGGCGATCATGTCAACTTATTACATGGAAAAAGGCCCGCTTTGCGGCGGGCCTTTCTGAAGAGATCCGGAAAAGGATCAGCGCGTCAGGCGCTTGTAGCTCACCCGGCCGGGCTTGATGCTTTCCGGGCCGAGGCGGCGGACCTTGTCCTTTTCGTAGTCTTCGAAGTTGCCTTCGAACCATTCCACATGGCTGTCACCCTCGAAAGCGAGGATGTGGGTGGCCAGGCGGTCGAGGAACATACGGTCGTGGCTGATGATAACGGCGCAGCCGGCGAAGGCTTCCAGCGCTTCTTCGAGCGCGGCCAGCGTTTCGGTATCAAGGTCGTTGGTCGGTTCGTCGAGCAGCAGAACGTTGCCGCCGGCCTTCAGCATCTTGGCGAGGTGAACGCGGTTACGCTGACCACCCGAGAGATTGCCGACCTTCTGCTGTTGATCGCCGCCCTTGAAGTTGAAAGCGCCGCAATAGGCGCGCGAGTTCACTTCAAACTTGCCGAGCTTGATGATGTCGTTGCCGCCGGAGATTTCCTCCCAGACGGTCTTGTCACCCGCCAGCGTATCGCGGCTCTGGTCGACATAACCGAGCTGAACCGTCTCACCGACAGTCACCGAACCGCTATCCGGCTTTTCCTGACCGGTGATCATCTTGAACAGCGTGGACTTACCGGCACCGTTCGGACCGATGACGCCGACAATGCCGCCGGGCGGCAGCTTGAAGGACAGGTTTTCGATCAGCACGCGGTCGCCATAGGACTTCGTCAGATTGTCGGCTTCGATGACAACGCGGCCGAGACGCTCGGCAACCGGAATGACGATCTGCGCATCACCGGGACGACGGTTTTCCGCTGCTTCCACCAGCTCGTCATAGGCCTTGATACGTGCCTTGGATTTCGTCTGGCGTGCCTTGGGGCTGGAGGCGATCCACTCGCTTTCGCGGCTGATGGCCTTCTGGCGCGAGGCGTCTTCGCGGGCTTCCTGCTGCATGCGCTTGGCTTTCGCCTGCAGGTAAGCGGAATAGTTGCCTTCGTAAGGAATGCCGCGGCCACGGTCGAGCTCGAGAATCCAGCCCGTGACGTTGTCGAGGAAGTAGCGGTCGTGGGTGATCATCATCACGGCGCCGGGATAGTCGCGCAGGTGCTTTTCAAGCCACGCAATGGTTTCCGCATCGAGGTGGTTGGTCGGTTCGTCGAGCAACAGCAGGTCCGGCTGCGACAGCAGCAGACGGCAGAGTGCAACACGGCGGCGTTCACCACCCGAAAGACCGGTTACAGCCGAGTCGCCGGGCGGGCAACGCAGCGCGTCCATGGCCATTTCGACCTGGTTTTCGAGGTCCCAGAGATTCTGGCTGTCGATGATGTCCTGAAGCTTCGCGCCCTCATCCGCCGTTTCGTCGGAATAGTTCATCATCAATTCGTTGTAGCGGTCGACGATGGCCGTCTTGCTCGCCACACCTTCCATGACGTTTTCCATCACGGTCTTGTTTTCGTCGAGCTTCGGCTCCTGCTCGAGATAACCGAGGGTCGCGCCTTCTGCCAGCCAGGCCTCGCCGGTATATTCCTTGTCGAGGCCGGCCATGATTTTCAGAACAGTCGACTTACCGGCGCCGTTAGGGCCGAGGATACCGATCTTGGCGTCGGGGTAGAAGGAGAGATGAACGTTCTCCAGAACCTTCTTCGCACCGTAGGCCTTGTTCAGCCCGGCCATGTGATAGATGAATTGACGTGCCATTGTAGCGAATGCTCCACATCGGATTTTTAAGAGTACGTATCGGGAAATTTGCCGCTATGTAGGGTAAATAGGACCTTGGGGCAACCTCTGGCACGATTATGACCCCATGATTATGACAAGGGATGTTATGGCAGGGACAGGCGCGATCATGAATGAAACGACCGACGACTTGGCCTTCAGCCGTATTCAGAGGCTGGAAGCCCCCTCCGGCGCATCCATCGCCTTTCGCCACCAGCCCTCCGCTCTTGCCACGGCGCGCGGCGTGCTGATGATCTGCCACGGGCTGGTTGACCACGCGGGCCGTTATCGCCGGCTCGCGGATGTGATGTCGAAGCAGGGTTTCGAAGTCTATGCCCACGACCATCGCGGCCATGGCCGCACGAGAGCGGCGGATGCGCCTCTCGGCCGTTTTGGCTGGAAGGACGGTGCGGAAAAGGTCGTTGCCGATGTCATGGCGATGCGCCGGATGGTCGGCGAAAGGCATCCCGGCCTGGCCACGATCCTGTTCGGCCATTCCATGGGCGGCCTCGTGGCGCTCAACACCGCCGTCAGCCATCCGGATGCCTTCGATGGCCTGTCCATCTGGAATTCCAATCTCAATCCCGGCCTCATGGGCCGTTTGGCACAGGTTCTGCTGCGGCTGGAAAAAATGCTGAAAGGCTCGGATGTGCCGAGCGCCATTCTGCCGAAGGCAACCTTCCGCGTGTGGAATGCGAAAATGCCGGAAAGGCGCACCCATGCCGACTGGCTGAGCCACGACAGGGCGGCGGTGGACGCCTATGTGGAAGACCCGCTCTGCCAGTTCGAGGCGAGCGTTTCCCTGTGGCAGGATGTCTTCGAACTCTCCTATCGCGCACCGAAACTCATCGAGCGCCTGCCCAAGAATTTGCCGCTTCTCCTCGTCAGCGGCGATCAGGACAAAGCCACCAATGACGGCAAGGAGATCGTCTGGCTTGCCGAACGCTTCCGTGCAGCGGGTTTCAGCCATGTCGAGCACACGATCTACAAGGGCATGCGGCACGAGACCTTGAACGAAATCGGCTGGCAACCCGTCGCGGCGGATTTCGCCGCCTGGTGCGGCCGCGTCGTCGGCGATTGAGGGGCCTTTGCCGAAACGGAATAAGTCCATGAGATAAAATCACATGCGACGCGGCAAACGGCGGTCTATAAACCGGCAGACACAAGATACCGGGGGACCGATGACCGACATGCCGAACAGGAAACCGCCGCTATCAGGCATTCGCGTCATCGAGCTGGCGCGTGTTCTGGCCGGTCCCTGGGCAGGGCAGATGCTGGCCGATATGGGTGCCGACGTCATCAAGGTGGAAAACCCCGAGGGCGGCGACGATACCCGCGCATGGGGACCGCCTTTCGTCGAAAGCGACGATGGGGAAAACCTCTCCGCCGCCTATTACCACGCCACCAATCGCGGCAAGCGCTCCATCGTCGCCGATCTGAAGACACCGGAAGGCTGTGAGCTGGTGCGCCGGCTGGTGCGCACCGCCGATGTCGTCATCGAAAATTTCAAGCGCGGCGGGCTTGCCAAATATGGCCTCGATTACGAGAGCCTGAAGGCGCTCAATCCGAAGCTGATCTATTGCTCAATCACCGGCTTCGGCCAGACCGGGCCTTATGCCGATCTCGCCGGATACGATTATATCGTGCAGGGCATGTCCGGCTTCATGTCGATAACGGGCGAAGCGGATGGCCAGCCGATGAAGGCGGGCGTGGCGGTTGCCGATATTTTCACCGGCATCTATTCCGTGTCGGCCATTCAGGCGGCGTTGATCCACGCCATCCGCACCGGCGAAGGCCAGCATATCGACATGGCGCTTCTCGATGTGCAATCGGCCGTACTCGCCAACCAGAACATGAATTACCTGATTTCCGGCAAGCCTCCCGTCCGGCTCGGCAACGCCCATCCGAATATTTCCCCCTATGAGGTGGTGCCGACGGCCGACGGTTTCCTGATCCTCGCGGTCGGCAATGACGGTCAGTTCCGCCGCCTTTGCGCCATTCTCGGCATCGGCGCGATTGCCGATGACGAACGTTACGCGACGAACAAGGCCCGCGTGGCCCACAAAGCGGAAGTCCGGCAGATCGTTTCCACCGAAACGCTGAAATGGCAGAAGCGCGATCTTCTGACCGCCTGCGAAAAGAATGCCGTCCCCGCCGGGCCGATCAACTCCATCGAGGAAATGTTCGCCGATCCGCAGGTGAAGGCCCGCGGCCTTCGCGTCGATCTGGAGGCGGAAGACGGCACCGTCATTCCCGGTGTCCGTACACCCATTATCATGTCGCAAACGCCGCTGCGCTATGAACGCCCAAGCCCGAAGCTCGGCGAACATCAGGCGCAGGTGCTGGCCGAACTGGAAAACATCGAAAGGACCACGACGCCATGAAGAGAACAGGCGGACAGTTGATCGTCGAAGCGCTGAAGGCCAATGGCGTCTCCCGCGTTTCCTGCGTTCCGGGCGAAAGCTATCTCGCCGTGCTGGATGCGCTTTATGAAAGCGGCATCGAAACCGTGGTCTGCCGCCAGGAAGGCGGCGCCGCCATGATGGCCGACACCTGGGGCCGGCTGACCGGCGAACCCGGCATCTGCATGGTGACCCGCGGACCGGGCGCCACGAACGCCTCGGCGGGCCTGCACATTGCGCGGCAGGATTCCATTCCGATGATCCTCTTCATCGGCCAGGTGCAGCGCGAAGCGCGTGAGCGCGAGGCCTTTCAGGAAGTGGAATATCGCCGCGCCTTCACCGAATTCGCCAAATGGGTGGGCGAGATCGACGATGCGCGCCGCATCCCTGAATTCGTCACCCGCGCCTTCGCCGTCGCCACCTCCGGCCGCCCCGGCCCGGTGGTGCTGACGCTGCCCGAAGACATGCTGGTGGAAGAGGTCGAAGCGCCCGAGGCAAAGCCCTATACTCCGGTCGAAGCGCATCCCGGCCTGTCACAGATCGCCGCCTTCGCAAAAATGCTTGGCGAGGCGAAGCGCCCGGTCTTCATCATCGGCGGCACCCGCTGGTCCGAGGAAAGCGTCGCAGGCTTCAAGGCTTTTGCGGAAAACAACAAGCTGCCTGTCGGCTGTTCCTTCCGCCGCCAGATGCTGTTCGATCATCTGAGCCCCTCCTATGCGGGCGATGTCGGCATCGGCATTAACCCGGCGCTGGCCAAGGAGATCAAGGAGGCCGATCTCGTGGTGCTGCTCGGCGGCCGCCTCTCCGAAATGCCGTCTTCCGGTTATACGCTGCTCGACATCCCATACCCGTCGCAGAAACTCATCCATATTTATCCGGAAGCCGAAGAGCTTGGCCGCGTCTATCGACCGGATCTGGCGATATGCGCCGCACCGGATGACTTCGTTGCCGCCCTCTCCTCGCTTACGCTTTCCGCAAATGCATGGGCGGATCGCACCGCCGCGATGCATGCGGCCTATCTCAACTGGTCCACCCCGCCGAAGACCGGCCCCGGCGCTGTGCAGATGGGTCCGATCATGGACTGGATCGAGGCCAATGTGCCCGAGGATGCGATCTTCACCAATGGCGCGGGCAACTATGCCACCTGGGTCCATCGCTTCCACCGCTTCCGTCGCTTCAATACGCAATCGGCCCCGACATCAGGCTCGATGGGTTATGGCCTGCCGGCGGCGGTCGCGGCCAAGCATCTGTTCCCCGAGCGTGAGGTGATCTGCTTTGCCGGTGACGGCTGTTTCATGATGCATGGGCAGGAATTCATCACCGCCGTGCGGTACGGCCTGCCGATCATCACCGTACTGGTCAATAACGGCACCTACGGCACGATCCGCATGCATCAGGAGCGGGAATATCCCGGCCGTGTCAGCGGCACCGACCTCGTCAATCCGGATTTCAACGCCTTTGCCAAAGCCTATGGCGGCCACGGCGAAACGGTGGAAAGGACCGAAGACTTCGCCGCCGCCTTCGAACGGGCGCGGGCCAGCGGCAAGCCGGCCATCATCGAGGTGAAGCTGGATGCCGAAGCGATCACGCCGACGCGCACCCTGACGCAGATCAGGACTGGAAGCTGATATTACGCATGGACACGGCTCCGGCATGGTGTAAATCCTGACTGAAACTTACAGCTTAGGAAACGACATGCCGGATGCAGCCTCTCCCGTCATCACCCCGCGCGGCGCAAAGATCGAGCCCTCGGCCGGTGCGCCTTTCGAGGCCGTGCGCGTGGCCCGCGATGTGCTGCACACATCCCGCACGGCAGCGCTTGCGACCCTCGATCCCGTCAGCGGTTATCCCTATACGACCGCCACCAATATCGGCATCGAGCCGGACGGCAAGCCGTTCTTCTTCGCGGCGGGGCTGACGCTGCACGCCCGCAACATGGAGGCGGACGCGCGCATCTCGCTAACGCTCGCCCCCTTCGGCAAGGGTGACGCGCTGACGCTGCCGCGTCTGACACTGGTGGGCAGGGCGGAACAAATCGGCCCGGATGAAGTGCCGCTCGCCATCGCGCGCTACATTGCCCGCTACCCCAAAGCGAAACTTTATCTCTCCCTTCCCGACACGCGGCTTTACCGGCTGCGGACGGAAGGCGTGCAGATCAATGGCGGCCCGGCCCGCAATGCCAGCAACATCACCCCGGCCGATCTACGCACCGATCTGTCAGGCGCAAACGAACTGATGGCGGCGGCGGAAAGCGAAGCAACCCGCCTCAATGCCATCAAGGGCGAAGCATCCCGGCTCGCCGTTCTCGCCGGCGCAAAGACTGGCCGCTGGGCAATCACCTCCATCGATCCTGAGGGTATCGATCTCGCCTCGGCGAGCGATCTGGCGCGGCTGTGGTTTGCGGAGCGGGTTACGACGTTGAAGCAATTTGAGAAGGCGCTTGCTTAGCCGGTGAGGTGACGGACGCAAGCGATTCAAAAACCATGAAATTGCTTCTACTTGGCATTTTGTGGCCATGTCGCCATTACACGCCGTCACCCCGGATTAGATCCGGGGTCCAGCGCGATCAAGTCCTTGATCGCGAAAGACTCTCTTCACGGCGCAGACGCGCCGTGGCTGGATGCCGGGTCAAGCCCGGCATGACGAGGAGGGTTTTGGCCCCATCCCATCAAAAAAGGCCGGGCCGCTTTCCGCGACCCGGCCCTTTCTTAAAAACTCAGACGGATGCTCAGAGAGCAGCGGTCACGATGAACTCAACCTTGTAATCCGGCGTTGCCAATGGTGCGCCGCTGGTGGCGCGGGCCGGCGGGTTTGCCGGGTCGATCCAGCCTTCCCAGACGGCGTTCATTTCGCCGAAGGTGGACATGTCGGAGAGGTAGATGATCGTCTGCAGGATCTTCGACTTGTCCGAACCGGCAGCGGCCAGCAGGCGGTCGACTTCAGCGAGAGCGGACTTGCTCTGTTCCGTAACGCTCGTGCCTTCGCCAACCTGGCCGGCCAGATAAACGGTGTTGCCGTGAACGACGGCGCCGCTCATGCGCTTGCCCGGCTCGATACGCTTGATGGTCATGGAAAACTCCTGTTGATTGGCATTTAAAATAGAATGATGCGCGGAAAATCAGCCGCGCAGGTGATGGGTCTTTTCGTAAATCGCCGTCGAGCGCGCGCCGGAACGGCAATAGCCGAGCATCGGGCGCTGCAATTCGTCCAGTGCATCCACCATTCCGGTAACGGCGTCCGCATCGACGCCGTAACGGCCAACCGGAACATGCATGATGGTGAGGCCAAGCTGTTCGGCACGCTCGGCAATATCGGCGAAAAGCGGCTGGCCGTCTTCTTCGCCGTCAGGGCGGTGGCAGACGATCGACTTGAAGCCGAGCGCCTTGATCTCGTCGAGATCGGCGACGCTGATCTGTCCCGTTACCGAATATTCGTCGTCTATGCGCCTGATATCCATGTCATGCCTCCGCTGAAACCGGCGTCCGCGCCGCTGGCTGTCACCCTTGAAATCCGCATCCGATGTAAGCGGTCAAACCCCGTGCGTCAATGATGGCGCACCGTCATTCGCTACAGTTCAGAGGATGGAAAAGCGCAGGCCGAAGGAACGGCTTTCGCCCGGCTGGAGAATATTGAACTCGCCGGCCGCCTCAAGCTCCCTGCGCCCCACCCAGCGATGCGATACCGGCTCGATGCCGAGCACATTGGCCGGCGCCTGCTGGTTGCGCCACATCTGCAGATAGGGCAGCGTTTCCGTGCGAAAACGCACGGTCAGCGTCTTCCCGCCGATAGCCGCAATCGGTCCGAGCGCGAGCGACGCCCACTCGTCATCACCGGCGGGAACGCAGAAAACGGTGCCCGGCTCTTCGCCGAAACGCCAGCCGTGGCCGCCACCGTCAAACATCGCGCCTTCAAGCCGCACGGCATCGTCGAAGAGGCGTGCGCCGATATTCATGTGATACATCAGAAACACCGGGATCGGCCGCGCCGAGGTGTTGACGATCTTATCATCGAGGCTGACTTCGCCGCTTTCCCCGTCGATACGCCATGTCCGTTCCAGAAGTGCCGTGCCGCCATCGGCAAGCTTCACGGGAACCTCGACGCGCGCCAATGCATTGGACTCGTGAACATCGAACGCGATGATCGTCGCGGGATGGGAGGAAAAGGATCCATGCAGCGGATATCGACGCCCTTCGCCATCACCATCGATCGGTTCGGGATGGCGGATATGGTCGGGGCCGCAGGTGAACAGAAAGCCTTCCAGCGAGTGGTCGATGCGCGCATCGCCATCGTCGGGAATGGCGCGGCCGGGCGCAATGTCGATACCATCGACGACGCAGGCGCCGATATCGAAAACGGAGGTTTCATCGAGGAAAATGCGTGGCGATCTGCCAGCCTGAAACGAACGCAAGATAACCTCCCTGTGACCCTAAAAACGCATGCTTCACGGAAACGCTACTAACCGTGACGGAAATTAAGATTGCATTAACCGCGAATTCACCTTTTTCACAATAGGGTCAAGATTGCGGTGTGTTTATCGGTGAACGAAGCAAGGGATAGCAGAATCGTGAAACAGTTTCTTAACGCAGCTCTGGGTCTGACAGTCGCGGTAGTGGCGGTTTTCGCCCCGCTACAGGCTGGCGCGCAGCAGCGTTATGGCGATCAGCAGACAATGCTGGTGACCCCTGATGGTCGCGTGCTCGACTTCATGCCCGAACGCGGGGATATCGTCATCAGCCGCGATGCGATGGGACGCACGGTGTTTTACGACCAGTACGGCAATCTCCTGGCCACCGAAATGCCTTCCGGCTATCAGCAACGGCAGCAGCAGGTGCGCCAGCGCGACACCACCTATTATCCGCCCGCTCCCGGCGGCCAATATCGTGAGCCGCAACGCGACTACGGTTATCAGGACAATGGCAGCGTGCGCGACTACCGCGAATATCGCGGCGATGGTTCCGACGACAATTTCTACACCGGCTCCGTTCCCGCACCCGGTGCGGTGGAAAGCGGCCCGCTCGGCCAGCCGATGCCGGGGGAAAGCACAACCGCCGCCGTTCCCCAACCCGAGCATCTGATCGAGCGCCACACCCCTGTTACCACGCCGGTAAACCGTTCCCGCCAGGAAATCGTCGCGCTCCAGACATTCCTCGACCGTGAAGGCATCTCGCCCGGCGTGATCGACGGCAAGATGGGCGACAACGTCAACAAGGCGATTGCCGCCTGGCAGGACATGACCGGCGAGAAGCTCGACCCCAACAATTCCGATGACATTCTGGAGCGTCTGCGCGCTTCCGGCGGCATGCCTATTGTCGACTACACCATCACCGCCGCCGACGCCGCCGGCCCCTATGTCGCCTCCATCCCGGACGACTATGCCGAGAAGTCGCAACTGCCTGCCCTCTCCTTCACCTCGACTTCGGAAGCGCTCGCCGAACGCTTCCACATGGATGAGAACTATCTGAAGGAACTCAACCCCGGCATCGATTTCTCCGTGCCCGGCACCATCATCAAGGTCGTCAATCCGGGCGAGACAAAAAAGGGACAGGTGGCCCGCATCGTAGCACATAAGGGCATCAAGCAGGTCTTCGCTTACGGTCAGGACGGCAACCTCATCGCCGCCTATCCGGCCACCATTGGTTCCACGGATACGCCCTCGCCGAGCGGCACGCACACGGTGGAGCGCATCGCGCTCAATCCCGGCTATACCTATAATCCGAAGATCAACTTCAAGCAGGGCCAGAACGACAAGATCCTGCAGATTCCGCCGGGTCCGAATGGTCCCGTCGGCACCGTCTGGATTGCCCTGTCGAAGCCGACCTATGGCATTCACGGCACGCCGGAACCCTCGAAGATCGGCAAGACCAACAGCCACGGCTGTATCCGCCTGACCAACTGGGATGCGACCGAACTGGCGAAAATGGTCCGCCCCGGCGTGGTGGTCGAATTCGCGGAATAGGATCGACCGAAAGAAAAAGAAAAAGCCCGGCGGTTTGGTCCGCCGGGCTTTTTTCATTTAATCGCGTTTCAGTCCCGTTTTTCCGTGAGGAAATAAAGCAGGGCTGCCACCGGCAAGGCGAAGCCGATCCACGAGGCGGCTTGCCATTCGCCGACGGCATAGGCCCAGCCGCCGACGGCGGAACCGATTGCGCCGCCCATGAAGAACGTCGCCATATAGATGCCGTTCAGGCGGCTGCGGAATTCCGCTCCGAGCGTGAAGATGGCACGCTGGCCAAGCACCAGATTGGTGGTGACGCCGAAATCCAGAACGATGGCGGCGACGACCAGAATGGCGAGCGCCAGATGCGAGCCTTCGGGCGCAACATGCGTGACGGCGAAAGAGAGCGCCACAGCCACCAGGGCAAAGAAGGTGGCCGCACGCGTCCAGCCACGATCAGCCATCCGCCCGGCAATCGGCGCGGCCACGGTGCCGGCCGCACCGGCCAGTGCGAAAAGCGCGATCTCACCCTGGCTCAGATTGAAATGCGGTCCGCTCAGATAAAGCGGCGTCGTGGTCCAGAACAGGCTGAAGGCCGCAAACAGGAAGGCGTGATAGATCGCCCGCCGCCGCAGGATCGGCGTGTGCAGCGCCAGCCGGCCCATCGAAGCCATCAAGGCCCCATAGCTCAGCCGCGCATCGGGCATACGGGCGGGCAGAAGCCGGAAAAGCACCACGGCAAGAAGCGCCATGACGGCCGCCGAGGTCAGAAACACACCCCGCCAGGAGACCACTTCCGACAGCAGGCTGGAAACCGGCCGCGCCAGCATGATGCCGGCCATCAGCCCGCTCATGACATTGCCGACCACCCGGCCGCGAATGGCGTGCGGCGCCATATGGGCGGCATAGGGAACGATGACCTGCACCGCCACGGAACTGACGCCGACCAGAAAGGCCGCAATCAGAAACGGGGCCGCATGCGGCGCGAATGCCGCTGCCACAAGGGAAAGCACCGCCATCGAGACGGAACCGACCACCAGCTTGCGGTTTTCAACGAGATCGCCGAGCGGCACGACAAACAGCAGGCCGATACCGTAACCGATCTGGGTCAGGGTCACGATCAGCCCCGTCGCACCGGCAGAAAGACCGAGTTCCGCCCCAATGATGCCGGCCAGCGGCTGGCCATAATAAAGATTGGCGGCAATCAGTCCGCAGGCTGTCGCCAAGAGGAACGTCAAGGCCGGGGAAATGGATGTTGCCTCGACATCATCCCCTTCAATTACACGCGTCGTCATCATTTTCTCCAATATGGAAACAATCGTTTCCTAAATAGTCACAAAATCAATCGGCAAGCTTCATGGCGATATCCACCACGGCCACCATGTCTTTGAGGCTGCGCCCCGTCTTTCCCACCACGCGCATGCCGTACATCATGCACAGCATCGCCCGGGCGAGATCGTCGGGATCGGCCTTCGAACGCACGGAACCATCCTTCTGCCCTTCGGCAACGAGGCGGGCGACAATTCGCTCCCTCGCCTTCACGGCCCGCTCGACCACGATTGCAATATCGTCATCCAGAGCCGCCAGATCGGCAGCAGCACCAACCACCAGACATCCGTCAGAGCCGACACCGCCATATGACCGTTCCGCATAGAACATCAGGCCCGCCCTAACGCGCTCATAACCGGTATCGAAACCGGCCACCGCCGCCTCGAAACGCTCGGTCTGCACGATCCTGTAGCGTTCCATCGTGGCGATGAAGATGGCCTTTTTGTCCTTGAAAGCCTTGTAAAGACTGCCCTGCGCCAGTTCCATCGCATCGGTGAGATCACCGACGGAGGTGGCATGATAACCGCGTCGCGAAAAAACGCGGATCGCCCCATCGAGCGCACGGTCGACGTCAAACTCGCGCGGCCTGCCGCGATGGCGCTGTTCCGGTGAATGGGTCTGGTTGATATCGCTCATGGCCGGAATATAGGAAACGATCATTTCCAAATCAAGCGAATAATGAAACCGTCCCAGAAAAGCATCGACTGATGCCCGGACAAGCTCAACGGCGGCCAATGGTCCAAGGCATTACCATCCGTCTGCGGTGATGAAGACCGCAGACGGATAGAACACCGAAATCAATGTTTCAGGCAGCCTTGCGGGTGAAAAGGCGCGCGGGTTGCGTGCCGAGCCGCAAAAGACGTTTCGGCAGCAGGCCGACGACTTCGGTGGCGAAGGCTTTCGCGTTCTCCACCGCCTTGTCGATATTGCTGACCTTGTCCTTATCGAGACAGAGAAGCGTGCCGCCATAGTCGAAAATATCGCGATAGGCCGCTCTCTCGACAATCGGCGTATTGAGCACCGAGACGTTCTTTTCCGCCAACAGCATTTTGACGAGCAGCAGGGAGCGCGTCGCCACCATGGCGTTGACCCGTGTCAGGACGATGGAATGGGCGATAGCCTTGCCCATCTTGCGGTTCAGGAATTCGATGTGATCCAGAACCTCGGCAGCGCCGCGCGCATCCATGGCTGAGCCCTGCACCGGGATCAGCACGTGATCGGAAATACCGAGTGCCATGGTCAGCAGAGGGCTTTTCGACCCAGGCAGGTCGATGATGAAACAGTCGGTATTGGTTTTATTCTCGCGAATATGGCCTTCAAGCGAAGCCATCGTCACATGCGAAATCACCGAGAGATTTTCGATCTCGCCGGACAAGTCGTGCCAGCGGGAAATCCACAATTGCGGATCGGCATCCAGAACCATCACACGGTGGCCGCTGCGGGCGAGTTCGGTCGCCAGAAGCAGCACGGCGGTCGTTTTTCCGGCACCGCCCTTGGTATTGGCGAAAGTGATGACTGACATGACACCCCCTGTTGGTCAGAGCCGTTTCATGCTCATTCACGCACCGAAGCAATTCATGGTGCTTTCCATAACCTTAACGAACAGGGTTAATAAAAGACTAAGATCGTTTTTGGGGACAACAAAAAGCCCGCGATAAATCGCGGGCTTCTGTCATCCGATTGATCACGCCAGCTTTCGGCAGGACCCGACATCGTCCGCGCGCAGGCGGCCGGCTTTGAGATCTTCGTACTTTGGCAAATTCAGGGAACTGCCCAGGCTTTTCTCAACTGTTGCACGATCAAGCGTGATCATGCGGCCGGCGCTAGTGAAGGATACCATGCCATTCTTTCCGGAATACGCCATAGTCGCGCGCATCTCACAGAAATAGCGGTCGGAGCCCTTGGACAAGTTCCATCCCCGGATTCCCGCCTTGTTGCTCGATAGGGTTCCGACTTTGTAACCCTGACCGGAAAGCTCCTTAAAAGAAGCGGCCTGCGCCACATAAGGCAGACTTAAGAACGCCACTGCCAGCAATGGCGAAAATGATGAAAATCTCATGGTTGCCACAACGACCCCTTAAAAGCAGTCCTCGAACAACTTCTTCGTATTCTCCAGCGTCATCGGCACCGGATTACCGCCGCAGCTCGGGTCCTTGATCGCTTCCGCCGCCAGTTCGTCGATACGATCGGGCTTGATGCCCATGGCGGTCAGGTTTTCCGGCACGCCGAGTTCCCTGCGAAGCTCCAGCACATAGTCATAGAAGCCGTCGAAACCGCCGGAAATGCCGAGATAGGCGGCCGCGCGGGCAATCTTGTCTTCGATGGCGGGGCGGTTGAAGCGCAGCACCGCCGGCATGACGACGGCATTGGTCATGCCGTGATGGGTGTTGTAGACCGCGCCGATCGGGTGCGAGAGCGAGTGAATGGCGCCGAGACCCTTCTGGAAGGCAACCGCCCCCATCGCCGCCGCCGCCATCATATTGGTGCGCGCCTCGATATCCGTGCCGTCCTTATAGGCGCGCGGCAGGAATTCCTTGACAAGACGCAGGCCCTCCAGCGCCACACCGGCGCTCATCGGGTGATAGAAGGGCGACGAATAGGCCTCGAGGCAATGGGCAAAGGCATCCATGCCCGTGCCCGCCGTGATGACCTTCGGCATTCCGACCGTCAGTTCCGGATCGCAGATGACGACGCCGGGCAAGAGCTTCGGATGGAAGATGATCTTCTTCACATGGGTCTGCGAATTGGTGATGACGCTGGCGCGGCCGACTTCCGAACCGGTGCCCGCCGTCGTCGGCACGGCGACGATGGGCGCGATCTTGGCGGCATCCGCCCGTGTCCACCAGTCGCCGACATCTTCGAAATCCCAAACCGGGCGTGTCTGCCCAGCCATGAAGGCAATGGTCTTGCCGAGATCAAGGCCAGAGCCCCCGCCGAAAGCAACGACACCGTCATGGCCGCCATCGCGATAGGCCTTCACGCCGGCTTCCATGTTGATCTCGTTGGGGTTCGGATCGACATCGGCGAAGATCGCCCGGCCGAGGCCTGCCTCTTCCAGCACATCGAGCGCATGCGCGGTGATCGCCATATTGGCAAGGCCGCGATCCGTCACGAGAAGCGGCTTCCTGATGCCGAGCGTCTTGCAGGCTTCCGCCAGTTCCTTGATCCGGCCACGGCCAAGCTTGACGGCGGTGGGATAGCTCCAGTTGGCGACGATATTCATTTCGTGACTTTCTTCAGATGGTAGGATTTCGGGCGGGTCAGGTTCTGGAAACCGAGGACGGAGAGCGAGCCGCCACGACCGGTTTCCTTCACGCCGGTCCAGCAAAGGGCGGGATCGAGATAATCCGCGCGGTTCATGAACACGGTTCCGGTTTCGATTTCGCGGCCGATGCGCCCGGCCCGGGCGGCATCCTGCGTCCACAGCGAGGCGGTCAGCCCGTATTTGCTGTCATTCATCAGCGCGATGGCTTCGTCGTCATTCTTCACTTTCATGATGCCAAGGGCCGGGCCGAAGGTTTCTTCGGTCATGAACTCCATCGAATGATCGACATTGACGAGCACTTGCGGCGCAACATAAGCGCTCTCGCCGTCATCGGCAGGGAAAAGCTTCGAATCGACCAGCGCCTTCGCGCCCTTGGCAACCGCATCGGCGACCTGCGCGCGCACCACCTTTGCGAAGCGCTTGTTGGCCATCGGCCCGAGCGTCGTTTCCTGCTCCAGCGGATTGCCGAGCTTGTAGTTGGACACCCACGCCACGGACTTCTCGACAAAAGCGTCATAGAGGTTTTCATTGACGTAGATGCGCTCGATGCCGCAGCAGCATTGCCCGGAATTATAGGTCGCGCCATCCATCAGCGTATCGACGGCGGCGTCGAGATCGGCATCCTCCATCACGTAGCCAGGATCCTTGCCGCCGAGTTCAAGCCCGAGGCCGGTGAAGGTGCCAGCCGCGGCGCGCTCGATGGCGCGACCGCCTTCCACCGAACCGGTGAAATTGACGAAATTGAACAGGCCCTCGGAAATCAGTGCCGAGGTCGTGCCATGGTCGAGGAAAACATTGATGAAGACATCGTCAGGCACACCGGCCTCGACGAAAGCCCGCACCATGCGCTCGCCCACCAGCAGCGTCTGCGCCGCATGTTTGATGACCACCGTATTGCCGGCCATCAAAGCGGGCGCGACAGTGTTGATCGCCGTCATGTAGGGATAGTTCCACGGCGCGATGACGAAGACCACGCCATGCGCCTCGCGCTCGATGCGGCGTTCGAAATTGCCGCTTTCCTCGATGACGAGCGGCGCCAGCGCATCGGCGGCGATGGAGGCGACATAGTTGGAGCGCTCGTTGAAGCCTTTGAACTCGCCGCCGTAACGCACCGGACGGCCCATCATGTGCGCCAGTTCCGGCACCACCTCCGCCACCATTTCATTGAGGCGGGCGACGCCCTTCAGCACCAGCTGAACGCGGTCCTCAAGCGGACGCCGCGCCCAGTCCTTTTGCGCCTTGCGTGCCTTCGAAACGGCGGCGCGCGCCGCCTCCAGCGACATCGCCTCCCGCTCGGCATAAATCGAGCCGTCGATGGGCGAGATATTCTGGATCATGGTCATGATGTTTTCCCGTAATGATTAGGCTCGTTCGAAACCGCGCGCCACTTCCCAGTCGGTCACGCGGCGGTCGTATTCTTCCTGCTCCCATCGTCCGGCATGGACATAGTGATCGATCACATCGTCGCCAAAGGCGTTGCGCAGCATTTTCGATCCGTCCAGAAAGGCAGTGGCGTCACGCAGGGTCTTGGGTATCTCGCGCACGTCCTTGCCACCATAGGCATCGCCGACAAAAGCGGGCTCAAGTTCGAGTTTATTTTCGATGCCGTCAATGCCTGCCGCAAGCAAAGCCGCCATGGCGAGATAGGGATTGAGATCGGAGCCACCAACGCGGCATTCGATGCGGATGCCCTTGGTGCCTTCGCCGCAGAGACGATATCCCGCCGTGCGGTTGTCGAGGCTCCAGATCGCCTTGGTGGGCGCAAAGGTGCCGGCCATGAACCGCTTGTAGGAATTGATATAGGGCGCGAGGAAATAGGTGATCTCGCTGGCATGGGCGAGAAGCCCGGCAACATAATGCCGCATCAACTCCGACATGCCGTGTTTGGCGTCCTTGTCGAGGAAAGCAGGCGTCTTGCCGTCGGCGCTCCACAGCGACTGGTGAATATGCGAGGAACTGCCGGCGGCGTTGTAATTCCACTTGGCGAGGAACGTCACCGCCTTGCCCTTGGACCAGGCGATCTCCTTGGTGGCGTTCTTGATGATGGCATGCCGGTCGGCCATGGTCAGCGCATCGGCATAACGCACATTGATTTCCGCCTGACCTGCGGACGCTTCGCCCTTGGAATTCTCGACCGGAATGCCGGCGCCTTGCAGGCCCTTGCGCAGCGCCCGCATGACATCCTCTTCCTTGGTCGTCTGGAAGATATGGTAATCCTCATTATAACCGCTGGCGAGGTTCAGGCCCTTGTAACCGTTAGCGCGTGCCGCGTCGAAGGTCTGGTCGAACAGGAAAAATTCCAGTTCGGTCGCCATATAGGCCTTCAGCCCCATGGCCTCCAGCCGCGCCACCTGCTTTTTCAGGAGCGCGCGAGGCGAATGCGGCACTTCTTCATGGGTGTGATGATCGAGCACATCGCACAGCACCAGCGCCGTGCCTTCCAGCCACGGCACGCGCCGCAGCGTCGAAAGATCGGGTTTCAGCACATAGTCGCCATAACCCTTTTCCCAACTGGAGGATTTGTAACCGGGAACGGTTTCCATCTCCATGTCGGTGGCAAGCACGTAATTGCAGCTATGGGTTTCCTCAAAGGCGCTTTCAACGAAGAATTCCGCCTGGAACCGTTTGCCCATCAGACGCCCCTGCATGTCGACAAGGCAGGCCAGAACCGTGTCGATGCGCCCCTCGGCGACATCCATTTTAAGCGCGTCGAATGTGTAGCTCGTCATTTTGTCCGTTCCCTTTTATTGTGGCGACCGGGCGGCCGGGATGCGGCCGCCCGTTTCGTTTTTTGAGCATCAGGCCTTTGCAGCCGCTGCGGCAACCGCAGCCTGCTTGTGCTCCAGCGCGAATTCCTCTTCCGGCGAGAGGATGAGACGGTGGCGTCCGACAAAGGCGAAGTAGGCGATCGCCACGGCAAACCAGACCGCAACCCAGAGCACGCCCTTGGTGAAGTTCGGATCCTGGATCTGGTAGAGCAGCGTGACGATGGCGATGATGACCGTCAGCACCGCGCCCGGAATGCCGAAGGGCGAACGGAACGGCCGCTCGATATGCGGCAGGTTCTTCCTGAGCAGGATGAAGGAAATCGCCTGCATGATGTAGGAGAACATCGCACCGAACACGGCCATGTTCAAAAGCACGCTGCCGATGATGCTGCCGCCCTGTTCCGCACCCAGCGCGAACCAGATGACGAGCATGACCGCCAAGCCGACAATCGCGCCGGTGATGTTGGCAACATATGGCGTGCGGTATTTGGAATGGGTGATCGACAGCACGGTCGGGAAGTAACCCGCACGCGACAGCGAATAAATCTGCCGGCCCTGTGCATAAAGGATCGTATGGAAGCTGGCGATCAGGCCGGTAAGCGCGACGAGACCCAGCACCACCACGCCGCCATCGCCATAGATCGCCTTGAAACCATCGAGCAGCGGCTCAAGCGAGGAGCTGAGATGGAAGGCGCCGACGCCCGGCAAAGACGGGTTGAGCAGCACGATCATGAAGGCCGAAACCATCAGCGTCACCATGCCGAGAATGATGCCCTTCGGCATGTCGCGCTTGGGATCGACCGATTCTTCCGCCGCCAGCGGCAATTGCTCGATGGCAAGGAACAGCCAGACCGCGAAAGGCAGCGTGGCGAGAACGCCCGAGAACCCGAAGGGGAAGAAGGAACCGCCGCCCTCCGGCAGCTCCACCGCCTTGCCGTCAGGGCCGACACCGATATTGAGCGCGAAACGCGAAAAATCGATGTTGGGAATGGCGCTGATCCAGAAGAACACCAGAACGGCAAGCGAAATCAGCGTGATAACCAGCGTCACTTTGAAGGAAAGCTCAAGCCCGAAGACATTAAGCGCAAGGAATATCGCATAAAACGCTATCCACACGAAGGGTGAATAAGCGGGGTCGAGGCCAAGAATGGAGTTCACATAGGCCGTGATGAAGGTGACGACGACCGCCGGCGTCAGCACATATTCCACATTCTCGCAAAGCCCGGTGATGAAGCCGCCCCATGGGCCCATGGCCGTGCGGGCGAAGGAATAGGCCGCACCCGTATGCGGCAAGGCCGGGCTCATTTCCGCAATCGAAAATGTCAGCCCGAGATACATGATGGCGATGATGATGCCGGCCACCAGCATGCCGCCCCAGCCGCCGGTGGAAAAGCCGAAATTCCATCCGGAAAAATGCCCGGAAATGACCGCGCCGACGCCGAGCGACCAGAGCGACCACACGCCCGCATAACGGGATAGTCCGCGTTTTTCGAAATAGGATGCATCAGCCTTCTTGTAGCTGACGCCTGACGATGAACTGTCCATGCCCTTCTCTCCTGAATAAGAAAAAAACAAGCCAGTCAGCCGTTATTGGCCGATTGTGCCCCAGTTTTCAGCACCTGCGGAAGGTTTCCGCGTTGTGCCGCACGCACTTGCTGTTCCCTTGCCGCTTCATGCCTTTCCGGCTTTCCTTGAATGTCGGCAGTCTCATCTGGCAGCCGGCCCCGGTGTTTTCACCATCGGCCGGCCATAGCTCCCTCACTCATCGATCGATGAGAGCGCCTTCCCCATAAGCTCGTGAAGAAAACCGGCGATTGCCGCCTGCTCTCCTTCATTGGTGATGAGATCGTTGCGGATCTCGATCATGACGTTCAAAAGCCCGTCCGGCAGCGCATGCAGCCGCAGCGTATGCGTCACGCCGTCTTCCGGGCCATAGGGATCGTTGCGATTGACCGTGAGTGAGGCACCTTCGGCGCCCGCCAGCATCGCATCCGCGAGGCGGCTGTCGGTATCGTGCAGGATGCCGATCTCAACCTTTCGGAACCGGCCGTGATAGACCGGCGTGAAACTGTGGATGGTCACCACCACCACGTTGCGGCCATCCGCCTGCCGCGCGGCGATGATCTCGCTCACCCGGTCATGAAACGGCACATAAAGTGCTGAGGTGCGGGCGAACCGCTCCGCTTCGCTGAGATCGAAATTGCCGGGAATATCGTAAATCTCGCTTTTCACCGGCATGGCGGAAGGCGATTCGGGCGGCCGGTTGCAATCATAGACGAGACGCGAAAACCGCTGATAGACGAGCGTGGCGTCAAACTTTTCCGAAAGCAGCCGGGCAACGGCCAGAGCGCCCGGATCCCACGCCGCATGGCTCGAAAGTACCTCCGGCGAAAGACCCAATGTGCCGAATTTCTGCGGAATGGTGGCGGAGGCATGTTCGCAGACGAGAAGGACGTCGCCCTTCGCCGCAGCATTCTCGATGCCGACGGCCTGCCCTTCCGCTTCTGTGAAAAACCGTGACCGCACCGTCATGCACGAACCCCGCCCGGAAACCCCGTCGCTCCGTCAACGCCGAAAAGAATTCTTCACATTATTGCGAGTGTCAAATGGAATTTTGAAATTTTCTCTTCATTTTCCCATTGACTCGATAGCTGGCACAGATGTTTATTTTAGCCATGCACCGGCAGAAGACCGGAAGGGGAAAAATTTGCGCAGCACGACGGCGACCGTGTCGGATGTCATTCATGCCCATTACGACGCACTGACCCGTTCGGAAAAACGGCTGGCGGAGAGCCTGCTCGGCAACTACCCCGTCTCCGGCCTCGGCAGCATCACTACCATTGCGGAAAATGCCGGCGTTTCGACGCCGACGGTGGCGCGCATGGTGCAGAAACTCGGTTACAAGGGCTATCCGGAATTTCAGGCGCATCTGCACCAGGAACTGGAAGCGACGATCTCCGGCCCCATCGCCAAACATGACCGCTGGGCAACCAACGCGCCCGGCCTGCACATTCTCAACCGCTTCGCCGATGCCATCACCGGCAATCTGCGCGATACGCTGAGCGATCTCGACACCGCCGTCTTCGACAATGTCGCGGCATTGCTTTCCGACCGCAAGCGCAGCATCTATTTCGTCGGCGGGCGCATCACCGGTGCGATTGCCGAATATTTCTTCACCCATATGCAGGTGATCCGGCCGAAGACGACGCTGATGTCGTCGAATTCCAGCGCCTGGCCGCAATATATGTTGAACATGAGCGCCGGCGACATACTGGTTATCTTCGATATCCGCCGTTACGAGCACGACATGACGACACTGGCCGAAGTGGCCAAGGCCAATGGCGTGCAGATCATTCTCTTCACCGATCAATGGACATCGCCGGTGGCGCGCCACGCGCTGCACACTTTCCGTGTCAGGATCGAAGCTCCCTCGGCATGGGATTCCTCGGTCGTCACGCTGTTCGTGGTCGAAGCGCTGATCGAAGCGGTGCAGAACGGCACCTGGGATGAAACCAGGGAACGCATGAATGCACTGGAAGGCCTGTTCGAACAGACGCGGCTGTTCCGCAGGCCGGACAGAACATGAAACTACATAGCCGGGCAACTTGCTTGACGCGGATGCCGCACGCTGATTGGATACCTGTCATCGCTACCAGCACGATAAAACAGGATAAGAAACCAAGCTGGGGAACGTATCTGGCCACCACGGATCATGAGGGGAATCTCCCGCAATTGCAGGCAAAAAGCCGGGTGATGGCGGAAAACGGGCGTAAAGTGACGGAATCCGGATAAATAAATTGCAATCCAGCCGTCACATTAGCTTCATCGAGAATCCGTATCAGCGTCCGCAATATGAGAACACGAAGAGGAGAAAAAAGTGATCTCTCACTGCCGCCGACTGCTCGCTACGACCACTGCACTGGTCATCGCCTCCACCGCAATTGCCGCCGCTGAACCGAGCGCCGAGCTGATCGCCGCCGCCAAGAAGGAAGGCATGCTGACCACCGTCGCGCTGCCGCACGACTGGTGCGGTTACGGCGACGTGATTGCCGCCTTCAAGGCGAAATATCCGGAAATCACCGTCAACGAACTGAACCCCGACGCCGGCTCCGCCGACGAAGTCGAAGCGGTGAAGGCGAACAAGGACAATAAGGGCCCGCAGGCGCCTGACGTCGTCGACGTCGGCCTCGCTTTCGGCCCGCAGATGAAGGCCGAAGGCCTGCTGCAGCCCTACAAGGTCTCCACCTGGTCCGAGATTCCTGACAACGTCAAGGATGCCGACGGTTACTGGTACGGCGACTATTACGGCGTCATGTCGATGTTCGTAAACAAGGACCTCGTGAAGAACACGCCGAAGGACTGGGCCGACCTGCTGAAGCCGGAATATTCCGGTCAGGTAGCGCTCGCCGGTGACCCGCGCGCCTCCAACCAGGCTATCCTCGGCGTTCTCGCCGCCGGTCTTGCCACTGGCGCAAAGTCCGGCAAGGAAGCCGGTGAGGCCGGCCTGAAATATTTTGCCGATCTCAACAAGGCCGGCAACTTCCTGCCGGTTATCGGCAAGGCCGGCACGCTGGCGCAGGGCGCGACCCCGATCATCGTCGCCTGGGACTATAACGCCCTTTCCTGGAAGAAGACGCTGAACGACAACCCGCCGACGGAAGTCATCGTTCCTGAGAAGGGCGTTCTGGCAGGCGTTTACGTTCAGGGCATTTCCGCTTACGCTCCGCATCCGAACGCTGCCAAGCTGTGGATGGAACACCTCTACTCCGACGACGGTCAGCTCGGCTGGCTGAAGGGCTATTGCCACCCGATCCGCTTCAACGCCATGGTCAAGGCCGGCAAGGTTCCGCAGGAACTGATCGACAGCCTGCCGCCGGCAGCAGCCTATGAAAAGGCGATCTTCCCGACACTCGAGGAAGTCGACGCCAACAAGGCTGCCGTCACCGGTGGCTGGGACAGCGTTGTCGGCGCAAACGTGAAGTAAACTGTTGAAAACGCACCCCGGCCGATCAAAAGCCGGGGTGCTTCTTTTATGATGTAGACCTTTATATACAGACCGTTTGAAAACGGCGTTTGGGGACAAGGATGCCATCAACCAACACCGGCGGACCATCCGACGCGGGCAGGAAACTGCCGCTGCACTGGATTGGCGTCGTACCTTTTGCCGTTTTTGTTCTGCTGTTTCTGATTATGCCGACGATGAAGATCGTCATCGGCGCATTCCAGCATGCCGATGGCAGCTTCACGCTGGAAAATATCGCCGGGCTTTTCACCTCCTCCATCCTGGCGGCCTACTGGATTTCGATCAAGATCAGCCTCGCCTCGGCGGCGCTGGGCTGCCTGATCGGCTTTGCCGTCGCCGCCGCCGTGGTGCTGGGCGGATTGCCGCAGCGCATTCGCGGACCGCTTCTGACCTTTTCCGGCGTCGCTTCGCAATTCGCCGGCGTGCCGCTCGCCTTCGCCTTCATCGCCACGCTTGGCCCGGTCGGCCTTCTCACCGTCTTCCTGAAGACGCAGATCGGCATTGATCTGAGGTTGCTCGGTTTCAACATCCTGTCCTTCTGGGGCCTGACCGTCACCTATCTGTTCTTCCAGATACCGCTGATGATCCTCATCATCACGCCGGCGCTGGACGGGCTGAAACGCGAATGGCGCGAGGCTGCGGAAATCCTTGGCGCGACCGGCCTGCAATATTGGCGCATGGTGGCCTTCCCCATCCTGTTGCCGTCGCTGCTTGGCACCATGTCGCTGCTCTTCGCCAACGCCTTCGGCGCGGTGGCGACCGCAATTGCGCTCACCGGCTCCTCGCTCAACATCGTGCCTATCCTGCTTTTCGCGCAGATCCGCGGCGACGTTCTCGGCAATCCGCATCTCGGTTACGCGCTTGCCTTCGGCATGATCGTCGTCACCGGCATTGCCAATGCGCTTTATATCTGGCTGCGCGCCCGCAGCGAAAGGTGGCTGAAATGAAGCGTTTCTTCGCCTGGGGCGCGCTGGTCTTCGGCCTTCTTTATTTCGCCCTGCCGCTGATCGGCATGACCAACTTCTCGCTGAAAATGCGGCGCGGAGAATATTCCTTCGACGCCTATGGCAAGGTGCTCACCGACCCGCGCTTTCAGGAAACCTTCAGCTATTCGGTGGTGATGGCGCTGTTCACCATCGTCTTCGGGGTTCTGCTGGTGGTACCCACCGCCTATTGGGTGCGCCTGAAACTGCCGGGCCTGCGCCCCTATATCGAATTCATTACGCTTTTGCCGCTGGTCATCCCGGCCATCGTCATCGTCTTCGGTTATATCCGGCTTTACAACACCTCGAGCTGGCTGCCGCTGACCGGCACGAGCTTCGGCACCAACCTGCTTTTGATGTTCGGTTATGCCACACTGGCCTTGCCTTATATGTACCGCGCCGTCGATACCGGCCTCCGAACCATCGATGTGGCAACACTGACAGAAGCGGCGCAGAGCCTCGGCGCGGGCTGGACCACCATCCTCTCGCGCATCATCCTGCCCAATGTTCTGGTCGCCGTGCTGTCCGGTGCGTTCTTGACCTTCGCCATCGTCATCGGTGAATTCACCATGGCGGCCCTTTTGAACCGCCCGGCCTTCGGCCCCTACATGCAGCTGCTCGGCGCCAACCGCGCCTATGAACCGGCCGCACTTGCCGTGATTTCCTTCGGCATCACCTGGGGTTGCCTGGGTCTGATCCAACTTGTTTCACGCTACCAGAAGGGCGCGCCTCCCAAGGCCTGAGGACAATATTTCATGAGCTTTTTGACACTTAGCAACATCAAGAAATCCTTCGGCTCCGTGCAGGTCGTGCATGATTTCAACATGGCCATCGAAAAAGGCGAATTCGTCTCCTTCCTCGGGCCATCGGGCTGCGGCAAGACCACCGTGCTGCGCATGATCGCCGGCTTCGAGACCCCGAGCGGCGGATCGATCGTCATCAACGGCAAGGACCAGACGGCGCTCAGACCGAACCAGCGTAATATCGGCATGGTGTTCCAGGCCTATGCGCTGTTCCCCAATATGAATGTCTACGAAAACGTCGCCTTCGGGCTCAAAGTCGCCGGCAAGCCGAAAGCCGAGATCGATGCGCGCGTGAAGGAAATGCTCCAGCTCATCCATCTGGAACATCTGGCGGACCGTTACCCCTACCAGATGTCGGGCGGCCAGCAGCAGCGCGTGGCGCTTGCCCGCGCGCTCGCACCGAAGCCGGAAGTGCTTCTGCTGGATGAACCGCTCTCCGCGCTCGATGCCAAGATTCGCGTGTCGCTGCGCGAGGAAATCCGCCAGATCCAGCAGAAACTCGGCATCACCACCATTTTCGTGACCCACGATCAGGAAGAGGCCCTGTCGATTTCCGACCGCATCGTCGTCATGAATGGTGGCCGCGCCGACCAGATCGGCTCCCCCTTCGATATCTACAACAAGCCCGCGACCCGCTTCGTCGCCTCTTTCGTCGGCACGCTGAACCTCATCGACGCCACCGTGGTCGATTCCTCATCCAACACCATCCGTGTCGGAGAGCAGCAGATCACCCTGCACAAGTCGGTCAATGCGGCAAACGGCGAAAAAATCACCCTAGCCCTGCGCCCGGAAGCGGGCTCGCTCGGCGGCGATGCGAAAGGCGATGTCGCCATTTCCGGCCTTGTCACCTCCAGCCAGTTCCTCGGCTCCGTCATCCGCACCCGCCTCGATCTCGGCGGTTCCACCCTATCTTTCGACATGTTCAACGATCCCGGCACAGCACCGCCCGCCGTCGGTGAGCAGGTGACGCTGAAATTCGCAGCCGGCGACCTGATGCTCATCAAGGACTGAAGCGCTTTTCCAGACGCAAAACCGCTTCGCCCATTTGCGGGACATGGTAGAGCAGGTATGACTTCGAACCTGCATACCAACCATGTGAGGCCATGATGCGCGCGCTTTTTTACGAACTGTTCGGCGAGACCCCGGTTGTTGCGTCCCTGCCAGATCCGGAACCGACCGATGGCGGCGTGGTCATCGAGGTAAAGGCGACCGGCCTCTGCCGCAGCGACTGGCACGGCTGGATGGGGCATGACCCGGATATCCGCCTGCCGCATGTTCCCGGCCACGAATTCGCAGGCGTGATCGCCGCCGTCGGCAAAAACGTCACCCGCTTCAAGACCGGCGACCGCGTTACCGTGCCCTTCGTTTCCGGCTGCGGCCATTGCCATGAATGCCGCTCCGGCAACCAGCAGGTCTGCGAAACGCAGTTCCAGCCCGGCTTCACCCATTGGGGTTCCTTCGCCGAATATGTCGCCATCGACTATGCCGATCAGAACCTCGTGCATCTGCCTGAGACGATGAGTTACGCCACCGCCGCCGGCCTCGGCTGCCGTTTCGCCACCTCCTTCCGGGCCGTGACCGATCAGGGACGCCTGAAGGGCGGCGAATGGCTGGCGGTGCATGGCTGCGGCGGCGTCGGCCTCTCCGCCATCATGATCGGCGCTGGCCTCGGTGCGCAGGTCGTCGCCATCGACATTGCGGAAGACAAGCTCGAACTTGCGCGGCAGCTGGGTGCGACCGCCACCATCAACAGCCGCGCGGTTGCCGATGTTTCCGAGGCGGTACGCGAAGTGACGGGTGGCGGTGCACATGTCTCGATCGATGCGCTTGGCCACCCGCAGACCTGCTGCAACTCCATCAGCAACCTGCGTCGGCGCGGCCGCCATGTGCAGGTGGGGCTGATGCTGGCAGACCACGCCATGCCCGCCATTCCCATGGCGCGGGTGATCGCACATGAACTGGAGATTTACGGCAGCCACGGCATGCAGGCATGGCGTTACGAGGACATGTTGGCGATGATCGAAAGCGGCAGGCTCGCGCCGGAAAAGCTGATCGGCCGCCACATCACGCTTTCCGAGGCAGCAACCGCCCTGCCCGCCATGGACAGCTTCAGGGAAAGCGGCATCAGCATCATCGACCGGTTCGAATAGTGCAGGCTCCTGAGACCGTCTGAGGTTTAGGGATTTCGCACCGCTCAGGCGCTCCTGCGTCCGAATGTCCGGACCGCAGTGGTTCCTCGGGCAGACGCATGGGCCGGCGATGCTACCGGGATACGCGCCGCGTGATCCGTCTGGCTATCGCTCCATTGACGGTTTACCAGCTGTTTCTTGCGGACCTCCAGCGGGTCGGGGGTGTCCTCCTCCTCTTGCCGCTTACTTCCCGCAACTGCGGAGATCGTCGCCAATCGCGAAATCCATCGCACTAGCTGCATGCCCTTGTGAACAAGCACAAAGATACCAACAATTGCGACCGCTATGATAATGACGAGGTTCCAGGGCGCGTCGCTGCCCCTCGCCGCCCGCTCCATGCGGTCTTTTGTCGTTGGATCAAAACCAAGCGTCGCCTTCAGCCTGGCGATATCCGCATCGCTGAGCCTGCTGTACCGCTCGCCACGATACAGCACATAACCGCTCCTATCCCCGCTGTTGAGATAACCGATGTCGAATGCTTCCCCGTCGCGAAGAAAAGGCTCGTTATCCGGCAGATCGTAAACGAGATCGATTGTCTCGCCGCCGCCGAATCCGGGGATGGCAAAAAACCGGGACTTCCGCGCCTCAGCTTCGCTCACGAATATCGCGGAAAATAGAAACCCGACCGAAAAAAGCGCAATATGCTTCATTCACTCTCTCCAACAACAACGAGAATGACAACAACTGGCATTACTGAATTAATTTGAAGTTTATACTTAGGATAACATCTTAAATTTAAGATATATATTGCATATATCTAATATTGATCGATTTATTACAAGAATGAACTGTGCTAAATTATAATAAAATGAACTTCGAACGATGCGGCATGACGTATATCCGCCGACGCTGCAAACCATTGGCGCGAACAGCGCCCCACGTTAAACCGCAATCACACGCAATTGCTTTGAGTATAACGCCGCGATGATGCGACAGAGCGCAACGTCGGCGAACATGACGGATTAGATGCAAGGAACGCGACATGCTGTTTCTCGATAGCGTAACTATGAAGGAAACCCCGGATGGAGAGAAAGGATATCCCTTCTCCGTTCCGGCGCTGCGCCATCTGGAACGCCTCGAATTCAAGACGCCGATCACCTTTTTTGCCGGCAATAACGGCTCCGGCAAATCGACGCTGCTGGAAGGGCTGGCGGCGGGAATGACGGCCTATGCCATCGGCAATCACGGCCAGGTTGCCGGCGACCTCTACCTTCAGCATGCCGAGACCGTGGCGAAGTCCTTCTATTTCGCCCGCAAGAAATATCCGAAAATCCGCATGTTCATGCGCGCGGAAGACGTGCTTGGTTATATCCGCCGGCAGAACGAGGACGCGCTGGACGATTTTCGCTGGGAGCGGGAAAAGGCGCTCAAGAAGGGCGAAGACTTTCCGGAAGAAACCCCGGATACGTTTCCCAGGATCGTCAGGAACAATGTCATCGACCGGCGTTCGCATGGCGAAGGATTTCTCGATATCATGCAACAGCGGCTGCATGGCGCCGGCCTCTATTTTCTCGACGAACCGGAAAGCCCGCTTTCGCCGCAAAAGCAGCTCGAGCTGGCAGCCCTTATCCGCGACGCCGCCGATAGTGGCGGGCAATTGATCATCGCCACCCATTCGCCGGTGCTTTTGGCCATTCCCGAGGCGACCATATATCATTTCGACGCGGACGGCATCACCGAGCGCCTCTATGACGAGCTGGAAAACATCAGTTTCCTGCGCCGCTTTCTTGATCGCCCCTCGAAATACCTGAGCGATTGAACGTCGATTAGGCTTGAAATCGCGCCGCGCTTGCCGCATGCCCATAAGTAATACGTAATTTAGAAAAGAAGCAGCCTTATGTCTCCCACCACCACACCGGCGGCAGCCCGGCCCCTCAACGGTCAGGATTACAGAACTCTTGGCCTTTCGGCCCTCGGCGGCGCGCTGGAATTTTACGATTTCATCATTTTCGTATTTTTCGCCACCGTCATCGGCCATCTGTTCTTCCCGCCGGAAATGCCGGACTGGCTGGTGATGATCCAGACTTTCGGCATCTTCGCCGCCGGTTATCTGGTGCGGCCGCTGGGCGGCATAGTGCTGGCGCACTATGGCGACCGTTACGGCCGCAAACGGGTCTTCGCCTTCTCCATCCTGCTGATGGCGCTCTCGACGCTGGGCATGGCGCTGATGCCGACCTATGCCACCATCGGCGTGGCTGCCCCCATCCTGCTCATCATCCTGCGCATGCTGCAGGGCGCGGCCATCGGTGGTGAAGTACCGGGCGCCTGGACCTTCGTTGCCGAACACGTGCCCTTCCGCCGCGTCGGCCTCGCCTGCGGTTTCCTCACATCGGGCCTTTCCTTCGGCATCATGCTGGGTTCGCTAATCGCTTTCGCCATCAACTCGCTCTTCACACCGGAAGACGTGGCCGGTTACGCCTGGCGCATTCCCTTCCTGCTCGGCGGCATTTTCGGCCTGATCGCCGTCTATCTGCGCCGCTGGCTGGAAGAAACGCCAATCTTCACCGAGATGAAGAAGTCGAAATCGCTGACGGACAAGCTGCCGCTCGGGCTGGTGCTCAAGCACCATATACGCGGCGTGGTCATTTCCGCCCTGCTGACCTGGGTTCTCTCGGCCGCCATCGTCGTCACGACGCTGATGACGGCCACCTTCCTGCAGAAGCTTTACGGTTATACCCCGACACAGGCGCTGGCCGGCACCAGCTTCGGCACGCTGTTCCTGATCTTCGGCGTCATCATCGCCGGCGCGCTGATCGACCGCGTCGGCTCCGGCATCTTCTTCATGGGGGCCAGCATCTTCTTCGGCATCGCCACCTTCACCTTCTACAGCTATGCCGGCACATCGCTTCAAACCATGTTTGTGCTTTACGGCGTCATGGGCCTGTCGGTCGGCATGGCGGGTGCGGTGCCCTATGTCATGGTCCGCGCCTTCCCGGCCTCGGTGCGCTTCTCCGGCCTCTCCTTCGCATATAACGTCTCCTATGCCGTCTTCGGTGGGCTGACGCCGATTGGCGTGACGACCGCACTTGCCATCAACCCCATGGCCCATGCCTGGTATCTGGTCTTCATCGCCGTCCTCGCCTTCGCGATCGGCCTCTATCTCTATCTGCGCGGCAGCGAGGTGGAGAGCCATGTCGGCATCGAGGAACTGGCGGCGTTGAGGTCATAAAAACAATGAATATGAATACCGCCCTCGGCCTCGCGCCGAGGGACAACGAGCGACAACGAGCGACAACAATCAAGTATACATGCCGGAGTCTGAGCGCAACGATAACCAGTCCAGCCAATTACTCCAGCAAGCTGTGCTTTAAAAAAAATTAAATGCGAAGACCTATCTGCGATCGTGTAAATCATATAAAGATTATCTTACGATTTATTTTAAAGAATTAAATATTATCTAGAGCATAAATTGAATCATCAACGAACAGCGATTTTCCTTACTATTTTGATCGCATTGGGCTTTACTAAATTTAGAACGTTATTTTATTCACTTTATTTTTTAGAGAAAGGCGAAATAAATTATTTCATAATATCTACATCTATTACAGCAGCGCCTTTTATACCGTTTTTTACCGTCCTATTTCTAATTTTTTTCCCGTGGAGAATGCATAGGTATCTGGCTGTCGCTTTGGCGATGCTCGCCGGAAGCGCAGGTATGCTGCTCAGTCTTTTCGCTGCGTCGCTTTCGGGCGGAGGCACCTACATGGTTTTGTTTCACGGTTTCACGCTAAGCCTTGCAGTCCCGGCATCAATTTTGTTTACGGCGCGCAGGTCGACGCAACCATCCTCTAAATGCGGCTGGCTGTTCTTGATCATTGCTGCGGCCGCAGGGCTTTGGTCCTTGGTCGCCGGGGTTGCCGCTGCCGCGCAGGCGCAATATCTCGCCGGTCAGCAAGCCTTCTGTATTGCAGCGCATACCGAGAATGACGATGCGCCGCTAAGATCATTTGCCGAACTGAGGGGCCTCGCTTTTTACACAACTTTGTCGGGATATAGAGATTACCACAACTGGTATTTCCACGGGCTTCTAATCGTAACTCAAAGGGGTGGTGTGAAAGTATATAATTGGTCTCCGCGTCGACTGCGCTTCGACCTTGTTGCGAATCCAGAGCGATTGCTGGAGTCACCCAAATCGGCTTGCGTTCCTCAGAGTAATTTCTGGCGCTCCTTGTCTATCCTCTAAGGTCATAAGCAGATAAAAATGCAAAAAACGCGGGAATGACCCGCGCTTTTTAGTTGCGACATATTGTTGCTGTTGATCGGCCAAAACCTCACGCCGCGCTGTCGATTTCCTCAGCACCGTTCGTCGGCACGTAGTTGAGGACAGGACCGAGCCAGCGCTCCACCTCTTCCACCGGCATATCCTTACGGCGCGCATAATCGAGAACCTGATCGCGCTCCACCTTGGCGACGCCGAAATAATAGCTCTCGGGATGGCCGATATAGAGGCCGGAGACGGAGGAGCCAGGCCACATAGCGTAGCTCTCGGTCAGTTCCACGCCCGCCGCATTGGTGGCGTCGAGCAGGGCGAACAGCGTCTTCTTTTCGGTATGATCGGGCTGGGCCGGATAGCCGGGTGCGGGGCGAATGCCGGCATAGGCTTCGCCAATCAACTCCTCGCCGGCAAGAGCCTCGTCCGGTGCATAACCCCAGAACTCCTTGCGCACCCGCTCATGCATGCGCTCGGCAAAGGCTTCCGCGAAACGGTCGGCCAGCGCCTTGACGAGAATGGACGAATAATCGTCATTGGCCCGCTCGAAGCGTTCGGCAATCGCCACTTCCTCAATGCCCGCTGTCACCACGAAACCGCCGACATAATCGGCAACGCCGCTATCGACAGGCGCGACGAAATCGGACAGCGCCACATTCGGGCGACCGTCGCGCTTGGAAAGCTGCTGGCGCAGCGTGAAGAAGGTCGCAAGCTCTTCGCCGCGGTTTTCATCGGTAAACAGCCTGATATCGTCACCCACGGCGTTGGCAGGCCAGAAGCCGATCACCGCCCGCGGACGGAACCAGTTTTCCTCGATGATCTTCTTCAGCATCGCCTGCGCATCGCTGTAGAGCTGCCGCGCCGCCTCGCCCTGCTTTTCGTCATCGAGAATGGCCGGGAAACGACCCTTCAATTCCCAGGTCTGGAAGAACGGCGTCCAGTCGATGTAGCGGGAAAGCTCTTCAAGATCGTAAGTCTCGAACACCCTCGTGCCAAAGAATTGCGGCTTGACGGCGCTATAGGCCGACCAGTCGATCTTATGCGCATTCTCGCGGGCGCGGGAAAGCGGCAGGCGCTGCTTTTCGCGCTCATTGCGGGCGTGCGCCTCCGCCACCTTGGCATATTCGGCGCGGATGCCATCGATATAAGCGGGCTTCTGCTCTTCGGAAAGAAGCGCTGACACGACACCCACCGCGCGCGAGGCGTCGGTGACATAGATTGCCTGTCCCGCCTCGTAACGCGGATGGATTTTCACCGCCGTATGAACGCGGCTCGTCGTCGCGCCGCCGATCAGGAGTGGAATATCGAAACCCTGCCGCTCCATTTCGGCCGCCACATGCACCATCTCGTCCAGCGACGGGGTGATAAGGCCGGAAAGGCCGATCACATCCACCTTTTCCGCAATCGCCGTCTCAAGAATTTTCGTCGTCGGCACCATGACGCCGAGATCGATGATCTCGTAGTTGTTGCAGGCGAGAACGACACCGACAATGTTCTTGCCGATATCGTGCACATCGCCCTTCACGGTGGCCATCAGCACCTTGCCGGCGGCACTGCGCTCGGACCCGCCATTCAGGCGTTTTTCCTCTTCCATGTAAGGAAGCAGCACGGCAACCGCCTGCTTCATCACGCGGGCGGATTTCACCACCTGCGGCAGGAACATCTTACCCGAGCCGAAGAGATCGCCGACCACATTCATGCCGGCCATCAGCGGCCCTTCGATGACGTGCAGCGGACGGGCAGCCTGCTGGCGCGCCTCTTCCGTATCGGCTTCGATATATTCGGTAATGCCGTTGACCAGCGCATGTTCCAGCCGCTTCTCGACGGGCAGTTCGCGCCAGGAAAGATCCTGAACCTTGGTATCTTTGGCGCCCGTGCCACGGAAGCGCTCCGCGACCTCCAGCAAACGCTCGGTCGCATCGTCGCGACGGTTCAGCACCACGTCCTCGCAGGCCTCACGCAGTTCTGGATCGATATTGTCGTAAACCGCAAGCTGACCGGCATTGACGATGCCCATATCCATGCCGACCTGAATGGCGTGGTAAAGGAACACGGCATGCATCGCCTCACGCACCGGCTCATTGCCGCGGAAGGAGAAGGACAGGTTGGAAACACCGCCGGAAATATGCGTCAGCGGCATGGTCTCGCGGATGGTTCTGGTGGCCTGGATGAAATCCACGCCGTAATTATTGTGTTCCTCGATACCGGTCGCAACGGCAAAGACGTTGGGATCGAAGATGATGTCTTCCGGCGACAGGCCCGCCTTTTCGGTCAAGAGCTTGTAGGCGCGCGAGCAGATCTCGACCTTGCGCTCATAGGTGTCAGCCTGCCCGACCTCATCGAAGGCCATGACCACGACCGCCGCGCCGTAATTATGGACGAGCCGCGCCTGCTGGAGAAACTTCTCCTCGCCTTCCTTCAGCGAAATCGAATTGACGACCGATTTGCCCTGAACGCATTTCAGGCCGGCCTCGATGATCTCGAACTTGGATGAGTCGATCATCACAGGCACGCGGGCGATATCCGGCTCGGCGGCGATGAGGTTCAGGAACTCCACCATCGCCTTTTCGGAATCGATCAGACCCTCATCCATGTTGATGTCGATGATCTGCGCACCGTTTTCCACCTGGTCGCGGGCGACAGCCAGAGCCGCCGTATAGTCACCGGCGGTGATGAGCTTGCGGAAGCGGGCCGAGCCGGTGACGTTGGTGCGTTCGCCGACATTGACGAACGGAATGTCCTTCGTCAGCACGAAAGGCTCGAGGCCCGAAAGCGACATGAAGGGCTTGTGCTCGGGAATTTCGCGCGGCTTGTAGCCTTTGACAGCCTCCGCAATCGCCCGGATATGCTCCGGCGTCGAACCGCAGCAGCCGCCGACGATGTTGACGAGACCGTCGCGGACAAAGCCCTGAACCTGACGCGCCATCATCTCGGGCGTTTCGTCATATTGGCCGAATTCATTCGGCAGGCCGGCATTCGGATAGGCGCAGACGAAGGTGTCGGCCACGTCAGACAGTTCCTGAAGATGCGGACGCATGGCGTCGGCACCCAGCGCGCAGTTCAGGCCGATGGTAAAGGGATTGGCATGGCGCACCGAGTTCCAGAAGGCCGAAGGCGTCTGGCCGGAAAGCGTGCGGCCGGAAAGGTCAGTGATCGTACCGGAGATCATCACCGGCAGGCGGATGCCCTTTGCCTCGAAACGCTCCTCGCAGGCGAAGATCGCCGCCTTGGCGTTCAGCGTATCGAAAATCGTCTCGATGAGGATGATGTCGGCGCCGCCATCGATCAGGCCATCAATCTGCTCGCCATAGGCGATGCGCAGATCGTCGAAGCTGACGGCGCGAAAACCGGGATTGTTGACGTCAGGCGAAATGGAGGCCGTGCGGTTGGTCGGGCCGATGGCGCCGGCCACGAAACGGCGGCGGCCATCTTCGCGCTCGGCGCGCTGGGCGGCGCGGCGGACAATTGCGGCACCCTCGCGGTTGAGGTCGTAGACGGCATTTTCCATCTCGTAATCGGCCTGCGCGATACGCGTCGACGAAAACGTGTTGGTTTCGAGAATATCCGCGCCCGCCATGGCGTAGCGGTAATGGATATCCTCGATAGCGTCCGGCTGGGTCAGGATCAGAAGGTCGTTATTGCCCTTCTGGTGACAGGCACAGCCGATAAAACGATCGCCACGAAAATGGTCTTCGTCAAAACCCAGCCCCTGGATCTGCGTGCCCATGGCGCCGTCGAGAATGAGGATGCGTTCGCTGGCGGCTTCGCGCAACGCCTTGAAAATTTCTGCGCCGTCACGCTTTGCCCCTTCAGGGCCGAACAGATCGTCAAACACGGGCACACTCCTCATTTCGATTTGCAAGATCGCAAGCCGTCAAGTCACATAAAGATATGTTTATGTCAATATATCTTCAAGAGACAGGCATGGCTTTGCGCAGTTGCAGCACGTTACGAAATATCGCTGACAGATGACAGGTTTATACGGCAAGGATATAAGCCGAAGCAGCAAACCGCACGGAGGACGAGAATGCCCGAGGACGATCACAACAGCCGCAACTGGAACACCCTGCCCTGGCATCGCCAATGGCTGGTAAAACAGGCCGAGGGACTTTTCGATTTCTTCCAGTATCGTGCCCTCAACCCTGCCGGCGGCTTCTTCGATCTCGATGCCAAAGGCGCGCCGCTGCAGCCAAACGACCCCGTGCGCGGCATTCACGCATCCGCCCGCATGGTCCATTGCTTCTCCATCGGCCACCTGCTTGGCCGCCCGGGCTGCGGCGATATCGTCGATCACGGCATGACCTATCTCTGGAACAGGCACCGCGATGGCGAACATGGCGGTTATTTCTGGCAGGTGAACGATGCCGGCCCAGTGGACGCCACCAAGCAGGGTTACGGCCATGCCTTCGTGCTTCTCGCCGCCTCTTCCGCCAAGACCGTCGGCCACCCGCTGGCTGACCGGATGCTGGCCGATGTTACCGAGGTTCTGGAAACCCGCTTCTGGGAAGAAAAACACGGCGCCATCGCCGAGGAATTCCATCGCGACTGGTCGCCCATCGAGAATTACCGCGGCCAGAACTCCAACATGCACCTGACCGAAGCGCTGATGGCGGCCTATGAGGTCACCGGCGACAATAGTTACCTCAGCAAGGCGGAGCGCATCGCCGATCTCGTCATTCGCCGCCGCGCCGGCGAGCTGGATTTCCGCGTGCCGGAGCATTTCGACGAGAACTGGACACTCGACAAGGAGTATCGCGGCAACGAAATGTTCCGCCCTTCCGGCTCCACCCCCGGCCACTGGCTGGAATGGGCGCGCCTCATCCTGCAATTATGGGTGCTGGGGGAGCGCCGCCACGACTGGATGCCGGTGGCGGCGAAATCGCTCTTCGTGCAATCCATGGCGCTCGGCTGGGACCGGGAAAAGGGCGGCTTCTTTTATACGCTCGACTGGAACGACAATCCCGACAAGCGGGCGAAGCTCTGGTGGCCCATGTCCGAGGCGGCGGGCGCCGCCCACTTCCTCAACGAGAACCTGCCGGCGGACAACTTCTATGAAGACAGCTATCGCCGCATCTGGAGCACCATCGCCAACAATTTCATCGACCATGAGAATGGCGGCTGGCACGAGGAGCTGACGGAAGGTCTGGTTCCCGCCCACACGCTGTTCCCCGGCAAGGGCGATATCTACCACGCGCTTCAGGCCTGCCTCATCCCGCTTTTCCCGGCGACGGGAAGCCTGACGAAGGTGATCAGGGAAAGCGGCGGGGATTATTGAGGCGCTGCGCAACCGTCCGTCATGCCGGCCTTGAGCCGGCATCCAGCCACGGCGCGTCTGCGCCGTGAAAGAGCCTTTCGCGATCAATGACTTGATCGCACTGGACCCCGGATCAAGTCCGGGGTGACGATGTCTGGCGGCGTCTCAAAACCCGATGGTTTCCTCGAAATCGTCCCAGGACTGGTACATTTCATAGCGCCCGATACCCGGGATCGGCACATGCCCGTAATAGGGCGAAAGCTGAAACTCAGCAGCCGCCTCGCTCTTGCCGGCCACGGCGGCCACATAGATGGCGGAGGCGAGCCCGGTGCGGTTCGCGCCATGTTCGCAATGAATGAGGATCGGTTTTTCCGCATTGCGCAGCACGGCCGCCAGCGTTTCCGAATCTTCCACCGAGACCTTTTCGCTTGAACTCAGCGGATAATCGACAAGCCGGATGCCGTTGTTCTTGGCCGCAAGACTTTCGGCATCGTACCAGCCTTCGCGCTTTTCATCGCGCAGGTTGATGATCGTCTTGATGCCATAAGCCTTGGCATAGGCCGCGATGTCCTTGCCGCTCGGCTGGGCCGAACGATAAAGCTCTCCGGGAATGACTTCATGAAAATTTCCGGTGAGCTGGCCGATGCCCATATGCGCACCCGCCAGAACCGGCAGAGCGACAAGGCCGATGGCGGTTATTTTCAGAAACTTCAGAACAATACGCAAAACATCAACCCGCGACATTCATCGAATGGAGAGGGAGATGGCATCGCAAATGGACGAAAACAAGTCAGCGACTGCCCCAGCCGGTTCCGTTACGGACGATGGGAATTCACCCATCCGCCCGAAACCGCTGTGATGCAGGGATTTTCCGGCCGCCGCTCACCGGCGCGAAAATTTTCAAAATGCCGTGATAACCGACAGCCACACGAACCGCTCAGTCGAATTCCGCGGAAATGACGGTGACGCGCCATTCCAGCCGTTGCGGCTCCACCCTTTCATTGTTGCGCATCCGGAACGCCCGGCAGGCCGAGAAAGTCTCCCCGGCCTCGATCCGTCTTTCGCTCACCTGATAGGGATCGAAGGAAACGGAGGCACGGAAGGCCGGTTCGAACCCTTCGAGCGTATAGGTCAGTCGCTGTAGGGCGACATTATTGTCGTTGCGGAAGCTGACGCGGATCGGCAATGCCGCATCCGGGCAGGCCGCATCGAATCCGGCGCTTGCGACGATATGGTCGAGCCGCTGGTTGCCGCGCCACCAGTCATAAATCACAAAGGCGGCGGTGGCCGTCCAGATCAGCAACAGGCAGATGACGACGGATTTGAGATGCCGTGGAAATGCAATGAGGGTGAGAAGAAGAATGGCGCTGAGAACGGCTCCGACAATCACGTCGCCCCTCCTCCGCTAAAATAAAACCTCATGCGATTTCATCCTCCCATGCCCTTTCCGCCCGCAACGATCCCCCTCACCGGGAGGTCGCAACGGTGTAGTCTCAACCGCAACTTATGCCGCCGGCAATGCAGCGAAAAGCATCGGCACCGCCATAGTCTACCACAACTCTATGGTCGCGCCCTGCGCTGTCAAGACAACCAAGCGTGACGTCGGCCGGGCGCCCTGCCGGACTTTTGACGAAACGGCGAAGGGAACCAAACACGGCCAAAGACGTTCGCCGCATCAGAACAGCATGGCGGGGCGATAAAAAGCCGCGATCCGGGGCAAGACGGCCCGCAAAGCCGGGAGGACACGAGCGCCTCTTGGAACCGCCGAACCCCGACCCATATTAAAAGCAGCTAATCTATGCTATGGATGTCAGTCAGCTCAGGGAGAAAAACGATGAAAACGCTGATCGTAACGTCACTCCTGGCCCTGTCGGCCAGCACCGCAATGGCCGCGGATGCCGTCTACGAAACGCCCGCACCTCCGGTCGCGCAGGAAACCCTGCCGGTCTTTACCTGGTCTGGCCCCTATCTTGGTATTCAAGGCGGCGCGGGCTGGGCGAATGGCGATTTTTCGGCGGGCGGCCCAGTCGCCTCGGATAATTTCGACGGCGGCATTCTGGGCGCTTTCGTGGGTTACAATTACCAGTTCGACAATAATCTGGTCCTCGGCATCGAAGGCGATGTCGATTATAACTGGAACGACAATGACTATGCGGGCACCGAAATCGGCACCGACTGGCAGGGCTCCGTTCGCGGCCGCATCGGTTATGCCTTCGACCATGCCCTGCTCTATGCCACCGCCGGCTGGACCGCGACACGCGGCTTCATCGAAACGCCCGGCGCCGGCAAGGACAGCACCACCTTCAACGGCTACACCGTTGGCGCGGGTCTGGACTATGCCTTCACCGACAATGTGTTCGGCAGGCTGGAATATCGCTACAACGACTATAGCGACAAGGACATCTTCGGCATCAACACCGATGTCGACCAGCACACTGTGAAGGTCGGTCTCGGCGTGAAGTTCTGATCGCGACCAATCGATTTCGACAAAAGCCCGGCCTTCCGCCGGGCTTTTCCGTTACTGAAAGCCTCAACCGGCTTGAATTCTTACATTCTGAAATCAGAAAAATATGAACTGTGCAGAAATGGAATATTCACAGGCCGTTCACCCGTCCCGTGCCATGATCCGGGCATAATGAGCCTCTATCTCCCGAAGCAGGCTTATGGAGTAGCCCCGATGAAAAAGATAATTCTTTCCACTATTGCCGCGCTGGTCGCCACCGGCAGCATTTTTGCATCCTATGGCACCGCTGCCGCGCAGGACTATCCCTATCGCCCGCGCTATGACCGTGGCTACGACCGCGGCGGCCCACCCCCGCCGCCCTATCGCGAACACCGCCGCCACAATGACGGCGCAGCGATTGCCGGCGGCCTCGCTGCAGGCGTCATCGGCGGGCTGATCGGCGGCGCCATCGCCAACAGCAATAACGGCCCGCGCTACTACGAGCCGCCACCGCCTCCCCGCCCCCGCTGCTGGTTCGAAGACCGCCGCGTTCCTAATTCCTATGACGGCGGCTGGCATACGGAAAGTATGCGGGTTTGTAACTGACCGTATAGCCGCAACAGACAAGGGCGCCGGGCGAAATGAACCGGCGCGCTATGCAGTCGACGTTTGCCCGGCAAAACATATACCCCTTAGACACAATGTGCTGCTATATTTTCTCAGCAGCCTTTAAGGCGTTAGGTTGAGACGTTCGTTTGGGGACTCGCGCAGTATATGGCCTACCTCGGCTCGTGGTATAAATTGCGGCCCACATTTTCCCTGTTCGAATATCGCCAGTTACGTCTTCGCGAGGATGCGCCATCCCCGTCCATTCTTGTCCGGATCCGAGCATCGTAGGAATTATCGGTGGATTTCCAGGCATTTGAGGATGCAGAACCACAAACGTTTGGCTCGCTTTGTTGCGCCATTTCGCCCAGATATTGGGGTACTCCAGTAAACAAAAATGGGTAATCGTAGTAGGAGCATCGCCACGGTTCACAGCGTTTACCACAAGCAAGTTAGTCTGCTCTACTCCGCCTTGGCCAATCAATGTCATATCAGGATTGGCACGCACAGAGATTTTGGGGCCGCTCTCAAACCAGCGTCTGATTTCCAATGCCAGCGCGCCTGTTGCTACAATCGCGGCATAAACTGCTACCCAATCACTAGCGTTCATTTTTGAAGCCACCCCTTTTCATGACCCGGTTAAGGAGCGATGGTGGGCCCGGAGGGAGCGCCCACCACCGCTTAAAAGCCTTAGAAACCGGGCTTTCAGGGATGGCTAAGGGGACACGATGTCCCCCTTTTGTGTTCTGCATCACATAGTTCGGCAAAACCTTCAATAGGGACGCCTATTCATGCTGCCGTGCCGAGCTGAACTCCGAGGCCAAAATCGGCACACCAGTAGATAAGGAAGTTTGAAATGGTGCCGCCTACGTGAGGCATTTCCCCAAATCTAAGGCGTTGAATACAAATGTCTTTCTCAGGCAGGTAGTGAGACACAATGTCCCACTTTTGTGCACTAGCTTTCTATATGAGCTGCGTGTGTACGGTAACACGGGAACGTGTCGAGAAGACAGGTTAACCGCCTCCAAATCCTCACGGCCGAGCAATAGGTATAGAAGGATGCAGCAATAATTTTCATCACCGCTCTTTATCTGGATAGGGAAAGCTGGCTACACAACGAGCAAGAGGCGTCGGCCGAAGCACTACCAGAATGTCGAGTGAGCAAGTATGAACAAAATCACCAATGAATTTAGCGAGTTCGTCCTTTTCTCAGAGGACGAGCACAAAGCACTAGACAGCCGCAGCGAAGAACGCGAGGTCAGAGGCAAGTCGACAACTTACGTCAAATGCCTTGTTCGCAATCAGATCGTGCAACTTAAGCCGGAGGAGCGGACCCGCCAGCTTTGGCTCGCTCGACTAATTGATCAATATGGCTATTCACCATCACGCATTCAGGTTGAGTATCCTATTACCTTCGGGCGCGACAGCTCCAAGCGGGCCGATATCGTCGTCTTTGACGCCGATCGCCCAACAGTTCCGTACATCATCATTGAAGTGAAACAGGGCAAACTGAGGGACGGCAAAGAGCAGTTGCGTTCCTATACTCACGCGACTGGTGCGCCCTTGGCAGTGTGGAGCAACGGTATCCTAGCTGAAGTATGGCATCGGAAGAACCCGAACTACTTTGTCCCAATTCACCATCTGCCGCGCTCCAGTCAAACCATTGAAGATATCGTTGATCAACCGTGGACTATCCAGACCCTTATTGACAAGGAAGACGAACGGGAACGCGAAGGGTCAAAAGCACGGTCGCTACGTGAGTTGATCGTGGACATGGAAAACGAGGTGCTGGCGAATGCGGGCGTCGATGTCTTTGAAGAAGTATTCAAGCTGATATTCACGAAGCTTTATGATGAAATGGCTACTCATCGTGGCCAGCACCCTTACCTGCGCTTCCGCAATACCAACACCTCGGCACAGCTAAAGCGTGCAATCCAGGATTTGTTCGATGAAGCCAAGCGGAAGTGGCCTGGGGTTTTCCTCGAAGATGAGCGCATTCGGTTGTCCCCGGACCATCTTCAAGTCTGCGTTGGGTCGCTCGAAGAATGGAAACTATTCAACTCCAACCTGGACGTAATCGACGACGCCTTTGAGTACCTCGTTAACAAGTCGTCGAAGGGCGAGAAGGGGCAATACTTCACCCCTCGTTGGGTGATTGACATGTGCGTGAAGATGCTCAACCCACAGGAGTACGAAACGGTTATCGACACCGCTTGCGGTTCGGCAGGCTTCACGGTGCATGCGATGTTCCATGTCTGGCGCAAGATCATTGCGGACATGGGACTAGAAGAAAGCCATCTGTTTACGATGGATCAGAAACCACCACGCTGCGAAGACTATGTGCGCAACAAGGTGTTCGCAATCGACTTCGATGAAAAGTCGGTTCGCGTGTCGCGCTGCCTCAATCTGATCGCAGGGGATGGCGAAACTAATGTGCTGCACCTCAATACACTTGACTGGACCAAGTGGGACGAGACGGTGAAGCAAGACGATTGGGCCGACACCTACGGCGACGGTTGGCGACGCCTACGCAAGTTGCGTGCCGATCCTCGGCGAATGGACTACCGGTTGTTCGGCTATGACGTGCTGATGGCCAATCCGCCCTTCGCGGGCGACATCAAGCAATCGGATATGTTGTCACCCTATGACCTGGCCCATAAAAAAACGGGCAAACTGGAAAGCGCAGTTGGTCGCGACTTGCTGTTCATCGAGCGTAATCTCGACTTTCTGAAGCCCGGCGGACGTATGGCCGTTGTGCTGCCACAGGGCCGGTTCAACAACTCTTCCGACCAGCGGGTACGCGAGTTCATCATGGACCGATGCCGCATCCTTGCCGTCGTTGGCCTGCACCCGAACACCTTTAAGCCCCACACGGGTACCAAGACGAGTGTCTTGTTTGTGCAGAAGTGGAACGACGATCCCGCTGCAGGGCCGCTGTGCCCCAAGGTAGACGACTACAATATCTTCTTTGCCACGCAGCAGGTGGAAAGCGTCAACAACTCGGGCGAGAAGGTCTATGTGACCCGTGATGACGGTACCTTGATGCGAGACATGCACGGGCACTTCATCGTCGCACACGACCTCTACAATCATGATGGGCTGACACACGACGGCATAGCCGAAGCCTTCCAGGAATTCGCTGCGCAGGAGCAATTAAGTTTTTTTCGCCTCGCCCCTTCGACAGTGAGCATCTAAGCGCACGGTTGGAGGGGCTAGAAGCCTCCATCAACACCTATCAAAACGTCTTAGTAAACAAAGACTGGCGCGTAGATAGCGATTTCTGGACGAAAGAACCTCATCGCAATCCAAACTTGAATTACGAGCCCATTGGAGCCCACTTAACCAATTCACAGTACGGGATTTCCATTGTCATGAACGAGGATGGCAATGGGGTCCCAATCTATCGCATGAACGAGATGCACGACATGCTCTGCGACTACAGCATTATGAAGTCTGCTCAAGTCTCGGAAAAGGAGATTGCCCAGTTTGGCCTTAACGATCGGGATGTACTGTTTAATCGCACAAATTCTTATCAATGGGTCGGTCGGACCGGCTTGTATAAAGGTAACGAAGGACAAAGAGCGATTTTTGCATCGTATCTAGTCCGATTTTGTACAAATGAAGCTTCTATACTGCCAGAGTATCTCACCGCGTTTTTAAGCTGCAAGTACGGCCAACAAGAGGTCAGACGCCGTTCACGGCAGTCAATCAATCAAACCAACGTTAACCCAGAAGAGGTGAAAGAGATACTCCTTCCTGTTTTGAGCCTGGACCTCCAGAACCGGCTCAGAAGTGCATTCGATCTAGCTCACGTGGAACGGCTCGCGGCTACAGAAAAATTGAAGACTGCAGAAGACACTCTTCTAGCTGCCTTGGGGCTGGGGGACTGGACGCCGCCTGAGCCACTCAGCTACACGGCACGTGCTAGCGACGCCTTCGCGGTCGGGCGCTGGGATGCACAGTATTTCCGCCCCTTGTTCTCAGAGGTCGAACAGCGACTTTCGGCGACTGGCAGGGCAATAGAACTAAGTGCAATTCTCGATGTTAACAGTCGTGGACGACAGCCGAATTATGCCGACGAGGGTCTGCCTGTCGTCAATTCAAAGCACGTACGTACAAACAGGGTTGTACTTGACGATGACAACCGCTTGGCTACTGAGGCTGGCTCAACCGTGATCATCGAAAAGGGCGATGTTCTAGTTAATGGAACAGGCGTTGGTACAATAGGAAGAGCAGCTGCATATCTACATGAGCAGAAGGCCTTGCCCGATAATCATGTGACCGTGCTTCGTTCGTCGCGTGTGGATCCGATCTACCTCGCTGTGTTTTTGAACAGTATCCTTGGTCAATTGCAAATTGAGCGTCATATCAAAGGGTCGTCAGGACAAATTGAACTCTATCCGAGCGATATCGCCAAGATCGTATTCTGGGACGCTCCCGATCGTGTACAGACAGACGTTCGCGACGCTGTCATGTCGGCCTTCAATCAGGGGAGGCGGGCCCGGGATCTTCTTGAAGCCGCAAAGCGCTCCGTCGAAATCGCCATTGAAGACACTGAAACGGCCGCGATAGCCTTTCTCGACGCAACAAAGGGGGCACACTGATGGCGCTCCCACCCCATGCTCAAGAATGGCTCGAACGGGCGGAGATCGATTACATCGGGCCTTTCGTAAAGGCCTGGGCCGCGTTCAACGCTTGGTATCGACACGCCAGTGGGCATTCGAAAGAGCGCGACATGCTCAATTTCGCTATTAGAAACAACAACAGCCGCCTGCGGCGACGGGTCCTGCCTCTACTCCAAAACAACAACGCCACTGCCGAAGCCGAAAGGCTAAAGCAAGCGATTTGTGACCTCCAGTTAAGGCTTGATGCTATCCAGTGGGAGGTCTCGCCCAAGGGCAGTGTTGAGCGCGTATCACTCCGGGAGGTTTGCATTGCTCCGAAACATCTGCAGCAAGAGCAAGTAGAGCGAAATGGGCAGCGCTTTACCGCCAGGAAGATAGCAGGTGGGCATATTGAAATCACTGTGGTGTCATTAAGCACTGGCAACGTCAGGTTTCAATTCGTTCAGGAACGCTATGACCCTGCGACGGTCTATGCCGAACAAGGGTTTATAGCGAACTTGTCGAGCGTACAGCAGCTACGGCTGAGAGAGTTTTATGACGGCTGCAACCCGCGCCCCATGGTCGATCTCGTACAAGGGAGTGGGCCTCAGTTACAGGTTTCGACCATGCAATTTCAGTGTGCACCGGAAGAACTTTTGGCTGGCTTGGTCGAGACACTCTATGCAATGAGAAACGCTCTATTGCATGGCGAAGTTGACCCAGACGAGCAGGTGCTTGCTTGCTTTGAACCCGCTTACAAAATTGTGACATGTTTCCTGCGAAGCATCAATTGAGCGTGCAGAGGAAAACGCCTCGCTGCGATGACGGACTTTCGGCATGTCAAAAGGCACATGGAGGCAGGGAGGGCGAGATTGCTGTTGAAGGCCATCGTTGAGCCGCTTTGGCGGCAATGAGAGAGCGTCCACCATCCGCTTAAAGCCTTGACTTACTTGAGTCCGGCCAGTGGCTAGGGAGACACGATGTCTCCCTTTTGTGTTCTTGTCCCCACTACGCTGGAAGGAAGGCAAGTAGCATGTGCGATTCGAGTTCAATCGGCGGACAGGCGATATTCGAAAGCCTCGGAAGGCAGCACAGTGGCTGCATCAATCCTTTTCTTCATTTCAGCCCCACCCGGAAACCCTCGTAACATGTTGAGGTAGTTGCGTACGGCACCATTGATACCCGCCAAGCAGGCCTTCGACTTGACCCAGTTCTGTGGGCTGAACACGCGATTGGCGGGTTGGGGTTCATTCGCGGCCGCTTCTAGTGCCATGTTCAAGCACGTTCCGGCGATGCGAACGATTTCCTCAGTCATGTTCGATTGCTGTGCAAGTTCAAGTGCTTTGGCTGTGTTAGGTACTCGATCAGACTGGTTGCTCGAAATCGCGAAGATCATGGCGACTGCGTACAGGTGGTGATACGGGGCGTAGGCTTTCATCGCCAATAGGGTTTCATTCAAGCTGAGGGGATTGTCAGGCACCCATGTAGCCTGCACTTCGTTCATCCATGCGTTGAGAGCATATACTGTCTCTGGTGGGCAGTCCTTGTTTCTAAAAAGCGTTTCAAAATACTTGTCGAATATTTTGCTTTCCCCGTACGACAAATTGGGTCGCAGCGTCTGCCATGCAACGAGGTTTTTCGCGAAGGACGACAACTCTATAACATGGCTTTTGTTCTTATCTGCTGGAGCGGCCTCACCGCGTTTCGTGATGAAGTAGCCGCTAGGATACCTAAGCTCGTAGGCTTTCTTTATGGCCAGCACCCGTTTGTCATTGCTTCGCAGGTCTCGGGCTTTTACCGCGCTCTGCGAGTTGGTGTAGATTGAGATTTTGTCGGCTCTGTCGCGCTGAGGTATCTCGTAGAACCGAAAAAGGATGAAGGCGTCATCGACTTTCTTTACGGTCTCGCTGCACGATAGGATTGTATTTAGGGACTGACAGCCGTTAACAATGCTCAAGCCCCAGAGTGAAAGTGTGTCGCCTTCTAGTGCCATCTTGTTGCATAGAGCGGTAACGCCGTTGTGGAAGAAAAAGAAGTCGCTACGCTTGTCGCCCAGTATTGAGCTCCTGATGCCCTTATTGACAGCATTGCTTGATCCAAGGCTCTGACGCACGTTCTTCTGAAACAGGGTGCCGTCCTTGATACCAGGGAGCTTCACGCATTCTTTGAGTGGTACAGCTGCTATCAAGACAGGCGTACCAGCGATCTCGTGATACATGTGCTTAACGCCAGCGAGGGGAAGCTTGTAGTTTATGCTCGGATTGTCAGCTTCGATGGCGTAGTCGTAGCGCCGCCTGAGTTCGTCGCCGTCAATAACGTGAATGGTTGCGTCGAACGCCTCATTCTCACTGAGTTTTGCCAGTTCGTCTTGAAAAGCCGCTAGATCGTGTTGGGCGGCCGTAGTCAGCGTTCCCGTAGTTATCAGCTCGAAAGATACCTCGTAGTCTTCCTCAAGAGCCGCTGCCAGTTCCGGAAGCTTCCTAGCCAGCTTTTGATTGGCGACATTTTGAAGTCGTGCAAGGTCTTTAATTTGCATCCATGACGATAAGACTTCACGCAACGGTTCGGCATCGACACTGCCACCGCTGATGAATTTACCCTGCACGATGCGTATTAGTTGCTTGTCGTCATCAACGATAAGAGCGTCTATCTGCTTGTCGTCTGCGCCATCGGTAATGTCGTCACGGGTTTCATTCATGTCTCGGAAGAGAATGTTTCGAAGGTACCATGCGACGAACCGCTGACCGTCGTTAGGGAAACGCTGCTGGAAATACTCGGTAGAAATCTGCGCCTGTATGAGATCGTACATCAATATGTTCCACATGGGCTGTGCAATGATCGGGAGAGCGGCTGGAGGTTCCGGCTTGAGAGAGTTCTGTTAGTCTCTCCTTCAGACCGATGTACCCGCATCTAGCTCATCCAGACGCCAAAGGCTTGCGACGTGATGTGGGTTTTCTCCCGCTGTATAGATGAGGCGCTTTCCGTTTCCAGTCATGTCTTTAGCCTGAAACAACTGTGGCGCATCACGGATTTCTCTCGGCGTCAGCTCCTTCTTGGCTCTATCTTCCAGTAGTCGCAGTATGTCCTCTTCAGAGGCCTTGCTCCAAGGAAGAAATTCTTCGGATACGACGGTATAGCCGTCCATTTTTTGTATTCGCCACACCTGGTTTTGAAAACCAGTCATAATGTCAGTCATTGAGTATGGGCCTCCCTGCGGTACGTCCCTAACGAGGGCAAACAAGAGATCATACAGTCGTACATTGTGTTGACCTGCGAAAACCAGAAATTTTTACGAGGGGGCATTTAAGCTATTCCGTACAGGCATTTCCCCCACGGGGCGTCACTTGTTCACTGATGCCGGGGCATAGCCACTGTTCCCTACACAACTTAACTCTCCCGCCTCTCCTTCAACAAAGGAGGTATAAGTGGAGGTATGGGGGCTTGTCCGCAGAGGTATACCGTAACGTACATCTGAAATGATGTACGAAAGACTGTACGTAAGGGTTGACTTGGTTCAACGTACATGCTTTTTAACGGACGCGACCTTAACGGATAAAGGAATGGGCCATGTCAAAGACGGTGCTCTATGCCCGCGTATCAACCATAGACCAAACGCTTGACCACCAGCGGACACACGCCGAGCAAGCAGGCTTTGTCATTGACGAGGTCATTGCCGACCATGGCGTGTCAGGCGTAAGCACCAAGCTTGCAGAACGGCCGGAAGGCAAGAGACTGTACGATAAGCTGCGCCACGGTGACGTGCTGGTTGTCCGCTGGGTCGATAGGCTCGGTCGCAACTACGAGGACGTGACCGACGCCATACGGCACTTCATGCGGCAAGGGGTGATCGTGAAAACCGTCATCAATGGCATGACTTTCGACGGCGCGACAGCCGACCCGATTCAGCAGGCCGTCAGGGACGCGCTGATTGCGTTCATGGCCGCGACAGCGCAAGCTCAAGCCGAAGCCACGAAAGCCGCTCAGCGGGCCGGTATCGAGGCAAGCAAGGGCGATGGCGGACGCTACCGGGGCAAGAAGCCGAGCTATGACCGGAAGGCGTTCGGACAGGTCGTGGACATGCTGGCTATCGGCAATGGCGCTTCCGAGATTTCCAAGGCAACCGGATTGACCAGACAGACCGTGCTCAGGATCAAGAGCGATCAGGCCGGGGCTGAGGCCGCTCTCGCAAAGTGGGGGCTTTGATTGGTTAAGTTATTCATATGTATCAACAAAATTTGATGCAGTCTTATTTGCACTAGTAATGGCGGACGGAGGCCTTAGGCCGATCCGCCTAGGTTTGGATCAGATAACCAATCAAGTCTTCTTTGCTCGTAACCAGCGTATTCACCCACTGCTTCGAAAAAGGCATGATCAGCCAGTTCCATTGGCTGTAATCCACCCTTGTAATCGGATTCCAGTTCGGGCTCGTGACCGCTCAGTTCCCTTACGGTTATTGATTGGCCAGTTTTCTGCCTGAACACATCTAGCATGGTGTCCTGTAAGTCATCGGCAACCGCATGATGCACAATGAAACTGTCATGTACGGGAAGGCAGGTGTAGCCGCGCTTTATAAAGCGCAACATCACCTCTTGGGCAAGGTCGCTATCAAGGCGCTGCAATTTAAGGCCGTAACCGGTTTTAAAATACTGCCGTATTGGTGCATGACGCTCCGCGATGGCATCCTGCAACTGTTGCCAGTTCAGACCCGCGTGGTGCTCCAAGAACTGGTCAGGTGGATTGATGCGGCCGGTAGCGTTGAGCATCTTGTTAAAGGTTGTCTTAATCAACGATCGCGGTACGGCTTGTGAACCGATGCTGTATGCGTCGCCTTCAAGCCTTTGTCCTACCTCAGCATACAGTAGGGCCGGATGCAGTGTCGAGTAATCGACCTCGCTTGTTCGTTTATCATTGATGGTAATATGGCGTCTGTACCCCTTGGGCACGCTCTGCCACCAGCCTCCATAGAAGCGTCCGCCCTGCTGCCAATCACCATTGTTGAAAATGCGGTTCAACGTCCTGCGTGTCAGGTCAACGACGCCGCGCTCGCGATCACCTTGTATATAATCTAGCATCATACGGCTTTGTAGCCGTTCTAGTTCTCGATCTGTGATTCGGAGGTCAATCCATTGGCGCTGAAGGTGGGCATTCACGCTCTCTAGCGCCGTCCGCATCTCGCGGGTTGCATTATCGTCATGGTACTCAACAGGTCTTCTATCGCTGTCGCGCAGGATGATTGGCTCAACCCCTTGGGTTCGCGTCAATATTCGCGGTATTGTAAGGCGAACATTGGTAAGAAGCTCAATCAGCTTTTCGGTGGCCTTGATCCGCGTAGTGCGGCCAACGCCAGTTCGGGGATCGTTGAAACCCGCGAGTACCACGTCGATATACCCGGCTTGTAGCAAAAGGTCGTATGCAGTTTTGAAGCTTGACCACCTCAGAAAGAGCGCCCGATATCTGGTCGTCTTCGTGTAATGGCTGTTACCGAGTTGTATTGCCACAAGTAGATCAGGGTCGGTTTTCCATGCGACATACAAATCCAGCACGAGGCAACGAACAGCTTCGCGGAACCGTTTGCTATCGTCATCGCCTCGTTGACGTTCGCGGCCTTCAATGCTCTCCAATTCACGCACAAGCTGACTAAGGCACGCAGCTAACTCAGGATAGTCCGACCAGCGATGCACGTCGAACGGTCTGGACGCCGCCACGCTTGCGGTTTGTCTGTTGTCTTCCGTCTCAATCATAGGATGCGCCCACGCATATTTTCTTGCGGACCCTATTAGGAAATAGACGCACCTCGGTCAAATTGCTCACCCGTGCGTTGCCTGCCCGTTGTAGAATGATAGTGCCACGCAGGTCTGCTACAGAATTTCCTTTGCGAGCGGCGCGCCGCTACGGATGTATATGTCGTGTAGAGTGTTTGCCCACTCCGCTGCCGGGACTTGGCCGTTGAACGCGTTGCGGCACCCTTCGTCATCGATACGTCCCACGAGCTCTGCCAGATGTTTGAAATCCATCCCGGTTTGTGCAGCTAGTGCCGTCAATATGTTCGAATAGTAGCTTTCGTATGGTGTCTCATCTCGGACAAGAAGCTTGGCTCTCAGCACCGGTGGAAAAGGGTACTTTTCCTTGCGCGACCAATTGTACACAGTCTGCCAAAGAGTGTCTGGTAGGAGCGGCGGGGACATGCCTCTTCGATATGCTTCACCGATCTGTGGCCAGATGTGGCTTCCCAGCACCTGCTTCCTGTAGGCGTTCCACCGATGGAATTTGGCATGATGTGCGATGACGTGGGTGACGTCCTTCTCTTTAACAGCAGCACAGTCATTGGCTTCATGGTTGGTCGCGCCAGCCCGTAGCGCCTCAAGGTAAAGGTAGCTGCGTGCAGCCTCATACATAACCGGACCGCGCCAACGAAAATACATAATGCCTGCGACGCAGGCGATGGCAATCAACAATATTGACATGAATTGTGCCCCATACAAAGGGCGGTAGGCGCGGTTCGTCCCCGCGAATAGCCCTTCGATCCTCTGGTGATCGGGGAGTTAGTAACCGTACAGCGACGGCCCCACGGCCTTTAGTTCGGAGAACCTGGACATACGCCGCAGGCTCCCCGACCATATAAGGTCGAAGAGTGGTGCTGATTTGGCAGCACGATACCTAGCTGTAGGGGTTACTACGCCCCTGAAGCCGCACGTACGGCTCCAAGGGCTGTTTCCCGCATTCGGGAATCGCTGTCAATCCTGCATCGCAGGCTCAGCTTTCCGTGCTGGCGTGCCGTAATCGAGCTTCTGCATGGCCTCTCTGCGCTGCTGTAAGGTGAAGCCTTCCTTGAAATATTGCCGGTGGGTCATGCCATCCTGCTCGTGGCCGATGATGGATTTTACCAATGGATCAGCCACCCCAGCCTGCAATAGGCGCGTATTGACCGTATGTCGCAAGCTATGGAAGACGCGCGTCTTCGATTTCAGTCCCAATTGCACAAGAAGCCTGTCATTGAACCAGCGGCTCTGCTGTCGTCCCCATCCGTTCTTCGGGTCGTAGCTGAAGTCGGGGAACAGCTTAGTCGCGTTCCTGTTGGTCATGTTCTGCACGTAGTCGAGTAGTCCGGCCTCTATAAGCTTGCTGTGTATCGGCACAAGGCGGCGAGCGGCAGACGTCTTCAAGCTCTTACGATCGCCTTCCTCATTCATGTTGAAGACCCATATGCCGTCCTCTTGATGAATGTCCTTGAGATGTAGCTGCGCGATCTCGCCGAGCCGAGCGCCTGTATAGATGCCTATGAGCGTCGCCCATTTCTGGTAGGGCTTGGTAACTAGTCCGTCGTCATTGTGCAGGACAGTTCGCAATATCAGGCGAATTTGATCGTCTGTATAAGCATCTCGCTCGCCGTCCTTGTTTTTCTTGGTCTGCTTGACGGCAAGGCCGGAGAAGAAGTTATCATTCGTATGATGGTTCTGCTTCGCCCACTCGAACAGTTCGTGGTAGGTTTGCAGATACTTGTTGATGGTCGCGACCTGTATGATCTCGACATTGGGAAGATTTAGAACATCCGCAAGCGGTCTGCCTCGCGTAAGCGGGTTCTTAGAGCGGTTGCGCGGATAAGAAAGTAGGGTGTCCTTTACCCGCTTGGCTTCCATAGCCGTAAGTGTGCGTACGTCAGTATCCCCGCCAAGGATCTCTTCTAGTAGCTTGATGTGGTCCGCTTTCTCGATGATGGTCTTTGCAGCCCAAGCGTTGCCGCGCTGTCTTTCCTTGCTGTAGGCTGTGGCAACATCGGCAATGCTCATACCGGCAGTATTCGCGGACTGGACTACGTCACCAGCAGGTGACGCGGGGTGGCTTTCGAAATCATAGCTCAGCAACGACTTATCGTAAGCCAGAACAGCCTTCATGAAGCCATGGAATGACACCTTCATTTCCCGGTCTAACCAACCGTACTCTGCACTGCCTTCCTGTATGTCGAGGTCGTATTTCGCGATGAAACGGGCCAAAAGATCATCGTCGGATTTGACGAGGGAGAGCGGAGTATCTGTTTTCCTTGCTTGCTTGGCGATGCGCTTGCTGGTCTGGTAGGTCTGCCTGTCCAGCTCGCTCAGAGGCCCCGTATCGTTCATCTCTATCTTAGCTTCGTCCAACAACTGGCGAAAATGCTCAGTCAGTACGTTTCTCAGTTCCTCGTACCGCATCCCGTAGGCAATTCCATACTCGTTCAATCGTTCGCCTATCTGGCTCAGAGAACGGGACAAGCGCAATGCTTTTCGTGGGTCGCGGGTCTGTAGCGAAAGCTTGAGCGTAGATGCTTTTTTCTGTGGATGTAGCTGCTTCGGTAGAGGCCAACGCAGGTAGAAAACACCGCATCGCGACTTCACGAGATAGGTCGGATTGAACAAACCAATGTTCCCCTTGGATGTCTCCCCAAGAAAAACCGGCGTCTAAGTCATTGATTTTAAACGAAGTGGTGGGCCCGGAGGGACTCGAACCCCCAACCAAGCGGTTATGAGCCGCCGGCTCTAACCATTGAGCTACAGGCCCTTTTCGGAAAAACCAGTCCGAAGCACCGGTTTCGCAATGGCTCGAATCCGGTGGGTCACGCTCTAACGTAATTTTTACAGGCCGACAAGCCAATGATGCTTTCGCAAAGCAGTGCCGCCGTATTAGCTACACAATCTAAGGCAATACCCTTCAAAGGGACTCAATCAACGAGGAAACACCATGAAGACAAAAACGGCCCGCCTTTTCGCACTCACCGCAATGACCGCAGCAGCCATGATGCCGCTCGCCGTCCAGGTGTCTGCACAGGAGGCTACTCCTCGCGAAGCCACCATCAGTGTTTCCGGTGAAGGCCAGTCGGCCATTGCCCCCGACATGGCGATCCTGTCCTTCAGCGTCGTCAAGCAGGCGGAGACCGCGGCTGCGGCGCTGACCGAAAACTCCAAGGCGCTTGCCGATGTTCTGAAGGCGCTGAAAGAGGCCGCCATCGAGGACCGCGACCTACAGACCAGCAACTTCTCGGTACAGCCGCTCTACAAGCACTATGAACCCAAGGATGGCGTCTATGTCGCGCCCGAGATCACCGGTTACCAGGTGTCCAACGGCCTGACCGTGCGGGTGCGCGACCTGAAAAAGCTCGGCACGATCCTCGATACCTCCGTCAAGCTCGGCATCAACCAGGGCGGCGACATCACCTTCACCAATGACAAGCCCGAAGCGACGGTGACCGAGGCCCGCAAGCTGGCCGTTGCCGATGCGCTGGCCAAGGCGAAGACGCTGACGGAAGCGGCGGGCGTGAAGCTTGGCCGGGTCATTCAGATCAGCGAAAACTCGCAGCGCCCGATGCCAATGCCGGCGGGCATGATGCGCGCTTCGATGGCGAAGGAAGCCGACAGCGTTCCGATCGCTTCTGGCGAGAACAGCTACAGCGTGGTGGTCAACGTCACCTTCGCTCTCGAGCAATAAGATCGACGGCGGGCGGCGCTTCGGCGCCGCTCCTGCTCCGTCTTGCGCTCAGCCATTCACATAACCCGAAATAAAATGCCCCTCGCCTGCCTTTCCGGACAAGCGAGGGGCATTTTTGATCCATCTACCGTACGGGGATATCGGCAGATCGATAAGGTCGCCGCTGTTAGCGGCGGACTACATATTAGCGGCGGATGACGGGGCAGCCGCGCTCATTGGCGAAGACGACGCGGTCACGGCCGCGACGGTCGAAGCCTGCAACCACGACACGGCGCGGCGATACATCGACGACGCGGGCGCGGCGAAGGCCCATGCGGCTCGCTTTTTCTTCCGCAAGCCACGGCGAGCAGCCACGGCCGGGGCGATCCGGGCGACCCCAGCCGGGACGATGGCCATAGCCATCCTGAACCTGAACTCTGAACTGAACATCCGAGCCTGCGGAAGCCGCCGGCGCAGTAAAGGAAATTCCACCGAGGGCGATGAGGGCAGCCAGGCCGGCTTTTGCGAAGGTGCTGAACATGAACTCACTCCGTTTGTTGCTTTGCCGACAGGGGAACATCCCCCGGCGATTGACGAGACCCTAGACCCGCCCGCCTGAATATCAGCAGAACCGAATGTTCAGCAGGCGTTCAGGGAGGTTAACGCGGAACGCCTCGATCCGGATCCGGATATCACGGCGAGATATGCAGCACGATTTCGCGCCGATGCGGCTCATCGCGGTGTTCGAAAAGATAAAGGCCCTGCCAGGTGCCGAGCACGAGCCTGCCGTCGCTGATCGGCACGCCGATGGAAACCGTGGTGAGCGCCGATTTGATATGGGCGGGCATATCGTCGGGGCCTTCGAGCGTGTGGATGATCCAGCGCATGGAAGGATCGTCCGAGGGCGGCACGAGACGGGAGAAAAACACCGTGAGATCGTGTCGCACATCGGGATCGGCATTTTCCTGGATAAGCAGCGAGCAGGATGTGTGCCGGACGAAGATCGTCAGCAGGCCTTCTTCCACGCCGGCATGGCTGACGAATGCCTTGGCCTCGGATGTGAATTCATAAAGACCCTGCCCGCGGGTGGCGACGATCATTTTTCTCTGCGGCACATTTTTTCCTTCAACGGGTTGGAACAAAATCGGCGCTGCCAACGTTTCAGCATGTCAAATTGTATCCGATGACGTAATGGATACGACAAGTGCGTGACGACGGCCTATAAGATCAGAACGGAAAACCGGCGTCACAGTTGCAAAAAACGGGGAAGGGTCGGCATTATCAGAATGAATTATTCAAGCTTACCCGTTCCTCGACGAACACAATATTCCCCGTACAAGACAGGCACAGGGTGCGAAAGACTGATTCATGGCCCCCAGTGACTATCATGTCGACCTGACCAATTGCGACCGCGAACCCATCCACATCCCAGGCTATATTCAACCGCACGGCTGTCTCATCGCCTGCGACAACGCCATGCGCATGGTGCTGCGGCATTCTGAAAACTGCCGCGAACTGCTGGGCGTCCAAGGCGATATCAATGGCAGGACCGCCGAGGAGGTGCTCGGCAAAAAACTCGTCCACGATCTTCGCAATGCGCTCACCGTCACCGGCAGAACCACGCGTCCCGCCATGCTGCCCGCCATGGAAATGAGCGACGGCCGCAGCTTCGATATTTCCCTGCACCGCTACAAATCCACCACCATCATCGAATTCGAGCCCTCCCGCAGCGAAACGCAGCCGCTGGGCACCGCGCGCAAGATGGTGGACCGCATCCGCGAGGCGGACAGCGTCGAAAGCCTGATCTCCAGAACGACGCGGCTGATAAAGGCGACGCTCGGTTACGACCGGGTGATGATCTACCGTTTCGAGGAAGATGGCGCCGGCAAGGTCGTGTCGGAAGCCAAGCAGCCGGAACTGGAAAGCTTTCTCGGTCAATATTTCCCCGCCAGCGACATACCCCAGCAGGCCCGCGCGCTCTATCTCAAGAACACGTTGCGCATCATATCCGACGCCAGCGGCGCCCGGGTTTCCGTGCTGCCGGCTCTCGACGCATCGGGCGAACCTCTCGATATGTCCTTTGCCCATCTGCGCAGCGTCTCGCCCATCCATTGCGAATATCTTCGCAACATGGGTGTTGCGGCTTCCATGTCGATTTCGGTGATTGTCGACGGTGCGCTGTGGGGCCTGATCGCCTGCCATCATTATTCCCCGCGCGTGCTGACGATGCCGGTCCGGATCGCCGCTGAAATGTTCGGAGAGTTTTTCTCCATGCATTTGCAGGTTCTGAAACAGAAGCGCAGGCTCGATACCGTCAACCATGCCCATGCCGCGCTTGACCGCTTTCTTCGGCTTGCCGCCCATCACGCCAACATCGAAGAACTGCTGATCGACAGCTTTCAGGATTTTGCCGATCTGATGCCCTGCGACGGCGTCGGCCTGTGGGTGGGAAACAACTGGCACGGCCATGGCGCAACGCCGCCGCATGACGCCATTCCAAGGCTGGCGCGCTTCGTCGCCTCGGCGTCGGAAGGCAAGGTCTGGGCGACGCATGCGCTATCGCAGGCCATACCGGAGGCGGAAATCTATGCCGGCACGGCAGCCGGAATGCTCGCCATTCCGCTGTCGCAGGTGAAAAACGACTACCTGTTGTTTTTCCGCAAAGAGATCGTGCAAAACCTGAACTGGGCCGGCAATCCGGAAAAATCCTACGAGACCGGCCCGATGGGCGACCGCCTCACCCCGCGCAAGAGTTTCGCGATCTGGAAAGAGACGGTCCGCCTGCAGGCACAGCCCTGGTCGGAAGCCGACCGGGAGATCGCGGAAGCGGCGAGAATTGCGCTGGTCGAGGTCGCATTCCATCACAGCGAGCTGATGGCGGGCGAAAGGGAACGCGCGGAAGTGCGCCAGCGCATGCTGAACGAGGAGCTCAACCACCGCGTCAAGAATGTTCTCGCCATCATCAAATCGCTGGTCGGCAATCCCTCGCAGGAAGGCAAGACCCTGCAGGAATATGTGACCGCCCTGAAGGGCCGCATTCAGGCATTGTCCTTTGCCCATGACCAGATCATTCGCGGTGAAGGCGGCGGCGCGCTTCGCGATCTTCTGGATGCCGAACTGTCGCCGCACCGCTCGCCGGAAACCGTTGTGAAACTGACCGGCCCGCAGGTCACGCTCGATTCGCGCGCTTTCTCCGTCATGGCTCTTGTTCTGCATGAGCTGGCGACGAACGCCGCCAAATACGGCGCGCTTTCGCAAAATGGCGGGCAATTGCATGTGCGCTGGACCATCGACGAGAACCGCGATTGCGAGATTGAGTGGCGCGAAATCCTGCCCACCAAACTGCCCCCGCCATCGCGCGCGGGCTTCGGCACCGCGCTCATCAGCCGCAGCATCCCATACGATCTCGGCGGGCGCAGCACGATACGCTATTTGCCTGATGGGCTGGAGGCGGAAATTCTCCTGCCCTCCCGTCACGTTTCCTCGGCCACGGCAGTCGCCGACACGCAAACCGAAGATGAAGCCGCGCCGCAGCCCAGACGATATAACCGGGAGGAGCCGTTGAAAGTATTACTCGTCGAAGACCAGATGCTGATCGCCATGGATGTCGAGAACATGCTGGAAGACAACGGCATCAAGGCAATCGAAACGGCAACCTCGTCGGCAATGGCCATTGAAAAGCTGAAGACCTATGTGCCGGACGTGGCCATTCTCGACATCAATCTCGGCTCCGATACATCGATCCCCGTCGCCCGGGAACTCCACCGCCGCGGCGTCCCCTTCCTCTTCGCCACCGGTTATGCGGATGGCAGCATGGTGCCGGATGAATTCGGCACCGTGCCGGTGATCAGGAAGCCCTATGATGAGGACGCGCTGATGGCGGGCATTGGGCTGCTGGTGGGGGATGCGGAGCGGGTTTAGGAGACTTATGTGAACGAGGCTTCCTGATTGGGAAAACCCGCCCTCACTGAAATCTCGTAAAGCCCCGCTTTTTCGCGTCTTCCGGGCTGACCTCATTTCCGATTTTAAACCGGAATTCCGTCACCGTGTAATTTTCCAGATCGACTTCGCACTGGAACGAGACGTCATGCCAGCCATTGCCTGTGTTGAACGCGCCGCCGGAAGCATCGATCGAATTACCGGAAATCCTGCCGCCCGTGTCCGAATAGGGGATCATGCCCCTGGCGGCAAATCCCGCACCCTGAATCTGGGCCAGGGCTTCGGTGCTGCAAAGCTGAACGACGCGGCGACGCGGTGGCAGATCGCCAAACATCTGGCGTCTCTGGGCCGGTGACAACATGGACGAAGACAGGAGGTTTTTGGCCGCCGGAAGTTTCGCGGGTTTCTTTTCCGTCACTTCCGCCGGCTTTTCTTCAGCCGGCTTGGCCTGCGGCGCCGGCGGCTGATCGGGCTGCGCTTCTTCCTTCACGGCTGAAACCGCGATTTCCCCCTGCGCTGCGGAAGCCTGAAGATCGCTGTTGGCGGCAGGAGCTGCGGGCTTTTCCTCGGCCGTTTTTTCAGGCTGGCTTGCAGGCTCCTCGGAAGGCTCGGTCTTTTCCGCTTCCTCCGTCTTGCCCGGCTTGTCCTCAGGGTCCGCCTGCGTTTCCTCGGGCCTCATGGCGATGGCCGGCAACGTCGCCTGCGGCGGCGGCAAAGGTTTTGCCTCTTGCGCCGGAGGAGCGGGCGGCGGCGGGGGTTGCGGCTTTTCCTCTTTCGCCTTCTCTTCACCCGGCGGCGGGGCCTCTTCCGCCTTTTTCTCCTCGGGCGGCGGCACCAGATCGACGCTGATGCTCTCCGGCTCCTGTGGCTCGGCTATCCGCTCCGGCAGCTCGAAAAAGAAAAGCGCTACGACGGCAAGGTGCAGCAGCACGGAGACGGGCACTGCCCATCCTCTCCTCCGCCATTTGCTTGCCGAAATCTGTTGCATCTCATCGAACCAAATCGAACCCGGGCTTATCCAGCAAAAGCGGAATGCCTGTTTTCACACATAAGGCTTGTCGCAGAGTTCGCCAGTGCGGGAAATAAAAAACCCGGCCAGCGCTGACTGACCGGGTTCAATTTTAAAGGAAACAAACAGCTTAGCTGTCGAGGAAGCTCCGGAGCTTTCGCGACCGGCTCGGATGCTTCAGCTTGCGCAGCGCCTTCGCCTCGATCTGACGGATACGTTCGCGCGTGACCGAGAACTGCTGGCCGACTTCTTCCAGCGTATGGTCCGTGTTCATGCCGATGCCAAAACGCATACGCAGAACACGCTCTTCACGCGGCGTCAGCGAAGCCAGAACGCGGGTCGTCGTCTCGCGCAGGTTCGCCTGAATGGCGGCGTCGATAGGCAGCAGCGCGTTCTTGTCCTCGATGAAGTCGCCGAGATGCGAGTCCTCTTCGTCGCCCACGGGGGTTTCGAGCGAAATCGGCTCCTTGGCGATCTTCAGAACCTTGCGCACCTTTTCAAGCGGCATGGCCAGCTTTTCGGCCAGTTCTTCCGGGGTCGGCTCGCGGCCGATCTCGTGCAGCATCTGGCGCGAGGTGCGAACGATCTTGTTGATCGTTTCGATCATATGCACCGGAATACGGATCGTGCGGGCTTGGTCGGCAATCGAACGCGTGATCGCCTGCCTGATCCACCAGGTCGCATAGGTCGAGAACTTGTAACCACGGCGGTATTCGAACTTGTCGACCGCCTTCATCAGGCCGATATTGCCCTCCTGAATGAGATCGAGGAACTGCAGACCACGGTTGGTGTATTTCTTCGCAATCGAGATCACGAGGCGCAGGTTGGCCTCGACCATCTCCTTCTTGGCGATGCGCGCTTCGCGCTCGCCCTTCTGCACCATCGAAACGATGCGGCGGAATTCGGCGATGGAAATGCCGGTTTCCGTGGAGAGGTTCTGGATTTCCTGACGGATTTCCCGGATCGTATTGCTTTCCTCGCGGGCGAATTCCTTCCAGCCGCGGGCGGCCAGATTGGCAATCGACTTCATCCAGTTCGGATCAAGTTCCGCACCGTGATACTGCTCAAGGAAGCTGTCGCGCTTGACGCCATAGGATTCGGCAAGGCGCAGCAGCCGGCCTTCGTTCTGCATCAGACGCTTGGAAATGTCGTAGAGCTGCTCGACAAGGCTGTCGATACGGTTCTGGTTCAGCGACAGCGACTTGACGGCCGTGATCAGCTGATCCTTCAATTCCTTGTAACGACGCTCCTGACCGGAAGACAGGGTGCCGGTGCAGGCAAGACGCGCCTCAACCTGCTGGTCCTGAAGCTTGCGCAGCTTCTTGTAGGTATCAGCGATGGTGTCGAGCGTTTCCATGACCTGCGGACGCAGTTCAGCTTCCATCGCGGCAAGCGAAAGATTGGACTCGTCGTCGTCCTCTTCTTCCTCTTCCGGCGGCAGGCCGTCGCCGCCAACATCCGTCACATCCTCGTCGCCGGTCGGCGCACGCAGCTTGCGGGTCTTTTCCTTCTCCTCGGCGGCCTTGCGGTCCGCTTCGATCTTTTCCGGGCTCTGGAACTGCGGAGCCGCCTTGGCTTCCGGACCGGAATAGGTGGTTTCGAGATCGATGATCTCGCGCAGCAGCGTCGTGCCTTCGTTCAACTCGTCGCGCCAGATGATCAGCGCCTGGAATGTCAGCGGGCTTTCGCACAGGCCCGAAATCATCGTTTCGCGGCCGGCCTCGATGCGCTTGGCGATGGCGATTTCGCCTTCGCGCGACAGAAGCTCCACGGAACCCATTTCGCGCAGATACATGCGCACCGGATCGTCGGTACGGTCGGTCGGTTCCTTCTTCTTGGCGGTCGCAAGCGCGGTGCCGCTGGAAGGGGCAAGTTCCCCACCCTCGGAATCGTCGCTATCGGAATCGCTGTCGTCGTCGCTGCTGGCGGCTTCCTCGGCGTCCTCGTCCTCGATGACATTGATGCCCATGTCGGACAGCATCGCCATCGTGTCCTCGATCTGCTCGGAGGTCACCTCTTCAGACGGCAGGACGGAATTCAGCTCGTCCATCGTCACATAGCCGCGCTTCTTGGCGGCCTTGATCATTTTCTTGACCGCGTCATCCGAAAGGTCGAGAAGCGGGCCGTCCGTCGCACCGTCGCGTTCGTTTTCTGCTTCTTCGTTTTCTTTGACTTTGGTTGCCATCTATCTCGTCGCTTTCCCTGACGCTAACACCTGTTCCGCCGCATCGCCGTCCGCCCCTTGAGCATCCGGCGCATTGCCGCGAATCACTGTCAGACACCTAACGGAGTGATCTTTAATTGCCGATTAACCACGGCAGCCTCAGGCAGAATGCAAAGACAGTGCACCCGGAAATGCTTGCTCATGCAATTTCTATCCGCCAAGGCTCATTCCACCTTACTTTTCCTGAAATGGTGATTCCCGCTATTTCCCGCCCCGTCAAGCCTTTGAGGGCGAGACAGCCAAGGAAATTCTTAAAAAGAGCCGCATTTTGCGGGTTATCACCAGACCATCCCCTATTTAGGACGCCTGCCGCAAAAGGCAACCCCAAACACCTTTCAATTCTGCCGACCGCCCTCAGCCATGGCCGACGGCCGGCCCCTTCACCCGGCCGGACATGACCCCGAAACCATCGATGATCGCCTCCTGATTTTCCATACGGCCGATTTCCAGCTGCACTTCGGCCAGCGCCCGCACCAGCAATGTACCGCGTTCGTCATCCGTCGCCTCGGCGATTTCCCGCTCCAGTTCCTTTTTCTGCCAGAGCAGGGATTTCGTCCTCTTATGCAGGGAAAGCGCCTGCACGTAACCCTCGCGCGCATCCTCCATCGCCGCCTGCTCCGTCGCCGTCCACAGGCGGGCATTGCGAACCTGCTGATCCATGGCCTTCAAAAGCACCTCGAAACCCTGCTGCGACAGGCGCTCGATCAGCCCCGCCCGCGAAATCTCCGCCGCACTTTCCGCCGCATAGGTCAGCACCGTCGACCACAGGCGCTGCAGATCGCGGTTCTCGTAGTCAATGGCGGCGATCTCGTCATATTCCTCGAGCAGCAATTCGGGATGGTTGACGATGGTGATGGCAAGAACGCTTTCCCGGAGCGAAGGCTTGGTCTGATAGCCCCTGACAAGGCCAGACTGCGCCAGCCGGTCTGAAATGCTGCTGGCCGGCGCGGCCATCGCCCCGCCCCGCCCCGGCGCATTGCGCTGGAAGCCGCGTCCTGCCGGCTGCGCGCCATTGCGGCGGAAATTGCCGTTCTGAGCCCCGCTTTGCTGAAAACGCGGCTGGAAAAAACCGTTCAGCCTGTCGCGCATATCCTGCTGGTAAAACCGGCGCACCGTCTCGTCGCCGATAACGGCCACGATCTGCCGCAACCGGCTTTCAAGCTGCGCGCGTTTTTCCGGCGTATCGAAAGTGACGCCGGAGGTCTCGCGGCTCCAGATCATCGCGGCCAACGGCTTGGCTTCAGACAGCACCCGGTCAAAAGGCGCACGCCCCTCCAGCCGCACGAGATCGTCCGGATCCTTGCCATCGGGCAGAAGCGCAAAGCTGACGGAACGATCCGGCTTGATATGCGGCAAAGCGAGATCGGCCGCACGGTTGGCGGCGCGAATGCCCGCGCCATCGCCATCGAAGCAGAGAACCGGCTGTGGCGACATTTTCCAGAGGAGATCGAGCTGGCTTTCGGTCAGCGCCGTGCCGAGCGGAGCGACGGCATTTTCCACACCCGCCTGATAGAGCGCGATAACATCCATATAACCTTCGACGGCGATGACCGAACCGCCGGCCGCCTGCGAGGCGCGCCGGGCGCGGGCGAAATTGTAGAGAACATTGCCCTTGTGAAAGAGCTCTGTTTCGTTGGAATTCAGATATTTCGCCACCGCATCCGCCGCCATCGCGCGGCCGCCGAAAGCGATCACCTTTTCCCGCGACGACAGGATCGGGAACATGATGCGGTCGCGGAAGCGGTCGTAGGAGACCGGCACATTCTCATGCACCACCAGCCCGCAGGCCTCCATCTGTTCCTTCGTCACGCCCTTGCTCGCCAGATGCTCTTTCAGCGCATTGCGGCTATCGGGCGCATAACCCAGCCGGAAAGTCTCGATGGTGCGCCCGGTCAACCCGCGATCGCGCAGGTAAGCCCGCGCCCGCGCTCCGAGCACCGTCTGCAACTGGTCCTGAAAGAACAGCGTCGCCATTTCCATGACGTCCTGAAGCGAGGTGCGCTCACGCTCGCGCTTTTCCGCCTGCGGATCGGGCTGCGGCATCGAAATGCCGGCCATATCGGCAATCTGCTGCACGGCCTCCGGAAAACTCAGGCCCTCAAGCTCGGTCAGAAAGCGGAAGTGATCGCCGGAAACGCCGCAACCGAAACAATGATACCGCCCCTTGCGGTCCTCGCAGTGGAAGCTCGGGCTTTTTTCCCCATGGAACGGGCAGCAGGCCCAATAATCCCCGCGCGACGTGTTGGTCTTCTTCTTGTCCCAGGACACACGTCGGCCGATCACATCGGAGATGTGCACGCGGTCGCGTATCTCATCGAGGAAAGAATTGGAAAAGCGCATGGGTTACCTATTCGAGGCCAGTCTTTCATATAAGCGCGGAAAGAGGCCAGCACAAAACTTAAAGAACAGGAATACCCGATATTCACAGGCCACGACGGCGAAATCACATCGCCATTGCGCCCGCTTCGGGCAAATTTATGGCACCGCAGCATCACCAAAAATTATGTTTTTGTAATTTGAGCCGGCCGCAGCGGCGATGTAAAAACATAAACGAAGGCAGCAATTGACCTCCGTATAATCTGCCGACGCCCGCAGGCACGTCCCCCGAAAAAAGCCTGTGAAGGACCGCATTTTGATCCGCCGGAATGCGTTTTCGTCGACAGAAAAAAGGCAGGGCAGCCCACATCTGCCCTGCCTTTACTTTTTAAGAATGCCCGAACTTACTTCAGCAAATCCTTGACGACGCCGGAAGCCTTGGCGAAGTCGATCTGGCCGGGATAACGCTCCTTCAGCGCATTCATGCACTTGCCCATGTCGCGCAGGCCGGACGCGCCGGTCTCAGTGATGACGGCCTGGCAGAGTTCGCGCACCTTCTCGGCCGGGATTTCTTCCGGCATGAATTCCTTGATGATGACGATTTCCTCGCGCTCCTGAGCGGCAAGCTCGGGGCGGCCGGCGCCTTCATAGATATTGGCGGATTCTTCCCGCTGCTTCACCATCTTGGTCAGGATCTGCATGATGTCCTCATCGCTGACGGGGTCCTTGCCCACGCCGCGATTGGCGATATCGCGATCCTTGATGGCGGTCTGGATGAGGCGCACGGTCGAGGTGCGGCGTGCATCACGAGCCTTCAATGCGTCCTTCAAAGCGTTTGCGAACGTGTCGCGCATCATTTTTCTTCTCCTTGGGAAAGCGCTTTCCGCAGCTTCTCGATACGGAAACTTTCCACCTCATTTTGCGAAACGACATAAACGAGCAGACACGCTCAAGCAAATCAAATGCATAAGACCTTGAAAATACGGTGGTTTAATTCCACGTAAATCTTGGCCCTGCGGTTGACCGCTTGGGCTGCTTTCGTTATTTTCCGGCACCTGCACGAGATTTTAACGAAGGGTCGGAACGCGAGCTTTATCGCGCGCCCCTTTATGTCACGAAGCCTGCGACAAAAATGGCCCCTTACCCCCTGCCTTTCAAGAGGCGGGGTGCGAAGCGGCAGAAACGGAACGAGATGACCGAGACAGCGCCCTGGACTACCCGCAAACCGACCGCAATGCTTGTTCTTGCCGATGGCACGGTGATTGAAGGAACGGGCATCGGCGCAACCGGCAAGGTTCAGGCCGAAGTCTGCTTCAACACGGCGCTGACGGGTTACGAGGAAATCCTGACCGACCCCTCCTATCTCGGCCAGATCGTCACCTTCACCTTCCCGCATATCGGCAATGTCGGCACCAATGAGGAAGACATCGAAGACCTGACGCCCGCCGCCCGCCGCGGCGCCGTCGGCGTCATCTTCAAGGCCGACATCACCGATCCGTCGAACTTCCGCGCCGCCAAGCATCTCGACGCCTGGCTGAAGGCCCGCGGCGTCATCGGCCTTTGCGGTATCGACACCCGCGCGCTCACCGCATGGATCCGCGAAAACGGCGCGCCGAACGCGGTCATCGCCCATGACCCGAACGGCGTCTTCGACATCGAAGCGCTGAAGGCGGAAGCCAAGGCCTGGAGCGGCCTCGTCGGCCTCGATCTCGCTATCGAAGCCACCTCCGGCCAGTCCTCCACCTGGACGGAAACGCCGTGGGTCTGGAACAAGGGTTATGGCACGCTCGGCGAAGCCGATGCCAAGTACCACGTCGTCTGCGTCGATTTCGGCGTCAAGCGCAACATCCTGCGCCTCTTTGCCGGTCTGGATTGCAAGGTCACGGTCGTTCCGGCCCAGACGTCGGCCGAAGACATTCTGGCGCTGAAGCCGGATGGCGTTTTCCTCTCCAACGGTCCGGGAGACCCGGCAGCGACGGGCGAATATGCCGTACCGGTCATCCAGAACCTCATCAAGAGCGAGCTGCCGATCTTCGGCATCTGCCTCGGCCACCAGATGCTCGGTCTCGCCGTCGGTGCAAAGACCGAAAAGATGCACCAGGGCCACCACGGCGCCAACCACCCGGTCAAGGACTTCACCACCGGCAAGGTTGAAATCGTCTCCATGAACCACGGCTTTGCGGTCGACACCAAGTCGCTGCCGGATGGCGTCGAAGAGACCCATATCTCGCTGTTCGATGGCACCAATTGCGGCCTGCGCATCGTCGGCAAGCCGGTCTTCTCCGTCCAGCACCACCCGGAAGCATCGCCCGGCCCGCAGGACAGCCACTATCTCTTCCGCCGCTTCGTCAACCTGCTGCGCGAAAGACAAGGCGAGGCAGCGCTCGCCGAGCGCTGATGCCTCGTAAAATCAGGAAAGATTATGCGGCCCGCTTTTCAGCGGGCCGTTTGCATTTCACGCTTCACCAGAAGGACGAAGCGGATGGTGAGCAGAACCGCCGCCGTCGAAAGGCCGATCACGAAGCCGAACCAGACGCCGCGCCCGCCAAAGCCGAGCGGAAAGGCCATGGTCCAGGCAAGCGCCAGCCCGATCGGCCAATAGGAAATCAGCGCCAGCATCGCCGGAATGCGCGCATCCTTCAATCCGCGCAGCAGGCCCGCCGTCACGGCCTGAATGCCATCGACAAGCTGGAAGATACCGGCGATCACCACCAGGCTGCTGGCATAGGCAAGCACTTCCGCCGCCTCGGGCAATTTCGCATCCAGGAACCATTTCGCCAGAAATTCCGGCACGGCCGCAAACAGGATGCCGCCGCAAATGGCAATGCCGCAGGCAATCGCATAGACCATGATGGAAGCGCGGATGAGGTTCTTGAAGTCTCCCTGACCGCGGGCGATGCCCACCCGCACGGTCGCCGCCTGCGACAGGCCGAGCGGAATCATGAAGGCGATGGAGGCGAGCTGCAGGGCAATGCCGTGCGCCGCAAGCTGCACGGTGCCGATCTGCCCCATCAGGATCGAAGCGGCGGCGAACAGCGTCACTTCGGCAAGGATGGTGATACTGATCGGCAGACCGAGGCGCAGCACTTCGAAGAGCGCATGCCAGTCCGGCCGCCAGAAACGCACGAACAGCTCGTATTTCCTGGTTTCCTCCCGCGTCTGCACATAGGCGACGATGAAGATGAAGCTGAAGGCATTGACGATGACGGCAACGACGGCAGCACCGTTCATGCCCATGGCGGGCAATCCGAAATGGCCGAACACCAGCGCATAGGCAAGCACACCGTTCATCACCAGCATGATGATGGTGACATAAAGAATGATGCCGGCGCGCCCGATGGCGCTGACGAGACCGCGCAGGACATAAAACAGCAGCGCCGGCAAAAGGCCGAACTTGGCGATGGCGAGATAATGGCCTGTCAGCGCCGCCACATTGGGGTTCTGCCCGAGAGAAATGAGAATGCGCTCGGCATTAAAGAAGATCGGCAGGGCGAGCAGCCAATAGGCGATAGCCACCCACATGCCCATGCGCAGCGAGCGACGGGCCGCCGTCGCATCCCCCTGCCCGTAGGCCTGCGCCACCATCGGCACCACGGCCACGGAAAAGCCGGAGCCGAAAATGAAGACGACGAAGAAGAACTGCCCGGCCAGCACCATGGCCGCCAGCTTTTCAGCGCCAAGCTGTCCGACGATGACCATATCCGTTGTATGGATGCCAAGCTGTGCGAGCTGCGCACCGATGAGCGGAATTCCCAGCGCAAGCGTAGCCTGAAAATGCGAAAACCACGACCCCGATCCGGACGGAACGGTTTCTGCAACAACCGACGAAGACATTGTAATTCACCTGAACTTTGGCCGTTGCCCGCGAATTGCGCAACGGCAGCATGGTGATGAATAAAATATTCCCTTCCTGCACGCAACCTTTGCGGATGAGTGATCAAAATTTACGCAAACGGACGGCGCCGCTCCGACCTCGGCGCAAACGACATGACATAAGACAAATTTAGCTGAATTTTACCATTCCGCTTTATTCATTAGAACATCGCGTAGTTCTTTTAAATCACAAGCTGCATGATGCAGAATATTCCCGCCTTTCTGGCATGTCTTTCCCACCATTTCACAAGATGAGCCGAACGGTACATCCTGTTCCAAGGACGTGTAGCTTGCCCAAAAAAACCAACCTCATGACACGCATCCTCTTTGCGGCGTCTTCGCTTGTCGTCGCCGCCTTTGCCGGTTTTTCCTTCTACATCGACAGCCTTCAGCACCGCGTCACGACGGAAGCGGTGGCGGAAAATATCGATTCTTCCGGCAAGCAGGCCGCGCAAAGCATCGCCAACTGGCTGAATGGCCGCATCATGCTGACGGAAACAGTGGCAAAGACGCTTGCCAAGCTTCCGGATGAAGAGGCGAAGCTGCGGTTTCTGGAAAACGACGTTCTGACCGCGCAGTTCATGTCGACCTATTTCGGCAATGCCGAAACGGGAAGCTTCACCACCTTCCCCAAAACGCCTCTGCCGGAAGGATATGACCCGCGCAAGCGTCCGTGGTATCTGGATGCGGTCAAGGCCGGCAAGACGGTTTTGACCGAACCCTATAACGACGCCTCGACCGGCGGGCTCATCATCACCGCCGCCATTCCCGTTTCCATCGATGGCAAGCTGGCCGGCGTGACGGGCAGCGACTTCTCGCTGGAGTCGCTGGTCAACATGATCAAGTCGGTGGATGCCGGCGCGGACGGATATGCGTTCCTCGTCAGCAAGGACGGCAAGATTCTTATTCACCCCGATCCGAAATTCGTCGACAAGCCGCTGACCGATCTCTTCAAGGTCAATACGCCGGCGATTTCCTCGGCGATTTCGCAGACCGAAATCGACGGCAAGGGCAAGATCACCAGCTTCATTCCGGTCGCCGGCCTGCCTTCGGTCGACTGGTATCTCGGCTTTGTCGTTGATTCCGATGTTGCCTATGGCGCCATTGGCCAGTTCCGCCTGGCGGCGACTATCGCCACAATTCTCGCCGCCGCGATCATGATCGGTCTCTTGGCCACCGTGCTGTCCCGCTTCATCGTTCGCCCGGTGACGCAGATGACCTCGGCCATGGAAGGCCTCGCATCCGGCAATCTCGAGGTCGCCATTCCCGGTCAGGAGCGCACCGACCAGATCGGCTCCATGGCCGCGGCCGTCGCCGTGTTCCGGTCGAACGCCATGGAACGCCTGCGCCTCGAAGGCGATGCCGAAGAAAACCGCACGCTTTCCGAACGGGAGCGCAACGAGCGCGAAAGACTGGCGGCAAAGGACGCCGCCGACATCCAGTTCGCGGTCGATTCGCTCGCCCGTGGATTGGCGCATCTTTCCGATGGCGACCTCAACTACCGCATCGACACACCTTTCGTAACCCGCATCGACCGCCTGCGCGATGATTTCAACAATTCCGTCGCCAAGCTGAACGCAGCGCTCAGCACCGTCGGCCAGAACGCCCGCGCCATCGACGCCGGCGCCGGCGAAATCCGTCAGTCCGCCGACGATCTGGCGCGACGCACCGAGCAGCAGGCGGCTTCCGTGGAAGAGACCGCAGCGGCGCTTGAGGAAATCACCACCACCGTCAAGGATTCCGCCCGCCGTGCCGAAGAAGTGGGCCGTCTGGTCGACCGCGCCCGCAACAATGCCGAACAGTCCGGCGTCATCGTCGAAGATGCGGTTCGCGCCATGGAAGGCATCGAAAAATCGTCGTCCGAGATCAGCAACATCATCGGCGTGATTGACGAGATCGCCTTCCAGACCAACCTTCTGGCGCTGAATGCCGGTGTGGAAGCCGCCCGCGCCGGTGAGGCCGGCAAGGGTTTTGCCGTCGTCGCCCAGGAAGTGCGCGAGCTTGCCCAGCGCTCCGCCAATGCGGCGAAGGAGATCAAGACGCTGATCAACGCTTCGACATCGCAGGTGCAGTCCGGCGTCGATCTCGTCGGCAATGCCGGCAAGGCGCTGGAAACCATCGTCCGCGAAGTACAGGAAATCAATCGCCACATCGACGCCATCGTGACGTCGTCGCGCGAACAGTCGACCGGCCTTCAGGAAATCAACACCGCCATCAACACCATCGATCAGGGCACGCAGCAGAATGCCGCCATGGTCGAGGAACAGACGGCCGCAAGCCACGGGCTCGCCTCGGAAGCGGCGGCGCTCAACGAGTTGCTCGCACAATTCCAGCTCGCCACAGCCACCCGGCGGCAGGCGGAGTATGGGCGCGCTGCATGATGGCAAAAACAGAAATGGCCGGAGCGATCCGGCCATTTTTCTTGTCCAGCTCCCACAATAGCCGGTTCCCGCCACCGGCGCGATCCGCTAGAGCTTGATCGATCATGATCATGCGGAGGGATTCATGCTGGAACTGATTTGGCGCGGCATTGCCATGGGCATTGGCGGCACCGTGTTTATGGATATATGGGCAATCGTGCTGCACCGGTTCTTCGGCCAGTCCGCGCCGAACTGGGCGCCTGTCGGCCGCTGGTTCTGGCACGTGCCGAAAGGTACGATATTTCACGATAGCATCGCCACGGCTGAACCCTATGAACATGAACTGGCGCTCGGCTGGATTTCACATTACGCCGTCGGCATTGTTTATGGCGTCATTCTCGCGCTGGTGGTTCCGGCCGCGTGGTTTGCCGATCCCTCCTTCATTGAGCCGTGGATCGTCGGCATCATAACGGTCGGCGCGGGCTGGTTCCTGTTGCAGCCGGGGCTCGGCATTGGCTGGGCGGCGTCGAAGACCCCCAAACCGAACAAGGTCCGCTTTCTCAACCTTGTGGCCCATACGGTTTTCGCCCTCGGCATGTATGCCGTGGCGCTTTTGATGCGCTAAATGGAAAGGGGGCTGAAAAGCCCCCTCTCCTGTCCGGTTCTCAGATATTCGCCGAGAACGTATCGCAATCTTCGACACGGCCGCTCTGGAAACCGCGCTTGAACCATTCCGCGCGCTGTGCCGAGGTGCCGTGGTTGAAACTGTCAGGCACCACATAGCCCTGAGTCTGCTTCTGCAGCGTATCGTCGCCGATCTGGTGGGCGGCGTTCAGCGCTTCCTCGAGGTCACCGGTTTCGAGAATGCCCTTCTGCTCGGTGAACTTGCCCCAGATGCCAGCATAACAATCCGCCTGAAGCTCGACACGCACCGACATCTTGTTGGCATCCACCTGGCTCATCGACTGACGGCGGCGGTTGAACTCGGGCAGAACGCCGGTCAGGTTCTGGATGTGGTGGCCCACCTCATGCGCAATCACATAAGCCTGCGCGAAATCGCCGGCCGCGCCGAAACGCTGGTCGAGTTCCTTGAAGAAGCTGGTGTCGAGATAGACCTTACGGTCGCCCGGGCAATAGAACGGACCACTGGCGGCGGAAGCATAACCGCAGGCGGAAGACACCTGACCGGAGAACAGAACCAGCGTCGGCTTCTGATAGGTCTCACCGGCGGACTGGAAAATGCCGCTCCACGTATCTTCCGTCTCGGCCAGCACGGTGCGCACGAAAGCCGTCGTCTCGTCCGACGACTGGCCCTGCGGACGCGTGCCTGCCTGCTGGCCGCCGGATTGCTGCGTCGTTCCGCCGCCATCCAGTGAAATATCGCCGCCCGAAAGCAGCGTCAGCGGGTTGATGCCAAGCACCCAGCTTATCAGCAGGATAACCAGAATGCCGCCAATACCGATACCGCCGCCGCGCCGCCCGATAGGCACACGCATTCCGCCACGGGAAAAAGGATCGTTGCCCGACGGCCCCGATCCCGCCGACATGCCGCGCCGGTCCTCGATATTGTCCGACTGGCGGCGCCCTCTCCATTCCATGCTATTCTCCCGGCGGATATCGCCTTAACAAGCTGCCTTATAACGGCACTATAATACATCTTGTTCCGGAAGGAAGCGTGGCCTCTCTCAGGCGGCTCGCCGTCTTTGCCTGAAGACCGCGACGAACAGGAAAACAAACAACAGGCCGCCGACCAAAAGGATCAGAAAATCATCCCCGCCATTGCCGAAAACAACCTCGTTCATGATACGCGTGGGAAGGAAGGTGAGGCCGCCCGCTATGACGATACCGCCAAGATAAACGCCCTGCATGATCCGCATATGGTGCTTTATTTCACCCCTGCGCGCGAAATAGACCGATTGCAGACAGCCATATATGGTGAAAATCGACATCAGGTGGATCGGGCTGAAACCGTAGAAAACATTCAGCTCATGTATAAAAAATGTCGAGAACGACGTGACAACCATCAGGACAACCCAGATCTTGCCAAGCAGTCGATGAAGAGGCGTGCCTTTCGGAGAGAATAAAACCACCGCACCGATGATGGCGGCGGGAATGACCGTCGCCACATGCAGTTGAACGGCGAAAGGCGCATCAAGAAGAGGCTGAAGGGACATTTATCTCACCCGGTTGAACTCGGCGGCAATTTCAGCGAAACATGGCGCGGCTCAACCGGAATGGCGCAAACAGCGGGAGAATTTCGTGAACGGCACTGTCGTGCAATCCACGCTTCGCCAATTGCAAGCGATGGGGCGTTCCCGTTCGCTGTGGAGCACGTTTCTCGCCATCCTCTTTCTCTTCATCTTGACCGGTCCCTACGGTACGGGCCAGAAAATGACCTTCTGGCCAAGGGCCGCCTATTGGACCCTGCTTTTGGGCTCGGGCTGGATCATTACCACCGGTTTTTCGGCCTTCGCCAATGCCGCGCTGGCACGGGCGCTGACAAGCCCGCTTGCCCGGATGATGGCCGGAGCCATCGCCGCCGCCCTACCCATCGGCGCAATCATAACCCTCGCCAACCATGCGTTTTTCGCGCAATCCATCGACACCGCATCGATTGGTGAGGATGCGCAGGCTGCTCTGCCGCTTTGCCTTATATTCTGTTTCCTGAGCTATCTGACCGCCGGTCTCGGGCACGGAGACGAACCGGTGGAAGGGGCTGAAGCGGAAAACCCGCCACCGCCATCGGTCAGGGAGCGCCCGGCCATTCTGGATCGTCTGGAGCCGGCACGACGCGGCCCGCTGCTGCGGCTTTCCGTGGAAGACCATTATACCGAAATCGTCACCACACGCGGCAGACAGCTCGTTTTGCTGCGTTTTGCCGATGCGCTGCGGGAAATCGGCGATACGCAGGGCTTGCAGGTGCATCGCTCCCATTGGGTGGCCGATGCCGGCGTGGCCTCGCTGCTGAGAAAGGCAGGACGTCTTTATGTGGTGATGCAGGACGGCGCGGAAATCCCCGTCAGCCGCTCCTATAGTGCAGCGGCCCAGGCCCGTTTCACCGTGCACGCCCCTGCCGGTTAAGAGTTTCTGTCGATTCCGGAATTTATGGGGTTCCGTTCTCAAAAACATTTGCCTATAAGCCGCTTCTAGCCTGAAAACATTTGAATTGCGCCCCCGGCCGGTGATCCTTCACCCTGGCCGGTGTTTTGCGCAACCGAAAAGCGGAACGAGAGAGCCATGCCGAAGCGCCAAGATATCAAGTCCATCCTCATCATCGGCGCGGGACCGATCGTCATCGGTCAGGCATGTGAATTCGACTATTCCGGCACCCAGGCCTGCAAGGCGCTGAAGGAAGAGGGTTACCGGGTCATTCTGGTCAACTCCAACCCGGCAACGATCATGACCGATCCGGGCCTTGCCGACGCCACTTACGTCGAGCCGATCACGCCTGAAGTCGTGGCGAAGATCATCGCCAAGGAGCGTCCGGACGCGCTTCTGCCGACCATGGGCGGCCAGACCGCGCTCAACACCGCGCTCTCTCTCAAGCGCATGGGCGTTCTCGACCGTTACAATGTGGAAATGATCGGTGCGAAGCCCGAAGCCATCGACATGGCCGAAGACCGCGCCCTCTTCCGCGAAGCCATGGCCCGCATCGGCCTTGAAACCCCGCGCTCGATGCTGGCCAACGCCACCGAGATCAAGGACGCCGACCGCAAGAAACACGAAGCGGCCCGCACCGAGCTGAAGGGCAAGCTTTCCGGCCCCGATCTCGACAAGGCGCTGGACGATCTCGAAAACCAGTGGAACCTCGGCGAAACCGACCGCAAGCAGCGTTACATGGCGCATGCCATGGCCATTGCAGCGCAGGCCATCGATCATGTCGGCCTGCCCGCCATCATCCGCCCATCCTTCACGCTCGGCGGCACCGGCGGCGGCATTGCCTATAACCGCTCGGAATTCTTCGACATCGTGTCGGGCGGTCTCGACGCCTCGCCGACGACGGAAGTTCTGGTCGAAGAATCGGTTCTCGGCTGGAAGGAATATGAGATGGAAGTCGTCCGCGACAAGGCGGACAATTGCATCATCATCTGCTCCATCGAAAACATCGATCCGATGGGTGTCCATACGGGTGACTCGATCACCGTTGCGCCGGCGCTGACGCTGACCGACAAAGAATACCAGATCATGCGCAACGCTTCGATTGCGGTGCTGCGCGAGATCGGCGTTGAGACCGGCGGCTCGAACGTGCAGTTCGCCGTCAACCCGAAGGACGGCCGCCTCGTCGTCATCGAAATGAACCCGCGCGTGTCGCGCTCCTCGGCTCTTGCCTCCAAGGCAACCGGCTTCCCCATCGCCAAGATAGCCGCCAAGCTCGCCATCGGCTACACGCTGGATGAGCTTGAGAACGACATCACCGGCGGTGCGACGCCTGCTTCCTTCGAACCTTCCATCGACTACGTCGTCACCAAGATCCCGCGTTTCGCCTTCGAGAAATTCCCCGGCGCTTCGCCGATCCTCACCACCGCCATGAAGTCGGTCGGCGAAGTCATGGCCATCGGCCGCACCTTCGCGGAATCGCTGCAGAAGGCGCTGCGCGGCATGGAAACCGGCCTCACCGGTCTCGATGAAATCGAAATCCCCGGCTATGAGGAAGGCGAAGGTTCCAAGAACGCCATCCGCGCCGCCATCGGCACGCCGACGCCGGACCGCCTGCGCATGGTCGCCCAGGCGCTGCGCATGGGCATGAGCGAAGAGGAAGTCCACGAGAACTCGAAGATCGATCCGTGGTTCATCGCCCAGTTCAAGGCCATCGTCGATATGGAAGCCCGCATCCGCGAGCACGGCCTGCCGCAGGATGCCGAAAACCTGCGCATGCTGAAAGCCATGGGCTTCTCCGACGCCCGCCTCGCCAGCCTGACGTCCAAGCGCCCGAAGGAAGTGGCCGAACTGCGCAACAGCCTGAATGTTCGCCCGGTCTTCAAGCGCATCGACACCTGCGCGGCCGAATTCGCGTCGCCGACCGCTTACATGTATTCGACCTATGAAATTCCCTTCGTCGGCGCCGCCCGCTCGGAAGCGCAGGTTTCCGCTCGCCGAAAGGTCGTCATCCTCGGCGGCGGTCCGAACCGCATCGGCCAGGGGATCGAGTTCGATTATTGCTGCTGCCATGCCGCCTTCGCGCTGAAGGATGCCGGCTTCGAGGCGATCATGATCAACTGCAACCCGGAAACCGTTTCCACCGACTACGACACGTCCGACCGCCTCTATTTCGAGCCGCTGACGGCCGAAGACGTGATCGAGATCATGCGTGCCGAACAGGAAAAAGGCGAGCTGGTCGGCGTCATCGTGCAGTTCGGCGGCCAGACCCCGCTGAAGCTCGCCGAAGCGCTGGAAAAGAACGGCATACCGATCCTCGGCACCGCGCCTGACATGATCGATCTTGCCGAGGACCGCGACCGCTTCCAGAAGCTGCTGATGAAGCTGGACCTCGCCCAGCCGAACAATGGCATCGCCTATTCGGTCGAGCAGGCCCGCCTGGTCGCTTCGGAAATCGGCTTCCCGCTGGTCGTTCGCCCGTCTTACGTTCTGGGTGGCCGCGCCATGCAGATCATCCATTCGGAAGGCCAGCTCCAGACCTATCTGCTCGACACGGTTCCGGGCCTTGTACCCGAGGACATCAAGCAGCGTTACCCGAACGACAAGACCGGCCAGATCAACACCCTGCTCGGCAAGAACCCGCTGCTGTTCGACAGCTACCTGACCAACGCCGTCGAAGTGGACGTCGATGCGCTGTGCGACGGCGAAAGCGTCTTCGTCTCGGGCATCATGGAGCACATCGAAGAAGCCGGCATCCATTCGGGCGACTCGGCCTGCTCGCTGCCGGTCCGTTCGCTGTCGAAGGAAATCGTCGATGAGCTGGAACGCCAGACGACGGCGCTTGCCAAGGCGCTCAATGTCGGCGGCCTGATGAACGTGCAATATGCCATCAAGGACGGCACGATCTACGTTCTCGAAGTCAATCCGCGCGCCTCGCGCACCGTGCCTTTCGTGGCGAAGACCATCGGCGCGCCGATCGCCAAGATCGCCGCCCGCGTCATGGCCGGCGAGAAGCTCGATCCGGCGATTGCCGCTTACGGCGAAAAGCCCGATCCGCGCAACCTGAAGCACATTGCCGTCAAGGAAGCCGTCTTCCCCTTCGCCCGCTTCCCCGGCGTTGACATACTGCTCGGTCCGGAAATGCGCTCGACTGGCGAAGTCATCGGCCTCGATACCGATTTCGCGCTGGCCTTCGCCAAGAGCCAGCTCGGCGCAGGCGTCGACCTACCCCGCTCCGGCGCGGTCTTCGTCTCGGTGCGTGACGAGGACAAGGAAGGCGTTCTGCCCGCCATCCGCATTCTCGTGGAAAGCGGCTTCAAGGTGCTGGCCACCGGCGGCACCCAGCGTTTCCTTGCCGAAAAGGGCATCAACGCCGAAAAGATCAACAAGGTGCAGGAAGGCCGTCCGCATATCGAAGACGCTATCCGCAACCGTCAGGTCCAGCTCGTCATCAACACCACCGACAGCAACAAGGCGATTTCTGACTCGAAGTCGCTGCGCCGCGCGACGCTGATGCAGAAGGTGCCTTACTACACGACGATGGCCGGCGCGGAAGCGGCAGCACTTGCCATCAAGGCGCTGAAGGCCGGCAATCTGGAAGTGAAGCCGCTGCAGAGCTACTTCCAGTAAGCTGCGCGAACCGCAGGTTCCAGCGCTGAATGAAAACAAAGCGCCGCGGGTCACCATGCCCGCGGCGTTTTGCATTGCGTAATCCTGCTGCAATTCATTGCCGGTATCAAAACATCAGGTTCGAACGAGGCCCATGATGTCCCTATTGCTCAATGACGGATCGCCCGCAGCCATTCGCCGCGCCGTTGCCAAAGCTCCGGTCAAACGCTCCATGAGGACGCCGAATCGCCCCGGCATAAGATCCCGGCGATGGGAACACGCGGCCCCGATAAGCCAAAGCGCCTTGAGGAACTGATCATGGCTGGACGTCCACCGGGACCGGAGCGGGTGGCTTTTCCGCTGCGGATCGAACCCGCAATATTGAACATGATCCGGCACACCGCGAGCGGCGAGTTGCGCAGCGTCAATGCTCAGATCGAGGTTCTTCTGAAAGAGGCCCTGTCCCGCCGCGCCACGGCGGATGAAGCAGACAAGCCGCCCTTTTAGACCGAAGGGCAACAACGACGCTACAAGACGCAAAGATGCGGTGCGGCCCTGCGGAAGATCGACGGCCCGAAGCACCGCCTATGCCGCCTGCACCTCCCGAACGCAATTGCGCCCTTCCATTTTCGCGCGGTAAAGTGCGCGATCCGCCATTTCCGCAAGCGTCTGGAGATCGCAGCGCATCTCGCCAGTGGCGGCAACGCCGATGCTGATCGTGACGCCGACGCGCAGACCGCCGCAATCGACCTCGGTTACCGCAATCGCATCGCGAATGCGCTCGCCGATCATGCAGGCCTTGCGAACGCCGGCGCCCGGCAGGTAGATGATGAATTCCTCTCCGCCGTAACGCGCCAGCACGTCCCCGCCGCGGATGCTGCCGCCGATGCGCTTCGCCACTTCCTGCAGCACGCTATCGCCAACGGCGTGGCCGAAACGGTCGTTGATCGACTTGAAGTGATCGATATCCAGCAGCATGGCCGCATCGGCCGGATCGGGCGTCGCAGGCATGGTCTGGAAGAAGAAACGCCGATTCTTCACGCCCGTCAGCGGGTCGGTATTCGCAAGAACCAGCAGTTTGCGTTCCGACCGCTCGGCCACGAACATCATCACGAACAGGGCAATGGCGAAGTTCAGCATGATGATGAAGAAAAACGCATTGACCAGATTGATGGTGGCATAATCGGGGAAAAGCACGCTTTTCACCACCGATAGCGAAATGAGACCGGAGACGCCGGTGATGCCACCCAGCGCCAGGCGGGACAGCAGCGGCTCTCTGCGCCATCTGGCAAAAAGCACCGATGCCCCGGCGAGATAGGCAAGCGATGCGCAGCCATTGAAGAGCGCCGCGCGATACGCATTATTGTCCGCCACCTGCTGCGCGACCACCATCGCCAGTACGGAAATGAGGCAGACAATGGATACGGTCCGTCGGTCGACGGAACGCCCATCGCTCAACGCCTTCAAGCCGAGCCAGATCAGCGCGTAACCCACAATGCCGAAAACGACACTGCCGAGCCGCCACAGGGCCGGCGACAATATTCCCCATTCTCCGTAACCGGCAAGCGTGGAGCCAATCGCCATCGAGGCGAAACCCGCCGCAAGGGGGACGGGACCGCGCAAGCCGCGATTGGTCATTTTCAGATAGATAAAACTCAAAAGCCCAACGATGTAAGAACACTTTTGCATCAGTATGACTGTCGCAAGGTCGAGTTCACCCAACATGATTTGTCCATACGGTAAATAAATTCGGAGAACTTAATTATAATATTAAGTATAAAATTTCAATAAAAATAACAGATAAATAATCAGTAAATTATACTACTGCAAGTTATGGCTCAAATATTGAATAAATCTCCAGCGCGTAAATGGAAATTTATTCGAATATTCTAATAAAACTAATATCCTTCTTGAACCGCATCATTTCCGCCTCTTTCACCTGCCCATCGGCAAGGCGCAGGAGATGGGACGGGTGCACGGTGACAAAAAGCGTTCGGCCCTCCTCCATCGGCAGAGGACGGCTCCGAATCTCCGAGAGCTTTTCCTTGCCGCCGGTCAGCGCATAAAGCGCCGTTGCGCCCATGGCAACGATCAGTTTCGGTCGGACGAGCGCGATTTCCTGATTGAGCCACCAGCGGCATTGCTCCACTTCGCCCGCATTCGGGCGCTGATGGATGCGCCGTTTGCCGCGCGTTTCATATTTGAAGTGCTTGACGGCATTGGTGATGTAGAGCTTTTTACGCTCGATACCGACATCGGCAAGAGTCCGGTCGAAAAGCTGGCCGGCCGGGCCGACAAAAGGCTGTCCGGCCAGATCTTCATGATCGCCCGGCTGTTCGCCGACAATCATGATTTCCGCATCCTCCGGCCCCGAACCGAAAACCGTTTGCGTGGCGCTGCAATGCAGGGGACAGCGGGTGCAGTGGCCAGCCTCCCGCGCCAGCGACGCGAGCGTGCCGTCCGGCACCGGTTGCCGCATCTCCCGTGTAGCGGCCGCAGCCTGCAGGCGATGGTGAAAGGGCTGCGGCTGGCTTGCCGCCCTGGCGGCCATCTCCAGCACCCGCGCCTCCGCGCCGAGGATGAGGTCGGGAATGAGATCGGCTTCCGGCAGGTTCTTCCAGTATTTCTTCGGCATCTCCGCCGTCATGGCTTTGATCTTGAGGCGCGCCGGATTGAATATATTGGCATAATAGGTCCGCCAGAGTTCATCCGTCTCGTCCGTCAAATCAGGCTTCGCCGCCGCCTCCCGCGAGGTTTGCAGCTCGCTTCCATCCCATCGGGCGGACCCTTTCGGCGTCGCGATCAGCCAGTCCATATCGGTAAACCGTCGCTGGAAAAACGCTGCCGTTCGTTCGACTATGAAATGATCCGGCTCGAACCAGGCCACGAACCGCCGTCGCCCGCCCTGCCCCTGCGGCAAGGGCAACTCCTTGAAACGGACGAAGGCCGTCATCTTGTGACAATCCCGGCGCACTGATTTCTCGAGCAAGCGGGCCTCTGCAACATCCGGATCGGACTTGAACTGCAACAGGGCGCGATCCCGCTTCAGCCGCCACAACAACCGGTAAAGCAACGCAAACCGGCCGGGATCGCCATGACAGATGACGGCCTGCGCCAGCGCCAGGAACGAGGCCGGAACGGAAACCTGCCCATTGCCGGCATCGACCGTCGGCAATGGCTCGCCGGCGAAATCCAGCAGCCCTGCCCCGTCATCCCGCAACCGCCAGTCAATCGTCTCCGGCCGAATATCGGCGGCAAGGGCCGCACGCGCGGCATCGCGCCACTCGCCGAAATCGCCCCGCCCGTCGAGAACCGGGCCATACATCACAACAGCGATAATTGTTCGGGCTGCGGTGCAAACATCGCCCGCAAATCCGGCCGCTCGGTCAGCTTGCCCGGCGTCCAGCCCTCGGCAACGATGAAAGCCTTTACCTTTTTCAGGGAAACGCCGAAACGGGCGATGTCCTCCAGCCGCAGCCGCCGGAACCGCCGTGACGAGAGAACGGAGGCCACCGTCTTGGTGCCGAAACCGGGCACGCGCAGCAGCATTTCCCGATCCGCCGCATTGACGTCCACCGGGAAACGGTCGCGATGTTTCAGCGCCCAGGCGAGTTTCGGGTCGATATCGAGATCGAGCATGCCGTCACCCCCGATTGCCGTTATCTCGCTGATATCGAAGCCATAAAAGCGATACAGCCAGTCGGCCTGATAAAGCCGGTGTTCCCGCATCAGCGGCGGCTTGATGAGCGGCAGGTTTTTCGACGAATCGGGAATGGGGCTGAAGGCCGAATAATAGACGCGTCGCAAACCGTAACTGCCATAAAGCCGGGCGCTGGTGGAGAGAATGGTGCTATCGTCAGCGCCATCCGCCCCCACGATCATCTGCGTGCTCTGCCCGGCCGGCGCAAAGCGCCTGGTCTTGCGCGTCCGGACGGTCGGCTCACCGGCCTCCTCGATCTTCAGGCGGATATCGGCCATGGAGCGGCGAATATTGACGGGCTGCTTTTCCGGCGCGAAACGGCCAATGCCGCTATCGGTCGGCAATTCGATATTGATTGAGAGACGATCCGCATAGAGCCCTGCCTCCTCGATGAGCCTGGGCGATGCTTCGGGAATGGATTTCAGGTGGATATACCCACGAAAACCATGGGTAACCCGCAACTCCCGCGCCACGCGCACCATCTCCTCCATCGTATGATCGGAGGAACGGATGATGCCGGAGGACAAAAACAGCCCCTCGATATAGTTGCGCCGGTAAAACTCCAGCGTCAGCCAAACCACCTCTTCCGGCGTGAACCGCGCCCGCTCGACATTGCTGGAGGAGCGGTTGATGCAATAGGCGCAATCATAGATGCAGAAGTTGGTGAGCAGGATTTTCAAAAGCGAAATGCAGCGCCCGTCCGGCGCATAGGCATGGCAGATGCCCGACCCTTCCGTGGAGCCCAGACCGCCAGATGCTGCGGAGTTACGTTTTGTCGTGCCGCTGGATGCGCAGGAGGCATCGTATTTCGCTGCGTCGGAGAGAATGGCCAGCCGTTTCCTGATCGACTTCTTCATGGGTATGTTCACTATATGTTCCATAGTCGAATGTCAATGACATAGGGTAAGATATTGATTACGTGAGGAAATATGCGCACCTCAAATTTGCTGGCATTTCGCTGTCGTCTTCTGATATAGTCGGCTCAGTTATGATTTTGGCATGGTTCCGGAGTTCCCCTCCGGAACCTGTTTCTTTTTGTGTCTGCAAGTAAAGCGACAGGACTGCGAAGGATAAAAAAATGGTAGAAAAAGTACCGATGACTCAGGGTGGATTCGTCAAGCTGCAGGAGGAGCTGCGCTTTCGCCAGCAGGAGGAACGCCCCCGTATCATCGAGGCGATTGCGGAAGCGCGCGCCCATGGCGACCTTTCGGAAAACGCCGAGTACCATGCTGCCAAGGAAGCACAGAGCCACAATGAAGGCCGCATCACCGAACTCGAAGACCTGACCGCACGTGCGGAAGTCATCGATCTCTCCAAGATGTCGGGCTCGAAGATCAAGTTCGGTGCCACCGTCAAGCTGGTGGACGAGGATAGCGACGAGGAAAAGACCTATCAGATCGTCGGCGACCAGGAAGCCGATGTGAAGGCCGGCCGCATCTCCATCTCCTCGCCCATCGCCCGCGCGCTCATCGGCAAGGAAGTCGGCGACAGCATCGAAGTCAATGCTCCGGGCGGCGCCAAGGGCTACGAGATTCTCGCGGTTCAGTGGGGCTGATGCCCTCACATGCAATGCGCCCCATGCGGGCGCATTGCTTTTCTTGACGTCTTCAATCCCCCGAATTAGCCGCAAAGACGGAAGCCCATCTTGTCCCACGTCAGTCTGAAAGATGTGCAGGTGCTTGCGCCGAATTTCAAACGCAGGCTCTCCGGCGTCACCTCCACCATCGTTCAGCTCATTCCGGTGCAGAACCGGCTGGGACAAAAGGTGGCCGTCATTGGACCGGGTCTGCCGCCGCATCTGCCGCATGTGCGCTTTCGCGATCTGTGGCGGCTCTGGCAAAACGGCCCGCGGGGCGGCCCGCGCATTTGGCATGCCCGTCGCAACCTCGAAATGTTGCCGGGTCTTTTCATGCGTGACGTGCTGCGCATGAAGGTGAAGCTGCTGTTCACCTCGGCCGCACAGAGGCGGCATTCCGCCTATACCCGGTTCCTGATTTCGAAGATGGACGCCGTGGTTGCGACCAGCACCCGCTCCGGCTCGTTTCTGGAAGTACCCCATCGCGTTGTCATGCATGGCGTCGATACCGACCTGTTCCATCCGGCAACCGGCCCCGAAGACACAATCGCGGCAACCGGCCTGCCGGGACAATATCTCATCGGCTGCTTTGGACGGGTGCGCCACCAGAAGGGCACCGATATCTTCGTGCGCGCCATGATCGAGCTTTTGCCCGCCCATCCGCAATGGACAGCCATTGTTTCCGGCCGGGTAACGGCGGAACACAAGGCTTTTGCCGAGGCACTCGAGGCCGATGTCAAGGCCGCCGGCCTATCGGACCGCATCGTGTTTCAGGGTGAGGTGGATGACATCAAGCCCTGGTATCGGCGGCTGACGCTCTATGTCGCGCCATCGCGCAACGAAGGTTTCGGCTTGACGCCGCTCGAGGCCATGGCATCGGAAACGGCCGTCGTCACCAGCACCGCCGGCGCCTATGAGGAAATGATCGTCAGGGGCGAGACAGGCGCTGTCGTCGAGGCGGGTGACTATGCATCGCTGAGGGATGCGATAAGGACCTACCTTGCCGACCCGGCTCTGGCCGAGAGCCATGCAAAGGCCGGGCTTTCGCATGTGCGCAGCACATTTCCGCTTGAGAAAGAGGCCACGAGTCTCGGCGAAGTCTATGAGGCTTTGCGGCGCGGGTAACGCGTCTTAGGGCAGGAACGAAGCCTGCCGCTCAGATTTCCACGAGACCGACGCGCTTGACCTGCCGGATGGTGAGCATGGTGCGCACCGTATCGACATTTTCGTCCGCCGTCAGAACCTCGATGACGAAATCCTGAAACTCGGTCAGGTTCTTCGCCACGCAATGCAGCAGGAAATCGCTTTCGCCTGACACCATCCAGGCCTGCCGCACCAGCGACCAGCCGGCGGTTGCCGCCGCAAAAGCCTTCAGATTGCTGTCCGACTGACGCTTGAGACCGACCATGCAGAAGGCGACGAGATCGAAACCGAGCTTCGGCGCGTTCAACATGGCGTGATAACCCTCGATCACACCCGCCTCTTCCAGCTTGCGGACGCGCCGGAGGCAGGGCGGCGCGGAAATACCGACCCTTTCGGCCAGTTCCACATTGGTCATGCGCCCGTCGCGCTGCAATTCGCGCAGGATTTTCAGATCGATGGCATCGAGTTCGACGCTGGTCACGGAGGAGTACCTCGTTAAGCTGTAGAACTTCCTTGTACTATTCGGCGCGGGATTCGCAACATTATGCCACCGCCCGGTCACAAAATTGCGCGCGCATCCACAACTGCCTTGTTGGTAACGCAAGGCTGCCCTTGAATAAAGACACTAGACAACCTTAAATACCGGGCAACGAAGGGGTTGCGGCCTGTCCGCCGTCATGCGGCTCCAGGGCCCGGTGCCGAAAGGCGCTGCCAGGGAAAGGCCCCGCTATTGAAAGGAACGCTTCCATGTCTGCCCGCCACACGAAGGTATTGATCATCGGCTCCGGTCCCGCCGGTTATACTGCGGCGATCTACGCGGCCCGCGCAATGCTGAAACCCGTGCTGATCGCCGGCATGGAACAGGGCGGCCAGCTGATGATCACCACCGATGTCGAGAACTATCCGGGCTTTGCCGATCCGATCCAGGGTCCGTGGCTGATGGACCAGATGCTGAAGCAGGCGACGCATGTGGGCGCGGAAATCGTCAGCGACCTCGTCACCGAAGTTGAAACCAATGTACGGCCTTTCGTGGTGAAGACCGATTCCGGTCAGGTCTGGACCGCCGACACACTGATCATCGCCACCGGCGCCAAGGCCAAGTGGCTCGGCATCGAGAGCGAGCAGCATTTCCAGGGCTTCGGCGTTTCCGCCTGCGCCACCTGCGACGGTTTCTTCTATCGCAACAAGGATGTGATCGTGGTCGGCGGCGGCAACTCCGCCGTGGAAGAAGCGCTGTACCTCGCCCATATCGCCAAGTCGGTCACCGTCGTTCACCGCCGCGATAGCTTCCGCTCGGAAAAAATCCTGCAGGAACGGCTGTTCGCCAAGGAAAACGTCAAGATTCTCTGGAACACGGAAATCGCCGAAATTACCGGTGCACCCGCAAAGCCGCCAATGCCGCCTTCCGTTTCCGGCGTGAAGCTGCGTGACACCAAGACCGGCACGATCAGCGAATTCCCCATCGACGGCGTCTTTGTCGCCATCGGCCATGCGCCGGCGGTCGAGCTGTTCAAGGGCAAGGTGAAGCTGAAAGACAACGGCTACATGTGGACCGCCCCCGATTCGACGGCAACCGACGTGGAAGGCATCTTCGCGGCCGGCGACGTCACCGACGACATCTACCGTCAGGCGATCACCGCCGCCGGCATGGGCTGCATGGCCGCGCTGGAAGCGGAACGTTATCTCACCGCGCATCAACCGCTTGCTGTCGCAGCGGAATAACCGAAAGGCAGGGTAGGCATGGCAATGCCATTGGACTGGGATAAACTGCGCATTTTTCATGCGGCTGCCGAAGCGGGGTCTTTCACCCATGCTGCCGACAAGCTGCATTTGTCCCAGTCGGCCATCAGCCGTCAGGTCAGCGCGCTGGAGCAGGATGTCGGCGTCAAGCTGTTCCATCGCCACGCTCGCGGCCTCATCCTCACCGAACAGGGCGAGTTGCTGTACCGCACCGCCCATGACGTGCTGCTGAAGCTCGAAACCGTCAAGATGCAGCTCACCGAAACGACGGAGAAGCCAAGCGGCAAGCTGCGCGTGACGACGACGGTTGGTCTCGGCCAGGGCTGGCTGACGGACAAGGTGCAGGAATTCCTGCAGCTCTATCCGGAAATGTCGATCCAGCTCATCCTCGACAATGAGGAGCTGGACGTGAACATGCGTCACGCCGATTGCGCCATCCGCCTGCGCCAGCCGCAACAGTCGGACCTCATTCAGCGCAAGCTGTTCACCGTGCACATGCACGTCTATGCCGCGCCGTCCTACATCAACCGCCATGGTGAGCCGCAGTCGATCGAGGATCTCGACAATCACCGCATCATCTCCTTCGGCGAACCGGCGCCCAACTATCTGCTGGACGTTAACTGGCTGGAAAATGCCGGACGTTCTTCCGACAATACGCGCACGCCGCATCTGCAGATCAACAGCCAGACCTCGATCAAGCGCGCCTGCCTGCTGGGAATCGGCATCGCCTGCTTGCCGGATTATATCGTCGGCCGCGATCCGGGCCTTATCCAGCTATCGCTCGCCGCAGATATTCCGTCCTTCGATACCTATTTCTGCTATCCCGATGAGATGAAAAACGCTGCAAAGCTGAAAGCCTTCCGTGACTTCATCGTCGCAAAGGCGCGTAACTGGAACTTCTGACGTTAAAATAATCGGCGTTCGGTTATAGTCTTTAAATTTCAATAGCTTATCTGACATGATACCTGAGCGGCGCGCCTGCGCCGCCCGGGAGCATTGCACATAAAATATACCGGAAATATCGAGGGCTGCGTGGTGCGCATGCCTGACCTGCACAAAAAAGAGTTGTTTCGTGCACAAAAAAGCACCATATCGCTCTCAGCTGATGCACACGGTGGCTTTTCCTCCCAGTTCCACCGCATCAGCTGTTCCCCTCTGGAGGTTTTTGACCTTCACACTTAAAGGGCCCTGGATCCATCCGGCGGCCCTCTTTTTTTACCCGCAAGAATTTTCTCCGAATTGGCGAAATATCGCATGATGCAACCTTGTTTTGCATTATTCCCACACCCATATTTTAGTCAGCTGTCACGCTCGCCCAAGGCACGCGACAGCTGTTCCCCTCTGGAGGTTTTGACCTTCAAACTTATCAGGCCGCGGAGATATCCAGCGGCCTTCTTTTTTGGAAATGCCTGCCCGCCCCCTTGATCCTCACAGAGACGTGACTTGTATATCGATAATGACCGATATAAATATCGGACATGCCAGATATTGAAGAAGCACCGATGAACCCGGAGGAAATCCTCAAAGCCCTTTCGCACCCCGCAAGGCTGAAATTCCTGGAATGGCTGAAGTCTCCGGAAAGTCACTTCTGCCAGGAGCATCCCCTCAGCATGGGTGTATGCGCCAACCAGTTTCAGATCAGCGGCCTGTCGCAATCCACCGTCTCGTCGCATCTGGCGGTGTTGCAGGCAGCCGGCCTGATAAGGTCGAAAAAGGTCGGGCAATGGGTGTTTTTCGAACGCAACGAGGAAACCATCGACGCCTTCCGCAATTATCTGCAAGCCAATCTCTGAGCCTCCCAAGCTTTGAGCCTCGGGGTGTCGGACCGGAAACCGCAAGGCGGTTTTCATTCCGGCACCCAGACAGAAAGACAGCGCGTCCCCCGCGCAATTTCGCCAACCGACCAGAAAGTGAAGTCGCATGACCAGTCTTTTCGAACCGGCACAGGCCGGCGATATCGCACTCGCCAACCGTATCGTCATGGCTCCCCTCACCCGCAACCGTTCGCCGGGCGCCATTCCCAACAATCTCAACGCCACCTATTACGAGCAGCGCGCCACGGCCGGGCTGATCGTCACCGAAGGCACGCCGATTTCCCAGCAGGGTCAGGGTTACGCTGACGTTCCCGGCCTCTACAAGCGGGAAGCAATCGCGGGCTGGAAACAGGTTACCGATGGCGTGCATTCGGCCGGCGGCAAAATCGTTGCACAGATCTGGCATGTGGGCCGCATTTCCCACACCTCGCTGCAGCCGCATGGCGGCCAGCCGGTCGCGCCTTCCGCCATTCCGGCCAAATCGAAGACCTATATCATCAATGATGACGGCACCGGCGCCTTTGCCGAAACCTCCGAGCCCCGCGCGCTCACCATCGACGATATCGGCCTCATCCTCGAGGATTACCGCAGCGGCGCCCGCGCAGCACTGGAGGCCGGTTTCGACGGCGTCGAAATCCATGCCGCCAATGGCTACCTGATCGAGCAGTTCCTGAAATCCAGCACCAACCAGCGCACGGATGATTATGGCGGCTCTATCGAAAACCGCGCCCGCTTCCTGCTCGAAGTTGTCGATGCGGTGGCGGAAGAGATCGGCGCAGGCCGCACCGGCATCCGCCTCTCGCCCGTCACGCCCGCCAACGACATTTTCGAGGCCGATCCGCAGCCGCTTTATAATTACGTGGCGGAACAGCTGGGCAAGCGCAATCTCGCCTTCATCCATGTCGTTGAAGGTGCAACCGGCGGCCCGCGCGATTTCAAGCAGGGCGACAAGCCTTTCGATTATGCCGCCTTCAAGGCCGCTTATCGCAATGCCGGTGGGAAGGGTCTGTGGATCGCCAATAATGGCTACGACCGTGAGAGCGCCATCGAGGCGGTTGAAAGCGGTAAAGTCGACGCAGTGGCCTTCGGCAAGGCCTTCATCGCCAATCCGGATCTGGTGCGCCGCCTGAAAAACGACGCGCCGCTCAACGAGCCGAACCAGCCGACCTTCTATGGCGGCGGAGCCGAAGGTTACACCGACTATCCAGCGCTTGCCTGATAAGGGATAAAGCAAAGACGCCGCACTGCCCGAAAGCGGTGCGGCGTTTTCTTTCAGCGCAGGCTTCGCGCCTGCCGCGCGGCAAAATCGGAAAACGCACCCATGACGAAGGCGTTGGGCACATGCAGCGCCTGCAGGAAGCCATTGCCCGTTTCCCGGCCGATGCTCATCAGGGCCACCTGAAGACAGTAAAGACCAAGCAGGACCAGCGTGCGGGCAAGGTTCGGCCGCAGATCGTCATATAGAGAAGCGAGAACCGCCAGCGACAGGATCGGAACGGCGATCAAAAAGCCGAGCCCCTTGTGCAGCGAAAGCAGCGATCCATCGTAATAGATCGACAGCCCGGCCAGCAGCACCTGCGCGAAGATCAGCACCGGCACGCTTGCCGAAATCACGGCAAACACGCGACGCCGGGCCGACATCCCATTCGCAACCGTGGCCATCACACCCTGCCCCCGGCATCGGCCGGATGCGGAAGGCTCGACGGCTGCGGCCTCTGTTCAAGGCAGCCGAGGCTCGCAAGCGTCGTCGCTACCGCGATGTCGAGCGGTGTTCTGGGTTCCGTTCCGAGAAAATCCGTCAGCCTGCGATTGCTCATCCGGATCGGCATCTGCCAGAGATATTGCATTTCCAGCACTTCGCGGAACAGGGGAACGAAGGGAGCGGCCAATTTGATGCCCGACCAGGATAGCTGCCGCCTCTTGACCGGATGACCGACAACCCGCTCGATGGCCTCAACCAGTTGCAGCCCGTCGAAATCCCAAAAACCTTCCATGTGATAGACGGCGAAAGCCGGAAGCTCGCCTGCGCGGTCCAGCAGCCGGCCAATGGTCTCGGCGACATCCGGCAGATAGGCCCATTGATGCCCGGCATGGGGTGCGGCGGGATTCTGGACACTCCGGACCGGCTTTCCGGGCTTCACCAGCATCTGCGAAAACCAGTTGTTTCTCGCGTCCGGCCCAAAGAAATCCCCGGCGCGGACGATCAGCACCGGCACGCCGCGCATCGACGCCATTTTCAGCCGCCGCTCCATCTCCACACGCAATGCGCCCTTGCGGGTGAACGGCTTTTGCGGGCTGTCTTCCGTCAGAAGCGGAAAGGCGTCCGGGCCGAAATTATAGACGCTGCCCGGAAAGACGATCCTCGCCCCGCAGACCTCGGCGGCGGCGATGCTATTGTCGAGCATCGGCAGCACCTGGCTTTCCCAATTGCGATATCCGGGAGGATTGACCGCATGGACGATGAGGCTCACGCCTTTTGCCGCATCCATCACATCCTGCCGGTTCATGGCGTCCCCGGTCACAGGTTCGACACCATCCGTAGCGCCCGTTGACGTCCGCTGGCGCGTCATCGCCCTCACCCGCCATCCCCGTTGCTGCAGCATTCTGGAGACCTGGCTGCCGACACCGCCATTCACCCCCAAAATCAGGGCCAGAGGCCGTTCATTCCGCGCTGTATTTGCGTTGTTTTCATATATCATCGCCGTACTCCTTGTTGTGGGCTGGAGTATCGCCCCGTTCCGCGATATACGAAATTATCGAAATGAGTGGAGCAGCTATACAAAATCTTATGACCAGAAACCGTGACATCAGCTGGGATTTCTATCGCACCTTCCTCAGCGTGCTGAGCGACGGTTCGCTGTCCGCCGCCGCCCGCGAGCTTGGCATCACCCAGCCGACGGCGGGACGTCACATCGGCGCGCTGGAAGAGGCCGTCGGCTTTCCGCTGTTCATCCGCTCGCCGCACGGGTTGATGCCGACGGAAGCAGCGCTTGCGCTCCGCCCCTATGCGGAAAATCTCGCGGCAACGACCGCCGCCCTCATGCGCGCGGCCTCTGGCGAAGTCGGCAAGATCGAAGGCACGGTGCGCATCAGCGCATCTGATATCATCGGCGTGGAAATGTTGCCGCCGATCATCACGGCCATGCAGGAGGTTCACCCGCGGCTTGAAATCGAGCTTTCGCTCTCCGATACGCTGGAAGACCTTTTAAGGCGCGAGGCGGATATCGCCATTCGCATGACCGAACCGCAGCAGGATGCAATCGTGATGCGTTATATCGGCAATTTCCGTCTGGGATTTCATGCGACGCGCGACTATCTGGCAAGAGCCGGCACCCCGAAGAGCATGGAAGATCTGAACCATCACCGGATGGTCGGTTTCGACCGCAAGACGCCTTTCATCCGGGCCGCCATCCAGCGGATGCGCTCGCTCGATCCGGAGATACCCGATATTGAGGAAATTTCCTTTGAAATCCGCGCCGACAGCAATCTCGCCCAGCTTGCCATGATCCGCGCCAGTGCAGGCATCGGCGTCTGTCAGATCGGTCTGGCGCGCAAGGACCCCCGGCTCGTTCAGGTTCTTCCGAAAATCGACATCCCGCTCCACACCTGGGTCGCGATGCATGAAAATCTCAAGACCTCGCCGCGATGTCGTGCCGTGTTCAGCGCCCTCGTCGAAGGCCTCAAGGGTCATCTTAAAGAAACCGATCCGGGCGCCCCGCCGAAACGGCGCTAATGCCGATCCCGCATCGTTGCCACGCGGGCCGACATCCGCAATTGCCTGAAAGAGACCGGCGGAATACGCAAAGTGATCCCGGCTTTGCTGGAAATCCACGGATCGCTGATCAAAACGGTCTGGCCTGCTGCGTCGTCTTGTCGACCACCTCGGCTTCCGGCCGGTCGCCGCCCTGGCTGTATTCTTCATGCCAGTGGCCGCTCTCATCCTGATAGCTGATTTCCTCGTCATCGCCCCCCACCTGCTGTTCGGCGGCAACGATGCGCGCAGCTTCGACGGCATCCGCATAAGAAGGGAATGTTTCGGAATAAGCGCCGTTCATGCGGTAGGCGAAGCCTCCGTCATGTTCGACAATTTCATATACCACTTTGGTCATGCATGGTCCTCCTGTCTCGGTAGGCGACATGGCAACCACAACCGCGTTTCAAGCATTGCACCCGATGGGACACCGCGGCATGAGCAGCATGTCCTGCAACACCACTATCCTACCAAAAGCATTCAAGCGCAAATCCTGCTTGATCTGGGGGACGATACGTCACAGCCTGAGCCGATCAGGGGGAAGGGAAATCGATGGCGGGTTCTATTCTGAAACAGGAGCGCATGCTGCTGCTGGCGATACCGGCGGCAATCGTCGCCTATCTGGCCGAACATGCAATATTCGAAGCCGGAAAAACGGCGGCGCTTATCGCCGCAGTCGCGCTGATCGGACTCATCGTCCTCGTCTCGATGCGGGTTGCCCATCACGCCGAAATCCTCGCCACCAAGGTCGGCGACCCTTACGGCACCATGATCCTGACGCTGTCGGCCGTTGCGGTGGAAGTGCTGATCCTCGCCATCATCATGAGCGAATCCAGTTCGCCCACTCTGGTGCGGGATACGATCTATTCCGCCGTGATGATCGACATCAACGGCATTCTCGGTCTCGCGGCGCTGCTCGGCGGTCTTCGCCACGGCGAGCAGCCCTATAATGACGATTCCGGCAAGACCTATGGCGTGATGATCCTCACCGCCATGGGTATTTCGATGATCGTGCCGGAATTCATCCCCAATGAAAGCTGGCATGTCTACTCCGCCTTCACCATCGTCGCGATGATCGCGCTTTATGCCCTGTTCCTCAAAATGCAGGTCGGCCCGCACAGCTATTTCTTCAGCTACGCCTATCCCCGCAAGGCGCATCCGGCCGGGCAGGCATCGGACGGCCATGCGGAAGAGGAGGACGAAGGCAGCGTATCGCTCTCCATCGGCCTCATCATCGCCGGCGTGGTGCTGATCGGTGTGCTGGCGGAATTCATGTCGGCCTTCTTAAGCGAAAGTCTCGAGGGCACCAGCGCGCCGCCGGCGCTGATGGCGGTGGTGGTGGCGACGATCTCGGCATCGCCGGAAATCCTCACCGCGCTCCGCTCCGCCTTGCGCAACCGCATGCAGGCCGTGGTCAATATCGCCATGGGCGCATCGCTGTCGACGGTCATCCTCACCGTGCCCGTCATGGAAGGTATCGCGCTTTATACCGGCCAGCCTTTCATCATGGCGATGACGCCGGTTCAGACCGTCATGGTCTTCATCACCCTCATCGCCGCCGCCATCAATCTCAATGACGGCGAGACCAACGCGATTGAAGGAATGACGCATTTCATTCTCTTCGCCACCTTCATCATGCTGCTGTTTCTGGGGCTTTGACCAAAACGAAAAAAGCCCGGCATCGCTGCCGGGCTTCTTCATTTGAGATCGCAACCGATCAGCGGCAATCGGCGCAGAAGCGCTGGATGCGCTTGCAGGCTTCTTCCAGCAGCGCTTCCGACGTGGCGTAGGAAATGCGGAAGTTCGGGCCGAGGCCGAAAGCCGATCCCTGCACAACGGCGACGCCTTCGGCTTCCAGAAGCTCGGAAACGAAATCCGTATCCGTCTCGATGACCTTGCCCGACGGCGCGGTCTTGCCGATCAGGCCAGCGCAGGAAGGATAAACGTAGAATGCGCCTTCCGGAGCCGGGCAGCTGATGCCCTTCGCCTGGTTGAGCATGGAGACGACGAGGTCGCGGCGGCCTTCGAAGATTTTCTTGTTCGCCGGAATGAAATCCTGCGTGCCGTTCAAGGCTTCGACAGCGGCCCATTGCGCAATCGAGCTTGCGCCCGAGGTCTGCTGGCCCTGGATCATGTCCATGGCCTTGATCAGCGGCAGCGGGCCAGCAGCGTAACCGATACGCCAGCCGGTCATGGCATAGGCCTTGGAGACGCCGTTCATCGTCAGCGTGCGGTCATAGAGCGAAGGCTCGACTTCAACCGGCGTGACAAATTTGAAATCGCCATAGGTCAGGTGCTCATACATGTCGTCCGTCAGCACCCAGACATGCGGATGCTTGACGAGCACGTCGGTTAGCGCCTTCAGCTCGTCATGCGAATAGGCGGCGCCCGACGGGTTGGACGGCGAGTTGAACACGAACCACTTGGTCTTCGGCGTGATCGCCTTTTCCAACGCTTCCGGCTTCAGCTTGAAATTGTCTTCCAGCGTGGCGTCGACGAAAACCGGCGTACCGCCGCAGATCGCCACCATTTCCGGATAGCTGACCCAGTAAGGCGCCGGAATGATGACCTCATCGCCCGGGTTCAGGGTGGCCATGAAGGCGTTGAAAAGGATCTGCTTGCCGCCCGTGCCGACAATCGTCTGCTCCGGCTTGTAGTCCAGGCCGTTTTCACGCTTGAACTTGTCGGCAATCGCCTTGCGCAGTTCCGGAATACCCGAAACCGGCGTGTATTTCGTTTCGCCGCGCTTGATGGCGTCGATGGCCGCTTCCTTGATATTTTCGGGCGTATCGAAATCCGGCTCGCCGGCGCCAAGGCTGATCACATCGCGGCCCTTCGCTTTCAGCTCACGGGCTTTCTGGGTAACGGCGATGGTGGCGGATGGCTTTACGCGGGAGAGAATGTCGGCAAGGAAGGCCATTTTTAATCGGTCCTATTGGGGTTGACATCAGCAGAGGTTGGAAAACTTGTCATCTGCGGCATTTTCTATGTCGAAAGACAGGCCTTCTTTCAAGGTCAAAAGCCGGCTTATGTGCTGCATCGCAGAATTTAAACCTTCCTTAACCCGGAAGTAACGCTTGATACGCTACATTCGCGAGCCTAGAGGTCGTGTCTCTATAGCTGGTTGAAAAATGGCGCTCAAAAGCATCTTTTCCAGTCTTGTCCGCGAGGTCGATGGCACATGGTCCACGGCCTATAGCACCTTCAACCTGAAATCGGCCCTGCAGCCCATTTTCCGCCGCACGGCGAGCGGTATTCTCGACATCGATTCCTTCGAGGGTTTGGTGCGTCCCCATCGCAATGGCGAGCCGGTGACGCCGGGCGAATTTTTCTCGCTGGTCGCGCCGGAAGATATCGAAAATATCGACAGCATCCTGCGCACGATCCACATTCTCAACACCGGTAGGCTCAACCGGTCCCGCGCCCGCATCTTCGTCAACTTCCATCCGGGCCTGTTCCAGACGCCGGCCAAGATGCGCCAGGAAGTGGAGCGCATGCGTCTTGCCGCCCACGAGGCCGGCATGACGGCGGATCGCATCGTCTGCGAAATCTCCGAGAAAAAAGCCTCCGACACACAGATGGTCGCTGACTTCGCCTACCACATGCACGATATCGGCTTTCGCGTGGCGCTCGATGACTATGGCGCCGGCGATTCCGACATCGACCGGGTGAAGCTCATCAAGCCGGACTATGTGAAATTCGAAGCCGGCTGGGTGCGCGATTTCATGCAGAATTCGGCGGGTGCTGCCCTTCTGCGCGTCATCGTCAGCCAGTTTCGCGCCGATGGCATAGAGCCGGTCTTCGAAGGGCTGGAAGCCGCGTGGCAGGTCGATCTTTGCGAGGAACTCGGCGTCCTGTTGATGCAGGGTTACGTGCTGGCAAAGCCAGAACTTGCCCCGACCAGTTTCGACACACGTTTCCCGGAACTCGGCAGTGAATATTTCGCCCCGTCAAGGGCGGAAAGAGGCCCTGCGCCACCGGCATTTTTCCGGGAAGAACGCCCCGCCGATCCGCACCCGCTGCGCCAGACTCGAACCTTCGGAAAACGCGGCCTCTGACGCCAAATCCGGCCAAACGGCTCTCCTAACCGGCTTTGCCACAATATTGCCGCAATAAATACCGCGGAACGCCAGAATTCGGTCTCCAAGCCGTCCATTTCGAAGCCTCTTTTATCCTTTAAGAACAGGGACAAGAGGCGACAGCCATGTTTACCAACGATCGGACTTCCGTTGAAAGGTTAAGGGCGCAGAGAACGCTGTTTTCCCTCTGGATGGCCGTTGCGGCTTTTCTTGTCATCGTCACCATGGCCGCCGGCATCGCAACCTCAGCCAATGCGGCTTCCCAGGCGGTCGATACGCTGCATACATCCGCCATCCCGCAGGTGGCGACGACGACGAAAGCGGGTCCCCACATCCTGCTCATCGTCCTTTCGGCCGCGGCCTTCATCGGCCTCGGCATTGGCGGCCTGACGCTCACCCGGCGCAGCCTGAAGGACGAGGCCCGCCGCTACAAATAAGCGGCCCTCCCCTCGACTTGCGGCATCGGCAGGTTGCTGCTAAAGCACCCGGAAACAGTCATCCGCATCGCGGATCGATATTTCAAAAATCCCCTGTTTGCCACGGCCGCGACTGAATGATCTTCCGGCCCTGCCGTGCTGGTGCCAACAATGACGCGTATTCAGGCCAATATGCTGCTTCTGCTCGCCGCAGCAATCTGGGGAGGCGGCTTCGTCGCGCAATCCTCCGCCATGGCCTCCATCGGCCCGTTCTGGTTCGTCGGCCTGCGTTTCGCCATCGCCGCCATCGCCGTGCTGCCCTTCGCGCTCATGGAAACACGGTCGCTGAAATCGCCGCCGCGCCGGCGCGAAATCGGCAGCTTCATCCTCGTGGGTCTGGCCCTGTTCGGCGGCGCCACCACCCAGCAGGTCGGGCTCCTGACCACGACCGTCACCAATTCCAGCTTCCTGACCGGGCTTTACGTCATCTTCGTACCCGTGATCGCCGTCGTGCTTTACCGCCGTCATCCCCACTGGATCGTCTGGCCATGCGCGCTGATGATGCTGGGCGGCATATTCCTGCTCTCCGGCGGCGCCTTCGAGGCGCTGACCACCGGCGATATTCTCAGCATCATCTGCGCCTTCTTCTGGGCGATCCAGATCACGCTGGCCGGGCGCTTCGTCTCCGAAAGCGGAAGGCCGCTGGCGCTTTCCTGCACCCAGTTCGCCGTTTGCTCCCTTCTTAGTTGCATGATCGGTGTCGTGTTCGAACCGATCAGCATGGCCTCCATCGAGGCGTCGCTGGCGGAAATCCTCTATGTCGGCCTCGTCTCCTCCGGCCTCGCCTTCGTGCTGCAGGTCATCGGCCAGCGTTACACCACCGCCCCGCAGGCCGCGATATTCCTGTCTTCGGAAGCGCTTTTCGGCGCTTTGCTGGCTTCGGTGTTCCTGAAGGAAACCATTTCAAGCGCCGGCTATATCGGCTGCCTGATCATATTCGTCGCGATCCTGATCGTGGAACTGGTGCCGGAACTGACGCGCAAACGGCAAAAATCCATGGCTGGAGCGGCCTGACGCAAAAAGAACTTATTTTTCTCGTTCAGCCATAAATCCAGATAGGGCATTCAAATTTTGCCGTGAAATCCTGCGGCAAACGGCAATTATTTCATCAATTGTCGCTTCTGCGGAAAAAATATGCGATTGCGCGATGTTATTCTACCGCAGGTTTTTTATCTGACAAAAAGCCCGTGAAAACTTTTGCTTGCCAATTTTCGATAAACGCATCACTCTACCGCGGTTCGGGCAATTTGCGAGCATGGGAAGGCCTATAATTTTGCGCACTGGGGACGCTATAAACCTCGGGCGGTGGGACGAAAAACGTTGGATGAGAACGCCATTACTTCCCGCTGCGAAGGTCCATTTTCTCAATAGTCAAAAACTGCCTGCCAACGCCCACGCGGGGCAAAACTGTAATGCTGCCTGTAGCTGAACGCGGGCAGAGCGAAAAGGACCTGATGCATGGCCGAAACTGGCACCGTAAAATTCTTCAATACAGACAAAGGCTTCGGCTTCATCAAGCCAGACAATGGTGGCGCTGATATCTTTGTTCACATCTCTGCCGTACAGGCTTCTGGCCTGTCCGGACTTTCAGAAAATCAGAAAGTGAGCTTCGACACGGAACCGGATCGTCGCGGCAAGGGGCCGAAGGCAGTCAATCTGCAGATTGCTGGCTAACCCTAAAACGGCTTTCTTTTCTAGTTGAAGCCCGGCAGGAATGCCGGGTTTTTTTGTGCGTCCTGCAGGCCTTAGAGCATTTCCAGGAAAAGTGGAAAACTCTAATGGGCCGGCACTCAGAGCCCCTTGAGATAGGGGTTGGTGAGCCGTTCTTCGCCCAGCCGTCCACCCGGACCATGGCCGCAGATGAAACCGACATCGTCACCCAGCGGCAAAAGCTTGTCGCGAATGGACGCCATCAATTGCTCGTGGTTTCCGCCCGGCAGGTCCGTGCGCCCCACCGATCCCGAAAACAGCACATCGCCGACATGGGCGAAGTTCTGGTCGCGGTTGTAATATATGACGTGGCCGGGCGCATGTCCCGGGCAATGATAGACTTCGAAGACGTGATCCCCGAAGGATACCCTGTCGCCGTCCTTGAGCCATTTGTCGGGCGCGACGTTCCGAAGACCGCTAATGCCGTATTTTTCGGCCTGCGCCTCAATTCTTTCGAGCAAGGGCCGGTCGTCCTCATGCGGCCCGATGACCGGCAGCGACAGCTTTTCACGCAGTTCATCCGCGCCACCGGCATGATCCAGATGCCCATGCGTCAGCCAGATTTCCTTCAGCGCGATGCCGTTTTCAGACACGACCTGGAGAATGACGTCCACATCCCCGCCGGGATCGACGACGACGCCCTCCTTGGTGTCCTGATCGAACAGGATGGTGCAATTCTGCTCGAATGGCGTGACCGGAATAATGCCCGCCTGCAATTTTCCCATATCCTGTGTCTCCTGTCTGAAAGCTCCTGCCTCCTATAGCCCGCGACCGGTGGCGGCACAATGGCGGCGGAAAAGACGCCGACTTCCGGCGACTGAAGCAGTCTAAAAATCGAATTAGAAACAGTGAGATAGCAATAAATCTTCGGCGGATGGCGGGAATTGCCGGCAAAAAATGTGGAACGCCCCGATGGTTGCGACGTTCTAGCTCCAGTCTTGAAAGGAGTGAGACACATGGACAAGACGCTTAAAATGCTGATCGCTGGCGGCGCCTTCGCCTTGATGGCCGGTTTCGCGAACGCCGCCATGGTCGCCACCACCGCATCGGATATTTCCGTTCGCTCAGGCCCCGGTGAAGACTATCCCGAAGTGGGGCTGGCCACCCGCGGCAGCAATGCGGTTCTGGATGGCTGCATGGAAGGCAGCAGCTGGTGCCGGATCGAAGTCAACGGCCTGCGCGGCTGGGCCCATGCCGATTATCTGAATGTCATGTATGAGGGCTCTCCGGTCATTCTCGAACAGCGCCGCTCGGAACTCAGCGTGCCGGTCGTGACCTATGAAACGACCTCGAGCGTGCAGGCAGAACCCAATCCCGGCGATCCGAACCTCGGCCGCGTCGGCGAAGTCGATCCACCGCAATCGGTGATGACCTATATTGACGAACATCCCGCAGACACCGTCACCTATGACGGCGACATAGCCGTCGGTAATGTGCTGCCGTCGGATACGCGTCTCGTTGAAATTCCGGACTATCAATATCGTTATGTCCAGGTGAACGACGTGCCGGTCCTGGTCGAACCTTCGACGCGACGGATTGTTTACGTCTATCAGTAAACGCACGGCGGACATCAAGAGACGGATGAAGAGCGCGGAGTTTCCGCGCTCTTTTCTATTTCCGGTAAAGGTCACTCAGGATTCCAGTTGCACCCGCACCCGCGCCATATTATCCACCGCAACAGAAAATGATCGCGGCATTCTCCCGAGCGGACGCATTTTCGGCTATGTTTACAGAATATTGGCGCATCGACGCCTGTCAGCCTATGATCAGACAGCCGCAGAATATGAAGGAACCGCAGTGCCACCGCAATCGCTCAAAACCGCAGCCGCCAGGCAGACACCGGCACTCCCGAAGGTTGACGACGGCAAGATCGACTTCGATACGATCGAGGCGCTGTTTTTCGCCTATCGCGATTTCGTCTCCGATCCAGATGTCATTCTGTCGAAACTGGAATATGGGCGGGCGCATCACCGGGTGGTCTATTTCGTCAGCCGGCAGCCGGGCATGACGGTGGCGGATCTGCTCGATACGCTGCAGATCACCAAGCAGAGTCTTGCCCGTGTGCTGAAGCAATTGATCGACGACGGTTACATCCGCCAGATGGCGGGCCCGGAAGACCGCCGCCAGCGCAGGCTTTACCCCACGCTGACGGGCCGCGAACTGGCGCTGGCGCTGAGCGAGCCGCAATCGCGCCGCATCGACCGCGCGCTGGAAGGTCTCGGGCCGGACGCCCGCGCCTGCGTGCGCAAATTCCTGGCGCAGATGCGCAGCCCGACGACGACGACCACCGTGGAGGACGAGTGACGATGGCGACAGCACCGACAAAACGTCCACCGGCGGATGACGATGCGGCCCATCTCCTGATCGTCGACGACGATGCCCGCATCCGCGATCTCCTGCAGCGCTTTCTGGGCGACAAGGGCTATCGCATCTCCGTGGCGGCCGATGCCGCCGAAGCCCGGCGCAAAATGGTGGGCATCCGTTTCGACCTGCTCATCCTCGACGTGATGATGCCGGGCGAAAACGGACTTTCTCTGACCCGCTCGCTGAACGAGGACAAATCCGTGCCGGTCATCCTTCTGACCGCCCGCTCGGAAGCGGATTCGCGTATCGCCGGGCTGGAAGCGGGTGCGGACGATTATCTCGCCAAACCCTTCGACCCGCGCGAGCTCGTCCTTCGCATCAACAATATCCTGCGGCGCAATACCTCGCCCGATACGCCCAAGATCGAACAGATCATGTTCGGCCCCTACAGCTTCTCCATCCCCAAAAAGGAATTGCGGCGCGGTCCCGAAACGATCCGCCTGACGGATCGCGAGCAGGAGATCATGCTGCTTTTTGCGTTGCGCGCCGGCGATACCATTCCCCGCCACGAGCTGGTGGAAGCGGAATCGGAAGTGGGCGAAAGAACCATCGACGTGCAGATCAACCGTCTTCGCCGTAAGATCGAGGACGACCCTGCCAATCCTGTTTATCTGCAAACGGTGCGCGGCATCGGTTACCGCCTGAGCGTGGACTGACGAGCACCCAACGAAGGGCGAACGCACGGCCATGGCGAGCCTCGATTTTCTCAGCACGGTCAGAAACAGCGGCGCGGCCAAGGCCTGGCGCATGTCGGGCAGATGGCTGCGCCACTGGCTGCCAACCGGCCTCTACACCCGTTCGCTGCTCATCATCATCCTGCCGATGATCCTGCTTCAGGGCGTGGTCGCGGCCGTCTTCATGGAACGCCACTGGCAGCTCGTGACGGAACGCCTCTCCGCCGCCGTAACGCGCGATATCGCCGCGATTATCGAGCTGCTGCAGACGGACCCGGAGGAAGACGACTATCAGCGCGTCATCCGCATCGCCCGCGACAAGCTGGATCTCAGCGTCTATATCGAACCGAAGACAGACTTGCCGGCCCCGAGACCGGAGCCGCTGTTTTCGATCCTCGACAGGATCCTCGCCGATCAGCTGACACAGCAGATCGGCAGGCCGTTCTGGATCGATACCTATGGCAACGGCTCGCTGGTGGAAATCCGCATCCAGCTCGAAGACAAGACCCTGCGCGTCTTCACCCGCCGCAGTTCGGCCTATGCTTCCAACACCCATATCTTCCTTGTCTGGATGGTCGGGGCGTCGCTGGTGCTGATCGCCATCTCCATCCTCTTCCTGCGCGGGCAGATCAAACCCATCGAAGCGCTCGCCAAGGCGGCAGAAAATTTCGGCAAGGGCCAGAAGATCAGCGGCTATTCCCCGCGCGGCGCAGACGAGGTGCGGCGCGCCGGCCTCGCCTTCATCCTGATGCGCGAGCGTATCGAGCGGCAGATGGAGCAGCGCACCGCCATGCTGAACGGCGTCAGCCACGACCTGCGCACGATCCTCACCCGCTTCAAGCTGCAACTGGCGCTCGCGGGCGACAATCCCGACCTTGAGGGGCTCGACAAGGATGTCGAGGACATGCAGTCGATGCTGGAGGCCTATCTGACCTTCGCCCGTACCGATGTCGAAGAGGACGTCGGCACGCTGGAGCTTCCGGCCCTTCTCGAAAAAATCGGCCATGATTTCGAGCTGCACGGCAAAAAATTCAGCTACGAGCTTTATAATATCGAGCGGATCATCGCGCGGCCGAACGCGCTATCCCGGCTCGTCGCCAATCTGGCAGAAAATGCACGGCGCTACGCCGGCAATCTCCACATCGATATCCGCAAGGCGCCGCGTTCCATCATCATGACATTTGACGATGACGGGCCGGGCATTCCGGAGCACTCACGCGAGGATGTGTTCAAGCCGTTCTTCCGGCTGGACGAGGCGCGCAACCTCAATGCTTCGGGCACCGGCCTTGGCCTTTCCATCGTCCGCGACATCGCCCGCAGCCACGGCGGCGATGTGACGCTCGATGAAAGCCCGATGGGCGGATTGCGGGTAATCGTCAAAATTCCGGCTTAGAGTTTTTTCGCTTTTCTTCGAATCGCGCAAACACTCTAACTCCTTGTTTCGGCGCATTTCCGTACGGAAAACCGGGCTCCACTTTTCCTGGAAATGCTCTAGAGCACCGGATAGAAAAGTGTGCCATGGACTTGCGGTTTCCGTCACATCGGCACTGAGCCGTCGTATTCCATCAGCACATTTTCTCGCCGTTCGGCACCGGCCGCTCGACGGCGGCAAGCACGATATCGCCATTGGCATCGGCAAAACCGAGCGTCAGGACCTCGGACCGGAAAGGGCCGATCTGGCGCGGCGGAAAATTCACCACGCCCAGAACCTGCCGGCCAACAAGGCTTTCCAGCGTATAATGCACCGTGATCTGCGCCGAGGATTTCTTGACGCCGATCTCCGGCCCGAAATCGATCTTCACCTTGAAGGCAGGCTTGCGCGCTTCGGGAAAAGGCTCGGCTTCGATGATGGTGCCGACGCGGATATCGACCTTCTCGAAATCGGCATAGGAAATTTCACCGCTCATGGCCCGCCCCTTCAACCCGCCAGCTCTTCGGCGCGGGTTTTTGCGGCAGCGACCGCCCTGTCGAACAGGGGCTGCATGCCGTCTTCGGCCATCAGAACGGACAGCGCCGCAGCCGTGGTGCCGCCCGGCGAGGTGACATTCTGGCGCAGGCGCGCCGCCTCGTCGGAGGACTGATGCAACAGCTCGCCGGCGCCGGCCACGGTTTCGCGCGCCAGACGCATGGCCACATCCGCCGGCAGACCGGCCTTGCGGCCGGCTTCGGCCATGCATTCCACCAGATAGAAGACATAGGCCGGACCGCTTCCCGAAACCGCGGTCACCGCGTCGATATCGCTTTCGGCATCCACCCATTCGACCGGGCCGCTGACTTTCAGCAGCCCGTCCACCACCGTTTTAAGCTCCGGCGTCACAAGCTCGTTGGCATAGGCCCCCGTGACGCCACGGCCGACCATGGCCGGCGTATTGGGCATGGCCCGCACGGCGGCAACCTTGCCGAAATGCGAAACGAACGTGCCGATGGTGGTGCCCGCAGCAATCGAAACGACGACCGTATGCGGGCCCAGCAGGGGTTTCAGTGAGGGCAGCACGGCTTCCATCATCTGCGGCTTCACCGCCACGAAAAGAATACCGGCCTTCACGCCCTCGGGCACGCTTTCGCTATGGGTGGCTCCGGCTTCCGCAATCGTCGTCCGCATGGCGTCGGAAGGGCGCGGATCGATGACGATGACCTGCGATCCCGGCACGCCCTTTTTCAGCCAGCCTGAAAGCAGAGCGCCGCCCATATTACCGGCGCCCACCAGGACGAGCGGCCCGGAAGCCTTATATACCATCTTACGCTTCTCCGACGGTCTCGAACATGACCGCTTCGATTGCACTTTTCGCATCCAGCCCCGACCAGACGACGAACTGGAATGCCTGATAATATTGTTCGCAGGCCTCCAGCGCGCTGGAAAGCAGCACTTCCACCTGCTGGTTGTTCGGTTCGGCACCGCCCGCCAGAAGCAGGGACTGGCGGAAGATCACCACATCTTCCTGCCGCCACAGATCGAAATGCCCCATCAACACCTGACCGTTGACCTGAGAGAGCAGACGAATGACTTCGTTGACGCGCTGGTCCGGCACCTTGATGTCGAAGGCGCAGGCAAGATGCAGCGCCTCGAACTCTTCCATCCATGAAAAGGAGACGTGATAGTCGGCCCAGTGACCGGCGACAGTCATGGCGATCTCGTCTTCGCCTGAACGTTCGAACGACCAGTCGTTCGAGGCGGCGACGATCTCGATCATGTCCACGGGATTGGACTGACGCTCAATTTCAAATTCTATCAGACTCATGCGGCACCTTCTCAGCCGGTAGGAATGTCCTGTTTTGAACGCCGGGCACAAAACGCACATACAAACCGGGATAAACATTTGAGACGATTGCCCGACACCACCAGAATTACGCATTCACCCTGTCTGGAGCTTACCAGGTCTTTTCGAATCATCATTTAAAATCAGTGTATAATGGCCGAGTCCTGCTGCCACCCCTTCCCCGCCATTTTTGCTTTTTGAACAGTGGATATCTCCTCCCCCATCACCTCAGGCGAGATACATAAGCGACTCTGCCGATTGCGTTTTTTGGAAGTGTCCACAGGCCCCAAAAAATTCGCGCCGGAGGGACGTTTTTAACAACCGGGAGTCATTTCGGGCGGAATGGGCCGAAAACAAAAAGTCCCGGAATCGCAAGCGATCCGGGACCCATCGGAAAAAGCGTTGAAAAATCAGTCTTTGGCGGCGGAAAGCTTCGCTTCCAGAGCCTCGATGCGGGCGCGCAGCGCGTCGTTTTCATCACGCGCCTGGATGGCCATTTCGCGAACGGCATCGAATTCCTCGCGCCGGACGACGTCCAGACTGTTCAGCCAGCGATCCGCCTGCGCATGAAAGGCGGCTTCGGCTTCCTTGCGTACACCCTGCGCCGCGCCGGCCGCATCGGTCATCAGCTTGGCGAATTCATCCAGAAAACGGTTGGTGCCTGTCGTGCTCATGGCGCTCATCCTTCGTCGGTTCAGGGGCATCGTCTTGCCCGCTGTTGCTAGCCTTCAGGTAGGCACTCCATCGCCGCCTTGCAAGCGAAATCGAAAAATCGCAAGAGCTTGCATGGCCTACGGTATCTTGAACCGGAGCTTGAAGAATCACCTTGACCGCCGCCATCGCAATCGCCATTTTCCTTGGCGTCAGGGAGACCGGTGAGCATCATCGCCCGGCCCCTTGAGGCAATGGCTCGTTCCGTTGTCCGCCCCGCAACGATGACGGAATATACGGATTGTTAGCCGCCCCCACCCAACTCGCCATCATGCCCTTCCCCAATATCGATCCGGTGGCGCTGTCCCTTGGCCCGCTCTCGATCCACTGGTACGGCATCGCCTATGTCGCGGGCATCATGCTCGGCTGGTTCTATGCCCGCCGCCTCGCCCGCACGGATCGCCTGTGGCCGAACGAGACGTCGCCGATTTCGGCGCAGCATCTTGACGATTTCATTCTCTGGGCAGCCGGCGGCATCGTGCTCGGCGGGCGCATCGGCTACATCCTGTTTTACGATCTCGCCGCGGTCGCCGCCAATCCCATCAGGGCAATCGAGATATGGAACGGCGGCATGTCGTTCCATGGCGGCCTGATCGGCACCACCATCGCCATGATCCTCTTCGCCCGCAAGAACGGCATTCCGGTCTGGAGCATGTTCGACATCGTCGCGGCCGTAGCACCCATCGGCCTGCTGTTCGGGCGCATCGCCAATTTCATCAATGGCGAATTGTGGGGGCGAATCGCCGACGTGCCATGGGCGGTCGTCTTCCCGACCGGCGGCCCCTTCGCGCGACACCCGAGCCAGCTTTATGAAGCCGGCCTCGAAGGCCTCGTGCTCGTCATCGTTCTGGCAATCGCCATCTATGCCTTCAGGGCGCTGAAGACGCCCGGCGTCGTCACCGGCATCTTCGTCTGCGGTTACGCGCTGTCGCGCATCTTCGTGGAATTCTTCCGCGAGCCGGACGCTCAGATCGGTTATCTCGCCGGCAACTGGCTGACCATGGGCATGGTGCTCTCCACGCCGATGTTCGCTCTCGGCCTCTGGGCGGTTCTGCGGGCGCGCAGCACGGCAAAAAGCGCCTGAACGGTATGATCCGCCATGACGACACCGCTCGCGCAACGCATCAAATCACTTATCCGGCTCAACGGTCCGCTTAGCGTTACCGACTTCTTCTCGCTCTGCCTCGCCGATCCGGAGCACGGTTATTACAGGAGCCGCGAGCCCTTTGGCCGTTCGGGCGATTTCATCACCGCGCCTGAAGTCAGCCAGCTTTTCGGCGAAATGCTCGGCGTTTTCGTGGTTCATGCCTGGCAGAGGCACGGCGCCCCCATGGAAACGCAATTGGTGGAAATTGGCCCCGGCCGCGGCACCATGATGTCGGACATGCTGCGCGTCATCCGCCGCATCGCACCGCCGCTTTACGAGACGATGCAGGTGCATCTGGTGGAAACCAGCCCCCGCCTTTCCGCCATCCAGAAGGAAACGCTGGCCGCACATGCGGACAAACTGACCTGGCATGACAGTTTCGACGACGTGCCGGAAGGTTTCCTGCTGCTCGTCGCCAACGAACTGTTCGATGCCATTCCGATCCGGCAATTCGTCAGGACCCCGCAGGGTTTTCGCGAACGGGTCGTCAGCCTCGATGCCAATGACGAACTTGTGTTCTCGACCGGGCTTGCCGGCATAGACCCGGCCCTGCTGCCGCCGCAGCCGGAACGGCAGCCGATTGGCACCATATTCGAGATTTCGCCTGCCCGCGAAGCCGTGATGACCGCGATCTGCCAGCGCCTCTCCGTCCATGGCGGCACGGCGCTCGCCATCGATTACGGCCATCTGGTCGCCGGTTATGGCGATACGTTGCAGGCCATGCGCAACCATGCCTTCGACCCGGCGCTTGCGCATCCCGGCGAAGCCGATCTCACCAGCCATGTCGATTTCGAAAGCCTCATGAAAACGGCCGAAGCAACCGGCGTACACGTCAACGGCACCCTGAGACAGGGCGACTTTCTCTATGGCCTCGGTCTCAAGGAACGCGCGGCCGCGCTTGCCGCCAAGGCCACGCCCGACCAGACGCTGGAAATCGCCGAAGCGGTCAACCGCCTCGCCGGCGAAGGCGCCGGCAAGATGGGGGAACTTTTCAAGGTCATCGCCGTTTCAAGTCCCGCGCTTCATCTCCTGCCGTTTCGCGCGGTGGATTGACAGCGCAATCACCTCTGGGCCAACATCGCCGCGACACACGAAGCAGGCACACTGCATCACACACGCCGCGCAACGCCGCGGCAACCGGAAACATCTCGCTTAACCGTAGCTCACTGGCCAACAGCGATATTCTCCAAGGAACTCCCGCACCATGCAGAACGCAACGCTGCCGCTCCCCATCCAGAGTCCACTGCTCGCCGACTATAGCAAAAACCGTATCCGTCACGGTTTTTTCACCCGGCAGGGCGGCGTGTCGGAAGGGCTTTATCAGGGCCTCAATGTCGGCCTCGGCTCGCATGACGAACCGGAACGGGTGCAGGAAAACCGTCGGCGCGTGACGCAATGGTTCGGCCTGTCGGCGGAGCGCCTCGCCACCGTGCACCAGATCCATTCCCCCGATGTTCTCGTGGTCGATGAAACCTATGACGGCAGCCGCCCGCAGGCCGACGCCATGGTAACCGCGACACCGGGTTTCGTGCTTGGCGTGCTGAGCGCCGATTGCGGCCCGATCCTGTTTGCCGATGCGGAAGCGGGCGTCGTGGGTGCGGCCCATGCCGGCTGGAAAGGGGCGCTGTTCGGCGTGCTCGAAAACACCATCGAGACCATGACGACGCTCGGCGCCAGCCGGGAGCGCATCGCCGCCTCGCTCGGCCCTTCGATCAGCCAGAACAATTATGAGGTCGGTCCGGAATATGTGGCGCGTTTCACCGATATCGACCCGGCCTATGCGGATTATTTCGCCGGGACGGAGAAGGAAGGTCACGCATTGTTCGACCTCAAGCAATTCACCATCGACCGGCTGACGAAAGCCGGTGTGAAGGCGGAAAATCTCGGCCTCTGCACCTACCCCGACGAACATCGCTTCTATTCCTACCGCCGCACCACCCACCGCGCCGAACCCGATTATGGCCGGCAGATTTCCGCAATCGCAATTCTGGAGGACTGACATGGCCCTGCATTTCGAGCTTTCGGAATTCGATGCCCGCCGCGAGCGTCTGCTCGCGAAAATGGCCGAGGAGAAGCTGGACGCCCTGCTGCTTTTTGCGCAGGAAAGCATGTATTGGCTGACCGGCTATGACACGTTCGGCTACTGCTTCTTCCAGACGCTGGTGGTCAAATCGGACGGCTCCATGACGCTTCTGACCCGCTCGGCGGATCTGCGTCAGGCCCGCAATACCTCCATCATCGAAAATATCCTGATATGGGTCGACCGGCCCAATGCCGACCCAACGCTCGATCTCAAGAACCTGCTGAGCGATCTCGACCTGCTGGGCGCAAAGATCGGCGTCGAATACGACACCCACGGCATGACCGGCCGCGTCGCCCGCCTGCTGGACAATCAGCTCGCCAGCTTCTGCCAGATGAGCGACGCTTCCTATCTGATCAGCACCCTGCGGCTGGTCAAAAGCCCGGCCGAGATCGCACTTGCGCGCAAGGCGGGCCAACTGGCCGATGCGGCGCTGGACGCGGCGCTGCCGCTCATCAGGCCCGGCGCGGACGAGGCCGCGATCCTCGCGGCAATGCAGGGAGCGGTTCTGGCCGGCGGCGGCGATTACCCCGCCAATGAATTCATCGTCGGTTCCGGCGCGGATGCGCTGCTGTGCCGTTACAAGGCCGGCCGCCGCAGGCTCGACGCCAAGGATCAACTGACGCTGGAATGGGCCGGCGTCAGCGCCCATTACCATGCCGCCATGATGCGCACGGTGGTGATCGGCGAACAGGACTTCCGCCAGAAGGAGCTTTACAGCGCCTGCCTGCAAAACCTCACCGCCATCGAGGAAGTGCTGCGACCGGGCAAGACCTTCGGCGATGTCTTCGACGTCCATGCCCGCGTGATGGATGAACGCGGATTGACCCGCCACCGGCTGAACTCCTGCGGTTATTCGCTGGGCGCGCGCTTCTCGCCGTCCTGGATGGAGCATCAGATGTTCCACGCCGGCAATCCGCAGGAAATCACCGCCGACATGACGCTCTTCGTGCATATGATCGTGATGGATTCCGATTCCGGCACGGCCATGACGCTCGGCCAGACCTATCTGACCACCGACGGCGCGCCGGAGCCGCTCTCGCGCCACAACCTCGATCTTCTCACAGCTTAAATCGCCGCCGGGTTTGACAGAGCGGGAAAACCGCCCTTACATTGCGCCACCTTGGGCAAGAAGGAGCGGAACATGAGAGGGAAAATCGCATGAGCCGGACGGGGTTCACCCCCCTTTTTCCGGCCATCATTGTTCCAGCGATGATGCTGGCCCTGTCAGGCTGCAACACGACGGAAGCGCTGACACCGCAGGTGGATGTCGGCCACAATGCCTCGCAATCGACACCCGTGACCCAGGGCGATCTCGACCAGATGGCCGCCGCCGCCGACCGCGCGCCCACGGGCGCTCCGGCAACCGCAACATCCGTTCCCGCCTATGCACCGCAAAACTCGTTGCAGGCGCAGGCACAGGCGCTGTCCAACGGCAGCCAGTATGGCGAGCCGCTTCGCCAGAACCAGACCGCAACCCAGCCACCCGCGGCCGCTCAAACCGCACCCGCACAGCAGACGGCATCGCTTGCGCCCGCCTCTTCCGCAAACTCCATCCGCTTCCTGCCGATCATCGGAGCGCCCGTTCAGGCGGTGACGCCGCTGTCGCGCCAGCTCGGGGCCGAGGCGCGGGCGAAGGGGCTGACCATCCGGGCCTCCAACGACAATTCGGCCGAAAACATCCTGAAGGGATATTTCTCCGCCTTTGCCGATGGCGCCAAGGTCAATGTCGTCTACGTCTGGGACATTCTGGACGCCAATGGCGTGCGGCTTCACCGCCTGCAGGGGCAGGAAACCGTGGCTGCAAAAGGCAGCGATCCATGGGCCGCCGTGACCGACAGGGTCATGCAGGATATCGCTGCAAAAACGCTCAACGACTATTCGTCATGGAAGCAGTCTCAACAGGGATGAGGTGAAAACGGCGGGAGAAGTCACAGAGATTTCACGAAAATCATTGCGAAAGCGCGGAGTCCTCTTGCAATCGGAAGCAACAGCGCTATTAAGGCGCGCATGGCAACAAGGCGTATCCGGCAAAGGCTTTTCAGCCGGATGTTCCTCCCCTTGAACGACGCTTGGTTACGGTGGATTGAGCCCCGTGATGCAAGGCGATGGCATGGAAACAGGCGGCCGCAATGAAGGTTTTCGCAGGCAATTCGAACCGGCACCTTGCCGAAGCGATCTGCAAGTATCTTAACGTTCCTCTCGGAAATGCCACTGTAAAGCGGTTTGCTGACCAGGAAATATTCGTAGAAATCAGCGAGAACGTGCGCGGCGAAGACGTTTTCATCGTCCAGTCCACCTCCTTCCCGGCAAATGATCATCTGATGGAACTGCTCATCATGATCGACGCCATGCGCCGCTCCTCTGCCAAGCGCATTACCGCGGTGCTTCCCTATTTCGGTTACGCCCGCCAGGACCGCAAGGCCGGCCCCCGCACCCCGATTTCCGCCAAGCTCGTCGCCAATCTGATCACCGAAGCCGGCGCCGACCGCGTTCTCACCCTCGATCTCCATGCCGGCCAGATCCAGGGCTTCTTCGATATCCCCACCGACAACCTCTTCGCAGCGCCCATTCTGGCCCGCGACGTGAAGGACCATTACGACACCAACAATGTCATGGTCGTTTCGCCCGATGTCGGCGGCGTGGTCCGCGCCCGTGCACTCGCCAAGCGTCTCGACTGTCTTCTGGCCATTGTCGACAAGCGCCGTGACCGTCCGGGCGAATCCGAAGTCATGAACGTCATCGGCGATGTCTCCGGCAAGGACTGCATCCTCATCGACGACATCGTCGATTCCGGCGGCACGCTCTGCAACGCCGCTGAGGCGCTGCTGAAAAAAGGCGCCACCAGCGTCACCGCCTATATCACCCACGGCGTGCTTTCCGGCGGCGCGGTTGCTCGTGTTGCCTCCTCGAAGCTGCGCGAACTCGTCATCACCGACAGCATCCAGCCGACCACCGGTGTCCAGTCCGCGCATAATATCCGCGTGGTCAGCACCGCAGGCCTGCTCGGCGAAGCGATCAACCGCACCGCACAGGAACAGTCGGTTTCCGGCCTGTTCGACTGAGAAGCTGCGACAAACCTCGGCAATCATTCTGAGGCCTGGCGAATTGTCGCCCGGTTCAGATTTCCGGGCAGGCTGCGGTCCATCTCGAAATCGCTGATTCCCTCGACGTCATCCTCGGCCCTGTGCCGAGGACCTAGTCACGTTGAATAAGATTAATAGGTCGCAGATACTCGAGACAAGTCCGAGGATGACGCAGGAGTGTCTGGCGCGCTTCGCCATTCACCTCATTTGAAGCGAGCTCCAAAGTTCCCCTTAAGACGATGCCGTGCCCGCATCCGGCGGCCGTTGCAGACGCGAGGCTGCGGCCTTGATTTTCGGCCACCAGCGCCGAACCCGGGTCAGGACAGCATGGCGACCGTTACGCCAGATACTGACCGTATCCGCTGTGATCGCATCGCCAGTAAACAGATGGCGGTGACGTCCGATCACCAGCGCCCGGTAGAGAAACAGGGTCGTGAGGGCGGAAAACAGGATGGACATCACCACATCGCTGAGGAAATGCCCGCCGGCCGCGATGCGCAAGCCGGACATGAGGACGATCATGCCGGCAGCGATGCCTCCCATCGCCAACCGTCCGCGCCGTTGCAGCCGGGGCCAGACGAGCACGCAGAGCGGCAGGAAGAAACTGGCGATCAGCGCGGTTTCGCCGGAAGAAAACGAGCAGTTCGAATAACATTGCGCACTGTACTGGAAAGGCGGCGTGAAAAGCTGCTGCCCGCCGAATTCGGTGACGCTGAATGGGCGCGCGCGACCGATGGTCGCCTTCAGCACACCATTGACGAGAAGCCCGGCGCAGAGGATCACCGGCCCGCACAGGAAGGCCCACATCCGCCAGCCGGTTCTCTGCAGCGTGCCCAGCCGAAGATTGCCGACAAGGATCACGAAAGCCAGAAGGGTGGCAAGCTCCGTACCTTCGCGCAGCGTATCCCGCAACCATTCGGGAAACGGCTCACGGCCGGACCATGGCTGCTCGACGGGCGAGAAAAACAGGGCGGAGAATCTGAGATCGATCGAGGGAAAGGTCGCGAACAGGATAACCAGCGCCAATGTGGCGAATGTCACCCAGATCGTGATCCGCATATGCGAAAGATCATTGTCCATTGCTGCCCTCCGGCATGCATCGCGGCAGCAGGCGCCAGAGGCCGATTTCCCTGCCTTCGAGGAAGCCCGGCCCGGCGGTCCAGCGAGCGACCGGCGCCTCGCCGGCAAGGCAGGCCGGCAGGCCGTCCGCACTTGCCAGAAACAGGGGATTTTTCGCCTCGCCGGGTTTCAGCGGGTAAAGAAGCGCATAGTGACTGGAAGGCACGCCGGTTTCAGGCAGCGCGCGCGTCATCACCTGCTTCTCATCCCGGAGCTGATAAAAAAGCTCGGCAAGTATCGAACGGTCGGTAGCGACGATGGCGTCCGCACTCGCCTCGCGCGCCCGTAACAGACCGGTCGACACCAGCTCGGCGCGCCCGAGATACCGCGCCATCGCCAGTTCACCTTTCGGCAGGCGCAATTGCGTTCCGGCAATGGTCATCAGCGGCAGCGCAACGGCCACGATGCCGCCGAGCACAAGCGTGGACACGATGAGCCAGCGCCGCGACGCCAGGGCCGGCACCGCCAGCAGCACGCCGGCCGCATAGGCCCCGACCGCCCAGTTGGCGAGCGCCCGTGACATCAAACCCTGCGCGGTAATCAGCAGAATGATCGGCACCGAAAGAGCGACCAGCGCCCGGGTTTCGGCGTTCTTCGCACGAATTGTTGCGACGATCATGCCGACGAAAACGAATGGTCCGACCACGCCCGCCTGCGAAAAGAAAAACTCCAGCGCGGAACCGATCTTAAGCTGGACACCATGCCAGTTCGCATTATCCGCCGTATGGCGTGCGGTCATGAAATCATGCGCCGCGTTCCACCACAGATTGGGCGCAATGACGGCGACGCAGACGAGCGCAGCAATGACCGCATCACGCAGCCGGATTCGCCATGCCTCACAGAGCCAGCCGGCGGCGATGAAGCAGGGCAGAAAATAGATCATCGCATATTTCGACATCAGCCCGAGGCCGAAGCAGAAACCGAGGGCGATGCTCCAGCCCAACGCCGCCGTGCCCTCGCTGCGGGCGAGCGCAAGCTTCCGCACGGAGATCATCGACAGCACGATGAACAGCATCATCGGCGTATCGGTCGAGATCAGCAGGCTGCCGAGCGTTACGGCCGGCAAGGTCAGATAGATAAGGGCGGCCAGGGATGCCAGCCTGACATCGTAGATCATGCGGCCGAGCGCAAGAATGGCCGCCGCCGCGACGCCATGCACCACGGGCGCGGCCAGCCGAACCTGAAACGTGCCCTCACCGCCGCCCATAATGGTTGCCGCGCGGATAAGCCAGCCGATCAGGGGTGGCTTAGAATAGGCGCCGAGCGCCATCTCCCTGCCCCATAGCCAATATTGCGCCTCATCGACGAAAAGGTCGGTGCGGTTGAAGGCCAGCCCAACGACGCGCAGCGCGGTTACGAGGACAATCGCCGCGAATGCAAATGTCAGCCACCGGCGCTCATCGCCTGCCTGCTCGTAAGGCAGGGTCGCCGCCTCATGCATGCTGGCGGCGTTCTGCATGAATCAACCAGAGATTTCGGGCATAGATGAAAAGGCCGGACGCCTGACCCAGAATAAAGACCGGATCGCGCCGCCAGATGGCGTAGGAAAGCAGCACCAGACCGCCGAGAACGGAAAAATACCAGAAGGCCACCGGAATGACCGAGCGGTTCGCCCGTTCCGAAGAAATCCATTGAACCAGAAAACGCATGGTAAACAGCATCTGGCCCATGAAGCCGGTGCAGACCCACAGAAATTCCTTCCAGCTGTTCACATGCAGCATGGACCATAAAGCCGGTGCATTCACGGCGATGTCTCCGTTTTGAAAGTTTCAGCCCAGCTTGAGCGCTTGCGCCGGCGCAGCAGCCAGGCGACGCCGATCAGGTCGTGGATGCCGACAAGCGCGCGGCCGATATTGGTGTAATGGGAATTCCCGTGCAGCCGCGCCCGGTGCGTGACGTCGACATGGGTGACCTGCCAGCCGTCGCGATTGAACAGCGCCGGGAAATAGCGGTGGTGATGATCGAAATAGGGCAAGGCGAGATAGGCGTCGCGGCGGAAGGCCTTGAGGCCGCAGCCGGTGTCGCGCGTGCCGTCCTTCAATATCCGCGCCCGAAGCCCATTGGCGAAGCGGGAGGAAAGACGTTTTCCAAGCGTATCGCGCCGACCGACACGCTGGCCGGCCACAAGACCGAGCCGGCTGGGAGCGCCTGCCGAGAGAAGCGGCGCGAGAAGAGCCGGCAGATTGTCCGGCGGGTTCTGCCCGTCTCCATCCAGCATGCAGATGACAGGCGCACGTGCCGCCTGCACACCGCTGTGGATCGCCGCAGACTGTCCACCCTGACGATCATGGCGGACCAGCCGCAGCATCGGGTAACGATCGCCAAGCGCAAGCACCGCATCGACCGTGCCGTCCGAAGATGCGTCGTCCACCACCACGATCTCGAAGGCGCCGACGGGCTGGCAGGCGGCAAAAATCTCCGCCACGAGCGTTTCCACACTCGCTTGCTCATTGCTCATTGTGCATGGGCACGACAACGGCGAAATCCGGCCTCGGTTTCACGCTGGCTCCGTCATATCCGTCCGCATTCAGTCCGCAGACATCGTTGATAGTGGCGAGAGAAGGAGCGCGGAAAGCTTGCATGAACATGAACAGCCGTTGAACTTCACTCGATATGCGCCCGTTCTATTGCAGTTTTATTACGGGAAACGCGTCAGTGGCGGCCGGCTATTTTTTCACGGCATGCGGGAAATAATCGTACAATTTCCAGCGCTTTTAACGCGACCGTAAACAATTTTTGCCACGGTATGGCCACGTTTTTTGGGGGGAGGAAACAGGATGCCGGGTGTAAATCCGACTGCTGTCAAAGCTAAATCATTGTCGATCAAGGCCAAATTTGCAGCGCTCGTCACGGGCGCGACGCTGGTTTCATGTCTTTCCGTGGGGTTGTTGTCCTACGAGATGGGGAAGTCCGGACTGATCGACGCCAGCGAAATCAGGCTCGAAACGGTTGCAGGCAACCAGTCCAAGCAGCTTGACGCCTATACTTTGCGCGTCGAACAGAGCATTTCCGAACTGTCGCAGAACGCCGCGGTCGCACAGGCGCTGGAAACGATGACCACCGTCGTGCCGACGGAAAGGGATGCGATCATCCAGGCTTTCCGCCGCGAGGGCGTCTCCGAAGAGGAGCGCGCCTCCTTCAATGGCGAAGGCCTGCGACTGCTTTACGCCATTCGCCACGCCACCATCAACGCCACCATCGCCAGCGTCTGGCGCAACACCCGCGTCAGCGACATCTATGTGATCGACAAGACCGGCCTCATTATTTACACCGTGACCAAGGGGAAAAACTTCCTCACCAGCGTGACGGAACCGCAGAACGCCGCGATCAAGGACCTGTTCGACCGCATCGAAGCCGGCAAGGACGGCGTCGTCAGCACCACCGGCTTCAGCGGCGGCGAAAATGATTCGGCCATGATCGGCATGCCGCTCGCCGTCTCCAACTGGGGCCAGCTTCAGCGCAAGGGCGCCGTCATCATGCGCATCGCCGCCGATCGCATCGGCGCGGTGGTGACGCCCGAGGAAACCGGCAAGACCATCGATGACGCCGTTCTCCTGAGCGCCGACGGCAAACGTCGGGCCGGCGTACTCTCGGGCGGCGCTGATGCTGCCGTTTCCGCAAGCCTCGCCGCCCTTTCCAACGCAAACAACGCCGGAACCGTGATGGCGCAGACACCTGCGGGCAACATCTTCTATGCCTATCGTCCGGTCTCCGTCTTCGGACAGAAACATCTTCTGGCCATCGGCCAGCAGGAGAGCAAGGTTCTCGCCGCCGCCAACGATCTCGCCTTCTGGGCGACGGTTGCGACACTGGCCGTACTTGCGATCATGACGCTGATCGGCATTTTCGTTTCCGCGAGCCTGACCAAGCCGCTGACCGGCCTTGCGGGGCTGATGGAACGCCTGAACGGCGGTGAAAACAACATCGAGATCAAGGCCGTTTCCCGTGGCGACGAGATCGGCACCATGGCGCGCGCGCTGGAATCCTTCCGTCAGGGCATTCTGGACAAGCAGCGCATGGAAGCCGAATCCCATCGCAAGAGCGAAGAGCTGGACGAGGAACGCGCCCAGCGGGAAATGGAAAAGGCAAGAAGCGCGAAAGAACTGGAAGAGGCTGTCGACGCACTCGCCACCGGTCTTGCCAATCTTGCGGCCGGCAGGCTCGATCTCCGCATCGACAAATCCTTCGTGCCGTCGCTCGATCATCTGCGCATCGACTTCAACAACTCCATGGCAGGCCTGGAAGCGACCATCTCCAACATCGGCGAAAGCGCCAATGCCATCCGCTCCGGCTCCGGCGAACTGAAAAGCGCATCGGAAGACCTGTCGCGGCGCACCGAACGTCAGGCCGCAGCCCTTGAGGAAGCGGCGGCGGCACTCGGAGACATGACGCAGGCCGTCAATCTCTCGCTATCGCGCTGCAATGTCGCCGTCGAGGCGACGGCGGGCACGATGCAGGATGCGCACAAGTCCACGGCTGTCGTTAAAGAAGCGATCGTCGCGATGGAACGCATCGAGACCTCGTCGGCCAAGATCCGCCAGATCATCGATGTCATCGACCAGATCGCCTTCCAGACCAATCTGCTGGCGCTGAATGCCGGTGTGGAAGCCGCCCGCGCCGGCGAAGCCGGCAAGGGCTTTGCCGTTGTGGCGCAGGAAGTTCGCGAGCTTGCCCAGAAATCGGCGGCCGCCGCCCGGGACATCACGACGCTGATCGCCACTTCGGCGGGCGATGTGGAAAGCGGCGTGGCGCTGGTGCTGAAGACGGGTGAAAGCCTCGAGCAGATTCAGAAACGCATCCAGTCGGTCAACGACCAGATCGGCGAGATCGCCACCGCATCGCGCGAACAGTCCGGCCGCCTCAGCGAAATCAACGCCTCCGTCAACGAACTCGACCATGTAACGCAGCAGAATGCGGCCATGGTGGAGGAAACGACGGCGGCCGCCTTCTCGCTATCCAGCGAGGCGGACGGCCTGACCGAACAGGTGGGGCAGTTCTCGGTCGGCGCCCCCCGCCAACGGGACCAGCGTTACGCGGCATAAACCGCAACAAAAAAGACCGGAGGCAAAACCTCCGGCCTTTCTGTTTGAAGCCGGGCTCCCAGGGGCCGAAGCCCCTGGGAACACGCCGGCGATCTGGCACCACAGCCCCTCGCCGGCTTCCGGGGAGGACCTCAGAAGAAACCAACCTTGTTCGGGCTGTAGGAAACCAGCAGGTTCTTGGTCTGCTGGTAATGGTCCAGCATCATCTTGTGGGTCTCGCGACCGATGCCCGACTGCTTGTAGCCGCCAAAGGCCGCACCCGCCGGGTAGACGTGGTAGCAATTGGTCCACACGCGGCCCGCCTCGATGCCCCGGCCAGCCCGGTAGGCGATGTTGGTATCACGGCTCCAGACGCCCGCACCCAGACCGTAAACCGTATCATTGGCGATTTCGAGCGCCTCTTCCACCGTCTTGAAGGTGGTGACGGAGACAACCGGTCCGAAGATTTCCTCCTGGAAAATCCGCATCTTGTTGTTGCCTTCGAAGACGGTCGGCTGGATGTAGTAACCGTCCTTCAGATCGCCCGTGAGCGTCTTGCGGTCGCCGCCGGTCAGAACCCTGGCGCCTTCCTTCTTGCCGATCTCCAGATAGCTCATGATCTTGTCGAACTGCTCCTGCGAGGCCTGTGCGCCCAGCATGGTCGACGGATTGAGCGGATCGTCCTGGCTGATGGCCTGCACCCGCTTGATCGCCTTTTCCATGAAGCGGTCATAGATCGATTCATGCACCAGCGCACGCGACGGGCATGTGCAGACTTCGCCCTGGTTGAGCGCGAAGAAGGCGAAACCTTCGAGCGCCTTGTCGAGGAAGGCATCGTCCTCGTTCATCACATCGGCGAAGAAGATGTTCGGCGACTTGCCGCCCAGCTCCAGCGTGATGTTGGTGACGTTGTCAGCCGCATAACGCATGATTTCCTTGCCGACCGAGGTGGAGCCGGTAAAGGCGATCTTGGCGATGCGGTTGCTCTGCGCCAACGGCTTGCCGGCTTCGAGGCCCGTGCCGTTGACGATGTTGAGGACGCCGGGCGGCAGCAGGTCTTCGATCAGTTCCATCACGATGAGAATCGAGGCCGGTGTCTGTTCGGCCGGCTTCAGCACCACGCAATTGCCCGCGGCAAGCGCCGGTGCAAGCTTCCACGCGGCCATCAGGATCGGGAAGTTCCAGGGAATGATCTGGCCGACGACGCCGAGCGGCTCATGGAAGTGATAGGCGACGGTATCGTTGTCGATTTCGCCGATCGTGCCTTCCTGGGCGCGGATGCAGCCCGCAAAATAACGGAAATGGTCGATGGCGAGCGGAATATCCGCATTGGTGGTTTCGCGCAGCGGCTTGCCGTTGTCCCATGTTTCGGCACGGGCGATGAGATCGAGATTGTCCTCGATCCGCTGGGCGATCTTGAGCAGGATGTTGGAGCGCTCCGTCACGCTCGTCTTGCCCCATTTATCGCGGGCCTTGTGGGCGGCATCCAGCGCGAACTCGATGTCGGATGCGTCCGAGCGCGGCACTTCGCAGATCTTGTGGCCGGTGACCGGCGAAAGATTATCCATGTAGCGGCCGGATTTCGGCTCCACCCATTTGCCGCCGATGTAATTGCCGTATTTCAGCTTGAAGGGCGCTTCGCCCGCTTTCTGCTGAACCTGAATGTTCATGATTTCATCCTCCCTGATGAAAACGATCCGCAGCGGATCGCATGGGAGAAAGGTGGGCCTAGATGGCGCGGTTCGGTAGAGGGGCGGCGCGGTTCCGCAGCGCACATTGTCTCACATCTGCGACAAAGGCGCCTCGATCCGGCACGATTAGCCGGATCGCACCCGCACGCGCTTTAATGCACGTCGAATTTCTTCATCTTGCGGTGAAGCGTGGCGCGGCTGATGCCGAGCAGCGAAGCGGCCTGCGTGACATTGCCGTTGGTGCGTGACAACACGCGCCGCAGCGCCGAGCGTTCCGCTTCCGCAAGGTCGGAACCGCCATCGTGGCGCTGTTCCTGAAGAACATCGGCGGCGGGCAGTCCCTGCGCGATGCGGGCATCGTCCAGCTTCAGCGCAAGGCGTGCGGCACGGGTCGCGCCCAGCACGAGATCGTCCTGATCCACGGCCAGCAGCGACAGCGCCGCGCCGAACCCGCTCGGCACGACGACGATGCGCGCACCCGGAAAGGCGCGGCGGAAAAGATTGCCCTCGATGCGCTGCGCCGCATCCTTCACCGCCTGGGTGACGAAGGAAAAGGTCATCTCGTTGATGTCGTCGCGGCAGGTGGAAATATCGAGCGCGCCCGTCACCCGGCCGGTATGATCGCGGATGGGGGCCGTGGTGCAGCAGAGTTCGGTATTCGATGTGAAGAAATGCTGATCGCGGTAGACCACCACCGAGCGCTCATCCACCAGCGCCGTGCCGATACCGTTGGTGCCCACGCTTTCTTCGCTCCAGACCGCCCCGGACCAGAGGCCAAGCGCCCGGAAATCACGGTCATCGCCCGAAGCGCCGCGGCGCTCCAGCGCAACGCCCTGCGCGTCGGTCAAAAGCAGGCAGCAGCCGGATTTGCCGACGCTTTGGAAAATGCGGTCGAGTTCATCCGTGCTTTCGGCAATCAGGCCGGCCGCACTTTCGCGGGCGCGGCGGAATTCATATTCGTTGAGAAAGATCGGCTTGCGGTTTTCCTCCGGTGCAAGATGATGTTTGACCATGCAGCGACGCCAGGAGGCGACAATCGGAGAACTTGCGGCGGCGGAACGATGGCGCGCGGTTTCATACACGCGTTCCGCATGGGCGATGTCTGTCGGCATACGCTCCTCCCAAAGCTTTTCGGCGATGGTGCGCTGGAAGCGGCCATGTTTCAACAAAAAATTTCGCGACCGGCCTTGCCGGGTGCAGCCGCGGGCGGCGCCAGACTATCGGACCGCCTTGAAATAACGCCGGCCGGCGGTCACGTCCGTTTCATCCTCGGCCGAAAGGAACGTATCGTCCACGAGATTGGCGATGGAGGTCAGCGGACCGGGCTTGCCGAAAAAGAAGCCCTGCACCTGCAGGCAGCCTTCACGCCGCAGGAACTCGATATGGGCCTTGGTTTCGACGCCTTCCGCAAGCACCGGAATATTGAGGCTGTGCGCCAGAATGAGCGTCGAGCGAACGATCGCCTCCGACTGCACGTTGGTCGAGAGGCCATCGATGAAGGCGCGGTCGATCTTGATCTTGTCGAAGGGGAAGCTCTGCAGCGTCGAAAGCGAGGAATAGCCCGTGCCGTAGTCGTCCATGGCGATCTTGACGCCGAGCGACTTGAGTTTGCGGATGGTGACGAGCGCGTGGCGATGGTCGGCGATGATGCTGCCTTCGGTGATTTCCAGCTCGAGCCTTTCCGGCGCAAGCCCCGTCTCGGCGAGAATTTTCTCAACCTTGTCGGGGAAATCATTATCCGCAAGCTGCTGCGGCGCGACGTTTACGGCAATGGCGAGCGATTTTTTCCACTGAGCGGCCTGCGCGCAGGCTTCTCTCAGAACCCATTCGCCCAGTTCGACGATAAAGCCGGTCTGTTCGGCGATCGGAATGAATTCGGCCGGGGAGACCATGCCGCGTTCGGGATGGTTCCAGCGCAAAAGCGCTTCGAAACCGACGATGCTGCCGCTTTTGGTGTCGTTCTGCTGCTGGTAATAAAGCTCGAACTCGTTATTGGCGAGGCCGCTGCGCATGGCGACGGCCAGCACGTTGCGCTCACGCGCGGCCTCGTCCATGGATTTGTCGTAAAAGCATATGGTGTCCGAAGTACCGCTTTTTGCCCGGTACATGGCGACATCCGCCTGGGCCATCAGCGTATCGGCATCGATGGAGCCGGTATTGCGAACCGATATGCCGACGCTTGCCCCGACCGAAAATGTCTGCCCGTTCCATTCCACCGGCTTGCTGATCTGCTCGATCAATCGCTGGGCGAATTCCGCGCCATCGGCGCGGGTGTAGTAGGAATGGGTCATCGCCACGAATTCATCGCCGCCCATGCGCGCCAGAAACTCTCCGGTCTTCAGCACGGAACTCGCGCGGTCGGCGATGGCGCGCAGCACGGCGTCGCCCGCCGCATGGCCATGCACGTCATTGATTTCCTTGAAACGGTCGAGATCGATGGACAGAAGCGCCGTATGCGCCCCCATCGAGACATGGCGTGTGCGGCGATTGAGATGCTCGATGAATGCCGCCCGGTTGGGAATACCCGTCAGCGGATCGTGCAACGAAAGATGGCGATAGCGGGCAACCGCCTGCTGGGTGGACTGCGCATCGATGACATAAGTTGAGAGCCCGAGCGCCAGAAGCAGAAGCGTCACCGCAATGGCGCCTCCGCCCATGATGGCCGGCGGCAGCAGGTTTTCCGGAATGACGATGCGCGGGTCGAAAGCGAAGGACATCGACGCCATGCCGGTATAGTGCATCGAGGCAATGGCCAGAATGAGAAACGCCACCGCGCTATACTGGCAGAAACGGTTGAGAGGCCGGGCAATGCGATTGACCGCAATGGCGCCCAGCACGGCCCCCAATATCAGCGAGGCGATGACATAGGCCTGATCCCAGAAAATCATGCCCTGAACATTATAGGCAGCCATGCCGGTATAGTGCATCGCAGCAATGCCGAGGCCGAGGACGACGCCACCGGCTTCCACCAGCACGCTGCGCCCGCCATAGGCGGAAATGCCGAAGCCGGCAGTCGTTGTGGTAATGGCGATCAGAAGCGACAGCCCGGTGAGATAGGGATCGTATCCGACATCGCCCGCCGCGACATAGCCCAACATCGCGACGAAATGGGTGGTCCATATCGCCGCCCCGCCATTGACACCCGCCAGAAACAGCCAGTTGACCTTCTGCACGCCCGTTGCCAGACGTGCTTTCGAAAAAAGGCGCATCGAGACGAAACTGCCCAGCATGCAGACGAAGACCGCTGCGGCGGTGTATCGATAGTCGTGATCGATGGTGAGGCACTGGAGAACTTTGAGCATTGTCATCTACGCAATTGGAATTTTGCGTAGCCTTATCATTCGCCAAGTTTTCACCCGGTTTATGTGCATGGATAAGCATATATTAAAGGTTGCAACAAACGAGTGAATTAGTGAGCACTAATAAAATTATAAAGCGGCACCCGTGAAAAACGGGCCGCTCTTGTCTTTATGCCCCGTTTGTATTATAGCGCCCGCACCCGTGTAGACACCCTTGGAGGCAACGCGGGCGGGATGGCCTTTGGCCTCTCCGGTTCAAGCCGCTTCGTTCGGCGTGAACTCTCCATATAACCTCGAAAGGAATTGCCATGAGCAAAGAATCGTATGAGCTCAAGGCCGAGGCGCGCGAACGAGTTGGTAAGGGGTCCTCTCGTGAACTTCGCCGCAACGGTTTGATTCCCGCTGTCATCTATGGTGACAAGCAGGCCCCCATTTCCATCGCCCTGTCGACCAACGAAGTCACCAAGCGTATCCACGCCGGCGGTTTCATGACGACGGTTGCGATCATCGACGTCGACGGCAAGAAGATCAAGGTTCTCCCGAAGGACTACCAGCTTGATCCGGTCCGCGACTTCACCATGCACGTCGACTTCCTGCGCGTTTCGGGCAACACGCTCGTCAACGTCGAAGTTCCGGTTCACTTCGTCAACGAAGAAAAGTCGGACATCAAGATCGGCGGCGTTCTGAACATCGTTCGCCACACGGTGGAATTCCACTGCCCGGCCAACGACATTCCAGAATTCATCACGGTCGATCTCGCTGGTCTGAAGATCGGCGACAACGTCCACATTTCGAATGTGAAGCTGCCGAAGAACATCACGCCGGTTATCGCCGACCGTGACTTCACGATCGCAACGATCGTCGCTCCGGCTGGCGGCGTTGCAGAAGAAACGACCGAAGAAGCTTCCGAGGAATAATCGGCGGCCGCAAGGCCGGACAGCTTTGAACAATGAGGCCCGTTCCGTTTTCGGAACGGGCCTTTTAGTTTTTATGAACTTTAAAACCAGAAAACTTGCCATCCTCACCTGATACGGAACCCGTTTCAGTGTCGATTAACACTTCCATGAAACGATACCCTCGCGCTGTCGTGGAACACCGGCCGGGCTGAGGAAATGCGTGGGAAAACAGGCTTTTGCCGAAAACCCTCGCAAAACCCTCCGGGCGGACGAAACGGGGCGCAGCAAGTCTGGGGCAAAGGGTAGCTGCAATCGAACATGGCTCATTCCGTCGAAAGTCGCTTTATCGCGATTGTTTCCGGCGCACTTCTTACAGTGGTCGCCCCGCTCTTCACGCTTTTGCTGACGCTCTCCTATCACGAAGCTATTCGCAGCCAGCGTAACCACCTTGAGATTCTGCTGTCGACCAATGCGCAGGCGCTTGCCCGGCCCCTGTGGGACCTTGATGACGACACCATAAATCAGATTACCGGCACCCTCATCTCCGACCCCGTGATCAGGATGGTCGAGGTCAGGGATACCTCCGGCCAGCTCGATATCGTCCAGACGGCCGGCAGCGACATCATTCAGGATGCAGCCTCGACGACGCGTGAAGTCACCTACAAGACCACGAAGGGCTCCGTCACCGTCGGGCAACTGACGATCTATTACGACAATGTCAGCCTTCTGACCTCGTTGAGCCGCACCGAACTGGCCTTCATCACGATTTTCATCCTCGCCGTCCTTACCATCGTTCTTGCCGCCATCGCCGGCAACCGCTTCATGGTCATCCGTCCGCTGATGCGGCTCGCGGCCGCCATCGAGGCGACGCGGCGTCTCGGTTCGCGCCACCACGTCGACTGGCGTTCGAAGGACGAAATCGGCCGGCTGGCGAAAAGCTTCAACGAAATGCAGACCCAGCTCGAAAAGGAAGAGCTGGAGATCAAGAACGCACATGAGCGCAAGACGGAAATCTACAACCGCACGCCCGCCATGCTGTTTTCGCTCGACAGGCACGACCGCATTGCCGCCGTCAGTGACTATTGGGTGCAGGCGACCGGTTACGACCGCACCCGTATACTCGGCCTGAATTTCGCCGATCTCATCCATCCCGATGACCGGCTTCTTTTTCAGCAGCGCAAGACGGCTCATCCCTTGCCCGATGCCTCGCATAGCGGCATTACCGTGCGTTTCCATTGCATGGATGGCAGCCTCATGGATGCGCTCATCCTCGAAAAGGCCCTCGATTCCGGCGATACGGCCCATCAGAGCACCTGCCTCTGCGTCATGACGGACGTGACCGAACTGCGCCAGTCGGAAAAGCGCAACCGCCAGCAGGCCATTTCCGACCACCTGACCGGCCTTTTCAACCGCCAGGGCTTCGAGGCCATTCTCGACCTGCAAATCCGCGATGCGGACCGCAATGGCAGCGAGCTGGCCTGCCTGTTCATCGACCTCGACCGGTTCAAGGCGATCAACGACAATCTCGGCCATGCCGCGGGCGACGCCGTTCTCAAACAGTTCACGTTGAAGCTCGAACCGCTGCTGACGCCGCTGGACAGCGCATCGCGGCTTGGCGGCGACGAATTCGCTATTCTTCTGGCCGGCGACAAGGTGGAAGAGCGCGCCCTGCAATTCTGCGAGCGCATCTGCGCCATGCTCGACACGCCCTTCGAGATCGAAAGCAACAGCATCCGCCTCAGCGCCAGCATCGGCATGGCGGTCTATCCCCTGCACGCCGCCAGCGCCTCCGAGCTTTTGCAGAATGCCGACATGGCGATGTATACCCGCAAGCGCACGGGCAAGAACGGCTCGCAGGTCTTCGACAGCTCGATCATGGACCGTGCGCGCGAACATGCGGAGCTGGAACGGGATATCGCGCAGGCGCTTTCCGAAGACTGGTTCGAGGCCTATTTCCAGCCGATTCAAAACCTCGCCACCGGCCAGACGGCGGGTTTCGAGGCGCTGCTGCGTCTCAACCACCCGGACAAGGGCCTGCTTTCTCCGGCCGCAATCGTCAGCCTTGCGGAAGAAAACGGCACTATCCACCGCATCGGCAATGTCATTCTCGATCAGTCGATCGCCAATCTCGCCAGGCTGTCGCGCCTGCCGGGCATGGACCAGACCTATGTGGCGGTGAATTTCTCGCCGTTGCAATTCGAACCGGGATTGCCGACGCGCATCGCCGGCGTTCTGCACCGCCATGGCATTCTTCCCAGACGGCTGGTCATCGAGATCACCGAAGCCGTTATCATGAAGGACGATCCGCAAATCCGGGCGATCCTCAATGCCATCCACCAGCTCGGCTGCCGCATCGCGCTGGATGATTTCGGCACCGGTTATTCCTCGCTCAGCTATCTCAGCCGTTTTCCGGTCGATATCGTCAAGATCGACCAGTCCTTCACCCGCTCGATCTGCGACGACAGGATGGACATCAGGCAGCGCAACCGCATGCTGGTCGAAGGCATCGCGGCCATCTCGCACAAGATGAACTGCGCCGTCATTGCCGAGGGCGTCGAGACGGAAGAACAGAAGGCGCTTCTGACCGATATAGGCGCGGATTTCGGGCAGGGTTATTTCTTCGCACGTCCGCAACCGGTCGAAAGGCTGATCACCTCACTCGATACGGCGTCCGGGCAAAACCGCACCGCGGCGCGGCAAGCATGAACCGGCAGGGGGCAGCCATGGGATTGATCCGCTTTTGCCTGATCTTTCTTGCGCTCGCCACTCCGGCCAGCGCGGCCAAGCTCTTCCTGACCACCGAGGTCTATCCGCCCTATAATCTGCAGGCCAGCGACGGCAGCGTGCGGGGTGTCTATTTCGACCAGCTCAGAACCGTGCTCGAGGACACCGGCACCAGTTACGAAGTCGCCGTCATGCCCTGGGCGCGGGCCATCGCACTGGCCAGAACGCAGGCCATGCACTGCGTCTTTGCCGCTGCGAGAACGCCGGAGCGGGAAAAGCAGTTCAAATGGGTCACACCGATCCATATCGACCGCAACATTCTCGTGGCGCGCCGCAACGCGAATATCGAAGCCTCCAGCCTTGAGGAAGCCAAGAAATATCGAGTGGGAACCCAGCGTGGAGATTACACCGAAGCGCTTCTGGAAAAGCTCGGTTTCCCGCAGGTGGATGTCGGCGCGGATTTCGAGATCACGCTTCACAAGCTGAAGGCCGGCCGCATCGACCTGATGCCCATGTCTGAAAGCACCTTCAAAAGCCTGCCCGCCGACACGTTCAGGGAAGTGATAACCCTCACCCGGCAACAGCTTGGGCTTGCCTGCAACAAAAGCGTGCCCGACGAGGTCATCGCGAAATTACAGGCCCGGCTGGACAGGCTGATCGCCGATGGAACGCAGCAGCGAATATTCGACCGCTATAATCTCGTCAGCCCATAAGCGGCCGGTTCGGCGTTCCCGCAAAACTCGTAAAAAGCAAAACTCATAAAAAGATTGACAGCCGGCGGTTTTCGGGGTGGTGACAACAGCATCATCAGGCAAAACGCGGACATGCCCCATGAAGATCATCGCAGGACTTGGTAATCCCGGCGCGCAATATGCGGTAAACCGTCACAATATCGGCTTCATGGCCGTCGATGCGCTGCAGCGCCTGCCGTCCTTTGCGCCCTGGTCGAGAAAATTCAAGGCGGAGATTTCCGAAGGCGAGATCGGCGGCGAGAAGGTCCTGCTGATGAAGCCGCTGACCTATATGAACCTTTCGGGTGAGTCCGTCGGCGAAGCCATGCGCTTCTTCAAGCTTGCGCCGGCAGACATCATCGCCATCCATGACGAACTGGATTTGCCGGCCGGCCGCGCCCGCATCAAGACCGGCGGCGGCCATGGCGGTCACAATGGCCTGAAATCGCTCGACGCCCATTGCGGCAAGGACTATCGCCGCCTGCGGCTCGGCATCGGCCATCCCGGTGACAAGGAACGGGTGCACGGCCACGTACTCGGCGATTTCGCCAAGGCAGACCGGGTCTGGCTCGATCCGCTTCTGGACGCCATTGCCGACAATGCCGCCATGCTGGTGAAAGCCGAGGATTCGCAGCTGATGAACAAGCTGGCGCTGGCCACGGGCAGCAAGCCGGAAGCCGAAAAGCTGGCCAAGCCCGCTGCACAGTCCCATATCCATCAGGCACGCAACAGCGCCCAGCCGAAAAAGCTGCCGGAAACCGGCCCGATGGCCGAAATGCTGAAACGCATGTTCAGCAAGAAGGACTAGATCGCGAATGTCTTCGGAGCCCACCGTCCCGCGCGCAGCCGCAGCCGGCGATCTGGCCGGATTGCTTGACCTTTACCGGGCGCTCAATCCGTCCGACCCTGAAATGACGGCAGAAGAAGCGAACACGGCTTTCGCGGCCATGCTCGCCCAGCCGGGCCTGACCGTGTTTCTTGCGACCGAAGGCGAAGAAGCGGTCGCCACCGCCACGCTGCAGATCGTTCCGAACCTGACGCGCGCCGCCCGTCCCTATGCCCTTATCGAAAACGTGGTGACGCTGGAAAACCGTCGTGGCCGCGGATATGGCCGCGCGGTGGTGCGCCATGCCGTCGAGGCCGCTTTTGCGGCGAACTGCTACAAGGTGATGCTGTTGACCGGCCGGCAGCGTCCGGAGGTTCACGCCTTTTACGAAAGCTGCGGTTTCGTGCAGAACAAGACGGGTTTCCAGATCCGGCAGGATTAACGCTCACTCCTCCGGCTCGGTGGTGAACATCAGCGGAAATCCCGCTTCCTTGCCGAGATCGGTCGCTTCCTTGGCCTTGGTCTCGGCGATATCGCGCTCGCAGACAACGACGACCGCGCTGCCGAAGCGGTGCGCCGTCATCATCACCCGGTGGCCGGTTTCCTCGCTCATGCGGAAGACGGCTTTCAGGACGACGGTAACGAACTCACGCGGCGTATAGTCGTCATTCAGCAGAATGATCTTGTAGAGCTTCGGCCGCTCCAGCTTCGGTTTGACTTTCGGTTTCGGCTTGAGATCGACAGGACTGTCACTCATCATGGTCGCTCGTGCCTGTCGCTCATCGCGGTTGTTCATGGGAAAACCCCGTTGATGACGAAAGATCGATCGCTTGACCCGCTCATATTGCGCCGCAACCGCGGCATCGGCAACCCTGCCCGAAATTCCGCACCATTAAAGGTGCTTTGCCCGCACAAATCGGCCCGCGGGCTTGACCTTGCCCTGCCCTTTCCGCAAAAGGCTCCTCAACGAATTCTTTCAAACGGACAGGTTTCAAGCCATGGGCTTCAAATGCGGTATCGTTGGATTGCCAAATGTCGGCAAGTCCACTCTCTTCAACGCGCTGACGAAAACGGCAGCGGCGCAGGCGGCCAACTATCCCTTCTGCACCATCGAGCCTAACACCGGCGAAGTGGCGGTTCCGGATGCGCGCATGAAAATCCTTGCCGACATTGCCGGCTCGAAGGAAATCATCCCCACCCGCATCTCCTTCGTGGATATTGCCGGCCTGGTGCGCGGCGCATCGAAGGGCGAAGGCCTCGGCAACCAGTTCCTCGCCAATATCCGCGAAGTGGACGCCGTGGTTCACGTTCTGCGCTGCTTCGAGGATGACGACATCACCCACGTCGAAGGCCGCATCAACCCCGTGGCCGATGCCGAAACCATCGAGACCGAGCTGATGCTTTCCGATCTCGAAAGCCTTGAGCGCCGCACGGAACAGACCCGCAAACGCGCCACCGGCAAGGATAAGGAATCGCTGGCGCAGCTGCCGCTGATGGAAGCCTCGCTGAAGCTTCTGAACGAAGGCAAGCCGGTCCGCACCCTGCTCTCCACGCTCGATGCCGAGGAACTGCGCATCCTTCAGGGCCTCAACCTGCTGACCGCGCATCCAGTCCTCTACGTCTGCAACGTCGCCGAAAGCGACGCCGTCGACGGCAACGAACATACCAAGGCCGTAGCCGAAATGGCCAAGGCCCAGGGCGCCGAATCCGTCGTCATCTCCGCGGCGATCGAATCCGAAGTCGCACAGCTTCCCGATGAAGAGGCGAAGGAATTCCTCTCGGCCCTCGGGCTCGAGGAAGCAGGCCTCGACCGCCTGATCCGCGCCGGCTACAAGCTGCTCGATCTCATCACCTATTTCACCGTCGGCCCGAAGGAATGCCGCGCCTGGACCATCGAGCGCGGCACCAAGGCCCCGCAGGCCGCCGGCGTCATCCACTCCGATTTCGAACGCGGCTTCATCCGCGCCAACACCATCGCTTACAACGACTATGTCGCCTTCAAGGGCGAAGTCGGCGCGAAGGAAGCCGGCAAGGCTCGCGACGAAGGCAAGGAATATGTGGTTCAGGACGGCGACGTCATCCACTTCCGCTTCAATACCTGATCTGGGTTGAGGTGAGGACGGTCGGGGCTTAGTCGCCCGGACATCGCGGCACGGTTTCTTCTCCCCGCCGGGGAGAAGGTGGCCCGAAGGGTCGGATGAGGGGGCAAGCTCTCCGAATATCTCTACCCTCGCCCCCTCATCCCGCTGCCGCGACCTTCTCCCCCTCGGGGGAGAAGAAACAAGTGGCACCCGCTCGCCCCATTCCTCCGCATCGCACCCTCGATTTGACCTTTACGTAAAGGGAAAAATCATTTTAGATGCCACCGATATTGACTGTGCGAAGGGAGGAAACCATGACGCCGGTCGCGACATATGCCTATGAGGATTTTTCCGTCGGTCGGGAATTTCCTTTGGGCCCGCAATCGATTTCCGCAGAGCAGATCATCGCCTTCGCCAGCGAATTCGACCCACAGCCGATGCATCTTTCCGAAGAGGCGGGCCGCCAGAGCATTCTCGGCGGTCTGGCGGCTTCCGGCTGGCACACCTGCAGCCTGCTGATGCGGATGATGGCGGACAGCTACATCTCGAACTCGACCTCGCAGGGCAGCCCCGGAATCGATTTCGTCGACTGGAAAAAGCCGGTTCTGGCGGGCGATACGCTTGTCGGAAAATCCATCGTGCTGGAACAGCGGCCCTCCGCCTCGCGCCCCGGCATCGGCCTCGTGAAATTACGCCACGAGCTTTATAACCAGCGTGGCGTTCTGGTATCGCACGGCGAAAACACCGTGATGTTCCTGATGCGCGGCAATGGAGGCGTTGCAGCATGAAACTGGCAGAACTTTCTCCCATCGGCGAACGTATCACCCTCGATACGCTGCATTTTTCCGCCGAAGACATCATCCGTTTTGCCCGCGACTTCGATCCGCAGCCCTTTCATCTCGATGCGGAAGCCGCAAAGAACAGCGTTTTCGGCGCTCTCTGCGCTTCCGGCTGGCACACCGGCGCAGGCTGGATGAAATGCTTCCTCTCTCACTGGGCCAAAGAGGTGAAAAGATTGAAGCTACAGGGCCTTGAGCCGCCCAAACTCGGCCCCTCCCCCGGCTTTCGCGAACTCAAATGGAAAAAACCGGTCTTCGCCGGAGACGATGTCACCTATTTCGTGACCCTGCTCGAGACCCGAGCGCTGGAATCCAGAGCCGGCGTCTGGCTGAACACCACATTTAACGAGGGCCTCAACCAGTCGGGAGAAACAGTGATGACCTTCCAGAGCGGGGTTCTGGAATTCGAATAGAAAAGCGTCGGGGCAACAGCGTCACCATTGCCCCGTTACCATTTCAGTGGCCGGAAAACTCCACCAGCGTCCGCACCTCGACGCCAAGGTCTTCCAGCTTCTTGCGGCCACCGAGATCGGGCAGATCGATAACGAAACAGGCGGAAACAATCTCCGCACCCATCTGCCGCAGTAGCTTGACCGCGCCTTCGGCAGTGCCGCCGGTAGCAATCAGGTCGTCGACCAGAATGACCTTTTCGCCCGGCTGGACCGCATCCACATGCATTTCCATTTCATCGACGCCGTATTCAAGGCTGTAGGCGACGCGGACGGTGGTGTGCGGCAGCTTGCCCTTTTTGCGGATCGGCACGAAACCGGCCGATAGCTGATGCGCCACCGCACCGCCCAGAATGAAGCCGCGTGCTTCCATGCCGGCGATCTTGTCAATCTTCGTTCCCGCATAGGGTTGCACGAGTTCGTCCACGGCACGGCGAAAAGCGCGGGGGTTGCCGAGCAGCGTCGTGATGTCCCGGAAGATGATGCCCGGCTTCGGATAGTCGGGAATGGAACGGATGGCAGCGGAAAGCTCCGAAGCGATAACGGTCATGGTATTTCCAGTTGAGATAAGGGAAATGGATCAGAAGGTTCGGGCCACCCTATCAACTTGACGGCTGCGGACCAACTAAAAAGGGCCGGCGCTCATTCCGCCGGCGACATTCCCTCGATCTGCGCCCAGACCGGGCAGACATCCTCGAAGGAATGCGACAGGGGCCGCAGCGCCTCATCTTCCCTGTCATCGAAACTTCCCGAGACCAGCGCAACCGTCGGCGCGTCGTCGATGGCGCCAAGCGTGCTGCCGCAGATCGGGCAGAAAGCCCGGCTGGAATAATCGGAGGATCGGAAAGTCGAAGGCGCGCCGCCCTCTCCCGTCCACGTCACCGCATCCTTCTCGAACTCCACCCAGGCAAGGCTGGGCGCACCGGAATGCCGCTGGCAGATATCGCAGGAGCAAGTGTGCGGATTGCCGGGCTCGCCCTTCGCTTCAAAGCGGATGGAGCCGCACAGGCAGCCGCCGTTACGAATTGTCGTCATTTCCACCATCCCTCTCGACACATGAAAAGGCCCCCACGGAAGACCGTGGGGGCCAATGACTGACAGCATCTTCTGGATGCCGATCAATGTTCCTTGTTGGCGTAGACCGATTTCTTGGTGAGATAGATCAGCGCCGTGAAGATGAACAGGAACACCATGACCATGAAGCCGGTGCGCTTGCGCTCTTCCAGATGCGGTTCTGCCGCCCACATCAGGAACGCAGCAACGTCCTTGGAATATTGGTCCACGGTCTGCGGCGCGCCGTCGTCATAGGTTACCTGATCGGCACTGATCGGCGGCGCCATCTTCAGCGCGGCTGCGCTGACGAAATACGGGTTGAAATGTGTGCCTTCCGACACTTCAACGCCGGCCGGCGGATCCTGATATCCGGTCAGCAGCGCATGGATGTAGTCCGGGCCGCCTTCCTGATAACCGCCGACGATCGGGATCATGTCGATGAGGAATTGCGGAAAGCCGCGCTCCACGCCGCGCGCCTTGGCGAGCAGCGACATGTCGGGCGGGGCCGCCCCACCGTTGGCGGCGGCAGCCGCCTCATGGTTCGGGAAAGGCGAAGGGAAATGATCGGAAGGCACGGCCTTGCGATTATACATTTCACCATCGGCGTTCGGCCCGTCCTGCACTTCATATTCCGCGGCGAAAGCCTTCACCTGCTCGTCCGAATAACCGAGATCCTCCAGCGTGCGGAAGGAAACGAGGCTCATGGAATGGCAGGCGGAGCAGACTTCCTTATAGACCTTCAGACCGCGCTGAAGCTGGCCCTTGTCGTATTTGCCGAAGGGTCCGGCAAAGGACCAGCTCTGCTCCTCGGGCTTGATGACCGGGAAGTGACCCCCGGCAATCGCGTGCTCCGTCTGGGCGGCGAGATCATGACTCTCCTCCGCCGCGAAGGCGGCGGCGGAACAGCCGATGGCGGCGAAAAGCGCGATGCTCGTTACAAGCTTCTTCATTGTCGTCATCCTTCCTTCGCGCTCAGACTTCGGCAGCCGCAGATGCGGCACCCGTCTTGGCGGCGTTCTTTTCGAGAACGGCCTCGGTAATCGAATTCGGAATACGCCGGGGCGTTTCGACCAGACCGAGGATCGGCATGATGACGAGGAAGAAACCGAAATAATAAAGCGTGCCGAGCTGCGAATAGCCGACATAATTGCCTTTCAGATCGCCGGTGAGCAGGCCGAACAGGCCAGTTCCTTCCGCCGGGCGAGAACCCAGCCAGCCGAGCATGATGGCATTGACCACGAACAGCCAGAAGAACATCTTGTACCAGGGACGATAGACGGCGGAACGCACCTTCGACGTATCGAGCCAGGGCAGGAAGAACAGCACGACGATCGCGCCGAACATCACGAGAACGCCGCCCAGCTTGGAATCGATGATCCAGATGTTGAAGGTGATGGCGCGCAGCATGGCGTAGAACGGCAGGAAGTACCATTCCGGAACGATATGCGCCGGCGTCTTCAGCGGATCGGCCATGATGTAGTTGTCGGGGTGGCCAAGGAAGTTCGGCATGTAGAACACAAACCAGGCATAACCGATCAGGAACACGGAAACACCGAGCGCATCCTTCAGCGTCGCATAGGGTGTGAAGGGAACCGTGTCGGTCTTGCTCTTCACTTCAACGCCGGTCGGGTTGGTCTGGCCGGTCACATGCAGCGCCCAGATGTGCAGGATCACGACGCCTGCGATCATGAAGGGCAGCAGATAATGAAGCGCAAAGAAGCGGTTCAGCGTCGGCTGATCAACGGCAAAGCCGCCGAGCAGAAACTGCTGGATCCATTCGCCGATGGCCGGGAAAGCCGTGAAGAAACCGGTGATAACGGTTGCGCCCCAGAAGGACATCTGGCCCCAAGGCAGAACGTAGCCCATGAAGCCCGTCGCCATCATCAGCAGGAAGATCACGCAGCCGAGAATCCAGAGGATTTCGCGCGGCGCCTTGTAGGAGCCGTAATAAAGGCCGCGGGCGATATGCAGATAAACCGCGATGAAGAAGAACGACGCACCGTTGGCATGCATGTAGCGCAGCAGCCAGCCGTGGTTGACGTCGCGCATGATCTTTTCGACGGAATTGAAGGCGACCGTCGTTTCGGCCGCATAATGCATGGCCAGCACGACGCCGGTGAGGATTTGCACCAGCAGCATGACGGAAAGCATCGCGCCGAAGGTGTAGGCGTAGTTCAGGTTACGCGGGACAGGATAGGCAACGAAGCTGTCATAGATCATGCGCGGCAAGGGAAGCCGCGAATCGATCCACCTTTCGATGCCGGTGGACGGCTGATAACTGGAATGACCACTCATGAATATCTGTCCCCTTATCCGATCTTGATCACGGTATCGGATGTGAATGCAAATGTCGGGATGGCGAGGTTCTGCGGCGCCGGACCCTTACGTATGCGGCCCGCCGTATCGTAGTGCGAGCCATGGCAGGGACAGAACCACCCGCCGAAATCGCCGGCCTGGCCGAGCGGGATGCAACCGAGATGGGTACAGGAACCGACCATGACGATCCAGTTTTCCTTGCCCTCGCCGGCGGAGCGGTCGATATCCGTCGCCTGCGCGTCGGCGGCGATGTTGGCATTGCGCGCCACGGGATCCTTCAGATCGCCGAGGGCGACGGCCTTGGCTTCCTCGATTTCCTTCTCCGTGCGGTTGCGGATGAAAATCGGCTTGCCGCGCCACTTCACGGTAAGCGACATGCCCGGCTCGACGGCCGTGACATCCACCTCGATGGAGGCGAGCGCCAGCGTCGATGCATCGGGACGCATCTGGTCGATAAAGGGCCATGCAACTGCGGCGGCACCGACAGCGCCCGCCATTCCCGTCACTAGGTAAAGAAAATCGCGACGGGTCGGTTCACCCGAAGCGTCGTGATTGGTTACGTGCTCGCTCACCGCTACACCATCCTCTGCGCTGTTTTTGCCGTAAATCGCATGAGTCCTCCCGCTATGATTTGATCCAAGACAAACTCCGTCCCATCGTCCTGGTCATTCTCGCGGCATTTGAGAAACCGCGTCATGTGTTTGATCGCAAAATATTGACTGACTTGGCAAGAGCAAAGCACACAAAGCTGCCGTAATTCTGCCGGAGGGGGCCGATTTGGCTCGCATTTTTTCGCCGTCCTTGGCAGGCGGGCAACATTGTGCGCATCCATGCACCATGTTAGGAGACTTCAAGGGAGAGCGCGGAAAGCAGGGATTCGGATGACGGCGAAGCTCTCTTGCATGGTCTCCACGGCAGTGGCTGCCGTTCTTTTCGTCGCCAGCCTGCGTTATGTGACGGATTTCTGGCTTCTCGCCTTCGTCACCAGTTTCCAGCTACACATCGCCATCATCTGTATCCTGCTGTCATGCCTCGTTTTCTGGCTGACGCGCGACGCGGTTTCGGCGCTCCTCGTCGTCTGGTCGCTTGCGCTCGCCATCCATGCCATTGCCATGCTTCTGGAATTTTCCACATCCGCCACCCCCGCGCCGGGCGCCAAACCCTTCCGGCTGCTGTCCTTCAACGTGCTGATGGACAATGCCGCCAATGCGGATGCAATTGCCAACACGATTGTCGAATCGGGCGCGGATGCCGTCTATCTCTTCGAGGCGGCGGCGCTTAAATCGGCCCTGCCGCGTCTGCAGCAAACCTATCCGCACAGGCTTGGCTGCTACACCGGAACGCCGGGATGCGATCTGGTCATCCTGTCAAAAAGACCGTTGCTGGAAGCCCGTTTCCACAGCCTCAGCGATCTTCGGCGGGATCGGTTCGCCATAGCCCATATCGATCTCGACGGCACGGAACTGACGCTCGCCGCCGGGCATATCACCAAGCCCTATTTCGACGATTATCATCGCGACGAACTCGATGAAGCGAGTGAAATTCTCTTTCGCGTCACCGGGCCGCTCATTCTCGCCGGAGATTTCAATTCGGCCAGCATCGCCCCTGACATGCGCGCTTTCCTCGCCGCCAACGATCTGAAGAAAGCGACCTTCGAACCCGCCACATGGCCGACAGAGGCCGGCCGCTTCGGCATCGCCATCGACCACATCTTCGCCCGCGAACCGGCGACGCTGATGAAAACCACCCGACTGCCCGACAGCCTCGGTTCCAATCATTACGGCCTGATGGCGGATTTCATGATCGGCCGGTAGCGGCAGACATGCGCCGAAAGAAAACGGCGGCCCGAAAGCCGCCGTCCATGTTTCTCGAGATCGCGGATGCGGTTCAGAACTCCGACCATTCCTGCGCCGAAGCGGCGGCCTGCCGTCCGCCCCCGAAGGCGGCAGCAATTTTTTGCCCCATGGCGCGTGCGGGCGAAGGCTGCGGAACCGAAGCCGGGCCGGCCACAAGAATGTTTTCCGCCGCATCCCGCAATTTGAACTGCGCAAGAAGCATATTGAGGGCGCTCGCCTGCGAAGCAAGGCTGCCGCTGGCCGCCGTCGTCTGTTCCACCATGGCCGCGTTTTTCTGAGTGCCCTGATCCATCAGGTTCACGGCGGCGCTGATTTCGGAAAGGCCGGTCGACTGCTCACGCGTGGAAGTGACGATGGATGCGACGTGGCGGTTGATCTCCCTCACCTCGTCCACGATCCCCGCGAGCGCCTCTCCGGTTCTGCCGACCAGCGCGACGCCCTCACGGACCTGCTCGCCGGAACGGTGAATGAGAACCTTGATCTCCTTGGCAGCATTGGCGGAACGCTGCGCCAGCTCACGCACCTCCTGCGCCACCACGGCGAAACCCTTGCCGGCGTCGCCCGCACGCGCGGCCTCCACCCCAGCATTCAGCGCCAGCAGGTTGGTCTGGAAGGCAATCTCATCGATGACACTGATGATATTGCTGATCTCATTGGCGGATTTTTCGATATCCTGCACCGCCAGAACCGTGCGCGTGACGATTTGACCGGACATTTCAGCACTTTCGCGTGCCCGCTCCACGATCTCGCCGGCCTCGGCGGCACGCTGTGCCGAATCCTTCACCGCTGTCGTCACCTGCTCCAGCGCCGCTGCGGTTTCCTCGACGGACGAAGCCTGCTGCTCGGTGCGATGGGAAAGATCGCCCGCCGCCGCCAGTATCTCGCCGGCGCCCGCATCGATGGCGCCGGCATTCTCACCAACCGAGCGCAACGCCGCCTGCAGCGTCGCAACGGATTCGTTGAAATCGCCGCGCAGGCCATCAAGGCGTTCGGCAAAGGCGGCGTCCAGCCGGCAGGTCATGTCGCCCCGCGACAGTTTCTTCAGCCCCGCGCCCAGGTTTTCAACGGCAAAACGGATTTCTTCCGCTTCCTGCGCCTTCCGTGCCTCTTGCTCGGTGCGCTCCTGCTCGCTGAGGCTGCGGTTGACCTCGGCTTCCCGCTCTAGCCGCTCGCGTTCGATGGCATTGTCGCGGAATACGGCAACAGCCGCAGCCATTTCGCCAATCTCGTCCCTGCGGCCGGAATGCGGAATGGAGCTGTCATTATCGCCGGCAGCCAGTCCATTCATGGCGCGGGTAATATCGTTAATCGGGCGCGAAATGCGTAGGAAACTGAAGAGCGCGGCAACGAGCGCGACCGCGGCGGCAACCAGCATGCCGCCAAGGGACATGAAGAAGGCAAAATGTCCGGCCGCTTCCGCCGCCTGCTGGTCCGCCAGTCCACGCTGGCGATTATCCTCGATCATCTCTTTCATCAGCGCGCCGGCGGCATTACCCACCGGTGTCATGCGCGCAACCTGCGCCCGCGCAGCGTCAACATCGCCGGTGATGACGATTTTTTTCAGCTCCGCACCCATGGCTTCATAATTTGCGACCATTACATTCAGGCGCTGGAATTTCTCAATGATAGAGGGGCTTTTCAATTCAGCGGCATAGATATCGAACGCCTGCACGCGCTCTTCTTGCGCTTTTAGTATCCGCTGGAACAGGGCGTTCCTGGCCTCCGGTGTAGCGGAGGTCATGACCGCCAGATAATTGCGGCGGATATCGTTGAGCCTGTCGCCAAGATCAGCGACAATCAATGATCGCTCCATGCGCAGAACGATATTGCTGGCCTGTCGATCCATTTCCGCCACAGATCGCATGCTTGCAATCCCCTGGGCGATGGAAAAGAGAACGGTGATGCCGAACAATGCCGGCAGAAGTATACGAATTCTGAAAATATGCATTGTTTTCGATCCACAAAAAAAGAGCGCGTTCCTCCCGCAGACCTGTTTTTGCACGCACCGATAAACAAGAGCTTACCGCATCATTATAAATTTTGAGTTGAATAAATCTTTTTTCAACTCGCATATTCGCAGATATAAGCAACCGTTGATTTTATATTTATGCATATGAAATAAACACCCGGTCTGCGTGGACGGCCTCAGACGGTTTCCTCAGCGGCAAGAAAACCGCCCGACTGCCGCGCCCAGAGCTCCGAATAAAGACCGCCCTGCATGACCAGATCGGAATGGCTGCCCTGTTCGACGATGCGTCCCTGATCCATCACGATCAGCCGGTCGAGAGCGGCAATCGTCGACAAGCGGTGGGCGATGGCCAGAACCGTCTTGCCCTGCATCAGCTCGTCCAGATTGCTCTGGATCGCCGCCTCCACCTCTGAATCGAGCGCCGACGTCGCCTCATCGAGCACGAGGATCGGTGCGTCCTTCAGCATCACGCGGGCGATTGCGATGCGCTGGCGCTGGCCGCCGGACAATTTCACGCCGCGTTCGCCCACATGCGCGTCGAACCCCTTGCGGCCGCGCTGATCCTCGAGCCTGGCGATGAAATCATCCGCCTTGGCGCGCCGCGTCGCCTCCTGCAATTGCGCTTCGGTGGCGTCGTTGCGGCCGAACAGGATATTGTCGCGAATGGAGCGATGCAGCAGCGACGTATCCTGCGTGACCATGCCGATATGGGCGCGCAGCGATTCCTGCGTCACTCTGGCGATATCCTGCCCATCGATCAGGATGCGGCCTTTTTCGACATCGTAAAAACGCAGGAGCAGATTGACGAGGGTGGATTTTCCCGCCCCAGAGCGTCCGACGATGCCAACCTTCTCGCCCGCCCTGATTTCGAGGTTGAGATGGTCGATGACGCCGTTCGCGCGCCCGTAATGGAAGCTGACATTTTCGAAACGTATGCCCGGCTTCCTGACCTCCAGCACCGTCGCCTCCGGCGCATCGACGAGACCGATCGGCTGCGAAATCAGCTCGGCGGCATTCTGCACCGTGCCGAAATTGCGCATGATGCCGTTGAACTGCGTCATCAGCCGGCCGAGCAGGAAATTGAGGCGCAGCACCAGCGCCAGCGTGAAGGCCACCGCACCGGAACTGATCTTGCCGGAAAGCCACAGATCGATGCAGAGCGCCGCCATGGAGGTGATCATCACGCCGGACAACAGCGCCATGGAGGCGCGCACGCCGGTGATGAACCGGGTGAATGTCATGGTCGCATGCTGGAAAATGTCGAAACCCTGCCGCATGTAGCGGTCATTGGCATCATCGCGCCCGAACAGCCGGAGCGTCTGGATATTGCTATAGGCATCCACCATGCGGCCGGAAAGCATCGACGCGGCTTCCGCCGTTTCCTTGGAATGATAGCGGATACGCGGCACGAAATAGCGCGCCAGCAGCGAGAATATCCCCACCCAGACGACAACGACGACTGCAAGCCGCCAGTCCAGCCCGCCAATCAGGAACAGCATGGAAACGGAATAAATGCCGACGAACCACACGCTTTCCATCAACGAGGTGACGAGATCGCCCGCCGCCTGCCCGCCCGACCAGACCTTGGTGACGATGCGGCCGGAAAAATCGTTCTGGAAGAAGGTCAGCGATTGCCGCGCCACATGCATATAGGATTGCCAGCGCACCAGATTGTAAAAACCGGGCGTGATGATCTGCTGATCCACCAGCGCCGTTACCATGGTGACGATAAAACGCACGACGCCGATCAGCACCAGCATGCCCACCAGCTCGCCGCCATGGGCCGCAAGCAGCCCCGCCCAGCCCTCTTCCGGCTTCACGGTGGAGAGAATATCCACCAGCCGCCCGACGAACCAGAACAGCGCCGCCTCGATGGCCGCCGTCAGCCCGCCGAGCACCAGCATGGCGAAAAACGGCGCCTTGGCCTGCGAGATGTAGAACCAGATAAAGGCGAACGTGCTTTCAGGCGGCCGCAAATCGTCCTTGCGGGCGAAGGGCTTTATCCAGTTCTCGAAAAACTCGAAGATGCGGGTAATAACCATGATCCGGATATAGGCGGATTCCCGGAGCGGGAACAGCCGCGAAGGCTTCGGGAAGAGATTATATTTCGGTAACATTCGGGGAATGAAAAAGGGCGGGAAATGTTCCCCGCCCTTAAATCGACCCAGCGATATTTTGCGCATCGGCTGCATCCCCACACCGTCACCCCGGACTTGATCCGGGGTCCAGCGCGATCAAGTCCTTGATCGCAAAAGACTCCACTCACGGCGCAGACGCGCCGTGGCTGGATGCCGGCTCAAGGCCGGCATGACGGAGGAGAGGTTAGCGCACATATCATAGGCGAGAGGGCGGGAAACCATGCTTGCCGCCCTCTCGCTTCTCCTTATTCCGCGGCCACTTCCGCCTCATGGTCGGCGATGAAGCCGCCGGACTGGCGCCGCCACAGATCGGCATAGATACCGCCCATCGCCACCAGCTCCGCATGGCTGCCCGCCTCCACGATCCGGCCCTTGTCGAGGATGATGAGCCGGTCCATTTCCGTCAGTGTCGAAAGGCGGTGGGCGATCGCGATCACCGTCTTGCCTTCCATCAGCGAGAACAGGTTTTCCTGGATCGCCGCCTCGACTTCCGAGTCGAGCGCCGAAGTCGCCTCGTCCAGCACCAGGATCGGCGCGTTCTTGAGGAAGACGCGGGCGATTGCGATACGCTGGCGCTGACCGCCGGAGAGCTTCACGCCGCGTTCGCCCACCTGCGCATCGAGGCCCTGACGGCCATGCATGTCGACAAGCGTTTCGATGAAGTCCCAGGCATTCGCCCGCTTCGCCGCCGCGATCACCTGCTCGTCCGTGGCCTCGGGGTGACCATAGGCGATGTTGTCGCGGATGGACCTGTGCAGCAGCGAGGTATCCTGCGTCACGACGCCGATCAGCTCGCGCAGGCTGTCCTGTGACACCTTCGAGATGTCCTGCCCGTCGATGGTGATCCTGCCCGCTTCCAGATCGTAGAAACGTAGAAGCAGGTTCATCAGCGTCGTCTTGCCCGCACCCGAACGCCCGACCAGACCGACCTTTTCGCCCGGTTTGATGTCGAGCGTCAGCCCGTCGATCACGCCCTTGTTCTTGCCGTAGTGGAAACGGACATTGTCGTAACGGATCGCGCCCTGCGGGGCCGCAAGCTCAGGCGCTTTCGGAACGTCGACGATATCGTGCGGCTTCGTCATCATCGACATGCCGTCATAGACCGTGCCGATATTTTCGAACAGCGAGGTGACTTCCCACATGATCCACTGCGACATGCCGTTGACGCGCATGGCAAGGCTAATGGCGATGGCGACCGAACCGGCCGTGACCGAACCCTGCATCCAGAAATAAAGACCGAGCGCCGCCGTGGAAAACAGCACCAGGGCGTTGTTGAGGTCGATCAGGATGTTGAAGCCGGAAATCTTGCGCATCTGGCGGTGAACGGTTCCGAGAAACACGTTCATGCCCTCACGCGCATATCTTTCCTCGCGCCCCGCATGGGAAAACAGCTTGATCGTCGAGATGTTGGTGTAACTGTCGACGATCCGGCCCGTCATCATCGAGCGTGCATCGGCCTGCTCCTGCGCCAGCCGGCCGAGCTTCGGCACGAAATAAGCGAGGATGGCCATATAGATACCGAGCCAGACCAGCAGCGGAATAACCAGCCGCCAGTCCGCGGCCGCGACCATGAACAGCATTGAGACGACGAAGCTGATCGCATAAACGAAGACGTCGATCACCTTCAGCGCCACTTCGCGGATCGCCAGCGCCGTCTGCATCACCTTGGTGGAAACGCGGCCGGCAAACTCGTTGGCGAAGAAGTTCATGGAGTGGCGCAGCAGGAAACGGTGCATCTTCCAGCGCGCGATCATGCCGAAATTGCCGGCAAGCGTCTGGTGCATCGTCATGGTGTGGACGGCACCCATCAGCGGCAGCACGAAGAGCACCAGCGCCGCCATGCCGATCAGATGCCAGCCCTCATCGGCAAAAAAAGTCTCGCGATTGGCCGTGGAAAGCCAGTCGACGATATTGCCGAGGAATTTGTAGAGCATGGCTTCCGCAATCGCGATGCCCATGGACATCAGGCCAAGCAGCAGGAGCCATGGCCATGCGGGCTTCACATAATGCCACAGGAACGGCAAAAGCTTCTTTGGCGGCACGGAGGGCGCCGAAGAGGGAAAAGGATCGAGGCGTTTTTCAAACCAGCCAAACATAGGCCAAGCTCCGGCAATCAATCGCTCCATCGTGACATGGTGAGCGGACACAAATATGGCTCACGACAGAACGGAAAAGTCTTTGGATATGGCCGTGACAGCCACATGACGAATCGAAAAATGGGAAACGCGGGCGAACCGCGGAGTAACACCTAAGCCAGCAGCGGCACGACTGGGGCCGGGAGGCGAATACGAACATCATTTAGCATGAGAACCTCCCTTGGCTGGTGTTGAAGATATGGCCTTGTAGCGCAAAATTTAGTCAATGACCAGTCGGAAAGACACCGAATACGCGAGAAAACATGCAGGTGCCGCCCAAAGGCGAACGGGCGGAGACGACCCCGCGAGGTCTCCGCCCGTTAAACGATGCGCACGTCGCCCTATTCGGCCGCGTCCTGCGCCTCTGCGCTCTCATAGCTCGCGATCAACTCGGCCATTCCGGCCTGCGTATGACGCTTCAATTCCCGGCGATCGCTAGGCTGCGGCGCGAAGGTAACGGTGAGCCCCGTGTCCCTTATCGTACCAATGGCGAAGGACGCACCGGACAACATGCGCACGCCCTCATGCAGCCAAAGCGGATCGGTGGCGAAATGCTGGCCGATGCCGACCACGACGGGAATGCCCTGCCAATGCGACATGCGGTCGTAGTGAATGTGGCCCGCAAGAATGCCGATGACATCATGCTCGAACAGCACCTCGTCCAGAGCCTCGGTATCCGCGAAGGAAAGCGATTCCCACTCCGCATCCGGGCGGTCGAAATCGAGCGCCGGCGCATGGTGCATCACCAGCAGCTTCGGCAGTTCTGGGTGGTTTTCCAGCTCATCCTCCAGCCATTCGATCTGCCCCGGCTCGAAAGCGCCGCCGACCTTGCCCGGAACGCTGGTATCCATGACGATGATGTGGATACCGGCAATGACCTCGGCATGGTCATAGGGCTCGTCCAGATCCTCATGGCGGTCGAGCATGACCGGGTAGAAACCATCGCGGCGGTCGTGATTGCCGAGCGCGAAGAGCGCCGGCATATCGAGTTCCGCTTCCGCCATCAGCCGCTTGAGTTCCTCATAGCTGCCGGCATCGCCCCTGTTGGTCAGATCGCCGCTGGCGACGATGAATTCAGGCGGCGGCACGAGCGCCTTGATCTGCGCAAGCGTCGCGGAAAGCGTGGCCGAGGTCTCGGAATAAAGATCATCGTCCTGCACCTGCGGATTGCCCACATGCAGATCGGTCAGATGGACGAAATTCACCCGTTCGGACATGGTGTCCTCCTGTTGTTGCGTGCAGAAAATCCGGCTCGAAACGGCCTGTCCCGACCATTCGCGATGGTCCCGGCAAGCCCGACGATGTTCCGGTGAATGGGTAGCCGCCCTGTGTGTCACGCGAATGAACATCCGGCCGGGAACGACGCCTCAAAGGGACTTTTCACAGCATAGCTGTCGCCCGGCCCCTGCCCGTGATAATCGGACGGGCAGACCAACCGCAGTGAGACGTCCATGCCCGACATCAGGATCGCCCTTTACCAGCCCGATATTCCCGGCAATACCGGCACCATCCTGCGACTGGCCGCCTGTCTCGGCCTCGGCGTCGACATCATCGAGCCGGCCGGTTTCGATATTTCCGACCGTAATCTGAAACGGGCGGGCATGGATTATATCGCGGCGGCGGCGCTGACGCGCCATGTCAGCTGGGAGCGTTTCGAGGAATGGCGGGCAACCACCGGCCGCCGTCTCGTTCTCGCCTCCACCAAAGCCGCCCTGCCCTATACGAAGATCGCCTATCGCACGGATGACATCCTGCTTTTCGGCCGCGAAAGTGCGGGCGTACCCGACCATGTGCATGAAAAGGCGCAGGTGCGAATCATCATCCCCATGGTGGCGGGACAACGCTCCATCAACGTCGCCATGTCGGCGGCGATGATCGCCGGCGAGGCTTTGCGTCAGGTGGCATGGGCATAGGCGTCACTTTTAACGCCAATTTTTCGGGCAAATACAAAATTTGACCGTTTTTACTTCAAAACTGTCGCAACCCGGCCTGTACCGAGGGCATCGAGGCTCCTATACTGATTAGCCGGACAATAAAAATCGTGCTCGCCGGAACCATCCGCCGGCGGGTGTGAGGAGACGTCGCATGCAATCCACCATTGTCATCGTCAACCTTCTCGGCGCAGTCGCGCTGCTGCTCTTCGGCCTTGCCCAGGTCAAGGATGGCGTCACCCGCGCCTTCGGCATGAAACTGCGAAGCGTGCTGGCCACCGGCACCCAGAACGGTCCGCGTTCCTTCTTTTCCGGCTTCTTCGCCACCGTCGCGCTGCAAAGTTCGACGGCGACGGCGCTCACCGTCGCCTCCTTTGCTGAACGAGACCTCATCAGGCCGCGCATGGCGCAGGTGGTGCTGCTGGGCGCCAATGTCGGCACCGCCGTTACCGCATGGATCGTGGCAGCCGGGGTGGAATGGCTGTCGCCGCTGCTGATCCTTGCGGGCATTATTCTGAAAAAGGGCAGTTCCAATGCCCGGCAAGGCGGCGGAACGGCGCTGATCGGCATCGGCCTCATGCTTCTGTCGCTGCATCTGTTGAGCGGCGCGACAGAACCGATGCGCGCCTCGCCGGCTCTCGGCGTCTTTATCGGCCTGCTTGACGGGGCATGGCCCGTCGCGCTGATCTTTTCCGCCGTGCTCGCCTTCGTTTCGTCTTCGAGCCTCGCCGTCGTGGTGCTCATCCTGTCGCTGGCGGCCACCGGCACGCTTTCCACGGGCCTTATCATCGTGCTCATTCTCGGCGCCAATCTCGGCGGCGCCATTCCGCCGGTCATCGCCACGCTTTCCGGCCCCGCCTCGGCACGGCGCATCACCATGGGCAACCTTCTGGTGCGCACCATTGGCTGCCTCATCGCTCTGCCGCTCGCCTCCTATGGCGCGGAATTCCTGCAGCAATTGCCGCTTTCGCCCGCAAAATTGCCGGTCGACGCCCATCTGATCTTCAACGTCATTCTGGCGGCGCTGGCCTGGCCCTTCTCCGGCCTCCTGTCCGACCTGATGGCAAGGCTGGTGCCGGGCGATCCGAAAGCCGAAGACGGTCCGAATTTCCTCGACCAGCAGGCGCTGGACATGCCGGTCGTGGCGCTTGCCAACGCCACCCGCGAAGTGCTGGGCGTCGGCGACAGCATCGAGCGGATGCTGATCCGCGCCGAAAACGCCTTCAAGCACAACGATCTGGCGCCGCTTCAGGAGGTTTCCCTGCTGGAAAAGAAGGTCGACCGCCGCCAGCAGGAGGTGAAGGTCTATCTGTCGCAGCTGGGGCGCAAGGGGCTTTCCGACGAAGAAGCGCGTCGTTCGATCGCCATCATCGACTATGCCATCAACCTCGAACATATCGGCGACATCATCGAAAAGGGCATCTGCGAACAGATCCGCAAGAAGGTACTGAACAGCTTCAAGTTTTCCGACGACGGTTATGAGGAATTGAAAACCCTGTTCGACATGACCATCGAGAACCTGCGCGCCGCCCAGAGCATTCTGGTAACCGGCGATTTCGAACTCGCCCGCAGGCTGATGGAAAGCAAGGTGGATATACGCCGGCTCGAAAAACAGTCTTCGAACCGCCATCTCGAGCGCCTGCGCGACGGGTTTGCGGAAAGCATGCAGACCAGTTCGCTGCATCTCGACATGCTGCGGGATCTGAAGCGCATCAACGCCCATATCGTCACGGTGGCGCATCCCATTCTGGATGAAGGCGGTGTGCTGATCGAAAGCCGCCTGCGTTATGCCGAGCCCCGCGCCTAAAAGCATTCCGGGAAAGGCGAAAACGCTCTAAATTTCAATCGGCCGAAGGAAGCCGCCGCATGGTGAATTCGATGCGGTCGCCTTCCAGCTGCCGCCAGCTTTCCACTTCCGTCCAGTAGGCCGCTTTCGGAAAGCTGTCGAACCATTCGCGCGCCTTGGCGCGGGCTTCCTCGCGCCCGAGACAGAAGGTCTGCCGCACGAACATGCCATTGCGCGTCTTGTCGTCGCCCGAGCCTTCACGCGCCTTGCGGTGATTGGCGATCCTGCGCTTCAGCCCGTCCAGGGGCGGCGGTCCGGTAAATTTCGTCATGATATTCACCTCTGGCACCTACATCGATAAAGATAGTGCCCGCATGTGAACTTGGCGAGTCGAATTTGTGCGCGGGGCCTGCACCTGCTAGACGCGACAGGGAATCGACTTCACCAAAGGAGAATACGCATGGAACGGCCAATCTTGCCGAAGGGCTTGCCCGACGACATCGAGGACAAGAAGGCCCTTGCCCAAGCCTGGTTCCAGCATCTTCGCGACACCATCGTTAACTCCTTCGAGACCCTCGAAAACGACCTGACCGGCCCTCTTTCCGATCAGGAGCCCGGCCGTTTCGTCCAGAAAGACTGGCTGCGCGAGAATGGCGAGGGCGGCGGCGGCAAGATGTCGATGATGGAAGGCCGCGTCTTCGAAAAGGTCGGCGTCCACACCTCCACCGTCTATGGCGAATTCTCGCCGGAATTCCGCAAGCAGATACCGGGTGCGGAAGAAGACCCGCGTTTCTGGGCTTCGGGCATTTCGCTCATCGCCCATCCCGTCAACCCCAACGTGCCGGCCGTGCACATGAACACCCGCATGGTCGTCACCACCAGCCACTGGTTCGGCGGCGGCGCGGATCTGACGCCGGTTCTGGGGCGCAGAAGGACGCAGGAAGACCCGGACAGCCAGCTTTTCCATCGTGCCTTCGAAATCACCTGCAACCGCCATCGGGTTGCCGATTATCCGCGCTACAAGACATGGTGCGACGAGTATTTCTTCCTCAAGCACCGTAACGAAGCCCGCGGCATCGGCGGCATCTTTTTCGACTGGCTGCACCCGCAGGAGGAAAATGGCGGCTGGGACGCCAATTTCGCCTTCGTGCAGGATGTCGGCCGCGCCTTCAATCTGGTCTATCCAAAAATCGTCCGCGCCAATTTCAACCAGAATTGGACGGAAGAGGACCGCGACGAACAGCTCATCCGCCGCGGCCGCTATGTGGAATTCAACCTGCTTTACGATCGCGGCACGATCTTCGGCCTCAAGACCGGCGGCAATGTCGAATCGATTCTCTCCTCTCTACCGCCGGTAGTGCGCTGGCCCTAAAAAACCTCACGTAAATTTGACGCTCATCAGCCAATTTGTCGCAAATAGCGCAAATTAGGACTTATGGAAAAATCAAGGCAATGATAGTCTCCTCCTCGCAGACGTACTGGAGGAGCTATCGTCATGATTACTTCGAACAGCATGCCTATCTCTGCTTCCCCCGAGGAAGCCCAGCATTCCATTGATACCCCTGATTTGATCGATCGCCTGGCAGCGGAAATGCGCGCCACGGGTGATCGCGAACTGCCGCATTCCTTTTATGTCGAACAGGTAAAACGCACGCTGGCCGGAAAAACGGCAAAGCGGGCGGACAATGACGAAATGCCTCGTACAAAAATTCCGGCAGCCGGCACATCCTCTGTTTTCCAGTGCTGGGCGATGCCCGAATAGGGGCCTGAATAAGGTCGAAGGACGCCGCTCTGGAACATAAGCGGTGAACATTCGTTTCTTGTCGGAGGGACAGCAGGCAATTGAATTGCTGTCCCTCACTCTCGCACATTCTCCCTGTCGAAAATCGATTCCGGTTTTCGACAGGGAGAATGTGCAGACTCAAAATGTTAGAGCGTCCTTTATGCGTCCGAACGGACGCATGGCGCTCTAAAACAGGGAGGCAAGACCATGAGACTGTTTGAATGTGGAACGCTCGTGCCCGGCTGTGCCTGGCACACGCGCGCAGATGACGATGCCGAAGTTGTGCGTCGCACCGTGGAACATATGCGATCGGCGCACGGCGAAACCGTCATCCGCGAGAACATGATCGAAAACATCAAATCCCGCATTCGCGACGAGGCAAATGCGGCCTGAGCCGCAACGCCGCCGTCGCTGACCTCAATTTTCCAGCATATCCTTCAACCGGGCGGTCAACGCTGCCCGGTCGAGTGAGAAATTGACGTCGATCCACTTTTCCTCAAGGCTTTTCAGCACTTCGCCCACCTTCGGGCCGGCCTCGACGCCCGCTGCCATCACATCCGCACCGCTCAGCGGAAAGCCCGGTTTGTGGAATTTTTCCGCCCGCGTCAGCAAAGTCGAAAGCCGCGCCACTTTCTGCATGGCCGTGTCGCCAGCGGAAAGATCGGCGCGGGCCGAAGCAAGCGCCAGTTTCAGCCGCGTCTTCACGCCCTCGACGCCCTGACGATAAAGCAGCCGGTCGAGCGCCGTCTCCTTCAGCTCTGGATCAGCCGCCGGAGCCGAAGCCCAATGGGCAAGATAACCCGCTTCGACCTTCGACAGCCGCAGGCGCGCGGCAAGGGCGGCCAGCCTGTCCCTGTCCGGCGGCACGATGGCGGCAAGCCGCAGCATCGGGTCCACCGCCCAGCCCAGAGCCTGCTCCGTCGCCACCAGCCCGTGAATGGCGTCGATGCCCCATTTTTCCGTCTCGGGAAGAATTTCCGCCAGAACGCCGGATTGCCGCATCCACAAAAGGGCGCGGGAAGGATCGCGGGCGGAAAGCAGCTTTTTCAGTTCGCTCCACACCCGCTCGGCTGAAAGCGTGCCCAGCTTGTCCTTGGCCCGCGCGCTTGCCCGCAAGCCGTCGGCATCCGGGCGGCCGGAACCGTAGTGCGCGAAAAAGCGGAAAAACCGGAGAATCCGCAGATAATCTTCCGAAATCCGCATCGCCGCATCGCCGATGAAGCGCACCGTACCGGTCTCGATATCGGCAAGGCCATCGATAAGGTCGATGATATCGCCCTTTTCATCGGCATAGAGGGCATTGATCGTGAGGTCGCGCCGCTCGGCGTCGGTCTGCCAGTCGGTGCCGAAAGCCACCTGCGCGTGGCGGCCATTGGTTTCGACATCGCGGCGCAACGTCGTCACCTCGAAACCTTCGCCATCGATCACCAGCGTTACCGTGCCGTGCTCGATGCCGGTCGGCACCGCCTTGATGCCCGCCGCCTTGGCCCGCGCAACAACCATGTCAGGGGTCAGCGTCGTCGCCATGTCGACATCGACCACCGGCAGGTCCATCAGCGCATTGCGCACCGCGCCGCCAACGATCCGCACCTCGCCGCCATCGGCATTCAGAAGCGTAAAGATGCGCTTCAGCGCCGGTTTTTGAAACCAGTCCCGCCCGGCAAGGCTGCTCATGAATAAAACCTCTCGTAAATCGTCCTGACGATGCCCGCCGTAATGCCCCAAATGTAACGTTCGCCATAGGGCATCTCGTAGAAAAACCGCTCCTTCCCCTGAAAGATGCGGCTGCCGCGCCCGTGATTGGCCGGGTCCATCAGAAAGGACAGCGGCACCTCGAAAACCTCATCCACTTCGGTTGGATTGAGCGTCAGGTCAAAGCCGGGCCGAACGATGGACAGCACCGGCTTGATGCGGAAACCCGTCCCGGAAATATAATCCGGCAGGCGGCCGACCGTTTCCACGAAGGACCGCGAAAGGCCGATTTCCTCTTCCGTCTCGCGCAGCGCCGCCTCTTCCGGTGTGCGGTCCTCGGCATCGATGCCGCCGCCCGGAAAGGAGATCTGGCCGGAATGTTTGCGCAACGTCGAAGTGCGCTGGGTGAAGATCACCCGCGCATCGTTGCCATCGTCAATGACCGGCACCAGCACGGCGGCGTCCTTCAGCCTGATGCCGTTTCCAGACAGCACCACGCCCGGATTGAGCACATGGTCGCCATGCTCCCGTTCCGCCACGCCCTCGCCTTCCTGCAGCACCCGGCAGCGGAAATCGGCGGCGGTAAAAGTCTTGAATGCCGTTGTCGTCATTGCGAAAGCCGTTCCAGTTCCTTGGCGGGCATCACCGGAAAAGTCACCCCGCCGGAGCGCACGGCGAACATGTCGACGCCCTCCACTTCGATCACCTCACCAAGTGCGACGAGATCATACATCACCGCCCGCGACACGAGCGCTTCAAGCCGGCCGCGCACCAGAAGATAGGGCTTCAATTCGCGGTTCTCACCGAAAACCTCGAACCGCAGCGGATGCTCCGGCCCCGCCTCCACCACATCGCCGACATTGGTGCGAAAGGTCAGCAGCGGCTCGCTATCATCCTCACCCGCCGTCAGCTTCATTTCCACGGCGACGAAAGGCGCGTCCACGACGCGGATGCCGACTTTTTCCACAGGAGTTACGAGATAGGTTTTACCGTCCTCATCCTTGCGCAGAACCGTGGAAAACAGCCGCACTAGCGGTGCCCTGCCGATGGGGGTGCCGAGATAGAACCAGGTGCCATCGGCGCGGATTTCCATGTCGAGATCGCCGCAAAAGGGCGGATTCCAGCGTTCCACCGGGGCCGGCCCACGTTTGGCGTCGCCGGTCTGTTCGGCGGCGCGGGAAATCATCGCCGCAAGCCCCGCCGCATCATCAGCCGAATTTATCGTCTCCGCTGCCATATTCGAGTCTCGCTTTGCCGATAAGGAAATACTAAGTCACGACATAGTCATTCGAATGGCGCTTGTCAGCGGCCAAGAGAGCAATAAGCTATATGCAGCGCAAAATCCGTCCCGGCCGACTGCCAGCAAAACCGGGATGCGACTGTGACAGCGGCGAAGGTATGAGGAGAGCGACATGGGCGTGATGAATACCGGCGAAACCCTCGATGAAAAGGCCATCGTCGCCGCGGCCGAAAAGGCGCTTTCCGACATCGCGGCCATCCGCACGGAAGTCTCCAAGGTCATTTTCGGCCAGGAAAAAGTGGTGCAGAACACGCTTCTCGCCATCCTCTCCGGCGGCCATGCGCTGCTCGTCGGCGTTCCCGGCCTTGCCAAGACCAAGCTCGTCACCACGCTCGGCACCGTGCTCGGCCTCGATGCCAATCGCATCCAGTTCACACCGGACCTGATGCCGTCGGACATCCTCGGTTCCGAAGTCATGGATCAGGACGAAAACGGCCGCCGTTCCTTCCGTTTCATCAAGGGGCCGATTTTCGGCCAGTTGCTGATGGCCGACGAAATCAACCGCGCCAGCCCGCGCACGCAGTCCGCCCTTCTGCAGGCCATGCAGGAATATCACATCACCATGGCCGGCCAGACCTATGAGCTGCCGAAGCCGTTCCACGTTCTCGCCACCCAGAACCCGTTGGAGCAGGAAGGCACCTATCCGCTGCCTGAAGCCCAGCTCGACCGCTTCCTGCTTCAGGTCGATGTCGGTTATCCCGAGCTTGCCGCCGAACGCCAGATCCTGCTCGACACGACAGGCACCGCCTCGGGTGAAGCACGCGGCGTGATCGATGCCGGGCGCCTGATGGAAATCCAGGCCCTCATCCGCCAGATGCCGGTCAGCGACAAGGTGGTGGATGCCATCCTCTCGCTCGTCCGCTCCGCCCGCCCCGGCCATGGCAACAAATTGACCGACAAACACGTTGTCTGGGGTCCGGGTCCGCGCGCCGGCCAGTCGCTGATGCTGACGGCCCGCGCCCGTGCGCTCTACGAAGGCCGGCTCGCGCCGTCGCTGGACGATGTCCATGCGCTCGCCGAACCGGTGCTGGAACACCGCATGGCGCTGACCTTTGCGGCCCGCGCCGAAGGCATGTCGGTGCGCGATGTCATCGCAGCGCTCGTGGAGCAGGCGAAGAACTGAACGCACGTTCGCGAAAGGACTGCATGTGGCATCCATCGGCCAGATCGTAGACAAGACGCCGGGTAGCGAGGTTCTGGCGCGTGCGCGCCAGCGCGCAGCTCTGGTGCCGGACTGCATGGTCGAGGCAAAGCGCATCGCCAACACCGTCACCGCCGGCTGGCACGGCCGTCGCAAGCGCGGCATCGGCGAAAATTTCTGGCAGTTCCGCCCCTATGCCGAAGGCGAAAGCCTGTCACGCATCGACTGGCGGCGTTCTGCCCGCGACGACCATACCTATGTGCGCGACCGGGAATGGGAAGCCGCCCACACCATCTGGCTCTGGGCCGACATGTCGCCGTCGATGATGTTCAAATCCACCCTCGGCTCCGTCTCCAAGGAAAGCCGGGCGCTGGTGCTGATGCTGGCGCTGGCGGAAATCCTTGCGCGCTCGGGAGAACGCATCGGTTGTCCCGGCATCATGGAGCCGGTCTCGGCCAGAAACGCTGCCGAACGGCTGGCCGCCGCCATCATGCACGCGCCGCTGACCACCGGCATGCCGGAAACGGGCATGATCCGCGGCGCGAGCGACATCGTCCTCATCGGCGATTTTCTCGATGATGCCAAAGCCGTGATGGAGCGGATTTCGCCGCTCGCACGGCGCGGCCTGCGCGGCCATGTGGTGGAAATCGCCGATCCGGCCGAGGAAACCTTCCCCTATTCCGGCCGCACCGAATTCATCGACCCGGAAACCGGCGAAAAACTGGTGTCCGGCCGTGCCGAAACCATTCGCGAGGATTACACCCGCGCCTATCTCGCAAGGCGTGAGGCGCTGTCCTCGTCGCTGCGCCGTCTCGGCTGGAACTTCGTGTTCCACCGCACAGACCATCTCGCTTCCGAGGCGCTCGTCGCCATGCATATGTATCTTTCCGGCGCGCCGGCACAGGGCGGTGGGCAAGGCGGTGGGCACAGATGAGCGCATTGCCTTTCGTTTTCACAAGCCCCTATATCCTCTTCGGCCTTCTGGCGCTGCCCGCCATCTGGTGGCTGCTGCGGCTCACCCCGCCGCGCCCCAAGGCGGAAGTGTTTCCGCCGCTGAAGATATTGGCGACGGTGCTGAAACGCGAGGAAACGCCCTCGAAAAGTCCGTGGTGGCTGACCCTGCTGCGCATGGCGCTTGCCGCCGCGGTGATTCTCGCGCTGGCCGATCCGGTGGTGAACCCGCGCAACAACAGCATTGCCGGCAGCGGCCCGCTGGTGCTGGTGGTCGACAATAGCTGGGCCTCCGCGCCCGACTGGGAAAGACGCGTGGCCACCGCTCAGGCCCTGATCGGCGATGCGGAGCGCGCCGACCGCCCCGTCTCCATCAGCTTCACCGCCGATGCGGAACATGACGCCGTACCGGGAACGACAGCCGTTGCACTGGAAAAGCTCGCCGCAGCAAAGCCGAAGCCGCTCGTTCCAGATCGTATCCGCACGGCGGAAGCCATCACCGAGGCGCTGAACGGCGCGGCCCCCGGCACGATTGCCTATATTGCCGATGGTGTTCAAACCGCGCAGGATGAAAGCGCGATGAGAACGCTTGCCAGCCTCTCCCCAGCCGAATTCCGCATCGTGAAGGGCGACGGCAAGGCGATCACCGCCATTACCGGCGCCACCAACAATGCCGATGCCATGAACGTCACACTGTCGCGGCTCGATACCGCCGAAGCCGCCCGGATAACCGTCAATGCACAGGACAGCCAGGGCCGCATCCTCGCCAACGGCATCGCGAACTTCGCGCCCGGCGCGGCCGAAACCACGGCAACGGTGGAAGCACCTTTCGAGCTGCGCAACGATTTCGCCCGCCTCTCCCTCGAAGGCGTGTCGACGGCGGGTGCGGTGCATCTTCTCGACGACGGCTTCCGTCGCCGCCGCGTGGCGTTGCTGGCCGGCGAAACCGGCAATGATTTCCAGCCGTTGCTGCAGCCGCTTTATTATATCAGCCGCGCGCTGCAGCCTTTCGCCGATCTCATTCCGCAGCGGCAGGCCGATCTGGCGCAGGCGATCCCGGAAATCCTGCAATCCAATCCTTCGGTCATCGTCATGGCCGATATCGGCCGTCTGCCGCAGGAAACCTATGAGCCGATGCAACGCTGGCTCGCCGGTGGCGGCACGCTGATCCGTTTTGCCGGACCGCGCCTTGCCGCAGCCCCGGCCGACGATCCGCTGGTGCCTGTAACGCTGAGACAGGGCGAACGCGCGCTTGGCGGCGCGCTCTCCTGGGCCGAGCCGCAGCCGCTTGCCGATTTCCCGAATTTCGGCGCCTTTGCCGGCATGCCGAAGGCCGATGGCGTCCTCGTCAAACGTCAGGTTCTGGCCGAACCGACACCGGATCTGGCTGAACGCACCTGGGCAAGCCTTGCCGACGGCACGCCGCTCGTCACCACCCGCAATGTCGAGGCTGGCCGCATCGTGCTCTTCCATGTCAGCGCTGAGGCGAGCTGGTCCGACCTGCCGATCTCGGGCCATTTCGTCGATATGCTGCGCCGTATCGTGCAATTGTCGAAGGCGGGCGGCGCTTCCGCCAACGCCAATGCCCCGGCCGCTGCCTTGCCGCCCTTCCGGTTGCTGACGGCGGAAGGCGCGCTTTCAGCCGAAATCGGCACTGCCCGGCCGCTGGAAATGCGCGCCGGCCAGCCGCCCCGCACCGGTTTCGACAATCCCCCCGGCCTCTATGGCACAGAGGATGGTTTCGTGGCTCTCAATCTCCTGCCCGCAGGTGCGACGCTGCGCCCGCTCGACGCATCCGTCGCCGGCGTCAGCACCACCAGTGAAGCCCTGATCGGCGAAACCGCGAAATCGCTGCGCCCTGCTCTGTTCATCGCCGCCTTCCTGATGTTGATTGCCGACAGCCTGATCGTGCTCTTCATGAACGGCGCCTTTGCACGCCTGCCGAAAGCCCGCAGCGCGACAGTCGCCACCGTGCTTCTGGCGCTTGGCGCTTTTGCCGCCATGTCGCCAACCGACGCCCGCGCCGACGATCCCAAACCCGGCGACGAGCAGATCTTCGAGCGGCTGGACACGACGCATCTCGCCTATGTCCGCACCGGCGAAGACGATGTCGACCGCATTTCCGAACAGGGGTTGCAGGGGTTGAGTGAATTCCTGACCTGGCGCACGACGCTGGAGCCCGGCCAGCCGGTCGGTCTCGATATTTCCAAGGATGAATTGTCCTTTTATCCCATCATCTACTGGCCGGTTTCCGCAACGGCACCCATGCCCTCAAGCGCCGCCATCTCGCGCATCGACGCCTATATGCGCGCCGGCGGCACCGTGCTGTTCGATACACGCGACCAGTTCTCTTCGCTCGATACCGGTGCGACCAGCCCTAACGGCGAACGCCTGCAGGCGATCCTCGCCAATATCGATATCCCACCGCTGGAGCCTGTGCCGGAAGACCACGTTCTGACGCGCTCTTTCTACCTGCTCACCAATTTCCCCGGCCGTTACAACGGCTCGCCTCTCTGGGTGGAATCGCGGCAGGGGGCGGCGAAGACCACCTCGGGCCTCTCCTCCTCCGGCGATGGCGTGACGCCGATCATGATAACGGGCAATGATTTTGCCGGCGCATGGGCCGTCGATCCGCAGGGCGCGCCGGTTCTGCCAACGGTGCCGCCGGATGAGATGCAGCGCGAACATGCCTTCCGCTCCGGCGTCAACATCATGATGTATATGCTGACCGGCAACTACAAGGCCGATCAGGTCCACGTTCCCGCACTTCTCGAACGGTTGGGGCAGTGACATGACATTGACCTTCGCCCCCTTCCTGCCGTGGATCGTGATTGCCGTTCTGGCCGTCGCCGCCCTTCTCCTCTCCTTCATCGGCCTGTGGCGCGGCGTGCGCGGTGCGTGGCTGCGCGGGCTGGCGCTTGCCGCCCTGCTTGCGGCCATCGCCAATCCGCTTCTGACGCAGGAGGAGCGCGAGCCGCTCTCCACCATCGTGCCCGTCATCGTTGACCGTTCGCAGAGCCAGGACGTGCAGGACCGGCCGCAAATGACCGATACGGCGCTGGAGACGCTGAAAGACCGGCTGTCACGCTTCCCGCGCATCGAGCCGCGCATCGTTGAAGTGCGCGACAATGGCGAGAGCGATTCGCCCTCGACGCAGTTATTCTCGGCGCTTTCCTCCGCCGTCTCGGATGTCTCGCCGTCGCGCGTCGGCGGCGCGATCTTCCTCAGCGACGGCCAGATTCACGATATTCCGAATGCCCTCCCCAATGCCGAACAGGCGCTGGGCTTCCGCGCGCCCGTGCATGGGCTGATCACCGGCAAGGCCGATGAATTCGACCGCCGTATCGAGATCGTTCGCGCCCCGCGCTTCGGCATCGTCAATGAGGAACAGCAGCTGACACTGCGCGTCTTCGATGATGGTCGCCCCGCCGGCGGCGGTGCGGCGGAAGTGACGGTGAAGATGAATGGCGAAGAAATCGCCACGCTGCAGGCGACACCCGGCCAGCCGACACCGTTCAATTTCAAGGTTCCGCGCGGCGGCAACAATGTCATGGAATTTTCCGTCGCCGAGCTTCCGGGCGAAGTGACGGCTGCAAACAACCGCGCCGTTCACCTGATCGAAGGCATCCGCCAGAACCTGCGCGTGCTGCTCGTTTCCGGCGAACCCCATGCCGGCGAACGGGCGTGGCGCAATCTCCTGAAATCCGACGCCTCGGTCGATCTGGTGCATTTCACCATTCTGCGCCCGCCGGAAAAACAGGACGGCACGCCGATCAACGAACTCTCGCTGATCGCCTTCCCCACCCGTGAATTGTTCGTCGAAAAGATCGAGGATTTCGACCTCATCATCTTCGACCGTTACCAGCATCGCGGCGTGCTGCCGATCCTCTATTACGATTACATCGCCCAATATGTCGAAAAGGGCGGCGCGCTCTTGATCGCCGCCGGGCCGGAACATGCCGGTCAGGATTCGATCGCCATGACGCCGCTCGCCTCCGTGCTGCCGGCGCAGCCGACCGGTCAGGTGCATCAGGCCGCTTTCTACCCGCGCCTTTCGGAAGCGGGCAAGAAGCACCCCGTCACCCGCGGGCTGGAAGGTTCAGGCAACGAGCCGCCGCAATGGGGCCGCTGGTTCCGCACCATCAGCGTCGACCCGCCGCAGGGCCAGACCGTGATGCTAGGCGACGGGCAGGACCCGCTTCTGGTACTGAACCGCCAGGGCGAAGGCCGTGTAGCCATGCTGCTGTCCGATCAGGGCTGGCTGTGGGCGCGCGGTTTCGAAGGCGGCGGCCCGCATGTGGCGCTTTACCGCCGCATCGCCCACTGGCTGATGAAGGAGCCCGAGCTTGAGGAGGAGGCGCTGACGGCGCGCGCCAATGGCCGCACCCTGCAGATCACCCGCCAGACCATCGGCGACGATCCCGGTCAGGCCAGCGTGCGTTTCCCTTCCGGCAAGACGGAAAACATGGCCTTCACCAGCACCGAGCCCGGTCTTTACAGGATCGAGCGCCGCATGGACGAAACCGGCCTGTTCGAAATCAAAAACGGCGATTTCACTACCCTCGTCCATGTCGGCGCGGTGGATGCGCCGGAATTCAAGGCGATGATCTCGACCACCGAAACGCTGAAACCGTTGGCCGATGCCACCAGAGGCAGCGTACACCGTGTCACTGACAATTCCGGCCGTATCGCGCTGCCCGATATATTGCCCGTGCGCGGAGATATCAGGGTTGCCGATGAGGATCGCATGCTGATACGCATGACCGACGAGACGGTGCTGAAAGGCGTCAATACCCTGCCGCTCTTTGCCGGTTTTGCCGGGCTTGCCACCCTGCTGCTCGCCTTCTCCGCACTTTGGTGGCGTGAGGGCCGATAAGGGCGTTTCCAGCGAAGGGCTTAAGGCGCTTCACGTCTCGGATTGGAAACGAGGAAACGGCCGCCGCCCGGCGGCCCGGGAAGATGAACATGAATTTCATTTTGAGCGACGTCGCGGATGCAGAGGCCGAAAAGGCCATTCGCGATCCGCTGGTGGCCTATAATCTCGCCCGTTTCGGCGAAAGCGACAAACGCGAACTCAACATCACCATTCGCGACGACGACAATACCGTCACCGGCGGTCTGGTGGGCTATACCGCTCGCGGCTGGCTTTACGTGCAGCTTCTTTTCGTGCCGGAGGCCATGCGCGGTCAGGGCACAGGCCCGAAGCTGCTTGCCATGGCGGAGGAGGAAGCCAGAAAGCGCGGCTGCATGGGTGCCTATATCGACACGATGAACCCGGATGCCCTGAGAACCTACGAACGCTACGGTTTCACGAAGATAGGCTCGCTTGCGCCGCTTTCCACGGGCCAGACGATCACATGGCTGGAGAAACGTTTCTAGCAGGCTGTTGAAAATCGTCGACGATTGCGCACGTCGTTACCCCCTCTGTCCTGCCGGACATCTCCCCCTCAAGGGGGGAGATCGTTCCGTGGCGATGTCTCGCACCTCTCGACGGTCGAGAATGAAGCGGCGAGAAAGCCTCTTGCCGATCTCCCCCCTTGAGGGGGAGATGTCCGGCAGGACAGAGGGGGTAACGACACCCAGCACCGTCGATGATTTCAACTGTCGTGTACTGTGGAAGCAGATTAAATGCGACGCGCTTTATCTCTTTGTTTTTATGCATGTCTCCCAAAACCGCCGCACAGTTTCGGAGACATGCTTTAGGCGGCGATCCCCGATACCTCACCGTCGACCGTTCGGCCCATAGCCTCGCGGATTTGCTGGCGAAGCCATACGGCTCCGGCATCCGCGTCAGTCTGCAAGGTCCAGACCATGGCGACGGGCGGGAAACTCAGCGTCACCGGCACAGGGCTTATTTCCAGCCCCAGCATGGGCGCATAACGCAGCGCGATGCGTGAGGACACGGTCGCCAGCACCGCCGAGGATCGCGCCGTCGCCAGCACCGAGAGGAAATCCGGCGCAGCTGCGACGACATCGATTTCCAGTCCGCTCAGTTCCAGCGCATCCTTGATGCAGCCATGCAGGCTGTCCGTCTGCGATATGACCGCATGTTTGGCCTCCATATAGGCGTCCAGCCCGACGGGATTGGGCAGATCGAGCAAGGCCGGATTGAAGCAGCACAGCACGCTGGAGGAATAAAGCGGCTCGCAATGATGGCGTTGCTCTTTCGAATAGGTGCATCCGACCGCCATGTCGATCACGCCCGTATCGAGCATCGCCGTAATTTCCTGCTCCTGCCCGCTGCGGGCCAGAATGCGAATGCCGGGCGCAATCTCCCGCAGCCGCGCCGTCAGATCCGGCAAAAGCAACAGCTCCACCTCGCTCGACATGCCCAGCCGGAACGTGCGGCGCTCGGTGGCCGGATCGAATACATCCGCTGTCATCACCGCCGCCTGCGCCTGCCTCAGCGCCTGCCGCACAGGGCCGGCCAGATGGAGCGCCCGCGCCGTCGGCTTCATCTCCTGCCCCACGCGGATGAAAAGCTCATCCTGAAACAGGGTGCGCAGGGTGGAGAGATTATGGCTCATGGCCGGCTGCTGGATTTTCAGCCGCCGCGCGGCGCGCGTAACGTTCATCTCCTCCATCATCGCATCGAAAGCGATGAGAAGATTGAGGTCGAAGGAGCGGAGATTGAAATGATCGATAGTTTGCATAAGTCACATCGATTTGATTGCTGACCTCCCTACACTTAGCTGGAGTGCGGAAAGTTTCAAGACATTCCCTCAACCCAGGAGCTCCCAATGCCGTCCCGTCGCTCACTTCTCAAAGGCGCCGCCAGCGCCATCTTCGCCGCCCCTTTCGTTGCACCCGCCGTCGCATTCGCCAAGGCGCCGCTTGCCGCCACGCAGGCACCCGGCTTTTATCGGCTGATGGTCGGCAAGGTGGAAGTCACCGCCCTTTCGGACGGCGTCATCGCGCTGCCGCTCGCCAAGATTTACACCAACACCACGCCGGAACACGCCTCGAAGGTCCTACAGGAAGCCTTCCTGCCGGAAGAGACGCCCACCTCGGTCAACGCCTTTCTCGTCAACACCGGCGACAGGCTGGTGCTGATCGACGCCGGCACCGGCGCCTATCTCGGCCCGTCCCTTGGCAGGCTCGTCACCAATATCGAGGCCTCCGGTTATAAAACCGCGGATATAGATGACGTTGTCCTCACCCATATCCATACCGACCACTCCGGCGGGCTATCGGCCGATGGCAAACGCGTCTTTGCCAATGCGACCCTTCACGTCAACGAGCGTGAAGCCGCTTTCTGGCTCGATGCGGCAAAGGCCAAGGCGGCCCCTGAAGCGCTGAAGAAGGGTTATGCCGAAGCGAAGGAAAGCATCCAGCCCTATATCGATGCCGGCAAGTTCGAGACATTCGGCGACAATGCTGCGCCGGTTCCCGGTCTCGGCTCTATCCTTTATGCCGGCCACACGCCCGGCCACAGCGCTGTCGTTCTCGAAAGCGACGGCCAGAAAATCGTCTTCTGGGGCGATATCACCCATGGCGATATCCTCCAGTTCGATGAGCCTGACGTGGCCATCGAATTCGACGTCGACCAGAAGGCCGCCGTCGTGGCGCGCGATCTGGCATTCCGGCAGGCGGTGGAAGGCAGATATCTGGTGGCCGGCGCGCATATCGCCTTTCCCGGCATCGGCCATGTGCGCACCGACAGCACCAATTACGATTGGCTGCCGGTCAACTACACGGCGCTGTAAGGTGCGAAACAGCCTGGCCTGATCCTCAACGGGTCAGGCCATTGCGCGAAAACGACGCGTCAGGTCAGCGCCACCTGCCGCGTTTCCGCGTTGATCATCGTCGCGGCAATGGCGGCAAGCACCAGCAGACCGGCGAAAATGCCGATTGCGACGCCAAAACCCTGCGCTATGGCATAACCAAGCAGAGACGGCGCCAGCAGGCCGCCGAGCCTTGCCATGGCGCCTGCGGCCCCCATGCCGGTCGCCCGCGATTCCGTCGGGTAAAGCTCCGGCGTATAGGCATAAAGCGCCCCCCAGGTGCCGAGCAGCGCAAAGCTCATGATGAGAAGCGAGGCGGCGATCATCGCGCCCGCCGAAGCCAGCGTGAAGAGCAGGCAACCGAGCGCTGAGAGCAGGCAGAAACCGATCAGCGTCGGCTTGCGGCCCCATTTTTCGACGCCATAGGCGGCAAGCGCATAACCGGGGATCTGCGCCAGCGCAACCAGCACCAGAAAACCATAACCGCGCACGAAACCGAACCCGTCTCCGGCCAGTTTTGCCGGCATCCACGTAAAGACGCCGTAATAAGAAACGGAAACAAGGAACCAGATGGCGAGGATCATGATGCTGCGCTGCCGGAGCGCCGGTGAAAATATCCCCTGCCCCTTGCCCACGTCAGGCTGGAAAAGCCCGGTCCCGGCATCGAGCGGCGCACGCCCATTCGTCACCAGCATGCGGTTGACGACGGCCTTGGCTTCCTCCAACCGCCCGCTGCGCAGCAGGTAAAGCGGCGATTCCGGCACCAGAAAGCGCAGGCCAAGGCCGAGAACCGCCGGAAATGCCGTCACGGCGAAAATATAACGCCAGGCATCGGCGACACCGGCAAGGCTGGCGCCCCAGGCCGCCAGCGCCACGATCAGCGTTCCGACAGCCCAGAAACCCTCCAGAAAGACCAGCCAGCGGCCGCGATTTTTGGCGGGCAGGAACTCGGCCATCATCGCATAATCCACCGGCAGCGTGCCGCCCACGGCCGCGCCTGTGAGAAAACGCAGGACGAGCAGAATAGTGAAATCGGGCGCGAACACGGAAAGCACGCCGAACAGCGCGTCGCAGGCCACGGTGACGATCAGCACACGGCGACGCCCGTAACGATCCGCCAGCCGCCCGAAACCGGCAGCACCCAGCAGCATGCCGAAAAAGAACGCCGTGCCGGTCTGCAGCGCCTGCGGCACCGTCAGGCCGAAGGTTGCGGCAATCGAGGCGGCGGTGAAGCCAACGGCCTGAACCTGCATGGCATCCGCGGCCCAGACGAGGCCGAATATGCCCATCAGCCGCCGCTGATAGGCGCCTGCGCCCGCGCGCTCCAGCGCATCGTTCATGGTGATAGCCGTCATGCCCCGCCCCTTTGCAGAAATCGACTTTGACTTGCTATCGTATAGGGGGAGGAAACGGAATTGAATTCTGTGGAGGGAGACGCGTTGTTTCGAAACAGGCTACCGGAAGAAGATTTCACCACACAAAAAGACGTGCACGGCAGTCTCGATGTTTGCCATAGCGCGCAACGCCCCTTCCGTCATGCCGGACTTGATCCGGCATCCAGTCACGGCGCGTCTGCGCCGTGGGAAGAGTCCTTTCAGCCCAAAGACTTGGGCTGGCTGGATTCCGGCTCAAGGCCGGAATGACGGGGTTTAATGTTGCACCAAAAAGCACAAAGCCCCTTCGGATACCCCCTCAGCCGTAAACCCTGAGCGGCTCCTCAAAACCCTCATCTTCCGCCGTGGCGGCCGGCATCACGGCCTCGCATTTGCGCCAGCCGATCTTGCCCTTCAGCCGCTGGTGCACGTCGTCGCCAATCGGCACAACGAGCACCCGGTTCGGGTCGACCGGGCCGGGAAAATCGAGCGCCGCATAAGCGACCTTCTCGAAACCGAGCGGCATGTAATAGGGTGGATCGCCGATCAGGATCACCGCTTCGGAGCCCTTCCGCCGGGCGGCGGCAATGGCGATCCGGACGAGTTCCCGGCCGATGCCCTTGTTCTTGTGCGAGGGCCGAACCGCAAGGGGCCCGAGCATATGGCCCTTCACCCCACCCGCCAGAACCGGCGTCATGCGCACAGAAGCAATGGTCTCCCCATCATCGGCGCAGACAAAGGACAGCGCCCGGTCATGCGACCCCTGCTCACGGATGCGCGCCGCCGCACGGGTGTGCCGACCGGGACCGAATGCTTCTTCGTTGATGACGTCGATGATGGCGTCGTGCGACGCGTCCTCGGTGAGGTAGACAAGATCGTGCTTGGACATGAAGAGACCGAAACTTCCAGAATGCGGATGCGACAATAGGTGACGGCTGCGCCGGTAAGGGCGTTCAGGAGCGTCAGCGTCGTCGGAGCATCCGTGGTTCGATCATAGTCAGCAATTTCCTCAGATTTGTGAAAATTGCAGTTATCAGGAAAATTCCCACCCGTCCAGAACAAATCTCTGCGCTATCCCATTCAGTTTCCACAGGACCGGAAACGCATTGTTCAACGCCTTGCGGGTTCGCGGGAGAGTGCAGAACGGTTAGGATCGCTCAAAAGGAAACAATCAAGGAGATGGTCATGGGCATGCTGGTGGAAGGCGTATGGAAAGACGTCTGGTATGACACCAAGGAAACCAAGGGGCACTTCAAGCGCAGCGCCTCGCAATTCCGCAACTGGATCACAGCGTATGGCGCAGCCGGCCCTTCCGGAGAGGGCGGGTTCGAGGCGGAGAAGGACCGTTACCACCTCTATGTCTCCTTCGCCTGCCCCTGGGCGCACCGCACCCTGATTTTCCGGAAGCTGAAAAAGCTGGAGGACCTGATTTCCGTCTCCGTCGTCGATCCGCTGATGCTCGAAAACGGCTGGGAATTTAAGCCTGAGGGCGAGCGCACGCCGGGCGCGACCGAGGATCACCTCTTAGGCTCCTCGACGCTCTGGCAGGTCTACACCAAAGCAGACCCCAAATATTCGGGGCGCGTTACCGTGCCGGTGCTTTGGGACAAAAAGCGCGGCACCATCGTCTCCAATGAATCAGCGGAAATCATCCGCATGTTCAATTCCGCCTTCAACGATCTCACCGGCTCGCAGGCCGATTATTATCCCGAAGCGCTACGCGCCGAGATCGATGCGCTGAACGACGTCATCTACGACACCGTCAATAACGGCGTCTACAAGGCCGGTTTCGCCACCACGCAAGATGCTTATCAACAGAATGCCGTGAAGGTGTTCGAAACGCTGGATATGCTGGAGGATCGCCTGAAGGACCGGCGTTTCCTGTTCGGTTCAAAACAGACGGAAGCGGACTGGCGCCTGTTCACGACGATGGTGCGGTTCGACCCCGTCTATGTCGGCCATTTCAAATGCAATATCCGCCGCATCCACGACTATCCGCACCTGACGGGTTACCTGCGCGATCTTTACCAGACGCCGGGCGTGCCGGAGACGGTCGATATGCGCCACATCAAGGAGCATTATTACCGCAGCCACCGCACCATCAACCCGACCGGCATCGTGCCCGTCGGCCCGGAACTGGACCTGACAATGGCCCATGGCCGCGAGGCGTTCTCCTGACGGAAAGCCGTTACTACCAGTGGTCGGCGATCGCCGCTTCGCCGGCAAGCTCGGCAAGGCGGCGACGGGTTGCGGCCGTCACCCCTTCGGGCAGCTCCGACAGGTCGAAAAAGCCGCTTTCGGCAATTTCATGATCAGGCTTTTTCGGTTTGGTCTGGGAGACGTCAAGCCGGTACAGCGCCACATGATCGCGATTGCTGCCTTCCAGATTGAGATAGACATGGATCAGCTCCGGTTTGGAGGCCGCTTCGAGATTGCCTTCTTCGCGGATTTCCTTGTGCAGCGCCATCAGCAGGGTCTCGCCGCGCTCCACCCCGCCGCCCGGCAGATACCAGCCCGGAAGATAGGTGTGCCGCACCAGAAAAATCCTGCCTTTTTCATCGAAACAGGCCGCACGCACGCCAAGAGTTGCGCCGCGCGTGAACAGAAAAACGAAATGCAGAAAGCGGATGAAGACACGCATATGGAACGGACGGGCCTGCCGCCCGGTTGTTTCGTCATTCACCCTGGTTTCTCCCCGCCTGCCGGCTTTTATTGGACGCGCGGCATATCATAGGTTATCTCTGCCGCCATGTTCAAACTTGCGCATATTTCAGACGTCCATTTGGGGCCACTGCCAAAACTCACTTTCCGCGAACTTGCATCCAAGCGTATCACCGGTTTTGTCAACTGGCACCGCAACCGCCGCCAGCATCTCTTCACCGATACGCTGGAAAAACTGCTCGACGATCTGGAGACAAAGTCGCCGGATCATCTGGCTATTACCGGCGATCTCGTCAATCTTGCGACCGGCATTGAAATCCGCGCCGCCGCCGACTGGCTCGAGGAGGTGGGCGATCCCGAAAGAACCTCCGTCGTTCCCGGCAATCACGACGCCTATGTTTCCGGCGCGCACGACAAGGCCATGCAGGCCTGGTATCCTTACGTGCGCGGCGATGGCGACCCGCTGGAATGGGACGACGACCGCAAGATTTTCCCCTATATGCGCGTGCGCGGTCCCGTCGCACTGATCGGCTGCTCCACCTCGATTGCGACGCCGCCCTTTTCGGCAACCGGCTACTTCGGCAACCGGCAGGCCCGCGCCACCGCGGAGCTTTTGAAAAAAGCCGGCGAGCAGGGCCTATTCCGCGTTGTGATGATCCATCACCCACCGATCCGCGGCGCCGCCCCCACCCACAAGCGCATGATCGGCATCCGCCGTTTCGCCGCAGCGTTGGGCGTCGGCGGAGCGGATCTGGTGCTGCATGGCCATACCCATCTCAACACAGTCTACTGGCTGAACACCCACCACGGGGAAGACCACATCCCGGTCGTCGGCATTTCCTCCGCCAGCCAGGGACCGGGCGGTGAAAAACCACGCGCGGCCTATAATCTCTTCCATATTTCCGGTGGCCCCGGCACCTGGAATGTCGCCTGTGAGCGCCACAGCCTCAATGAGACGGGAACGGGTATAGCGCTGGAGGATGTGCGGGTGTTTTATGAAAACGGGCGGCCGCTGGGGTTTTCGCTGCTGGGGTAGTAGGTTCGCTACGGTGAGGTTGGAGCGTGAGATTCACCCCCCTCTGCCCTGCCGGGCATCTCCCCCTCAAGGGGGGAGATCGACTCGTGGTTGGGTCTCGCCCATCTCAACATTTGCGGATGAAGTGCCGGTAGCGCTTCTTGCTGATCTCCCCCCTTGAGGGGGAGATGCCCGGCAGGGCAGAGGGGGGTAAAGCCCCACCCTCAAAGCAAACTCACTTCGCCCGCTCTTCCAGCACCCGATTGGCCGCCGAAACAATCGCCTCCAGCGACGCCGCCACGATATTCGTATTGACGCCTGCCCCGAACAGCTTGCCGCCCGGATGCTCCATCTCGACATAGGCGATGGCCGAAGCGTTCGAGCCATGCTGCAGCGAATGCTCCGAATAATCATTTACCGACAGGTCAACCCCGAGATAGACCGACAGCGCATTGATAAACCCGTCGATCGGACCGGTTCCCTTGCCCTCTATACGCTTCACCTCGCCATTATCGGTGATTTCGGCAGCCACGATGCGCACACCCTTGAAATCGCCGGCCGGATAGGTGTGGTGATCCACGAACTTGATGCGCGCATTCGGCTGCGTCACATAACGCTCGATAAAGCGCTCGTAGATGCGCTTGGCCGGCAGCTCCACGCCCTCTTCATCGGTGATGCGCTGGATATCCTCGCGGAATTCCACCTGCAGGTTGCGCGGCAGGTTGATGCCGTAATCCTGCTGGAGAATATAGGCGATGCCACCCTTGCCGGATTGCGAGTTGATGCGGATGATCGCCTCATAGGAGCGGCCGACATCCTTCGGGTCGATCGGCAGATAGGGCACTTCCCAGACGGGATGATTGGCGACCTTGATCGCCTTCATGCCCTTGTTGATCGCATCCTGATGCGAGCCGGAGAAGGCAGTGTAGACCAGCTCGCCGACATAGGGGTGGCGCTCGGGGATCGTCATCTCGTTGGAATATTCGTAGACATCCTTGATGCGCTCGATATCGCGGCAATCCAGCTCAGGGTCCACACCCTGCGTATACATGTTCAGCGCCAGCGTCACGACGTCGACGTTACCCGTGCGTTCGCCATTGCCGAACAGCGTGCCTTCGACACGGTCAGCACCCGCCATCAGGCCCAGCTCGGTCGCGGCGATGCCGGTGCCGCGGTCATTATGCGGATGCAGCGAGATGATGACGTTTTCGCGATTGTCGATGTTGCGGCACATCCATTCGATCTGGTCGGCATAGATGTTCGGCGTCGCCATTTCCACCGTCGAAGGCAGGTTCAGGATCAGCTTGTTGTCGGCCGTCGGCTTCACCACCTCGACCACGGCGTTGCAGATTTCCAGCGCCACTTCCAGCTCTGTACCGGTAAAGCTCTCAGGCGAATATTCGAAGCGGTAGCCGCCGCCGGCCTTCGCCGCCATGTCAGTGATCATCTTGGCCGCATCGACGGCGATCTGCTTGATGCCGTGCACATCCTTGCCGAACACCACGCGGCGCTGCAATTCCGAAGTGGAATTGTAGAAGTGGATGATCGGCTTGTTAGCGCCTTCCAGCGCCTCGAAGGTGCGGGTGATCAGCTCCGGGCGGCACTGCACCAGCACCTGCAGGGAGACATCGTCAGGCACATTGCCCTCTTCCACGCACCAGCGGGCAAAATCGAAATCTGTCTGCGAGGCGGAAGGAAAACCGATCTCGATTTCCTTGAAACCCATTTCGAGCAGCAGCTTGAACATGCGGGCCTTGCGGTCGTGACCCATAGGGTTGACCAGCGACTGGTTGCCGTCGCGCAGGTCCACCGAACACCAGATCGGCGCCTTGTCGATGGTCTTGCCCGGCCATGTACGGTCGGGGATATTGATGGTCGGGTAAGGGCGATACTTCACGCTCGCGTCAGCCATGCCCTTGGAAATATTGGTGATCTTGCCGTCCATTTCGCTTCCTCCTTGCGCAGTCCGCGGGCGTCTTTCGCCATCGGCGGATGCGCGGCCCATGAGGGCCTAAATCCAGTATAAAATGAGATTTCGAGATGAGGAGCGTTTGCACCAGCGGGCTTTCGGCCGCCGGGCGCTCCTCACTGGACCCGGCAACCGCGTGTAAGGTCGAGGCTAAGAAGCGAGAGTGCACCGCACGGCGAGGCCTTCGCAGAAATCTGCGCGCTCATGCCGAAAATGGTTGCGATGCTGTTGCTCATGGCGATGTGTATAAACAGCGGCTGGCAGTCTGACAAGTGATCTTGTGATGCGCAGGCTTATTTTGCTTGACGGCCAGTCTCCAGCCTTTCAGCGATCCACAATTTGACAAGCGATTGCCGGGTCACACCGAGACGACGTGCTTCGTTGTCGAGATCGTTGACGACCCACGTCGGAAAATCGATGTTCACGCGCTTGGGTTCGATGTTCAGATGGCGCGCCGTCGACCAGTCGAGATATTCGCTGATGTCTTCGCCATCATCGGCCATCCTGTCGAATTCTTCTGCGCTTATTGTCTTCATAATGATACCTCTCTAATTTTCGGACACGGCGCACGGAAATGATGCGAATACGGCCACCCCGCACTGTATGGACAGCCAACCACAACTTCTCCCCGAGAATTGCGATGAGGGCAAACCGCTCTTCTCCAATATTATGCGCTGTAACCGTCAAACCGTATTTATCGTGCCACAATGCCTGTGCATCGACAAAATCGATGCCGTGTTTGTCTTTATTGCCAGCGCTCTTTATCGGATCAAATTCGAATACCATGAGAATATAATATAAAAACTATACCATTTCCACTATCTAACCACGCTTCACCACCCGCTGCAACGCCATCATCAGCCCGCCGCCGATCAGGCCCCAGAAGGCCCCGGAAATGCCGCCGAAGGAAAGGCCGGAGGCCGTGATGAGGAAAGTGATGGCCGCCGCCTCGCGGGTTTCCGGCTCCCTGAAGGCTGCGACTGCGGAGCCGGAAAAGGCGCCGACCAGTGCCAGCCCCGCCACCGCCTGAATGAGAATGGGCGGCGCCAGCGCCACGAAGGCGGTGACCACGCCCGCCAGCAGGCCGAAAATAATATAGCCGACACCGCCGATGATCGCCGCCCAGTAACGCCGCTTTGGATCAGGATGGGCGTCCTCGCCAGCGCACATCGCCGCCGTAATCGCCGCAAGATTGACGGCATGGCCGCCAAAGGGTGCGGAAAGCAGCGAGAAAAAGCCGGTCGAGGCGAAAAGCGGTCCGGGCTGCGGGTCGTAATGATTGACCTTCAGCACCGCGATACCGGGAATATTCTGCGAGGCCATGGTGACGATGAAGAGTGGTAGCGCGATGGAAACAACCGCGTGGAGACTGAAGACGGGCGTTACCCACTCCATCGGCGGTGTCAGCGATTGGGCCACGCTGTCCAGCGCACCCGCCGGAATTTCGACGCCGAAAATCATCACCAGCACGAAGGCGGCAAGGGCGGCGGGCACGGCGAACAGCCGTTTAAAAGCTCCCACCACGATCCAGGCGAGGATGATGGGCAATCCGAGCGCCGGGTTGAAACCGATCGCCTTGATGGGCGCAAAACACAGGCCGATGATGACGCCGGAGAGCATGGCATTGGCAAGCGGCGCGGGAATGGAGGCGACCGCCTTTCCCAGCGGCCGGAACAGGCCTGCGATGATGATCAAAATGGCGCAGATGATGAAACCGCCGACAGCCGCCGGAAAGCCGCCCTCAATGACGCCGGTGGTCGCAAGCAGTGCCGCACCCGGTGTCGACCAGGCGATGCTGATGGGTAGCCGGGTGGCGGCGGAGAGAATAATGGCGCAAAGCCCCATCGCCACCGAAAGCGCCATCAGTCCCGACGCCGCCTCGAAATCCGTCGCACCGACAGCTTTCAGGCCCTGCAGCACGACGGCGAAGGAGCTGGCGAAACCGACAAAGGCGGTGAGGCAGCCCATGAACAGGCTCTGGACGGAAAAATCTTTCAGCATGAAGCACTCTGCGGCCTGCTGTCTGTCGCAAACAACCGCAGCGGTCCGCATTGGCGACAGGCAGAAACAAAACTGAAGCGTGACGCGCGAATCCGGGGATGGCGACACGCTTTGGATGAAGCGTGATTATATTCAGGATCAAAAAAGACATCGCTTGGCAAGATGAGCCGCCAGACTTCAGGTACGGCGGCAGGGAAAACGTCATCAAAGTTTAGCGGCACGGCGCTAATCCTCCCTGCATCGCAACCGGTCATCCGCCACAAGAGGGACCCTCGCCATGCTCCGCATCGTCACCATCGTCGCCTGCTGTTTTGCGGCTCTGCCCGCCGCAGCCCAGACCCCGCCGCCGCCGGCCTTTCTCGGCCAGATCGTCGTTCCATCGGGCCTCTCCATCGATGGCGTCACCTTCGGCGGCATTTCCGATCTCGCCTTTGACAGCGAAACCGGGCGTTATCTCGCAATTTCCGATGACCGCGTGGAAAAAGGGCCGGCCCGTTATTACGAGCTGGAGCTGGCCGTGACGGAAGGCGCCGCCACGCTCAACATCGCCGCCACGCGCGAATTGAAGGACGAGACCGGCGCCGCTTTTGCGCCGAAGGGCATCGATGCGGAAGGCATCGCGCTCGACCGCAAGGGCGGCAAGCTCTATTGGTCCTCCGAACGTGACCTGAAGAACCAGCCGGCGCTCTACGTCTCGGACCTCGACGGCAGCAATGTGAAGCGGCTGGAACTGCCAAACGCCTATCTCGTCGATGACGCCAAGACCAAGGGCGTTCAGAACAACCTCGCTTTCGAAGGCCTGACGCTGATGCCCGGCCGGCTGATCGCCGCCACTGAAAATGCGCTCACCCAGGACGGCCCCAAGGCGACCCCGCAGGCGGGCAGCCCGGCCCGTATCCTCGTCATCGACACGGCGACGCTGAAACCGGTCGCCGAGCATGTCTATGTCACCGAGGCGATCTCGAAGACCCCGACCGCCGCCGAGCCGAAATATAACGACAACGGCCTTTCCGCCATCGCGGCCCTGCCGGATGGCCGTTTCGTCGCTGTCGAGCGCAATTTCGCCTCCGGCGTCGGCAATCACATCCGCTTCTTCATCGCCGACATGTCCCGCGCCGACAATATTCTCGGCAAGGACAAGATCGATCCTGCATCCGTGGCCGCCGTGTCCAAATCGGCCTGGTTCGAAATCAACGAAGGCGATTTCGGCCTCGATATCGACAATATCGAGAGCTTCGCCTTCGGCCCGGTGGTGGATGGCAAGCAGCTCTTCGTCATCGCCTCCGATGACAATTTCAACACCGGCAAGCAGTTCACCCAGTTTGCAGCATTCGCAATCCCCGCCAATCTGGGTCAGTGAAATCCGCATGAAGCAGAATGCCGGCTCTGGACCATGTCCGGGCCGGCATCGGCAATCTTGCCTTCACCAGCGGAGCAGACGTGAACCGGCAAAAGCGCCGATGATGCCGGTCAACAAGATGCCCAGCGAATACCAGATCAACACGAAAGCCATGCCGTTTTCGGTGCAGAACCACGAATAGACCCACGCTCCGGCCGCACCCGCGGCGATGCCTGCGGCAAAACCCGCAAGCCTGGGATCAGCGGGAGCCGAACGCTTGAGAACCGCGAAATTTGCGATAAACAGCGGCAGCGCGAAAGCAACGATCAAAAACGGGCAATGCAGCGCCGACGATCCGATAATGAGGGTCCTGTAGGTGCCGGGCACGGCAAATCCAAGCTGGACGAGCGCGACGACCGCCATGGCGACAAAAATCACCGCAAGCCACGCAAACAGGCCACCCCTGTCGCCCTCCGGCCGCGCAAGACGCATGACGGCAAAAAATGCGGCCACGGCCAGCAGGACATTATAGGCGGATTTGACCCAGAAACCCGGTTCGGTCATGGCGTCATTCATATCGCTGCGAAGCCCCAGAATGACGACCATCAGCAGCAGCGAAACGCCGAGCGCGGGCAAGGCCACGAACACCAGCCTCCGCTCCAGCGCGAAAGCCGGTACGGGTTTCAGATTGCCCGCCAGTTGGTCGATGATGTCTTCCGTCTTCCTCACGTGTCCCCCCGCAACTTTGCCGCCAGGACTTTCAGCGTTCTGTGAATACCGACCCTCGCCGCAAGCTCGGTCTGGCCGGATTTTTGCGCCGCTTCGGCAATTGAGTGACCTTCGAGCTTCACTCTTCGAATGAGATCCCGTTGCCGTTCCGGCAACTCGTCGAGCAGCCGCTCCACATCCATGCGGGCCGTGACCGCATCGACGGATGGTTCCGCCTCCAGCGTTTCATCGAGTTCCACTTCCGCCAGCAGGCGCGCACCCCGGCCCCGATAGTGATCGATGAGCTTGTAGCGCGCTATCGAAAAGAACCAGGCCGTAAAGGGTCGCGCACGGTCATAGGTCTCCCGCTTGGCGTGAAGCGACAACAGGGTTTCCTGCACAAGATCTTCGACATCGCCTCTGGCGGCGGCAGCCATGCGCCGGCCGTAATAGGCGATCAGCAGCCGTCTCAGGGCATGAAGCAAATGCCTGTAGGCGCCTTCGTCCCCATCGAGGGAACGCAGCATCAGCATTTTCAGTGTTTCTTCCGAAGGGCTGCCTGTCATCGTCACTATCGGGTTATTCGCAATCGGCAGGATATTGTTACATAGTGGCTTTAAAAAAATCTCGCCCGAACTTGTCGTCACAAGCGCGTGAAGATGTAACGGCCGGCCTTTCCCGGACGAATGGACAATCGTGAGCCCCGGCACGATGTCGGCGGACATTCAACGACGTCCAGAGGAGACCCTTCATGACCCGCATTTTCACCGCCATCGCCGCCGCTTCCCTTCTGTCCGCTCTTTCCTTCGCAGGCATCGCCCATGCCGACAGCATGAAAACCGATACGATGAAGAAGGATACCATGCATAACGACACGATGAAGACGGAGACGATGAAAAAGGATGGCATGTCCATGACCGGCAAGAAGGCCAGCAAGAAGGACTGCATGCACAAGGCCGGCATGGAAATGGACAAGATGAAAAAGGCCGACATGATGAAGGCCTGCGACATGATGAAATAACACCGGCCTGAAAGGAAAAAGCCCGCACCGGTTTTCACCGATACGGGCTTTCTCAACTGAAAAATCGAAAATTCAGAGTTCCGACTGGCTCTCGACGATCTTGCCGACGAGGCCGTAATCCTTGGCCTCTTCCGCGCCGAGCCAGTAATCGCGATCGATATCCTTGGCGATCTTTTCTTCGCTCTGGCCGGTGGCCTTGGAGAAGATCTTGATCAGGCGCTGGTTCATCTTGATGATTTCGCGGGCCTGGATTTCGATGTCGGATGCCATGCCGCGCGTACCGCCGGAGGGTTGGTGCAGCAGGAAGCGGGTGTTCGGCAGGCAGAGGCGGCGTTCCTTCGGCACCGAAACGTAAATCAGCGCGCCGGCGGAAGCGACCCAGCCCGTGCCGATGATATAGACCTTCGGCTTGATGAACTTGATCATGTCGTGGATGGAATCACCCGATTCGACATGGCCGCCCGGCGAATTGACGTAAACGCGAATGTCGTCGTCGCTGGCGGCGGCGAGAGCCACGAGCTGCGTGCAGACCTTCTGCGCCAGTTCCTGCGTGATGCCACCATAGATGAAGATCGAACGCGACTTGAAAAGATTCGCTTCCGTTTCCTTGCCGATCGGCAGTTCCTTGCTCTTGTCGTCTTCGTCTTCGTTCATCAACGGCTCTCTCCAGCAAAATTCGTGCATGCCCTTCGGACATAGTGCGACTTGTTACGTAAGGCAATGAGAGAAAAAGGCAAGGTTTGCCCGCCAACAATAAACAGCACCCCCGGCAGATGACGCATGGACAGCTAGTCGGCCTTCGCGATATCGTTGACGCCTCATTGCCGCGCCGCCTGCCGCGGGAAGCCCCAAGATTCCGTTGCGGACGGCCATAATTTCAAGAGGGAACCATGCTGAAAAGACTAAGTCTCGCCGCCGCCGCACTGGGTGTTACCGCCCTGCCCGCTTTCGCCCATTTGAACCCGGAAGAACACGGCTCCTTCATGGCCGGCGTCTCTCACCCGTTTTTCGGCGCTGACCACATTCTGGCGATGGTGGCCGTCGGCATCTGGGCCTCGCAGATCGCCGTGGCGCAGGGCGACCGCAAGGCGCTGTGGATCGTGCCTTCCGCCTTCGTCGGCACCATGGCCGCCGGCTTCCTGATGGCGGTTTATGGCATCGGGCTTCCCTTCGTCGAACCGGCAATTCTCGCCTCCGTCATCGGTCTCGGCCTGCTCGTTGCCATGGCGGCAAGGCTTCCGACGGCAGCCGCCGCTGCCGTGGTCGGTGCTTTCGCGCTTTTCCACGGCCACGCCCATGGCGGTGAACTCGGCAGCGCCGGCGCGCTTCAATTCGGCATCGGCTTCATGATCGCCACCGCCATCCTGCATGCGGCCGGAATTGCGCTCGGCCTCGGCATTGCCCGTTTCGGTTCGGCAGCCAGCCGCACCGTCGGCGCGTTGACGGCGATTGCGGGTCTCTCGCTCGCCTTCGGCGGCTGACGATCATTACCGAAATTTAAAATTCGGGCTGCTTTGAAAAGCCGGAATTGAGGCCTACCTCCTTATCGTGGATTTTCGCTTCACGGTAAGGAGGCATCATATGTCACCGGAAGAAAGCCAGCTTCTCAAGGCCCTGTTCGACAGGACCAGAACCGCATCCGCCACCCCGCGTGACCGCGAGGCGGAAACATTGATCGCAGACGCCGTGCGCGATCAGCCCGCAGCCCCCTATTATCTCGCCCAGGCGGTGATCGTTCAGGAAAAGGGCCTGGAAGCGGCGGCAGCCCATATCAAGCAGCTAGAAGACCGTATCCACGCACTGGAAAGCGGCAACGGCGCCCCGCAGGCCGCAGCGCAGGGCGGCTTTCTGAGTTCCATCTTCGGAACCGGCCAGCCGCAGCCGCCGGCACCCACGCCCGCCCCCTCCCCGGCTGCCCCGCAAACCTCATGGCGCAACGATACCGCCGGCCAGACGGCCGGTCCCTGGGGATCGCCCGCCGGCCAGCAACCCGGCGGCCCCTGGAGCCAGCAGTCCGCCGCATTCGGGCGTTCTTCAGGCGGTGGTTTTCTGCAGGGTGCGCTTGGGACCGCTGCGGGTGTCGCCGGCGGCATGCTGCTCGCCAATTCGCTGAGCGGCATTTTCGGCAGCCACATGTCGTCGCTCGGCCTTGGCTCGCCCTTCGGCGGCGGCAATGCCGCGGGTAACGCGCCTGTCGAGGAAACCGTCATCAATAATTATTATGGCGACAACGCCAGCCCCCAGAACAACGACGACGACGATATCCAGCAGGCCGATGACGACAGCGCCGACGACGCGGATTTCGATTCAGGCGACGACGGTTCGTTCGCCTGAACCTTTAATTCGTAGAAGCCCGGATCAGCCGCGACCGCGATAGGTGGGAACGCCCTGATCCGGCAGCCATACGCCCTCGGGCACCGGTCCGGTCTGCCAGAAGACGTCGATCGGAATGCCGCCGCGCGGATACCAGTAAGCGCCGATTCTGAGCCATTTCGGCTGCAGCAGCTCCACCAGCCGCCTGGCGATATAGACCGAGCAATCCTCGTGGAATGCGCCGTGGTTGCGGAAGGATTGCAGGAACAGCTTCAGCGACTTGGATTCCACCAGGAAATCGCCCGGAATATAGTCGATGACGATATGGGCGAAATCCGGCTGGCCGGTCATCGGGCAAAGCGAAGTGAATTCGGGTGCGGTGAAGCGCACCACGTAATCGGTGCCGGCATTGCCGTTCGGCACCTTTTCGAGAACGGCCTTTTCCGGGCTCTCTGGCGTATCGACCTTCGTGCCCAGCTGCGACAGGCCGGAAACATCCGTCACGGACATGGAAAACTCCTGTTTTTCAAACAATCACTTTGACGCCATGCGCCTTTTCGCCTTCCGGCTCGACGTGAATGGCAAGGCTGGCGCCCGGTATGACGTCCCTTATGGCATCTTCAAGGCGGTCGCAAATATCATGCGCCTCGCGCACCGTCATGACAGCAGGGACCACGACGTGAAAATCGATGAAGGCGGCCGAGCCGGCGCGGCGTGTCCTCAGATCGTGTACGCCAATCACACCGCCGCAATGTTCGGCGATGGCCTTCTTGATCGCCTCGTCCTCTTCCGGCTCCACGGCCCGATCCATCAGCCCGCCAAGCGAATGCAGAATGACCTTGGATCCCTGGAACAGGATGTTGATGGCCACCAGGATGGCGAGCAGCGGATCGAGAATGGCATAACCCGTCAGAAGCGCCAGAACGAGGCCGACGAGAACGCCTGCCGAGGTCACGACGTCGGACATGATGTGATGGCCGTCCGCGGCCAGCGCGGGTGAGGCGTGTCTTTTGCCGACACGGATCAGGATCGTCGCCCAGATGGCGTTGATGACGCCCGCCGCCGCATTGATGGCAAGACCAAGGGCCGGCGCTTCCGGCAGCCGAGGGTTGAAAAGACCGCCCCAGGCCTCCTGCACGATCAGGAGCGCGGCAACGACGATCAGCACGCCTTCCACGACGGCGGAAATATATTCCGCCTTGTGGTGGCCGAACTGGTGGTCGTCATCGGCGGGCTTCTGCGCGTAACGAATGACGAAATAGGCGATGAAGGCCGCGACAACGTTGACGGTCGATTCCAGACCGTCCGATAAAAGCGCGACCGAGCCCGTGACCCACCAGGCCACGAGCTTGAGGCCCAGCACGCCGAAAGAAAGCGGAATGCTCCAGAATGCGAGCTTCCGGACCAGCGCCCCGGCCTGCATATTGCCTTCACTGTTCATTTTTGCCCCCGTGCGGATGCGAACGAATTGCATGACCGATTGCCAAAACGCACGAACCGCGCGCACGGGGTCTCCGTGCGCGCGGTTCGCTGTTTGCGCGTTCTATCGTTCAAACGGAGAACAAGGTCAAGGGCCTTGCGCTCACGCGTAAAACATCACTCTTCGCTTTTCTGCTCGCAGAAACGAATGCGGTTGCCGAACGGATCGGTCACTTCCATCACATCGCCCCATGGCAGTTCTTCAACGCCCGGCTTCAAGAAGCGATAATCTTTCGCCGCCAGTTCCTGTTGATAGGCGTGAACGCCGTGCATGGTGGCAAAGATGTTGGAGCCCGGCGTCGCATCGCCGTGATGGCCGCTGAGGTGAAGCCCCATTCCGGCCCGTGAAACCTGCATGTAAAGCGGGAAATTATCGCCGAAGCGGTGTTCCCAGTCGATCTCGAAACCGAGAAAATCGACATAGAACTCCCGCGCCTTGGCCTCGTCGAAAATTCTGACGATCGGGAATATCCGCCCGAAGCCGATGTCTCCAACAGTCTGTTTCCCGGCATCGCGCATGCTGCCCCAACCCCTTTTCCGGCCGTAAAACGATACCGGCCGCACAGGGTGCGGCCGGTAGGATCAGCTTATTCGGCTGCGACGATCTTGCCGTCCTGCCACTTGAACAGCGAGAAGGCCTGCGAGGTCAGGTCGCCGTTTTCGCCGTAGGTCACCTTGCCGATTGCGGTCGGGAAAGCGTCGCCGCTTTTCAGGGCCGTGGCGACCGCTTCGGAATCCTTGGCGCTTCCGGCCTTCTCGATGCCGGCCTTCAGCACTTCGACGGCAGCGTAAGCATTGAGCGTGAAGGCTTCCGCCGGAATGTTGGCGGCCTTCAGCGCTTCGGCAGCAGCCTTGGAATCGTCGTTCTTCAGCGCGTCGGAAGCGTTGGTGAAGATCGTGCCTTCGCCAGCCTGCGAACCGATGTTCCAGAACTCGCTGTTCGACAGGCCGTCACCGCCGATGACGGCAGCCTTGGAGCCGATATCCTTCAGCTGGCGCACCAGAAGACCCGCTTCCGGATGGTAACCGCCGAAATAGACGATGTCGGCATTGTCGGACTTCAGACGGGCCGTCAGCGCGCCGAGATCCTTTTCGCCGGGCGTCAGCGCATCGTAGAGAACTTCGGTCACGCCGCCGGCATTCAGCGTGGTCTTGAAGGCGTCCGCCAGACCTTTGCCGTAAGCACCCTTGTCGTGAATGATGGCGATCTTCTTGTCCTTGAGGTTGGCGAGAACATATTTCGCCGCAACCTCGGCCTGCTGGTCGTCACGACCGCAGGTACGGAAAACGTTGGCAAGGCCACGGTTGGTCAGGCCCGGCGCGGTCGCCGTCGGCGTCACCATCAGCACGCCGTTTTCGGCAAAGACATCCGATGCCGGAATGGCGACGCCGGACGTCACCGGACCGACGACGAAGTGGATGCCTTCGGCAACCAGCTGGTTGGCCGCGGAAACGCCCTGCTTCGGCTCACCGCCGTCATCGGCAAGCTTCAGCACGACCTGTTCGCCGAGGATGCCGCCCTTCTTGTTGATTTCATTGACTGCCGTCTGGGCGCCGTTCTTCACCTGGTCGCCATAGGCGGCGACAGGACCGGTGAGCGGCGCAATCAGGCCGATGACGATCTCGGCATGAGCAAGGGGTGCGAATGCGAAGGACGCTGCAAGCGTCACGCTGGTCAATGTCTTCAGTTTCATCCTGGTGTCTCCTTAAAGGGGGTCGCGGGACCCGGTGAGCGCCATGGGGCGCCGACCGAATGAAACTATCGGACGCCTCCCGGCGAAAACTCGTTCCATTTTTGAATTCCGAGCCTTCCACTCAACTCATACGGAAGGTTTGATGATTTATGCAAGTCACTTTGCTGGATTAGCTCTATTAGCGGTAAATCAATCGCCGGATCGGCCGTGATTGCGCCGTCTGAATGGACGCATCGACCTTCCGTAAACGCTTGGCGTTTGGCCGCCGCTGGAGGATAATACGCCATGATCGCAGCAGATGAAGAATTTCTGACGGGCCTGCCCGTCTTCCGGCATTTTGAAGACGTGGCCGACCCGGCGCTTTATCGCGCCCTGCCGCCGGGATGGGGGCTGGCCATCGCCGATATCATCGATTCGACCTCGGCAATCGGCACCGGTCGCTACAAGGCCGTCAACATGGCCGGTGCGGCGGTCATATCGGGCGTATCGAACAGTCTCGGCCGTCACGACCTGCCCTTCGTTTTCGGCGGCGATGGCGCCGCCGTCGCGGTGCCGCCACAGGGGCTGTCTGTCGCACGCACCGCGCTTTCGAATGTGCAGCGCTGGGTGAAGGACGATCTCGATCTTGCCATGCGCGTGGCGCTGGTTCCCGTCGAGGATATTCGTGAAAATGGCTTCGATATTCGTGTCGCACGCTTTCAGGCGAGCGAGGACGTTTCCTACGCCATGTTTTCCGGCGGCGGCAACAGCTGGGCGGAAGCGCGGATGAAGGAGGGGCAATATGCCCTGCCCGCAGCCGAAACGGGCGAGCGCCCCGATCTCACCGGTCTTTCATGCCGCTGGAACCCCATTCCGGCCACCCATGGCAAGGTGGTGTCGATCATCGCCGTGCCGGGGCCGTCGCGGAATATGCCGGCATTTCGCCAACTGGTCGTCGATCTTGTCGATCTGGCCGAACAGGACGCGAGACACGGCCACCCCGTGCCGGAGGATGGGCCGAAACTCGGTTTCGTGCGCGAGGGTCTCGGCCTCGAAGCCCGTGCCGGCGCTGCCTATCACGATGTCTGGGGCAAGATGCGCCGCTCGTTTCGCATTCTCGGCGAGTCCCTGCTCGTCAATCTCTTGAGCGTGACGGGGCTCTCGTTCGGACCGTTCAATGCGATACGCTACCGGCGTTCAGTTGCGAGCAACACCGATTTCAGGAAATTCGATGACGGCCTGAAGATGACGGTGGATATCGACGCCGCACGGCTCGAAAAAATCCGCGCGCGGCTGGAACAGGGCCGCCTCTCGGGAAGCTGTTATTACGGCCTGCACGAACAGGATGCCGCATTGATGACCTGTATCGTTCCGTCTCCGCTTTCGAGAGACCATATGCATTTCGTGGATGGCGCCGACGGCGGATATGCGGCTGCGGCAAGCCGTCTCAAGCAGCAGATGCGGGTTGCTGCGCCGGCCTGAAAACCACGCCAATACGCAGCCCCGATTCCTGTGCTGGATGCACACAGCCAAAACCGCTGAAAAGAAAAACCGGCGTCGTGCGCCGGTTTCAATCGAGTGATGCTGCCGGGCCTTAACAGGGCCGTGGGATCACGCAGCGGTCTTGCTGCTCTTCTGCGCCTGGCAGTAAATTTCCTCGAGGGAGGCGAGGATCTTTTTCACGGATTCGGAATTGCTGGAATAGTAGATGGTCTGCGCATCCCGTCGTGTCTTCACCAGCCGCTGGGCACGCAATTTCGAAAGATGCTGCGAGAGAGCGGACTGGCTGAGACCAACCTGTGAAGCGAGAACACCAACCGGCACTTCCGTATCCACCAGCGTGCACAAGATCATCAGGCGCTTGGGATTCGCCATGGCTGAGAGCAAGTCTGCAGCGGCGATGCTATGTTCCGACAGAGATTGGTTATCCATACGCTCAAGTCTCCTGATGACAGTCGAAAAAGACGGTCATGGTGGCTATTATAGGTGTTCCAAAAGGTGTTTTTATAATTCAGTCGATACGTTGTATATACCTAAATCTTGCTTATATCGTGTCCCTTTCAAAGACTATTCTTCACCGGTTATTTACTTAAAATATTGTGACCAAATTATCAGCTTTTTGCCTGCTTTTTGTCAATTTGATGATAAACACATGTATTAGCGGCAGTATTTATAAGCAATAAACGATCAAAAGTTGAGCACCTCGATCTTAACGCCCGACGCCGGATTTTGGGGTGACAATCTATTACCACCTTAAATTTAGCAGCGAGCTAAAGAATCTAGATTAACTTTGCGCAATTTTCTCTAAGTTTGCAATATGATTTTTATTAGTAATTATTTTCATGCATAACTTGTGATATCAAAAATATTCTTTGCTACCGTGGGAAGGTATAACTTGCGCCGCGAAGATCTTCTGAAAACAGAAAAAGGGCCCTCCATGGAAGGCCCTTTCTTTTTCAGACAGGCGAATCACTATTTTTTGCGGTGACGCGTCAGACCCGCCACGACTTCATCGGCCGAAATCGTGCCGACGATCGCACCGTTGTCGACAACGCCGATCGCGCCGGAGTGTTTTGACAGCGCATCGAGAATATCGATCAGCGGCGATGACGGGCGGGCGGTGGCGGCGACTGTCATCTGCCCGTTGCGTTCGTCCACCCCACGCTTCATCACATCGGCGGCGGTCAGCATGGAGATCGGGTTCATGTTCTGCACGAAATCCGCGACATAGGGCGTGGCCGGTTGCTTGACGATCTGCTGCGGCGTTCCGCACTGGATAATGCGTCCGCCCTCCATCATGGCGATACGGTTGCCGATGCGGAAGGCCTCGTCCAGATCGTGGCTGACGAAGAGGATAGTTTTCTTCAGCCGGCTCTGGAACTCCAGAAGCTCGTCCTGCAGGCGGCTTCTGATGAGAGGGTCGAGCGCCGAGAACGGCTCGTCCATCAACAGGATCGGCGCGCCCGTGGCAAAGGCTCTCGCCAGCCCCACACGCTGCTGCATGCCGCCGGAAAGCTCTCCCACCTTGCGATCAGCCCAGGCGGAGAGATTGACCAGTTCCAGCTGCTCGGCCACCATGCGCTTGCGCTCGGCTTCCGGCACGCCGGAAAGCTCAAGCCCGAAACCGACATTGTCGGCCACATTGCGCCAGGGCAGAAGGCCGAATTGCTGGAAGACCATGGAGACCGTGTGCATGCGCAGGTCGCGCAGCGCTTTCGCCGTCGAGCGATAGGGATCGACATAGCCTGACTTGGTCTTCACGCCGACATTGCCGCGCACCACGGGCGCAAGCCCGTTGACGGCCCTGAGCAGGGTCGACTTGCCCGAACCGGAAAGCCCCATGAGAACGAGTATCTCGCCCTCGCTGACCGAGAGCGAGGCATTGGCGACACCGAGAACCAGTCCGGTTTCGGCATTGATCTCGTCACGCGTGCTGCCCTTGTCGATCAGCGGCAGCGCCGCATCGGGCCGGTCGCCGAAAACGATATCGACATTTCCGAAGATGATGGCGTCACTCATAGATCATCCTCCGCGCCGGGAAGGCGGAAAAGCCGGTCGAGAACGATCGCCAGTATGACGATGCACAGTCCCGCTTCGAAGCCCATGGCGATGTTGACGGTATTCAGGGCGCGCACCACGGGTACGCCGAGACCATTGGCGCCGACGAGGGCGGAAATGACCACCATCGACAGCGACAGCATGATCGTCTGGGTAAGGCCGGCCATGATCTGCGGCGCGGCGAAGGGAAGCTCCACCTTGCGTAATACTTGCGACGGCGTGGCACCGAAGGCGACGGCCGCCTCCACCAGCGCCGGCGGCGTCGAAACGATGCCGAGGCGGGTGAGCCGCACGGGAGCCGGAATGGCGAAGATGACGGTGGCGATGAGCCCCGGAACCATGCCGAGACCGAACAGCACCAGCGCCGGGATGAGATAAACGAAGGTGGGGATGGTCTGCATCAGGTCCAGCACCGGGCGCATGCCGGCATAGATCCACTTGCGCCGCGCCGCCAATATGCCGAGCGGTATGCCGATGATCATGCACACGGCGCTGGCGGCGATGACGAGCGCCAGCGTTTCCGTCGTCGCCTTCCAGTAGCCCAGATTGATGATGAGCAGCAGGCCGAGCGCCGTGAAGACCGGCATGCCGACGGAGCGGCGCGTCCAGGCGGAAAGCGCCGTCAGGATCGCCACGATGATGAGCGGATGCGGCGCCTGCAGCACATAAAGCAGGGCGTTGATGACGCTTTGGAAAATGAAGGAAAGCCAATCGAAGAAAAAAGCGAGATTGCCGGTCAGCCAGTCAATGGCCTCCTTGGCATATCGGCCGACGGGCAGGCGGTTTTCAGGAGCGCTGAGCCATTCCACGGTAAGAAAAGACCTTTCGTGAACTAAAACAATTCCGGCAAAAGTGCAGAGCGGTTTTGCGTCCGGAATTGCGCAGACAACAAAGAAATAGAGCATCGTCATCCCGTTTCACCGGGATTGCTCCAATGCAGAAATGACGGCCGGCAGCGAAACTGCCGGACGCGGTGCTGGCGCATGACCTTCAATGTCTGAAAATTCACAGGCAAGGTCATGCATGGGCATCGTTATTTCCCGCTGATCCGGCCTGCCGCGCAGGCCGGATGCAGTCATGCATCGTCTTGCGGCTTAGAGGCCGAGAGCCTTCTTGGCGGCAGGCAGGGCGTCAGCACTGCCGTCCTTGGTCTTGACGTTGGCGAGCCAGGGCTCGATCGCCGTCGGATTGGCCTTCAGCCAGGCGGTTGCAGCCGCCTCGCCCTCAAGGCCGTCATTCAGGATCTTGCCCATGATCTCGTTTTCCATGGGCAGGGAAAATTGCAGGTTCTTGAGGAACGCGCCGACATTCGGGCACTCCTCGACGTAACCCTTGCGGACATTGGTATGGATCGTCGCGCCGCCGAGATTGGGGCCGAAGACCTCGTCACCGCCGGTCAGATAGGTCAGCTTGAAATTCGCATTCATGGGATGCGGTTCCCAGCCGAGGAAGACGATGGGCTCGCCGGATTTTTCGGCACGGGCCACCTGGGAGAGCATGCCCTGTTCGGACGACTCGACCACCTCGAATGACTTCAGACCGAAACTGTCCTTGGCCACCATGTCGAGAATCAGGCGATTGCCGTCATTGCCCGGCTCGATACCATAGATCTTGCCGCCGAGATCGGCGCTGTGGGCGGCGATGTCCTTGAAATCCTTGATGCCGAGTTCGGCGCCCTTGGCGTTGGTCGCCAGCGTGTATTTCGCGCCGGTCAGGTTTTCGCGCAGCGTCTCGACGGATTTGTCTTCGCGATAGGGCGCGATATCGCCTTCCATGGTCGGCATCCAGTTGCCGAGGAAGACGTCGATGTCCTTGTTTTTCAGGGATGTGTAGGTAACGGGTACGGAGAGAAGCTTGACGTCGGTTTCATAGCCAAGGCTTTTCAGAAGCACGGTGGCAGTCGCCGTCGTGGCGGTGATGTCTGTCCAGCCCACATCGGAAAAGCGCACTGTGCCACAGCTTGCCGGCTCCGCAGCACCGGCCGCACTGAACGTCATGGAGGAGATTGCTGCGGCCAAGGCCAGACAGCGGCTTCTATTTGCAAACATATGGCTTGCTCCCTGTTTTTTCGTTCCCTTGCCATTATCAATATCTGCCGGACACAATCAACTCGCGCGCATTTGCGTGCTTTGGCGCACCGTTTGCGACAAAATCGTGAAAATCACCGGGTTTCAACGCCCGAATGCGACAAACAGTCCGGTTGCGGAAATCTGTGTTTTTCCCGCTGCGGCACTTTTCAATCCGCTTCTTCGCCGTCAAAAGACGCTGGCTGCAGCATCGGCATAAACAAGAATCGGCTCCGTGAGTCGCGATGTGCCGATTCAACAGGTTGGAGCATTGTTGAGAAGCGTCCGAAGGACGCAAGGGCGCTCCGGGAGTGGATAATGGCAAAACTCTATTTCAATTATTCGACGATGAACGCCGGCAAATCGACCATGCTGCTGCAGGCATCCTATAATTATCAGGAGCGCGGCATGCGCACACTGATCTTCACGGCTGCCTTTGACGACCGGGCCGGCGTCGGCCGTGTCGCCTCGCGCATCGGCCTCTCCTCCGACGCCCTGACCTTCGATGACAATACCGACCTGTTCGCGGAGGTATCGGCCCTCACTGCCGAAGCGCCGGTCGCCTGCGTTTTCATCGATGAAGCCAACTTTCTCTCCGAACACCATGTCTGGCAGCTTGCCGACATTGTCGACAGGCTGAACATCCCGGTCATGACCTATGGCCTGCGCACGGATTTTCAGGGAAAGCTTTTCCCCGCCTCGAAAGAACTGCTCGCCATTGCCGACGAGCTTCGCGAAATCCGCACCATCTGCCATTGCGGCCGCAAGGCGACGATGGTGGCCCGCTTCGACAATGAAGGAAAGGTCGTGACGGAGGGCGCGCAGATCGATGTCGGCGGCAACGAGAAATATGTTTCCTTCTGCCGCCGCCACTGGGTGGAGACGTTCAAGGGCGAGTGAACATCTGCGTCCGGTTGCCGCATTTGATTTTCCGCAAAGATGGCTCCCCCGCTCCTGGGCTAAGACGACGGCGACACATTCGCGTGGATGTGCTTTCTCTCAGGAGCAAAACTATGCAGAACAGAACTGCCAAATTCGCCGGCCTAGCCATTCTCGCAGGTCTTTTCGCCTTTCCCGCCCTTGCTGCCGAAATCGAAGTGAAGATGCTCAACAAGGGCAGCGACGGTCAGGCGATGGTCTTCGAGCCCGCAACCGTCAAGGCCGCCGTCGGCGACGTCATCACCTTCGTCCCGGTCGACAAGGGCCATGATGCGGCAGCCGTGAAGGACATGATCCCCGAGGGTGTCGCAGACTTCAAGGGCAAGATGAACGAGACGGTGAAGTTGACGGTCGAGAAGGAAGGCGCCTACGTCGTCAAATGCACACCGCATCTCGGCATGGGCATGATCGCGCTCGTTGTCGTCGGCGATGCCGCGCCGGCCAATCTGGACGCCGTCAAGAACGGCAAACTGCCGAAAAAGGCACGCGACCGGCTGAACGACGAGATCGCCAAGCTCGGCCTCTAGGCGCATATCCCTTCGGTTCCGCGGCGGCTGTTGCTCCACAATCGGTGTGGAAAGCCATAATGGCCGGCGCGGACCGCAGGTTGAGAAAAGTTTCGCAATCATGTTGTATCCCGGTTGACCGGGACATATCTGGAAGACAGTAAATGACCGCGGTTTATACGAAGCGCCGAAGGGCGCGGGCAGGCCGCGTGTTTTTCTTCCGGCGTCCAGCCCCACGGGCAGAGGAGACTATGACGACATGATCGACCGGATCACCGCTTTGATTCAGGCAGCCTTCAGCGCCATCGGCAGGGCCGCCGGTCTTCTCGTCGCCTGGCTTTTGTGGCCCTTCATGGCCGCCCATGGCTGGTACAGCGGCCGCAACTGGCTCATCAAGGGCCCGATCGCCGTCATCGTCATTCTTCTTGCCGGCTTTTACGGATATTTCATCTGGCAAACCCAGGTCTGGACGAATTTCGACCCGGATTACGTCGCGCGCTACAAGCTTGAAGAGCGCACCGTGCCTGCCGGGCAGGAATTGCCCGCTGCCGCCCCGGCGGGTGGCGCGACGGGCGCCGCCGCAAACACATCCGCGCCGGTCTGCCAGCGTTCGGCCATCGTCGACGCGGCCGCCGATCTCACCGATTTCAACGTCAACCAGAACGCATGGATTTCCTCCATGCTGCTCTATCGTCTCGGACTTTTCGGCATGGACTGGGACAGCACGCCGTTTCTGGACAACAAGGCGTCTTTCCAGCGTGGCGTAAACCAGGCCGTGCGCCGCACCTCGGTGGAACTGGTGGATACGCTCGGCCGCGTGCGCGGAACCTCCGGCATCAACAACAATCTCCAGGAAGCGCGCGGGAACATGCAGTTCAGCGAATATTCCTGGTATTTCGGTCTCGATCCGTTCGGCCCGAAGACGCCGACGCCGGCCTATTACCGCGCCGCCATCCGCAGCTTCCAGGCCTTCAACGGCGAGCTTGCCGCCTGCAAGGCTGTCTTCGATACCCGCGCCGACAACCTCATCCAGTTCATCGACCGTATCGCCGGCGATATCGGCTCCACATCTGCAATTCTGCGCGAGCGTTCGGAAAACTATAATGGCGGCTGGTTCGATACGCGCGCCGACGACCGCTTCTGGTTCGCTTATGGACAGCTCTACGGCTATTACGGCGTGCTTTCCGCCGCCGGATCGGACTTCGCACAGGTCATCCGCGAGCGTAACCTGACCAATCTCTGGAACGACACGCTGTTGCAGACCCGCGCAGCCCTGCGCATTCAGCCGGCGATCATTTCCAATGGTGAGGAAAGCGGCTGGATCATGCCTTCGCACCTCGCCACCATGGGATTTTACGTTTTGCGGGTTCGCTCGAATCTCGTCGAGCTTCGCTCGGTTCTCGACCGGTAAGGCGAGGCCTGCCGGGAACGACAGGGTCGATCAGTCTATCAGGCCAAGGCGTATGGTCTTGGCCACCAGCTGGGTGCGGTTGACGCAGTCGAGCTTGCGGATGGCGTTGTTCATATAGGCATTGACGGTATGTTCCGAGATGGACAGAAGCTCGGCGATCTCCACGGAAGTCTTTCCCTGCGCCGTCCAGCGCACGACGTCTAGTTCCCGCTTCGTCAGCGGCGACGGACCTTTTGAGTTGGTGCGGCAAAGCCGGTCATAAACCTCCAGCGCATGCAGCACGATCATGCTCAGCTCGTTGAGCGCGGCTTGCGGCAGGATATCGCGATCGCCCGCGAAATTCATCAGATGCCGGTTGCCGTACATGCCGTGTACCGGCACCATCAGACCGGACGTAATGCCCATGCTGCTCAGCGAGGCCGCCGCATCCACCAGCGGTCCGCAGGCAATATCCGGATCCTGCAGCGACCAATATTGCGGCATCATCGACGACGCCCCGCGCTTGATGACGGGACAGTCCCCAAGCGCGCCGTCCCTGGTCATCGCATTCACGACCCAGATGGGCAGGCTGCTTTCGACAACCGTCGGCAAGGCATAGGCATTCTGGCCGCCGGGTAACCGCAAAAGGGTCACATAGGCGTAACCGAAGGCGCGCATCACTTCCCGCAGCGCCTCCAGCCATTGGGATTTGTCGGCCGCAGCCGACAGATCGTCGCAAAGTCTGGCCTGACGCTCCGTGTTCACCATTCACGCACCCTCGACACGCCGGGACGCAGCGCCCGGAGCGAGAAACATGCGGCATGGCCAGAACGGGGTTGCGACCTTCATATCGGCTGGACCATCCTGATCAAAGCACCGGCTTTTCGGATTTGTCCTTCGGCTTGGCCATCAGTTTTTCCAGGAAACCGAGCATGACCGCCGAGACGACAAAAGCCAGATGAATGATGGTGAACCACATCAGCTTGCTGTCCGAATATTGACTGGCGTTGAGGAAGATTTGCAGCAGGTGGATCGACGAGATCGCCACGATCGACGACGCGACCTTGATTTTAAGGCTGCCGGAATCGAGCTTGCCCAGAAAGGAAACCTCGGCATCGGCATCGTCGAAGCGGCTGACGAAGTTCTCGTAACCGGAAATCATCACCATGACGATCAGGCTGGCGACCAGCGCCGCATCGATCAGACCCAGCATGGCAAGGATCATGTCTGCTTCGTCGTAGGTGAAAACGTTCTTCGCAACTTTCAGAAACTTGAGCGCGAAGGAAAACGCATAAACCGCCAGTGCCGCGACGAGCCCGAGATAAAAAACGACGAGCAGCCAGCGGCTGGAGAGGATGATCCGCTCGACGAGCAGTTCAAGAGACTTCATTTCCGTATCCGATTAATAATCTGTTTATTGTTGGGGCATGGTTTGTTTCGCCATGTAAACTGGCTGCGAATATCCTAGCAAGCGGCAATGTCGGGACTTTGACCGTACCGTGGCGTTTTCACACCCCATTCACCAGTCAGGTTCGAGAGCGGATAAGCGTCATATTTTTGCAACATACTGTTATGCTTTAAAACATGATGTAAAAAGTCATATATAATATGTTGACAGTTATCGTCATGTTTTTTAGTCCTCGCTTATCGGCTCGCCCGTAACAATCAAAACAGTTTCAGCCGCGGCGGCAAGCGCGGCGTGCTTTCGCACGCCGTGGCCCATTCGCGCGCCTACCTGGGGGTACTTAATGTCCATTTCGCGCACGCATTCCGCGCTGCTTCTGTGCACTGCCATCTCTCTTCTGCCCCTTGCCGGCCCCGCGCTGGCACAGGATGCCGCGTCGGAGGCGGACGGCGCCACCACGCTTGAAAGGATCGTCGTCAAGGGCAAGCGCGTCAAAAGCGCCAATGCCGCCGCCGACACGCCGCTGGCGAGCCAGACCACGGCGGAAGACATCCGCAAGAAGGACATCGGCAGCATCAAGGACCTCGGCAACAGCACGGAACCGGGCGTCGATTACGTCGACGCCAAGCCCGGCCGGCCCGGCGGCCTGTTCATTCGCGGCCTCGGCGGCGCGCGCGTCGTCACTTTGATCGACAATATTCCCGTTCCCTTCTTCGAAAACTTTGCCCGGCAGGGTCAGGCCACCACCACATTGAGCAATACGAATTCGAGCTTCGATTTTTCCTCGCTTTCGACGGTCGATGTGGTGCGTGGCGCAGATTCCAGCCGTATCGGCTCCGGTGCTCTCGGCGGCGCGCTGGTGCTGCGCACGCTCGAGCCGGAAGACCTGATCGGCGAAGGCAGGGACTGGGGCGGTGTGGCCAAGACCACCTATGACAGCGAAGACAGAAGCGTGGGCGGATCGCTCGCCGTCGCCAAGAAGATCGAGAATACCTCGGTCCTGTTCCAGGGCTCCTACAAGCGCGGCAACGAGACGGACAATAAGGGCACGGCCGATGTCTACGGCACGCGCCGCACCAAGCCCAATCCCGCCGACACCTATGAAAGCAACCTGATGTTCAAGATCCGTCAGGATCTTGAAGGCGGTCACCGCATCGGGCTGACGGCCGAGCGTTACTCGGTGAGAAACCGCAGCGACATGAAGACCCTGCAGGGCGTCAGCGTTTCGGGCTCAACCTACCGGATCGGCGACTACCGGGGCTACGAGGATACCGAGCGCGATCGCGTATCGCTCGATTACGAATACGAAGCGCCCTCGACCGACGGCTTCATCGACGCCGCCAATCTCTCGCTCTACTGGACGCGTCTTTCCAAGGAATCCGGCGCCGGTGACCGCCTGACCAACAATTCGCTCTATATTCGCGAAGACAGCATGCGCAACAGCGCATTCGGCATCGTCGGCGGCCTTGAATCCGGCTTCGAGCTTGGCGGTGTGCAGCACACGGTCCGTTTCGGCGGCAACGCCATGACGACCGATTTCAGCCAGGAGCTTTACGCCAACACGGCCGGCGTGACGTCTGCGTCCCAGTCCGACATGCCTGACGTGAGCGGCAAGAGCCTCGGTCTTTATCTCGATGACGAAATCGCCTTCGGCAACGGCTTCCGCCTGACCCCCGGCCTGCGCTTCGATTCCTACGACTACGACCCGGACGGCTCGGTTTCCAGCAATGGCGGCTACAGAACCTTCAGCCTGCCGACCGGCAACAGCGGCTCGCGCTTCTCGCCGAAGCTTCTCGCTACCTATGACGTCACGCCGGAACTGCAGCTCTTCGCGCAATGGTCGATGGCCTATCGCGCCCCGACGATCAACGAACTGTACCTGAACTTCTCCAACATCAGCTCCGGTTACGCGGTGGTCGGCAATTCCGCCCTCAACCCCGAGACCAGCAACGGTTTCGAAATCGGCGCGAACTACGCCTCCGGCGACCTCACGGGAAGCCTGACGCTGTTCCACAACAAGTACAAGAACTTCATCGAGCAGTACACGACCTCGACGACGCTCTTCCCCGGCTTCGGCGGCAGGGGCAACGGATCGCTCTTCACCTATCGCAACCGTAACAATGTCGAAATCTCCGGTGTCGAAGCCAAGGTCCGCAAGGACCTCGCAAACGGCTTCTTCGCCCATGCTTCGCTCGCTTACGCCTATGGCAAGGACACCGACACCAACGAATTCATTCGCACGGTCGCGCCCTTCAAGTCCGTCGTCGGCATCGGCTACGAGCAGGACGTCTGGGGCACGGAACTTACCGGTGTCTTCTCCTCCGGCATGCGTGACGACAGGGTGGCCAACACCTTCGACGCCCCCGGCTACGGCGTCTTCAACCTGACCGGCTGGTGGGAACCGGAACAGACCAAGGGCCTGCGCATCCAGGCCGGCATCTACAATCTGTTCGACAGGAAATACTGGAATGCCGTCGGCGTTCGCGACGTGAACCCGAATTCCGTCAGCACCGTCAACCAGCCGGTGGACTTCTATACGGAAGCCGGACGCACCTTCAAAATCTCTCTGACCCAGAAATTCTAAAACCGGGCAGAAACATCATCTCCAGTCGGGGCGGCCTTCGGGTCGCCCCTTTTTTATCAGCGGCAATAGAGATAGCGGCCTTTTCGCTCCAGCACGTCGAGATGCAGGTGGTCCTGATGGGTGGCATCGCTGCCGGGGGAAAGAACCGTGCGGAAGAACAGGCAGGCGGCGGCGGTAATCGTGCGCTGGAAAGCGCCTTCCGGCGTTCCGTCCTCACCGCGCGGTTTCATCACCAGCGGCTCGCCCTTATCGAAGGCGATCGTGGAAATATCGACGGCATTGCCCTTGGCATGTTCGGAAATCTTGCCGTTTTCCGCGCTGTTGCGGTTGCGGCAGATATAGGTCGAGGCATTGGCGATGGCCGTCACCTTCTTTTCCGGCAGCGCAAGGGCCGCCGCCGGCACCATCATTTCCTTTGTCCAGCGGGAAAGCGCAAGCGCGGTTTCGCAGCGCATGGTGCCCGATGGTTCCAGCTTGATGCCGGGTAGAACCACGGAAAGCTCGACAGGCGCTTCGATGCCGCAGCCCTGCTCCGCATCGCGGATCGGCTCGAGCTGCTTGAACTCGGCGCCGATATCCTTCAACGCGCCAAGGCATGCCTGAAGCGCGGCCGGATCTTCTGGCTTCACCGGCTCGGGCGGCTTCTCCTCCGGTTTTGCGGCGTCAACGTCCGGTTTCCGTGGTTCGCCCTCCTCTTTGCCCTCACCCGCCTTGCCTTCGACGCCTTTCTTGCTGTCATCGGACCCCTTGTCTGCCGGCGTCTTGCCGTCATCCGGTTTCCGCTCTTCCGGGACCTGTGGTTTCGGGGCCGGCTTTGGCGCTTCCGCCGGGCTTTGCGGCGACTCGTCCGATGGCTTGTCCGAGGGGGTGGCGGATTGCCCCTCACCCGGTTTCGGTTGCGGCACCGGCACCTGCGCCGGCGGTTCAGAGGCGGAAATCAATGCGAGGGTGGTTACCAGAAGACACAGGCGATGAAGCATTTTTCGGGGCACTCCTGACCGTTTCGGCAGGAGTGCAACGCCGCGACGGCCCGTAAGGTTCATTCCCTCACCGAAATCCGCTTGCCAAGGCGGATCGTGCGCGCTAACAATTTTCCCATGAACATCGTGTCTAAGAACATTGCTAACTGGTGGTGGGGCAGCTTTTCGCGGCCTTGACCAGTCATGTCTTCAGACAAAGTCCAAGCCGCCCGAATTTTCAGGCGGCTTTTTTGTTATTATGCCGCCTGTCATCGGGCCTGAACAACGGGAAGTATGAGAGAAATGGTAACGATCATTCAGGATGACGGAGCGGAAACCTACGAGACGAAAGGCGGCATCAAGGTCAGCCGAAAGCGTCGGCCCGCCGATTACGCCAGCGCCATCGATAATTATATCGAAAAGCTCGATTCCCATCGCGGCGCGGTTTTTTCGTCCAACTACGAATATCCGGGCCGTTACACCCGCTGGGATACGGCCATCGTCGATCCGCCGCTCGGCATTTCCTGTTTCGGCCGCAAGATGTGGATCGAGGCCTATAATGGTCGCGGCGAAGTGCTGCTTTCCTTCATCACCGAGAAGCTGAAGGCGACGCCCGATCTCACGCTTGGCGCTTCCACCACGCGCCGTCTCGATCTGACCGTCAACGAACCGGACCGCGTTTTCACCGAAGAAGAACGCTCGAAAATCCCGACCGTCTTCACGGCGTTGCGCGCCATCGTCGACCTCTTTTATTCGAATGCGGATTCGGCCATCGGCCTGTTCGGCGCCTTCGGTTACGATCTCGCCTTCCAGTTCGACGCGATCAAGCTGTCGCTTTCGCGCCCGGAAGACCAGCGCGACATGGTGCTGTTCCTGCCCGACGAAATCCTAGTCGTCGACCACTATTCCGCCAAGGCCTGGATCGACCGCTACGATTTCGAAAAGGGCGGTGTGACGACGGACGGCAAGTCCTCCGACATCGCGCCCGATCCCTTCAAGACCACCGATACCATCCCGCCCAAGGGCGATCACCGTCCCGGCGAATATTCCGAACTGGTGGTGGAGGCCAAGGAAAGCTTCCGCCGCGGCGATCTGTTCGAGGTCGTTCCCGGCCAGAAATTCATGGAGCGTTGCGAAAGCAATCCGTCGGCGATTTCGCGCCGCCTGAAGGCGATCAATCCCTCGCCCTATTCCTTCTTCATCAATCTCGGCCATCAGGAATATCTGGTCGGCGCGTCGCCGGAAATGTTCGTGCGCGTCTCCGGCCGCCGCATCGAGACCTGCCCGATTTCCGGCACCATCAAGCGCGGCGACGATCCGATTGCCGATAGCGAGCAGATCCTGAAATTGCTCAATTCGAAGAAGGACGAATCCGAACTCACCATGTGTTCGGATGTGGACCGTAACGACAAGAGCCGCGTCTGCGAGCCGGGTTCGGTGAAGGTCATCGGCCGCCGCCAGATCGAGATGTATTCGCGCCTCATCCACACGGTGGACCACATCGAAGGCCGCCTGCGCGATGACATGGACGCCTTTGACGGTTTCCTCAGCCACGCCTGGGCCGTCACCGTCACCGGTGCGCCGAAACTCTGGGCCATGCGCTTCATCGAGGGCCACGAAAAGAGCCCGCGCGCCTGGTATGGCGGCGCCATCGGCATGGTCGGTTTCAACGGCGACATGAATACCGGCCTGACGCTGCGCACCATCCGCATCAAGGACGGCATTGCCGAGGTGCGTGCGGGTGCGACACTGCTCAACGATTCCAATCCGCAGGAAGAAGAAGCCGAAACCGAACTGAAGGCCTCCGCCATGATCGCCGCCATTCGCGATGCCAAAGGCACCAACGCCGCTTCCACCAAGCGCGACGCCGCCAAGGTGGGCACCGGTGTGAAGATCCTGCTCGTCGACCACGAAGACAGCTTCGTGCACACGCTGGCGAATTATTTCCGCCAGACGGGCGCGACCGTCTCCACCGTCAGAACGCCGGTTGCGGCAGAAGTGTTCGATCGCTTCCAGCCCGATCTCGTCGTGCTGTCTCCCGGACCGGGCAGCCCGACGGATTTCGACTGCAAGGCGACGATCAAGGCCGCCCGCGCCCGCGAACTGCCGATCTTCGGCGTCTGCCTCGGCCTTCAGGCGCTGGCGGAAGCCTATGGCGGCGAACTTCGCCAGCTTGCGGTGCCGATGCATGGCAAGCCCTCACGCATCCGCGTGCTGGAACCGGGTCTCGTCTTCTCCGGTCTCGGCAAGGAAGTGACCGTCGGCCGTTACCACTCGATCTTCGCCGACCCCTCCACCCTTCCGCGTGATTTCATCATCACCGCGGAAAGCGAGGACGGCACGATCATGGGCATCGAACATGCCAAGGAGCCGGTGGCCGCCGTTCAGTTCCACCCGGAATCGATCATGACGCTCGGCCAGGACGCCGGCATGCGCATGATCGAAAATGTTGTGGTGCATCTGACCCGCAAGGCGAAGACGAAGGCGGCATGATGGCCGCTGCCGACGCCATCAGCATCGAACCCATCCGGGCGGAGCACGTTGAAAGCTTTCACCGTGCTCTCGATGCGGTATCGCGTGAGCGGAAATATCTGAGCTTCCTGGAGGCGCCGCCGCTCGATTCGGTCCGCGCCTTCGTTCTCGACATGATCGAAAACGACCATCCGCAATTCGTGGCGATTGCGGATGGCAAGGTGGTCGGCTGGTGCGATATTCGCCGCGAGAGCAGGCCCACCCATGCCCATCGCGGCACGCTCGGCATGGGCATCCTGCCCGCCTATCGCGACAAGGGGCTGGGTGGACGGCTGATGCGGCAGACGCTCGATGCCGCCCGTCAATGCGGGCTGCATCGTGTCGAACTCAGCGTGCATGCGGACAATGCGAGAGCAATTGCGCTTTATGAAAAGATCGGCTTTGTGCATGAAGGCCGGGGCCGTGACACCGTTCTGATCGACGGCCGTTACATCGACAGCCTGAACATGGCGATCATCTTCGGCAACTAACCCCTCGGCAGCGAGGCGGAAATGCACAGCGCGAATTTCTTCAGCAACTGCATGTCGAAATGCCCTTCCCGCCGCAGCATCCAGGTCAGCGCGTCATTCGCCGTCCACGGCTTCTTGTAGGGCCTGACCGAGGTAATGGCGTCATAGACGTCGCAAATCGCCGCGATACGCGCATAGAGGCTGATCTGGCTGCCCGCACGGCCGCTCGGATAACCGCCGCCGTCCATCCGCTCATGATGATTGAAGCAGACATCGAGCACCATCTCCGGCATCTGCGCGTTGCGCGACAATATATCCCGGCCGAATGCGGGATGGAGATTGATGATTTCCCGCTCGCTGGCGCTCAACCCTTCCGCCTTGTTGAGGATCGATGAGGGGATTTCCACCTTGCCGATATCATGCAGCAACCCGCTGATGCCGAGCAGATTGACCGTTCCCCTGTCGAGCCCGAGATAATTACCGAAGAGGATCATCAGCCCGCTGACGGAGACCGAGTGCACGAAGGTCGTCTCATCTTTCGATTTCAGGCGGGTGACACCGATGAAAATCGCCGGGTTCGACTGCACGGCATCGGAAATCTTGCCCGCCGCCGCAGCCATGCCCTTCAGCGAAACAATGCCGCCGTCTTCTGCGGAAGCAAAGGTCTCGGCAATCGTATCGGCGGCCGAGCGTACGGCATGGGTGACGGCGGCGACGGTTTCCGGGCAATTGCCCGGTTGCGGCGAAACGGCCGCAGAACGCGCGCTGCCTTCGGTATCGTATCCCTTGGCCGTGTTGATGACGATGCTTTCGGCGCCGCTTGATTTCAATTGACGCATTAATTCCTCGTGCCGCAAAAGAAAGCGGTGCCGTTTTAAAAATCCCTGGTTCGAAAGCGTTCCTTCGACCGCTTCGATAAACATGCCAATCGTCAGTTGCTGGGTGGAAATTCGTTTGAGCATCAGATGCTTTTATTTTCCTTCCCGGGAATGATAACCTGAAACCGTAATTCGTAAAAATGTCGGTGCGCAACCGGCTAAACTATAAAGGTGAAGTCAAGCCTTCCCAAATCTGCCTAAACTTGCACCCCGGAAGATTAGATAACACAAATATGAAAATTTTTTACTCTGGATATATTTAAAACTCAAAGAATCAATCCGAATAGACCAAGAAACAACCATAGAATGTAAATAGTGAAAATTCTCGCATACGACGTAAATCAGGAGCCGAAGAAACCCGCATGAATTCCAGACTTGAAACGCGCATCGATCAGGGTACGGGCCGTGAACCGGCGGATATGGTTCTCAAGGGCGGACGCTTCTTCGACCTCGTCACCGGAGAACTCGTCGCTTCGGATATCGCCATCTGTGGCGACACCATCGTCGGCACCTGCGAGAACTACAAGGGGCGACAGGAAATCGACATTTCCGGAAAGATCGTCGTTCCGGGTTTCATCGATACGCATCTCCATATCGAATCGTCGCTGGTGACACCGCACGAATTCGACCGCTGCGTTTTGCCCTATGGCGTTACCACCGCCATTTGCGACCCGCATGAGATCGCCAATGTTCTGGGCGTTGAGGGGCTTCGGTTCTTCCTCGACAGCGCCATGGAAACCATCATGGACATCCGCGTGCAGCTCTCCTCCTGCGTGCCCGCCACCCATCTGGAAACCGCCGGCGCCGATCTGCCCATCGAAAAGCTGCTGCCGTTCCGGGGGCACCCGAAGGTCATCGGCCTTGCCGAATTCATGAATTTTCCGGGCGTCATCCACAAGGATCCGGTGTGCATGGCGAAGCTCGAGGCCTTTCAGGGCCAGCATATCGACGGGCATGCACCGCTTCTCTCCGGCACGGCGCTGAACGGCTATCTCGCCGCCGGCATCCGCACCGAACATGAATGCACGAGCGCGACTGAGGCGCTGGAGAAAATCCGCAAGGGCATGCATATTCTGGTGCGCGAAGGCTCGGTCTCGAAGGACCTGCACGCCCTGATGCCGATCATTACCGAGCGCCTGTCGCCCTATCTGGCCCTCTGCACGGATGACCGCAACCCGCTCGACATCGCCGAACAGGGCCATCTCGACTATATGATCCGCACGGCGATCGCCAGCGGCGTGGAACCGCTAGCCATCTACCGCGCCGCCTCCATTTCCGCCGCAAAAGCCTTCGGCCTGCGCGACCGCGGCCTTGTCGCACCTGGCTGGCGGGCCGATCTTGTGATCGTCGACAGCCTGCAGAACTGCAAGGCCAGCATGGTGCTTTCCGGCGGCCGGATCGTCGATGACGCCCTTTTTGCCACGCGCAAACCGGTCGCACCCGTCGGCCTCGACAGCGTCAAGGCAAGACCCGTGCTCGCCTCGCATTTCGGCGTGCCGGTCATGGAGGGCGAAAGCCCCGTCATGGGCGTGCTTCCCGGCAAGATCATTACCGAGCACCGCCGCTACAGGCTGCCGACGGATGGCAACCAGACCACCGTTGATCTTGCGAACGACATCATCAAGGTCGCCGTCATCGAACGCCACGGCAAGAACGGCAACCATGCCAACGGTTTCGTTCAGGGCTTCGGCCTGAAAAAGGGCGCCATCGCCTCCACCGTCGGCCATGACAGCCACAATATCTGCGTTGTCGGCGTGAGCGAAGACGATATGGCGCTGGCCGCCAACCGGCTCGGCGAAATCAAGGGTGGCTTCGTGGTGGTGGAAGACGGCAGGGTGACGGGCGAGATCGCTTTGCCCGTCGCAGGGCTGATGAGCCTCGAACCCTATGAGACCGTTCGCGATACGCTGCACACGCTTAGAAAAGCAGCCTATGCGCTCGGCACGACGCTGGAGGAACCCTTCCTGCAGGTCGCCTTCCTGCCCCTGCCCGTCATCCCGCATCTGAAGATTTCCGATATGGGCATGGTGGATGTGGACCGGTTTGCGCTGATCTGACGGTGGATTGCCGACCGGAGGCAGTGGAAAACGCTCAATCCGCGTTTTGAGGTCGCGAGAGCGGCCTCATGCTTTCGTCTCCGAAGGCCAGGTGACGTAATAATATTTGCCCGCGACCCTGCCAAAATAGGCGTGTTTTCCCGTCGCCTTGTCGACATAGCTGCCGCTTCCATCCCTGGAAAGCTCCCCGTCTTCGCTGCGCTTCAGCTGCGTGTTGAGGAAATCCACCCAGTTGGTCTTGGCAATGTCAGTGGCTGTCGTCGGCTTGGCGTTTTTCTGGTTCGGATCCCACGCATTGATCGTTTTGCCCTGGGTGGGGTTCGAAACCTGCAAGGCCCCACGCTCGAGAGCACTCATCATCGACCGGGCGCGCAGATATTGCGCCGGATCGTCCCCCGCCAGAGAAAGCTTGGCCCTCAGATTCCGCATGAAGGCGGGCGATGCGATATAATCGGCTGACGAGGTTTTGGGGGCTGGTTTCGGTGTCGATGCGCGGGCTGCCGATTGTCCGGAAAGGAAGACCTCTCGGATGGATGGAAGGGCGACCTTAGCTTTGGCGCGTGGCGAGGTGGAATTCGCGGTATTGGGCTGATTGAAATTCTTGATTGAAACGGACATGACAATCCCTGCTTCACTTTATGGGTGGAGACCGAAAAATCTGTAGGTTTCAATGATTAATACTGGAAACTTGCCCAAAACTCGCCAACATCTAAGTAAATTTGTAAAAATTACTAAGCAATATTTATTAGTACGAATATATGTAATTTTTTTAATCGTGAAATAATTCAAATTGAAGACATTATAAAATTCACCAATACTTAAATGGCACTATTCAACATCCAAGGCGCGATCATGGCGCCGCATTCGATCGTCAGAACGCACCTGCAATGTCTGATATTATTCCATGGCCGAACAGTGCCGGGAGGTCATGAACCCAGAGGCAGAGACTTGCGAAAATAAACCACCCGCTGCGTTTCCTCAAATCCCAGCGCCGCATGCATGCGGTGTGAATCGACATTGGAAATATCGGCATCGGAAGCAAGTTCGCTCACACCCTTGCTCGTCGCCCAACGGGTTACTTCGGCAATCAATGCAGCCGCAACGCCCTGTTTGCGAAAGGCCTCCTCCACATAAACGCCTTCGAGAAACGCCACGGGCGAGGTGTCGCATCCGTTGACATAATCATGCCGCAGGCTGGCTTCGGCGAAACCGATGGCCATGCCCGCCGGATCATAGGCAATAAATCCAACCTCATTGTCGGAGACGTCCTGCAATTCCGCCCGGTGTTCGGCGGGTGAAGCATCCGGCCACAAGCGGTGCCGCAGGAGGGACCACTCACCGAGCGATGCTTCACCAGCCGTCTCGATGACAAATTGCCCGCTCATGCAACGACCCCACAAAACACATCCAGCCCCTCGAGCTTCACGATCCCCGCATCGAATAGCGGTGCGAAACCCGGCATCGGCAGTATATCGGTGACCCGCATGGCCTTCGGTATCGGGAATTCCACCGGTTCGCGTGTGAGGTTGAAAACAAAGAGCAGTTTTTCATCGCCCTTCTGGCGCGTGAAGGCCAGCACATCGAGATTGGTCTTGATAAAATGCATGTCGCCATCGCGCAGCGCGCCGTGACCTTTTCGGAAGGACAAAACCGCGCGATAATGGTTCAGAACCGAGTCCAGTTTGCGCTCCTGCGCATCCACAGCCTGCATGGCATGAACATAGGGCACCGGCAGCCACGGCTTTTCAGCGCTGGAAAAACCGGCATTCGGCTTGCCGGTTTCCCACACCATCGGCGTGCGGCACCCGTCCCGCCCCTTGAAGGCGGGCCAGAAGCGGATGCCGTAGGGATCGCGCAGATCCTCGAAGGCAAGTTCCGCCTCGGTCAGACCCAGTTCCTCGCCCTGATAGAGGCATATGGAGCCACGCAGGCTGGCGAGAACGCAGATGGCAAGCTTCGCCACCCGCACCTGCTCCTCCGCACTTTCGGAAAAACGGCTGAGGTGGCGCACCACATCGTGGTTGGAAAAGGCCCAGCACACCCAGCCATCCGTCACCACCTTGCCGAAGGTCTCGACCGAGGCGCGCAGATGCTTCGCGCTGAAATCCGGCCCCAGCAAGTCGAAAGTGTAGCACATGTTGAGCTTGTCGTTGCCGGACGTATAGGCCGCCACCGTCTTCAGCGACCGCGCCCCGTCTCCCACCTCGCCCACCGTGGCGCGGCCCTCATAGTCGTCGAGCAGCGCACGGAAACGCTTCAGGAAAGCCACGTTTTCCGGCCGCGTCTTGTCGTAGAGATGGTCCTGCATGCCATAGGGATTGACGTCGGAGGCATCGAGACCGAAACTTTCCTCGTCGAAAAGCGGCGGGTTGTCGCGCAAAAGCTTGTCATGGAAATAATGGTTGACGGTATCGAGCCGGAAACCGTCCACGCCGCGCTCCAGCCAGAAACGCACGGTTTCGAGAAGCGCATCCTGAACCTCGCGATTGTGGAAGTTCAAATCCGGCTGCGAGGCGAGGAAGCTGTGCATGTAATATTGCTTGCGCACGCCGTCCCATTCCCATGCCGGGCCGCCGAACACGGAAAGCCAGTTGGTGGGTGCGGTGCCATCCGGCTTGGGATTGGCCCAGACATACCAGTCGGCCTTGCTGTTGGTGCGGCTCGCCCGGCTGTCCACGAACCAGGGATGCCGGTCCGACGTGTGCGAGATGACCTGATCGATGATGACCTTCAGCCCCAGCCGGTGCGCCTCTGCCATCAGCGCGTCGAAATCGGCAAGCGTGCCGAACATCGGATCGACATTGCAGTAATCGGAAACGTCATACCCCATATCGGCCATGGGCGAGGTGAAGAAGGGCGAGAGCCAGATGCCGTCGACACCGAGCGAGGCAATATAGGGCAGGCGTTTCGTTACCCCGGCAAGATCGCCGAAACCGTCGCCGGTCGTATCCTGAAACGAACGCGGATAGACCTGATAGATCACCGCTCCCTTCCACCAGTCCGATTGCACTTGGGGTTTGTGGACCGGGGCATGGGTTAGCGGCATGGGCGATCTCCTGATGGTGGCCGGCGCATGTCTCCCAAAAGTGTGACGCGGTTTTGGGAAAGAGACATGCGCAAAAAAGAGACACGGCGCTTTCGCGATTCGAAGAAAAGCGAAAGCGCCGTGGCACGAGAATATAAAGCCCGCGCCGCCGCGTAAACCGGAACTTCGCACATGCACAAACGGCCACAACCGCCCTTGTCAGCGGCGCGCACTCGTCGTAAGCCGCATGGCTGGAAAAAACGGGAGGATGACGGCGTGGGCGGACGGTTTCTGTCGATTGGCGAATGCATGGTGGAACTGTCGCAGGCCGGCAACGGGCTGCTGCGCAAGGGTTTTGCCGGCGATACGTTCAATACCGCCTGGTATGCCCGGGCCTGCCTGCCGGGCGACTGGTCGGTCGATTATTTCACCGCGCTTGGTGACGATCCGCTTTCGGAAGACATGCTGGCCTTCATTGCCGATGCCGGCATCGGCACGGAGAAAATCCGCCGCATCAAGGGTGGCACGCCCGGCCTTTACCTCATCAACCTGAAGGATGGCGAGCGCACCTTCAGCTACTGGCGCAATGCCGCCGCCGCAAGGCAGCTCGCCGCAGATGCGGATCATCTGCGCAGGACGGTGGAAAGCGCCGATGTCGTCTATTTCTCCGGCATCACGCTCGCCATTCTCGCCTCCGCCCATGATGTCGATACGTTCCTCGCCGAACTGCGCCGCGCCAAGGCGGCGGGCAAGCTGGTGGTCTTCGACCCCAACATTCGCCCGCGCCTGTGGGCCGACAGAGATACGATGCTTGAGACCATCTCCAACGGCGCACGCGCCGCAACGCTTGTCATGCCGAGCTTCGATGACGAGGCGAGCCATTTCGGCGATGTCTCCGTGGAAGCGACCATCGACCGCTACCGTTCGCTTGGCGTCGAAAACATCGTCGTGAAGGACGGCGCGAAGGGCGCGACGCTCGATTTCGGCGGCAGCCGCAGTCACGCCCCGGCGGTGAAGGCCGTGGACGTGGTGGATACGACAAGCGCCGGCGACAGCTTCAACGGCGCCTTCCTCGCCCGTTACGTGACCGGCAGTTCGCCGGAAGAAGCGGCCACCTTTGCAGCGAGGGCGGCCGCAACCGTCATCGGTCACCACGGCGCGCTGATCAGCCCCGAGTTGCTGCCGCTGGTGGGATAAGGCTCCGCCGCACCGGGGGAGCGCCGTGGACAACCGCAAACTTCTGCGCGCAAACCACGCTTCCCCGCCGTCACACACCCTGACATGATCCTGTAACACGCACGCCGCATATACGGGCAGAAGCCGGGCAATGGGGATTCGCCCGCGCGCAGATGAGCAGGATCAGTGTTTCATGACGAGAATCACGATTGTCACAGATGCCTGGCACCCGCAGGTCAACGGCGTGGTTCGCTCCATAGAAAATACCAATACCGAACTCGCGCGGCTCGGCGTCGATGTGCGCATGGTCACGCCGCAGAGTTTTTACAGCATCCCCTGCCCCACCTATCCGGAAATCCGCCTCTCGGTTGCCGGTTATCGCCGTGTGGCGGCGGAGATCGAAAAAAGCCAGCCTTCCTTCGTGCATATTGCGACGGAAGGCCCGCTGGGCTTCATGGCGCGGCGCTGGTGCGTGAAGAACCGCATGCGTTTTTCCACCAGCTATCACACCCGCTTTCCCGAATATGTGGCGGCGCGTTTCCCTGTGCCGGAAAGCTGGCTTTATGCCTTCGTGCGCTGGTTCCACAATGGCGGCAACACCTGCATGGTGGCGACGCCGAGCCTTGAGACCGAACTGGAAGCGCGCGGCGTGCGCAATCTGAAGCGCTGGAGCCGCGGCATCGACGCCGAGCTTTTCCATCCCCGCCCGAAAGCAAAGCTGCCTTTCGACCTGCCGCGCCCGATCTTCATGACGGTGGGACGTGTGGCGGTGGAGAAGAACCTGCCGGAATTTCTGGAACTGGACCTGCCGGGTTCGAAGGTCGTCATCGGCGACGGTCCCGCCCGCCATGAATTGCAGGAGAAATATCCTGATGTGCTGTTCACCGGCGTCAAGACCGGTGAGGAGCTGGCCGATGCCTATGCGCAGGCCGATGTCTTCGTTTTCCCCTCCAAGACCGATACGTTCGGCAACACCATTCTGGAAGCGCTGGCAAGCGGCGTGCCCGTGGCCGCCTTCCCCGTCACCGGGCCGATCGATATTCTCGGCGGTAACCCGGCAGCCGGTGCGCTGGACGACAATCTTCGCGATGCCTGTCTTGCGGCGCTTCATTGTTCGCCGCAGGAGGCTCTGGCGCTTTCCAGAAGCTACAGCTGGGAAAAAGCCTCGCGGCAATTCCTCGACAATGTCATTCACGCGGCGGGAAAATCCCTGCCGCTGCTGTCGCGTTCTCAACTTGCATGAGGCGATCCCCGAGATTCTGTTCGGGAACGGTGGACGAAACGAAGCGGGAATGTCACAAGGCAATCAGGACGCGACTTCCGTTATCTTTAGAACGGGGTCGGGCTGCTGATTGACGTCAGGCGGCTGCCGCGAGAACACGCTGGCCGTCCTATGTTTCCTGATGATACCGCCATTTTGAGATGCCGCTTCAGGATAAGGGAAGAAGCTCTTTCTGCTGGGCTGCGCACCAGTGATTGATCTTCTCGATGATGTCCTTTGCAGCAATCGGCAGGGCGCTGTTGGGTATGACAGCCACCGTCCCGTGGAAAACCAGCACCAGACTGTCCGGCGGCGTGAGTGCGAGATGGTAGCGCGCCCAGCTCAGCTGCACGGTGTCCAGTCTTGTGACCTGCTTGTAACCCTCGGGTCCTATCTCGACCTCCGTGTGAGGCGAATACATCCGATCATTGGCAATATTCCAATGTGCCAGGACCTCGTAATAGGATTTCATCTCTTTTCTCGAGCCCCGCGCGATAATGAACCATATGGCGAGGGCCACAAACGGTGCGGGTGCAAACACCCAATAACCGACCACAGGCCAGACGCCCGGAAACCACGGCAGACTTAAGGAATAGATGAAACCGGCAGCAAGTCCCGCAAACGAGGATAGATGTGCTCTGGCCGAGGCAAAATGGCGCTTCCAGGACTTGTCACAAATCATGCTGTAATTTTCATAGGCCTGATTTTGATAGCCGTGGACATAGTCGGGCACATGTTTCGGATCGGGCGTGAAGCTTATTGAAATGGTGTCATCGGCCATAGGAACACGTCAATCCCGTCGCTGTTGAAGCCCAGTCTGCGTAGCAACATTGGCCTTATAAATCAAAAGACCTTTTGCTGACAAAACCTTCGGGATCGACACTGCGCGGCGTAACCTGCCTTCACCATGCTCCGGTGAGCATCTGGCCGGACAGTGGCACAGTCCGCGCCTTGCCGTCGCGATCCGTTACCGAAAGCGATGCGGCCATCTGTTTCGGCGACTTGCGGAACCAGCTGGCGGCAACGCTCGCCATATCGCCGATCATCGCCTGCCTGTGCCAGTCGGCAAAGCGCTTGGCCGTGGCTTCGGGTTCGGAGCGATAGAAGAAATCGCCGGATCGTCCGAGATCGTTGATGGATGCCGCCATGGCGGCAAGCGGTCGCTGGAACATTTTCGCTGGCACGGAAAGCCCATCGGCGCCTTCCGAAAATGCCGGCGCCATGAAATCGATCGCCCAGCCATCCGCCTCGATCCAGCAATGGAAATTCTCGCCCGCACCCGTCACATAACCGTCTTCGCGATGATCGGCGAATAGCAGCACGGTTCCACCGAGATTATAGGCCGCAAGCCCGCCCTTCGGCACCGCCTTCACCTTATAATGCTGCTGCAGGATGAAGGCGCCGAAGGTGCTGAAATACATGGAGGCCGAGGCGGGATCGGCATTCTGGCTGATGAGCAGGCTGTTGATGACGCGGTAAATCCGGTGGTAGTCGGTCTGCTTGATCAGCATGGTCTTTTACTCTTCAAAACCGTGAAATTGGAGCGAGCGGGCGCCCCTTGTTTCTTCTCCCCGAGGGGGAGAAGTCCGCGGCAGCGGGATGAGGGGGCGACGGTCGAGATATACGGAGAGGGTGCCCCCTCATCCGACCCTTCGGGCCACCTTCTCCCCGATGGGGAGAAGAAATACGCGGCGACCCTTCACGTCAAAATCAACGCCTCTTCTTCGCCTTGCTCTCGAACGGATTGTCAGACCCACGATAGTGCACGCGGATCGGCACGCCCGGCATGTCGAAATCCTTGCGCAGACCGTTCACCAGATAACGCGTATAGCTTTCCGGGATAGCTTCCGGCCGCGTGCAGGAAATCATGAAGGCCGGCGGGCGGGCCTTCACCTGCGTCATATATTTCAGCTTCAGGCGGCGGCCGGAAACGGCCGGCGGCGGATGCTGGGTCGTCTGCGAATCCAGCCAGCGGTTGAGGCGGGCGGTGGAGATGCGGCGGTTCCAGACCTTGTCGGTATCGATGATGTTCTGCATCAGCCGGTCGAGGCCATAACCCGTCTGGCCGGAAATCGGCACCGCGCGAATGCCACGCGCCTGCGGCAGCAGACGCTCGGTCTTTTCACGCAGATCCGCCAGATAGGCCTGCGGGTCTTCCACCAGGTCCCATTTGTTGAAGGCCAGCACGGCGGCGCGGCCTTCGCGGATGACGAGGTCGACGAGCTGCAAATCCTGCTTTTCGAAGGGAATGGTGCTGTCGAACACGATCACCACCGTTTCCGCAAAACGAATGGAGCGCAGCGAATCCGCGACCGAGAGCTTTTCCAGCTTCTCCGTCACCTTGGCCTTGCGGCGCATGCCGGCCGTATCGAACATCTTGATGGTGCGGCCGCGCCAGTCCCATTCGACCGAAATACTGTCGCGGGTAATGCCCGCTTCCGGGCCGGTCAGCAGCCGGTCTTCACCGAGGAAACGGTTGATCAGCGTGGACTTGCCCGCATTCGGCCGGCCGATAATGGCGACACGCAGCGGCTTGGTCTCGTCATAAACCGGCTCTTCGTCTTCTTCATCCTCGCTGCCCGGTTCGCCGCGCGGCAGAACGATATCCGTCTCCGCCTCATCCACTTCCGGCGGGAAAGCGACGTCTTCGCCGATTGCCTCGACAATCGCGTCGCGCAGGTCGATCATGCCCTGACCGTGTTCGGCCGAAATCGGGCACGGATCGCCAAGACCGAGCGTGAAGGCGTCGTAGAAACCGGCGTCGGAACCGCGCGCTTCGGACTTGTTGGCCACCAGCACCACCGGCTTGCCGCGACGGCGCAGCATCTCGGCCAGCGTCTCGTCGGCCGGCGTCAGGCCCGCCTTGGCGTCGACGACGAACAGCGTCACATCGGCATCGTCAATCGCCGCTTCGGTCTGCGCCCACATGCGGCCCTGAAGCGTTTCCGGCCCGGATTGCTCCAGACCGGCGGTATCGATGATGGTGAAACGCAGGTCGACAAGCTTCGCCTCGCCGGGGCGGCGGTCGCGGGTCACACCCGGCGTATCGTCCACCAGCGCCAGCTTCTTTCCGACGAGACGGTTGAAAAGCGTGGACTTGCCGACATTAGGGCGCCCGACTATGGCGACGGTGAAGCTCATTGATCCTGGTTCCTTAAAGCACGTCTGCCCAAAACGTTACCTGTTTTGGGCAAAGGACATGCGTAAAATAATGAGTTGGATCGCTTTGGCAATGCGGAGAATGCCGGCGCGATCTTTGTCGGGCAGCCGTGTTAGGCAGCTTTGCCCGAAGCGGTGATATTGTCGAGCATGATCTGCGCGCGGTTCGTCACGTTGCGCGGCGCCTGTGTGTCACTGACGATCTGCTCGAACCATTGTTTGGCCTTGGCGAAATCGCCAGCCTTGTAGGCGGCGAGACCCAGAGCTTCGCGGGCGGAAGCACGCATGGTCTGGCCCTCAGTGCTGAGCGGCTCAGCCAGTGCGACGACCTGATCATAGGTGCCGTTATCCACCAGCAGCCAGGCCGCGCGCACCTTGGCGGTATCGCGGAAAACCTGCGGCGCGGACGTATCGTTGCCGATGGCGGTGAAGGCGGCGATAGCGCCGGCCGCATCACCCTTCTGCGACAGCAGCGTCGCGGAACGGAACTTCGCCAGAACCGGATAATTGCCATGACCGGAGGTTTCGAGATCGGCGAAGGCCTTCAGCGCCTCATCCGTCTTGTTGTCCGAAGCGAGCTTCAGCGCCGCAAGGAACTGGTCGCCGGAATTGGAAGCGCGGCTGGTGTTCCAGTATTCGTAGATACCGGCGCCGGCGGCGCCGAGAACCACGAGAACGGCCGCACCCACGACCACGATACCGTAACGGCCCCAGAAGCGCGACAGCTGCTCGGAACGGATCTGCTCGTTCACTTCGCGGATAAAGGTATCATTTTCGTTTGCCATCAAATTCTCCGTTACCCGCGCGGAGATCGTCGCCGATCCATCCGTTCGCGGACATACCAAGCCGCTTACCCGGGTCAGCAAAAGCAAGGCCGACCGGGTCATGGTCGGCCTTCTAGCCTATTTTGCCTGATATGTAAGGGGGAAACGTTGATTTCCTACAGGACGATGGGCTGAACGCCGATCAACCATTCGTGCAGTTTCAGAATGAAAGCACCCCACAGGACGATGCCGCCGACAATGGCCACCAGATCGTAGCGGCCTGAAACGAAGTCCCGGACCACTTTTTCGCCCGCCCGTTCCCGGCGCTTCAGCGAAATCCGCATCACCACGCCCCAGGCAAGGAACGATGCGAAAAGAAGGATCGAAGACGTCTCACCATTGGCCAGAAGATGCGCAAGCGCCCAGATCTTGACCGAGAGGATGAGCGGATGTTTCGTCTTCGTCGCAATGTGGCCAGCCGGGATGAGGCTGGCGATAAGACAGATCATCGCCGGCAGCATCAGGGTCACGGCAATGTGGCTCATCCAGACCGGCGGATACCACAACATTCCGGTTTCCTGCCGCGCTTCACCGAAGGCATAGATGACGAGGCCGAGCGTGATGAGGCTGACGAGGGAATAGACGCCCTTGAAAGGCCCTTCCCCCATCGTCGCGATCATCCGCGCGCGAAATTGCGGTGCGACCACCTTCAAAAGATGCGTCAGCAGGAACAAGGCAAGACAGAGTGCGAGAAAAAGCATGGAACACGGTCCCCCGGTGGAACGAAGCGGCCCTATCACCGCAGTTGAGAACAGGAATTAGGCCGAAAGTCACGAAAACGCCAGACTATTCAAAGCTTCGCCTTATTCCACCCGCAAAAGGCCACGGTGTTTCATATGACGGATAACTGATGTTTCGCTCACTTGCCGCCTTTTCCCTGTCGCTTCTTACCGCCCTTCCCGCTTTTGCCGAAGAGGCTGAGAAGCCGAAGCAGCTCGTCATCGTGTCCTTCGACGGTGCGGGCGACAATACGCTGTGGGAAAGAAGCCGCGCGACAGGCAAGCAAGTCGGCGCGCATTTCACCTATTTCCTAGCCTGCACGCTGGTGATGGACAGGAAGACCAGCGCCAAGACCTATCAGGGACCCGGCCAGAAGGCGGGTCGTTCCAATGTCGGTTTCGGCCAGTCACCCGAAGAGGTGGAGGCAAGGCTGAGGAACATCTGGGCGGCCTATCGCGAAGGTCACGAGATCGGCAACCACACCTGCGGCCATTTCGATGGCGGGCAATGGACCGCCGAACAATGGGACGGCGAATTCACCACCTTCACCAGCACGCTGGAAAACGCCTGGCAGATGATCGGCAAGAAGGGCGAGGAACCTGAAGGCTGGCGCGAGATGGTGAAAAAGATCGATGGTTTTCGCGCGCCCTATCTCTCGCAGGGGCCGGCGCTGACCGAAGCGCAGAAAAAGCACCGTTTCGTTTATGACGCCACCAGCATCACCAAGGGGCCGGAATGGCCGGTGGAGCGCGACGGCATAGAGCATTTCGGCCTGCCGCTCATTCCCGAAGGTCCGGGCAACCGCCCGATCATCGCCATGGACTACAATCTCTTCATCCGCCACTCCATCGGCGTCGAGACGCCGGATCGTTCGAAAGAATTCGAGGAGCGCGCCTATACGGCCTTCCGCAATGCATTCGACAGGCAATATAATGGCGAGCGCATTCCGCTGCAGATGGGCTTTCACTTCGTGAAGATGAATGGCGGCGCCTATTGGAATGCCTATGAGCGGCTGCTGCGCGAAGTCTGCGGCAGGCAGGATGTCGCCTGTGTGAGCTATGCCGAGGCGATGCCGATGATCGAGGCGCGGAAGAAGCAGAAGACCGAGGGGTAAACTTCCTCATACTCTCCTGTTCGTGACAAAGGTCGAACACCCCTACTCCGTCATGCCGGTCCCCGGAACAAGCCCAGGATGACCCGGCATCCAGCCACGGCGCGTCTGCGCCGTGATAAGAGTCTTTTGCGATCAAGGACTTGATCGCGCTAGACCCCGGATCTAGTCCGGGGTGACGGGTGCGGATGAGACAGTTCACGTCTCCGTAGGACGTGCTCAAGACCTGAAGGCGGCCAATCGACCGCCTTTTTTCGTCAGGGCTTGTTAGCCGCCAGTTCTCCGGCTTCCGCTTCCCGCTGGAGGTAACGCTCGTCGATATCCGGCAGGGGCTTGTCGTCGATCGCGGCCTCGAAGGCCACAAGACGTTTGTGGATGGAAAGCAGCTCGATGATCGTCGTCCATGAATTGACCAGATACTGGAACGAATTGCTGACCTGACCGAAGGCCGTGGCGATCTGCTGGTAGATACCGTAGGTGATCTTGCCCGCCACGATGGTCGGAACGAGCATCAGAAGCAGGAACACCGCATCGGCCTGAATGTAGAAATACCGTGCGACGTTGAAATAGAGATAGTGCCAGTACATGCGGAAATAGTTTTTCCGCACATTGGAATAAAGCTCCTTGACTGTCGGCGGCTGGGCGCGGTCGGCGTGGTCCTCGCCATAGACAAGCTCCTTGCGGTAGGCGGCTTCCACACGCTGGTTGCGGAAGTTCAGGCCGGGCAGTTTGATGCCGACTGTCGCCAGAAGCACCGTACCGAAGATGGACCAGACGATTGCCAGCCAGAACAACGCATGCGGCACTTCACCGAGGATCGGCAATTCGGAGACATAGGACGACAGCGCAAACAGGATCGGCAGGAAGACGACGAGCGTCATTACCGAATTGATGAGCGTGATGCCCAACCCTTCGAGCGTCGAGGAGAACCGCATCGTATCTTCCTGAACGCGCTGGGAGGCACCTTCGATGTGGCGCAGCTTTTCCCATTTGGACATGTAGAAGTCGTTCATCGCGGTGCGCCAGCGGAAGATATAATGGCTGGTGAAGAAATCCGTCAGGATCGAAACGGCCATGCTGAGAAAGGCGATCTTGGCAAAGACGATCTGGAGGCTGTAAAAATCCCAGACCTCGATGCCCGGCTGTTTCGACAGGGCATTTTGCAAAAGGTCGCCGAAAGGCCGCCGGAAATTATTGATGACGACGGAAATCTGAACGCCGAAATAGGTCACCGCGATAATCAGCAAAGATCCCCAGATGGACCAGAATTTCCAGGGGTGATCCTTGGCGATAACGGTCCACACGCCGCCGAACGCCGCCAGACACAATGCGAGATAGGCGTAAAAGAACAGGTTAGCCGGCACCAGGAAGTAGCTGAGATCGTAGGGTTCCTGTTCAGGCATTACATAGCCCCAAGACCGACCTAATCCTTCAACGATGAAGTACCATCCGAGAATTGCGAAAAAAGCCCAGATAATGGCCGACGTGAAGAAGATTTTCGGTTTGGGAAAGAAGGAATGAAACACGTTTCGAACTCACGCGCGTTTGAAATCAGCCACTATTGGCGAAGCACTTATTGGCCCGAACCTAGGGCAGAAATTTGTGCACAGCAATGAAGAAGCGCTGACCTTAACAAGATGTAAGGCGCAGATGGCGGGTGATGGCCACCGAAAACACCGGATGAAAGGCAGGAAAAGACAGCCGCAGCCTAGCGCCGCCGCTCCGTCGCGAGCACCGGCAGCATCAGCAGAATGCTGACGACAAGCACGGCGGAAGCGAGAATGCTGGGCGCGGTAAAACTTCCCGTCGCCTCGGCAATCCAGCCGGCGGCAAGCGGCCCGACAATCTGGCCCGTGCCGAAAGCGGCCGTCATCAGCGCAAAGGCGCGACGCGGGCTCGGCCCGGCAAATTCCCGGCCGAGCTGCAGGCCATAAGCGGTGATGACCATGAAGGTCAGCCCGAGAAGCAGGCCTCCGGCGAGAACACCCGGCACCGGCGGCAGCATGACGGAAGCGAAAACACCGACGGCTTCGACGGCAAGAACGATGACGAAGGCGCGTTTCAACCCCTGCGATTTCAAGACCGGTTTCCAGAGGAAAAGCGAAATGGCGGCGGCGCAGCCGGTGATGAACCAGGCCAGAAACTCCACGAAAGCACCGGCGGCGGCCATGCGGGCAATCGCCACGATGAAGGTGGCGGTGATGACGTAACCGAAGCCGAAAAGCCCATAGGCCAGCGTCGTCAGGAAGAGCGGCCGCGTCCAGTTGAGCGGCGGCTCCGCCACCGAGGATGCATGTCGCGGCGGGCCTGCGGGCAGCACCCGCCAGACGAGAATGAATGTGATGAAGGAAAAGACGGCACCTGCGATCCACTCCTCCCGCCATGAGGAACCGCCGCCGTCAAAAACGACGCCGATCAGATAGACCGCAAGCGAGGAGATCGCGATGCCCGCACCGACGCCGCCATAATGCAGCGCCTGAACACTGTCCCTGCCCGCCTTGACGGCATGGCCGATAACGATCTGCGAGGTGAAGATCATGGTCAGTGCGCTCGCGACACCGGCCAGAAACCGGATGACGGTGAAAGCCGCGACGGAATTGAAAGCCGCCATGGCAAGTAACAATGCCCCGGTGGAAAACAGGCCGCAAAGCGCCACCAGCCGTTCCCGCCCCGAACCCCACGAATAGGCCGCCAGAACCGCCCCGGCCAGATAACCGGCGAAGTTACCCGCCGCCACGATCCCCGCATCCCCCGCCGAAAGCGGAACATCCGCCATCATGCCGGGCAGAATGGGGGTGAAGGAAAAGCGGCCGAAACCCATGGCGGAGGCCATCATCAGCGCCCCGGAAAATCCGAGTGCGGTCAGATGTTTGGCGGAAAGTGGCTTGTCGATGCTCATGCATGGCTTATCGCAACGGGGCGGATAAGGGACAAGCGAGTTATTTTGATCGGCGTTATAAGCGGTCGTTATCGGTGCAAGACCTAAGGTGAAGGATACCGCGCCGCGCCCTCCAACCCTCATTCCTGTGCTTGTCACAGGAATCCAGCCGACGCGCGTCCGCGCGGCGAAAAGACTCCTTTCAGCCCAAGGACTTGGGCTGGCTGGATCCCTGTGACAAGCACAGGGATGAGGAGATGGAAGAGTTTTGAATACGGCAAGTCCGCACTGCTAGGCGGGCTATACGCCTGGGCATCGCAAACGTCTGCAATGCTCTCCTCACTCAGCCAGCGTCAGCACCAGCGGCCCGTTCTTGGTCGCAACCACGGTATGCTCATACTGCACCGTCGGCGCGCTCGGATCGCTATAGAGTGTCCAGGGATCGTCATCGCCATCTTCGGCCCAATAGGCGCCCGTCGAGAGAAACGGCTCGACGGTGAACACCATGCCTTCCTGCATGATGCGCCGCTCGTCCTTGTCCGGCCAGGTCGCCAGTTCCTTCGGCTCTTCGTGCAGCGAGCGGCCGATGCCGTGGCTGGCGAGATTGGTGATGAGCGTATAGCGGTTCTTCTTGGCAAAAGCGCCGATGGCATTGCCGATATCGGCGAAAGGCCGGCCGGTCTTCACCTGCTGCAGGCCCGTCCACATGGCGCGCTTGCCATCGCGGCAAAGGCGCTCGATGTCCTTCTTCACCGGCGGCACGGCGAAAGACGAGCCGGTATCGCCGAAAAAGCCGTTCTTCACCGCCGAGACATCGATATTGACGAGATCACCCGCCTTGATGATGCGCGGGCCCGGAATGCCGTGAGCCACTTCCTCATTGACGCTGATGCAGGTCGCGCCGGGAAACTTGTAGCAGAATTCCGGCGCCGATTGCGCTCCATTGTCTTCCAGCACCTTGCGGCCGATGGCATCCAGCTCGGCCGTGGTGATGCCGGGTTCCAGCGCGTCCGCCATGGTCTGCATCGCGACGGCGCATAAACGGCCGATGTCCTTCAGCAGAACCAGTTCTTCTTCGGTGGAAATGACCATGTCTCTGTCCGTCGTTCTGTATGGCGGGTCTCAAAACGCCCGCCTTGGCAATCATCAGGCCGTGGCTTTCACCGGATCGGCGCTCCCCGTCAATTCTTTTCTGACGATCGGGGCGACTTTCGTACCATAAAGCTCGATGCCGCGCATGATCTGATCGTGCGGCATCAGGCCGATGGCCATCTGCAGCAGGAAGCGGTCATTCCTGAACACGCCATGCGCCTTGATGATCTTTTCCGCCACCAGTTCCGGCTCACCGAGGAAGAGATTGCCCTCCGGCCCGCGTGCGGCGTCGAAATGCGCGCGGTTCGTCGGCCCCCAGCCACGTTCGCGGCCGATGCGGTTCATCACCTCCGCCTGCGGGCCGTAAAACTGGTCCGCCGCCTTGTCGGTGGTGTCGGCAATGAAGCCGTGCACATTGATGCTGGTGCGCAGCTTGGTCTTTTCCTGCCCGGCGCGGCGCGCAGCCTCATGATAGAGATCGAACAGCGGCGCAAAGCGGCGATATTCACCGCCGATGATGGCAAGCGCCACCGGCAGACCCATGGCGCCTGCCCGCGCCACCGATTGCGGCGTGCCGCCAACCGCGATCCACACCGGCAGACGGTCCTGCAGCGGCCGCGGATAAACGCCACGCCCGTTAATGGCGGGATGCTTGGTGCCGGACCAGGTCACGATTTCCTGCTCCCGCAGCGCCAAAAGCAGATCGAGCTTTTCGGCAAAGAGCACGTCGTAATCCTCGAGATCGTAACCGAACAGCGGGTAGGATTCGATGAAGGACCCGCGCCCGGCCATGATCTCGGCGCGGCCGTTCGAGAGAAGATCGACGGTCGAAAACTGCTGGAACACCCGCACCGGATCGTCCGAACTCAAAACCGAAACGGCGCTCGTCAGGCGGATATTCTTCGTCTTCACCGCCGCCGCCGCGAGAACGGTGGAGGGCGAGGAGACGACATAATCCGGACGGTGATGCTCCCCGAGGCCAAAGACATCGAGCCCGACCTGATCGGCAAGCTCGATCTCTTCGATGAGTTCCCGCAGCCGGCGCGCGCCTTCCGGCCCACGGCCATCGGCGGGGTTGGGATTGACATCCGCGAATGTGTAAAGACCGAGTTCCATAGATGATACCTCTGTTTGCTTGTCTCAGAGATAGGGACGGAAGCCTCCGCAGGCAAATGCAGAATCTGGCGCAAAATCTGGATGCTTAGCTTCGGAAAAATGGATGGGCGCGGCCCGTTTCACCGCGCAACCGTGCTCCCCTTAAATGGCGCCCGAAATGGCGATTGCCAGCCCGCCCCCTTTGGGCATACCTTGCTTAAACATGTGCGAAGTAATGCAAAAAGGGGAAAGCATGCATCGGACAGTTATCGTGACGGGCTCTACAAGCGGTATCGGCCTTGCGATTGCGCAGCGATTTGCGCGGGAGGGCGCCAATATTGTGCTGAACGGTTTCGGCGATGAGGACGAGATCGAAAAATTGCGCCTTTTGCTGGAAGCGGAAAGCGGCGGGCGCGTGCTTTATCACCCCGCGGATATGACGAAACCGGATGAGATCGCCGATCTCATTCAATCCTCGCACGAAAAACTCGGTTCGGTGGATGTGCTCGTCAACAATGCCGGCATCCAGCATATCGCACCCATCGAGGAATTTCCGCCGGAGAAATGGGACTGGATCATCGCCATCAATCTGACCAGTTCCTTCCATACCATGCGCGCTGCGATACCGCTGATGAAGAAGGCCGGTAAAGGCCGTATCATCAACATCGCATCCGCCCACGGTCTCGTCGCCTCGCCGTTCAAATCGGCCTATGTGGCGGCCAAGCACGGCATCATGGGACTGACGAAGACGGCAGCGCTCGAACTTGCGCAGACCGGGGTTACTGTTAACGCCATCTGTCCGGGTTATGTGCTCACCCCGCTTGTCGAAAAGCAGATACCGGAAATGGCGAAGGTGCGCGGCATCAGCGAAGAGGCGGTGAAGAACGACGTGATGCTGGAGCTGCAGGCGACCAAGCAGTTCGTCACCGTCGATGACGTCGCCGCCGCCGCACTGTTTCTGGCAAGCGATGCCGCAAGCAACATCACCGGCACCCATATTTCCGTTGATGGCGGCTGGACGGCGCAATAATTGCCGAATTTTCTTTCCGTTTTGGAAACAATGAATTGCCAAAACGGAAATCGATATACGCCTGCGGGCGTGCATATGATGCGCAGGGACAATGACAAGAAACCGGCTCGGCAGCCGGTCAAAAAAAGCAGGGCATTGCATGAACGACGCGATCAGCTTCATCCTCAACAGCGAAACCATCTCGCTGAAGGATTTCGGACCGACAGACACGCTTCTCGATTATCTCCGCATCAGCAAGCGGTTGACCGGGACCAAGGAAGGTTGCGCCGAAGGCGACTGTGGCGCCTGCACGGTGCTGGTCGGGCGGCTGCTGGATGGCTCGCTGCGTTATGAAAGCGTCAATGCCTGCATCCGCTTTTTAGGTTCGCTGCACGGCACCCATATCGTGACGGTCGAGCATCTGGCCGCGCGCGACGGTACGCTGCACCCCGTGCAGCAGGCGATGGTGGATTTCCACGGCTCGCAATGCGGTTTCTGCACGCCGGGCTTCATCATGTCGCTTTACGGCCTCTGGCTTGCCAGTGAAAATCCCGGCCGCGCCGACATCGAAAAAGCGCTGCAAGGCAATCTCTGTCGATGCACGGGTTATGAGCCGATCGTGCGCGCCGCCGAAAAAATCGCCGCTGCCCGCCCGAGCGCCCTCTTCGACCCGCTGCAACGGGACCGCACCGATATCATGGCAAGGCTCTGGGCGATCCGCGCCAATGAGACGATCATCGTCACCCAAGGCGAGGACCGCACCATCATTCCGGCGACACTGGCCGAACTGACCGAGATTTACGCTGCTGAACCAAAGGCAACCATCGTTGCTGGCTCCACCGATGTCGGCCTGTGGGTGACGAAGCAGATGCGGGCGCTGAACCCGGTGATCTTCATCAACAATCTCGGGGATCTGCAAACCATCGCCGTGGATGAGGACGGCGTGACACTCGGCGCCGGCGTCACCTACAGCCAGGCCTTCAAGACCATTGCGGAACACTTCCCGCCGCTTGCCCGGCTGTTCGACCGCCTCGGCGGCGAGCAGGTGCGCAATATGGGCACCATCGGCGGCAATATCGCCAACGGTTCGCCCATCGGCGATACGCCGCCGGCGCTGATCGCACTCGGCGCGACGCTGACCCTGCGCTCCTCCTCCGGCAACCGCAGCCTGCCGCTGGAAAGCTATTTCATCGATTACGGCAAACAGGACCGGCTAAGCGGCGAATTCGTCGAAAAGCTCTTCATTCCGTTCCGGAAGCCGGAAAGCCTCTATGCCGTCTACAAGATTTCCAAACGGCGCGACGAGGATATTTCCGCGCTCTGCGGCGCCTTCAACCTGACGCTCGATGCCGACGGCGCGGTCGAAGACATCCGCATCGCCTTCGGTGGCATGGCCGGCACGCCCAAACGCGCCGCGCATCTGGAGGCGGCGCTTCTCGGCAAGCCCTGGCGCCAAGAAACGATCGATGCGGCGCGCGATGTGCTGGACGAGGACTTTACCCCGCTGACCGACTGGCGGGCGACTGCCGAATATCGGCAACTGACGGCCAAGAACCTGCTGACGCGGTTTTTCCTCGAGACTTCGGGGCAAAAACAGGAACTCAGCCGTTTCTCGCTGGAGGAGGCGTGATGATGGCGATGGCGACACCCGCACCCTCCCTCATTCCTGTGCTTGTCACAGGAATCCAGCCGACGCGCGTCTGCGCGGCGAAAGACTCTTTTCAGCCCAAAGACTTGGGCTGGCTGGATTCCTGTGACAAGCACAGGAATGAGGGACTATTATCGCTGTCATGTGCCGTAATTCACCAAGGAGGAGCTTGAACCATGGACACCACAAGCTTCGACAAGACCAAAACCGAAATCGACGGCCCGATGCACGCTTCGCTCCGGCACGATTCCGCCCATAAGCATGTGACCGGCAGCGCCGAATATATCGACGATATTCCCGAACCCGCCGGACTGATCCACGGCGCTCTCGGCCTTGCTGACCGGGCACATGCCGAAATCGTCTCGATGGACCTCTCGGAAGTCGAAAAAACACCCGGCGTGCTCTGGGTCATGGTTGCCAAGGACGTGCCCGGCGAAAACGACATCTCTTCCGGCGGCCGTCACGACGAGCCGCTGCTTGCCGAAACCAAGGTGGAATTCCACGGCCAGCCGATCTTCGCGGTTTTTGCCGAAACCCGCGATATCGCCAGAAAGGCGGCCCGCAAGGCGAAGATCACCTATAAGGACCTGCCGCATTTCACCGATATCGACACGGCGATTGAAAATGGCGGCGCGCTGGTCATCGATCCGATGACACTCAAGCGTGGCGATGCCAAGCTGGAAATGGATGTCGCGCCCCGCCGTCTCACCGGCACCATGCGGATCGGCGGACAGGAGCATTTTTATCTCGAAAGTCACATCGCCATGGCCGTGCCGGGCGAGGATGACGAGGTAACGCTGTGGAGCTCCACCCAGCATCCGAGCGAAATCCAGCACATTGTCAGCCATATGCTACAGGTGCCGTCCAATGCCGTTACGGTGCAGGTGCGCCGCATGGGCGGCGGTTTCGGCGGCAAGGAAACGCAGGGCAACCAGTTCGCCGCCCTCTGCGCCATCGCCGCCAAGAAGCTGAACCGGGCCGTGAAAATCCGCCCCGACCGCGACGAGGACATGACGGCCACCGGCAAACGCCACGATTTCCGCGTCGATTACGAGTTGGGTTTCGATGAGGAAGGCCGTATCCACGCCGTCGACGCCACCTATGCTGCGCGCTGCGGTTTTTCCTCCGATTTGTCCGGCCCGGTCACGGACCGCGCCCTGTTCCACGCCGATTCCAGCTATTTCTATCCGCATGTGCACCTCACCTCGCGGCCGCTGAAAACCCACACCGTCTCCAACACCGCCTTTCGCGGTTTCGGCGGCCCGCAGGGCATGCTCGGCGCGGAACGTTTCATCGAGGAAATCGCCTATGCGGTGGGCAAGGACCCACTCGATATCCGCAAGCTGAATTTCTACGGCGAGACCGGCTCTGGCCGCACCACGACGCCCTATCATCAGGAGGTCGAGGACAACATCATCGCCCGCATCGTCGAGGAGCTGGAAACCTCCAGCGACTATCGCGCGCGACGCGAGGCGATCATCGAGTTCAACAAAACGAGCCCGATCATCCGCAAGGGCATCGCGCTCACCCCCGTCAAATTCGGCATCTCCTTCACCATGACCGCCTTCAATCAGGCGGGCGCGCTGGTGCATATCTACAATGACGGCTCCATCCACCTGAACCATGGCGGCACCGAAATGGGCCAGGGCCTTTATACCAAGGTGGCGCAGGTGGTGGCCGATGCCTTCCAGGTGGATATCGGCCGGGTGAAAATTACCGCAACGACCACAGGCAAGGTGCCGAACACTTCGGCCACCGCCGCCTCCTCCGGTACGGACCTTAACGGCATGGCGGCCTATGACGCCGCCCGCCAGATCCGCGAAAGGCTTGTCAAATTCGCCGCCGAGAACTGGAACGTGCCGGAAGAGGAAGTCGTCTTCCTGCCGAACCGGGTGCGCATCGGCCTTGAGGAAATCGCCTTCAATGATTTCATCAAAAAGGCCTATTTCGCCCGCGTGCAGCTTTCCGCCGCCGGTTTTTACAAGACGCCGAAAATCCACTGGGACCGCGCCGCCGGCCGTGGCACGCCGTTTTATTATTTCGCCTATGGCGCGGCCTGCTCGGAAGTGTCGATCGATACGCTGACCGGCGAATATATGATGGAACGCACCGATATCCTCCACGATGTCGGCAAGTCGCTGAACCCGGCCATCGATATCGGTCAGGTGGAAGGCGCCTTCGTGCAGGGCATGGGCTGGCTGACGACGGAAGAATTGTGGTGGGATGGCAAGGGCCGGCTGCGCACCCATGCTCCCTCCACTTACAAGATCCCGCTCGCCTCCGACCGGCCGAAGAATTTCAACGTCAAGCTGGCGGAATGGGCGGAAAATGCCGAACCCACCATTGGCCGCTCCAAGGCCGTGGGCGAACCGCCCTTCATGCTGGCGATCTCGGTTCTCGAAGCCCTCTCCATGGCCGTCGCCTCCGTCGCCGACTACAAGGTCTGCCCGCGCCTCGATGCACCGGCAACGCCCGAACGGGTTCTGATGGCGGTGGAACGGCTGAAGAAGGTGTGAGGGGAGACCCATGACTTCCCTCTCCAGCTTCCTCACGCAATATCCAGCCACGATCCTCGTGGAAATCGAGGCCGTGAAAGGGTCCTCCCCGCGTGAGGCCGGAACCTTCATGCTGGTCTCGCAAGACGGCCTGTGGGAAACCATTGGCGGCGGGCAGTTCGAATATATGGCCATAGACCACGCCCGAGCCATGCTGCGGAGCGGTGCTACCGAAGACCGCATGGATATTCCGCTGGGCCCGGAAATCGGCCAGTGCTGCGGCGGCCGCACCCTGCTCCGGTTCCGGCTGATAACCGCGGAAATCACGGCAGCGCTGGAAGCGAGAGTGAAGGGCGAGGCCGAGCAGCAGCCGGCCGTCTTCATTTTCGGGGCGGGCCATGTCGGCAAGGCGCTGGCCGAGGCGCTGTCCCTCCTGCCCTTGACCCTGACAATCGTGGAAACGCGGGAAAACGAGCTGCACGATCTTCCAGTGAAGATCGCATCCGTGCTGACCCCCATGCCGGAGGCGCTCGTCGCGAAAATCCCGGCAAACGGGGCGGCCATCATCGTCACCCACGATCACGCGCTCGATTTCCTCATCGCGAAGGAAGCGCTCGCCCGCGACGATCTCGCCTATGTCGGCATGATCGGCTCGAAGACCAAACGCGCCACCTTCGCCCATTGGCTGGAGCGGGAGGGAGAGCCCATGTCCCGCCTTGCAAAGCTCATCCTGCCCATCGGCGGCAACAGCGTCAGGGACAAGCGGCCTGCGATCATAGCGGCCCTTGTGGCAGCCGAGTTGTTGCAAGCATTTTCCGCTGCCGAAATCCGTCGCAGCGAAAATCGACACGGCCATCCTCAAGGCCAAGATCACGCCTGAGCCCGTCCGGCAGGCTTTCATCCGCCAGATTGTCCGGTGCGAGGCTTTCAAGGGTAAACCGTTCCGCTGTCCGCAGGCCCGCACGCAGGCGGGACCACGCGCGCAAGAGTGCTGTGCGCATGTTCGTCTCCATTCAAAAATGTCAGAAGCTCAGTTGATGAATTGAGCTAAAAATGCTCTGTTTTCCGGAGAAAAACCAATGAAACCTTCGGCAATTGGCATAAAGAGAACTTATCCATGAAAATGTCCCGCCAGTTTCCCCTGAACGCCCTGCGGGTGTTCGAAGCTGCCGCAAGGCATCTGAGCTTCACCAAGGCCGGCGAAGAGCTGGGCATGACGCAGACGGCGGTGAGCTATCAGGTGAAGCTGCTGGAGGAGAATATCGGCGAGCCGCTCTTCATCAGAAAGGCGCGGCAGGTCTCGCTGACCGAGGCCGGGCAGAAACTCGCGCCGAAAGTCGCGGAAGCCTTCAACAATCTGCGGGAGGCCGTGGACAATGTGCGCGACACGTCCGACGCGACCCTGACAATCCATTCCACCGCTACCTTCGCCTCACGCTGGCTTTCGCGGCATCTGGGTGCTTTCCAGCTCGAACATCCCTCGATTGCCGTGCGGCTCGACACATCAAGCGCATTGATCGATTTTTCCCAGTCGGACTGCGATGTCGCCATTCGCTGGAGCAAAGATAACGGCAAAGGGCTGATCTATCATCAACTGCTGCGCGGCGTTTATACGCCGATGCTGCATCCGGGCCTTGCCGACAGCATCGGCGGATTGCACAAGCCGGAAGACCTGCTGCGCCTGCGCATCATCGATCCCGGCGATATCTGGTGGAGCCAATGGTTTCGGGAAGTGGGTGTTGAAAATCCCGGCCTCGACCGTTATCCCCGCAGCCGCCTCAATGTGCAGGCCTTCGAAGCCGCCGCCGCAATTGCCAGCCAGGGGGTGGCCATGCTCACCCCTGAGCTCTATGCCGATGAGATTGCGCTCGGCCGCCTTTATCAACCCTTCGAGCACCTCAGCAGCGAAGGCAAGAACTATTGGCTGGTCTACCCCGAAAACCGCCGGAACATTCGCAAGATCAGGCTGTTCCGCGACTGGATATTGAAGCGGATCGAGGAAAGCCGGCCGCAGCAACTGCCTCAAAACCCCATGTCCGGCGCATAAAAACAGCGCGGCGTGTCCTCATCCGGAAACAGACAGAGATGATATTCGCCGTCCTCGGATCGTCTTGCCTCGCGCTGCGACCAGTTGAAGACATGGCGTCGGGTGACCATGCGGTGATCGCCGGGTGCGAGCGAGACCTCGTAACCGTCAGGCGTGACACGAACACTGCGCGTGGGAATCATCTGGCAGTCGCCGGTTTCGGCGTCGCCATTGCAGCAATAGCTTTCATATTTGAACCCCTTGTGGGATTCATGGGCAAGCGCGGTGGCGCTGAACGCCAGAGATAAGAAGAGGACCGTCAGAACAAGGCGCATCGGCATGGTCTCCGTTGAAACAACGGCGGCTGCCGGAAGATCATTGCGTCCCTTTATTCAAATTTCACATCAACACCCACCCGGACACAACGGCACCGGGAACTGCGATACCTGCCCCCTGATCTGCCCCCACCCAGGGTTCGCAGCGCCCGCTTTCGGAAGAACCGCCAGCGAAACATGTCATGGAAGCCCTGCGCATCGGCGTAAAACCGGAATGGATTTCCGGCAAGGCGCCCCGCAGGACTCCGCAGCCTTATATTTTAGCACATCGGCAGACTGCACAAAGGATAATAGCTGAGTCGCGTTAGCCAGCTAAGCACAAACTATGCGACAGGAATGAGCGGCTGCAACTTTACCGGGCCAACCCACATACACGGGCGAACTCAACTGAGATTGCGGACACAAAGGCGTCAGATTGTGAACAATCGCCGCCTGCCCTCTGCTTTTCCCTTTCCTAAAGGTCAAATTTCTCGCAAGGTGCGCTGCACAAGGATCAGGGGAACCGCATGTACGAATATGCCATTGCGTGGGAATGGATGGCCTTTGCCGTCCGCTGGCTCCACGTCATCACCGCCATCGCCTGGATCGGCTCATCCTTCTATTTCATCGCGCTCGATCTCGGGCTGGTCAAACGGCCGCATCTGCCGCCGGGGGCCTATGGCGAGGAATGGCAGGTGCATGGCGGCGGCTTTTATCACATCCAGAAATATCTGGTTGCGCCTGCCCAGATGCCCGAGCACCTGACATGGTTCAAATGGGAAAGCTACGTCACCTGGCTGTCCGGCTTCGCCATGCTCTGCATCGTTTATTATGGCGGCGCGGATCTCTTCCTCATCGATCATTCCGTGCTGGCGCTCACCCAGTTCCAGGCCATCTGTCTGTCGCTCGCTTCGCTTGCCATCGGCTGGCTGTTTTACGATTTCCTCTGCAAATCGCCGTTCGGCAACAATACCTGGGGCCTGATGATCGTGCTCTATGTCGCGCTGGTGGCGATGGCATGGGGTTATACGCAGGTCTTCACCGGCCGCGCCGCCTTCCTGCATCTCGGTGCATTCACCGCCACCATCATGTCGGCGAATGTGTTTTTCATCATCATCCCCAACCAGAAGATCGTCGTGGCCGACCTGATCGCCGGGCGCACGCCGGACCCGAAATATGGCCGCATCGCCAAGCAGCGCTCGCTGCACAACAACTATCTGACGCTGCCCGTCATCTTCTTCATGCTGTCGAACCATTATCCGCTGGCCTTTGCCACGCAGTTTAACTGGATCATCGCCGCACTCGTCTTCCTGATGGGCGTCACCATCCGCCACTGGTTCAACACCACCCATGCCCGCAAGGGCAAGCCGACATGGACCTGGCTGCTGACCGCGCTGATCTTCATCGTCATCATGTGGCTTTCCACCGTGCCGAAGGTGCTGACCGGCGAAGAAGAACAGAAAGCGGCGACACTTTCGCCGATGCAGCAGCAATTCGTTGCCGACGCCCATTTCGCCAAGGCGCGCGATGTGGTTCAGGGCCGCTGCTCCATGTGCCATGCGGCCGAGCCGGTGTGGGAAGGCGTGCCCTTCACGCCAAAATCGGTGAAGCTCGAAACCGACGAGCAGATCGCCGCCCATGCTCGTGAAATCTATTTGCAAGCCGGCCGCAGCCATGCCATGCCTCCCGGCAACATCACCGCCATCACCCCGGATGAGCGCAAGCTGCTGACCGCCTGGTATGAAAGCGCGGTTTCCGGGGCAGGAAAAGCCGAAGGAAAGACTGAATGAGCATGGTTCTGCTGCGTGGCCGCCTGCTGAGCTTCCGCCGCGCGCCGCTCGCAATCGACGATACGCAAAGTTATCTCTATATCGAAGACGGTGGCCTGCTGATCGAAGACGGCAAGATCGCTGCCATCGGCGACTACGCCGATATCCGCAAGCAAGCCCCCGAAGACCTCGAGGAAAAGGATCACCGCCCGCACCTCATCGTGCCGGGCCTGATCGACATGCACCTGCATTTCCCGCAGATGCAGGTCATCGGCTCCTATGCCGCCAACCTGCTGGAATGGCTGAACACCTATACTTTCCCGGAAGAATGCCGTTTCGTCGAAAGCGCCCATGCCCAGCGCATCGCCACGCATTTCTACGACGAGCTTCTGCGCCACGGCACCACCACGGCCGCCGCCTATTGCTCCGTGCACAAGACCTCCGCCGACGCCTTTTTTACTGAGGCCATGAAGCGCAACATGCTGATGGTGGGCGGCAAGGTGATGATGGACCGCAACGCCCCGCAGGGCCTGCTGGACACGCCGGAAACCTCCTATGACGAGACGCGCCAGGTCATCGCCGACTGGCACGGCAAGGGCCGCAACCACGTCGCCATCACCCCCCGCTTCGCCATCACCTCCACCCCGAAGCAGATGGAAGCCGCCCAGGCGCTGGCGCAGGAATTTCCCGATCTCTTCATCCAGACGCATCTCTCGGAAAATCTGAACGAGATCAAATATACCTGTGAGCTTTACCCGGAAGCGACCGACTATACCGATATCTATGTGCGCTACGGACTGATGGGAAAAAAGACCCTGCTCGGCCACGCCATCCACCTCTCCGAGCGCGAGGCGGACGTACTCTCGGAAACCGGCGCGGTGGCCGTGCATTGCCCCACCTCGAACCTCTTCATCGGCTCCGGCCTGTTCCCAATGAAAAAACTGCAGCGGCGTGAAAAGCCGGTGCGCATCGCGGTTGCGACCGACATCGGCGGCGGATCGAGCTATTCCATGCTGCGCACCATGGACGAGGCCTACAAGATCCAGCAATTGCTGGGCGAGCGCCTCAACCCGCTGGAAAGCTGGTATCTGATGACCCGCGGCAATGCCGAGGCCCTCTCGATGGTCGACCGCATCGGCACGCTGGAGGCCGGCACGGACGCGGACATCACCGTGCTGAACGCTTCCTCCACCCCCGCCATGGCGCTGAAGATGGAAGTGGTGAACAGCCTGACGGAAGAACTCTTCCTGATGCTCACCATGGGCGACGATCGCACGGTGGTTGAGACCTATGTGGCCGGCAGGGCGATGAAGAGCACGCTTGCATAGTTCGGCTGCGGCCGAAACATTTGCTCATGGCCTCATGTATCAGTGGCCTATCAAATCGAGCGGGTGCCGCTTGTTTCTTCTCCCCGCCGGGGAGAAGTCCGCGGCAGCGGGATGAGGGGGCCAGCTCTCGATTTATCACCGACGTTGCCCCCTCATCCGACCCTTCGGGCCACCTTCTCCCCGGCGGGGAGAAGAAACCGTGTCGCACCCGCTCGCTTCAAATGACTGGCTGGCATCACCCGGCCGAAATGCGAATGACCTCTGGAGTGCCCGGTGCCGAACTTAGACACAACCACCCTGCTCATGATCCTCGCGACCTTCATCGTTGCCGGCATCGTCAAGGGCGTGACCGGCATGGGGCTGCCCACTGTCGCCATGGGCGTGCTCGGCCTCTTCATGCCCCCGGTCATTGCCGCAGGGCTGCTCATCCTGCCCTCCTTCATCACCAATATCTGGCAATTGCTGGCGGGGCCTGATTTTCGGGCCATCGTGAAGCGGCTGTGGCCGATGATGATCGCCATCGCGGTCGGCACACTCATCGGCATCCGGCTGATGACGGCGGGCACCGGCGTCTGGGCCACCTCGGCACTCGGCCTGTGCCTTGCGGCTTACGCAGCCTACAGCCTGCTTGCCAGACCGGTCTCGATTCCGGCAAGGCTGGAACCAAAACTCTCTCCCGTCATGGGACTGATAACGGGCCTTTTGACCGGCGGCACCGGAATTTTCGTCGTGCCCGCCGTGCCCTATATCCAGTCGCTCGGTTTCAACCGCAACGATCTCGTGCAAGCGCTCGGCCTTTCCTTCACCGTTTCGACCATTGCGCTTGCCGCAGGCCTTGCCTATCAGAACGCCTTCCGCGTCGAGCACCTGTCGGTTTCCGCACTCGCCGTGCTGCCCGCGCTTCTCGGCATGTGGCTCGGCCAGAAGATCCGTAACATCGTCAGCCCGGCAACATTCCGGCGCTGGTTCCTCATCTGCCTGCTTTTATTGGGAGCCGAGCTGTTTTTGCGGGCTTTCTGGTGATCACCCCCGTCGATTTTAATGTCGCAGCCGTCCCATTCATGTTATGTGAAGCCATCATTCAAATGTGAAGGCTTTATCCATGGGCAAAATCCTGACCATAGCGGACCTGAAGCAACAGGCTCAGCGCCGTGTGCCAAAAATGTTTTTCGACTACGCCGATAGCGGCGCATGGACGGAAGGCACCTACCGCGCCAATGAGGATGATTTTGCAAAGATAAAGCTGCGCCAGCGCGTGCTGGTGGATATGACCGACCGGTCGCTTGCCACCGAAATGGTCGGCGAGAAGGTTTCGATGCCGGTAGCCCTCTCCCCCACCGGACTGACCGGCATGCAACACGCCGATGGCGAAATGCTGGCCGCCAAAGCAGCCGAAGAATTCGGCGTGCCTTTCACGCTCTCCACCATGAGCATCTGCTCCATCGAGGATGTCGCTTCCGTCACCTCGAAACCCTTCTGGTTCCAGCTTTACGTGATGAAGGATCGGGACTTCGTCAACAATCTCATCGACCGCGCCAAGGCCGCCGGCTGCTCGGCGCTGGTGCTGACGCTCGACCTGCAAATTCTCGGCCAACGCCACAAGGATCTGCGCAACGGCCTCTCCGCACCGCCGAAATTCACCCCGAAACATATCTGGCAGATGGCGACCCGGCCGAAATGGTGCATGGACATGGCTCGCACCAAGCGCCGCAGCTTCGGCAACATCGTCGGCCACGCCAAGAATGTCTCCGACCTCTCCTCGCTCTCTTCCTGGACGGCGGAGCAGTTCGATCCGCGCCTGTCGTGGAAGGATGTCGAATGGATCAAGCAGCGCTGGGGCGGCAAGCTCATCCTCAAGGGCATCCTTGACGAGGAAGATGCACGCGCCTCGCTCGATACCGGCGCTGACGCCATCATCGTCTCCAACCATGGCGGCCGCCAGCTCGACGGCGCGCATTCCTCGATCGCCATGCTGCCGAAGATCGTCGATGCCGTCGGCGACAGGGTCGAGGTGCACATGGATGGCGGCATCCGCTCCGGTCAGGACGTGCTGAAGGCCGTCGCACTCGGCGCTAAAGGCACCTATATCGGCCGCCCCTTCCTTTATGGCCTCGGTGCCGATGGCAAGCAGGGCGTGACGACGGCGCTGGAGATCATCCGCAAGGAGATGGATGTCAGCATGGCGCTTTGCGGCAAGCGGCTGATTACGGATGTGGACCGCAGCGTTCTGGCTTGATGGTGACGCTGTAGCAGGTGAGGTGATGCCTCAGAGCCGGCGTCTCAGAAAGTCCCGTACGCTGCCTCCCTCATCCCTGTGCTTGTCACAGGGATCCAGCCAGCCCAAGTCCTTGGGCTGAAATGACTCCTTCCGTCGCGCAGACGCGCGCCGGCTGGATTCCTGTGACAGGCACAGGAATGAGGTGGAGATGCCCTATCAATGCCCCACCGTCTTCGAAAACACGTTGACGATCACCACCCCCGTCACGATAAACCCGAGACCAACCACGGCGGCGATATCCAGCGCCTGGCGGAACACGAAATAACCGATACCGGAAATCAGCACGATGCCGAGCCCGCTCCAGATCGCATAGGCCACGCCGACCGGCAGCGCCCGCAGCGTGAACGACAGCAGATAAAAGGCCGCACCGTAAAACAGCGCCATCAGCACCGTCGGCAACAGCCGGGTGAACTGCTGCGACTGCTGCAGGAACGAGGTGGCGATGACCTCGCAGACAATGGCCGCGACGAGCGCCCCGTAGGTGAAGATTGCCGCGTTCATTGTTCCATTTCCTTTTTCGTCTGCGCGATCATCCGGGCTCTGAGAGCCGCCCTGTCGCCACCTGCCCTGCCGTCATCGGCCAGAAGATCGGCAAACCAGATACCGTCCGCCGCAAGCCTTACGAGTTCCAATACCACCCCCTCATCCGTTTCCTTATGACGGATGAGACGCCCTTCGAACCAGCTGGTCCACATGCGCCTGAGCGACGGTTCACCGACCATCGACACCGATAACGCCGCCCATTGCCTGCCTGATTCCCGGTCGCGATCGGCGAAAACCGCGTTCACATAGGCCCTCGTGAAGCATCCGTAAGCTTCACAATCCTGTGAGATGAGCGCATCGATTTCCGCGTCCAGCGCCGAAAGAAGGTCCGCCATCACTGCCTCCAGCAAAGCCTGCTTGGAAGCGAAATGATGAAACAACCCGCCCTTCGTCACCCCGGCGGCATCCGCCACCGCCTGCACGGAAAGTGCTGCAACACCCTGTTCGGCAGCGAGTTTCGCCGCGCAATCGAGAAGACTGCGGCGCACGATCTCAGGCTGCTTTTTACGTTCATGTGCATTTTTCATGTTTCGGAACATACCGGACGGTTGGTTTCTTTGCAAGGAAATTGTGAGGGCTGCCGCCAGCTTGAAATTCATACTTAATTAAGCATGAAAGCGATCTCTAAAGTTTTAGCGGTTTTGTTGCCGGAAAGTGTCAGTAAAACTTCGCTCATCGCGGCGGCCGAACAAAAGGGGTGGATTATGTCGGGAACGATCAAACGGGGAATGGCGGGCGCATGGGTCTTCGCACTCGCCTTCTTTTGCGCGATCCTCTCATTGCAGGTATCGCCTGCCCAGGCCGGTTACGCCCATTTCATCATGGACGCCAATACCGGCAAGGTTCTGGCCGCGCGCAATGCCGATGTGCTGAACCACCCCGCTTCGCTCACCAAGATGATGACGCTCTACATGACCTTCGAGGCGCTGCATGCTGGCCGGCTTCGCTGGGACCAGAAGATAAAGATGTCCAAGAACGGTGCGGCCGTTATCCCCTCGAAGCTTTATGTGCGCCAGGGGCAGACCTTCACCGTGCGCGAGGCGGTCTACGGCATGATCGTCAAATCCGCCAATGACATGGCGGAAGGCATGGGCGATCATCTCGGCGGCTCCGAGGCTAGGTTCGCCGAGATGATGACCCGCAAGGCCCGCCAGCTCGGCATGACGAAAACGGTCTTCCGCAACGCTTCCGGCCTGCCCAGCAAATCGCAGGTGACGACGGCGCGCGACATGGCGAAACTCGGCCTGGCGCTGCAGCGCGACTTTCCCAAGGAATACGACCTCTTCGCCATGGAATCCTTCAGTTTCCGGGGAAAACGCATTCGTGGCCATAACAATCTGATGTATCGCTATCAGGGCATGGACGGCATCAAGACCGGTTATACCAATGCTTCCGGCTTCAATCTCGTCAGCGCTGTCAATCACAATGGCCGCCGCGTCGTCGGTGTCGTGCTGGGCGGCAAGACCGCGCGCAGCCGCGATGCGCAGATGGCCGCCCTTCTCGACAAGGCCGTGCCGCAGGCATCGAGAAGCCGCAACACCGAACAGCTCGTCGCCAGCGCCAATGTCAGCCGCACCTTTGCTGTGACGCCCGCAGCCGCGCCCACCGCTTCAGTACCCCCCGCCTCTGTACCATTGCCGATGTTCGCCGAACGCCGCCAGGATCCGGTCGCCATGCAGATCGCCACGGCGAATAACCAGATGGCCGACATGATGCAGGTTTCGGCCATCCCGCGGCCGGCCCCCGCTGCCGTCTCCGCCGGCCAGAGAAGCCGCTGGGAAGTGCAGATCGCCGCCACCGACAGCGAAGCCGCCGCCCGCACGCTGCTCGCCAATGCCCGCTCCAACATCGCCGGAAATTATGCCGGGATCGCTCCCTATACCGAAGCCGTGCAAAGCGGATCGGCAACCCTCTACCGCGCCCGTTTCACCGGCTTCGAAGACCAGTCTTCGGCGGTTTCCGCCTGCAAGGAACTGAAGGCGCAATCTTATTCCTGCGTGGTGATGACCAGCGAGGGGTGAGGATCAGTAGTGGAAACGGCATTGGTGAATAATCAGAACCGTCTTTTCCGCTTCGCCGCGCAACTCGTAGACAAGCCGATGCTCCTGCGAAATCCTGCGTGACCATAGACCCTTCAACTGAAAACGCAGTGGCTCAGGTTTTCCGATCCCCTCAAATGGATGCCGTCGACAATCCTTGATGAGTTCATTGATGCGTTCGAGCATCTTGCGATCATATTGCTGCCAGTGAAGATAGTCTTCCCAGCCCTGATGGCTCCAGCCGAGAGCAATCGCGCCCTTTTGCTGCATGAGAGTTTCTCCTGATGGAAGCTCGCACTCATGCGCGATGGGTTTGAAAAATCAGTCGATAAGATCATGGCTTTCGAAAGTACCCGCGTCCACATCGGACATCGACTTTCTAAGTCTGGCGAAATTCTCCGGCGACGAGCAGAGATGCAAGGTTTCCATCAAGCCTTCATACTCGTCCTTATCGATAAGAACGGCGGACGGCTTGTCGCGGCGCACGATTTCCACAGTCACCCGGTCCTGCGACACTTCATCCAGAAGCGATGCAAGGGATTCGCGTGCTTTTGAAAACATAACGGTACGCATGGATGAACCCCGATGAAAGTTGTACAATAAATAGTACAACTCCCTAGGCAATTCAAGCCCGTTTGCCAAGCCAACCGCCCGCCAGCGCATCGGAGAGACGAGGCATGCCGTTGACCTTCGCCATCTCGGCCATGGCCATATTGTCGTAACGGATGTTGCGGAAATAGACCTGCCAGCCGCGCCCGGTCTCTTCCAGCACGGCATAGGTGGCAAGCGGATGACCCGCCTCGACGTGATGGTCGAAAGGCGTGTCGTCCTTCCAGCCGGGGCAGCCGACGCTGCCGGGATTGACGATCAGCCGGCCATCGGAAAGCTGCACGGTGCGGGGAATATGGGTGTGGCCACATAGCATCAGCGGCTGCGTGATGCCTTCCGCCATGGCTTCGATTTCGGCCAGCGGCCGCAATTTCAGAACGCCTTCCGGTGACAGCGTTTCCAGCCAATATTCCAGATCGTCACGCGGCGAGCCATGGCAGCAATAGGCGACATCCTTGAACACCATGCTGAACGGCAGGGTTTGCAGCCAGTCCAGATGGGCGGCGCTCAGCTGCGCATGCGCCGGCCTTTCCCAGCTTCCCATCTCCTCCGGGGCACGGTCGATCAGTTCCCGATCATGATTGCCGCGGATGCTGGGAATCCAGTTGCTAACAAGCACGTCGCCGGTAAACCCCGCTTCCAGCGGGCCGCTGAAACAATCGCCGAGATTGACGATGTCCTTGATGCCAAGCCTCACGATATCCTCCAGCACGGCTTCGAGCGCGGCGCAGTTTCCGTGAATATCGGCAATGGCGGCAAAGATCATGGCAATCAGCTTCCTCGATAGGTGGAGTAACTATAGGGCGAAAGCAGAAGCGGCACATGGTAATGGCCGCTCTCATCGGCAATGCCGAAGCGGATCGGGATAATATCGAGAAAGGCCGGCTCCGGCAGCGCCACACCCTTGCCGCGCAGATAATCGCCGGCATGGAAAACCAGCTCGTATTGACCCACCTTGAAACTGTCGCCGGCGAGCAGAGGCCCGCCGTCGACACGGCCGTCGCTATTGGTCTGCACCGTTTTCAGCTTCTCGCGGCGATCGCCGGAGAGCCGGTAAAGCTCAATCGTCAACCCTTCGGCGGGCGTGCCCTGGGCGGCATCGAGGACATGGGTGGTCAAACCGGTCATGGCTTGGGCTCCGCGATCATATAGGGCTTATCGAAAAAATACTCTTCCAGATTGTTACCCGGCCCATCGCGGTCGGCAACCAGAAAATCCGAAACCGCCTGCAACGGCATCAGCGGATAATGCCAGACATTGCGGCGGTAATTCACGCCCTGATCGCCCCGCGCCAGAAACACCTGCGGCCGGCCGGGCCGGCCGCCATCGTCATCGGCGACGACCACGAGGAAGGGTCGGCCGGAAAGCGGCGAAAAACTCTGGCTGCCGAGCGGATGCCGCTCCATCATCTCGATTTGATGCGGAAAGGCGCGCGGCTGCCCGCGGAAAATATTGAGGATGACACGCGCCCCCTCACCCGCCGCTTCCGGTGCTGCGAGCGCATGGTGCCGCTCGGTCTGGCCGCCATTGATATGCCGCATGGAAGAGGATGTCGTTTCGATCACATCGCCGAAGGATGCGAACGCCTCTTTGGTGAGAGGTTTTATGTCGAGAAAATCAGTCAAATGTCATTCACCTTGGGCATGCCAGTTTCGGAGGAGGGAGAGTTTGTCCAGAAGGTCCGGTATGGCCGTCTGTGTCGTATCCCAGACCGTTTCCAGATTGATGCTCATATAACCATGCGCGATCCTGTTTCGCATTCCGCGCATCTTGACCCACGGAATATCGGGAAAATCCGCCACGAAAGCGGGGAACTCTTCCATTATCCGCGCGGTCGTTTCGCCGATAATCAGAAGGTTCATCGCGACCGCCCGTTGGCGGACGAGATCAGCCAAAAATTCATCCTTCGTTTTCAGTCGAACGAAGTCGATGGTTTCCGAAGCAACTTGCCTGATATCCTGAAGATAAACGTGCAGCCGCTCGACGCTCATACAGGCTTCGCTTCCTGCAGAACCTTCACACGGACGCGCTCGGGAAAGTCCCCCGGCGTCAACAGATGAATTTCTGTGCCGCGCATGATGGCCGATAGCTCTTCCAACAGGCCGCCCAGGTCGAACAAGGTCGCCCCCGGCAGCGCATCCACCAGAATGTCGAGATCGCTGTCCGGCCGGTCCTCGCCGCGGGCGACGGAGCCGAACACGCGCGGGTTTGCCGCGTTGAAGCGTTTCGTCGCTTCGCGGATCGCTTCCCTGTTCTTTTCCAGCACCTCGGAAGGTCTCATGATCTTCATCTCCAGACGGCACGATTCTAGCAGAACGGCCACCACTCGCCAATTCAGCCTTCCGGCAGTATCGAGGAAAGGCGAAGCCAGGCGATCTTTTCCACCTGCGCCGTCGCCGTCTCAAACTCTTCGGCTGCACCGTTACCGATGCGCGTCTCGAAGGCAGCTAGAATATCGTGCCTGTTCAGCCCCTTGACCGCGATGATGAAAGGAAAGCCGAATTTTTCGGTATAGGCGCCATTCAACGCGGTAAAACGGGCGTGCTCTTCCGGGGTAAGACGGTCCAGCCCCGCACCGGCCTGTTCGTTGCGGCTGTCGACCGTCAACTCGCCCGCAATCGCCAGCTTGCCGGCAAGATCGGGATGCGCCCGCAATACGCCGAGCCTTTCCGCCTCGGAAGTGGCGCGAAACTGCGCGCTAAGCGCGGCGTGAACCGCCTTCGCCGTCAGTTCCAGGCCGGCTCCACCAGCATCATAGGCTCGCTCGGCGATGAAAGGCGAATGTTCGAACACGCCGCCGAAACGGGTGACAAAGTCCTCACGCGTCACCATCAAAGCACCTCCGGCTTATGATGTTCATGCCAGTGACGGGCAATCTCGATGCGCTGCGGGATCCACACTTTCTCATGGCCGAGCACATATTCGATGAAACGGCGAAGGGCTGCGGCGCGGCCGGGACGGCCGACAAGGCGGCAATGCAGGCCGACGCTCATCATCTTCGGCGCGCCCTCGACACCTTCCTGATAAAGCACGTCGAAAGCATCCTTCAGATAGGTGAAGAACTGGTCGCCGGAATTGAAGCCCTGCGGCGTGGCGAAACGCATATCGTTGGTTTCGAGCGTATAGGGAATGATCAGGAAAGGCTCGTCCTTCGCACCCTTCACCCAATAGGGCAGATCGTCGGCATAGGAATCCGACGAATAGAGGAAACCGCCCTCTTCCATGACAAGGCGCAGCGTATTGTCAGAAGGCTTGCCCTGATACATGCCGTAAGGACGCTCGCCGGTAACCTCCGTGTGCAGGCGCACGGCTTCGACTATATGCTTGCGTTCTTCCTCTTCGGAAAAATCCTTGTACTCCAGCCAGCGATAACCGTGGCTGGCGATTTCCCAGCCCGCTTCCTTCATCGCCGCAACGGCTTCCGGGTTACGGGCCATGGCGGCGGTCACGCCATAAACGGTGGTGGTAACGCCAAGGCCGGTGAACATGCGCCACAGCCGCCAGAAGCCGGCGCGCGAGCCATATTCATAGATCGATTCCATGTTCAGGTTGCGCTGGCCGGGCCAGGGCTGGGCGCCGACGATTTCCGACAGCAGCGATTCCGACGCCTTGTCATTGTCGAGAATGCAGCTCTCACCACCCTCCTCGTAATTGATGACGAATTGCACGGCGATGCGCGCGCCGCCCGGCCATTTCGGATCGGGAACATTGCGGCCATAGCCCACCAGATTGCGGGAGTAATTTTCGGAAATCATGCAGCCACCCAGAACATCTCTCCCAAGGCGGAAACCGATTTCGGGAGACATAAAACAGACCTCCGAAGCGCGATGACCCGGAAGGGGCGCAACAGACGCTTCAGATATGCGATATCCGAACGGTAGCATCCGCATCCGGAATGTCGAGATCAATCTTGCCGACATTCCGATGCTTTTTTGTATACGATTGCGCCAGCGCTCTCTTCAGGCGATCTTTCGGGCGGAAACGCGACCCATGGGGTGAAGCGAATGTACCCGGAAAGGCGCGCCCGGTTCATCCTCGATAAAAAGCGCAAGGCTGGAAAACTGCAGGGACCGGGTGAGCAGCGGCTCGAAAACCTTGCGCACGGCCCGCTCTATCCTCTGGCTGCTGGAAGCTTCCACACCGCCGGTCAGCGACATCTGGAACCGGAACTCATCCATCACATGCGGGCTGCCCCAGCGATGCAGATTGGTGAGCTGCGAGGCCGAAAGCCGGTCCGGATCCGCGCGCTCGATTTCCGCGTCGGAGAGCGGCGCCCGGTAACGGTCGAATTCCTGCACCACGCGGGCGGCAAAAAAATGCAGCACTTCGCAGGGGCGCTCGGGAACGAGGCTGAAGACATTCTCCTGCCTTGCCACCACCAGTTGCGGTAGCGTGAAGGGCTCCTGCCTGCCGGAAAAATACATCAGGTCGCGCAGAAGCGCGGCCTCGGAATGGCCCTCCGCAAGACGGAAGGGAGCCTTGATCGTGCCATGGAAACCGTAACGGCGCGGCAGCGCCGTATGGTAGGAAATCTCCTGCATGCCGAGATCGATCATGCCCGGCGGCTCCACCGCCTGACCGGAATAGGCATCGCGCCCCAACCACGCGGCGGCCGCCTGCGTCAGGGGGTCATTGGGGGAAGGCGTGAAATGAATGGCGTATCGCATGCGCTGTCACCTCGCCGCAAAAGCGGACAAACCGGCCTCGTTGCAGGCCAGCAGATAAGTGATTTGCGTGACAGATTAACGACGTGGGCGGCCTAATCAGAACTTTCTAAAGTCCGCGGCGGCAATACTCACATGTTGTTGAAGGTGAAAGCCCGAGGGGATGGCAGGCGTGTGACCGCACACGGTCTGCAACGCCGCATCGGCAAGAAAATGCGCAAGCCCGAAGCTGACCTTGAAGCCGCCGGTTAGCGCAACGAGCCTCGGATGGCCGGGGATCGTGCCCACCATCGGGTCCCTCCCCACCGCCTTCGGGCGCAGCCCGGCCCAGCGTTCCAGCACCGGCGCACGGGCAAGCAAAGGCACGACCGCACATGCATCCGCAAGCAGTTTTTCGAGCTTTTCATCGGTACCGAAGGGATCGGAAAAACAATCTTCGCTGGTACTGCCGATCGCGACCGTGCCATCCTCATGCGGCACGATATAAAGACCGTTCAGGAACACAACCGGCATCGCCGGGTTGGCTGCCGCATCGAGAAGCGCCGCCTGCCCCTTCACCGCCTGCCCCAGCGTCAGGCCGGCATCCAGGTCGAGGGCGTCGCGGATCAGGGGGAAGGAACCATGGCCGTTGGCGACGATGACATGGCCGAAAGAAACCTCGTCGCCCGACGACAGCACCGCCCGCCCGGCATCCGTGTCGAGCGAAAGAACGCGGCAACCTTCCGCCAGCCGCACATGCCGCGCCTTGCCGAGAAAAGCCGAAAGAAGGGCGATCATCGCACGTGGCGAGACCCGCGCCGCCAGCGTATCGAACACGAAACCCGCCTCACCCGCCGCATCATCCACCCAGCCCGCGACCGAAGGCCTGTCGCCGACATGCCAATGGAACCGGCACTCGCCCGACACCCAGTTCTCCAGCGCATCCCGTTCGTGCCGTTCGGCAATGGCGCGCAGATGCGGCTTCGGCAGCGGAATGATACGGCCGGAACGGCGATAGCCGGCGGAAAGCCCGGTCTCCGCCTCCAGCCCGGCAATCTCATTTTCCAGCGCAACGAGGGCATCGAACTGGAACTGCTTCTTGTCCGACCAGCGGTCCGGCATATGCGGCATCAACGCGCCCAGCAGCCCGCCGCTGGCGCCGCCGCCGGGGTGATCCGCCTCCACCAGCAATGTATCGATGCCGAGCCGTTCCGCCTTGACAGCGGCCCACAGCCCCATGATGCCGCCGCCGACGATGAGAAGCGGCACGGAGGCCGGCAATCTTGGAGATTGACCCTGTTCGAAAGCGGGATTATCGGCTTTAGCCATGAAACATTCCAACGAAAATATCACAGAGACCGGCGCAGCGGCCGGTTCACCGGCCGGGGAAGTCACCGCGCTCGACTGGCGTGACGGGGATATGCCCTATTCACTGGCCTTTGACGACCATTTTTATTGCCAGACGGATGGCCGGCTGGAATGCGGACATGTCTTCCTCTCCGGAAACGGCCTGCCAGAGCGTTGGCTCGAACGGGAGGGCGCCTTCCGCATCGGCGAACTGGGCTTCGGCACCGGGCTTAACCTCTGCGAGACATGGCGCCAATGGAAAGAGATGCGCAACGGCCGCTCCAGACTACATTTCATCTCCTTCGAACTCTATCCGATGAAGGCGGAGGAAATCGACCGGGCTCTTTCCCGCTGGCCGGAAGTGGATGCCGAACGCAAGGCGCTCACCGCCCTCTGGCCCGCCGAGCCGAAAGGACGGGTCGAAATCCAGCTCGATGACGAAACGCGCCTGACAGTGGTTTGCGGCGAGGCGCTCGCCGGCATTTCCGCAAGCGAGGAAAGTTTCGACGCCTGGTTTCTCGATGGCTTCGCACCCGCGCGCAATCCGGACATGTGGTCGCTGGAAATCATGCAGGCGCTTTTCGCAAAGACGGCGCCGGGCGGCACATTCGCCACCTATGCCGCCGCCGGCTTCGTTCGCCGCAACCTCATCGCCGCCGGTTTTGAGCTGGAACGCCGGAAAGGTTTTGCCGGAAAGCGGGAAATGCTCTGCGGGACCAAAGCATTTTCAGCAAAACTGTGAAGCGGTTTTGCGTCTGAAAATGCGTCATGGAAATAGCGCTCCGGCTGAAGCAATTCGGAGACCCGCAGTCGCTGCGGATAGTCACACGCCCGGCACGTCGCGGCGCGGCATGTTTTCGCCCAGCCATTGCGCGATCTTGTCTTCGAGCGTTTCCGGGCTGATGGGCTTCGACAGATAATCATCCATGCCCGCCTCCAGGCATAGTTCCCGATCCGCCTCCTGCGTATGGGCGGTAACGCCGATGATCGGCACATGCCGGCCGTCGGCGGCGGTCTGCTCCGCGGCGCGGATGGCCTGCGTCGCCTGATGTCCGTTCATGACCGGCATCGAGACATCCATCAGGATGATGGCGGGATTGTTCTCCTGCCATGCCTGCACGGCTTTCTTGCCATTGCCGACGATCAAAAAGCGCAGACCCGCCTGCTGCAATATCTGGGTGAAGACAATCTGATTGACGTCATTGTCCTCGGCCACCAGCACATCGACAAGGCTGGGCCGGTGCCGCGCCGGCACCGCCGTCGATGCGGCATCGCGCTGCTTTCTTTCGGCGGAGCCTTTTTCCGGCCGGACGGCGCCATCACGGCGACCTTCACGCGGGACCGGCGCTTGCCGGGCGCGTTTCAGCCGCACATCCCTTACCACATCGAACAGCGTGGAGCGCAGGAGCCGTGCCCGCGCCGGCTTCATCAGATGCGCCTGCACATTGAGATCGGTGAACAGCGTCTCGTCGCCGACGACATCCATGGAGGTCAGGAAAACAATGGCAATGTCGTCAAAGCGCGCATCCGCCCGGATTCGCTCCACCACATCCAGCCCGTTCATCACAGGCATATGATAATCGAGAACGATGGCGTCGATGGAAAAACCGAGCGACGCCGCCTCCTCAAGCACGGCGATGCCGGAAGGCCCATCCTCCACCGCGTGGCCGTCTATGCCCCAACTGCGCAACTGCTCCGTCAATATGCGGCGATTGACGTCGTTATCGTCGATGACGAGCACGCGGATATCGTCGATCGCCACGGAAAGAAGCGGAAGGTCGCGCTGTCTCTCGGTCACCTGAAACGGAATATTGACCTCGAAGGTCGATCCCCTGCCGACATCGCTGACGACCTTGATCGCGCCGTCGAACAGGCCGACGAGACCGACCGTGATCGCCAGCCCCAGCCCCGTTCCCTCGTGCCGGCGCGTGGCGGAGCCGTCGACCTGGCTGAACTTGTCGAAGATGGTTTCGAGCTTGTCGGCCGGAATGCCGATGCCGCTGTCTTCGACACGCAGCGACAGGATGGCCTCGGAAGCTTCCGCCGAACGCGCCGAAAGCTCGACCAGCACATGCCCCATTTCCGTGAACTTGACGGCGTTTCCAACGATATTGGTGACGATCTGCCGAAAGCGGCCGGCATCGCCGATGACCTTGCCGAAGACGGAAGCATCGATCCGGACGATCAGCTCTATGTCCTTCTCAAGCGCCGCCGAGGACAGCAGCGACACCACATCCTCGACCGCCTCCGCCGGATCGAAGGGCACGCTGCGCAGCCTCATCTGCCCGGCCTCGATCTTCGAGAAATCGAGAATGTCGTTGATGATCGTCAGAAGCGCATTACCGGATTTGACGATGATATCGGTGAAGGTCTTCTGGCGCGTATCGAGATTGGACTTGGCCAGAAGCTCCGCCATGCCGAGAACGCCGTTCATCGGTGTGCGGATTTCATGGCTCATATTGGCCAGGAATTCCGATTTGGCCCGATCCGCCGCTTCCGCACGCGATAGCAGCCGCTGCAATTCCTCTTCACGCAGCTTCATCTCGGTCACATCGGTGACGATGATGAGCCAGTAATTGCCGGAACTGTTGGTGGCCTCCAGATTGAGCCAGCTTTTGCCGGCGACATGGATGAGCCAGGAAAACGGCCGGTTGGCGGCGATATTCTCCCTCCAGGCGCGCAGCGTCTCGGAAGCCTCCCCGGCCGTGCCGAAATCGCCGCGCCCGGCGCAATGGGCGAAGAAACCCGACCAGTTGCAACCCTTTTCCAGAAGATGCGGCGGCACGTCGAACATACGCGCCATCGCCTCGTTGGACATGATGATGGTGCCCTGCTCGACCAGCACCAGCCCCTGCGCCATGGCGCGGGTAGCGCCCTGCATATATTCGCCGACCCGCTCCAGTTCGGCCTTCGCCTTGCTGATCTCAACGTCGCGCATGCGCACATCGGTGACGTCGGCATAGGTGCTGAGGATTTTCCCGCCTTCGAGCCGGGTTTTCGAAATGACCGTGACCTTGCCGCTTTTGCTGCGCACCTCGCGGGGCGCAAAGACCTCCTCCTTCAGAAGCCGCTGCACCCGCTCGCCATAGACCTCATCGAAAGGCCTGTCGCCATAGTCATAAAGGCCGCTGTCGAAATTCATCTCCATGAATTCGCGATAACTTTTGCCGACAAGCGACTTCTCGCCGCCGATCTCGCCCCAGACCTCATAAAAGAACGGATTGACATATTCGATGACGAGATCGGCGCTGAGCAGCAGCACGCCCACCGGCAGGGCATGGAGAACCGCTTCGAGCTGACGGTGCAGCGCCTCAGCCTCGGCCTGCGCGGCGATCAGCGCCTTTTCCCGGTCCTGCAGCAGGCTGGCATCGGTGACCGAGCCCACCAGATAATAGTCGTCGTCCGGCGTCGCGACCCGGCCGAGCCTTGTGATGACGGGAATGGCGCCGCCATCCGAAAGCGGAACGCTTCCGGTCTTTTCAATGGCTTCCCCGGTTTGCAGAATATGCTCGTTTTCCCGCTGGAACTGCGGGCCCTCCTCCGGAAACATCTCGCATTCGGTCTTGCCGATATGGTCGGCGAGGCTGCCGCCCAGAAATTTCTCATAGGCCGCATTGGCAAAGGTCAGCCGCCTGTCCTGATCTCTCAGGAACACGCCGACCGGCAATTGCTCAAGCGCGGCGCGCAGAAGCCAGGTCTCGCGGATCTGCGTGCTCAGAAGCGTCTCATGCGCCTTGAACTCGGTGACATCCACCCGCAGCCCCACCAGCATGCCGTTTTCCAGCCGCTTGTTGACCATGCGCACCCAGCGGCCATCGGCAAACTGCTCCACCCTTTCGAGATAGGGCAGTGAAAAATCCCGTAGCTGCTCCTGCATCCACCCTTCGAACGCCGGATCGCCGTCCTTCGCATCGCGGTAGCCGCTCGAAAAATAAATCGCCCTCATCAGCGTCTCGAGCGGGACGCCGGCCTTCAGGTCGACACCGAGCGCACTGTAGAATTCCCTGAAGCGGGTATTGCAGTAGACCAGCCGGTTTTCGCGGTCATAAATCACGATACCCGCATCGACGAGATCGATCACGCCGCTGCCGAACAGCAGGTCCGAAGCGCTGTCGGCTTGCGGAAAAACCTCCACGGCGGCGGACGGCATATCCTCGAACGCTTCGAACAGGAACAGATTGCCGTCGTCACCGGTGAAACGTTCGCAGCGAAGCGTGTATGGCCCGGACGCGCCCCCACCATGGCAGGCAATCATCTCATCCGTGGCGAAGACCAGCGAACGGCGCTCCCTGTCCTCACGCTCGGCATCGCGAATATCGGCGGAAAGGGAAAAGCTGGTGTGTCCTTTGAATGCCCCGGACGGACGCCCCATGATCCGGGCATAGGCGGAATTGACCGCGATATAGCGAAGTTCGCTGTCCTTGATGCACGCGGGCAGGTCCAGGGCAGCCACGGCCCTGCAAGCCTTTTCCAGCAACCCGCAGCCTTCGGTCAATCGATACTCCACACCTTGCAGTCCATTCCTATCGAATCAAATATTTCCGGACGCCGTCGCAAAAAACGTTATGTGAGAAAATCGATCTTTGCTATGTATCCGAGCGTGCCGTTACCCTTTTTTAACCATAATTCTTCGCTGGCACCCGCACCGTCCCCGCAATCGCCGGCTACCGGTGCGCATGGCTGCCATGCGCCCTCAAGCGGCGGCGTTACAAAACTATCGCTTGACTTTGACGCGCAAAACGCCCACATGGCCCTCAAGCTTTCACCTTCGGCAGCCGCGTGAGCTGCAGCGTATGACCGGAAAGACGTCCTTAAAAAAGGAATCTGGCCCGCATGAAGGAAAAGCGCAAAGAATACAGAAGACGGCATGTGCCGCACTGATGCGCAGAAAGTTATTCCAACCCACAAGTTCCCAATTCACGCGGGGTTCTTGACGCCGAAACCGCCGGACAGCAGCCCTGTTCCGGACGATTGGTTTTTGGCGCCCCGAAAGGCATTATATTGACCAGTTTTAGCGAACTCGGCCTCTCCGAAAAGATCGTGGCCAGCGTTACCCAGCTTGGCTATACGACCCCTACTCCCATTCAGGCAAAGGCCATTCCGCTGCTGCTCGAAGGCCGTGACCTGATCGGCCTCGCACAGACCGGCACCGGCAAGACCGCCGCTTTCGGCCTGCCCATCATCGAAATGCTGATGAAGCAGGCGGACCGCCCGGCAAACCGCACCTGCCGCACGCTCATCCTCGCCCCCACGCGCGAGCTGGTGAACCAGATCGGCGAAAACCTGCGCTCCTTCGTGAAGAAGACGCCGCTGCGCATCAACCAGGTGGTTGGCGGCGCATCGATCAACAAGCAGCAGCTCCAGCTCGAAAAGGGCACGGACATTCTGGTGGCGACCCCCGGCCGCCTGCTGGACCTCATCGCCCGCAACGCCATCTCGCTCTCCAAGGTCACCTATCTGGTGCTCGATGAAGCGGACCAGATGCTCGACCTCGGCTTCATCCACGATCTGCGCAAGATTTCGAAGATGGTGCCGGCCAAGCGCCAGACGCTGCTCTTCTCGGCCACCATGCCGAAGGCGATCGCCGATCTGGCCCACAGCTACCTGACCGATCCGCTCAAGGTGGAAGTGACCCCGCCCGGCAAGGCAGCCGACAAGGTGGAGCAATATGTTCACTTCGTCGCCGGCAAGAACGACAAGACCGAGCTTCTGAAGAAGTCGCTCAACGAAAACCCGGATGGCCGCGCCATCGTGTTCCTGCGCACCAAGCACGGTGCCGAGAAGCTTTACAAGCATCTCGAACATATCGGCTTCAAGGTCGCCTCCATCCACGGCAACAAGAGCCAGGGCCAGCGCGAGCGCGCTCTCAAGGGCTTCAAGGACGGCGAGATCAAGGTGCTGGTGGCAACCGACGTCGCTGCCCGCGGCATCGACATTCCGGCCGTAACGCACGTCTTCAACTATGATCTGCCGGAAGTGCCCGACGCCTATGTTCACCGCATCGGCCGTACCGCCCGCGCCGGCCGCGACGGCATCGCCATTGCGTTTTGCGCACCGGACGAAACCCGCCTGCTGCACGACATCGAAAAGCTGATGAAGATCGATATTCCGGTCGCCTCCGGCGAACGCCCGGCCGGTCTTGCGAGCCCAACGCGCCCCAACAACAACCGCGGCGGCCGCAACAACAATGGCGGCCATCAGCGCGGTCCCCGCGAAGGCGGACGTCACAACGGCGAATCCCGCCCGTCGCGCCACCATGCTCCGCGCGACGCGGACAACGATCTGGAAGTCACCTCCGACTTCAAGCGCGTCAAGCAGGCTGAAGGCGACGCTGGCCGCCCGGCCGGCCCGCGCAAGCACCGCCGCCCGGCCCGCAAGCCCGGCGGCAGCGGCGCCAACCGCCACGCCCCTGCCGGCGGCAACGGCCAGGAAAAGCGCGCTTCCGGCAACGGTCATCGTGGCCGCAACCGCTAAGTTGCACTGAGTGGATTAAGGACGCCCGGCATTGCCGGGCGTTTCTTCTCCCCGCCGGGGAGAAGGTGGCCCGAAGGGTCGGATGAGGGGGTAACGTTGCCGTATCTCACCACCCTTGCCCCCTCATCCCGCTGCCGCGACCTTCTCCCCGGCGAGGAGAAGAAACAAGCGGCACGCGCTCGCCAATAATCAAGCCCCGCAGCCACAGCCGGCCAGCGGGGCTTTGCTTTCCCCTCACCCACCCTGCGCGACCGGACGACGCCGTGACGGCAGGGTCATGGCCAACACGCCGGCAATGACGCAGACGAGACCGACCCACATGGCAGGCGTCGGCATTTCCCCCAGAAACGCCATGCCGATGGCGACGCCGACCGGCACCCTGAGATAGGCCTGCGAGGTGGTGCCGACGGAGCCCAGCGTCTGCATCAGCCGGAAATAGATCATGAAGGCGAGCGCGGTCGAAAACACGCTGAGGCACAGGAGCGCCGTCAGTGACGCCGCCGAAGGCGACAATGTCCAGGGCCGGTCGACGATCAGGCTCACGGGCAACAGGAAAACAGCGCCACAGATAAGCGAGCCGGCGGCCGGCATGATCGGATCGAGCCCTTTGAAATTTTTACTGAAAATGGCCGCGCAGGCATAGGAGAAAGCCGCCGTCAGCACGGCGAGCTGGCTCCATATCGCCTCGCCCGCGCCGCTCAGCGCTTCGACGCCGATGATGAGGCACACACCCGTCATGCCGGCAATGGTGCCGAACAGCTTGCGCCCGCTGACCGGCTCGTGCCGGATAACGAGTGCGGTGAGAAGAAAGGTGAAGATCGGTGTCGTTGCATTGAGAATGACGGCAAGACCGGCATCGATGCTCTGTTCCGCCCAGGCGATCAGCGTGAAGGGCAGAACGCTGTTGATGCAGGCCTGAATGAAGAACAGCCGCCACGTCGCCAAATCCGTGGGCAGGCGTAGCCCGCGCAGCCGGATCACCGCAAAGAGCAGCAGACCGGCGATCAGGGTTCTCGATGCGATGAAGGTGATCGGCGGTATCGTCTCCACCCCGATCTTGATGAAAGTATAGGATGCGGCCCACAGCGTGGACAACAGGGCGAGAAACAGCAATTCGCGGGCGATGGGGTTCTGGGAGGTCACGGATCGATTTTCCAACTGCGTTCAGGATGACCCGTTCTTAACCCGAAAACAAGCATCTATGCTTCGGCCACGGCCGAAGTTTCAATCATTCTCTAAAAAAAGCTCCGCACGGCGTGACCATGCGGAGCTTCTGCAAAAGAGATCGATGACGGGTCGGGCAATCAGGCCCGGCGCTCATCCACCGAGAAGGCGCCCGGACCGGCAACGAACAGATAGAGGAAGATGAAGCAGAACAGGATGGCGGCATCACCACCGTTCAGGGTCGGGAAGAAATTGCTCGGCGCATGCGCCATAAAATAGGCGACCGCCATCTGGCCGGACAGGATGAAGGCGACGGGACGCGTGAACAGGCCGATCAGCACGAGAATGCCGCCGACGAATTCCAGCAGTGCGGCTACAAGCATCAGGGTCGGCAGCGAGCCTTCCATCTGCGATGCCGGAAAGCCGAACAGCTTCTGCGTTCCATGCGCCATAAAAAGCAGCGCCGTCATGATGCGCAGCGCCCCGAGTGCCTGCGGGCGATAGCGGGAGAGAGAGTCGAAAGTTGCCATGTTCATGTGTCCCCGTTGAAGTGGTGCCGCGCTCGATACAGTGCATTTATGCCTTTATGGATACACGTCTCGAACACCGGAAATCACGTTTCCGATATAGCAGAACTCCCTTAAATACAGAAAGGGAGGCATTCTACACATGGTTGATTTTCAAGCATAAAATTGACCGTCTGCCGAAAAAATCAACTCAAGGATACAAGCATTTTCTGGCGTGGCAAAGGCGGAAAAATCCGCCTCTTCCTCACGCCTGCAAGACGACGACCTTCGAACCGACCGGCACGCGGCTGTAAAGATCGATGATGTCGTGGTTCAGCATGCGGATGCAGCCGCTCGACATGGCGTGGCCGATGGATTGCGGCTGGTTGGTGCCGTGCAGACGGAACATGGTGTCGTTGCCGCCGCGATAGAGATAGAGCGCGCGTGCGCCGAGCGGATTGTTCGGGCCGCCCGCCATACCGCCGGCGAATTTCAGATTGCGCGGATCGCGGCGCATCATGTTCGCGGTCGGCGTCCAGGACGGCCATTCCGCCTTGCGGCCGATATAGGCATCGCCCTTCAGCGCAAGACCCTGCCGGCCGACACCGACGCCGTAACGCATGGCGCGACCATCGCCCATAACGTAATAAAGCCGCCGCGCCGGCGTATCCACCACAACCGTTCCGGCCGGGTGCCTGGTATCGTAGGTGACTTCCTGCCGGCGCAGTTCCGGCTTGACCTTGTCGAGATGCATGGCGGGAAGCGGGAATTTCTCCTCCGGCTTTGCCGCATAATTCAGCCTCTGCTGGCCGATGCCGGTATTCGCGCAGCCAGCCAGAAACAGCGGCAATCCGAACAGAACACCACGACGTGAAATAGACATGTAACCCCCGCCAAATCTTTGGATTAACGAGAGGTATAATTTTATGGTTAACAAACCCCTAATATGAGGTTGTGGTAATTAGAGCATTTCCAGGAAAAGTGGAGCCCGGTTTTCCGTCCGGAAACGCAGCAAAACAAAGAGTTAGAGCGCTTTCGCTACGCGAAGAAAAGCGAAAACGCTCTAACGTGCGACAACCGCTGCGGCAGGTCTGCGATTGGCGAGATAAACCCCCGTCACCGCCAGAACGGTGCCGGCAATCATGGCGGGTGTCAGCGTTTCCCCAAAAAGCAGTGCTGCTTCCACCGCCGCAAGCGGCGGCACGAGATAGATCAGCGAGGCGGCCCGCGAGACCTGCCCGCGCCGGATGAGATAAAGAAGCAACGCCACGGCGCCGATGGAGATCGCACCCACCGACCAGGCGAGCGTGGCGGCAAGGCCGAGGCTCCAGTCCACATGCCCATCCTCCAGCAGAAGCGCGAAGGGCACGGTGACCAGCAGCGCACCGACATATTGCAGCGTGGCCACCGCCATGATGTTTCCGCCATGGACATATTTCTTCTGGTAGAGCGTGCCATAGGTAACCGAAGTCATGCCCAGCACATTCACCGCCACGGCGTAGAGCGGCACCGACAGGCCGACAGCACCGGTGGCCATGACCTTCGGCAGCACGGCAATGGCGATGCCGGCAAAGCCGATGAGCAGGCCGGCGCGCTGCAAGGACGAGATCCTTTCGCCGATCATGTAGCGGGCGGCCACCGCCGTCATCAGCGGCTGCAGACCGGCGATGATGCCGCCGATCGCCGCCGGCACACCCTGCCCTATCGCCCACCAGATCATGCCGAGATAAAGACCGTGCAGGAAGACGCCGGACAGGATCGCCCGGAAGAGATCGGCACGCCGCTCAGGCCACTGGATGGAGGAAAAGCGGCAGATCGCCCACAGCAACGCCCCCGCCAGCAGATAGCGCAGACAGAGAAAGGTCAGCGGTCCGGTATAATAGACCGCATATTTGGCGGTGACCCAGCCGGTCGACCAGAGAAAGACGAAGATGGCCGGAGCCAGACGGTCGAGCGACATGGGAACATCCCCTGTGCCGCACGATGCCCGTAACCGGACACGGTGCGGGAAAGGCGGCGAATTGATATTTCTGCGGCTTCACGCAAACCGGCGAAAGATCGAACCGGGCATTCAGCAAGGCGGTATCCGCATCCCGACGAAAGGTCAAAGGCGTTTTCGTGATCGCATCTTTCAGATTTTCTGATGCGACGCCCGATATTCATCAACCGAAAGCGACCGACTAAAATTTATGCATTCGCCCACGGCGCACACAGCACCGTCACCCCAATACGCGCCTCATCCGCGCGCAACCAATTTGCCAATGCCGCATTTATAGGCTGAAACCGAAAAAACGCTTCTTTTTTAAAACTCTAGAGTGGTGAAAAATCTTCGCAAGGAGCTCCGCATAGTTCTTGCATTGCATTTGGCGTTGTATTCATATGGCAAAAAAGGGGACATCGAAGTTGGCATTTGACGAAATGATAAATGCGGACGACACGCCGCGAAGCCCATATGAAAACTATAACGAGTGGTACAGCCGACAGGACAGGGCGCACCTGATCCAGAAATCAAAAGACGCGGAAAACATCTTTCGAAAAACCGGTATTACTTTCGCAGTCTACGGCCACGCCGACAGTTCAGAAAAACTGATCCCCTTCGATATCATCCCGCGCATCATCTCCGGACGGGAGTGGCGCAAACTGGCCCAGGGCATCGAACAGCGCGTCCTCGCCCTCAATGCTTTCCTCGACGATATCTACCACAAACAGGAAATCATCCGCGCCGGCCGCATCCCCCGCGAAATCATCGAGAAAAACGAAGCCTTCCTGCCGGAAATGATCGGTTTCACCCCGCCCGGCGGCGTCTACACCCATATTGTCGGCACGGATATCGTCCGCACCGGCGAAGACCAGTTCTACGTTCTGGAGGACAATGCCCGCACGCCGTCAGGTGTCAGCTACATGCTGGAAAACCGCGAGACGATGATGCAGATGTTCCCGGAACTCTTCCACGAAAACCGCGTGCGGCGGGTGGAGGATTACCCCTATCTGCTGCGCCAGTCGCTTGCTTCGCTCGCCCCGCCCGGCTGCACCGGCAAACCACGCGTCGCGGTGCTGACCCCCGGCATCTATAATTCCGCCTATTACGAACATTCCTTCCTCGCCGACATGATGGGCGTGGAGCTGGTGGAAGGTTCCGACCTTCGCGTCATGGACGGCAAGGTGAAGATGCGCACGACACGTGGCTATGAGGCCATCGACGTGCTTTACCGTCGCGTCGATGACGACTTCCTCGACCCGCTGACCTTCCGGCCGGATTCGGCGCTTGGCGTTCCCGGCATCATGGATGTCTACCGCGCCGGCAACATCACCATCGCCAATGCCCCGGGCACCGGCATTTCCGACGACAAGGCGATCTATTCCTACATGCCCGAAATCGTCGAGTTCTATACCGGCCGCAAGCCGCTTCTGGAAAACGTGCCGACCTGGCGCTGTTCGGAGCCGGACAGCCTGAAATACGTGCTGGACAACCTCGCCGACCTCGTCGTCAAGGAAGTTCACGGTTCGGGCGGTTACGGCATGCTGGTCGGCCCCACGGCGACGAAACGCGAACGGGCGCTGTTTGCGGAAAAGCTCAAAGCCCGTCCCGCCAATTACATCGCGCAGCCGACGCTGTCGCTGTCCACCGTGCCGATCATGGTGAAGAACGGCATCGCGCCGCGCCATGTCGATCTGCGCCCCTATGTGCTCGTCTCGGACAAGGTGCAGATCATTCCCGGCGGCCTGACCCGCGTGGCGCTGAAAAAGGGCTCGCTGGTGGTCAATTCCAGCCAGGGCGGCGGCACCAAGGATACCTGGGTACTGGAGGATTAAGCCATGCTGGGCAGAACGGCAAACGGGCTCTACTGGATGTTCCGGTACATCGAGCGCGCTGAAAACATCGCCCGGCTGATCGATGCGGGCCTGCGCGTTTCATTGACGCGCAGCGGCAGCGGCGATGAGGACTGGGACGGCGTGTTGCAAAGTGCGGGCGTTCATGAAGCCTTTCTCGAAACGCGCGAGAAGGTAACGGCAGCCAATGCGATCGATTACCTCCTGCGGGACAAGGCAAACCCGTCCAGCGTCATGTCGTGCATCGAGGCAGGCCGCAACAATGCCCGCATGGTCCGCACGGCGCTGACGCGCGAGACATGGGAAGCCACCAACGAATTCTGGATCGAGCTGAAAAACATCCTCGGCCGCAAGCTCAATCATGCCGAACTGCCGCAGACCATCGATGTCATCAAGCATCGCGCCGGTCTGGTGCGCGGCGCCTTCCACGGTTCGATGCTGCGCAACGATCTCTATAATTTCTCCCGCATCGGCACCTTCATCGAGCGCGCCGATAACACCGCCCGCATTCTGGACGTGAAATATTACGTGCTGCTGCCGGCGGTGGCGCATGTCGGCTCCTCGCTCGACAATGCGCAGTGGGAATCCATCCTGCGTTCGGTCTCGGCGCACCGCTCCTATGGCTGGGTCTACGATGCGGAATACAAGCCCTCCAACATTGCCGACTTTCTCATTCTCAATGGCCGCATGCCGCGCTCGCTGGCCTATTGTTATGAAAAGATCGCCAGCAACCTCAATTACATCGCCGAGGATTACAGCGAGAGGCACAAGGCGCACGACACGGCCGAGAGCATTCGCGACAGCCTGCGCGCGACCACCATCAGCCGGGTGATGGATGAAGGCTTGCACGAATTTCTTGAGAGATTTGTCAACCGCAACGGACAATTGGGACAGGAAATCACGGAAGGCTACCGCTTCTATCAATAAGCGCGTGGACGGGGACAGCTTATGCGTCTGAAAATCACCCATACGACGGAATATGTCTATGACGAGCCGATGCCCTATGCGTTGCAGCGGCTGCGCCTGACGCCGCAGACCGGCCCGGGCCAGACGGTGGAGAACTGGGATGTCTCGGTCGATGGCGCCACCGTCGAAGTGACCTATGACGACCATTTCGGCAACCGCGTTGCGCTGGTGGAAACGGAAGGCCCGCAGCAGCGGGTGAAGGTGGTGGCGAGCGGCACCGTAAACACCGAGGACAAGGCCGGCGTGTTCGGTTACCACATCGGCAATGCGCCGCTGTGGCTTTTCCTGCGCGAGACGCCGCGCACCAAACCGGGAAAGCTCGTGCGCGAACTGGTGAAGGTGAGCGCCGGCGACAGCGAGCTGGCCCGCCTGCACGACCTCATGGAAAATATTCACCGCAAGGTGGAGTATGTGCCGGGCGCGACCGATATCGAAACCACCGCGGAAACGGCGCTGGAAGCGGGCAAGGGCGTCTGCCAGGACCACGCCCATATCCTGATTTCCGCTGCCCGGCTGATGGGCCTGCCCGCCCGTTACGTTTCCGGTTATCTGATGATGGAAGAGGTGGAGGAACAGACGGCCACCCATGCCTGGGCCGAAGTCCATCTTCAGGGGCTGGGCTGGGTGGGCTTCGACGCCGCCAACAATATCTGCCCCGACGACCGCTATGTCCGCATCGCATCGGGCCTCTGCTACCGCGATTGCGCGCCGATATCGGGCATGCGGATCGGCCCGGCCGGTGAGACCCTGAATGTGTCGGTCACCGTGCAGCAATCGCAGGGCCAGAGCCAGTCGCAAAGCTGAGACGATGGCCGGCAGGGACGACGACACAATCGGCTTTTATACGGGTAACGCCGCGGCCTACACGTCGCGCGGGCAGGCGGCGGATCGCCCGCATCTGGAAACATTCCTGGCGCGGCTACAAGAGGGTGCAAGCATTCTCGAACTGGGATGCGGCGGTGGACAGGACAGCGAATTCATGCTGGCCGCCGGTTACGATGTCCACCCCACCGACGGAACGCCTGAAATCGCCAAAGCGGCGCAAGCCCGACTCGGCATTCCCGTCCGGACATTGCTGTTCGAGGATATCGATGAGAGTGCGCGATATGACGGCGTCTGGGCCAATGCCTGCCTGCTGCATGTGCCTCGCCCTGCCCTGCCGGGCATTATCGGCCGCATCCACACCGCGCTGAGGAAGGGCGGCGTCTTTTATGCCAGCTTCAAGGCCGGAGAAGCGGAAGGCCGCGACATGTTCGGCCGTTATTATAATTACCCTTCGAAGCCCTGGCTGGAAGACGTTTACGGACGGTTTGACTGGGCGGCGGTGGAGATCGAAGCGCGGCAGGGCAGCGGTTACGACCAGCTCCCGACCGCATGGCTGCATGTGACGGCAACGAAACCCTGATCCGGCGCGACAACTTGACGGTTGCGAAACCCCGTCCCACCCGGTTTAATCCCCGCATCGATTTGAAAGCATGATCCGGCTTCAGCCTGCGGGAGGAAAGCCGGCCGGGAGACGGCCTTGTACAGCATTTCCGACTATCGCGACTGCCAGTCGCATGGACCCGTCATCGCCGAACGGGTCTGGACGGCATGGTGGCAGGATAGCGGCCTTCAGGTAGGCGACGTCGCCGATCACCTGAAGGACATGACCAACCCTCATACGTTGCCTACCGGCTTCGTCGCCCATGACGGCGGCGATTATGTCGGCTCCGCCTTCCTCATCCATTGCGATCTGGAAGAGCGTCCGCAATATCTGCCCTGGGTCGCAGCCCTGTGGGTGGAAGAAGACCGCCGGCGCTCGGGCGTGGCGCGAGCCTTGATGCAGGCCGCGACGCAAAGGGCAGCCGAACTTGGCCACGAGACCAGCTATCTCTGCTGCCAACGGGGTCTCGAAGCCTATTATGTCAACTGCGGCTGGACCGTTCTGGAACGTGGCGTCGGCAAACACGACCTGACGGTGCTGACCTACACAACAGACAAATAGGTTTCCGCCGCGATCCGCCGCCGGAAACCCCTGAACCGCCGGGAGGAACCATGCAACCGCCAACCGCCATTATGGAAACCGCGCTCTACACCGACGATCTCGACGCCGCCGAAGCCTTTTACCGGGATGTTTTCGGGCTGGAAGTGGTGCGCAAGCTGCCGGGGCAATTCATCTTCTTCCGATGCGGGCAGCAGATGCTGCTGCTCTTCGACCCCGAGCAATCCCGCCGGGCCGACCCCGACAATCCGATCCCCCGCCACGGTGCGGTGGGGCAAGGTCATTTCTGCTTTTACGCCAGGGACAAGTCGGGGGTGGACGGCTGGAAGGCGCACTTCGAAGCGCTCGGAATTCCCATCGAACATTATCACCGCTGGCCGAATGACAGCTATTCCGTATATATCCGCGATCCCGCTGGTAATTCGGTGGAGGTTGGGGAAGGCAAGCTGTGGGGGTTCGGGTGAGGCAAGCGCCTGAAAGTTGCCCGACACACAAAGGGATAACGGGATGAAAGAGCTATCATCTGGCGTCATCCTCGGGCTCGTCCCGACGATCTATCCAGGTCGCGTAAAATCACTAGGTCGCAGATCCTCGGGACAAGCCCGAGGATGACGTCGAGGGAGGGATGACCCACCCCCGACCATTTTTCACGCGCAGTCCGCAGATCAGATCTGGCGAACGGTGATCTCTTCTTCCGAATCCACGGCCAGCGGGTTCTTCAGCGGCAGGCCGAAGCCGGCGGCTTCGATCTCGAAGACGTCGCCCGCTTCCGGCTTGATGCCTTCTGCGAAGGAAAGCGTCGCAGTGCCGAACATGTGCACATGCACGTCGCCGGGCGCGCGGAACAGGCCGTATTTGAAGTGGTGATATTCGAGGTTCGCGAAGGTGTGGGACATGTTGTCCTCGCCCGAAACGAACGGCTTTTCGAAGATAACCTTGTCGCCGCGGCGGATGCGCGAGGTGCCACGAATATCCGACGGCGGGGCGCCGACGCGGATTTCCGGGCCGAAGCTTGCCGGGCGCAGCTTGGAATGGGCGAGGTAGAGATAGTTGATCCGCTCGGTGACGTGATCGGAAAACTCGTTCGAAACGGCAAAACCGATGCGCACCGCTTCGCCCTTATCGGAGATCACGTAGATGCCAGCCATCTCAGGCTCTTCGCCGCCATCGAGCGCGAAGGACGGAGAGGTGAGCGCCGCGCCCGGTGCTGCCGCCACATGGCCGTTGCCCTTGTAGAACCACTCGGGCTGAACGCCCTTTTCACCGGCCTTGGGCTTGCCGTTTTCGAGACCCATGCGGAACATCTTCATGGAGTCCGTCAGGCTTTCTTCCGCCGCTTCCGTGGTCTTCTTGTGCATGCTGTCGCGGGTCGCGGCCGAACCCAGATGGGTAAGGCCCGTGCCGGTCAGATGCAGATGCGCCGGATCGGGATGGGTGATCGGCGGCAGGAAACGACCTTCGGCATAGGCCTTTTCGAGATCGACGGCATCGCCAAGACCATAAGCGGAAATGACATCGGCAAGGCTCTTGCCGCCATTGGCGGCTTCCATGGCAAGCGCATAAACCGACGCCGCACCCTTGACGGCGTGCGCCTGTCCGCCTTCTTCGCGAACGGCTACGGTGATCTTGCCACTGGCATCCTTGATCTGTGAAATAAGCACGGGATTTCCTTCCTCCGGCGCAACGCGCCTTTATCTCTTCTACGCGGCGCATAACGCCTGCATCTTATGAAAGTGGCCGGAAACCGGCCACTTTTTTGACTTGCTATGTGGGTTGGGCAATCAGCCCTTGTTCTTGTTGTAAACGTCGAAGAACACGGCGGCGAGCAGCACGAGGCCCTTGACCATCTGCTGGAAGTCGATGCCGAGGCCGACGATCGACATGCCGTTGTTCATGACACCCATGATGAAGGCGCCGATGACCGCGCCGGTGATCTTGCCCACGCCGCCGGATGCCGAAGCGCCGCCGATGAAGCAGGCCGCGATAACGTCAAGCTCGAAGCCCACACCCGCCTTCGGCGTCGCCGAGTTGAGGCGTGTCGCGATGATCATGCCGGCAAGACCGGCCAGCACGCCCATGTTGACGAAGGTGAGGAAGCTCAGGCGCTCGGTATTGATGCCGGAAAGCTTGGTCGCCTTTTCATTGCCGCCCATGGCGTAGATGCGACGGCCGATGGTGGTGCGGCGGGTCACGAAGCTGTAGAGCGCAACGAGAACAAGCATCACGATCAGCACGTTGGGCAGGCCGCGATAGGTGGAAAGCTGGTAGCCGAGGAACAGGATCGCGGCCGAGATCAGCACGTTCTGGGCGATGAAGAAACCGAAAGGCTCGACATCGATACCGTGCTTCACATTCACGACGCGACGGCGCCATGCGAGATAGAACAGCACGACGGTAATCAGTACCGTCAGGATCATCGAGGTGGTGTTGAGACCTTCAATGCCGCCGATATCGGGCAGGAAGCCGGTGCTGATGATCTGGAAATCGGTCGGGAACGGACCGATGTTCTTGCCGCCGAGCACGAACAGCGTCAGGCCGCGGAACACCAGCATGCCCGCCAGCGTCACAATGAACGACGGAATGCGGTGATAGGCGATCCAGTAACCCTGTGCAGCACCGATGATGCCGCCGATAACGAGACAAATCAGCGCCGCAAGGAACGGGTTCATGCCCCATTGCACGGTCAATATGGCCGCTATCGCGCCGACGAAGGCGACGATGGAGCCGACCGAAAGGTCGATATGCCCGGCCACGATGACGAGCAGCATGCCCAGCGCCATGATGACGATGAACGAGTTCTGCAGGATGAGGTTGGTCAGGTTCACAGGGCGAAACAGGATGCCGCCGGTGTAGAACTGGAAGAAAACCATGATGGCGACGAGCGCGATCAGCATGCCGTATTCGCGGATATTGGAGCGAATATACGACCCGACCGAGATGACGTTACTTTCTTCGTTTGTTGTGTTTGCCGAACTCATGAGTTCTTCTCCCCTGAGCGCATGATAGCGCGCATGATGCTTTCCTGGCTCGCCTCTCCCTTCGGCAATTCAGCGACGATGCGGCCTTCGTTCATGACGTAGATGCGGTCGCAATTGCCGAGCAGTTCGGGCATTTCCGATGAGATCATCAGAACGCCTTTGCCGTCGGCAGCGAGCTGGTTGATGATGGTGTAGATTTCGTATTTCGCGCCGACATCGATACCGCGGGTCGGTTCATCGAGGATCAGCACGTCGGGATTGGAGAACAGCCACTTGGAGAGCACGACCTTCTGCTGGTTGCCGCCCGAAAGATTGACCGTTTCCTGAAAAATCCCCGACGAGCGGATGCGCAGGCGCGTGCGAAAATCGCTCGCTACCTTCATTTCCTTGATATCGTCGATGATGCTGGCACTCGACACGCCGGCCAAATTGGCAAGCGTGGTATTGTGCAGAATATTGTCGTTGAGCACGAGACCGAGATGCTTGCGGTCTTCCGTGACATAGGCCAGACCGGCATCGATGGCCTTGCGCACGGTGCTGACATCGACCGGCTTGCCGTCGATCAGCACTTCGCCGCTGATCTTGTGGCCATAGGACTTGCCGAACACGCTCATGGCGAATTCGGTGCGCCCGGCACCCATCAGACCGGCAATGCCGACGACTTCGCCCTTGCGCACGGTAACGTTGATATCGTGCAGAACCTGGCGGTCGCGGTGCTGCTGGTGATAGGCGTTCCAGTTCTTCACTTCGAGAATGGTCTCGCCGATCGGCACGTCGCGCGGCGGATAACGATCCTCGAGATCGCGCCCCACCATGTTGCGGATGATGACATCCTCGCTGATTTCTTCCTGATGACAGTCGAGCGTCTTCACCGTCATGCCGTCGCGCAAAACGGTGATCTGGTCGGCCACCTTGCGCACTTCGTTCAGCTTGTGGGTGATGATGATCGAGGTCATGCCCTGCTTGCGGAATTCCATCAGCAGGTTCAGCAGCGCCTCGGAATCGCTTTCGTTGAGCGAAGCCGTCGGCTCATCGAGGATGAGCAGCTTCACGCTCTTCGACAGCGCCTTGGCGATTTCGACCAGCTGCTGCTTGCCCACACCGATATCGGTGATCAGCGTCTCCGGCGATTCCTTCAGGCCCACCTTCTTTAAAAGTTCGCGGGTACGGTTGAAGGTCTGCTGCCAGCTGATGACGCCGCTCGAAGCGACCTCGTTGCCAAGGAAGATGTTTTCCGCAATCGACAGAAGCGGCACAAGCGCCAGCTCCTGGTGAATGATGATGATACCAATATCTTCACTGTCGTTGATGGCGCGAAAATTCCGCACAGCGCCTTCATAGTGGATTTCGCCCTCATAGGTGCCGGCGGGGTAAACACCGGAAAGGACCTTCATCAAGGTCGACTTCCCCGCGCCGTTCTCACCGACGAGTGCGTGGATCTCACCCTCTTTAACCTTGAGGTTGACGTTCTCAAGCGCTTTCACGCCCGGAAACGTCTTGGTGATGTTCCGCATTTCGAGAATGGTATTGGCCATATCGCAATCCAGCGCCCGATTAATTCCGGCGTTTTTATTTTTATGGAAAAACGGGGATGACGCCAAGCCATCCCCGCATGTGTGTCGAGCTTATTTCAGCTGGTCTTCCTTGTAGTAACCGCCATCGACGAGAACCTGCTTGTAGTTCTCCTTGGTCACTGCAACCGGCTTCAGCAGGTAGGACGGAACGACCTTGACACCATTTTCATAGGTCTTGGTGTCGTTCACTTCCGGCTCCTTGCCCTGCAGAACGGCGTTGACCATGTTCACGGTCACCTTGGCGAGTTCGCGGGTGTCCTTGAAGATGGTGGAATACTGTTCGCCGGCAATGATCGACTTGACGGAAGGAACTTCAGCGTCCTGACCGGAAACGACCGGCAGCGGCTGGTCCTTCGTGCCATAACCAACGCCCTTCAGCGAGGAGATGATGCCGATGGAGAGACCGTCGTAAGGCGACAGAACGGCGTCAACCTTGGCGTCGGTGTAATAGGCCGACAGCAGGTTGTCCATGCGGGCCTGGGCCGTTGCCGGGTCCCAACGCAGCGTACCGACCTTGTCCATGCCGGTCTGGCCGGACTTCACGACGAGCTTGCCGCTGTCGATGTAAGGCTGCAGAACCGACATCGCGCCGTCATAGAAGAAGAAGGCGTTGTTGTCGTCCGGGGAGCCGCCGAAGAGCTCGATGTTGAACGGGCCCTTGCCATCCTTCAGGCCGAGCTTGTCGACGATCGAAGTCGCCTGCAGAACGCCAACCTGGAAGTTGTCGAAGGTGGCGTAGTAGCTGACGTCGCCGCTGTTGCGGATCAGGCGGTCATAAGCGATGACCTTGATGCCCTGCTCGCCGGCCTGCTTCAGGACGTCCGACAGCGTCGTGCCGTCGATCGATGCGATCACCAGGACCTTGACGCCCTTGGTGACCATGTTTTCGATCTGGGAAAGCTGGTTCGGAATATCGTCATCGGCATATTGCAGGTCGGTCGTGTAACCGGCTTCCTGAAGCTGCTTCACGATGTTGTTGCCGTCGTCGATCCAGCGTGCGGACGACTTGGTCGGCATGGCGATACCAACGGAACCCTTGTCCTGTGCGAAAGCCGGCACTGCGAAAGAAGCAGCACCGATGGCACAAGCTGCCATCAGCGAAATAATGGACTTCATTAACTCTCTCCCTTGAGCCCTTCTCTGGAGCCCGCGTGCTGCGGTGCACCATGAAATTCATGCCGTCAGAGGAAGAAGCCGCATTGCGCTCACTCCGATTTCGCAATTGCGAAACAGAACAGCTGCCGCTCCTCCCCGGCATTCCGCAAATTGTTCTGAATCCATATAACTGTCAAATAGAATAAATCAGTTTCCATATATCAATTATGATATATTAAATCGATACAAAAACCGATGAGGGGTATAAAACCACGGATGAACAACCAAAAAGTGTATGAGCAGGCGCAAACAACGGATGCCCTTTTCGTCTTTGAGGACAACCCTTTGCTGCGGGCCGGATTGAAGATGAGCCACCTGCGCATGCTGGTCATGATCGAGGAGCACGGGCAGGTCAGCGCGGCCGCCGCCGCCATGAACATGACGCAGCCCGCAGCCTCGCGCATGCTCTCGGAAATGGAGGCGATCGTCAAATCACCCCTTTGTCAGCGAGCCTCGCGCGGCGTGGTGCTGACGAAATTCGGCGAGGCGCTGGCGCGGCGGGCGCGCACCATATTGCTGGAACTGCGCGAGGCGAGCCGCGAGCTGAACCAGATGAAATCCGGCAGCGGCGGCTCGGTCTATATCGGCGCCGTCACCGCGCCGGCGATCAGCCTCGTGGTTCCCGCCATCAGGCGCGCCATGGACACCTATCCCGGCATCGAAATCAACGTGCAGGTGGAAAGCAGCAACGTGCTGGCCCGCGAACTGCTGGCGGCCCGGCACGATTTCATCATCGGCCGGATACCGGACGATTTCGATCCCGGCCTCTTTTCCATCCATGAAATCGGCATAGAGCGCGCCTGTCTCGTGGTGCGCGAAGGCCACCCGCTGCTTCGCGGCGAGCCCGTGACACTGCAGGATCTCTCCGGTTACGACTGGGTCTTCCAGCCGCCCGGCGCGCTCTTGCGCAGAACCATGGAGGATGTGTTCCTCACCCACGGCGTCGCCATGCCGCGCAACGTCATCAACACACCATCCGTGGTGCTCACCCTTGCGCTAGTCTGCAACACGGATGCCATCGCCCCAATCGCGCAGGACATGGCCGAATTCGTTGCCGGCCAGCAGGCCGATATCGGCCGAACCCGGATATTGCCGACGGATTTCGAACTCGTCGTAAAGCCATACAGCATCATTACGACCAAGGGCCGTGTTTTGCCGCCCAGCGCCCGCCTGCTTTACGATCTGGTTCTGGATGAAAGCCGCAAGCTGACCGGCCCGTGACGGCGGCAAGCCAGACACCACCTTCATGATCCATAAAGGCCGGATAGTCAGACCGGCGAGGGAAAAGCCGCATGCTCTTCGGACAATCCGTTTTCCAGTCGGTCGTCGACAGGCTGAAACACGAAAAAGAAACGGAAGAGGAAGGCGCGGAGCCGCCACCGCCCGCCGGTCACCGCATTGCCGGTTTCAGCTCGGGCTTCGTCATCGATACACATATTGAAACGCCGCCGCCCGCGAACGGCAATCTCGATGCCTATCTCGCCTTCCTGGCCGACCCCGCGCCACCGCCCGAACCGGAGCCGAAGCCCGAACCGGAACCGATGCCGGCCCATCTCGAAAAGACGTCGCTTGCCGATGTTTCGGCGGAACTGGCGATCCACGACACCGACACGGCCGCAACGCTTGCGGAAAAGCGCCGCGCCTTTGCCCGCCTCAATCATCCCGACCGGGTGAAACCGCAGTTCCGGCACAACGCGACGCTGCGCATGACAGCGGCCAATCTCCTGATCGACCAGGCGATACGGATGCTGCGGGCGCGGGAGCATTTCCGGTAAAAGTGCCGGACGGCCTTATCTCGCAAAATACATGAAACGAAAGACAGGCGGCGCTTCAGCCCGCATCGTTCTTGTCGGTGGGCGCGCTTTCGGCGGCAGGCTCATCCGCGCCATTTCCGCTTTTGGGAGCATCGCCTGCGGGTTTGAACTTCAGCAGCAATTCATACGCCGCATAGGCGCCGATGCCGGCAACGATGGTTCCCCAGAAAAACTCGCGATTGACGAATTCGATGACGGCCCATGCGGCGCAAAAGCCGACGATGAGCAACCGGACCCACAGGGGACGATAAAGCGGATGACTCGTATCGATATTCAGCATGGCGTTCCCGTCCCGGGCCTTTCCAGTCGATCGCATGATTGCGGTTCCACACCCAAAGGCGTGAAGATGCTTATGCGTCTTGGCGGTTTCACAGGAAAATTGCAACGCAATTCAGCCCCGCTGCCGATCAGGCTGGCGTGAAAGACCCGCGCAGGAAGACCGTCGCCGGTGCCGAAGGCAATGGCAAGACGCAACATCTGCGTCACAGGCAGCACCCTGCGGCGGCCTGTGCCTGGATTGCCCCCGCTCTCGCCGAAGGTCAGTCGCGCAGGCGTCCGAGCAGCGCCAGAAGCTGATCGCGGGCCTTCTTGCCGCCGATCCTGTCGATCAGCTTTTCCTCACGATCCCGCCAGGTGTTGGAAAGCCGGTCGAGAAGGCTGCTGCCCTCCTCCGTCATGTCGAGGAAATGAACGCGCCTGTCCTCTTCCGATTTGCGGCGGACGAGCAGTCCCTTCTCTTCCATGCTGTCGACGATGGCGACGAAATTGGCGCGCTGTATGCCGAGCGCTTCCGCCACATCGCTCTGCTTGAGGCCCGGATTGCCGCCGACGATGACGAGAACGGAAAAATCGGCCGGCCGCAATCCCTGCTCCGCCAGCACATCGGCAAAACCGTTTGCCACGGCAAGTTGCGAGTGCCGCAAATGATAGCTGATCGCAGTCGTCAGCAACCCATAGTCGATAGCCGTGATATGCGCCGCTTCCGCGCTGCCGCTTTCGGCCTTTTCCGTCCGCGGCCCGTTGCTGTGTGCCAATCGCAAAGCCATCCGATCCCCCGCCTGATTCGTTCCTTTACCTTGTCGAAATCATAACCGACAACGTCACGAAACTGTATCCCAAATAAATGTAGATGATACTAATATTGTATAATAATTTGACAGTTAATCGCCGGCAAAGCAAACCCGGACTCCGGATCGCCACCCGGCGAACGAAAAAAGTATGACTATTTACCCGCCAATTTTGAGGGGATAAAATCGCGTCCCGCGCCGTATTTGAAAGGCGTTGCCCTCATCCGACCGTCTCTTCGTGAAAGCGGCAAAACAGCGGCCCGACCCGGGAATAACATACTACTTATAAGGGAAACCCTATTGCGGCAAAAAGACAATACGTCAAACGACGCATCGCCCTGCCACCGCTGAAAGACCCGCGACCACCCCAAAACAGCCCCCACGCCGGGCTCCGCCCAAAAACAGGCAACGTTTCGCAAATCTCTGATTTTTAGACATTGATGCGAAAACAAAGCTGGGGTATGAACCAACCGCTGCACGCGATTCAAGCGTGACCGCTGCACCCGTAGCTCAGCTGGATAGAGTGTTGGATTCCGATTCCAAAGGTCACAGGTTCGAATCCTGTCGGGTGCGCCACTAAAATCATTCTCCATCCCTTGACGGCAGAGTCCCAGTTGCACCGGAAACCGCGCACGGGTGCCTTGCCCTCATAATCTGCCTCTTCCCATTCTTGAGACGCCCGCTGGTAGTTGGCTTCCTCTATGTCCAACCAAGCTTCGATCTCTGCAAGCATGGACTCGTCAGCAGGGACAATCCGATAGGCTATTATGCTTCCTTTGCTTCGGGCGTTGCGACCCAGATGAATCACGGCAGGTAAATATCGACAGACAAGTTGCCCGCTTCCCTTCCCGACATCAGCATGAATCTTCTTCTAACTCGCCACATAAGGCGAAGCGGGATTATGGGTATGAGCCAAGACACACCGAGCGTCCTATCGGCACCTATGGAAGTTCCGCCCAGAACCCGATAGATGATCATTTAGTGCATTTGCGCCGGCGAGGGATCCATCCGGGTATCGCTGGAAATGCGACGCAGGCCTTCAAGGATTCGAGCCTAGTTGGGAGAATCCGAGCGGCCGGTAAAATGGATGAGGCAGCTTTGACCGAGAATAGCATCATCGAGGGTGCGATTAGTAACCTTGCAAACTCCATGCGCATATTCGGCGAAACGACCCTGCACTTTCCAGGGATATTCAAAGTCGACCGAGAGGAAGCGATCGACAATGTGGATCGCGCATTCGAAATGAAGCTGGAGACATTTCACACCCTCTACGACGTGTCGAAGGATCTCTTTCCGTACTTCGATCATGCCGACACTTCGCTTCTGATCGCGATCCGGAATGCAATCCATCACCGCAACCACCCGCTTTTTCGCACACTTAACCATCGCCTGCATATTCAAGACGGACTGCAACGATGGGGCGGCGCGTCGTTTCTGCTTGCAAGTCACCCAACTACCCACGGCGGTGCGATTATGATGTCGCATTACGTGCGGCTAGATGACTTGGACTCACGTCTGGATCCCGCGGTCGGCTCACCGTTTCTCGATACCTTCGGCAACAGCAGTAGAGCGGAGAAGCGTTTCAAGCTGATAAACGAGGGACTGGCCCTACCAAACATTCGTGAGCGGGCGTCGCGGGAGCGTTACCCCTCGCATCAAGTCTACCTTGATCTGTTGCCCGTATCCGTTTCGGCAGTCTGCAAAGTCTTCAAGGCGATGAAGGCCGCCAATGTAGGATTCACAGGCTTCGATGCCGCGACTTACCTGGGGCCGTTCACGTCGGAAATTAACGTCGATTTGGCGAAACTCGGTTTCAAACGGCTTTGGCTCAGAGGGTTCGGCGATATTGATTTGATCCCCATTCCAGTCTGATTGGATCCGTAGTCAGCGTAACAGGGCTCGGCTAGCTTCGGTTGCCAACCCCTCGGCCCCCTCCGTCGGGACTTGATTGCTCCCCCTGATTGGATCACCCTTTTGAAAGAAAACCCTGCGATTCGAGGGCGAAATGCCGAATCCGCACTTATGGGTTCTGGATCTCTCTTAGTCCGCGTTTATGGTTTCACAATCCGGCTTTATGAGTGCGGGTAGCGCGAAAAAATCTAATGTCTTCAGGGATCACGAATCCGCGCTTATGTGTCGACGCAGAAATCAACTATCTATTGATTTTCGAGTAACCAAGCATGAAGCCTTGAGCAGCTTGCTCTTCGATACGCTTGGAGGCCAACGCTTCTGAGGCCATGGTATAAGCAATTTCAGACATCGTCATATGGCTTCAGGCAACATCGCCGATCGCACATTTACTGTACGCGCTCGCGCTCGACACAGCCGATGGGTCGCATCTGCTCGAAGCCGCGCCGCGTGATCCAGGCGACATTGAATCAAGCTTTTAATTACATAACCGCGTCGCTGCCGGTCAGGACAGGTTTCGCCTCCACCTCGTCTTCGGCAAGGCTGGCGTTCGCCTGCAGATGCAGGCCCATTACCGCCACGAGGAGAAAAAACCAGACGAAGCCCGAGCTGAGCAAGAATAGCGTTTCCAGAAAGCCGTAGAGTAGAACATAAAGCCAGACGCCGACATAAAGCCGCGTCAGCGGGCTATTGCGCGTGGTGTCATCCATTTTGCCGAGATAGTGAAGCGGCAGCAGGCAAATCCACATCAGCACTAGCCCAAGGCCTGGGATGCCGCCTGCAAGCAGCAGGTCGAAATAGCCACTGTGGGAAGCCGGCGCGGTCGTCGCCCAGCTATTGTTTTCGGTGAAGCTCGACATCAGGGCGTCGCTGCGCCAAAAGGCCTGATAGCCATATCCGAGGATCGGACTTTTGCGGATGTAATCGATGGCGACGACCCAGATATCGGTTCTGCCCGTAAAGCTGGCATCGACACCCATCCTCGTCAGCATCTGCGAAAACACCGGGTCGACCGTGGTGCCGACGGTCACGACGGTGAAGACCAACAGAAGCAGGGCCAAGACCACATAACGCCACTGGGGCCAGTGCACGATAAACCAGCCCGACGCGACGACGATCGGCATCAGGCCGAGCACCGTCTTGCCGCCTGACTTGATCAGGAAGAACAGCGATAACAGCAGCACCAGCAGGCCGCCGACGAAGGACCAGCGCCGGCAGAGATAAATCGCCACGATAATCAGCACCGCCATGACCGAGGCAGCCTCGTTCTTGTGCTGGAAAACCCCGCGCCAGTTACCCGCCAGAAGCGGCTCCAGCGCGTCGCTTGCCTGATGGATAGATCGCGACGGCAGGACGATGACGCCGAAGTAACACAGAAACAGGATAATCATCACGCACCCGGCAAGCAGCGTGGTGAAATGCCGCTCCGTGCGTGGCAATTGCAGAAAGCCGCCGGCAAGCACACAGATGATGGCGCACATGGCAAGCCGCCGCAGCGAAAACGCCGGCGCCTCGCCCACCAGCGAGGTGAAGACAAACCAGCCGAAAATCGCCGCCATCAGCAGACGCGGCGTGAAGGCGAGGGAAAGCGAACGTTCCCTCGCCATGAATACCATGAAACTGAAAAGCAGAATGATCGCGGTGAGCTGGTTCAGCAGGTTGGACCCAGCCGCCATGGCGGAGCCCTGATAGGTCGAGGAAAGCGAAACATAGGGCGAGAAGCCGACCGTGAAATAAAGGAACGTCACATAGAACAGTGTATTCCGCCAATATCCACGCGCCTGTTCTTCGTGCGCTGCAGCCATAAGGGGGGCTTCTCTGTCTTTTTTCATGCGTGCCACATCGTACCCGATGCTTCATTCCGGTAACATGAATATCCCGCCAAAATCCTATTTTTTAGTTATTCCGAATGCACGGATGAATAGCAATGCCTTCATGAAAGAAAGGAGCGTAAGCGGAGAAGCAGGCGCTTTCTTGCAATCAAACAGTGTGCGGATCAGGAGTCGAGTTAGCCCTTTTGGGGCCTCTAGATAAAAAGCGGAGCCTTTGCGACGAACTCCCAACTCATCACTTGACTGGAAGATACCAGTTCGGGCTTATTGAATTTCAACTAGAGGCTGCTTTCATTCGAGACTTGGGGAACCTGCGGCATGTACTGGCCCTGCGGAGGCGAAACCGACATTCTTGAATATGTGGGGCAACTCAACTCGACGACCCGTCGGTGGGACGCGATTGGCCGGGGACACCAGATCCCGCAGATTATCCCAACACTGTCAAAATCGACTATGTCGCGGCATATAAACGTCCATGACCGGTACGTTTATTCAATTGCATGTGCGATGGCTGTATCCAGGAAGAACAACTCTAATCACGTGCTCTTCAGATTTTAGGTATTTTTTGAACGTATACATCATAAATTCTTGTGAGCATCGTAACTACGACAATCCGGTGACTTTTTCGACATGATGCGCCGCGTTGCCTCTGTCTGCACTTGAAGCGAAGGACGTGAACGGTTGAGTACTTCAGGAGTGGCAATGCAAAAGGTTTATTCCATCCAGTCTCTGAGGGCGCTCGCGGCGTTTTCGGTCTTGCTGTTTCATATAATCGGCGAACCGTTTACGATTGGAGCGGCCGGTGTGGATGTCTTTTTTGTCATCTCCGGCCTCATCATGGGATCGTTCGCGGCAACGGCGGGGCCGGGAGCGTTTTTATATCATAGGCTGGTCCGTATTGTGCCCCTATACTGGGCCGTGACCCTGGTAATGTGTGTCGGTGCGATGGCGGGCGTTTTCTCAACCTTCACCTTCACGCTCGAACATTTATGGAAATCGCTGTTTTTTATTCCATATGCAGGCGACAACGGCGAGGTGGTTCCCCTGTTGGTCGTGGGCTGGACCCTAAATCTGGAAATGTTCTTCTATATTGTCTTCGCGCTTGGACTTGCTTTGCGCGCGCCGCTGGCTGTGACGGTCGGCATCCTGTCCGCCATGGCTTTGGCAGGACAGGTTTTCAACTGGCAATCCCCCTTCATGCAGACCTGGACATCGCCGCTTTTGCTGGAATTTCTTGGCGGCCTCCTGCTGTCGCGCTTCATGTTCCAGGGAATGCAAGCGGGTATCGCTGCGCTTGTCGTGTCATTGACGGGTTTCGTTGCCGCAGCCCTGATAAGCGAGCAATCCGGAATGCTGCGCCTGATGACGTGGGGCGTGCCTGCCTTTTTCCTTGTGGCCGGATGCGTGTGGCTTGAGAACGCCGGATTGTGGCCAAAACGCCTGTTTAAACCCATCGAGATTGTCGGGGATTCATCCTACGCCCTTTATCTTCTGCATGGCCTGGTGATTTCAATCGTCCATAAGATACTGGCGCCTGGACTTCTCGCAGGGGTCGTCATCATCGTCGTTGCGCTGACGGTGTCGGTCTTTGCGCATTTCCTGTTCGAACGGCCGCTGATCAAGCTTTTCAGACGCAGGTATGGCAGCGGACCGCGCCGGCAAGACCAAGCCGTACCGGTGCGCTGACACGAGGATTGGCCGACATCGCGCATGAACAGTGTCATGCCGATACCATCATCGCCCGCAATATCCTGAACGACGTGGCGAGCGATTTGGCCGCTCGCCCCCAGAATGAGAGTTTTGGTCATTGCCCTGCCGCCCCGTTCAGATGCGTCTTGAAGAACGGCACCAGCTTTTGCAGTGCGAGGTCGACGGGCTCGGGCTTGTCGTAAAGATCGTAGTGAGACCAGTTCTCCAGCGAGACGATCTGCCGGTCCCTTGAGGCTGTGGCACGGCCGTAGATTTCCATCCCGTCACGATAGGCGCCAAAGGCGCCGACCTTCTGGCCGATCACCACCATCATCGGTTGGGTCATCAGCATCTCGGCAAAGGCGAAGGCGTCCCAACCGAGCGTGTTCTGGGCATGGCTGAACAGCATGCGCGTCCAGCCGCCGGGCTGCTGGCCGCGCGGCGTCTTGTAGTAGTCGGTCGCCTCGAACACGTCGCGTTCGGTAAGGCCAGCGGCCCGCGCCGCATCGGGGCTGGCGGGGAGAAGTTCGTTGACCTGCAATTCGCCGCCGCGCGCTTCCTTGGTTCGCTGCGCCGCCATCGCTTCAAGCGCTCCGAGCGGATCGTAATTGCTGAAGCCCTCGCGGAACAGCCGGCCGATATTGACCGGGGTGATCGCGACGACGGCCTTGATGCGCTTTTCGGTCAGCGTGGCGTTCAACACATAGCCACCGCCGCCGCAGATGCCGATCACGCCGATCCGGTCGGCGTCGACATAGGGCAGTGTAACCGCATAGTCGATAACGTGGCTGATGTCCTCGACCCGCTGGGTCGGATCCTCGATCCAGCGCGGCTCACCGCCGGATTCGCCCTGGAAGCTCGCGTCATAGGCAATGACGACAAAGCCCTGTTCGGCGAGCGCCTTGCCGTAGACATTGCCTGAAGTCTGCTCCTTGCAGCTTCCGAATGGATGAACGGCGATGATCGTCGGCCAGCTCCTGGCTGCATCGAAATTCGGCGGGAACTGGATATTGGCGGCGATGTGCCAGGCCATGTCGCGGTTCTGGATTTTCACGGATTCCATGATCGTTTCCTCTCGGTGAGGGCGGCATCGGGGGGTAAGCCCGTCCCGATGCACGCCAGTTTCGTCACTCGGCGGCCTGCGCAGCCGTGGCGTTGGCGGAGAGCTTCGCCTTGAAGAACGGCGCCAGAACCGAAACCGCCTCATCGACGAATGTCTGTCCGTCATAGAGGTCCATGTGATTGGCCCCTTCGACGATGTGAAACGCCTTGTCCGTGCTCGCAGCACGGTCGAAGAGGTCGTCGCTCATCCACTTGCTGCCCGCCACGCTGCCGGCGACGATCTGGATCGGCTGCGTCAGATAAACGTCGGCCATGTGATAGGCATCGTAGGTGATGATCTGATTGAGGCTGCGCAGCGTTGCGAAGCCCGGCGCGGTCGCGCACTCGGCGCGCGGCGTGTGGTAATATTCCCAGGCCTGCCGCAGCTCTTCGTTCGGCGCGTCCTTTTCGGTCAGCGGCGCGAGCGGCATGGTGGCGTAACCCTTGCCTGCGGCGTCCGTCGTGCGGGCGTTCGATCCCGCCTCGACATAGGGCAGCGCGTCGATAGACCTGACGGTGTTTTCCCAGCCATTGCGGAACATCGAACCGATATTGACCGCGCTCACCGTGCCGACCGCCTTGATGCGGCGATCCTGAATGGCGGCATTGGCGGTGTAGCCCGCACCGGCGCAGATGCCCATCGCGCCGATCCGATCCTTCGCGACGTAAGGCAGCGTGGTCAGATAATCGATGACGGCGCTGATATCCTCGGTGCTGACATAGGGATTTTCGAGCTGGCGCGGTTCGCCGCCGCTCTCGCCCTGATAGGAGCGGTCGAAGGCGATGGTGACGAAACCCTGTTCGGCGAGCTTGCTGGCGTAGGTGCCAGCGGTCTGCTCCTTCACGCCGCCGCCGGGATGCGAAACGACGATAGCCGGCCAGGTTTTCGTTTCATCGAAACCTTCGGGGAAATTGATCACGGCCGACATGACGATGGTCGGGTTGTTCGAATTGCTGAAGCTGATCTTGCCCATTTCCAGTCTCCTTCTGTTGAGCCAGCGGCCGTTTGAAATTCTTTCCGGGTATCCGCTTGCCGATGGAGGTAATCTACGTCAGAAAGATTGTGTCGATTAGACAAGGAATTCATATTGGGCCTATCACTGGAGTGATGAATGAGGCGGGATGAGATTGCCGATCTGACGGCGTTCGTCGTCGTCGCCGAGGAGCGCAGCTTCACCAAGGCGGCGGCGCGTCTCGGCATGGCGCAGTCCGCCCTCAGCCAGATCGTGCGGCGGATCGAGGAAAGGCTGGGTGTGCGGCTCTTGTCGCGCACGACACGGAGCGTCGCGCCGACCGAAGCGGGCGAGCGACTGATCGCGACGCTCGGTCCCATGCTGCACGATCTCGATGTGGCCGTCGCGTCGCTCGGCGATCTGCGGGATCGACCGTCTGGCACGATCCGCATCACCACCGTGGAGCACGCGGCCAAGACAATCATCGTTCCGGCAATGAAGCGGCTGTTGCCGGACAATCCCGACATCAAGGTGGAGATCACCATCGACTACGGTCTGGCCGATGTCGTTGCCGACCGCTTCGACGCGGGTGTCAGGCTCGGCGGCGACATTGCGAAGGACATGATCGCTATGCGCATCGGACCGGACACGCCGATGGCGATTGCCGGTTCACCCGATTACTTTCTGAAACATCCGGCGCCAACGTCGCCATCGCAACTCGTCGATCATCGTGCGATCAATCTGCGTCTGCCGACATCCGGCACGCTGAACGGCTGGCGTCTCACACCCGGCGGCCGGGAGACGCGCGTTCGCATCGACGGACCTCTGGTCCTCAACACCATCGACCTTATTCTGGACGCGACACTCGACGGGCACGGCCTCGCCTATCTGCCGCTCGATCAGGTTCAGCCGCATCTGGATGCTGGCCGACTGATGCGGGTGCTCGGCAAGTTCACGCCCGACCTGCCGGGCTATCACCTCTATTATCCCCACCGGCGGCATCCATCCGCCGCCTTCAGCCTGTTCGTCGAGACCCTGCGGTTTCGCGGGTAACATTGAGAGCGCCGGATGAAACGATCCGGCTGGGGCTGCGTCAAAAGGCCCCTGCCCGATGGCATGAATTGGCGTTGTTGAAGCAGCCGTTTTGAGGTAGCCCTATCCTCGATAGATTGTATCAAGTAACAGACTGGAAATACTCAAATGATGGAATGGGATTGGGTAGATTTGTTCCCCTTGGTCTTCTTTCCGTTCAAGATTATCGTGTTGGGCACGGGCATGTTCTTCGCCATCAAGTGGCATCACGATCAGGCGAAGAAGGAAAAGGGCCCCAGCGGCCCGTAAGCGCCCGCCGGTCGGGCAGCGGAAAGTTCAGATTTCATCAGATGGATGTTTTCGCGCGTGAACCGGTGTCGGGGAACCCCATGGTGATGGTTGCCGATGCGGATGATATAGCCGTCGCGAAGATGTTACGTTTCGCACGGTGGACATCGATTTTGCCAGAACGGCTTTCGATTGCACCACATCGTCGTTGAACGCCGGCGGGGATGCCTCCCCGCCGAAACGCATGCTGGAAGCGGATCGCCGCTCAGAACTCCTGCCAGTCGCCCTTTGCCGTATCCACAGCAGCGTTGCCCGAAAACGCCGAGGCGATCTTGCGTCCCAGCGCGCGGACCGGAGAGGCGACATATTTGTCGCTGCCACCGGCGCCGCGGACCGGTGCAGGCTGGCTCTTTGGCTGATAGGCGCCGTCAGCAAGCCTGAACTGGGAGAGCAGCTGGTTGAGCGACGCCACTTCCTTGGCGAGGCTGTGGCTTGCGGCATTGGTTTCTTCCACCATGGCCGCATTTTTCTGCGTGTCCTGATCCATCTGGTTGACCGCCGTATTGATCTGCTGCAGGCCGGAAGACTGTTCCTGCGCGGCCTCCACGATGGAGACGACGTGCCGGTTGATTTCCTGCACTTCCGAAACGATGGTCGCCAGCGCCTTGCCGGTGTCGCCCACAAGCTGAACGCCCTGCTGCACCTGATCGTTCGAGGTGTTGATCAGCGCCTTGATCTCCTTGGCGGCATGGGCGGAGCGCTGGGCAAGCTCGCGCACTTCCTGTGCGACGACGGCAAAACCCTTGCCGGCCTCGCCCGCACGGGCAGCTTCCACGCCGGCATTCAACGCCAGAAGGTTGGTCTGGAAGGCGATCTCGTCGATGACGCCGATGATATTGCTGATCTCATTGGCGGATTTCGCAATCTGCTCCATGGCGACCACGGCGCGGCGCACCACCTCGCCGGATTGTTCGGCGCCCGCCTTGGCACGGCTGACGATCAGGCCCGCCTCCTGCGCACGCTTGGTGGAATCCCTGACCGTCGTGGTGATTTCTTCCAGAGCGGCGGCGGTTTCTTCGACAGCCGCAGCCTGCTGCTCGGTGCGCTTGGCCAGATCGTCGGCGGCCGATTTGATCTCGTCCGCACCCGCGCCGATGCCGCTGGCGTTCTGGGCCACCTTGGTCAGGGCCGCCTGCAGCTTTTCGGCGGACATGTTGAAATCGTTACGAACAGCGTCGAGCGTGGCGGTGAACGGCTGGCCGATGCGATAGGAAACATCGCCTTCCGAAAGCTTGGAGAGACCGGCTGCGAGATTGTCGACGGCGAACTTGACGTCGGCCGCTTCCCTTGCCTTCTGCTGTTCGCGCTCCATCCGGTCTTTCTCCGAGAGGCTGCGATTGGCTTCGGTTTCCTGTTCGAGACGAATGCGCTCGATGGCGTTTTCGCGGAAGACCTGCACGGCCTTCGCCATCTGGCCCACTTCATCCCGGCGCGCCATGCCGTCGATTTCCGCTGCCGTCTCGCCGCCGGCAAGCGACACCATCCGCTCGCGCAGGCGGGCGATAGGGGTGGTGATGCCACGGGACGCCACGAACAGCGCCAGAATGATGCCGACCGCAAAAGCGATGCCGACAACCACCAGCGAGGTGAAGATGGTGGAATTGGTCTGGTCCGTCAGCTCGTCGCTTCCTTCGACGACGCCCTTGGAAAGCTTTTCCAGGAGGGCGGCGATTTCGTTTCCGGTCGAGCGGATCACGATGTCGGCCTTCAGAAGTTCGGCGGCGGATTCCGCATTACGGTTGGCCGAACCGAATTCCACGGCCTTGTCGGTCAAGGCGATAATGCCCTGAGCCTGGCTCAACAGCTTGTCCAGCGCCGGAGCTTCCTCCGGGAAAATGGTTTTGACCCCTTTCAGGCGCGATATCAACGCCGTCCGGTCCGTCTCATATTCATGTTTGACGACCTTGAAGTCAGGATTGCCGGCGTCATAAGCCATGACCTGATAGGCGCCATAGGCCATGGCCTGCAGGTTACGGTTCGCACGGGAAAGCTCCACCAGAGCGGCGTTGTCATTGGCGATAAAAAACGAGTAGGCCGTGTCCGCTTGCTTGTAGTGGGTGGCCATGTAAGCCGTGGCGCCAAGGCCGACGATGCAGAGCGGAAGAATGAGCGACAGGATTTTGGTGCGGATACTGGCGTTTTGAAGAAAAGACACGGAAAGCCTCACGTCATTGAAAAAAACCGCTCCTTCCCCGTGCCGGAGGTGTTCGGCAAGACTGACATTGCACGTCGAACGCCCCGATCATCGAGACTTCGCTAGCCGCATCATAGGCTCTGGCCGCATCTGCATCATGCATGCGCCGCAGAAAACCGCCTGTCCCTTCCAATACGGGGAGGCCGCTCACCACGGTTGGCGCGGTGGCCCGCCAGCAGGCGGAAACGCCAGGCCAAATTCCCTGAAAAAAAGCGGAAGCGAGCGAATTTTCAGCCGTCGCTCCCGGTTTATTTTCCAATAAAATGATTATAGTCAAAAACTTTACAATTCCTTCACGCCACGGCGGGCAAAGCACGGGTGTTTTTTGGCCCCGGAGACCGGTCGTCAACCGCCCGGCGCAAAGGGCCGCGCCCTTCGCGTGGCCATCCATCGCTGCAAGATGGCGGCCATGACGGCCAGTCCGGCCATGGCGGCGAATATCATGGCGATGTCGCGATAGGCGGCGGCAAAACCGAAGCGGGCAATCCATGGCTGGCTTGCCAGCGGCGAGATGAAATGCCCGAGAAACATCGAAGCGGTCACGATGCCGGCGATACGCCCGTGCAGTCCGAGCGGCGCCAGCATGATGGTGGTGGACATGATGCCCGGCATCACCACGCCAAGGCCAAATCCCACCACCGCAAGCGATGACAGCATGGCGACCAGCCCTTCGGCCATGGCGAGCAGCGCAAAGCCCGTCGCCATCGACACCAGCCCGGCGGCAATGATGGCGGTCACGCTGGCCCTTGCCCGCAATCGCCCGAAATTGAGCGCCGCCAGCGCCCCGGCCAGATTGAAAATGCCGATGGCGTATCCCGCAATGCTGCCGGAAAACACTCCGAGCTCCCGCAGGAAGAACGGCAATTGCGAGGGAATGGTGTAAAACAGGGCATTGACGAGGAATACTGCCAACGCCAGCACACCCACCAGCAGCCAGTTGACCGCAAAGTCCTGTTCGCCGCCGGCTTTTATACGGCTGTCGCTCCTCACCGGTTCCGTCAGAAAGAACAGGGCCGCCGGCAGAATGAGCAGGGCGACGGCATAGACCGCGAAGGGCGCGCGCCAGTGCAGATCCGCCAGCAAACCGCCCGCCACTACAAAAACCACGCCGCCAATCTGGGTAAAGGCCTGTTGCAGGCCGAGATAACGCTCCCGAGCCGGGCCTTCGAAATAATCGCCCACCAGCGCCGTGCCGATCGTCATGATGGCGCCGATCGCCAGCCCCAGAAAGGCGCGCCCGACGAGCAGGCCGGTAAGACTTTCGGCAAAAAGGCCGGACATGCCGGAAAGGCTGTAGAGCAGGATCGCGCCGAGCAGCAACCGCTTGCGGCCGAAGCGATCCGCCAGCACCCCGGCAATGGGCGCGCAGAAAGCCACGAAGACCGAGGGCAGCGTCAGCACCATGCGGCTCATGATATCCACATGCGGCGTCGACAGGAAAGTCTGCTCGATGGCCGGCAGCGAAGGTGCGACCGTGGTTCCGGCCATGATGGTGAGCGTGGCGACGAACAGCAGCGTCACTTTCAAGGCGAAGGATTTTTCGGCCATTCTCACGCCCCCTTGTAAGGCGTTACGGACCGCGCCTGTTTCAGCGCCCGCGCCCACCAACCAAGCTTGTTCATCATCGTCTCCAGCGCGCCCGCAGCCGGCGCGCCGGCGTCGAACTGGCCGGCGGCATCGACACGATCCCAGGGATTGGCGAAGCTGACGACATCGCGGATCGTCACCGCATGCAGTTCCGCAAAGACGGGACGAAGCTGCTCGGCGGCGCGCAGGCCGCCGGAAATCCCGCCATAGGATACGAAAGCCACCGGTTTGGCGCCCCATTCGTCATAGGCGGAATCGATCAGCACCTTCAGCGCGCCGGGGTAACTGCGGTTATATTCCGGCGTGACGACGATGAAGGCATCGGCGCCATCGAGGCTTTGCCGAAGCTCCCGCACCGCGGCGCCCTCGGGCGCGTGGTCCTGCGGCAAATCGAGTTCGCGCGGGTCGATGACCGCAAGCTCCAGTCCCGGCCGGGCGTCGAGCCGCTCCAGTAGCCATTTGCCGATGACATCGCAGAAGCGCGGATTGCGGGCGCTGCCGAAGATGATGCGGATGGAAAGTGTATTGTCGCTCATGGAACGTCCTTCAACAGTGTGTTCCATGTCCTGATAATTCCTCAACTATAGTTGAGGTCAATAGCTGCGCATAAAAAAAGCGGCAGGTTCAAAACCTGCCGCATCCGTCTCTTGCAGTGGCGTGGGGCGCTTCAGGCCGCCGCGCGTCGCAGCGCTGTCGCAACCTTGTGGATATGCGCCGCACCAATGCCGCAGCAGCCGCCGATCATGGTCGCGCCCGCATCCGCCCAGGAGCAGGCAAAACGGGAATAGACATCGCCGGTCAGATCGGCGCGCGTGCCATGCAGCCCTTCATTGGCGGCGGAATCGCCCTGCTCGCCTTCAAAGGCATTGGCATAGACGCCGATTTCCAGCGACACAGCCTTTTCCGCAAAGACGGCGGCGGCCGTCTCGACGGCAGCCTTCATGACTTCCGGCTTGCTGCAATTGAACAGAAGGGCGGCGGCACCCGATTGCGCCGCCCATTCGGCGGCGGCCCTGACCGTTTCACCGGAGCGAAGCGCGGGCTCACCGCCGGCCGCAGCCGCATCGTCGTTGAGCGTGAAGGAAATCCAGAACGGTTTGCCGGTCGCGGCAACGGCCTCGCGCACCGCTTCGCCCTCGGCGATCAGACTGAGGGTCTCACCGAGCCAGACATCGACATGAGGCGCGAGATTGTCGACCAGCACCTTCAGATAAGCCTGCACCCGCGTGGCATCGAAATTCTGCGGCTCATAGGAACCGAAAATCGGCGGCAGCGAACCCGCCACCAGCACCCTGCGGCCGGAAGCATCCGCCGCTTCGCGCGCCAGCCTGCCCGAAAGGGCGATCAGCGATGCGCCATCCTTCTGGAAACGCTCTTCGCCGATGTGGAAGGGCACCAGCGCATAAGAATTGGTGGTGACGACATCGGCGCCGGCTTCGATGAATTCCGCATGCACCTGCCGCACGATCTCGGGCGCGTCGATAAGCGCCAGCGCCGACCATTCCGGCTGTTTCAGCTCGGCCCCGAGCCGCTGCAATTCGCGGCTCATGCCGCCGTCGAGGATACGGATTGTGCTCATGGTCATACTCCCTGAATGTTTATCGCCTGACCGGCACCTGCTGTTCGACAAGGCCGAAACAGCGGGCGATGATGGCGGTGAGAATGAGATAAAAGACGGTGACGACGATCAGCGGTTCATAGACCAGAAGCGTATCCTGCCGCACCTTGTAGGCGACGGCGTAGAGGTCCATCACCGTCACGGTGAAAGCAAGCGGCGTGGCCTTCAGCTGCATCACCACCTCGCCGGCAATGGTCGGCAGCGCGATGCGGATCGCGCGCGGCAGCCAGATGCGGCGAATGAGGGTGAAACGGCCCATGCCGAACGCCCTGCCCGCCTCCAGCTCGCCTTTCGGCACCGCCAGCAGCGCGCCGCGCAGAACTTCCGCCTCATAGGCCGCATAATTCAGCGTGAAGCTGACGGCCGCAAAGAAGAACCCTTCGCGCAGCACCGGCCACATGAAGCTCTGGCGCAGGCCGGGGATCATCGGCAGAAGCGAGCCGACGCCGTAATAAAGCAGCCAGAGCTGGATGAGCAGCGGCGTGCCCCGGAAGAAGGTGCAATAGGCCCGCGCCAGGATTTTCGTCATCCGCCCGCCGCTCACCTGCGCAAACGCAAGCCCGATGGCCAGAAGAAACCCGATGCTGACGGAGATGACGAGCAGCGCCACCGTCTGCCATGCACCCGAAAGAAGCAGCGGCCAATATTTCGCGACCCATGAAAAATCCATGCCGTTCCCTCCTCAGGCCAGGGCCGGCTGGCCGCGCCGCACGCGGCGCTCGATCAGCGAAAAAACGAGGTTCGAAACAAGCGTGATGGCGAGGTAAAGCAGGGCGGCGGCAAGGAAGAACAGGAAATATTGCTTGGTGCTGGCACCGGCGAGACGCGTCGCCAGCGCCAGTTCCTGATAACCGACGACCGCCACCAGGGCGCTGTCCTTGGTCACCGCAAGCCAGAGATTGCCGAGCCCCGGCAAGGCGTTCGGCAAAAGCGCCGGCAAGACCACCCGGCGGAAACGTAAGGCCGGCGACATGCCGAAGGCGCGCGCCGCCTCGATCTGCCCGCTCGGAATGGCAAGGATCGCCCCGCGCAGCACCTCGGTCATATAGGCGCCCTGCACGAAACCCAGAACCGCAACGGCGGCGACGAAACCGTTCACCTCCAGCGGCGGCATGCCGGCCAGCAGCAGCAGCCGGTTGAGGCCGTCAGTCCCGGCATAATAAAGCCCGACGATAAGGATCAGCTCGGGAACGGCGCGGATCGCAGTGGTATAGAGGTTGAGCAGCAGGCCTAGAGGCCTGTTGCCCGAAAGCTTGCCGAGCGCCCCGGCCATGCCGATGGCAAGGCCGATCAGATAGGCGCCGGCGGAAATGGCAAGCGTCGATGCCGCACCCTTCAACAGGGTGCCGCCCCATCCCGGAGGATAGGGAGACAGAAGTTGCAACGTGGTTTCAAGGCTTGCCATATGCGTGACCGATCAGACCGAATTACTGCCCGTAAATATTGAAGCTGAAGTACTTCCTGGTGATCTCGTCATATTTGCCGCTGGCGCGCACGGCGGCGATTGCCGCATTCAGCTTGGCCTTGAGTTCGGTGTCTTCCTTGCGCAGGCCGCCCGAAACGCCGAGACCGAGGATTTCCTTGTCGTCGGCGACATCGCCCATGTCGGCGCAGCAATCCTTGCCCGCATCGCTCTTCACGAAAGCGTCGAGAACGATGGAGTCGCCGAAGACGTAGTCGATACGGCCGGCCGCGAGATCCTGAAACGCCTCGTCCAGCGTCTGATAGGTCTTCTCATCGGCGACACCGGCGAAATATTTCTTGTAATATTCGGACTGGATGGTGGCCACCTGAATGCCGATGGTCTTGCCCTTGACGTCCTCGGCCGTCGCACCCGCCTTTTCGCCCTTGGCGCCGATCAGCTTGCTCGGCGTGTTGTAATATTTATCGGTGAAATCGATGATCTTCTGACGCTCTTCCGTGTTCGACATGGACGACCAGATAACGTCGAATTTCTTCGTCTGCAGCGCCGGGATGAGGCCATCCCAGGAGAGCTCCACGATCGAGCATTTTTCCTTCATTTCCGCGCAGACGGCGTCCATGAGGTCGATTTCCCAGCCCTGCCATTTGCCGCTGGCATCCTTGGCGAAGAAGGGTGGGTAGGCCTCGTTCATGATGCCGAAGCGCACCTCGGCGCTGGCGGTGAAGGCGGAAAACGCAAATGCCGTTCCGGCAAGCAGCGTGGCGAAGAATTTCATTCAAGTCTCTCCTGTTAAAACGGACTGTCAGGCAAAAGGGTCAATTGGCGAGCGCGCCGGTGAATTCCCGGCAACGGGCGCTCAAGGGGTTTCCGAACACCTGCGCCGGCGGCCCCGCCTCCTCCACCCGGCCCTGATGCAGAAACACGACCTGCGAGGATACATCGCGCGCAAAGCGCATTTCGTGGGTAACGAGCAGCATGGTGCGGCCTTCCTCGGCCAGATCGCGGATGACCTTCAGCACCTCGCCCACCAGTTCCGGATCGAGCGCCGAAGTGGGCTCGTCGAACAGCATCACCGCCGGCTCCATGCACAGAGCACGCGCAATGGCGGCGCGTTGCTGCTGCCCGCCGGACAGGAATGCCGGATAGGCGTTTTTCTTGTCATAAAGCCCAACCTTGTTCAGCAGGGCTTCGGCCTTTTCGACCGCCTCCTGCCGCCTGACGCCGAGAACATGAACGGGCGCCTCGATGACGTTTTCGAGAACGGTGCGATGGGCCCAGAGATTGAAATTCTGGAACACCATGCCAAGGCCGGTGCGCAGTTTTTCCACCTGCCGCCAGCTTTTCGGCACGGCCTTGCCGTCCCGGCCGGTTTTTGTGGCGATTTCCTCGCCATTGACGATGACGCGGCCGCGATCCGGCGTTTCGAGAAAATTCATGCAGCGCAGAAAGGTGCTTTTGCCGGAACCGGAGGACCCGATGATCGAGATGACATCGCCCTTGTGGGCTTGCAGCGAAACGCCCTTCAAAACTTCATGCGTGCCGAAGCTCTTGTGGATGTCATCCGCCTCGAGCGCGCAGGCGCCTGTATCTGCCATCGATTGACCTAGCCGATCTGTTTTTTCAGTGCCGCCGCGCCAATAGCCGGGGTTTCGCGGTGCGACGTGCACAATAACAAAGACTTGAGCCGCGCATGTTTAGCGAAAATAGCCGCAGACGCGCGCAACAATCGGCTCTTTTACATATTTATGACGAAAAATCATTTCAAAATATCATCTGGAGCGAACGCCCTTGCAAGGACGTCGGGGCGATGCCTGCTCCGCCGCCGGGTCTCTCCTGTTCCGCCTCCACCTCGTCCTCCACCGGGATGGTCCGCGCAAATCCTATTTTTAGTTATCCATGATGCACGGGAAAATAGCACCGCGATTGTGCGCTTTTCCTCGGGAAATCGGAGCCCGGAGACAAAGGACAAGACGGAAGCTTGCCAAAATTGACGCGAGACCCCAAAAAATCGCCTACAAAAATTTATCCATATTTCATCCAAAGGTTGCTTGCTTGAGCGTATTTTGTTAACCTCAACCGATACGCTTGATACAGATTAATATATTGATATTAATATGATTTATTCCAAATCCGATACTTTCGATCCCACCGGATTGCAGGTTTTATATCTATATTAATACATTCAAATATACGCTGCCTATGGTTGATTTCGTCAATGCACAAAAGGTGGGGGCCGACGGTGGACGTTCCGATACACACCCATATGGACGATGGCGATAGCGGTCACTTGACACAACGCCCGGTTCAAATCGGTGTGTCCGGCATCCGCCCCATGCGCAGGGAAGACGTTCCGGCTGTCGAGGCCGTGCTCAACAGCGCTTTCAGGAAGACCGGGCAGGAGCGGAACTTCGATTTCGGCTCCTATATCGAAAAACTGTTTTTCGGCAGTCCCGCCTTCAGTCCGGAAAACGGCAGCGTTGTCTACGATGCCGGGGAGAACGGGGTCACCAGCGTCATTCTCGCCGTGCCCATGCGCTTCGTTGCGAATGGAAAAACCATTACCGCACGGCTGCTCTGCGCCTTCGCATCGGACGGGAAACGCGGCGCGCTTGGCGCGGCGCGTCTGTCCCGCGGCATGCGGGCCTCCAAACACGACATGTTGTTCTCGGATACGGCTTCACCCGTCAGCGCCGATCACTGGGTGGCAACCGGCGGCAACATGTTGCCGATTGAAAGCCTGCAATGGCACAAGGCGCTCAAGCCCTTCTGCACCATCGCGCTGCGCATGCCGCGCCGTTCCAAACTGGCCAAAACCACGCTGGCGCTCACCGCGCTCGGATTTGTGGATGGAATCCTGCGACGGTGGAAAAAGGGTCTGAGACCGCAGGAGGCCGCCGGCGCTACGGTGAAAACCGTGGATTACGAAACCTTCCGCCGCAGGGCGCTCGCGATGATCGAGCGTTTTTCCATCCGCCCGGAATGGTCTCACGAGGAATTCCACTGGCTGATAGAGATGAGCAGGGCCAATGAAAGTCTCGGCGAACTGAAGGGCGTGTTGATCGAGAATGCCGAAGGCCATGCCATGGGTGCTGCGCTGTTTTTCGGCCAGCGGGGGAGAACGGCCTATGTGCTCAATCTCGTCTGCGATGCCGGTTGCGAAAACGATGTGCTCAACACCCTGTTCCGCCATTTCGATGACGAGAACTATGCCCATGTCACCGGCATGGCGCAGCCCTTTCTCATCAACGCGCTTTACCGCCAGAACCACATGAGCTTCCGCCATGACGGCTATTTCTGCATGGCGACGCGCGATGACGCCCTGCGGGAAAGGGCGCTGGCCGGCGACATCTATATTGGCGGACTGTGCTCGGAGAGCTGGAGCAAGCTCATCACCGACTATTGAGCCCCCGCCCCGCCTCACGACGGAAGACGGATCGAGACCCTCAAGCCTTGCTGAACCGCCCGACATTGGCCGAGATGAGATGCCGCAGCGCTTTCGCATAACGTTTGGAGCGCGTCTTGGCCGCCAGCGCGCTGGTCCAGTCCACCATCGACCCGTTAATATCGAAATCGCCGAGCTGGCCTTCCGGAATATCGCCCTTTTCGATGCGCTCGACGATGGAGGCGAGCGCGGCATAAAATTCCGGCGAGCGATAGGGCGGATGCAGTGAATACATGCCCTTGCCCGTGCCGAGAAAATCGAGACGATAAACACCCGTGCGCATCATGTTCGTGCTCAGCACCTCCTCGGCGGGCATCGAGACGGGCTGCTGGTTATAGGCATAGGAGCGGATGCGCCGTTTGACATCGGGTTTGAGCAGTTCCAGCGACCCGATGCGTTTCGCAAAGCGTTCCATGTCGATCATGAAAAGCCGGGTGGAAACGGTGGCGAAACGCCAAGTGGGAATGCGCGACGGCAGCTTGCGCGGCGCAGGTATGTTCTTCACGCCGGGCATGCCGACATGGCGGGAAATATCCAGATCGCCGCGCACCGTCGGCGGCCCGGAAAAGGGCGTGATGCACAGCGCATCCGGATTGGCCTTCTGGAGCGCGATGGCCTCGCCGAACCAGCTCTGGCTGCCGCCGCCGAACATCATGTCGCTGTCCATATGCAGCACATAACGGGCATTGGCGCGTTTCAGCCCGTAGAAATAGACATGGAAAGGCCCGCCATCGAAAGCCTTGGCGGGATAGGGGATCGGCGAGCGGGGAAAGAAGGTTTCCGACACGGCGCTGCGCGCCGCATCGCTGTAATCGACGACATCCACATGCAGATGCGGATAATTGGTCTGCATTTCCTCCAGCATGTCGAAGAGACGCTGGCGCGCCGCATCGAAACCGTTGCCCTTGTAGCGGCCGGCCCCCACCTGGCCCGTATCGACGGTGAGAAGAATGCGGTCCACCTGTCCGCCCCAGACCCTGAGCTGATGCGGCAGGGTCAGGGCCGCATGCGGGGCATCGAAGGGGTGCAGGTTGATTTGCAGCGCCTTTTGCACGGGAGGAAGCGGCATTTCAGCATTCATAGTCATGCACCACGGTTCCGGAATTCATTGATGATGGCCATCATGGGTTTTTGGTTGAAACTCCAGTCCAGCGGTAGCGGCCGGTTGGCGGTGCCGTCCCGGCGCGGATAGGCCCAGCGGATCCAGCTATATTGATCCGAGATGCCCCATGTGGTGATGGAGGAAAGCGCGCCGCCCGCGGAAGCCGCCTCCAGAAATTCGCGGACCTGGCCGTTGATCAGCATATCGCGTTCGGCTTCCGGCGCGGGCAACGTCTGGTCCATCACATCCAGCTCCGTCACCAGAACGGCAAGACCGTAACTGCGCATTTCCGTCGTGAAGGCGGCAAGCTCGTCCTTGGCGATCGGCCAGCCGCCGCGCAAATGCCCCTGCAGGCCGACGGCGTTGATCGGCGCGCCCTTCTCCAGCAGTTCGAGAATGAGATTACGGAAGGCCGCGCGCTTGGCCGGCGATTTCTCGGCGGCAAATTCCACGTCATATTCGTTGAGCACGAGCTGCGCCTTCGGATCGACGGCATGGGCGATCTCGAAAGCCTTCTTGATGGCGTCCGGCCCGGCGCCGTAATACCAGGCATCGCGCCGCGCGCGCACATTGCCCGGCACGTCGGGGATCGGCTCATTGACCACGTCCCAGCTATGGATCACGTCCTTATAACGCTCCATCACCGTGACGATATGGGTCTCCATCAGCTTCTCGACCTTCACGCCGCCGCCGATGCTCGCAAGCCAGGGCGCATTGGAGGCATACCAGATCAGCGGATGGCCGTGCATGGAAAGCTTGTGCTGACGGACGAAATTGGCGATTGCATCGGCAGCGGCGAAATCGAACGCCTCCGCCGAAGGCCGCAGCACCTCCCATTTCATTTCGGTAACGGGGGTGATGCGCGAGCAATATTTCACCACCGCCTCGCCGATGCGGCTATCGGCGGTGAGATCCGGCAGGTAAACGGCCGCGCCATAAGGGGCGGTTTTGCTCGCCGCTTTCTTCTGCGCGGCAAAGGCCGGGCCGGCCAAGGCATGCAGCAGGCCAGCGCTTGCCGCACCGCCCATAAAATTCCGCCGCCCGATCCGCATGTACCCGCCTCCGCAACCTTTATTCCCAAAACATAACATTCCGATCATAGGAAAAGGATATTAAAGATTTGCAAGGTTAACCGACGTTATACCACGTCATAATTGGCCAGACCCGCTTAATGCGGTAGTAACTTCGCTGTGCGAATTCTTGGCCCACGCCGCATGGAGTTTGAAGTCTTGGTTTCCGTTTCGATTGTCATTCCCGTTCGCAATGGCGAGCGTTACATCGTGGAAGCGATCGAAAGCGTGTTGCTGCAGGGCGAGACCATCGGCGAAGTACTGGTGGTCGATGACGGCTCCACCGACACCACCGCACAAAAGGTGGAAGGTTTTTCCGACCCTCGCGTCAAATTGCTGGCCCGGCCGCAGGGAAGGCAGGGCGTTTCCGCCGTGCGCAATTTCGGCCTGTCGCAGGCGCGCGGCGAATGGACGATGTTTCTCGATGCCGACGATCGCCTGAAACCGGGCGCCATCGCGGCCCTTTGCGCCGGCATTTCCGGGCCGGATGTCGTCGCCGTTTATGGCGATTACGAGCGCATCGATGAAAACGGCGTCAAGATCGGCCGGCGCAATCTCATTCGCCGCCGGGAAAAACCCGATGGTTTCATTCTCCAGCCGCTGCTCGGCGGCAACTTCATCGTCAATGGCGGCATCATGCTGGTCAGGACCCGCATCTTTCAGGAATTCGGCGGTTTCGACGAGACTTTGCGTTATGCAGAAGACTGGTATGGCTGGTGCAGGCTCGCCGCCGCCGGCCGTTTCGTTTACCTGCCCGGCTGCCATGTGCTGGATTACCGCGTGCACAGAACGAGCGTGATGATGAACCGGCTTTTGACCTTCCGGGATTGCGAACCGGCAATCGAGGCCGTGTTTTCCGACCCGGCCATCGTCGCTGCCGTTTCGCCGCCGGAGTTGCGGCGGCTTCGCCGCCGGTCCGAAAACCACATGAATGCCTATACCGTGGCGCAGGCCTTCCGCGCCCGCCGCTACCGCGAGGCCTTTTCGGCGCTGGCCGATACCTTCCTCAATCGCCCGCGCCAGAGCCTCAGGGCCGTCGTTTTTTCCGCCGCAGCGCTTGCCGGAATTTAGGAGTTTCCATGTCCGAGATCATGCCGGAAGCGGTGGTGTGCATTCCGAGTTTCCGCCGGCCGGAAGGCCTGAAAAAGACGCTTCGATCGCTCGCGGCCCAGAAGGTCGATTTTCCCTTCGCCATCGTCGTGGTCGATAATGACGGCGCGGGCCAGGCGGGTCTTGCGGTCGCGCGCGCCTTTTTCGCCGAAAGCGGCATGGCCGGCGAGGCATTGGTCGAACCGACGCAGGGCAATTGTTACGCCATCAACACCGCCTTCCGCACCGCCCGGCAAAGCTATGCTTCGGCTGAGTGGTTCCTGATGATCGATGACGACGAGGCCGCCTCCCCCGTCTGGCTTGCCGAAATGGTTTCGGCGGCAAAATCCTTCGGCGTCGATATCGTCGGCGGCCCGGTCAACCGGGAATTCGACGCGCCGGCTTCGAAGGCGGTTCTCTCACATCCGCTGTTCGGCTCCATCGAAGCGCCGACCGGCCCCGTCGAGCAAATCCACGGATCGGGCAATTGCCTGATCTCACGGCGGGTTTTCGAGACGCTGGCGAAACCGGAATTCGACGTGCGCTTCAACTTCCTCGGCGGCGGCGACATGGATTTCTTCACCCGCTGCCGCAAGGCAGGTTTCAAATTCGCCTGGAATGCGCAAGCCCTCATCATTGAATATGTGCCGGAAAACCGCATGGCGCCGCGCTGGATCATGGAGCGCTCGCTCCGAACCGGCATCATCAATTACAGCATCGACCGCGCCCGACGCCCCGGCCTGAAGGGTGGGCTGCTGCTTGCCGCCAAAAACGCCGTCAGCCTGTGCCTGTCTCTTGTCCGCGCCGTTTCCGCCTTCGTGAAAACCGGAACCCTGCTGCCAGCAACGCATCCGCCGCTGATGTCCATCGGCCGCGTGATGGCAAGCCTCGGCATTACGCTCACGCCCTACAAGGCGCCGGCGAAGAAGAGCTGAAGCAGGATAGCTTCGGCTCAGCTAAGGGTTTTTTGCCTGCCGAGCGAGATCGTATTCGTGAACCGTTTCTGGAAACCGAACGACGACAAGGCCGTCGCGAGGACGAGGAGCGGCACGAGCACCGGCCAGAAGAAACAAAGGACAATCCCGGTGACGCGATAAAAATCCCAGTCCTTGTCGCGGCGGGCGCCTTCGATATAGGTCATGGCGAGAGAGGTAACGGTGCCAATTCCATATATGAAAAGAGAAATGGACGTAATCACCATTGGTGGCCTCACTAAATCTATGATTCGAATAAATTTGTAATATTGATGCAGTGTAGCGCAGATGTTCGCAGTTGCAACGGATTTCAGCGACGCAGCGCATCCATTCAATAAGTTAGGAAAATCTTATATTGTCGGGCAGGAGGCGCAGGCGCGCTTTATTCTTCGCGCAGCAGCAGCTTGTCGCGATGATCTAGCGACCTTGCCCCGAAGCCCCGAAGCGATACTTCAGCAGCGAATATATGGCGATCGGATTGGTCAGCAGGTAACGTTTTCCGAGCCGCTTCGGCTCGAGCATCGCCCGGTAGAGCCATTCCAGCCCCATATCCTGCATCCATTGCGGCGCCCGGCTGTTCTTGCCGGCGAGGAAATCGAAAAGGCCGCCGCAGGTCTTGATCACGGCGATGCCGGAAAGCCTGTCCAGATTGCGCGAGACGAAACGCTGCTCCAGCGGTATGCCGAAGCCCACCCAGAGAATATCCGTCCCGGATGCCGCAATATCGGCGAGGATCGGCTCTTCCTCGGCCCGGCTGAAATAACCGTTGCGCCGCCCCGCAAATATAAGGCGCGGATAAAGCCGCTGCATTTCTTCGACCGCCGCGCGGTTCACCTCTTCGGAGCCGCCGAGGAAATAGAACCGGCTGCCCGTCTCTTCGGCGCGCTTCGCAACCGCATGAACGAGATCCGTGGTCGCAACCCGTTCTCTCAATGCCTTCGGGCAGAATTTGCGGGAAAAGATCACCAGCGACATGCCGTCCGCATGAATCTGGTCCGCCTGCCGCAGCATGGCGTCGAATTCCCGGTCATGATGGCATAGCGCGATGACCTGACCGTTTGCCGATGTCGAATAAAACGGTCTTGCACCGGCCGCACGCGCCGTCGTCGCGCGCAGGATGAAATCCCGCGCGGTTTCGTCGATGGTCGCGTCGGTAATGGGCAACGCCGCAAGCGGAATAACCGGCCAGACCTGACCAGTCCCCTCCGCATCCGGCATCTCTCTCCCTGTCATAATCTGTCCGGTGTCCAAGATAGGCATCGTTTCATTGTTATATTCACGCTTATGCTTAGGGTATAAGGCTTCAAACACTACGAAGAACTATCATTAATATTTTTATAAATCCCCGTATGCGGCAGGCATTTTACACGCCTGAAGGTTGTGCGCCACATTTTCCGCCTATTCCGGTTTTCCAGCCGATGGGTTAAGGGACGCGGAAATCAAACCACGGAAGGGCTCCGGCCATGGAAACAATCTCGATCGACAATCGCGGCGATTTCGGCCTCTGGGCGATAGAACGGGCGAAAGAAATCGTCGCCAACGAGGCGTCCGATCTTGCCATTTCGGTTCGCGACGGCGACGAGGCGGGCATTCGCGATGCCGGCAATGCGCTGGGCGCGGCCATCGCCGCCGCGCTGCTCGAGGTTTATGACGGTCTGATTTCGGAAGAATAAGGCGACGCGCAGCCGCTTTGTCTTACCGCGCCGCGCCATCCGCGTGATCGTCCCGGCGAAGATAACCCCAGAGGCCGAGCGCCACGGCAATTGCCAGACCAAGGAACAGGCCGCCCATGCCGCCGGCAATCAGGAACGTCAGCTTGCCCGGCGGCCAGCTTCTAGAATTGGGCGCAACCGGCTGCGAAATCACCCGCACATTGGTGGAATCGATCGACTGCTGTTCGGCAAGCTGGCGCGAGCGGGTGAGATAAGTCTCATAGATCGCCGCCGCCGAGCGGGCGTCACGATCGAGATCACGCAGCCGCACCTGCGCCTCATTGTCGGTAAAGACATTGGCGCGTTCCGCCACCGCTTTCAGCCGCAGGGCATCGAGTGAGGAGCGCGCCTCCGCGACATTGATCTTTGCCGCTTGAAGGATACGCCGCGCCTCATCCGCCATTCCCTGTTCGAGCATCGCCCGCTCCGCACCCGCGGTCGCAAGACGCGGATGGCGCGCGCCATAGGTCAGTGTCATCGCACCGATCTGCTGTTGCAGCGTGCTGTATTGCGCGCGGATCGTATTCATCGTTTGGCTGTCGAATATGGCGTCGCTCTGGGTGCGGTTCTGCGCAATCGCCGCTTCCATCTGCTTGAGGCGCGATTCTTCCTGAATGAGACGCTGCTGGGTCGCAAGCACCTGAGCGTTCAGCTCACCGGAAGCCAGATTGCTGACGAGCTGGCCGTTATTTTCCTGCAGGCCGTTCTCGCGGCGGAAATCGGCCACGCGCTTTTCGGCGGCGGTCACATTCTCGCGCATTTCCTCGAGCCGCTTCCTGAGATCGTCAACGACGCGTTGACTGCTGTCGGAGTTTGTCTGGAACAGTTCGCTTTCGAAAGCCTTCACGATGGCCTTGGAGACAGTCACGGATTTTTCGGCATCATTGGTCCAGACCGAAAGCGTCACGACAAAGGAGCGCGGGTCGCGTTCCGCCGCCACCCGGTCGCCGAGCGAACGAAGCGCGCCGACCCGGTTGTCGTCATCTTCCGGTTTCGATGAGAACATCGCCTTCAGCCGGGCGAGCGGCGGCGGGCTGATGAATTCGGCGTCCTTGTCGAGCTTCAGCTCGTCCACCACCCGCGCCAGCACGTTGCGCGAGGTGATGGTGCGCAGCTTGCTTTCCACCTCGAGGATTTGCGTGTCGCGCTGCTGGTTGGGCGAAAACACCCCGTCATTGACGACGTTCAGGTTGGAGGGATTGACGACGATATCCGTATAGGCCTTGTAGCGCGGCGGCGTCATAGAGGCATAGGTCAGCGCGCCGGCGACGCAGAGAACGATTGCCAGCACGATCCAGACGATGCCTTTGCGAAGCCAGAGGATGACGTCATCCACACCGATCCTGTCGATATGTTTCAGGCCCGGCAGCGCAGCCGCCAGACTGCCGCTCGGCGAAGCCGCCTTCACCGGCGTCTCGGCCGCGGCCGGCTCGGCGACAGTCTTCGCCGGTTTCGGCTCCAGATGCTCCTTCAGCACCGTGCGCTCGAAAACCTCGTCCTCATCCACCAGATCGTCCAGCAGGGAACCATGGGTTCTCGCGGCAGGCGCCGTTTTTTCATCGAGCGGACGTGCCTGCTTATGTCCCGCCTTTTGAAGCCTGTACATCAGCCAATCCAACTCGAACGAACCACAAAAAGGCCGGCAACAGAGGGTTCCCATCGTCGCCAGAGCCGCTATCGACGGACAAGTTTAAATATGACGGGTGAATTTTAGGTTACCCGCATCAGTCCCGCCATCATCGCCTATTCGCGGCCACGTTGAAAGGGATGATTGACTCGAATGGATCGATACGGTTCTTTCAACCGTTATATTTTTGCATTATCCATTTGACCCTCAAAGATTTTATCGAAACGGAGTTTGGAATGAGCCTGAAATTTGGAACGAGCGGCCTTCGCGGCCTCTCCGTCGATCTGAAAGGAAAAGCCTCGGCCGTTTATGCCACGGCATTTGCGAGGCACCTTCTCACATCGGGCCAGGCAAAGGCGGGCGATCCCATTCTCGTCGGCCGCGATTTCCGCGATTCGAGCCCGGATGTTTCCGCCACCTGCATCGCCGCGCTCAAAAAAGCCGGCCTGACCCCGTTCGATTGCGGCACGGTGCCGACACCGGCGCTGGCGCTTTATGGCCTGTCGCTGAAGGCCGGCGCGCTGATGATCACCGGCTCGCATATCCCGGCCGACCGCAACGGCATCAAGTTCTACCGCCCGGACGGTGAAATCGACAAGCAGGACGAGACGGCGATTGCCGCTCTTGCCGCCGAAATCGAAGCGGAAGGCATCAGCGACGAGGCGGCGACCGCCGAAGACCATTCCGCCACCGCAGCCGAACTTTTCTACGAGCGCAACATCGCGCTGCTGCCGGAAAAGGCGCTTTCCGGCCTCAAGATCGGCGTTTACCAGCACAGCACGGTGGCGCGCGATCTCTTTGTCGACGTTCTCGCCCATTATGGTGCGGATGTCGTTCCGCTCGGCCGCTCCGAAACCTTCATCCCTGTCGATACCGAAGCGGTCTCGCCGGAAACGCTGGCCCTTCTCAAAAAATGGTCGCCGGAGCACGGTCTCGACGCCATCGTTTCCGCCGATGGCGACGGCGACCGTCCCCTGCTGACCGATGAAAACGGCGTGCCGCTGCGCGGCGACCTCATCGGCCTGATCACCGCCAATTTCCTCGGCGCCGGCGTGGTCGTCACCCCCGTCACCTCCAATTCCGGCATCGAGGCGAGCGGTTCGTTCGACGTCATCCGCACCAAAGTCGGCTCCCCCTTCGTGATCGCGGGCATGGCTGAGGCGCTCGCCGCCGGCAAGAACGGCGTCATGGGCTTCGAGGCCAATGGCGGTCTGCTGACGGCCTCCGCCTTCACACTTAACGGCAGGGCGCTTTCGCCGCTGCCGACGCGTGACAGCTTCCTGCCGGTTCTCGCCGTGCTGCTTCTCTCGGCAGAACAGAAAAAGTCGCTGTCGCAGATCGCCGCCGCCTATAACCTGCCGGTCGCCGCCGCCGACCGCCTGGAAAATTTCGCGCAGGAAAAGAGCGCCGCCCTGATGACGCATCTGCGCGCCTCGCGCAGCAATCTCGAGGCCTTCCTCGCACCGGTCGGCACCGTGAAGGCGCTGAGCGACATCGACGGCCTGCGCGTCGCGCTCACCGATGGCAGCACCATCCATTTCCGCCCTTCCGGAAATGCTCCCGAAATGCGCTGCTACGTCGAAGCCGCCAATCAGGATGAGGCCGAAACGCTTCTGAACAAGGGACTCGATCTCATCCGCAATTTTGGGTGACGCTTTGCGCGATGCCGGGCTTGCCCGGCATCTGGCCTCTTTGACCGGTCCCAAATGTCGCACCCCGCCCGTACCCTGTTGCTCTTCCGGCTCCATGGAGCGATAAGGACCGGAGGGCCACGAGAGGCGGATTATGAGCGGCGAGACCATTACCCTTTATGAAGCGATCGGTGGCGATGCGACCGTCAGGACGCTGACCCGGCGCTTCTACGAATTGATGGATACCCTGCCGGAAGCGGCGCGATGCCGCGCCATCCATCCCGCCGACCTTTCCGGCAGCGAGGCGAAGTTTTACGATTATCTGACGGGATATCTTGGCGGACCGCCCGTTTATGTCGAGAAACACGGCCATCCGATGTTGCGGCGGCGCCATTTCGTCGCCCCCATCGGCCCCGCCGAGCGGGATGAATGGCTGCTCTGCTTCCGCCGCGCCATGGATGAGACCATCGAAAATCCGAAGCTGCGCGAGATCATCTGGACACCGGTGGAGCGGCTGGCCTTTCACATGCAGAACCAGGAGGCGGACAGCCAATGACCACGCAGAGCGCGACCATCGCAAGCCTGCCCCGCGACAGATTGCGGGCCTTCATTCTGTTGCTGGGCGGCCTGCTGGGCGCGGCCGGTGTGATGCTTGCAGCCGCCGCCACCCATACCGGCGAAACCTATATGCTCGGCAATGCTTCGGCCATGGCGCTGGCGCATGCGCCGGTGCTGGTGGCGCTCCATATCGGCGCGGATCGCATCAGAACCGCCATTCCGGCAGGCCTGATCCTCGGCCTCGGCACCGCGGTCTTTGTCGGCGATCTCGTCACCCGGCATTTTTCCGGCCACAGCCTGTTTCCCTACGCCGCACCCACGGGCGGCCTCGGCATGATTGCCGGATGGCTGGTGCTGTGCGCCGGAGCGTTTCTGAAGCCGAAGGGCTAGAGCGCGTCCGGTTTAAACCGAACCGTTGGATATGCCCTGCCTCTTTGTTTTACGCATTTTCCGGACGCAAAACCGCATCGCACTTTGACTGGAAATGCTTCAGCTTTAGCCCTTACGCCGCGTCCAGCGAAACGAGAGGATATTGCGGCCCTCTTCGGCCGCCGCGCCGATTTCGAAGGACGGCGTTTCACCGGGCTGGCGGGTGCGCAGATAGGGAAAGGTCACGACATTGCCGCCGCTTCTGGCAAGGCGGTTGCGCCTTTCGCGTTCACCGATGATTTCATAGATATCCGTCAGGGCCGGATCGGCAGCCTGCTCGGCCATCTTGTGCAGTTCCACACGGCAGGCTTCCGCCGCCGGCTCTTCACCCTTAAAATTATTGCGCTCGTCGCTCATCGCTGGAGGTCCGTTCATTCATGGTCTGCAGCGCCCGCTCCAGACTGGATTTGCTGCCGTTGCGCAGCGGAATGAACGTCTTGCCGAATTTCTTGCAACCGGACTTCACCCGCAGACACGCATCGTGGCTGATACAGTCGATCGGGCAGAAAACGCAGTCGACGGAGGGCAGCACGGTATCGATGCGCGAGACGGCTTCACGCAGGCCGCCATCGTGATGAATGAGCTCCGCGCCGAAATTGCTGGCGATCTGGCGAAGATGCGCAACCTGACAGTCACGGCCGCCGACATAAAGAAAGCTTTTCGGACCGGAAAGCTGCTGTTCGGCCACGTCCTTTTCGGTCTGTGGCGCGCCCTTGCCCTGCTTGCCGCCGCGTTCGGCCTTCTTCTTTTCCTTACGTGCCATTCCCTCACCTGCCGGTTGATTTTTCAATGCCCCGGACGTTCGGGATGCCGGCACCATAATAAAGATGAGTTTTGGAGTAAAGTATAAAGGTGATAATTTTCCTCATGTTTTGACATAAAGAATCGATCACATATTCGCGAGAACGGTTCCGTTCAGCCGTTTATCCGCAATCCGCCCATAAAAAGCTGCTCAAGATGCCGGGCCGCATCCTCAAAACGACCCTCGCCGCCATTCTTCTCGCCCAGCACCGCCCTCACCTGCACATCGAAATCCGCATAATGCTGGGTGGTCGACCAGATGGAAAAAATAAGATGATAGGGATCGCATTTGGCCATCCGCCCGGCCTTCACCCAGGCGCGGATCACCTCGGCCTTTTCATCCACCAGTTGTTTCAGCGGCCCCTTCAGCTCATCTTCGATATGCGGCGCGCCCTGCAGGATCTCATTGGCGAACAGGCGGCTTTCACGCGGGAAATCGCGCGACATTTCCAGCTTTCGACGAATATAGGAGCGAATCTCGCTTTCAGGATTGCCCTCGGCATCGAAAGCGCGCAGCGGGTCGAGCCATGTGTCCAGCACCCGCTCGATCAGCGCGCGATGCATCGCCTCCTTGGTGCGGAAATAATAAAGCACGTTCGGTTTCGACATGCCGGCCGCCTCGGCGATCTGATCGATGGTGGAGCCGCGAAACCCGTTTGTGGAAAAAACACTGAGCGCGGCTTCAAGAATCGCTTCCTGCTTTTCTTCCTGAATGCGGGTCCGCTTCTGTGTTTTCGCTGCGCGCGGTATGGCCATTCTCAGCTCTCTGTTTCTTTTCGATGCAATTGCCGTTACAGTATGCTTAAAAAATAATCTACGCGTACAGTTTAGGCAAAATTACTGCGATTCGTCACGAAAATCCCTTGCTGACGCCACCGCGAATTTGCAATGTTTACCAGCCGGTCAATTTATCCCCCATCGCCATCACAAGGCAATGGCTGTTATCTTAACCGGCAAAAAAGGGAACGGCACAAGCTTTGCTTCGATAAAAACAAAACAGGTGAGGACGACACTTCATGGCGGCGGGTAAGAACTTGACGGTCAATGGCGACCGTCTGTGGGACAGTCTGATGGATATGGCGAAGATCGGCCCCGGCATTGCCGGCGGCAATAATCGCCGCACGCTGACGGATGAGGATGCGGAAGGCCGCAGCCTGTTCCAGCGCTGGTGTGAAGCGGCGGGGCTGACGATGGGCGTCGACCGCATGGGCACCATGTTCGCCACCCGCCCCGGCGAGGACCCGGACGCGCTTCCCGTTTATATCGGCAGCCACCTCGACACCCAGCCGACCGGCGGCAAATTCGATGGCGTGCTCGGCGTGCTGGCCGGGCTGGAGGTGGTGCGCAGCCTGAATGACTTGAACATCAAAACCAAACACCCGATCACCGTCACCAACTGGTCAAACGAGGAAGGCGCGCGCTTTGCGCCGGCCATGCTGGCCTCCGGCGTCTTCGCCGGCATTCACAATCTCGATTATGCCTATAGCCGCACCGATACCGACGGCAAGACCTATGGCGAAGAGCTGAAGCGCATCGGCTGGCTGGGCGAGGAAGAGGTGGGCGCACGCAGGATGCACGCCTATTTCGAATATCACATCGAACAGGGGCCGATCCTTGAGGCCGAAAGCAAACAGATCGGCGTCGTCACCCATTGCCAGGGCCTGTGGTGGCTGGAAGTGACGCTGACCGGCAAGGAAGCCCATACCGGCTCCACCCCGATGGCCATGCGCGTCAATGCCGGCCTCGCCGCCGCCCGCATTCTCGAAAAGGTGCAGGAGGTGGCCATGGCCCACCAGCCGGGCGCCGTTGCCGGCGTCGGCCAGATGATCTTCACACCCAATTCCCGCAACGTGCTGCCCGGCAAGGTGGTCTTCACCATCGACCTTAGAACCCCCTCACAGGCGAAACTCGACAGCATGCGCGCCATCTTCGAGCGCGAAGTGCCGCAGATCGCCGAAGAACTCGGCGTCGGCTGCTCGATCGAGGCCATCGGCCATTTCGATCCTGTCACCTTCGACCCCGTTCTGGTCGGCCGCGTGCGCTCTGCCGCCGAAAAACTCGGCTATAGCCACATGGACATCATCTCCGGCGCCGGCCACGATGCCTGCTGGACGGCACGGGTCGCACCCTCCACCATGATCTTCTGCCCCTGCGTGGACGGGCTTTCCCACAACGAAGCCGAGGAAATTTCGCCGGAATGGGCCGCCGCCGGCTGCGACGTGCTGCTGCATGCGGTGCTTGAGACTGCGGAGATCGTGGAATGACCGCCACCATCATCAAGAACGGCACCATCGTCACCGCCGACCTCACCTATAAGGCCGATGTGAAGATCGAAGGCGGCAGGATCACCGAGATCGGGCCCGACCTGACGGGCGGCACGGTACTCGATGCCACCGGATGTTACGTCATGCCCGGCGGCATCGATCCGCATGTGCATCTGGAAATGCCCTTCATGGGCACCTATTCCGCCGATGACTTCGAGAGCGGCACGCGCGCGGCGCTTGCCGGCGGCACCACCATGGTGGTGGATTTCTGCCTGCCGGAGCCCGGCCAGTCGCTTCTCGATGCCCTGCAGCGATGGGACAACAAGGCGACGCGCGCCAATTGCGATTATTCCTTCCACATGGCCGTCACCTGGTGGGGCGAGCAGGTCTTCAACGAGATGAAGACGGTGGTTCGGGAAAAGGGCATCAACTCCTTCAAGCACTTCATGGCCTATAAGGGCGCCTTGATGGTGAATGACGACGAGATGTTCGCCTCCTTCTCGCGCTGCGCCGAACTGGGCGCCATTCCCTTCGTGCATGCGGAAAACGGCGATATCGTCGCGCAGATGCAGGAAAAACTGATGGCGGAAGGCAATGTCGGGCCGGAGGCGCATGCCTATTCGCGGCCGCCCTCGGTGGAGGGTGAGGCGACCAACCGCGCCATCATCATCGCCGATATGGCGGGTGCGCCGCTTTATGTCGTCCACACCTCCTGTGAGCAGGCGCATGAAGCAATCCGCCGCGCCCGGCAAAACGGCATGCGGGTCTATGGCGAACCGCTGATCCAGCACCTGATCCTCGATGAAAGCGAATATGCCAATCCCGACTGGGATCACGCCGCCCGCCGGGTGATGTCGCCGCCCTTCCGCAACCGGCAGCATCAGGACAGCCTCTGGGCGGGTCTCGCCTCCGGCTCGCTGCAATGCGTGGCGACCGACCATTGCGCCTTCACCACCGAGCAGAAACGTTTCGGCCTTGGCGATTTCCGCAGGATTCCGAACGGCACCGGCGGGCTGGAAGATCGCATGCCGCTGCTCTGGACCCATGGCGTGGCGACCGGCCGCCTGACGATGAACGAATTCGTCGCCGTCACCTCCACCAACATCGCCAAGATCCTCAACATCTACCCCAGAAAGGGCGCGATCCTCGTCGGCAGCGATGCCGATATCGTCGTCTGGGATCCGGCGCTGGAAAAGACCATCAGCGTGGCGAGTCAGCAATCGGCCATCGATTATAACGTGTTCGAAGGGCAGAAGGTCAAAGGCCTGCCGCGCTACACCCTGTCGCGCGGTCTCGTCAGCATCGAGGAGGCCACCATCGAAACGCAGCCGGGCCACGGCCAGTTCATCGCCCGCGATCCTTATCCGGCCGTCAGCCGGGCGCTCTCCACCTGGAAGGAACTCGTCGCGCCGCGCAGGGTGGAGCGCAGCGGCATTCCGGCATCGGGTGTATGACCGTGAGCGCCGGGCCGAAACGCGAAATCGTCATCGCCGCAGCCGTTCTCCTCAATGAGCGGCGACAAATGCTTGTCGTGCGCAAGCGCGGGACCACGCAATTCATGCAGCCGGGCGGCAAGATCGATCCGGGCGAAACGCCGGAACAGGCGCTTCACCGCGAACTTGCCGAGGAAATCGGCCTGACGCTGCCCGAAAATGCCGCCCGTTATGAAGGCGTCTTTCGCGAGGAGGCCGCCAATGAGACGGGGGCCGACGTCGTCGCCCATACATTCATCGCGAGGCTTCATGCCGATGTCGCCCCACAGGCGGAAATAGAGGAAGTGCGCTGGCTCGATCTCGACCGCCACCCCGGCGTAACGATCGCAAGGCTTACGGAAACCCAAATGCTGCCGCTGGCGCGCGCGGCCCTGACGGAAAGCGAAACCAAGCCCAGATGAACCAGGCATCCCCCTATTCCGTCGTTTCCGCCAGAAATCTCGGCCTCACCTTTGAAACGGGCGATGGCCCGGTGCACGCACTCTCCAATGTCGACCTGGAGGTCGGCAAGGGCGATTTCGTCTCCTTCATCGGCCCTTCCGGCTGCGGCAAGACCACCTTTCTTCGGGTCATCGCCGATCTGGAAAAACACACATCCGGCGACATCACCGTCAACGGCACGACGCCGGAAAACGCCCGCCGGGACCGCTCTTACGGTTACGTTTTTCAGGCCGCCGCCCTTTATCCATGGCGCAGCATCGAAAAGAACATTGCGCTACCGCTCGAAATCATGGGTTATACCAAGGCCGAGCAGCGCGAGCGCATCGAGCGCACGCTCGATCTCGTCAACCTCAACGGTTTCGGCAAGAAATATCCCTGGCAGCTTTCCGGCGGCATGCAGCAGCGCGCCTCCATCGCCCGCGCGCTCGCCTTCGATGCCGACCTGCTATTGATGGACGAGCCCTTCGGCGCACTGGACGAGATCGTTCGCGATCACCTCAACGAACAGCTGCTGAAACTCTGGGATACGACCGGCAAGACCATCTGCTTCGTCACCCATTCCATTCCCGAAGCGGTGTATCTTTCGACCAAGATCGTCGTGATGTCGCCCCGGCCGGGCCGGGTGACGGATGTGATCACATCCACCCTTCCACGGGAAAGGCCGCTCGAGATTCGCGAGACACCGGAATTTCTGGCGATTGCGCATCGGGTGCGTGAGGGGCTGAAGGCGGGGCATAGCTATGAGGGGTGAGGTCATCGCAAGCTTCACCCCCCTCTGCCCTGCCGGGCATCTCCCCCTCAAGGGGGGAGATCGGCAGGAGGCCCTACCACCTCTCCATTCGCAAACGCTGAGATGGGCGAGACCCAACCACGAGTCGATCTCCCCCCTTGAGGGGGAGATGCCCGGCAGGGCAGAGGGGGGTAAGCCGCACCCTCGCAGTGAGCGACGGAGCGAAAACCCATGACCCTCCTCCGCCACCGCATCCTCCCCATCCTCACCGTCCTCCTCGCCATCCTCATCCTCTGGCACCTCGCGGTCGTCTACCTCAACATGCCCTTCGCCCGCGATCAGGCCACCCGCGCCGGTCAAACACCGGGCTTCTTCGAACTCCTGCCGCAAACCTTCGCGCAGGAACGCCCGGTTCTCCCCGCCCCGCACCAGATTGCCGCCGAACTGTGGGACACCACCGTCAACAAGGCCATCACCTCCAAGCGCAGCCTCATTTATCACGCCGGCGTCACGCTCTCGGCCACCTTGCTCGGTTTCGCCATCGGCGCGGTACTCGGCATCCTGCTTGCCGTCGCCATCGTGCATAACCGCGCCATGGACCGCTCCGTCATGCCGTGGATCATCGCCAGCCAGACGATCCCGATCCTCGCCGTCGCACCGATGATCATCGTCGTCCTGAACTCCATCGGCATTTCCGGGCTGCTGCCGAAGGCGCTGATCTCGACCTATCTTTCCTTCTTCCCCATCGTCGTCGGCATGGTGAAGGGTCTCAGAAGCCCGGAAACCATCCAGCTCGACCTGATGCACACCTATAATGCCTCACCCGGCCAGATATTTTGGAAGCTGCGCTGGCCCGCAGCGCTGCCCTATCTCTTCACCTCGCTGAAGATCGCCGTCGCCATCGCGCTGGTCGGCGCCATCGTCGGTGAATTGCCGACGGGCGCCGTTGCCGGGCTCGGCGCGCGCCTGCTTTCCGGCTCCTATTACGGCCAGACGGTGCAGATATGGGCGGCGCTGTTCATGGCCGCCGGGGTGGCAGCGCTGCTGGTGTCCATCATCGGCATCGCCCATGCCGCCGTCCTCAAGAGAATGGGAGCCCGGCCATGACCCATCCCGGCTGGTTTTTCGGCGCGATCCTGTTCTGGCTTGCCGCCTGGGCCTTCAACGAATGGCTGGTGCGCCGCCACGTCTCCACGCCAGCGGCAAAACGTATCGGCCGCATCGCCGTGCCGCTCCTCTTCGGGCTGGCCATCCTCGCGCTCTGGGAAGGCGTGGTGCGAGGTTTTTCCGTGCCGCCCATCCTGCTGCCGGCTCCGAGCGCCATCCTCGCGCGGCTCGCGGGCTCCCTGCCGATCCTCTGGGCAGATTTCCGCCAGACCTTCATCAAATCGGTACTGACGGGTTATGTGCTCGGCTGCGGCCTCGGCTTTGCCGTCGCCATTCTCATCGACCGGTCGCCTTTCCTCCAGCGCGGGCTGCTGCCCATCGGCAATTTCGTCTCCGCTCTGCCTGTCGTCGGCATCGCCCCCATCATGGTCATGTGGTTCGGCTTCGACTGGCAGTCGAAAGTCGCCGTCGTCGTCATCATGACCTTCTTCCCCATGCTGGTGAACACGGTGCAGGGGCTTGCCGCTTCCAGCCACATGGAACGCGACCTGATGCGCACCTATGCCGCCGGCTGGTGGCAGACATTGCTGAAACTGCGCCTGCCCGCCGCCTGGCCCTTCATCTTCAACGCGCTGAAGATCAATTCCACGCTGGCGCTGATCGGCGCCATCGTCGCGGAATTCTTCGGCACGCCAATCGTTGGCATGGGTTTCCGCATCTCGGCGGAAATGGGCCGCAGCAATGTCGATATGGTCTGGGCCGAAATCGCGGTCGCCGCGCTCGCCGGCTCCGGTTTTTATGGTCTCGTGGCGCTCGCGGAGCGGGCCGTCACCTTCTGGCATCCGTCCGTCCGTGGGGGACGAACGTAATAACGAAAAAGGGAACAGCGATGAAAATGAAACTTGCATCCATGCTTCTTGCCGGCGCGTCACTCCTGACCGCATTCGGAGCGCAGGCCGCCGACAAGATTACCCTTCAACTCAAATGGGTCACCCAGGCGCAATTCGCCGGATATTACGTCGCCAAGGACAAGGGTTTCTACGAAGCCGAAGGCCTCGATGTCGATATCAAGCCCGGCGGCCCGGACATTGCACCCGCGCAGGTTCTGGCCGGCGGCGGTGCTGACGTCATCGTCGACTGGATGCCATCCGCACTCGCCACCCGCGAAAAAGGCGTGCCGCTGGTCAATATCGCCCAGCCGTTCAAGACCTCCGGCATGATGCTGACCTGCCTGAAAGAAACCGGAATCACCAAGCCGGAAGATTTCAAGGGCAAGACGCTGGGCGTCTGGTTCTTCGGCAATGAATATCCGTTCCTGTCCTGGATGGCGCACCTGAAAATCCCGACCACCGGCGGGGCGGACGGCGTGACTGTTCTGAAACAGGGCTTCAATGTCGATCCGCTGCTGCAAAAGCAGGCCGCCTGCATTTCCACCATGACCTATAATGAATATTGGCAGGTCATCGATGCTGGCATCAAGCCGGAGGAACTCGTCACCTTCAAATACGAGGCGGAAGGCGTGGCGACGCTGGAAGACGGGCTTTACGTTCTGGAAGACAAGCTGAAGGACGCCAAGTTCAAGGAAGACATGGTCAAATTCGTCCGCGCTTCCATGAAGGGCTGGAAATGGGCGGAAGAAAACCCGGACGATGCCGCCGATATCGTTCTCGAAAACGACGCCTCCGGCGCCCAGACCGAAAAACACCAGAAGCGCATGATGGGCGAAGTGGCAAAACTCACCGCCGGCTCGAAGGGTGCGCTCGACAAGGCGGACTATGACCGCACGGTCAAGACGCTGCTGGGCGGCGGCTCCGATCCGGTCATCACCAAGGAACCGACAGGCGCCTACACCACCGAAATCACCGATGCGGCGCTGAAATAATCGGACCGACCGCCAAATCACCGAACGCGCGGTATTTCCGCGCGTTCGGATTCACGAAGAAAATTTAAAACCTCTCCTCCGTCATGCCGGACTAGATCCGGCATCCAGCCACGGCGCGTCTGCGCCGTTATAAGAGTCTCTCGCGATCAAGGACTTGATCGCGCTGGACCCCGGATCTCGTCCGGGGTGACGGTGTGCGGATGATACGTTTTGCCAAAACGCACAGATTTTGCGAAACTTTACGAACAATGCGAACATGCAGCCAGCCGGACACTCCACTGGTAACCCATTTGACGAATTACAATATCTCGACCTATACAAAAATGTATATCAACCATCGCGGCTATGCGGATTGATTTGTACGACAACAAGAATTACAGTCCCGCCCACAAGACTGCCAAATTTGATCTTGTAAAATAAGCACAGGGCAAAGGTGCTTAAGATTCGCGTTGAGGGGCGTTTGAATCGGGAGGATCGAAAAGGAAGTATTGTGATCCCTTGTTTCACATTCGCTATCGCATGACCTTTTAAAAAAGAGCCCTGGGGCTGCAGGACATGCGATCGGATATTGCGCGAGCCAAGACACATGCAGCATAAAGTCACGTTTAACCGCTTTGTATTCCTTCTTCTTTCCGCAACGGCGCTTCCCCTCTCCGCAGCCGCCGAGGGAGAGGCGCAGGCGCCGGTCAAACAGCAGAACCTGCCTTCCATCATCGTCGCCCATGCGGCAAAACGCGATCTCGTGGACCGCATCATCGCCACCGGCACGATCCGCCCCGTGGACGAGATTTACGTCCAGCCGCTGGTCGACGGCCTGTCCATCGACACGCTGAATGCCGATATCGGCGACCGGGTGGAAGCGAATGCGGTTCTGGCCGTGCTGTCCTCCGACAGCCTCGTGCTGCAAAAGAGCCAGCTTGAGGCCAACAAGGCCAAGGCCGAAGCCTCCGTCACCCAGTCGAAGGCGCAGGTGCTGGAAGCGCAGGCCAATCTCAATGACGCCCTTCGCCAGCGCGACCGCGCCGCCAAGCTCGGCCAGAGCGGCTCCGGCTCCGTCTCCGAGACGGAAAAGACCGAAGCGGCCGCTCAGGTGGCGCAGGCCCGCCTCGATGCGGCCAAACAGGCCGTTTCCGCCGGCGAAGCCGACATCAAGGTCGTCGATGCGCAGATCGACGACATCGATCTGAAGCTGACGCGCACCGGCGTGAAAACCCCGGTCGCCGGCATCGTATCCGCCAAGAACGCCAAGGTTGGCGCAATCGCCAGCGGTGCGGGCAATCCGCTGTTCACCGTCATCAAGGACGGCGCGATAGAACTCGTCGCCGATCTCTCCGAGACCGATATCCAGAAGGTCAAGGCAGGCCAGAAAGCCTATTTGACGGTTGCCGGCGGAGCTGAGAAAATAGAAGGCAAGGTGCGCCTCGTTTCACCCACCGTCGACCCGACGACGCGCCTCGGCTCCGTGCATGTGGTTCTGCCGACCGACAGCCCGGCGCGTTCCGGCATGTATGCCAGCGCGGCGATCATCGTCGAGGAGACGAATGCGCTCGCTTTGCCGCTGTCGGCCGTCACCTCCGGGCGTGAAGGCTCGACCACCCGCAAGGTGGAAGGCGACGTCGTCAAGCAGGTGAAGATCGAGACCGGCATCGAAGACGGCGGTTTTATCGAGATTGTCAGCGGTCTTGCCGCTGGAGACAAGGTTGTCGAGAAAGCTGGAGCATTCGTGCGTGATGGTGACCGGATAAGACCGGTGGAAGCCCAGACGGCTGCGTCCAACTGACTGAGGGAATGAGATGAACTTTTCCGCATGGTCAATCCGTAACCCGATTGCGCCGCTGCTCGGCTTCGCGCTTTTGATGATCCTCGGCATGCAGGCGTTCAACACCCTGCCCATCACCCGTTTTCCGAACATCGACGTTCCCGTCGTGGCCGTCACGGTCACCCAGAGCGGCGCTTCGCCGTCCGAGCTGGAAATGCAGGTGACGAAGGAGATCGAGGACGCCGTCGCCGCCATCAGCGGCGTCGACGAAATCCAGTCCACCGTGGTCGACGGACAGTCGACGACAACGGTTGTCTTCCGCATCGAAAAGCCGACGGAAGAGGCGGTTCAGGACACCAAGGACGCCATCGACAAGATCCGCAGCGACCTGCCCGCCGATATCGAAGTGCCTGTCGTCAGCAAGATCGACGTCGAGGGACAGGCGATCCAGACCTTCGCCGTCTCCTCGCCCAACATGACGCTGGAAGAACTGTCCTGGTTCGTGGATGACACGATCAAGCGTTCGCTCCAGGGCCAGTCCGGCATCGGCAAGGTCGACCGCTACGGCGGCGCGGACCGCGAGGTGCGCGTTTCGCTGAGCCCCGAAAAGCTCGACGCCTATGGCATCACCGCAACCGAGGTGAACAGCCAGCTGCGCGGCACCAATATCGATCTCGGCTCCGGCCGCGGCCAGGTCGGCGGCAACGAGCAGACCATCCGCACGCTCGGCGACACGCGCGATGTGAGCCAGCTCGCCAACACCACGATTGCGCTTTCCAACGGCCGTTTCGTCAAGCTTTCCGAGCTCGGCACGGTCACCGACACCTATCAGGAACAGAAATCCTTCTCGCGCTTCAACGGCAACCCCGCCGTCACCTTCGCGGTGTTCCGCTCCAAGGGCGCGAGCGAGGTATCGGTCGCCGAAACCGTGGCGGCAAGCCTCGATGAGGTGCGCAAGAATCATCCGGATGTGTCGATCGAAATGGTCGATGACGCCGTCTATTTCACCTATGGCAACTACAAGGCCGCGCTCGACACGCTGATCGAAGGCGCGATCCTCGCCGTCATCGTCGTCCTGCTCTTCCTGCGCAACTGGCGCGCGACCCTGATTGCCGCCGTGGCGCTGCCGCTTTCCGCGATCCCGACCTTCTGGATCATGGATATCATGGGCTTCTCGCTCAACCTCGTCAGCTTCCTCGCCCTGACGCTCGCCACGGGTATTCTCGTGGACGACGCCATCGTGGAAATCGAGAATATCGCCCGCCATATCAAGATGGGCAAGACGCCCTATCGGGCGGCACTCGAAGCGGCGGATGAAATCGGCCTTGCCGTCATCGCCACCAGCTTCACCATCATCGCGGTCTTCGTGCCGGTGTCGTTCATGCCCGGTATTCCCGGCCAGTACTTCATCCAGTTCGGCCTCACCGTCGCCTTCTCGGTGTTCTTCTCGCTCGCCGTGGCCCGTCTCATCACACCGTTGATGGCGGCCTATCTAATGCGCGCCGAAGATGCGATGGACGATCACCACGACAATGACAGCCGGCTGATGAAGGCCTATACGCGCATGGTGACCGCCACCACCCGCAAGTGGTGGGCGCGCTATCTGACGCTGCTCGGCGCCATTGGCTTCCTCGTCGCTTCCGTCATTCTGCTTGCCGGCGTTCCGGGGAGCTTCCTGCCGCCGGACGACGCCTCACGCGTGACGCTTTCGGTGGAACTGCCGCCCAATGCGACGCTCGACGAAACCGACCGCACGACGACGCAGATTTATCATGCCCTGCGTGACATCAACGGCGTCGAAAGCGTCTTCATCCTCGGCGGCGCTTCGCCCAAGGGCGATCTGGAGCTTCGCCGCGCCACCGTCAACGTCATCCTCCAGCACATCGACCATTCGCTGCTCAAGCTGGTGGTCAACAAGGGGCTGGGCTCCATTCCGCTCATCGGCCAATACTTGCCGAAGGTGGAGGAAAAGGGTCGCATACGTCCGCAATGGGATGTGGAACGGGATATTTTCGCGCAGGTGCGCGGCATTCCGGATGTCCGCATCATCAAGCTGAACGACCGTGCGGAACGCGAGCTCTCCTTCAACTTCCTCTCGACGAACGAGAAGGATCTGAACGACGCCGTCGGTATTCTCGAAAGCCGCCTGCGCGCTTCGCCCATCCTTGCCAATGTCAGCTCGGAAGGTGCATTGCCCCGCCCCGAACTGCAAATCCGCCCGCGCAAGGATGAAATCGCCCGTCTCGGCATCACGCCGCAGCAGATTTCGCAGACCGTGCGTGTCGCCACCATCGGCGATATCGATGCGCAGCTGACGAAGATTTCGCTGGATGACCGGCAGATTCCGATCCGCGTGCAGGCGTCGCTCGATACCCGCCGCGATCTCGCCACCATCCGCGCGCTGAAGATCAAGACCGCCTCCGGGTCGCTGGTGCCGCTCTATAGCGTTGCCGATATCGACTATTCGGAAGGTCCAAGCTCTATCAAGCGCAACGACCGCAACCGCGTCGTCTCCATCGGCTCCGACGTGCCCTTCGGCACGGCGCTCGACACCTCGACGGCGGAGTTCAAGCGCATCGTGTCGGAAACCGACCTGCCGGCGAGCGTTCGCCTTGCCGAAAGCGGCGACGCCAAGGTGCAGGGCGAAATGCAGCAGGGCTTCGTCAACGCCATGCTGCTCGGTCTGATGCTGGTGCTGGTGGTGCTCATCCTGCTGTTCAAGGATGTCATCCAGCCCTTCACCATCCTGTTCTCGCTGCCGCTTGCCATCGGCGGCGTGGCGGTCGCGCTCATCATCACGCAGAACGCGCTGTCCATGCCCGTTCTCATCGGCATCCTGATGCTGATGGGCATCGTGACGAAGAACGCCATCCTGCTGGTGGATTTCGCCATCGAAATGCGCCGTCACGGCATGGAACGGGTGCATGCCATGGTCGAGGCCGGCCGCAAGCGCGCCCGCCCGATCATCATGACCTCCATCGCCATGTCGGCGGGCATGTTGCCCTCCGCGCTCGGCGTCGGCGAAGGCGGTTCGTTCCGCGCGCCGATGGCGATTGCGGTGATCGGCGGCATCATCGTCTCGACGGTGCTGTCGCTCATCGTGGTGCCGGCCTTCTTCCTCATCATGGACGACCTGTCGCGCCTGCTCGCCCACCTCTTCGGCCGCTTCGTCGGCAAGAAGGAAGAGGAGGAAGAGGCCCTCTCCAACGAAAAACTCTCGGAGATCGCCCGCGAAAACAGCCTGGCGCTTTCCTCGCTGGAGGCACGCGTCGCCAGCATGGAAAAGGGCACCGGCGACAAGGCCGCGGACAAGGGCAGCAACATATTGCGGCTGCCGCCGCTTGCTGCGGAGTGAAGCTCGCAGAATAACGATTGAGACGCCGGGCCCTGTGCCCGGCGTTTTCTTTTGGGGAATGTTTAAAGAGCAAAACGTCGCCGCCTGTTTCTTCTCCCCGCCGGGGAGAAGGTGGCCCGAAGGGTCGGATGAGGGGGCACCTTCTCCGAACATCTCAACCCTCGCCCCCTCATCCCGCTGCCGCGACCTTCTCCCCCTCGGGGAGAAGAAATATGTGGCACTCGACCGCTCCATCTGCTCCACCGTGCTTTGAAGCACGAATGGACGAACCATTTCCTCCCCGTAACGACTGCAATCCTGTTTGATCGAAATCAATTCGCTTTCCAGGTGAACTGTTAATCTCCCTCGCATCGGGAATTGCCGGTCGAAGGATAATGCGATGAGCTCTTTTCAGATAGGCGTGCGGGAACACGAACATCCCCGGTTTCGTATCGCTTCGGACAGCCCGGCAAAAGGTATGAGCGGGAGCCGGATGGACGTGAACAAGACCGTGAAGCTGAGCAACAGGGACAGGAACATTCTGCTGCGTGCACCCTTGATCGGGATAGCGGATGATGCGGCGGCATTGAAGCTGATGGAGGCGGCGACCATCACCAATGTGAACGCCCGCCATGTGCTCTTCAAGGAAGGCGAAGCGGCGCAGCATTTCTACTGCGTGCTGTCGGGTTATATCAGGCTTTACCGGCTCGACCGGCATGGGCGCGAGGCGGATGTGCGCGTCAGCGGCCCCGGCGATACCTTCAATGAATGCCTGATTTTCGGCAGCGATACCTATCGCTACAGCGCGCAGGCGGCGGAAAGCTGCACCGTGGCGCGGTTCGAACTCACGAGAATCCGCAGCCTGATCGATCAGGAGCCGGCAATCGCCAAGGCCGTCATGCGCTGCCTGTCCAACAGCCTGCTGGCCACGATGGACTGCATTGCCAACGACCGGCTGCAGACGGCGCCGCAACGTGTCGCCCATTACCTCATCAATCAGGGCCCGCGCGACGCGACATCCTTTTCGCTACGGCTGCCGTTCCAGAAAAGCTTGCTCGCCGGCAAGCTCGGCCTCGCGCCGGAAGCGCTGTCGCGCGCCTTTTCGGCACTCAAAAAGGCTGGCGTTACCGTGCGCGGACGCATCGTGCAGGTCAATGACGTCGCCGCATTGAAGCAGATCTGAAGATACCGGGAGAGGATGAAGGGCGGGATGCCATCAGGCATTCCGCCCTTCTGCATGTCCGAAATCGGAAAATCAGTCCGGTTGCGGCACGAAGCGGAAGCTGTCGCCGTGCTGCTCGACACGGAAAAATCCGCCGAGATGACCGCCGGAAACCAGCCAGCCATGATCGGCGGCCTCGGCCAGCGCCTTGAGGCGTGTTTCATAAGCAAGCGCGGAATCGATATCGTAGACAAAACCGACGCCGGGATCCTTCACCTGCAACGCGCTGACATGCAGCACATCGCCCCATAATAACAGCCGCTCGTCGCCGTTGCCGATCAGATAACCGGTGTGCCCCGGCGTATGGCCGGGCATGGCGACTGCCTCGATACCCTCGGCGACCGCGCCCATGGGGATCGGCCGCAGCATCGGGCCGCAAATGTCGAGCAGCCGCGCGGCAAGGTCGAAACCGCCCTGCCGGGCTGGCGGCAGGCTCTTGCGCGCCTCCGCGCTGCTGAAAAAGCCGAGATCGGCCTCGGGAACCCATATGTCGGCATTGGGAAAATAAGGCTGGTCACTGTCGATGAGGCCAAGCGCATGGTCGCCATGAATATGGGTGAGGATGACGCGCCTCACATCGGCTGGCTGAATCCCGGCGGCGATCATCGCCGCGCGGGCATGGCCATAGGCTGCACCCCAGGCCGTGCCGCAACCGGCATCGATCAGCCAGATGCCCTCAGGCCCGGACAGCGCAAAGCAGTTGACGTCCATATCCACCGTTTCGCCCTGATGGTTGACAAGGGTCGCAGCCAGCGCTTCGGCGCCCTGACCGTGGATGAGATGGCCGACCGGCGCCTTGTAGACACCGTCGACAAAACGGGAAACCTCGTAAGCGCCGAAACGGCGGGAGATAGCCATATGTCAGAGACCGCCCTGCTCTTTCAGGAAACCGACGATGCGCTCCACGCCATCGCCGCGTTTCATGTCGGTGAACACGAAAGGCATGGCGTTGCGCATGCGGGTCGCATCGCTGTCCATGACGGTGAGGTCAGCACCGACATAGGGCGCAAGGTCCTTCTTGTTGATGACCAGCAGGTCCGAGCGGGTGATGCCCGGCCCGCCCTTGCGCGGAATTTCCTCGCCCTGGCAGACGGAGATGACATAGATGGTGATATCGGCCAGATCGGGCGAAAAGGTCGCGGCAAGATTGTCGCCGCCGGATTCGATGAAGACCACATCGAGATCGGGAAAGCGCGCATTGAGTCCGGCTATCGCCTGCAGATTGATCGTCGCATCCTCACGAATGGCCGTATGCGGGCAACCGCCCGTCTCGACCCCGACGATACGCTCGGACGGCAGTGCCTGCATGCGCACCAGCGCCTCGGCATCTTCCTTGGTGTAGATATCGTTGGTGACGACCGCGACGGAATAATCCGCGCTCATCGCCTTGCAGAGCTTCTCCGTCAGCGCCGTCTTGCCCGAACCGACCGGCCCGCCAATGCCGACGCGCAGCGGCCCATTACCCGATTTCATCACTCTGTTCCCTTCGATATGCTTTGGTCTTGTTTCACATAGTCCCTCAGCGGGACGCTTCAATATATGCAAGGATCGTGCCGCGAGTTTCTTCTCCCCGGCGGGGAGAAGAAACAAGCGGCATCCGCTCGTTCAATACGATCGTCATGCAGCGCGATCAGGAGCGGAAAAGCCGCGTGCCCTGCGTTTCATGGCGCATGGCTGCCGTATCGGCGATGATCGTCGCGCTGCCGAGATCGTCGAGCGTGGATTGCATCGCCCGCGCCGCCATCGCCGTGATGATCGCCTCGCTTGCGGCCAGAATGGTAACGCCATCCTTCTGTCCCGCGACCCCGAGGCGGATGCCCGCTGAAACGATCTGCGAGGCCCCGGCATGCAAAAAGGCGGCAATCGTTTCCCTGAGCGGCACCGCATGGCCGGAAGCGACCGCCCCGACGGCGATGGGATAGGGAACGTCTTTCGGCAGCAGGTCCAGAACCGCATGCGGCCATGCCCCGGCGGCGGCAACGAAAGCATCGCCCAGAAGCACCGTCTCGCGGTATCGCTCCGCCGAACCGGCCAGCGCCCGCGCCAGATCGGCCGTTTCGCTCAAGATGGCCGCGTCCCCGGCGCTGCGCCAGGCATGCGCCAGAAACACCACATCGTTCCACAGGCTGCCGTGGCGCAGCAGCGTTTCGAGCCAGTCGCGCAGGGCCGCCGCATCGCCGACGCGCCGATCCTCCACCGCCTTTTCAAGCCCGCCGGAATAGGAAAAACCACCGACGGGAAAGGCCGGCGACAGCCAGGCCATGAGCCGCAGCAGCGCGGCAACGCCGCGATCTTCGCTCACGGCTCAACCGTGATCGTGATGGTGATGCCCGTGGTCATGACCATGGGAATGGCCGCCATGGGCGTGGTAAGCGCCGCGGGCCGGCTGGAATGGCTCTTCCACCTCACGCACGGTGGCGCCCAGACCTTCCAGCATGGCGCGAATGACATGGTCGCGCAGGATGAGAATACGCTCTTCCTCGATCTGCGCGGAAAGGTGGCGGTTGCCCAGATGCCAGGCTAACTCGATCAGGTGAAGACGGTCCTTCGCCTTGATTTCGAACAGCTTTTCATCCGCTGCGCGAACCTCGATCAGGTCGCCGTTCTCCACCACCAGAAGATCGCCATGGGCAAACAGCACGGCTTCCTTCAGGTCCAGCATCACCATCTCGTCATTTTGCAGATGCAGCAGCTTGCGGCGCAGATGCCGCTGGTCATGCGCCAGGGTGACATAACCGGAAGCTTCGTCGGCAGGAGTTCCGGCCGGATGATAGGAGGTGACGCGCAGCATGGGATGATCCGTTTCAGAAACAGTCTTGGGGGTCCGATTTTTGCCGGATAGGCGGGGTGATTTCAAGGTGAATGAATGCAAGGTATGAAAAAGGCCGGCATTGCCGGCGTAAAGACTTGAGGCGTCCGGCAACTTCTCCTCCGTCATGCCGGACTGGATCCGGCATCCAGCCACGGCGCGTCTGCGCCGTGAGAGTAGTCCGGGATGACGATGTGCGGATGAGGCGGCATCGCGAAAGACAATCACGTCCCAGAAAACGAAAAAGCCCGGCATTGCGGCCGGGCCTTCGTAAAATCGCAAAACCAAAATCAGGCCGCAGCGCGGGCCTTCAGGTTTTCCAGAATGTTCTGCGGCGCGGAAACGCCATAGGGGTCGGATTCGCAATTGTCCGAATAGCCTTCTTCCTCGAACCACTGCTCGACGACGCCATCGTTGACGACGGCGGCGTAACGCCAGGAGCGCATGCCGAAACCGAGATTGTCCTTGGCGACCAGCATGCCCATCTTGCGGGTGAACTCACCCGAACCATCCGGAATGACCTTGACGTTTTCAAGGTTCTGGCCCTTTGCCCAGGCATTCATGACGAAGGCGTCATTGACCGACAGGCAATAGATGTCATCGACGCCGAGCGCGCGGAACTCACCCGCCAGCTTTTCGAAATCGGGAAGCTGGTAGGTCGAGCATGTCGGCGTGAAGGCGCCGGGCAGCGAAAACAGGACGACCTTCTTGCCCTTGAAATAATCGTCGGAGGTCATGTCCTGCCAACGGAACGGGTTGGGGCCACCGACGGCCTCATCGCGAACGCGCGTGCGGAAGGTTACGGCGGGCACTTTTTTGCCGAGCATGTCTTGTCTCCTGTTCTGGCGTTTTACGAGGATCGCTTGGGATCGATCCGCGCGGAATTCTTTTGCCGTTTCCATAGCGCAAGACGCGCTGCGGTGCAGCATAAAAATAGGCTTTGCCGGAGGAAAACCGCGGCTTGCGAGGATCAATTATGCAGCGCCACCGACCAGCGCAGAAATGGCGGCAACGGTGTCCACCAGCCGGTGCGAATGCCGGCCTCTCGCAACATGGCGGCCGACCATGTGTTGCAGCCGACAAGGGCGTTGAACCGGCCATTGGCCTCGAAAAACGCATCCGTCAGACCATAAGAAACGCCGGGTATCAGCCGCACCTTGCCCCCGGGCCCGCCCCCGTCATCGTCCCGCAGGAAGCTTGCGCGAATGGCGGCTACGAGGCGCCGATAGCCCGCTTCGGAAATGCGAAGGCGCTTTACCCCGGCAAGATCGGCGGGAAAATCCCCCGTCACATCCACATGCATCACCGACCGGTCGAGCGTCAGCGAACGCAGGACCGGCATGGGTTTCAGATCGGCCCAGGTGGGTGTTTCGGTGTAAAACGACCGGCCGCCCCAGCCGAACACCAGATAGGCCGCCGCCGGATGGTTGACGGCAATGCCGCCCTCCTGCAATTCGGAAAAGTCCCGCCGCAGATCGTCGTCAACCGGCAGGGCGATATCGGTGTGAATCGGGTTGGATAACAGCAGGATTTCGCGACCCACCACGCCGTCGCTCACATCCCCGGCGAAAAACGGGCGCGGCACGACAGTACCGAGCAGAAGCAACAGGAGGATCAGCAGCATGCCGCCGCCGATCCGCCTTGTGAGAAGTCTCAACACGAAATGCCGTCAGAACAGGAAATAACGCTGCGCCATCGGCAGCACCGTTGCCGGTTCGCAGGTCAGAAGCTCGCCATCCGCCCGCACTTCGTAGGTTTCCGGATCGACCTCGATATGTGGGGTGAGCGAGTTGTGGATCATCGACGCCTTGGAGATGCCGCCGCGCACATTCTTCACCGGCAGCAGCTTCTTGGCGACGCCGAGGCGCTGGGCAAGGCCGGCATCCAGCGACGCCTGCGACACGAAAGTGACCGAGGAATTGGTGCGCAGCTTGCCATAAGCGGCGAACATCGGCCGATAATGCATCGGCTGCGGCGTGGGAATGGAAGCATTCGGATCGCCCATCGGAGCGGCGGCAATCGAGCCGCCGAGCAGCACCATCTCCGGCTTCACGCCGAAAAAGGCCGGGTTCCACAACACCAGATCGGCGCGCTTGCCGACTTCGACGGAGCCGATCTCGTGGCTGACACCCTGGGCGATGGCCGGGTTGATCGTATACTTGGCGATATAGCGGCGGACACGGAAATTGTCGTTTTCGCCGGTCTCTTCCTTCAGGCGGCCGCGCTGGCGCTTCATCTTGTCGGCCGTCTGCCATGTGCGGATCGCCACTTCGCCGACGCGGCCCATGGCCTGGCTGTCGGAAGATATGATCGAAAACGCGCCGATATCGTGAAGAATATCCTCCGCCGCGATGGTTTCCTTGCGGATGCGGCTTTCGGCAAAGGCGATATCTTCAGGAATGGACGGCGACAGGTGATGGCACACCATCAGCATGTCCAGATGTTCGGCAAGCGTATTGACGGTATAGGGCCGTGTCGGGTTGGTGGAAGACGGAATGACGTTGGGATTGCCGCAGACCTTGATGATATCGGGCGCGTGCCCGCCGCCCGCCCCTTCGGTATGGAAGGCATGGATGGTGCGGCCCTTGATGGCGGCGACCGTATCTTCCACGAAACCGCTTTCATTCAGCGTATCGGTGTGGATCATCACCTGCACATCGTATTGATCGGCCACCGTCAGGCAATTGTCGATGGCGGCCGGCGTCGTGCCCCAGTCCTCATGCAGCTTCAGCGACGACGCGCCGGCAAGGATCATTTCCTCCAGAGGGGCCGGCAGCGAGGCATTGCCCTTGCCCGCGAGCCCAAGATTCATCGGGAAGGCATCGAAGCTTTCGATCATCCGCTCGATGTGCCAGGCACCGGTGCAGGTGGTGGCGAGCGTGCCATGGGCCGGGCCGGAACCGCCGCCCAGCATGCAGGTAATGCCGCTCATCAGCGCTTCTTCGATCTGCTGCGGGCAGATGTAATGGATATGCGCATCCATGCCGCCGGCCGTCAGTATCCTGCCCTCGCCGGCAATCGCCTCCGTCGAGGGGCCGACGATAATCGTCACGCCCGGTTGCGTATCGGGATTGCCAGCCTTGCCGATGGCGTGGATGCGCCCGTTCTTCAGGCCCACATCCGCCTTGTAGATGCCGCTATGGTCGACGATCACCACATTGGTGATGACGGTATCGACCGCGCCTTCGGCCCGCGTCGCCTGGCTTTGGCCCATGCCGTCGCGAATGACCTTGCCGCCGCCGAATTTCACTTCCTCGCCATAGATCGTGTGGTCCTTCTCGATCTCGATGAAGAGTTCGGTATCGGCAAGACGCACCTTGTCGCCAACGGTCGGGCCGAACATGCCGGCATAGGCGGCGCGGGAAATCTTGTAGGGCATGGGCTCAGGCTCCTTCGGACGCGGAGAAAATCGATGTGGGAGAAATTCGTGTCAGCCGGCCCTCGCCCGCGAGGGCTTCGACCAGCTGTTGTTCGGCGGTAAATGGATGGCCACTCCAGCCCTGATGACCGAAACCGGCAATCGCCACCTCGTCGCCATCGTCGCTCACGCTCTCAAGAACATGGGCGATGGCGAAAAGGCCGGTGCTGGGGCAGACATAGGGCATGGGCGCATAGGCTTCGAGCGCGGCATCGAGCCTTTCATGCACACTGCGCGGGATGACGATGTGCCCCTTGCCGGCTTCTCGTGCGATGGCGGCAAAGCCGGCGGTATAATCGGCGCAGAAATCGGTCAGTTCCGGCCAGCGTGCGCGGATATCCGGTTCCATTTCGGAAAATTTTGCGGGATCGCGCACCGACCAGATGGCGGAGGCCTGCCGCACGCCGTCGCTCTCGCGCCAGTCTGTCCCTTCCGCCATTTCGCGGCCCGGCCGCCCGGTATTGCACACCGCCACCACATCGGTGCGTGTGCCGCCCGGCCCCAGCGACCGGCAATCATTGAAGCGGATGACGATATCGGAACAATCGATGAAATCAGCAGCACCCGGCGGCAGCTCCCCGTTTCCAACGATCGTGATGCGCCGCCCCATGCGTTCAGAAACCTTCCGACAACTGACGCAGCTCTTCCGCCCGCTTGCCGCTCATCTCGGCAAGGCAGGAGGAAATCAACATCGGTTCCATCGAGCCGCCGCGGGCCTGAAAGCCTGAAAGCGCGCAATTGGCGTCACGAAACGCCACCCAGGCGCGCTGGGCAGTCACCAGCGCGTCGGTCGCACCCTTGCCATCTGCATCCGCCGTCTTGTCGCGCTCGGTGAGCAGCTTGCGCAGCTTCTGATATTCGGCGTTGAGCTGCTTGTCGGCCTTTTCGTAATCCTTGCCGGCGCAGATGGTCATGTCCGCCTGTGTCTGCGGGGCCTTGCAATCCGGCTCGCCCTGTGCGGCGGCCGGCATGGACAGGCCGGCGGTCGCACTGAACAGCACGGCCGCCATAAGGACGTTTTTTCGGCTCATCTCCATCGCTCAGGCCGCCGCGCCATCGAAAGCCTGCGGCTTCAACGCCCGGGGATCGACACCATCGAGACAATTGGCATTGACCGCCACCATCGGCGTTCCATCCGGCCCGTCAGCATAAGCAAAGCTCTCGATGCCGCAGGTGGAGCAGAAAAGATGATGGATCTTGTGTTTGTTGAAGAGATATTCCGCCAGCTTGTCCTCGCCGGAAAGCAGCGTGAATTTCTCACGCGGCGCAAAGGCGAGCGTGGAACCGAGACGCTTGCAGCGCGAGCAATTGCAGATGACGGTATGGTCGAGATCGGCATCGACCTCGAAGCTCACATCGCCGCACTGGCAGCTTCCATGATAATGCGCCGTCGCCATTTCATAACCTCCCCATGACCTGTTGACGGAAACCGTAAACCTCGCGCTTGCCGGAAAGCGGCACCAGCGTCACTTCCCGTTTCTGGCCGGGTTCGAAACGAACCGCCGTGCCGGCGGGAATATCGAGGCGCATGCCGCGCGCCTTGTCGCGGTCGAACAGGAGACCCGCATTGGTCTCGAAGAAATGATAGTGGCTGCCCACCTGCACCGGCCGGTCGCCCGAATTGGCGACTTCGATGGTCACGGTCGGCTGGCCGGCATTGAGTTCGATGCTGCCCTCTGCGGCAATGATTTCGCCTGGTTTCATGGTATTTCCCCTTTTGTCTCAGGCAGCGTTGGCCGCCGTGCAGCCTTCAGCCTTCAGGACGCGCCGTGTCGACGCGGGATTATTGACGAGTTTCGCCGCCGGGCGAATGGGCCTGCGAACCAGCTCACCACCGCAATTCGGGCAGGCGCCGTGAAGCACATCCGTTACGCAATCGACGCAGAAGGTACATTCGAACGAGCAGATCATCGCATCCCGGCTGTCGGGGGCAAGATCGCGGTCGCAGCATTCGCAATTGGGCCGAAGCTCCAACGCCATATTCGCCCCCTCACCGTATCGGTTCGTGAACGGTCACCAGCTTGGTGCCATCGGGAAACGTCGCTTCCACCTGCACATCGTGGATCATCTCGGCCACACCTTCCATCACCTGATGGCGGGAGATGACATGCGCGCCAGCTTCCATCAGCTCGGCCACGGCGCGGCCGTCGCGGGCGCCCTCGACCACGAAATCGGTAATCAGCGCAATCGCTTCGGGATAGTTCAGCTTCACGCCGCGTTCCAGCCGGCGGCGCGCCACCATGGCGGCCATGGAAATCAGCAGCTTGTCTTTTTCTCTTGGGCTAAGGTTCATCGTGGTCCCGCAGCTTTCGCACCTGCCCCGCAAATCAAAGCGTTTCCGGGGCCAAATTCGACTTGTTTGACAGACCCCCGAAGGACGTCGGTTGCCGACGATCCGAAGGGTTTACAGATTCCAGACTTTCGGCACTGGCGCGCCGTTTCGCAAGAGCGAAATGATCGGAAAAAGCAATTTTCTCAAGGAGAAACCATCTTCAGCAGAGACCCGAACGACAAGCTTGCCCTGCCATTCGCTGGCACCGCCGCTTTCCCCGGCAATAGCCCGGATTTTAGGCAGAAGCGCCTCGGCCAGAGGCCCGATATAAAGCAGCGTCGCAAAGGCGACCTGACCGGCCAGCACCGCCGGTTTCGCGGTCAGCGCCGCTACCTCGCCTTCCAGCAGAAGCTCTTCGGCATGAACCAGCTTACCCCCGTGGCGAATGCGCCAGCGGTCGCGGAAAAGGCCATACGCCATCGCCTCGCCCATGGCCTGGCGGCCGAGCAGCACGGCTTCGATGGCGATGAATTCGGAAGATTGGTCGAGATCGGCTTCCAGCCGGCGGGTCAGCGACGCCCGGTCGAAAAGGATGGTTTCCTGCGGCAGCCAGTGCAATCTGGCGCCCGGCCCGGCGGAAACGCGGGCGGTAACGGTGGCGGTTCCGGAGGATGCCTTGTAGACCTTCTCGCAGGCCTGCGTGGTTACCACCAGCGAGGTGCCGGCGCCGGCAACCGCCTGCCATTCGAGTTCGTCTCCGCCGGTCAGACCGCCCGAGGAATTGATGAGAATGGCTTCGGCTTCGTTTGAAAAGGTTTCCGGTAGACGGATTTTGGCGCAGCCTTCCTGGAACAGTTCCTCCAGCCGGCTGCGCCCTTCAACCGCTTTGGTTACAATGCGTCCTCTGCCACGGGCGCGCTGCTGCCGGACAGGTTGAGCGTCTTGGCGACCGGAAGGGCCGATGGCTTGCTGTTCTGGCTGCACGCGGTCTCCGAAGCGGTTGCGGAAGCGGATGAGGCCTTTGCGCCGCAATCCTTCTTGACGACGGCATCCACGACCAGCTGCCCTTCCGTATTGCGGAAGAAATCCCACATTCTTTCGGCCGCATCAACCGTGCGCGTCACTTCGCCTGTGGGCATCTTGCGCTCCACGGCCGGTTCCGCCTTCGGCGTCTGTTCGCCGCCCGGCTTGCGGGTGACGACGGCGCTCGCGGCCAGCACTTCCGCCTTCATGGTGGCGCGCGGCCAGGCGTGGTCCCAGTCGTTGATGACATAGGACTGAATGCGTGCGCCAGCCTTGCAGACATCGTAGGAATTGACCGTGAAACTTTCGCCCACCTTGCTTTTGGCGGCGCCCTTGCAGCCGTCCATCTCGGCCCAGCGCTTCAGCGCCGTCTCGCCGCCATATTGCCAATAGGATTTGCCGCCGCCCTGATAGGGGTTGGCGGGATCCTTCAGTCCGGCAAAGGCGATGATGGACATCGGCCGCGCCGGCGTGCAGCTTGCCGCATCCGGTGCCCATTTGCCCTCGGTCTCCAGCGGATAACCCGCGCGCAGTGAGGCGACGAAACCGGCAGCGGTGAAATCCGCGCTGCCATTGCAGATGAATTGCGACAGCATGCGCCCGCCGCCGGAATAACCGGAACCGTAAAAACGCTCCTCATCCACGCAGAACTTGCCCTTCACCATGGTGATGGCATCGCGAATGAAGCCGACCTCGTCCAGCCCGCCCGGACGCTTGGTAACACCGGGAACATTCCAGGCATGGGTGCCCGGCAATTCGCCGTTCAGGCTGCCGGCCAGCGCCACCACCACCAGACCGTCACGCTCAGCCAGCTTGTCCCAGCCGCTGCGGTTCAGCTGGCCATGCGGATTGCTGTTGGAGCCATGGAAATCGAACACGACAGGCAGCGGCTTTTTTCCATCATAGGCCGAGGGAACAAAATAGACGCCGTCGCGTTTTTCACCGTTGGAGAGAATGGAAAAATCATGCCTGCCCGGTTCCATGCCGGGTCCGGGCAACTGACCGCAGGTCGATGCCGACGCTGCGACACCGGCGCTCGCGCACATCGCAAGACCCAGAAACAGGGTGCGGGCGGAGCGGAACAGCCGGGCGGTCCGGCCAATGGCAAAGTCTTGATGCATTGACACGCCTTTATTGGGCACGGTTTTCCCGACGATACGTCGGACGTGCGTGGAATGTAAGGGATCAACTGTCGCGGCGTGCGAATAGACTTTTCCTGTGTCTCGCATGCAGCATTTGCGCTGCCAATATCACAGGCAATTATTCAATGAAATGCTAAAATTACGCATGAAAGCCATGTCGAGGCGCATAGGCTTTCAAAATATTAATCGGCCGTTTGCACGCCGTGATCGGCGCGCAAAGGTTTTAGTCTCGATTTATACTGTCAGGTGACGCCGCGCTTCCGGTGTATCCAGCGTTTCGGCCAGCCCCTGATGCACGATTTCGCCCCGGTCCATGATGTAGACGTAATCGGCAAGCTCGCGGCAGAAATCCAGATATTGCTCGACCAGCAGGATCGCCATGCCGGTGGAATCGCGCAGATATTTGATCGCCCGGCCGATATCCTTGATGATCGACGGCTGAATGCCCTCGGTCGGCTCGTCGAGAACGAGGATCTTCGGTCGCGTCACCAGCGCCCGGCCGATGGCGAGCTGCTGCTGCTGGCCGCCGGAAAGATCGCCGCCGCGCCTTCCCAGCATGGATTGCAGCACCGGAAACAGGCTGAAAATATCGTCGGGAATGAACCGTTCCTTACGCGGCAGCGGCGCATAGCCGCTTTCGAGATTCTCCTGCACGCTGAGCAGCGGAAAGATTTCTCGCCCCTGCGGCACGTAGCCGACACCGCGCTTGGCCCGGTGGTAAGGCGCCAGCCCATCCAGCGCCGCCCCTTCAAAGCTGATCGTCCCGGCACTGATGGCGTGCTGGCCGGTAACGGCCCGCAGCAGCGAGCTTTTGCCCACCCCGTTGCGGCCGAGGACACAGGTGATCTTGCCCATCTCCGCCGTCAGCGAAACGCCGCGCAAGGCCTGCGCCGCGCCGTAATGGAGGTTGATGTTGTCGACGTTCAGCATGGTGAAACTCCATTGGCGCATTGGTGGGAGGCGCTACCCCCCTCTGCCCTGCCGGGCATCTCCCCCTCAAGGGGGGAGATCGGCAAGCGGCGAAAACTCTGCCCATGGAACGGGCGGGTGCGGCATCTGATCTCCCCCCTTGAGGGGGAGATGCCCGGCAGGGCAGAGGGGGGTATGGCGAACGCAGACGCTTCCATCACCGCCCCAGATAATTCTCGATCACCTTCGGATCGTTCGACACAAAATCGATCGATCCCTCCGCCAGCACCGAGCCTTCGGCAAGACACGTCACCTTCACCCCCAGTTCGCGGATGAAACCCATGTCGTGTTCCACCACCACAACCGAACGGGTCTTGGCGATTTCCTTCAAAAGCACGGCGGTTTCAGCGGTTTCCGCATCCGTCATGCCGGCCACCGGCTCATCCACCAAAAGCAGCTTCGGCTCCTGCGCCAGCAGCATGCCGATTTCCAGCCATTGTTTCTGGCCGTGCGAGAGGTTGGCGGCGAGATCGCCGCGGCGGTGGCCGAGGCGCACAGTGGCGAGGATTTCCTCGATGCGGGCCTTGTCTTCCTCCGTCAGCCGGTAAAACAGCGTCGCGAACACGCCGCGCTTGCGGTTGAGCGCCAGTTCCAGATTGTCCCATACGGTATGGCTTTCGAACACCGTCGGTTTCTGGAACTTTCGCCCTATGCCGAGCTGGGCGATGTCCGCCTCGTCCTTTTTGGTGAGGTCGATGCTGTCTTCGAACAGCACCGTGCCCGTATCCGGCCTTGTCTTGCCGGTGATGATGTCCATCATCGTCGTTTTGCCCGCACCGTTCGGGCCGATGATAGCGCGCAGCTCACCGGGTTCCACCACGAAGGAGAGGGAATTGAGCGCCCTGAAACCATCGAAGGACACCGAGACGCCGTCGAGATAAAGCAGGCTTTTCGTTCTGTTTTCGGAAACTGTGTTCATGTCCGCCTCACTCCGCCGCCTGTTGCGCCACTGTCGAGCCGCTGTCATTGCCCGGCTGGACGTCGCCTGCCGCAAGCGCGACCCGCTTTTCGCGCCGCCGGGCCAGATAGTGTTGCAGCGTGCCGACGATGCCCTTGGGGAAGAATAGCGTCACCGCGATGAACAGCCCGCCCAGCGCAAACAGCCAGAATTCGGGGAAAGCGCCGGTGAAATAGCTTTTTCCGCCGTTGACGAGCAGCGCACCGATAATCGGCCCGATCAGCGTGCCGCGCCCGCCCACGGCCGTCCACACCACCACTTCGATGGAGTTGGCGGGGGAAAATTCGCCGGGATTGATGATGCCTACCTGCGGCACGAACAGCGCACCGGCAATGCCCGCCATCATGGCCGACACGACGAAGGTGAAGAGCTTGATGTTTTCCACCCTGAAGCCAAGGAAACGCACCCGGCTTTCGGCATCGCGCACGCCCACCAGCACCTTGCCGAATTTGGAATTGACGATGCCGGAGGCGATCAGCAGCGAGAGCGCCAGCATCACCGCCGTCATGGCGAACAGCACGGCGCGCGTGCCATCCGCCTGCACCGAGAAGCCGAGAATATCCTTGAAATCGGTGAGACCATTATTGCCACCGAAACCCATGTCGTTGCGGAAGAAGGCGAGCAGCAGGGCGTAGGTCATGGCCTGGGTGATGATGGAGAGATAAACGCCGTTGACACGCGAGCGGAAGGCGAACCAGCCGAACACGAAGGCGAGCAGCCCCGGCACGACCAGCACCATCAGCGCCGCAAACCAGAACATGTCGAAACCCTGCCAGAACCACGGCAGTTCCTTCCAGTTGAGGAACACCATGAAATCAGGCAGCACCGGATGGCCATAAACCCCGCGCGTGCCGATCTGCCGCATCAGATACATGCCCATGGCATAACCGCCGAGCGCGAAGAAGGCGGCATGGCCGAGCGAGAGAATGCCGCAATAACCCCAGACGAGATCGAGCGCTAGCGCCAGCAGCGCATAGGCGAGATATTTGCCCAGCATCGACATGATATAGGTCGGAATGCGGAACGCGCTGTCGGCCGGCAGCAGCAGGTTGGAGGCCGGCACCAGCACGGCGATGGCCAGAATGATGCCGATGGCGATGGAGATGCGGCGGTCGAGCGCGCGCAGGAGGAAGCCGGTAATCATGCTTCGATCGCCCTTCCCTTGAGTGCGAAGAGACCGCGCGGCCGCTTCTGGATGAACAGGATGATGAGAACGAGCACGAGGATCTTGCCGAGCACGGCGCCGACCGTCGGCTCGAGGAACTTGTTGAGCACGCCGAGAGACAGGGCGCCAACCAGCGTTCCCCAGAGATTGCCGACACCGCCGAACACCACCACCATGAAACTGTCGATGATGTAGCTCTGGCCGAGATTGGGCGAGACATTGTCGATCTGCGACAGCGCCACGCCGGCAAGACCGGCGACGCCCGAGCCGAGCGCGAAGGTGAAGGCATCCACCCAGGGGGTGCGAATGCCCATGGAGGAGGCCATGCGGCGGTTCTGCGTCACGGCGCGCATCTGCAGGCCAAAAGCGGAGCGTTTCAGCAGCACCAGCAGCGCGAAGAACACCGAAAGCGAGAAGCAGACGATCCACACCCGGTTCCAGGTGAAATTGAGATAACCGACGCTGAAGGAGCCGGACATCCAGCTCGGGCTGCCGACTTCCCGGTTGGTGGGGCCGAAGATGGAGCGCACACCCTGTTGCAGGATGAGCGAGATGCCCCAGGTGGCGAGAAGCGTTTCGAGCGGCCGCCCGTAAAGGAAACGAATGACGCCGCGCTCCATCACGAGGCCGACGAAGGCCGTCACCAGAAAGGCAGCGGGCAGAGCGATGGCGAGCGACCAGTCGAACAGGCCGGGGAAATGCGTGCGGATCACCTCCTGCACCATGAAGGTGGAATAGGCGCCGATCATCACCATCTCGCCATGCGCCATGTTGATGATGCCCATCACACCGAAGGTGATGGCAAGGCCGATGGCGGCGAGCAAAAGCACGGAACCGAGCGACAGGCCGTACCAGACATTCTGCGCATAGTCCCAGAAGGCAAGGGAGCTTTCGATGCTCGATATGGCGCTGTCGATATCCGGTTTCAGGCTCTGATCCACCGACGATGAGGCCGCCATCAGAATGCCGATGGCATCGCGCCCGCCAAGGCTCTTGATGGTGGCGATTGCCTCTTTTTTCTGTTCGAGCGACCGTTCGGAGGAGAGCAGCGAAACAGCCCGCGCCTCCTCCATCCGGGTCCGCACCTCAGTATCGGCCTCCTTGGCGATGGCCGCTTCCAGCAATTCGAGATTTTCGGCGCTCGGCGCTTTTAGAACCGCGTCTGCCGCGGAAAGCCGCACGGATTTTTCCGGGCTGAGCAGGGTCAGACCGCCAAGTGCGGCGCGAATGACCCGGCGCAGATTATTGTTGACCTTGATCTTGTTGACAGCCGCCTTCGGCGCTTCACCCGCACTTTCGCCCGTCAGCGGGTCGATCAGCGTAAAATTGGAACCTGCCGGTTTCGTCATGAACACCAGATTGTCGGCCTTGCGCACGTAAAGATCGCCCGCCGCAAAAGCCTCGAGCGCCGGCACGACACGCGCATCGCCCGTGGCGGCGATCTGCCCGATCAGCACTTCGGCCTGCTTGAAATCCGCCGTGCCGAGCTGGTCGACCAGCGCCTTCGGCTCGCTTTGCGCGAAGGATTGGGCTGCGATCCCCAGGGTGAGCCAGAGGAAGATGGCTCCGAGAAAAGATCGGATCGTCATGTCGGGTTCCTTGGGCGTTTTACGACAGGGCGTTTGTGGGTAATGCCACTTGAGTATGTGGTTTACCCCCTCTGCCCTGCCGGGCATCTCCCCCACAAGGAGGGAGATCGGCAAGACGCACCCGCATCGCTCTATCTCGACAAACGAGAAATGCGAGGCCTTGCCACGAGTCGATCTCCCCACCTGTGGGGGAGATGCCCGGCAGGGCAGAGGGGGGCATGCTTGTTCAGTTTCCAATGATAAAACCGCCCCCAACAACGGGAGCGGCACCCACCTCGCTAATCAGCTACCCTTGCCGCCGCACTTCCCACTGGCCACATTGAAGTTGCCGCAAGACATCGGCTTCCGCCAGTCCGAGATCAGATCCTTCGAATCCGGCAGATAATCCGACCACTCGTCACCCACGACCTGCGGCGTCTGCTGCACGATTTCGAACTGGCCGTCGGCCTGGATTTCGCCGATCAGCACCGGCTTGGTGATGTGGTGGTTCGGCATGACGGTGGAGTAACCGCCCGAAAGGTTCGGCACCGAAACGCCGATGATCGAGTCGAGAACCTTGTCCGTATCGGTGGTGCCGGCGGATTCGACGGCCTTTACCCAGGCGTTGAAGCCGATATAGGCGGCTTCCATCGGGTCGTTGGTCACGCGCTTGTCGTTCTTGGTAAAGGCATGCCAGGTCTTGATGAATTCGGCATTGACCGGCGCATCGACGGACTGGAAGTAATTCCAGGCGGCAAGGTGGCCGACCAGCGGTGCGGTATCGAGACCGGCAAGCTCTTCTTCACCGACGGAGAAGGCGACGACGGGAATGTCTTCAGCCTTGATGCCCTGGTTCGCCAGTTCCTTGTAGAAAGGCACGTTGGCGTCGCCGTTGATGGTGGAAACCACGGCGGTCTTCTTGCCGGCCGAGCCGAACTTCTTGATGTCGGACACGATCGTCTGCCAGTCGGAATGACCGAACGGCGTGTAGTTGATCATGATGTCCTCTTCCTTGACGCCCTTCGACATCAGGTAGGCCTTCAGGATCTTGTTGGTGGTCTGCGGATAGACATAGTCCGTGCCGGCCAGAACCCAGCGCTCGACGCCTTCGGTATTGGCGAGGTAGTCTACGGCCGGAATGGCCTGCTGGTTCGGCGCAGCACCCGTGTAGAAGATGTTGCGCGAGGATTCTTCACCCTCGTACTGAACCGGATAAAACAGGATGGAATTGAGTTCCTCGAAGACCGGCAGCACGGATTTGCGCGAGGACGACGTCCAGCAGCCGAAAACGGCGGCGACCTTGTCCTGCGAAATCAGCTGGCGGGCCTTTTCGGCGAAAAGCGGCCAGTCGGAAGCCGGATCGACCACCACGGCTTCGAGTTTCTTGCCGAGCACGCCGCCCTTCTTGTTCTGCTCGTCGATGAGCATCAGCATGGCGTCCTTCAGCGTCGTTTCTGAAATGGCCATGGTGCCGGACAGCGAATGCAGCACGCCGACCTTGATGGTGTCGTCCGCGGCAAAAGCGCCATGGAAGGCGGTGGTGGACAGGATCGCGCCAAGCAGCGCGGCACTAAGCGTCTTGCGGAATATCATCGGAAGAACCCCTCTCCTTGTTTGGCCTCTCGTGGAGGCTCAGCGGCATCTGCGGCCGCTGCTGGAAGGGACTATCGATCTCGTGAGAGCGAAACCGTATACGTCAATTGACGTAGGCGGGGTGGCGAAAGATGCAGGGGGGTGTTTGGGAATAAGCTGAACCTGAAGGGGCTTGTCTGTGAAGCAGGAGGCCTCAGCTTGTTTCTTCTCCCCGAGGGGGAGAAGTCCGCGGCAGCGGGATGAGGGGGCGAGCGCCGCGATATACGGAGGGGTTGCCCCCTCATCCGACCCTTCGGGCCACCTTCTCCCCGGCGGGGAGAAGAAATGCACGGCACGGCCTCACATCAGGAATGCGGCTTATCGTTCCGCTCTTCGTCGCGGATCGCATCGTCGTGATACCACGAACCGAAATCGATATGCGGCTCCTGCGCCTGACGCTCGAGGTCGCTGAGGCTGCTGTTGCGGAACTTGGAAAGACCCGCACGCCCGCCGACCGGGAATTGATAGATCGTTGCCGTCTCGCGATGAATGCCAGTTGCCATTTCGATCATCTCACTTTGTTTGCATCGAAGCACTTTATGTCTGGAGCTAACCCGCAAAGGCCAGATTCGCTCCGTTTGATTAAAAAAAAATCACCTTGCGAAAAATATAGGCATTAATCGTCTCATCTACAAGAAAAACCATTCCGAAAGCGCCGGTTTTTGGGGCAAATGCCAATCCCTCGCGCGCAACCGAAATCATTGCACCGCAGCAGGGCATTTCGCCTGGAGACGCCGGCTATCTATCAGGATTCAATGATGAAACATGAGGGGTGAATTTGCCCGCCGCAGTGCAGCAGAACCAGCCCTGCGCAATATCCAGGCTCCTGCGCGACAGGGCCCCTGAAAGATTTTTCGAAAAAATCGCCTGATATCGCCAATCTGGCACGCGGCATGCATCTAAGGGGTCAGCCCTTGAACGCGAATGCGCTTCGGTGGCCAAAGCCACGGGAGGCCTCAAGGCTTCGCATTGTTACCTATGAGAGGTTCGTAATGACTAAGTTCAAACTCGAGTACATCTGGCTGGACGGATACAAGCCGGTCCCCAACCTGCGCGGCAAGACCCAGATCAAGGAATTCGACGAATTCCCCACACTCGAGCAGCTGCCGCTTTGGGGCTTTGATGGCTCGTCCACGCAGCAGGCCGAAGGCCACTCGTCGGATTGCGTGCTGAAGCCCGTCGCGATCTATCCCGACCCGGCCCGCTCCAACGGTGCACTCGTCATGTGCGAAGTCATGATGCCCGATGGCGTCACCCCGCATGCTTCGAACAGCCGCGCAACCATCCTCGACGACGAGGACGCATGGTTCGGCTTCGAACAGGAATATTTCTTCTACCAGGACGGCCGCCCGCTCGGCTTCCCGGAACAGGGTTACCCGGCTCCGCAGGGTCCTTATTACACCGGCGTCGGCTTCAAGAATGTCGGTTCGGTTGCCCGCGAAATCGTTGAAGAGCACCTCGACCTCTGCCTCGAAGCCGGCATCAACCACGAAGGCATCAACGCCGAAGTGGCCAAGGGCCAGTGGGAATTCCAGGTATTCGGCAAGGGCTCCAAGCGCGCCGCCGACCAGATCTGGATCGCCCGTTACCTGCTCCTTCGTCTTTGCGAACAGTACGGCATCGACGTCGAATTCCATTGCAAGCCGCTCGGCGATACCGACTGGAACGGTTCGGGCATGCATTGCAACTTCTCCACCAAGTTCATGCGCGAAGTTGGCGGCAAGGACTATTTCGAAGCCCTCATGGCCGCTTTCGCCAAGAACTGGAAAGAGCACATCGACGTTTACGGTCCGGACAACCACCTGCGCCTGACCGGCAAGCACGAAACCGCTCCGTGGAACAAGTTCTCCTACGGCGTTGCCGACCGTGGCGCCTCGATCCGCGTTCCGCATTCCTTCGTCAACAACGGTTACAAGGGTTACCTCGAAGACCGTCGTCCGAACTCGCAGGGCTGCCCTTACCAGATCGCTTCCGTCGTTCTGAAGACGATCGCAGAAGTGCCGCTCGCAAAGTCGGCTGCTGCCTGATAAGCCAAGACATGGCGTCGCCCGCAACCGGGCGACGCCATTTTTCTGTCCACCGAACGGCCGGGCCGGTCAGGCGACCTTTCGCCGAGCGCCGCACACGGCATAGTCTTCCCATACGCAAGCTCAAACAAGCGGCGTGGCTTTGACCAACAGCCTCGGATTTTCCGAAAACCGCACCGTCGTTTTCGGTCCGACGCTCTAAAGCAAGAAGGTGAGCGATGGGCATTCTCCAGAAATTCTCTCTCGAAAACCGCACGGCCATCATCACCGGCAGCGGCCGCGGCCTCGGTTTTGAAATTGCCAGCGCCTTTGCCGAAGCGGGCGCGCATGTGTGGCTGACCGGCCGCAATGCCGAAACGCTGGAACAGGCGGTCGACACGTTGCGCAAGGCTGGCGGCAAGGCCGATTACGCTGCCTTCGATATTGCCGATACCGCAGCCGGCAGCGCCCTCGTCCGCCGTATCATGGACGAGTTCGGCCACCTCGATATCCTCGTCAACAATGTCGGCGCGCGCGACCGCCGCCCGCTTGCCGAATTCAGCGACGAGGACGTGCTGGAATTGATCCGCACCGATCTTACCTCCTCCATCTCGCTGTCGCGGGATGCGGCGGAGGCCATGAACGCCAATGGTTACGGCCGCATCATCACCATCACCTCCATTCTCGGCCACATCGTCCGGCCGGGGGACGCGATCTATCCCGTCGCCAAACAGGGGCTGACCGGGCTGATGCGCGCCATTGCCGTGGAATATGGCGCGCGCGGCATTACCAGCAACGCCATCGCACCCGGCATGTTCGCCACCGAAACCAATGCCGCCCTTGCCGAAAATCCTGAGATGGTGGCCTTCGCCAAGCTGCGGGTGCCGCTGGAGCGCTGGGGCCGGCCAGATGAGATTGCCGGTGCTGCCCTGTTTCTGGCGAGCGACGCGGCCTCCTTCGTCAACGGCCATGTGCTGACGGTGGATGGCGGCATGTCGGTGCGGCTGTGAGAGGCCCGTTGCGGAAAGGCGCTAGATAGGCATGGCCGCACGGCAACGCATCATCCCCGTCAGGCGCGAATATAACCGCTGGGTCGCCAACCAGACGCTGGAAGATTATGCGCTGCGCTTCACCGCCAAGAGCGCCCGGCAATTTTCCTCCAACCGCATTTCCCACACCGCCATCGGCGCGATTTCCTTTCTGGCGCTGGAAGCCATCGGCGGGGCCATCACGCTCTCCTACGGCACCACCAACGCCTTTTACGCCATCCTCGTCGCCGCCATCGCCATGCTGGCCGTCGGCCTGCCGATCAGCCGTTACGCCATCCGCCATGGCGTCGACATCGATCTTCTGACGCGCGGCGCGAGCTTCGGTTATATCGGCTCCACCATCACCTCGCTGATCTATGCCGCCTTCACCTTCATGCTCTTTGCCATCGAGGCGTCGATCATGTCCGGCGCGCTGGAACTGGCGCTCGGCATTCCGCTGTGGATCGGCTACATCATCTCGGCCGTTATGGTCATTCCGCTCGTCACCCACGGCGTGCGGCTCATCAGCCGTTTCCAGATCGTCACCCAGCCCTTCTGGATCATCCTCAACGTCCTGCCTTTCGTGTTCATCGCCTTGATGGACTGGGAAAAATACGATCTGTGGCGCGCCTTTGCCGGCATTCATCACGCCTCCGGCCCGCCGGGAACGGTCGCGGATTTCAACCTCGTGGAATTCGGCGCGGCCTCCGCCGTCATTCTGGCGCTGATGTCGCAGATCGGCGAACAGGTGGACTTCCTGCGCTTCCTGCCGGCCGAAGGGCAGAGTCGCCTGCGCCATCGCATCGCGGTTTTCCTGGCGGGCTCGGGCTGGGTCGTCGTCGGCGTGCCGAAGCTGCTCGCCGGCTCCTTCCTCGTGGTGCTCACCTTCAGCTCCGGCGTCTCGGTGGATCGCGCCGCCGATCCGGCGCAGATGTATCTCACCGCCTTCGGTTACATGATCCCCAACGAGACGGCGGCCATGTTGCTGATGGTCGCCTTCGTGGTCGTCTCGCAGCTGAAGATCAACGTCATGAACGCCTATGCGGGTTCGCTCGCATGGTCGAACTTCTTCTCGCGGCTTACCCACAGCCACCCCGGCCGCGTCGTCTGGCTGGTTTTCAACGTGGCGATCGCGCTGCTTCTGATGGAGCTCGGCATTTACCGGCTGCTGGAAGAAACGCTCGGCATCTTCTCCATCATCGCAATGGCGTGGCTCTGCACCATTTCCGCCGATCTCTTCATCAACAAGCCGCTCGGCCTTGCTCCGCCCGGCATCGAATTCAAGCGCGCCCATCTTTACGATATCAACCCCGTCGGCGTCGGCTCCATGGCGCTTTCGGCGACCATCGCGCTGATGGCGCATTTCGGCGCCTTCGGACCGCTCGCCGCATCGCTCGCGCCCTATCTGACGCTGATCGTCGCTTTCATCGCCTCGCCGCTGATTGCATGGGGCACGAAGGGCAAATTTTATCTCGCCCGCAAGCCGCGCCAGAAGTGGCGTGAGGAAAGCAGCATCACCTGCTCCATCTGCGAGCACCCTTTCGAGCCGGAGGACATGGCCTGGTGTCCCGCCTATGCCGCACCGATCTGTTCGCTCTGCTGCTCGCTGGACAGCCGCTGCCATGACATGTGCAAGCCGAAGGCCAAGCTCAACTATCAGGTCGCCACCGTCGCGAAATCCTTCCTGCCGGATCAGCTGGTGGCGAAGCTTGCCACCCGGCTCGGACGCTACGGCATGGCGGCGGCGATTGCCGTCACCGCCATCGGCGGCATATTGGCGATGATCGCCCATCAGGTCGGCACCGCTTCGCCGGAAACGGCCGATGTGGTGAACCGCACCATCCTCATCGTGTTTTTCGTCTTCGCCGTCATTGCCGGCATCGTCTGCTGGTTCCTCGTGCTTGCCCATGACAGCCGGGTGGTGGCGGAAGAGGAATCCTCCCGCCAGAACACATTGCTGCTCAAGGAAATCGCCGCCCACAAGAAGACCGACGCCGCGCTTCAGGACGCCAAGGAAACGGCGGAGGCCGCCAACCGCGCCAAGAGCCGGTATGTCGTCGGCCTCAGCCATGAATTGCGTACGCCGCTCAATGCCGTTCTGGGTTATGCCCAGATTCTCGAGCGCGACGATACCATTCCCCCGCCACGGCAATCGGCGATCAAGGTCATCCGCCGCTCGGCCGATCACCTATCGGGCCTGATCGACGGGCTTCTCGATATTTCCAAGATCGAGGCGGGGCGTCTGCAGGTCTATTCCAACGAGATCAATATTCAGGATTTCCTCGACCAGATCGTCGACATGTTCCGCCCGCAGGCGCAGGCCAAGGGGCTGGAGTTCCGCCATGACCGCTCCCGCGCCCTGCCGCAATATGTCCGCACCGATGAAAAGCGGCTGCGCCAGATCCTCGTCAACCTCATCTCCAACGCCATCAAATTCACCGATGAGGGCGCCGTCACCTTCGATGTCGGTTATCGCAGCCAGGTGGCGAGTTTCACCGTCTCCGATACCGGCCGCGGCATTGCCGAAAAAGACCTCGCCCGCATCTACGAGCCCTTCCAGCGCGGCGAGGCAGACAGCGTGCGCCCCATGCCGGGCCTCGGCCTTGGCCTCACCATCACAAGGCTCCTCACCAACACGCTCGGCGGCGAAATTTCCGTTTCCAGCGCAAAGGATGAGGGTTCCACCTTCCGCGTCCGCCTCATGCTCTCTGCCGTGCACCGGCCAAGCACGGCGCCGGCGGCGGAAAAAACCATCCGCTCCTATTCCGGCCCGCGCCGTACCATCGTCGTGGTCGATGACAATGAGGATCATCGCGAGCTGATGCGGCAGGTGCTTTCGCCGCTGGATTTCGTGGTGCTGACGGCGCAAAGCGGGCCGGAATGCCTGACGCTCATCGAAGGCGTGAAGCCCGACCTCTTTCTCATCGATATTTCCATGCCCGGCATGACCGGCTGGCAGCTTGTGACGAAACTGCGTGAAGCCGGCCAGACTGCACCGCTCATCATGCTCTCGGCCAATATCGGCGACGGGACAGTGGCGGGTGCTGGAGAAGACAACCACAACGACGCCATCGCCAAGCCTGTCGATATCCGCCAGCTTTGCGACAGGCTTGCCGTGCATCTCGGCCTCAAATGGATCTACGAGGCGGATATGCCGCCTCCGCCATCGCCAGCGCCCGTGGCGCAGATCGTCCATCCCGGTGCAATCCACATTCAGGATTTGCAGCGGCTCGGCGAAATAGGCTACATACGCGGCATCGAGGCGAAACTCGCCGATCTTGCCCGCAACACGGAAAACCTGCCCTTCACGCAGGAGCTCGGCACCTATGTGCAGGCCTTCGATCTGGCCGGTTACGCGCATTTTCTCAAACGGTTTGCGGATAACGACACGGGAGACGGCAAGGCATGAGCGGTCAGGCGGCGGCAGCCCCGAGAGACATCGTATTGCTGGTGGATGACAGCCCGGAAGCACTGGGGTTCCTCACCGACGCGCTGGAACAGTCAGGCTTTTCCGCCCTCATCGCCACCTCCGGCCAGGCCGCGCTCAACATTGCCGAACGCATCACGCCGGATATCATCCTGCTCGACGCCGTCATGCCGGCCATGGACGGTTTCGAGACCTGCCGCCGCCTGAAGGCCAATGCGGCGGTGGCGCAGGTGCCCGTCATCTTCATGACCGGGCTGACCGAGACCGAACATGTGGTGCGGGCGCTCGAATCCGGCGGTGTCGATTATCTGACCAAGCCGATCAACATCGACGAGCTGCGCGCCCGCATCCGCGTCCATCTCTCCAATGCCCGCTCGGCGCAAAGCGCCCGCGTCGCGCTCGATGCCGCTGGCCGCCACCTGCTTGCCGTGCGCGCCAATGGCGCCATCCACTGGTCGACACCGCAGGCGACGCGCCTCGTCAACGCCGCCACCGGCCGCGACGACGGCATGGAAATCGTCACCAGCCATATCGGCCGCTGGCTCGCAGAACGGGCGGCGGCGGAAACCGGCCGCGACGTGCCGCTGACGATCACCGAGGCCGGGCGGCCCGCCCTGCAGCTGTCCTTCCTCGGCGCCATGGGGCCGGATGAATTCCTCTTCCGCCTCACCGCCGCCAATGAGAAATCCGGCGACCACCTGCTGCGCGAGCATTTTTCCCTCACCGCGCGGGAATCGGAAGTGTTGCTGTGGATCGCGAAGGGTAAGTCCAACCGCGATATCGGCGACATTCTCGGCCTTTCCGCAAGAACGGTGAACAAGCATCTGGAGCAGATCTATGTGAAGCTCGGGGTGGAAAACCGGGCATCCGCGGCTGTGAAGGCGGCGCATATTCTGCATCAGGGGTGAATTCCGGCGCGTTATGCGCTAGCTTTCCCCTGATCCCCCTCCGAATAGCCGCTTCCGGGTGAGCCCCGCCACTTGTTTCTTCTCCCCGCCGGGGAGAAGTCCGCGGCAGCGGGATGAGGGGGCAAGGGTAGAGATATTCGGAGAGCTGGCCCCCTCATCCGACCCTTCGGGCCACCTTCTCCCCCTGCGGGGAGAAGAAACAAGCGGTGACCCACCACCCCAAATCAACGTCAGATCCGCTGAACCCAACACAGGAATAAACGTCCATGGACCGTTTCATCATCCTTTCAGGCTGCTCCGGCGGCGGAAAATCCACGCTTCTCGCCGAGCTTGCCCGACGCGGTTTCGCCGCCGTGGAAGAACCCGGCCGCCGCATCGTCATCGAAGAAACCCTCAATGGCGGCACGGCCCTGCCGTGGATCGACATCGAAGCCTTCGCCCGCCGCGCCATCGCCATGGCGCTCGAAGACCGGCAAAAAGCCCCGCCGGAAGGCCCGGTCTTCTTCGATCGCGGCCTGATCGACGCCGCCTCAGCGCTTCGCCATATAAATGGCGATGCCTTCATCGAGACGCTGCGGGCTGCACACCGCTATAATCGTCTGGTCTTCCTCACCCCGCCATGGCCGGAAATCTACAGGGGCGACAGCGAGCGCAAGCACGGCTTCGATGCGGCGGTCGAGGAATATGAGCGTTTGCTCCGCGACTATGACGAGCTTGGCTACGATATTTCCGTGCTTCCGAAATCCGGCATAGGGGAACGCGCGGACTTTATTCTGACCCGGATCGACTGAAGCGCCCTGGCAAGAGAATGGGCTTCAGCGATTTTCGAGCAATTGCGAGACGGTGACAAACTCAAACCCGCGTTGACGCAGACCGTCTATGATCAAGGGCAAAGCCTGCCTGGATATCTCGCGGCTTCGATACATGACGTGCATGATGACGATGGAGCCGTTTCCGGTTTGCTCGATGACGTGTCTGGCGAAGGCGCCCGCATCCTCGGCGACATCGGGAAAGGATTCCGGCTCGACATCCCACATGATGGTTTTCCGGTCATGCCGGGAAAGATACCAGGGCAAGGTCAGCAGCTTCTTGCCATAGGGCGGGCGGAACATGATCTCGCCTTCATAACCCGCAGCCCGAATGGCCGCATCGGTGCGCTCGATCTCTTGCCCGATCCGCGCCGGCCCCATCAGCATCATGTTGGAATGCGTGTAACTATGGTTGCCGATCTGATGCCCGTCGCTGACGATCATGCGCGCCTGCGGCAGATTTTCTTCGGTCTCCTGACCGGTCAAAAAGAAAGTCGCTTTTACCCCGCGCTCCCTCAGGATCGCCAAAACATCAGGCGTGAAACGCACCGACGGCCCGTCGTCGAAAGTCAGCGCCACCATCGGCCTCGCTGTTTCGACCCTTGCGATGATGCCGCCGAATAATTGCGTCGTCCGGGACTTGCTGAAGAAATGCAGGCCGACAAGCGCCGTCGCCAGCACCGCGAGAACAAGGAAGAGCGATAAGGCTCGCTTTGTCGTCATTGCCATCCCTCATTGCAGTTCCCGAGAGGATTAGTTTCCTGCCTTGTTGTCCCTAGTATGGCCGAGACCGCAAACAAAAAGCCCGGCATTGCTGCCGGGCTTCGATAGGGTGTCGCAGAAGGGCTTAGCTGCCCTGCTGGATGTAGGTGAACTTGCCGTCCGGACCCTTCTTCCATTCGTACATGACGTAGCCGGGAAGCTTCGGGTCGCCCTTCTCGTCGAAGGAGATCTCGCCGAGCGCGGTCGGGAAGGTGCCGGACTTCAGGGCCTCGGCAACCTTTTCCGGCTCCACGGAACCGGCGGCCTTCGCCGCACCGGCAATCGCCTGCATCGCGGCATAGGAGTAGAGCGTGTAGGCTTCCGGGTTGAAGCCGGCGGCCTTGAACTTCTCTACCAGTTCCTTGTTTTCCGGGCGCAGCGTCGGATCGGGGCCGAAGGTGTTGAGCGTACCTTCGACGGCGTCGCCAGCGATGGAAGCAAGTTCGTTCGAGACGATACCGTCGCCCGAAACGAGCTTGGCCTTCAGGCCCTGGTCAGCCGCCTGACGGATGATGAGGCCGGCTTCGGTGTGCAGGCCGCCCCAGTAGATGATGGAAACGCCGGCTTCCTTCATCTTGGAGATCAGCGCGGAGAAGTCCTTGTCGCCGACGTTGACGCCTTCATACATGACTTCCGTCACGCCGGCGGCATTGGCAGCCTTCTTGGTTTCATCGGCAAGGCCCTGACCGTAAGGCGTCTTGTCGTGAATGATGGCGACCTTGGCGTCCTTGAAATGATCGGCCAGGTACTTGCCGGCAATGCCGCCCTGCTGGTCGTCACGGCCGCAGGTACGGAACGTGTTCCACAGGCCGCGCTCGGTGAAGACCGGGTTGGTTGCGGCGGGTGTGATTTCGAGAATGCCGTTTTCAGCGTAAACTTCAGAAGCCGGAATGGAAACGCCGGAGTTGAAGTGACCGACAACGAATTTCACGCCGTCAGCGACGAACTTGTTGGCAACCGAAATACCCTGCTTGGGGTCGGATACGTCGTCGCCCAGCACGATCTTGATCTGCTCGCCATTGATGCCGCCGGCGGCATTGATGTCTTTCGCGGCCTGTTCGGCACCCTTCTGGATCTGAGCGCCGAAAGCAGCGTTCGGGCCGGTCAGCGGTGCGCCGACAGCGATCACGACATCGGCCCAGGCCGAACCGCCAAACGCGACCATGGCGGTCAGCGCAACAGCGGAAAGAAGAGACTTCTTCATTACTTTACTCCCAGTTCCTTTGGATGGGTTGATTGCAAGGACCTGTTCAGTACCCACCTTCACTGAACAGGAAACTGTTCCACTCTGACGAGCATTGTGCAGCCGGAAAAATCCGCCTGTCAATCTTTCTTCTTGTAGGAAAATGCCGATGTCCGGTCGTAAAGCCAATAGTAGTTATTGACCATCTGGCTCGTCCGGCGCGTGCGGAAACCGACGCTGGAAAAAACCAGAAGAAGAACGACGTCAAACACGTAATAGAAGCCGTTGATGAACGGCCCGTTGAACAGCGCGTGATGCAGAAACCGCATCACCACACCCAGAGCGAGCGTATAGATCACCACCCGCGTATAACCGCCCCAGCCATCGGCCACGGACTTGCCCGTGCGCCATGCCGTCCAGAAACCCAGAAGAACAACCAGCGCGCGCAGAACATACCGCACGCCGTTATCCGTTTCGAAAAAAAGGCCCTGCATCTCTTTCCCCATCAGTGCCGGGCTGAAACGCCCTGACCCTGCCTTGTCTGTCGTCCCGTCGTTTTCCCGCCGGGCATTTTATTGTTTGCACCCCGCCATGGTTCCTTAAGGTTTGGCCGAAAGGACGACAGGCCGCCGTTTGCAGTCTTGCGCCGCAAAATTTCCGGCGCAAGTAAAATCTTTCAGTGCCGTCCGCCTTCGAGATAGGCGGCGCGCACCTGCGGATCGGCGAGCAGTTCCCTGCCCGAACCGCTCATCGTCACCTTGCCGTTGACCATCACATAGGCGCGGTCGGAAAGCTTGAGCGCGGCAAAGGCGTTCTGCTCCACGAGGAAGACGGTCAGCCCCTCTTCCTGGTTGAGTTTCTTGATCGCCTCGAAAATGCCCTTGACGATCAGCGGTGCGAGGCCGAGCGACGGCTCGTCCAGCAGCAGGAGCTTCGGCCGTGCCATCAGCGCGCGGCCGATGGAGAGCATCTGCTGCTCGCCGCCGGAAAGCGTGCCGCCGCGCTGGCTCTGGCGCTCCTTCAGGCGCGGGAACATCACGAAGATCTTCTCGACGTCTTCCTTGAAATATTTCAGGTTATCGAGATTGGCGCCCATCTGCAGGTTTTCCAGCACCGTCATGCGCGGGAAAATCCGGCGGCCTTCGGGCGACTGGGCAATGCGCTTGCGGGCGATCAGATGGGTCGGCAGATGGGTAATATCCTCGCCGTCGAAGATCACCTGGCCGGCACGCGCCTGCGGGCTGCCGCAGATGGTCATCATCAGCGTCGACTTGCCGGCGCCGTTAGCGCCGATCAGGCTGACGATCTCACCCTTGTTGACCTCGACATCGACACCGGCCAGAGCCCGGATATTACCATAATAGGTTTCGACACCCTGGACTTTCAGAAGCGGTTCACCGGACATCAGGCCGCTCCTCCGTCGAGTTCTTCCGCAATCACGTCTTCCACTTCATCATCCTCGACACCCAGATAGGCGGCGATGACCTTCGGGTCGTTCTTCACATGGTCCGGCGTGCCGTCGGAAATCTTCTGGCCATATTCCAGAACCACCACATGGTCGGAAATCTGCATCACCACGGACATGTCGTGCTCGATGAGGAGCAGCGACGTGCCCTCGTCGCGAATGCCGCGCAGAAGCGCGTTGAGCGCCAGCGATTCCTTCGGGTTGAGGCCGGCGGCCGGCTCGTCGAGGCACAAAAGCTCCGGCCCCGTGCACATGGCGCGGGCGATTTCCAGACGGCGCTGCGCACCATAGGGAAGGTCACCGGCCGGGTCATCGGCGCGGTCGATCAGATCGGCCTTTTCCAGCCAGTATTTGGCCTTTTCGATAGAGGCATCCACCGCCCGCCGGTAAGCGGGCAGGCCGAGAAGACCGAGGATCGTGTAACCCGAGGCCTTCATCAGCGCATTGTGCTGCGCCACCAACAGGTTTTCCAGAACGGTGAGGCCCGAAAACAGGCGGATGTTCTGGAAGGTGCGCGCCACCTTGGCCTTCTTGGTGATTTCGAAATCCGGCAGGCGCTCGAGAAGATGCGCCTCGCCGCTTTGCTGTCGCATGGTGATCATGCCCATGGTCGGCTTGTAGAAGCCGGTGATGCAGTTGAAGACCGTGGTCTTTCCAGCACCGTTGGGGCCGATCAGCGCCGTGATCTCGCCGCGCTTCGCCTCGAAGGAGAAGTCGTTGATGGCCATCAGGCCGCCGAAGCGCATCGAGAGATGTTCGACCTTGAGGATCGTATCGCCAGTCGTATTGGGTGTCATTGTTGCCGTTCCGGAAGCCATCAACCGTGACCTTCCTTGGTAAAGCTGCCGGAGACGGCCTTGCGTTCCTTGAGGAAGGCCGTGGGTTCACGCGAGCCGACGAAGCCGCGCGGCTTGAACAGCATGACGATGACCATGGCAAGGCCGAAGAGCAGCATACGGTAAAGTTCAGGCGTGAAGTCGGGCCCGAAGACATGCTTCAGGAACTCCATTTCACGCAGAAGCTCGGTGCCGCCGACCATGACCAGCGCCGCAATGGCGATACCCGTCAGCGAACCCATACCGCCGAGAACGACGATGGCGAGGATGACGGCGGATTCGAGGAACACGAAGCTTTCCGGCGAAACGAAACCCTGACGCGCGGCGAAGAAGGAGCCGGCAAAACCGCCGAACATCGCGCCCGTCGCAAAGGCGGTGAGCTTGGTGATGACGGTATCGATGCCGAGCGAACGGCAGGCGATCTCGTCCTCGCGCAGCGCTTCCCAGGCACGGCCGATCGGCATGCGGCGCAGGCGGATGGTCACATAGGCCGTCAGCATGCAAAGCAGCAGGATCACGTAGAACAGGAAGATCTTGTAATAGGCCGACGACATCGACAGGCCGAAGGCCTTGGCGAAATTATTCGACGCGCCGACATCGAAGGACCAGATGCCGAAGACCGAGGCCTTGGCGATGCCCGAAATACCGAAGGTGCCCTTGGTCACATCCGTCCAGTTCAAAAGCACAAGGCGGATGATTTCACCGAAGGCGAGCGTCACGATTGCCAGATAGTCGCCGCGAAGACGAAGCACCGGGAAACCGAGGATGATGCCCCAGAAGCCCGCGAGAATGCCGGCGACCGGCAGGAGCACCCAGAAAGACAGGCCGAAATGGCTGGAGAGCAGCGCATAGGAATAGGCGCCGACCGCATAAAAGGCCACGTAACCGAGATCGAGCAGGCCGGCGAGGCCGACGACGATGTTGAGGCCCCAGGCCAGCATCACATAGATCAGGATCTGGATGCCGAAATTGTCGACGAATTTCAGCGAACCCTGAAAGCCGAACAATTGCACGGCGATAACGGGATAAAGCAGCAGCAGGACCAGTGCCAGCTTCAGGAAGTGCTTGTGGAAAAAGCCCTTCTCTTCGGAAATCTCCAGCACGCCGCTCTTGGCCTTGGCCAGCTTGCGACGATCCAGCGACGGCTTGATGAAGCCGACGACCAGGAAACGGCCGACAGCGGCAATGCCGACGAAGACCGCCAGAAGCCCCCAGCGGGTGCCCCAGATCAGCTGGTTGTTGATATCCTGATAGGTGACGATGCCGACATAAAGAATGAACATGCCGAACGAGATGAGGCCCGCAATCAGGCCCTCCTTCACGGCCGTCGCCATCAGGCTCGGGCTGGAAGCAGCGTTGTCGGAAGCGATATTGGTCATGGGATCACACCTTCTCGACTTCCGGACGACCGAGAATGCCGGTCGGCTTGAAGATCAGCACGAAAGCCAGGATGCCGAATGCCGCGACATCCTTGTAGGCGATGGAGAAATAGGCCGACCACAGCGATTCGATGAGGCCGATCAGGAGACCGCCGAGAACAGCGCCCGGAAGCGAGCCGATGCCGCCGAGAACGGCCGCCGTAAACGCCTTGACGCCGGGAATGAAGCCATCGCTGAAGGAGGCAACGCCGTAATACATCAGATACATGGTGCCCGCGACAGCGGCGAGCGCCGCACCCATGATGAAGGTGATGGAGATCGTCTTGTCGACATCGACGCCGAGCAGCGCCGCCATCTTGCGGTCCTGTTCGGTGGCGCGCTGCGCCCGGCCGAGCGGGGTCTTGTTGACGATATACCAGAAGGCGAAGAGCAGCACCGAGGTGACGACCATGATGATCAACTGCTTCAGCGACACGGTAATGGCGCCGAAATGATAGCTTTCCGTCACCATCGACGGGATCGGCTTGTTGCGCGGACCCTGGGTGACCTGGATGAAGTTGGACAGCGCGATCGACATGCCGATGGCCGTGATCAGCGGCGCAAGACGGAAGGAGCCTCTGAGCGGGCGATAGGCGACGCGTTCGATCACCCAGTTCCACAGGCCGGTCATCAGCATGGCGACGACCATCATCAGAAGCAGAAGAAGCGCCACCGGAATGCCGGCGACAAAGGATGTCACGATCAGGAAAACGATCAGCGCGGCGAAGCCGCCGAGCATGAAAATATCGCCGTGGGCGAAGTTGATCATGCCGATGATGCCGTAAACCATCGTATAGCCGATAGCGATGAGGCCGTAGATCGATCCAAGAGTCAGCCCGTTGATGAGCTGCTGGATAAAATACTCCATGTCTTTCCCCCGGGCACGACCTCGAATGGGCCACGCCTCGTTATGTTAATTATAGGAGCGCCCTTGCAGGCAGGCCCCCACCCCCAAAATGCATATCGTGTTCGTTAAAAATGTGAAGTCAAAAACGGGCGATCCTGCACAAAATTTGGAATTTCCACATGGACTGCCGCTTTCCCGGTCAAAAGAGCCATGATTTTGGCAGGAAGTGCTGAAAAAATGACGGCCGGATGCTTATTTCAGCATTGTCCGACGCCATTATTTGACGGGCAGCGGGCAAAGGAGTAGCGAAGATCGGAACGGCGATATCCCGCAGACGGGATCAATTGGCAAAGAGATGATCGACATATTGACGAAAGCGGCGCTGGACGCCGGGCAGGCCATCATGGCGGTCCACCGTGCCGGCCCGCATGTGTCGTATAAGGACGACTGCTCGCCGGTGACCGAGGCCGATCAGCGCGCCGAGGCGATCATTCTTGCGGCGCTGGCCGCCCATTTTCCCGATATCCCCGTGGTTGCCGAAGAGGCGGTATCGAGCGGCATCCTGCCGGAAACCGGTGCGGAGTTCTTCCTCGTCGACCCGCTGGATGGCACCAAGGAATTTATTTCCGGCAAGGACGATTTCACCGTCAACATCGCACTCATCCGCAACGGCGTTCCGGTGGCCGGCGTGGTTTACGCCCCCTGCCGCGGACAGGCATGGACGGGCGAGGACAATGCCGCCGAAAAGCTCGCCATTTCCGGCGAAGGCGCCATCCTGTCGCGCCACCCCATCCGCGCGCGCCAGCGCGGCGCCTCCCCCGTGGCGTTGATCAGCCGCTCGCATTGCACGGCGAAAACGGAAGCCTTCGTGGCCGAACACGGCCTGAAGGACTGCATCTCCGTCGGCTCCTCGCTGAAATTCTGCATGCTGGCCGAGGGCGCCGCCGATATTTACCCCCGCTTTAGCCGCACCATGATGTGGGACACGGCCGCCGGCGACGCCGTGCTGCGCGCCGCCGGCGGCAGGACGCTCGATTGCGAGGGCAGGCCGCTTGCATATGCGGTGAGGGGCGATGGCGAGGATGCGCTGGCCAATCCGGATTTCATTGCCGAAGGGGCGATGGCGGTGGAGCACGCGGGGTAACGGGCGCTTGGCGTTTGCTGCGGCCATTGGTGAGCTTCGGCGTATGCCGCTTCACCCCCCTCTGCCCTGCCGGGCATCTCCCCCTCAAGGGGGGAGATCAGCAGGAGGCGCTACCACCACTTCATTCGCAAACGTCGTGATAGGCGCGACCTATCCACGAGTCGATCTCCCCCCTTGAGGGGGAGATGCCCGGCAGGGCAGAGGGGGGTGAAGCGGCATACGCCGAAGCCCCCCAAAAAATAATCCCATCCCCACTCATCCCCACCCCACCCCACCGCCTCACAATGCCCCACAACGAAACACCGCAGCGCGGAAGGCACATCATGACGGAACAGACGGCGAGACTTCGGCTTCCCTATATTCTCCCCTCGCAGGCACAGAAACACGTCACCCATAACGAAGCCCTGCAAAGGCTGGATGCGATCGTGCAACTGGTCATCAAGGCCATCATCACCACACCGCCCGATAACGCTGCGGAAGGGGATTGTTTCCTCCTCTCCGCCGATGCTGCGGGCGACTGGGCCGGCAAGGGCGGCAGGCTCGCCTTTCGGCAGGATGGCGCCTGGCTCTCGATCGCGCCGCAGCCCGGCTGGACGGCGTGGTTTGCGGCTGACAGCAGATATCGCATCCTGCGCGACGGCAGCTGGCGCGACATGCCGCTGCCAGCCGCCGGCCGGCTGGAAAGGCTGGGCATCGGCACCGAGGCCGATACCACCAACCGGCTGGCGCTCACCTCCCCCGCCAGCCTCTTCACCCATGCCGAAGAAGGCGGCAGCCACCGCATGACGATCAACAAGGCGGGCAAGGCCGATACCGCCTCGTTGCTGTTCCAGTCCGGCTGGAGCGGTCGGGCGGAAATGGGCCTTGCCGGCAATGACGGGTTTTCGATCAAGACCAGCAAGGATGGCGCCTCATGGCACACCGCACTTCTATGCAGCGGCGACGGCCGGGTCTCGATGCCGAACCGCCCGCTCACTGTTGCCGGCCTGCCGGCGGGCACGACGAAACCCGCCAATGGCTCGGCGGCAGGTTTTTCGGTGCTCTCCATCGCCGAGGGCGGCTTTGCGCTCGGCGATGCGGTGAGCGGCGGCGGACGCGAACTCGTGGTTCCGGCAAAGGGCCCTTATCTGGCGGCCCTGACGCTCGCCGTGGTCTCCTCTTCCGGCCACCGGGTGACGCTTTTCATCAATGGCGCGGCGGCCAGTTTCGGCATCGCCGGCAATGCATCGACGTCAGGCACATCGCAGTCGGCAACCTCCATCCTTTCCCTCGATGCCGGCGACCGCCTGCGGCTGCAGCATGAGGGAACGGCGGAATTTACCCAGGGCAGCGGGAAAACGTGCCTTTCGCTTGCGGCACTCTGACGGAAACAACCGATGGGAGAGAAAAATTGCGATTTTTGGAAAAATTTTTTCCCGGCAAAATAAGGCGACTCGAACAAATCAGGCGAAACCGTTCAAATTCTTAATAAATTGTCACGAGCTGCTTAGGCAATTTTTAAAGGTACCGGGATAGAGTTCCCGTCATATGGTCTTGAGTTTGTATAGAGTGTCCAATGACCGAAATGATACGCCCACGAGTTAAATATGTCATCGGCCCCGATGGCAGCCCTCTGACGATCGCGGATCTTCCGCCTGCCAATACCCGTCGCTGGGTCATTCGCAGAAAGGCGGAGGTGGTTGCAGCGGTACGCGGTGGACTGTTGAGCCTCGAGGAAGCCTGCGAGCGTTATACGCTCACTGTCGAAGAATTCCTGTCCTGGCAGTCCTCGATTGCCGATCATGGCCTTGCCGGCCTGCGCACCACGCGCATTCAGCAATATCGCCACTAAAACAGTGCGCCGGCGCAAAAACGCGCCCAGACCGAATTTCCAGAACGCCCCGCCGGATTATCGACGGGGTTTTCGGTTTGATTTCGGATTTCCCCCTGAGAACTGCCCCACAGAGCCGGCGATTGTCGCCGGTTTGTGTCCGCTGCGTTCGCTATCCCGCTGTTTCAATTCAGGCTGAAGCCGGTACAGTGGCGACAACGAACAGCAATGCGGAAGGCGCTCATCATGGACATCAAGACAACCGAAACCGGATCGCACGGCGAATATTCGGCGACCATCGACGGCCATAAGGCGGAGATGACCTATTCGCGCACCTCCCCTTCCCTCATCATCATCGACCATACCGGCGTGCCCGATGCGCTGCGCGGCAAAGGCGTCGGCCAGGCGCTTGCCGCCCACGCAATCGATGAAGCCCGCAAGGGCGGCTGGAAAGTCATTCCGCTCTGCCCGTTCTTCAAGGCCCAGACGTTGCGCCATTCCGAATGGGCGGATGTTATTCAGGGGTAAATGGGCAGACATAACGAGCGTTATGTCAGTTATCTACGTTATCGACGGATGTTTTGGCCAAAACGGAGCATCCACACGCCGTCACCCCGGCCTTGAGCCGGGGTCCAGCAAGCTCAAGTCATTGAGCTGAAAAGACTCTTCTCGTCGCGCAGACGCGCGCCGACTGGATGCCGGATCAAGTCCGGCATGACGGCGGAGATATTCGGGTGTGCCAGCAATCACGCCACCTTCAACGGCGGCGTCCCGGCATGCATGCTCCGGCGGACTTCTTCACGGAATTCGAGCGTATCCTTTGCGCCATGCACGGCCACGGCGTGTTGCACGGCCGCTTCCATAAGTTCCTCCGGAGAATCGGCGGAGATGGCGACAGTGCATCTGCTGTCACTGGGGAATTCGCGGCAATCGATATATTGGCGGGCCATTTTTTCCTCCCTGCAAGTGCCGCCCGCACCCGCACGGGGCGCGTGCGCGTAAAAGCCTCCGGCTCACGGTCGGAACCTCCGTAAAATACGCCTTTCTCCACCTCCGGACAATCGAAATCAGGCCTGACCGTCCCGGCGGGAAACACCGGCGACGCGGCAAAACAAAAGGCCGCCCTCAAGGAGCGGCCTTTCGAAAAAATGCATGGCGTCCCGTCATTGAAAGCCGCCTCCTGATCCACCGGCAGCCGTCAATGAGGACGATCTTCGTCAATTCCTGCGCCTATAGGTCAGGCGCGGGCGCGGATGGCTCCGTCGCGGTTTTCGAGGGCAGCGGCCTTTTCATATTCGGCCTGCACCTCTTCCAGCGAAGCTTCGGCGGCTTCCTGCTGGGCCTTCAGCTCACGGATCGAGACCTGAAGATTATCCGCCCGCTGGCGCGCGGCCTTGGCGAAGGTCGGATAGGCGAAATGCGTCGGATCGGTAATGCCCGACTTGCTTTCTTCCAGAGATATCTGATGCACCAGTTCCTTTGCCATCCGCTCGAACTCGGACATCATCTGCTGCAGCTGGTTAAGCTGCCGGCGTTTTTCATTGACCTGAAATTCCTTCAGGCGAACCAGGCTGTCACGCGACTTCATACGCAATACTCCATGGATAGCGAGACCCGGATCAAAAAGGCACTATGCCACCCTGATCGGCCCGTTTAACCCGCCCGTTTTTCCGTAAGGGTTGACCCCTGTCCCGGAATGATTCCCAAAAGTTACCCGACGTTAATAAAAAACCGCCGTCGTTAACCTTTCGTTTACGGGCATCGTTAATGATAACGACGATCATTTAAGGGTCGGTAAATGCCAGGTCCAAAAAAATGGACCCGACGATGTAAGAGTCGATTGAATCACTTAACCGGATTTCCTCGCGTTAAGCTTCAATTTTGGCGATGGTGGATTCACGTGCAAAAACAGCGAAATGCCTACTTTGCTTAATAAATTCGATACACCTTGCCAAAGGCAATTAGAATTTGTTAACCATTTGGTGGCAGCCTGCAAATCAGGCAACGTCTGGATCCGCATCGCGCGAGGCAATGATTTACCGGTTCGCGGGCGGCAAAGGGGATAATTATGCGGGTTCTACTTATTGAAGACGACAGCGCGACAGCGCAGAGCATTGAACTGATGCTCAAGTCGGAGAGCTTTAACGTCTACACGACCGACCTCGGTGAGGAAGGCGTGGACCTCGGCAAGCTCTATGATTACGACATTATTCTTCTCGACCTCAACCTGCCCGACATGTCGGGTTACGAGGTTCTGAGAACGCTTCGCCTCTCCAAGGTCAAGACGCCGATCCTCATCCTTTCCGGCATGGCCGGCATCGAGGACAAGGTTCGCGGCCTCGGCTTCGGCGCAGACGATTACATGACGAAGCCGTTCCACAAGGACGAGCTTGTTGCCCGCATTCACGCCATCGTCCGCCGTTCCAAGGGCCATGCACAGTCGGTCATCGCCACCGGCGAGCTGATCGTCAATCTCGATGCCAAGACGGTTGAAGTGGGCGGCCAGCGCGTTCACCTGACCGGCAAGGAATATCAGATGCTCGAGCTGCTTTCGCTGCGCAAGGGCACGACGCTGACCAAGGAAATGTTCCTGAACCACCTCTATGGCGGCATGGACGAGCCGGAACTGAAGATCATCGACGTCTTCATCTGCAAGCTGCGCAAGAAGCTCGCAAACGCCGCCGGCGGCGCAAACTACATCGAAACCGTCTGGGGCCGCGGCTATGTTCTGCGCGAGCCGGATGGCGCGACGGAATTCCTCGAAACCGCCTGATCCATTCCGGGACAGGACAGTTTTTAAAAGACCCGCTGGAAACGGCGGGTTTTTTGTTGCGATTTCAAGGTCGCAGGTAACCGTGTCATTGGCATATCACGACACACGATCATATTCCGGCGCATGGATACTCCCTCATTCCTGTGCTTGTCACAGGAATCCAGCCGATGCGCGTCTGCGCAGCGAGAGACTCTTTTCAGCCCAAGGACTTGGGCTGGCTAGATTCCTGTGACAAGCACAGGAATGAGGGAAGAAGAGCTAGGCTACGCGCCGCAAAAGGATGACGGCACATGAACCACCCTATCCCTACCCTCAAGACCGAACGCCTGACTTTGCGCCCGCTGATGATCGCAGACTTTCCCGCCTATCGGGACTTCATGGCGTCGCCACGCTCCGTCGGTGTCGGCGGACCCTACGATCTCTGGAAAACATGGGGCGTGTTCTGCCACGATCAGGCCAACTGGTACTTTTTCCGCCATGGCGCGCTGATGATCGAGCTTGGCGAAACGGGGCAATGTGTCGGCCAGGTCGGCATCAATCACGGTCCGCTGTTTCCGGAAAAGGAACTGGGCTGGCTGCTTTACGAAGGCCACGAAGGGCGCGGTTATGCGGCGGAAGCCGCCTCGGCGCTGCGCGACTGGGCCTTCAAGACCCTGAACCTGCCCACGCTTGTCAGCTACGTCTCGCCGCAGAACCGCAAATCCGCAGCCGTCGCCGAACGAATCGGCGGCAGGCTCGACCCGGCGGCACCCCGTTCCGATCCCGAAGACCTCGTTTATCGGCACCATCCGGTAAGCGCCGTTTAAAAAAGGGACGCCTCAGGACCATCCGGCCACGAGGCGTCCGGAAAACCCGACCTAGCGCATTTCCGCTTTCAGAAAGCCGAGGATCACCTGCGCGATCTGCGCATGGATGGTCGCGCGGTCCCTGCCGCCGCCATCCCGGCAGACGAAACCTTCGCCCGGTGAAAGCTCCTCCACGATCTTTTCGCCGTTCGGCCTGCAAATCTGCATGAAGCTGAAATGGCTGGCATCCGGTATTTCCCGATAAACGGTCGTCGCCTTTGGCAGATGCCGGGCAATATAGTCGGAATCGGCCTTGATGGCGGCGATCTCCGGTGTTTCCACACCCGCGGCCAGAACCAGAACCGGCACGCCGACGGCTTGCAGCGTCTCCGGCAGGAAACCGGCGGCCGGCCCGAGATCCAGCGCCATGGCGGCGCGGATGCGGGTATCCTTCAAATCCATCGAAAGACGCGGATCGGCCCTGCCGTCACCGACAACCCCGACTTTGGCGAGCAGCCGCGGAGCCTTGCATTGCGGCGGGCGCTTCTCCCCGCTGCAATCCTTCAGGGCAAGATCGGCGCTGTATCGCGCGCCAACCAGCTCCATTGCGGTCCAGCCGCCAAGGGAATGGCCGATTACGGCGATGCGCGTCGCATCGATCCTGCCGGCGAATCGGTCATCGCCGAGCAATGCGGTCAGCGTTCTGCTGATGTCGCGCGGCCGTTCCCACAATGGAACGATCTCGGTCGCATTTTCTTCGGTGAACGATTCGCCGCCGTGATCCGGGGCTGCCACGACATAACCTTCCCGCACAAGCTCACCGGCAATCCAGTTCAGATTGCGCCAGCTTCCGCCGAAACCGTGCGACAGCAATATGAGAGGACGGGAACCGTCAAGAAGGGAAGCGCCCGGTTGAACCTCAAGGCCGTAAAAGGCGGCATTTTCGCCGACGATCTCGCTTTTGCCCGACGGCGCGGCCGGGTACCACAATGAAACGGCTAGCGGTCTCGAACCGGCCTCATCCGGCAATTCGATCTGTTTAAAGCCGATGCCGCTTTCCGCCATTGCGGACTGGACAGTGGAGAAAATGACGATGACCGCCAGAAGAAGATAGCGCATGGGATGCTCCGGAGTTGATATGGACCAACTCCTGGTTCAATCCGCCGCCCGCCGAGACCTCAAACAGGTTTCAGGTCGTCCTGAAACGCGATTCGGAACAGCAACACCGGGCGCTGGAGAAACCCGCGTCACACTCTTACTGGAAATGCTCTAGATATCCACGATCCGCTCGAAAAGCCGAACGGGGCTGTCGCGGAACGCCGTATCGCGAAATGGCCGGAAGCCGAATCGGGCGGCGATCGCCAGCGACGGGCTGTTGAGCGGATTGATCATGCAGACGGTCCGCTGCGAAATCCCGCGACCATCGAACCATCGCAGTGCCGCCTCCACCGCCTCGGTCGCGACACCCTTGCCCGCCAGCGCCCCGTCGATTTTCCACATCGCCTCAGGCACGCCGTCGAAATCCTCACCGTTGCCACGGCGCATATGGGCAAAGCCCACCTCGCCCACGATGCGCCCCGTGGCAAGCTCTTCCACCACAAAGGGGCCGAAGCCGAAAGCGGACCAATGGCCCAGAAAACGCAAAAGCCGGGCGAAGGCGAGTTCCGGGTCCAGCGGCGCAATCGATACGACCCCTTCGATCTGCGGAACATCCGCGCCCCAGAAGGCGCGATAAAGCGCTTCATCCGCGATGGCATGCGGCCGCAGGACAAGGCGAGCGGTTGTCAGACGTGTCATGAACATGCTCCCCAAACGAAAAAAGGCCGGCGCGTCGGCAGACGCGGTCCCGGCCTTTCACAAATTCAGATCGGCGATTGAACGGTCACTCGGCAACCGTCTTGGCGGTAAAGACGATGCGGTCGTCATGCACCTTGTATTCCACCGCCATATTGGCCTCCTCGGCCAGAAGCAGCGTGTAATAGGGCTGAACGGAATGGGCGTCGACCGCCTCTTCCAGCCTGCCCTCGTAAATTTCCACGAACTTGGCCGGCACGCGCATCATCCGGCCCTTGACGGTGATTTCGAACCTGGCGTCGCCGTCGGGGCTTTCCAGCAGCACATCCACATTGCCGCCGCGCGGAATGGCGCCATAAGCCACGAGAAAGAGATTGAGCAGAAGTTTGACACGATTCTTCGCAACGATGGCGCGCGGGCCGTTCCAGCTCACCTCCGCCTTCTTTTCGGCGGCGGCGAAATCCTGGGCGGCTTTTTCGGCCTCGCCGGTGTCGATGGACGCGCCGGCGGAGCCGGAAGCGCCGAAGGCAAGGCGGGCGAACTTCAGCCGCACGGATGCGTTAAGGGCTGACGTGCGGATGAGATCGAGCGCATCGTCATCCGTGCCGCCCTCGTCCAGGAGTTCGAGGCCGTTATTGATGGCGCCGACAGGAGAAATCACATCATGGCACACACGGCTGCACAGAAGAGCCGCCAGATCGGGACCGGACAGCGTGATATTGAGTTTGCTGGTCATAAAATTCTCTCCTGCGCAAGGGAGGCGCGGACGGTGTGGAAATTGTTAAGCCATAATGACACCATATTTGGTAAACCGATTGTTAATAGGATGGTTTCAAAATGCCAAATGCCTTAACAGGCCACACTGGAGCCCCGTGTATCCGCAAGGATGCGCGAAACATGCTGTAGAACTTTGACTCTGGGCATCGGCCCTTTCGAAAACCGATTCGGATTTTCGAACCGATGCGCTAACGAAACAGACGGACGGACATGACGATGCGCCTTACGAAAACCCGCACCATTGCACGCCTCGGACTGGGAAAGATTGTCGCGCTCCTTGCGAGCCTCCTGATATGGGTCGCACCGGCCGCGGCCCAGAACAGCGATCAATATTCTTTCCAGGAAGTCGTGGATGCAGGCCACGGATTCTTCGGTGAAACCACCGGCGGCCTTGCCAAGGTGGTGGAGCGTGCCTTCCAGCAATACGGTCTTCCAAACGGTTACATTCTCGGCCAGGAAGGCTCCGGCGCCTTCGTCGCGGGCCTCACCTATGGCGAAGGCACGCTTTACACCAAGAATGCCGGCCAGCACCCCGTCTTCTGGCAGGGCCCCTCCCTCGGCCTCGATTATGGCGGCCAGGGCACCCGCGCCATGATGCTGGTCTACAACCTGCCCTCCGTCGATGCGCTTTACCGCCGTTACGGCGGTGTGAGCGGCTCCGCCTTCATCGTCGCAGGCGTCGGCATGACCTATCTGAAGAGCAGCGACGTGACCCTTGCCCCCATCCGCACCGGCATCGGCGCGCGCCTCGGCATCAATGTCGGTTACCTGAAGCTCACCCAGCAGCCGACCTGGAACCCCTTCTGATTCGCTAAAGCCGGGGCGGGAGGAAATAACGGGCCGGTTTTGACGGTGCGACACCCCTCCCCACGGTTGCAATAATAGCGTAACGTGCTTTCGCGCCCCTCTTTCCGAATGCGCGCGTATCTGAGTTTCGGAGACTGTCCCGCGTGATCGAATATGCCATTCTCTTCGGATTGGGTTTTCTCACCGCAACCCTGCTGGCCCTGTTGATCGCACCCGCGATCCACCGCCGCATCGTCGCCTATACGGAAAACCGCATACGCGCGACAATGCCCATCAGCCCGCAGGAAGTGCGCGCCCAGAAGGACATGGCGCGTGCGCTCTACGCCGCCGAAAACGCCAAAGTCCGCCAGGAACTGGATACGGAACGGGAAAAGAACACCTCGCTGCGTCTCGCCAACGAGGCCGCCTCCAGCGATGCCTATCGGCTGGGCGAGCAGAACCGCAGCTTCTCCCTGAAAATCGAGGAGCTGACGCTGGAAATCGGCGAATTGCGCGCGGCCCTCGATGCCGCCGAAGAACACGCCGGCGCCGTACAGGCGAACCTCGCACAACAGGAGCAGGCCGCCAACGAGCGCGCCGGCCAGATGTCCGATCTCACCGCACGCCTCACCAATCTGACGCGCGAGCTGGATGATTCGAAAATCCTCGCCGCCACCCGCGATCTGGAAGCCGAGCAGGCCAAGCAGAGCGCCACGCGTTTCCGCAAGGAAGGCGAGACCGCGACCCGCGAATTGCAGGATGTGGCGGCCCGCAACAAGGAAGCGATGACGGCGGTTGCGCGCGAAAGCCGCAAGGTCACCCGGCTTGAGGAACAGGTCGCGACAGTCATGGCGAAAAATGCCGATCTCGACACGATGCTGACGCTGCGCAACCAGGAAGTCGCCCGCCTCAAGGAACAGCTTGCCGCAACCGGCGGCCGCGCCAACGACATGATCATCCGCCTGCCGAACCCGGCCGTGCCGGTCGAGAAAACGGTTAGCCCATCGCAACCGACGGCCCCTGCCCCAGCCGCCGCGCCTGAAACCGCACCCGCCGCCGAAGAAGAGGCGGCACCGGCGATGGCCGCAGAGGAAGCAGCTCCCCCGGTCGTGACGGAGCCAGCGGCGTCGCAAGGTCTGGAGCAGGAAATCGAGGATATCCGCAATCAGGGCACCGCGCTCACCGAACGCCTGCTGAACGTGCGCGGCACCGGCAATGACGAACCCATCCGCCGCGAAATCGCAAGGATCGCCGCCGAGATGATCGCGCTCACCGCCGCGCAGGAGGGCGAGAAATCGCCCATTCCGGCGCTGCTCGCCAAGGCCTCCGGCTCATCGGGGCGGGAGAGCCTTGCGAAGCGGGCGAAGGTGGTGATGGAGAAGCGGGAACACTAGGCCTTCGGTGGGTGTGGTTGTACCCCGCGTTGAGTGTGTGGCTTACCCCCCTCTGCCCTGCCGGGCATCTCCCCCTCAAGGGGGGAGATCGGCAAGAAGTACCGCCGCCGCTTCATTCTCAAACGTCGAGATGGCCAAAACTTCGCTGCTTGTCGATCTCCCCCCTTGAGGGGGAGATGCCCGGCAGGGCAGAGGGGGGGGGTAAGCCACATACGCCGAAGCGATAAAGTGGCACCTGACCTAAACCCGCCCCATAACCCCCGCCATCTGATAAAGCGCCAGCCCCGAAGCCGTCCCCGCATTCAGGCTGTCCAGCTGCGGCGACTGCGCAATCCGCGCCGTGTGAAAACGCGAGAGCACCGATTGCGGCAACCCCTCGCCTTCCGTGCCGATAACCAGCGCCATGCGTTCGGAACGGGGAATATCGCGAATCTCGGTCTCGCCATTGGGCGAAAGGCTCCAGATCGCAAACCCGGCCTCCGAGAGCCGCTCCAGCATCTCCACTGCGCCGCCGCCGCGATGATAGGGAACGGACAGGACCGAACCGACTGACACCCTGAGTGCCTTGCGATAAAGCGGATCGCAGCACGTCTCGTCCAGCAACACCGCATCGGCATAAAACGCCGCCGCATTGCGGAACATCGCCCCCAGATTGTCGTGATTGGAAATACCGCAACCCACAAGCACCAGCGACGAGGCAGGAAGTGCCGCCGTCATCTCTTCCAGTCCGCGATCCTGAACCCGCCGCCCGAGCGCCAGAATGCCGCGATGCAGGTGGAACCCGACAATGCCATCCAGCACCGGCGCTTCCGCCACATAAACCGGCACATCCGGCGGGAAATCGGCAAGGATATCCGCGACGCCCGAAAGCCGGTTTCTGAGGATGAGGATGCTCTCGGCCGCAAAGGCGCCGCCCGCTTTATGCGCGGCGGCCAGCATGCGCAGCACCACCGTTCCTTCGGCAATGAAACGGCCCTGACGCCCGGTCAGGTCGCGCTCGCGAATATCGCGAAAGGCGGCGATGCGCGGATCGGCCGAGTCCTCGACCGGGATCAGCGCCCGCCCGTCCAGCAGCTTATTGGCCTCACTGGCCATCGACCGTCACATCGGCGAGGAACCGGCCGGCCGCGACGTTGAAGACCAGCGCCTTGCGGGTGCCGTTGGCGAGCCGCCCGTAAAACAGCATGTCGCCGCCGGAATAGCTGACATTGTCGATCGTGAAGCCCTGCGGCAGGCTGGCGGTGACGGCAAGCGGTCCGTTGCCGGTGGGAACGGCAAGGTTCGGCGCTTCCGTCTGCGTCTGAACCGCCTTCGACGGCCCCATCGCCTTGTAGACAACCGCACCGAAGACGGCCATAAGGCTGATAAACATCACGGAGCCCGACACGATCTGCAAACGGATCATCTTGCGGCGAACTTTTTCCATGGCCGGATCAAGCGGCTTGTCTTCCTGTTCGTCTTGCTCGATCTGCGTCATCGGGTTCCCTGAAATGCTGATGGATCGGAGAAATAAGAATGAACGACCCCTTTAAACAAGGCGGAGACGCAAGGAAAGTCCTGATTGCCGGGGAAAACGCCGAAGGCCGCCTCGATTCCTGGCTGGCAGGCGAAGTGGGCGGCGACTTCTCCCGCAGCCGGCTGAAAGCGCTGATCGAGCAGGGCGCGGTCTCCATCAACGGCCAGCCGGTGACAGAGCCGAAAAAGAAGGTGCATCCCAAGGACCGCATCGAAATCGTCATGCCCGAGCCGGAAGACCCTGAACCCAAGGGCGAGGACATTCCGCTCGACGTGGAATATGAGGATGAAGACCTGATCGTGCTCATCAAGCCCGCCGGTCTCGTCGTGCATCCGGGCGCCGGCAACTGGACCGGCACGCTGGTCAACGCCCTCATCCACCATTGCGGCGACAGCCTCTCCGGCATTGGCGGTGTCAGGCGGCCGGGCATCGTCCACCGGCTGGACAAGGAAACCTCCGGCGTCATGGTTGTGGCGAAGAACGACAATGCACACCGCCATCTCGCCGCGCAATTTGCCGACCACGGCCGCACCGGGCCGCTGGAGCGCGCCTACAAGGCCGTCGTCTGGGGTCGCCCGCGCACCCTGCGCGGCACCATCGACGCAGCACTCGGCCGCAGCGCCGACCGCACCAAACGCGCCGTCAAGCACGAGGATTCGGACGATGCCCGCGAGGCGATCACCCATTACGAGGTGATGGAGCGTTACCATGAGCGGCCGGATGCCACCTGCCTCGCCTCCATGGTGGAATGCCGCCTGGAAACCGGCCGCACCCACCAGATCCGCGTTCACATGGCCCATATCGGCCATCCGCTGATCGGCGATCCCGAATATGGCGCGGCCTTCCGCACCAAGGCGAACCTTCTTGAAGAACCGGCAAAGAGCACCGTTCGCGGCTTTCCGCGTCAGGCCCTGCATGCCTATCTGCTCGCTTTCGAACATCCGCGCACCGGCGAGGTGATGGAATTCGAAACCGACCTGCCGGATGACATGGAAGCGCTGACCGCCGCATTGCGTGGCTGAAAACCTGCATGGCGCGGTCAAAAAACTGCGCCATGCATTTCGCCGGAAGCCCCGGATAATAAAAAAAGATTAGCGGATAGCGATATTCCGCAGTCGGTCCTTTTTATAGACCGCCCCAATTTCGCTTCAATCGTCACACCTCCTCGGCCCCGCAAAGCCTGAAATCGCCGCCGTTAAACCGTGACGATTTCAAGCCTGCCAGATAAAGCCGCAGGGACGCCATTCGTTCGATCCGCCCCGAACGGAACCGGCATGATGACGGGATCTATCGCATGAATATCGAAGACCGCCGGTTTATCTTTCAGGAGTTGCGCAGCGTCGAAGGCTATATCGACCCGCCCGATGCGCTCGTCTTCAAGGCGCTGTTGCAGGCCCAGACGAAAAGCGGCCTCCACGGCGGCATGGCGGAAATCGGTGTCTATTACGGCCGCTCCTATTTCCTGCTGCGTAAATTCGCCGGGAAGCAGGAAAAGGTGCTGGGCGTCGATCTCTTCGATCTCGATCCGCCCGAAGATGGCAGCCTCGACCAATATGAACGCCTGATGGAAAACGGCCGCCGGCTGGGTTTCGCCATGGATGAAGACCTGATCATCAGGGGCGACAGCACGCAGCTGGCGCCCGCCGACATCACCTCCCGCATCGGCGCCGCGCGCTTCTTCAGCATCGATGGCGGCCACAACCTGCACCACGTGCTGGCCGATGCGAAACTGGCGATGGAGGTGATCGCGCCGCATGGCGTCATCGTCTTCGACGACACTTTCAATCCCGCCTGGCCGGAAGTGACGGTGGGCGTCGCCGATTTCCTGCGCACCCATGGCCACAGCCTCGTCTGCTTCGGCATGACGAAATACAAAACCTACGTCTGCCGCCGGGAATTTCACGCGACCTATGCCGACGCGATTGCCGCCGATCCCGATCTGCAGGCGCTTGCCCATGTGGAGACGCAGTTCCTCGGCTCCAAGGTTGTGCGCCTGCACAATCCCATGCGCCGGCGGGTGATGTATGAGCTGATGGTCCGCTCCGGCCTTGGCGGTTTTTCGGAACGAATCTACCGTTCGAAAGTTAAACAGGTCAAAGAAGGTGTCACTGGAACATAACGCATGTGTGAACGCAGCGTTCGCTTGAAACGCGGCGGGCGCGTACATATCTGTCACATGGGTTCGTGCGGGGTCGGTAACGACCCGCAGCTTACGGTGTGCCTCCGGCGGGTCAGTCGCCGATCAAAGAGGGTGCCGTTCCAGACCATAGATAAGGGGGTGCTTTATGGCCCGCAATAGTTTGCCTACGATTACAGCCGGCGAAGCCGGTCTCAATAGATATCTCGACGAAATCCGCAAATTTCCGATGCTGGAGCCGCAGGAAGAATACATGCTTGGCAAGCGTTATGCCGAGCATGGCGACCGCGACGCCGCGCATAAACTCGTCACCAGCCACCTGCGTCTCGTCGCCAAGATCGCCATGGGTTACCGCGGTTACGGCCTGCCGATCGGCGAAGTCGTCTCCGAAGGCAATGTCGGCCTGATGCAGGCGGTGAAGAAATTCGATCCGGAGCGCGGTTTCCGCCTGGCCACCTATGCCATGTGGTGGATCAAGGCCTCGATCCAGGAATATATCCTGCGCTCCTGGTCTCTGGTGAAGATGGGCACGACCGCCAACCAGAAGCGCTTGTTCTTCAACCTGCGCCGGCTGAAAGGCCGCATCCAGGCAATCGACGATGGCGATCTGAAGCCGGAACACGTCAAGGAAATCGCGACGAAGCTTCAGGTGTCGGAAGAAGAAGTCATCTCGATGAACCGCCGCCTGCATGGCGACGCATCGCTGAATGCGCCGATCAAGGCGTCCGAAGGCGAGTCCGGCCAATGGCAGGACTGGCTGGTGGATGACCATGACAGCCAGGAAGACGTGCTGATCGAACAGGACGAGCTGGAAACCCGCCGCCGCATGCTGGCGAAAGCCATGGGCGTGCTGAACGACCGCGAACGCCGCATCTTCGAAGCCCGCCGCCTTGCCGAAGACCCGGTGACGCTGGAGGAACTCTCCTCCGAGTTCGACATCAGCCGCGAACGCGTGCGCCAGATCGAGGTTCGCGCCTTCGAGAAGGTGCAGGAAGCGGTGCAGAAGGAAGCGCTGGAAGCTGCGCGTGCGCTGCGTGTGGTGGATGCGTGAGTGGGCGCGCTCCTGACGCCAATGCGCTGACCGTGAATCATCCTCGGCCTCCGGCCGGGGATTTTTTATTTGTAAAAGGCGGGCGGGGAAATGCTCTGTCTCTGAGACCCACGATTGTGCTGGAGGAGAAGCGGTAGGGAAAATATCCGCGTTTCGGAGTATGCCGCTTACCCCCCTCTGCCCTGCCGGGCATCTCCCCCACAGGTGGGGAGATCGACTCGCGGCGAGGTTTCGCTTTTCTTGACAGTCGGAGATAGCGCAACGCAGCGCGTCTTGCCGATCTCCCCACCTGTGGGGGAGATGCCCGGCAGGGCAGAGGGGGGTGAGCCGCACCCACCCACATCACCAAAACCCATCACCCGACAAAGCAAAGACAACGCCACAGCCATTCCACAAGCACGTCGCCCTTTGCCATATAACAAAAAGGGCGGCCTGAGCCGCCCTTAAATCATCACTGCCCGGTCGCCGGCGTTGCCGCCGCCCATTCGCTGAGCGCCTTGTCGAAGGCGGCGATGCCGTCATTGCCCTTTTGCAGGGTCAGCAGCGCACGCCGGCCGTTGCGGTAGGAAACCGGGATGTCGATCCAGTTGCGGCTCTTCAGAAGCTCCAGATTGGTCTTCATCGCGTCCGGGAAGTCGTTGAGCGCGATCATGTGGAAATCGTCGGTGATCTTGGCCGGAACCGCGATCAGCGCGTTGCCGCGATCCTGCTCGGTGCTCTTCATCGCGATGCGCTGGACGCTGTCGATAGCGCCGCCTTCGAAGCCGGGCGAAACCGAGAAGACGATCTCGATCAGATGGCTGGCCGGCAGCGACGGATCGGTATTGCGCTTGAAGGTGATCAGCGCGCTGAGGCCACGGCCGGGAACGGTGATCTGGCCCTGCACGGTCGGAGAAGGCTTGCCCTCACCGTCGTTTTCCTGCTGCAGCGACCAGGAAACGCTGCCCTGAATGGCGGTCGGCACCGTCTGGCCCAGCACTTCCTCATAAAGGAACATGCGGTCGCCGGCAGCGGCGGCAGGCTGCTGCGCCGGCGGCGTGCCGGCAGGTGTTCCAGCGGGCGCACCGGCATTATTGGCCGGAGCCTCGCCCGCAGGCGGCGGCGCGACATTCTGCTCATAGACCGACTGGCCTTCGGCGGTGACCGGCTGGCCGTTCGCACCGGCGGCAGGTCCCTCGTCACGCTCGGTGCCGTCGGCCAGAAGCCGCTGGGTGAACTTGGTGCCGGTGACGGAGCCGTCATCGCCATGGGTCGGGGTCTGATGGTTGGTCGGGGTTGTCGGCTGCTGCCCCGTGGCGGGCGGCTGCTGGGTCGCCGGCGGTGTCGAGGTCTGCGCCTCACCCGTGCCGTTCGAAGCCGTCTGGCTGGTACCGCCGTTCTGTGCGGAACTGACCAGCCCGCCGACCATATCGTTCAGCGCATCGCGGTTCATCCACACGGCATAACCACCGCCGGCAAGCAGCGCCACGCCGACGAGGGCCAGCACCAGGGACGCATAATTGCGGCGCGGCTTCTTCTTGACCATATAGGCGGGCGTTGCGGCGGCAGCGCCCACGCCATTCGTTTCGCCCGAAGCCTGACGGGTGGAGGACGATGCGCCGTCATAACCGATCAGCTCGTCCAGATCGTCCCAGGGCGTGCGTTCCTTGTTGTCCTTTGCCGCTGCTGCCTGATCGCCGAAGAGATCGTTATCCGCGCGCGGCAGCGCCGGCGCGTCCTTGGCGGGAATGGCAATATCCGCATCCTGGAAATAGGACGAGAAATCCTCGACCACGGCCGCCTTTTTCGGAGCCTGCTCTTCCGGCTGATGATGGTCGTCAAAATCGTGCCGGCCGCCAAACGCCGGAGCATGCTCCACGGCGGCGGGGCCGAAATGGTCGTCCGTCTCGCGCCGCTCGTCCTTTTCGTAAGGGGCGGGCTCGAAACTTACTTCCGGCTCCTGGTAATGCTGCGCGGCATAACCGGCAACGAGCGGACGTTCGTCGGTCTCGTTGCGAACCTCTTCATATTCCTCGGCGGCCGGACGCACATCGTCGTCCTGCGCTTCGTCGAGCTTGCGCCAGTCATCCTCATCCACCGGCTGCGCCCAATGGGAGGGAACGGAATCATCGGCAGCGCCGAGCGCCGTTTCAGGCTCCGGCTGGTGAGCCGGCTCTTCATCCGCCCGTGTGAAATAGGTGCCGACGGCTTCGTCGGAGCCGTGTGCCGGGGCGGGAGCGGCATGAACCGTTTCCGGCGCATCATAAAGCTCTTCCGGCTCGCGGTCGCCGTGATGCTGCTCCTCATCGGCAGCGGTGTCAGCGTGCCGGGGCTCTTCCTCTTCGGCCGCGTCTTCGTAAGCCGGCTCCGATTGCGCGGGTTCAGCGGATGCGGGCTCTTCATAGGCCGGCTCGTGCCGCGCCTCTTCGCGGTCGGCATCCTCTGCCGGCTCGGCGGCGCGGGCCTCGTCTTCGTCGGCAGCATCCTGCTGGTAATAGGATGCCGCCGTCTCTTCCGCAGCGGGAGAGACAGCGTCATCATCCTCCAGCGCCGGAAGCGCCTCGGCATATTCGCTATCCACCTCGGCTATGGCAGCGTCCAGCTTGGCGATCTGCCGGCGCAACAATTCTTCCGGCGGACGTGGCTTCATATTCTCGAGTTGGCGCACAACCGCACTGCGCGCCTTGTCGTAAACCTTCGCCCGGTTTTCGGGAGTATTGTTCGCCAAGCCATCCACGGCCTTGCGAATGACTGCTACAAAATCCGCCATAAGCACTTTCTCGTCGTGACCGGCGACGTACCGGCCCGATATGGTTTATGAATCTAGATCGCCGAGGACATTAATCCTCAAACGGATCAGTCACAAGTATGGTGTCGTCACGCTCCGGACTTGTCGACAGAAGTGCGACAGGCGCCCCGATCAATTCCTCGACCTGACGGACATATTTGATTGCCTGAGCAGGCAAATCCGCCCATTTTCGGGCACCGACGGTAGATTCCTTCCAGCCTTCCAGCGTGACGTAGATCGGCTCGACGCGCGCCTGCGCGCCCTGGCTTGCCGGAAGATGGTCGATTTCCTGCCCGTCCAGCTTGTAGCCGACGCAGATTTTCAGCTCGTCGAGACCGTCAAGAACGTCAAGCTTGGTGAGCGCAATGCCGGTAATACCGTTGGTGGCGACTGACTGGCGCACCAGTGCCGCGTCAAACCAGCCGCAGCGGCGCTTGCGGCCGGTGACGGTGCCGAATTCGTGACCCTTTTCGCCGAGGAACTGGCCGATCTCATCGTTAAGCTCGGTCGGGAACGGACCTTCGCCAACGCGGGTGGTGTAAGCCTTGGTGATGCCGAGAATGTAACCCAGCGAACCCGGACCCATGCCCGAACCGGCGGCGGCCTGGCCGGCAACCGTGTTGGAAGACGTCACATAGGGGTATGTGCCATGGTCGATATCGAGCAGCGAGCCCTGAGCGCCCTCAAACAGGATGCGCGCACCGGCGCGGCGCTTCTTGTCGAGCAGCAGCCAGACGGTTTCGCTGAACGGCAGGATGCGCTCGGCAATCGAGCCCAGCTCTTCCATGATCGTCTCGTGCGAGACTTCGGTTGCACCGAAACCGCGACGAAGCGCATTGTGATGCGTCAGAATACGGTCGACCTTGGCGGAAAGCGCCTCCATGTCGGCGAGATCCATGACGCGGATGGCGCGGCGGCCAACCTTGTCTTCATAGGCCGGGCCGATGCCGCGGCGGGTGGTGCCGATCTTGGTGCCGCTGTTGGAGGCGGCGTCTTCGCGCATGCCGTCCAGCTCGCGGTGCAGCGAAAGAATGAGGGTGGCATTGTCGGCGATACGCAGGTTTTCCGGGGTAACCTTCACGCCCTGCGCTTCCAGACGGCCGATTTCGGCGATCAGCGCATGCGGATCGACCACGACGCCATTGCCGATGACGGCGAGCTTGCCGGGACGCACGACGCCGGACGGCAGAAGCGAAAGCTTGTAGCTGATGCCATCGATGACAAGCGTATGGCCGGCATTATGGCCGCCCTGATACCGCACGACGACATCTGCCCGCTCGGACAGCCAGTCGACAATCTTGCCTTTGCCTTCGTCGCCCCACTGCGAGCCGACCACCACAACATTCGTCATTTCTTGCTTTCCTGCTCATGGCGCTTGCGCGCCCGATAACCCGATGGGAAACCCAAACCCGCGAATGTATACTGTGTTGTTTTACGGAAAGCGACCCTGTTTCTTATGGAGAATTTTGCTTTTTCCGTGACAAGGCGCGGATTTCCCGCATTATCTCGCCCCGTGGGGGCCAAGCGCGGGCGCAAGACCGCCATTCACCCCTTAGCCGTTTTCCCGCCCCGTGAAGAAGCGAAACATCAGCGTGCCCTCCAAAGCCTATATCGCCCTCATCATCGCCACGCTCTGCTGGGGCGGCAACACCGTTGCCGGCAAGCTGGCCGTCGGCCACATCAGCCCCATGGCCTTCACCTTCCTGCGCTGGGTCTTCGCCGTCGCCATCATCTTCGCCATTTCCGTACCGCAGCTCATCAAGGACTGGCCGGTGGTGAAAAAACGCCTGCCCTATTTCCTCGTGCTCGGCAGCGTCGGTTATACCGCCTTCAACGTATTTCTCTACACGGCCCTGCAACACACCTCGGCCATCAACGCCGCCGTCATCCAGGCCGGCATTCCCATGGTCATCTTCGTGCTGAATTTCATGCTGTTCCGCACCCGCGTGCTGTTCGGCCAGATCGCCGGCTTCTGCCTCACCATCGCCGGCGTGGCGCTTCTCGCCTCGCATGGCGATCCGGTCTCGCTGCTGCAACTGGAAATGAATGTCGGCGACGCGATCATGCTGCTCGCCGTGCTGGTCTATGCCATCTACACCGTCATCCTGCGCTGGAAACCGGCGGTCGACTGGCGCACGCTGATGGCCATCCCCGCCTTCTTCGCCCTCGTTACCTCCGTGCCGCTGATCTTCTGGGAAATCTCACGCGAGAGCGTCGTCTGGCCGGACCAGAAGGGCTGGGTGCTGGTGGTCTATGCCGCCATTTTTGCCTCACTCGTCGCGCAGATTCTGTACATCAAGGGCGTTGAACAGATCGGCGCCAACCGCGCCGGCCTCTTCATCAACCTCGTGCCCGTCTTCGGCACCCTGCTATCGGTTATCGTGCTCAGCGAGACGCTGCACACCTATCAGATCGTCGCTCTCATCATGGCGCTGGCGGGCATTGCCGTCGCGGAACGAAAAAAATCGCCGGCTTCCTGAACCAACAGGGTCAGGAAAACCGGCGCAGTCTGGCAGGCATGAAAGAATGGAGCATCGGACCGAAAATCTTTCCGATGCTCGAACGAAAGGTCAGAGCGCGGTTTCGCGCTCGGCCGGAGAAAAGACGGCGTTGCCAAGGACGATATCGCCCTTGTCGGTGGTGACGATCAGCACTTTTTCGAGCGATCCGTCATTGTTCAGCGAAAAGGCAAGGCGCAGCGCGCTGGAAGACCAGCCGGCGCCGGCAAGGGCCGTGCGCTTGATGGCGGCGCAGTCACCGCAATCGCCAAGGCTCAACGACGGCGTTGCCGGAACATCGGTTGCAAAACCGGAGAAATAATCGTCGAGCGCGCCCATGGTGGCGTTCACATCGCGGTTGACGCGCAGCAGTTCCTCGCGGCGCTCACCGGTCAGCGGCGCGGCGATGGTGGAGACGCATTGGCCGGCGGAAAGAACGCAGCCGTCGAAACCGCCCGGCGCGGAAACACCGATCTGCGTCACCGCAGACTTCTCGACGGCGGCAAAACCGCGGGCAAAACCGGCAGCGCCAGCCGCGTCGGCATGATTGGACATGGAAGCAACGGCAATTCCGCAGATGGCGGCAGCAATAATCTTCTTCAGCATTTCATACCCCGTTTGCGATCCGCCGGCTTGTGCCGGTCTCGATTTCTGTTTTGTGGAGCGTCTCTTTCAAAGGCCGCTCCCCGTCTGTGATCCCACAATGGCACAGCACTGTTTTCAGCCGCTTTAAGCCGATTGCTACAATTTTATCGGTTTTCATTTTTGTACAGCGGACGCTTTTTTTCGAATATGCGCCGACACCGTCACCGCGAATTCCGCGGCAACGTTGGGAAGCGATATAGGGGCCGCATCGCTGCGGGGGTATCAAAGGGTATTGCAGGGTTTGCAGACGATGCGGCCCCGGCTTGAAACATATGACCCGCCCGCCAAACCGGTTTCTGTTTGGAGGATGGGCATATGCCGGCCGCCTCAACCGTGACATCGGGAAACTCCCCGGTTTCGGCCGCCTGCCCCGCCCACCTTGCGCCGCGCGCACGCCTGATGACCGGGATGAGCCAAGTATAGCCGGGCCGGCGGGACCGTGGACGTGCGGGGATGAACGCTTCTTAAAAAAGGCGCCCGGGAGGCGGCCCTGCCCCATCCCGGCCACAGGAATTTTCAGCGGGTTAACGGCCGGCCGATCGGCGGCATTTGAATTAACCTTGTCTTAAAACCCGACGTTAATGGTTAGCAATTTAAGAATAGCGGAACGAAAGGGTTCCGTTATGCGTGGCGTATTTGCCGTTGTTTTTCTGATGCTCGTTCTGGCCGGCTGCGCCACCGCACCGTCGCAGGTGACCAATGCCTGTGCGATTTTCGAGCAGCGGAACGGCATCTTCAACAATTGGCGGCGCGATGCGAAAGCGGCCGAGCGCGAATTCGGCGTGCCCGTGCCCGTCATGATGGCGACGATCTATACCGAATCCGCCTTCCGCCCCTATGCGCGGCCGCCGCGCACCAAGCTTCTCGGCTTCATTCCCTGGACACGCCAGTCGAGCGCGTATGGTTATGCACAGGCGCTGGACGGCACATGGAGCGTTTACCAGCGTGAAACCGGCCGCTGGTCGGCAAGCCGCACCGATTTCACCGATGCCATCCACTTCGTCGGCTGGTATCACGCCAAGAGCCGGCGCGAAAACGGCATTTCGCTGAACGACCCCTATAATCTCTACCTCGCCTATTATTCCGGCCATGCCGGTTATGCGAAGGGCAGCTGGCGCAACAATTCCGCGGTCCAGAAGGCCGCCCGCCGCTCCGCCAACATGGCGCTGCGTTACGAGGCGCAGCTGCAGCAATGCGGATATCGCTGAGGCAAAAGCACAGGCGAATGCCGGCTTTAAAAGCCGGCATAGCGCAGACATCCAGCTAAGCGTTATAAGACGCCAGGAAACCCCTGACCGCATCGATCTCGCCGGAGCGGATTTCATGTCCGCCCGGATGCCACACGGTTTCCACCGTGCCGCCCTGCGCCTTGAGGCTCTGTTCCAGCGCCTTCGTCAGCGGCACGGGGCAGATCGGATCGCGCTCGCCGGCCGTGATCAACACCCGGCGCGAGGCTTTGGCGGGGGAGATTTTCGGTTCGAACGGGATGAGCGGATGCATCAGCACCGCCGCATCGAAAAGCCCGGGTTCTTCGATGAGCACATTGGCGAGAATATTCGCACCATTGGAAAAACCGAGACCGATCACAGGACCGGCCTGATAATGCTCCCGGTTCGCCCTGATGAAGTCCGCCATCTTGACGGTCGCCCGTTGAAGGTCGGCCATGTCGTAGACGCCCTCTCCCGTGCGCCGGAAAAACCGCGCCGCGCCATGTTCGGAGACATCGCCGACGGGTGAGAGAATGGTCGCCTCAGGCAGCAGGCGCGAGCCGAAATCGAAGAACTGGTTTTCATCGCCGCCGGTGCCGTGCAGCAAAACGAAAAGCGGTGCACCGGCAGCGCCGACGCGGGATTTGTGGAAATAGCTGTCCCTGGTCATGGGAGGGTCCTTTCTGAAAGGAAGAGGTTCAACGGCTTCCGCAAGGTCTCTTCGGCCAAGCGGAGCAATCATATGGAGCGAACGGACGCGGCTTGTTTCTTCTCCCCGAGGGGGAGAAGTCCGCGGCAGCGGGATGAGGGGGCAAGCTCTCCGAAATCCGGCAACGTTACCCCCTCATCCGACCCTTCGGGCCACCTTCTCCCCGGCGGGGAGAAGAAGCAGGTCGCAACGTCCCGCTAAACGCTATCGAGCGGTTAAACCGCCTTCTCGTCCCCCAGCGGCTCCAGATGCTCTTCAAGCACGGAGCGCAGATGCGCGTGCTGGGTCGGCAGCTTCAGCGCCTCGCCGAGATGGGCGGTGTCCTCGTCGCGGTCGAAACCGGGCTCGTTGGTGGCCACTTCGAACAGCACGCCGCCCGGCGTGCGGAAATAGATCGCCCAGAAATAATCGCGGTCGATCACCGGTGTCACCTGATAGCCGGTATCCATCAGCGCCTTGCGCACCTCCAGCTGCTTTTCACGGTTTTCGACCGCAAAGGCGATGTGGTGCACGGACCCCGCACCCAGCCGCGCGCCAGAAATATTCGGCATGGTTTCGATGTCGATAAAGTCGGCACCGTTGCCGCCGGGAATACCGAGGCGCAGAACGCCATCCTGACGGTCCACTTCCTGATAGCCCATGAATTTCAAAAGCTCGGCCGTCGCACCTTCATCGCGAAGTCGCAGCGAGGCGCCCTGAAAACCATGGATCGCCTGATCCGCGCCGACGCCATTGCCGATCCATTGCGCACGGTTGTCGTCCCTGACCTCGACCAGCGCAAAACCGTCGCCATCGGGACCTGCGAAATGCAGGCGCTTGTTGCCGAAGGCTTCATCGGCCTTCAGGCCATCCACGCCGGCCTTCGAAAGCCGGTCCTGCCAGTAGCCGAGCGATCCTTCCGGAACGGAAAACAGCGTCGTACCCACTTCGCCGGTGCCGGGACGGCCGCGGGCGATATGCGGGAACGGAAAATAGGTCATGACGGAGCCGGGCGTGCCGACCTCATCGCCATAATAGAGATGATAGACGTCAGGCGCGTCGAAATTGACCGTCTTTTTCACCCGGCGCAGGCCGAGCGTATCGGTGAAAAAACTGTTGTTCTGGCGCGCGCTCGCCGCCATGGACGTGACGTGGTGCAGGCCCTTGATCTGGTTGAGCATGATAAACCCCTTTTGCCTGGCGGGCCTCACGGTTGGGGCCTGCCCTGTTCATGGCGTAAAGATGGGGTAACAGCGCTCTCAGGCATAGAGAGGACAACGGGAACGGATTGTTCCCGAATGATGAACGATAAAACCGACTGTTCAACGAGCCCGATAGGGCAGCTCAATGATCGTCGGCGACGCCCAGGGTCCAGTAGCCGACGGCGCGCAGCGATGCTTTCGGGAAAGCGATCTCGTCGGTAAGGAAGGATTTTGCCGCCCTCGCCTCGGATTTTTCGCAGGCGACAAAGACGTGCAGGCCGTCATGATCCGCGCTCCAGCCATGGTCGCGCAGCGCCTTTTCGATGAGGCCGGATGTGCCGGCGGGCTTGCCGCGGCGATAAAGCCATGTCCACTCGACATTTGCCGCGCAGACGATCTCCTGCCGTTCGGCTTCATCGTCGATCTCCGCATAGACGCTGAGCTTTTTCCCGGCCGGCATTTCGGCGGCCATGCGCAGCATCACCGGCAGCGCCGTTTCATCACCGGCAAAGACATAACGCTCGGCTTCCGGGCAGACACCGCTCGGGCCGATGATGCCGAGAACATCGCCGGGCTTCGCCGTCGCGCCGAAGGTCGCGCCCGGCATGTGGTCGCCCTCATGCATGACGAAATCGATATCGACTTCACCGCGCGCGATATCGCCGGAACGGATGGTGTAGACACGCCGTGTGAGAAGATCGTCGCCCGCCGGCCAGACGATGGCCCCGGTGGGCGCAAGATAAGGCCAGACCGGCGCGCGGGCCTGATCCGGCACCAGAAGCAGGCGCACATGCATGCCGCCGGTCAGCAGCCTTTCGATGCCGCTTTCGACGGAAACCACCAGCCGGCGCATATGCGGCGTCAGATTATAGGCGCGGGCAACCTTGCCGACGAAGAGATTGGGCAGCTCACGCTGTTGCGCGCCATGGCCGCTCCAGCGGAAATCCAGCCCCGTCTCGCCGGAGAATTCGACGATATGCTCGGCCACCATCGCCTTTACCGACATCAATATATGTTCGGAAATGCAGCTCACCCTTGCGGCGAAACGGCCGCCCTCGGCGCTGAAGCTGCCATGGCCGTATTCCGTCTTGAACCGCACCGTAGCACCTTCGCGTTCCATCTCCATATGCTCGGAAAAATGATCCTCGAAAGCATCGACGATCGACAGCGGATCGGGCAGCGAGACGGAGGTTTCGGCAGACAGGAGAGACACGGGCATAATCCTTCACTTTGCAGTCCGGTTATCTTTAATCCCGACAACCGCAAAGCGTAAAGGTATTTTATGAGTGTCTAGAGAAGGTTTTTGTCGCTTCCCACCGTTTCCGGCAATTGCCAGTCGATCGGCTGGCGGCCATGGGAGGCGAGAAAGGCGTTTGCCTTGGAAAAATGGCCATTGCCGAAAAAGCCGTTATGGGCCGAAAGCGGAGACGGATGCGGCGAGCGCAGCACGAGGTGCTTGCGCTGGTCCACGAAGGCCGCCTTCTTCTGGGCATAGGAACCCCAGAGCAGGAAGACGACATGGTCGCATTCGTCGTTGACGGCGCGAATGACGGCGTCGGTGAACCTTTCCCAGCCCTGCCCCTGATGCGAGGCGGCGCGGGATTCTTCCACCGTCAGCACGCTGTTGAGCAGAAGCACGCCCTGTTTCGCCCAGCTTTCCAGAAAACCATGACCCACCGGGCGAATGCCGAGATCGCTCTGCAATTCCTTGTAGATATTGACGAGCGAAGGCGGAATGCGCACGCCGGGCTGGACGGAAAAGCACAACCCATGCGCCTGACCGAGCCCGTGATAGGGGTCCTGGCCTAAAATGACGACCTTGACCTCATCGAGAGGCGTGAGATCCAGCGCCCGGAAATATTCCGCACCCCTGGGGAAGATGCGCTTGCCGGCGGTCTTTTCGGCAAGCAGGAACTCTTTCAGCTTGAGCATGTAGGGGCTGGCGAATTCGCCGGAAAGAACGCGTTTCCAGCTATCCTCGAGTTTGACGCCTGCCTCTGCCATGCCCGCCTCTCCCATAATCGCGCTTATTTGAACCGGTTGCCGCGTTGCAGCACTTCGATCTTGTAACCGTCCGGATCGCAGATGAAAAAGTATTTCGCGAAAGGCTGGCCCTTATAATCGGCTTCGATGATTTTTCCGGGGGAAAGGCCGATCTCGGTGAAGCGCTGATGCTCGTCATCCACATCGGCCACGCTGACCGCGAGGTGACCATAACCGTCGCCCAGCGCATAGGGCACTTCGCGACCCCGGTTGACGGTCAGTTCCAGCTCGAAATCGCCCTCGGCATTGCTGAGATAGATCAGCGTGAAGTTTTCGAACTCGGCGCGTTCCGCAACCTCAAGCCCGAAAGCCTGTTTGTAAAATTCCACCGAACGCTTTTCGTCCAGCACCCGGACCATCGAGTGGATCAGCTTGGCCATGGTGTTTTCCTTCTTCTTCTTAACCTTTGACGGCCCGGTTATGCTCCGGGCATCGCGGCCCAAGGGGATAAAGACTGCGTGCTTCGCTTTCAACCCTAAAGGCGCTTTTAGACCGACGGGCCAAACGCCGATCACGATAAATGTGATGGAGAAAACCTCTGCTTCGCCCCGTGCGGCAAGGCTCTGCGACAAGGGCCTGCGGCAACAGGGCTCACAGATTTCATGCCGCCGCTCTATCATGAGTAGAGAACTCATGATACCGGCTAGGCATGCGCCTTTTATACCTCTGTCTTGGCTGGCTTATGGTCGCGACCGGCATTGTCGGCGCGTTTCTTCCCGTTTTGCCCACCACGCCGTTCCTGCTTCTGGCGCTCTGGTGTTTTTCCCGCTCCTCGCCAAAACTCGAGGCATGGCTGCTGGCCCACCCCAGATTCGGCCCTTCGCTGCGGCGATGGCGCGAACGCGGCGCAATCGCCCGCAATGCCAAGGTCGCAGCGCTTTCTGCCATGTCCGTCAGTTACGCCGCTTTCTGGTTTCTGAGCGAGCCGCCGCCGCTGCGGGCCACCATCGTCGCCGCCGTCATGCTCGGCTCCGCGCTCTTCATCGCCACCCGGCCGGAAAGCTGAGGCGAAGGACAGGTCCTTAACGGTGGCGCGACTGCGGCAGCACGTAAGGAATATGCCGCGCCGGCAGCCGGCCGACGACACCGCCAATGCCATAGACCCTTGCAATCGTCTCGTCGCTGATCGTTTCCAGCGAGGGGCCGCTCGCCGTCACCCGGCCACCATGCATGACGATAAGTTGATCGGCAAATTCCGCCGCAAGGTTGAGGTCGTGCAGGATGGCGAGCACCAGCCCGCCGCCGCTTGCAAAGTCGCGCGCCGTTTCCAGCACGGCGATCTGGTGGCCGATATCGAGACTTGCGGTGGGCTCATCAAGGAAGAGCGCCCGTGCCTCGCCATTTTCCATCGGGTTCGGCACCTGCGCCAGCGCCCGGGCAAACTGCACCCGCTGCTGTTCGCCGCCGGAGAGCATGTTGTAGGACCGCTGCTCGAAACCGCGTAGCCCGGCCTTGGCGAGCGCGCGGCGTGCCTGCTCTTCCGGCGCGCGCGACCCCTGTGCGACAGCCCCCATCCGCACGATTTCGAGCGCGGTGAAGGGGAAAGCAAGCTGGGTGCTCTGCGGCAGCACGGCCCTGAGGCGGGCGAGCTGGACCGGTGTGAAGGCCGGCAGGTCGATGTCGTTATAGGTCACCGAACCGCCCTCGGCGCGCATCTCGCCCGAGAGAACCTTCATCAGCGTGGATTTGCCCGCACCGTTGGGGCCAATGATGACATTGACCTTGCCGGGCTTCAGATCGACGCTGACCGCATCGAGAAGCCGGCGGCCGGAGCGGATGAGGGTGAGGTTTTCGGCCCGGATCATGACATGTTCCGCATGGAAAAGCCGCCGCGTCCCAATAGCAGGAACAGGAAGACCGGCGCACCGATGAGCGCCGTGACGACGCCGATGGGCAGTTCCGCCGGTGACGCGACAGTGCGGGCGAAACTATCGGCCAGAAGCAGAAGCGCCGCCCCGCCAAGTGCGGAGGCCGGCAGCAGGAAGCGGTGCGACGGACCGATGGCGAGCCGCAGAAGATGCGGCACGACGATGCCGACAAAACCGATGGAGCCAGCAGCCGCCACGCTTGCCCCGCAGGCGGCGGCAACCGCCAGAATGACGATCCGCTTCAGCCGCTGCACCGGAATGCCCATGTGAAAGGCGGCGGCATCGCCGAGAATGAGCGCATCCAGCCCACGCGCGACGAAGGGAATGATGGCGAGCACGATGACGATGAAGGGCAAGGTGGCGAGCACCTTGGCGGGCGTGGCCCCGCCGAGCGAACCGAGCGACCAGAAGGTAATGTCGCGCAGCGCCCGGTCATCGGCCATGAAAATCATCAGCCCCATCAGCGCAGCGCTGATCGCCGCCACCGCAATCCCGGCCAGAATGAGCGTGGTGGTGGAGGTGGCGCCATCCTTCGTCGCGATCAGGTAGAGCACCCAGGTGTTCAGCAACCCGCCGAAAAACGCCATCAGCGGCAGAAAATGCGGGCCGAAAAACACGGCGACGGTGGCAAGCGCGCCTTCCCCGAGAGAAATGGCCGCGACCGCGAACAGCGCCGCACCCGAGGTGACGCCGACAATGCCGGGATCGGCCAGCGGATTGCGGAACAGGCCCTGCATCATCGCCCCCGAAACGGCAAGCCCCGCGCCGATCAACATGCCGAGCGCCGTGCGCGGCAGACGAACCGCCTCGAGAATGACCCTGTCGCGCGCATCGAGCTGATCGGCACCGCCGGTGAAATAAGCCCAGAGTTCGGACATGCCGACGCCCGTGGGTCCGCTGACAAGCGATACACCACAGGCAAACAGCAGGATGCCGACGAGCACGGCGAGGGTGACGACCCCCTGGCGGGATCTGTCGCCCGCAACCCTGCCTTCAGCGGAACTCAAGGCGGCAAGGCTCACGGCTTCACCACCTCAGGATAGAGCTTAGCTGCCAGCTCGCGGCCCGCAGCGGGCGTGCGCGGGCCAAAACCGATGAGATAAAGCCCATCCATGCTGATGAGCGCCTTGCTGGCGGCGGCAGGCGTGGACTGGAAGGCCGGCAGCGCGAAGATCTCTTCCGCCTTTGCGGCATGATCGCCGCGCGCCATGGTCAGCACCAAATCGGGTGCTGCGGCAATGACCGCCTCATCCGTCAGCGGCTTGTAACCATTGATCTCCTGCGCCGCATTGATGCCGCCCGCCATTTCGATGATCGCGGCCGCTTCGGTATCCTTGCCCGCCGCCATGATGCGGCCACCGGCGGTGGAAAGCACGAAGAGAACCCGCTTCCTGCCCTTTTCCGGCACGGCGGCGACATCCTTGGCGAGCGCATCGAGCCCGGCCTTGGTCTCGGCAGCCAGCGCATTCGCCTTGTCGGAAAGACCCACCGCCGCGCCGATATCCTCGATCTTTTTGGGGATGGCGTCGCCGCTCGGCGGCGTATCGACGGTGACGAAAGGCACCGCACTTGCCTTCAGGATGGCGATGACATCGGCCGGGCCGGACCCGTCTTCGGAGAGGATGAGATCGGGCTTCTGCGACAGGATGCCTTCGGACGAAAGCGCCCGCATGTAACCGATATCCGGCTTGGCAAATGCATCGGCCGGATAGCTGCTGGTGCTGTCACGCGCAACGACGCGGTCTCCTGCGCCCAGCGCATAAAGGATTTCGGTGACCGTGCCGCCAACCGCGACGATGCGTTTCGCTTCCGGATTGCCCTTGTCCGAAGCCATGGCGGCAGGTGCGGCAAAGGCGATTGCGGCGGGCACGAGGGCGGCGAAAACGAAGGAACGAAGGCGGGAATTCAACATGGCGCTATCCTGAAACACGACCCGGCGCGGCTTAGCCCGCGCCATTTAATCTTGAGTTCTTTACACATGTTTATGGGCGGCGCAATCGATAAGTGGAGTAAATTTGTTCGCTTTGTCGTGAACCCCTTTCCAACCTCCCTGCGGCTGGATATCCTGACTCAAACTGGAAACTTAAAGGGAGAATTTCATGTTTATCGCAATGAACCGCTTTCGCGTCGTGCCGGGTTATGAGGAAACCTTCGAATCCATCTGGCGCGAGCGCAAATCGCATCTGAGCGAATTGCCGGGTTACATCGAATTTCACATGCTGAAAGGCCCGAAGGCGGATGACCACACGCTTTATGCCTCGCACACCGTCTGGGCCACCAAGGACGATTTCCTCGCCTGGACGAAATCCGAACAGTTCCGCGCCGCCCACGCCAAGGCCGGCGAAAACCGCGGCAAGGTGGAATATCTCTCCGGCCCGCATTTCGAAGGCTTCGACGTCATCATCCATGAAGACAAGAATGGCGAACGCCGTTCGATTGCCGCCTGAGGCCGCGCGATGAGCATTGCAGCCCAAAAGACCGACGACGACAGGCAGGCCCGCGCCGCCGCTGCGCTCGCCGAAAAGCCCGATGGCATCGTGGAGGCCATCGCCGCCAAGGCCGAGGTGACGCCGGCCGAAATTCTGGCGATCCTGCCGGAAGGTGCCGCCGTTTCCGCTGCCGCCGACCGCTTCGACGCCATCTGGAACGAGATGCGCGGCTGGGGCGAAGTCCTGATGATCGTACAGACCGGCGATATCGTGTTCGAAGTGCCGGGCCACCTGCCGGAAGGCAGCGAAAGCCACGGCTGGTTCAACATCCATGGCGACAGCCCCATCGGCGGTCACATCAAGAAGGACAATTGCGCCGGCATCACCTTCGTCGATCGCGGCTTCCACGGCCGTCGCTCCTGTTCCGTCTGGTTCATGAACGACGCCGGCAGCGCCATGTTCAAGATTTTCGTCCGCCGCGACGAGAACAAGGAACTGCTGGCCGGGCAACTGGCGAAGTTCGAAGCGCTGCGGGACGGTTTCCGCGGCTGATACCCGTGGGGAGGCTGCCAACTGCCTCCCCACTGCTTTCATAATCGCACGCGTCATCATTCGCCCGGGACCTCTCCGGCTCACGCGTGAGAAAACAACCACCGGTTCATCGCCCGTTCAGTGCCGTTTTTTATCATCCGCTGAAATTTGATCGGCACCAGCACGGAGCAAGCACCATGACCGACCGCCAACCTCTTCTTTCGCGCCGCAGTTTCGCCGGGCTTGTTGCGCTTGCGCCGCTTTTTGCAGCGGGCGGCGCGGCTGCCGCACCGGCAAGCCTGCGCGGCAGCGTTTCCTATCGCGAGCGCATCGCCCTGCCGCCGGGCGCAACCGTTACAGTGCGCCTGATCGACGTTTCGCTGGCGGATGCGCCGTCGCAGACAATTGCCGAAACCACCATTCGCCCGCGTGGCCAGGTGCCGGTGCCCTTCGTGCTGCGTTATGATGACCGCGACATCCGTGGCCGCCGCTCCTATGCGCTGAGCGCCGAAATCCGCGACCGCGACCGGCTGCTCTTCACCACCACCCGCCGTTATTCGGTGCTGACCGGCGGTCGCGACGATACCGATCTGGTACTGGAGCGCGTCGGCGCGGGTCCGGGCCGGCCGGAGCCGGAAGCCGGTATCGATGGGCGCTGGCTGGTGCAGGACATCCGTGGCGAGCGGGTTCGCGGCCGTCGTCAGGCGACGCTGGAAATTACCCGCGAGGGCCGCGTTTCCGGCAATGCCGGTTGCAACGGCATCGGCGGCGAGGTGAAGATCAGCCGCAACCGCGTCGATTTCGGCCGGATGATTTCCACCCAGATGGCCTGCGCGCCTGACATCATGCGCCAGGAACGGCAGTTTATCGAAGCGCTGGAGGGCGCCCGTTCCTTCAGGCTGGAGCCGCGCCGCGGCACGCTCGAACTGCTCGACGGCCGCGGCCGCACGGCGATGCGCCTGCGCCGCGCCTGAGGCCGGCAACGGCCCACAGAAACAGCTGGCGTCGCTGTGCTGGCCATGGAACATTCCATGTCGCTTCCGGCACGGCGCGCTGCCCTTTCCCGCCCTATGACTTTGGCTGCGTTCGTCTTGACGCTTTGCTCCGCCGCGGAGCTGCGCTATGGAACGCGCCGAACTGCGCCGGTTGATGCCGGCGCGACGTCTTTGAGGGAAAACGAATGACATCCTATGTTCTGACCGTAGCCTGCAAATCGACCCGTGGCATTGTGGCTGCGATTTCCGGTTATCTGGCGGAAAAAGGCTGCAACATCGTCGACAGTTCGCAGTTCGACGACCTCGAGACCGGCAAGTTCTTCATGCGCGTCTCCTTCATCTCCGAGGAAGGCGCCACCCTTGAGGCCATCACCGGCGGCTTCAAGCCGGTGGCAGAAAAATTCGGCATGGAGGCGGATATCTATCCGGACGGCCAGCGCATGAAGACGCTGTTGATGGTCTCCCGTTTCGGCCATTGCCTCAACGACCTGCTCTATCGCTGGAAGATCGGCGCATTGCCGATCGACATCGTCGGCGTCGTCTCCAATCATTTCGATTACCAGAAAGTCGTCGTCAACCACGACATTCCCTTCCACCACATCAAGGTGACGAAGGAGAATAAACCCAAAGCCGAAGCCCAGCTGATGGACCTGATCGAGACCAGCGGCACGGAACTCGTCGTGCTGGCGCGCTACATGCAGGTTCTGTCCGACGATATGTGCCGGAAGATGTCGGGCAAAATCATCAACATCCACCATTCCTTCCTGCCCTCCTTCAAGGGCGCCAACCCTTACAAGCAGGCCTATGAGCGCGGTGTGAAGCTGATTGGCGCGACGGCCCATTATGTCACCGCCGATCTCGACGAAGGCCCGATCATCGAGCAGGACACGGTGCGCATCACCCACGCGCAATCGGCCGACGATTATGTCTCGCTCGGCCGCGATGTGGAAAGCCAGGTACTGGCCCGCGCCATCCACGCCCATATCCACCACCGCACCTTCATCAACGGCAACCGCACTGTCGTCTTCCCACCAAGCCCGGGAAGTTATGCTTCCGAGCGGATGGGGTAAGCACCGGCGGTCTGGGCAACACTATCCTTAGGCGTCCCCCCTCCCACCGAACACCACCCGCGCCCTCAGCCCACGCCCCTCCGCGCCATCCTCCAGTGTCAGCCGCCCGCCGAACAGCCCGGCGATCTCTTCGATGATGGCAAGGCCGAGGCCGGCGCCGGGGGCGGCGTTGGCTTCGCCGCGGGCGAAGCGCTGGCGCACCATGGCGCGTTTTTCCGGCGGAATGCCGGGGCCGTTATCCTCGACTTCCAGCCAGACGGCGCCCGTCTCCCTGCCGACACGCACGGTGACTTCCGCCCCGCGCCCAGCATAGTTGATGGCGTTGGAAACGAGATTGCCGATCAGTTCCCCGATGAGGAGCGGTTCGGCGAGAATGGTCGCCTCGCCCTCGCCTTCGAAACCGAGATCGATGCCGGCCTCCGCCGCGCGCGGCACGAAATCGGCCGTCACATTCTGCGCCACCGCCACAAGATCGATCGCGGAAAAATCATGCTTTTCGCTCGAACCGGCAGCATCGATATTGGCCATGCGCAGCAGCTGCGCGAGGATATGTTCGGCATGGGCCACGGACGCCCCGCCCTTCAGCGCCGCCGCCTGCGCTTCCTCTAAACTTCCCGCACGGGCTGAAAGCGCAAGCTGGGTGCTGATGATGGCGAGCGGCGTGCGCAGCTGGTGGCTGGCATTGCCGGTGAAATGGCGGAGGGCATCGAGCGCCGATTGCAGCCGCACCATGAAGGAATTGACCGTTTCCACCAGGTTTTCCACCTCCACCGGCACGGATTGGCGGATGGGGTGCAGGTCGTTCGGGCTGCGCTCGGCAATCGCTTCGCTGAGCCGGTAAAGCGGGCGCAGCGAAATCGTCACCGCGATCCAGACGATGATCGCCGCCCCGACGATCATCAACAGCAGGCGCAGCGCAGAGCGCAGGATGATCGCCTGCGCCAGCTGGCTGCGGGCAATGGTGGTTTCGGCGACCGTTACGGAAAAAGGTACGGAATTGATGCCGGTGGAAGCGAAACGGCGGATGGCGGCGATGCGGATCGGTTCATCGCGGAACACGGCATCGCGATAGGCGGGGGTATCACCCTTCGGGTTCTCCACCGTCGGCAGGTTCTGGTAACCGGTGAGGAATTGCCCGTTCGGCCCGTCGACACGGTAAAACACCCGGTCCTGTGCGGCCGATGTCAGCATTTCCAGCGCGACATAGGGAATGTCCACTTCCAGCGAGCCGTCTTCTGCCACCACCACCCGCTCGGCGATGGCAAGTGCAGAACCGGAAAGCACCCGGTCGGAGACGACATTGGCGGTATTGACCGCCTCGCGCCATGTATCGGTCAGCGCAACACAGCCGATAATGGCGGTGGAGATGAGAAGCCAGCCTAAAAGTCGCCGCCTGAGCGAATAGGCGGCCTGTCTCATTCAGCCATCTCCGGCAGCTTTTCGAGATAATAACCGATGCCGCGCGCCGTCTTCACCGTCAGCCCGTGGGGCGCGAGCCGCTTGCGCAGGCGGCTGACATATTGCTCGATGGCATTGGCGGAAATATCGTCGTCGAAGCCGGTCAGCGACTGCACGATGGCTTCCTTGGCGACGACCTTGCCAGCCCGCATGAACAGCACTTCGAGCAGCGCCACCTCGCGCGCCGGAATATCGAGCGGGCGCCCATCCGCGGAAAAGGTGCGGGAATTGAGATCGAAAAGCACCTTGCCGAAACTCAGCGCCGAGGAGCGCAGACCGGCATTGCGGCGCAGCAGCACCCGCACCCTCGCCTCGAATTCGGTGATGTCGAAAGGCTTGATCATGTAGTCGTCAGCGCCAAGATCGAGCCCCTTGACCTTTTCCTCTGGCGTGCCGCGCGCCGTCAGGATCAGCACCGCCGCCTTGTCCTGGCGCGAGCGCATGGAGCGCAGCACCTCGATACCGTCCATTTCCGGCAGGTTGAGATCGAGAATGACCAGATCGAAACTTTCCGCCGCAATCGCCGCATCGGCGGAAGCGCCATCGGACACCACATCCACGGCATAACCGCTGCCGCGCAGAAGCGCCGACAGCCCCTCCGACAGCACCTGATTGTCCTCGACCAGCAAAATACGCAAATCTTCCCTCCCACAGCATTGCCGAGTTTAACCAGACCCTTACCGCTTGTGAATGGCCAGCGCCTGCTGCATGATCTTTTCCATGCGTATCTGCTTTCTCCTCTGTCTCTGTCTTTGCACGGCCTCGCCAGCGCTTGCGCAAGTCGCCATCTTTCCGGCACCCTCCGGCAAGGCGGATGCCGAGACGCTGGTGGTCTATTCCTCGCTGGATGAGCCGCTTGCAACGCCGATGATCGAGGGTTTCCAGAAGGCCAATCCCGATATCGCCGTCCATTATGAGGATATGCTGACCGGCGAGATTTACGACCGCATCGTCAAAGAAACCGATGCGGGCAAAAAAACCGCCGATTTCGCCTTTTCCTCCGCCATGGATTTGCAGGTGAAACTGAGCAATGACGGTTATGCCCAGCGTTCCGACCTCGCCATGAGCGCCCGCTGGCCGGCCTGGGCGAACTGGCGCAACACCGCCTATGCGCTGACCTTCGAGCCGGCGGTTTTCGTTTATCACAAGCCGAGCTTCACCACCGAAGAACCGCCAGCCAGCCGCGCCGAATTCGTCGATTATCTCGAACGCCACGCCAAGGAGGTGCATGGCCGCATCGCCACTTACGACATCGAACGCTCCGGCGTCGGTTTCCTGTTCATGTCGCGCGATCAGGAGCAGTTCGGCGATATATGGAACGTCATCAAGGCCATGGGTGCGGCGGGCGTGAAGGTCTATTCCACCTCCTCGGCCATTCTCGAGCGCGTCTCCGACGGGCGCTTCGTGCTGGGCTACAATATTCTCGGCTCCTATGCGGCCGACTGGGCCTCGCGCCACCCCGATGTCGGCATCGTGCTGCCGAAAGACTATACCGTCGTCATGTCGCGCATCGGTCTGGTGCCGGAAGCCGCCGCCAACCCGGCGCTCGGCCGCCGTTATCTGGAATTCTTCATGTCGAAGGAGGGCCAGACGATCATGGCCCGGCAGTTGCAGATCCCGGCCGTCAGCCCGGAAGTGGCGGGCGAAAACACCGCCAACACCATGCAGGCCATCCACGGCGCACAATTGCGCCCGGTCCCCGTCAGCCCCGGCTTGATGGTCTATCTGGATCAGGTCAAGCGCAGCCGCCTGATCGAGCGCTGGAACGAGGCGTTGCGGTCGCAGTAGGTTCCCCCCTTCATTCCTGTGCTCGTCACAGGAATCTAGCCAGCCCAAGTCCTTGGGCTGAAAGGACTCTTCTCGCCGCGCAGACGCGCGTCGGCTGGATTCCTGTGACAAGCACAGGAATGAGGGTGTGAAGCAAGCTTCAAAGGCGCAAAACAAGGCCATCCCACACGCCACAGTAGACGCCCGACACAAATTAATAGAGAGTAAATGCGCAAGGACTTGCGTAGCGTCAGTTAGATGACAGCTTTCTGTGATGCTCTGCAATTCTTCTTCATTCCGTGGAGGCGGAAGAAGATGCGGGAGGAAATCCAGGATTGCCAAGGCCCCACGCTGAGCATTCAGCGCCGGCGCAGACGCGTCCGAAAAGCCCCCCGCATAAACGAAAAACGACGCCCAAAAAGGGCATCCTGAGGAGGGTTTTCCAAGTGAAGCATTTTCTTATCGGCACATTCCTGGCGGGCGTGATCGCGCTTCCGGCGGTTGCAGCGGATTACACCATCATCGCCCCGGCCAATCCCGGCGGCGGCTGGGACCAGACCGCGCGCTCCCTGCAGACCGTGCTGCAGGAAGAAGGCATTTCCAAGAGCGTTCAGGTGCAGAACGTACCGGGCGCCGGCGGCACCATCGGTCTTGCGCAGTTCGCCAGCCAGCAGAAGGGCAACCCGAACGCCCTCATTGTCGGCGGTTACGTGATGGTCGGCGCGATCCTCACCAACAACGCGCCCGTCACGCTCAAGGAAGTAACGCCGATCGCCCGTCTGACCGGCGAATATGAAGCCATCGTCGTTCCGGCGTCCTCGCCGCTGAAGACCATTGGCGACCTCGTCGACCAGCTCAAGAAGGACCCGGGCAGCGTTTCCTGGGGCGGCGGCTCCGCCGGCGGCACCGACCATATCGCCGTTGGCCTGATCGCCAAGGCGGCTGGCGTCGATCCGACCAAGATCAACTACATCGCTTATTCCGGCGGCGGCGAAGCGCTTGCCTCGATCCTCGGCTCGCAGGTGACGGCCGGTATTTCGAGCTACGGCGAATTCGAAAGCCAGGTAAAGGCCGGCACGCTGCGCCTGCTCGCGGTCTCCAGCGAAGAGAAGCTGGAAGGCGTCGATGCGCCGACGTTGAAGGAAAGCGGCCTTGATGTCGTCGTCCAGAACTGGCGCATGGTCGCTGCTCCTCCCGGCCTGACGCCGGAACAGGAAAAGGCCGTCAATGCCGACATCGAAAAGCTGGTGAAGTCCGCCAAGTGGCAGGAAACCCTGAAGACCAAGAGCTGGATGGACACCTATCTCGCCGGTGACGAATTCAAGGCGCAGCTCGCCAAGGATACCGACGCCACCGCCGCCATCCTCAAAGACATCGGACTGGTAAAATGAGCCAGGGTTCCAACCCTTCGCAGCATCAAAAGCGCCGCCCTGACTGGGCGGCGCTGGCGATCGCCATCTTCCTCGTCATCATCGCCTGCGTGATCTTCTGGGACAGCGCCCGTCTCGCCAGCGTCACCGGTTATTCGCCGGTCGGCCCGGCAACCGTGCCTTATGCCATCGGCTTCTGTCTCGTCGGCCTGGCGCTGTGGACGGCCATCGAAGCCTGGCGCGGCGATTTTCCCGAACGCGACAAACAGGAAATCGCCCCGGTTATCTGGGTCGTCGCCGGCCTTGCCGCGCAGATGTTGCTGCTCAACGTCGCGGGTTTCTCCATTGCCACCGGCCTGCTTTTCGCCTTTACGGCGCGCGCCTTCGGCAAACGCAAGCTCTGGTATTCGATCCCCATCGGCATCGCCCTGAGCTTCTTCATCTGGTTCATCTTCGCGCGGCTGCTGCAGCTTTCACTGCCCGCCGGGCCTCTGGAACGGCTGCTCTTCTAACAGCCATTCCGACCAAAATTCGAGATCACAGGAACAATTGGCGCGCGATGACGCAAAAGCCAGTCGTTCCGCCCGCCCATCGGGTCCACTTGGGGGACATCTGTCCATGAGTACCTTTGAATTCCTGCTGCACGGTCTTGAGGTTGCCGCACAACCCATGAACCTGCTCTATGCGCTGATCGGCGTCACGCTCGGCACCGCCGTCGGCGTTCTGCCCGGCATCGGACCTGCGCTGACCGTGGCGCTGCTTCTGCCCGTTACCTATAGGCTCGATCCCGCCGGTTCGCTCATCATGTTCGCCGGCATCTATTATGGCGGCATGTATGGCGGCTCGACCACCTCGATCCTGCTCAACACGCCGGGCGAAAGCGCCTCGATCGTGACCGCGCTCGAAGGCAACAAGATGGCCCGCAAGGGCAGAGGCGGTCCGGCCCTTGCCACCGCCGCCATCGGCTCCTTCGTCGCCGGCCTCATCGCCACCATCGCGCTCGCCTTCATCGCGCCCTATATCGTCAAGCTGGCGCTGGTCTTCGGCCCGCGTGAATATTTCGCGCTGATGGTGCTCGCCTTCGTCACCGTTTCCTCCGCCTTCGGGGATTCGGCGCTGCGCGGCCTTACCTCGCTGTTCATCGGCTTTGCCCTTGCCATCGTCGGCATCGACCAGCTGACCGGCCAGACCCGCATGAGCTTCGGCATTCCCGACCTGCTCGACGGCGTGGAAGTGACGACGCTTGCGGTGGCCATGTTCGCCATCGGCGAAACGCTGTTCATCGTCGCTCAGGGCAGCACCGGCCCGGACAAGGTCGAAGCCGTGAAAGGCTCCGTCTGGATGAGCGCGCAGGACTGGGCACGCTCCTGGAAAGCGTGGCTGCGCGGCACGCTGATCGGCTTCCCCATCGGCGCCATGCCGGCGGGCGGTGCTGAAATCGGCACCTTCCTGTCCTATGCCACCGAAAAGAAGCTGACCAAATATCCGGAAGAATTCGGCCATGGCGCCATCGAAGGTGTCGCCGGTCCGGAAGCCGCCAACAATGCCTCCGCCGCCGGTACGCTGGTGCCGCTCTTGACGCTCGGCCTGCCCACGACGGCGACCGCCGCCATCATGCTCGCCGGCTTCCAGCAATATGGCCTTCAGCCCGGCCCGCTGCTGTTCGCTACCAATCCGCAGCTCGTCTGGGGCCTGATCGCCAGCCTGTTCATCGCCAACCTGATGCTGCTGGTTCTGAACCTGCCGCTCGTCGGCCTGTGGGTGAAGCTGCTGACCATTCCGAAGCCCTGGCTTTATGCCGGCATCCTGCTGTTTGCGACGCTCGGTACCATCGGCGCCAACCCGTCGGTCTTCGAACTCGGCATGCTGCTCGCCTTCGGTATCCTTGGCTATATCATGCGCATCTTCGGTTATCCGATTGCGCCTGCGGTCGTTGGTCTCATCCTCGGCCCGCTTGCGGAACAGCAGCTGCGCCGCGCTCTTGCCATCGGCCAGGGCGACCCGACGGTGCTGTTCACCTCGCCGATTGCCGTTGGCCTCTTCATCGTGGCAGCCGCCGCCTTCATCATCCCGCTCATCATGCGTATCCGCGGCCGTGGCGAGGTGCTGACGCAGCTTGCCGCCAACGAGGACTGAGAAACCAGGAACCTCCCAAGGCAACTGGCCCCGTATCTTCGGATGCGGGGCCTTTTTTATTCGCGCCAACGGGATGTGTGATGCACGCACGCCCATGATAGAATTGAGCCAACCGTAGGAGAAAAACATGCGCACGATTGCGATCATGATGGTTCTGGCGCTTGCCGGCTGCACCACCGCCCCCGATGTCGAGCCCATTCCCGGCAGCATCACCTATGGCGGACAGCCTCGCACCAAACTGACCAAATCCCCCATCGGCAGCACGCTCAGCAATGAATTCGTGATGGGCGACGGGCGGCTGGCGATCGAAACCTACCGCGTGCAACCGGATCGGTCGCTGAAACTGGAGAGGCGCGAAATCGTCGGCGACTGGCCGCCGGATTGAGACGTGCGGATACAGACCGGGTTAGCGACGTGTGCGAAAACGGTGCTTCCGTCATCCTCGGCCTTGTGCCGAGGATCTGCGACCTATCGATTTGTTCAACGTGATTAGATCCTCGGCACAAGGCCGAGGATGACGTCCGGACAGATTGCAGGCCATGCTTTTCCACCCACACATTTCCCGCTCACCGCAATTCAGAACCGTTCTAAAACATAATTTTGATTTCCGCCGACCTTGCCAATAAAGCTGATCATCAACATCAAGTTAACCCGGTGGGATCGTTTCCGCCGGCTCGGAACATAGTGCAAGGGACATATAAGTGGCCATCAACTTCACCTTCCCCCTTCGGCTGCTGGCGGCAGCGGCCTTCAGCCTCGGCGCGATGACGGCAAGTGCCGAAGAAATGACGATCAAGCACGCGCAGGGCGAGACCGTGCTGAAGGCGGCGCCGAAGAAGGTTCTGGTTCTCGATATTCCCTCGCTCGACAATCTCGATGCGCTCGGCGTCGAGCCCGCCGGTGTCGTCGGCTCCAACCTGCCCACCTATCTGCAGAAATATGCCGACGGCAAATATCTGAAGGTCGGCACGCTGTTTGAGCCCGATTATGAGGCGATCAATGCGGCAGAGGCCGATCTCGTCATCGTCGGCGGACGTTCGCGGGCGAAATATCCGGACGTTTCGAAGATCACACCCGCCATCGACATGTCGGTGGATTCCAAGGAATTCATCAGTAGCGTCAAAGCCAACATCACCAAGCTCGGCGATATCTTCGGCAAGCAGGAAGAAGCCAAGAAGCTCGACGCCGCCATCGATGAAAAAGTGGCGAAGCTGAAGGAAATCGCGCCCAATTCCGGCACGGCGATGATCCTCGTCACCAATGCCGGCAAGGTCGGCGTTTATGGCCCGAGCTCTCGCACCGGCTGGCTGCACACCGAAATCGGCTTCAAGCCGGTCGCCGCCGACATCGACGACCGTTTCGACCGCGGCGATGTCGTCTCCTTCGAATATCTGGCCGAGGTCAACCCCGAATGGCTGTTCGTGATCGACCGCGATGCCGGCATCGGCCGCGCCACCGATCCGGGCAAGGCGGCCGCGCAGGTGCTGGATAACGAACTGGTGCACCAGACCAATGCCTGGAAGAAAAAGCAGATCGTTTATCTCGATCCGCAGGCGGCCTATATCGTCAGCAGCGGTTATACGGCGCTCTCCACCCTACTCGATCAGGTCTACAAGGCCGTCTCCGAGAAGAAGTCGTAAAGACTGCCGGGCATCCGATCCTGAAGGCTGCTCCACACCCGACGTCATCCTCGGGCTTAACCCGAGGATCCATCGCGCGTCAGGTTGTGGATCCTCGGGTCAAGCCCGAGGATGACAAAGGAGAGGTCGGACACCTGTTTCGACAGCCTGCCAAGCCACCGGGAGCTTTCACCATTTTCGAAAAATCGCCAACGTGAAATCCCTGTCCCTCATCCTTGCCCTTCTTCTGGCCTTGACGCTCGCCATCGTCAGCCTGTTCGTCGGCGTGAGCAACGTTTCGCTCACAACGCTTTTCGCACCGGACACGAGTGCAGACGCGCTGCGCGTGCTGCTCGTCAGCCGCATTCCGCGCACGCTGGCGCTGATACTGGCCGGAAGCTCGATGGCGATTGCCGGTCTCATCATGCAGATGCTGGTGCGTAACCGCTTCGTGGAGCCTTCGACGGCGGGCACCACCGAATCCGCCGGCCTCGGCCTGCTCACCGTCACCCTGCTGGCGCCGGACACGCCGATCTTCGGCAAAATGCTGGTGGCCGCCGTCTTCGCGCTCGCCGGCACCGCGCTGTTCCTGCGTATCCTCAGGCAAGTGCCGCTGCGCGACGTGCTGCTGGTGCCGCTGATCGGCATCATGCTGGGCGGCGTCATTTCCGCCGTCACCACCTTCTTCGCTTATCGTTTTGATCTGCTGCAATCGCTGGGCGCATGGATGACGGGGGATTTTTCCGGCGTGCTGCGCGGCCGTTATGAATTGCTGTGGATCGGCTTCCTCTTCGCCATCGCCGCCTATCTCGCCGCCGACCGCTTCACCGTCGCCGGCATGGGCCGCGATTTCACCACCAATCTCGGCCTCAACTATCGTCGGGTCATGGCGCTCGGCCTCACCATTGTCTCGCTGGTCAGCGCAGTCGTCGTCGTCACTGTCGGCATGATCCCCTTTCTCGGGCTGATCGTGCCGAATGTCGTCAGCCTGATGATCGGCGACAATATGCGCCGCTCCGTGCCCTGGGTGGCGACGCTCGGCGCGGTCTTCGTGCTTTCCTGCGACATCATCGGCCGAACCGTGCGCGCGCCTTACGAGATACCCATCGGAACCGTGGTCGGTGTCATTGGCAGCGCGCTGTTCCTCTATCTCCTGCTGCGGAAACGCCACCATGCGTGAGAGACATCCCGACCGGCGTGCAAAAACCGTTCTGCTCGTGCTTGCGGCATTCGCACTCATCTCCATGGCTGCCTTCATGACGCTGGGCGCCAAGGGCAGCTGGAGCTTCGTGCTGCCGTTTCGCGGCATCAAGCTTCTGTCGCTGCTGCTGGTGGCCTATGCCATCGCGGTCTCTACCGTGCTGTTCCAGACGGTCACCAACAACCGCATCCTCACCCCTTCGGTAATGGGTTTCGATTCGCTTTACGTGCTGATGCAGACCGGGCTGATCTTCGTTTTCGGCTCGGCAACGGTCGTCATGATCGATCCGCAACTGAAGTTTCTCGCCGAAACCACCCTGCTCGTCGCCTTTTCCGCCCTGCTCTATCGCTGGCTTTTCGTCGGCGCGGAACGCAGCCTGCATCTTCTCGTGCTGGTCGGCATCGTTTTCGGCGTCTTCTTCCGCAGCCTCTCGGGCTTCATGCAGCGCGTGCTGGACCCCAATGAATATACGGTGCTGCAGGATGTGCTGTTCGCCAGCTTCAATTCCATCGATCCGACGCTTCTTGCCGTCTCCGCCATCATCATCGGCGTGGTGACCATCATCGGGCTCAGGCTGATGCACACGCTCGACGTCCTCTCGCTCGGCCGCGCGACGGCCATCAGCCTCGGGGTTGAATATAAGCGCACGGTCACCGTCATCCTCGTGCTGGTCTCCGTGCTCGTCGCCGTCTCCACGGCGCTCGTCGGCCCGGTCATGTTCTTCGGCCTGCTGGTCGCAGCCCTTGCCCATTATCTCGCCGGCAACGGCAAACACGCCTATGTGCTGCCGGCGGCGATCCTCATCGCCGTGATCTGCCTCGTTGGCGGCCAGGTGGTGCTGGAGCGGGTCTTCGCCTTCGATACGGCGCTCTCGATCATCATCGAATTTCTCGGCGGCATTGTCTTTATCGGTCTTATTTTGAAGCGGGGTGCGCGATGATAATCGCCAGTCAGATCAGCAAATCCTATGGCGACAGCCTCGTCGTTGATGGCGTCTCCGTCTCCATTCCGGCAGGCGGCGTCACCTCCATCATCGGGCCGAACGGTGCGGGAAAATCGACGCTGCTCTCCATCGTCGCAAGGCTGATGTCGATGGATGCCGGAACGGTGACCGTCGACGGTCTGGATGTCACGAAAACCCCTTCCGATACACTGGCGAAGCGGCTCTCCATATTGCGGCAGGACAACCACATCTCCTCACGCCTGACAGTGCGCGACCTCGTCGGTTTCGGCCGTTACCCCTATTCCAAGGGCCGCCCCACCATCGAGGACAAGGTCCATATCGACCGGGCGCTGGAATATCTGCATCTCGAAACCCTTGCCGGCCGGTTTCTGGACGAACTTTCCGGCGGCCAGCGCCAGCGCGCCTTCGTGGCCATGGTGCTGTGCCAGGATACCGATTACGTGCTGCTCGACGAACCGCTCAACAATCTCGACATGAAACACGCCTCCAGCATGATGAAGATCATGCGCCGCGCCGCCGACGAGCTGAAGAAGACCGTGGTTCTGGTGCTGCACGACATCAACTTCGCCTCCTGGTATTCAGACACCATCATCGCCATGCGCGAAGGCCGCATCTGCCATCAGGGGCCGGCGGAACAGATCATCCGTCCGGACGTCCTCAAGGACATCTACGACATGCCGATCCGCGTCAATGAGATAGACGGCCGGCGCATCTGCCTGTTTTACGAATGACATGATGATTGTGCAGGATTTTTGCTGTCCCAGTGCTTAGCATGGAACAGGGCCACAGGCCCGGACGTTAAACGACGGACTTTTCCAAAGCGGCATTCCGTCCGCAACTTCAGGAGACATCGATGAAGACGCACAAGACGAAGAACGACCTGCCTTCCAACGCCAAGTCGACCGTGATCGGCATTCTCAACGAATCGCTGGCCTCGGTGATCGACCTTGCACTCATCACCAAGCAGGCGCACTGGAACCTCAAGGGCCCACAATTCATCGCCGTGCATGAGCTTCTCGACACTTTCCGCACCCAGCTCGACAATCACGGCGACACCATCGCAGAGCGTGTGGTCCAGCTTGGCGGCACGGCACTCGGCAGCCTGCAAGCCGTCTCGTCCACGACGAAGCTCAAGGCCTATCCGACCGATATCTACAAGATCCACGACCATCTCGACGAACTGATCGAGCGTTATGGCGAAGTCGCGAACATGATCCGCAAGGCTATCGACGATTCCGACGAGGCGGGCGACCCAACGACGGCGGATATCTTCACCGCAGCCTCGCGCGATCTCGACAAGTCGCTGTGGTTCCTCGAAGCGCATGTGCAGGAAAAGAGCTGAGCGGGAAACGGCTCTTGCCTGCCCAAACAGCAAAGCGCCCGAGATACCCGGGCGCTTTTTTTTAACGGAATGGCGCAATCAATGCCGACGTAAGACCGCAAGCCCTATGTCGCGCAACATTTCATGGTCGAGAATGCCGCGCTGGGCGCTTCGGATCAAAACCGCTGCGCACTCATTGGCAACATGGCTGCTGCGATCTTGAAGGCACTCGAAACATACGCCATCGAAAATATTCTGTAGATCGGTGATCTGTTCTGGCGACAATTGTGCGCCAACTCTTTCAAAAGCTGCGTACGACAAGGCTCATCCTCCCGATGATGATATGCCAAGTATCGTTCCCAATATCGTTTCGATTTTTTCGTGGACAGGAAATTTGTACACCCGAACGAATCACTTGTCGAATCAGATTTTAACCAAATGTAAATAGGTTATTTTCTGGCCTCCCCGCCGGCCGCCACCCTCGTGACAGGGAGATAAAAACCAGCTGAAACAATATCTTCAGTAGAAATTCCCTTCGCGTCAGCCCGTGATGGCCGCCAGATTTCAGATAAATCCGCAGACAGGCGGATTTCCACCGAAACCGCAAAAGAAACTGTTGCATTCCAAAAACGATTGAGCGATATAGCACCCGTCGCCGCTTCGGTGGCCCACGGTTCAGCGAACTACCCCGGACCGGTGGATTTGAGCGGGTGTAGCTCAGGGGTAGAGCACAACCTTGCCAAGGTTGGGGTCGAGGGTTCAAATCCCTTCGCCCGCTCCAAATTTCCAGAACAGGCAGATATATCTTCACTGCACCCGATGTGAGACGCGTCGTTTCCATGGGCTGTGACGCGCATCACCGTGCGAAATGCGCGAGGATTTCCCATACATGGGGAAACCGGGAAGGGCGCTTCCTCCCCGGTCCTTTATCGTCAGGCGGCCTTGTCCCAGACGGGTGCAAGCCCTTCCGGCGAAACGATGCGACCATCCGGCCTGGCAAGCGCACGGATCGCCGCCATTTCATCGGCGGAAAGCTCGAAATCGAAGATGGCGAGATTTTCATCGACGCGGGCTTCGCTGACCGTCTTCGACAGTGCGATGACACCCTGCTGCTGCACGAGCCAGCGCAGCACCACCTGCGCCACGGACTTGCCACGGCCTGCGGCGATTTCCTTCAGCACCGGATCGTTAAACACTTTGCCGTCGGCCATGCCGTAATAACCCGTCACCGACATGCCGGCGGCCTTTGCCGCGGCGATAACCACGTCCTGATCGATATAGGGGTGGTATTCGATCTGGTTGGTCACGATCGGGGCCTTGGACAGCTTCACCGCCTCGGCCATCAGCGCCGTGCTGAAATTGGAAACGCCGATATGGCGAACCTTGCCCGCTTCCTTCACCGCGTTCAGTGCACCGATCTGTTCGGCAAGCGAAACCGCCTCGTTCGGCCAATGCAGCAGCAGCAGGTCGACATAATCGGTCTTCAGCTTTTTCAGGCTCTCATCCACGGAGGCGAGAAAGGCATCGTGCCTGTAGTTTTCGACCCAGACCTTGGTGGTCAGAAACACGTCGCCCCGTGCCACACCCGAAGCAGCGATAGCTTCCCCGACTTCGGCCTCATTGCCGTAGATCTGGGCGGTATCGATATGGCGGAAACCGGCTTTCAGCGCATGGGGAACGATGCGCAGCACATCGGCACCGGGAATACGAAACGTGCCGAAACCCAGCGCCGGGATCGAAGCGCCATTTGCGGTAACATCAAACATATATTTTCTCCTTTGAAGTGGCCCGGCCGACTTGGGAGCGGCCGGGAATTTTATGAAAAGTTCAGGCGGTTTTCAGCGTCAGCGCGGCGCGGCGGTCGAGCGTGCTGCTCCAGAGGGTCAGGAGCAGGGCCACGGCGACGAGGATGGCGCCGACCCACGGGGTTGCGGCAAGACCCATCGGCGATTCCACCACCAGACCGCCAAGCCATGCGCCAATGGCGATGCCGAGGTTGAAGGCGGCGATGTTGAGCGCCGAGGCGACATCGACGGCGCCGGGGCGATGTTCCTTGGCAAGCTGCACCACATAAAGCTGCAGGCCGGGAACATTGGCGAAGGACAGGAAGCCGAGCGCGGCAAGCGTGATCAGCGTCAGCACCGGCGAGAAGGCGGCGAAGGAAAAGACGAGCAGCACGATGGCCTGCGCCAGGAAGAGGCCGATCAGCGCCCTGGCCGGGTTATGGTTGGCGATCCTGCCGCCGCCGATATTGCCGGCCGCAATGGCGATGCCATAGAGCACGAGGATCAGGCTGACGCTCTTTTCAGAAAAGCCGGTGACATCCTGCAGGATCGGCGCAAGGAAGGTGAAGGCGACGAAGGTGCCGCCGTAACCGAGCGCGGTCATGGCGAAAACGATGAGCAGGCGACCGGAGCCGAGAACACGGACCTGATCGAAGAGGCTCGCCGGCGGCGCCTTCTTGAGCGTGTTCGGCAGAAGCGTCGCAATGCCGAAGAAGGCGATGACGCCAAGGGCGGCAACGACCCAGAAGGTCGCACGCCAGCCGAAGACCTGCCCGATATAGGTGCCGAGCGGAACGCCGGTGACGATGGCGACCGTCAGCCCCATGAACATCATAGCAATGGCCGAGGCGCGACGATTTTCCGGCACGAGATCGGCGGCGATGGTGGAGCCGACCGAGAAGAAGACGCCATGGGCGAAGGCGGCGATGACGCGGGCGACAAGCAGCATCTCATAGCTGGGCGACAGGGCGGCCGCGCTGTTGCCGATGACGAACAGGGCCATCAGGCCGAGCAGCAGCGGCTTTCGTTCGATCCTGCCGGTCAGCGCCGTCAGGATCGGCGCACCGAAGGTGACGCCCAGCGCATAAACGCTGACGATGAGGCCGGCAAGCGGCAGGGTGATGTGGAGATCGGTCGCGACGGTCGGCAGAAGACCGACAATCACGAACTCCGTGGTGCCGATCGCATAGGCCGCGATCGTCAGGGCAAATATGGCCAATGGCATGACGAATACCTCTTCGCCCGGAGCGGGATCGCGGGCGTTCTGGACAGCGATGCTGTCGGTTTGGATCGTTTGGACAGCGACGCCGTCCGGTTGGATCAAATCTATGGACGCAATATGGGCGAAGGGGACTTGCATGATAATCGGCAAGGTCGGATAAATACCTTTGAATTGATTTCACAGGCGGTGCGGCGATGGACAACAGGGCCGGAGAAATGGAAGTCTTCGTGGCGGCGGCCGAACTCGGCAGCTTTTCCGCCGCCGGGCGCAGGCTGAAGCTTTCACCCTCGGCGGTGAGCAAGCTTGTCACACGTATCGAAGACCGCCTCGGCACCCGGCTGCTTGCCCGCTCCACCCGGCTTGTCACGCTTACACCGGAGGGCGAAGTCTATCTTGCGCGGGCAAGGCGCATTCTCGCCGACATAGCCGAGACCGAGCAGATCGTGGCGAGCGGCGGCAAGGTGGTGCCGCGCGGCCTTTTGCGCGTCAACGCCACGCTGGGCTTCGGCGAACGTTATCTCCTGCCGCTTGCGCCGGAATTTTTGTCGCTTTATCCGGAAATCGAGCTGGATATCTCGCTGACCGACGGCGTCATCAGCCTGATCGAGGAACGCACCGATATCGCCATCCGCTCGGGCGCGATGGGAGATTCATCCCTGAAGGCGAGAAAGCTGAAGGAAGTCCGTCGCGTCATCGTCGCCTCCCCCGCCTATATCGAACGACACGGCATGCCGGAAAAACCGCAGGATCTGGCGCGGCACAATTGCTTCAGCTTCAATTTCAGCCGCAGCCTCAACGAATGGGCGTTTCGCAACCCCGGTTCTACGGAAGTCTACCGCCTGCCCGTAACGGGCAACGTCTCGATCAACAGCGGCATGGCCATGCGAAGGCTCTGCCTGACGGGCTTGGGGCTGGGAAGAGTCGGCGAATTTCATATCGAGCCGGATATCGAGGCGGGCCTGCTCGTGCCGGTGCTGGAAGACTATAATGCCGAGGAAATGGAAGTGATCCACGCGGTTTATGCCGGTCACGAACACCTGGCCGCCCGCGTGCGCGCCTTCATCGATTTTGTCGCGGCAAGGGTCGGGCGGTGACTGGCCGCCTCAGACCAGACCGTGCATCAGCTTGGCCAGCCAGTCGACAAAAACGCGGACCTTGTTGGTTACATGCCGGGTCTGCGGATAGACCACATAGATCGGCATGGCCTCGCGCCGCCATTCGGAAAGCACCGGCACCAGCTCGCCCCGCGAAAGCGCATCCTTCACCATGAAGACGGGAAGCTGCACGATGCCCATGCCGGCCAGCGCCGCATTGAGATAGGTGCGGCTGTCATTGACCGAGACGACATAATTCGGGGTCAGCTCGACGCTGCGCACGCCATTGTCGAAGGAGGCCGGCATGATCTGGCCGGTGGTGGCATTGAGGTAGCCCACCGAATAATGCTCCTTCTCCAGATCCTCCGGTTCTTGCGGCATGCCGAAATTTTCGATGTAGGACGGAGAGGCGAATGTCTCGAACCGGAGTTCGCCGACTTTACGGGCAATCAGCGACTGATCGCGCAGCACGCCGACCCGCAGCGCACAGTCGACATTCTCCGCGATATAGTCGACCAGACGGTCGCCGACACCGAGATCGAGACGGATTTGCGGATAACGCTGGTAAAATTCGCAAAGATGTGGGATAACCACCAAGTCCGCGAAGACACCGGCCATTTCCACCCGCAACCGGCCGGAGGGCTGCACCTGCGCGCTGGACATGCTACCGTCAAGTTCTTCGATTTCCGATAAAATCTGTGAGGCCCGCTCATAATAGAGAGCGCCGTCCGTTGTCAGCATCACCCGACGCGTGGTGCGGTTAAGAAGTGTGGTGTGCAGATGCGCCTCCAGCGCCTGCACCATATTGGTGACAGTGGTTTTCGGCATGTTCAGCGCGGTGGCGGCGCGGCTGAAATTGCCGGTTTCCACGACCCGCGTAAAAACCCGCATGGCGGAGAGCTGATCCATTCACTGCCTCGGAGATATGATTATCCGTGATTTCGGAATAGTGTTTTCAAATTTGCATGCTTGATCGTTTCGATCCGAACAATAATATGGATTTCAGATTTTGCAATATGATCCGCCCTCAAGCATGTCGCGCAAAAGTGCGTTGCGGTTTTGCGGTGACGACATGCGGCAAGATAAAAACTTAAAGCGCAGGAGCGTATCCGAAGGATCGCAACACGCTTTAAGTGGCGGCGCAAAGGATTTGGAGTCATGAACGCGCATTGGGAAAATATGGGTAGCGAGACGTCCGCGTCGAAGCTCTCCGTGCGCCGTTATGAAGGTTCCTGCCTCTGCAGCCATCCGCCTGTCGTGCTTTATCTGCGCGGCGGATCGTTTCTGGAACCCGGTCTCGAGCCGGGCGGCAATTGCCCCGAGCTTCCGGTGGCCCGCGCGCTTGCGGAAAGCGGCGCAGTGGTCGTGGAAGCCGACTATAGCAAGCCGTCCGGCAACGAGTTTCCGATGGTCATCGATTGCGCCTATGAGGCGCTCGATCATCTGAGCCGGGACCGCAAGCATTATGGCGGCGCGAAATCGCTGCTGTTCGTGGCCGGCGAAGAGGCTGGCGGCAATGTGGCGGCGGGGCTTGCCTTGAAGGCCCGCGACCGCATGCCGGGCAAACTCGCAGGCCAGATTCTTCTGTCGCCCATGATCGACCCGATGATGACGACGGAATCCTTCCGCGATGCGGACAGGATCGGCATGCGCCAGCGCTGGGCCGATGGCTGGAGCCATTACCTTGCCAAGGCGTGCGGGTTTTTCCACCCCTATGCCGCGCCCTGCCAGTGCACGCGGCTGAACCGGGTGGCACCGGCGCTGATCTTTACCGCCGAGGACGACCCTCTGCGCGACGAAACGGTCAATTATGCAGACCGCCTCATCGCCTCCGGTGTCAGCGTCCGGCAGCATGTTTTCCCCGCCGGCGTCGGCTGGACGGGGCTTTATCAAGGAGAGGGCGGCGGATGGGTTTCATCCGTCTGTTCGGAGTTCAAGACCTTCGTTGACCAGTTGAAACACTGAATACCGCATCGAGAGCATTTCCAGGAAAAGTGGCCACCGGTTTTCCGTCCGGAAATGCGACAGAACTAAAGAGTTTGAGCATTTCCAGGAAAAGTGGACCCCGGTTTCCTGTCCGGAAATGCGAAAAAGCAAAGAGATAGAGAAACTGACCGGCTCCTGATCGGGAGCCAAGGAGAAACCCATGACGCTGAACACAAAGCGCCGGGCCCTGACGGGCGCCGGTATCGGGCTTGCTATGTCCGTTGCAGCCGCAGCACTGTTTTTCGACCTCCCCACCAGCCGCAATGCCACGGCCGCCTCCACGCCTGCCGAAACGCCGGCGATCCCGGTCACCGTCGCCAAGGTGGAAAGCCGCGACGTCATGCGCTGGGAAGAGTTTTCCGGCCGTCTCGAAGCCGTTGACCGGGTGCAGATCCGCTCCCGCGTCGCCGGCCAGATCAAGGCCGTGCATTTCCGCGAAGGCGCGCTGGTAAAGGAAGGCGATCCTCTCTTCACCATCGACCCGGCCCCTTATCAGGCTGCCGTTGCAGGCGCTGAAGGACAGGTTGCTTCGGCCGAAGCCAAGGTCAGCCTTGCCAAAACGGAACTCGACCGTGGCCGCAGGCTTTCCGACAATCGCACCATCTCCCAGAGCGATCTCGACCAGCGTCAAAGCTCGTTTGCGGATGCCGAAGCCCAGCTTCGCGCCGCCCGCGCAGCCCTGACCACGGCTCAGCTCGATCTCGGTTATACCGAAATCCTCGCCCCGGTTTCCGGCCGCGTCGGCCGTATCGAAATCACCGCCGGCAACCTCGTCGCCGCCGGCTCGACCTCGCCGGCGCTCACGACACTGGTATCGGTCAACCCGATCTATGCCAGCTTCAACGCCAGCGAAGGCGTCGTGGCCAAGGCGCTTGCCGAACTGCCGCAGACGGACGGCGCCCTGCCCGCCCTCGAACAGATCCCGGTGGAAATCGGCACGCTTTCGGATGAGGGCACGCCGATCAAGGGCACGCTGCACCTGATCGACAACCAGGTGGATTCGGCAAGCGGCACCATCGGTGTCCGCGCCGTCTTCGAAAATCCGGACGGCAGGCTCATTCCGGGCCAGTTCGTGCGGGTACGCATGGGTGAACCGAAGCCGGAGAACCGCATCGTCATCAGCGACCGGGCCATCGGCACGGATCAGGACAAGCGTTTCGTCTTCGTGGTCGATGCCGAAAACAAGGTGAGCTACCGCCAGATCAAGCCGGGCGCACCGGCCGATGGCCAGCGCATCATCGAAAGCGGCCTCGCCGCCGGTGATACGATCGTCGTCAACGGTCTGCAGCGCATTCGCCCCGGCGCGACCATCGCACCGCAGGCGGAAGACAAGGTTGCTGCTTCGCAGTAACCCGCCTCTTTGATCAGCAAGCGTCCCGCGCTTTCGCGAGACGCCCCTTCAGACAGAACCGGCCTTCACCGGCGGCAGGATTGCCGCCGGAACGGCCTTCGCATTCCCAAAGACCCGGAGAGGGACTGGATATGAATATTTCCAGATTTTTTGTCGACAGGCCGGTATTCGCCGGCGTTCTGTCGATCCTGATTGTGGTGGCAGGCCTACTCGGCATGCGCGCCCTGCCGATTTCGGAATATCCCGAAGTCGTTCCGCCATCCGTCGTTGTCCGCGCCACCTATCCCGGCGCGAACCCGACCGTTATCGCCGAAACCGTCGCGACACCGCTGGAAGAACAGATCAACGGTGTCGAGGACATGCTCTATATGGGCAGCCAGGCGACGTCCGACGGCGTGCTGACGCTGACCGTGACCTTCAAGCTCGGCACCGACCCTGACAAGGCGCAGCAGCTGGTGCAGAACCGCGTGTCGCAGGCCGAACCGCGCCTGCCGGCGGAAGTCCGCGCACTCGGCATCACCACCGTCAAGAGCTCGCCCGACTTCATCATGGTCGTCAACCTCGTCTCGAAGACCGACGCCTATGACATCACCTATCTGCGCAACTATGCGACGCTGAACGTCAAGGACCGGCTTGCCCGCATCGAAGGTGTCGGCCAGGTGCAGGTCTTCGGCGCAGGTGACTATTCCATGCGCGTCTGGCTCGACCCGCAGAAGGTGGCCGAGCATGATCTGGCCGCAAGCGACGTTTCCGACGCCATCCGCCAGCAGAACGTGCAGGCAGCAGCCGGCGTCATCGGCGCTTCACCGAGCCCGAACGGCGTCGACCTGCAGCTGAACGTCAATGCCCAGGGCCGTCTGACGACGCCGGAGGAATTCGGCAACATCATCGTCAAGAGCGGCGCCAATGGTGAAATTACGCGCCTGCGCGACGTCGCCCGCATCGAACTCGGTGCGGCCGATTACACGCTGCGTTCACTGCTGGACGGCGAACCCGCCGTGGCTGTCGCCGTGTTGCAAGCTCCCGGCTCCAATGCCATCGAAATCGCCGACAATGTCCGCGCCACGATGGACAATCTGCAGCTGGCAATGCCCGACGGGGTGAAATACGAAATCGTCTACGACACGACGAAATTCGTGCGCTCCTCCATCGAGAAGGTTGTCGACACACTCCTCGAGGCCGTTGGCCTCGTGGTGCTTGTCGTCATCCTCTTCCTGCAGACCTGGCGCGCCTCGATCATTCCGCTGATCGCCGTTCCGGTCTCGATCATCGGCACCTTCGCCGTCATGTATGCCTTCGGCTTTTCCATCAACGCGTTGACGCTGTTCGGGCTCGTTCTCGCCATCGGCATCGTGGTGGATGACGCGATCGTGGTGGTGGAAAACGTCGAACGAAACATCGAAAACGGGCTCTCGCCGCGTGACGCCACCTATAAGGCGATGCGCGAAGTGTCCGGGCCGATCATCGCGATTGCGCTGGTGCTGGTTGCGGTTTTCGTGCCGCTTGCCTTCATCTCCGGCCTGTCCGGCCAGTTCTACCGGCAGTTCGCACTGACCATCGCCATCTCCACCGTCATTTCGGCCATCAACTCGCTGACGCTGTCGCCCGCTCTTGCAGCCCTGCTGCTGAAGGAACACGGCGCACCGAAAGACTGGCTGACCCGCTTCATGGACAAGATCCTCGGCTGGTTCTTCCGCGGCTTCAACCGCGCCTTCGGCGCAGCCTCGAACGGCTACGGCAAGACCGTGGGCGGGCTGGTGACGCGCAAGAGCCTTGTCATGATGGTCTATATGGCGCTGGTGGCCGCCACCTACGGCATGTTCACCACCGTCCCGAGCGGCTTCGTGCCGGCGCAGGACAAGCAGTACCTGATCGGCTTCGCCCAGCTTCCGGACGGCGCAACGCTTGACCGCACCGAAAGCGTCATCAAGCGGATGAGCGACATCGCGCTCGAAACACCCGGCGTCAGCCACGCCATCGCCTTCCCGGGCCTGTCGATCAACGGCTTCACCATCGGCTCCAATTCCGGCATCGTCTTTGCGGTTCTCGATGATTTCGAAAAACGCAAGACACCAGAACTGTCCGGCGGCGCCATCGCCATGCAGCTGAACCAGAAATATGCGGGCATTCAGGATGCCTTCATCGCCATGTTCCCGCCGCCGCCGGTCAACGGTCTCGGCCAGACGGGCGGCTTCAAGCTGCAGATCGAAGACCGCGCCGGCTACGGCTATCAGACGCTGGATGAAGCGACGAAGGCGGTGATCGGCAAGGCCTATCAGACGCCGGAGCTGGCGGGTATCTTCTCCAGCTATCAGATCAACGTGCCGCAGCTCTTCGCCGATCTCGACCGCGCCAAGGCGGAACAGCTGGGTGTATCCGTCAGCGACGTCTTCCAGACGCTGCAGATCTATCTCGGCTCGCTCTATGTCAACGACTTCAATGCTTTCGGACGGACATACAGCGTGCGGGTTCAGGCGGATTCCCAGTTCCGCGCGCATGCCGAAGATATCGGTCGCCTGAAGGTTCGCTCCGCATCGGGTCAGATGATCCCGCTGTCGACGCTCTTGAAGGTAAATGCGACGACGGGGCCGGAGCGCACCAACCGTTATAACGGCTTCCTTGCGGCCGATATCAACGGCGGTCCGGCACCGGGCTTCTCCTCGGGACAGGCGCAGGCGGCGATTGAAAAAATCCTTGCCGAAACCCTGCCCGCAGGCGTCGATTACGAATGGACGGACCTGACCTACCAGCAGATTCTGGCCGGCAATTCCAGCATCGTGGTCTTCCCCTTGGCGCTGCTGCTCGTCTATCTCGTGCTCGCCGCGCAATATGAAAGCCTCACCTTGCCGATTGCGATCATCCTGATTGTCCCGCTCGGTGTGCTTGCGGCCCTCACGGGCGTCTGGCTGACGGGAGGGGATAACAACATCTTTACGCAGATCGGCCTTGTCGTCCTTGTGGGTCTCTCGGCGAAGAACGCGATCCTGATCGTGGAATTCGCCCGGGAACTGGAATTCGAAGGACGAACGCCGCTTCAGGCGGCCATCGAGGCAAGCCGGCTTCGCCTGCGCCCGATCCTCATGACCTCGCTCGCCTTCATCATGGGCGTGGTGCCGCTGGTCGTCTCCACCGGTGCAGGTGCGGAAATGCGTGCGGCCATGGGTGTCGCGGTGTTCTCCGGCATGATCGGCGTAACGTTCTTCGGCATCTTCATGACACCGGTCTTCTACGTGCTGGTGCGCAGGCTGGCGGGCAATCGTCCGCTCATCCAGCACAAGCAGGAAGAACCGGCCAATTCGGACTACAAGCTCGAAAAGGCCGGCTGAGACCGCACTCCCATCCACCGCCACCTTCGAAGCAAGCCCGCCGCGCATCCCCCGATGCGCGGCGTTTTTATGCCTGGAAACGTCTATGCGACTCCACTGAAATAGAATCGGTTTCAAATGCTTAAGCGGGAAAATCGCCTATATTGTCCCGCATTGAACCTGCCAAAAATCAATATATCCGCACCAACTCGACGGATCGGCAAGAAACGATGCTATTTTATGCTTTGTATTTTGTGGTAGATTCTCAAGAACAGGGTGATTCGGACTAAATGATTTAGTTCAGGGGCTGCATGATGGAGCAGGAATACGAAAACTGGGCAACGACCGTTGCCTATTCGATAGTGATGCATGAAGGTCTGGATCTGGCGCTTTCCGCGCAGAATCTGGACAGAAGCAAGACCAGAAACAACCGTGAGCGACTGATGGAAGCCATTCGCACATCGTTGCTGGAAGCGCGTTCGCGCAGCCATCTGACGGCGGCGTAGCGGCTTTACCCCGTGCCTGGCTCCGGTCTCCTGCTTGCGGCATATCTTCCGCAGCGGTATCAGGCCGGAAGCAGGTCGGTCCGCACTGCGGCCTTCAACGGCAGATGATCCGAGGCGATGCGCGCCAGCGCGCTGTCATGCGCCTCCACCTGCTCGATCAACCCTTCACGATTGGCGATGATCCTGTCGAGCGCGAGCACCGGCAGGTTGGACGGAAAACTCGGCACCGCCGGCGGCAAAGCGCCAAAAGCATCCCGGAACGTATTGAGCGACGACCCGTTGCCGAGACGCCATTCGTTCAGGTCTCCCATGAGGATGGTCGCGCATTCGTTGCGTGCTTCCAGAAGGCCGATCAATGCTTTCGCCTGCTGGGCGCGGGAATGTCTGAGAAGTCCGAAATGGGCGGCGATGACCCGCAGCGTGCCGCCGCGTTTGAGATCCAGCTCCACGACGAGCGCGCCGCGCGGCTCCAGCCCCGGCAATTTAAGCGTATGCACATCCCTCACCGCCCCTTCCTTGAACAGCACGACATTGCCGTGCCAGCCATGCGCCTTCACGCCGGCCTGCACGGGCACGGGGATAAGGCCGCTTTCCCGCTCCAGCCGCGCGAGATCGAGCAGGCCGGTGCGCTCGCCGAAACGGCTGTCCGCTTCCTGAAGGGCGATGATGTCAGCGCCGATTTCCTGAATGACGCGGCTGGTGCGATCGGGGTCGAACTTGCGGTCGCGGCCGACGCATTTATGCACATTGTAGGAGGCGATCACGGGGAAGGAATGATCTTTCGTCGCTGGCGCCGCATTCTGGCGCTGGCGGCGGTCGCGCAGCGACTGCATGACGAAGGCGGACAGGCTGGTGTTTTTCGTCAAAGCCGTTTTTTCATCATCCAGCAAACCGTTCTTTTTCACGCGTCGATGCCTCCGGTCTCGCGCAGCGCCCTGTCGGACGCACCGCACTCTAAAGATAAGGCGAAGCGAGCCACAGGACACGCTCCACAAAACGGACAACGAATGGCCGCGCATTCAGTTCGCTGAGCCGCACGGGCAAGGCGGTTGCCCGTGCATCCCGGATGCGCTCGCCGATTGTCGCGGCGAATTCCTCATCCATAACTTCGAGATCGATCTCAAAGTTCAATCGCAGCGAACGCGGATCGAGATTGGAAGAGCCAATGTAGCTCCAGCGCCCGTCGATCACCAGAAGCTTGGAATGATTGAAAGCCCCCGTCGCCCGCCAGATGCGGCAGTAATTCTTCAGCATCTGGTCGAACTGCGCCGTCATCGCCCTGTCCACAAGCACCAGATTGTTGCTTTTCGGCACGATGATATCCACCACGACTCCCCGCCTTGCTGCGGTTATGAGCGCCGAAATAAGCTCCCGATCGGGGAGAAAATAGGGCGACATGATGAGAATGGAGGAGCGCGCGACGGAAAACGCGCCCATCAGCATCTTGTGACTGGTCTCGATACTTTTGTCCGGCCCGGAGGAGCAGACGCGGGCGACGATCTGCGAGCCCGGCACGCCATCGGGAATGGCGATATCCCAGACCGGCGCATCCAGAAGCTCCCTTGTCGTGAAGCGCCAGTCCTCCGCCGCAATGGAGAAAAAATCCGATACAACCGGCCCGGTGATCTTGAAATGCGTGTCATGCGACTGGCTTTCGCCGCCGAATTCCTGGGTGAAACCCTCGCGGATATTCATGCCGCCGCTGAACGCGATGCGCCCGTCCACCACGAGGATTTTGCGGTGGGTGCGCAGATTGGCATAGGGCAGCCGCAGCCCCATGATGACGTTGCCGTTGAAGACATCGCAGACGATGCCCTTTTCCCTGAGCGTCGGCAGGATGCTTGGCACCGAATAACGCGCACCCACCGCATCCACCAGTACCCGCACCTCCACGCCGCGAAACTTCGCCCTTTCGAGCGCCGCGACAAAGCGGGCGCCGATCCGGTCATTGTCGAAAATATATGTTTCGAGAATGATCGACCGCTTCGCCTCGTCGATGGCATCCAGCATGGCGGCATAGGCGGCATCCCCCGTCACCAGCGGCTCTATGCCGTTGCCTGTCGTCAGCGCATGGCGCGTCACCCGGTCGCCCAGCGTCTTCATCGCCTCGAACCGGCGTCCGAAGCGCGCGGCTATCGTCTCGCCGCTGGCATCCAGACGCGCCACGCGATCCATGATCTCGTCCTGCATGAAGGACCGCTGCTGCGTGATGTTGGACCGGCGAATGCGGTTGATGCCGGCAATGGCATAGATGACCGCGCCGACGATGGGCGACAGCACGATGACGCCGACCCAACCGAGCGCGGAGCGGACCTCCTCCTTCGTCATCGTGGCATGCACGGCCGCCACGGTTCCCATCAAAATCGAGAGAACGGCAAGGATATGCGGCCAATAGGCAATGACGAGATCGAGCATGCTACAACTATAGAGTACTTCGGCAATCTCGCAATGACAGGCAGGTAGCGCTGGCAGAGACAGAGAACCTGACCGCGCCATGCTTTTGCGGGACAGACCCTTGCGGGATTAACGGTGGAAACCGGCCTTGCGATATGTCATGAGAGCGCATCTTGATCTTTGGGCAGTGGCAAGGCGGGGTGCACTTGCGGGCTTTCTGCCTCGTTTGAAAGCAAGAAGGCCGTGATGCAGGAAAATACACAGGGCGCCGTCATCGTCATTTCCAGCCATGTCATGCGTGGCTCCGTCGGCAATCGTGCCGCTGTCTTTGCGCTGGAGACACTCGGTTATCCGGTCTGGGCGGTGCCCACCATCGTCATGCCCTGGCATCCCGGCCACGGCCCTTCCACCCGGATGCGCTTTCAGGACGACGATTTCGACAAGGCAATGACCGACCTCGAAAACGCCAAATGGATCGGCGAGGTCAAGGCTGTTCTGACCGGTTATTTCGGCAGTGCCGCGCAGGTGCGCTCCGTCGCAAGGCTGATCCGCAATCTGAAGGAAAAGAACCCGGCGCTGATTTACGCCTGCGACCCGGTCATGGGCGATCTGGGCGGGCTTTACATTCCGCTCGAGACCGCAGAAGCCATCCGCGATCACCTCATCCCGCTTGCAACCGTCGCCACGCCGAACCGTTACGAGCTGGCCTGGATGAGCGGCGCGGAGCTCGAGACCAACAATGCCATCATGGATGCCGCGCTCGCCCTCGGCCCGCCGAAAATGCTGGTCACCTCAGCCGTGCCGATGATGACGGGCGGCACCGGCAATCTTTATCTCAGCGGCCGCCACGCGCTGCTTGCCGAACATCGCGCCATTGAGAATGCGCCGAACGGCCTTGGCGACCTGATGTCGGCGCTGTTCCTCGCCCGCCTGCTGGAAGGCATGGATGACGAAAAGGCGCTGCAGCTCGCAACCGCCAGCGTGTTCGAAATTCTGGCGCGCACCAAAAAACGCGACATGAACGAACTGACGCTGGAGACGGACTCTTCCAGCCTCTCCACACCCATGGCAATGGTGCAGATGCGCCATCTCTTGCATCCTTCGCGCAGCAAGCGCAAATAGCGGCTAGAGCATTTCCAGGAAAAGTGGCCCTCGGTTTTCCGTCCGGAAATGCGACAAACAAGGAGTTGGAGCGGTTTCGCGGTTCGAAGAAAGGCGAAAATGCTCCAAAGGATTGGTCTTCAACGCACCGAGTTCTTTTCTTGATCTCGGTCCAACCACAACGGTACTGCGATAGATGAAAGATTTTCCGGAAACCCTTCTCAACGGCTACAAGAACTTCATGAGCGGCCGCTATGTTGACGAGCGCGAAAGATACCGCGTTCTGGCCGACACCGGACAGAAGCCGCAGACCCTGTTCATTGCCTGTTGTGACTCCCGCTCCGCGCCGGAAACCATTTTCGACTGCGGACCGGGAGAGCTTTTCGTCGTCCGCAACGTCGCCAACATGGTGCCGCCCTTCGAGCCGGACGGGCAGTACCACGCCACTTCGGCGGCTATCGAATATGCCGTTCAGGTTCTGAAGGTGAAGGATATCGTCGTCATGGGCCACGGCCGCTGCGGCGGCATTCAGGCAGCGCTCGATCCCAATCTCGAACCGCTGTCGCCGGGCGATTTCATCGGCAAATGGATGAACATGGTCAAGTCGGCCGCCGAGCAGATCCAGAGCAACGATGTCATGACCGCTTCCGAGCGCCAGACCGCGCTGGAACGGGTTTCCATCCGCAACTCCATCGCCAATCTGCGCGGCTTCCCCTTCGTCAAGGCGCAGGAAACCGCCGGCAAGGTGAAGCTGCACGGCGCATGGTTCGATATTTCGACCGGCGAATTGTGGGTGATGGACAGCAAAACGGGCGATTTTCGTCGCCCGGATCTGTGATTTTCAAAGCCTCGTCACCCCGGACTTGATCCGGGGTCCAGCGCGATCAAGTCCTTGATCGAGCAAGACTTCTCCACGGCGCAGACGCGCCGTGGCTGGATGCCGGATCATCCTCGGGCTTGTTCCGGGGACCGGCATGACGGAAGTGAAATTTTAGCCCGTGGAAAGCGGCCTTATTGGCCGTCAATCGCCTTGCCGATGAAGGCGATGGCCTGCTGGTAGACGCTTGCGGCGTTCCAGCCCTGGATGGCGGCGTAGTTCGCCTGTCCCTGCTGATAACCGGCGCCGCGCTGCCAGCCATGGCCGACAAGGAAGTTCGCGGTGGAGGCCAGCGCATCGGCGCGCGAGCCGACGAGATCGATACGGCCGTCGCGGTCGAAATCAACGCCGTAACGCACGACGTTCAGCGGCAGGAACTGCGTCTGGCCGATTTCACCATGGGCCGCACCCTTGGCGTTGACGTTCAGCGAACCGCTGCCGACGAGCTTGAGGGCCGCATAAAGCTGCTCGGTGAAGTAATCCGAACGACGGCAATCGAAAGAAAGCGTCGCCACGGCGGAAAGCGTGTGCTGGTTGCCCATGAAGCCGCCAAAGCCGGTTTCCATGCCCCAGATGGCGAGCAGCGGGCCGGCCGGCACGCCATAGGCGCGCTCGATGGAAGCAAAGAGAGAAGCGTTGTTCTTCTTCATGGTCTTGCCGCGCGAAATGATCGTCTGACCGCCGCGCTTCTGCATGAACTGTTCGAAGGAGAGCTTGAAGCTGTGCTGGCCGCGGTCTGCGCGGATCGTCGCCTGGTTGTAGGAGACGCCGGAGAAAGCACGGTCGAGCACCGAGGCGCTGACGCCGCGGCCCGCCGCTTCCTGCTTGAAGGCGCCGACCCAGGCATCGAAGCCCGCCGAAGTGTTGCCGCATTGCGCAGCCATAACCGGCGTCGCTGCCAGAACCGAAACCATGGCCACACCAGCCAGAATTACCTTCATTGCCCGCATCAAAATCTGCCTTCGATATCCTTTGGGGAATTTTTCCCGAGAACCAAACCGTCAATACTGTATGATTCAGGTGCCAAAACTGTCTTTTGGCGGCCTAAATTGCCTTTCGGCAGCAAGGCCTGCAAATAAACTGGCCGTGATCGTCGCCAATTATGAAACCCGCCTGCCCCACACAGAACAGACGGGTTATACTTAACGAACCTTAAAAAATGGTATCAGGCTGCCGCCTTGCGGGGCTTGATGAAACCACGATTGATCAAGAGTTCGGCGATCTGGACGGCGTTGAGAGCCGCACCCTTGCGCAGATTGTCGGAAACAACCCACAGATTGAGGCCGTTTTCGACCGTCGCATCTTCGCGGATACGCGAGATATAGGTCGCGTCCTCACCGGCGGATTCAACCGGGGTGATGTAGCCGCCGTTTTCGCGCTTGTCGATGACGAGGCAACCCGGCGCTTCGCGCAGGATATCGCGCGCCTGATCGGCGGTGATCTCGTTTTCGAACTCGATATTGACCGATTCCGAATGGCCGATGAAGACCGGAACGCGCACGGCCGTGCAGGTTACCTTGATCTTCGGATCGAGCATCTTCTTGGTTTCGGCCAGAACCTTCCACTCTTCCTTGGTGTAGCCGTCTTCCATGAAGACGTCGATATGCGGAATGACGTTGAAGGCGATGCGCTTGGTGAACTTCTTGGCTTCGACCGGATCGGCTACGAAGACGGCGCGGGTCTGCTGGAACAGCTCGTCCATGCCTTCCTTGCCGGCGCCGGAAACCGACTGGTAGGTGGAGACGACGACGCGCTTGATCTTGGCGAAGTCATGCAGCGGCTTCAGCGCGACGACGAGCTGTGCCGTGGAGCAATTGGGGTTGGCGATGATGTTCTTCTTGGTGAAGCCCGCAACCGCATCGGCATTGACTTCCGGAACGATCAGCGGAACGTCCTGGTCGTAGCGCCATGCGGAAGAGTTGTCGATGACGACGCAGCCCTGCTGGCCGATCTTCGGCGACCACTTCTTGGAAACATCGCCGCCGGCCGACATCAGGCAAATATCCGTGTCGGAAAAATCGTAGTTCTCGAGGTTCGAGACCTTCAGCGTGCGGTCGCCATAGGAGACTTCCGTGCCCTGCGAGCGGGCGGAAGCGAGCGGCACGACTTCATCGGCGGGGAAACCGCGTTCGGCCAGGATATTGAGCATTTCGCGACCGACGTTGCCGGTGGCGCCTGCAATTGCAACTTTGAAACCCATGATCAAGCTCTCTTTCTGTCTCTCCTCTTTTTGGTGAGGTGGGAACCCGCATCAGATCGCGGCTTCCTCGATCCCCAGCCAAACCGGGGAGAGAGCGGTGGCCAGAGACGTTAGACGGTTTTAATCGTCGTTTTGGCCGTAATTCGGGTAGAATGAGAAAGGCGCGGATCATCGCCGGCGGATTGTGCCGGTCCTTCCATGACGAACATGTCTGCAACATGCATGCGCAAGGTGATGCTCCTTCTTCGCGAGAAGCTATTAGAAGGTTTCTTGTTTGTGTCAAGAAAAAAGGCGCGTTTGCAGACGTCTTGCGCAAGACGTCAAATCGGCCTCGCGACATTTTCGGGACGCCTTGCATTAGACTAAAGTCATAATCCGAAAGCATCGCTCTTATTGCAGTTAATTTTCTGTCACTCTGACACTCCGCGCATTGCACCCTTATGGGGAGTCCGGAGGAGAGAGATGGGCTCCGCAATGCGCCAATTGGGACATCTGTGGAGGACAGACAATGGCAGATATTGCAGCCGTGAGCGGCGCCGCCCGTCCAATGACGGGTGAAGAGAAGAAGGTGATTTTCGCCTCTTCTCTCGGAACAGTCTTCGAATGGTACGATTTTTATCTGTACGGCTCGCTCGCGATCTATATCGGCGCGAACTTCTTCAGCCAATATCCGGAAACGACACGCAACATCTTTGCGCTGCTGGCCTTCGCCGCCGGCTTCCTCGTGCGCCCCTTCGGCGCGCTGGTATTCGGCCGTCTGGGCGACATTGTCGGCCGCAAATATACCTTCCTCATCACCATCCTCATCATGGGCGTTTCGACCTTCCTCGTCGGCGTCCTGCCCGGCGCATCGCAGATCGGCATTGCCGCTCCGATCATCCTGATCGTTCTGCGCATGCTGCAGGGTCTGGCGCTTGGCGGTGAATATGGCGGTGCGGCAACTTACGTCGCCGAACATGCGCCGAACGGCCGCAGGGGCTATTACACCTCGTGGATCCAGACGACGGCGACGCTCGGCCTGTTCCTGTCGCTGGTGGTCATTCTCGGCGTGCAGTTCGCACTCGGCAAGGAAGCCTTCGCCGCCTGGGGCTGGCGCATTCCCTTCCTCGTTTCCGTTCTGCTGCTCGGCGTATCGGTCTGGATTCGTCTGAAAATGAATGAATCCCCCGCCTTCAAGAAGATGAAGGAAGAAGGCAAGACATCCAAGGCGCCGCTCAGCGAAGCCTTCGGCCAGTGGAAAAACGCCAAGATCGCGCTCATCGCGCTTGTCGGCGCCGTCATCGGCCAGGCCGTTGTCTGGTATACGGGCCAGTTCTACGCGCTGTTCTTCCTGCAGAGCATTCTGAAGGTCGACGGCCAGTCCGCCAACATCATGGTGGCGGCGGCACTCATCCTCGGCACCAGCTTCTTCGTCATCTTCGGCTGGCTTTCCGACAAGATCGGCCGCAAGCCGATCATCATGGCCGGTCTCATCCTTGCCATGCTGACCTACTTCCCGCTGTTCAAGGCACTGACATGGGCCGGCAACCCGGCGCTGGCACAAGCCCAGTCCAGCGTTCGCGCCACCGTGACCGCTGCCCCCGGCGACTGCAAGTTCCAGTTCAACCCGACCGGCACGGCGAAGTTCACCACATCCTGCGATATCGCCACCTCGTTCCTGACGCGCAACTCCGTTCCCTATGACGTGGTTGCAGGAGCAGCCGGCCAGCCGGCCAGCATCAAGATCGGCGATGCGACCATCGCCAGCTACGACGCGGCCGCCGCCGGCGCGGATGCGGCAGCCAAGGACAAGGCCTTCCAGAAGCAGGTCAACATGGCGCTTCACGATGGCGGCTACCCGCTGGTGCGCGGCGCGGCGCAGGTGCCGGACGCGAAACTGGATGCCTTCATTGCCGCAAACCCGGAGCTTAACCTCAATGCGGAGGCCGTTCGCGCTGCCGACAAGAAGATGGTCGCGACCGACAAGCTGGTGGCGGACAAGCTGCTGACACCGGCAGAAGCCGCTGGTGCCGCGGAAATGGCCGTCTACACCGTAGCCGGCGGCGGCACCTTCTCCATGGTGGCCAATCCGGCCGCCGTGAACTGGGTCGTCATCATCGCGGTTCTGACCGTCCTCGTCATCTACGTGACGATGGTCTACGGCCCGATCGCGGCCCTGCTGGTCGAACTGTTCCCGACCCGCATCCGCTACTCCGGCATGTCGCTGCCATACCACATCGGCAACGGCTGGTTCGGCGGCCTTCTGCCCGCCACCGCCTTTGCGATGAGCGCGGCGAAGGGCGACATCTATTACGGCCTCTGGTACCCGATCATCTTCGCGGGCATCACGCTGGTCGTCGGCCTGCTGTTCCTGCCGGAAACCAAGGATCGCGATATCCACGCCATGGATTGAGCCATACCCTGTTCGACATTTTCGGAACCCGGCGCTGAAGCGCCGGGTTCTTTTATTGCGCGGTACGTCCGCATATCGAACAAGACTGTCGCAGCGGGCTGTCATTCCGTCGCAGGCAAGACAAAATCAATATGGAGACAAAGCCCCCCTGAATAGGTTATGACCCCCCTATATTATCAGGCAGAGGGAGAGCCATTTTGAGAATCGGGACACCTAAGGAATTATATGAGGGCGAGGCGCGCGTCGGCATGACGCCCGACAGCGCCCAGGCATTGCAGAAACTCGGATATGATTGCATTCTTGAAACCGGTGCAGGCAAGGCGGCGGGTTTTTCCGACGACGCCTATCGCGCAGCCGGTGTGACGATCGTCGACAGCGCCGATGCGCTTTACGCCGGTTCCGACATCATCGCCAAGGTTCGTCCGCCGGAAACGTCGGAGATTGATCGCCTGTCTTCGGACAAGACGCTGATCTCGTTCTTCTATCCCGCCCAGAACAAGGACCTTCTGGAGCAGGCGAAGGAAAAGGGCGCAAATGTCATCGCCATGGACATGGTGCCGCGCATTTCCCGCGCCCAGAAAATGGACGCCCTGTCCTCCATGGCCAATATCGCCGGTTATCGTGCGGTAATCGAGGCCGGCAATAATTTCGGCCGCTTCTTCACCGGTCAGGTCACCGCCGCCGGCAAGGTGCCGCCCGCCAAGGTGCTGGTCATCGGCGCAGGTGTTGCCGGTCTTGCCGCCATCGGCACGGCCACATCGCTCGGCGCCATTACCTATGCCTTCGATGTTCGCCCGGAAGTGGCCGAACAGATCGAATCCATGGGCGCGGAATTCGTCTATCTCGATTTCGCCGATCAGCAGCAGGACGGCGCCGCCACCGGCGGTTACGCCGCTCCCTCCTCGCCGGAATTCCGCGAGAAGCAACTGGAGAAATTCCGCGAGCTTGCACCGCAGATCGATATCGTCATCACCACGGCGCTGATCCCGGGCCGTGACGCCCCGAAACTCTGGCTCGCCGACATGGTGGCGATGATGAAGCCGGGTTCGGTCATCATCGACCTCGCCGCCGAGCGCGGCGGCAATTGCGACCTCACGGTTCCCGACCAGCGTGTCGTTTCCGACAATGGCGTCATCGTCATCGGCTACACGGACTTCCCGAGCCGCATGGCCACACAGGCCTCGACGCTCTATTCCACCAACATCCGTCACATGATGACCGATCTGACGCCCGCCAAGGACGGCAAGCCAGTTCACAACATGGAAGACGATGTCATCCGTGGCGCGACGGTCACCTATCAGGGTGAAATTACCTTCCCCCCGCCGCCGCCGAAAATTCAGGCGATTGCCGCGCAGAAGCCGAAGGAAAGAGCAAAAGAACTTACGCCTGAGGAAAAGCATGCCAAGGAACATGCGGACTTCAAGGCGCAGACGAAAAGCCAGGTTGGCCTGCTCGCCGTCGGTACGGCGATCCTGCTTCTGGTGGGCGCTTTCGCGCCGGCAAGCTTCATGAGCCACTTCATCGTTTTCGTGCTGGCCTGCTTCGTCGGTTTCCAGGTCATCTGGAATGTCAGCCACTCGCTGCACACGCCGCTGATGGCGGTGACGAACGCGATTTCCGGCATCGTCATCATCGGCGCATTGCTGCAGATCGGTTCCGGCAACTGGCTGGTGGTGATCCTCGCCTCGCTTTCCGTCCTGATCGCGACGATCAACATCGTCGGCGGTTTCCTCGTGACACGGCGCATGCTCGCCATGTTCCAGAAGTCCTGAGCCGTGTAGGGGACATTCAATGACCATTGGTATCGTTTCCGCGGCCTATGTTGCCGCAGCCGTTCTTTTCATCCTTTCTCTTGGTGGCCTTTCCGGACAGGAAAGCGCCAAACGCGCCGTCTGGTACGGCATTGTCGGCATGGGTCTCGCCATTGTCGCCACCGTCTTCGGCCCTGAGATCAGCAAGGGCGTCGGGCAGTGGCTCGTGGTGCTGCTGATGCTGGCGGGCGGCTCCGTTCTCGGCTATTTCGTCGCAAGCCGCGTGCAGATGACCGAAATGCCGCAGCTTGTTGCAGCCCTTCACTCCTTCGTCGGCCTTGCCGCCGTCTTCATCGGCTTCAACGCCCATATCGAGGAAGCGCATGTCGCCTCGCTCGATGAGACCGCGCGTTCGCTGTTGACGGGCTTTTCCGCCATTCTCGCCCACAAGACACCGGTGGAACTGGCGATCATGAAGGTCGAGGTCTTCCTCGGCGTCTTCATCGGCGCGGTCACCTTCACCGGTTCGGTCGTCGCCTTCGGCAAGCTTGCCGGCAAGGTGGACGGCAAGGCGAAGAAGCTGCCGGGCGGACATCTGCTCAATGCCGGCGCTGCGATCCTGTCGCTCGTGCTGCTCATCATGTATTGCAACGGCGCGGGCGCATGGACGCTGGTGCTGATGACACTGGCCGCCTTCTTCATCGGTTATCACTTGATCATGGGCATCGGCGGCGCCGACATGCCTGTCGTCGTTTCGATGCTGAACAGCTATTCCGGCTGGGCGGCGGCGGCAATCGGCTTTACGCTCGGCAACGATCTGCTGATCGTCACCGGTGCGCTGGTCGGCTCCTCGGGTGCGATCCTCTCCTACATCATGTGCAAGGCGATGAACCGCTCCTTCATCTCGGTCATCCTCGGCGGCTTCGGCGGTACGACAGGTCCGGCGATGGAAATCGAGGGCGAGCAGGTGGCGATCGACGCCGAAGGCGTGGCCGCAGCGCTGAATGACGCCGACAGCGTCATCATCGTTCCAGGTTACGGCATGGCGGTGGCGCAGGCGCAGGCCGCGGTCTCCGAACTGACCCGCAAGCTGCGCGCCGACGGCAAGACCGTGCGCTTTGCCATCCACCCGGTGGCAGGCCGTCTTCCCGGCCATATGAACGTGCTGCTGGCCGAAGCCAAGGTGCCCTACGACATCGTGCTGGAAATGGACGAGATCAACGACGACTTCCCCAATACCGACGTCGTCATCGTCATCGGCTCCAACGACATCGTCAATCCGGCCGCCCAGGACGATCCGAACTCGCCGATTGCCGGCATGCCGGTTCTGGAAGTGTGGAAGTCCAAACTGGTCATCGTCTCCAAGCGCGGCCAGGGAACGGGTTACTCCGGCATCGAGAACCCGCTGTTCTACAAGGACAATACCCGCATGTTCTACGGCGACGCCAAGAAATCGATCAACGATCTTCTACCGCTGATCAAGTAAATGAAAAGGGCGTTTCCGGGAAACCGGAAACGCCCTTTCTACATTCCGACAGGGAAAACTCCCGCTGGATCAAAGCACCCGGTAACGCCGGTTGAAATACATCAGCGCCTCATCGCCCGCATTGATCTTCATATCAACGACATCGCAGATCAGAATATCATGCGTGCCGCCGTCATGCGCCTCGCGGATGCGGCAGTCGAAAGAGACAAGCGCGTCCTCCAGAACCGGAGCGCCGGTTTCGAGCACACCCCAGCTCCCGGCGGCGAAACGCTCTTCCGCCGGCGTCTTGCCGCCGAAAAGCGTACTCAGCACCTCGTGATGGGCGGCGAGCGTGTTAACGCAGACGACGCCATTGGCCTTCACCACCCTGTAAGCGGAAGAATTGCGGTTGAGGCAGATAAGAAGCGTGGGCGGGTTGTCGGAAACGCTGCAAACCGCCGTCGCTGCAAAGCCTGCACGGCCTGCCGCCCCGTCCGTGGTGACGATATTGACCGCCGCACCGAGCCGCGCCATGGCGTTTCTATAATCGAGGCTGCGCTGCTGTGCAGTCTTCGTCTCCATTTCCGCTTCCTTTTCAAGAGACATCATCTGCATCTAACCCATCCTTCCTTAACAGGCCATCAAGCCAGCACACAGGCGTCTTCGAAGCCAAGGCGGGGCAACCGTCCGAAAAGCTTCGACGGATCGCCATAGCCGAGATTGATCAGGAAATTGGACTTCCACGTCGTGCCTGCGAAAAACGCCGCATCCACCTTGCCTTTGTCGAAACCGGACATCGCTCCGGTATCCAGTCCCAACGAGCGGGCTGCCAGGATGAGATAACCCGCCTGCAGCGTGGCATTGCGGAAGGCCGTCTCTTCGGCCACGGCCGGGCTGGAGGTGAACCACGAACGGGCATCGGCATGCGGAAACAGCATCGGCAGTTTTTCGTAAAATTCGCGGTCGATGGCAGCGATCACGGTGACGGGTGCTGCCATGGTCTTTTCAAGATTGCCCGAAGAAAGCGCCGGCCGCAGTTTTTCTTTCGCTTCCTGGCTACGCACGAACACGAAACGCCCCGGCGAGCAATTGGCCGAGGTCGGACCCATCTTCGTCAGATCGTAAAGCTCTCTCAGCGTCTCGTCGCCGACCGGCTTGTCAGCCCAGCCATTATGGGTGCGGGCCGCGGTGAAAAGTGCTGCAAGTGCCTTGTCGTCGAGTGCTGTGGTCATTGTCTTAAAAATCCCGTCAGAATGTTCGTGTTGCCGGTAGCAGAAACTGCAAAAGCCGAGCGTTGAAAAGGTCAGCTTCGGTAATATTGACCGCATGCGCCCCGAAATCGAGAAGGCAGAGTTCGCCCTGCGGCAAACCCTCAGCGAGACGCAGGGAGCGGGTGTAGGGCACCAGAAGATCGTCTTTCGTGCCCACCACCAGAACCGGATTGCCGATCTCGCCGAGGCGGGTATCCACATCGAAGGCCCTCAGCGCCGCGATGCGCCGAAGCACATTCGCCCTGCCCTGAAAATGGGCGACGCCATGGGCATCGTCCCGCGCCAGCCGCTCCTGATGTTCTGACATCCACGCGGCCGGATAGAGAAACAGCGGCTGGGCTTTGACGAAAGCCTCGACGCCGGATTTCTCCAGAAGCTCGATCCGCACATCGAAGCAGCGCCCGGAATGCGGATCGGCCTTGCTCCAGGCATTGATCAGAACAAGCCTGTCGATGAGACCGGGCTGGCGCAGCGCGATATCGAGACCGATCAGACCGCCAAGCGCATGACCCATGAAGTGGAATTTTTCGAGCTTCAGCGCCGAGACGATTTCCAGCACATCATCCGCCATCGCCGATATGCCACCCTCCGGCGCGGCCTCGCCGCCGGTCCTGCCGGTTCCGCGATGGTCGTAGGTGACGATCCGGAAATGATCGGAAAGGGCTTCGATCTGCGGCGTCCAATAGGCGCCCGATCCGCCAAGCCCTGACGATAGCAGGATGGCGGGCGCCTCAATATCCGTCCGGCCATGAACCTCGAAATGCATCATCTGCCGTTTCGCCCTATTTGCCGATATGGGCGACAGTGGCGATTTCCACCAGCGCGTCAGGCTTGACGAGGCCGCACTGGATGCAATAACGCGCCGGCTTGTCGCCGGGGAAATATTCGGCATAGACCGTGTTGACGGCCTGATAATTCGCCCAGTCGGTGATGAAGATGTGGTTCATCGTCACGTCCTCCATCGTGCCGCCGGCGGTCTCGATGACGGACTTGATGGTCTCCAGAACATGGCGGGTCTGCGCGCTGGCATCGCCCACATGCACGACATTATTGTCCTTGTCGAAAGGCAGCGTACCGGAAACATAAACCACGCCATCGGCAAGGGTTCCCGGCGAAAAGGGAGCGATGGGTTTGCTGGTGCCGGCGGGCACGACGATCTTCTTCGGCATTTCGTTCTCCTCTTGTGGTTGGATATCAAGCGCTGACCGGCGCGGCCTGCGAGATGACGCCGCAGAAATCATTGACGGTGGCGACCCAGCCGAAAAATTTCTCGACATTGTAGACAGTCGCCTGCTGGATATAGTCCGGGCCCAGATGATGCGTGGCATCCTCCAGCATCACCCCGAAATATTCGAGATGGAAGGCGTCGCGCAGCGAGCTTTCCACGCAGACATTGGTGGCGATACCGACGAAGACCAGATTGCGGATGCCGCGGGCGCGCAACACGCTGTCCATATTGGTATTGAAGAAACCGCTGTAACGCGTCTTCGGCACCAGAATATCGCCGGGCTGCGGCTGCAGCTCGTCGACAATGGCATAGTCCCACGTGCCCTTTGCCAGAAGCTGGCCCTGCAACTCCGGCCTTTTGCGCATGGTCTTCAGGGCGTTGGACTTGTGCCAGTTGGGCGAACCCGGCCCGCCCGCCTCGACATAGTCTTTGTCCCAGCCATTCTGGAAATAAATGACCTGAACGCCCGCCGCCCGTGCGGCGTCCAGCGTCTTCTTGATGTTGGCGATGGTGCCCTTGGCCCCGGAAATATCGAAACCGGCCAGATCGACATAACCGCCCTCGGTCGAATAGGCGTTCTGCATGTCGACCACGACAACGGCGGTCTCGCTGGGTTTCAGGGTGATCGGCTCCGGCCGGGCGGGAAGCGTCACGCTTTCCGAACGGCTTTCCGGCCCCTTGTAACCCGCCACGACGGCTTCACTCATTCCGCAGCCTCCAGTGCAGCCTGAACATGCGCGCGGCTCTTCATCAGCGGCTGCACATATTTGCCGAATTTCTCGACGCCTTCGAGGAAATCATCAAAGGTCAGCATCACGCCGCCCGTTCCCGGCACTTCGCTCATCTCGTCCAGCATGGCCGCCACTTCCTCATAGGAGCCGATCAGCGTTCCCATGTTGATGTTGACCGCCGAGACGGGATTGGACATGTGCCGGACATTGGTGTCGGAACCGGATTTGGTATCGACAGCGCTTTGCAGGCCGAGCCACTTGATCGCATCCTCATCCGCACCGGCCTTGTAATGCTCCCATTTCGCCCAGGCATCCTCGGATTTTTCCTCGGCAAGCACCATCGTCAACACGACGGATTTAACCTCGCGGCCAGTCTTTTCCGTTGCCGCCAGCAGCCGCTCATTGGTGGGCGCGAAGGCCTTCGGCGTATTGACGCCGACGCCGAAGCAGAAGCTGTAATCGGCGAATTTGGCCGAAAACGCCATGCCGGAATTGGAAGAGCCGGCGCAGATGAGTTTGACGTCGCCCTGCGGCACCGGCTTCATGCGGCAATCCTCCATTTGGAAGAACTTGCCCTTGTAGTCCGACTGGCCCTCGGTCAGCAATTCCTTGAGGACTGTCGTATATTCGCCGAGATATTCGTAGCGGTCACCGAAATAATCGTCGCCCGGCCAAAGCCCCATCTGGCTGTATTCCGGCCGCTGCCAGCCGGTAATAAGATTGATGCCGAAACGGCCGCCGGAAATGGAATCGATGGTCGTCGCCATGCGAGCGACGATGGCCGGTGGCATGACCAGCGTAGCGGCCGTGCCGAAGAGCTTGATCTTGGAGGTGACGGCGGCAAGGCCCGCCATCAGCGTGAAGGATTCCAGATTATAGTCCCAGAATTCGGTTTTGCCGCCAAAGCCGCGCAGCTTGATCATCGACAGCGCGAAATCGAAACCATATTGCTCTGCCTTCAACGTGATGGCCTTGTTCAGGTCGAAGCTCGGTTTGTATTGCGGCGCGTTTTCTGACAGCAGCCAACCATTGTTCCCGATCGGGATAAAAACACCAACTTCCATCTTGCTGTTCCCTTTTTTGCATCAGGTATCTCCTGACTTGGCAAAAGAGTAGCAGGTTCTGTGCCAGACCAAATAAAATAATTTTATCAAATGGATAAAATTTTGGAGGCAAATTATTTTTACCAAAAGATAAAAATTTTATCATTTGATAAAATTATTTGCCTGTTTATTCGGCAAATATCGAACGCAATCTGCGGGGAATGGGTGGCTCTTATATCGGTCTTGGAGCGCTGAACGGCATCCGAAACCCTCTCCTCCGTCATGCCGGCCTTGAGCCGGCATCCAGCCACGGCGCGTCCGCGCCGTGAGAGGAGCCTTTCGCGATCAAGGACTTGATCGCACCGGACCCCGGATCAAATCCGGGGTGACGGCGCAGGGATTTTACGACTCAATCGAACACACACCTGCAACTGGACACGTCCGCGCGATGAGGACAACAATCGCAAAGCTATGCCGAAATCTCAGACGAGGCGCTGCCGCGCATAGGCATGCACGGCCCGGAAAGCAGCTTCCGCACCGGCGATGACCCGCTCTTCCTCTTCAACCGTCAGCGAAATCTCATCGAGCGCGGCGGTGAAAGTGCGCCAGTGCAGGCCGCGTCCTTCCGGAGCGCCGGCCAGATGGCGCGCGCCGAAGTCTTCATTCAGACCAAGCTTGGCCGCATCTTTCAGCAGGAAAGCAGCGCCCAGATTGGAGCCTTCAACCACATAAAGCCAACCCATGGCCTCGGGCAGATCGAACGGCGTTTCACCGGTAAAGCGCGGCTCGGCCGTTTCGGGAATGGGAAGACCGAGATCGGCGAGGTCCTGTTCGATCATGGAGAGACGGCGGCGGCCCTTGAGATCGGGAAGCAGGCCATCGAGCGTCGCATTGGAAAAGAAGACATCGAGGTCACGATGGAAAAGATATTGCGTTTCCACGAATTTGCCGAAATTCTCCCGGCTCTCGAACGGCTTCGATGCCATGATGAAGGCATCGAGATCGCCATGCGCGCCGCGCGTCGCAGCTTTCAGGCGCTTGACGCGGCTCTGCTCAATGTCTGCTACAGGCGCTGACGGCTCCGCAATGGTCATGATGATGGTCCCTTTATCCCTAATATTCAGATTGCTGATAAAAATCTTTACTCCAACAGTCAAATTTTATTTTCGCATTTATCCGCTCGCCCTGCAAAGAGCATAAGCCCGCTGTCGCCACGGTAAAGCAGCCTCCCCTGCCCCTGTACAACCCCTCCATCCCAACGCCTCGCAGCGTTGCCGCTCAACGCACGACGAAGCGAATTCCTCGATTCCCATCTTCCGAACAATCAAACTGCAATTACCTCTTTACAACTAACATGTCAGAGCGTTATCAATGCGCAATCACCTTCGAGGAGCATCTTACTTGACCCAGAAATTTGGCCTTTCGGCAGCCCTGACCACCCCTTTCAAAAAGGACGGAACGGTCGATATCGACGCCATGATCGCCCATGCCCGACGCTGCCTCGCAAATGGCTGCGACAGCGTGACACTCTTCGGCACCACGGGCGAAGGATGCTCCGTCGGCAGCCGTGAACGGCAGGTCATTCTTTCCCGCTTCATCGAGGCCGGCGTTGCGCCTTCCCGTCTGGTCACCGGCGTTCTGGTGGACTCCATCGAGGACGCGGCCGACCAATCGGCAGAGGCCCTGAAGGCCGGCGCCCGCAATATTCTTCTTGCTCCACCCTCCTATTTCAAGAATGTCGGCGATGACGGCCTGTTTGCCTGGTTCTCGGCGGTGTTCGAAAAGATCGGCAAGGACGCTCGCGACATTCTCGTCTACAACATTCCTTCCGTGACCATGGTGACATTGTCGGTCGAGCTGGTTGGACGGCTGAAAAAGGCATTCCCCGGCATCGTCACCGGCGTCAAGGATTCCTCCGGCAACTGGAGCCATACCGAGCGCCTGCTGAAAGAACATGGCGATCTCACCATCCTGATCGGCGATGAGCGCGATCTGGCGAAGGGTGTTCGCCTCGGCGGTCAGGGCGCGATCTCCGGTGTCGCCAATTTCCTGACACAGGAAGTCCGCGCGATGGCCGTTGACGGCAAGGACGACAAGCGCGTCGAAGATCTTGTTGTGGAACTTCTGAAATTTCCGGTTACGCCAGCGGTCAAGGTGCTGGTATCACACACGACAGGGGAAAATATCTGGGCGGATGTACGCGCGCCGCTCGTCGCCATTTCGGCTGAAGACCGGCGGCAGATCGAAGGCGCGTTCGATGCGCTGTTTCGCAGGCAGGCCGCCTGAACAGACCTTGAAAGGTTGAGCATGGAAGATACCGGCGAACAGACATTGCGGGAACGGGCGTATGAGAGCTTTACGCATCACCTTCTCTCGCGCGACGTTCGCCCGGGACAATTCATCTCGCAACGCCGCCTCGTGGAATTGACGGGTCTACCGCTGGGGGCGATCCGGGAGGCCATTCCGCGGCTGGAGGCGGAAGGCCTTATCAAGACCGTGCCGCAACGGGGGTTGCAGGTCGCCCATATCGACATCAACCTCATCCGCGAGGCGTTCCAGTTCCGCATCTTTCTCGAAAAGGAGGCTGTCGCGCTCTTTACCCGCTCGGCCTCCGACGAGGCCATCGCAAAGCTTTTAAAACAGCATCGCGATATTGCCGAAGCGGCTGAAAATGGCGGGGAATCGCCGGAACTGGACGAGCATGCGCAGCAGGTGGACTGGGGCATGCACGATGCCTTCATCGATGCGCTCGGCAATTCGATCATCTCGAACGCCTACCGGGTCAACTCCATCAAGATGCGCCTTATCAATCAGGAGCGCTTCCGCATTGCCGGCCATGTGAAGTCGGTGATGAAGGAACATCTCGCCATTCTCGAGGCCATCGAGAGGCGATCCGTCGAAGACGCCGTGGAGCGGCTGACCGCCCATATCCGCAACGCAAGGGACAGGGCGCTGGCGGTTTAGGGCAATGCCGGCAGGGACTGAAGAGGGTTCTGCGCCGGGATTGCATGAAAATAAGCAACAAGCCGGGGTGAGGAGAATTTCCGGCTAATCTGGAGGAGAACTGACATGACGCATTCATTGCTCAACCCCACGCGTCGCGCCTTTCTGGCAGGCACGGCGGCGCTTGGCGGCGGCGCGATGCTCGGCATTCGCCCGGCATCGGCAGCGGTGAACTGGAAAAAACACGCCGGCACCACGCTTGAGGTCAATCTCGTCAAAAGCCCGCGCAGCGAAACGCTGATCAAATATCTCGGCGAATTCGAAGAGCTGACCGGCATCAAGGTCAATGCCGAGGCAACGCCTGAACAGCAGCAGCGCCAGAAGGTCGTCATCGAGCTTTCTTCCGGCAAGCCGAGCTTCGACGTCGTGCATCTGAGCTATCACGTCCAGAAGCGCCAGTTCGAAAAGGGCAAGTGGCTGGCCGATATCAGCGGCTTCCTCAAGGATCCGTCGCTTACCGATCCGTCGCTCGTCGAAAAGGATTTCGCCGAAGCCGGCATGTTGTTTGCCAAGGATAGCGATGGCGTGCTGCGCTCGCTGCCCTTCTCGGTGGATTACTGGATCGTTTACTGGAACAAGGAACTCTTCGAGGCCAAGGGCCTGAAATACCCTGAAACCTTCGAGGAACTGGTAACGGCGGCGGAAAAGATCACCGATCCCGCCACCAACACCTATGGTTTCGTCGCCCGTGGCCTGAAGAACGCCAATACTCCCGTCTGGACCTCGCTGATGCTGGGTTACGGCGCAAAGCCGATCAGCGCAGACGGAAAAATCGACACCGAATCCAAGGAAGCGGTGGAAGCGGCAGCGCTTTACCAGCGCCTGATGACCAAAGCCGCCCCTCCCGGCGTCTCCGGCTTCAACTGGGCGGAAGCGCAATCGGCCTTCCTGCAGGGCAAGATCGGCATGTGGTTCGATGGCGTCGGTTTTGCACCGCCAATCGAGAACCCGGAAAAATCCCGCGTCGTCGGCAAGGTGGGTTACGGCGTCATGCCGAAGGGCCCGGCAACCCAGGCCGCCGGCACCTTCGGCGATGGTCTCGGTGTCGTCGAAGCCAGCAGCAAGAAGGAAGCTGCCTATCTCTTCTGCCAATGGGCGATTTCGCATGAAATGGGTGCGCGTCTCCTGCAGGCCGGTGCCGGCGTTCCGTTCCGCCAGTCCATCCTCGAAGACCAGAAGGTGCGCGAAGGCGTGAAGATGCCGGCTGCCTGGCTGGATGCCGTTGTCGGTTCCGGCAAGGTCTCGCAGCTTGCGCTGCCCGTCATCATTCCGGTGACGGAATTCCGCGACATCTACGGCGTCGGCCTCACCAACATGATCGGCGGCGCAGACCCGGCGGCCGAACTCAAGAAGGCGACGGAACAGTTCGCACCCGTTCTGGCGCGTAGCGAGGGATAATGGCCTCCGTGAGCATCGAAAACACCAAAACAGGCGTCAGTCGTAAAGAAGGGAGCAGGCCGGCAAGACTTGCTCCCAACTACTGGCCCTTTGTCATACCGGCACTTGTCGTCATTTCGGCGGTAATCGTTTTTCCATGGGTGTTCACCCTATGGATGAGCGCACATCGCTGGACGCTCGGACAGGAGCAGAGCTTTATCGGTTTCGAGAACTACATCCGGCTCGCCAGCGACGCCCGGTTCTGGGAATCGCTCTGGCACACGCTCATCTATACCGTGCTGTCGGTCGTCGCCCCACTATTCCTCGGAACATTGGCGGCGCTGGTTTTCGATGCGCAATTTCCGCTGCGCGGTTTCCTGCGTGGCGTCTTCGTCATGCCGATGATGGCGACCCCGGTCGCCATCGCGCTCGTCTGGACCATGATGTTCCACCCGCAGCTCGGCGTCCTGAACTATCTGCTCTCCTTCGTCGGCATCGGCCCGCTGGAATGGATTTACAACCAGTCTACCGTCATTCCTTCGCTGGTGCTGGTGGAGACCTGGCAATGGACGCCGCTCGTCATGCTGATCGTGCTCGGTGGTCTCGCTGCCGTGCCGCGCGAGCCCTATGAGAGCGCCGAAATCGACGGCGCCAATGCCTGGCAGAAGTTCCGTTATCTGACCATGCCGATGATCGCGCCGTTCCTGATGATCGCCGTCATCATCCGCTCTATCGACGCCGTCAAAAGCTTCGACATCATCTATGCGATGACTCAAGGCGGACCCGGCACGGCGTCCGAAACCATCAATATCTATCTCTACAATACGGCATTTGCCTATTACGACATCGGTTACGGCTCCGCCATGGCCGTCGTCTTCTTCATCATCATCGTGGCGCTCTCCTTCGTGCTTTTGATGGTGCGCCAGCGTTCGCAATGGAACGAGATGGAGGATCGCTGATGTCTGCAAAAATCCTGAAACGCAAGACGCTTGATCGCATCGGCCTGTTCTTCGTGGCACTGGTGATGATCTCGCCGGTCATCCTGTTCTTCATCTGGATGATCTCACTGTCGCTGAAATATGAAATCGACAACGGCGCCTACCCGCCGATCCTCATTCCCGAACGCTTCGCCTGGTCGAATTATGTGAAGGTGTTCGAGGAGAATAATTTCTTCCTCTATTTCTGGAATTCGGTCCTCGTCACCGGTGCGGCCACCATTCTGGCGCTTGTCATCGGTGTGCCCGCCGGCTACGGCATCGCAAGGCTGAAGGCGGAAAAATCCGCCGTCGTCATCATGATCGCCCGCATGACGCCCGGCCTTTCCTTCCTCATTCCGCTGTTCCTGCTGTTCCAATGGCTGAACCTGCTCGGCACACTCTGGCCGCAGATCATCATCCATCTTGTCGTGACGGTGCCTATCGTCGTTTGGATCATGATCGGTTATTTCGAAACCACACCGAAGGAGCTGGAAGAAGCCGCAAGCATCGACGGCGCATCCTCCTGGCAGGTGTTCAGGCTGGTGGCGCTGCCGATTGCCAAGCCCGGCATCGTGGTCTCCTTCATCCTCGCGGTCATCTTCTCGTGGAACAACTTCGTCTTCGGCATCGTGCTGGCCAGCCGTGAAACGCGGACCCTGCCGGTTGCGGTCTACAACATGCTCTCCTTCGAACAGGTGAGCTGGGGTCCGCTTGCCGCAGCCGCGCTCATCGTCACGCTGCCGGTGCTGCTGCTGACCATGTTCGCACAGAAACAGATCGTGGCGGGCCTGACCGCTGGCGCCGTCAAGGGCGGCTGAACCCACAAATTATAACGGGAACCTTTACAATGGCACCGGTCAATATCCTGAACGTCCAAAAGCGCTTCGGCGCGGTCAACATCATCCACGGCATCGATATCGACATCAAGGATGGCGAATTCGTCGTGCTCGTCGGCCCTTCCGGCTGCGGCAAATCCACCCTGCTGCGCATGATCGCCGGATTGGAAGAGCTGAGCGACGGCGAAATCCACATTGGCGCGCGCGAGGTCAGCCACCTGCCCGCCCGCGACCGCGATATCGCCATGGTGTTCCAGAACTACGCGCTTTATCCCCATATGACGGTCAAGGACAATATGGGCTTCGCGCTGAAGCTGAAGAAGGTGAGCGCCGAGGAAACCAAGGCAAAGGTCGACAGGGCCGCCGCCATTCTGGGGCTGGAAAAGCTGCTCGACCGTTATCCGCGCCAGCTTTCCGGCGGCCAGCGCCAGCGTGTCGCCATGGGCCGCGCGCTGGTGCGCGACCCGCAGGTTTTCCTGTTCGACGAGCCGCTTTCCAACCTTGACGCCAAGCTGCGTGTGCAGATGCGCGGCGAGATCAAGGCCATGCACCAGCGCATCGGCACGACCACCATCTATGTCACCCACGACCAGGTGGAAGCCATGACCATGGCCGACAAGATCGTGGTGTTGCATGATGGCGTCATCGAGCAGATCGGCGCGCCGCTGGAGCTTTACGACAATCCCGCCAATCTCTTCGTCGCCGGTTTCATCGGCTCGCCCGCCATGAATTTCATTCGCGGCCGCGTCGAAGAAGGTGTGTTCCGCACCGCAAAGGGCCTCAGCCTGCCGCTGCCCGCCAATGCCGATCTCGGCACGCTCGGCGGCCGCGACCTCGTTTATGGCGTGCGGCCGGAACACATCCGCGCCGCCGAGACCGGCATCGAAGGCCGTGTAGAACTGGTCGAAGGCACCGGCTCGGAAATCTACGCCAAGCTGAACTGCAAGGGCGACGACATCGCCTGCCTGTTCCGCGAGCGCCTCAATGTCCGCTTCGGCGATACGATCCACATTGCCATCGATCCGGCAACCGTGCATCTGTTCGACAAGGACAGCGGCAAGCGCATCTGACAGGTGACGGGAGTGAACAGCATGGCAGACAAACAGGGCGGCAAACATGTGCTGTGCGTCGGAGCCGCCGTGCTGGACACCCTGTTTCGTGTGCATGACATGCCGAAGGGTGAGGGCAAGGTTTTGCCCTACGAGATGTTGCAGATCGCCGAAGGCATGGCGTCGAGCGCCGCCTATGCCGTGCATCGCATGGGCGGCCGCGCCAGCCTCTGGGGCGCGGTGGGCGATGACGAAACCGGCACCCGCATCCTGCGCGATCTCGCCGAAAGCGGCATCGATGTTGCCGGCATGACCATCGCCGCCGGCGCGCGCTCGGCACTCTCGACGATCATCATCGACGACCGCGGCGAGCGGCTGATCGTGCCTTTTTACGATCATCGGCTGCATGAGAAAAAACGCTCCTGCACGCCGGAAGGCCTTGCCCCTTTCGATGCCGTTCTGGTGGATGTGCGCTGGCCGGAACTGGCGCTTGATGTGCTTACCGTGGCGCGCGCGCTTGGCAAACCCGCCATTCTGGATGGCGACGTTGCGCCGGTGGAAACGTTGGAGAAGCTTGCGCCCGCCGCAACCCATATCGTCTTTTCCGAACCCGCCGCAGCCCGGCTCACCGGACTTGAAACGGTGAAGGAAATGCTGCCGGTTCTGCATTCGCGCTATCCGCAGATATTCATCGCCGTCACCGCCGGACCGGCGGGCTGCTGGTGGACAGAGGCCGGCGATCCGACCGTGCATTTCCAGACGACGATGCAGATTAAGGCGGTGGACACGCTGGCGGCGGGCGATATCTTCCACGGCACCTTTGCGCTGGCGATGGCTGAGGGTATGGAAAGCCGTGCGGCCATCCGGCTCTCCTCCGTTGCCGCCGCGCTGAAATGCACGATCTTTGGCGGCCGCATCGGCGCACCCACGCGCGAAGAGACCGAGGAAGCCATGCGGCAATGGCTGCAGCGTGAAGGCGAAGCCGCGTTGCGCGCCTCCTGAGCGCATCCATTGCCCGCATAAAACTATTCCATTTTTGCGATGCCGTTTCGCGGAGAACTAGGCTAACGTTCGGACAGGCAAAGCTTTTCGCAAGCCGCGCCCGCTCCAATTTCAGCCTGCATTCCGCAAAAGTGATCGCCCGATGCATCAGACGACCCGCCCGAGACTGCGCGATATCGGTTTCCGGCCCGGCCATTTCGAGACCGGCCCGCTCAACGCCATCACCGATGTCGAAGGCGTGACCATCGGCCATTCGACCGTCATCGAAAGCGACACGATCCGCACCGGCGCAACCGCGATCCTGCCGCATGGCGGCAATCTCTTTCAGGACAAGGTGCCCGCCGCCTTCGCCGTCTATAACGGCTTCGGCAAATTTGCCGGATCGACCCAGATCGAGGAACTGGGCGAACTCGAAACACCAATCATCCTCACCAACACGCTGGCAACGGGCCGGGCAATCGAGGCGATCAATCGCCATACGCTGTCGCAGCCGGGCAATGAAAAGGTAGTGTCGATCAACTCGGTCGTCGGCGAGACCAACGATTCCCGCCTCAACGACATCCGCGCCGGACGCCCGACCGTTGAGGAAATCTCGGCCGCGCTGAAAAACGCCGCCACAGGCCCGGTGGCCGAGGGCGGCGTGGGTGCCGGAACCGGTACGGTCGCTTTCGGCATGAAGGGCGGCATCGGCACCGCATCCCGCATCGTCACCATCGCCGGGGAGACCTATACGCTCGGCGTGCTGGTGCAATCCAATTATGGCGGCCATCTGCTGGTCTGCGGCAAGCCCTATGTCAGCCCGGAGCATAAGGACAAGGACGGCTCGATCGTCATCATTGTCGCAACCGATGCGCCGCTCTCCTCCCGCAATCTGAAGCGTCTGGCGGCCAGAAGCTTCGGTGGGCTGGCCCGCACGGGTGCAGCACTCAGCAATGGTTCCGGCGACTACGCACTGGCATTTTCCACCAATGAGCGCCTTCGTCGCACGCCCGCGCGCCGCAAGGCCGTCGCAGACTATCCAGAACTTTCCAACGATGCGATTTCGCCGCTCTTCGAAGCCGCGATAGAGGCAGCCGAAGAGGCAATCCTCAATTCGCTCTGCGCGGCCAATACGACAACCGGCTTCAATGCCGGCACCGGCAAGGTCTCCACGGTCGAGGCCATTTCCATCGACGCCCTTAAAACCCTTCTTTCAGCCTGACTTTTCCAGACGGAGTTTTCATGACTAGCCAATCCGGTCGCATCGTTTACGTCAACGGCGAATTCCTGCCCGAAGCGGACGCCCGCCTTTCCATCTTCGACCGCGGTTTCCTGTTCGGCGACGGTATTTATGAAGTCACCTCGGTTCTGGAAGGCAAGCTGATCGACAGCGACCTGCACATGGCCCGGCTGGAACGCAGCGCCCGCGAAATCGACGTGCCGCTGCCGGTCACCACGAAAGAGATCGTCAAGGCCGAGCGCCGCCTGATCGCGGACAACAACCTTGTCGAAGGCATGATCTATCTGCAGCTGACGCGTGGTGCCGAAGACCGCAACTTCCTCTTCTCCGCCGATCTGAAGCCAACGCTGGTCATGTTCACCCAGGCCAAGAAGCTGATCGGCACCCCGGTCGAGGAAGCCGGCATCGCCGTTAAATCCGTTCCCGACCAGCGCTGGGAACGCCGCGATATCAAGACCGTCTGCCTTTTGCCGCAGGTCATGGCAAAGCGCATCGCCAAGGCCGAAGGCTGCGACGAGGCGTGGATGATCGAGGATGGTTTCGTCACCGAAGGCGCTTCCTCCACCGCCTATATCATCACCGGCGACAAGAAGATCGTCACCCGCGGCAACAGCAACAAGACCCTGCCCGGCTGCACCCGCCTCGCCGCCCTGCAACTGGCCAGGGAAGCCGGTTTCACGCTGGAAGAGCGGCCCTTCTCGCTGGAAGAGGCGCTGAAAGCCGATGAAGCCTGCCTGACGAGCGCCTCCAACTTCGTGGTTTCGGTGACGAAGATCGACGGCAAGCCGGTTGGCAATGGCAAGCCCGGCCCGCTCGTCAGCCGTCTGCGCGCGCTCTATCTGGAAAACGCCCGCCGCACCGCGATCTGATCGAAAGCTTTTGTTTGTCGCATTTCCGGACGGAAAACCGGAGCCACTTTTCCTGGAAATGCTCTAGCCTTCGAGAACCGCCCATATACGCTCGACAACGGGCCGGCGGTTCTCTTTGGAACGATAAAGCCGGATATCGACGGCAATATCGAAACTGTCATCGGCGGCACGCACCAGCGCGCGGCTGTCCAGCTCGTGCCGCATCAGGCTTTCCGGCACCCAGGCGACACCCCAGCCGGCCATCGCCATGGCTTTCAGCCCCACCGACATGCTGCCCTCATGCACCCGCTCGAATTGCGGCAGGCGCGCGCTGAGCAGATCGCGCAGCAACGGCCCGAAGAACGAGGCCTTTTCATAGTCCAGATAGGCAAAGGGTTTTCGCGCATTTTCCACGAGTTCATGCAGCGGTGAACCACCTTTCGCCGGCGCGGAAACGGGAATGATGTTTTCCGCACCCAGCACGCGGAACTCGAAGGTCTGCGCATCGAGCAGCATCGGCACTTCGGGATGGGCATAGGTCAGAAGGAAATCGCTCTGCCCGTCCACCAGCGAATTGAGATTTTCCTCCATGCTACCGGAATCGGGCCTCAACACTGAAAACAGCGGCCCCGCCTTCTCGTTCACCCGTTTCAGCCAGTCGGGAAAGAAGGTGAAGGACAGGGTATGCAGCGCCGTCAGCCGCACCGTTCTGGCATCCGCCCCCTCTTCCTGAAGAAGCGTGCGCCGGGCATGATAAAGCTGCTTCAGCGTTTCCTGCGCCACCGGCACGAATTTCACACCTGCTTCGGTCAACCGGGAAGGATAGGAGGCGCGGTCAACCAGCGTCGCGCCCACCCAGGCTTCCAGCTGCTTGATGCGCCGGCTGAAGGCGGATTGCGTCACATGCCGCTCATCCGCCGCCTTCGAGAAATTGAGCGTTCCGGCCAGCGCCAGGAAATCCTCGAGCCATTTGACTTCCACGGCTCACACTCCCACCAACAATATCCTATCCGTTCATTCGGAAAGCGTCTTTATTAGGAGCAATGGGATGTGAATGAAACTCTTTTAAACAGCCCTCGAATATTCGACCATCCGCGCCCGGCTGGAAACCAGCTCGATCCGGTCATCGCCCAGACGATTGAGGCAGACGCGCTTCGTCCACGGCCCATCAATCAGCGTGAAGAGAAAACGGCCATTGCCGAGCGCCTTCAGAGGCATGCTGCGACGCGTCGGGCCGATGCCCATCGTCAGCAACGAGCCGCTGATCGAAAATTCGGCGCCCTCATCGGAGCGCCACGAGCCCGAAAGATCATCCGGCACGGCATGATCGCCGACCGGCAGGAAACGGCGGGCGGCGTGACCGGCCTCACCGACAATGGCATCACCGTCTAACCTGAGACGCATCGGAGAAGATGCGGAGCGGGAAGAGACCCAGCCGTCCACGTCCTCATAAAGCGTGTCGTCACCATCGATGAAAGTGGATGTGCTGCCCTTGATTTCCAGCCACCACGGCCCGCTTTCGGTCACGTAAAGGCCTTCCGGCAGGCTGGCGGCCGGCTTGGGCAAAGGCAGGCCGGTGAGGGCCGCCATGCTTTCAAGCGCGATCTTGAAGCCGTTGGTGTCCTCTCGGTTCGAGACCACGACAAAACCCGTGCCATTTTCCGGATCGAGCAGGAAATAGGTCTTGTAGCCCGGATGCGAACCGCCATGGCCGACGAAGCGCCTGTCACCGAGATGCGACCAGCGCAGGCCGAGGCCATATTCGCTCATTCGCCCATCGGCCAGCGGCCGCTCGGCCGAAAGCGCGTCAAGAACACCCGCGCAGCTGCCCTCGCCGCGCATCAGACCCTGCAACCAACGGGTAAGTGCTTCGGCACTGCCTGCAAGGCTGCCGGAAGCAGAAATATGCAGGCCGGCCGCCGAAAGCTGCCAGTTGTCTTCAGCCTTCCAGTAACCCGGCACCAGCCCGTCGACAGGATCGTTCCAGACATCCGGCGCCTTGAGAAACACGCCGAACGGCCCGGCGATCTGCGTCTGCACGAAATCATCGAAACGGAAACCCCGGCGCTCGAGCGCCGCTTCCACCAGACGGTAACCGGTATTGGAATAGGAAACCTCGCTGCCGGCATCGAAATTCAGCCGGGTCAACCGCGACAGGTAGTCGAGAAGCGGGCCGGCCTTGGTTTCCGTGTAAACGGAAAGACCGAGCAATGAGAGGCACTCGCGCGTATCCGGCAGGCCACCGCTCATATCCAGCGCCTGCCCGACCGTCACGTCGCGGAGTGGCGATTGCAGTTCCGGCAGATGCTTGCCGAGCGGATCGTCAAGCCCGATCAGATCGGAATGGGCAAGCACCATGGCGCAGAAGGCATGTTTGGTGACGGAGGCATAACGCACCACGCTTTTGGGCGTGAAGGGCGCAAAGGTCGAAAGGCTCTCAACCCCGCCAGCATGGGCGAAACGGATGCTGTCGAGATCGAAACCAATGACGGCGCCGCCCGGCTCGTTGCCCGCCCATTGCGAGACGAAGCTCTCTGAAAGGGTTGAAGCGGCGTTCCAGTCGAATTGCTGTGGCATGGTTCGGTCTCGTGTCTCTATTGCAGCGCGCGCGGACAACGGTTTTGTCACCGGCATCGCCGCTTGTTTCTTCTCCCCGAGGGGGAGAAGGTGGCCCGAAGGGTCGGATGAGGGGGAAACGTCGCCGGATTTCGGAGAGCTTGCCCCCTCATCCCGCTGCCGCGACCTTCTCCCCCTCGGGGAGAAGAAGCGAGCGGCACCCGCTCGATCCATGTGTAACGTTGGCCGGGTGACCGGCCGTCAGGCCGGCTCTTCCAGCCGGATGCTCAGGCTGCGCAGCTCTTCCGTATGCGGATGTTTCGTGCGGCCCTCGCGCAGATCGTCCGCACTCAGCTGCTCCACCATTTCGCCATTCAGCATCACACCAACCTGCGGGCACAGATGCGCAATGACCGCCAGATTATGGCTGACGAGAATATAGGTGAGGTTGCGCGCCGCGCGCAGGTCCTGCAACAGGTTCAGGATTTCCGCCTGCACCGACACATCGAGCGCCGAAGTCGGCTCATCCAGCAGCAGCACCTGCGGGTCCGCGATCAGCGCGCGGGCAATCGCCACACGCTGGCGCTGGCCGCCGGAAAGCTGGTGCGGGAACCGGAAACGTACCGCCTGCGGCAGCGCCACGTCGGACAAAGCCTGTTGGATGCGCTTTTCGATATTGTCCATGCCGTGCACCAGCGGCAATTCGCTGAGAATGCGGTCAATGGTCTGGCGCGGATGCAGTGAGCCGTAGGGATCCTGAAACACCATCTGCACCTGCCGGAAGAATTCCGGCGTGCGCCTCAGCGGTGCATCCTTGCCGGCAAAGGCGATGCGGCCTTCCCAGCTTTCGTTGAGGCCGGCCATGGCGCGCAGGATGGTGGACTTGCCCGAGCCGCTTTCGCCGACGATGCCGAAGCTGCCGCCCTTTTCCACCGAAAAGGACACGCCCTTCACCACTTCGCGGTCGCCGAACTTGATACGGAGGTTTTCGACATCGATCATTGGCTGGACCACGCTGCATCACGGTTGAGAACGGGAAGACGCTCGCGCGGATGCGTCAGCGAGGGAATGCAGTTCAGAAGTCCCTGCGTGTAAGGATGCTGGGCTTTCAAAAGCTCGGAAGCCTTCAGTTCCTCCATCACCCGGCCTGAATACATGACAGCGACGCGGTCGCAGAAATGCGAAACGAGCGGTAGATCGTGGCTGATGAGAATAAGGCCCATGCCGCGTTCCGACACCAGCTCCTCGATCAGCCGCAGGATTTCCGCCTGCACCGTGGCGTCGAGCGCGCTGGTCGGCTCGTCGGCAATCAGAAGTTCCGGATCGGGCGCGAGCATCATGGCGATCATCACGCGCTGGCCCATGCCGCCGGAAACCTCATGCGCATAGGAAGAGGCGACCTGGCGCGGATTGCGGATCTTCACCTGATCGAGCAGGGCGATTGCCGCTTCCATCGCGGCGCGCTTGCTGCCGCCCTTATGGGCCCGCCAGGCTTCCGCGATCTGCGCACCCATGGTCTTCACCGGGTTCAGCGAATATTTCGGGTCCTGCAGGATGAAGCCCGCCCGCTTTCCGCGGATCTGGCGCATCTGCCTTTCGCTGGCAGACAGCACATCGATACCGTCGAAGGCAAGCTTGTCGGCGCGGATATCGGCATTGGAGGGCAGAAGCTTCATCAGCGCGCGCGCCGTCAGGCTCTTGCCGGAGCCGGATTCACCGACGATGCCAAGCTTTTCAGTGCCGAGTTTCATGGAAACACCACGCACCGCCTCGAAACGGCTGGTGCGGGTCTGGAATGCGATCTTCAGATTTTCGATTTCGACCAGCATGGCTCAATGTCCCTTCGGGTCGAGAACGTCGCGCAGGCCATCGCCGAGGAAGTTGAAGGCGAGCGAAACGAGGAAGATGGCGATGCCGGGAATGGTGGCGACCCACCATTGTTCGAAGATGAAGCGCTTGGCGGTGGCGATCATCGCGCCCCATTCCGGCGAAGGCGGCTGCGCACCCATGCCGAGGAAGCCGAGGCTGGCGGCGGTGATGATGATCGAGCTCATGTCGAGCGTGATGCGGACGATAAGGCTCGGCACGCAGAGCGGCGCGATATGCCGGGCGATGATGCGCCAGGCGGAAGCGCCGGTCAGCCGGTAGGCCGCAACGAAGTCGCTGCCACGAACCGTCATGGTTTCGGCGCGGGCAAGACGCGCATAGGGCGGCCATGCGGTGAGCGCGATGGCGAGAATGGCGCTTTCAACGCCGGGCTTCAACGCAGCGACGAAGGCGAGCGCGAGGATAAGGCGCGGGAAAGCCAGGAATACGTCCGTCACCCGCATCAGCACCGTATCGACGATGCCGCCGAAATAACCGGCGATGCAGCCGATGGCGAGGCCGATGGGCGCCACGAGAACGACGACGGCAATGACCATGCCGAGCGTGACGCGGCCGCCGTAAAGGATGCGCGAAAGAATGTCGCGGCCAAGCTCATCCGTGCCGAACCAGTGCTCGGCACTCGGGAAGGCAAGGCGGTTGCCGAGGTTCTGCACGGCCGGATCGTAAGGCGCGATGAACGGCGCCAGCAGCGACAGTGCGATGAAAACGACGATGATGGTCAGACCGATCACCGCCAGCGGGTTGGACTTGAGGTTCAGCCAGATACGATACCGGTTTCCCCAGGCAGCCTGTGTGCGGGAATGCGGCGTCTCATCCAGAGCCCAGTTTCTGAAATTAGCTAACATCATCGAACGCGGGGATCCATTACTCGGTAAAGCACGTCTGCGAGCAGGTTGAGGCCGACATAGATCAGGCCGATCAACAGGGTTGCTCCGACGACGGGGTTCATGTCCGCGTTCATGAGCGAGACGGTGAGATATTGGCCAAGGCCCGGCCAGCTGAAGACGGTTTCCGTCACCACGGCGCCTTCGAGAAGACCGGCATAGGTGAGCGCCAGAACCGTGACGAGCTGCACGGCGACCGTCGGGAAGGCGTGGCCCCAGATGACGGTCATGGCCGAAAGCCCCTTGGCCCGGGCGGTGATGACATATTCGCCTTTCAACGCGTCGATCATGAAGGCGCGCGTCATGCGGGTGATATAGGCCATGCTGAAATAGGCGAGAATGCAGACGGGCTGCACCATATGGGCGATGGCGTCGTAAAAGGCGTCCCAGTCGCCGGCAAGCAGCGTGTCGACCGTCATCAGGCCGGTGACCTGCGTGATCATGCCGTCATAGATGATGTCCTGCCGGCCCGGCCCCGGTGCGACGCCAAGCGTGGCGTAAAAGACGAGCAGCGAAATCAGCGCCAGCATGAAGACCGGTACGGAGTGACCGGCAAGGCAGACGACGCGGATGACCTGGTCGGTCAGCTTGCCCTGCTTCACGGCGGCCCAGACACCGAGCGGAATGCCGATAAGCGCTGCGAGGATAAGTGCTGCGGTGGCAAGTTCAAAAGTGGCGGGGAAAACGCGCTTGATATCGATCCAGACCGGATTGCGGGTCAGGATCGAATTGCCGAAATCGCCATGCAGGACCTGCGAGACATAATGGAAGAACTGCACGACCAGCGGCTGGTCGAGGCCCATTTCGGCCCGCACGCGCACGATGACGTCTTCGGGCGCGTTGTCGCCAACCGCCGCGATGACGGGATCGACGGGCATGACGCGCCCGATCATGAAGGTGATGACCATCAAACCGAACAGCGTCAGAATGACGCTGCCCAGTATCGACGATATGCTTTTGACGCGCTTGTTCAATGTCACGCTTTCTTCGCATCGTGGTAGGAATTGCCCTCGGAGAGAACACCGAGTTCGAAACCGGATACGCCCTTGCGGAAGGCAGCCGTCTTCGTGGTCTGGAACATGAACACGAACGGGCTGTTCTGCATGTGCTCGCGCTGCAGGGCTTCATAAAGCTCCACGCGCTTTGCCGGGTCCTTCTCGTCACGGGCGGCTTCCGCCTTGGCGGCGAAATCGTCGTTCTTGAAACGCGAACGCCACAGGAAGGGCTTCGACTTGGCGTCGTCGCCATTGTCCTTGTTGATGTTGAAGACATCGGCGTTGGAATGCGGATCGAAATAATCCGTGCCCCACGCGGAAAGCGCCATCTGGTGTTCGCGGGCGCGCATCTTGGTCAGAACCTGACGGTTTTCAGCCGATTGCAGACGAACCTTGATGCCGATATCGGCAAGGTTTGCCTGGATGGCCTGCGCCAGATCCGGGTAAGGCTGGGCGGAATAGTGATCCATGCTGATTTCGAAACCGTCGGCAAGACCGGCCTCGGCCATCAGTGCCTTGGCCTTTTCGACGTCGCGCTGGTACGGGATGTCGTTGACGGCGCCGGGGAAGCCCTTCGGCTCGAAGCTCTGGTGGATTTCGTGCGTCAGCGGCACGATGTTTTCCTGCATGCCCTTGTAGTCCAGCGCCCACTTGATGGCCTGCCAGACCTGCGGCTTGGCGAGGTTCTCATTGCCCTGGTTGAGCGAGATCAGCACCAGCGAGGCAATGGACTTGCGCTCCAGTTCGATATTCGCATCGTCCTTGACCGTGCGCAGCTGCTCGGAGGTCAGGTCGCGGGCAATGTCGATATCGCCCTTCTGCAGCATCAGAAGCTGGGAAGACGGATCGGTGACATGGCGCAGGATGATGCGCTTGATATTGCCCTTGTAAGGACCGTTCGGATTGACGGTGAGCGCAACGCTTTCGCTCGGCTTCCAGGCCTGCAGCACGAAGTCGCCGGAGCCGGCGCTGTTCTTCTGCAGCCAGCCATTGCCCAGGTCTTCGCCAGAAGCATTGGCGAGAACCGCCTTCTTTTCGACGATCGCGCCGATATTGGCGGAGAGGCAATAAAGCAGGAAGGAGATGGCGGTCGGCTTTGCCGTCGTCAGCTTCACCGTCTTGTCATCAGTGGCAACGATGGTCGTCTCGGCATTGTCGGGCGTGAAGCCGAACTGGCTGATGATGAAGGCCGGGCTCTTGTTCATCTTGATGGCGCGCTGCAGCGAGAAGGCGACGTCTTCCGCGGTCACTTTCGCACCGCTCGCGAAGGTCGCTTCGTCACCGATCGTGAAGGTGAAGACCTTGCTGTCCGCATCGGCTTCCCAGGATTTCGCGATGACCGGATCGACCTTGGTGGAATCCTCGCGGTTGGCGCGCACCAGCTTCTGATACATGTTGGAGATGATTTCACCGCCGACGGCTTCGAAACCTTCATGTGGGTCAAGGCTCGTCATATTGTCCAGTTGCTGGGCGACAACCAGAATATCCTTCGGCGTCGCGGCAAAGGCGGGAATGCGCGCATAGGACAGGAACGGAACGGCAGCGCCGGCAATCAGCAGGTTGCGTCTTGAAATCATCGAAAATCCCCTTTCGGACCTTATTTTTCGGAAAACGGTATGGGTTTGCCCCAATCCAGTCATTTTTTTTATGTTTTCCCGCGATTACCAGAGCAAACGAGGCCCGACCAATTCCAAATTTGGCAGAGCCTATGCACGGATTGCATTTGCTCCCGCCTTGACCTTTCCTCTACCAATTCAGAAAACTCGTCCGCACGCGCGTCCGCGCAATCCCATTTCCGAAGGTGAATGACCATGACCGATCAAAAAACCGTACCCGTCTTCGACGGCCACAACGACGTGCTGCTGCGGTTATGGCGATCGGGCAATGCTTCCCCCGAAACGCTTCTCATCGAAGGGGATACTGTCGGCCACATCGACCTGCCGCGCGCGAAGAAGGGCGGCCTGGCCGGTGGCCTCTGCGCCGCCTATGTGCCCTCGCCCAGCATGGACAAGGACGCCAACGGCGACTACCCGACGCCGACCGAGGCGGATGCGCTGAAGGCGACGCTTGCCATGGCCGGCCTTTTGTTCCGGGCCGAGAAACAATCCGCAGGCGCGCTCAAGGTCTGCCGCACGGCCGCCGATATCCGCAACGCCATGGCGAAAGGCGCTTTCGCTTCCGTCTTCCATATCGAAGGTGCGGAGGCGATCGGCGCCGATCTGGATGCTCTCCACGTCCTCTACGAAGCGGGCCTGCGCACGCTCGGGCCGGTCTGGAGCCGCCCGAACATTTTCGCTTACGGCGTTCCCTTCCGTTTCCCCTCGACGCCGGATATCGGCCCCGGTCTCACGGATGCCGGCAAGCGGCTGATAAAGACCTGCAACGAGCTGAAGATCATGGTCGACCTGTCGCACATGAACGAGCAGGGCTTCTGGGACATTGCCGGGATTTCCGACGCGCCGCTGGTGGCGTCGCACTCCAACGCCTATGCGCTGTGCAATCACAGCCGCAACCTGACGGATCGTCAGCTTGACGCCATCCGCGACACGGGCGGCCTTGCCGGCATCAATTTCGGCGTTCTGTTCCTGCGTCAGGACGGCATGAAAAATCCGGACACCGATCTCAACGAACTCGTCCGCCACGTAGACTATATCGTTAACCGCATCGGCATCGATCACGTCGCGCTCGGTTCGGATTTCGACGGCACCACCATTCCCGCCGCCATGAAGGACGCAGCCGATCTGCAATTGCTGGTCGAAGCCCTGCGCAAGGGTGGTTATGACGACGAGGCGCTTGCCAAAATCTGCCACGGCAACTGGATTCGCGTGCTGGAAAAAACCTGGGGCGCGTGAGGCATATTGCAACTTATCTCCGGCGCAAAGCGCCGGAGATGTAAGCGGCAGGCCCTTAAGCCTTTGCCGCTTTTTTCTTGCCGGTCGCCCGGAAGGCCAGAAGCCCGGCGACGACACCGATCATCGCCCATTTCATCGGCAGCACATCCGCCGTCTCGCTGCGGATCGGCAATACGGTCACGGTGCCCGGACGGGATTCATAACCCATCTGCCCTTTCGCCTTGGCCTCCGCGATCTGTTGCGGCGAAACGACCCATTCGGCACCGCGCATCTTGTCCACCGCCATGTATCCGCCGCCCGCCACGAGGGCGACGACGAGCGAAACGACTATTCTTGTGGGCGTGTTCATTGGCATCTCCTTCAATCGAAAGGAGCGTGTAGTCGCATCAAACGGCACCACCAAGCAACTGCAACGGTCAATTTGGCGTCATTCGGAACAATCCCGTCAATTATGCATTCCATAGTTGCATTTTCCACCCCAACCCGGTGAAATTCACGCATGATCGGACATAAACTTCACATCGACACTTCATGCTTTTCTGCTAATCACATTTCCTCAACCGAAACGAATTAGCGACACAATCCTGTGGTTCGCCAACAGGAACTGGCGCTGGGCAAAGTAAATGGCAGACAAGAGCGAAATTACACAAACCGATGTTACGGAATCTGCGGTTGAAAGCTTTTTTGCCAGAAACCGCCCCTATCTGACCGCGATCGCCATTACGCTGGTCTTCGTGATGATGACTTTCGCCATCTATCACCTGACCTCCGAAGTTCGCTATGACGACGTCATCGATGCGCTGACGCAGACCTCGGCCTCGGCGGTGCTGCTCGCCATCGTCTTCACCGCGCTCAGCTTTCTGGCGCTGATATTCTACGACGCCAATGCCATCGAATATATCGGCCGCAAGCTGCCCTTTCCGCCCATGGCGGCAACTGCGTTTGCGGCCTATGCCATTGGCAATACTGCCGGTTTCGGCCCCTTGAGCGGTGGCGCCATCCGCTTTCGCGCCTATTCCCGGCTGGGTCTGTCACCCGGCGAAATCGCCCGCGTCATCGCCTTCGTCACGCTGTCCTTCGGGCTTGGGCTGCTTTCGGTCAGCGCCATCTCCACCTTCATCGTCGCACCGCGCATCGCCGCCATCATCGGCGTCGATGCCGCTATTCTCAGGGGTGCAGCGCTTGCCATAATCGCGATTCTCGTGGTGGCGGCCTATGTCGGGCGCAACGGGCACGCGATCCGGCTCGGCGCATGGCGGCTTCGTCTCCCGGACAGCCGGACATCGTCGCGCCAGTTCCTCGTCTCCGCTTTCGATATCGCCGCCTCCGCCTCCGTGCTTTATGTCCTGCTGCCCGACACACATCTCGGCTGGCCGACATTTTTCGCCATCTACGCCACCGCCGTCGGCCTCGGCGTCCTCAGCCATGTTCCGGCCGGTCTCGGCGTCTTCGAAACCGTCATGGTTGCGGGGCTGGGCAACGCCATCAGCGTCGATCAGCTGCTCGGAAGCCTCGTTCTCTACCGCGTGATTTATCACGTCCTGCCGCTGGTGGTGGCCATTCTGGTCATGCTCGTCTCGGAGATGAAGCAGTTCGCGGCAAAGCCTGTTGTCTCCGATATCAGCCAGCTTGCCGTCAGGCTCGCGCCGCCGCTGCTATCGACCTTCGCGATGATCCTCGGCACCATGCTGATCTTCTCGAGTGTGACGCCGACACCGGACAGCAATCTGGATTTCCTCTCCAATTTCGTACCGCTTCCCATCGTCGAGGCGGCGCATTTTCTCACGAGCATTCTCGGCCTCGTTCTTGTCGTCGCCTCGCGCGGCCTCGGGCAGCGGCTGGACGGCGCCTGGTGGATTGCGCTGGTCGCCGCCTCGCTGGCGCTGGTCCTCTCGCTCCTCAAGGCCATCGCCGTGTTCGAAGCCGCCATCCTCGGCGTCTTCATTGCTGCCCTCTCCGTCAATATGCGCAGCTTCAACCGCCATGCCTCGTTGGTGAAACAGGCGCTTGGGCCAAGCTGGCTCGCCGCCATGGCCGTCATCATTGCCGGCGCGGCGACAATCCTGCTCTTCGTCTATCGCGATACGGATTACAGCCAGACATTATGGTGGCAGTTCGAATTCTCCGAGGAAGCCCCGCGCGGATTGCGCGCCCTTCTCGGCCTCGTGCTCGCCTCCTCCACCATCGCCATCTTCAGCCTGATGCGGCCGGTGGCCTTCAGGCCGGACGCCATCCAGGCCGACGACGTCACGAGTGCGACCGGCATCGTCATGACACAGGATGCGGCCGACGCCAATCTGGTGCGCATGGGCGACAAGCACGTGATGTTCTCTGAAAGCGGCAACGCCTTCATCATGTATGGGATTCAGGGCCGTTCATGGATCGCCTTCGCCGATCCGGTCGGCGATGAGGATGATTTTCCGGATCTGGTCTGGCAATTCGTGGAAGCCGCCCGTGGCGCCGGCGCGCGCGCCGCCTTCTATCAGATTTCACCTTTCCTCCTCTCCCATTGCGCCGATGCGGGCCTGCGCGCCTTCAAGCTCGGCGAACTGGCGCTGGTCGATCTCACCGCATTCGAACTGAAGGGCGGCAAGCTCGCCAATCTTCGCCAGTCGCTGAGCCGCGGCGCGCGCGACGGACTGACCTTCGAGGTGGTCGAGCAAGCACAGGTGGCGGATATTCTGGATGAGCTGAAACAGGTCTCCGATGGCTGGCTCGCCCACCACAATACCCGGGAAAAGCGCTTCTCGCTTGGCGCTTTCGAGCCGGATTACATCCTGTCGCAACCCGTTGCCGTGCTGCGCAAGGATGGAAAGATCACCGCCTTCGCCAATCTGATGGTGACGGACACGAAAAAGGAAGCCACCGTCGACCTCATGCGTTTTTCGCCGGATGCGCCGCGCGGCTCGATGGATTTTCTCTTCGTCAGCATCATGCAATATCTGCGCGAGGCGGGCTATGAGAGCTTCAATCTCGGCATGGCCCCCATGTCCGGCATGTCGAAACGCGACGCCGCCCCCGTTTGGGACCGCATCGGCAGCACGCTGTTCGAGCACGGCGAACGGTTCTACAACTTCAAGGGACTTCGCGCCTTCAAGGCGAAGTTCCACCCGAAATGGGAGCCGCGTTACCTTGCCGTGCAGAACGGCGCAGACGCCGCTCTGGCGCTGATGGATGCGACGGTTCTCATCAGCGGCGGCGTCAGAGGAGTGATCGGAAAATGAGAAAATCCAGCATGCTGAAAGCGGTTCTTGCCGCCTCCGCCCTGTTCGTCTCCCCCTTGTTTGTTTCTGGCGCCGTTTTTGCGCAGGACAAGCCCGCTTACGAGACCGGCATGATCCCCGCCGGACACATCATGGTGCCGGACGGCGATATTCTCGCCAGCGTCTTCCTGATTTCCGATGCGGACGGGTGGACAGCCGCCGATGAAACCCGCGCCAAGGCGCTGGTGGAAAAGGGCGCAGCCGTGGTCGGCATCGACTTCAAGGAATATCTGAAGGCGCTCGAGGCCGATGACGACGAGTGCATCTATATGATCTCGGACATCGAGTCGCTCTCGCAGCAGATTCAGCGCACCGCCGGCACGAGCAGCTATCGTCAGCCCATCCTCACCGGCATCGGCAAGGGCGGAACGCTGGCGCTGGCGATGATTGCGCAGAGCCCCGTTTCCACCGTCCGGGAAGCCATCGCCGTCGACCCCAAGGCCGGCCTGCCGCTTGAGAAAATCCTCTGCACCCCCGCCACCAAGGACAAGGCGGATGGCGAAACGGTCTATGGCCTGACCGACGGCCCGCTGCCCGCCCCCGTCAGCGTGCTGTTCACGCCTGCCGCGGATCAGAAGGGCCGCGACCACGTCAATGCGCTCGTCAAGCTGCATCCCGATATCGACGTGACGGATGTGGATGACAAGGCGGACGAGGTTCTGACCCAGACCCTGTCCGACCAGATCGACGCCGCAGGCGACACCGACAGCCCGCTCGGCCTGCCGATCAAGGTTCTGGAAACCAGCCCGGTGATGGACACCATGGCGGTGATCTATTCCGGCGACGGCGGCTGGCGCGATCTCGATGAGGAAGTGGGCGGCGCCTTCCAGAAGGAAGGCATACCCGTCATCGGCGTCGATTCGCTCCGCTATTTCTGGAAGGAAAAGAAACCGCAGGAGGTCGCCACCGATCTCGGCCGCATCATCGACACCTATCGCAAGGAATGGAAAGTCCGCAATGTGGTGTTGATCGGCTATTCCTTCGGTGCCGATATTCTTCCCGCCACCTATAATCTGCTGCCGGACCGCGACAAGTCGCATGTCGTGCAACTGACCCTGATGGGACTTTCGACCGAAGTGGATTTCGAGATTTCCGTCGAAGGCTGGCTTGGCGTTGCCGGTGAAGGCAAGGGCGGCAAGACGGTGGACGACATCGCCAAGATCGATCCGAAGCTGGTGCAATGTATCTATGGCACGGAAGAAGAAGATGAAGACCCCTGCCCCGGCCTGAAAGCCAAGGGCGTGGAAGCCGTCGGCATCGAGGGCGGCCACCATTTTGACGAAGACTATGAGGGATTGGCCAAGCGTATCGTGACCTCGCTGAAGACCCGGCTGCCGAAATAGCCCGCATCACCACAGGCCGATATTCCGCATCTCGGATAATCTTCGGCGGCGAACGCATCGCCGATGCTTCTTCGCGTCGCGGCCGTGCTTGCGGAATCGCTTAAACTATTATTCAAAAGAAACCGGCCTGCAGTGGATGTTCATCACATTTCCGCAACCGTGCTGCTGTTGATCGCCAACCATGGATTTTATATTTCCGGACGGGTTCAGGGAGCCGCCGCATGCCCGCTTCAAAGCGAAAGACGAAAACACCAGTCCTCGTGGAACGCATCGATCATTTCGTCGACCAGGTCAAAGAGGCGATGAAGAGCGATGACACGCTGCGCAACAGAAAAATCCGCGATCTGTGGGATGCCGAGGTCCGCTACCATTTCGACAATGGCCGCACCGAAAAGACGCTCGAACTCTACATCATGAAATATCGCAATGCGCTGAAGGCCGAGTTCGGCGTCAAGAGCACACCGCTTGCCATCTGCAACATGAAGAAGCTGCGCGAGCGGCTGAACACCTATATTGCGCGCGCCGACTATACGAAAACCGGCGTGGCGACCTCCATCGTCGAGAAAATCGAGCGGGCGGAGTTCAATACCGCCGGTCGCAAGCCGACCGTTCTGCTGCGTATCGCGGATTTCATTTCGGCGATGAACGGCATGGGAACGAAAGAAGAGATGCAGTCCCTGTGGAACGCTGAAATCGGCACCATGAAGGGCAGAGCCCAGACCACGATCATCTCCTACATCACCAAATATCGCAACGCCATCCGCGAGGCCTTCGGCGACGACCACCCGATGCTGAAGATCGCCACCGGCGATGCCGCGATGTATGACGATGCACGCCGGGTGAAGATGGAGAAGATCGCCAGAAAGCACGGCGCGCTGATCACTTTCGAGAATTACCGGCAGGTTCTGAAGATTTGCGCCGATAAGCTCCTGTCCGCCGATCCCCTGATGATCGGCATCGGCCTGATCGGCATGACGGGACGCCGCCCCTACGAGGTCTTCACCCAGGCCGAATTTTCACCTGCCCCCTATGGCAAGGGCGTCTCCAAATGGAGCCTCCTGTTCAACGGCCAGGCCAAGACGAAACAGGGTGAAGGAACGAAATTCGGGATTACCTACGAAATCCCGGTGCTTGCCCGCTCGGAAACCATTCTGGCCGCCTATAGGCGCCTGCGCGAAAGCGGACAGGGAAAATTGTGGCATGGCATGTCGATCGACGATTTTTCGTCGGAAACCCGCCTGCTGCTCCGGGACACGGTTTTTAACCTGTTCGAGGATCTCTGGCCGAAGGAAGAGCTTCCCAAGCCCTATGGCCTCCGGCACCTCTATGCCGAGGTGGCCTTTCACAATTTCGCGCCGCCGCATGTGACCAAGAACAGCTACTTCGCCGCCATTCTCGGACATAACAACAACGACCTCGAAACCTCGCTGTCCTATATGACCTATACGCTGCCGGAAGATCGCGACGATGCGCTGGCACGGGCCAAACGCATCAACGAACGGACGCTACAACAGATGGCGACAATCGCGCCGGTTTCCCGCAAGGCATGATGCGTTAAAGTCATTTTCCGGGCGTAAAACCGCTCGGCAGCTTTGCCGGAAATGCTTCGGCCGCGGATTTCAGTTCTCCGCGGCCAGCCGTTTCATTCATCAAACCCGCGCATCACCGGAGGTGCGGTAAAGCAGGGTCAATACCGTCAGCATCAGCCCCACAAGTGCGACCGAGCCGAAAATGTAGAAATTCCACTCGGGCGCCAGACCCCGCTGCAGCACGAGGCCGCCGATCATCGGACCCGCAATGCCGCCGAGCCGCCCGACCGCCAGCGAGAAGCCGAGACCCGTGCCGCGAATATGAACGGGGTAGAGCCGTCCCACCAGAACATTGGCGAGAATCTGCGTGCCGATGGTGCCCGCACCCGCAAGGGCGACGAAGGCATAAAGAAGCGGACCCTTGTTCACCGTCAGGGCGAAGATCGAGGCGGCGCCGATGGCAAACAGGATCGCCACGACCACCTTGACGTTGCCCTTATCCGCAAACCGCCCGCCGATGAGAATGCCGATCGCAGCCCCGACATTGAGCATGACGGAAAAGCTGAGCGCCGAGCTGATGTCATAACCCATCTTGTTCATGATGGTGGGCAGCCAGTTGACCATGCCGAAGGTGAGAAGCAGCGAGCAGAAGTGGATGCCCCAGGCATTCAGCGTCGAGAGCAACCGGCCTTCCGAGAACAGCGCGCCGACACCGCCCTTTTGAATTTTCGCATGCGGCACGATGCGTTGCAGACCGTAGCTGTCGCAAATGCCGTCAGCCTCCGCCTGCCGGCCCTTGCTTGCCAGCCATTCGGGCGATTCCGGCAGGAACCGCATGAAGATCGGCAGAAGAATAAGCGGCAGGCCACCGATCAGCATCAAGGGCCGCCAGCCATAGGTCTCCAGAAGAAGGATGCCCATGACGCCGGAAATGATGCCGCCGATAAGATAACCGAGGAAAGACAGGGAATTGGCCTGCGCCCTGCGATGCGGCGGCGAAAATTCCAGCACCAGCGCGGTGACCGTCGGCAACAGCGCGCCAAGCCCGAGACCGGCGAAGAAGCGTGTGATTTCGAAGGCGAGAAAATTCGGCGTCATGGCCGAGGCGATCATCATCGCCGAAAAGCCGGCGAGGCTGAGAAGAACCACCTTGCGGCGGCCGATGCGGTCGGCCATGGTGCCGGCAAATAGCGCGCCGAGCAGCATGCCCACCAGCGTCAGCGCGGCGGCGCGCCCGACCATGGCCGGATTGAGCGCCCATGCGCTTTCTTTCAAGAGTGCCGGTGCGACGGCGCCGTAAACGACCAAATCGTAACCGTCAAACATGATCATCAGGCCGCATGTCGCAATAACGCCGGCCGGGTTCTTCGTCCGCGCTGACGCGGCGCTCAGATAATTCGTGGACATGTTCCTCCCTTTCACGCATGAACGCGCCATCCGGTATGGATAAGCGTCTCCCGTTCCTGCGATATCCTCCGTGAGTGCCCGGCGTGCTCCACACTGATATGTGTCCTGCTCCTGTCAAGCACATATCGCCAGCATCACCCGCCTTCGATTAAATGTTGCATTTGCAAAAATTGCAAATGAAATATTAACAAGTGCCAGGCGCATCGCGCCGACGAAATTCAGCCGGGCCCCAGCCCGGAAATCGTCGACAGCGTCGGCGTCCAGCTCAAAATATGAATGCGGTTATAAACACCGTGAATGACGAATGGATCGGCATCGCTGAAGGCGATGACATCTTCGATCGAGCGCGCCTGCGCGATAATGAGGGCGGCGGATGGGCCGTCGGCAACCGCACTCATCGGACCGGACACAAGAATCTTGAACCCTTCCGCCATCGCCTCGCCATTGCGCAGATGGGCTTTGTGAGCCTCTATCTGCGCCGCCCGTTGCGCGGCCGCAGCGGGATCGCTTTCGGCGAAACGCACGTAAAGCCGGGTTCGGTCGCTACCGCCGCTCATCGGGCGAGCACGAAATCGTGGTTCACCGACCAGAACCAGTCGCCGATGAAACCCAGGTCCCGCGCCTTCTGCGCATCCTCCACCCGCTGGAAATCGGCGAGCAGGCTCTCCTTCACCCCGAAGACCGCATCCGAACAGATATAGGGATCGTCGGGATCGAAGATATGGGTGACGAGCGTGGTGAAGCCTTCGGCCGAAACGATATAGTGCAGATGCGCCGGCCGGTAGGGATGCCGCCCCATGGCGCGCAGCAACTGCCCGACCGGACCGTCATCCGGGATCGGATAATATTTCGGCTTGGCGGCCCGGAACCAGTAGCGCCCGTCCTCGCCGGTGATGAAGACGCCGCGCAGGTTGAAATCGGGCTGGATGCCCTTCTGCTGCACGTCATAAAAACCTTCGTCATTGGCCTGCCAGACATCGATACGCGCGCCGGCGACCGGCACGCCGTCTGTATCGAGGATACGGCCGGTGACCACCATATCCTCGCCCTTGCCATCGAGGCAGATATTCGCACCCATCGGCATTTCCGGCGCATCCGCGACATGGAAGGGGCCGAGAACGGTCGATTCCGACGCGCCGCTCGGCTTGCGATGGTTGATGGCGTCGACCAGCATGGAGACGCCGAGAATATCGGAAAACAGGATCCATTCCTGCCGCCATTCATTGCAGATCTGGCCGACCTCGGTGAGGAAATGAATGGCCTTCATCCACTCCTCCTCGGTCGGTTCAATTTCCTTCACCGCCTCGTGCAGCTTGCGCGTCACCACCGCCATGATTTCCTTCAGACGCGGATCGTCACAGTCGCGCATCCGCGCGATCACGATTTCAGCCGAACGTTCCTCGACGAAGTAGCCGTCATCATTGCTCATCTTCATATCCATCGTCTCCTCCTCCCATCACTCCGGCCGCGCGCCCTCGAAGGCGCGTTGCAAAAGGTCGCGGATCGCAGTTTTTTCGATTGGCCGCGGGCACCAGTAAGGATTGGCCGTTGCAAGCTCCGCCATGCGGTCGAGATCGTCCGACCGGACCCCGAGAGCCAAAAGGCTCGACGGCGCGCCAAGCCCGGCGGCAAAATCGTAGAGCCCCGCCCCTGCCCTGCCGCCCACAAGAGAAGCAAGCGGCGCGAGCAGATCCGGCACCGCCTGTTCCACATAGGCGATTGTATGCGGCAGAAGCACCGCATGGGTTTCCGCGTGCGGCAGATCGAGACTGCCGCCCAGCGTGTGGCAAAGCTTGTGATGCAACGACATGCCGACGGCGCCAAGCACCGTGCCGCACAACCACGCACCATAAAGCGCGGTCGCGCGTGCTTTGACATCCTGCGGCCCAGCTTTCACGCCGGGAAGCGCCTCGATCATCGCTCGCAGCCCCTCAACCGCCATCAGGCTCGCGATGGGATTGCGGTCCTGCGCGTAAAGCGCCTCCGCCGCATGCGCCATGGCGTTCAGCCCGCTCGTCATGCTGATGGCGACCGGCAATCCAAGCGTCAGTTCCGCATCGTAAATCACCACTTCCGGCAGGATTTCCGGCCCGCGCATGGTGGTCTTCACCCCGTTTTCCGTCTGGCCGAGAATGGGCGTCACCTCGGAGCCGGCATAGGTGGTCGGGATGACGATCTGCGCCGCATCGGTGCGCAGCGCAATGGCCTTGCCGAGACCGGTGGTGGAACCGCCGCCGAGCGCCACAACGCAATCCGCTCCGGTGGCGCGATAGGCTTCGACCGCGTTTTTCGTCACCTCGACCGGCGTATGCATGGCCGCATCGGAGAAGACACCCACGGCAAGCCGGCCGAGCCGGGCGGCAAGCGCCTCCGCGTCGCCCTTCTGCTGCGGCGTGGAAAGCACCAGCGCCCGCGACAGGCCGAGGCGGCGGATTTCTTCCGCCACGCCCGCCGAGCTGCCCGCGCCGAAGACGATTCGGGCGGGAGCGGCCATATAGACGAAGGGCTGCATGGTTCAGCGCCCGTCGAGCTTGAACAGGCGGCGCGCATTGGTGCGGCCGATCTTTACCCGGTCAGCCTCGGCGATGGTCGTCGCGTTGAACCAGTCGGAGGCGTGGTCGATATTCTCAAAGGGCCAGTCCGTGGAAAACAGGATGCGATCCGCACCGATTTCCAGAATGGCGTCGATCAGCGTCTGGGTGCGGAAATTGCCCGAGGTGGTGATGTGGAAATTCTCGTTGAAATAATCCACGAAACGGCGCTTGGCCGGGTAACGCGGGGGCAGCTTCACCCAGGCATTGCGGTGGTCGATGCGCCACATCATGTATGGCAGGCCCTCGCCCATATGGCCGAGGATGATGTTGAGACGCGGATGCTCGTCGAACAGCCCGGACGCCATCAGTCGCAATGCGTGCACCGCCGTTTCCTGCGCAAAAGCCCAGGTGGGGCCGAGCAGCCAGGGATGGCCGTCATAGATGCGCGAATCCTGCGGCAGCGGGTTGCGCGGATGCAGGTAGAAGGGCACGTCGAGCTTTTCCACCTCGCCCCAGAACGGGCGATATTGCGGCAGGTCGTAATAAAGCGGCGTCTGGCCATCGCCCTCCTGGCTGAAACCGTTGACGAGAGCGCCGACGAAACCGAGATCGTTGACGCAGCGCTGAAGCTCCTGCGTCGCCGCATCCGGGTCTTGCAACGGCAGGGCTGCGAAGGCGAGGAAACGATCCCGCCGCTTGGCGCACTCTTCTGCGAGAACGTCATTTGCCCGCCGCGCGATCTCGATCGCCTTCTTCCTGTCGGGAATGGCCTGCACCGCCGGCGCGTTCAGCGACAGGATCATGGTTTCGATGCCATGCGCATCCATCAGCTTCAGGCGCGTATCCTGAATGTCGAGCAGGCGGTGCTGCAGTTCCTTCCAGTAGTCGCCGGGTACGAACCCGGCCGAATCCTGAAGCGTTTCCGGGATTGCGAAATGCTCCTCGAGAGCGACCTTGCCTTGCATGTGGTTTCCTCCGAATTCACTCTTTGATTTGCCGCCCGAGAGGCGATCAATATTGACCCTTGGGTTCCAGCCCGAGCATGCTCTGGCCGATCATGGTGCCCACGGCGTCCCAGTTCATGCTGATATGGCGGCCGACCGCATTCGCATCCCGCCACGCCCGCTGCACCGGGTTGGAAAGATCGAGCCCGACGCCGCCGGTGGAATCGTTGAGCGCCTGCACGGCGCGCAGGGCGAGAGACACCGCAAAGGACTGGCCGCGACGACTGAGAAGACGGTCATCCACCGTAAATTCCGCCCGGCCTTCGATCCTTGCCTGCGAGAGCGCCTGTGCGCGGGCAACATCGCGCAGCAATATTTCGCAAGCCGCATCGACGCTCGCCGCAGCTTCCGCAACGCGCAGCTGGATGGTCGGAAATTCGGCCATGCGATTATTGCCGCCAGCCACCGCACCGCGCGTCACCCGGCCGCCGACGTGATCGACGTAAGCCGCAAGCGCGCCCCTGGCCGCGCCCACGCCTGCCGCCGCGAGACAGGAGGGAATGCCGGTCAGAAGCGGCATGTTGAACAGGCCTTCCTCCGCATAATAGTGTCCGCCGGGCGTCTTTCCGCTGGTCGCGTCCGGAAAGGTCAGAACCCGGTGTTTGGGAACGACGACATCGTCGAGAACGAGCGTCTTGGAACCCGTGCCGGCGAGGCCCACCACGTGCCAGGTGTCTTCAATCGCATATTGCCCGGCGGGAACCAGCAGGAAGGCCGGAACCGGCTTTCCTTCCCCCTGCGGCGGCAGAATCGCGGCGCAGAGGGACCATTGCGCGTTTTCACAGCCCGAGGCGAAAGCCCATTTGCCGCTCAGGCGATAACCGCCATCGGCTGTTTCCGCCATCTTCACCGGCGCATAGGAACCGCACAGCAGTGCATCGGGGTTTTCGCCCCAGACATCGGCCTGCGCCTCTTCCGGAAACATCGCCAGCAGCCATTGATGGGCCGACAGCAGGCCGGCGACCCAGCCGGTCGACGCACAGGCGGCCGAGAGCTCGATATTGGCCTCGACCAGCTCGGCGAAATCTCCGCCCTTGCCGCCGAAGGCGCGGGGTTTGACGATATCGAAATAACCGATGCCACGAAGCGCCTCGATGTGGCTGGCCGGAACGCGCCGGGCCTCCTCCGTCTGCCGGGCGCTCGCCCGGAAAAGATCGGCTATGCCAGTAACGCGGCTTGCGAGGCGGGCACGCGGGTTCGTTTGCACCGGCAGCGGCGCATGGCTCATATCGTTCATGATTGTCTCCTTGCGGACTTTACTGGCCGGGCTTTACCGGCCGGACGTTGCTGGCCGGAGGTTATCCCGCCGGGATTATTCTGGGCGGCAATGATCAGGCGGGCAGGCTCGCGGGGCTTGCGGAGCAATATTGGGCGTTTTCGTAAAGCAACGGCCGTGTCGTCTCGCTGACATCGGCCGAGACAACCTGCCCGATGAAGACGGTATGGGTTCCGTAAGGCATGGCCGCGACCCGGCGGCAGGCGATGGCGGCATGGGCCGTGGGCAGATAGAGAACGCCATTGTCGTGGCGCTGCCATTGACCGTCGCGGAAACGCTCTTCCGGCGACACCTTGCCGCTGAAGGCATCCGACAGGGCAATCTGATCCTGCGTCAGCACATTGACGATGAAATCGGGCCGGCACAGCAGCAGTTCATGCAGCAGGGTGCGATTGTTCAGGCAAACCAGCAGGGACGGCGGCTCCATCGAAACCGAAGTGACGGCCGTGACCGTCATGCCGTGATCGCGCTGATCACCCGAAGCACAGGCCGTGATAACCGTCACAGTCGCCGGGAAACGACGCATCGTTGAACGGAAATTCTGACCGACGCCTTCAGGCGCAAGGCTGCTCAGGCCAAACAATGCTGATGTCATGAGATCCTCCCAAATCCTGCATTCTTATTTATTTGCATTTGCAACATTTGTCAACGCAAATGTTTTTCGTCATTTTTTGTGAAAGGCAGAACGCCGCATTCCCCTGTCTTATGGGGCGAAGCTATTGAAACGGATGGATTGTGCCGGTACAGCCGATAGGCGCACATCAGCATCTGCGCAGATGGTTCTCAAACGGGGATTTGCTCGTGTCCTATCAATTCACCGATTCGGTACCCTACCTGCTCAACTGGGTGGGCGTTCGGCTTGGCGAGCGCTTTTCCGTAAGACTGGCCTCCTATGACATCACCCTGCCGATGTATCGCGTACTGGCGACGCTGCGGCAGCAGGAGAGCAAGACGCTGACCGAGCTTTCGGACATGGTATCGGTGGAGATTTCCACGCTGTCTAGGCTTGTGGGGCTAATGGTCCGGCGTAACCTCGTCAGCCGCGAACGGCCGCTCGACAATGCGCGCATCGTGCGCATCACCCTAACCCCGAAGGGCGAGGAACTGGCCGATGAACTCATGCCCATCGCCGCCATGTTCGAAAAAACCGCGATCGAAGGCCTCGACCCGGCCGAAGTAAAACTCTTCAAAAGCATCCTGCGCCATATCGGCCGCAACATTGCCGGCCTCTAAACGGCCCACATTCGAAAAATGCGGGCCGTTATGATCGGCAGAGGTTTCCGCCTATTCGGGATTTGAGAGTTTCTTGCCCGCATCAGAGCCGGACCGCAGCGTATAAATCGCCTCCAGGTGGATAAGCACGGCGCATTTCGGCTCTTTCATCCCCGCCTTGCCGGCGAAACCCAGGGCATTCTGAAACGGAGCCCCGTCGGTGAAAATCTCCGGCCGGCCGACGAAGCGATATCCGTCGAGCGCTTCCCGGTCTATGACCGCGACGGCGATCTTCGAGCCGTCACGGATGTTCTGCAGCGTTTGACCGCCGGTATTCTCATTGTAGATCAGCGTCCTGTCGTCATAGACCCTGAGCGAGCGCTTCGGCCCGATATCCGGCAAGCCGTCCTTGCTGACCGTCGACTGGATCGGCAGCTGTTTGGCGAGAAAAGATTTCATCGTATCGTCTAGCGTATTCACGTTGCATTATCCTGATGTGTTTGAGAGTGGGCTTTCATCGTCATGACGGAATGATCGGGCAATGCGGGCAATCGTCGCCCGCCTGCTCCGCATGGCGGGCCGCACGGAAGACGGCAAAGGCCGTGCCATATGCTTCCTGAACCGCACGGTCGATCACCCCGTCGTCACGCCCCCGCGACCGGAGATGATGTGCAAGGGCTGCGAGAGCCTGTTTGAGGTGCTGCACGCAGGCGACCCGCATCGCCATCGGCGAGGAAGATGACCGGGCGGCCTCAAGAAGCCGCTCGTAAGCTCTCCGGTAAAGCCCCTCCGCCTCCTGGTGGTTGCCCTCACCATTCTCCAGTTCCGCAAGATTATGGCACGAGACGTTGTAGATGACCGGCGCTGGATAGTGGCAGGGCTTTTCGAGGGCGGCGGTAAACAGCCGCTCCCCTTCCGCCAGCGCATCGCCATAAATGCCGCGCGCAAGCGAAATTTCCCCTTGCGAATAGGCCATATTGGCCCGTTCGGTCAGCCTCTTCCAATATCGGTCGCCGCCATCGATGACGACGAAGTCTCGCGAACGAGATGCGGCAAAGACTTGCGTGCCGCCTGGGGTTGAAACCTGTTTCATGCTCGACCCTCGCTTATGCGGCCTTCAGGACGTCGTCGCCCTTCTGCCAGTTGCATGGGCACAATTGGTCGGTCTGAAGCGCATCGAGCACCCTTAGCACTTCTTGCGGATTGCGCCCGACGCCGAGATCGTTGACCGTGACGAAGCGAATGATGCCTTCAGGATCGATGATGAAGGTGGCGCGCAGCGCAACGCCTTCCACGGGATGCAGCACGCCGAAAGCCGCGCTCAACTCGCGCTTGATGTCCGATAGCATGGGGATTGGCAATTCTTTGAGATCCGCGTGGTTCTGCCGCCAGGCGAGGTGGACAAATTCACTATCGGTCGAGACACCGTAGACGACCGCATCGCGATCTGCGAATTCCGGATTGAGCTTGCCGAAAGCCCCGATTTCGGTCGGGCAGACGAATGTGAAGTCCTTTGGCCAGAAGAAGATGACCTTCCACTTGCCGGCGCTGCTCGTGTCGCTGATGCGCATAAAAGCATTGGCCGGATCAGTGGAGATAACCGCCTGGAGGTCGAATGCGGGCAGTCTTGCACCAATGGTAAGCATTTGGATTTCCTTTCATTGCCGTTTGCCGGACGAGACAAGGCGGCTCATTCCGCCTCCATCCGGAAAGGCGGGCCGCAATTTCCAAAATCTGTGACGGCTTTCACAAAGCGGACGCCGACTGCGCCGCTATAGGGCGATGAACGGGTTTGAATGCGCGCCCGGCGCACAGGCGCGGGCGGCTCTCCAGAAGGTCGTCATTTCAGGTTTCCATCCCTCAATCCCCGGCGTTCAGGCTCATCGCGACATGCGGAACCGTACCCTCGAGGAGCCTGTTTCTCCGGCTCCAGACGCACAAGACGAAGCAGAATATCCACCTTGTCGATGACATATCCTTCCGGCGGTTCGGGCAGCATTCCCAGACTGATCCGGCCGGCGGGAATATCGATGATCCGATCCTCCGCCTCGACATAGAAATGCTGGTGATTGGCGGTATCGGTATCGAAATAGGTCCGGCCGCCCTCGATACAGACCCTACGGACGAAACCCGCCTCGGCAAACTGGTTAAGCGTATTATAGACCGTCGCCAGCGACAGCCGCGTTCCTGTCGCAATGGTCTCACGATGCAGATCGTCGGCCGTGAAATGCCTGTGCTCTTCCCGGAAAATAAGCCCGCCAAGCACGATTCGCTGACGGGTTGGACGCAGGCCGACCCGTTTCAGCGCTGCCCGCGTTCGCATCATCGCTTCCTCGGTGCGGAAGCGTTTGCGGGTTTCATCAGGAACAAAGAGCATCTGGACATCCGATCGAAAGGGATAAATTGCGGGAAGAAACTGCGATCCCGGCCGGATCATCCGCCTCCGCCGTGCAGATAAATCCATTCGCAGCGACACATTCGACATCGATCATCTGAACTCGCCCGGAAACCGAAATTGCAACTCATTCGCAACAACAGAATATGGGAAATAAAACCAGCGTCAATCCTTATTGCAAATGATTCTTAACTGCAGAAGATGAAAGATGGCTTCCTGTACGACGAAACCTCCCCTGTTTGAGGATGGCGGAATGGCCTGTCGACACATATCGGCCGCAACATCGCCGGCCTCAGATATCGGCAATTCGGGCATCGCCGCTTTCAGCGGATGCCACCCGCCTCACCCGCTTTTCCCGTGCAATGTACTTGCAATAACCGGTTCCTATCCCTGCGAAGGTCACCGCAGAAAGGAACTTCCATGTCCAACAGATCGTCCCTTGCAGTCCCGGCAGCAATCTTCCTTATCGCCGGCGCATCGATACTGCTCACGGCCTGCGCCTCGACTGTCATGAAAAGCTATATCGGCGCGCCCATCACCAGCGTGATGCTGGACTATGGGCCGCCGGACAATATCTACAGTCTGGGTCCCGGCCAGCAGGCCTATCAATGGCGGAAAAACAAGACGCAGGCTGTCGCCGGATCGTCGAGTGGCGAAGTGCGGACAACGCGGCGTGGCGAACGTTACGAAGTGTCCGAAACACCGGCCTATATCGAGCGCATCGATTGCTTCTATACCTTCTACACCCGCAATTCCGGGAGCGAATGGTATGTTACGAGCTTCCGGCAACCTTCGCTCGAATGCGAATGACCGTTACGGGTTTCAAATTTCAGCCCGGTTCCGCATGTGCCGCGCCCCGCCCTTTTTCACCGCCGCTTCCAGGCCGAAAGCGGCGGGGTTCTTTTGAAAATTCTCCCTGGAATCTATCATGGGAAGGGCCGATCAGAAGCGATAATTCAGGCCGGCCTTGATGACATGATCGCTGACATCGGTTTTCGATTTGCCGCTGGCGGTCGTCGTGGCCACATTTCCGGTGCTCACATAATTATATTCGAACTTCGCCGACAGGCCGCCGCCGAAACTCTGTTCGACGCCTGCGCCGACCAGATAGCCCTGTTTCCAGCCATCGGGACCCGTCACGCCGTTTCCGTCCTTGGACTTTGTCGTGGTCAGGCCGGCGGTGCCGTAAACCAGCGTCTGGTCGAGCGCCACGCCGGCCTTCATCTTGGCCGCACCGCGGAAACGCTCCCGCAAACGACCGTTCGGCACACGCGCCTCATTCCCGAGATAGGAACCTTCGAGTTCCGCACCGACCACGCCCGAACCGAACTGGAAGTTATAACCGGCCTGAACACCCCCCGTCAGACCGCGGCCGCTGGCCAATGGGTTGAATTTCGGGGAGGCGACGCCACCATGCACACCCACATAGGCCCCGCCCCAGGAGAAGGCCGGCGGACTGCCGTAATCGAAGGATTGCTGCGTATTGTAGTTGGTGAGATCGGCGGAATGGGCATTGCCCGCAACCGCGACGGCGATGGCCACGGCGACAAGCGATTTCTTGACGATCGACATAAATGACTCCAGACGAAACCGATGCGCCATCTTCTGGCGCAGCCAAGTTTCAGTTCGCGTTGAAGAACCGGAAACCGGCTCCCGTTAGTCTGCTGCGCCGGCCGACATGACATGCGGATGCGTTCAGCAGATAAGGGGATTTTCCCCGCGAGAATTGCGCCTGCATTGCATGGAACGAATTTTATTAGAAATTATTTATTTATTTAAATAAGTTAGATCTATTTTCTTAACCGAATCGTAAGAAATTTCATTATCGCAGCGCGGTCGCAGCGCCTTTCGAAACTATCGGTCGAATTTCGAGCCGGACACAAAAGCCGGGATTGAGATCGACAAACAGAACACGGCCGCAATGAAGCTCCGCCGCCTTCTGGACCAGATTTAACCCAAGGCCGGCTCCGGGCGAGTTCGTGTTGATGCGGTGAAACGGCTCGAATACCTGCGCGCGCTCCGGGACAGGTATGCCCGGCCCTTCATCGTAGACCTCGATGGCTCCCGCCGGATCGACCCGGATCGTAATTGCGCCCTTGCCGCCGGCATGGTCTATCGCGTTGCGCACGAGATTGACGACCGCCATCTCGATAATCGACGTCTGCACCGTGAAGACGACTTCGCCCTCGCCGGGCTCGAAATCGAACTCGTAACCGGCATCCATCGCAATCGGGGCGAGATCGGTCGCGATGCGCTCGACAAGCTTGTTGAGATCGCGCGGCTCCGCCGGCAGTTTCACCGCACCTACCGCCTGCATCTCCAGTAGTTGATGCGCGACGCGGGTCAAGCGGTCGATATCGGCCCTGATCTGACGGCTCAGCGCATCATCGGGCAAGAGGTCGGCTCTGGTGCGTACGATTGCGATCGGTGTTCTCAGCTCATGCGCCGCATCGGCGAGAAAGCGGTTGCGGCGATTATACCCGTCATCGAGCCTCGACAGCGCGACGTTGAAGGCATCCACCAGCGGGATGATTTCAAGGGGAACTTTCGAACGGTCGATACGCTCGGACCGGTTCTCGAAATCGATGGATTGCGCCTGCTTCACGGTTTCCATCAGCCCGCTCAGGGAACGGCCGACCGCCCGCGGGGTCACGAGCAGTGTCGCGATGCCCGTCAGGATCAGCATGGGCACGACGGCGATGAGGATGATGAAACCCAGCGCCGGCAGCACGGTCAGCCAGCGGATGGCGCCCTCGGCATCCTTTTCCAGATCCAGCTGAACATTGATCCAGATGCTAAGCCCGTCATTGGGAATTCCTTCCTCCGTCCCGGCGATGAACTGAAGCCGCCCGGCGGCTGTATCGCGGTTTTCAACGGTGGCGCGGAGCGTTCCGGCCGCCTCCAGACGCGCACGGTCAAAACTCCGGGGAAATACGGCCGACAGGGCAGGCTCCGGGACCGCGCCATATTGCAATACGATGTCATTGGCGTCGCGCACCACAAACCAGAGATTCGGATAGCGCCGTTTCAACTCCGCCAGCTCCGGCGTCGCCGAAAGTTGCGGCCTGCCCTGTCCGTCCTTCGTCACGCTCTCCGCAACGATACGGGCAGCCTCTTCATTCGCACCTTCGAGCCGTGGATCGATGATCCATATCCAGCCGATGAGAAGGATGACGAAAAGGACGAGCAGGAACGCCTGCAATGCGAAAAGGCGCTTCATCAGCCCCCATCGCAGGGATCGATTGCGCTCCTGTCTCATGTCTTCAGCCGGATGAGATAACCGATATTCCGCACGGCCCTTATCTCCACCGTGGCTTCAGCCTGCGCCAGCTTCTTCCTGATCCGGGAAATATGCGCATCGAGAGCGTTGGACTCGATCTCGTCATCGAGCGTATAGACCGCCTCGATCAGGTTCGACCGCGTGACGATGCGGTTCGGACGCCGCATCAGCGCCTCCAGCACCAGATATTCCCGACGCCGCAACTCCATGATGGAGCCGGCAATGCTGACTTCATTGCTACGCGGATCGATGCTCAGATTTCCGAAATGCGCATATTTGTCGGAAAGAGAAGGGCCGCGTCTGTGGAGAGCCCTGAGGCGGGCGAGCAGTTCCTCGATTGCAAAGGGCTTGGCAAGATAATCATCCGCTCCGGCATCCAGCCCGTCGACACGGTGATCGACACTTCCAAGCGCTGTCAGGACAAGGATAGGCACGGAATGCCTGCTCCGGCGAAGCGAAGCCACCAGGTTCAGCCCCTCGCCATCGGGAAGACGGCGATCCAGAACCAGCACGTCATAAGACCCGTCCCGCGCAAGGGCGTCAGCATCGCTGATGGTGCTGACATGATCGGCAAGAACATCGCGCCGGCGCAGGGCTTCAAGAAGCGCGCGCGCCATTTCGGGTTCATCCTCAAGAAGCAAGATTCGCAATGACTTCCCCCGGAGATGGATTCTTGCCATCCCCACCACTGGTCGAAAAATGTTGCAGCTACATTGCAGGAGGGCGGGCAGACAATTCGTCTTCTACCACCTTACAGCACATAATCCGACGGCATTGCGTGCGTTTTCGCGCTGACGTCACTCCGGAAATCTCACGGTTGCGCCGTTGCAGGCCTGTACCCGTGTCTGGCATAAAACCGGTCAAGCTCACGCTGCTGCGGCATCTCACCGGTATAGATGGCGATATAGTCCGGAATCCTCTGCATCCGCACCGCCACATCCTCCTCAGACTGCATGGAAATGTAGCCGATCTGCACGAGATAGGTGGTCCGGGCACGCACATCCGCCGTGTTTTCATTGTGGCCGAACCGCACGAACATGCGTGCAAGCGCCGCCATTCTCATCTCGTCGGCCTTGCGAACCTCCGCAAGAATCTCATCGGACTGAAGGCCCCAGCTTCGAACAGCGAATTCAAATCTGCTGTCGAAAAGGGAGGGATCCAGCCAGCAGTCGAAAATATTGAGCATGGCTTCGGCCAGCGTCTCGGCATAGGCCTCCGACTGCCGGACGATGCTTCCGGTATTTTTTTCCCGCCAGCGGGTGACAAGCGCGGCCAGCAATTCCTCCCGGTCCTTGAAGAACCAGTAGAAGCTTGTGCGCGACAGATTGAGCTTTTTCGCCAGAGGCAGGATTTTGACGGAATCCACGCCCGATTCCAGCAAAGCCTGATAGGCGGCCTCAAGCCACCCCTCCTGCGATCCACGCCAGCCGGTGTCGTTCAATGTCGCTTCCATGACGCGTTCGTAGCAAATCGGTCTCTTCGCGACAAGCGGGATGTACACCCATGTCAAAAGGAAAGACAATTGTGTTTTGTAAATTGACACAAGTGTACATTCCTGCTTAGCCTTGGGATAGAAACCCTTTTGGAGCAGGCTATGTCGAGCGATCCCCTTCTTCAGCCCTACCAGCTAAAACACCTCACACTGCGCAACCGCATCATCGTCACCTCGCACGAACCCGCCTATCCCGAGGATGGCATGCCGAAGGGACGTTATCGCGCCTACACGGTGGAGCGGGCGAAGGGCGGCGTCGCGCTCACAATGACGGCCGGTTCCGCCGCTGTCTCCAGGGACAGCCCGCCCGTCTTCAACAACCTGCTCGCCTACAAGGATGAAATCGTCCCGTGGATCCGGGAAATGACCGACGCCGTGCATGAAGAGGGCGCGGCGATCATGATCCAGCTGACGCATCTCGGCCGCCGCACCCGCTGGGACAAGGGCGACTGGCTGCCGATCCTTGCGCCGTCACATCACCGCGAAGCGGCGCATCGGGCTTTTCCGAAGAAGATCGAGGACTGGGATATCGAGCGTATCATCAAGGACTTCGCCGACGCCGCCGAACGCATGAAGGCGGGCGGAATGGACGGGGTGGAGCTGGAAGCCTATGGCCATCTCATCGACCAGTTCGTCTCACCGCTGACCAACGAACTGGACGGCCCTTATGGCGGCCCGCTCGAAAACCGCATGCGCTTCTGTCTCGACGTTTTCAGGGCGATGCGCGAACGCGTGGGCGACGATTTCATTCTCGGCGTTCGCTATACCGCCGACGAATGTCTCGAGGGCGGCACCGGACAGGCAGAGGGCATCGAAATCGCCAGACGCCTGAAGGACAGCGGCCTGATCGATTATCTCAATGTCATCAGGGGCCATATCGACACCGACCCGGGCCTGACCGACGTTATCCCCATTCAGGGCATGGCCAATGCACCGCATCTCGATTTCGCCGGTGAAATCCGCGCCGCGACCAGTTTTCCGACATTCCACGCCGCCAAGATCCCCGATGTCGCCACCGCCCGCCACGCTATCGCCGCCGGCAAGGTGGACATGGTGGGCATGACCCGCGCCCACATGACCGATCCGCATATCGTGCGCAAGATCATCGAAAAACGCGAGGACGATATTCGCCCCTGCGTGGGCGCCAATTATTGTCTAGACCGCATCTATCAGGGCGGTCTCGCCTTCTGCATTCACAATGCGGCAACGGGCCGTGAGGAAGCCATGCCGCACGAGATACCCAAAGCGGCGGAACGCCGGAAGGTGGTGATCGTCGGCACCGGACCGGCCGGGCTCGAGGCCGCGCGTGTCTGTGCCGAACGCGGCCATGAGGTCGTCGTGTTCGAGGCCGCCAACAATCCCGGCGGCCAGATCCGGCTAACGGCGCAAAGCGAACGCCGCCGGGAGATGATCAGCATCATCGACTGGCGCATGAGCCAGTGCGAGAGGCTGGGCGTCACCTTTCATTTCAACAACTGGGCCGAAGCGGACACAGTTCTTTCGGAAAACCCTGACGTCGTCATCATCGCCACCGGCGGATTGCCGCACACCGAAGTGCTTTCGAGGGGCAACGATCTCGTCGTCTCGGCATGGGATATCATTTCAGGAGACGTCAAGCCGGGAACGAATGTGCTGGTTTTCGACGATGCCGGCGATCATGCCGGTCTACAGGCCGCCGAATTCCTCGCAAAAGCCGGGGCGAAAGTGGAGATCATGACGCCTGACCGCGCCTTCGCCCCGGAAGTCATGGCGATGAACCTCGTTCCCTATATGCGCTCGCTGCAGAAACGCGACGTCACCTTCACCGTTACCTACCGGCTGGAAGCGGCGGAAAGAAACGGCAACCAGCTTGTCGCCCATGTCGGCAGCGATTATGGCGGCGTGACGAAATCGAGAACCGTCGACCAGATCGTCGTCAACCACGGCACCATCCCGCTGGATGACCTTTATTTCGAACTCAAAGCCGGTTCGAAGAATCTCGGGGAAATCTCCTACGACGCCCTGCTTGCGGGAGCCGCCCAAGCGGTCGAGCGCAACCCGGAAGGCGCCTACCGGCTCTTCCGGATCGGCGATGCGGTCGCCGCGCGCAATACCCATGCGGCGATCTACGATGCGCTTCGTCTGGCAAAGGATATTTGAGACCCGCCTTCCCGACAGACGGAGGCAGACCAAAACTGCCTCTGTCGCGACAGGAATGCGGGATCGGCGGCGGCTTCAAGCCTGAATCAAGGCAATGCCCCGGTTCTTGAACCCCAGCGTCACATCGCTCGCCGCCGGCAGGCTGGTCTCCACGGCATGGTCGACAATGAAAAGGGTACCGATATCGGTTTCCACCTCATATTCAACGTGACCCCCGAGATAGGCGCTGTGCAGCACCCGGCCGGCAAGCCCCTGCCCGCCCGGTTGTCCGATGGAAATCGAGCCGGGGCGGACCGCAAGCTCTGCGGGACCCGGCCGGGCGTTGCGGGCCGCGACCCGATGATCGATCCCCCCGACGCGGATCAGCGCATCGGCGCCCTCAACGCCGATGACCTCGCAACCGACGACATTCGCCTCGCCCATGAAATCGGCGATGAAGGCGGAGGCCGGAGCTTCGTAGAGATCGCGTGGCGCACCAGACTGGGCGATTTCGCCATCCTTCATCACGATGATCCGGTCGGAAACGGCCAGCGCCTCATCCTGATCATGCGTCACGTAAACCGCCGTGAAACCCAGCCGCTGCTGCAATTCGCGGATTTCGGTGCGGACCCGGCGGCGAAGGCGGGCATCGAGGTTGGAAAGCGGCTCGTCCAGCAGCAGCACCTGCGGCTCAAGCACCAACGCGCGGGCGACCGCGACGCGCTGCTGCTGACCGCCGGAAAGTTCGGCAGGCAGGCGATGGCCCATGCCGGCAAGGCCGACGAGCTTCAGCCCCTCTTCCGCTTTCTCCCGCGCTTCCGCCTTGCGCAGCCCGGAGGATTGCAGGCCATAGGCGACATTGTCGACCGCCGTCATATGCGGGAAAAGCGCATAGGACTGGAAGACCATCGAGACGTCCCGCTCATTGGCCGGCAGCATGGTCACATCCTTGTCGCCGATGAGGATGCGGCCCGAGGTCGGATGCTCGAGGCCCGCCAGCATGCGCAGCGTCGTCGTCTTGCCGCAGCCGGAGGGACCGAGCAGGGTGACCAGCGTGCCGGGCTCGATGGTGAGCGACAGGTCGGGAATGGCGGTGAAGGCGCCGAAGGTCTTGCGGACATTCTGAAAGGTGACGGAGCCGGGTTTTACGGAAATCATGCGGTTTTCTCCTGAGCGAGAGGAACGGAGGAAGCGGAGGGCAGGCCGGCGACGCGGTTTTCGCGCCGCAGGCGACGCTCGCCGACAATGAGCTGGAAGCCTGTGATGACGGTGATCATCACCACGATCAGCATGGAGGAATAGGCAATCGCCACCCCATATTCGCCGTTCTCGACAAGGCCGACGATATAGGAGGTCGCCATGTTGTATTCGGCGCTGACGAGGAAGATGACGGCGCTGATGGAGGTGATGGCGCGCACGAAGGAATAGGCCAGTGCGGCCGTGATCGCGGGCCTCAAGAGCGGCAGGATGACCTTGCGGATGGTGCGGAAACTATTGGCCCGCAGCGTCAGCGAGGCCTCATCAAGGCTCTTGTCGAGCTGGCTCATCGCCGCGATGCCGCCGCGAACGCCGACCGGCATGTTGCGGAACACGAAGCAGGCGATCAGGATCAGCGCCGAACCCGTCATTTCCACCGGCGGCAGGTTGAAGGCCATGATATAGCTGACGCCGATGACCGTGCCGGGAATAGCAAAGCTCATCATCAGCGCGAATTCGAACAGGTTCCGCCCGGCGAATTTCTGCCGCACGATGATGTAGGCGGTCAAAAGACCGACGGCGGCGGTCAGCGGTGCCGAAACCAGTGCGATCTTCATGGTCGTCCAGAACGAGTTCCAGGCCACGCCGGTCCAGGCAATCGAGCCATTGGAGAAGCTGATGGAAAAGGCGCGGACGTAGTGGTCTAGGGTCAGGGAATTGTCGAGACCCCATGTCTTCACGAAACCGCCCACAAGGATCATGCCATAAACGACGATGGTGAAGACCATCCACGGCACCACGACGGCGTGAACGCCGATGGACAGGCCGCGCGGCAGGGCGATATGCGCGCCGCTGTCGCCCTTGCCCGTCACCGTCGCAAAATTCTTGCCCGCCAGCCAGAAACGCTGGGCAAGGAAGGCCGAAAGCGTGAAGCACAGCAGGATGATCGCCAGAACTGCGGCGCGCGACGGATCGTTCTGCGAACCGACGACGGCGAAGAAGATTTCCGTCGACAGCACGCCATGCGTGCCGCCAAGCACCAGCGGATTGCCGAAATCCGCCATGCTCTCGATGAAACCGATCAGGAAGGCATTGGCGAGACCGGGCTTCATCAGCGGCAGCGATACCCGCCAGAAGGTGCGCCAGCGGTCGGCGCGCAGCGTCTGCGAGGCCTCTTCCATCGACGGGCTGACGCCTTCGACCACGCCGATCAGCACCAGAAACGAAATGGGCGTGAAGGAAAGGACCTGCGCGATCCAGATGCCGGTCATGCCGTAAAGCCAGCGGCCCGGCTCGATGCCGAAGAGATAGGAAAGCCACTCGGTGACGACACCGGCGCGGCCGAAAAGCAGCGTCAGGGCAAGGCCGATGACGAAAGGCGGTGTGATGATCGGCAGAACCGTCAGAAGCCGCAGGCCCTTCTTGAAGGGAAAGCGCGTGCGGGTGGCGATCAGCGCAAAGCCAAGACCGAGCACGGTCGAACCAAAGGCCGTCATCAGCGCCAGAAACAGCGTCCGCCAGGCAACGCCGCAACGCTCTTCGCCGGCCACGCAGCCAAGGCTCCAGATGCCGGGATCCTGAATATTGCGGATGAAGCCATCGGCATTGAAGGAGCCGTCGAAATCCTGAACGGAGGCGACCAGCATGCTACCGATCGGATAAAAGACAAAAACCGTGACGAGGAAAACCAGAACGGAAATGGCGCCGACGACGAAGGCGTCGCCTTTCATGACGCCGCGCTCGGCAAGGCCGAAGGCAAAAAGCAGCACGAAGACGAACGACATGACGACGGCACCGGCACCCATGGAGGGTTGGCCATCGGCAAGCATGCCAAAGAGGTTTTCGCTCACCGTCCAGCTCCAACCGGTAAAGCCGATGGCCAGCCCCTGCAAGGCGAGGAAAACGAGCCCGGCAGCGCCGATGACGGTAAGCAGCCCGCCGCGCCGCATCGGATCACGGATGGACCGGACAAGACACGCGGCGAGGAAAAAGATAGCGACGCCGACCAGCCATGGTTTTCCATAGGACAATATTTGCAGCACACCGGGCGCATTGCTGGCGGAAGAGAAAAATCCGGAAAGCCAGCGGAAGCTGAAAAAGCCGCCTTCGATGCGATACCAGGGAAGAAGAATGAGGGCAAAAGCCCCGAGCGCCAGGACGATGTCCAGCCTGCGATTGCCACGTGTCATGGCCGACCTCGCTTGTTTCATGCCGATGAAAGAGTGGCGGACAACCCGGCTTAAAAAGCCGGGATGCCTGTCGCCGGAGTTAAGATCAGCGGTTCAGATCAGTTCGCGACCGCACCGACCTCGCGGTCCCAGCGTTCCAGCAGCGCCTTGCGCTTGGCCGGGTCGCCATAGGTCTTGAAGTCATAGTCGATCAGCTTGATGTCCTCGAACTTCGGCGCTTCCTTCGGCACTTCCGCCGTCTTGTTGGAAGGAAGCTGGAAGGACTTGGCGTCCTTCATGCGCGACTGGACTTCCGGCTTCAGCGCCCAGTCGTACCAGGTCTTCGCATTGTCGAGGTTGCGCGCACCCTTGATGATCGACATGGAGCCGATTTCATAACCTGTGCCTTCGCAGGGCGCGATGGACTTGACGGGGAAGCCTTCCGCCGTCTGCGCCACCGCATCATGCATGAAGACGATGCCGAGCGCCGTTTCGCCGCGCGCCGCCGCCTTGACCGGTGCCGAGCCGGACTTGGTATATTGCGAAATATTGGCGTTGAGCTTCTTCAGATAATCAATCGCCTGATCCTCGCCCATGATCTGCACGAGCGACGCGAGCGCCGTATAGGCGGTGCCGGACGAATTCGGATTGGCGATCTGAATTTCGCCCTTCAGTTCCGGCGCCAGCAGGTCGGCCCAGCATTTCGGCTCCTTGTAACCCTTGGACTTGAAGATTTCGATGTTGTAGCCCCAGCCCAGCGCGCCGGCATAAACACCGACAGTCCTGTAGCCGGTGCTTTCCGCCTGTTTCACGGCCCAGTCCTGCAATTGGTCCAGCATCGGCGACTTGTATTCGAGCGTCAGGTTCTCGGACGCCGCCTGCATGTGCGGATCGCCGGTGCCGGCCCACCAGATGTCGGTCTTCGGGTTGCGGGCTTCCGCGCGCACCTTGGCATAGGTCTCGCCCGAAGACAGGCGCACCATATTGACCTTGATGTCGTGTGACTTTTCAAAATCGCCCTTCATCTGTTCGCAGATGACGACATCGGCCGAGCAGATCAGGTTCAGTTCGCCCGCCGCCTGCGCGGAAACGGCGCTGAGTGCCGTGCCGGCAAAAAGCAGGGTGGAAAGTATCGTCAGTCGCATGGTTATCCTCCTGTAGCTTGCGTCTGAATTCTTGGGCCGCGCGCAGACATGGCGCTGCCGTTCGCGGCACCTTGCGGCGCGCGCGCTGTCTTTTTGAGGTGTTGTTTTTTGGCCCTACTGGGTCTGGGTCGGGTGGATTTCGCTGTCGAAGCGGCTCAATAACCGACTTCGCTCTTCCGGCTGTCCGAAGGTGGCGAAGTCGTAATCCACCATCTTGATCATCGATATATCAGGTGCGGTCAGCGGCAATGTCGCCCGGGCGTTGGAAGGCACCTGGTTCTGGCCGGCCGCGGCCCCGGTCGCCTGCCCTTCCGGGCTCAGCGCAAATTCCACGAAATCCTGCGCAAGGGCCGCATTGCGATTGCCCTTGACGATGCTGACAGCCCCGATTTCATAACCGGTGCCCTCGCACGGCGCGACGATGACCAGCGGAAAACCTTCGATCTTCTGGGTCACGGCATCATGCATGAAGGAAATCCCGATCATGATCTCGCCCCGCGCCGCCGCCTTCACCGGTGCAGCACCAACCTTGGTATAGCTCACGACGTTCTGGTTGAGCTTCGCCATGAACCCGAAAGCTTCCTCCTCGCCAAACAGCTGGACGAGAGTGGCAAGCATGGTGAAGGCCGTGCCTGAATAGTTCGGATTGCCGGTCAGGATATGGCCGCGATAGACATCCTTCGCCAGATCCTTCCAGCAGGTCGGCGCCGGCAGATTGTTCTTCGCAAGCAGTTCCGAATTATAGGCAAAACCCAGCGCACCGGCATAAATTCCCGCAGACCGCGATCCCGACATCACCGAGAAATTCTGCGCCCAGGGCAGCAAATCCTGCTGGTGGGCGGGCCGGTATTCATCCAGCAACCCTTCAGAACCCGCCTGCAAATGGGTGTCGCCAGTACCGCCCCACCAGACATCGACAGTGGGATGGGATCGTTCGGCACGAATCTTATCGAGAATTTCGCCGGTGCTCTTGCGCACCATCGAAATCTCGAGACCAGCCCTGGCTTCGAAAGCCCGCTGCATGGTCAAGCACCAGGCCTCGTCGACGCCGCAAAGGACGTTCAACTTCGGCTCGGCCATGCCATGCCCTGCGCCGCACAGCCATAGGGCCATGCTCGCCGCAAGTGCGGTCAATGCTTTCAATTAAGCCTCCCTGCCCGGAACCTCCCCGTTCCAGTCTCCACCTACAGCATGTCACATCCTGTCCGCACCGCAATCGAAGAATGGTTACCAATCTTTCACCGCACCGCCGAACAAGATTACAGATATTACAATTATGACAGGGGAGATAACCAGCGAGCCTTTGAAGATCGCCGCCGCCATGCCTATGATGGTGGCGGGAGGAAGTGCAGTGCTTAATCAGAAGGTTCGCATTCTGATCGTCGAGGACGATCCGGATATGGCCGAGCTCATCTCGGACCTCATCGAGGCGGAGGGCTGGCTGCCCACCTGCGCACGCTCTGCCGAGGAGGCGGACGAGATATTGGCAAGGGACAGGATGCAGCTTGTGCTGGTCGATCACAATCTGCCGGGCACGTCCGGACGCACCTTCGCCCAGCGGCTGCGCAGCCAGATCGATATCGGCATCGTCATGGTCACCGCCGCCGGCAGCGCCGCCGACCGGGTTCTCGGTCTGGAAACAGCTGCCGACGATTATGTGGTCAAACCCTTCGAACCCATCGAACTCACGGCCCGGATCAAAGCCGTACTGCGCCGAACGATCCCTTCGCTGAAACAGGAGAAGGACAGCGATCATGGGCGCGGGGCGCTTCGCCTCGGCGACTGGGCAATCGATCTCGATGCACGCCGCGCCGTTTGCCTGAGCGATCACAGCCGTACACTGACCACCGCCGAATTCGCGCTTCTGGAAATACTGGCGGAAACACCCAACCAGCCCGTCAGCCGCTCCCAGATTCTCGACAGGCTGGGTTCGGAGAGCGACCGTTATATCGACAGAAATGTCGACGTGCTGGTGCTGCGGCTCAGGCGCAAGATCGAGATCAATCCTGATCTGCCGCGCCATATCAAGACGCGGCGCGGCAAGGGTTACGTGCTCCACACCGATGAGGGCGAGCTTTCCCCGTGATCAGCCGCTCCTTCCTGTCCTCCATCGCCTTTCGCCTGCCCTTTGCGATTGTCTTTACCTGCCTCCTCGTCTTCAGCCTTTCCGCCATCGCCATTTATGGCCTGCAGCGCGCCCGCGACGAAATGGCGGCCTATGGGTTGCAGGCCTTTTCCAGTCTCGCCAAGGCGTCGCTGGTTTCGCGGCAGGTCTCCGATCTCGTCTCCAGCGCACCGTTCCTGATGAACGCCGCCTCGCCCTACCGCGTTTCCAGCGAAAGCCGCTCGGTGGTCCAGCAGGTCGATATCTTGCTTAAAATGACAGGACCGGACAGCGGCGAACGGATCACCCGTGGCTTTGCCAGCGAACGCATCGTTGAACTCCTCCAGATCATCCGGGAACAGACGCTCGATCTTGCGAAGGATGCCGATGCGGCACAGGGTCACAAGGCGGAAGCGGCAGCGGCGCTCGGCGAAATCGCCACCGGTCAGGGCATCCTCGATCCGGAACTGCGCCGGCGAATGAACGGCATCGTACAGGCCGCATCCGCATCCGACAGCCTTTTCCAGCTTGGCGAACTGCGCCGCCGCTACGTGGCGGAAACAACGGCGCGCCAGCAGGGCTATCCCGGCGAGCGCCTGCCCGTGGCCGAGCTGCAGCCCTACGAGCGGGTCTTCGAAGCCCAGAGCCGTTACCTTCTGGAAATGTTCGCGATCCGCGCCTCGGTCTCCCGGCTTCACACCGTCTCGCGGGATCTTTCCCATGTGACCGAAACCCAGGGCGATGCGGTTGCGCGCAGCCTGAACGAAGACCTGATTTCGACCTCCGATGCTCTCAACCGGCTGCTGATCATCGTCGCCGTCGCCTCGCTTCTGGTTCTCATCGTGGCGATCTTCTCGATCCGCTCGGTGATGCGTGTCTCGCGCGGGATCGTGACGCTCTCCAACGGTATGAATGCCCTTGCCAAGGGAGATAAGGATGTCGGCCCGCCCTCCTATACCGGTCCCGAGACGGAGTTGATCCGGCTGCTCGATGCGTTTCGCGCCTTCCATGACAGCGTCGACCGCGTCTCGCGCCTCAGGCGTACGGCCGAAGCGGCAGCCCGCACCATCCGCTCGACCTTCCGCACCATGAATGAGGGAATTGCGCTCTTCGATCCGGCCGGCCGGCCCATCACCATGAACCGTCGCATCATCGAACTCGTCGGACGCTCCGGCTCGTCGCGAAAACTGCCGCTTCGGAGGTTTGTCGAACCGATCCCGGAAATCGACCCGGCTCTGCTGCCCTTCGATGCAGAGCCGGGGGAATTGCTCGACCGCGCAGTCCTGCGCCATCGCACCAACGATCAGCGGGTGATCGAAGTATCGATGTCACGCCAGCCGGATGGCGGCATCGTGCTGCTCGCCCGCGATGTGACCGCTCTGGATCGTCAGGAAGCGGAAGCCGTCAAAGCCCAGAGGCTTGATGGCATCATGCGCATGACCCATCAGGTCAGCCATGAGGTGGGCAACATGATCGGCATCATCACCGGCAGTCTAGGACTTCTGGAGCGGGAAGCCGGTTTCAACGATCGCCAGAAGCGACATATCGCCCGCATCCGCAAGGCGGCGGACCGCGGCCGCTCTCTGGCCAGCAGCATGCTTACCATCGGCAGTCAGCAGCCGATTCATCCAAGCGTCATCAATGTCGCAAGCCTGCTGCGCGGCATGGCCGATATTCTCGAAATCGCCGTCGGCCCCAAATGCCGGATCGTGCTCCATATCGAAGACGATCTTCCTTCGATACCGCTGGACCCGGCCCTTTTCGAACAATCCATCCTCAATCTCTGCCTGAATGCCGCAGCCGCCATGCCCGATGGCGGCCTGATTTCAATCGAGGCCGCCTCCGGTAAAGATACGCTGGTGATCGCCGTCACCGACGAGGGCATCGGCATGACGCCGGAGGCCGTGGACAAGGCCTTCGAGCCCTATTTCACCACGCGGGGCGACCATGGCGGTGCAGGTCTCGGCCTCGCCATGGTCTACGGTTTCGTGCGCCAGAGCGGCGGCGAAGCGCATATCAGTTCCAGACCCGGCGAAGGCGCAAGGGTTGAACTGACGTTCCCGGCAAATGCCGGCTACACCTAGCGGGCAAGCTGTGCGGATTCGATCGAATCCGCCAGTATCTCCAGCCCAAGGTCGATTTCCGAATCCGATACCGTCAGCGCCGGCGCAATGCGGAAGACGCCGCCCATGCCGGGCAGCTTGACGATATTCATGCTGAGGCCACGCAACATCGCCTCCTGCATGATGCGCGCACCGAGTTCGAAACCCGGGGCTTTCGTATGCCGGTCGGCGACGACTTCAAGTCCGAGCAAAAGCCCGCGCCCGCGCACGTCTCCAACGCATTCGAACCGCTGCTGCAGCGAGAGCAGCCCCTCCTTCAAACGGTTTCCGCGGGCAATCGCCTGTTCCACCAGCCCATCACGCGCCACCACATCGAGAACCGTCACGCCGACAGCCGCCGGCAGCGGATCGGAAACATGGGTCGTATAGAACAGGAAACCCCTCTCGAAGGCCTTCTGTTCGACCTCCGCGCTCGTCATCACCGCCGCAAGCGGCAGGCCGGCGCCGAGCGTCTTCGACAGCGTCATGATATCGGGCGTCACACCATCGCGCTGGAAGGCGAACATATGCCCGGTCCGGCCAACACCGGTCTGAGCTTCATCGAGGATGAGCAGCATACCGCGCTCCTCGCACTTTTTCTTTAGCGCAGCGAGATAACCGGCCGGCAATTCGAGGATACCGCCGCTCGACAGGATCGGTTCGGCAATGAAAGCGGCGAGATTGCCGGTCGACTGGCGATCGATCAGTTCGAAGGCATCGTCGAGCTCCGCCTGCCAGTCATTCGACCCATCGGGATTCTTGAAGCGCGGACGATAGGCATTCGGCGCGGGAATGACGAGTGAGCCGGCCGTGGCCGGGCCATAACCCCTGCGGCCGGCGCTATAGGTGGCGGAGGCCGCAGCGCCGGTCATGCCGTGCCAGCTCTGCGCAAAAGCGACGATTTCATGCCCGCCGGTCACGAGCTTCGCCATGCGGATCGCCGCCTCGTTGGATTCAGCCCCGGTGGTCAGCAATTGCACGCGATCGAGACCCGGCGCGAGCGCCGCCAGCCGCGCCGCCAAGTCGACGACCGGGCGCGACAACATGCCGGAGAAGAGATGCGCGACCGATGCCATCTGCCGGTTGACGGTGGTGACGATATCCGGATGGGTATGCCCGAGCAAAGCGCTCATCTGGCCGGAGGTGAAATCGAGAATGGCGCGCCCATCCGCATCATAGACGAAACTTCCCTCAGCCCGTTCGACGATGATCTCCTCGAAGGCCGGTCCGTAGCGGGTCAGATGTTTATTGGCGGCCTCCCAGAAAGCCGGTTCGTCATTGAGCGAGGCGAAGTTCTTCGCAAGCTTGTCCATGGCACGTTCCCCAAGAGTTTATCTTGCCGAAACATAACAACCCATTGCCACCTCAGTCCAATTGATAGTATTTTACTCCGATATCGATAATTTTGATATCGCCATGCTCGACCTTACGCTGCTGAAGAACTTTATCATTGTCGCTCGCGCCGGCTCCATCAGCGTCGCCGCCGCGCAGATCGGACGCACCCAATCCGCGCTCAGCACCCAGATGCAGCGGCTGGAAGAGCTGGTCGGCCATACTCTGCTGCAGCGAACGGGTTCGGGAGTGCGTATGACCGCGGCGGGCGAGAGACTGCTTGCCCATGCCAGCGCCCTGCTTGCCCGGCATGATGAAATCCTTGCCGATATGGGCGAGGCAACGCTGCGGGGAACCGTGAGCCTTGGCTGCCCTGAAGATTATTCCATCGCCTTCCTGCCGGAACTGCTGAGAGGCTTCTTCGGCACCTACCCGAAAGTCGATCTGCGCATGGTCTGTGCGCCCACGACGGAATTGCGTCCCCTCCTGCAGCGCCGCCAGATCGACATGGCGCTGGTTTCGCAATCCGATCCGGATCACCGCGACGTGCTCCGCAGGGAAAGCTTCGTCTGGGTGGCGGACAGGCCGGAGCCGGATCTCATCACCAAGGATGTGCTGCCGCTGGCGCTCTCCGCGCCCGTGACGCTGGATCACCGCGCGGCGTGCGACGCCATGGAAGCCGCCAATCGCCGCTACCGCGTCGCCTTCGCCAGCAACAGCCTTTCCGGCCTCATCGCAATCGCGCGCTCCGGCCACGCCATCAGCGTGCTGACAAGGACAGCCGTTCCAGCCGACCTTCATATCGTCAAAAGTGGGCTACCACCCCTGCCGACGATCGGCATTGCCATCGAGTTTGCCGATACGCAGACATCTTCGGCAGCCAGGGCGCTGGGCAATCACATCCGCACCGTCCTTCCCGGTCTCAGCCTCTAGCGTTAGATTATCTGGGCTTCGAAGCGACGGGCTGCCGTGGTTACCGGCGGCACGGGTCTCGAGGTAGCGATCTTCACGACTTCCGTTCAATCACGCAGGATACAATCGTCTGGAACTTCGCCAGGCTATCAAGCGGCTTAACCTATCCTTGTACAACGATCCGGGCACCGGGCTTTACCCGGTTGTAAAGGTCGATGATATCCTGATTCAAAAGGCGAATGCAGCCGGCCGATACAGCCTTGCCGATTGAGCCTGGATCATTCGTGCCGTGAACGCGATAATATGTGTCCCTGCCATCCTTATGCATATACAGCGCTCGGGCACCCATCGGGTTCGATGGGCCGCCATCGACTCCATCCTTGTTCGGGCCGTAATGCGCGGGATTCCTTGCGACCATCTCAGGTGTTGGGATCCACCGAGGCCAGGCAGCTTTTCTCGCAATAATCGCGTCGCCACCATCGAAGGCGCGCGCAACAGGGCCGACACCAACGGCATATCGGATCGCCTTATTGCCGGGTTGAATCAGATAAAGGAAACGTGCTCGTTGATCGACGATGATCGTACCGGGCTTTTCGTCCGTGGCATAGCTTACGACCTGCCGCACGAACTCGGGATTCATTTTTCCGGTATTAACGCCGGCAATATGAAAACCGGCATCCGTCTTTTCGCCATACATAAGCATCGGGTCGGTTCCGATCGGGGCTGCCTCCCGATCTTCGACACGCTCATTGGAAGGGCGCGGCGCAGCGCCGGAAATGCGGTCGGCATTGCTTGCGCAAGCGGTGAGGAAGATTGTCAACACGACGGCCATCGACCTGCGAGGAGAAACAATTAGACGAATCATGGGAGCCTGCTGGAATTGGTTGGAGCCTATAAAACGTGGCTGAAGCTCCAACCTTAAGGCTGCCTTAAACGCTAGTCCGGTCACTCCTGCGGCAGAATGAGCGTCACGACGAAACCGGAAACAGCCTGACGAAAATCAAGCTCCCCGCCGAGCTTTCGCATCGCCATGTCGACAATCGCCAGGCCAAGGCCGCTGCCCTCGCCATGGGCCGAATGCCCTCGCTTGAACCGCTCCCTGACAGTCGCCTGATCTTTCGGATTTATGCCCTGCCCTTGATCCGTCACGTCGATTTCGACCTTGGGACCCTTCTTCAGTGCACAAATCTCAACGCTTGAGCCTTCCGGCGAATACTGAATCGCATTCTCGATCACGTTGCGCAGGGCCAGACGCAGGAGATTCACGTTTCTCAAGGTCACCATTTCATCCGGTTGCATGCGAAGCTTCACGGAGATGCCACGCCTGCTGCTCTGGGCTTCAAGATCGGAACGAATGTCCTCCACTATCCCTGCGAGCCGCACCGTCTCGATCCCGTCGCCGCGATCCGCCGAATCGACGAGCGCCAGGTCGATAAGCTGGCGAACAAGACGCCCGGTCCGGTCAACGCTCGTCGAAATATGCGCCAGCGCCTTGTCTCGAACGTCATCCTCCTTACTCCGCAGCGCCACCTGAGCCTGGGTCTTCAATCCGGCAAGCGGGGTCTTCAACTCGTGGGCGGCATAGGCGATAAACGTCTTCTCACGCTCACGGGCTGCCTCCACCCGCAGGAAGAGGGAGTTCAGCGATCTGAGCAGCGGCTTGATTTCGCTGGGCGTGTCCCTGTTTTCTATGGCGTGCAGTTCATCTGCAGACCTCAACCCCAGTGACATGGCGATCCTGTTGAGCGGTCCAAGCCCCTGTCCAACACTCAGCCAGATCAGCACCGCAAGGATCGGCAAAATGGCAACAGCCGGAACGAGTTGCCCCTTGACCACATCGGCAACCAGCCTGTCGCGTATCTCCAGGCTGTCGCCCACAAGAACACGGGCATTGAGGTTGGGGTTCACAACCGCAAAGACACGCCATCGGACACCATCGACGATGGTTTCGCTAAACCCGTCGCGATTGTCTGTGAGCGATTCACGCGGCGCACTTTCCGACCGGCTGACGAGTTGCCCCTGAAGCGACCAGATCTGGCAGGAGAGTTGCCGTCGGTAGTCCTCCTGGAGATCGAACGGCGAAGCGGCGTCGGTGGCTTTCGTGTCATCCACGGCGGCAGCCACATCGATATGGTGATCGGTGAGGAGCGAGCTGACCATACGGGCGGCTTCCATCAGTCGCGCGTCCAGCACCCGCTCGACCTGATGCTGCACGCTGAAATAGGTCCACATGACGGCAAGCAGCCAGAGGGCTCCCGTCGTCGCCAGCAGGATCGCAAAAAGCCGCAACCGGATCGAGCGCATCAGGGCATCCCCAATCTGTAGCCAACTCCGCGCACCGTTTCGATGGCGGCACTTCCAAGTTTGGCGCGCAGCTTATGCACATACACCTCGATCGTATTGCTCTCCACATCCTCCTGCCAGCCGTAGAGACGCTCTTCCAGTGCCTGTTTGGAGTGAATTGCCTGGGGACTTTCCATGAGCGCATGAAGAATCGAGAACTCGCGGCGCGACAGGATTACGGTCGACCCATCCCGAAGAACCTGCATCGAAGCGGGATCCAGCGTCAGCCCTCGCAGACTGATCTGCGCACTCGCCCGCCCGGCCGCACGGCGCATGATCGCCCGCAGACGGGCGGCAACCTCATCCAGATCGAAAGGTTTGCCAAGATAATCGTCGGCGCCCGCATCCAAACCATCGATGCGGTCTCCAACCTCATCCTTGGCCGTCAGGAGCAGGACGGGAATCCGGTTTCCACTGCGACGCAAGCCGTTCAGGACATCCAGCCCGGAACCGTCCGGCAGCATTCGATCAAGCACGACCGCATCGAAATTATCCGTCGCCAGCGCCTCCGACGCATCGGCGGCCGTTGTCACGCCGTCCGCGACAAAGCCGCTCAGCTTCAAACCTTCCCGTAACCCGTCGAGCAGGATCGGATCATCTTCGACAATGAGAATTCGCAATCACGCCTCCGCAAGCGGTTCATCCAATTTTGCAATGCGCGCGTCAGCTTAAGCCTGCCTTAAGCTCCCGGCGAGATCAGTCCCGGCATGGAAGAATACATGAAAGGATATGCCGGATGCGCATATTGGCGTTCACATTTGTGATTCTGGCGCTTTTCAGGGTCGTCTCCCCGGCGTCCGCGCTGGAAACACCACTTGCCATGGACCAGGCGTTCAAGGCAACGGTCGAGCGAGGAAACGACGGCCGCGCCATCATTCGCTGGGCGATCAATGACGGCTATTATCTCTACCGCGACTATCTGAGCGCAGAAGGCGAGGACGGCCGCAAACTGGAAATCCAGTCCCTCCCCGGCGAGATGAAAGAGGACCCCAGTTTCGGCTTTACCGAGATTTACTACAAGACGGCAATGGCATCGATCGCCGAAGCGCCGGCAAAATTCCGCCTTACCTATCAGGGTTGCCAGGACAAGGGGCTCTGCTATCCACCGACCACCAAAACGGTCGACATGGCAAACCTGACCGTGGGCGCTGAAGGTGTGTTTTCACAAAACAGCTTCGCTAAAGCCGCACAGGCTTCGGCCGGTATCTCCATGGACGCCACACAGGAAGGATTTTCACTGGCGGAGGATAGCGCGCAAACGGCGGTCGATCTGCTGCTGGCGGATGGTGGATTGATCCTGCTTCTTGCCGGATTTCTCGGCTTCGGATTGCTGCTCGCCTTCACGCCATGCGTTTTCCCGATGTATCCGATCGTTGCGGCCATGCTCGCCCGGGAAGGCGAAAAACTGACCGCGCGGCGCGGCTTCCTGTTGTCCCTGTCTTATGCGCTTGCGCTTGCATCTGCCTTCGGACTGATGGGAATGGCCGCCGCATGGTCCGGGCAAAACCTTCAGGTCGCACTGCAATCGACCTATGCCGTAGCCGCGATATCCATCCTGTTCGCCGTCCTCGCGCTCGCAAATTTCGGCCTTTTCCACATTCAGCTTCCCACCGCAATCTCGGCCCGGTTTGCGAAATCACCGCAGGGCGCGAGCACGATTCCCGGCGCGATGCTGCTCGGCTTCTCCTCGGCATTGCTCATCGGACCTTGCGTCACGGCTCCCCTGGCAGGTGCGCTTCTCTATATTGCCCGCACCGGTGATGTCGTCATCGGCGCCGCGGCACTATTCGCCCTTGGACTGGGCAAGGGGATTCCACTCGTCATCATGGCGACCGCAAGCGGCAAGGCGCTGCCGAAAGCAGGGCTGTGGATGGAAAAAGTGCGCCAGATTTTCGGCTTCATGTTTCTGGCCACCGCGCTTTGGCTGGCAACGCTGCTCATGCCCGAACGGCTGACATTGCTCGGATGGGCAATACTTGCCCTTTCCTTCGGCATTTTTGCTTTCGGTGCAGGGACCGGCGATCAAAAGTCCGGTGTGAGCGTGCTTTCCCGCACGACGGGTCTCGCATCCATTATCTGGGCAATCTTGATCTTCGTCGGTCTCGGCATCGGTGCAACGGATCCACTCTCGCCCCTGAAGCCGCTGAGTTCCGCCAGCGGCTCAGGATCGCTCGCATCGATAAAAAAAAGCGACTTCCAGAAGGTTTCCTCCATCGCAAGCCTGGGCTCCCGGCTCGACAGCTCGCCGCCACAGGAACCGACACTCCTCTATGTGACAGCGGACTGGTGCGTGACCTGCCGCACGATCGAGCGCTCACTTCTGACCGCACCCGATGTGGTTGAAGCGTTGAAGGGAGTGAACCTCATCAGCCTGGACCTGACAAAACTGGACGCGAATAAACAGGCGTTGCTTTCGAGATTGAAGGTGGTCGGTCCGCCCACGATGGTTTTTCTCGACGGCAACCGAAGGGAGCCGGAAGCAACACGGCTGATCGGCGAATTCTCGGCCGCAGATCTGGCAGCATCCGCTCGCAGGGCGCAGGGATCGCCTCCGTGAACGACGTCGCGATCAATCCTGCCGTATTGCCGGTATCCAATAATCCAACAAGGAAAATTCTGATGTTTTCACGACGCGATTTCATGGCCGGCGGACTGGCGGCTTTTACCGGAGCGCTGGTGTCTGCAGGAGACGGCTTCGCACAGCAGGTCAGCATGGACGAGGTGTTCTTCGACAGGGACGCACCCGTGCTTGGAAATCCCAAAGGCAAGGTCACGATTGTCGAATATTTCGATTATCAATGCCCCTACTGCAAGACCTCACATGCCATGGTGAAAAAGGTTGTCGCAAATGACGGCGACATCAGGCTTGTTTTGAAGGACTGGCCGATCTTCGGCGGCGCATCTGTCTTCGCGGCACAGGCGGTGCTGGGGGCCGCCCAGATCGGTAAATATGAAATCGCCATGGAAGCGCTGATGAAAACAAAAGCGCGTATTTCCGAAAACGATGTCGAAAAGGCCCTGACTGGCGCCGGATTGGCGATGAAAGACATCGCCGCAGCGGTGAACAGCAACAACAGGAAAATCTCCGCGCTGCTCGATCGAAACTATCGCCAGGCGCTCGCCTTCAACTTTGTCGGCACGCCATCCTTCGTCATCGGCAAGACGATCTATCCCGGTGTTCTGGATGAGAAAGGCCTAAAGGCCGCCATTAAACAGGCCCGGTCATAATTCGCAAATCTCCCCCCGGAACAACGCCCCTCCCTTTCGTCTCGATTGTCAGGGAAGTTGCCAGTCGAAATCGTCCTAAGGAACCCCTCGATGCCCTATAATTATCTTACACGAAATTTCCCGGTCGCTGCCTTTCTGTCGAGCCTGCTGCTTGTCTCCCCTTCCGTGGCGCAGGATGCGGCGAAGAATGGATCGAACGACGGACTTCCGGAAATTCTTCGTTCTATCGAGCTTCAGGGCATTAGAATCCTCGGAGAAATGGATGTTCCGGGAGGGCTGAGAGGATTTGCCGCAAAAGCCGGAGCACAACCGATCGCGATCTATTTGACACCCGACAATAAACACGTTGTCGTCGGCACCCTGGTCGACGCCACGGGCCGGGACATGGCTGCGGCGCAAATGAAGAAAGTGGTCGAGAAGCCGATCCTGGAAGATGGCCGGAACCAGCTTTCCCAGTCAACCTGGGTTCAGGATGGAAAGGCCGATGCACCCCGGATCGTCTACACTTTCACCGATCCCAATTGCCCCTATTGCAACAAATTCTGGCAGGCGGCGCGTCCATGGATCAATAGCGGCAAGGTTCAGTTGCGACACATCATGGTCGGCGTCATCAGACAGGATTCACCTGCAAAGGCGGCCGCCATACTCGAAGCGAGGTCTCCTTCGGAGGCATTGAAGGAAAACGAACTGAAGCACAAGGATGGCGGCATCGCCCCTTTGCAGTCCGTAAAAGAACAGACCACGGCCAGCCTCGACCGCAACGCCAATCTCATGACCGAACTTGGTTTCGGAGGCACGCCCGCAATCATCTTCAAAAAAGCCGATGGCACCATCGGAACCGTTGCGGGCATGCCGCAAGATTCAGCGCTCGAAATAATTCTGGGTCCGAGATAATTGAGGATTCGAAAAAGAGACGCTCTGGCGAACCGCAAATCAAACGCATCGAATATGCAAATGTAAGGATGACTATTATATAAGCGACCCGCCATGTCGTGTGCGGCCGTCATCAATCTTTGCCCGCTTGGCGACAACAAAAAACTCCCGGCGCGTTAGCTTCGGGAGTTTTGGATATTTGGTTGCGGGGGCCTGAGTCCACAGAGACTTGTGAATTCGCAGCGAGGGCTTAGATATACAGTCGCTCTAATGAATTGCGGTCGGAAACGGCAAACTAATCATGCAAAAAATAATCCTATCGGAGGCAGAACTCAGCAAATCGGCTTATTGATCTGCGTGTTTTCGGGATTGCCTGATCAGCCAATCCCTGAACAACACGACATTGGGGTTGTTCGCTTTTCTTTCCGGGTAAACGACATAATAGGAATCGTCGGAATGCGTGGCATCACCGAAAGGCATGTGCAATAAGCCATTTTCAAGTTCGTGCTCGATGTAAAATGTTGGTACGACAGCGACGCCAAGTCCGTTTACGGCTGCATTGATGATCGTCTCATAGTGAGAAAATCTTATTCCCTGAATGCGTCCGCTATAGGATAGTCCGGCAAAACGCAGCCAATTCAGCCAGAGGCTGGGCCGGCCGGCATTTTGGATCATCGGGAAATTCGAAAATTCGAGTGGTTCAAGTTTCTCACCCAATGGGATAAGGCTCGGTGCGGCCACAACAGCAAGTTTCTCAGGGAAGAGTTCAATTGCACGGGCATGGAGCCACGTACCAGCCCCCCGCAATACCGCAATGTCCAAACGTGTCGTTTCGAAGTCGGTCGCGGGCGTTGCTAACGTGAACTCCAAGGGTATGTCCGGAAATGCCGAAATGAAAGTAGAAAGCCGTTGAGGCAACCAACGAGATGCAAAAGTTGGATGCGTTCCCACCATCAAGGAGGAATCAACACTACGGCCACGGACCGCATCGATAGAGATTTCTTCAAGCCGGTCCAGCGTGAAAGCAAGATCGCGATAGTAGTTGGCTCCAACTTCTGTCAGCACCAAACGTGGGCCTGAACGGTGAAAAAGGGTAGTCCCCAGAAAATCCTCCAGATTACGAATCTGCCGACTGATCCCGCTCTGCGTGAGACCGAGATCATCAGCGGCGCGCGTGAAGTTCATATATCGGGCCGCAGCTTCGAAGGCATGCAGCGCCGAAAGTGATGGAAGATACCGCCTCATTGCCCAAACCCCTCATCATGACTAAAACTCATGCAAGGCGGATTATTCGATGTTTTGTTTTAAATGCAAGATCGTCAAGACTGACTCATCCGGCGAACGTGCCTGTAACCCGAAGGGAAAAGGCAATTGCCGAGACTGCGACGCGGATAACTGGGAACCCGCAGAAGCAAGAGTACCGTCAAATAATGTAAAAAAGGGGATGACATGAACAGACGTAATTTTGGAAGCCTCCTTGGACTCGCCGGCGCGGGCGCGGTTGCAACCGCTCTTGCTACACCTGCAGTCGCTCAGGCACCCGCTGCTGGTTCGACATTTGAACGCATACGCAGCAGCAAGAAACTGCGTGTCGCCGGGATCGTTGGAACCGAACCATATTATCATAAGGATATCGCGACTGGTGAGTGGTCTGGCTTTTGTATGAGCATGGCCCGCGATCTCGCGAAGTCGCTCGAGGCTGAAGTCGAAATCAGCGAAACCACCTGGGGCAATGCGGTTCTCGATCTTCAAGCCAACAAGATCGACATCATGTTTGGCCTTAGCCCCACACCGTCACGTGCACTGGTGGTCGAATTCACCCGTCCGATCATGCAGAATACCTTCACCATCATCGCCAAGCCGGGCCTTGAACCGAAGACCTGGGAAGAGCTGAACAAGCCGGAGGTCCGCATTGCGGTCGATATCGGATCGACACACGATCTTTTCGCCCGTCGCGTTCTGCCAAAGGCAACACTCGTCGCGCTGAAGACTCCCGACGAGGCAACGCTCTCGGTTCAGACCGGTCGCGCTGACGCTGTCATCCAGGTCGCAATGCTGTCACTGGTAACTGTCAAGAAGAACGCGAATGTCGGCAAAATCGTTGTCCCCGGACCAATCGTGCGTCAGCCGACCTGTGCTGGCGTTCGTGCAGAGGACAGCTCACGATTCCGGACTTTTGTAGACAACTGGCTTGAATTCAATCGCTCTTCCGGCGTGGTGACGAGCTGGATTACCTCAAGTCTCGATCTGGTCGGCGTCCAGAAAGAGGATATTCCGGCCGATATTCAGTTCTGATGATCGGGTGTGGACAGGGTCACCCGTGATCCTGTCCCTGTTTCCAACAGGAGCTACCGTTGCGTGACGCACGGCGGCCATTGTATTTTTCGGTGAAACCATGGCCAGCTCGCTTGGTATCATGATGCTTGACACGACGTTTGAGCGTCCTTTGGGTGACGTGGGTAACGCTGGCAGCTGGCCGTTCCCCGTCGTCTACAAAACTGTCAATGGCGCAAGCGCCAGAACGATCGTCAATGGCGAAGACGATGCGGTTTTGCTCGATGCCTTTGTGGCTGCCGGTGAAGAGCTGGCGAGAGAAGGCGCCTGTGCATTGACGACATCATGCGGTTTTCTGGTGCTGCGGCAAAGCGCACTCGCAAGCCGCCTCACGCTTCCTGTTGCGACGTCCAGCCTGCTGCAAATTCCGCAGATCACCGCCTTTCTTCCCGCTGGAAAGAAAGTCGGAGTGATTACATATGATTTCAACTCTCTGACGGACCGTCATTTCCGGGAAGCGGGCGTCATGGATGTCCCTCCGGTTGCCGGACTGCCCAAAGGCGGAGCGCTTCACCAGTTGATCGAGGGCGACAAGCCCTATGACCGCGAGGCCCTCAGCAACGAGTTATTGCAGACCGTTCAGGATCTCGTCGACAAGCAGCCTTCCATCGGCGCGCTCGTATTTGAATGCACGAACTTGCCGCCTTTTTCAGCGGAGATATCGAAGCGTTTTGGCCTTCCGGTGTTCGATATCCTCACACTTGGCCGGTGGCTTCATGCAGGAGCCTCGATTGGTGAAGCGCGATAAATAAAAAAGTGGGAACGATATGCAATATCAATGGGATTTCAGTTTTCTCATACAGTACCAGAGCCTGATCTGGACGGGTGTACTTTATACAATCGGGTTTACGATTGGCACTGCGGTTTCAGGCTTGATTGTCGGTTGTCTGGTCGCCCTTGCTCGCCTCTCAAACGTAAAAATCCTCGGCGCGCTTATCACGGGCTTCATCGAGATATTCCGTTGTACGCCGGTCCTGGTCCAGCTTGTGTGGTGCTATTATGCGTTGCCGATCCTGACCGGAATAGAATTGTCTCCGGGTTCGGCAGCCTTCATCACCTTGACGCTTTACGGCGCATCATTTTTCGGCGAAATCATCCGCGGAGGCATCATTTCGGTTGATCTTGGCCAATGGGACGCGGGACGCGCACTCGGCATGAGGCGACATCAGCTCATGGCGCGCGTGGTTTTACCCCAGGCATTTCGCCGCATGATCCCGCCCTTGATGAACCAGACAGTTCTACAGCTGAAAAACACTTCGCTTCTGTCGGTTCTGGCCGTTCCGGATCTGCTTTACCAGGGCCAGTTGATCACGTCCGCAAGTTATCGGCCGCTGGAAACCTACACGATGATCGCAGTCATCTATTTCATCCTCCTTTTCCCGCTGACACGCTTCGCTCACAGGCTTGAAGCGCGTGCAGGCCGCTGATCACGAAAGGCTTATCATCATGTCAGAACACAATATGATCGAGCTTTCCGGCGTGAAAAAATCCTTCGGCGACTTCGAGGTCCTGAAGGACATCACGCTGAACGTGAAGAAAGGAAACGTCGTTGCACTCATTGGTCCCAGCGGCTCAGGAAAATCGACGTTGCTGCGAAGCGTCAATCTGCTGACGGTTCCGGAGCAGGGCTTCATTCGCGTGGGTGATCAGGCAATTGACTTTTCCAGCACGCGGAAGCTGCCCGGGGACAAGGCGCTTGCCGCCTTCCGCGCAAGGACAGGGATGGTTTTCCAGAGCTTCAATCTTTTCCCGCACATGAACGTCGAGCAAAATGTGATGGAAGGGCCGATCACGGTTCTGCGAAAATCCAAAGCCGAGGCGCGGGAGATCGCCCGCGGACTGCTGGAAAAGGTAGGGCTCGCCGATAAGTCAACGGCTCCCCCCGACAGTTTGTCCGGTGGACAGAAGCAACGCGTCGCAATCGCTCGGGCATTGGCGATGAAGCCTGAAGTCATGCTGTTCGATGAAGCGACCTCGGCGCTCGACCCCGAGTTGGTGGGAGAGGTTCTATCCGTCATCCGCTCTCTTGCCGCCGAAGGCATGACGATGCTGCTGGTCACGCATGAAATGGCATTTGCCCGCGACGTGGCGGACCGTGTCGTCTTCATGCGTGATGGATGTGTCGTTGAGGAAGGCGAGGCGCGCCAGGTGATCGACAATCCCGTTCAACCGGCGACGCGATCCTTCCTGAGCCATTTCCATAATGGTCTTGGTCCGAACTGATTGTGCCGACCGCCCCTCCTGCCGGGTCCTGGTTGGTACGTAAACTGAAAAACAGGTCATCCCGGTTCTGCCCCGGGGTCCATTAAAGTGATCGACAAGCGATGAACCCAACTCCCGCGTCACAGCAGGAGACGAATTTTTGCGCCCATCGATCAGCGATCGTCTAACCGTTGTAATGCTCGGGAATGATAGACATGCACGTAATCGTAATTGGCGCAGGCATAGTGGGTGCAAGTACGGCGCTGGAATTAATCCGTGACGGCCATCAAGTTACAATTCTGGAAGCCGGCGAGCCGGGCGGGCGTCAGAGCGCCAGCTATGGACACGGCTGCTGGATCAGCCCTGCGTCGGTCGTACCCATGTCGATGCCGGGTCTGTGGAGACAGATTCCGAGCTATTTGTTGAATCCCAAAGGCCCACTCGTCATCCGTTGGCGGCATATTCTCAAGCTCCTGCCATGGCTGGTGAGATTTCTCATCGCAGGCTCGACGGTCGCGCGGGTCGAAAAAACCGCGCATGCGCTGGCAACCCTCCTTGGAGACAGCCCGCAACGACACCTCAAACTGGCTGAAGAACTGGGCCTCAGCCATCTCATTCGTCAGGAAGGCCTGCTGTATGCTTATCCGGGCAGACAGGATTTCGAGGCGGAGAAATTATCATGGCATCTGCGCTCCATGACAGGCTTGCGCTGGAAAGAACTGGATGCTGGGCAACTGCACGCACGGGAACCACAGCTTTCCCATCGCTACAACTTCGGGGTTCTGGCGGAAGATGGCGCCCATTGCGTCGATCCCGGCGCTTACGTTGCAGCGATCGTTTCGACCGCAATCGCCCGTGGGGCCACTCTTATGAAAGCGCAAGCCAACGGTTTCGTTTTTGACGATAACAGTCTGATTGCAGTCGAGACGGATAACGGCCGCCTCAACTGCGACAGGGCCGTGATCGCATCCGGTGTCTGGTCCAAAGCCCTCGCACGCGAGGCTGGCGACCGTATCCCGCTCGAAGCCGAGAGGGGCTATCATGGCGTTGTTGTTTCCGAGGAGAACGGGCCTTCGCATCCAGTCATGCCAAGCGACGGCAAGATGGCGAATACGCCGACCTCGAAAGGTCTGCGCCTCTCCGGACAAGTCGAACTGGCATCGGTGGAGACTCCCCCCAACTGGAAGCGCGTCGACATTCTGATCGAGCACGCCATTGCCACATACGATCACTTGACTCCACGCACGGAGATGAAGCTGGACCGCTGGATGGGCCATCGCCCGTCCACACCGGACGGTTTGCCGGTCATTGGCACGTCCTCCCGCTCGAATAACGTTTTCTACGCCTTTGGACACGGACATGTCGGCTTTGCATCCGGTCCGATCACTGGCCGGATCGTCGCAGACATGGTTAGCGGCAAAACACCCACCTCTGGTATCGAGGCGTTTTCGCCAAGGCGCTTCGCCTGAGTGAGGCCGGCTCATGAAAGTTGGGAGAACATCCCATCATGCTTCCCGCAGCATGGGCCGGTCACAGTGATCATCCTCAAAACCACTGTCAGGTTGTGATTGAATTTTAAAGTAACGAAAGGAGACCGTCGTGCGCGGCGCAGATATTCTGGTGGACATGCTGATCGGATATGGGGTCGAAGTGATATTCGGCGTACCGGGGGACACCAACGTTCCTTTTTATGAGGCCTTGCAGGAGCGAGAAGACAGGATTCGCCACGTTATGGCACGCGACGAACGCTCTGCCGGTTACATGGCGGATGCCTATGGGCGCTTTACCAGCAAGCCCGGCGTCTTCGAGTGCCCATCGGGCGCAGGCGCCATGTATTCACTGCCTCCGGTAGCTGAATCGAACTCCTCCTCGGTTCCGGTCATTCTGCTGACGATCGACATTCCCCTCCCCGGTGAAGGCCGTGGCGTCTTGACCGAGCTGGATTGCGCTCGCCTGTTCGATCCGATCACCAAAATGTCAGTGCAAGTGAAATCGGCGGAAAAATTGCCGGAAATCATTCGTCGTGCATTCCGCGTTGCGTGCTCTGGCAAGCCAGGTGCGGTCCATCTCCAGATTCCAGAGGACATGCTTATCGCTGAGGTGGATCCGGCACGTGTATCGCTTCACGTCGAGGCCGAATGCAGGCAGTTCCCTGCATATCCTACGCTTCCGCCTCAGGACAAGTTGGATGCCGTGATGTCGATGCTGACGAGCAGCAAGAAGCCGTTGATCGTTTCGGGTGGTGGCGTCAACCGCTCTTGCGCCGGACCGGAGGTGACGGAGCTGGCTGAACGGCTGAATATTCCGGTCTGCACCACGATGACGGGCCAAGGTACAATGCCTGACGATCATCGGCTGGCGGTCGGCGTTATTGGCGACAACGGATTTCATCCACATGCCAACTGGTCTCTGGAACATGCCGATTTCGTCCTTTTTGTAGGATCAAGGATGGGCTCGGTCGTTACCATTGGCTGGACCTTCCCGAAAATTACGCTCAACAAGCGTGTGGCCCAGATCGATATCGATCACGAGATTATGGCCAACAACTACGAGAATGTGCTGTCGGTTCAGGGCGACGCCCGCCTGGTCCTTCAACGCCTCATTGAAATGGCACCTGCTGATAATGATGCGGCCCGGACACAGGAATGGGTCGATGAATTGAACGACTTGCGCGCTAACTTCTGGGAAAATGCCGAGAAGCTTTTAAGCTCTGAAGCCGCCCCGTTGCGACCCGAACGCGCAGTTCGATGCTTCAACGAAGCGCTCGAAGCTTACGGCAAACCGGCTCATATTTATTCTGACGCCGGAACGCCAACGCCGCATATGACACGTTTTCTGAAGTTGAAAGATCGCAGAATCCGCTTCGCGATACCACGCGCTTTCGGCGGATTGGGTTCTGCGCTGCCCGCTACGGTTGGTGCGTGGTTTGCCAACAAGGATCGCCGACCTATCGGCATGTTCGGCGATGGGTCATTCGGGATGACGGTCGGCGAACTGGAAACACTCGTTCGCCTTCAGGTTCCGGCCATTCTCCTGCTGTTCAACAACGGCACCTTCGGCTGGATCAAGGGGCTGCACCGGCTGAAGGGACATAACCAGTGCTTCGGCGTGGATTTCATGCCACCGCGTGGGCAGGCAATTGCGGAAGCATTTGACGTCAAGGCCTGGACCGCCACCAATTCGAAAGAGCTCGACAGGGCGCTCGCTGAAGCCTTTGCCTACACATCCGGCCCATGCCTGATCGACATTCACGTTGAATCAATTGCCGATCGCGTACCGCCGGTCTATTCGTGGCTGACCAAGCGCGGTAAAGACCCGCTGAGCATCGAGGCCGAGGAAGTTCGTTACTTTTGAGCGAATAACAATAATGGAGCGTCAGCTTTTCGCTGGCGCTCTATCAAGGTGATGTATTCACGGTCAAAGAATGGTCGAGGACAAGCTCGCGCCTTACGCCCTTCCCACATCAATCTGTGCACAACACCTCAAGAAAAACCGAAACGCCCGGATGAGCGCATCCGGGCGTTTCGCGTTACAGTTCGTCAGCCCAACTTTATTGGTCGGTCAGACGGTCTATGACTTCAAGCGGGTGTGGCAGGAATTTCCCGTCTATTGCCTTCGCCTGCGAACGACAGGAATAGCCAGTGGCCATAACCACGTTATCGCCGTTTGCCTTCGCTACGGGCGCGGCCCAACTCATGTCATAGAGTTTTTCCGAGGTGGCGCGGTTGCGAGCCTCATGACCAAACGTTCCCGCCATGCCGCAGCAACCGGCATTGACGATATCCAGCCTCACGCCTAGCCGTTCGAACACCTGTTTCCAATGACCAGCCGATGCCGGAACGTTGCTGCGCTCCGTACAGTGGAGCAGCAGCCCAAAGCTGGCATGTTTTATTGGCGATATGCTGGCGGAAAGCCGCTCCGACTGCGTGGCCAGCCACTCCTGTGGCAGCAGGACGGTCGCTTTCAATGGCGCATCAGACAGAGATTTGTATTCGCTGCGAAATGTCAGGGTCATCGAGGGATCAAGCCCCACAAGGGGCACGCCAAAATCGGCAATGGACTGGAGACTATGGGCCGTGCGCGCTGCCGCCGCCTCGAAACGCCGCAGATACCCATGCACATGCAGCGCCTTGCCATTGACATGCGGCTCGGCCAGAAGAGGCACCAGCCCTATTTTGCGGGCCAGCCTGATAGCGGCAAGTGCTACAGCCGGTTCGAATGAGGCGGTAAACGCATCGGTTACGAAGACCACCGCCCTTTCACGCTCGGATTGCGTCATCTTTCGGATGTTTTCAATGGTTGCTATGGTGGCACCAAGCTTGCGCGCATGGTCGGCAAGAGAAACAGCAGGCAGCAATGGCAATGCCGTCAACCCGGCAACACGCATCAGCCTGCGACCCGGTCCTGTTCCTGCAAGGAGATTATAGAGTGGCCTTGCCCGCCTGATGAGCGGCAATGTGGTCTCGATAGCGGCAACCAGCGGGTCTTTCAGCGGGCGCAGATAACGACCGTAATACATCTCCAGAAATCTAGCGCGGAAAGCAGGAACACTCACTTTGACAGGACATTGACCTGCACAGGCTTTGCAAGCCAGGCAATTGTCCATCGCCTCTCGAACTTCATGGGAAAAGTCGTACCTGTTTGCCGGATCGAGCGAGTTCAGCACCCGACGACACAGCGCCAACAGACGTTTGCGCCCGATACGCAGCGCCTCCGCCTCGTTGCGTGCGTCCCTTCCCTTTTCTGCAAGCAGCCGCAACCATTCACGCATCAGCATCGCCCGGCCTTTGGGCGAATAGCGTCTGTCGCGTGTAGCCTTGTAGGAAGGACACATCGGACTGGTTTCATCGAAATCAAAACAGGCACCATTCCCGTTGCAATAGGCGGCATTGTCGAAGGCGGAACGAATGTCGTTACCGATGATCCTGTCAACTCCCCCTCTCAGTGGCACCTCGTCAATTTTCAGCAGGGACTTTGAAGCCGGAGCCGCGATCTTGCCCGGATTTAGACGATAATCGGGGTCAAAGACCTGTTTTATACGCTGCAAATCCGGGTAAAGATCCTGAAAAAACTCCGGCACATATTCCGAGCGCACGCCCTTGCCGTGCTCTCCCCATAATACGCCACCATATTTGCGGGTCAGCGCCACCACCGCATCACTGATATGACGGACCATAGGTGTGTGGTCATCACGGCTGAGGTCGAGTGCCGGGCGTACATGCAGAACGCCCGCATCCACATGACCGAACATGCCATAGGACACACCTGCATAATCAAGCAAAGCACGAAACTCACGAATGTATTCCGCAAGGTTCTGCGGGGGTACAGCGGTATCTTCCACAAAGGCCACTGGCCTCACCGGCCCTTCGACATTGCCCAAAAGGCCAACAGCACGCTTACGCATGGCCCATATTGCTTCCGCATCGTGATGTCCACGGGCAATGGTGTATCCACGGTGACTGCTATCTGCGTCTAGCGCTGCGATCACCTGCGCCAGATGACGCTTCAACTCATCCTCGTCGTCGGCAAGCAGTTCGACAATATTGATACCGTTGGCTGAACCGGCTGTATCGTCCGGAAAGAAACGGGCGATGCCGTTCCAGACAATATCGCCCTTCGCCAGACCCAAAACCTTCTCATCAACTGTCTCGACGGAGGCGACTTTAAGTGCCGTCAACGCACGTGCGTGTTCCAGCGCGGTGTTGAAATCGCCATAGCGGATATTTACCAGCGCCACATGGCCAGGAATGGGAAGCAGGTTGAGTTCCGCCTCGCCGATCATCGCCAGCGTACCTTCCGAGCCGCACAAAATAGCGTTGAGGTCGAAATCACCGTTATCACGCCGCACATGAGCGAGGTCGTAGCCGGTCATATAGCGATTGAGATCGGGAAAAATCTCGCGGATACGATCTGCCTTTTCACGGGTAATCTTCTCGACCGTGCGGTAAATTTCTCCTGTAAGGTCACTCCGGGCCATGGCCTCATTCAACGCCGCGCTGCCCAGCGGGCGTGACCACAGGTCCGAGCCATCCATCAGCAAAACGCGTAGGCCAAATACGTGGCCGGAAGTCTTGCCATAAAGGCATGAACCCTGACCGCAGGCGTCGGTGGAAATCATGCCACCGATCGTTGCGCGGTTCGATGTTGAAAGCTCAGGCGCAAAAAACAGGCCATAAGACTTGAGTGCGCGGTTCAACTGATCCTTGACCACGCCCGCCTCGACACGGGCCATCCGGCGAACCGGATCGATTTCGAGGATACGGCACATGTGCCGGGAGCAATCGACAACTATGCCGGTTGTCAGCGACTGGCCGTTGGTGCCGGTGCCTCCGCCACGCGGAACAATGACGACTTTCCGAAATGCAGGCTCCGATAAAACCCTTGTAATTGTCTTCAGATCATCGGTATCTTGTGGAAAAAGCACCCCGGCAGGTTCCATCTGATAGATGGAATTGTCGGTAGCGAGAACGATGCGCGAGGCCGCGCGTGTCTCGATGTCGCCCCTGAACCCAGCCTCGATGAGACGCTCAAAAAAACCGGGTGACAGGCATGGTTCTCCGCAAGATGACTTCAGACGGGGGATCATCGGCTTTTAAATCCCATGCCTGATCAATCTTGCAGGGCAGCACATGCCCGCGCGATGCGGTCAAGCGCCTCTGTCAGTTCCGCCTCTGAGGTCGCGTAGGAAATCCGGAAGAACGGCGAAAGACCGAATGCCGAGCCGGGAACCACCGCCACATGGACCTCTTCCAACAGATAATCCGTGAAGTCGTGATCGGCCTCTATCCGTTTGCCCTTCGGTGTTACCTTGCCGATGACACCCGCACAGCCAGAAAACGCGTAAAAAGCTCCCTCCGGCGTGCGGCACTCCAACCCCTCGATAGTGTTTAGACGTGACACGACGAGATCGCGGCGGTGGCGGAAACTTGCCTGCCTTTCCTTCAAGAATTCCTGAGGGCCGTTAAGCGCTTCGACAGACGCCGCCTGTCCGATGGACGAAGGGCATGATGTCGCCTGACTTTGGATAACGGCCATGGCCTTTATCAGCGCCTTCGGGCCACCGGCATAACCGATCCGCCAGCCGGTCATGGCATAGGCTTTCGATACGCCATTGATCGTCAACGTCCGTTCCTTCAGGCGCGGCTCCATCGCCACCGGCGTCACGAAGCGGAAATCGTCGTAAACGATGTGCTCATACATGTCATCGACCATCAGCCAGACATGCGGGTGGCGCAAAAGCACATCGAGCAATGGCCGGTAATCGGCTTCGCTATAGGCTGCACCCGAGGGATTGGAAGGCGAGTTGAGAAGTACCCAGCGGGTTTTAGGCGTAATCGCCCTCTCAAGCTGCTCTGCCTGCAAACGGAACCCAGCGCTTGCATCGCAGGGGATCAGGACGGAGGTGCCGCCGCAAATTTCGACGATATCGGAATAAGATGTCCAATAGGGCGTAGGGATAATCACCTCGTCGCCCTTATCGAGCGTTGCCATGAAGGCATTGAAGAGTATCTGTTTGGCCCCCGTCCCTACCGTCACCTCGTCAACAGCGTAGTCAACGTGGTTTTCACGGCTGAATTTCGCAACGATCGCCTTTTTTAGAGCCGGCGTTCCGTCAAGTGCCGTGTATTTCGTCTCGCCCGCATCGATGGCTGCCTTGGCGGCATCCTTGATACTCTGCGGCGTATCGAAATCCGGCTCGCCGGCACCGAGCACGATGACCGGGTGCCCATCGCGCTTCATCGCCGCAGCCCTTGCACCGATCTGAAGAATTTTCGAAACGCCGACCGAGGCGATCCGCGAGGCGGGTCTGAAGCCCGCCTCCACTATGGCGGTGGAAATTGTCATGAGCACACCTCAGTCGATATCGAACGAAACGCCCTGCGCGAGCGGCAGTGATTTCGAATAGTTGATGGTGTTGGTGGCGCGGCGCATGTAAGCCTTCCACGAGTCCGAGCCGGATTCACGTCCGCCCCCGGTTTCCTTTTCGCCGCCGAAGGCTCCGCCGATCTCCGCCCCCGATGTGCCAATATTGACGTTGGCGATACCACAATCTGAACCATCGGCCGCAAGGAAGCGTTCCGCTTCGCGCATGTCGAGCGTGAAGATCGATGACGAAAGACCGGCGCCAACGGCATTATGGTCTTCGATCACCGCATCGAGATCGCTATATTTCATGACATAGAGGATCGGCGCGAAAGTTTCTTCCAATACCGGGCCTTCGTGTTGCGGCATTTCGACCAGCGCAGGCTTGACATAAAATGCCTCCGCGGAATCGCAATCGACGCGCTCGCCACCATGAACCACGCCGCCATGCTGGCGGGCCTCGGCCAATGCCTTCCGCATTCCATCAAACGCCAGCCGGTCGATCAGCGGACCGACAAGGGCAGAACCATTCAGCGGATTACCGACAGAAACACTGCCATAAGCCCTTTTCAGACGCGGAACGAGCTGGTCGTAGACGCTTTCATGTACGAACAGGCGGCGAAGCGTGGTGCAACGCTGACCGGCCGTGCCCATGGCACCAAAAGCGATGGCCCGTAGCGCCATGTCGAGGTCGGCGGAGGGGCAGACGATACCGCCATTGTTGCCGCCAAGCTCCAGAATGGCGCGGGCAAAGCGCGCCGCCAGACGCGGACCGACAGCCCGCCCCATACGCGTGGAGCCGGTGGCGGAAACCAGCGGCACCCTGGGGTGATCCACGAGGATTTCACCGATTTCGCGATCACCAATCAGCACTTGGGAAAGACCCTCCGGCGCGTCGCCGAAACGGCTGATCGCCCGCTCCAGCACCGCATGCGCCGCAAGCGCGGTCAGCGGAGTTTTTTCCGAGGGCTTCCATACGACGCTGTTACCGCAGACGATGGCCAGCGCCGCGTTCCACGCCCAGACGGCGACCGGGAAATTGAAAGCCGAAATAATGCCGATGACACCAAGCGGATGCCAGGTTTCCATCATACGGTGACCGGGGCGCTCGGTGGCAATCGTCAGGCCATAAAGCTGACGGGACAGCCCGACGGCGAAATCGCAGATATCGATCATTTCCTGCACTTCGCCAAGGCCCTCAGAGGGGATTTTCCCGGCTTCGATGGAAACGAGGCGACCGAGATCGGCCTTGGCGGCACGTAGTTCCTCGCCCAGCAGACGGATCAGTTCGCCGCGCCGTGGGGCCGGGACCAACCGCCATTGGCGGAATGCTTCATCAGCCGTGTCGATTGCCGTCGCCGCTTTGGCCGGCGTTACGGTTTTCAGCTTACCTGTTTTCTCGCCGGTTACCGGCGAAAACGAATCCATGTCGCCTGCGGTGTACAGCGACTTTTCGACACCAAGGCGTTCGAGAATGGCGGCGGCTTCTGCTGCAACGGATGTGGATTTCACGATGATGTTCATGGTTCAAAACTCCGGTTCGGAAATCTGGAAACTGCGGGCGCGGCTGGTCAACCGGCCATGGCACGTCCCGCCAATGCGGTAAGGCAGGCATCGACAGACGCCCTTTCGATGCCTGCGTAATGGTCAAACTCGTTGAGCACGCTTGCCCCGAGGTCGGCCTCAAACCGTGTCTGGTTGGGGCTTGCGACAAATTCCTGCTGCGCACCATCGCCGAGATTGGACTGGAATATACCCGCCGCGCTCACCGGCAGAAAGTCTTCATAGACAATCGGGTCGAAGCGAACGAGCCCGTCTGCGATGAGCGCCTCAAGATCAGGCGCGGAGGCAGACACGGCATCTGTTGCCCTGGGGGCCAGAGAGTAGCTGAAATATCCCAGACCGTCCTTGCGGATTTGTGCCCAATTATCGGGGAACGCCTCGAACGTCTTTGCCAGGGCAGCCTCGTATTCGCGCGCGTTGGAGCCATCGGCAGCCGGGCGAACCACTTTTCGCGTTTCATCGAGCAACCGGTCGTAGAGCCCTCGTCCCTTCGGGGTCAGCGCAATACCACGCTGCTCTATCTCGCCGAAGCGTGCGGTATGCGAACCGGTTTTCCACGCGCCCTTGCCATCGGGGAACGAAACGGCCTCTTCGAGCGCCTTGAAAGACGTCTGGCGCAGCAGAATGGGGCATTCGCGGGTCGGCGGCCCCTCGACAACGGCCTTGGGGGCGATACCGTAGGCCGGCATCAGCGCCTGCACCGCATCAATATCCAGCGTGCGTGGCGTGAGATGGTTGATGTGCGGTCCCCGGAAGGAAACCACGTCTGCAATCAGGCGATGCGCATCGTGCAGTCGATGGTACATGTCCACATCGACATTGGCCTTGTCATGCCAGCGAAATGTTTCCAGCACTTCCGATACGAAACGGTCTGCATCCTCTTTCGACAGGCCGCCGTCACGCTCCGCCTTCTCCGTAAGTGCGATAGCTCCGACAGTAAATATCCGGCGTTGCTCCAGAATACGGGCGGCTTCAGTGCGTAACGCCTCATCGGGTATCAGGTCGAGCCGCAGCAGCGAGGTGAATACACGAAACGGGTTACGCTTCAGCGCCTCGTTACCGACCGGCCGAAAAGCGGTGGAATGAACCGGCACACCCGCCGTCGAAAGGTCGTAATAGCCGACCGGATACATGCCCATGACAGCGAAGACGCGGCGCATGGTCGCCAGTTCCTCTGCGCTGCCAAGGCGAATTGCCCCATGGCGCTCCTCTGAAATGCGCTCGAGACTATCGGTTGCAGCAAGGCGCTCCTTAAGCTCCGGCCTCTTCGCCAGCGCCTCATTATTGACCCGGGCAACCAGTTCCATCAGCGTGCCGTAGGCCGGAACCTCATCACGGTACATTTCCGACATGGCGCCCGAGAAGATTGCGCGGATTTCGTTGGTAGAGACATAACTGGACATGCTGGCACGATCCTCTGAAATTGTGCGACATCATTCTTGAAATGCACTATAACCGGTTAATTCTTGCCGCAGTTGTGAGAGATTTCGCTAAGTTGATGCCAAATTGGAATAGATATGCGTAGAAGCTTGATACCGGACATCGTCAATCTCCAAGCGTTCGAATGTGCCGCACGCCATCAGAATTTCTCCAGGGCTGCGCAAGAGCTGAACCTTACGCAAAGCGCTGTGAGCCGCCAGATTGCCGAACTCGAACAGCAGACCGGCTTACAGCTCTTCGAGCGCATTCGCCGCCGGGTGATCCTTTCGGAGGCGGGGCAGCGTTTTTTACCGGAAGTGAAGGAATTACTGCTTAGATCGGAACGGCTGATGATCGGCGCAGTCGCTGCGGGACAGATGAAATCCTCGCTGCGGATAGCCACATTGCCGACATTCGGCACCAAGTGGCTGGTGCCCCGCCTCGGCCGCTTCCTGCACAAGTACGCTGACGTGGCAGTTACCATAGAATCCCGTTCAAAACCTTTCAGCTTCGTGGAGGACAATTTTGATTTGGCCATTCACTACGGCCAGCCAGCCTGGGCGGGTGGAGTTTCTACATTTCTCTGTCACGAAACGGTGATGCCGATGACAAGTCCCGAACTTGCACGCGCGATCAGCGCCGATAGCCGCCCGCCGCCGGGCAATGCCCGGCTTCTACATCTGACGACCAGGCCGAAACTATGGGCGGAGTGGTGCCGGTTCCATGATGTTGCGGTGGACAACGCCTATCCCGGACCGCGCTTCGACCAGTTCTCGATGCTCACAGCCGCTGCCGTCGCCGGGCTTGGCGTCGCCCTGTTGCCGACATATCTGGTGGAACACGAAGTCCGTTCCGGAGCGCTGGCTCCGATCACAGATGCGCCCATGTCGACAGAGAACGCCTACTACATCGTGCGCCCCGAGCAAAAGCAGACCCACCCGAACGCCGATCTTTTCCAACAGTGGCTTGAATCCGAAGTGGGAACCGCTGCACCATCATCGGAACTCCTGACATAAAAACGAGCTTCCTCTCAAGTACAGAGCCTATGGTGCCGAATGCCCTGGAAAGAGATGCGCCGCCGGCCGGAGCCGGATCATCGAATTTAGGAGCTATGAAAGTGGATCAGATCCTTCTTTGGAGTTTCAATCTATCTGACAGATCAATGCACTGGCAAATGCCGAATAGGGGCATCGAGGGAATTGACCTGCTGGATTATCTTGGAGTTACCGAACCCGAGCCCGTAATAGAGACAGGTGATGGATTCGGGGCGATCAAAATCGGGGCCTTATTATCATCGGCATACACTCGAAGGCATTTTTCCGGAAAGATATTAACATGGTCCGGTCAGCATATATTCGATGGAGCTGTGATCATAGGCTGCCTGGACGGGAACATGGCGAGCGGTGCCGTGCACTACAAAGCGCCGGCTGGAACTCACTTGAATGATCCAATCGCCTCTCACCCAATTTACGCCGGCGATCCGGACAAGCCCGAACCCAGTGGGGACCAGATAGCAACGCTCGAAAAAGCGCAACAAACGGATCCGAATTTTACCCGCGTCCTCATCGAGGCAATTGAAGCATTGCCGGAGGCTTTCGTACTTTATGGCCCAGATGACCGGATGGTCGTCTGTAATGAACAATATAGAAGACTTTATCCGACGGTGGCCGATATGATGGCTCCGGGTTTGAGTTTTCACGACGTCATGCGCGAAAGCCTGCGGCGCGGCGTTTTCCAGTTGAACGAGGATGCCGAACAATGGTCTCGAAAACGCCTGTCATTTCATCACGCGAATATCGGTTTTTTCGAGCAGCACCTTTCCGATGGGCGGTGGATACAGGTCAGTGAGCGAAAAACACCGTCGGGCGCGATCAGCAGCATTCGCGCCGACATCACCATATTGAAGGAGAGGGAAGCCGATCTTCGTGCGGCCCTGGATGAGGCAAAGAACGAACTCGCCGCGCGTACCCGCTTCGTCGCCAAAGTTGGCCACGAGCTGCGCAATCCTCTGAATATCGTCTATAACATTGCACAGCTGCTGAAGGACGAGAGAGGCTCGGCATCGCAGCAGCAAACATTCGACACACTGTTTGGCGCAGCCAGTGCAATGCGCGATGTGCTGGGCGATTTTCTGGACGTTACAAGTTTGCGTTCGGGACAGTTCAACATTGACACAAGGCCAACGGACACCCGCGCCCTCCTGCGGGAAATAGTGGATTTCGCTCGTCTGATGGGACGACAAAGCATGGTCTCGTTTCGGTCGCACACGGCGCGAGACATTCCCCGCCAGGTGCTGACGGATCCGCGTCGGATTCGGCAGATCATGTTCAATCTTCTAGGTAATGCCTTCAAGTATGCACCGGGCGGTTCGGTCGTGCTGGATACCTTCACACTGGAGGTCGATGACCTGCCAGTCCTGCGCGTGAGCGTGACCGATACTGGCAAGGGAATCGGTGGTGAGCTGGGTGCACAGTTATTTACCCCCTACACACGAAATCGCGAGCATCGTTTGTCAGGAATAGAAGGGCTTGGTCTCGGCCTTGCCATAAGCGAGGAGCTGGCGGCGGCCCTTGGCGTCTCACTCGGCGTGGCGCCTGTTGTGGAAGGCGGCACCCAGGCATGGATCGATATTCCGATCGTCAGCGCTGACCGGCTCGTGCAATCGGCGCCGCGCGGTTCGGAGCCACCAGTTTCGACAAGTATCGGGCCGACGATGGACGTCCTCGTGATCGATGACGAACCGGCGAACCTGATCGTCGCCGAATCGGTGCTCAAGCGTCTGGGACACAAGGTAATGACGGCTCAAACCGGGCAACATGCACTGTTCCTGTTGACGGAGCATAACTTCGATGCAGCCTTGCTGGACATATCGATGCCAGAAATGTCCGGGGTGGAACTCGCTCATGCGATCATTGCCGGAGGCTTTGCCTCGAACGGCATGGGGATAATTGCAATGACCGGCAATGTGATGCCGAATGACATACGGCACTACTTTGATGCCGGCATTACCGGATTTGTAGAGAAGCCCGTGGATATCCAGTCGCTCGCGGAAGCCTTGTCCGCGGTGCGCAAGGGGGGCGGAGGCCAATCCTCGCTCGAGCCGCAGGAGCGCGTTCGGTTTTCGCGGCGAGAAAAGACCAGCACGTTCGATCGAGGTGGGCTCGACCGCATGCTCGAGGACATCGGTCATGAGAATGTCATGGCGATCGTTTCGTCGAGCGTCGTGACCATGCAGGCGGCCCTTGCCATTGTGAAGCGCGGCAGTTTCAGCACCGACGAACTCTATCGGGCGCTTCATAAAGTCGAATCTGTTGCGGGCCTGCTCGGCTTTGAACAGTTGGCACGGTCGACTCATACCGAGACGCCGACAGCTTCCCCCGGAAGCTTGCAACTGGCGGAATTGCGAGAGGAACTGGCATCTGCGATCATGCAACTCAAAAGTTATACCGGAGAGCTTGGTTCCGAACCCATAAGCCGTTAATTCAACAAGGCGGCGGGGCCTCTCAGGACGCAAGCTTGTAGCCGCTCCCATGAACGGTCCGCAAATCCTCCGGCTTCAGGCCGATCATCGCGAACCTCTTGCGCAGCCGTGAAATGCGAATATCTATGGCCCGCTCGGAATCGGGAGGCTCCGATCCGGCGATCGCGTCGATAATCTGTGCGCGGGTTATGACGCGATTTGGGTTTAAGGCTAGAAGACGGACAAGTCTGTAGTCCTTGGCTGCCAGCTCTAGCATTTGGCCCGACGGCGATACCAGTGTGTGGCCGGCAATATCCAGTACACCGCCAGCGATGGGAAGATGTGTTCTATCCGTACCATCCTGGCGACCGCTGCGGCGCGCGAGATTATTCAATCGCAACACGAGTTCCTGAGGCTCGAAAGGTTTGAGAATGAAATCGTCAGCTCCGATCTCGAGAGCGGCCAGCCGATCTTCGCGGGCGTGGCGACCGGTCACCACAATGATCGGTACCATCGTTCTGGCTCGCAACATACGTATCAGTACCAATCCGTCTTCATCCGGAAGAGTAAGATCAACGATGATGGCCACCCAGCCCGAGGTGGACAAATATTGCAGCCCATCGCGCGCGGAGGCAACGCGGACCGTCACATAGCCTGCCGTGCGAAAATAGGCGGTGAGCAACACTGAAAAGGTCTCGTCGTCTTCTATCAGAAGAATCTTTTTCATACCACCGCTCCAAACACCGGCATATAATCGCATGAAATATAGATGAAACATTTTTGAAACAACAAGGAAAAACATTGCTCATATAGAAGGCAGTGCCCTCGAAAGGGCAAAATAAATAGAAGTGCGGCCATCGACTCCTGGCTGCTAAAAAACAAAGAGGTGGACATTGAGCGAGCATAATAAATTCGGCTTTCAGCCGACCCGCCGTCAATTCATGGCCAGCACTGCGGCATTAGGGGCCGCGGCGCTGATGCCATCCCTGGCTGTTGCAGCGCCGTCCGGAGATTTGGTGGTCTCCAACTGGGGCGGCGACTGGAACAATAATATCGTGACGGGTTTCGAAGCGCCAGCCTTCGGCACGTCTGGCCTGAACATCATTCACGATCTGGCACCCGCGTCAGAGCGCAAGACCAAGCTTCTGGCCGAGCGTCGCCTGCCACGCAGCAGCGTCGATGTCACCTGGCTTACGGATGCCGATGCCTTCGAGATGAACAGCCAGGGCGTTCTCGAGGAGATTGACGCCTCCCTGATCCCGAACAGCCCCCACGTGCTCGACAAGCTCAGGACCCCATACATGGTGCCTGCGATCTACGGTGGCCTTGTCATCCTCTACAATCCGGCGAAAATTCCTGAGCCGCCGAAGAGCTTCGCGGAACTCTGGAACCCGGCCTATGCCGGCCGCGTCGGCGTTATCGATGCTCTCCACTTCAACTATATCTACGCGGCCTCCCTTTCACATGGCGGCTCGATGAGCGATGTCAGCAAAGCTTTCCCTGCCCTGCTGGAGATGAAGAAAACCGTGCAACCGCGCCTATATCCATCGCATCAGGCACTGGCAGCAGGCTTCCAGTCCGGCGAAATCTGGATTTCCGCCAACTACAGCGCGCGTGCGATCCAGTGGGGCAAGGATGGTCTGCCGATCAAATGGTCCTACCCCGACGAAGGTGCGGTGTTCATCGCTTTCGGTGCAGCGATCACCAAGCGTGCCCGCAACCGCGAAGCGGCCTATGCTTATCTGAACGCCATGCTGGAACCCGCGCATATGGGGGCGATCGCCGAATCCACGTCCTATACCGTCTCCACGGATAACGCCGCTCTCTCGCCCGAGAGCAAGCGGTTGCTGGAATTCACGCCTGAACAGATCGATAAGCTACATATGGTCGACTATCCCTATGCCGCGAAGAGCGACCCTCAATGGCTCGACTGGTGGAACAAGGAGTTCAAGGGGTGATCGGGCTGGCCACGACATCGAAAGGAGAGCACCGGAATTCCGGTGCCTCCCCGCTCCTCCGGTCAGCCGAACTGCTGCTCCCCTCGATGCTGCTCATTCTCTTCGGCCTGGGGCTCCCGCTCGTTCTGATGGCGCGCTACAGTCTGGCGATCTTCGAGCCCGGCGCCTACGACATTTCCGGCTACAGTCTTATAAACTATACTTCCTTCTTCTCGGACCCGTTTTATCTGCAGATACTTGGGCGCACATTGCTCGTGGCCTTTTGTTGCACCGTGCTCTGTCTGGTTTTCGGCGTTCCGGCAGCCTATCTGATTTCGCGCATCGGAAGTCGGTTCCTGCGCACGATACTGCTTCTGGCCATGATCATCCCGCTGTTGCTTGGCAACGGCGTCCGTTCCGCCGGCTGGATGATGCTTCTATCCGACGGCGGTATGATCAACTCGCTGCTGCGAGGGATCGGACTGGTCGACGAACCTATCCGCATGCTTTACACGGGTTACGCCGTCGTCATAAGCCTTCTTGCCCTGACATTGCCTTTCATGATCATCAGCCTGCAAAGCGTCTTCGAATCGCTCGGACGGGCCTATGAGGAGGCGGCGCTGACAATGGGTGCCGGACCCTGGCGCACGTTTTTCCGCGTGACCCTGCCGCTGGCCATGCCCGGCATTTTCTCCGGCTGTCTGCTGTGTTTCGTGCAGGGCATGAACGCCTATGCCAGCCCGGTTCTCCTTGGCGGCCCGCAGTTTCAGATGATGGCGCCGAAAGTCTATGAGCAGGCCATCAAGATCAACAACTGGCCGCTTTCGGCGACGCTCGCTTTCGTCCTGATGGGTGTAACGCTGATCCTCACCGTCATCTCCAGCCTGCGCCTGCAAAAACGCTACGGAGCCCTGTGACATGAACGGGAATTCCTATTTCTCCGCCCGGATATTCTGGCCGATCATGATTGTAGTGGCAGTGGTAGCCGTCGTGCTTGTTCTGTTGCCACTCGTGACGATCATATGGGTGAGCTTCTTCGACAACGCAATCATCAGCTTCCCGCCACAGGGCTATACGTTGCGGTGGTACGAGGCCGCCTGGACTATGACGCGTTTCAGGGAAGGCCTGATCGCCAGTCTCGAACTCGCGATCTCAGCCACCGCTATCAGTCTGCTGGTCGGCATTCCGGCATCCTTCGTTCTGGCGCGCGGGCCTTTTCGCGGACGCGAGATGATCCAGTCGATACTGATCGCTCCGCTGATTGTACCGGGCATCGTCGCCGGTGCTGCTCTCTACATGTTTCTGATCGAGGTCGAGATCACAACTGAATGGCCGCTCTCGGGTTCGTTCCTTGGCTTGTTGATCGCGCACAGCCTGATCGCCGTGCCGTGGACCGTCCGCCTGGTGACCGCATCTCTCATCGGCATGGATCGACAGCTGGGGGAAGCCGCATCCACCATGGGCGCACGTCCTTGGACGACCTTCCGCCGCGTGACATGGCCGATCATTCGTCCCGGAGTGATGGCAGGCGCGCTGTTCTCGTTCATCATATCCTTCATCGACCTGGAAAAATCGCTCTTTCTGGTGGCACCCGGCGAGACGACACTGCCCATTGAGATCGTAAACTATCTCGAATGGAGCGTGGACCCGACCATCGCAGCAGTTGCCGCGGCGCAGATCGCGTTGATTACCGCGGCACTGCTCGTCACCAATCATTATTTCAAGCTTACTCGCGCGTTCTGACGCGTTCGGAGTCAAACATGTCTGCAATCACTCTTGAAAACATCGTCAAGCGGCACGGGGCGCTGACCACCGTAAGCGACGTATCGCTCGACATTCGCCAAGGCGAATTCATCGCTTTCCTCGGCCCGTCCGGTTGCGGGAAAACGACGACGCTGCGGATGATCGCCGGCCTTGCGGATGTCAGCGAAGGCCGCATCTTGTTCGGCAATCGCGACGTAACGGCCATGCCACCTTACCTGCGCAATGCGGGGCTGGTGTTCCAGGGCTACGCGCTCTTTCCGCACATGACCGTCGCGCAAAATGTCGCCTTCGGCCTCGAAATGCGCAAGGTCGACAAGGCCGACACCGAAAAGCGGGTGATGGATGCGCTGAAGCTCGTCAAGCTCGACCATCTCGCCACCCGCAGGCCCTCGCAGCTTTCTGGCGGCCAGCAGCAGCGCGTCGCCCTGGCACGCGCTATCGCCTACGAGCCGGATGTCCTCCTGCTCGATGAACCGTTGTCGGCGCTTGATGCCAAGCTGCGCTACGAAGTCCGCACCGATCTGCGTCGTCTGCAGTCCGAACTCGGCCTGACGACGATCTTCGTAACCCACGACCAGGACGAAGCACTCAGTATCGCCGACCGTATCGTGGTGATGTCCTCAGGTCGTATCGAACAGGTGGGCACGCCGGAAGAAATCTACGACCGTCCCGCAACCCTTTTCGTGGCGGAATTCATAGGCGCAACCAATATCTTTACCGGCAGCCTCGAAAGCACGGATCTGTTCCGCACCGGAGACGGCATGACCTTTGCCGTGCCGGCAGGCACTCGCACCCACGCCTCGGTTGCCAACATGGCGGTGCGCCCCGAGCATGTGCGCCTGGTACCGGTCAGCGATACCGCGCCGGACGCACCGTCGATCGAGGTTTTGGTGGAGGACATCGTCTATCGCGGCGCGCTGACGGAATATGTCCTGCGTAGTGCCTCAGGCGCCTCGGTTCTTGCCCATTGCCAGAATGTCGAGGGCGGTCGATCTGACTTCAAGCGGGGAGATAAGGCCCTCGCCAGCTGGCCGGCCTCGGTCACCATGCTTTTCTGAAATTGGTGGCTCCTGGCGGAGCTGCGGATAGCGACAATGGAACGACATCCAGGTTACTGTACCCTATGCCGCTCGCGGTGTGGATCATACACGCTCGTCGAAAATGGCCGGATGGTCGGTGTGGAACCCCGCCCCGACCACCCGACCGGTGGAGCACTTTGCGCCAAGGGACGCGCGGCACCGGAAATGGTGCATAGTCCGCGCCGCCTGACCGTGCCGTTGAGACGGACAAATGGCAGGACGGAGCCTGTTGCAGAATGGAAGGAAATCGGCTGGGACGAGGCGCTTGACGAGATCGTAGAAAAACTCCTGGGCATCCGTGGCCAGTCGGGTGCGGAGGCCGTCGCCTTTGCCCTCACCACACCCAGCGGTACCCCGATCATTGACAGTTACGAATGGGTCGAACGGTTCATCCGCGTTTTCGGCAGCCCGAACCTGCTTTATGCGATTGAGGTCTGTGGCTGGCACAAGGATTATGCCCATGCCCTGACATTCGGTCGGGGACTCGGTGTTCCCGAATACGACAAGGCCGATGTCATCGTCCTGTGGGGGCACAACCCGGCGCGCACATGGCTGGTGCAGGCCGGACGTGTGGCTGATGCGAAGGCCCGCGGCGCCAAGGTGGTCGTTATCGACCCAAAACCCGATGGCTCGGGGCAGCAATCCGACCTGTGGATGCGCATCCTGCCCGGCACCGACGCGGCATTGGCCATGGGTGCCATCCGCCATCTTCTCGAAACCGGCCGGTTCAACGACGCCTTCGTGCGCCATTGGACGAATGCCGCTTTCCTCATCGACAGAGCGACCGGGCGTTTCCTGACCGCAGCCCAGCTGGCTCCGTCTCAAATCGATGGCGACTTCCAGCCCTCCGACTGGCTGGTTGCCGGCGAAGACGGACGAGTCATAGCCTGGGATACGCGGCGCGCCATGCCCTCCCCGGAACGGATTGGCTTACAGGCCGAGCTTGCCCTTGAAGACAGCGACGGAAAACCGCGCCAGGCGGCAAGCGCGCTTGCCCTTCTGCACCAGCGGGCGGCAAGCTTCACGCCGGAACGTGTGCGGGACATAACCGGCGTGGCGGAGCCCGAGCAGGCGGCATTCTATGCCCTGCTCGAGAACGCTCCAAAACTTGCCTATTACAGCTGGACGGGGGTAGGCCAGCAGACCAATGCGACCATGACCGAGCGCGCAATCGGCAGCCTGATGGCCCTGATCGGCTCATGTGACAGCGAGGGCGGCAATATCTGGACTGTCGCACCACCCTGGCGTTCGTTGGGCGACTATTCACTCCTGTCAGATACCCAAAAGTTCAAGGCGCTCGGCTTGCGCGATCTTCCGCTCGGCCCACCGGCATATGGCTGGATCAATGGCCGCGACTTCGCGCGCGCGGTCTTGCAAAAGGAGCCCTATCAGGTGCGCGCCCTGATGAGCTTCGGTACCAATTTTGCCGTGTCGCAGATCGACACGCCGCGCAATCTGGCGGCACTGCGAGCGCTCGAATTTCATGTCCATGCGGACATGTATATGAACCCCACGGCCGAATGCGCCGACATCGTTCTCCCGGTCAACATGCCCTGGGAACGCGATGCATTACGGCCAGGCTTCGAAATCACTCAGGAAGCGGCGGAAACCGTTCAGCTGCGACGCCAGATGCTGAAACCGGCCGGAGAGAGCCGCGCCGACTACGATATCGTCATGGCCCTTGCCCGGCGGATGGGCATGGAGGACGCATTCTTCGGCGGCAACGTGGAAGCCGGCTGGAACTGGCAGCTTGAACCGCTCGGCATCACCGTCGATAATCTTCGTGATCTGCCGGATGGCATGCGTTTTCCCCAGGCCTTCTCCTACCACAAGTTTGCGGCAGAAAATGCCGATGGTGACATCAGCGGCTTCAACACCCCGACACGCCGGGTGGAACTTTATTCACAACAATTGCTCGATCATGGTTACGATCCGCTTGCCGATTTCATCGCGACGGCGGATGCGCCGGGTGGCATGAATGCACTGCCGCTGGTGCTGACGACGGCCAAAAGCGGCTGGTTCGTGCACACGTCCCACCGTCATATCGCCTCGTTACGCAAGAAGTCACCGGAACCTTCGGTGGAAATCTGTGGCGAGCTGGCCCGCGCGCGCGGGTTGGCGGAAGGTGAATGGGCGGACGTACGCACCCATCAGGGTGTCGCCCGGCTCCGCGTCCGCATCAACGACCGGCTCGATCCGCGCACCGTGATCGCCGAATTCGGCTGGTGGGAGGCTTGCGAGCCGCTCGGCCGCGACGGCAAGCCTGCCGAGGGTAACGGAACCGCCAATATCAATGCGATCCTGAGCGACGAGGCGCGCGATCCGATCAGCGGTTCGGTCCCCCTGCGAGCAGTCACCTGTGACATTGCCCGTGCTGTGTCCGTCAATAACGGTCTCTGGAATGGCAAGAGGCGCTTTCGCGTGGCCGAGATACGCGGAGAAGGGCTCGATACCTCGGCATTATCCCTTTCACCCTGCGATGGCGGTCATGTGCCAGATTTCCTGGCCGGCCAACATGTCTTGTTCGAAATACCGGGAGTGGCAGTTAGCCGGGCCTATTCCCTGACGGCGTCGCCGATCTCTGCATCCATGCTTTCGGTTGCCGTCCGCTGGGACAGCTCGCGCGGCAATCCGCCAGTCTCCCTGTCGCGTGAAATCCAGCAGCTGAAGGTCGGTGATGAGGTGACGCTTGCGCCTCCGGGCGGTAATTTCACCATTCCACTCAAAAGCAGCCGGCCCATTCTGCTGCTTGCCAACGGCATCGGCATCACGCCTTTCATCAGTTATCTCGAAGGGCTCGCCAAGCTCAAGGGAGAAGCGATACATCCGGTATGGCTCATGCATGGGTGCCGCAATGGCCACGAACATCCGTTTGCCGGCCGTCTCGCAGAACTGGCGTTGCACATTCCCTCCCTTAACTGGATCACCGCCTATTCCGCGCCCACCGAGGTGGATCACCGAAACGCAAACTTTCAGCAGACCGGGCGCCTCAATCTATCGCCTCTCGAAGTGGCTGTCGCCCAACGTCCCCTCGCCTATCTCTGCGGCTCACCGTCCTTCAACAGCACGATGATCGCCCGGCTGATCGCAATGGGGATACCGCGCTTCGACATTTTCGCAGAGTCCTTTTCCGCAGCCGCATCCGTACCGCAAAAACTGGAAGCACAGACAGTGACCGTCGCCGGCAGCGACCAGAGCTTCCGTTGGGATGCATCGCAGGGTTCCCTTCTCGATGCCGCATTGGCCGCTGGCGTGGCACTGCCCAGTGGCTGCCGTGTTGGCCAATGTGAAAGCTGTGTCGTGCGCGTGGTTGAAGGACATATCGTCCATCTGGTGGAAACCGAACTTGAGGACGGGCATTGCCTGACCTGCCAAGCCGTACCACTATCCACCCTGAAGATTACCGTTTAGGGAAACGAAGTTGCCCGCGGCATCTTCACCGCTGGAAAATAAGGTGTTGGTTTTCACGCGACATCGCCCAGCTTTTGAACAAGGAGGGCGTCCGGGCTCGCGCGGCCGTAAGTGGCGTGACATCGCCATCCGCGGCCACGTCAGCCGTGGCACCGGCATTCTCAACAACGAGAGCTACATCGGCCGCATGGTCTGGAACAAGCGTAACTACCGCAAGAACCCGGAGACCGAACGCCGCACCACGCGCGTCAACGATGCAAGCGAATGGGTGCTGATTGATGTGCCCGAGATGCGCATCGTCTCCGACGACCTATGGCAGCGGGTGAAGGAGTGTCAAAGGAGATCGGTGAGCTTTGCGATTTCGGGCAGAGTAACCGGCTGAACGCAACGCACCGCCCAGGATACCTGCTCAGTCGCCTGCTTGAATGCGCGGAATGTGGCGGCCCCTACGCCATCAGCGACAAGGATCGCTATAGCTGCACCAACCGCAAGAAGCGCCTCCCGATTGACGAGCTTGGTGGCTCCTACTGCGGCAACAGCAAGACGATCACCCGCCAGGAACTGGAGAGCCGCGTTCTCGATTGTCTGCCGGTTTCCGTAACTCGCACGATGCCACTACGTCTGGTCGGCGAGATAGCCGCGTACTTCAGAGACCTCCGTGCGCGAATCCATGATCACGCCGACCCGCTGGTGAATCCCGGTCGGATCGATGGCCAGGATGCGCTTACCTCCATCGAACGCTAATCCTCCAGCGGCCTCTAGGATCATGCTCATGGGGTTGGCTTCGTAGAGCAGCCGAAGTTTCCCTGGCTTCGCATCCGAGGTGCTTGGGTACATAAGCAAACCGCCACGGAGTAGAATTCGGTGAACCGACCATGGAGCCGACCCAACGCATGTTGTATCGTCTTCCAAGCGGCCCGGCTTCACCAAGCTCGCAATCGCGGACAAAGTCCTGGATGGCTTGTGGCCACTCTGATCTACGGCTGCCATTGATCGAATATTCGCCGTTGCTTTCCGGCATGATGTGCTTTCGGCTGCGTTCGTCCCCCCCGCGGGTGATCAGCCCGCTCCTTAGCCCCAGCCGGCCGCCGACCTGAGCGCCGTAAAGGTCTACTCCAGCACGGCCGATGGTGATGACGTCGAGCGCTTTCTGCATGTTCGCGTCTCTGATACGTGTTGAACCGCGCCCGCCTAGGCGCAGACGACCTTCTGCCGGAAGCGTGCCGCCGGCAGCGAATTGATCTTGAGCAGGGGCCCGATTGGCGGCTACTAGATCGCCTGCGGTTTGAAGTCGCTCTTGGCGACTGGCATGACGGCTTGGAGCAGCGCCACAGACTTCTCCAGACCCTCGAGGCTGTTCAGAAGCACGTCCTCGTGCTCGATCGACAACCAGCCGTCGTAGCCCGCCATCTTCAGCCGGTAGCAGAACTGCCGCCACCATTCCTCACCGTGGCCGAAACCGAGAGTGATATAGGACCAGCTCCTGGCGGGAATGTCCATCAGGCTCCCGTTCTCTAGGAGGCTGCCTACGGCCTGTTTCGGGGAGTTCAGGAATGTGTCCTTGGCATGGACGTGATAGACGGCCTCGCCGAGCGCATCCGTCGCCACAAGAGGATCGGCGCCCATCCAGAAAAGATGGGAGGGGTCCAGGTTTGCACCGATGACCGGGCCCACCGCCTCCCGCAGTCTGAGCAGGGACGGAACGTTGTAGACGCACTGGTTGCCATGAAGTTCCAGCGCGATGCGTTCGACCCCGTGTTCCTTTGCCAGCGTAGCGATCCTCGTCCAGTACGGGATAAGTTTCTCCTCCCATTGATACCGGAGTATGGCCTGCGTTTCGGGAGGCCAGGAGGAAACCACCCAGTTCGGCATGGTGTCCGTTGCGTTTCCGGCGGGGAGGCCCGACATGGAGCAGACAGTACTAATCCCGAGCTCGCCGGCCGCTCGGATCGTATCCTCAAGGCCCTGCCCTTGCGCAGGGTCAGTCGGATGCAACGGGTTTCCGTTGGCGTTGAGGCTGATGACCTCCAGTCCACGATCGGTGAAGGACGCGAGGAAATCCTTCCGCACGTTGCCGTCCTTCAATATCCTCGGCAAGTCAAAGTGCGGAGCGGTGGACCAGCCGCAGGTGTTGACTTCCACTCCGGAAACCCCGAGCCGGCGGGCATGGTCGAGCATCTCGTCGAACGGCAGACCACCCAAACTGTCTGAAACAAAACCCAGCTTCATGCGTAGAACTCCGGTTTCATGATCATCTCCACGGGCATCTTGTGTCCCTTGTTCAGCGCTTGCACTCCCGCCTCGGCGACGACTGCGGCGCAGTACCCGTCCCAGCTGCTGGACGCCGTCTCTGGGAACAAGCCGCTCTCCGCGAAGCGCAGGAATGCCCTGTTCTGACGCCGGTAGGCCTCATGGTAGCGGCCACGCCAGTCGGCCTCGTAACTCGTGCTCTGTCCCAGATCGCGGTCCACCCGCGTGTAGTTCACCGGGTTCATCGCTATGGTCGCCTTTTCGCCCACCAGTTCGGCACGAACATCGTAGCCATAGGCTGCGTTGTTGTTGATCTCGATGTTGACAAGCTGGCCATCCGCCGTCTCAAGCACCATATGAACGGGCGCGACGAGGGAGTCGGAGCGCTTCGGCTGGAATGCAGAAATCGAAATGTATTCGGTGCCAAGGACATGGCGCACCACGTCGAATTCATGGGGTGCCGAATTGGTAATAGCCATCGCACCGGTAAAGTCGGCAGCCGGGGTCGCCACGTTGCGGTGGAAGTTGTGCATCATGAGGGCTCGGCCGATCGCGCCATCCTGCACGGCTCGCTTCATCTCGACGTACGACTGATCGAAGCGGCGCATGAAGCCAAGCATGATGAAACGTTCGCCAGCCTGCTCCTCCGCCTTGAGGATATCGAGGCACTCCGATGACGATTGTGAAAGAGGTTTCTCACAAAGGACCCGCTTGCCCGCCTTGATGCAGGACAACGAAAGGGTCGCGTGGGTAAAGTCCGGGCTCGCGATGATGATCGCATCGACGTCCGGTCGTGCCGCGATACGATCCGGGTTTACGTCCACATCCTGAGCGCCGTAGCGGTCAGCGACTTTCCTCGCCCGATCAGCGTCCATGTCGCACACGACCTGGAGCGTTGCGCCCGGCAGATCTTCCGCCACGATCTTTGCATGGTCTGCCCCCATCAGTCCCGCCCCGATGATTGCGATCCTGGTACCCATTTTCTATGATCTTCCTGTAACTGATGAAAGGGATGGCCTGCGCCAGCAGAGCACCGGCCTGTGTCGTTGCGTGCCGGGCCTCGTTTCCCGACACGCTTCCCTTGGGAGGGTTATTTCTTTGCGTACTGATCGACGTTTTCCTTTGTGATCGAGGCAAACGGAACCAGCTTTTCCGCCGGCGCCTGTTCGCCCTTCTTCAGACCCTCAACAACCTCAAAGGCAGCCTTGGCCTGCCCTGCTGCGTCCTGGAAGATCGTCTGGGACATCGTGCCGGCCTTGATGGCGTTGAGCGCGTCGGCCGTGCCGTCGACGCCCGAGATCAGTACGCCCTTAAGGCGATTGGCTCCCTGGAGTGCTTCGAGAGCACCAAGCGCCATCTGATCGTTGGCAGCAACGATGGCATCGAAGTTCGGGAAGCTCTGAATCCAGTCTTCCGTGACCTTCATGCCCTCGGCGCGATCATAGTTGCCCGAGAGGCTTGCGAGCGTCGTAACATCCGATCGGCCGAGCGCATCCTCAAACCCCTTCTTCCGCTCCTGCGTGTGGGAGAGACCCGGCGTGCCTTCGAGATAAAGAATCTTCGCATCTTTCGGCAGATTCGCCTTCATGTATTCGCCCTGAAGACGGCCAGCATCGATGTTCTTTGAGCCCACAAATGTATATTTGCCGCCAGCAGACTGGATCCCGAGAGCGATCACGGGAATGCCCGCCTCATTGGCCTTTTCAACTCCAGGCACAATGCCCTGATAGTCGACCGGCACGACAACGATGGCATTGACCTTCTGCGCGATGAAATTATCGATCTGGTCGAGCTGCTTGCTGACATCGTTATTCGCGTCAGAGAAATTGACCATCACTGCCGGGTCAGATTTGGCAGCCTCGATGAAAGCGTTCTTACGTGCCATGACGAACACGTCGGTGTCGGCCATGTTGGCATAACCAACGACGAACTTGTCGGCTGCTGTTGCGGCGGTTGCGGCGGTTGCGGCGGTTGCGGCGGTTGCGGAAAGCGCGGCCAGAGAGACTGCGCAGGCGAAAGCAAATTTTGCGATAACTTTCATGGTTTCCTCCCAATGGGTGTGTGTTGGTGCAGGGGCGGAAATCCCGCCGACACAGAGTTATTTCCGGGACCGGAGGTCCCTGGAACGGGTTTATGCCTTCTTCTTGCCGCGGGCTGATTTCGTCCAAACATCAAGGATCACCGCGATCGCAATGATCAGGCCCTTGATGATCTGCTGCCAGTAGGAGCTGACATTCATGAGATTGAGGATGTTGTTAATAACGCCGATGATCATGGAGCCAATGATCGTACCGGTGATGGTTCCGGTCCCCCCCATCAGACTGGTGCCACCGACAACCACGGCCGTGATCGCGTCAAACTCGTAGCCAACGCCGCCTGCGGGCTGGCCAGAATTGATGCGCGACATCAGAACGATGCCGGCAACGGCACAGAGGACGCCATTGAAAATGAACGCCTTGATGACGATGCTGTCGGGGTTGATTCCGGAGGCAAGTGCGGCGCGCTGATTCCCGCCGACGGCATAGACGTATCGACCAAACTTGGTTTTGTTGAGCAGAAGCCACGACAGGACGACCACTACCGCCAGAATGAGCACGGAGATGGGGACTGGGCCTAATGTACCCTGTCCTATGACCTTGAAATCACCGAGGCCAGTTACGGGCGACCCGCCCGTGTAGAGCAGAACGGTTCCGCGTGCGACCGTCGTCATGGCAAGCGTCATAATGAACGAGGGGATTCGGAAGAACGTGATTACGAAGCCGTTGATCGTGCCGGTTATGACACCCACGACAAGACCGGCTGCCACCGCAAGTACGATGCTGCCGGTCATCGACATCACGCTTGCCGCGATTACCCCGCAAAGAGCAAGAACCGAGCCGAGGGAAACGTCGATATGCCCCAGGATGATGACGAAGGTGATGCCACACGCCAAAAGACTGACAACGACCACCTGTCTCAGGACGTTAGTGAGATTTGCTTCCGTCAAAAACGTCGGGCTCAACATCGAGGCCAGGATGCAGATGCCGACGAAGATCAGAACGGTGCCGTACTTGCGGTAGATCTGGGAGAAGCTCATCTCCCGCACACCCCGCAACACCCGTCCCTCCCGCTTTTCTGCTCCTGCTACTGGATCTATACTCATCAATGTCCTCCCGTGGCGAGGCGCATGATGCTTTCCTGCGTCGCCTCGCTCCTTGTAAGTTCACCGGTCAGCCGGCCTCCGCTCATCACCACCACGCGGTCGCTCATCCCAAGAATTTCGGGCAGCTCGGATGAGATCATGATGATCGCCAGCCCTTGGCGGGCGAATTCGGTCATGAGCCTGTGAATTTCCGATTTGGATCCCACGTCGATCCCGCGCGTAGGCTCATCGAGAATGAGAAGCTTCAGATCGCCCAGCAGCCATTTCGCAAGAACGATCTTTTGCTGGTTGCCGCCGCTCAAGTTCTCCACAGTCATCGCTGTGTTGGGCGTCTTGATCTGCAGCATCTTGATCATGCGCTGCGCAGCGCTTTCCTCCTGCCGTTCGCTGATGAACAGCCGCGAGGTGAACTTCTTGAGGTTTGCCAGAGAGATATTTTCGCCCACAGACCGGCACAGAATCAGGCCCTCCGACTTGCGATCCTCCGACACCATGGCAATGCCGCTGGCGATCGCGTCCCTCGGCGAGCCAAGCTTCAAAGCAGCGCCGTTCAGTCGGACCACTCCGGCGTCGGCGCCATCAAGTCCAAAAATCACGCGCGCGACCTCGGTTCGGCCGGCACCTATGAGACCCGATAAGCCGACAATCTCGCCAGCACGAACATTGAAGCTCACGTTTTCGAAGACGCCGTGGCGAGTCAGGTTTTCGACCGACAGGACGACCTCGCCGATCGGCACTTCTTCTTTGGGAAATACCTCGGAAATCGTCCGCCCGACCATCTGAGAGATAAGCGTGCCTGTATTGTATTCGCTAGCCGGTCCCGCAGCGATATATTGACCATCGCGCATGACGGTAATGTCGTCGGCTATCTGGAAGATCTCATCCATCTTGTGCGTGATATAGATGATGGCAACACCAGCGGCTTTCAGCTCGGCGATCTGCCGGAAGAGCATCGCGACTTCGGTGTCGCTGATTGCTGATGTCGGCTCGTCCATGATGACGAGAGAGGCTTGGCGCGAGATTGCCTTGACGATCTCGACGAGCTGCATGGTCGCGATCGACAGTTCGCGCATTTTCGTTTCGGGGCTGTAACGCAGGCCTACACGGGCGAGCAGGACCTTTGTTTCGTTGTTCATCCTGTCGAAGTCGACGAACTTGGAAAGGAGCCAGGTTTCGGCGCGGACAGGTTCGCGACCGAGAAAGATGTTTTCGGCGATCGTCATATCGAGCACCGGGCTGAGCTCCTGATGAATCATGGAAATACCGCGATCGAGTGCCGCTGCGGCATTCTGATGATCGAGCTTTTCACCCCGAAAATAGATTTCGCCGCCATCGATCGCGTACATACCGCTCAGAATCTTCATAAGGGTCGATTTGCCCGCGCCGTTCTCGCCAACGAGCACGTGCACGGTGCCGGCACGGACTTGAAGGTTCATCTCGTCAAGCGCGAGCACACCGGGGAAGGCCTTGGTGATCGACCGCATCTCAAGGACAAAGTCGTTTTCGTCATTTATAGGCGCGCGAGCGCCGTCGCCGCCCGATAGCGGCGCCACCTTCAAGGTCGCGGACATGAAAGGTTTTCCTCCAAATGAAAGGACTCTCCCAAGTCCTCTCTGCCTTAATGGCCGTATTTCATGAGGAACAAATCACTAAAACTGGCCTAGTTGTCAACTTAAGGATGGATTTTACTCTCAAATACCCTCATAATTAATTTCATTTTATGAGAGGCTTCGATGTCCCGACCGACTATCCCAGATCTTGCGAAAGCTGCCCGCGTGAGTATTTCAACGGTCGATCGCGTTTTGAATGGCCGCGACCCAGTCCGCTCGCAGACCGCCGAACGGGTTCTCAATGCCGCCCGGGAGATAGGCTATCACGGAGTCACGGCGATTGAGCGGCGGTTGGAACACGACAAGCCAGTTATCAAGTTCGGTTTCCTTCTCAAGCAGTCGCATCGAAAGCTTTACCAGATGTGGGGGGAGCTGCTGACGGCGGCCGTAGAAGCTTTTCCGGATGCGCATGGGCGACCGATCGTGAGGTTTATGAACGATCTCGCACCAGACAAAGCTGCAGAGGCAATTTACTCCCTCAGCCGGGAGGCAGACGTGATTGGGATAATTACGTCAGATCATCCGCAGGTGAACCACGCCGTAGACGGTCTTGCCGCCGAAGGCATTCCCGTCGTGACGATGATCTCTGACCTCTCAACTGCCGCGCGCGCGGCCTATGTCGGCAACGACTGCGTCAAGAAGGGCCGGACCGCCGCTTGGTTCATAGCGGGACTCAATGCCAACGGCGGCAAGGTCGCTGTCTTCGTTGGCAGCCATCGGTATCTGGCCCAGGAGCTCAACGAAATGGGATTCCGGTCGTATTTTCGAGAAAGCGCGCCCGGCTTTCAAATGCTGGAAACGGTCGCCACTCTTGAGGAACCCGAGATCGCATATGAAGCCACTTGCCGTCTTCTCCAAACCGAACAGGATTTGGTCGGACTTTATGTCGCCGGCGGCGGCATCACCGGCGTGATGCAAGCCCTTCGCGAGAACGGCGGGCCTGTGGCAAAACGCCTTGTCGTCATTGCTCACGAGTTGACGAACGAGACGAGGGCAGGTCTTGCGGAGGGGTTGATCAAGGTGGTCCTATCCCATCCTGCAAGGTTACTTGCGGAGACTCTGGTCCGAGCCATGGCAGAAGCGCTTGACGCTGATAGACCAACTACTCTTTCTCAGCACATTCTTCCCTTTGAGTTTTATTCAGCGACAAACATCTAGTGCAACATTCATTGCTGGCGCCGGCGATGATCCGTCCGCGTTGCAATCCGCGGGATGCATGGGAGACTTTTTTTATGCAAGCGCGTGACCATCGACGCCAAAGCGGTAAACCGGGCCCTTTGGGCCGATCGCCTCGACGTTTCAGGGTCCGATCGGTGTCTTGCCCTTCAGGCGCACAGTCATCGACTCTCCGCCCTCGGAGCTAAAGGTAAGCAAATGTGTCCGAGACAAGCCGTGAAGTTTCCGAATACCGTACGCACTACTTTCTGTTTGTGGCGCGCAAGCTCCGCGAATGCTTACAGCCTGGAGAGCCCAAACGTCTTCCTGATGCCGCTATCCAATGCCTTGGCTGGAACAAACCGCTTCAGGCGACTGAGAAGCGTAGCCTGTTTTCCAACCGGCCTGCGCATTTTGTGAGGGCCTGTGATTGCTGCCATGATTTCGGCAGCGACAGTCTGAGGACTGCTTGCTGTCTTAATGGCGGAAAGAACGGCCTGATTGGATTTGGCTAATTGATGAGCGTAGTCGTCAATGCGCGTCTCCGTCTGCTTCGCATTGACATCGAGACTTGTCCTCGTGAACGTTGGCTCGACCAGGACAGAGCGAATATTGAATTGCCGAACTTCATGGTCAAGCGTTTCAGATAGTCCCTCCAAGGCATGCTTGCTGCTGGCATAAAGGCCCATATAAGGTGCGGGGAGGAAGCCGAGGACCGAGCTGACATTGACGATCAGACCGGACTTTTGCTGCCGCATCGCGGGCAATACCGCTCGTATCATGCGCAGTGGGCCAAAGAGATTGGTTTCAAAAAGGGCCTTCGCCTCATCGTCCGACGTGCTTTCGACCGGCCCGACAAGAGAGACGCCTGCATTGTTCACCACGACATCAATCCGGCCTGAACGGGACAGAACCCAATCGACGAATTGCCTCACCGACTCGTCATTGTCCACATCGAGACGTCCGTACTCGACACCAGGTACCGGTCCACTTTTGTCCGGATTGCGCGATCCTGCAAATACCTTGAACCCATTCTGTGACAGCAACCTCACGGTCGCCTGCCCTATACCGGAGGATGCTCCGGTCACCACAACAATCTTGTCTGTGGACATCTACGCTCTCCAAAATTAGCGTTGGATTAGAAATCAATTTAGATTTCGTTTGTAATCTATAAATCCGTTAGATTGCAAGCGAAATAAAACGCATTTGCAGAAATTGAGGAGGCGGATGGTCAGTCCCCACGACACGTGGGTTAGTCGCCTCGACGCGGGAAACATCGGTCGAGTTAATGCGGCGGTTCTCGCCTGAAGAGTAACAGGTGTGACGGATGCTTATGCCGTCAAGTCACGCCGTTCGCCTGTCCGCTGGTGGATTGCCCAGCGCACGCTGGAACGCGGACCGTTGCTCGCCTCTTTCGACGTAGTCCTGCAAGCCAGGGCTATCCAGCAGAATATCAGAGTGCTTGAGCGGCCGCAGTACGCTCACCATCATGAGATCACCGGCGCTGAACTGAGCCCCCTCAAGCCACTCTTTCCCTCCAAGCGTATCGCCCAGTTGCTGGAGCCGCTGACTGAGATGACCAACGCTGCCGGAGGCGATACAGGGTTCGATCGTATTAACCGCTGCAAACATCCACATGATGGAACGCGAGCGAGCATTCGCTTCATCGGGAAGCAGGCCGGCGAAACGCTGTGCTATGTGAAGCACGATCGCACCGGATTCGAAAAGAATGAGATCGCCCTCCTGGTAGATCGGCATCTGGCCGAACGGCTGCATTTCCAGATATTCGGGGCGGCGCATCTCGGAAAAAGTCAGGTACCGTAGAGTGTAAGGCTGTCCGACTTCCTCGAGAGCCCACCTGACGCGCATATCCCGATGGTATCCTCTACCCCCGTCCGGAGGATGTTTGAAGATGGATACGACAGGGTTCATGTCAAGACTCCTTATTGGCAGAATTGAAGCGGGACGAAGGCATGGCTTCCGGAAGGGTCCAGTGGGCACGCAAAACACACGCCACCTCTCGCCAAGCAGTATGATCCCTCCGCAGCATCATCTGCTGCGGAGGGACGGGTTGGCTATTCCGCAGCAAGCGAATGCTGAGCTGTTTCCGCGTTTCCGTGCTCCGTCGAATCCATGTCTGCCTTGGGTGGCTTGATGCGGAACCATGCAGCATAGAGTGCCGGCAGGAAGAGCAGGATGATGAGCGTGCCCACCGCCGTTCCGCCGATAAGTGTGTAGGCCATCGAACCCCAGAAAACCGAATGCGTCAGAGGAATGAAGGCGAGGACCGCGGCAAGCGCTGTCAGAATGACGGGCCTTGTTCGCTGCACCGTAGCCTCAATCACGGCATGATAGTCGTCCAGACCCGCGGCCTTGTTCTCCTTGATCTGCTCGGTGAGGATCAACGTGTTGCGCATGAGGATGCCCGCCAGGCCGATAAGACCCAGGATCGCGTTAAACCCGAAAGGCTGGTTGAACAGGATCAGGGTCGGCACGACGCCTGCAAGACCGAGCGGTGCTGTCAGCATCACCATCGTCATCGTCGACAGGCTGCGCACCTGAAGGATGATGACGATCAGGGTCGCCGCGATCATCAGTGGGAACACCTTCACCAGGGCAGTATTCGCCTTGAGTGACTCCTCGATATTGCCGCCCATCTCGATTGTGTAGCCAGCAGGCAGAGATGCTACGAGTGGCTGAAGAGCGGTCATCACCTGTTGCGAGACCTCCGGCGGTTGTGTCGCCTCGTTAATGTCGGATCGGACCGTCACCACAGGCGTTCTGTCACGGCGCTTGAGGATCGGCTCTTCGAAGCGCACCTCCGTGTGGCCGATCTGATCGAGCGGGATCGCACGACCGTCTCTCGTCACGAGCGAGAAGTCGGCTAGCCTTGCAGGATCGAGGCGGATTTCACCGGCACTTCTCGCCACGACAGGAACGTTTCGGATGTTCTCACGAACTTGCGTCACGGGAACACCACTCAGCAGGAGCTGTATCTGCTGGGCAGCCTCGGCGGACGACATGCCGATGAGGTTCAGGCGATCCTGATCAGGAACGAAACGGACGACGGGTGTGCGGTTACCCCAATCGCGGTTGGCATTTCTGACGTCAGGTACAGAGCTCATGAGAGCAAGTGCCTGCTCGGAGATTTTGTACAGCTCTTCCGCGTCCGGTCCTTTGATCCGAAACTCGACGGGGAATGGCGTGTAGGGGCCAAAGACGAGTTGCGTGACGCGCACGAATGCCTCGGGCGCCAGCCCTTGCGCAACGGCTTCCCGCAGACGAAGTTTCAGCACCTCACGCTCATGGGCGTCGGATGTCAGCACAACGATCTTTGCAAAGGCAGGATCGGGCAGTTCGGGCGCCATGGCGAAGAAGAAGCGGGGCGCACCCTGGCCGATGTAACTGGTCGTGATCTTCGCTTCGGGCTGCTGCTTCAACCAGGCCTCGAGCTTCTTGACCGTGGCGGTCGTCGTTTCGATGCTCGTGCCTTCTGGCATGCGGACTTCGACGAGAACCTCAGGGCGGTCCGATGTGGGGAAGAACTGCTGCTTCACCGCACCCATCCCCACGACCGAGAGCGCCATGACGACGCCGACAATGGCGCAGGTCAGAAACTTGTGCTTGACGGTGAATTCGATTGCGCCGCGCAGGCGTCTGTAGTTCGGCGTATCGTAAATCGCATGATGGCCACCTGCTACCGGCTTGATATCGGGCAACAGCTTTACACCGAGATAGGGCGTAAAAATCACCGCCACGAACCAGGAAACGATCAGCGCGAAACCGACGATCCAGAAGATATTGCCCGCATATTCACCGGCTGCAGAGGCGGCAAAACCGACCGGCATCAGGCCGATAATGGTCACAAGCGTGCCCGACAGCATCGGTGCGGCAGTGTGGCTCCAGGCATAGGCAGCTGCCTTGATGCGGTCCATGCCCTCTTCCATCTTCACGACCATCACCTCGATGGCGATGATTGCGTCGTCGACAAGCAGGCCAAGTGCCAGGATCAATGCACCGAGCGTGATGCGGTCGAAGAAGCGCCCCGTCTCGAGCATGATGATGAAGACGACAGCCAGCGTCAGCGGAACGGCCAGAGCCACAACGATGCCCACCCGCCAGCCGAGCGCAATGAGGCTGACGAAGAGCACCACGCCGAGGGCCATGGCGAACTTCACCATGAATTCACCCACCGCCGCATCAATGTTGACAGCCTGATCGCTGACCTTCGTCAGCGTTATGCCAAGGGGTAACGACTGTGCGATCCGGCTGGAGCGCTCCTCGAGAGCCTTGCCAAGCTCCAGACCATTCCAGCCCTGCTGCATGACAACACCGAGCATAATGGCAGGCTCGCCGTCATGACGGATGACATAGCTTGCCGGCTCCTGATAACCCCGGCGTACCTCAGCAATGTCGGAAAGCTTCAACGCACGACCGGAAGCGACGATGGGCGTATCAGCGATAGACTGAACACTGTCATAGGCACCGTCGAGACGAATGAAGACCTGCGGACCCTGCGTATCTATCGAGCCAGCGGGTGTAACGGTATTGCGCCGTTGAAGGGCTGCGGCAATGTCCTGAGGAGATATGCCGAGCGTGGCAAGCTTCTCATACGAGAACTCTACGAATATCTGCTCCGGCTGCTCACCCAGAATATTGATTTTCTTTACGCCGGGAACATGAAGCATGTCCTGCCTGATCTTTTCGGCTTCCCGGACGAGATCGCGCATCGGCATGCCCTGCGCCTTGAGAGCGTAAAGGCCGAAGCTGACGTCAGAATATTCATCGTTCACGAATGGTCCCAGAACACCCTGCGGCAGATTTCTGGCTTCATCGCCGAGCTTCTTGCGCGCCTGATAAAATTCTTCGGCGACGGCGCTTGGCGGCGTATTGTCCTTGAGCGTGACGGTAAGATAGGCGAAGCCCGGGCGCGTCGTTGTCTCGACACGGTCGTACCAGGCCAATTCCTGAATGCGCTTCTCCAGCGGCTCGGCAACGAGATCCTGCATCTCGCGTGCAGTTGCGCCCGGCCAGACAGTCGTGACAGTCAATGTCTTGATGGTAAAGGAGGGGTCTTCAGCGCGTCCCAGCTTGACGAAGGCATAGACGCCGGCGAGAGACAGAAGGACGATAAAGAACAGCGTGACGGCGCGTTCGCGAACCGCAAGGGCGGACAGATTGAGGTTCATCAGTTTGCCGCCTCTCTTGTCCCAACACTGGTGCGAACTTGCGCTCCATCCTTCAGAAGATGTGCGCCAAGCGCAACGACCTCCTCTCCCGGCTTGACGTTAGTGACGACCACTTTCTCTTCGCTTACCCGCTCTACTTTCACATCACGAAACTTCACGACGGACGATTGCTGATCGATCACCCAGACGCCAGTGCGCGTCCCGTCATCCAACAGAGCACCTATCGGCAGTTCGGCATGATTCTGCACATCCCTGTTCTCGATTTCGATGGTGACGGTCGCCCCCAGGGGCGCATTTGCAGCCCCCCCTTCAAGCACCCAGCGCGTTTCATAGGTGCGGGTCTGCTGATCGGCAGAATCGGAGATCTGGCGCAGCTTGGCCTTTTCCGCATTGTTTCTGCCATAAACCGATGCGGAAGCCTGAACTCCAATGTCAGGACGCATGGTTTCGGGAAGCCAGACAATGGCTTCGCGCGGACCAGACTTCGCGAGCCGGACAACCGGCTGCCCGGCGGTTACCACCTGGCCCGGTTCACCGAGCGTCTCGACAATGGTTCCATCTGCATCGGCAACAAGAACCGTATATCGGGCCTCGTTTTCGGCAACATTCGCCTCAGCCTGAGCGGCGGCCAACTGTGCCGTCGCCGTATCCAGCAGGGCTTTCGATCGTTCATATTGCTGCGTCGAGGCAGCAGAGGTCTTCACCAGAATGGCAAAGCGTTTCTCATCGGCTTTCGCTTGGACAAATGTCGCCTGTGCTGCAATGACAGCGTTTCGCTTGGCGGTCAGAGCAAGACGAAGGTCAGTCTCGTCAAGCCTCATCAATGGCTGTCCAGCGCTTACCTGCTCCCCGACGTCGACAAAACGTTCAACGATCTTACCGGGAACGCGAAACCCGAGATTGCTCTGGACCCGGGCACCAACGGTTCCGGTAAAGCTGCTGCTCGAATTGCCAGGAAGCCTGGCCGTCGCGAGGTTGACCAGTGGTGCCAGGGTCCGGGGATCGGCAGCCTTTGCCTCAGGCGCCTGCGCCGGAAGCAGCAGTGCTGCGGCTCCGCCTGCGGCCAGCGCCAGCACTGCTGCTGCAGTGACAACAAGTTTCCGTTTCATTTCATCGTCCCTTCTTGACCGCCTGTTCAAAAATATTAGATTGCATCTTAACTCTAAAAGACATATAGATGTCAAATGAAATCTAATTGGAGGTCCACATGAGAGTGAGCCGTGTACAGGCAGAGGAAAACCGGGAACGGGTAATCAACGTCGCCAGCCGGTTGTTTCGAGAGCATGGATTCGACGGGATCGGCCTGAAAGACCTGATGAAGGGTGCGGGCCTAACCCAGGGTGGATTCTACAAGCAGTTCGCATCCAAGGACGATCTTGCGGCGCTCGCATCACGGCGTGCTCTCGAGAGCGCCACGAGGAGGTGGTCTGATGCCGCAGCAGACACGTCAGATCCCCTGGAGTCGATCATCAGGTTCTACCTCTCCAAAGATCATAGCGGCGAGAAGGCAGAAGGATGCCCGCTTGTTGCTCTCGGCTCCGACGCTGCGCGTCAAACTGCCGAAGTTCGGCGCCCGTTTGAGGATGGTATCCGGGCGCATTTCGAGGTGCTCGAAGAACTCATCGGAGAGGGTGACGATAGAGCTCGAAGCGAAAAGGCCATGGCAATATTGTCCATGATGATCGGTGCGGTGACACTGTCCCGCATCATCGAGGATGAACTGCTGTCGACGAGTGTACTCGATGCGGCAGCCAGCGAGGTCCGGCGCATTGCTGGCCGCGATGGTGGCGACTAACAGGCAGTTTTGGATATTCGTCGCCGATAGCTGGCAAAGCTCAGCGAAAGCCGCACGCGTATCAGAAGAGAATAGCGCGAACCGCATGTCCAAAGTTCATGACCGGTCATTCGGTCGGACGCCGAAGGCATGCCAAATTTTTGATCCTAAACAGGTGGAAATGCAAATGCGTCGTGTCGTTGTCACGGGAATGGGAGCCGTCAGCCCCCTTGGTGCGAATGTCGATATCTCCTGGTCCCGGCTCCTTGCTGGCAAAAGCGGGATCCGGCGACTGGGTGACGACATCGTCGGGGATTTGCCTTCAAAAATCGGAGGCGTGGTCCCTTCGCTGGCAGAAGATCCTGAAGGAGGATTTGATCCTGACAGGACCCTGTCCTCGAAGGATCAACGTAAGGTCGACCGCTTCATCATCTTTGCGCTGGCGGCGGCGGAAGAGGCTCTCGCGCAGGCGAACTGGAAGCCAGCTTCCGAAGAAGAAAAACTGAGAACGGCGACAATCATCGCATCGGGCATCGGTGGCTTTCCCGCGATAACGGAGGCGGTGCGTACCGTCGACCAACGCGGCGTCCGCCGCCTCTCGCCCTTCACCATTCCATCCTTTCTCGTGAATCTCGCTGCCGGACAAGTCTCTATCCGGCATGGCTTTAGAGGCCCGCTGGGAGCGCCGGTGACGGCATGTGCCGCCGGCGTTCAGGCGATTGGCGATGCAGCGCGACTGATCAGGTCCAATGAAGCCGACATTGCGGTTTGTGGTGGCACTGAGGCCTGTATGAACATTGTCGGCCTTGGTGGTTTCGCAGCGGCAAGATCACTATCGACAGGCTTTAACGAGACCCCGGCCAAAGCGTCACGTCCTTTCGACACCGCGCGCGACGGCTTCGTGATGGGCGAAGGCGCAGGCATCCTCGTCATTGAAGCGCTAAGCCACGCCCTTGCTCGCGGTGCGACGCCGATAGCAGAACTCGTTGGATATGGAACGACCGCCGACGCCCATCATATTACCTCCGGGCCGGAAGATGGAAGCGGCGCCCGCAGGGCAATGCAAATCGCCATCGCGCAGGCGGGTATCGCGCCGCACGAAATCGGCCATCTTAACGCACATGCGACTTCGACCCCGGTTGGAGATCTCGGAGAGCTCAGAGCGATCAAGAGCCTGTTCGGCCAAAGGAAGTCGATCGCTGTCAGCGGGACGAAGTCGGCGACGGGGCACCTGCTGGGGGCCGCCGGCGGCCTTGAGGCTATTTTCACGATCCTGGCGCTCCAGCACCAGATCGCGCCCCCGACCTTGAATCTCAGTTCACCGGACCTTGAAGCCAATGGCATCGACTTTGTCGCAAACGATGCCCGACACCTTGATGTTGAATATGCGATATCCAATGGCTTCGGCTTCGGCGGCGTCAATGCCAGCGCAGTGTTTCGACGCTGGCCGAGGAGAGGCAATCGTACGCCATTAGCTGATTAACCCCGGCGCGTGATCCCCTTTGAACAAAGTCTCCACCAGGACGCTCCCACCATGCAACCAACGACTGTCGTTTCACCGCCCGGCATAACGCTCCTCAAGCCAAGGATTGCCGTCATCGGCGTCGGCGGTGGCGGCGGCAATGCTGTCAACAACATGATCATGCACGATCTCGAGGGCGCGGAGTTTATCGTTGCGAACACCGATGCCCAGGCTTCGTCCATGTCAAAAGCGCCACGGCTTATCCAGCTTGGCCCGACCGTCACGGAAGGACTTGGCGCCGGGTCATTGGCCGATATTGGACAGGCGGCCGCCGAAGAGTCGATTCACGAGATCATGGATCACCTCCACGGAACCCATATGTGTTTCGTGACGGCGGGCATGGGGGGCGGAACGGGAACAGGTGCCGCACCCGTTATCGCCCATGCTGCGCGCAAGGCAGGCATACTGACGGTCGGCGTCGTCACCATGCCCTTCACATTCGAAGGTACGCAGCGAATGCGAACAGCGCGGCAGGGAATCGAGCGTCTCAGCGAATGCGCAGATACGGTGATCGTCATCCCCAATCAGAACCTGTTCCGGATTGCCGATGCGAAGACGACCTTCGCGGATGCATTCGAAATGGCAGATCATGTGCTGCATGCCGGGGTCAGTTCCGTCATCGATCTGATCGTCAAGGAAGGATTGATCAATCTCGATTTCGCCGATGTAAGGTCAGTCATGCGTGACATGGGCCGAGCGGTCATGGGCACGGGCGAGGCAACGGGAGACGCCCGCGCCCGACATGCCGCCGAGGCAGCGATTGCCAATCCGCTGTTCGATGAAGCGTCCGTCAGGGGAGCGAAAGGCCTTCTCGTCTCGATCTCCGGCGGACCGGACATGACCCTTTTTGATGTCGACGAAGCTGCAACACGTGTTCGCGAGGAAGTCGATGACGACGCCAATATCGTCGTCGGCGCGACATTCAATGACGCGCTTGAGGGGCGGCTGAGAGTCTCTGTTGTCGCCACCGGATTGAGACAACCGGCAGAGGTGATCCACCTTTCGGAGCGAATGGCGTGATGCTCGCTCATACTGTGGGGCCTGCAAGCGCCGATTTGTAAAATTGATGGCCATGGAGATTTGAAATGTTGAAGCGTTTTCGAGAAAAATGGCGATCGTGGGAAGATGCCGTCCTGGGTATCGACGATCCGCAGGGAGACTACCTCATCGCGCTGGAAAAACGGCTGGATCGGCTGGAGACGGAAGTGGCTGGATTAAAGGCACAGCCCCGCGAAGAGGTAGTGTGGGAAGAAAGCTCCGAAAACAAGGGGTGATGGCTGTATCCTTGCAGTCGGCCGCGCGGCCTACGTCAAGCGCACGCTGTTGATAACTCGCTAAGCGTCCGGCACAGGCTAAGAGTATTCTGCGTCCCGCCAACCTTTTTCATCAGCGCGTCTCCAAGTTCCTGAAGACGCTCAAATGCCATTCCAAGCCGCGCGCTCCCGTTGTCGGTGAGCAGAAGTCTTCGTGCCCTGCGATCATAGATATCCACGGACATCGTCACCCAGTTCTTCCTCACAAGGGGTTTAATATTTGAAACGACGGTTGAGTGGTCGAGGCCAAGAAGTAGCGAAACCTCCGATATCCTAGGGGAACCTGCCTCACCAATCGCTGAAAGAAGAAATATCTGCTCCGCGGTTAGTCCTATCGAACGCAATGCATCGTTGATCTGGCGGGAAATGATGCGGTTTGTCCGCTGCACAGCAAAGCATAGATTCCCGGCAAGCGGGTTTTCCACCATTTCAGCTTTTATCGATCCTTGATCGGAAACATGGGTTTTGAACACCTGCACGGGCTCCGGTCTCACGCTCGGAAATGATATTTTAGATTGCGTATGAACTCTATATAATTTAGATTTTAAAAACAATCTATTTTCAAATTCTGAGAACCGGTTGCGAGCCCATGGCCTTGGGAACGGAGCAGAGCCTCGGAGAACTTTTTAGGATCAGCCATGGCCGATATGCCTGACAGCAAAAATTCTCATGTCTCAACAATTTCACAGAAGACACCACATGGAATTCTTTATGGACCAATTACAGCCACGCTGTTCCGGCTGGCATTGCCCACAGTCGTCGTTCTCGTCGTCCAGACCTTTGTTGGGGTCGCCGAAACCTACTTCGTCAGTTTCCTTGGGACTGAGGCTTTAGCAGGTGTGACCCTCGTCTTTCCCGTCCTCATGCTGATGCAAATGATGTCGAATGGCGGGATTGGAGGCGGAGTTTCCTCGGCTGTGGCCCGAGCGATGGGAGCCAACCGCCACGCTGATGCCGATGGGCTTGTCTGGCATTCGATTGTTCTGGCTACGGCATTCGGAGCCATTTTCTCAGTCGCTGCAATCCTCTTTGGACCCCTGCTCTACCGCTCAATGGGAGGGACTGGAGAAACCCTTAGGGCCGCCCTCATCTATTCAGGAATTGTGTTCGCAGGCTCTATTCCCATCTGGATCACGGCTTTGCTTTCGGCAGCCCTGCGGGGCGCTGGCAACGTGAACGTGCCTGCTCTCGTCATCATCTCCGGCGCGTTCCTTCTCCTCGTCTTGTCGCCGCTGTTGATTTTCGGCTGGGGCCCCTTCCCGGAGCTCGGCGTGGCAGGCGGAGGCGCTGCGGTCTTCATTTATTATCTCATCGCGGCACTGGTGCTTGCCCTATACCTGCGCTCGTCAAGCAGCCCGCTAAAGTTCAAAATTGTTCCGCTGCAAGGTCGACTGTTCAAGGACATTCTGGGTGTCGGCCTGCCTTCCGCAGTCGGCACGATCCAGGTCAATCTGACGGTTACGTTCGTAACGGCAGCCGTCGGCCATTTCGGCGCAGACGCGATTGCGGGGTTCGGCATTGCATCGCGGCTTGATTATCTGCAAATTCCCATCATCTTCGGTCTTGGAACCGCTATCGTCACCATGGTTGGGATTAATATCGGAGCGGGCCAGATCGAACGCGCCCGCCGGGTCGCCTGGGTTGGCGCAGGTATCGCATTCGGCATCACGCAGACAATCGGCATTCTCGCCACTCTGTTCCCCATGACCTGGATGAGATTATTCACGGCGGACCCGGATGTGCAGCAGCTAGGCTCCCAGTATCTGCAAATTGTCGCACCGGCTTATGGCGCAGTTGGATTGGGACTGGCGCTTTATTTTGCAAGCCAGGGACTGAAGCGCGTTTTACTCCCGGTTCTTGCCGGAACAGTCAGGATGATCCTGGCAGCTTTTGTCGGATGGGCTTCGGTGATCTGGTTTCAGGAGCGCGAGCCTTGTGACGAAAACCTTCCTCGACAGTTTCGATTACCAGCTCCGCCCCGGCATCCAGAACTTGATGGCGCATGTGAAGCGCGACCGCATTGATGTCGTGCTCTGCGTGACCGTCGATCGACTGTCGCGCGACATCGAGCACAGCCACAAGATTCTCAAGGATTTGCGCTATCGCGATGTCGACCTCTGGACGGTCCACGCTGGCTCCCCGGTAACGGACATGGAGATGTCATTCCGCGCAATGCTCAGTCACGAGCTTGTCTGGCAGATCCGCTACCGGACCCGGGAGGGAATGAAGACCGCCGTGCGCAAGGGCAAGGCATCCACTTGCCTGGCCTATGGCTACATGATCTCGCAGCAGCGCGATGTGAATGGTGATCGCATCAAAGGCCTGCGCGAGATCGATCCTGCGAAGGCCGATATCGTTCGCCGCATCTTCACGCTTTATGCCGACGGCATGTCACCACGCGACATCGCCCAGCTTTTGAACAAGGAGGGCATCCCGGGCTCGCGCGGCCGCAAGTGGCGCGACACAGCCATCCGCGGTCACGTCAGCCGTGGCACGGGCATTCTCAATAACGAGAGCTACATCGGCCGCATAGTCTGGAACAAGCGCAACTATCGAAAGAACCCGGAGACCGAGCGCCGTACGGCGCGCGTCAACGACGCAAGCGAATGGGTGCTGACGGCAGTGCCGGAGATGCGCATCGTTTCCGACGACCTATGGCAGCGGGTGAAGGAGCGTCAGAAAGAGATCGGTGAGCTGTTCGATTTCGGGCAGGGCAACCGGCTGAACGCGACGCAGCGCCCCGAGTATCTGCTCAGCCGCATGCTCGAATGCGCAGAGTGCGGAGGTCCCTACGCGATCTCAGGCAAGGACCGCTATAGCTGCACCAACCGCAAGAAGCGCCTGCCGATCGACGACCTCGACGGTGCCTGCTGTGGTAACAGCAAGACCATCACACGCCATGAACTGGAGGAACGCGTCCTCAACTGCTTGCCCGTGGCCTTCTTCTCGATGGATATCTTCGATCGGATTTCGGAGAAGATGGTCGCGCATGAGGTGAGCAAGCTGAAGAGCCTGCCTTCGCGCAAGGACCAGTTGGCCACAGAGCTCGCAGCGATCAAGTCGAAACAGTCAGGTCTCATGCAGCAGATTCAGGACCGCCATGCCGACGGCCGGCCGCGGCTTGCCATCCTGGATGATCAACTGGATGAACTGGAAGTCACGCGCGAGGCGCTGGTTCTGGAAATCGCCCACTCGCAGGAGCCGGCCGAGGATTTCCAGGAGAAGATTGCGAAGCTGAAGGCGCAGTTCAATCCCGCCAATATCGAGATCAGCGTCCGCAAGCTGATCTTCCTCGCACGCAACAACGCCGACGAACATGCCAAGCGGCGGCTGATGCCGATCGTGCGTGATCTCATCCAGACCGTCGTGATCGGCAAGACACCGGGCCATCAACCGGCCAGTTTGCAGGTACACGGCTCGATCGCCAACATTATGGCCTCGATGGAGGTCCTGGACCTGATGGAGCAGCAGTTCATCACCGCCGCCCAGAATGATCTGATGGCGAAGATCGCATCCGGCGAGATCGACACGGAGCAGAAACAAAAAAAGCTCCTCGACGCTTACGCGGAGGAGCTCCGGTGCAAATATCCCGAATGGGAGAATTTACAAGTTTCATTGGTTGCGGGGGCCTGATTGCACGGAGGCTTGTAAAAATCCCACTGTTGACGATATCGGAGCAGGTGACGCGAATCAAACCTTGAACTTATTGCCTCACTGTAAAACGGGGAAGAGGTGATCGTTCAGCTTCGATCATGGTTCGGGGCTCCCGAGACGTGCGCGCAAGGTGGCGTTCTCGGTTTCCAGTCGCTGCAGCCGCTCACGAAGAGGAGCGACCGCCTGTTCAATCTGTTGCTCGGTGTAGCGTGGAATGATGTGCTGCGGGCAGTTCCAATCGAACGCCTCGAGCCGGAGCTTGAAAATCCGCTCAGCCCTTCCTTTGTACGTCGGGTCAGACACCAGTTCCGTGAGTTCCTGGTCAGCGTCAAGCGCAAGTCGCTCCACATAGGCATAGATTTTGAGCCGAGCCCGCCGCACATAATCCATCAGGAACAGACAGGCCCGATCGTTGGCCGCAAAATTGCCGGCGCTGATGTACTGACGGTTGCCCCGGTAGTCGGCGAAGGCCATTGTTCGCTGATCTATAACCTTGAGGAAGCCGACATTCCCTCCACGATGCTGAACATATGGCCAACCCGTTTCGGAGACCGATGCCATGTAGAAGCTGTCACATGAGGCAATGAAGGCGATCTCGTCTTCGGTGAAGGTGTCTGAAGGGCGGCTGTCACTGCCCAGCCAAATCTGCTCTACGCCCATCTCAGCCTGGGCGGCCCTGACGCTAGGCGTCACAGCGACCTCAAGGAAATGATATGGCATGCCTAATCTCCTTGCTCAGCCAGGCTTTCATGGGCATCCCCCGTGCGAGCCTGGATCTACTCATTTGGCCAGCCGAATTCTGGGCTTGGCAATCTCTGCCTTCAAGGTCGCCAAGTGCGGAAGTCAGTCCTGCAAGGCCCAGTCTGCGACTTCCCAACGCATCTGCCCGCGATCGGAGACGACACGGCCGAGCCCAGGGAACGGCATGTGCGTGGCGGCGATGAGCGCTCCCTCCGATGCGGCACGCGGAAGGAAGCGATCGCGCATGGCCTTCGCAGCGGCACGGTCCTGCTCGAACAGGAAGAACACATCTGTCGCGGCCGGGTGCACGACCGGAAAAATCATGTCCGAAACCATGATCAGGCTCTTGCCGCCATCTTCGATCCGCACGCCGATATGGCCGGGCGTATGGCCGGTCAGATCGATGATCGAAACGCCCGGCGCGATTTCCCGCTCTCCGTCGATCGCCTGGAGCCTGGGATATAGCCGCACGACCTCCTCTGCCATTCTGAAGCTGGTCTGTAGAAAGTCAGGCGCTCCGTTGCGTTTGGCCGGATCGGTCCAATGGGTGACATCGCGACGATCGATGTAAAGCTCGGCTTCCGGGTATTGGTTCTTGCCTCCCAGGACCAGCCCGCCCATGTGGTCCTGGTGCATATGCGTCACGATGACAACGTCGATCTGGCTGGGCTTCAGACCGAGCGCAGCGAGTGCCGGAGGTAATTGTCCGGTCTGTCCGATCGAGCCTGCCGCACCAGCATCGATCAGGATGCGGCGCTCCCCATCCTCGACGAGATACTGATTGAAGAGGAACCGAACTCCACTCGGCCGGGCGGTAAACTGTGCGCTTGCCGCCTTTTCGACCTCGGGCGCCGAGCGTCCCGGAAAGTAGTCATAGGGCATGTCTGCATACCCGTCCGTCAGCGCCGTCACGGTGAACCGTCCGATGCGGATCTGTGCGAGCGGGGTCACCGTAGCAGGTGCGCTTGCCGCCTCCCGCGTCGCCGCATGGACAGAGGAGGAACTTATCAGGCTGCCGCCGAAAAGGCTCCCCGCGATGAGGCCGATCGGCAGGGTGCCGAAGGCGCGACGTGAAAGTTGAGGCATGGGAGTTCCTCCGGATCGATCGACGATGTTGGTAGTGTTGGCAAATGCGTAGGTATGGCTGCTGCGGTCGGAACAGGCGCTTCAACCTGGGCCGGGATGGGCGGCCACTTGGGCTAACCCACTCGGTTTTATTGTGAATAGACCGGTTCAAGCCTGCTCTCAATTGCGATCTAGGTCACATAGAACTAGACCAAGGCAGTGCGAAAATAGACCTTCGTCTATCAATCTCGCCTAACGCGGCGTCGCGAAACCGCGTAACCTGAAGCAGGGCGGTTGCGCCGCGCATACCGGTGAGGGACAAAGTTGGACAAGCACAAGGAAGCCGATGCGATCATCGATTTGATCCCAGCAATGGCATGGTCGGCTACGTCCGACGGCATGCTCGACTTCGCCAGTCAGCACTTTCTCGAATATGTCGGCTTGCCACTCACAGAGATAGCCGGGGAGAATTTCTATCGGCTGTTCCACCCGGCCGACACCACCCGCCTGGCCTTCGAGTGGCGGAGCATCATGGCTGCCAAGACGGGAAGGGAAGTTGAGGGTCGGCTCAGGCGCGCGGACGGCGAATACCGCTGGTGCTCCCTCCGGCAAAAACCTCAGCTGGATTCTGAGGGAAACGTTGCCAAATGGTACGGGGTCGTTCTCGATATAGAAGATCGCAAACGAGCTGAAGATGCGCTCAGGGAGACGAAGTCTGCGCTTGCGGCAAGCGAAGAGAACCTCAGGCTCATCATCAATTCGCTTCCGGTGCTCGTGTGGTCAGCGCGCCCGGACGGGAGCGCCGATTTCGTCAACCAGAGTTGGTTGGACTATGCCGGGCGGCCTGCCGACCAGATCCTCGAATGGGGTTTTCTGGATCTCTATCATCCCGACGATATTCCCGAGATGGTGGAAATCTGGAAGCGCGACCTAGAATGTTCAGATCATACCCGGTTGAAAGGACGCATTCGGGGTGCTGATGGGCAGTACCGCTGGTTCTATTTCTCAGGCCGAAAGCTGACGGATGCGAATGGCGTCGTGCGCTGGTTCGGTGTCAATATCGACATCGAGAATCTGCAGCGGGCCGAGATCGCTCTAAAAGAGAGTGAGGCCGCGCTAAGGGAGAGCGAACAAAAACTCAAGCTCATCATCAACACGATCCCTGCCATGGCCTGGTCATGTACGCCCGACGGGCAGCTCGAATACTGGAACCAGCATCTCACCAACTTCGTCGGACTGCCTTTCGAGCAGATTGTCGGCTTCGGCTTCTATCGCATGTTTCATCCCGATGACGTCGAACGGATGCGTGAGAGTTGGGAAGAGGTTGTCGCGACGAAACAGCCTAAGCCAGTAGACGCCCGTATCAGACGGTTCGACGGCCAATACAGGTGGTTCAACCTGCAGCAAAGCCCCCTGCTCGATCCGGAAGGAAATGTGGTCCGATGGTACGGCGTCGTTGTCGACATCGAGGATCGCAAACAGGCGGAAGAGTCTCTTCGCCAGAGCCAGAGCCACCTTGCGCACGTTACACGGTTGACGACCATCGGCGAGCTAGCGGTTTCCATTGCGCACGAGATCAATCAGCCGCTCATGGCGATCGTGACGAATGCCGGAACCTGCCTCCGCTGGCTTAAGGACGGACATACAGATCTGGAACAGGCTCGTCTGGCCGCGGAACGCATCGTGCATGATGGCCACCGCGCCGGCGAGATCGTCGCCAGCATACGCGGGATGGCCCGGAGATCGCCGGTGCGGATGGAAAGGATCGACTTCAAGCGGGCGCTACGTGATGTGCTTTTTCTTCTTAGGGAAGAGTTGCAATCGCGAGGTTTGCAGATCGTCACGGACCTCACGCCAGAACCCGTCGATATCTTGGGCGACCGCACCCAGTTACAGCAGGTTCTTCTCAATCTGATCATGAACAGCGCTGAAGCAACACCTCGTGGCGCCGAAGCGGTCATGACAGTCAGTTGTAGGCAAGGTCCAGAGGGCGAAGTCGAGGTTAGTGTTTCCGACACAGGTTGTGGCATACCGCCGGAACAGCTCGAGCAGGTATTTGAGCCATTCTATACCACGAAATCTGACGGGATAGGGATGGGTCTTTCTATCTGCCGCTCCATTGTTGAAGCTCACGGCGGGCGGATCTGGGCCACAACCAATCATCCTCGCGGAAGCTCATTCACCTTCACGCTCTCGAATTCCAAGGACGCAGCCGTTGATCGATGACAGGAAGAACAGGCAACCCAATGTCATCGTCATAGATGACGATCAAAGCGTGCGCGAAGCCCTAAAGGGCCTCTTCGAGTCCGTCGGGCTCGCCGCTGAGGTACACGGCTCGATAAAGGATTTCATAGCTGCAGACGATCCCGAAAAGGCCGGTTGCATCGTCCTCGACATCCGCCTTCCCGGTCAGAGCGGACTGGAGTTTCAGGAGGTTTTGGCGAAGAGCGATCTTCCCCGGTCCGTAGTCTTGATCAGCGCCCATGTCGATGTGCCCATGGCGGTGCGGGCGATGAAGGCGGGTGCCATTGACGTTCTCAGTAAGCCGGTCCGTGAGCAGGATCTGCTAGACGCCGTCAACCGCGCAATCGCCAATGACGCCGCTCGCCGCGATGAAAAAGTAGCGAAAGCTGCCACCCAAGCACGGTATATGACGCTGACTGAACGCGAGCGACAGATTTTGACATTGGTGATCGCCGGTAAACTGAACAAGCAGATTGCAGCAGAACTGCAGCTTGCAGAGCCAACGGTGAAGCTACACAGAGGCCACATGATGCGAAAGATGAAGGCAACATCAGTCGCCCACCTTGTCAAACTCGCTGGTGACCTGTTGTAGGTGAAATCGATGGCCGCTGGCTCACCAGGTGCTGTCATCTTCGCGAGCGACTGCCACATATATGATTTCCTTTGGCGCGAAGGCGACAGGGCTCCTTTCCAAGACGATGTCTGCTTCCAAGCAGGGGCAACGACTTGCCTTATGACAGTTAAACGGGCGCGTTGCCGACGTTCAACCGCCCCGCGCCAAAGGACACGCCAAACCGCACCATCAGGAAATGTCGCGCGCGCGGACACGCAATTCCACGGAATTGCCATCAAATAACACGAAATGATTAATCCGGCGGTAATACTTTAGCCTCGCTTTTCCGTAAATATATTCACTTATAGCGAGTTGTTTACGCCGATTCTATTGTGGTATCTTCTCAGTCAAAATAAGTGTGAGGCGGCATCAATGTCATCACCTGTCAGCGTACCTGTATCCGTCGCGTTTGTGGACGATCACCCTATTCTTCTTGAAGGGCTTGTAAGTCTTTACTCGAACAAAAAAGATCTCAAAATTGTTGGCCAGGGCCACAACGCTGTAGATGCAATCAAAATCACTGAACAGCTTTCGCCTGACGTCATCGTCGTTGATCTCAGCATGCCCGGCGACTCGATGGCGGCGATTGAGGTGATTGTTCAGACAATGCCGGGAACCAAGGTCGTAATCTTCACGGCGACCTCCAGTATCGAAACAGCGATCAAAGCTCTCAATTGTGGCGTTTCCGGTTACGTCCTTAAAGGAAGCAGTTCGACAGACCTTCACGACGCAATTATTGCCGCGCACAACGGCGAGACATATATGACGCCAGGCTTCGCAACGAGGGTCATCATGTCGATGAAAGCGACAGAGGCGAGACAGAAAGCTATACAGCAGAAGCGCTTAAGCGTTCGCGAAGAACAGATTGTCTCCTACCTCATGAGAGGGCAGACAAATCGTGAAATAGCCAGGAGTCTCGACATAAGCGAAAAAACGGTCAAACATTACATGACGATCCTGATGCAGAAGCTCGACGTACGAAATCGTGTCGAGGCCGTTCTCGCCGCACAAAAAATCGGTGGGTCACACGATCTCCTCAACTAGGATGAAGCCCAAAATTTCCACAGCCTCTGCGCCAGACGGCCGCTAGATCATCTCGTCCGACGAAAGCTGATTGATGGGCAAAACTGCGACAATGATTGTTCCCGCCGCGCGCCTGAATATCCGCATTTTCCCGCCAAATGACCTTACACGTCGCTTCTGACTGGTCAAACCAAGTTTCACTCGGGCTGCCGCATTTTGATCTGGACGCACAACACGCTCCCCCACATCAGCCACCACGATAATGAGTTTGTTATCGTGGATGCGGTATCGGACCCTCTGCCTGTTATTGGCTGCGTGTCGGAATGCATTCATCAACCCTTCCTGAATAAAGCGATAGACACAGACATTCAGGTGGGGTTGGTACATCTCGTGCGGTATCAGGCCGTCCATCTCAACGGGAAACGCTGTGAGATCCCTGTAGCGTGCCACGGCGAGCTTTATTGTTTCACTTAAGCTGAGTTCGTCAAGTTCAGGCAATGAGAGGCCGGCGGAGATTTTGCGCAGATCCGCAAGAACGCCTGAGACGAAATTCAACAGCTTTTCAAGATCAGGGTTGACCTTCCTTCCGCTTAAGCGCTGCTCTGCAATCATATCGCTCAGGCGAAGACTTATAAGGGTGAGAACCTGCACTGGGCCATCATGCAGATCGTTGCCAATCTGGTCGAGTATCTTCTCATTCAGCTTGCCGGCTTCGAGTCTGGCATAGTCTGCTGCTTTCCTCAGCTTGTCGTTTTGCTCCCACAGATCCAGGGCGTTCAGGAGGTTCGCCTCGATCGCCCGCTTTTGACGGGCAATCAGCCGGCTTGCTGTTAGTGCCATGAGATACAACAATCCAAGCATTGGCAAAGCCACGCCGGCCACAATCAGGAATGTTCCGCGCCGCGCAGAGCGAAGCTCAGCGATCAAATAATTCGGTTCTTCGTAAAACTCTCCAACGAGAATGACCTTGCCATTCCGGTCACGAAGAAGGGGCGCGTAGACCTCTAACAGAAGGTTCTGCTTTTCCTCGCCGGTATAAACATGTTTCTCCACCTCCGTACGGGATACAACGATCTCACCTGACAAGGCAGACCTCAACTCATCGAACACTCTTGGATGGTCGATTTTTTGATCGTTTGTCGCATAGAATATACTGCCATCGGCCCGCCAAAGTTTGATCGTGCGAACGTGCTGACCGATAGGCCCTGTGCCGAGCAGGTTTTCGAGGTGCGAGACCAGGACAGGGTCAATCGTGTCCTTGTGGAGATCAGCCTCCTTGATAAGGGGAGAAACAAAGGTTTCGAGATAAAGAGCTCCAACCCCGCCAGCTCCAGCGAGCATGGCGCGTTCAACCCGATCGGCAGCCCAGAACGTAAGGCACGACATCAACACAATCACGATCGGTGACATCAGGATCATGAATTGTGTCGAAAGATGCAGATCCCGGAACCAGTCTGTCAAACGTCGCAAGGACGATCTCCATTTTCCAAGAGATCCACTATGCGATTTTGCTTCTTCACCAGTATCGTCAGACAGCGAATGTCTCATGTCCCAACCTGCTGATGTTCGATGCACAAATCTCGTCGAACTCGCATTCATGAGAGACCGAAAGGTCCCGGATTTAAGCTTCGACAAGATTCAGGCAGGCATACTCTGCTACGATTATATAATTATTTCAGCAATTTAACTTAAAATTCGGAATTTCGCAAGATCACGTCACCCTTGGGCTGAGGACCACCAGACCAAGGTCCGATGAACTGTTGGGACCAATGGGCCTGAAAGAACTGGACCATGTGAAGTGTTCTTACGCAAGCGTTTCATGCAACCTGAGATCATGAAGGCTAGGGGAATCTCCCTCCGAGCGAATGGAGGAGATTGTGATTGTGCCTGGTGGCCAATCGGAAACATTCAAAGCCTCCATCCAATGTAACGGCGTTTTAGCGCTTAGGCGCTTCGGAGGGGAAAATGGCTGCTTTTACACTCAACCAGGCTGATCTGGCGTTTGTGCTTCACCAGATCAAGGTCGCGGAAGTCCACGCCTCAGGCGTTCCGCTCACTGAAATCCGCCTCAACCCTGATGGAACGGTGATTTCCGACCGGTCACAATACGATGCAGTTACAGGTCTCTACCTTGGCAACCCGGCAACGCCTCGCGCCATTCCCGACCCGCATGTGCCGGTCGGTCTTCGTACCGTTGATGGCACCTACAACAACATCGTGGCAGGCCGCGAACTCTGGGGGGCCGCCGATCAGGCCATGCCGCGTGCGCTTGATCCGAATTTCCGCAACGATGCCGATGGCGACACGATGTCGCTTGGAGGCCCCGCCGTGGTGACGAACACCGATTACAGCGTCGTCGGCACGCCTTCCCCATCAAATGGCGGTCATACAGGCAACGTCGCGGACGCAGACCCGCGCATCATCTCGAACCTGATTTCCGACATGAGCATCAACAACCCGGCTGCTGTATCAGCCTGGTTCAACAATCCTCTGGCGGTAGCGGCATGGGAAGAGGCCAACCCCGGCATGGTGCCCGTGGCACCCGGACAACCTCTTGGCACTAACGGTGTGTACCTCACCAATGCCGACCTTGCTTCAATCCCGAACATTGCACCTGACGAAGGCCTCTCGGCCCCGTTCAATGCGTGGATGACATTTTTTGGCCAGTTCTTCGACCATGGTCTTGACCTGATCAGCAAGGGCAACAACGGCTCGGTATTCATCCCGCTACAGGGCGACGATCCATTGGTGCTCGGCGCTGACGGGCTTCCTGGAACAGCCGACGACTTGCCCCCAAGCTTGCGCTTCATGGTTATCACCAGAGCAGACCCTGTTGATGGCCCCGGTGCAGACGGTGTACTTGGAACGGCTGATGACACACATCACGAAGCCCGCAACACCACAACTCCGTTCGTGGACCAAAACCAGACCTACACCTCACATCCATCCCATCAGGTTTTCCTGCGTGAATACGCAACAATCGGAGGCATCACTGTCGCGACAGGTCGTTTGCTTGATGGCCCGCCCCCAGCCAGTTCTCCCGCCGGAACACATGGTGGCCTTCCAACATGGGCAGACATCAAGGCCAACGCCCTGCAATTCCTCGGCATCCAGTTAAGTGATGCTGACGTCGTCAACCTGCCTCTGATCCGCACCGACCAATACGGCAATTTCATTCCCCATCCTTTGACGGGCTATGCGCAGGTTGTAACGGGTATCGGTGCAGACGGTATTCCAAACACTGCCGACGATGCCGTCGTTTCAGGTACACCCTCGGCACCTGTCAACACATTCGCGTCGCTGGCGCTGCGCACCGGCCATGCCTTCCTGGACGACATCGCGCACAACGCCAACCCCTTCAACAGCCAAACGGGTGCGTTGAAAACTGCGGACACAGATGATGTTGTCAACAGTGGGCCTCTTGCATCCGGTGTCTATGACAACGAGTTGCTGGAGCGTCATTTCATTACGGGTGATGGACGCGGTAACGAGAACATCGGACTGACTGCTGTTCATCACATTTTCCACTCCGAGCACAATCGTCAGGTCGATTCCCAGAAACTGACGATCCTGCAAAGCGGCGATGTCGCCTTCATCAACGAATGGCTGGCAACGGATATCAGCGGCCTTCCAGCCGGCTTTGAAAACCTTTCGGTGATTGATCAGCTCGCCTATGCGCAAGGACTGAACTGGGACGGCGAGCGCATGTTCCAGGCAGCCCGGTTCGCCACAGAAATGCAGTATCAGCACCTTGTCTTCGAAGAGTTCGCACGCAAGATTCAGCCGGCGATCGACGTCTTTGTTTTCAATTCGGTAACGGACGTCAATTCGTCAATCTTTGCCGAGTTTGCCCATACGGTCTATCGCTTCGGGCACTCCATGCTGACCGACGGGATGCCACGCGTTTTCCTGAATGCCGATGGTACGGAAACGGTAGCGACCGAGCCTGAGCTGAACCTCATCGAGGCCTTCCTCAACCCAGTGGCATTTGATCTCAACAGCACCATCAGCGCCGATCAGGCAGCTGGAGCCATCGTACGTGGCATGGTCGTCGAGCATGGCAATGAAATCGACGAATTCATCGTCAGTTCCCTGCGCAACAACCTGCTTGGCCTGCCGCTGGATCTCGGTGCGATCAACATCGCTCGCGGTCGCGATACGGGCGTGCCTTCACTCAACGACGCCCGTGCACAACTTTATGCGGCAAGCGGCTCCACCTTCCTCAAACCCTATGACAACTGGGTTGATTTTGCCGCCAATCTGAAAAACTCGGCGTCCGTCATCAACTTCATCGCGGCCTATGGCACACACGGGACGATCACCGGCGAAGCCACGCTGGCCGGTAAACGGGCTGCCGCAACGGCCCTTGTCATGGGTGGTGACGGCGCCCCCCTCGACCGCGTTTCCTATCTGACCGGTACCGGGACATGGGCAGGCGTGGAAACTGGCCTCAACCTCGTCGATCTCTGGATCGGCGGCCTTGCGGAAAAGAAGATGCCGTTCGGCGGCATGCTGGGCTCCACATTCAATGCCATCTTCGAAATGCAGCTCGAAAACCTGCAGGACGGTGACAGGTTCTACTATCTGACCCGCACACAGGGCCAAAACTTCCTCAATATGCTGGAGCAGAATTCGTTCGCCAAGATGATCATGGCGAACACCGATATCGCACAGCCCGGCGCTGACGGAATTCGAGGCACCGGGGACGACGTGATCGCCCGTCACCTCGGCGTCGACGTCTTCGCCGACTACGATTTCGTCCTCGAGATCAACAGGGCGAACCAGGTCGGGGACGATCCCGTAGGGGACGATCCGATCATGGCGGCACTGGGTCTCGGTAAAGTCCAGCGCGATGATATGACCACTGCCGACGTCGACGAAAGCATCGCCGACACCAGCACGGATCAAAGCGGCGTCACAGGACACTATCTACGGTTCACGGGCGGCGAACATGTTGTCGTCGGCGGCACTATCGGCAACGACACCATCATTACCGATTTCGGCGATGATGGTATCTGGGGCGATGCGGGCGACGATCGGATCGAGAGCGGCGCCGGCGTCGATCTCGTGAACGGCGGTGCAGGCAACGACATCATCACCGACTCGGGCGATACCGGCGATTTTATGAAGGGCGATGAAGGCGATGACGTGATCGCCAATTCGAACGGCATGGATATCGTCATGGGCGGAACCGGTAAGGATGTCGTCTTTGTCGGTGTCGACGATACGGAAGTTTTCGGTGGCGACGGCGACGACTTTATTCTTGGCGGTGACGGCGTCGATCTTCTCATGGGCAATGAAGGCGACGACTGGATGGAGGCGGGCGGCGGCTTCGACACGACGGCCGGCGACAACTCCGAGCTGTTCTTCAATTCATCTATCGTCGGTCACGATGTCATGTTTGCCGGGAATGAAGAGCACGATTTCGACGCGGAATCCGGCGACGACATTATGGTCCAGGGCGAAAGCGTCATGCGCAATGAGGGCATGTTCGGCTTCGACTGGGCAATCTTCAAGGACGTGGAGATGAACGCCTACGCTGATATGCGTATCCCGATTTTCACCACAGAACAGGAAGATATCCTTCGCAACCGGTTCGACAAAACAGAAGCACTTTCCGGCTGGAACTACAATGACACATTGCTTGGCGACGACCGGGTCTTTGGTGACTTGGCGCCTGGCGATACGGTTGCCACGACAGAGGGCATCTTCTTCAAGGATGGTTTGACGCAGGCAGGCGTAGATCGCATTGAGGGCCTGCGCGAGCTTCTTGGCAACCTCATCGCAGCGGCTCCGGCTGATGTTGATCCCGAAACGATCACTGCCTTCGACCGTGGCAACATTCTCCTCGGTGGAGCAGGAAGTGACTCGCTGCGGGGCAATGGTGGAGATGACTTCCTCGATGGCGATGCATGGCTCAACGTTCGTATTCGCATCACGCCTGTCGGTGCAGAAAACTCGGACGGTAATCAGATTGCAACGGTGGACAGCCTGAAACATGTCTTTACCGAAGATGAGAATCCAGCCTGGGCTGGAAAGTCGCTCTTTGAGTTGATGATCTCCCGTACCATCGTGCCAAGCCAATTGCATATCGTGCGAGAGATTGTCTCATCGACAACACCCTTGGCAGGTACTGATACCGCAGAGTTCAACGATGTTCGTGCAAACTACACGATTGTCAGAAATGCTGACGGCAGTTTCACGGTCACCCATAACACCGTCAGCAACGTTGTGGATCCGTTGACCGAACGAAATCTCGTATCGGACGGTGTCGATACCCTGCGGAACATTGAGGCCGCGCGATTTTCCGACGGCGTCGAGGTCGTCCTTGTGAACAGGGCGGCGACCGGTGCACCGGTTATCAGCGACACATCGCCCACCGAGACGCAGACATTGACTGCGGATACCTCCGGAATTGCCGATGAAAACGGTCTTGGAACATTCAGTTTCCAGTGGCAGACATCGACCAACGGCACGACCTGGGCAAATGCTGGGGCTAACTCGGCAAACTTTACTCCCCAGCAGCCGCAGGTTGGTCAACAGGTGCGGGTGGTCGTCAGCTTCATCGATGGGTTCGGCTCTGCTGAGCAAGTCGTTTCTGCGGCTACCGAAGTGGTCGGCGACGTCATTAGCGCCAGCAACGTCGGTACCGTCATCACTGGTACCGCAGGAGCGGATATCATTACCGGAAACCGTGGGAACGACACGATCAACGCCTTGGGCGGTGACGACGTTATTAACTGGAGCGCGAGCCTCCTGGGGCTGTTACCCGATGGTCGGGACAGCGTGAACGGCGGCGCTGAGGGCCCCGACGGAGACTCTTTCGTTGTCAACGGCTCCGCACTTGCCGAGACCTATCGTGTCTATACCCGTGCGGCGGCAGTCAGCGCAGGAATGACAGGGATCGCCACGGCAACGGAAATCGTCATTACGCGCAATGGCACCACCAACGGCTCGATTATTGCAGAACTGACCGACATCGAAGAAATCGTCATCAACACCGGGGCGGGAAACGATACAGTCTTGGCAATCGGCGACTTTTCTCCGACAAATCTCAGCTTCAACACGATCACCATCAACGGCGAAGCAGGCGACGAGACTGTCAATATCGCCGGGTTGATGTCAGCGCATCGTATCCTCTTCCGCAGCAATGGCGGTGACGATACAATCGTGGGGACCCTGCGTCCCCAGGACGTGATCGAACTGGCGCCGGGACAACAGCTTTCCAGCTACACCCTTGTCGACAATGGCGACGGTACGAAATCTTTCTCAAATGGAACCCATTCGATCACCTTTACCGGCACCGTCGTACCCCAATTCCAGGAAGCCACCCCAAGCGAAGACGGTGACGACATTTCCGGCATCTTCGAATACACGCCAAGTGACCTGGCTGGTCTCAAAGCCCTCGTAAACGGCCTCTCGCCCAACGATGGCGATGATCCTGTTCCAACAGGAGTGCGCACCCTTTCCGGTCATGGCAACAATGCTGCAGATCCGGACGCAGGTGCGGTGGATACGCCTTTCATCCGCATCACCCAGTCGCACTATGGGGAACCGGATGCCTTCGGAAATTCCGCCATCAATCCGATCTTTGCCGGACTCGATCCTCGCAATATCAGCAATATTCTGGGCGCACAGGAAGCAAGCCTGCCAAAAGCCGATGCCAATATCTTCTTCATGGCGTTCGGGCAGTACTTCGACCACGGCCTGGATTTTCTCGGCAAAGGTGGAAATGGCACGATCCAGATCGGTGCTCCTGGCAACGGAGCCCCAGGTTCCGGCAATCCGGCCGACCTCACGCGTGCCACCGTCGCCTATTATAACGATGGGGTTCCACAACACATAAACAAGACATCGCCCTTCGTCGACCAGAACCAGGCTTACGGTTCCAATGATCTGGTTGGCCAGTTCCTGCGAGAGGGCGATGGATCGGGCGGTCTCGGGTCGCATCTGCTTCAGGGCGGCGCAGATCCATCCAACCCCAACTTCAAGCTGATGCCGACGCTGCGTGATCTCATCCTGCATCACTGGGAGAACGACACCGTTTTCCACTCGCCCACTCTCGCAGGCGGTCAGGTGAGCTTCCGCTCCTACTTTCCGGGTCTCGTAACGGCAGGCGTCATCAACGAAGCCATGGTTTCCGGACTTGCTTCAGACTTCATGGGCAGCACGCACGCACTGCTTCTCGACACCAACCCCTATATCAGCCTGCTCGATCACTACGTGGCAGGCGATGGCCGGGCAAACGAGAACTTTGCCCTTACCTCAATGCACACCATCTGGGCCCGAAACCACAATTTTCATGTGGCAGGCCTTGAGGCGGCCGGTTTTGATGGAACAGCCGAGGAACTGTTCCAAGCCGCCAAGATGATCAATGAAGCCGAATATCAGCGTGTTGTCTTCACCGAGTTTGCGGACAAGCTGATCGGCGGGATCAGGGGAGATGGGGATCATGGTTTTTCGGAATACAATCCGAATGCCACGGCTGCGATCAGTCATGAATTCGCCGCGGCCGTCTACCGGGTCGGCCACTCGCTGATCGGCCAGACCATGACGGTGCTTGACGCAGATGGGAGCCCCACCCAGGTAGCATTGTTCGATGCCTTCCTGAACCCGACCAACGACCCATCTGCTTTCAAGCTACCGCTCAGCACACTTGCGCAGTTCGGATACGTGCCGCAGGAAGGCTATGAGCAGCTTGGTGTGAGCGCGATCCTTGGCGGCATCGCGACACAACCCGCTGAAGCAGTCGATTTCAACATTGTCGATGCCGTGCGAAACGACCTCGTCCGTATCAATGCGGACCTGTTCGCCTTCAACGTTGCCCGAGGCTGGGACGTCGGACTTGGAACGCTCAATCAGGTTCGCATGGACCTCGCAGCATCCACCGACCCCTATGTTGCAGAAGCGCTGGGTTATGCAGGAGCAATGACGGCCTACACCTCCTGGGACGACTTCCAGAGCCGCAACGGCCTCTCCGATACCGTGATCGCCCAGTTCCGGCAGGCTTATCCGGACCTCGTTCTGGAAGCCGGCGAAATCGCAGCTTTTCGCGAAATCAATCCTGATATCGAGATTGCAATGCAGTCCAATGGGACTGGTGTGATCAAGGGGATCGACCGTGTCGATCTGTGGGTCGGGGGACTTGCCGAGAAACACATCAATGGCGGCATGGTCGGACAGACATTCTGGGTCGTATTGCAGGAGCAGTTCGATCGCCTGCAGGAAGCTGACCGCTTCTACTACACGGAGCGTTTCGACGATTTCGATTTCTATGAAAACTTCATCGACGGCGAGGAGTTTGCCGACATCATTGCCCGGAACACCGGCCTGACGAATCTTGAAGAAGATATCTTCTCGCCACGCGTCGAAGACAACGAGGAGGAAAACGACGACGATGACGACGGCAACGGCGGTGACGACGACGAAGACGATGGCAACGAAGACGAAGACGAAGACGACGATGGCAACGGCGAGGAGGACGGTGATGACACCTGCTCGCACGAAGACGACGATGACGACGGACCGATTGTCTCGATCCCGATCGCAGCCGTTGCACTGATCGGTACAGCGTCTGGTGAAGTGCTCGCCGGCCAGGGAGGCGACGATACGATCCTCGCGGGTGGCGGTTCGGACATCCTTTCCGGGGATGCAGGTTCCGACATCCTGAGGGGCGAAGACGGTGACGACGTCATCGTCGCAGCAGCGGACAACGATGTTGCGAGCGGTGGCAGCGGCGATGACGAACTGCATGGCGGCGCCGGCCACGATGTGCTCTTCGGAAATAGCGGGGCGGATCTTCTCTTCGGAGATTCCGGCAACGACATCATCGAAGGTGGTGCGAGTGACGACCAGGCCTGGGGTGGCGACGGGGATGATATCGTTCTTGCAACAGCCGGCGACGGCAACGACCGGTATTGGGGCGATGGCGGCAAGGATACGCTCGATTACTCAGTTGCCACGTCAAATCTGACCGTAAATCTAGGCACGGGCCTTATGGGACACGGCACCGTCATGAGCGCAACGACAGGAAACGACACGTTCTACAGCTTCGAGAACTTCGTGGGCGGCTCCGGCCATGATGTGATCACAGCTTCGAATGCGGCGAACGTGATGGATGGCGGTCTTGGCAACGACACCTTCCGGTTCACAACGACAAGTGCAGCCAATGGCGACTCCATCTACGGTTTCCAGCCTGGCGACAAGATCGACTTCGCGGCAATCGACGCCAACACGGGTGCTTCGGGCAAGCAGACCTTTACCATCAACAGTCCAGCATCGCTGACTGCGACGGGGGGAATTGCGATTACACACGAAGTTCGTGACGGAGAGGACTTCACGGTCATTCGTGGTCACACCGATACAGACGGGAATGCTGACTTCGAACTGGCCGTTTCCGGAAAGCACCACCTGACCAACAGTGACTTCTCCGGGGTTTCCTGAGCAACCGCGAACGAACGGAAGCAGCGCCTCCCGTTCGCTTCAAACTCCCAACGCCGGTGAGTACTGGCACCGGCGTTGCAAGTGAAATGGGATGTCCTGGGTGAACGCGATCACTCCAGAACATGCCGCGGACTTAACGCCGAATCTCGGCAAAGTTTCCAAGGGGACTTTCAGATGAGTGGCACCTGCAACAAAAAAGAAAACCAGATAAATGGCATGGGTGGCTTGATGATGTTCGTCTTTGGTCTGTCCGGCATCATCAATATTCTGGCCCTGACCGGCGCCTTCTACATGCTCCAGATCTATGATCGTGCGCTGACCAGCGGAAGCGTGTCGACGCTTGTCGCGTTGTCAGGCCTGGCAATCGGCCTTTATCTTTTCCAGGGCCTGTTCGATATTCTGCGCTCACAGATCCTGGTTCGGCTTGGCGCGAGACTCGATACGCAACTGGCCCCGCTGGCCCACAAAGTCGTCATCGATATGCCGCGTTATGGTTATTCCACGTCTGAAGCGACGGAGCGCGGCCGCGATGTCGATACGATCCGCGGTTTCCTGGCAAGTCCCGGCCTGATTGCGCTTTTCGATTTGCCCTGGATGCCAATCTACCTGGTATTCGTTTGGCTCTTGCACCCGATGCTGGGCATGTTAACCGTTGGCGGGGCCGTTGTGCTTGGCCTTTTGACGCTCTGCACGGAACTTCTGACACGGCGTCACGCCAAAGAAATGCTGAAATCAACTGTACTGCGAAATGCAGTCATCGATTCCAATGCTCGAAACAGCGATATCATGCACTCAATGGGCATTGCCGATCGTGCTGTGAGCCGTTTCGAGCGTGCCAACCGACGTCACCTGGATACGCAAACCAGGACCTCCGATATCTCCGGAACGTTCTCAGGCCTGTCCAAGGTTCTGCGGATGATGTTGCAGTCAGCGATTCTTGGTCTTGGCGCCTACCTTACAATCAAGGGGGAATTGTCGGCCGGCTCCATTATTGCCTCTTCAATCGTGACCGCACGCGCCCTCGCACCGGTGGATCAAGCGATCGCGCAATGGAAGGGAATGGTTTCGGCCCGGCGCAGTCATGCTCGTCTTAAGGAAACGCTGGCCGTTCTGGACGACAAGACCGGACTTTTGAATCTTCCTGCGCCGAAGGAAACTCTCACGGTTGAAGGTATTACGACGGTCGCGCCACACAGCGGCGCAGTCCTGTTGAGTGACGTAAGCTTCGAGCTGAAGGCTGGCCAGGCACTTGCCCTGATCGGTCCGAGCGGCGGCGGGAAGACGACCCTTGCCCGATCCATTCTCGGCATCTGGCCGACACTACGCGGTTCAGTGCGTATCGACGGCGCGGATCTCAAGCAATGGCCTTCAAGCTTCTTCTGCGAACATGTCGGCTACCTGCCGCAGGATGTCTGCTTGATGGACGGAACAATCGCCGAGAATATTTCCCGTTTTGCCGAAACACCGGAGGCACATACGATTTTGCAGGCTGCAAGGGCGGCAGGCATCCACGATATGATCGTTCGTCTGCCGAACGGCTACCAAACAGACCTGGGACCAAATGGCATGTCGCTTTCGGCTGGTCAGCGCCAGCGCATTGGCCTTGCGCGGGCATTGTATGGCAGCCCGTTCCTGGTGGTACTGGACGAGCCCAACTCCAACCTCGACGCCGAAGGTGAAGAGGCACTGATGAAAGCGATTGCCGCAGTTCGCTGTCGCGGCGGGATCGTGGTGGTTGTCGCCCACCGCCCAAGCGCCCTGCAATCCGTTGACATGGTCGGCGTTGTCCAGAGCGGAAAACTCGTGGCGTTCGGTCCGAAGGACGAAATTGTGAAAGGGCCCCAACCGCAACTGCTTCGTTCGGAACACACACGCATACAGGCATCGTCCGGCAATACTCTGGCAGCAGAATAGACGTGTTCCTTTGCAACGCTCAGAAGCAACAGGAGGAGAGCAGACAATGGAAGATAAACTTGTTCTGGGATTGCCTGACGTGGCAGCCTCCATAGCGCCCAAAAACCGCTTTGAACTTCACGACAAACCGGCCCCGCGCTACTGGAGCATAGTGAACCCGGCCGTCGCTATTGCCGCGATCGGCGCTTTTTTGGGAAAGCTCCGTTCCGAAACGCAAGTAGACGGACCAAATGCCCCGCATGCCCCCTTCGTTCAAGGTCCACTGGCCGAAACGGAAACGCGTTCGAACGACGCTTCTACGAACATCGACATTATTGAAGAGGTCGCCGCGTATCTCCGCCAGGTCGCCGAGGAAGCCGGCAATGCCGAACGCAAGGTAAGGTTTTTGGCTGAAACCACTACGTTTCCCTCCTCCTTCCGTGCGAGGGTCGACCTGAACCTTGATAATCACTCCTTTCGGTCGCTCCTGCAGTCCCTGTCCGCAAACGACAACCATCGGATCAACGGATATTTCGCACCCCTGACACCACTCGGCGCGCTTGGCAACGAGACTCCGATCATCTGGCACGAGAAAGATCAGCGGAGCGAAAACGCCAATGAGCCTGAAGCGCCTCGTGCAGATCCAGATGAAAATCCGAGAAACCATGACGGGCCGCCCGCCGCGGAAAGCACTCCTCCGGCAGGCAACGTACGTCCAAATCGATTGCCGGTTGTGGCTGGACGGGTGTTTCTTGGAAGCGGGCTGATGAACCTTTCAGCACTCATCCTTCTCGACAACCTGGCTTCGGCCGCAACCGACGCAGACGGCGATACTTTGTCAATTCGAACTCTTCAGGTTTCTTCCGGCGTCATACAGACCTATGGCGAGGGTATCTGGCTTTACACGCCCGACCGTGGGTACATCGGCGAAGTCACCTTCACCTATGGCGTCAGCGACGGAATCGGTTCCGTGCCGGCGACGGCAATGCTGGACCTCGTTAAAGCAGCGCCGCATCCAGTCGAAGGAACCGATAACGATGACATCTTGTTGGGTACGCCCGGGGACGACGTGATAGCGGCACTTGACGGAAATGACGTCGTCTACGGTCGCGAGAGCAACGACGTTATTTACGGTGGCGACGGCGACGACACCCTGATGGGGGGAAGTGGAAACGACACGATCTATGGCGAGGGCGGCCACGACCGGATTTTCGGTGGCGACGGCAACGACGTCATTTTTGGTGGCGCAGGCAACGACAAGATTTATGGCGAGGAAGGTGACGACGTTGTGGCCGGCGGTGACGGTGATGACATTGCCAGCGGTGGAGCGGGAAATGATCGTTTGTATGGAGAGGCCGGCGACGATCGTCTTTCCGGCGATGCCGGCGATGACCTGCTCGATGGAGGAGACGGCAACGACGTGTTTGCGGGCGGCCTCGGTCACGATGCGGTAATCGCAGGCGCGGGCAACGACACCGTCGTCATAGGTTCTGGAACCGAGGAGGCGCGAGCATCGGTACAGCTTCTCGGCGTCAACGACGGGAACGACACATATTTAGGCGGTGACGGTTTCGACACATATGACGCGTGCTCTGCTTCAGACGCTGTTGAAATTGACCTCGCAGCCGGAATTGCATCGGGTTCGCAGATTGGAACAGACCACCTCGACGGATTTGAAGCAGCTATTGGCGGCAGTGGAAACGACACATTGACCGGCGATGACGGGTCTAATCTCCTGATTGGAAGAGATGGGGACGATCGCCTTATCGCTGGCAACGGCGACGATACAGTCAGTGGTGGCGCTGGCGATGACACCATCGTCGTTCTCTTCACAACCAACGGGTCGAACGATGGCGACGATCAATATTCAGGTGGCGAAGGCGTTGATACCTACGACGCCTCAGCGACGATCACAGCAGTTATAATCGATCTCGAAGGGGGTACGGCGACAGGCGTTGAAATCGGGACTGATCAACTGGAGGGCTTCGAAGTCGCCATCGCAGGGCTCGGCGACGACGTGCTGGTAGCCAATTCGGACATTAATTTCCTGACCGGCGGCGCAGGCAACGACGTCTTCATTTTCCGCTCGGTGGAGGCCGTCTTCAACGATGGCCAGGGAAGGGACAAAATTCTCGACTTCCAGATCGGCGACCGGATTGATTTGTCTGATCTCGCAGATGAAATCGGCGGGCTGATGTTCGACCGGATCATGGGTGAGATCGATGACCAGCAGGGTGTCCGGCGCATCCGACTCTACAGCGAGTTTGCGGACGGCGAGACCGCCGTCGTTCGCGCCGTCATCGATCTTGCGGGAGAGCAGGGCGATCTCGAGTTACTGATCTACAGCCATCAGGCGTTGACTGAAGATGATTTCATTCTTTCGGCTCGTGATGACTACGCAGGCCTGGCAAGGGCGTAACTGGAATAAGGCGAAAACCCACATAAGGGGAGCTTAGGGACATGACGCGCGAACAAAAAAATAAAAATACAAGCAAACAATTCACGCCAGAAGTAGAATCCTTCGGCATCGCGCCACGCATCGTCGTGTCAGGCGTTCTGGCGGCTCTCCTCGTGTTCGGAGTCGGCGGATGGGCGGTTCAGGCCAAACTTGCCGGTGCGGTTGTCGCGCAGGGCCAGCTTGTCGTGCCAGATCAGGTCAAAACCATCCAGCACCGTGACGGCGGGATTGTCGCTGACATTCCCGTGGCCAATGGAGACGCTGTGAAGGCTGGTGATGTGCTTCTGCGCTTTGATGAAACTCAGACTCGAGTAGAGTTGACCATCATCCGAAGCCAGCTATCGCAGTTGCGAGCGATGAAAATCCGGCTTGAGGCGGAACGTGACGGTAAGGACACCATTTCATTTTCCGACGGCTCTATCGTCCACGAACTTGCGCGTAACGAAACGAAGCTGTTTCAAGAAAACCGCCGTATGATCCTGAACCAGAAACAGCAGCTGGAAATGCAAATATCCCAACTCGAAGACCAGATTGACGGACTGATTTCGCAACGGAAAGCAAACGACGTTGAAAAGAAGATAATTACCGAAGAGATCGGCGTCAGTGAGAGGCTCGCCAAAGGCGGATTAATCAAGTTATCGGAATTTCGCGACCTGCAGAAGCAGGTAGCCCGCATCGATGGGACCAGCGGCGAAGTGGCAGCCCGTGTGGCCGAGGCTGAAGGAGAGATTAGCGAGTTGCGCATCAAGCTTCTCTCCATTGACCAGACGACACGATCCGAAAGTCAAAAAGAGATTGTCTCAATAGAATCCAAGCTCGCCGAACTGGGGGAGCGCGAAATCGCCGCATATGACCGCCTTTCACGCATGGAAATTCGTGCGCCCGTCGATGGGTTTGTCTATGATCTGCAGATACATACGATCAACGGCGTTATAGGCGCAGGCGCAACTATAATGTCGGTCGTTCCCAAAACTGATGACATGAAGGTCGAATTCCGGATCGCGCCGGCAGATATCGATCGAGTAGCACCAGGACAGGCCGCCAGAATGAGACTGACTGCATTTAACAGCGCAACGACTCCAGAGGTTTTCGGAATTGTCGAATTCGTCGCAGCAGCAACCGTGATAGATAAGACGAACGGTCAACCCTATTATTTGGCGACAGTTGATATGATTGACCAACAGGAAGTCATTAGAGATCTCAAGCTTATGCCGGGCATGCCAATTGAGGTTTTCGTCCACACGGCTGAGCGCTCAGCGTGGTCTTACCTAACGAAGCCATTTACAGATCAGGTAATGAAAGCATTTCGTGAGGAATGATGGACCGATGTAACTTCACGCGAAGGTGAAAGAGAACCAGATGGTAGACCCATGAGGGGCCTGTCGCAAATTTTTGTAGTTAACCGCATGTTGACCAACCCTGGAGAAATTTCGCTCCCCGTGTAGCGGAGCGTAGCCATCTGGAAGAAATGTTCGCGAGCGCGGCTTCGAGGTCGACCACAGCACTATCAATCGCTGGGTCCTCGCCTATGCACCTGTCATCGAGAAGCGGCTGCGCCGGTTCCGCAAACGGCGTTGTGGTTCAATTCGAGTTGACGAGACTTACGTCAAGATTAGGGGCAATTGGCGTTACCTGTACCGCGCCATCGACAAGCATGGAAACCCGATCGACTTCCTGCTCACCGCAAAGCGCGATCTTGATGCCGCGAAGCGGTTCTTTCGAAAGATGCTCGGGGACGAGCCGCTGCTATCGCCAGGAAAGATCGGTACCGATGGCGCAAACACGTTTCCGTCAACGATCAAGACTGTCGTCGATGATGGGCTTTTGCATCCCAACCCGGTCCATTATGTCACCAAGCATTTGTAGCAAGGCATTGAGAGCGACCATTTTCGGGTGAAGAAAAACATGCCCAAGATCGGCGGCTTCCAATCCTTCAACACGGCACGTCGAACCATTGCCGGATTCGAAGTGATGCTCTGGCTCAGGAAAGGCTTCGGCTTTATCGGCGATTGGACCATCAACGATCAGAACGATCTGCTCGCGCGTCTCTTCGGCCTGCAAAGGGTTAACGAAGCATGAAGATGCAACGGCTCACGGGATCACCTCAGCCTACTTGATAGTTTGCGACAAGCCCAGGCTTCTTCTAAAGCCCAAACTTCCCTTGGCTATCCAAGGCTTCCAGCAAAACGTTCCGGCCATTTTTCCCGCTGGAAGGCTTCCACGACGAAATCGACGAACACACGGGTCTTGAGCGGCAGAAGCGTCCGGTTGGCGTAGTAGATCGAGATCGGCCCGGCATCGGCATACCAGTGGGGCAGAACCCGGATCAGGTCCCCGCTTTCAAGATAGGGCAGCGCGTCCGGCTTGGCGATCATCGTCACCCCCATGCCGATCAGCGCCGCCATGCGCATGGCGGCAGGATCATTGACCACCACCGTTTCGCGCAGCCGCGCAGGTTCTTCCCTCCCTGCTGCATCGCGCATCTGCCATTGGCGGATGCGGCCCGTGCGCAACGAGCGCATAACAATGCCGTCAAGCTCCAGCAGCGCCGAAGGATCGTGCGGCGGCACTTTGCCCGTCATGTAGGAAGGCGCGGCGACCGCAATGATGTGCGCGGGCGCAAGTGTACGTGAGATCACGCCCGCCGTCAGTTCGAAACCGCCTCCGATTGCAGCGTCATAGCCCTCGGCGATCAGGTCGATCTGCCGATTCTCGAACATCCATTCGGGACGCACCTTGGGAAAGCGTCGCGAGAATTCGGGCAGGAGCGGTAAAATGTAACCGATGCCGAAGGTTGGGCTCATGCTAACCTTCAGCGTGCCTGCCGGTTCCTCCTGATCGGCCGAAGCTTCGGCAATCGCGCCTTGCAGGTTTTCCAGGCTGTCGCGGATCGACATCAGGAACCGCTCGCCGGGTTCGGTGAGCGTGAGACTGCGCGTCGAGCGCTGAAACAGGCGAACGCCGAGATTTCCTTCCAGCGCCGCAACGTTGCGGCTGACCGCTGCAGGCGTCAGTCCGAGCCGCCGTGCCGCCGCGGAAAAACCGCCAAGCTCGGCGCTGCGAACGAAAGATTCCAGGTTGGCCAGTGTTTCCATATCAACCTTCAAGCATTCATTGAAACCAATGACAGAAGATTACCACTAATCGAAAGGGAAATTGCAAGCGATATTCGCTCCATCAAAACCGAACTGGAGTGAACGGCCATGACGCTCTCGACTAACAAAGCACAAGCCATCGACAATATGGATATCGGCCGCCGCACCCTGATCGCCGGCCTGATCGCTACAGCACTTCCCGTTCCCGCATTGGCTGCAGTGCAGGACGATCCTGGCGCCAACAAGGCCGTCATCCGTCAGTTACTCGAAGGCGTGCAGCGCGATGGCGACTTCGATCTGCTCGAACGGCTGTTCGCACAAAACTATGTGGATCACACGCCCTTCGGTGGCTTTCCGCCGGACCGCAATGGCACCCGCCAAATCTACCGGACGTTCCGCGCCGCTTTTCCGGACTGGAATGCCGAGGTGCATTTCCAGATCGCCGAAGACGACCTCGTCAGCACCTACAAGACCTATCACGGCACGCATCTGGGTCCCTTCATGGGGATCGCCGCGACCGGAGGCGCCACCCGCTTCAACGTCATGGACGTGATGCGGGTCCGAAATGGCCAGATCACCGACCACTGGACCGTCGCCGATGGCGCAGGGCTGATGGCTCAAATCAAACAACAGAACTGAACTTTCCAAATGGGCCACACGGACATCCGGTGGCTCTCCAACCCCTGCAACACTTGAAAGGAACATCCCATGTCAAACACTCTCTCCCTGACCGGCAAGACTGCCCTCGTAACCGGCGGGTCGCGCTCGATCGGCGCGGCAATTGCAAAGCGTCTGGCCGCCGATGGCGCGGCTGTCGCCATCACCTATAGCGCCTCGCCGGACAAGGCGGCCGCTGTGGTCGCCGAAATCGAAGCAGCCGGTGGCCGCGCAATCGCCATCCAGGCCGATGCCGGCGATCCGGCCGCCGTCCGCGCCGCCGTCGCAAAAACCGAAGAAACCTTCGGCTCGATTGACATCCTCGTCAACAATGCTGGCATCGCGCTTGGCGGGCCGATCGACGAGATCAAGTTCGAGGACTACGAGCGGATGATCGCCGTCAACGTCACCGGCGTCTTCGTTGCCACGCAGGAAGCAGCACGTCGCATGAAGCCGGGTGGGCGCATCGTCCACATCGGCTCGTCCATGACCCGCTATGCCGCCTTCCCGACAGCCTCGCTCTATACGCTGACCAAGGGCGCTGTTGCCGGCTTCAACCGCAGCTTGGTGCGTGACCTCGGGCCGAAGGGCATCACCGTCAACACCGTCCATCCCGGCCCGACTGACACCGACATGAACCCCGATGGTGGCCCTGTTTCGAAGATCGTCGGCCCCGGCATGGCGATCGGCCGCTACGGCAAGGACTACGAGATCGCCAGCGTCGTCGCCTATCTCGCCAGCCCGGAAGCGGCCTTCGTGACCGGCGCTGACATCCTCGCCGACGGTGGCTTCACCGCCTGATCTGCCTCCGGCGCTCCGATGTCGGAGCGCCACTTCCCCCTACTTCAAAGGAGAACCAGCATGTCTATCGGTATCATCGGTGCCGGCAATATCGGATCGGCCTTCGCCCGCGCCCTTGCTCGCAACAGCATGTCCGCTACCATCGCCAACAGCCGCGGCCCGGCCTCGCTTGCCGCCCTCGAAACGGAACTGAAGCCTTTCATCAAGGCGGGCACACTTGAAGAAGCGGCCAGCGCCGACATCGTGCTGGTCGCCGTCAACTGGTCGAAGCTGCCGAAGGCGCTCGCCAGTCTGCCGGACTTCGGCGGCCGCATCGTCATCGACGCCAACAATCCTATCGAAGCGCCGCTGTTCAAACCGGCCGAACTAAACGGCCGTCTTTCCACCGAGATCTTCGCCGATCTCGTTCCCGGCGCCCGTGTCGTCAAGGCATTCAACCATCTGCAACCGCATCTGATATCCGGCGATCCCAAAGCCGAGGGTGGATCACGCGTGCTGTTCTATTCCGGTGACGACGCACGGGCGAAGGCGGAAGTCGGGGCGCTGATCTCCAGACTCGGCTTCACCGGCATCGATCTCGGCCCGGTCTCGGTTGGCGGCAAACTGGTGCAGTTCCCCGGTGGCCCACTACCAGCCCTCAACCTCGTCAAGTTCGGTTGAAACATCGCAGGCGAGCCGGGGAAGATATCCCCCTTGCCGGTTCGCCCTGCTTTCCACCAAAGGAAACCTCCTATGGACATGCCAGTCTCCCGCAGTATTTCAGCAGGCCACGCGGACAGCAAACCGCTCGCCTCGTGGGCCGCAGTCGCCAGCATCGGCATCGGCGCTTTTGCTCTTGTTACCACCGAATTCCTGCCCGTCGGGCTTCTGCCGCTGATCGCGGCTGACCTTGGCATCAGCGAGGGAACGGCTGGACTGATGGTAACCGTACCCGGCTTTCTCGCAGCGCTTGCCGCGCCGATGACCCTCGGATTTGCCGCACGTTTCGATCGCAAGCGCGTGCTCGTCGCGCTGCTGATGCTGCTCGTCGTCTCCAACGCCATCGTGGCAACCGCTCACGGCTTTGCGGCGTTGATGTTCGGCCGGGTGCTGCTCGGTATCGCTGTCGGCGGCTTCTGGACGATCGGCGGCTCGCTCGGACCGCGTCTGCGCCCCGGCGCGGAAGGACCGCGTGCAACGGCTTTGATCTTCTCCGGTGTTTCGCTGGGTACTGTCGCGGGGGTTCCCGCAGGCGCCCTGATCGGTGACCTGTTCGGCTGGCGCACCGCCTTTCTGCTTGTGTCGGGCGTCGCACTGCTTGTCGTGGCGGCGCTCCAGTTTCTGCTGCCATCCATCCGGGCGCAGAAGGGGTCGGGATTGAAACAGGTTCCAGACGTGTTGCGATTGCAACGAGTCCAGATTGGTCTGACGGCAGCCGTGCTCATCTTCGTCGGGCAGTTTGCGGCCTATACCTACATTACTCCCTTCCTCATCGGTGCAACCGGGATTGATACGGGCACACTCAGCATGGTGCTGCTCGGTTATGGCGCGGCGGGGTTCGCCGGAAACCTGTTCGGGGGCTGGGCTGCTGGCCGGAACTTCGTTTTTGCCCTTGCCGGCACAGCTTTTCTGATCGCCTTGTCTGTTGCGGGATTGTTGCTGGCCGGCAGCAACACGCTTGCCGCAGTCGCTTGGGTTGTCACCTGGGGTTTCGGTTTCGGCATGCTGCCGATCGCCATGCAAACCTTCCTGTTCACCTCCGCGCCCGACCGGCTGGAAAGCATCGCCGCGCTCTTCGTGTCAATCGCGCAACTGGCGATCGGGCTTGGCGCACTGGTAGGCGGCCTCGCGGTCGACAATTTCGGCGTGCCGAGTGCTCTCTGGCTCGGTGCTGCGAGTGCGTTGCTGACTGCAGGCCTCATCGCATCAACCAGCAAAATTCGTTGAAGCGTGGGCCTGCGGCGATGCCGTTGCAGGCTTCACCACCGCTCTACACGCCTTGAGCTGCAACCGGGAAGCCATCAAAATATTGCGGACCTGATTGATGAAAGGTCACGGTGGATAGCAGTATGCGAAGCACGGGCTGCTTTCGCCATCCACGGGCAATGGATTTCGTCATTCACGCTAACTCGGCCATCACCGACGTTCCGCTCGAGCAAAAATCTCGAGACGCCACGCCTGCCCAGGCGCCTATCCCGCGTCAGTTCTCAGCGCAAATCAACACACTATCCTTGAAACCTATGTTTCTCCACCGTAACGATCCAGATTCGCCCAAATTTGAACAAAATGCCCCGGAGAGACCTCCTCATATTGGCGCTGCGGCACAACGAAGTCGACCGGGCGCACCGGACTTTTGATTTCGTCGTTGGAAACACCGCGGCGGGCTGTTCGTCGATCCGGGTCGGCGACCGGAACGGCGGCGATTAGCTTTTGCGTGTAGGGATGCTGCGGATTTTCGAAGATAGCCGCACGCGGGCCGATTTCCACGATCTCTCCCAGATACATGACAGCAACCCGGTGGCTAACGCGCTCGACCACCGCCATGTCGTGAGAGATGAACAGGTAGGCCAGCCCCATGCTCTGCTGCAAATCGAGCATCAAATTGATGACCTGCGCTTTCACCGAGACATCAAGCGCGGAGACAGATTCGTCTGCAACAATGAGCTTGGGATCGAGGATCAGAGCACGGGCAATGCTGATGCGTTGACGCTGTCCGCCGGAAAATTCGTGCGGATAACGGTTTGCCATATCGGCGCGAAGGCCCACGCGCTCCAGCAGATTGGCCGCCTTTTCACGTGCCTGCCTGCGGTTGCCCAACTTGTGCACGAGGAAAGGTTCGGCAATAGCCTCACCGATCGTCATACGGGAATTGAGGCTCGATACGGGGTCCTGAAAAATCATCTGCATACGCTTGCGCATATCGCGAAGCTGGGATTTGGCGAGTTTCGCCATATCGGCATCGCCGACCATCACGGATCCAGCAGTTGGTTCGATGAGACGCATGACCGAGCGGCCGGTAGTAGATTTACCACAGCCGGACTCACCCACCAGAGAAAGCGTTTCGCCTTCACGAAGATCGAAAGAGACATTCTCGACCGCATGAACGCGGCCCGTCAAACCGCCGAGCGAGCCACCATGAATATCGAACCTTTTCACGAGGTTCCTAACGCGTAGCAGTGGCTGCGGCGCCTTGCTCACTGTATCTGGCGTTTCGGGAAGCGGGGCCATTTCGCCCGTCTTCTTGTTGACTATGGGAAAGCGCATCGGCAGTGCGCGTGCGCCCATTTCGCCAAGCCGTGGCACCGCGGATAGAAGCGCTTTCGTGTAAGGATGCTTCGATGCGTTGAATATCTGCGCGGTTTTTCCTTGCTCAACTGCATCACCCAGGTACATGACGACGGTTCGATCAGCAATTTCAGCCACTACACCCATGTCGTGGGTGATGAACATCACCGCCATGCCCTCCTCATCCTGCAACTCCTTGATGAGTTCCAGGATCTGGGCCTGAATGGTGACATCCAGGGCCGTCGTCGGCTCGTCGGCGATCAAGAGCTTAGGCTTGCACGCAAGCGCGATGGCGATCATCACACGCTGACGCATTCCGCCGGAAAACTGGTGGGCATATTCGTCGAGGCGTTTTTCGGCAGACGGAATGCGCACTTTCTCAAGCAACTGGATGGCTTCCCGGCGGGCTTCTTGATGCGAAATGTTACGATGCTGGCGCAATGTCTCGATCATGTGGAAACCAACCGTGTAGACCGGATTGAGGCTGGTTTCCTGAAAGATCATGGCAATTTCGTTGCCTCTGATCCGGCGCATTTCCTCGTTGGAAAGCGCAAGAAGGTTGCGGCCTTCAAAATTGACCGCGCCTTCTATACGACTGGTCGCCTGCGGCAGGAGCCGCATGATGGACATAGCCGTGACGCTCTTTCCCGAACCAGATTCGCCGACGACTGCAACCGTCTCGCCATGGCCAATGTCGAAGGAAATATTCCTGACAACCGGATTCCATGAACCATTGACCAAAAACGATGTCTTCATTCCCTCAATGGATGCGAGGGGTTTGTTTTCCTGGATTGTAAGCTGTGCCTGAGCGGACATTATGCTCGACCTTTCGGATTGAATACGTCACGAAGCTGATCGCCGACGAGATTGATGGCAACGATCGTGATCAATAGGGCGATACCGGGATAGAAGCTCATCCAGAACTGTCCCGAGAGCATGTATTGATAGCCGTTAGAGATGAGCAGACCGAGGCTTGGTTCCGTGACGGGTACGCCAAGGCCGAGGAAGGAAAGCGTGGCTTCCAGCGCAATGGCCCGGGCGATCTGCACGGTTGCAATCACGATCAGTGGCGGCAGACAATTGGGTAGCAGGTGGCGGAAAATAATCCGATATACAGGAACGCCAAGGCAGGACGCGGCTTCAATGTATTCGCGGCGGCTTTCCACCAGCGCGGTACCCCGAGCGGTGCGGGCATATGTTGCCCATTCCACGATGATAAGCGCAAGCACCACGTTGCCGACACCCTTGCCAAGAAAAGCAAGGATCATCAGTGCGACGAGAATAGAGGGGAACGAAAGCTGCAAATCGACGATGCGCATGATGACGCTTTCGGTACGCCCGCCAGCATAGGCGGCGAACAGGCCAAGGGAAGCCCCAACGAGTGCGGCAACGAGTGCCGAAACGACGCCGATCATCAACGAGATGCGCAGGCCGTACATGATGCCGGACAGCATGTCGCGGCCCTGATCGTCCGAACCAAGCAGATAGGTATACCCACCGCTCGTCGAGACCGTTCCGGGAGGCATCAGTCCGTCCATGATGTCGAGCTGCATCAGGTCGTAGGGGTTCTGCGGCGCAATTAGTGGCGCGAAAACGGCAATCAGCACGATCGCGGCCAGCACGGCCAGAGCCGTCATGGCAACCGTCGATTTCCTGAAATCACGGGCAAAGCGCTTCCAGGGCTGATCGGCGGCGGCAATGATGACCGGGCCTGTTTCGGGTTCGTAAACAGTGGACATTATGCGCTTCCTTTCGCGCTGAGACGGACACGCGGATCAAGGAGCGTGTAGATAAGATCAACGACGAGATTGATGCATACGAAGACGAGAACAATCATCATCAGGTACGCAACCATGATTGGACGATCGAGAACGTTGATGCTGTCGATGATCAGCTTGCCCATGCCGGGCCAGGCGAAGATGCTTTCCGTTACCACCGAGAATGCGATGACTGAGCCAAATTCCAGGCCAATGACGGTGACAACCGGGATCATGATGTTCTTGAGTACATGCACGCCGACGACACGCTTTTCGCTCAGGCCCCGTGCGCGGGCATACCGGATGTAATCCTGCGGTAACACCTCATGCACGCCAGCACGGGTCAGTCGCATGACCAGAGCGGTCTTGAATAGCGAAAGATTGAGCGCGGGAAGCAACAAATGGCGCAGACCATCCATCGTCAGGAACGACCAGCCGATACCGAAAACTTCGACAGTATCACCACGACCGCTCGAAGGCAGCCAGCCGAGCTGCACGGCGAAAACCATGATAAGCATCAGGCCGATCCAGAAGGTAGGAAGCGAAAAGCCGATGATGCTGCCAGCCATCAAGGTTTTTGCCAGCCAGCCATCCGAACGCAACCCGGCGTAAAGGCCGAGAGGAATCCCGACCGCCACTGAAATAACCATGGCGCTGATCGCCAGCTCCAGCGTTGCGGGTAACCGATCGAGAATGACCTGCAATGCGGGCTGGTTATAGACGTAGCTGTTGCCGAGGTCGCCTTGCAGTGCCCCTTTCAGAAACTCGAAATACTGAACGTAGAGCGGTTGATCCAGCCCCAGGGACTGGATGACGCGCAACCGTTCTGCCTGGTTGGCATCCGGCGGGACGAGAATGTCGATCGGGTTGCCGATGACATTAACGCCAATAAAAACGATGACTGTCATGGCGAACATCACAAGGATCGCCTGAAACAACCGTCTGCTGAGCCAAAGGAACATAAGCGTTCACCTCCGTTGTTGATGCGGCTCTCTTTGGGAGCCTTTCAAAGTCAAACCGCGATAGCCATGCGGTTGGGTTGCGGGCAGGCACGCCGCCCAAGCAACTCTGTGGATTATTTTATGGCCCGGCGCCGAGAGCTTCGTCTCCGATGTCGAGGCTGCTGCATGCCAAGCTTAGGCCCATCCTATCGGTTTGTAGCTGAGCACTGCCATGAGCTCGTCCGCCGATCCGTTTGGATCGGCCAGGATCGCTCTGACCGCAGCCACGGTACCATCGGGGGCCGAGGCCATGCAGGACATGATCTTTGCGTTCAGTTCTTCGTCCGTGAGCGCATTGAGGCCGAGCGTACCCCGAGGCCAGAGCATGTCCCTGGCGAGACTGCGCCCGTCGGCTAGGTGGATGACCACCTTGTGCGCCAGCCTATTTGTCATCCTCTCGTCCTCCCAGTCTTCCAAGAGGTTCATCGACACCAGGCGCGCGAGGGCCCGCGCCGGTGCATCCGCTAGCGCCTCTTCTGTGAAATCGTTCGGAGTGAGCTGCTGGTGGCTACCGCGCAACGCGCGAGCCACCGCCCAATTCATGGAGAACTGGGCTTCCTTGGGTGTCTTGGGGTCGGGGTATTTCAAGTTCACCGTGTTGGTCATGCCGACAAACGTTTCGACGCGGGTCACCATATCGACGGAGATGTCGTGCTCCAGCAGGAGGTCGTGCACCGCGTCCACTGCGCGATGGGTGCTGCCGCAGTTTGCGTGCCACTTGATTGCCAGCCCTGAACCGCTGATGGCCGTCGACGCACCGTCCGCGGGCAGGTCTATGAGTGTCCAATCCGGAGGCTGTGCTCCACCGTACAACTCGCCGAAGCCGTCTTTCTTTTCGAGGATGGTACAGCTGGCCTGGAGACCGGCCTGAGCCAGATAGACCGCGTTGACTGCGCCCTGCGCCGCCACACCAGCATGGAACGGCTTCGCCTCCGTACCGAACTGGCCTTTAGGACCGGCAGCCATCGATGCCGCGAGGGCCAAGGCGTTGACGCAAGCCTCTGGGCTGAGGCGCAGTAGACGGGCGCAAGCGGCCGTCGCTCCGAAGATTCCGATGGACTGCGTGGAATGCCAACCCTTGTTGACGTGAGCCAGCCCCATGGCGATGCCTATCTGGGTGTTGACCTCCACGCCCACGATGAGGGCGTCCAGCAGATCGCGGCTAGTTGCGTTCCGTCCCTGGCAGATCGCCAGGAGTGCGGGTACGGTCCCGACCGCTGCGTGCAAACCCGCACCGTAGTGCATTTCGTCCAGTTCTTCCCAATGGCCCCAGGTTCCCATGACCAGCGCAGCGGCCTCGTTGCTGGCGGTGTGGTTCGTGCCGACGATGCGGGCAGGGCCGCGTCCCTGGTAGGGTTTGAGCACTTTGGCTGTTTGGCGCAATGAACCTCCGCTCGCGATGCATGCGATGGTGTCGATCAGGAGTTGGCCGGCGGCGACCAGATCACCGGGTTGCCATTGGCCCGAAGTCAAGGCGGTCCAGTGGCCTAGGGCTTCAGTCGCCCCGGCGTTCTTTTGAGACAAGTGGCGTCTCCTTTTGTTCTTCGCTTACTTGACGTGTACATAGCTGCCCTGTGCCGCTTTTAGCCTCGCGACCCGCGCGCCATTGCAGAGCGCAACTGTCCAGATAGTGACTTCACCGCGTTGCTACCGCTTTATGTTCGGCAGCAACGCGGAGGCTGGACCATGAGCCTGGGGGCCTAGATGGGTTTGGCACCCGCGACCGAGATAAACTGGTCTGATCGTGGGGTGTACTGAATGGTCTTTCTGGCGCCGACCACGATTCCTTCACGATGGAGCGGGAGGATCGCTTTGTCCTCAAAAGCAATCTTGGACGTCTCGGCAAGTATGGCGTAACGCTCAGTGTCGTTCTTGGCAGCCGCCGCTTTTTCGAGGTTCTCATCGACGCCCGGATTCGAATAGCGGCCAGGGTTGGATCCACCAAATCCTTTTTCAGCGTTCGTTGTGGCGATAGTAGCCGACAAAGGGTTCGACGTCTCCCCTGTATTGGTTCCCCACGAGGACAAAGATACACTGAACTCGGCGCTATTGTTGCGCTTTGAATAGACGGACCACGGCATTACCTCTACGGCCGTCGCGATACCGATGCGAGAAAACATTTGTGCTACCGCCTGGACGATCTTTGCATCGTTGATGTAGCGGTCGTTCGGACCATGAAGCGTCAATCGGAAGCCGTCGGGATATCCCGCCTCCGCGAGCAACGCTTGTGCCGCTTTGGTATCGTAGCGATCGGACTCAATATCCGGTGACGTTCCCGGCTGCCCGACTGGCAGAAATTGCGACGCCACCTCCGCCTCGCCAGCCATTACCTGCTTAACGATCGCTTCACGGTTGATCGCCAGCGAGAGCGCTTTGCGCACTCGCAGGTCTTTAAAGGGGTTCGACTTAAGCGGTTGACCGGCCTTGTCCTTAACAAAGGGAGATATCTCGCTGTGCTGGTCCATTGCCAGATAGATGAGCCGACCTGACATGCCGCGAATGACTTGAAGGTCGGGCGACGCTTCCACACGTTCAATCCCGGTGTGGGGCAAATCCTCCACGAGGTCGTAGTCGCCTGACAGCAAAGCCGCAATGCGTGCCGCATCGTCGGATACGATCTTCATTTCAACGCGCTCGAAGGCCGGCTTTGGGCCCCAGTAGCTATCGTTCCGGACCAGGTTGATGCGGTCACCCGGCACATAGTCAGCAATTATGAAAGGGCCTGTGCCGATAGCGGCCGATCTATTGTTGAAATCGGCTGTCGTGGCGTTCCTGAACTGAGCTTTGATAATTCCGATCCGGCTGAACGAGTTTGGGAGCAATGGGTCCCGACGCGTGGTTTCGATGAGCAATTTGTTGCCGTCGGGCGTAATCGACTTGATCGAGCGCGTGTAGATCTGGAAGTTGCCTGGGCTCGAAATGCTCGACGCACGCTCGATCGACGCCACGATATCTTCACCGGTTAGCGGCGATCCATCGCTGAACTTGGCATCCTGCCGAAGGTCAAACTCCCAGTGGGTGGCATCAACTTCGCGCCACGAACTAGCAAGGCCAGGGATGGACTTAACCTTCTCGTCCGTCAGTACGAGCGGATCAAAAATGTGCCGCGCCAACGCGTTGTTGGGAATTGCGTTGTAGAGATGCGGGTCGAGCGACGTCGGAGGACCCGATAAGGCAATCCGAAGCGTTGTATTTTGAGCAAATGCAGTTCGGGCGGCGCCTAGCAGCGGAAGCGCGGCCGCAACTCCCAAACCGTATTTCAGTACTGCGCGACGGCTAGAGATAAATTCTTGCATTCTGGTTCTCCCTTTTGGTTGGCAAGAACAGGTCCGTCTGTGCGCCCCTCTTCCGGAAGCTATCGCACGTCCCTGATTTCTGTTCTCACGATCGGTTTTGTTCCCTGTCCATTGATACCAATTCCGATGAAGTGCTACAATTATCGAATTTCGCAGAAGCCATTGCCAATTTGGCAATGAATGGAGGTAACAATGCAACCCATTACTATGAAGTACGTCTTGGCCGTAGCCCGGTATGGATCAATTGCCGAAGCAGCTTCTCGGCTGAACGTTGCCGGGTCAGCAATCAGCCGTCAGATCGTAAAGATCGAAGAGCAGCTCGGTGTCGAGCTGTTTGAAAGGCGCTCTCGCGGCATGGTTCCGAGCGCGGCAGGTGAAATCTTCGTAGCCCATGCCCGGAGATCGGAATTGGAAGCAGCTCGTACTATCCACGAAATCAATGAGTTGCGTGGGCCACATCGAGGGCATGTGCGGATAGCGGCCTTTGACGGCTTTGCCCTTGATCCGTTGCCAAGCCTGATGACCGAGTTTCGGAGCGCTCATCCGCAAGTGACTTTCGATCTGTGGCTGGGCGATTCTTTCGAGATTTCGCGGCAAGTAAAGGATGGTGAAACGGATATCGGAGTGATCTTCAATCATCCGGCACCCCGTGGTGTCGAGGTCGTACATGTCAGCCGCCGACAGGTAAGTATCGTCGTTCCTATGAAGCATCCGCTTGCAACACGATCAAGCGTGTCGTTGAAGGACGTAGCACGATATCCCCTCGCCCTGCCGAACAAGTCGAGAACTCAGCGGCAGATGATTGACACCGCCTTTGCAATGCACGCCATCTCCATTGAGCCGGTTCTCTCAAGCAATTCGGTCTCGGCCATGAGGCAGTTTGCGAAAAGCTCTGGGGCCATCGTGTTGAGTTCATCTCGCAAGGAGGACGAGGCCTATGCCGAAGGGCTCATGGTCGTACCCATCCATGACGACGGGATCACGCAATCGGTGATTCACGTCATTGTCATGGAAAGGCGAACGCTTCCCTCCGCGGCCCGGGAGTTTCTTGAGTTGGTCGTCAGTGCACTTCGGAGCGGAGACTGATCTACATCACGATTGTGATTAGTTGCTATTTTGGCAATGATGGATGCAGTTATTGATAATTGTGGCATCTGTTCCTGCAAGTTACCATGGAGACCAACACGGATCAGCCAGAGGGTTTCAGGAAACATGGTGTCAGTATTTTCGAAGGCGTCTATCGACGAGGCTGTGGAGACAAGGCAGCATCTGCACGCCAATCCTGAGTTACGTTACGAAGAGTTTGGGACTGCAGATTTGGTGGCTAGCCGGCTCCGGACACTCGGTTATGACGTGACCGAAGGCATCGCTACGACAGGAGTTGTTGGCGTCCTGGATACTGGTCGGCCTGGGCCGACCATAGCGTTCCGCGCTGATATGGATGCACTGCCGATCGAGGAGCAGACAGGGCTTCCTTACGCGTCGCGAAACAGTGGAAAGATGCATGCATGCGGGCATGACGGCCACACGGCCAGTTTGCTTCTAGCTGCCCGCAAACTCGCCGAGGAGCACGACCATCTCTCTGGTCGGGTCAAGCTGCTATTTCAGCCTGCAGAAGAGGGTGGACTCGGAGCGGTCGGCATGATCGCCGGCGGCGCCCTCGACGGCGTTGAAGGCATATATGGCTTCCACAATCGGCCCGGCTTTCCACTTGGCCGCGTTTTCGCGAAAGCTGGTCCTGCGATGGGGGGCAGCACGCGCTATGAAGTCACCGTGACCGGCCATGGCGGGCATGCGGCACGCCCGGACTTGGCAATCGATCCAATTTTCGTTGGGTCCGCGGTAGTGCAGGGGTTGCAAAGCCTTATCTCGAGGCGATTGTCGCCTCTTGAGTCCGGCGTACTAACGGTGACCAGTTTTGAAGGCAATAGCGGCGGAAATGTTATACCGACCGCCGTCAAGCTCAAGATAAGCTTACGCGACGGCTCGCCTGACGTTTTTATGTTGCTCGATCGCGAGATGAGGCGAGTGATCGAGAATATCTGCGCTGCCCACGGTGCGCAAGCAGGTGTAGAGCAAACTATGCGAATCCCATCAGTGGTAAACGGCGCAGCGGAAACCGACATGGTTGTGCGGATTGCTATCGACACTTTCGGCAAGGATCGCGCCGGGACTATCGAGGTACTTCCGACGATGGGCGCCGAGGACTTCGCATTTTATCTCGAACAAGTTCCAGGGTGCTTCTTTTTTGTCGGCAACGGCGAGGACAGCGCGTATCTGCACGATCCAAAATATGATTTCCGCGATCATATCTTGCCGATCGCCGGCGGCATGTTTGTCGCGATCGCTGCCAGTCGGCTTCAAGCGGCCTAGTTTCACGCTTCGCAGCGCGATCTTGTACGAAAGCATTGACCTTCTGCAGCAGGATTGCGCGCGACCTAGAGGTCGCGCTTTAATTCCGCCTCCAGAATTTCGTCAGACGTCGGTTCTTCGACCTCGGGAAAGCCTGCCGCCGCCCGTTGCTTCTTTTTCTCTCTGTCCGCATCGAAGTGGAAAGCAAGGATCGCGGGAGGCCATTCAGCAGGTGGTGTTCGTTTAGGTTCACCAAATGACCTTTCAGAATAGAATGCGCGGTGATTGCCCTCGATGAGCATCCCTTCGGGAAGATTATCAAACAACTGGTACTCATGAATGTATAGCCAGTAGTTGATACCGTGTTTGTTCAGGGCCGTGTAGAACAGCATAACGAGCTCATAATCGGAAAGCTGTGCTCTCAAAAGTTTTACGTAAGGCCCCCTGTCCTTAATGCCCTTAGCCTCGTGGACAAACCTGAGGACGTTGTACAGATATCGGTAATAGTGCGCGAGGTCCTGCTGTCGGTCGCTCCAGAAGCTATCGTAGGCCTGCTGCAGGCGATCGCGATCGGGGAGCCCCACCGCTTGAGCATAAGCGGCCTCGAAATTGCGGAAGAACTGCTCGAAACAATCACGGCCCTTGGTTTCTCGTGCCGCCTTGTTGATGTCGAGGCCCATGGCGCGCTCCCGCCCGCCATAATAGAGATCAATCGAGTTTACGATTGTGTTGTGCAGCGTGAGCATCTGGAAAAAGGTTGACTCGAAATTCTGTCGATCGGTGGCGGCGAGCTGGCTTTCGAGAGCCGTTGCCGATCGGCCAAGCTCCATACGAGATTCGCGCAATTCGGTTTGCTGCAAAACAATGGTAATAAGCAGACCCATGAACGTTAAGAACGTTAGGACGGGGTTCAACGTGCCCCCAATGAAATCGCCGAAGGTTCCAAGATCCTTTCCGAAGGCTTCGACTGCGATTGCCATTAGAAAAATGGAAAGCGATATAGTTATCGCGATGATGAAAAGGTAAAACAGTCCAGTGGGACTTTTCTGAGCCTTTTCGACCCCTATGAATTGGTCGAAATGCCCCCTGAAAGCAGTCACATATTTCTGCATTAGTTCCCTCATTGTGTACTCCGAATTTCTGCGACTGCCGCCTCGGACGGATTTTCCTCTGCACGCGCTTCCCTTGCAAAGGGGATTGACACTTACTGTCTGCCGTTCGCCACTAGGCAGGATCGCATGGGAGCAATCGATCGATCTCTGACACTTAATTATTCTCCGCCTGAATGCGCTCATCTACTTCGAGGACGAATCTCGATGGGCGGGTGGACGAGAATGTTAGGTGAACCTCCGAGCGTGCGCGAGTGAATCCCACGTAGAAAAGACGACGCTGTTCGATGATGTCCCTTGGTGTCGGATTGGATCGAGGGATCCGGCCTTCGTCGATACCGAACATCACTACGACATCGAACTCTCGGCCCTTCGAGCTGTGCAAGGTGCTGAGATTAATGCGATCGTTTCCTTCGCCAGCTCCCGAGAACTGCCCAAGTGTCATGCCCAACAATCCCTGGTCCTGTTCAAGCCGATCTATGAGGGATCTCATCGCGGCCACGTCGTCGGACAGAGATCTGCAACCGTTCGCAAACCGTTGCACGATTGCAGCGTCGATGGCCCGCAGCCAAGCGGAAAGGTGAAGGGTACTAGACCGCGACGACCACGTGAAGGCAAGCAGGGCCCGCTTGAACTCCCACCAATCCTGATCGGACAAGATCGTCTCGGAGAACATGCGCCTACCTTCGCCGAGAATCCTTGACCAACGCGGCTCGCCGACCTCCCATCCGCCACAACACCATGCAGCGCAGCGTTCGATCCATCGCATCAATCTGTTCGACCTGGAATAAAGGGCATTCGCATCAGCGCGAACAAGCGCCCAGCCATGGTCAGCAGCCGCCTCGGCAACGGCATCGCCCATGAACGCCGCCGCATAGAGGATAGCAATATTACCGCGCTGTAGGCCGGGATTTCTCGCCTCCACTTCTGGAAGAAAGGTTGAAAACAGCCAGGCTGCGTGGTCTTCGTAGCTGCCAACAAGCGGGTGGAAGTAGACCGTGCCTTCCGCGGCACCTTCTGCCGCCTGATAACCGCGAACCTCTCCAAGAGCATATTCCGAAACCGCAACGATCCGGGTTCCACTTCGGTAGTTCAGCGCCAATCGCACCGTCTCCACGTCTTCACGCTGCGAAAGCTGCTGCAGCAACTCGGGTCTCGCCCCGGTGAACCCGTAGATTGATTGATCGGGATCGCCCACCGCCAGCAGACGTATTCCAGTTCGAAAGCAAAGTCCGAGCACCATTGAGTGAAGTGCGGTTCCAAGATCCTGATACTCGTCGACAGCGAAAACAGGGAATTTGGCAAGCAACGCATCGCGCAACCATGGATTCTTGATGAGGGCACGCAGCGCAAGAAGGGGCATGTCCTCGAAGTCGATTAAGCCAGCTTCGCGCAGATACTCCTCGTAGGACGTTGCGAGCGCGGCTCGTTGGGGGTTGGCTTCTGTCCATATCGGCTTGGTTCTATCCAAGTAAGTGCGACGGTGGAGATCCATGCCGAACCGAAAATCCTCCGGATTGCCGGCACCGCCAATCACGTCGCGGTGAGCCTTGGCCATCGCCACTCTCTTTTGCTGAGCGTTTGCGATCTGGAAGCGGGAAGGGAGTCCGACGTCTAGGAACTCGGCATATGGGATCAGAATCTGCGTCAGAGAAAAGGAGTGGACGGTGCCGACGAATACACGCTTTTCCGGTTCGACCCCAAGCGCGCCGAGCCGGTCCTCCAGTTCCCGCGCACACTCGTTGTTGTAGGTGATGCAGGCGACGCCACGCGGAGCCTTCACATCCTCGGCGAGGATGCGGGCAAGCTTGATCGTCAGGGCCTTGGTCTTGCCACTTCCGGGGCCTGCGAGAACGACGCAGTGCCCGGTGGACTCATAGGCCTGCCACTGGGCGTTGTTCGGCCTTAGTTCCTCCGCGGCGTCGAGATAAAGTGCGCTGCTAGACACGGTCGACCACGTAGTTGATCGCACGCGAGATGTAACCTGGTACTTCGAGACCGCCAATACGGGCTGCCATGCGCTGTGCAAAGCGACCTTTACCGATCTCCTCCATCATAGCGAGTAGCTGCTTCCGGTTGACTGTCGTGGGGTCTTTTTCCCAGGCGTCGATGCGTGCCGTTCGTTCCTTGCCAAAGTTGCCCTCCCTGAGGCCCTCGATGATGGACGCCATGAAGGCGCCCTTGAAGAGATCCATCTCGAGCGTATCGCCGTTGGTGAAGACCCCGAACTCTTCGATGCTTTCATCGAAGCGAGGCCAGTCATCAGTCTCCATGAGCTCGTCGAAATATTCTTTGTCGTACTTCTTGGTACGCATTCCATCTAAGAGCCGGGACAACGCGACTGTCCGCTTCTGCCCCCGATCACCATCAGGGTCGAAATCAGTGATTATGGAAAACGGGATTTTCAACGCTTCAAGAAACTTTGCGTAGGGCGTGAAGTTCGTGCCGGCGACCGAGCAGATCGTGATACCCAAACCGTCCAGATCGGCTGCGAGTTCCTCCGCGAACCTTGGAACTAGAAAGCGTTCCGCATCGCCTTCGACGAGGATGACACCGCGAGCGAACAAAATTTCGGCGCGCGTGAAATCCAGGTAGCGCTGTAAATCGTCCGCCTCGTCGGTGGACAGATCCAGGGAAGCTGTTGAACAGCCGACTGTCTCGTCGCCGTCCTCGCGCAGCAGGACGATCGATGTCACCGGAGCAATGCTCGCGATGTGCGGCGAGTGCGTCGTCATGATGATTGACAGCGGAGGATTTTCGCCGTCCTCATCCGGCCTGCTCGCATCTTCGAACAGGCTTCGATAGACGAGTCTTTGCAGGTGGGGATGCAAATGCGCTTCGGGTTCCTCTATAACGAGAAGGGAATGGTCGCGCTTGTCCCCTACAATGAGGTTGCGCAGTTCCATAGTCTTCAGCGTCAGGAAGATGAGATTCGCCGAACCAAGGCTCGCGTCGGAAACAGCCCTCTGCCCGGAGTCAATCAGCAGCCTGATTTGGCGATGGAGCTTCGAAGCATCGGTGGCGGAGAAGCCGAGCGTCGGCTCGACGTCCTGCCGCTCCCCACTCATGGTCCGGAACGACGTCGCTATGGCCTCCTCAAGTTTGGAGACCGGCTCGAACTTCATTAGACTAGAGGTTGCGGCAGCGATCTGGTGGGCGACTTCCTGCAACTCGTCACGGTCGATTGCACCAAAGGCTGTCTCGATCAGCGGTCTGAGGGGAGAGCGCCTCCAGACAGCTAGGTCTCCTTCCGCATCCCTAAGAGCCGGAAGGACATCCATGGAAATCCTGCTTCGCACATCATAACCGAATTTTCGTGTCGGATCTCTCCCGCCGTAGCACGAAAACTGGAAGTCCCTCTCGCTCGTTGGAGTCCGGCCGAGTCCGGGGCGCGCCCTATATTCGTACGTCAGTGCCACCGTGTCCGGGCTTCCGGGCACACGGTAGTCCGTCAGCACAGCGAGGACATCCGGGTCATCATCGAATTCCCTTATCTCGACGGACACCAGGATTCGACTTTCTTCGTCAAGTTCTTCAAGCCCGTCCCAGAAGTCGCCGAGAGACAGCTCTCGAGCGCTGTCTGGCAGCGATGGGTCGAATATCAGACGGAGGCCATAGAGCAAGTTCGACTTGCCGACCCGGTTCTCACCGACGATGACGACGTTGCCAGCCAGCGAGACATCGAGGCACCGGAAGTTCCTGAAATTATCTACTGTAATTCTTGAAAGGTACATCGGCTGTCCCGCGAGATGAGATATTCAGAAACGATACCTGATTCTAGGCTAGGTTGTCCGTAAGCAACGACGTTACTTTTAATACTCCTACAGGCACAGTAACGGATGGATTCGGCTGTGAACGATTCCAGCCGATGTCCGCTCCTGGGAAGCGGCTATAATGCGATCTATAGCCGACACGCGGGCGCAAAACACCCCTTCCAACCGCGCTAATTTAGGCGGCGCGCCTGTTGCCATACTCTCACGCACACAGCATGCTCGTCTGAAAACTGGAGATTGACGATTGAGTCATCGCTTAACGACAGCCGTACGAATATGCGACACTGCGAAAGGGATACTCCGCAAGAGCCGGAATTTCCCTGGCGAGGCGTCTGGGGACCACGACGTTGCGCTCCATATGGAAGAGATGGGGGTTGAACCGATGCTCCTTGCTCTCGCAATGGAGCTGGCATTGAAGGCATGGTTTGTCTTCGATTTCGATAACCCTAAACACTCCAAGTCACATGACCTCTCCAAGTTATTCGGCCGGCTCAAGTCAAAAAGTCAGGAAACACTGGATCAGGAATTCAAAAGGTGTGTCGCACCGCATCATCCCAACATCTTCTATGTCGATTACGGTATTGAACACGTGCTTTATCAGCATAAGGATGCCTTTGTAGACTGGCGCTACATGCACGAACCTAAGTCGACGATGTTCGACCGTGGCGCTTTCGAGGCGACTTTGGAAATGGTTCTTAGGGAGTTCGACAAAAGGTACTACACCGTACCGGCGTCCCCGCTTTAGCCATCCTAATCGTTCTTGCCCGATGCGTTCCATCGGTCAGAGTTACAGGCTGGAGTCCGACCTAGGTCCGTCGCTAACTGTGGCGGCTTTCAGGAACCGCATTCTCCACTCGAAACAGCCGATATGAGGTCGCTTTGCCGTCGAAGCTCAGAGGCCAGCTAAATGGCCGCTTTCCCGACTCCCCGCCGATCAGCGGTCAGGCAGGTTTCTGTTGGTTTCCACGCGGAACTGAGCCGGTTTTTCCACCGAGAAGTGAGCCACCTCTGAGTATGGTTTTCTGATCAGGCTTTGGTCAAGGGATTGGCCTTTTCTCCTCTCTTCTGAGCTGCTGCGGCCGAGCTGGCCTTGAAGCGGAAGCTGTCGTTTCCTGTTTCCAGGATATGGCAACGGTGGGTCAGGCGATCGAGCAAAGCCGTGGTCATCTTGGCATCACCGAAGACGGTTGCCCATTCGCTGAAGCTGAGGTTGGTCGTGATAATGACGCTGGTGCGCTCGTAGAGCTTGCTTAGCAGGTGGAAGAGCAACGCTCCCCCTGAGGCACTGAACGGAAGGTATCCCAATTCATCGAGGATCAGGAGATCGAGGCGAACCAGGGTCTCAGCGATCTGTCCTGCCTTGCCTTTGGCCTTCTCCTGTTCGAGCGCATTGACCAATTCGATGGTCGAGAAGAAGCGGACCTTCCGGCGGTGATGCTCGATCGCCTGGACCCCAAGGGCAGTCGCGACATGTGTTTTTCCTGTGCCCGGCCCACCGACGAGCACGATATTCTGCGCCCCGTCCATGAACTCGCATCGGTGCAGTTGGCGCACCGTCGCTTCGTTGATTTCGCTGGCGGCGAAGTCGAACCCGGAGATGTCCTTATAGGCTGGGAAGCGAGCAGCCTTCATGTGATAGGCAATCGAGCGAACCTCACGTTCGGCCATCTCGGCTTTCAGCAACTGGGACAGGATCGGCACGGCCGCATCAAAAGCTGGAGCCCCTTGCTCAATCAGGTCTGTGACGGCTTGGGCCATGCCATACATCTTCAGGCTCCGCAGCATGATGACGACGGCGGCACTTGCGGGATCATGACGCATGGCGACCTCCCACGATCCGGACACGCAAGCCATCGTAGCGTTCGACGTTGGCCTTGGGTTCACGCAACAAGGTCAGCGCCTGTGGCGTGTCGATGTCAGGGCCGTCAGTCGTTTTCCCATCGATCAGACGATGCAGCAGGTTCAGCACATGTGTCTTGGTCGCGACGCCTTGATCCAGAGCCAGCTCCACAGCCCTGACGACGACCTGTTCGTCGTGATGAAGCACCAGAGCCAGGATATCGGCCATCTCACGATCGCCGCCCAGGCGACGCAGCATCTGGTCCTGCAACCGTCGAAAGGCCCGCGGCAATTCCAGGAAAGGCGCACCATTGCGCAGGGCTCCGGGTTTGCGCTGGATGACCGCAAGGTAATGCCGCCAGTCGTAAATCGTTCGCGGTGGTTTGTCGTGGCTGCGTTCTATGATCCGCGGATGTTCGCAGAGGATATTGCCCTCGGCTGCAACAACCAGTCTCTCGGGATAAATCCGCAAGCTGACAGGCCGGTTCGCAAACGATGCAGGCACGCTATAGCGGTTCCGCTCGAAGGTGATCAGGCATGTCGGAGAGACACGTTTGCCCTGCTCGACGAAGCCGTCAAACGCAGCGGGGAGCGCCATCAATGCTGGCTGTTCCGCGGACCAGACGTCCGCGATCGTGCCGGGCAAGGTGCCGTGTGCTGTGTCGCGCCACAGGTCCTGGCAATGCTGTTCCAGCCAGGCATTCAATGCCGCCAGATCAGGAAAGTCCGGCATCTGTTGCCAAAGTCGCGGCCGGGCATCCTGGACATTCTTCTCGATCTGGCCCTTCTCCCAACCCGCGGCGGGATTGCAAAACTCAGGCGCAAAGACGTAGTGGTTCGTCATCGCGAGGAAACGGATATTGACCTGTCGCTCCTTGCCACGACCGACGCGATCGACCGCGGTTTTCATGTTATCGTAAATGCCGCGACCCGGCACACCGCCAAACACGCGGAACCCGTGCCAATGAGCGTCGAAGAGCATCTCGTGCGTTTGTAGCAGGTAGGCCCTGACCAGAAACGCCCGGCTGTGTGATAGTTTGATATGGGCGACCTGCAGCTTCGTGCGCTCGCCGCCTATCACGGCATAATCTTCGCTCCAATCGAATTGGAACGCTTCGCCTGGGCGGAAGGACAGAGGAATGAATATGCCGCGGCTCGCTGTCTGCTGCTCAGTCCGCCAGTCACGAGCGAACGCGGCGACCCTACCATAGGAGCCGGTAAAGCCGAGAGCCATCAGATCGGCATGAAGCTGCTTCAATGTTCGGCGCTGCTTGCGCGACCTCCCGGCCTCGGTCTTCAGCCAGCCAGAGAGTTTGTCGGCAAAAGGATCAAGCTTGCTCGGTCGTTCCGGAACCGTGAACGTCGGCTCGATCGTGCCGGCACTCAAATACTTCGCGATGGTGTTGCGTGACAGCCCAGTGCGCCGGCTGATCTCCCGGATCGACTGCTTCTCGCGCAGCGCCATCCGACGGATGATGTTTAAAAGTCCCATGTGGATCACTCCGTTGCCCCCGTCGCTCACCGCGTTGGGGGAAGGTTCACATGGCTCAATTCTCAATGGAAATTATGCGCCTAACCGGCTCAGTTCTGCGTGGAAACCAACAGGCATGGAAGGTCGGCCTGCGCCTCCTGAGGATTGCCGCCGCCCGGTCGAGTGCCGTTACCAGCCTGGCATGAACGCGAGTAGCCAGCTCGGCGTCACGGTCCAGAACCGCACCCGGATCGCGATGCGGGCGATAGAGCAGCGGATGCTCGCTCCCGAACCCAAGGGTGCGCTCCATATCAAAGGCAAGCCGCGTGGCTCGCGCCAAATCGCTGTCGTCACTGCCTCCGGAACCGCTCGAGACACGTTTGAGCACCAGTTGCTCGGCAGCCCGCCCGGCCATCAGCATGGTCAGCATGTTTTCGTACCAGTCGCGGGTATCGGTCGCCCAGGCGTGGAAGCCGACGAGATTGTAACCGCCCTCGCCGGTATCGATATTGAGACCGCGAACAGGTCCGAGATCAAGCGCATGATGTACGACCGCATGTCCGGCCTCGTGGAAGGCGTAACGCCAACGTAGATTATGAGGCACCGGCGGACGGTGGCCGCGGATGCCGTCTTCGATGTCCTCATAGCGGATCGCCCGTTTGCCGCGCCGCGCCTTCAACCGCGCCTCCCGGACGATGCGTTCGATATCCGCACCCGTCAGCCCCATCGCCCGTGTTGCCAAACGCCTCAGGATCACGTCGACGGAACTGCCGTCTTGCACGGCTGCCAACATTTCCGACGCGTTGGTGTTCTGCTGCTCGGTCATCGGCTGGCTCCTTTCCATTGGTCTTCTTCTTCCTTCAGATGATCGGCAACGATCCTCTTCAGCGAGAATCCATCATCGGCTTCCAAGCGAGTTTCCTGTACTGGCTCCCGGATCAGCGACGTCACATCGTCACCGAGATGATGGGCAAGGATTTCCGCCAGCGTCGGCACATCGGGCTTGAGGATTTCGATATGGGTTTCCAATCGTCCTGATCGTTTGATGGCCTCGTCGATATGGTCAGGGCGGTTGGTGGCGCCGACGATGATCAGCCCTTCGTTTTTGATCGCGCCATCGAGCAGTTCCAGCGCCTTGTTGACGATGGTATTCCAATAGTCGGCATATTCCCACTCGGCCGGCTGCCTTTTGCCGATACCGTCGATCTCGTCGATGAACAGGATCGCCGGCGCCATGGCCCGCGCCTCGACAAAGGTCTTGCTCATCCTGTCGATCACGTCGTTCAGATGTCCGCCCTGCAGCCAGGTCGAGACGGATGTGACGATCAACGGGATTTGCAGGCTGTTGCAGAGCGCACGGGCAAAGGTCGTCTTGCCGGTCCCGGGCGGACCGGACAGCAAAAGCTTGGTGCTCATCTCCGACCAGGAGAGGATGCTCGCCCGATAATCGTCAAGGTCTGCCTTGAGATCGAGCGCCCAGTCCTTCGCCTTGCCATATCCGGATAGCGTTTCGACGGTCATTGGCGGCTTGTGGCCGATCTCACCTGCTGTCGGCAAAGCCTCCGGCTGGATCACTTCGGAGCCCGACGGCTTGTCCTTCTTCCAGCGACCGTTGTTTTCGGTGTCGGACGATTTCGGCTTTTCGTGCGAGCCTTGGGGTTTCTCGGTGGATGTGCTGGACGATGCCGATGCGGATGTCTTGTCGCCACCACCGCCCTCCTCTTCCTCAAAGTCACTGCGATTGCGCTCAATGAGCACTGCAAGGACATGCAGCACGTCGTGAACATGCCGCCCTGGACGGAAGGCAAGAACCAGATCCTCGAGCGACAGCCAGCGCGCATCGGAATCCGACGGCAGACCGAGCGTCTCGATTGCCGTGTCCGGATAAAGCACCTCGACCAGATCGGCAACAAACCTGCGGTCGAGCTTTCCCGTTTCCAGTGACAGGTCGGCGGCGATCTGCAGCAACGAGGGAATGTCCGACCGTTTTTCCGCGATGGCGAGGACGGACAGGTCGCGGGACAGCGCGCTGAGCATCCGCCGGCGCAGGGCATTGCCCGTGACACGATGCACGCCCGCGCCCGAGAAGGTCATCAGGCGCCTGCGTGTCTCAGCTTCGAGGACATCGAAGTGATCGTCATTGAACATGTGATCCGACTCGATGACTGCGAACGGGCCGCCGGGCACCAGCCGGGATTTTTCAAGGAGCCGCAGCACTTGCCCCTCGAAGCCTGCAAGTGGCGCATGGAGGGTGACGACCGGTGTCACACGGGTCAGCGTATAGACGATCTCCCGAAGCGATCGTCCGCTCCTTTGCACCGCTCGCGCCAGAACCAGGGCGGACACGATGTGACTGACCAGTGGCTGAGCGGCTGCCCGATCCACCAGGCCGACAGCATAGGCCCGCCGATCGATACCGTTGCTCAGCAACGCGTCCTCTCCGTTTGCGCCATGACGCACCCGAGGGATGTTCACGAGTTGCGAGGCGAACGGCGGATGAACGGTCCCGGCGGTCACGACACCATCGCCACCGGAACCCGGCCCCGGATTGCCGGTCTCTTTCGATGGGATAAGCCAATCACCAAAATTCCGCCGGAACCAAGTATCGTCACGGATCGGATCGCCGGTCAGTCGTGTCGTGTCAAAGGCTGGACTGTAGCGGCAGGTGAGATGACCATCGACATCGACGATCTTGCTTTCCAGCAGGCCGTTGCGCAGAGCGATCCGGCGCGCCTCGCGGCGGGCAAGATGACGAAGGCGGCGAACAAGCAGTCGGGCGAGCTTATCCATCAGTCCGGCCTCCCGTCTCCGCGGCAATAATTGCCGTTTGGGCGTTCTGCACCGGATCGCGCCGACGCGGCCGACCACGCCGCCGCCCGTCAATGCCACCGGGATTCGGGATCCGCGCCAACACACGGTCGCGCGGCGAACGACGTGGCGGATGCGCGTCAGCCGACGAACCGGTCGAGCCAGACAGGCTCAGGTGTTCGCTCCGGGACCGATCGAGATCCCGGTTGCGGCTTCGCAGCCAGTCGAGCATCAGGCGGCATGCGGCATTGCCGCTGTCGGCAGTAGCGCGCAACCGCTGCATCAGAGGCTCAGGAACAAGGCCATCCAGCAAAGGACCTTGCCGGACGCAGGCAAGCGCTAACCCGATCAGAACGGCGGGATCGTCGCGGTTGGTCGAACCGTGGCTAAGGTCGGCGGATTGAATATGAGGGAGATTCGCAGACTTGCTGCGAAGGCAGGGCGACGCGATGGTATCGGTCGTGACCGCTTCGCAGAGGAAGCCGGTCACAGTCGGGCTATGGGTATCGATGGACATGACTGTCTCCTCGCCGGAGCGCATCGCATCCGGCGTTCGTGGAATGGAGGATGAGGGAAGCCGGCCACGCGCTTCAGGCGCGGCCGCGGCTGAGCCGTTGGGCTAGCGGCTCGTCAGTGCCGACGCGGACGGCGGGCGAAGCCGACCCGGATGCGGGCGGGCTCCGGTTCGTCGTCGAAGCAGCCGAGATCGTAATGGCCATCATCCTCGTCCGGCGCGCCCATCGCCTGCTCTTCCTCGAAAGTGCGGGCCGGACCGTTCAGAGCGATCAGCCGGTTTGCGATAATGGCAGCGGCGGGCGCCGTATCCGGTTTGGCCATTGCCACCACACCCAGTGCCTTACGGGCTTCCGCCTCAAGAAGCTGCTGCACGCGGCGGCCGAAGCGCAGACGCAGTTCTGCCATGCAGGCCGCAACTCCGTCGATCTCGAGCAGGTCGTCGATCTCCGACAGAGCCCAGATGCCGGTGGCATGATCGCTCGGGCGGCTGGCGCCATCGACGATGGCAACCTCGACCGTGTCGATCATGAGCCGCTTGTGGTTCTTGTAGAGCCAGTCCGGCAACACCATTGCCGAGGCCATCATCTTCATCTTCAGCTCTTCGAGACGGCTGGTGTCGCCGTAAGAGGCGAGCGAACGCTTGACGTCGAGAATGTAGGCCAGGTGCTTTGTCCGGTTCACCACGATCAGGTCGGGCGTATAGCTGCCTTTGGCCGGCGCCTCGCAGTCAAGCTTGATCCCATCGAGGCTCGACCAGTCGTTGCCGGAGACGGCTTCGAGCGCCGCCTTGACCAGCGGAAGCTTGAGCGACTGCGTCAAGACAACAATGTTGGGATTGGCCTTCGCCAGTCGCTCGACCGCCTGCTCAAGCAGCTTGCCTTCACGGAACGAGACGGCGCGCACGAGCGAGGCGATGTGAACGTAGTGGCCGAGGATTTCGTCCTCGACGGGTTCGCCGTCGGCGATGGCGGCAATGGCGCGATCGATCAGCAGATCGAGATCAGCTTCCACTTCGGCGAAGCGAACGATATGCGGATGGCGGCGCAACGCGGGCGGCTCGCCAAGGCCGGTCCGGGCACCAGCACCGAATGAGCGGTGGGAGAACATCGATGCCATTGCGGCGGACGAACGGAGAACTTCCCCTGTGGGGGTCATAGAGGTAAACGTGGTCATAGCCCGATTCCTTTTCGCGAAGGCTGAGGGTCAGGCCCTTGTCGATGTTGGTAGCATCGGCTTGGGCCGTTTTGTGTCCGGTCTTCCGAACGCCCCCAACCTGGCAGGACCGGGAGCCGGGCTCAAGGACCCGGGAGAGCAAAAAGGAACAAAGCCGGTACATAGTTAACGCCGGGCTCACAACGTCCAGGCCGATCAACGCTTCCGGTGATCGCAACGGTCGGCCTCAGCGTTTCACTCGCCATCATCAGGCAAAAGGAAAAGGGCCGACATGCGGCCCTTCCGAGTTTGGCGGGAAGGCCGGTCGCCCGGCCCTCGTGCAACTTGCATCTTAAGGCGTGACGGCTGGCGCGAGTTCAGCCTCGACAACGCTGTCATCGGCAAGCGCCGGCACCTTGGCAAACTGCTTGCGGTTTCGCGGCGCCTCACGGCTGACCGTCATGAAGCCGCCGGTCGCCTCCTCCAGCGCCGCGCCGAACCGATCGATCACCTCATCCGGGACATCGGCATCATCAGAGACCTCGTCCGACATTACCGGCTCGGCATCGTGATGATCGCCGACGCTGTCCGCTTCTGCCGGAACCGCCGGTTCGGAAGCCGGAGCAGTTGGCGCCGCAAGCGGCCATTCCGGCTTCCGCTCCTTTGACACCGCCCAACCGAGCACCGGAAGGACATGCAGCGCAAGCCAGTCACGCATGTCTTTCGACTTCGGCCAGCCATCAACACCATCCAATGTATAGAGCGTATCGTTGACCTCGGCCCAGCCGGTCTTCTTCGGGAACTTGGTCGGCCGAGTGTTGCGGCCATAATCGAGCTCCGGCTCGATGAACAGCGCCAGGCTTTCGAGTTCCTGACGCGCGACGCGGGCGATGTCCTGGATTTCCTTCGCCAGCGCCTCCTTGATCACGCGGCTTCTGCTGAGCGCGGCCTCGACCGCCTTGCAGATCGTGACAACGTGCTCAATGAACGCCTTCAATCCATCGCGGATCTTGGCCGCAATCAATACTTTCAGTCCGCCAACACCGCCGGTCGAGAACTGATCGTCCTTCTCGGCCTTGTCGCCACTCTCCTCGCCACCGGCAAGAATGGCCTTCACGTCGGCAACCTGAAGGCGCCCGTTCTCCTCGGCAAAGGCAATGGCCGCCGTGATCTGGTCGGTCGTTGCCGAACTCAGATGGAACAGCGCTGTTGCCCCGACCGAGAGATCGACCAGTTCGTCGCGAACATGGCCGAGGTTGCGGAACACCGCCATATAATTGCGACCGCTGCGCGCGGAGAGGCCGCAGCGCATCTTTACCCATTTGTCGAATCGGCCATCAGCCAGCAGGTCCGCGGCTTTCGCCAGATGATCGCCGAGTTCGAAAGTCTGCTCGGTGGTGCGGCGCCCGAGGTCGAAGATATGAGCCGCGCTGCTTTCGAGCAGATCGCGCGTCGTGTGCCCGATCCCCTCTTCTTCATAGTTATAGGAGAAGGCGGCGGTCGCAGTGGTCTTGGTATTTCTGGTGCGCATGGAAGTCTCCGTGTGACGCGTTAACAATGTATCCGACGAACAACGCATCGGATGACTATATGATTGCGCCAATACGGACGTAATGCAAATTCAAGTAAAACATATTTAAAGTATATAGTTGATTATAATCTTTATTTATCCGCGGTTTTTAGCAGACATATTCAACGATATACGACATATTAATCAATAAACATCGAGATATATGATAATTATAAAATTTTTTCACTTCATGATCGATTGGTATTATTTCACGGCAAAATCCAAAACCCAAGCCGGATAGGCGACCTCGCACATTTAAGGCCTTCACGAAGTAGTTTGGCCGTCACGGAAACACGCGACGAAGTAAACACGAAGCCAGCGTCTCGCCGTCTAAGAGCGACGCTCGATTTCCATCCGAAGATGGCACATTCCGCGCGAACGGCTGGGACATATGACATGCGGCCTCGCGGATGAACCGACCGGGAAGGTTTCGGTTCGCCGCCTCATATTCCGGAGTGGAGATGGTCCTGCAGGCGCAAGCGCGACAGGAAGCCGCTTGTGACTTCCCTCAGCTTGCCCACAGGTCATTTCAAAGTGTCCGCACGTCGAGACAAATTGCGATCATTTGATTCAAGGTCCGATATTTTTGATTCCAAACGCTGGTCATTTGATTCACGTCCGCCGTTTGTCCCTCGCCAGCTTATCTCGACCTGTCTCAACGTGCCCGCAATTGATCTCAAATTGCGCTCATTTGATTCAGAACCCAAAAAAAACGATTCATAAACCGGGATTTCCGATTCCATGCAAACGGCGTTGCAGTAGTGACAACGGTCTGGCATCGGTAGCCAGAGACCTGACGGGGAAGAGTGCATGCCAGCGAAGTCCGAGGAGATCCGCAACAGTAAACAGCGCGAGCGACAGCAGAAGCTGCGTGATGCCGACAAAAAGGCCAAGCGCCCCGGACGCGACGATGTGGCCCGAACGGCGCTGTTCATGGCGATCTCCGCCATGGCTGCCGAGGGAGCAACGGAAACGCTGGGAAAGTTTAAAAAACGGGTGGTCAGGATGCTGGTCAAGCAGGGCTTCGACGAGCATGAATCCCTCACCGTCTTCGATGGGCTTGTTGAGAAGTACCGGGATGGCGACTGGCCCTTCCGCCGCAAGCCCCATCTGCTTTATCCTGACGGTGCCGACGAGGGCGCCTGAGCGGTTTCGTCCACCTGCCTACGATCCCCGTCCTGCTCACCTTGCGCTGCCACTGGAACACCTAACGGCGTTTGCAATCTCTACGACACCTCCCCCCATTACTCGGTTAAACGCCGTTTATCCTGAATCGGATTTCCAGAGTGCTGGGGGGCCGATCATCCAAGATCGACTCATCAGCATCCATCCAATTCGCTAAAATGCTATCGATTTGATTAAGCCCTGGTCAGCCAGGTTTTCAAATATTCCTGAAGCCTGCAAGGTCACTGCATTGATTTCGCAAAGGGTATGGATAGTGTCGCCGGCGGCTGAGGTGAACGCCTCGGCCGGAATGCGCACCAGCGGAAGCCCTTGCATGGCGGAAACTGGTTTTCTGATTGGCTTTTTGCTAACCGGGACAATCTTGCAAGGGAGGACTCCTGGCGTGCTCGTGACACCGATGATCGAGTGACGTACCGATTTTTTACAGAGGCTCTGGCCGGTGCGGACCGTCCTGCAGAGCATTGCCCAGCCTGTGTCACCTTATCCGTGTGGTGGCTTTCAGGCACAAAGAGATGGGATCGAGGGCGAACGGACGCCTGAGGGATCCAGAGTGGTGAGCGCATTCCTTCAACTCCACCCTGGATACGAAGGATCCGAACGTGCCCAACATCATCTACCTCCCGTCCGCACTCGGTGCGATCAAGACCCACCACCTCCACGATGTCGACAACGACACCAAATGCCGGCTGCATTCCGGCACAGTAGCCATGGCCTCCATCACGGGTGAGCCGATGTCCCGCGTCCGGGATGCCGTGCGCCTCAACCGTCATGGCGCTGGCTGGGTAGACCGTCGTCGCGCTCCCGCGATCACGAAGACGCACGACGACGAGATCGAGAGCACCTTGCGATTGCTGGGCTATGCAGGCGAATGGCACGACATCAAAGGTCGTCCGACCCTTGCGGCATACCTCAAAGCCCGCACTGGCATTCAGCAAAGCCACCCTTGCGTCGTGTTTATGAACAACCACCGCGTCGCGATCAGTGGCGGGCTGTTTTGCGATGTGACCAATAACGGCCTGATGGTCGATATCGACCGCGCACCCTGGCGGCGCAAGCCGGTGCACCGTGTGTTCGTCCTCACCCACCGAATCCCCGCGACGCAGATCCCGTCGAAGACTCTTCAGCGCGTCCAGCCGGCACACCTGACGACGGAGCAGAAACGCCAGATCAAGGAATTGGATCGCCTGTTTCGCGCAGCCATCAAGGCGGAGACGGGCGCAACGCGGGTCAAGGTCACCTCCACCGAAGTCTTCATTATCCGCCCCGCCGATTCCGGCTGGACCTGGTGCGGCGCGCGCGATGGCGTCGTCGACAGCCTCCTCAAGCTTCAGCAGCATAGCTGGATTAGCGGCAACACCAATGAGGCTGCGGCCTACCGCGCCACGATGGGTTACTGACCAGCGCCCAGGAGCGGCTCCTTATTGCGGCAATTATTGCCGCCAGTACCTGCCAACCGCCAGACCATGATGATCTGGCATCGCAGCGGGGCTCACAAGTTCCCCGCCGCCGGTTACCATGTCCCCCGACCTCGCTCATTCGAACGGAGATCACTCCATGACCAAGAACGTCCTGTTCTACGCACGCCATTCTGACGGATACCATGACCATGCCTGCCTGGAAACGCAGCTCTACTACGGGCACCGCTTCATCAAGGAGAATGGCTGGACCTTCGCAAAGTCCTATAATGACGAGGATATCGGCGAAGTCGTCTTCATGGCGCAGCCCGGCGTGCGCAAGCTTTTCGCCCATATCGAGCGTGAGAAAGTCGATATCGTCCTCTGCCATACGCTGGACCGGTTGTGCTCGCGATTTGATATCGCAAGCCGACTGTTGACCGCACTCGCGCGCAAGGGCATCGAACTCTGGGTCGCCGATCCCGGCGAGCGTATCACCGCCCGGAACCTGTCCGATTACTATATCGATGACCGCAGCAAGATGTTTGCCGCCAGCAGCCACGTTGCCCAGGTGCCCGATGACCTGCGCGAGGAGAAACACTTCGCGCCCCTCCCGTTCGGCTACCGCTATTCCGGCGCCTGCAATGCCGACGGCCAGCGCATCTTCGGTTTCAAGATCGTCGATCCGGTCGCCGCCGATGTCATCAGGCGTATTTTCGGTATGTATGCCGAGGGAATGACACCGACAAAAATCGCTGCTCTTCTTAATGTCGAAGGCGTGGCCGGTCCCCGTGGCAGTATCTGGCGCGACGCTGCGATCCGCGGCAACCGCGCAAGCGGAACCGGGATCCTCAACAATCCGGCTTACATCGGCGCGTGTAAACAACTTGGCGGCGATGACTACCATTACGTATCGGCACTGCGCATCGTCAGCGATGACCTCTGGGACCGCGTGAAGGATCGCCAGGATGCCGCAGCCGAACGTGCTGCAGGATTGGCAGGGCGCCGCAGGCAGCAGAGCTGAGCACGCTGCAAACGAACTGGCCGGCAATGCCGGCCAGTGTTCACGAAGACATTGATGAATATGGAATTCCGCAAATGACCAAGAATGTTCTGTTTTATGCCCGCTACTCCACCGACCGCCAGCATGAGGTCTCGATCGAAACGCAGATCGAACTCGGCAAGGCCTTTGTCGCACGTCAGGGCTGGAAGCTGGTCGAGATCTACTCCGACGCCGCCATCAGCGGCACCAGCTACCAGCTCCGCGCCGGCATCCAGAGCCTCATGGCGCATGTGAAGCGCGAGCGCATCGATATCGTCCTCTGCGTCACCGTCGATCGCTTGTCGCGCGACATCGAGCATAGCGCGAAGATCCTCAAGCAGCTTCGCTATTGCGACGCGGACATCTGGACGGTCCACGCCGGCACCCCGGTGACCGACCTCGAGATGGCATTGCGCGCCGCGCTCAGCCATGAACTGGTCGAACAGATCCGGTATCGCACGCGCGAAGGCATGAAGATGGCCGTCCGGAAAGGCAAGGCATCCACCTGCCTCGCCTACGGCTACTTGCTCTCCCAGCAGCGCGATGCGAACGGCGATCGCATCAAGGGTTTGCGCGAGATCGATCCTGCAAAGGCTGAGGTGGTTCGCCGCATTTTCACCCTCTATGCCGACGGCGTGTCGCCTCGCGACATCGCCCAGCTTTTGAACAAAGAGGGCATCCCGGGCTCGCGCGGCCGCAAGTGGCGCGACACCGCCATCCGCGGCCACGTCAGCCGTGGCACCGGCATCCTCAACAACGAGAGCTACATCGGCCGCATGGTCTGGAACAAGCGTAACTACCGCAAGAACCCGGAGACTGAACGACGCACCGCGCGCGCCAACGACGCAAGCGAATGGGTGCTGACGGCGGTGCCGGAGATGCGCATCGTCTCCGACGACCTATGGCAGCGGGTGAAGGAACGACAGAAGGAGATCGGCGAGCTTTACGATTTCGGGCAGAGCAACCGGCTGAATGCAACGCACCGCCCGGGATACCTGCTCAGTCACCTGCTCGAATGCGCGGAATGTGGCGGCCCTTACGCCATCAGCGGCAAGGACCGCTATAGCTGCACCAACCGCAAGAAGCGCCTGCCGATCGACGAGCTCGGCGGAGCCTGCTGTAGCAACAGCAAGACCATTACCCGCCAGGAGCTCGAGAGCCGCGTTCTCGATTGCCTGCCGGCCGCTTTCTTCTCCCTCGGGATGTTCGACACCATGTCGGCAAAGGTGATCGAGCAGGAAACATCAAAGCTTCGCCGCCCGAAAGCCGAGCGCGAGCAGATGACGCGCGAACTGAACGAGTTGGAGCGCAAGCAGAAGAGCATCATCCAGCAGATCTCGGACCGCGCCATGCAGGGCCGCCCTCCTCTCGCCGCGCTCGACGATACGCTCGATCAGATCGAGCACCAGCGTGTCGCCCTGGCAAGGGAGATCGACGCTTTCACCACGTCCGAACCGGACATGTGGGCGAAGATCGAGGAATTGAAGCAGCGTCACAATCCCGCCCAGACGGAACTGCGCATGCGCCACTTCTTCCTGCAGGCGCGTCGCGGCAAAAACGACGATGCCAAGCGCCAGGTGATGCCGATCGTGCGCTCACTGGTGCAGAAGGTGGTCATCGGCAAGACCCAGGGCCATCAGCCGGCAACCCTCGAAGTCCACGGCTTGATCGCTTCCATTCTCGCGCAGATGGACGTTCTCGACTTGATGGAGCGTCGCTTCGTCGCCGAGGTGCATGCGGATTTCATCGAGAAGCTGGAAGCCGGAGAAATCGAGACGAAGGAGTAACAAAAAAAGCTCCTCGACTCATATGAGGAGGAGCTTCGTCGCAAATACCCCGAGTGGGAGAATTTACAAGTTTCAGTGGTTGCGGGGGCAGGATTTGAACCTGCGGCCTTCAGGTTATGAGCCTGACGAGCTACCGGGCTGCTCCACCCCGCGTTGATGGTTTTATTATAGCATAAAGGCCGCTGTTGCGGCCTTTTGATTTGGGCTTTGTGCCCCTTTTGTGATTGAGAAGATTTTGTGTTGCGTTTTGCAGACCTGGCAGCGACCTACTCTCCCGCGTCTTGAGACGAAGTACCATTGGCGCTGGGGCGTTTCACGGCCGTGTTCGGAATGGGAACGGGTGCAGCCGCCCCGCGATAACCACCAGGTCGGCAAAACGCAACATATGATCCATGCGTTTCGCATGGATCATATGATTGCTTGTTTATTGGTGTACCTTATCCTGTTCGCTTGACGCTCACAGGGGACACCAATTGGCCATACGGTCACCTCGCATATGAGGCAACGTCTGATCCAAGCGATCACAGACCATGTTTTCACATGGAAACTGTTGTTTCGAGAAGCTGGAGAGCTGAACGCTCTATTTAATTTACACGTCTTTCTGTGACCTGTCGGTATTCCACCTTTGCTCAACAATGAGCATGGCAGCCATACAGACCAGAGGTCGTCGCGCCCTGTGGCGCGGCCCGTCCGGAGCCCTTCGGGCGTCAGGACAGAACAGATCATCAAGCTTGGCTTGATGAACATATTCAATGGGAACGAAGAAGTCGATCGAGCTATTAGTAACGGTAAGCTTCACACATTGCTGTGCTTCCACACCCGTCCTATCAACGTGGTCGTCTTCCACGGCTCTGATAGGGAACACTCGTTTTCAGGTTGGTTTCCCGCTTAGATGCCTTCAGCGGTTATCCATTCCGTATATAGCTACTCTGCTATGCCCTTGGCAGGACAACAGATCCACCAGAGATACGTCCATCCCGGTCCTCTCGTACTAGGGACAGATCCTGTCAATATTCCTACACCCACGGCAGATAGGGACCGAACTGTCTCACGACGTTCTGAACCCAACTCACGTACCGCTTTAAATGGCGAACAGCCATACCCTTGGGACCTGCTCCAGCCCCAGGATGCGATGAGTCGACATCGAGGTGCCAAACAACCCCGTCGATATGGACTCTTGGGGGTCATCAGCCTGTTATCCCCGGCGTACCTTTTATCCGTTGAGCGATGGCCCTTCCACACGGGACCACCGGATCACTATGACCGACTTTCGTCTCTGCTCGACTTGTCAGTCTCGCAGTCAGGCTAGCTTATGCCATTGCACTCGACGACCGATTTCCGACCGGTCTGAGCTAACCATCGCGCGCCTCCGTTACTCTTTCGGAGGCGACCGCCCCAGTCAAACTACCCACCATACACTGTCCCGGATCCGGATAACGGACCGCGGTTAGACATCCACGAAGATAAGGGTGGTATTTCAAGGATGGCTCCACAGAAACTGGCGTCCCTGCTTCAAAGCCTACCACCTATCCTACACATGCCTTGGCGAATGCCAGTGTAAAGCTATAGTAAAGGTGCACGGGGTCTTTCCGTCTGACCGCAGGAACCCCGCATCTTCACGGGGAATTCAATTTCACTGAGTCTATGTTGGAGACAGCGGGGAAGTCGTTACGCCATTCGTGCAGGTCGGAACTTACCCGACAAGGAATTTCGCTACCTTAGGACCGTTATAGTTACGGCCGCCGTTTACTGGGGCTTCAGTTCAGAGCTTGCACCCCTCCCTTTAACCTTCCAGCACCGGGCAGGCGTCAGACCCTATACGTCGTATTGCTACTTCGCAGAGCCCTGTGTTTTTGATAAACAGTCGCTACCCCCTGGTCTGTGCCACCCCATCATACTTGCGTACAAAAGGGTCACGCTTCTTCCGAAGTTACGCGTGCAATTTGCCGAGTTCCTTCAACATAGTTCTCTCAAGCGCCTTGGTATACTCTACCTGACCACCTGTGTCGGTTTCGGGTACGGTCTATACGGTGGAGCTATTTCCTGGAACCTCTTCGCCGCCCAACCAATCCAATAAGGTTGAACAACACACGAGATCCGTCACTACCACCAGGCCCACGAATATTAACGTGGTTCCCATCGACTACGCGTGTCCGCCTCGTCTTAGGGGCCGGCTAACCCTGCTCAGATTAACTTTAAGCAGGAACCCTTGGTCTTTCGGCGAGGGAGTCTCTCACTCCCTTTATCGTTACTCATGTCAACATTCGCACTTCCGATATCTCCAGCAGCCCTCACGGGTCCGCCTTCACAGACTTACGGAACGCTCCGCTACCACTTGCACAAAGTGCAAATCCTCAGCTTCGGTGCATGGCTTTAGCCCCGTTACATTTTCGGCGCAAAGACCCTTATTTAGACCAGTGAGCTGTTACGCTTTCTTTAAATGATGGCTGCTTCTAAGCCAACATCCTGGTTGTTTTGGGATCCTCACATCCTTTCCCACTTAGCCATGACTTGGGGACCTTAGCTGGAGGTCAGGGTTGTTGCCCTTTTCACGACGGACGTTAGCACCCGCCGTGTGTCTGCCGACTAGTACTCCTCGGTATTCGGAGTTTGGTTAGGATCAGTAAGACGGTGAGTCCCCATAGCCCATCCAGTGCTCTACCCCCGAGGGTATTCGGTCGACGCTCTACCTAAATAGATTTCGCGGAGAACCAGCTATTTCCGAGTTTGATTGGCCTTTCACCCCTAGCCACAAGTCATCCCGAACTATTGCAACAGTTATGGGTTCGGCCCTCCAGTTGGTGTTACCCAACCTTCAGCCTGCTCATGGCTAGATCACTCGGTTTCGGGTCTAATGCAACTAACTCAATCGCCCTATTCAGACTCGCTTTCGCTGCGCCTACACCTACCGGCTTAAGCTTGCTAGTTACACTAAGTCGTTGACCCATTATACAAAAGGTACGCCGTCACCCTTGCGGGCTCCGACTGTTTGTAGGCATCCGGTTTCAGGTTCTATTTCACTCCCCTCGTCGGGGTGCTTTTCACCTTTCCCTCACGGTACTTGTTCGCTATCGGTCATGCACGAGTACTTAGGCTTGGAGAGTGGTCTCCCCATGTTCAGACAGGATTTCACGTGTCCCGCCCTACTCAAGGACAATGACTGTTCTACGCGTAAGGGGCTATCACCCTCTATGGCCGACTTTTCCAAATCGTTCCGCTTTATTCATCATTGCCACTGGCCTGGTCCGCGTTCGCTCGCCACTACTTGCGGAGTCTCGGTTGATGTCCTTTCCTGCAGGTACTTAGATGTTTCAGTTCCCTGCGTTCGCTTCTTACCCCTATGTATTCGAAAGTAAGATACCTTATCACAATGCTTGGAAACCCAAGCCGTCGAAGACGGTTTGGATTTTCCAAGCATTTAAGGTGGGTTGCCCCATTCGGAGATCCATGGATCAAAGCTTATTCGCAGCTCCCCACGGCTTTTCGCAGCGTATCACGTCCTTCTTCGCCTGTGCATGCCAAGGCATCCACCAAATGCCCTTAATTCACTTCTTCGTTCTCATTGTCTATGCTCATCCATAGCCGTTCCAAAGGAACGGCAACCTGATTACCTTTTACAATCAAGTCAGTTCATGATGACATCGACGTGTCGGTACGGTCTTCTTTGAGGGCACGCCGGTGCACCTCGAAGCCATACCATTAAGACCAGCTTCTCGAGATATCATCCGGTGATGCGCGGTCAGGCAACATCAATCCAGCATGTCCATCAGATGAAGGCCTAAACCTTCAAACAACAAACATGCCTCGGACAAGCGATCCTTCCTACCTCCAACCCCTCCACCAATTCCGGCCGACTAAGCCATCT